>NZ_QGGH01000001.1:0-52886 GCF_003148495.1 Mesorhizobium loti
TTGACGTTGGCGAGCTCCACCGCCGAACCATCAGCCTTCACGCGAACCTTGACGTTCGCATCCACAACCCGCTTCACGGGCACAAGGATCTTCATTTGCCTGTCACCTCTTCACGCTAGTTGGGCGCGCTATAACAGCCTGCGCCCTTTCTGAGTTGTCGAAAGCCGACATTCCTGACTGAATTCCGGCCAGACGGAATTCTGGCCGGATGGAAATTCTGGTCTTTGACCGCCTTAGGCTGCGGCGGTGACGTTTCCGTAGTTGCGGCAACCCTGCACGTCAATACGCTGCAAGCGGCTCAAATCGGTTCAGTCCGAACTGGAAGCGTTTCCGCGCCCCCAACGCGGCGTCGCTGCGGGTGGCTCAGGCGCCACCGGTTCAGCAGTGGCCTGCGGCTGGTTGGGAGCGGCGACCGCGGCATCGTCGTCAGCGCCGGCAAACAGCGGCACGCCGCGGCTGCGCAGGACAAGCACCAGAACGGCGCCGGCGATGATGCCGCCGATATGGCAGGCCCAGGAAATCTGGTCCTCGCCGCCGGCGGCAAACATCACCACCTGGAACAGCACCCACAGGATGAGCGGGATGAAGGCAGGGATGCGGAGCGGGATGCGGGCAAAGGCCAGCACCCAGACCTTCACCCTGGGATAAAGGATCAGATAGGCGACGACCACGCCGGCGATGGCGCCCGAGGCGCCGATCAGCGGCACCTGCGAATCCCAGGCGACAAGGCCCTGGAAGGCGGCTCCGGCGACGGCGCATAACAGGTAGAAGATGAGGTAGCGGATGTGGCCCAGCGCATCCTCGACATTGTCGCCGAACACCCACAGGAACAGCATATTGCCGCCGAGGTGGAAGATGTCGGCGTGCAGGAAGGAATAGGTGAGGTAGCTCAGGCTTTCGGGGATGACGATAAAACGGGGATCAAGCTCGGCGGTGTCATGGACGACCGACGGGATGAAGCCGAGACCAAGCACGGCGGCATTGGAGAAACTCTCGCCGCCGAGCGCGGTGGCGAGGTAGACCAGGGCGTTGACCACGATCAGTCCGATCGTCACGTATTGCAGGCGGATGTGCCGCAGCCTGTTGGTGTCGTAAAGCGGGATGAACATGCCCCAGGCCCTCTTCCGCTTTCGACAATCAGCGGTTCTTGCCGGGAACCCATAGCACGTCGGCGTTTCCGTTGTCATTGACCGCCCGGGCGGCGACAAACAGGAAATCCGAGACGCGGTTGATGTATTTCAGTCCGTCGCGATTGACGTGTTCGCGCGGGTCCTGGGCCAGTGCCACCATCAGCCGTTCGGCTCGCCGCGCCACGGTGCGGGCGAGGTGAAGTGCCGCCGCTGCCGGCATGCCGCCATTGAGCACGAAGGATTTGAGCGGCTGAAGCTCCTTGTTGAGCAGGTCGATGTCCTTCTCGACCCGGTCGGTCTGCACGGGGACGATGCGAAGCGGCTCATAGCCGAGCGGCTTGCCGTCGTCGGGCACGGCAAGATCGGCGCCGAGGTCGAAGAGATCGTTCTGGATGCGGGAAAGCATGGCGTCTATCGCCGGATGGGTCGCTGCCGTGTGGACCCGGGCGATGCCGATGCAGGCATTGGCCTCGTCGACCGTGCCGTAGGCGTCCACCCGCAGATCGGATTTCAGCCGCCGTTCGCCGGTGCCGAGACCCGTGGTGCCATCATCGCCGGTGCGGGTATAGATCTTGTTGAGCTTGACCATTTCGCCTCCCCGGCTGCCGATATCCTCACTTGCGGGTGAAATACACCGCCAGCAGGATCAGCACCAGCGCCACCGCCTGCAGCATGACGCGTGCCTGCATCAGCTTGTTCGAAGTGACGCCGGAACCGCCGCGCATCATGTTGATGAGGCCGCGAACAAGCACGACCACTACGGCGACCATGACCAGAATGGCGAGGATGTTGAAGACGGTTGCCATGGTGTGTTCCCAGTTCGGTTGATTCAGGCGCGTTTGGCAAGGATGCGGTAGAGCATCGATGCGGGCAGGATGCGTTTGAGCACCGCACCGATTTTGGCCGGCACTGTTACCACATAGTGCGGGCGCGGGCGCCGCGACAGAAGTGCATGGCGCAGCGCCGCGTGAACCACTTCCGGCCCTGGCTTCAAGGCCGATTGGCTGCCGCCGGCCCGCAGCCGCTCGAGTTGCGCTGCATAGTCCACGCGGTGCACGGAATTCTCGTGGTCGATATTCCTGAGAAACCAGGTGAGGCCATTGCTGGCTATCTTTGACTTCACAGGCCCTGGCTCGATCAACGAAACATGGATACCGCTGCCGGCCAGTTCCTGGCGCTGGCAGAGCATAAGGGCCTCCAGAGCGTGCTTCGACGCCGAATAGGCGCCGCGAAAACGCACCGGCGTCAGGCCGAGGATCGACGAGCAGTGGACCATGCGGCCGTGACCCTGGCTGCGCATCACCGGCACCAGCCGGCTGGTCAGGTCATGCCAGCCGAAGAAATTCGCCTCGAACTGCTCCTTGAGCGCTGCAACGGGCAGGTCCTCGACGGCTCCAGGCTGCGCATAGGCGCCATTGTTGAACAGGGCGTCGAGCCGGCCGCCGGTGCGGTCGAGCACCGCCGTCACCAGCGCGGCGATGGAGTCCGGCTCGCAATAATCGAGATAGAAAGACTCGATTCCGTCGGCTTCGAGCGCGGCGATGTCCTGCGGCTTGCGCGCCGTCGCGAACACCCGCCAGCCTTCAGCCTTCAACGCACGGGCGCAGTACGCGCCTATCCCAGAAGATGCGCCGGTGACGATGATCGAGCGCAATTCCTGCGCCGGACTGTTCGTGGTGTCGTCAAGGGTTGCCATTTGCCGCAATCCCTTCCCATATTCCCGGCGTGGAGACAATTGGAGGGCGCGGTTCTTGATGCGGAAGATCGTAGCCCTCAAGCGGGTCCTCTACGACGCGCTTGGCCATTTCAACACCGATGACGGCTGGGCGATGGCCAGCCATCTGGCGATCACCTCGCTGATGGCGCTGTTCCCCTTCCTGATCTTTGCCACGACGCTGGCGAGCTTCCTCGGCGCGCAGGCGTTCTCCGACACGGCCGTGCACCTGGTCTTCGACACCTGGCCCGAACAGATCGCCAAGCCGATCGCGCGCGAAGTGCTCAATGTGCTGACCGTCAGGCGCACCGATCTTTTGACCTACGGCGTGGTGCTTGCCGCCTATTTTGCCTCGAACGGCATCGAGGCGCTGCGCACGTCGCTCAACCGCGCCTATCGCGTCTCGGAAACGCGCGGCATCATCTACCGCCGGGTGCAGAGCATCATCTTCGTTCTCATCGCCACCGCCGGTTTCCTGGCGATCAGCGTGCTCCTGGTGTTCGCGCCGCTGCTGGCGCGGCTCGCCGAAGCCCATATTGACGGGATCAAGCCCTATATGGGCACAATCACGCTGTGGCGTTATGTCATCGCCTCGGCGGTCATTGTCGGCGGATTGTTTGCCGTCCATTTCTGGCTGCCGGCAGGCAAGCGCCGCTTCGTCTCGCTGGTGCCGGGCATCATCTTCACGCTGGCGGCATGGCTTATCGGCTCGACCATCTTCGCCAGCTATCTCGACCACTTCTCGTCCTATGTGACGACTTATGCCGGCCTGGCTTCGATCATGATCGCCGTGGTCTTCCTCTACATGGTCTCGGCGATCTTCATCCTCGGCGGCGAACTCAATGCCGCGATCAGCCGCTATCTGGAGGCCCGTGCGCGGGTCGGATGAGTCGGAAATCAAGAATTGAAGAATTGAAGAACGGGCTGTCGCTTGGGTTCCTCAATTCCTCAGTTCTACAATTCCTCCCTTGTTCGGCCGAGCCGTCGCCAGGCCGACGCCGAATGTGGTGATCGCCATGCCGACAATCTGCAGCGCGTTGAGCTGCTCGTCGAACAAGGCCCAGGCGATGAGGGCCGTCACCGCAGGCACCAGGTAGAACAGCGAGGCCACTTTCGACATCTCGCCGTCGCGGATCATCACCATCAGCAGGAAGATGGCGCCGAGCGACAGCACCAGCACCAGCCAGGCCATGGCGAAGATCAGTTCGCCGTTGATGACGACTTTGTGCGTCTCGAAGGCCAGTGCCGCCAGGATCATCACAGCCGCGCCGCCGACATATTGCCACATGGTCGCCGCGACGAGGTCGCCGCCGGAAGCGAAGCGCTTCTGCCAGATGGTGCCGGCGCTCATGCCGAGCACCGAGACCAGCGAGGCGGTCAGCGTCGCCGCGGTCACGCCGCCGCCGAGCGCGCCGAGCTTCGGCCACAGCACGATGACGATGCCGATGAGGCCGATGCCAAGGCCCGCCCAATGGCGCGGCAGGATCGCCTCGCCGAGAAATTTGCCCGCAAGCACCGCCGTGATCAGCGGCTGCAGGCCGACGATCAGGGCCGAAAAGCCGGCCGGCATGCCCCTGTGGATGGCCCAGAAGACGGCGCCGAGATAGACGCCGTGCATCAGGATGCCAGCGCCGGTGGCATGCAATGCCTCCTCGCGAGTGGCTCTTTTCGAGCCCAGCACAAGCATCAGGACAGCCAGCAGGATGGCGGCGATGACAAACCGTGCGGCAAGGAAGGTGAACGGCTCCGCCCATGGCATGGCGTAGCGCGCGCCGATAAAGCCGGTCGCCCACAGGACAACGAAGGTGGCGGGAATGAACCGCTTGATGCTGTGCATGTTCCGCAGACCGCCGCGCTGGAGGGAGTTGACCGTGGCGCTGCTCTACTGCGCTTCAACCCGGCGCGCAAAACGAAACCATTGATCCATGCATCACCGGAATTCAACGGGCGTCAAGTTCGACATGCGTTGCCTTGACCGCGCCGCGCTCAAAGCCCGACCAGTTGCCTGACGTCATCCGGTGATGCGCCGGTATGGCGCAAGGCGGCAAGGCCGGTGTCGCCGAAGCTCTTGGACAGCTTTCGTCCATCCGGCCCGAGGACGAGGCGATGATGGAAATAGGCAGGCTGCGGCAGCCCCAGGAGTTGCTGCAGCAGGCGCTGGACGCCGGTGGCCGAAAACAGGTCCTGGCCGCGCACGACGTGGCTGACGCCTTGCAGGGCATCGTCCATGACGACCGCGAGGTGGTAGCTGGTCGGGATGTCGCGGCGCGCGACGATCACGTCGCCCCAGTCCCGCGGGCGGGCTTCGACCGATCGGGTCGCGGAAAGCGTGCCGTCGACGAATTCGGCCCAAGACAGGTCCTTGCCGACACGCGCCATGGCGGCATCGACATCCAGCCGCCAGGCGAAGGGCGTGTTCTCGGCGATCCGCCGCTTGCGCTCCTTGACCGGCAGAGCCTTGTCGGCTGCGGGGTAGTGCGGCACGCCGTCGGGATCGCGCGGCCAGTCGCGTCCGTTCCCTTCGCTGTCGGTGATGAAAGCGCGTATCTCGCCACGGCTCATGAAGGCGGGATAGACGAGTTCTTCCGCGATCAGCCGGTCAAGCATCGCCTTATACTCGGGGAAATGCTCGGACTGGCGGCGCAACGGCTCTTCCCAGCCAAGCCCAAGCCATTTCAGATCGGCAAGCACGCCTGCCTCGAATTGCGGCGTGCAGCGCGTCGTGTCGATATCTTCGATGCGCAGCAGCAGGCGGCCGTCCGTCTGTGCCGCCAGTTTCTGGTTGAGCAGCGCCGAATAAGCGTGGCCGAGATGCAGGTCGCCGTTGGGGCTGGGGGCGAAGCGGAATGTCAGGAGTGTCATCTCTTCGGCGGCAATCATGTTTTGCGGCGCTTCGCCAATTGCTACCTTGTCGACGGTCAAGGAACAAGAAAGCATGCAGCGTATCGTGACATCAGACGACATTGCCCGTGGGCTCGATGCGCTTTGCGTGATCGACCCGCGCCTGGAAAAGGTGCGCGGCATGGCCGGCGAGGTGCCGCTGCGGCTCTCAGAGCCGGGTTTCAGGAGCCTGGCGTCGATCGTCGTTTCACAGCAGGTGTCCCGCGCCAGCGCCGATGCCATCTTCGGCCGGTTGACCAAGCTCGTCGATCCTCTGACGCCGCAGGCGATCCTTGCCGCCGGCGAAGACATGTTTCGCGAGGCCGGCCTGTCGCGGCCGAAGCAGCGCGGCCTGATCGCTGTTGCCCAGGCCGTGGTCGACGGCCTCGACCTTCATCACCTCTGTTCGCTCGATGCCCAGGAGGCGATCACGGCGATGACGGCGGTGCCCGGCATCGGCCCGTGGACGGCGGAAGTGTACCTGTTGTTTGCCGCCGGACACCCCGACATCTTCCCCGCACGCGACGTCGCGCTGCAGAGCGCGGTCGGCCACGCGCTCGGCATCGAGCCGCGTCCGCCGGAGAAAACACTGATCGCATTGGCCGAATCATGGAGCCCGTGGCGAGGTGTCGCATCACGGCTTTTCTGGTCCTATTATCGCGAAACCAGAGGACGGGACGCCGCGCCACCGGCCTGAATCCGCAAAAAAGCATAAAAATCATGTATTTTTGGCGCTTCAGCGGCGCGACAATCCGCTTCACATCCCTGTCATGTCGGGCTTACAGTATCCGCGCCGTTCGGGTCTAGAACCAAGGAGGTAAACACGTGACGGTCGCCGTATCTCCGGATGGGCTTCCAGCACTGGTGCTGAATGCGGATTACCGTCCGCTCAGCTATTACCCCCTGTCGCTCTGGTCGTGGCAGGATGCCATCAAAGCGGTGTTCCTCGACCGGGTGAACATCGTCGCCGAATACGAGCACGCCGTCTCCTCGCCGACCTTCTCGATGAAGCTGCCGAGCGTGGTCAGCCTGAAGGCCTATGTGAAGCCGTCCAGGCATCCGGCCTTCACCCGCTTCAACGTCTTCCTGCGCGACCGCTTCCAGTGCCAGTACTGCGGCACGCCGGAGGATCTGACCTTCGATCACGTCATTCCCCGCCACCGCGGCGGCGCGACGACATGGGAGAATGTCGTTGCCGCCTGCTCGCCCTGCAATTTGAGGAAGGGCGGCATGATGCCTGCGCATGCCAAGATGTGGCCGCTGCAGAAGCCTTTCCAGCCGACAGTGCACGATCTGCACAACAACGGTCGCCTGTTCCCGCCCAACCATCTGCATGAGAGCTGGATGGATTATCTCTACTGGGATGTCGAACTCGAACCCTGAGATCGTCCGAGAATTCGGGAGGCTGGCCGTCTGCAGCGACTGTCTGCGCTTCCGATGTTCACGGATACTTTGCTTTGCCGCATGTCCTTATCGGAAAACCGGAACCACTTTTCCGGGACATGCTGGATGTCCGCTCCGCTTCGGTTCTCGACAATCACTCCTTACGACTCAGCCTGCCGAATTCTTTGAACGATCTCGCGTCGGCTCAGTCTTGGTGACTCAGTCTCGGGTGAGGGCGCCGCGGAAGGCGATAGCGGCCAAGACAAGGCTGGCGATGGCGTTCCAGCCGGCCAGCGACAGGCCGAGGATGCGCAGTGCGGCCTTGTCGCAGGATGGCGGCACGAATTTGTCGAGCGCGTCGAGCACGCCCTTGCCGCCGGTGTCGACCGGTCCGGCGCCCGCGGTGCAATCGGTCGGGCCGGCCCACCACTGCCATTCGACACCGGAGTGGTAGACGCCGAGATAGAGGCCGTAGAGCATCAAGAGGCCGCCGACGGCCAGCAGGCCGCGCGTCAGCCAGCTAGGTGCGTGCAGCATCGAGGCAATCACCGCCAGCACCATCAGCGGCACGCCGATGTAGTAGGGTGTGCGCTGTTCCAGGCAGAGGTGGCAGGGGATGTAGCCGCCGAGATACTGGAAGCCGAGCGCCGAGCCGACGGTGGCGGCCATGGCGACGGCGAGGAACAAGGCCGTGCGCGTCCGCTGGCGTCCGGTGTCGGCATTCATGGTCGCGGTCATTTCGATCGGCTCCGTCCGGCTTGCGAAGGCTGTGTTCAGAACGCGTATTTGACGACGATATAGAGCAAAATCAGGGCAGCCGCCGCGCCGCCGGCGATCAGGCCAAGGCGCTTTTCGATGAATTCGCGGATCGGCTCGCCATAGCGGCGCAGCAGCCAGGCGAGCAGCAGGAAGCGGGCGCCGCGCGCCACGATCGCCAGCACGATGAACAGCGCCAGATTGACGCCGATAACCCCGGACAGGATCGTTACCACCTTGATCGGCGGCAGATGGGCAGCGCCCGAGGTGATCAGCATCAGGATGATGAAGCCGACGCCCGATGAGGTGCGCAGGGCTTCGAATTCGTCATACTTGCCGTAGAATTCGAGGATCGGCCGCGCCACCGCGTCATAGGCGTAGTGGCCGATGAACCAGCCGGCGATGCCACCCAGCACCGAGGCAACGGTGGCGATCAGCGCGTAGCGGTAGGCGCGATCCGGCCGCGACAGCGCCATGGGCAAAAACAGCACGTCGGCCGGCACCAGGAACACCGAGCTTTCGACGAAAGCGATGAAGGCCAGCCACCATTCGGCGGATTTGCGGGCCGCCAGCGACAAGGTCCAGTCGTAAAGTCCGCGAAGCATCGGCACTCCTAATGCATGTCACCCAAAGGTGCGCAGCGTTTTCGGGACAACGGCGTGCACAAAAACCAGACCCAAAGCGCGCTATCGTCCCTTCAGACGTGCAGCACTTCGATGCGCCGCCTGTCTAGAAAGATTTTCCGCGCTGCACAATGGCAGCCCCGTCACGAAATCGAAAGGCGCAGTTTGGTCGCATCTTGAGGGCGCCGGAGAATTGGCCAGTTGACGAACAGGCCTCCAACCGTATAGTCCCGCGCCATCCAGGCCGCCCGGCCTGAGCCCCTATGGCGGAATTGGTAGACGCGCTCGACTCAAAATCGAGTTCCGCAAGGAGTGCTGGTTCGATTCCGGCTAGGGGCACCATTTCATTTAACGAGCCATCAATCTCACCGCATGTTGCCGGTATGGCCTTGCGAGTATCTGCCTGGCTGCGGCCAGACCGTCAGGCCGTGAGGCTCAACGCCAACCGGGATCTTCGTGACAGCGCCCGAGGTCGTGTCGATCATGTAGACCTCGCTGTCAAAGCGACCAGACAGCCACAATTGCTTGCCGTCGGCGCTGACATTTCCCATGTCGGGGCTGCCGCCACCAGGGATGAGCCATTGGCCGACGACCGAACGGGTGGCGAAATCGATGACGGTCACGCTGCCCGGCCCGTGTGCGCGGCCTTGCTCCATCTTGTGCGAGCCGCGATTTGAAACGTAGAGCTTTGTCCCGTCACGGCTCACGACAAATCCGTGCGTTCCGATACCGGTGGCGATGAAACCAATCTCGGAAAAGCTGTCTCCGTCGATCAGGAACACCCCGTCGTTCATCATGTCAGCGACATAAAAGACCTTGCCGTCGGGGGAAAGCCTGACGTCCTGCGGCATGCCCATCTTCGACAGGGCAAGGTGGCCGAGCACTTTTTGATTTTTCAGGTCCACCTTCAAGAGGCCGCCAGCGCCGTATTCGCATGTGAAGATGGCGTAGGCATTGTCGGCGGAGAAATCAGCATGATTGATACCGGGGCAGGTCGGCGTCGGGATCGCCGATTTGAGCGCCATTGTATGCGGATCGCGCAGATCGAGCCGCTCATAGGCTTCATCGACTATGACGGCCGCGCTTCCGTCTGGCATGAAGTACATGTTGTAAGGGTCATCGACTGGAATTTCGTGACCCGGTTTGCCGGTCTTGGGTTCAATGGGCGTCACGCTGCCCTTGTTGGTACCGCTGGCGTTGTTGGCGACCCAGAGCGTCTTCAGATCCCAAGACGGAACGACGTGCTGCGGCTTGCGCCCGACAGGGAATCTGTCGACCTCCTTGAGGGTCACGGTGTCGATGACCGATACGCTGTTGGACGAGCGATTTGGTACATAGACGCGGGGCAGCGCGCCTGTCGTCGCCGGGCTCAAATGATCCGCCGTTGTCTGGCTGTAGATGTTGATCGGAGAGTGCGAAGGAGGCGGCTCGCTGCAATCTTCCGGACACGATCCGGCAGAAGCTGATGTCGACGACAGCGCGAGCGAAAACATGAGCGGCGCGCAGAAGCTCTTGAACCACCAATATGCCTTGATCATTTGGGCTGCTGCTTTGCGATGAATCCGTGGATCGCTTCGGTCGTTCCATCAACGATCAGGTCTACGCCGAGTTGGCCGAACGCGGCCGACGATCGGGTCGGATCGCCGCCATAGACGCCGTCGTCGGCATTGAGCTTCGGGGCGGCAAGGCGATCCTTGCGCACCATGGAAGGGTCGATAGCTAGCATGAGCGATGTGTCGGCCAATCCGGCGTGCGTTCCAACCTCAGGCTGCGTCGCGCCGGCCGACAAGAGCTTTTCGACATAGGCGCTCTGGGTGATCTGATAGTATTCGAGCGCCGCAAAGACCCGGACCGGGGTTTTGCGCCATTCGGCATTCAGGCGATCGGCCACAAGGCGCTCGTCGGCCTGATAGCCGCCGTGGTCGCCGATCAGCACAATGGTCCTGAAGCCATGCAGCTTGAAGCTGCGGGCCGCGGCTTCAAGCAGCTGTTCGAAAGTCTTGTCGC
This sequence comes from Mesorhizobium loti, assembly GCF_003148495.1. Classification (GTDB taxonomy): domain Bacteria; phylum Pseudomonadota; class Alphaproteobacteria; order Rhizobiales; family Rhizobiaceae; genus Mesorhizobium; species Mesorhizobium loti. The sequence goes on from NZ_QGGH01000001.1 coordinate 10,494, forward strand.
TGATGGTGATTGTTCCGGGAAACCGCATATGGGCGGTCGGCGGGTCGATGGTCCCTTCCGGAACATAGGAGATCACCGGAGCGACCAACGCGTTGCCCAGCCTGCTGGCTATCTTTTCAGCCAGGAACTTGACCCGCACATTGTGCTTGCCCAAAGCTATGGCGGGACCACTTTGCTCAGTCCCACCTATAGGGACAATGATCGTCGTCGTCCCGGCAGCGACCAGATCGCGCAGTTCGGTCCAGGTATGGTCTTCAAGAAAGACCGACGCATTGGCGGCGTTCGCTGCCGACGCAAGACCCGACAGAAAGCAAAGGGCAATCACGGTGCTTGCGAAAGTGAAACCGTGTCGTGCGATCATTCCAGCCTCTAGATCCTACGCGGCATCCGAGCGCCCATGCCGGTCTGCCGATTTGCGCAATTTGTGTGAATGGCAGGGGTCTCGGCAAGGCGCCTGCCCATCCAGCCGCAGAAGTTCGAGATCATCGTCTACCGCCGCCCCAACAAGCTCTTCATGCGGTTGCGCAGCAAACGGGCCATGTTGCGGGTTTCGCGGTAGAGATGCAGCTGCGAGGCGGCCTGGCGGGTCAGGCGGTCGGCGTCCGGCGTCAGGCCGATCACCAGCGTGCCCATCGGCTTGCGCTCGGCCCATAGCCGGCTCATCACCGGATGGTCGGGCACCGCGCAGGAATCGGTCATCATGATGTTGGGATCGTCGAGATGCTGCCTGGTCACCTCGATCATCAGCAGCGTGCCGGGCGAATAGCTGGCCAGCGTCTCGTCATAGGCCGTCTTCCAGGTGTAGGCCACGCCGGCTTCGACGAAGACGATCAGACAAGCGATTGTGCGGCCGTCGAGCGTCAGCGAATGGATGCGGCACATGTCCTGCTCGGCCAGCCGGTGCACGGCCTCGCGGGCGAAGGCGGCGCGGTAGCGATCGATCGCCATGGCGGTGCGTTCGCGACCCTTCCAGCCGGCCGCTTCCAAGGTCAGGAAGCCTTCGATGGCGTGGCGGATGTCTTCGGGGCCGCGCGCCACGACATGCTCAAGCTTGCCGAGGTCGCCAAGGCGCCGTTTCAGGCGGCGGAACTCGCGATAATGGTGTGCGCGCAGCGAGGCCTTCAGATAATCATCGCCATCGAGCTCGCTCTCCAGCGCCGGGCGCTGGGTCTGGCCGGTGGTGACCAGCATCAGGCCGCGCGTCTCGGCCACGGTGGCAAGCAGGCTCGCCACCGGGCCATCGAGCCGGATGTCGGGCAGGACGAACACTTTCGGCAGCTTGAGATGCGGGCGCGACAGCATCGAGAAGAAGTCCTCGATGACACCGACCGGATCGTCGCGGTCGACCAGCGGTGTGCCGAGCGGGCCGAACGGGCTCGACCATGTGCGCATCACCGGCACGCCGAGCGGCACCACCGGCCGTTCCACCGAGAACGGCACCAGAAGGCGCAGCCGGTTGCGGTATTCGTCGCCGTCGCGGATGACCGCCAGCCGCACCTCGCGATCCTCCAGCCGCGGCATGGCTGGCGCCAGGAAGCGCGGGTTGAAGAAGACGTTGGGCTCGACCGTGCGGGCGCAGAGATAATCCAGTTCCTCGACCAGGTCGAAGCCGGCTGATGCCGGGTAGATTGCGAGCTTGCGCTCGGGCCGGTTGTTGGCGAGGATCTCGATATGGGCCGGGTCGGCGTCACGGGCCAGCCCGGCAAGGCCGGACACCATGGCGCCGGCGGTGCCGCCGCTGGTTTCCTCAAGCAACGGGATGGCGGCCATCACGCGGCTCCTTTCGCAGGCACGAAGATGAGCATGACGATGCCGAGCTTGCGCCACACCGTGAAGGACAGCGCGCTGGCTTCGAAGATCATGGCAAAGGCGGTGGCCATGGCTGCACCCCACAGGCCGAACATCGGGATCAGCACTACGTTGAGGGCGATGTTGAAAGCCAGCGTCATGGCATAGACGGCGGCACAGATGTTCTGGTTGCCGCTCATCGTCAGCAGGCTTTCGCAGGGGCCGACAGCGGCCCGCGCCACGACGCCGAAGACGAGCAGGAACAGCAAGGGATAGCCGCTGCTGAATTCAGGGCCGAACAGCACCAGCATCGGCTCGCCCAACGCCAGCACCAGCAGCGCCATCAAGAGCGAGGGCCAGAACGTCCACGACACCGTCTCGCGGGCAAAGGCGGCGAGCCTTTGCGGGTCGCCATGGGTGAACTGCGCATAGCGCTGGGCAACGCCGGCCTTGACGGCGAAATAGACGAAATGCACCAGCGCCAGCGTCTTCACCGTGGCGAAATAGACGGCGACGTCGTTGGGATCCATATAGGCGCCAACCATCAGCACGTCGGCATTGGTGAGCAGGAAGAAGAAGCTCTCGACCAGGAAGATCGGCAGCGAGACGATGAACCATTGCGCGAAATGCACCTTCATCGGCCCCGCCGGGATCTGCCTTTCCATACGCTGGGTGACGCCGATGAGCTGGCCAAGCGTGGTGACATAGGTAGCCGCGATCGAGGCGAAGATCGCCGTCCTGGCATCGGGGGCGTAGCCGGCCGCCAGCATCAGCGCCATGAACAGCAGGATCAGGATGGGTCGCACGAGATAGGTCGGCGACAGCGCAAACAGCGCCCAGCTGTTGGCGCGTGCCAGTCCGGACAGAAGGTCGGACATGGCGATCATCGGCAGGCAGATGACGCCGAGGATGAACGGGATCACATAGTAGTTTTCGATCCAGGGTGCTGCCAGCCAGACGCCGAGCGCGCCGAGTCCGGCGATGATCGTGGAGGCGATCAGCACGAACAGGCGGCTGGCCAGCACGATGCCGCGCAGTTCGTCCATCAGGCCGCGCTCGCGGTATTCGGGAATGAAGCGGATGACCGAGGTGTGGAAGCCAAGGCAGGCGAGGTTGCCGACGATGACCATCGTCACCCAGACGAGGACGAAAATGCCGTATTCGAACGAGCCCATCCAGCGCGCCATCAACACCTGGCTGATGAAGGCGATGACGGCGCTGACGATGCGGATGGAGAAGGCGATGACCGACATGCGGCCGGCCTCGCCGCGCTCGTCGGCGGTGAACAGCACGGCGTCGATACGGCCAAGCAGCGGCCCCATGCGCAGCGCCAAACGCTGCGGCAAGAACCGCCCGGCTGTCGTGGCCGCGGAAAAGCGCACCCCGATTTCTCTCCGTTTTCCGCTTCTTTTCAGGCTTTGGTGTAGCCAAAACACATTAAGAAACGGTTGGGTGAGCCGCCGGTGCGCGGGACGCGCATTCGTCATGCCGGTGGCATGACGAAAGGCGAGCGAACGCCGGGAAGCATGGGAAGCCGGGTCGGCGTTGCGCTCGCCCCTCCCCCCGCAAGGGGGAAGGCCAGACACCGGGTATATGCGGTGCCAGAGGTGTCACATGGGGAGTGTCACATCCCCTTCATCGCGTCGCAGGACACGTTCGGGTTCATGTCGGCGAAGGTGCCGGTCGGGTTCTGTTTCCAGGCCCAGACATGCAGCTCGTAGAACGGGCCGAGGCCGTAGCGGTTGGGGGCGCTGTTGAAGTTGAACAGCTGTCCGCCGAGCGAGGCCGGGCCTTTCGAGGTGATGTATTCGACCGCCACCAGTTTCAGCGTCCCGTCGGCCATCGGCTCGTACATCACCGCTTCGGGCTTGGCGACATCGACCGCGTCATCCTTGAGATAGGTGGGATTGACGTAGTGGATGCCCATGGCGCCGCCGGTGATGCCGCTGGCGCAAGGGATCGGCGCATAGCCCTCGGCGGTTGCCGCCGCCACGTTCTCAAAGCGGTTGTTGGCCGTCCGCACCATGTCGGCCAGCCTGTTGGCGTCGTGGGCGTGGGCGGCAGTGGCCGCGATCGACAGGACGGCGAGGGCGGCGAAGCGCCCGGTCCAAAGAGTTTTGGTCATTGTCTTTCCGTTGTTGTTGATGACGCGACAGGGAGGTCCACGGCCGGCCGTGAGGCCGGGCGTGTTTCAACGCTGCAGCGTCTGGTTTTGTAATCCGGAACGGACCGTCCGCCCGGTTTGTGCAGGCCGCTGTCAGGTGGCCTTTGCAGTTTTCGAAATGTCTTTCAGCGATTCAAAATGGCTGCACGAAATCAGTGGTCCCACCAGTAATATTGCCAGTATTCCCGCTGGATATCGCGCTCCGACAGGCCGATGTCGCGCCTCAGATAATCGTCTTCCGGGGGCACTCGCCGCCGCCCGCCATACAGATGCGAAGGCAGGTTCGCCGCGAACCGCCATACACGGCCGAGCAAGGAGGTTGCTTGGCCGGGGTCTCCCACGACAGGCGCGGGTTCACCGACCGGCAGGCCAGCAAGCAGGTCGCCATTGCGGCGAAGGGCAGTTTGATGCTCATCGATTTGCCGATCATTTGGGATTTGCCGATCGTTCGGGGACTCAACGGTAAAAGTAAGGGTCAAGAACCCGCACCTCCATGATCTTGTCGACCGGCAGCGAATTCTTATGAGCCGCGCTGCGGATCGCTTCGGGCGAGGGGCCGTCGTAGATGCAGAAGCTGTGCTTCTTGTCGAGCGACACGAAGGACTGCACCCAGGTGACGCCTTTTTCGGCGTTGCGCATGACGACGCCGCCGAGCGCATCGGCGCCGACTTCGGTGATCGGCACGTTGAGACCGTCTGGAAATGTGCGTTCCACCACATAACGAGGCATGGGAAGTTCCTTTTCACATTGATTCACGCTCGGTCCGAGCGCGACTGGACAATGATCACGTTCGACAAGAGCGCACATCGGAGCCATTCCCTATTTTTGGCGGGACGATTCCCTATGTTGGCGACGTTATTTGTGGAGAGAGCCACAGCAATGTGTGGAAAGTCACATTGCAACCCTCTCGCTTAGGGCTATCGTGGCGGCAGCCACCATGGTGGCAACCCCCCAATCTCGCGAGAGAATGACAATGCTTCTGGAACGGCAGACACAGCTGGAGCTACTGGACGGCCTGCTAGTGGAAGCGGCACGCGGCCGTGGCCGAGTGGCGGCGCTGGGGGGAGAGGCGGGTGCCGGCAAGACCTCGCTCGTAGAGGCCTTCATCGGCCGCGCGGCAGAAGGCACACGCATCTTGCGCAGCGCCTGCGAGGATCTGTCGATACCCGATCCACTCGGGCCGCTCTATGATCTCGCCCGGGAGGCGCAATGGGCGCTGCCGCAAGCGATCGACCACCGGCAAGGACAAAGACTGCCGCTGTTTTCGGATGCGCTCGAGATCTTCGAGACCAAGACGCAGCCAAGCCTGCTGGTGATCGAGGATCTGCACTGGGCCGACGACGCGACGCTGGATTTCGTTCGCTTTCTCGGCCGGCGCATCGTCAACACCCACATCCTGCTTCTGGTGACGGCGCGCAACGACCGCAGCGAGGCACAGATGCGCGTGCGCCGCGCGCTGGGTGAAATCCCGGCGGGCAATGTCGCGCGCATCGACGTGCCGCTGCTCAGCGAGGCGGCGGTGCTGGCGCTGGCCGATGCGGTGGGCCGCGATGGTGACGCCATTTATAGGGCGACGGCCGGCAACGCATTTTTCGTCACCGAATTGTTGTGCGCCGAAAATGAAACGACACCGCCCGCCAGCGTGCGCGACGCCGTGCTGGCGCGGGCCGAGCGGCTGTCTGCCGGCGCCCGCTCGATGCTCGACGCAGTGTCGGTGTTTCCAAGGCGCGCCGATGCGTGGGCGTTGCAGGGCCTGTGCGGCGTCGCCAGCGCCGGGCAGCTGGCGGAATGCGTCTCCGCCGGCCTGCTGGACGATATGGGCGACGGCTATGCCTTCCGCCATGAGATCGCCCGCCGCGCGGTGGAAATGATGCTGACGACGAGCCACAGGCGGCAATTCAACCAGCGCGCGTTGGCCGCGCTGCTCGAAAACAGCGATGTCTCCGCGGGTCGCCTGGTGCATCATGCGGTGGAGGCGCACAATCTGGAAGCCGTGCGCGAACTCGCACCGCTTGCCGCGCGCGAAGCATCCCGCGTCGGCGCGCATCGCGACGCCGCCGGCTACTATGAGGTCGCCCTGCGGCATGCCGACAGCCTGCCGGCGGTGGACCGCGCCATGCTCTACGAGAAATATGCCTTCGAATGCCATCTCATTGGCCAGATCGAAGAGGCCATCGAGGCGCAGGGCCATGCGCGCCTCCTGCATCAGGCTCAAGGCAACAGGGCGAAGGAAGGCGACAGCCTCAGATGGCTGTCGCGCTTTGCCTATCTGATGGGCGACCGCAAGGCCGCCGACGTCTTCGGCGAGCAGGCGGTGGCACTGCTGGAAACCGTGCCGGCCGGCGCCGAACTCGCCATGGCCTACTCCAACCTCTCGCAACTGGCGATGCTGGCCGAGAGGCTGGACGAGGCCTTGCTGCTTGGCGAAAAGGCAGTCGGCCTTGCCGAGCGCATGAACCGGCCCGACATCGTCTGCCACGCGCTCAACAATCTCGGCAGCGCCGGGCAGTGGCTGGATCCGGCGGCAGGGCGACTGCACCTTGCCCGCAGCCTGGAGATCGCACTCGAGCAGAATTTTCAGGAACATGCGGCGCGCGCCTTCACCAACAGCGCCTGCAGCGAGATGAACCAGCTTGGCTTCGACGCGGCGCAGTCCTTCCTCGATCGCGGCATCAACTATTGCGTTGAAAACGATCTCGTCACGTGGCGTGACTATATGCGCGGCGTGCTGGCGCAGCTGCAGCTGCGCCAGGGGCAATGGGAAGAGGCCGCTACCGAGGCGCTCGATGTGCTGTCCAACGACCATGCGACCATGCTGGTCCGCTATCCCGCGCTGATTGCGCTGGCGAAACTCCGGATACGGCGTGGCGATCCTTCAGCAGAACCGCTTTTCCAGGAAATGAAACAGTTCCTGGAAAGAGGAATGGAGCTGCAGCGGCTGGCGCCCTATGCGGCTGTCATGGCCGAGCAGGCATGGCTCGGGCAAGGCGACGGGCAAGAGGCGCTACGGCTGATCGATCTTGCCGAGAGCCTGTCGCCGACACGGGCGGTTTTCAGCGAACTGGCGACATGGCGCCAGAAGCTGGCTCCGGATGCCGACCCCGGCGAAACATCAGGCATGGCAGCGCCCTACCGGCTGCTTCTGGCCGGAGACTGGCGGGCGGCGGCGGCACTTTGGGCGGATCTCAACGCACCCTATGAACGCGGGCTTGCACTCGCCCAGGGTGACGAGGAAGCGCAGCGTTCGGCGCTGGAGATTTTCGAAAACCTTGGCGCCAGACCGGTGGCCCAGCGTGTGCGCGAAACGATGCGGCGCAACGGCGTCAACATCGCCCGGGGGCCGCGCCGCACGACGCGCGAAAATCAGGCCGGCCTGACCCAGCGCCAGATGGAAGTGCTGCAGCTGATCGAACGCGGCTTTTCCAACAAGCGGATCGCCGAGCAGCTGACCATTTCGCCGAAGACCGTCGATCACCATGTCTCGGCGGTGCTGGGCAAGCTGGAGGCCGTTTCGCGCGGTGAAGCCACTGCGGCGGCACGCGATTCAGGGCTGCTGTAGGAAGTTTGTTCGGGAGGACGGGATCGAAGGTCGGCGATCCTTCGCGCTCCTCTGCCCTGCCTGGCATCTCCCCCTCGAGGGGAGATCGCCCTCTCCGAGGCTTTCGCCAATTGTCAAAGTTGAGGGTAGGGCGTCGCAACTGCCGATCTCCCCCCATGAGGGGGAGATGGCCGGCAGGCCAGAGGGGTGCTGTCCCGCCGACCTATCAAATGATCAGGCGAACGCGCCGTGGCAGTGCTTGTACTTCTTGCCGGAGCCGCAGGGGCAGGCCTCGTTGCGGCCGACCTTGCCCCAGGTCGCCTGGTTGTTGGGGTCGCGGTCCTCGGGAGCGACGACGGCGGTTGTCTCCGGGCGGACCAGAAGGGCGGTCTCGCCGCCTTCGAAGTCATTCTCGCCGGTGGTGCCGTCGATATGGGTGCCGAACATGTCGGGCGCCTCGGGCGGCGGGGCTTCGGCGGCCTGGCGGACCAGCTCGACGCGCATCAGCTGCGCAGTGACGGCCTGGCGCAGATTGCCCAGCATCGCCTGGAACAGCTCGAACGCCTCGCCCTTGTATTCCTGCAGCGGATCGCGCTGGGCGTAGCCGCGGAAGCCGACGACCGAACGCAGATGGTCGAGATTGACGATGTGCTCACGCCACAGATGGTCGAGCGTCTGCAGCACCACCGAACGTTCGACATAGCTCATCACCTCGGGACCAAAACGCTCGGAGCGCTCCTTGGCGGCGGCGTCGGCAGCCTGGGTGATGCGCTCGCGGATGTCGTCCTCTGCGATGCCCTCTTCCTTGGCCCAGTCTTCGATCGGCAGGTCGAGATTGAGGAATTCGGCGACCTCGGCCTTCAGGCCCGCGACATCCCACTGCTCAGCATAGGCATTTTCGGGAATGGCCTTGGCGACGATCTCGTCGATGACGCCCTCGCGCATCTCGCCAATGGTTTCAGAAAGGCCTTCGCCATCCATCAGTTCGATGCGTTGCTCGAACACCACCTTGCGCTGGTCGTTGGAGACGTCGTCATATTTCAAAAGGTTCTTGCGGATGTCGAAGTTGCGCGCCTCGACCTTCTTCTGCGCCTTTTCCAGCGCCTTGTTGATCCAGGGATGGATGATCGCCTCGTCTTCCTTGAGGCCGAGCTTCTGCAGCATGCCGTCCATACGCTCGGAGCCGAAGATGCGCATCAGGTCATCCTGCAGCGACAGGAAGAATTTCGAACGGCCGGGGTCGCCCTGACGACCGGAACGGCCGCGCAGCTGGTTATCGATGCGGCGCGATTCGTGACGTTCAGTGGCCAGCACATAGAGGCCGCCGGCGGCCAGGGCCTTTTCCTTCAGCCGCTCGACGTCGGCATTGATCTCTTTTTCCCGCGCCTCGCGCTCGGGTCCGGCCGGCATGTCGCCGAGTTCATCTTCAATGCGCATCTCGGCATTGCCGCCGAGCTTGATGTCGGTGCCACGGCCGGCCATGTTGGTGGCAATGGTGATGGCGCCGGGCTTGCCGGCCTGGGCGACGATCGCCGCCTCGCGCTCGTGGTGGCGGGCGTTCAGCACCTCGAAATCCGTGAAGCCTTCCTTGCGCAGGCGATCGGCCAGCTGCTCGGACTTTTCAATGGAGGTGGTGCCGACCAGCGTCGGCTGGCCCTTGGCGCTGGCTTCGCGGATCTCCCTGACGATCGCCTTGTATTTCTCCTCGACCGTCCGGTAGACCTCGTCGTCTTCGTCCTTGCGGATGACCGGCAGATTGGTCGGAATCTCGGTGACGTCGAGATTGTAGATGTTGCCGAACTCCTCGGCCTCGGTCAGCGCCGTGCCGGTCATGCCGGAAAGCTTCTTGTAGAGGCGGAAGTAGTTCTGGAAGGTGACGGAGGCGAGCGTCTGGTTCTCCGGCTGGATCGCCACATGCTCCTTGGCTTCGAGCGCCTGGTGCAGGCCTTCCGAATAGCGGCGGCCCGGCATCATGCGGCCGGTGAACTCGTCGATGATGACGATCTCGCCGTTGCGGACGATGTAGTCCTTGTCCTTCTGGAACAGCCGGTGCGCCTTCAGCGCATTGTTGACATGGTGGACGATGGCGACGTTCTCGACGTCGTAGAGCGACTCGCCCTTGAGCAGGTCGGCGTCGCGCAAAAGGTTCTCGAGCTTCTCGGTGCCTTCCTCGGTGAAGATCGAGGTCTTCTGCTTCTCGTCGATCTCATAATCCTGCGGCTGCAGCTGGATGATGAAGGTGTCGATGGTGTTGTACATTTCCGAACGGTCTTCGAGCGGACCGGAAATGATCAGCGGCGTGCGCGCCTCGTCGACCAGGATGGAATCGACTTCGTCGACGATCGCGTAATTGTGACCGCGCTGCACCATCTGGTTGCGCTCATACTTCATGTTGTCGCGCAGATAGTCGAAGCCGAGCTCGTTGTTGGTGGCGTAGGTTACGTCGGACGCGTAAGCGACGCGGCGCTCCTCGTCGGACAGGCCGTGGACGATGACGCCGACCGAGAGGCCGAGGAACTTGTAGACGCGGCCCATCCATTCGGAGTCGCGGGTGGCCAGATAGTCATTGACGGTGACGACGTGGACACCATTGCCGGCAAGCGCGTTGAGGTAGACCGGCAGCGTCGCGACCAGGGTCTTGCCCTCGCCGGTGCGCATCTCGGCAATGCCGCCATTGTGCAGCACCATGCCGCCGATCAGCTGGACATCGAAGGGGCGCATGCCGAGCACGCGGCGCGCTGCCTCGCGGGCAGTGGCGAAAGCTGGCACCAAAAGGTCATCGAGCGTGGCGCCGTTGGCGATGTCCTGGCGGAATTTCGCGGTGCGGCCGACCAACTCCTCGTCGGAGAGCGCCCGCATCTCGTTTTCCATGGCGTTGATCGCCTCGACACGAGGCCGGGTCGATTTGACCCGACGATCGTTGGAGGAACCGAAAACCTTACGGGCGAGACCGCCGAGACTGACCATCCAATGGTCCTTTCGATAGAATTCTCAATCTTGAGATGAGCGCCGGCCGGCCCCATCAATTCCACGTGAACGTGGACAAACACAAAAAGCGCCCGGAAAACGGTTCTGGACGCAAAGTCGTTGGACAGATAAGAGGGGGCTCAACTGATGTCAACGCCGCGCTGGCCCTGCCGGTCGCGCCAAATTCCGCCACAATCTGGCTGATCTGGAAGCCACCCCCTCCTCACAATCCCCACCGGAGTCATCTTATGTCCTTGTTGTTCCGCCGCGCGTCGCTCGCCAGCCTTGGCTTGGCCTTCGGCCTGTCGGCCCTTTCGCTGTCGCCGCTGATGGCGCAGCAAACCGCTCCCGCTCCGGCGGATGCAGCAGCACCGGCCGCGGCACCGGTCGATCCGAATACCGTGATCGCCACGGTCAACGGCCAGCCCTTGACCGAAGCCGACCTGGTGCTTGCCGAAGGGGAATTGTCGCAGCAGTTCGCGCAGTTGCCGCCCGAGCAGCGCCGCGCCGCGGCCCTTTCGGCTGCCATCGAGATCCGCGTCATGGCCGCTCAGGCGGTCACGACCGGCCTCGACAAGGATCCCGATTTCCAGCGCCGTATGGCCTTCCTGCAGCAGCGCGCGCTGCATGGCGAGATGGTTGAGAAGGGTGTTGTCGACAAGGTCACCGACGCCGAGGTTCGCGCCCGCTACGACCAGGAAATCGCCAACACGCCGCCCACCAACGAGCTGCACGCCCGTCACATCCTCGTGAAGACGAAGGAAGAGGCCGAGGCGATCATCAAGCAACTCGACGGCGGCGCCGACTTCCAGAAGCTCGCCAACGAGCACACCAGCGATCCGTCAGGCAAGACCAGCGGCGGCGATCTCGGCTGGTTCGGACCTGGCCAGATGGTGCCGGAGTTCGACAAGGCGGCCTCCGCGCTCGAGGTCGGCAAATACACCGAGCAGCCGGTGCAGACGCAGTTCGGCTGGCATGTCATCAAGCTCGAGGACAAGCGCACCAAGCAGCCGCCGGCTTTTGACGACGTCAAGGACCAGGCCAAGCAGGCGGTCATCCGCGACAAGTACTTCGCGCTGGTCAAGTCGCTGCGCGGCGGCGCCAAGGTCGAGATCCCCGACGCGAACCTGAAGAAGGCGGTCGATACGCTGGAAAGCGCCAAGTAGGCCTGAAAGAATTTTTTGAAAGGGGCGCGGCAGCCAAGGGTTGCCGTGCCTTTTTGTCGACCCAGGTCGGCGCTTTCTACCTTCCGGGCACCGCTATGCCGCGCATCACGTAGTGGACGGCCTTGCGTATCGTCGCTTCGTCCTCGTCGAGCCGGTTGGTCAACAGATGCTTCCAGGCGAAGGAGGCGATCAGGTCGGCGACCAGCGCTGCATCGATATCGGCGCCGATTTCGCCCCTTGCCCTGGCGCGTTCGACCATCTGGCCGGTATGGGAGCGTCGACCCAGCGCATAGTCGGCAAGGGCCGCGGACGCCGCATCATCCGACTGCGCCTCGGCGATCAGCGACCTGAACACGCTGCCCGACGATGTCTCGCGCCAGTGCGCGAACAGGTTATTCAGGAAGCCGACGAGATCCTCCTCCAGTCGCCCGGTATCGGGAACATCGACGCGTTTCTGGCGCTGGTAGACTTCGAGCAGCAATGCCGCCTTGCTCGGCCACCAGCGATAGATGGTGGGTTTGCCGGCGCGGGCCCGCCGCGCCACCGCCTCGATCGAGAAGCCGGCATAACCGGCCTCGACCAGCACAGCCTCGGCTGCTTCGAGAATGGCATCGGCGCTGGCGGGATTGCGCCGCGCACCGATCGATTTGCGCGCCGGATCGGCGTCCTCGGCCATTTCTGTCGTCCTCGCCAACAATTTCGCCGGCAATATAGGTGAGGTCGTGGTGAAACGAAACGGACCGTTTTTGACAGATCAAAGAATCCGGCAGATGGCGCTTATTGCATCGCTTGCGATGTCTCGGATTCGATGCGCCAGCCACCGTCGGCCTTGACCAGGCCGAGCGTGACGCGCGCCTTGCCGGTCAGGCGTGCCGCCGACTTGTCCTTTGGAAGATAGTCGTAGTGCATCGCAAAGACGGCCTCGGCGCGATCCTCGCCATGCGGGGTGACCTCCAGGCTGCCGGGCTCGAGGCCAAGCGACCAGGAGGCCCACTGTGCGAACCAGTCGGCCTTGACCTTGGCGATGGCATCGGCGTCGTAGCGTGTGCCGAAAATGGTGGCGGACGGGCCGTAGAGCCGCTTGACGGTCTCGCTCATCGCCTTGGTGTCCGGCGTCAGATAATCCTGGCGCAGGAATTTTTCGATCGATCCCTTGTCATCGCCCACCGAGCGCTCGAGCACGGCAACTTCGGTCGGAGGTGCCGGAGCGGCTGGCTTCCGCGGCTGGGCGGGTTGTCCGTCAGAGACGAATTCGAAACGCTCGAGCAGCGAGCCCTGCTCCCAGGGGCGCTGGGCCTCGCGGGTTTGCGAAACCACGTCGCGGCGCACCGCGATCATCATGTCGTTGATGCTCTGGCCAGGTTCGGCGATATGGCGCAGCAGGGCGGCGGCAAAAGGCGAGTTGCGCCCGCTTCCGTCCATGGCAACGGCACCAGGTGCTGTCGAGAAGGCGATGAAGGAGCCGCGCGTCGAATCGAACTGCGCCAGCCCGGCCAGCGCCGTCGCCGAGCGCATGGTGGCGGTGCGGCTGAGACTGCGGGCAAACGGATTGTTGCGGCAGGCATCGAGAAACACCAGGCTGACCTTGGTCTGCTGTTCCATGATGTCGAGGACTTCGTCGATCGGCACGGCCTCGAGTTGCAGCTTGACCGGCACGTCCAACCTGGCGTCGACCGGCACGATGTAGTTGCGCCCGTCGACCTGCAAGCCGTGGCCGGCATAATAGAATAGCCCGACGCCGGCGCCTTCGAGCGCGTCGGAGAACTCGCCGATGCTGCGTTCGAGCTCACGTTTGCCGAGATCATTGCCTTCGATGACCTCGAAGCCGATGGAGCGCAGCTTGTCGGCGATGTCGAGCGCGTCGTTCACGGGATTGGCCAGCGTGCCGGCTTCCGCGTAAGTGCCGTTGCCAATGACAAGCGCTACGCGCCGTTGCGGCTGCGCATCCGCGCTCAGCAGCAAAAGTCCCAGAAATGCCCATGCGAGGATCGCAAGCCTGCCCATGGCCAAGATCATAACGCCATCGGCCCGGGCGGCGCCAACAGATTTGAAATGCAAGCTTAATCCCGAGTGGGCTCCCGCCCCCGGCAAGAGCGACGAAAACGCCCTTGCGCCCGCGCGGCGTATCGGGCAAACCGGCCTTCCCTTGCGATTTTTCCCGCCCGAGGCCCCCATGTCCACGACGATTTCGCCGCTTGCGCCGAAGAAATACCCCAAGATGCCAGAAATCGAGGGGGTGCGCATCGCCACCGCCGAGGCGGGTATAAAGTACAAGAACCGCACCGATCTGCTGACTATGGTCTTCGATGAAGGCACCGCGGTCGCCGGTGTGTTCACGAAATCGAAATGTCCCTCGGCGCCGGTCGATTTCTGCCGCCAGAATCTCGGCGCCGGCAAGGCGCGGGTACTGGTCGTCAATTCCGGCAATGCCAACGCGTTCACCGGCAAGAAAGGTCGGGAATCCACGGCCCTGACGGGTGAGGCGGCGGCGAAGGCGGCCGGCTGCAAGGCAAGCGAGGTTTTCCTGGCCTCGACCGGCGTCATCGGCGAGCCGCTCGACACCAGCAAATTCAGCCATCTGCTCGCGGGGCTGGTCAGCAATGGCAAGCCAGGGCTGTGGACCGAAGCTGCAAAGGCGATCATGACCACGGATACCTATCCGAAAGTGGCGACAGCGACCGTCAAGCTCGGCGACACCGATGTCACCATCAACGGCATCTCCAAGGGCGCTGGCATGATCGCGCCCGACATGGCGACGATGCTGTCCTTCATCGCCACCGACGCGCCGATCGCCGCCCCTGTTCTGCAGGACCTGTTGTCGCGCGGCACGGCCAAGACCTTCAACGCGGTCACCGTCGACAGCGACACCTCGACCAGCGACACGCTGCTGATCTTCGCCACCGGCAAGGCCGCCAAGCGCGGCGCGCCCGAGATAACCGACCCCAAGGATGCCCGTCTCGGCGCGTTTCGCCGGGCACTCGGAAAGGTGCTGAAATCGCTGGCGCTGCAAGTGGTGCGCGACGGCGAGGGCGCCCGCAAGCAGGTCGAAGTCACCGTCACCGGCGCCAAATCGGCGCGGTCGGCCAAGCGCATCGCGCTGTCGATCGCCAATTCGCCGCTGGTCAAGACGGCGGTCGCCGGCGAGGATGCCAATTGGGGCCGCGTCGTCATGGCCGTCGGCAAGGCCGGCGAACCCGCCGATCGCGACCGGCTGTCGATCTGGTTCGGCGACAACAGGCTGGCGCATGAAGGCGAGCGCGACCCCGGCTACTCCGAGGCAGCGACGTCGGCCTACATGAAGCGCGACGACATCCGCATCCGCGCCGATATCGGCATCGGCCGCGGCAAGGCGACGGTGTGGACCTGCGATCTCACCAAGGAATATGTCGCCATCAATGGCGATTATCGGAGCTGATGGTCTTGGGCTCCAGGCATCCGGCAAGCATGCTCGCGATCGTGCGCCGCTACGAGGCGGCCGGCTTTCGCGCCTGGCCGGCAGCCGCTGTCCACTATGACGGCACCTGGGTGGTGCGGCTGACCGCCGGCCATCCGGCCAAGCGGCTGAACTCGGTCAACCCGCTCGATCCCGGCGACACCCAGCACATTGCCGACCGTATCGGCCGGGCCAGCCGCCGTTTCGACGCCTATGGCCGACCGCTGACGTTTCGCATGTCGCCACTGTCGGGTCCGGATCTCGCCAGCCATCTCGACCGCGAGGGCTGGAGCCGGTTCGACGAGTCGCTGGTCATGCGGCTGCCGCTGGCCGACGCGCAACTCGACGCCGCCATGGACCAGATTCCGCTGAAGGACATCAGCCGCTTCATCGGCGCGTCGCTCAAAGTCAGCGGTTCGGATGTTTCGCTGCGGCCCGGCCTGTCGGAGATCATCGGCGCCATCCAGCCCGAGGCCGGACTGTTCGCGCTCGAAGATGGCGCCGATGCGTTGGCAACGCTGATCTGCGTGCATGACGGCGATCTTGCCGGCCTGTTCGAGGTCGCCACCGACAAGTCGGCGCGCAACAAGGGCCATGGCCGCAACCTGATCCTGTCGGCGCTGAAATGGGCGCGGCTGCGTGGCGCGCGGGAGGCCTGGCTGCAGGTCGAGGCCGGCAATGTGCCGGCGCTGGCGCTCTACCATTCGCTCGGCTTCGACGAAGTCTATCGCTACCACTACCGCAGGCCGCCCGGTCATGAATGAAGTAATGGCATGAGTGAGGTGACGATCGCCGGCAAGCGTCTGCTCCTGGTCGCCGCCTGCGCGCTGGTCGATGCCGACGGCCGGGTGCTTTTGGCGCAGCGGCCAGAGGGCAAGCAACTTGCCGGGCTGTGGGAATTTCCCGGCGGCAAGGTCGAACCCGGCGAGACGCCCGAACAATGCATCATTCGCGAGTTGCACGAGGAAATCGGCATCGAAACCGATATCCCGTGCCTGGCGCCGCTCACCTTCGCCAGTCATTCCTACGACGATTTCCACCTGCTGATGCCGCTGTTCATCTGCCGCCGTTTCCGCGGCATCGCCCAACCCAGGGAAGGCCAGGCGCTGAAATGGGTGCGGCCAAAGCAGATGCGCGACTATCCGATGCCGCCGGCCGACGCGCCGCTGATCCCCTTCCTCATCGATCTTCTTTGAGGGCTTCTCGCCCGGCCGCTTCCTGGCCGAGGCGTTGTATCAGCCAGCGTTAATGGAAGATTTATCTCATCATGAAAAATTGAAGCATCGCCGTTCGCGGCCGCGCCGCCGATTCGCTGGGGAGCGATAGCATGAGCCTAGACAAGGATTGGGACTCGATCCGGCCCGAGCGCAGCTTTCGCGCCGCCGACGCAGGCATGGGCATATTGCGCATCACGCTGCTGTTCGGTTCGGCCGCGGTGGCGCTGGCGCTGATCGCAACCCCTTTCCTCGACAGCCAGACACGATCGCTGTCGGCCCGCGATGATCTTGCCGGCGGGCTCGACATGACGGCCACCGGCTCGGTCAGCCATCGCGAAACCTACACGCTGCGCCGCAGCGTGCTGCAGCCGCAGCCCAGTTCGGTCTGCATCATCCGGTCCAATGGCAGAAGCAGCGGCGACTGCTGACATGGTTAAGAGTTTTCGGCAAGGCGGCGGTTTCACCGCCTGTTAAGCCTTTGCCGTTAACCTTTCTTAACGGATCGGCGGTAATCTCCTGGCGAGAGGGGTCGAGGTCATGAAAGCAGTGCTGCTGGGTTTTCTGAAGGACGAGACCGGCGCGACAGCCATCGAATATGGACTGATCGCGACCTTGGTGGCGCTGGGGATCATCACCGGAGTTGGTCAGTTCGCCGACTCGCTTACCTGGCTGTTCAGCGACAACAACAGCAAGCTTGCGAACGCTTTCGCACCCTCACCCTGATCCAACCTTTCCGCGCTTGCGGGCAGGATCAACGCCCGTCGGGCGCCTCCAGGATTGCCTTCAGCGAGACCTTGGCCGAACCCGGTTTCAGCGGCTTTTGCTGCGATGCGTCAGGCGCCCAACCAGACATCCAGACGATCGAGAAACTTGCCCTCACACGGCCGTCAGGGTCGGAAAACCGCTCGGCGTAGATTTCCGCCGCGCGGGCAAACAGCTTGCGTGAGCCCGGCCGCCGGCTGCGATCGGTGAGCGCACTGGTCTCGCCCATGGCCCGCAGATCCGCCATCAGGTTAAACAGGCTGGCATAGCGCACCGTCACCGTCTCGACGTCGGCGACCGGCAGAGCGAGACCGGCGCGCTGCAGGAGCGCACCGGCGTCGCGCACGTCGGTGAACGGGGTGACACGCGGGCTGGCGCCGCCGTAAAGCTCGGTCTCGGCCGCAAGCAGGCTTTCGCGCAGCTCAAAAAGCGTGCCGGCGCCGGCAAAGGCGCCGAGGAAAAGCCCATCCGGCCGCAACGCGCGGCGGATCTGGATCAGCATGCCGGGAATGTCGTTCATCGCCTGCAGCGACAGAAGCGAGACCACCAGATCGAGGCTCTCCGGCTCGAACGGCACGGTTTCCAGCGGAGCGATCAAGCCGGCGCCGCCGCCGCTCAGGAAAGCCGTATCCGTTTCGACGCGGACAATGTCGGCGACCTTGCCGCTTTCGGCGAGCATTTCGGCTGCCGCCGGGGTCTGGCAAAACAGCACAGCCGCCTTGCCGAACCGGCGCTCGACGGCGCCCAGCCGGTCGGCAAGATCCTCGGCCGTACGGCGCATGAGGAAGTCCGCGCCGTCAACCGGATGGGTGAGCGCGCGCCGCTTGTGCGCCAGCCACAGAGAGGTATCCATTATCGGCTGCAACGGGCGGATCCTTGTTTGTCCACGCCCTGATATAGTTGGTATACTTGGCACGGAGAACCAACCACGTGGCCGATCCGATGTCCAAGATCAAGCCCGGCGAGATCAAGCGCTTCGCCCGATCGGCCCTCGGCTGGCCGGCGCGCATCCTGTTTCCGCCGGTCTGCGCTGGTTGCCGCCGGCATGTCTCGCAGCCCGGCGTGCTGTGCGGCGCCTGCTGGCCGAAGCTCAGGCTGCTGGAACGGCCATGGTGCCCGGTGATGGGCACGCCGTTCACCCACCATATGGGCGAAGGCTTTCTGTCGGCCGAGGCAATTGCCGATCCGCCGCCTTTCGAGCGGGCGCGGGCTGCGGTCGCCTATTCCGGAGTCGCCCGCCAGATGGTGCAAGGGCTGAAATACCAGGACCGCACGGATCTCGCGCCGTGGATGGCGCGCTGGATGGTGCGCGCGGGTGCCGATCTCATCGCCGAAGCGGATGTGGTGGTGCCGGTGCCCCTGCACTGGCGACGTTTCTTCAGGCGACGGTTCAACCAATCGGCGGAACTGGCGAGGGCAGTGTCGGTGCTCAGCGACTTGCCCTTCGCACCCTCGGCGGTGCGGCGTGTGAAACTCACCCGCCAGCAGGTTGGGCTGGAGCGGCAGGAGCGCGAGGAGAATGTGCGGGCCGCCTTTCGAGTGCCCGCCGAGTCGGAAATCGAGATTGCCGGCCGCAGGGTGCTGCTGATCGACGATGTCTACACCACCGGCGCCACGGTGCGTTCCGCCACCAAGGCACTGAAAAGGGGAGGTGCGGCCGCCGTCGACGTGCTGACCTTTGCCCGTGTGTTGCCGGGGGACTTCCGGGCGGACGAGTCCGCGACTATATAAGTCGGCAACGAACAGCGGAAATTCGTCATGGCCGATGTCACCATCTACACCCGCATGATGTGCGGCTACTGCACGGCAGCCAAGCGGCTGCTTGAGCGCAAGGGCGTCGCCTTTACCGAGCACGATGCCTCCTTCTCGCCGGAACTGCGCCAGGAAATGATTTCCCGCGCCCACGGCCGCTCGACTTTTCCGCAGATTTTCATCGGCGATACGCATGTCGGCGGCTGCGACGACCTGCACGAGCTGGAGGCCGAAGGCCGGCTGGACAAACTGCTCGCCAACGGCGCGACGATTTGAGGATATGACAATGGGTGTTTTCAAGGCGGCTGCGATCCAGATGCGTTCGGGCGAGAGCCCCGAGCGCAACGCGGTCGATCTCGAACGGCTGGTGCGCGAAGCCGCAAGCCAGGGCGCGACCTATATCCAGACGCCGGAAATGACCGGCGCACTGATCCGCGACAAGCAAGCGCGCGCTGCCTCCTTCACCTCCGAGGACAAGGACATCATCGTCTCGACCGCGCGCAAGCTGGCCAAGGAGCTCGGCGTTTTCCTGCATATCGGCTCGACCGCCATCCTGCGCGCCGACGGCAAGCTCGCCAACCGGGCGCTGCTGTTCGGCCCGGACGGCGCTACGCTCGCCACCTACGACAAGATCCACATGTTCGACGTCGATCTCGATAATGGCGAGTCGTGGCGTGAATCCGCCGCCTATGAACCGGGCGCCGAGGCCGTCGTCACCGAGATCGAGGGTGCAAAGCTTGGCTTCGCCGTTTGCTACGATCTGCGCTTTCCGCAACTGTTCCGCGCCGAAGCACTGGCCGGCGCAGATCTGCTTTCGGTGCCGGCCGCCTTCACCCGCCAGACGGGCGAGGCGCACTGGCACGTGCTGCTCAGGGCGCGCGCCATCGAGAACGGCGCCTATGTCGTCGCCGCCGCGCAAGGCGGCCTGCATGAGGACGGCCGCGAGACCTACGGTCATTCGCTGATCGTCGATCCGTGGGGCCGTATCATCGCGGAAGCCGCGCATGACGAGCCGGCGGTGATCGTCGCCGAGATCGACTCGGCGCAGTCGCTTGCCGCGCGCAAGAAGATTCCAAACCTCAAAAATGCGCGAGATTTTGCCGTCAATGCCGGCTTGGGCGAGGCGCCGCGGCTCAGGGGTGCAGCCTCTTGATCCGTTTTGCCCTGATCTGCGAGCACGAGCACGAATTCGAAGGCTGGTTCCGCAGCAATGACGATTTCGACACTCAGAAGAAGCGTGGCTTTGTCGACTGTCCGACCTGCGGCTCGCACAAGGTGCAGAAAGCGCTGATGGCGCCGGCGGTCTCCACGGCGCGCAAGCAGGAAACGATAGCGCTCGCCATGGGAGAGGCGCAGAAGCAGGCTTTGGCGCAGCTGAAGGCGATGGCCGAGAAGGTGCGCGAGAATGCCGACTATGTCGGCGACAAGTTCGCCGAGGAAGCGCGCAAGATCCATTTCGGCGAAACCGACCCGCGCGGCATCTATGGCGAGGCGACGCTGGAAGAGGCCAAGAGCCTGGCCGAGGACGGCGTCGAGTTCATGCCGATCCCGGTGTTCCCGGACGACCGCAATTGACCGGCTAGCTCACGCTGCCGATCAATTTCTCAAGCAGCCGAGCGAGCGTTTCTCGTTCGGCCTGCGTCAGGCTGGAAAGAACCTCGTGTTCGTTGGCCACATGGGCGCTAACAGCCTCGTCAATTAGCGTCAGGCCCTTTTCAGTCAGCCTCACGACAATGCCGCGACGATCGTTGGGGTGCGGCCCGCGCAGGATCAATCCGGACGTTTCCAGCCGGTCGAGCCTGTTGGTCATGGCGCCTGAGGTCACCATCGTCGCCTCATAGAGCGCGGTCGGCGTCAGCGCATAGGGTGAACCCGAGCGGCGCAGCGTCGCCAGAACATCGAACTCTCCCGACTGCAATCCATAGCGGGCAAACAACGGCGCCAGGCGCTCGCGGGCGATCAGCGAGGAGGCCTCGTTCAGCCGCCCGAGCACGGCCATCGGCGAGACGTCCAGATCGGGCCGCTCCCGCTTCCATTGCTCGATCGCTCTTGCTGCTCTATCCAACTGTCTCATCATCATATATCTTGACGTTAAGAATCTTTCCATTATCTTACCTCAAGATACAATGCCGGCCAAGGGCCGCGGCGACAGGGTTCGATCATGAAATTTCTCTGGGATTCGGCGCTCGGCCTGCTGGTCGTCACCGGCGGCCTGCTCGGCCTGACACTGCCGTTCGGCAAGCTCGCCACGGCTGCCGGCGTGCCGGCCATGGTCTGGGCCTTCGTCATCTCGCTTGGCGCCGGCGGCGTCTTGCTGTGCGTGCTCTTGGCTCGCGGTCAGCGCGTCCGGCTCACCGCGCACAAATTGCGCTATTTCTTCGTCACCGCGGCGGTGTCCTATGCCGTCCCCAATCTGCTGATGTTCTCGGCCATCCCGCATCTGGGCGCCGGCTACACCGGCATCATGTTCACGCTGTCGCCTGTCATCACGCTGGTGTTCTCGATCCTGTTGCGTGTCCGGCGCCCCAACATGCTGGGTATTGTCGGCATCGCCGTCGGCTTTGTCGGCGCCGTCATGGTGGCGGTGACGCGCGGCGAGGCCGGCCAGCCGGCCGATCTGTTCTGGGTGGTGATGGGGCTGCTCATCCCGGTCAGCCTTGCCGCCGGCAACATTTACCGCACGGTCGACTGGCCGGAAGGCACCGGCCCGATCGAGCTTGCCGTCGGCAGCCATTTGGCGTCGGCGGCGATGCTGCTTGTCGGCATTCTCGCCCTGTTCGGCGTCAAGGCCTTCGCTTCACTCGGCGGCGTGCCGCTGGTCGTCGTCGCGCAGGTTGCGTCGGCATCGGCGATGTTCGCCTTCTTCTTCCGGCTGCAGGCGGTTGGCGGCCCGGTCTATCTCAGCCAGATCGGCTATGTGGCGGCGGCCGTCGGCCTGTTTGCCGGCACGATCTTCCTTGGCGAGCACTATCAGCTGCTGACCTGGGCAGGCGCGGTCATCATCACCGCTGGCGTGTTCATCACCACCATGGCGCAAAGTCAGCCCAGCAGGAAGGCGCAAAGCCAGGCGGCGTGAGCGCGCTTGCGCCTCAGCCGGCGCTGGTTTCGTTCTCTTCGCCACCGGGGTCGCGGTCCGCAACGCCGACTTCTTGTTCACGCCGGCCATCGATCTGTCACGCTCCAGGGACGAGATCGTTTCACGGAAACGCCAAACCGCTCTAGTTTTTTTGTTTTGTCGCAATTCCCAAGGGAAAGCGCTATGCGCTTTTCCCGGGAAAACCGTGTCACACTTTTCCTGGAATTGCTTTTGGAGCAAGCCATGACCGAAGCAAAGGGTCCAGAGGGAACTCCTGTCGATGGCGCGGACTTTCGGGCCGCGATGCGGCTGATCGTCGGCAATGTCAGCGTCATCACCGCTGGCACCGGAGGATCGCTCAGGCCTGGTGGTCATTTCGGTCGTCTCGCTGTCGGCCGAACCGCCCAAGGTGATTGCCTGTGTCAACCGGTCGTCGTCGACCTGGCCGGTGATCGAACGTTACCGGCATTTCGGCGTCAACTCGCTTGGCCCCCAGCATCAAAGGGTGGCCGAGCGGTTCTCCGGTTTCGGCGGCATCAAGAGCAAGGACCGCTATGAGGGCGCCGAATGGATGACGCTCAAGACCGGAGCTTTGTTGCTTTCGGATGCGGTGGCCGCCCTCGACTGCAGCCTCGACGAGATGATCGATCGCGGCACGCATTCGATCGTCATTGGCTCGGTCGAGGCCGTGCGCACCCACGATGCCGGCCAGGCGCTGATCTACTGGCGCGGCGGCTATCGGCCGCTCGACGCCTAATGCATGTCGCCCAAAAGTGACCTCGGTTTTGGGAAAACGACATGCATAAAAACAAAGACCTAAAGCGCGTCGCCTGAATCCGTTCAAACGCGACGCGCTTTAGGGTGTATTGATATTCAGGTGAGGCCGGCCTGCAAACGGTGGCTTCCTGCGCTTCCGGTGCTCACGGACCCGGATGTCCGCTCCGCTCCGGTTCTCGGAACCCACCGTTTTCGACTCGGCCTGACCTGAATCTCAACACACCCAGGAGCTAATTCCAAGAGAAGTACGGTTGATCAGACCGAGCCTTTTTCCGCCAGGACCATGTAGTTGACGTCCATGTCCTTCGACCGCGCCCAGCGGTCGGCAAGCGGGTTGTAGGTGACGCCGGTGCGGTCGATGATGGTCAGGCCGGCGCCGCCAAGCGCCTTTTCGAGCTCTTCCGGGCGCACCAGCTTGCCGAACTGGTGGGTGCCACGCGGCAGCCAGCGTAGCACATATTCGGCGCCGATGATGGCCAACCCGAGCGCCTTCAGCGTGCGGTTGATGGTGGCCACGAACATGATGCCGCCAGGCCGGACCATCTCGCCGCATTTGGCGACGAACAGGTCGATGTCGGCGACATGCTCGACCACTTCCATGTTGAGGATGACGTCGAATTTTTCGCCGGCGTCGGCAAGGTCCTCGGCTGTCGTGGCGCGATAATCGACGCTGACATTGCCCTCGGCCGCGTGCAGCTTCGCGACTTCGATGTTTGTTTCGGAAGCATCCGCTCCCACAACTTCGGCGCCAAGCCGCGCCATCGGCTCGCACAAAAGGCCGCCGCCGCAGCCGATGTCGAGGATGCGCAGGCCCTCGAAAGGCCTTGCAGCGCGTGGATCGCGGCCGAAGCGCGCCGCTATCTGGTCGCGGATATAGGACAGCCGGACCGGATTGAATTTGTGCAGGGGACGGAACTTGCCGTTCGGGTTCCACCATTCGGCGGCAAGGGCGGAAAAGCGTTCCACTTCTCCGGCATCGATCGTCGATCGTCGGGGCTCTGGCATCGGTTGGTCTCCTCGAGCGCTAGGAAGTCGGGTGTGGGGCCGCGAATGTCAAGGCAACAATTTTCGATGCTGCCAAGGGGCTGACAGAGTGGCCGACCTACTTCGTGTCCAGCACGGCGCGCAGTTTCGCCGCCAGTTGCTCGATGGTGAAGGGCTTGGCCAGGAAGTGCACGTCATGGTCAAGCACGCCGTTGTGGACCACGGCGTTCCTGGTGAAGCCGGTGGTGAAGATCACCTTCAGCCGCGGCATGCGCGCGATTGCTTCTTCCGCCAGTTTGCGGCCGTTCATCACCGGCATGACGATATCCGTGAACAGAAGCGCGATGCCCGGGGTTTCCGCCAGCTTCTGCAACGCTTCCTGGCCGCTTGCGGCATCGATGACGGCGTAGCCGAGTTCGCGCAAGGCATCGGTGGTGGAGGCACGCACGCGGGCATCGTCCTCGACGACGAGGATCGTTTCGGTGATGGGAGCGGAATTCTCGCCTCGTCCCGTCGGCACGGCTGCTTCTTCGGCGCCAAAAAAGCGCGGCAAGTAGATCTTGATCGTCGTGCCTTCGCCGGGTTCGGAATAGATCTTGACGTGGCCACCCGACTGTTTGACGAAGCCGAACACCTGGCTCAGCCCCAGGCCTGTGCCCTTGTTGACCGGCTTGGTGGTGAAAAAGGGCTCGAAGGCCTTGGCGATGATTTCGGGGGGCATGCCCGAACCGGTGTCGCTGACGGCGATCATCACATACTGGCCGGCCGCGACCTCGGCATGGGTGGCAGCATAGCTGTCGTCGAGATGGCTATTGGCGGTCTCGATGGTCAGCTTGCCGTCACCGCCCATGGCGTCACGGGCGTTGACGGCCAGGTTGAGAATGGCGTTCTCGATCTGGCTCGGGTCGGCATGGATCTTCCACAAGCCCCCCGCCAACACGGTTTCGATGCGGATGGTTTCACCGAGCGCTCGCCGGATCAGGTCCGACATGCCGGTCAGCAGACGGTTGGCGTCGACGATCTGCGGCGCCAGTGGCTGCTGGCGCGAGAAGGCGAGCAGCCGGGCCGTCAGATTGGCGGCACGGTTCGCCGCGTCGATTGCCGCTTCGATGAATTTTGCGATGTCGTGCTCGCCACGCGCCAGCTTGCGCTGGGCAAGGTTCATGGCACTGATGATCACCGCCAGCATGTTGTTGAAGTCGTGGGCGATGCCGCCGGTGAGTTGACCGACCGCCTCCATTTTCTGCATCTGGCGGATCTGGGATTCGGCCTTTTCCCGCGTCTGGATCTCATTGCCGAGCGCGATGTTCTTGCGCACCAGCTCATCCTGGGCGACAGCCACCTCGTGGAAGCGGCGGCGCGATTCCCTGATCGTGTAGGCGCCAAGCAGGAAGATCGCCAGCAGCGCCGCCAGCGAACCGATGCGCAGCCAGGCCTCGACGCGGTCGGTGTTCTCGTCGCGCGCAGCGACGGCGGCGGCGCCGATGCGTCGGATCGTATCCATGCTGGTCCGGATTTCGTCCATGACGGCCTTGCCCTGACCGCTGCGGACCAGATCCAGCGCCTTCGTCGCATTGCCCTGGTCGTACAGGGCAATCGTCTCGGCCAGTTCAGCCTGCTTTTGCGAAAGTGCGTCCTTGATATGGTTGATCTGCTGGACGACCTGGTCGTCCGGGGCAGTCATGCTGTCGATGCGTGCAAGTTGCCCCGGAATGGCGCCGACAGCCCGCCGATAGGGTTCGAGATAGGATTTCTCACCGGTCAGCAGATAGCCGCGCTGACCGCTCTCCGCGTCTTGCGCCAGCGAAAGCAGGCCGGAAAGCAATTCTTGATATTCGATTGCCTCGCGCGCGGCGGCGCGATTGGCTCTCTGGCCCTCGACCAGCATGGCACGGCTGCCGACGATCAGCGCCAACACCGCGAAGCCAATGACAAGCGGGAGTGATTGCCATCGCATGGCGCGTCGAAGACGAGCAATCATCTGTAATACCGGACCAAAAAGGAATTTCCCGCGGGCAGCATTTCGTAGGCGGTGGCGGGGTGGAACGCAATATGCCGTCTTCTTGAAGCCGGCAATCCGCCGCCAGCCTTGCGAAACCTTCATCATTTGGCTAAGGAGGCCGCGCATTCAGCGGCCGGCGTCAGCCGGCCTTCCGCTTTTCGGGATTCCTGCTTTTTGGGCTGGGGTCCGGCTTCAGTCAAAGGCATTTCGCTTTCATGGCGCGCATCGTGATGAAATTCGGCGGGACCTCCGTCGCCGACATCGCCCGCATCCGCAATGTGGCGCGTCACGTCAAACGCGAGGTCGACGCTGGCCATGAGGTGGCCGTGGTGGTTTCGGCGATGGCCGGCAAGACCAATGAACTGGTCGGCTGGACGCGCGAGGCCTCGCCGATGCACGACGCACGCGAATATGACGCGGTCGTCGCTTCCGGCGAACAGGTCACGGCCGGCCTTCTGGCGATCACCTTGCAGAACATGGGCGTGCATGCCCGTTCGTGGCAGGGCTGGCAGATCCCGATCAAGACCGACAATGCGCATGGTGCGGCGCGCATCCTCGACATTGACGGTGCCTTTCTGGTCAAGCGCTTCGGCGAGGGCCAGGTCGCGGTGATCGCCGGTTTCCAGGGCATCGGCCCGGACAATCGCATCGCCACGCTTGGCCGCGGCGGCTCCGACACCAGTGCGGTAGCCATCGCCGCGGCGGTCAAGGCTGACCGTTGCGACATCTACACCGACGTCGACGGGGTCTACACCACCGATCCGCGCATCGAGCCCAAGGCGCGGCGGCTGGCCAAGATCTCGTTCGAGGAAATGCTTGAAATGGCCTCGCTCGGTGCCAAGGTTCTGCAGGTGCGTTCGGTCGAGCTTGCCATGGTGCACAGGGTGCGTACCTTCGTGCGGTCGTCCTTCGACGATCCCGATGCGCCCGGAATGGGGGATTTGCTCAATCCGCCCGGAACGCTCATTTGCGACGAGGAAGAGATCGTGGAACAGCAGGTCGTCACCGGAATTGCCTATGCCAAGGACGAAGCGCAGATTTCGCTGCGCCGCGTCGGCGACCGGCCGGGCGTCGCCGCCGGCATCTTCGGGCCGCTGGCCGAGGCCAACATCAATGTCGACATGATCGTCCAGAACATTTCCGAGGACGGCAAGTTCACCGACATGACTTTCACCGTGCCGTCGGGCGATGTCGACAAGGCGCTGGCCGTGCTTGAGCGCCTCAAGGCGTCGATCGGCTACGATGTCGTGCAGTCGGAAGCCGGCATGTCGAAGGTTTCGGTCATCGGCATCGGCATGAGGAGCCATGCCGGCGTCGCCGCCACCGCTTTCAAGGCGCTGGCCGACAAGTCGATCAACATCCGCGCCATCACGACCTCCGAGATCAAGATTTCGATCCTGATCGACGGTCCGTACACCGAACTTGCGGTTCGTACTTTGCATTCCGTCTACGGTCTGGATAAGCAGTAGCGAGAACGATTTGAGTTGTTGCGTGTGCGCCGGTCGCAGTGGAAACTGCGGCGGGCAGAATGCCCATTGGAGAAGAAGCCGCGATGCGTGATCAGGCCAGTGGCCCGCGCGTTTTGCTGAAACGGCTCCGCGAGCTCATGCAGGAGCCGCTGGAGCCGCAGGAGCGGCTCGACCGGATCGTGCGCGATATCGCCTCCAATATGGTCGCCGAAGTCTGCTCGCTCTATGTGCTGCGTGCCGATTCGGTGCTCGAACTCTACGCCACCGAAGGTCTGAACCCGAACGCCGTCCACCTTGCGCAGTTGCGACTGGGGCAAGGCCTGGTCGGCACGATCGCGGCCAGTGCGCGGCCGCTCAACCTTTCCAATGCGCAGGAACATCCGGCCTTTGCCTATCTGCCGGAGACCGGGGAAGAGATCTACAACTCCTTCCTAGGCGTGCCGGTGCTGCGGGCAGGGCGCACGCTGGGCGTTCTGGTGGTGCAGAACAAGACCATGCGCCATTACCGCGACGACGAGGTCGAGGCGCTGGAAACCACCGCAATGGTGATCGCCGAGATGATCGCCACCGGCGATCTGGCGCGGCTGACCAGGCCCGGCCTCGAGCTCGATCTGCGCCGTCCGGTCAGCTTCACCGGCCTTTCCTTCAATGACGGCGTCGGACTTGGCCATGTCGTGCTGCATGAGCCGCGCATCGTCGTCACCAATTTGTTCAACGAAGACAGCGAGGAAGAGGTCCGTCGACTCGAAACCTCGCTCGGCTCGCTCAGGCTCTCCATCGACGACATGCTCGAACGCCGCGACGTCGCCTTCGAGGGCGAGCATCGCCAGGTGCTGGAAGCCTACCGTATGTTCGCCAACGACCGCGGCTGGGTGCGCCGGCTGGAAGAGGCGATCCGCAACGGCCTGACCGCCGAGGCTGCCGTAGAAAAGGTGCAGAGCGACATGCGCGCCCGCATGCTGCACATGACCGACCCCTATCTGCGCGAGCGGATGAGCGATTTCGACGACCTCGCCAACCGGCTGCTGCGCCAGCTGATGGGGCGCGGGCCGGAAGATGTCGCCGCATCGCTGCCGAAGGACGCCATCATCGTCGCCCGTTCGATGGGCGCCGCCGAACTGCTCGACTATCCCAGGGACAAGATGCGCGGGCTGGTGCTCGAGGATGGTGCTGCGACCAGCCACGTCGTTATCGTCGCGCGGGCCATGGGCATCCCTGTCGCCGGCCAGATGAAGGGCGCGGTTTCCATGGCGGAAAACGGCGACGCCATCATCGTCGACGGTGAAGAGGGCGTGATCCATTTGCGGCCGCAGCCCGATCTCGAAGCCGCCTATGCCGAAAAGGTGCGTTTCCGGGCTCGCCGGCAAGAAGTCTATCGCGAGCTGCGCAAGAAGCCGTCGATGACCAGGGATGGTGTCCAGGTCGACCTGTTGATGAATGCCGGGCTTGCCGTCGACCTGCCGCAGCTTGCCGAAGCGGGTGCGGCCGGCATCGGCCTGTTCCGCACCGAACTGCAGTTCATGGTCGCTTCGACATTTCCCCGTGCCGAGGCCCAGGAAAAGCTTTACCGCGACGTGCTCGAGGCAGCGCGCGGCAAGCCGGTCACCTTCCGCACCATCGATATTGGCGGCGACAAGGTGCTGCCCTATTTCAAGGGCGCGATCCAGGAAGAGAACCCGGCGCTCGGCTGGCGGGCGATCCGCCTGACGCTTGACCGACCGGGGCTGCTGCGCACCCAGATCCGCGCGCTGCTCAAGGCCAGTGGCGGGCGTGAACTCAAGCTGATGCTGCCGATGGTGACCGAGCTTGGCGAGATCGCCCAGGCGCGCGAGATCATCGACCGCGAGGTGCGGCATCTCTCGCGTTTTGCCCATCATTTGCCGACCAGCCTGAAGCTGGGGGCGATGCTTGAAGTGCCATCGCTCTTGTTCCAGCTCGATGAGCTGATGAAGGCGGTCGACTTCGTCTCGGTCGGTTCGAACGATCTGTTCCAGTTCGTCATGGCCGTCGACCGCGGCAACACGCAACTCGCCAACCGCTTCGACACGCTGTCGGCGCCGTTCCTGCGCGTCCTGAAGCAGATCGCCGATGCCGGCGTCCGCAACCACACGCCGGTGACCCTGTGCGGCGAACTCGCCGGCAAGCCGATTTCGGCTATGGCGCTGATCGGTCTCGGCTTCCGCTCGATCTCGATGTCGCCGGCCTCGATCGGCCCGGTCAAGGCGATGCTGACGGAACTGCCGCTGGATGAGTTGGAGGCCTTCTTCGACGACAATCTGATGGCGCCGGCGCAGGGCTTGCCGATGCGGGCGCTTTTGCAGGCCTTTGCCGACGACCGTTCGATTCCATTGTAGTAGCCTCATCATGGTCAACCTGCCCCGCGATCGTATGGATCAAGTCGTCAAACGTTTCGAGATGCTCGAAGCGCAGATGTCGGCTGGCCCGGCGCCGGACGCCTATGTGCGGATGGCGTCCGAATATGCCGAAATCCAGGACATGGTGGCCAAGGTCAGGGCACTGCGCCTGGCCGAGCATGAGCAGGCCGACCTCGAAGCCATGCTTGCCGACAAGGGCACCGACGCCGAGATGCGGGCGCTCGCCGAGGCCGACCTGCCGGAGGTCGAGGAACGCATCGAGGCGCTGCAGAAGGACATCCAGATCCTGCTGTTGCCCAAGGATGCCGCCGACGACAAGAACGCCATTCTCGAAATCCGCGCCGGCACCGGCGGTGATGAGGCCGCCCTTTTTGCCGGTGACCTTTTTCGCATGTATGAACGCTACGCTGCCGAACGCGGCTGGCGTTTCGAGACGGCCTCAGCCAGCGATGGCGATGCCGGCGGCTACAAGGAAATCATCGCCACGGTGTCGGGCAAGGGTGTCTTTGCGCATCTGAAGTTCGAATCCGGCGTGCACCGGGTGCAGCGCGTGCCGGCGACCGAGGCGAGCGGGCGCATCCACACGTCGGCGGCAACCGTCGCGGTGCTGCCCGAAGCCGAAGAGGTCGACATCGACATCAGGGCCGAAGACATCCGCATCGATACGATGCGCGCCTCGGGTTCGGGCGGCCAGCACGTCAACACCACCGATTCGGCTGTCCGCATCACCCATTTGCCGACCGGCATCATGGTGGTGCAGGCGGAAAAGTCACAGCATCAGAACCGCGCCAAGGCGATGCAGATCCTGCGGGCCCGGCTCTATGACCTGGAACGCGGCAAGGCGGACGAAGAGCGCTCGGAATCGCGCAAGTCACAGGTCGGTTCCGGTGACCGCTCGGAACGCATCCGGACCTATAATTTTCCTCAAGGCCGCGTCACCGACCACCGCATCAACCTGACGCTCTACAAGCTCGACAGGGTGATGATGGGCGAACTCGACGAAATCATCAATGCGCTGATCGCCGATCACCAGTCGAAGTTGCTCGCCGACATCGGCATCGATGGCTGATCAACTGCCCGAGACGCTGGGGCAGTTGCTGCGGGAAGCGCAGGCTCGGCTTGCCGCTGCTGTCGATGATCAGGCGCTCGATGCGAGGCTGATCGTCGAGCATTTCTCCGGCACGACACGCACGCAAGCCATCGTGGACCCCGAACGCAAGGTCGACGCTGGCATTGTTGCCGAAATCGATGCCGCCTTAAGACGTCGCGCCGGCGGCGAGCCGGTGCACCGCATCCTCGGCTATCGTGAATTCTACGGTTTGCGCCTGTCGCTGTCGCCAGAAACGCTGGAGCCGCGGCCCGATACCGAAACGCTGGTCGAAGCGATGCTGCCTTTCGTCAGGGCGGTGGCGGTCCGGGAAGGCGAGTGCCGCATCCTCGATCTTGGCACCGGCACCGGCGCCATTGCACTGGCGCTGCTCAGCGCCGTGCCGACAGCGATCGCCACCGGCGTCGATCTGTCCGCGGGCGCGTTGGCGACGGCAGCCCGCAATGCCGGGCAACTGGGCCTTGCAGGCCGGTTCACGGTGCTTCAGTCGGACTGGTTCGAAAAAGTTTCCGGCCGGTACCATGTAATTGCCGCAAACCCTCCCTATATACCCTCGGAAGACATTGGAAATCTGCAGGACGAAGTCCGCAATTTCGACCCGCGCTTGGCCTTGGATGGCGGCGCGGACGGTCTGAACCCCTACAGGATCATCGCCGCGGAGGCGGCAAGGTTTTTGGAAACTGAAGGCAGGATTGCGGTCGAGATCGGCCACACGCAGCACAATGAGGTCTGCGAGATATTCGCTGCAGCCGGCTACGTCCCGGGCGGTGCTTTTCGTGACCTCGGCGGAAACGACAGGGTTATTGTCTTTGAAAGGATAAAGCCTTGACGCAGTGCAAAAAAGCGCTTGGCAATACCGGGGAATACGGCTAGGGTCGCCTTAACCGGATGAGACGAAGCAGGCAGTGCTCTTAGCGATTCGGTTTTCCTTGGAAATAGCTGCCTTCTTGCGCAAACGATGCCCAAGCTTCGTGCGGGAATCGTCCGGCAAGTGATGTAACCGGAACAGGATGGCACGTGGCGCCAACGCAATCGATGCGGGCGAACGCCGGTGAAGAGACGAAACGGCTGGCTGCATGAGCGCCTCCGTTCGTGAAGAGTTTTTCGAAAATTTCAAAATGAAGAGAGTTTGATGAGGCCACAACAGCAGAACAGGCGCATGCGCGGTCGCAACAACAATGGCGGCGGCGGTGGTAACAATAACAATAATAACAACAACAACCGCAAGGGACCAAACCCCCTGACGCGCAACTACGAGAGCAATGGCCCGGACGTGAAGATCCGCGGTTCGGCTCAGCAGATCGCCGAAAAATACGCCACCCTTGCCCGTGATGCGCACAGCTCCGGCGATCGGGTCATGGCGGAGAACTATCTCCAGCATGCCGAACATTACAATCGCATCATCGCAGCCGCGCAGGCGCAGATGCCGATCCAGAACGCGCAGCAGAATCGCGATGATTTCGACGATGACGGCGACGAGGATCGCGACGATTTCGACAATGGCGGCAACAACAGCAACACTGTTTCCGATGCTCAGGTTCCGGTGGTCAACCATGGCGCCGGGCCGCAGCCGGTCATCGAAGGCATGCCGGCCGAGGTCGCGCTGAACCGGGAAGGTGGCCGCGACAATCGCGACAATGCCGGGCGTGACAATGGCGGGCGCAACAATGGTGGCCGCGACAACAATGGCGCACGCCATCGCGATCGTCGCCCCAATGGCGGTTACGGCCAGAACGGCCAGCGCGACTTCGGTTCGTCCGCCGAGCAAGGTGGTCAGCCCCAGAGCAACGAGACCCCGATCCAGGGCGAAGCCGCTTCGCCGACCGAGTCCGTTGCCGCGGCTGAGCCGGCTCCGTTGTTCGAGAACCTGTCGCCGGCGGGTCTTGCCGCCCAGGCCGAGCTCAACGAGGCGGCCGCCGAAAGCGGTGCTGCCCGTCGCCCGAGGCGTCCGCGCCGCCCGCGCGTCAACGCCGATCAGATTGACGGCGGCGACAATGCCAATTCCGGGGCCGACGCCAGTGAGGCTGCTGCGGCCCCGGTCGACAGCGGCAATGCTGAACCGGTCATTGTCGATATCGACAACTGATAGAACGACACTTCAAGACGTTGAGCGGCGGGGAGAAATCTCCGCCGTTTTTGTTTTTGCGCGGCGATGGAATATTATGCGTTGACCGACATCAAGGCGTCTTGAGACAGCATGGCCTATGCACCATATCTCGGCTGAACAGGATCCGGCTCGAATGGGCGGGTCCGTCACCGCAATCTGATCCGGTGCCGCAAAGCGGGCCGGTGATGGAAGGAGACAGATATGAACCTTGAGAAATACTCCGAGCGTGTGCGCGGCTTCATCCAGTCCGCGCAGACCATGGCGCTCTCCCGCAACCACCAGCAGTTCACCCCCGAACACATCCTGAAAGTGCTCGTCGACGACGACGAGGGCCTGGCCGCGTCGCTGATCGAACGCGCCGGCGGCAACGTCCGCGACGTCAAGCTTGGCGTCGAGACGGCGCTCGAAGCGATGCCCAAGGTCGAGGGCGGCAATGGCCAGCTCTATTTGGCGCAGCCGCTGGCAAAAGTGTTTTCGACCGCCGAGGAACTGGCCAAGAAGGCCGGCGACAGCTTTGTCACGGTCGAGCGGCTCTTGCAGGCGCTCGCCATGGAAAAGTCGGCCAAGACCGCTGACATACTGGCCAAGGCCGGCGTCACTGCACAGGCGCTCAACCAGGTCATCAACGACGTCCGCAAGGGCCGCACCGCCGATTCGGCGAGTGCCGAGCAGGGTTATGACGCGCTGAAGAAATACGCGCGCGACCTGACCGCCGATGCGCGTGCCGGCAAGCTCGATCCGGTCATCGGTCGTGACGACGAGATCCGCCGCACCATCCAGGTGCTGTCGCGCCGTACCAAGAACAATCCGGTGCTGATCGGCGAGCCGGGCGTCGGCAAGACGGCGATCGCTGAAGGCCTGGCGCTGCGCATCGTCAATGGCGACGTGCCGGAATCTCTGAAGGACAAGCAATTGATGGCGCTCGACATGGGCGCGCTGATTGCCGGCGCCAAATATCGCGGCGAGTTCGAGGAGCGGCTGAAGGCCGTTCTCTCCGAAGTCACTTCGGCCAACGGCAACATCATCCTGTTCATCGACGAGATGCACACGCTGGTCGGCGCCGGCAAGGCGGATGGCGCCATGGATGCGTCGAACCTCCTGAAGCCGGCCTTGGCGCGCGGCGAGCTGCACTGCGTCGGCGCCACCACGCTCGATGAGTACCGCAAGCATGTCGAGAAGGATGCAGCCCTTGCCCGCCGCTTCCAGCCGGTGTTCGTCGACGAGCCGACGGTGGAAGACACCGTTTCGATCCTGCGCGGCCTGAAGGAGAAGTACGAGCAGCACCACAAGGTGCGCATTTCGGATTCGGCGCTGGTGGCGGCGGCGACGCTGTCCAACCGCTACATCGCCGACCGCTTCCTGCCCGACAAGGCAATCGACCTGGTCGACGAAGCCGCATCGCGGTTGCGCATGCAGGTTGATTCCAAGCCCGAGGCGCTGGACGAGATCGATCGCCGCATCATGCAGCTCAAGATCGAGCGCGAGGCGCTGAAGGTCGAGACGGACGAGGCCTCGAAGGACCGGCTCGCCCGCCTGGAAAAGGAGCTCGTCGGCCTCGAGGAGGAATCGACCGAGATCACCGCCAAGTGGCAGGCTGAGAAGCAGAAGCTCGGGCTGGCCGCCGACCTCAAGAAGCAGCTCGACGAGGCGCGCAACGACCTCGCCATTGCCCAGCGCAAGGGTGAATTCCAGCGCGCCGGCGAGCTTGCCTATGGCAAGATACCGGAACTGGAAAAGAAGCTGAAGGAGGCCGAGGCCCAGGACGGCAAGGTCGGCATGGTCGAAGAGGTGGTCACACCCGACCACGTCGCCCATATCGTCTCGCGCTGGACCGGCATTCCGGTCGACAAGATGCTGCAGGGCGAGCGCGACAAGCTGCTGCGCATGGAAGACCAGATTGGCAAGCGCGTCGTCGGCCAGGGCGAGGCGGTGCAAGCCGTTTCCAAAGCGGTGCGGCGCGCCCGCGCGGGCCTGCAGGATCCGAATCGGCCGATCGGCTCGTTCATGTTCCTCGGGCCGACTGGTGTCGGCAAGACCGAACTGACCAAGGCACTCGCGAGCTTCCTGTTCGACGACGAGAGCGCGATGGTGCGCATCGACATGTCGGAGTTCATGGAGAAGCACTCGGTGGCCCGGCTGATCGGTGCGCCTCCCGGCTATGTCGGCTATGAGGAAGGCGGCGCGCTGACCGAAGCGGTGCGGCGGCGGCCCTATCAGGTCGTGCTGTTCGACGAGATCGAGAAGGCGCATCCGGATGTCTTCAACGTGCTGTTGCAGGTGCTCGATGACGGCCGTCTGACCGACGGGCAGGGCCGCACGGTCGATTTCCGCAACACGCTGATCATCATGACCTCGAACCTCGGCGCCGAATATCTCGTCAATCTTGGCGAGGACCAGGATGTCGATGAGGTTCGCGACGAGGTGATGAATGTCGTCAAGGCGTCGTTCCGGCCGGAGTTCCTCAACCGCGTCGACGAGGTGATCCTGTTCCACCGGCTGCGCCGGCAGGATATGGGCCGCATCGTCGAGATCCAGCTCAAGCGGTTGGAGAGCCTGCTTGTCGACCGCAAGATCACGCTGTCGCTGGACCAAGAGGCGATCGACTGGCTGGCGGCCAAGGGCTATGAGCCGGCCTATGGCGCGCGGCCGCTGAAGCGGGTGATGCAGAAGGAATTGCAGGACCCGCTGGCGGAGAAGATCCTGCTCGGCGATATCCTCGACGGCTCGACCGTCAAGGTCACAGCCGGTTCCGACCGGCTGAACTTCCGCTCGAAGCCGACGATCGTCGCGGCGGAAGCGGCAGCCTGATCCAAACGCCGCGCGTCCATCCTGGACGCGCGGCGTTTTTTCGTATGAAGAGCGGGCGCGGATGACACTGGACGACTACAACAGCTTCTGCGCCTCGCTGCCCTCGACGAGCCATGTCGTCCAGTGGGGCGGCGCCCATGTCTGGAAGGTCGGAGCCAAGGTCTTCGCGATCGGCGGCTGGGACCAGGGCCAGCAGCTCTTCGTCACCTTCAAATGCTCCGATATCGCCTATGCTGTGCTCAAAGAGCAGCCGGGCCTGCGGCCCGCGCCCTATCTTGCCTCGCGCGGCATGACGTGGATCCAGCGTCGGACAAGCCAGAGCATGGATGATGCTGCGCTGAAGGACTATCTGCGCGAGAGCCATCGCCTTGTCGCCCTAAAGCTGACCAGGCAGGCGCGCAAGGAATTGGGACTCGCCGCAAGCTAGCTAATATTCCTCGAGGCGCCGGAAAACCGCCATCTTCATGCCCGGTTCATGTTGGAACCATATGGTGGGTAACTGGTTTGCTGGCGAAGGGGTTCGCCTTGCAGGAACACTGCCGGGCGGCGGCAATTACGGACCGGAGAGTTTGGCTACCATGTTCCGCACGATCTTGACCCTTTCGGCGCTCGCAGCCGGGATGTCCTTTTCAGGCGCGTTCGCCGCCCCGACGCAGGACAGCGCACCGCCGATTGTCCGAGTCGCCAATGATGGCGGCATCCTGCTCGCCCAGGACGGCAATGTGGACATTTATTACGACGCCAGGGGCAACCGCGTTATCGTCGACGCCGATACCGGCAAGGTCATCGCCATCCAACCGCCGCAGACCCGGCTCGACCGTCGCGCGTTGCGTCGAGAGACACGTCTGCGCGAGTTGGGCCGCGCCCCCGACGGCAACGACCGCTACTATCTCGACGATCCGGAAGACATGGCGCGGTTCCGCCGCAAGCAGTTGGAAGAGGAAGGCCGGGTTATCCCGCCGCCGGCGGACGAATACGATCCCTATGGGGACAGTTCCGTGGAAGCCTATCCGCCTGCACCGCAGGACGATGGCAGCTACGACAACAATTATCCCGACGCGCCGCAGCCGGCAAAGCCGGGTACCATCAAGCGCCAGCCGCTGAACGAGGCCTCGATAGACCCGGCCCAGCCGGCAGTTCCCACCGAAGAGGCGCTGCCCGCCGACCAGGCGGCTCTGCCGCCGAAGGCTGGCGACAAGACCACTGTTGCCCCGGCGCTTTCGCTGGGAGCGCGCCAGGATGTCGCCGCACTTCAGGTGCTGCTCGACCGCGGCGGCGCTTCGCCTGGCGTCATCGATGGGCGTTTCGGTTCGAATGTCGACAAGGCGCTCGCCGCCTACAACCAGATCACCGGCAGCAATCTGCGATCGACCGACGCGGTCGGCATCCAGGCGGCGCTGGCGCAATCCGGCGGCGATGCCTTCGCCAACTACACCATCACGCCGGAGGATGCGGCCGGTCCCTATGTCGCCTCGATCCCTGAAGACTACAGCCAGAAGGCGCAGCTCGACCGCATGGGCTACACGTCGGTGACCGAGGCGCTGGCCGAGCGCTTCCACATGGACGAGAATTATCTCAAGGCGCTCAACCCGGACGTCAACTTCAATCGCCCCGGCACGATCATCAAGGTCGCCAATTTCGGCAGGCTGGTCTCGACGCCGGTTGCCCGCATCGTCGCCGACAAGGACAAGAAAGAGGTTTTCGCCTATGATGCCGGCGGCAAGCTGGTGGCAGCCTATCCCGCCACCATCGGCTCGTCGGATACGCCGTCGCCGTCCGGCACGCATACGGTGTCGCGCGTCGCGCTCGATCCGAACTACACCTACAACCCCAGCATCAATTTCAAGCAGGGCCAGAACGACAAGGTCCTGACCATTCCGCCTGGCCCGAACGGCCCGGTCGGCTCGGTCTGGATTGCTCTGGACAAGCCGACCTACGGCATCCACGGCACGCCGGATCCATCGAAGATCGGCAAGACCGAAAGCCATGGCTGTGTGCGCCTGACCAATTGGGATGCGCGGGAACTGGCGAAACTCGTTTCGCCCGGTGTCACGGTGGAGTTTGTCGGCGGACCTTCAGCCGATGACCTTGCGCAGCAGTGAACTCCGAAGTGCGGCGGCATAGACCAACTGCACGATCAGAATGAAGCCGATGCCGAGCAGTGGACTGATGAGTGAGAGTGCGGCGCCGAGCGCCCACAGGATCTGCGCCTTGACGATGCGCAGATAGACCGTGCGTTTGGTCTCCGCGTCGACATCCTCTGCCACGAAGCCGTTTTTCTCCGCATAGCGCCAACTGGCGAACAACGTGACGCCGAGCATCAGCAGATTGAGCCAGTAGACCAGCACCGCGGTTCTGAACTCGAGGAAGTCGGCCAGCAGGTCGGTCGAGAACGGCAGCAGGGCGATGAAGGCGAGAAAGCAGAGGTTCAACGTGGCAAGCCGTCTGTCGGACTTGGCGATCAGACCATGCTGCGCCTGCTGGCCAAACCAGAAGATGGTCAGCGTCAGGAAGCTCAAGGCATAAGTCAGGAAACGCGGCGCCAAGGCAGCGATCGCGGCAAGCAACTCGCGTTCGGAATGGATCGCCTCGTGCGCCGGCACCCTGATTTCGAGAACGATCAGGGTGAGCGCGATGGCGAACACGCCGTCGGTGATGCCGACGATACGGCCGCGTCCCTCCGCCGATGCTTCAAGTGGCCGCTTCATCGATGTCTCCCCGCCTGCACCTTTTCCAGAAAACCTAGCATGGCTGCCGCCGTTTGCATCCAGATAGGGAGCGACCCTGGCCGACGGGCTGGTTTCAGTGACTGCAAGCCACTGGCTGGTTGTTGCCGGTGCACTGGAGGTCTAAGCAAGGTTCCATGCATTCACCCAGCGAAGCCGCCGCCGTCCCGCTGACCAGCCCGGTCACGAATGGAACGTTCTGTCCGCAATCGCAGCGGCGATTCGTGCTGATCGCGGCAATCCTGGCCTCGGCGCTCGGCTTCATCGACGGTTCGATCCTGGCCATCGCCACGCCGGCGATCCGCGTCAACCTCAGCGCCAGCCTGGCCGAGGCCCAGTGGATTTCCAATGCCTATGCATTGACGCTCTCGGCGCTGATCCTCGCCGGCGGCGCTGCTGGCGATCGATTCGGCCTCCGCCGCGCCTTCGTGGCGGGCATTGCGTTGTTCATTGTCGCTTCGCTTGCCTGTGCGCTGGCGCCGAATGCGGTGGTGCTGATCGCATTTCGTGCCGTCCAGGGCATTGGTGCGGCGATCATGGTGCCGGGCAGCCTCGCCATCATCGCCAAGGCCTACCCGAAAAAGGAACGCGGTCGCACCATCGGAATCTGGGCGGCTGCTTCGGCGCTGACCACGGCACTTGGTCCGGTGCTCGGCGGCTTCGTGCTGTCGGCTTTCGGCGACGGCATCTGGCGAGCGATCTTCGCCATCAACCTGCCGCTCGGCCTGATCTCGATCTATCTGCT
The DNA here is from genome assembly GCF_003148495.1 of Mesorhizobium loti. Taxonomy (GTDB): domain Bacteria; phylum Pseudomonadota; class Alphaproteobacteria; order Rhizobiales; family Rhizobiaceae; genus Mesorhizobium; species Mesorhizobium loti. Next base: position 49,458 of record NZ_QGGH01000001.1, read on the forward strand.
GCTGGCCAAGGTTCCAGCCGACGCGCCGACGGAGAAACGCAGCCTGGATCTCGGCGGTGCCGCGCTCGCCACATTGGCTTTCGGTGCGCTCGCATACGGGCTGACCTCGATGAGCGCCAGCGGCGAGGGCCATATGGCCGGGCCGAGCATTGCCGCCGGCGTCGTTTTGCTGGCTGTCTTCATCGTCTTCGAGCTCCGGCAGCGCGAGCCGATGATCGACCTCAGCCTGTTTCGCGTCGGCGCTTTCGCCGGCGCCAATGTCGCGACGTTCTTCCTCTATTTCGCACTGTCGGCCAATCTTTTCTATCTGCCGATGCTGCTGATCGCCGGCTGGGGACTGAGCACGGCCGAGGTCGGCTTCATCTTTCTGCCCCTGTCGGCGTCGATCGCGCTTTTGTCTGGACCGGTCGGCCAGCTATCGGACCGGATCGGCCCGCGCTTTCCGATCGCCTGCGGCAGCCTCGTCGTAGCTTTCGCCTTTGCCGGACTTGCCTTGCTCACCCGTGCCGGAATCCACAATTTCTGGACAGGAACATTCCCGCTGATGGCGCTGATGGGGCTCGGCATGGCGCTGGTCGTGTCGCCATTGTCGACGGCGATCATGACGGCGGTGGAAGACAAGGATACGGGTGCGGCCTCCGGCATCAACAATGCCGTCTCGCGCATCGGCGGTCTGATCGCGGTGGCGGCGATGGGTTCGCTCGCCGCCTGGGTCTACGCGAATGCACTGGATGGGAATGCAACGCCCGGCGTGCCAGGCTTTGGCGAACCGGCGACGGTTGGACTTGCGCCCACCGTCGATGCGGCAAGGCTCGCCGCCAGCGACACTGCGTTTTCCGCCGTCTCTTCGGTGACCGCGCTGCTTTGCCTGCTTGCGGCTGTCATCGCCTGGACGACCATTTCCGGTGAGCGGCTGCCATGGTCGCGGCGTGTCGAGAATCCGCAAGGCTGAGAAACCAGAAAGGCTAAAAAGCCGACGGATCAACCGTCGATCTTGGCGCTCGCTACTTTCAGCGAATCGCTGTCTTCCTGCTTCAGCAGGTCGTCGATGCGCTCGCGTTCACGCTTGAAGGCGACGAGGTCATCGCCCTTCAGCACCTTGCCGACCGGCAGCCGGACACGCATCGAATCGACCTTGGTGCCGTTGACGATCAGCTCGTAGTGGAGATGCGGACCGGTGGAGAGGCCGGTCTGGCCGAGATAGCCAATAACCTGGCCCTGGCGCACGCGCACCCCGGGTTCGATGCCTTTGGCAAAGGCGCTCTGGTGATTGTAGGACGTCTCATAGCCATTGGCATGGCGCAGGATGATCTGCTTGCCGTAGCCGCCGGCCCAGCCCGCCTTCTCGACGACGCCGTTGCCGGCTGCGATGATCGGCGAGCCGATAGGAGCGGCCCAATCTGTGCCGGTGTGCATGCGGACATAGCCGAGGATCGGATGTTTGCGGGCACCAAAGCCAGAGGTAAATCTGCCGTTGGGCAGCGGGTTGCGCAGCAGGAACTGCTCAGCGCTTGAGCCGTCCTGGTCGAAATAGTCGGTGCTGCCGTCCTGCATCTGAAAGCGGTAGAAGTTGCGCGTCGTGCCGCCGAACGTCGCCGAGACATACAGAAGTTCCGAATCGTCGGAAGTCTGGTCGTCGCCGTCCGGCTGCGAGAACAGCACTTCGAGGCGATCCGCAGGATTGAGACGTGACTGGAAGTCGACGCCGGACGCCAGCAACTTGATCAGCCGCTGCGTCATCGCCTTGGACATGCCGTAGGAATAGGCGGTGCGGTAAATGCCGTCATAGATGTTGGGCAGATTGCCGCGCACCACCACCGGCGCCGACGAATCATCGAAGGCCGTCAGCAATTCGGGGTTTGGATCCGGCTCCTGCGAGGGCACATACTGGCCGCGATCGTCGAGCGCGATGGTGACGATGTGCTGGGTCCGGTCGTAGACGCTGGTGCGCACGACCTTGGCGGCATCGCCGTGAACCTCAAGGCCGACACGCAGCACGGTTCCGGCTTTGAGCGCCGTCGCGTTCAACAGCTTGGCGATGGCTTCGGCCATGCCGGTGGCGTCTTCACCCGTGTAGCCCGAATCTGCAAAAGCCTCGGTGACGTCGAGATCCTTGGTGAAGGGGATGATTTCCTCGGCGAAGGCCGGCGCCTGGTCGTCGGCGGTGGCGCGCGGCGCCACCGAGACGTTTTCCGGCACGATCTTGACGTCGTAGGAGCCTGCCATGCTCTCGGCAAAGGCTTCGCCGAATCGCTGCGGGTCGACATAGTGAAGTGAAGCGACCTGCACGGCGCCGTCGCTGAGGTCGGTGCCGGCTTCGCGCACCACCTTTTCCACCTCGTCGGCGGACAGGTCGCTCTTTTCATCGAAGGAAGCCGTCGAGATCGGGAAATCGACGGTCTTCAGGCTCATCTCGCTTTCGACCTTGGCGCCATAGATCTGGCCGGAAGCGGCAGAGGCTGTCGCCGGCTGAGCACTGTCGTCGCTGTCGTCGCCGAACACCTGCATCGGATCAAAAGGCGGGTAGGCGCGGCTGGTGGTGTGGCCGGCGGCGAGCGCCATCTTGATCTGCACGAAAGGCATGGTGTGGATAACGTCGCGGTCGCCGACCTTGGTAACCATCGACACTTCCATGCGCCGACGGTCCTTGGCCTTGGCGATCTGACGCGGCGCCACCAGCCTGGTCGTCTTGGCGACTTCGCCGGAATCGCCGTTGCCGGCAAGACTGATCAACTCGGCGATCTCGGGTGGGGTGGCCAGCTGCTGGCGACCATCAAGAGCGGCGAACAGCGCCACGCCCATCAACACGCTCGAGGTCACACCGGTGAGAAAGGTTCCCGATAACCAGCGTGCAGAAACCTCGCGCCGGTCGGGCGGGCCGCTGCGGCCGTCCGCGATAAGCGGCGGCTCGTTGCCGAGTTCGGCTATGACATCTTCCGTGTCTGGCATCCAGAAAGGCTGCTTCTTCCCCGGGCGGAACGGCTTGTCGCTTTTGTTGTGGCCGTGACATTTGCCTGTCATGGCAGGTGAAGTCAACGAAGCGCCAGGCTCCGACCGAATTCCCCTCGCGCACTTTTCTTATGGGGCGCTCTACCAGGAGGGGCGGTGCACCTTCTCTGCAAGGCTCATCGCGTATTCCCATATAGCGCTCCTGAAAGAGGCACCGCGCCACCGGCGCTGCGCCCTTTCGTTGGCTTTGGTGTCGAACGGCAATGCGGCGGCAATAGGGCTCCTTCGTGGCCGTCCACTCGTGGTGTCCCGAGTTCCCTTGGGGCAGTCGGCTATCGACAGACAGGGCACGAAATTTCTGTCGCAAAAAGTTCAAAAACTTTGAGATCGCTGTTGACAGTTCTCGTTGGTGGCGACTATATACGCCTCACCAACGAGGGCGGCTCGCCGCTGGCGACGAAGAAGTTTGCTTCTAAGCCT
>NZ_QGGH01000001.1:55485-60485 GCF_003148495.1 Mesorhizobium loti
AATCTCCCGCATATGATGGGCTTGCCTAACCGCACCCTCGAACCGATCTCGAGAAGCTGGTCTTTTTGTGCCAATGACATCGAAGTTTGATCCCGCACAGGATCTGCTTCAGGCGGCAATTCCTTTGGAATTACGCGGATGCCAACCCCGAAAGGGAGAGGCTGAAGCGACAATCCTTTGGATTGCGCGGGTGGGCATTGGCAATGAGAACGATCAAGTGTCTTAAGGGCAATTGGTGGATGCCTTGGCATGCACAGGCGATGAAGGACGTGATACGCTGCGATAAGCTACGGGGAGGTGCGAATACCCTTTGATCCGTAGATTTCCGAATGGGGAAACCCACCTAAGGTACTTGGAAAATCAGAGCAGCCAGAAGGTCGCAAGGCCGACTTGCTGCTGTGGTTTCCAAGTATCGATAATAGGTAACTTACCCTGAATACATAGGGGTAAAGTGGCGAACGCGGGGAACTGAAACATCTAAGTACCCGTAGGAAAGGACATCAACCGAGACTCCGGAAGTAGTGGCGAGCGAACCCGGACCAGGCCAGTGGCGATTGAGAGACAAGCGGAACCTTCTGGAAAGTAGGGCCATAGTGGGTGACAGCCCCGTACGCGTAATGCAATCAATCGTCCTCGAGTAAGGCGGGACACGTGAAATCCTGTCTGAAATTGGGGGGACCACCCTCCAAGCCTAAGTACTCGTGCATGACCGATAGCGAACTAGTACCGTGAGGGAAAGGTGAAAAGCACCCCGACAAGGGGAGTGAAAGAGTACCTGAAACCGATTGCCTACAAACAGTGGAAGCCCAAGGTTCGTCCTGGGTGACCACGTACCTTTTGTATAATGGGTCAGCGACTTAGTGTGACGAGCAAGCTTAAACCGCTAGGTGTAGGCGCAGCGAAAGCGAGTCTGAATAGGGCGTTCAGTTCGTCGCATTAGACCCGAAACCGAGTGATCTAGCCATGAGCAGGTTGAAGGTAAGGTAACACTTACTGGAGGACCGAACCCATAACTGTTGCAATAGTTCGGGATGACTTGTGGCTAGGGGTGAAAGGCCAATCAAACTCGGAAATAGCTGGTTCTCCGCGAAATCTATTTAGGTAGAGCGTCGACCGAATACCCCAGGGGGTAGAGCACTGGATGGGCTAGGGGTCCTCACCGGATTACCAAACCTAACCAAACTCCGAATACCTGGGAGTACTAGTCGGCAGACACACGGCGGGTGCTAACGTCCGTCGTGAAAAGGGAAACAACCCTGACCTACAGCTAAGGTCCCCAAGTTATGGCTAAGTGGGAAAGGATGTGAGGATCCCAAAACAACCAGGATGTTGGCTTAGAAGCAGCCATCATTTAAAGAAAGCGTAACAGCTCACTGGTCTAAATAAGGGTCTTTGCGCCGAAAATGTAACGGGGCTAAAGCCATACACCGAAGCTTAGGGTTTGGTCCGCAAGGGCCAAGCGGTAGCGGAGCGTTCTGTAAGCTGATGAAGCCATACCCGTGAGGGGTGGTGGAGGTATCAGAAGTGCGAATGCTGACATGAGTAACGTAAGGGGAGTGAGAGACTCCCCCGCCGAAAGACCAAGGGTTCCTGCTTAAAGCTAATCTGAGCAGGGTTAGCCGGCCCCTAAGACGAGGCGGAAACGCGTAGTCGATGGGAACCACGTTAATATTCGTGGGCTTGGAGGTAGTGACGGATCATTGAGGTAGTCCAATCTTATCGGATTGAACGGGCTGCTGCGTGGTTCCAGGAAATAGCTCCTCCTTATAAACCGTACCCGAAACCGACACTGGTGGTCTGGTAGAGTATACCAAGGCGCTTGAGAGAACTATGCTGAAGGAACTCGGCAAATTGCACGCGTAACTTCGGAAGAAGCGTGACCCTTTTCTACGCAAGTAGAGGAGGGTGGCACAGACCAGGGGGTAGCGACTGTTTATCAAAAACACAGGGCTCTGCGAAGTCGCAAGACGACGTATAGGGTCTGACGCCTGCCCGGTGCTGGAAGGTTAAGAGGAGGGGTGCAAGCTCTGAATCGAAGCCCCAGTAAACGGCGGCCGTAACTATAACGGTCCTAAGGTAGCGAAATTCCTTGTCGGGTAAGTTCCGACCTGCACGAATGGCGTAACGACTTCCCCGCTGTCTCCAGCATAGACTCAGTGAAATTGAATTCCCCGTGAAGATGCGGGGTTCCTGCGGTTAGACGGAAAGACCCCGTGCACCTTTACTATAGCTTTACATTGGCATTCGTAGTGGCATGTGTAGGATAGGTGGTAGGCTTTGAAACCTGGGCGCCAGCTCAGGTGGAGCCACCCTTGAAATACCACCCTTATTACTATGGATGTCTAACCGCGGCCCGTTATCCGGGTCCGGGACAATGTATGGTGGGTAGTTTGACTGGGGCGGTCGCCTCCTAAAGAGTAACGGAGGCGCGCGATGGTGGGCTCAGAACGGTCGGAAATCGTTCGCTGAGTGCAATGGCATAAGCCTGCCTGACTGCGAGACTGACAAGTCGAGCAGAGACGAAAGTCGGTCATAGTGATCCGGTGGTCCCGCGTGGAAGGGCCATCGCTCAACGGATAAAAGGTACGCCGGGGATAACAGGCTGATGACCCCCAAGAGTCCATATCGACGGGGTTGTTTGGCACCTCGATGTCGACTCATCGCATCCTGGGGCTGGAGCAGGTCCCAAGGGTATGGCTGTTCGCCATTTAAAGCGGTACGTGAGTTGGGTTCAGAACGTCGTGAGACAGTTCGGTCCCTATCTGCCGTGGGTGTAGGAATATTGAAAGGATCTGTCCCTAGTACGAGAGGACCGGGATGGACGGATCTCTGGTGGACCTGTTGTGGCGCCAGCCGCATAGCAGGGTAGCTATATCCGGACGGGATAACCGCTGAAGGCATCTAAGCGGGAAACCCACCTTAAAACGAGTATTCCCTGAGAACCGTGGAAGACGACCACGTTGATAGGCCGGGTGTGGAAGAGCGGCAACGCTTGAAGCTTACCGGTACTAATAGTTCGATCGGCTTGATCGTTCTCATTCCTTATGCTCATCGCTCCAGAAATGGAGGATGACAGGCACGACAAAGACCAGCGAAAAGCTCCGACAGAGCCCCAGGCCTTACGCCTGATGCTATGTTGCGGCCAATCGCTAGAAACAGCTTCTCGAACAACGTGCGTTTTGCCGACCTGGTGGTTATGGCGGAGCGGCTGCACCCGATCCCATTCCGAACTCGGCCGTGAAACGCTCCAGCGCTGATGGTACTTCGTCTCAAGACGCGGGAGAGTAGGTCGCTGCCAGGTCTGCTAAACGCACGTTGGCTCACATCCAGGATCAATCCTGGATGGAGAGAAATCTTCTCTTTATGAACAAGGCCCGCCAATCGGGAAACCACGGGCCGCGTAAGCGGCCCTTTCAATTGGTGAGCCATCTACCTATTTGTAGGCCATCCTATTCGTAGGCCTCGGCTTACGTCCAATGGTGACGCGGGGTGGAGCAGCCCGGTAGCTCGTCAGGCTCATAACCTGAAGGTCACAGGTTCAAATCCTGTCCCCGCAACCAAATCCAATAGTCAAACGGCCCGCTTTGCGGGCCGTTTGCGTTTGGGGACGGACCATCGCCAGCCAACTGACCATCGCCAGCCAGCTGAACTCCTCGGCCCACAAAGAGGCCTCAGCTGACAAGGCACGACAAAACAAAGCCTCTCAACAAAAATCCAATTCAAAATAGCCCGCAGCCCGCGGGCCGTTTGCGTTTGGAGGGACTGACAAGGCCCCCGTGGATTAAAGAGCCCAGGCGCCGGCTCGGCCGCTCAAGCCGAATCAGTGGCTGAAACACAAGACCATCCGATCGCACCTGGCATCGGTGATGCCGGCGGTGGTTTGCAACCGAATACGAAATGAATTTAGCCGGGGTGGTGTTCTATCAGCCGGCTTTAGTGGCTACCCTCGGCCATGACAACGAGTGACGATCGCGAATATCGGCCTGCACGTAGATTCCTCGATCGCGCCGGCGGCCGGGCGTGTCACGCCGCAATAGCCGCAAGTGCCGTTGCCGAGCGGCCATGGGCGCTCAAGCGACGCTTCGTTGATGCCGAATCAGGTGACGGGCGATTCTCTGAGGGTGAATGGCGACAAGGTGTGGCATGGTCGAATCAGCCAAACTTGCCAATAGTTGACATCTATTGCCAGATTCGGGAATCGCTCCCATATTCCCTGCAGGAGGTTGCCAATGCCAAATTACGCTTTGAATGACCACTACGAGAGTTTCATCAGGAGGCAGCTCGAATCGGGTCGCTACAACAATGCCAGCGAGGTTGTCCGTGCGGGCCTGCGCATGCTCGAGGATTTCGAGGCGGAGCGGGAGAAATGGCTGCGCGAGGAGATACCGGGTCGCCTGGCTGAACTCCGGCAGGATCCAACGAAGGGCATCCCTGCCGACACGGTCTTCTCTCGGCTGGAGGCGCGTCATCGCGCCAAGCAGGCGAAAGCCAAGTAGGGGATGGAGTACCAGATTGTCTTCCACCCCAAGGCGGAAGCCGAGTTGGAGCAACTCTACGATGATATAGCCGGACGTGCGTCGCCGGCGATCGCCTGGAATTTCATTGCGGGTATCCGCGACCATTGTCTCGGTCTGTCGACTTTTCCACAGCGGGGTACCGAGCGGGCCGAGATCATGCCTGGGTTGCGGATTGTTGGTTACCGGCGTGCCGTCAGCATTGCCTTTGCCGTCGAGGGTGAGCGGGTGCTGATCCTGGGCATCTTTTACGCTGGCCGAAACATCTCAGCGGAATTGCTCGAAGATCGGTTCTAAGTGCCACTTCCGATGGTGAATTGCTGTGCAGCCATCTAAGCGCAACGGTTGTTTTTCAGGCCGATGATGTACGCTCAGCGCCGAGACCTCGGGGCGCATCACAGGAATGGTCGGCGGCAGAACACCGCTCACAATTCAGCCAAGCCAGCTCACGAATTTCGGCCCCGTGGATATCTCTATGAGAAATCG
>NZ_QGGH01000001.1:62985-375705 GCF_003148495.1 Mesorhizobium loti
CGGGAGACGCTCAATCTCCCGCATATGATGGGCTTGCCTAACCGCACCCTCGAACCGATCTCGAGAAGCTGGTCTTTTTGTGCCAATGACATCGAAGTTTGATCCCGCACAGGATCTGCTTCAGGCGGCAATTCCTTTGGAATTACGCGGATGCCAACCCCGAAAGGGAGAGGCTGAAGCGACAATCCTTTGGATTGCGCGGGTGGGCATTGGCAATGAGAACGATCAAGTGTCTTAAGGGCAATTGGTGGATGCCTTGGCATGCACAGGCGATGAAGGACGTGATACGCTGCGATAAGCTACGGGGAGGTGCGAATACCCTTTGATCCGTAGATTTCCGAATGGGGAAACCCACCTAAGGTACTTGGAAAATCAGAGCAGCCAGAAGGTCGCAAGGCCGACTTGCTGCTGTGGTTTCCAAGTATCGATAATAGGTAACTTACCCTGAATACATAGGGGTAAAGTGGCGAACGCGGGGAACTGAAACATCTAAGTACCCGTAGGAAAGGACATCAACCGAGACTCCGGAAGTAGTGGCGAGCGAACCCGGACCAGGCCAGTGGCGATTGAGAGACAAGCGGAACCTTCTGGAAAGTAGGGCCATAGTGGGTGACAGCCCCGTACGCGTAATGCAATCAATCGTCCTCGAGTAAGGCGGGACACGTGAAATCCTGTCTGAAATTGGGGGGACCACCCTCCAAGCCTAAGTACTCGTGCATGACCGATAGCGAACTAGTACCGTGAGGGAAAGGTGAAAAGCACCCCGACAAGGGGAGTGAAAGAGTACCTGAAACCGATTGCCTACAAACAGTGGAAGCCCAAGGTTCGTCCTGGGTGACCACGTACCTTTTGTATAATGGGTCAGCGACTTAGTGTGACGAGCAAGCTTAAACCGCTAGGTGTAGGCGCAGCGAAAGCGAGTCTGAATAGGGCGTTCAGTTCGTCGCATTAGACCCGAAACCGAGTGATCTAGCCATGAGCAGGTTGAAGGTAAGGTAACACTTACTGGAGGACCGAACCCATAACTGTTGCAATAGTTCGGGATGACTTGTGGCTAGGGGTGAAAGGCCAATCAAACTCGGAAATAGCTGGTTCTCCGCGAAATCTATTTAGGTAGAGCGTCGACCGAATACCCCAGGGGGTAGAGCACTGGATGGGCTAGGGGTCCTCACCGGATTACCAAACCTAACCAAACTCCGAATACCTGGGAGTACTAGTCGGCAGACACACGGCGGGTGCTAACGTCCGTCGTGAAAAGGGAAACAACCCTGACCTACAGCTAAGGTCCCCAAGTTATGGCTAAGTGGGAAAGGATGTGAGGATCCCAAAACAACCAGGATGTTGGCTTAGAAGCAGCCATCATTTAAAGAAAGCGTAACAGCTCACTGGTCTAAATAAGGGTCTTTGCGCCGAAAATGTAACGGGGCTAAAGCCATACACCGAAGCTTAGGGTTTGGTCCGCAAGGGCCAAGCGGTAGCGGAGCGTTCTGTAAGCTGATGAAGCCATACCCGTGAGGGGTGGTGGAGGTATCAGAAGTGCGAATGCTGACATGAGTAACGTAAGGGGAGTGAGAGACTCCCCCGCCGAAAGACCAAGGGTTCCTGCTTAAAGCTAATCTGAGCAGGGTTAGCCGGCCCCTAAGACGAGGCGGAAACGCGTAGTCGATGGGAACCACGTTAATATTCGTGGGCTTGGAGGTAGTGACGGATCATTGAGGTAGTCCAATCTTATCGGATTGAACGGGCTGCTGCGTGGTTCCAGGAAATAGCTCCTCCTTATAAACCGTACCCGAAACCGACACTGGTGGTCTGGTAGAGTATACCAAGGCGCTTGAGAGAACTATGCTGAAGGAACTCGGCAAATTGCACGCGTAACTTCGGAAGAAGCGTGACCCTTTTCTACGCAAGTAGAGGAGGGTGGCACAGACCAGGGGGTAGCGACTGTTTATCAAAAACACAGGGCTCTGCGAAGTCGCAAGACGACGTATAGGGTCTGACGCCTGCCCGGTGCTGGAAGGTTAAGAGGAGGGGTGCAAGCTCTGAATCGAAGCCCCAGTAAACGGCGGCCGTAACTATAACGGTCCTAAGGTAGCGAAATTCCTTGTCGGGTAAGTTCCGACCTGCACGAATGGCGTAACGACTTCCCCGCTGTCTCCAGCATAGACTCAGTGAAATTGAATTCCCCGTGAAGATGCGGGGTTCCTGCGGTTAGACGGAAAGACCCCGTGCACCTTTACTATAGCTTTACATTGGCATTCGTAGTGGCATGTGTAGGATAGGTGGTAGGCTTTGAAACCTGGGCGCCAGCTCAGGTGGAGCCACCCTTGAAATACCACCCTTATTACTATGGATGTCTAACCGCGGCCCGTTATCCGGGTCCGGGACAATGTATGGTGGGTAGTTTGACTGGGGCGGTCGCCTCCTAAAGAGTAACGGAGGCGCGCGATGGTGGGCTCAGAACGGTCGGAAATCGTTCGCTGAGTGCAATGGCATAAGCCTGCCTGACTGCGAGACTGACAAGTCGAGCAGAGACGAAAGTCGGTCATAGTGATCCGGTGGTCCCGCGTGGAAGGGCCATCGCTCAACGGATAAAAGGTACGCCGGGGATAACAGGCTGATGACCCCCAAGAGTCCATATCGACGGGGTTGTTTGGCACCTCGATGTCGACTCATCGCATCCTGGGGCTGGAGCAGGTCCCAAGGGTATGGCTGTTCGCCATTTAAAGCGGTACGTGAGTTGGGTTCAGAACGTCGTGAGACAGTTCGGTCCCTATCTGCCGTGGGTGTAGGAATATTGAAAGGATCTGTCCCTAGTACGAGAGGACCGGGATGGACGGATCTCTGGTGGACCTGTTGTGGCGCCAGCCGCATAGCAGGGTAGCTATATCCGGACGGGATAACCGCTGAAGGCATCTAAGCGGGAAACCCACCTTAAAACGAGTATTCCCTGAGAACCGTGGAAGACGACCACGTTGATAGGCCGGGTGTGGAAGAGCGGCAACGCTTGAAGCTTACCGGTACTAATAGTTCGATCGGCTTGATCGTTCTCATTCCTTATGCTCATCGCTCCAGAAATGGAGGATGACAGGCACGACAAAGACCAGCGAAAAGCTCCGACAGAGCCCCAGGCCTTACGCCTGATGCTATGTTGCGGCCAATCGCTAGAAACAGCTTCTCGAACAACGTGCGTTTTGCCGACCTGGTGGTTATGGCGGAGCGGCTGCACCCGATCCCATTCCGAACTCGGCCGTGAAACGCTCCAGCGCTGATGGTACTTCGTCTCAAGACGCGGGAGAGTAGGTCGCTGCCAGGTCTGCTAAACGCACGTTGGCTCACATCCAGGATCAATCCTGGATGGAGAGAAATCTTCTCTTTATGAACAAGGCCCGCCAATCGGGAAACCACGGGCCGCGTAAGCGGCCCTTTCAATTGGTGAGCCATCTACCTATTTGTAGGCCATCCTATTCGTAGGCCTCGGCTTACGTCCAATGGTGACGCGGGGTGGAGCAGCCCGGTAGCTCGTCAGGCTCATAACCTGAAGGTCACAGGTTCAAATCCTGTCCCCGCAACCAAATCCAATAGTCAAACGGCCCGCTTTGCGGGCCGTTTGCGTTTGGGGACGGACCATCGCCAGCCAACTGACCATCGCCAGCCAGCTGAACTCCTCGGCCCACAAAGAGGCCTCAGCTGACAAGGCACGACAAAACAAAGCCTCTCAACAAAAATCCAATTCAAAATAGCCCGCAGCCCGCGGGCCGTTTGCGTTTGGAGGGACTGGCTTCTCGGAGCACGCCGGAGCGCGCCATTGTTGATCAATCCTGGAGGCTTTAGGAGCCTTTGTCCTGAAAGCGGTTCCAGGCGTGCATGCGGTTGGCCACCTGCACCGCGATCGGATGGAACGGAACCGGCTTCATATTGGTGACCGGAAGCGACATCTGCTCATCCGTGCGCCGCCCTGCCGCCCAGCGGCCGATTTCCTGGCCAAGCGACATGGAGAGTGCCACGCCACGACCGGAATAGACGCCGCCAAACACAAGGCCGGGGGCGAGACGATAAAGGCGTGGCCTGCGGTCTGGCACCACCGCGAATGTCCCGTGCCAATATTCCACCATCTCCGGTTCGCCGCCAAACGCGGGAAAGGCCTTGCCCAGCATGCGCGAGACCTTGGTGCGGCCGCGATCGGCCTCGCCGAACCAGAACGTATGCGTCCCGCCGCTCACCAGCCGATTGTCGCGGTCATAGTGGAAGTAACGGATGTCGTTGCGCATGTCGGACACGGCCGGATTGCCGATAAGGATCTTGGCACGCATGTCCTCCGGCAGAGGGTTGGTCGCCGCCTGGAACACTTTTAGCGGCACCAGCGTCTTCTTGAGGCCCGGCCAGATGTCGCCGGTCAGCGCGTTGGTCGCCAGCACCACCTCCGGTGCGGTGACGCTTCCCGACGCGGTGAAGACGCGCCAGCCGCCCTCCACCTTCTCGATGCGGGTTGCGCGGGAGTTTTCGTGGATGGTCGCGCCTTCGCGCTCCAGCGCCGCGGCAAGGCCGATGGTCATGGCAAACGGGTTGATATGGCCCGAATTGTGCACCATCCAGCCGCCGAGATAGGGACTGCCGATGCGCGCGGTGGCTTCGTCACGGTCCAGGCTGGAGACATTGGCGCCGAAGGCTTTCCACTCCTCATAGAACTGGCGCGTGCGGGCAAGTGTCGCCTCGGTGTGCGCGGGCTGGATCCAGCCTTCCTGCACCTGATGCGCATCGATGTTGAAGCGCTGCATCAGGCCGAAGGCCACGCCGGCGGCATCGGCGACCATGCGGTTGTAGCGGGTGCCGACGGTCTTTCCGTATGCCGCCTCGAATTCCGAAGGCGATGCCTTGGAATGGTGGGAGATGACAAGGCCGTTGTTGCGGCCGGAAGCCGCCGAACCGATCTCGTTGCCTTCGAGCACAATGACATCGACGCCGCTGTCGCGCGCGCCGAGTGCAGCTGCCATGCCGGTGAAGCCGCCTCCGACGACCAGCACATCCGTCTTCAAATCGCCCTGCAGTGCCGGCGCCGTCTGGCGCAGATCCGCGGTCTTGCGCCACAGATGCGGCGTCTTCCAGTCGACTTCAAACATGAAGAACTTCCACGGTGGCGCCGCCGAGATAGTGCTCGCTCAAGGCGGAATGCTCGGCCATTTCCTGTGCGGGGGCGTGAAGCTTCACCTTGCCGGTGTTCAGCAGATAGGCGTAGTCGCCGCATTCAAGTGCTAGCTGCACATTCTGTTCGACGAGCAGGATGGAAATGCCGTTGCGCGACAGGTCGAGGATGATGCGGAAGATCTGATGAACGATCTTCGGGGCGAGGCCGAGCGATGGCTCGTCGAGCATCAGAAGTTTCGGCTCGGCCATCAGCGCCCGGCCAATGGCAAGCATCTGTTGCTGGCCGCCGGACATGCGGCTCGCCATACCGTTGCGCCGCTCCTTCAGCACCGGAAAGAGATCGAAGGCCTCGGCGCGCAGCGCTTCGAAGCTCTTGCCGCCGCGGCCAACATGGGCGGCGACTAGGTTTTCTTCCACCGTCAGGCGTTGGAATATCTGGCGGCCTTCCGGGCAATGGGTGATGCCCAGGCGCACGACCTGCTCCGGCCGCAGGCCGGTGATGTCGCGCCCTTCGAAGGTGATGCTGCCGGCGGTCGGACGCGCAACGCCGGAGATGGAGTTGAGCAGCGTCGTCTTGCCGGCGCCGTTCGGGCCGAGAACAACGACGATCTCGTGCGGATCGACGTCGACGTTTATGTCTTCAAGAACGCCGACGCGTCCGTATCCCGAGCTGAGCCCGGCGATCCTGAGCAGCGGCTCGGATGTCGTCGATGTCATTGGCGGTTCCCAGATAGGCGAGTTGGACGTCGGTGCTGGCCTGCACCTCGGCGGGTGTTCCCTGAAAAAGCAGCTTTCCGTGATGCATGACAATGATGTTGTCGCAGAGCGCCATCACCAGATCCATGTCGTGCTCGACGATGATCGTGATCCGGTCGGGCGAGCGCTGGGCGGCGAGCTTCGCGGTCAGATCCGCCGTCTCATGATGGTTCAGCCCGGCAGCGGGCTCGTCAAGCAGCAGCAGGCGCGGATTGCAAACCAGCGCGCGGGCGATCTCCAGCATGCGCTGGCGGCCATAGGGCAGGCTGCCGGCTTCCGCGTCGGCATGGCCTTGCAGATCGAAAAAACGCAAGATCTCCATGCATTTTTCGCGTCGGTGGTCGCGGCGGGCCGAGGCATAGGGCGGCCACACGACTTCTTTCCATGTGCCGCCGACGTCGCTCGGATAGAAGCAGACCTCGAGGTTTTCGAGCGCGGTCATCTGGTCGAAGAGACGGATGTTCTGATAGGTGCGGGCGACTCCCGAATTGGCGATCTGATATTTCTTGAGCTTGTCCAGGCGTTTGCCGTCGAGCGCTATCGATCCGGCCGAGACGGTGTAGGAGCCGGCGGTCATGTTGATGAGCGTCGACTTACCGGCGCCGTTGGGCCCGATCACACCGTGGATCAGCCCGGGGGCGAAGGAGGCGGTCACGTCATCGATGGCGACGACCTGGCCATATTCCTTTCGCAGTCTGTCGAAAACCAGGGTCATTTGCCGAACAGTCTCCGGATAAGCTTGTCTGGTCCGAAGCTGCGCGGAACGATGCCGGCCGGGCGTACGATGATCAGGAAGATCATCAACAGGCCGAGGAAAAGAATGCGCCATTCGGCGAATTCGCGCAGCACTTCCGGCAGCAGGATCAGGATTGCCGCACCGGCGACGATGCCGAGAATGTTGCCGATGCCGCCGATCACGATCATCAGCACGATCAGCACCGATTCCTGAAGCGTGAAACTCTCCGGGCTGACGAAGCGCTGGGAGGCCGCGAAGATTGCGCCCGCGATCGAACCGATCGTCGCGGAGGTGGCGAAGGCGGCAAGCTTGGCGTTGGTCGTGTTGATGCCGATGCCGCGCGCGGCATCCTGGTCTTCGCGGATCGCTGCCCAGGCCTTGCCGAGGATGGACCGCTCCAGCCGCCAGGCCACAAGGCCGGCCAGGAGCACGACGACAAGCAGGAGCCAGAAGAAATCGACCGGCCGGGCGATCTGGATGCCGAGGATCGAAGCCTTGTCGAGGCGGGCTATGCCTTTCGGCCCGCCGGTAAGCCAGTCGACATTGTTGATGATGATGCGCACGATCTCGCCGAAGCCGAGTGTGACGATGGCAAGATAGTCGCCGCGCAATCTCAACACCGGGATGCCGAGCAATATGCCGGTGATCGCACCAAGGCTGGCGGCTACCAGCAGAATGACCAGGAAGGGCAGGTGCAGGTCGAGCTGAGGGCTGGCAAGCAGTGCGTAGCTGTAGGCGCCGACCGCATAGAAGGCGACGAAGCCGAGATCGAGCAGGCCAGTATAGCCAATCACGATGTTCAGGCCGATGCCGAGCAAGATGTAGATCAGCAGGCTGTCGATGACACGGATATAGTAATTGGGCAGGAAGGGCGTCGCCGCGATCAGCGCGATTGCTACGGCAAAGACAAGGAACGCGACGGCCCGGCTTGAACGCGGCCTGGCAGCCGCGAGGCTCTCGGCGACGGACATCAGAACTCCCTCTTGTACACGATGCTTTCCTCGGACACGGCCTCGCCCAATATGCCGGCGGGGCGAACGAGAAGCACGAGTATGAGGATCGCGAAGGTGAGCACATCGCGATATTCGGTGCCCAGCACGCCATGGGTGATGACGGGCAGCAGCGCGGTTCCGCCGACTTCGACGAAGGCGAGGATGAAGGCGCCAAGCATGGCGCCGGGAATGGAACCGATGCCGCCGAGGATCGCCGCGGTGAAGGCCTTCAGGCCAATGACGGCGCCCATCGTCGGCGACATGATGCCGTAATAGCTGGCATAGAGGATGCCGCCGGCCGCGCCGAGCAGCGGGCCGACAAAGAACACCATCGAGATCGCGCCGTTGACGTTGATGCCCAGAAGCTGTGCGGTGGGGCGGCTTTCCGAAACGGCACGCACGATGATGCCGATACGGCTGCGGTTGACGAGGAAATGCAGGCCGAGCATCAACACGAAGGCGGCGACGAGGATGCCGATCTGCATCGAGGTGATGGTGCCACCCAGCACTTCATAGCGGACGACGGGAAAGAAGCTCGGAAAGGCGACCGGCTGCGGGCCGGCAAGAATCTGCATGCCGGTGACCAGCGAAAGCGAAACGCCAAGCGAGGACAGCATTGGCGCAAGCCGGGTAGAATTTCGCAACGGCTTGTAGGCAATGCGTTCAATGCCGACGCCGATGAAGCCCACCAGGAAGACAGCGACGACAAAGGCCACGGTAAGCGCAATCGCGCCCGCCATGCCGACATCGCCGACCAGCATGGAGAGGATCAGAAAGGCGACATAGGCACCGAGCATGAACATCTCGCCATGAGCGAAATTGATCATGCGCAGCACGCCATAGACCATCGTGTAGCCGAGCGCGATCAGCGCGTAGATCGAGCCGATGGTCAACGCGTTGACCGTCTGTTGAATGAGGTTTCCCAGCATGGGCCGGTGTCCTGTGCAATGGGTTCCCGATCGACGGTCCGTCGCACTCTTGTCAGGCGCGGCCGTCGACAGGCAAGAGGAGCCGCCTTTAAAAAGGCAGGCGGCTCCGGCGCCCGGCTGCTATTTCGAGCCGACAAGCTGGAACTTCGATCCCTCGACCTTGTAGAGGTACGATGGGGCGACTTTAAGTTCGCCCGTTTCGTCGAATTCCAGTTCACCCACGGCGGTCTTGACCTTGACCGCGTGCAGCGCCGTGTTTATGTCCTCGCGCGTCAGGCCCTTGGTCGTCTTCAGCACTTGTTCGAGGATCTGGCCTTGAACATAGCCATAGATCGAGTAAGGGCCGGCTTCTTCGCCGTACTTGGCCTTGTAGAGTTTGGCGAACTCGGCGATCTCCGGCGAGGCATCCATCGGCGGCACCTGGATGGCGACGAGCGTGCCCTGGACGTTGGGCTCGCCGGCCTGTTTGATCAGGTCCGGCGTATAGCCGCCGTCGGGTACGATCAGGGTGGCGGTGATGCCTTGCTCATGCATCTGTTTTGCAAAGAGCGCCAGCTGCGGCATGACGGCACCGAGATAGATGACGTCGGGCTTCTTCGGCTTGATCTGCGCCAGCACGGCGGCGAAGTCCACATCGCTTGGCGCGACCGAAATCGTGTCGATGACCTTGCCGCCGCCATTCTCGAAGTTCTTGGCGAAGATTTCGGAGATTCCCTGGCCGAAAACCTGCTTGTCGTTGACGACCAGCGCCGTCTTGGCGCCAAGCTTGCCGAGCGCGTATTCAGCCGGCAGCAGCGCGCCCGCCAGATCGTTCGCGACCGGGCGCACCATAAGCTTGTAGCCCTGCTTGGTCAGCGATGGGTTGGAGCCGAAGGTCATCGTCGGCAGCGAGCAATCCTCATAGATCGGCAAGGTGGACTGGGCGACGCCGGAATTGAAGTTGACGAGGCCGAGGACGACCTGGTCATTGTCGCAGAACTTCTGCGCCACGAGCGTTCCCTCGCGCGGATCTGCCTTGTCGTCTTCCTGTTCATAGGCGACGGTCACACCATTGACCCCGCCATCGGCGTTCAGCTTGTCGACATAGAGCTTGAAGCCATTATGCCATGTGGTGCCGAAATAGGCCTGCGGGCCGGAGAGCGGAGCGGATAGACCAATCGTGATCTGCTCGGCCATGGCCGGGCCCGCGAATAGCGATGCTCCGAGAAGGAGTGTGGCGATAAATTTTCTCATGATGGTTCCCCTTGGCTACTGGTCACAGCAGGAGCGGCCGTTCCGGTCTTCTCTCCCCTTGGAACCCATCGAAGCAGACAAAGAGACTGTCGTCAAGAAAGTGTCGACACTATTGCGTTCAATTTCGTGCTCAGATATCGATTATGCGTCGCGTGCCCTTCGCCGGCGCTTCAGATCAGCGCCGTTGCCGGGCGCGAACACCTTGAGCAGGGCGTCCTTGAGCGCCTGTTGCGTGGCGGAGACGGTCATTTCGATATGTTCGCGCAGCAGTTTCATGCCGTTTTCGGCATCCCGCCTGACGGCGGCATCGACGATGGCCGAATGGGAGGTGATCTGCGCCTTGTCATGCGAGGGATGTTCGATCTGGATGCGGCGGATGAAGCGGATGCGCGCATTGATGGAGCTGAGCTGGCCGACAAGTTCCGGATTTCCCGACAGTTCGGCAATGAGCAGATGGAAGCCTTCGTCCTCGGCCAGGATGACATCCGGCGGCTGGTCCGGGTAGGCGTCGACGATCGCTTCCCAGTAGCTCCGCAGCCGGTCGATTTCACTGTCGTCGGCGCGTTCGCACATCAGCTTGAAAGCAGCGCATTCGATGATCGAGCGGAACTCGTAGAGGTCGAGCAGGCCCTCGGTGCTGAGGCTTCTGACGAAAAAGCCGCGATTGGGCGTGAGCGAAACGAAACCCTCGGAGGCGAGCCGGTTCAGCGCCTCGCGGATCGGTGTGCGCGAAACGCCGAGGCTGCGCGAAAGCTGGACCTCATTGATGCGTTCCCCGGGCTTCAGCTTGAACTCCACCAGAAGCTTGCGGATGGTGTTGTAGGCGCGTTCGCTGCTGTCGGCAGCGCGGCGCGTTTCGGCCTCGGCGGCAAGGGACGGATCGCTATCGGCGCTGGTCTCGGCTCGTTCGGTCACGACGATTCTCATCTGATTTGTATGCAGGTTGTGTCTACACTTTGTAGAGCGCCTTTCTTTCCCAACTTCGTCTGAATGGCAAGCAGCAGGTTCAAATCCGGGGGACAACAATGATTGTAGGCATTCTTGGTGTCGGGCATCTGGCGGCGTCCATGCTGGCTGGTTTCCTGCGTTCCGGGCTCGATCCCGCAGCAATCGTGCTGTCGCCGCGCGGCAAGGCCGCTGCACTTTGCGCCCGGCATGGTTTTCGGTTGGCAACCGACAATCGCGATCTCGTCGAACGGTCCGATGTCGTCATTGTCGCCGTACGGCCGGCGCATGCGCCGGACGCGGTCGCTGGTTTGCCGTGGCGCAAGGACCAAGTGGTGGTTTCGGTTTGCGCCGGTGTACCGCTGTCGCGGTTCGCTGTCGCGCCTGCGCGCGCTGTGCGCGCCATGCCGTTCACGGCTTCCGAAATCTGTGCCAGTCCGACGATCTATTTCCCCGACATTGAGCAGGCGCAGGCGGTTCTCGACCGGCTCGGCCCCTCGATTGCGCTCGCCAGCGAAACGGACTTCGAGGTGGCGACGGTCAATGCCGCCGTCTATGGCTGGGTGCAGGATCTGATCCGCAAAACGGCGGAATGGTCGAGCACGCAAGGTCTCGATCCGGCAACTGGCCGCAGGCTGACGGCGCTGACATTCGTGGCCGCCGGGCGGCTGATTGAGGAGAAGGACCAGCCGATGGACCAAATGCTCGAGGAGCTGGTGACACCGGGCGGCATCACCGAGCGGGGCCTGCAGGTGCTTTCGGCGCGTGGTGTGCCTGCGGCCTGGGAGGAGGCTTGCACGGCCGTGCTCGACAAATTGATGGGACCAGACTGAGGCGCGGCGTCGCTGGCGCCACGCAGTCGCTCAGCGTTGCGGCCCGGGCGGATAGGTATGACCGCCGGGTGCCTGTTCGCTTGGCGCAACGATCAATTCGGCGATGTCGACATGGTCCGGCATCCGCAGCGCGGCAACAAGCACGGCGGCAATATCGGCCGGGCCGAGCGGCCGCTGTTGCGTGTACATGCGCTTGCGCAAGCCCTCGCGGTCGCCGTCGAACGCCTTCAAGTAGAAATCCGTTTCCACGCGGCCGGGGGCGATCTCGGTCAGCCGCACGCCGGTGCCCGCGAGATCGAAGCGCAGGATGCGGCCGGCCTGGGAAAGGCCGGCCTTGGCCGCACCGTAGGTCGTCGTGCCGGGAAAGACGCCGCTGGCCGCCGTGCTGGTCAGGTTGAAGATGTGGCCACGCTTGCGCGCGATCATGCCCGGCAGCAACAGGCGGATGAGCTGCAATGGCGCGGTGAGATTCAGCGCCACCACCTCGGCTGTTTCCTCCGCGCTCTGCTCATGCAGCGCGCGCACGGTCGCCAGACCGCCGGCGTTGTTGATCAGCACATCGATTTCCGCCCCACCGAGCGCAGCGGCGATCGCTTCATGATCGCGCACGTCGGCGACAAGCGGTTTTACATGTGGCCCGAGCTGTGCCTGCAGGACCTGCAGCGCGTCGCGGTTGCGCGCCAGTGCATGGACGGTCAATCCTTCCGCGATCAGGCTCTCGACGATCGCTGCGCCGATGCCTTTCGAGGCGCCGGTGACGAGGGCGGTGCGATAGGTCATGGCCATTCTCCTGAACCGTGATGATCAGAGCAATTCCAGGAAAAGTGTGAAACGGTTTTCCGTCCGGAATTGCGTCAAAACAAAGAGTTAGAGCGCGCCGTGTGCGGCCACCGTTTTCAAAATGCCGACGAGGCCAGCTTCGCGCGCGGCTTTCAGGTCTTCCTGGCTGCGCCCGCCCACCGCCGCATTTGTCGAAACCGTGATCGCGCGGATGGTCTCGTTGTCGAGCTTTGCGTCGAGCAGCGTGTCCCAGATCGCCTGATAGGTCGGGCCATATTTGCGCAGGAAGTCCTCGATGCCATCGGCATTGAGGCTGTTGGAAATGAACGAACCTTGCAGCGTCCATTTCGCGCCCGGCCCATACATGAAGGCACGATCCACGTCCTCGACCGAGGCGACGCCGTCGCGCACCAGCGCGATCGCCTCGCGCCACATGGCGCCCATCAGGCGCAAGGCGATGTGACCGGTCACTTCACGGTTGAGCGTCACCGGCTTCTTGCCGATGGCATCATAGATGGCGTGTGCCCGGGCGATCGCCTGCGGATCGGACGCCTTGCCGCCGACGATCTCGACCAGCGGCATCAGATGCGCCGGATTGAAGGGATGACCGAGCACGACGCGGCCGGGCTGGCGGCACTCGCCCTGCATGTCGGACACCAGCAGGGCCGAGGAGGATGAAGCGATCACGACCTCGTCGCCGATATGGTCTTCGATTTCGGCCAGCAGCCGGCGCTTGAGGGCCAGGTCTTCCGGACCGTTCTCCTGCACGAAATCGACGCCTTGGAGCGTCTCGGCGAGCGTCGGAAAAAGATGGATCGCGCCGGGCGCGTGCGAGGATCCTTTCAACGCATCGAGGTCGGCCATGAGTGCAGGCAGCACCTCATTGAAAGACGCTTCGCGCCGCTCTGTCGGATCGAACACGCGCACCGCGTGGCCGGCATGGGCAAAGCAAGCCGTCCAGCGCTGCCCGATCACGCCGAAACCGACAATGCCGATGGTCAGTTTTTGCATCACCCGGCCTTCCTTCCGTCAAGCGCTGCGCGGAAGGCCTCGTTGAGGTCATTCCACGGGATGAGGAGATCGAGCCAGGCGCCGATCCGTCCGGTAACCAGGATTGCCTCGTCGATCAGGGCGTCGAAAGGATATCGATCGTCCATCGCCGCCTTGAGGCGGAAAAGCAGGGCCGGCGTTTCCTCCATGTGGCAGAAGTCGCGCAGCCGGGTCGCGGTCTTGTCGAGTGCGATTGCTGCCGCCTGGCGCAGCACCAATTCGTCCTTCCTGCCGCGCTCGGCGCGGACCCACCACAGGAATTCGTGCAGCACCCGCGCTTCCGACTCCGCGGTGAAGACGGGACCTGCCGGGTGCATGATGGCGCGTGACGCGGTGACCCGGCTGATGTCGGCGGGACAGGACGCCCACAGCGCCTTGCGCGCGGCGATGATATCCTGCGGCAATGGCGACGGCGGCGATGGCTCGGACACGCTGCCATCCGACCGGCCTAGCGTGCCTTCCAGAATGCGGCGGCCCTGGTCCCGCTTCAGTGTCGCGGCAAGCTCGGCAATGCCTTCCACCGGCGCGTCGAGATGGCCGAGAACGGTGATCTCGGCATTTTCCGCCTGGAGCGGCGCGAAGGTGATTTCGAGGAACTGCCGCACCGGCCAGTAGATGAAGGCGCCGGCGGTCGCGGAAAGCACATGCGTAGCACCCTCGATATCCTCGACGATGGGAGCATGCCAATAGATATGGCTGCCAGCGATTTTGGGCGTGTGAAGCTGCAGACGCATGGGCAGGGCCAAAAGCAGCGCACGGCGCGTGCGCTCGGCATCGCCGGTCAGGCGCAGCGGCCAGCTGCGCCCTTCAGCCGAGAAGATCAGGTCCATCTTACTTTCCGGGATTGAAGAAGGAGACGGGTTTGAGGATCTGGTTGCGCATGTCGAGAAGATAGTCGGTCTCGATCACCTTGCGCCGATACGCCTGCCATTCGGGATCGGCCTCCATGCGGTCGCGCCGGTCCTCCCGGTCGGCCAGGCTTTCATATTTCCACAGATGCACGGTGCGCGACAGGTCGCCGATGTGCGTCTGGAAAAAGCCGAAGGGCTCGCCCAGATAATGCTGCTGCATCGGCAGGCCGACGTCTTCATAGAGTTTCAGGAAATGCGACAGCTTGTTCGGGCGGGCGGTATAGGTGCGATGGTCGAAAATCATATCGAGCACTCCTTCTGGCGTTCTGTATCCGGTGCCTTCGGCGCCGGCGTGATGGTCTTGTCGGCTCAGCCGGCGCTTCGCACCGTCTCGGTGATCAGCCGGGCTGTGAGCGCCGGTGCTTCAATCTGCGGTACATGGCCGACGCCATCGAGAAGATGAACAGCAGTGAAGCCTGGCGCGCGGACTGCATGAGCGACCGGGATGACGCGGTCGAGCCTGCCCCAGATGAACCGCGTCGGTACGGCGAGCTCGGCAAGCGCGCCCGCGAGATCGAAACCCTGCGTGCCGTCCGGGAACAGGCTTTCGGCCATCGCAGCGAGCGCGTCGCGATTGCCGATCTTTTCCATCTGCCTGAGCGCGGCCTGCGCATAGCCGACCGGCAAGGCCGATGGGTCGCCGACCATCACCGTCAGCCACCGCTCCAGGGCCTGCACCGTGGTCGCGCGGGCGAGACCGGCAATGAAGCCGGCATTGATCTCGGGGCCAAGCCCGCCAGGGGCAAGGAGCGTGACAGAGCGCACCGTAAGACGGCCAAGTCGGGCGAGCGCGAGAGCCGCCGCACCGCCGAGGGAATGGCCAACGAGATGGGCATTGCCGACGCCCATATCCTCCAGCCGGTCGGAGAGGAGGAAGGCGATCTCCTCGATGCTGCTTGCGGGTCTTGCCGCTTCCGCACCATGGCCGGGCAGGTCGAGGCTGATCGTCTCGATCCCCGGCCCGAGCAAGGGCACGACCTGCCGCCACACCGAGCGATCCGCCCCGAAGCCGTGGATGAGGACTACCGGCACCGTCTGCCGGGCCAGCGTCGGCGCGGCAACAGGCGATGCCTGGGCTGCAGCCGGCGTTCGCAGGACCGCGCCGTCATGTTCGTTCGAGCGGGCGGCCAGGATGGAATCGATGTCGCGCTTCTTGATGCGCCCATGCGGGCCGCTTCCCGAAATGGCGGCAAGGTCGAGCCCAGCCGCGGCGGCAAGCCGCCGGGCCAGCGGGCTTGCGACTGCACGGCTGCCGGGCGGCCGGATGGAGGAAGGCGCTTCGCTGGCCACAGGCTCGCGCGGATTGGATTCCACAGCTGTCGCCGTGGTCGGCGCTGTCGAAGCGGATTGGCCAGCGATCGGCTTCCCGCCAACTATCGGTTTCTCATCCGCGATCGTGCCGAGCACCGCGCCCACCGGCGCTTCCTGTCCCTCGGCGAAGAAGATTTCCGCCAGCCAGCCGTCGCGGTCGGCTTCGATTTCGGTTGCGGCCTTGGCCGTCTCGACGGTGACGAGAAGATCGCCGGCCTTGACCGCATCTCCTGATTTCACCGCCCAGCCGATCACCAGCACGGTTTCCATATATTCGCCGCCGGCGCTGTCGATGCTGATCGGATGGGTCGCCATCGCCGCCTCCGTCACTTCAGCGTCTTCAGCGCGGCCGTGCGGATCTTCTCGGCACTTGGCAGCATCGCCGTTTCCAGCGGTTCGGAATAGGGGATCGGCATATCCGGCAGCGTGACGCGCGCGACAGGCGCGTCCAATTCGTCGAAGGCGTGGTCCATGATCGTTGCCGAGAGCTCGGCGGCGTAGCCGCAGAAGCGCCAGCCCTCGTTGACCACCACGGCATGGTGCGTTTTCGCGATCGAGGCGACGATGGCGTTGACATCGAGCGGGCGCAGCGACCGGAGGTCGACGATTTCGGCTGAAACACCGTCTGCTGCGAGAAGGTCGGCGGCTTTCAGGGCCTCGACCACCATCTTGGAGGTGGCGAATATCGAGATATCGCTGCCCTCGCGCAGGGTTGCCGCCTTGCCGAGAGGCACGATCACATCGCCTTCCGGCACCTCGCCGCGGGTGTTGTAGAGCAGCTTGTGCTCAAGGAAGACGACCGGCTGGTCGTCGCGGATCGCGGCCTTCAGCATGCCCTTGGCATCGGCCGGCGTCGAAGGCGCGACGACCTTGATGCCGGGTATGTGGGCAAGCATGGAATCGAGCGACTTGGAGTGCTGTGCGCCCGCACCGGCGCCGCCGCCGCCCTGCGTGCGCAGCACGAACGGCATCTTCACCTGGCCGTTCCAGATATAGTTGTAGATCGAGGCCTGGTTGACCAGCGCATCGAGCGTCAGCGGCACGAAATCCGCATACATGATTTCAAGCACCGGACGGGTACCGGTCATGGCGGCGGTCACCGCCATGGCGGTCAGCGCCTGTTCGGAGATCGGCGTGTCGCGCACCCGCGTTTCGCCGAATTCCTCCATCAGCCCTTTCGTCACCTTGAAGACGCCGCCATAGCGGCCGATGTCCTCGCCGAAAACGAACACGGAAGGGTCGGCCTGCATCTCTTCGCGCAGTGCTGCATTGAGCGCTTCGGCGTACCGCATCATGGCCATGTCAGTGCGCCTCGCTGTAGGGGTTGCAGGCTTCGTCGAGCGAGAATTCGGGCATCGGGTCGGAGAGGGCGGCCGCGAATGCCTCGTCTACCTCGGCCTTGGCCGCGGCCTCGATCCCGGCAAGTTTCGCCTCGCCGACGTCGCCCAAGAGCGCCTTGCGCGAGACCAGCAGAGGGTCACGCGCCTTCCAGGCCGCAATGTCCTCCGGCTTCTGGTAGCCGCCCATGTCGGAGGTGGAAAAACCCTCGATGCGGTAGGTCTTGCATTCGACCATGCCGGGACCCTCGCCACGCCGGGCACGCTCGACCATGGTCGACACGGCGCGGTAGACGGCCACCGCGTCATTGCCGTCGACGATTTCGGCGGGCATCGCATAGCCGGCGGCGCGGATCGACAGATCCTCGACCGGCGACTGGACTTCTGAGGGAACGGTCAGGCCGAACTGGTTGTGTTCGAGCACGAAGACGACCGGCAGCTTCCACAGCCCGGCCATGTTCATGGCCTCGTGGCAGATGCCGGTCTGCGCGGCGCCGTCGCCGAAAACGCACATGGCGACATTGCCGGTGCCGAGGATCTGCATCGACAGCGCCATGCCGGTGGCGGCCGGAATGCCCGCGCCGACAATGGCGTTGCCGCCGATCACGCCCTTTTCGGCATCGGCCACCAGCATGTGGCCGGCGCGCCCGCCGCAGGCACCGGTGGCCCGACCGAAGATCTCGGCCACCACGGGGTGCACGGCCATGCCCTTGCCGATATAGACCGCGTGGCCGCGATGGGTGGTGGCAACCTTGTCGCCCGCCTCCAGCACGGCGGTCGCGGCGACACCGACGGCTTCCTGGCCATCGCAGCGATGGATCGGGCCGCGCGTGCGTCCCTCCTTGTGAAGCGCTCCAAGCCCCTCTTCCAGATGCCGCACCAGCAGCATCCGGCGATAGATTTCCAGATGTTGTTCGACGGAAGGAGTGTTTTTCACTGGTATCCCCGAGTTCGTGCCGAAATTAAATACAAAAGTGTCGACACTTTGCAAGCGCTTCTGCAAGATAGGGCAAAACAAGTTTGTGAAAAGGGGATCGATCATGCGTTTGAAGGGCAAGGCGGCCATCGTCACCGGCGCCGGCGCCGGTATCGGCGCAGCCGTCGCGGAACTGTTTGTGAAGGAGGGCGCGCGCGTTCTGGTCGTCGACCGCGACGGCGCGCGGGCCAGCGAGGTGGCCGACAGGACCGGAGCGCTGGCCTTTGAGGCGGACGTCTCGGACGAAGCCTCCGTGGCGACGATGGTGCGCCGCGCGCAAGAGGCATTCGGCCGGGTGGACATCCTGGTCAACAATGCCGGCTACGGCATACGCGGCTCGGTCGTCACCACTGCGGCGGCGGATTGGGACGCGCTCATGGCCGTGAACCTCAAGGGCGTCTTTCTCTGCTCCAAATACGTCATTCCTGTCATGGCCGCGGGTGGTGGCGGGGTGATCGTGAACACCGCCTCCAACGTGGCCCATGTCGGACTTGCCGATCGGGCGGCCTATGTCGCCTCCAAAGGCGGCGTCGCGGCGCTGACGCGTGCCATGGCGCTTGACCATGTTGCAGACAAGATCCGCGTCAACGCCGTGGCGCCGGGTGTTACCTGGTCGAGCTATTTCGAAACCATGCTGGAAACTCATCCCGACCCTCAGGGGTTTGTCGCGGCATTGAATGCGCGTTCGCCGATGAATCGCGTCGCGCAACCGACTGAAATCGCAAATGCAATCCTGTGGCTCGCCAGCGACGAATCTTCTTTCGCCACCGGCTCGATCCTGACGGTCGACGGCGGCATGAGCGCCTGGTGAGGCGCGCGCCAGTCGATGGCGGAAAACGAAGCCTGCCGCTTCAGGCAACAGGCCGGATGGAACGCAGGGCACTCAGCATCTCGTCGAGATCGGCGCAGGGCAGGCAGCCAAGGTCCGCTATATCCTTGGTCACGTCGACAGGCAGGCCCGAATTGGACTCCTTGGGCACTTCGTTCAATCGTCCGCCGATGAGCACCGGCAAGGCAAGTCCGCGTGCCGCCATCGCCGCTTTCACGGCCTGTGCATAACGCAGCGCCACGCCGTTGTAGGTGCTGACCGCGATGGCATCGGCCCCTGTTTCGGCGGCGCGGGCGACGAGCGTTTCCGGGTCGACAGCCACACCGGCATCGGCGATGACGATGCCCAGACCTTCGAGCGCCTGTTCGACGAGGTATTTGCCGTGCTCATGCACGTCGGTGGTGCCGATGCAGACGGTTAGGGGTTTAGGGCTTTCCAGCGGCTTTTGCGTTGCGACCCAGGCGACGGCCTTGTGGTTGAGCTCGCGTGCCCATTCGGCATGGATCAGCGGCGTGCGCCCGCGCATGCCGTCCGCGCCCGGGCCGAACAGCGCCTCCATGCGTTTCGGCCCCATGCGGCGGATGGCGAACATCAGCGCGGCCGGGTCTTCGGTATCCACCCCGCGCTCGGCCAGCCCCTTCATGACGGCATCGGCAAAACGGCGCCCGCCTTCGACCAGCACATCGGCCATTGCCTCCACCTTGGTCCAGTCGAAGACCGGATCGTAGAACGGTGCGTGCAGCGTGAGCCGGTGTGCGAAGGTCTGCGCATCGATGATCTCATCGACATCGGGAATGCGCTGGTTCTCGGTCACCGGCACCGGATTGATCGCATGGCCGGAGGGCCATCGCCCAACGGCGAGAATGTCGGCCAGGAGATAACTTGCCAGGCTGGCGTAGTTGCCCGCCGGGGTCGACTGATAGGAAACGGTGTTGCCGAAGATCATGGTGCCCGGCGTGTCGCTGACCCGCACCAGCGCGGAATGGAAAGCAGCGCGCGACAGCGGATCGCTGAAGTGGTGGCCGTAGCAATGGCCGAGCCGCGCGCCGATCAGATCCTCGACGATGTGCTTTTCGACCAGCACCATGCCGAGCGCGCAGGCCATGTCGATGAACAGCCCGGCGAAGCCGTCGTCGAGATTGGAATGGACAAGGATTTCGGCCTCCTGCGCGGCAATCAGGCCGAGCGCGGTGACGGTCGCTTCGGTGGTCGCCACATCATCGTCCCAATAGGGCAGCCGGAAGGTGAAATACTGTCCCAGATTGCCGATGGCCGTTGCCCCGGCGGCGATGGCGGCGCGGGTGTTTTCCACCGCGCCCGGCAGGCCGAGCATGAAGTCGCCGAAATGAGCGGCGGCCGGCGCGGCATTGGTGATGCGCGCGAAATCCTCGGGGCCGGTGAGCACGATGCCGGTGCCGCGCGCAGCCTTGGCGCGCATGGCCTGGGGATAACCCATCGACCAGTCGAGAGTGATGCCGAAACGGTCGACCGTTACGCCTGCCTTGCGGCATTGCTCATGCACCTCGCCGATCGCCGCCACGGTGCGATCGACGCTTCTGAAGCCGATATGGGCGTGCTGCATGACGCGCTTTTCGGCCGCCGCCTTGCGCTTCCACGCGGCCTCGGACGGCATCCCGGTCTCGGTAAGGAAGCGGCAGCTGCCGAGGCACCAGTCGCGCGCCATGGTGCGTCCTTCGGCGAGGAGGTAGGCGCCAGGCTTGAGGCGCGGGTCGATGAGTGCGGGGGCGATTTCAGCGGTCATGATGTTTGCTGTCGGCCTTGGCAATGAAACGACGAATGATGGCGGCAAAACCTTCGGGGTCGGCGAGGGGATGAAAATGCGCACCGGGAACTGAAACAAACCGGGCACCCGGTATCGCAGCGGCGATCGCCTCTGAAAGGGCTGATGGCGTCAGGATATCGCCGGCGGCCGCAATCACCTGGACCGGGGCGTCGATGCGCTGCAGATCGTCAAGGCGGTCGTGGTCGAGCAGCATGCGCACGCGCGCGGCGCTCACCGTCAACGGCGCCAGGGTGCGGGGGGCGGCGGTGACGGCAGCTTCAAGCTGCCCGGCGTTGGTATCAAGGTAGGACGGCTCGTGGCAGAGCACATGGCCTAGGCGCTGGTAGGTCTCGGCTAGGCCGGCCTCCAGCAGCTCGGCGCGGGCGCTGAAGAGCGTGCGGAAACGGCTGTCGGCGCGCGCCCAGGAACTACTGATCGTATAGCTCAGGCCGAGTTCCGCATGATCGAGCGCCAGCACCTGCGCGATGGCGCCACCGGTGGAATGCCCGACAATATGGGCGGGCCCGCCCGTCTGCACCAGGAGGCCGGCAATGTCGCTGGCGATCAGGGGAATGGAGCAGGGGCTTTCCGGGCGATCGCTGCGGCCGGCGCCGCGATGGTCGGTGACGATGATGCGATGGTCGGCCTCGAGCAGGCGTACCACACCAGCCCAGAATCTTCCGTCACCGCCGAGCCCCGGGATGAGGATGAGGCGCGGGCCATGGCCGCCTGATGTCTCGTAGTGGATGCGGCAGCCATCGGCGGCGGTGAAGAAGGGCATCAGTTGCGGCCCTCCCTGTCGAGCAACTCGCCAAGCGCCGCGACGAGGCTGAGCGCGGTCAGCGCCGAAGTCTTGGGATTGCCGGGCGAGGGCGCGTTGACGAGGCGGAAGGAAGCGCTGCCGGCGGAGCTCTCGACCTCGATTTCATGCGTGTTGCCGGTGGCTCTCGGATCGGCAACCACGCTAACGGTGACCTTGTCGATGCCTGCCGCGAGCGCCACGGCGAAGGCGGCGTTGAGGTTTTTCGGATAGAGTTTTGCCGCTTGCGCGGGCGTGCCCTCGAAGAGCGATACTGCTTCGTGCTCGGCTGACAGGCCAAGGGCGGCAAGCTCGGCTCTCCAGGCTGCCTGCGGCTTGCGCGAGGTGTAGCGCACCCGCGCCTCGGGAAGGGCCGCTATCGCCCTGAGATAGTCGAGGCCGCCCAACGCGCCTGACGGCAGGATCAAGCGCGCGCCGCTGTTGCGCGAAGCATCGGTCAATCGGGCGGCAAGTATCGGATCGGAGAACGCACCGATCGAAGCGATCATGGTCGGGATGCCGGCGTCGAGAAGCGCCGGCACATAGGCGGCGACTGCCTGCTGGCTTGCCGCCTCCACCACCGCCCTGGGGCGCGCCTCGATCAGCGCATCCAGCCGCGTGACAGCGCTGACATTCGCCGGCACTGCGGGGCGGGCGCCTTCGCGCGTCAGCGCTACCCAGCGACATGAGTCCTGCGGGAAAGCGGAGACGATCTCGCGCGCGATCGTGCCGAAGCCGATGAGGCCGAGCGTCACCATCCGAGGCTTCTTCAGGGGTTCTGTTTCAGAGGATCGAACTTGTCGGCGAGGTCTGCCCCGAACACTGTCTTGCGCTCGATTTCCAGGACGTTTTCCGGGCGCGGGAAATTGGAGGGCACACGGTCGCCGGGCTTGCGCGGCTTGCCGATCAGGCGAAAGAAGTCCTCAAGCCCGTTCGGCACGATCAACCAGATCCAGCGAAGGCGCGTATCGCCATCGTTGATGAACATGTGACGGACATTCTTCGGCAGGAACACAACGCTGTCCGGTTCCAGCGGATATTCCTTGCCGTCGATGACGGCGCGGCCATGGCCTTCGATGACGTAGACCGTCTCTTCGTTGCGGTCATGCGTGTGTTCGCGAACATAGCCGCCGGGCGCTACCGATTGCGTGCCCAGTGCGAAGGGGTGCTCCATGCCGACGATGTGCGGCGCGAGCGCGACGTCGATATGGCCGTTTGCCGGTACCGGCTGCCAGTAGCTTTCGCGCGTTTCGGTTCCGGAAACATGGATGCCTGTCGGCGCGGGTTGAAGGCGGGTGTCGTCCATGGCTCTGCCTCTCGAAAGGAGCTGCGAAGGTCGTGCGGGGCACGCTGCTGACCAAGAGAGGGTACAGCGCAAAAAGTGTCGACACAATAGTAGACAGATTAAATTTCCTGCCTCTATAGTGCCGTGATGATGATGGCAGGGGAATGCCGATGGGCGAGTACGACGTTCTGGTGATCGGTTCGGGATCGGCGGCCTGCTCGGCGGCGCTGCGGGCCGCCAAGGGCGGCCTCAAGGTGCTTGTCATCGAAAAGAGCGAATGGCTGGGCGGCACCTCGGCCATGTCCGGGGCCGGGGTCTGGATACCCGCCAACCATGTCGCGGCCGAAGCCGGCATCGCCGACAGCCGCGAGGATGCGCTCGCCTATCTGCGCGCGGTCGCGCCCGAAGGGTGGGAGCAGAAGGAAGATACGCTCTGGGGCGCGTTCGCCAAGGCCGCTCCGGACATGCTGCACTTCCTGTCCGTCAACACGCCGCTCGATTTTCGCCTGATCAACGAGCCGGACCCCTTTGCCGAAGCGCCTGGCGGCAAGCTCTACGGCCGCATGCTCTCGCCGAGGCCGCTCAGCCGCCGTATCCTGGGCAAGTTTGCACGGAGCCTGCGCCGCTCAACCCTTCCCCACAGTTTCACCTACCAGGAGATCGTCGACCTCGATCTTTATCACCATCCTATCCGAGCCGGGTTGAAGGTCTGGCCGAAGCTTCTATGGCGATGGCTGACGAATTCCGGCGGCCAGGGCACGGCTCTCATGACCGGGCTCATCAAGGGCTGCCTCGATGCCGGCGTCACATTTCAGCCGGGAACGCGTGCCGTCACCCTGCTCCAGGACCCGGACTCGCGCATCACCGGCGCGGAAGTGGAGAGCGAGGGCCAACATACGAAGATCGTCGCGCGTCGCGGCGTCGTGATCGCAACCGGCGGCTTCGAATGGGACGCCGAGATGCGTGCGCGCCACTTCCCCGGCGCCTTCGACCGGATCGGCAGTCCGCGCGGCAATGAGGGCGACGGCCAGAAGCTTGCGGCTTCCGTTGGCGCGCAGCTGGACCGCATGGATCAGGCGAACGTCTATCCCTGCCTGCCGACGCGCTACCAGGGAAAATCGCACGGCTTGCCGATGACCTTCCAGGCCGAGCCGCACTCGATCGTCGTCGATCGCGATGCAAAGCGCTTTGTCAGCGAAAACGCGTTCAACATCGGCGAGGCGATCGATGCGCGCGGGCCGGACGGCGCGCCGATCCATCTGCCCTGCTATCTCGTTGGCGATCATCGTTTCCTGAAAACGTCGCTGCCTTTCCGCTGGTATGCCTCCTACGAGCGCGATTGGATCAAGAAGGCCGATACGATCGCTGGCCTTGCCGCCAAGCTCGGACTGCCGGCAGCGGCGCTTGAGGAGACAATCGCCCGCTGGAACGGCTTTTGCGCGAAGGGGCACGATGCGGACTTCCAACGCGGCGACAACGGTTGGGAGGCATACAAGGCGCATGGCCCCGAGAATCGGCTGAAGCCGATCGACAAAGCGCCCTATGTCGGCATGACGATCAATCGCTCGATCCTCGGCACCAAGGGCGGCGCTCGCACCAATGAGCGCGCGCAGGTGTTGAGGCCGGACGGTTCGATCATCCCCGGCCTCTATGCGGCCGGGCTTGCCATGGCCAACCCCATCGGCACCCGCGCCGTAGGAGCCGGCACGACGCTGGGGCCCAATCTGACATGGGGCTTCATCGCCGCCGAGACGATCCTGCATCAAAACCGGTAATCGCGGGGCCTCGCGCACCATAAGGAGCGCGCTCATCGCCACGATCCGCTGATGTCCCGTAACCAAAGCTGCAGGACGTATCCAGGCCCTGCGGCATGGCTCGATGACGCGCAACAGAATGGCCACGCGCGAGCCGGCTTCCACAGTATCGCCGGCTGGCACGGCCGAGCACATCTGCTGCGTGCGCGGTTCGAGGGCGTCGCCTTCGAGCACAAGCGCCATGTCGAGACTTTGCACAAAGCGGGCGTCGATTTCGACCAAGTGGTGCTGTCTGGCGGCGGCTCGCGCAGCACGGTCTGGCCGCAGATATTCGCCGATGTGCTGGGCGTGCCCGTTACCGTGGCACGCAGCCGGGAAACCGGAGCCCTGGGAGCGGCGATCGCTGCAGGCGCCGGCGTCGGCATCTTCGCGGACTACAGTGCCGGTGCCGCCGCCGTGACAGCGGCCGCTCGACACTTTGTGCCTGACGAGGCAGTTGCCGACGCATATGCACGGCGGTATCGACTGTACGGCGAGATCAACCAGGCGATGACCCCGATGCGGGAGCGCATCGCCGGACAGCAGGCACGCACGTGACCGAAGCTTCACCGTCCCCGTTCGGCAGTTACGACTACGTCATCGTCGGTGCTGGCTCCGCCGGCTGCGTGCTCGCCAACCGGCTTTCGGCCGATCCGCGCAACAATGTGCTGCTGCTCGAGGCCGGCGGCAGCGACCGCTATCACTGGGTCGATATCCCGATCGGCTACCTCTTCTGCATGGGCAACCCGCGCACCGACTGGATGATGAAGACCGAGCCGGAAGCAGGTCTCAACGGACGCAGCCTCAACTATCCGCGCGGCAAGGTGCTTGGCGGCTGTTCATCGATCAACGGCATGATCTACATGCGCGGCCAGGCCGCCGACTATGATGGCTGGCGTCAGGCCGGCAATGCTGGCTGGGGCTGGGACGATGTCCTGCCCTACTTCCTCAAATCGGAAGACTTCCATGGTGGCAAGAGCGCCATGCACGGAAGCGGCGGCGAGTGGCGGGTCGAACGGCAGCGGCTGTCATGGCCGATCCTCGACGCCTTCCGGGACGCGGCCGAGGAACTCGGCATCCCCCGCACCGACGACTTCAACACCGGCACCAATGAAGGCTCGGGCTATTTCGAGGTCAACCAG
The DNA here is from genome assembly GCF_003148495.1 of Mesorhizobium loti. GTDB lineage: Bacteria > Pseudomonadota > Alphaproteobacteria > Rhizobiales > Rhizobiaceae > Mesorhizobium > Mesorhizobium loti. The sequence goes on from NZ_QGGH01000001.1 coordinate 88,548, forward strand.
AAGAAGGGCGTCCGCTGGAACACATCGAAGGCGTTCCTGCGCGGCATAGCGGCGCGCAAAAACCTGCGCGTGGTGCTCGGCGCGGAGACTGAACGGCTCGAATTCGATGGCCGGCGCGTCATCGGACTCGTCTTCCGCCAAGGCGACCGCCTGCACCAGGTTCGCGCTGGACAGACGATCCTTGCAGCCGGCGCCATCAACTCGCCGAAGCTGCTCGAACTCTCTGGCGTCGGCCGCCCCGACCTGCTTTCGAGCATTGGCGTGGATGTCCGTCACGCCTTGCCGGGCGTCGGTGAAAATCTGCAGGACCATTTGCAGATCCGCACCGTCTTCAAGGTCGCCAATGCCGCGACGCTCAACCAGCGCTACCACAATCTGGTCAGCCGTGCGTCGATGGGGCTGGAATACGCGCTCAAGCGCAGCGGGCCGCTGTCGATGGCGCCAAGCCAGCTCGGCATCTTCGCCAGGAGTGATCCGCGCCTTGCAACGCCCGACCTCGAATATCATGTGCAGCCACTGAGCACCGACCGGCTGGGCGAGCCGCTGCATCGCTTTCCAGCCGTGACAGTGTCGGTCTGCAATCTACGACCGGAAAGCCGGGGCACCGTACATATGGGTTCATCCGATGCACGGGAGGCGGCGAAGATCCGACCGAACTATCTTTCCACCGAGGGAGACCGCACCGTGGCCGTCGCCTCGTTGCGCCATGTCCGCAGTCTGATGAAGGCCCGCGCCGTGGCGCGCTTTGCGCCCGAAGAAATGCTGCCCGGCACGCAGTATGACAGCGACGAAGACCTCATCCGCAAGGCCGGCGATATCGGCACGACGATCTTCCACCCCGTCGGCACCTGCAAGATGGGTTCGGATAACATGGCGGTGGTCGACGATGGCCTGCGTGTTCACGGGCTTGCCGGACTGCGCGTGGTCGATGCCTCGATCATGCCGACAATCGTTTCGGGCAACACCAACTCGCCGGTCGTCATGATCGCGGAGAAGGCAGCCGAGATGATCCTGCAAGAGGCCCGCTGACCGCTATCGGCTTCAAGCCATGGCAACGCCGCGCGATCGCCTTTTCTCCGCGGCCGCGAGCAGGTCGACGAAGGCGCGCACCTTGGCGGGCCGGAACCGGGCCGGTGGAAAGACGGCGTGGATGCCGCCGGTGGGCAAGCTCCAGTCGGCAAACACCGGTACCAGCCGCCCTTCGGCGATATCGTCGCTGACGCTGTAGTCCGGAAACACGCCGAGCCCGATACCGGCGAGCACGCAAGCCAGGGCGGCCGGGCTCTTGTCGCACATGATGATTGGATTGAGCTCGGTCAGCACCCTCTCATTGTCCCTGGAAAACAGCCATTGGCCGATGCCGCGCAGCTGGGCGTTGCCGACCCAGGCCAGCGATCTTGCCTGGCGCGGCGTCACGTCGGGCGGCAGGCTTGCCGCGAAGCCAGGGCTCGCCACCACGGTCTGCCGGATCGTACCCAGGCGCCGCGCCTGGTTCGAGGAGTCGGTGAGCCAGCCGACACGGATACCGAGATCGATCTGCTCGTCCACCAGATTGCTGACCGCGTCATCGAATATGGCATCGACGCGCATGTGCGGATAGGTTCTGAGATAGGCCGCCATGACCGGAGCCACCATCTTGGTGCCGTAGTCGAGCGGCGCGGTCAGTCTCAGCGTTCCGCTCGGTTCGACGCCTCCGCGCGAGATTTCGCCATAGGCCGCCTCCGCTTCCCGCAGGATGATCATCGCGCGGTCATAGAAGAGGCGACCCTCCTCGGTCGGTGTGACACGCCGCGTCGTGCGCTGCAGCAGCGTTGCGCCGAGTTCCTCTTCGAGCTTACCGATCTGATGGCTGACCACGGCCTTGGCGACGCCAAGCCGGTCCGCCGCCGCGGTGAACGAGCCGGTTTCCATCACCGTGGTGAAGTAGGCCAGCCGATTGAGGTTCAGAAGTTCAGCCAAGGTGACAGTCTTTGTCTGATTGAATCAGACAGTTTGTATTATTGGGCGCCATTTATCGCAAGACCCCCGCCTGCCACATAGGAGCCAAGGCATTCGACGAGGCCAGCAGCCGGACCAGGGATGGCAGCGATTATGAGCAATTCAGAAGTGACCTATCTTTTCGATCCACTCTGCGGCTGGTGCTATGGCGCCACCCCGATGCTCGACAGGCTGTCGGCCACCGGCGTGCGCATCGAGCTGCTGCCGACCGGCCTGTTCTCTGGTGCCGGCGCGCGTTCGATGGATGAAGGTTTTGCCGCCCACGCCTGGTCGAACGACCAGCGCATCGAGCGCCTGACCGGACAAGTGTTCACGCCGGCCTACCGGCACAATGTCCTCGATATCAGCGGGACCCTGCTTGATTCGCATGCCGCCACGCTCGGCATCAGCGCCGCTGGCCTGGAAGATCCCAGCCGCCGGCTTGCCGCGCTGAAGGCGATCCAGCGGGCACGCTATGTCGACGGCAGCGATGTCGTGACGACCAGCGGTGTCGCCGAGGTGCTCGCCGCCGCCGGCATGGCGGACGCCGCCGAGATGCTTAAGGCGCCGACCGAAACATTGCTGACGGCCCACCGCGAGCTGGTCGGCCGCGGCCGTGCGCTGTTCCAGCGCCTGCATGCCGATGGCGTGCCTTCGCTGGCGGTCATCCGCAACGATGCCCCCCGGCTCATCGGTTCCAACGCACTGTTCGGCAGCTTCGACAATCTCGTTGCCCATATCGCGGCGGCGTGATCCCGTCCTCCAGAAACCTCCAACAAGGAATAAGGAAACAGACATGGCAAAAGTCGCTCTCATTGGTGCATCGGGTGCTGTCGGTTCGCGCCTACTCAGAGAACTTTCCGATCGCGGCCATACCGTCACCGGCATTGCGCGCAACCCGGAAAAGATCGTCTCGCTTCCGGGCGTGACGGCCAGGAAGGGCGATCTCTTCGACGAGAAGGGTCTGGCTGGCCTGCTGCGCGGCCATGATGTCGTGATCAGCGCGGTGCATTTTCTGGACAGCGATGCCGATAGGCTGATCGCCGCGGTGCGGGCCTCCGGCGTGAAGCGCTATCTCGTCGTCGGCGGCGCCGGCAGTCTCGAAGTCGCGCCCGGCAAGCGGCTGGTCGATACCCCCGAATTCCCGGCGATCTACAAGGCCGAAGCGCAGAAGGGCGCCGACTTCCTGGACAGATTGAAGACGGTCGGCGACCTCGATTGGACGTTCCTGTCGCCATCCGCCATGTTCGTTCCGGGCGAACGCACCGGAAAATTCCGCCTCGGCAAGGACACGCTTCTCGCCTCGGACAAGGGCAGCAGCATTTCCTTCGAGGACTACGCTATCGTCATGGTCGATGAGATCGAGAAGCCGGCCCACATCAGGCAGCGCTTTACCGTCGGCTATTGAGTGGGCGAGTGGTGGCGGCCGAGCCTCAATCGAGGCCGGCCGACGCCAGCCGCATCAGCGCTTCGCGGACGCCGGCGCGCCGGTAGGTCTCGGTGACGAGGCCGTCCTGTCTCAGCGCCTCGCGGCGGCGTTCGACAAAGGCGCGTTCCTCGCTGGTCAGGTCGTGCTCTCGCTTGCGCAGCCATTCCTGGTAGGACGGATCGACTTCCTTGACCGGCTTGGCTGCCGTCGAAACCGAAGCCGGCCGGTTGTCGGTATAGCGGGGCCGCAAGGCGCTGTTGGGGTTGTATTCAGTTCGCCTGTCGTTGCCTGAAATGACGAGGTCGGGATCCGAAACCCGGCCCGACGGGCTGTAGACGAATGCCGACACGATCCGGTCGAGCGCCGCGTCGACTTCCTTCGGCCGGTGCACGACTTCTCGTGGCTGGCGATCGGGGACGGCAAGCCGGGTGATGCCACGATCATTGATGGCGTCGAGCACCTCACGGTGATCGCGCGAGGTGATGACTTCGCGCCGGGCCGGCCAGAAATCATAGGGCGCATGCGCGCCATAGCCCTTGCCGATGTGGAAGGCATAGATTTCCGGATAGACCGTCAATTCGGTGCGGCGGCTTGGCTTGACGTCGTAGAACGAGGTGATGGCGATCTGCAGCAGATGGGTCGCGCCGATGCCGCCAAGCGCGTCGTCGATCACCAGGCCGAAACGGTCATGCGGGTTCCAGTCCGGCAAGGCCTCGGCGATCGAAGCGGGCTTGCCGTCGATCTCGACATCGAACATGTTCGCTTTCAACAATGTCACGACATGCATTGGGCTCTCCTGACGGCCGTCTTTCGATTCGACAAGGCTTCCGATTCGCCAAGTCTTCATCAGACCAGCCATGAACACGCTTGTCAGCCCATATCGGGTTTGGCCCCCTCCTTCCGCACCGGTGCCCGTATCGCTCTAACTCTTTGTTTTGACACAATTCCGGACAGAAAACCGTTTCACACTTTTCCTGGAATTGTTCTAATGTCCTCGACTCGCGGAGGATTGATCATGGAGCATAGCCGGCTGTCGAAGAAGGAGCGGCATGAGCTCATCCTGTCGGAAGTGCGCCGGTCGGCCTCGATCCGTATCTCCAGGCTCGCCATACGCCTTGGCGTCGCCGGCGAGACGATCCGTCGCGACCTTATCGAGCTTGGCGATGCGGGGCTGCTCAACCGAACCTATGGTGGCGCAACGATCTCGCTTGTGACATCCGAGCCGGTGATTGCCGAGCGCAGCCAGACCATGGTCGAGGAGCGTACCCGGATCGGGCGTGGCGCGGCCGGACTGGTCAAGAAAGGCCAGATCGTGATGATCGACGGAGGCTCGACAACCTACGAGGTGGCGCGCAATCTCTCGCAGTTGAGGCGCGACCTGACCGTCATCACCAACTCCATCGGGGTGGCCTCGGTAGCCGGCGCCAATCCGACTTTCCGGGTTGTCCTCTGCCCCGGCACCTATGACAGCCGCGAAGCCAGCGTGTTCGGCGAGGATACGGTCGAATTCATCAGGCGCTACAATGCCGACATTGCCATCATCGGCGCCTCAAGCCTGTCCGCGGATGGGCCCAGCGACATGATCTCGGGAGCAGCGGCGGTCAAGCGGGCGATGATCTCGCGAACGTTGTCGACAGCGCTGGTGGTGACCAACGACAAGTTCGGCCGCAACAGCCTCGAGCGCGTGTGCGGCCTCGGCGAGCTTTCCGACATCGTCACCGATCGCGAGCCGCAGCCGGCGCTGCGCGCCGTCATTGAAGCGGGCGGAACGGAACTTCACGTCTTTGGCGGCGGCTGAGCCTATCAGGCATCCCGGTTTGTCAGCGCGATATGACAACAGCCGGAGCCATGGCCCGGAGTCCAGGTGACATTGTCGAAACGCACGCCGGTCGCCTCGAACAGGCCTCGGTCGAAGGCGCCGGCAATGCGGCAGAGCGTGGCGAGTTTCTCATCTCCGACGCCGGCCTCGACCCAGGCGTCTTTCAGCGGGCAGCGTTTCACCTTGAAGGCGATATGGTCGTCGCCGCGTTCGACATCGGCCGGATACATCAGGCCGCCATCCGGGCTGACCGCCAGGAAGGCCTCGCCGATCGCGCGAGCGTCGTTAGCGCCGAAGCTGGCGAAAGCGACCGCCGCGACTTCCTTGCCGCGCTGTTCGATGGCGCGGATCATGATCGCCTCGGCCTGTTTGGCGCCCAGCTTCCCGGTCAGTTCTTCGAGGAACAGGCGGTATAGATCGGCTCGGTTGCGAAAAGCGGAATCGAGTTCGCGCGACAGTTTCTCGGCTCTGGCTTCGGAGTCGGTCATGATGCGTCTTGTGTGGTCCGGTTCAATCTCGGTGCGGCCGCCACCAGCGCCTTGCCGATGGCTGATTGCGGCGCGTCGATGACGGCGCAGGCATCGCCACTCTCGGCAATCCGCCCGGCATCGAGAAGGACGACGCGGTGGGCGATCGCCCTGATAACGCCGAGATCATGTGAAATGAAGAGATAGGCGATCCGTTCCTGGCGTTGCAGGTCAAGCAAAAGGTCGAGGATCTGTCCGCGCACGGAAACGTCGAGCGCCGACACCGCCTCGTCGAGCACGATCAGCGACGGCTTCGTCGCGACGGCGCGGGCAATGGCGACGCGCTGTCGCTGGCCACCGGAGATTTCGTGAATGGCGCGCGGGGCGAGATCAGCCGTCAGCCCGACCCGCTCCAGCAAGGCGGCGATGCGGCGCGGGCGCTCGGTGCGGGAGGCGATGCCATGAATGCGCAAGGGATCGTCGAGCACGCGCGCCACCGTGGCGCGCGGGTTGAAGGCGGCCAACGGGTCCTGGAACACCATCTGTAGGCTTGCGCGTCGCGCTCGCAGTGCTGCGCTGCGCAAGGCCAGGAAATCGTCGCCTTCGAAGTCGATGCGTCCGGCGTCCGGCTCGATCAATCGCAGCACCAGCCGCGCGATCGTCGACTTGCCGCTACCGGAGGGCCCGGCCAGCGCCAGCGTTTCGCCGGGGTCGATGTGAAAAGAGACATCGTCGACGGCTGCGATGGTCTTGTCGCCTCGACGGTAGCGTTTGGTGAGATTGGACACCGCCAGCAGGCTCATGCGTGGAGCCCGGCTCGGTTCAGCAATGGCTCTGCGTCGAGGCCGATATGGGCGTCGAGCAATGCGCGCGTATAGGGCTGGGTTGGGGCGCCGACAATCTGCGCAGTCGTCCCAAGCTCGACCAGTTGGCCATGACGGAAAACGGCAATGCGCTCGGCAAGCTCGGCCGCCAGCGCAATGTCATGGCTGATGAACAGCAGCGTCATGCCGTCCTCGGTCACCAATCGTCGGATCAAGGCAACGATCTCAGCCTGCACGATGGTGTCGAGCGCGCTGGTCGCCTCGTCGGCGATCAGCAATTTCGGACCGGCCGCAATGGCTGCGGCGATCGCCACACGCTGCTTCTGGCCGCCGGAGAGCTGGTGCGGGAAGGCGCGCAAGGCTGAGTCCGGGTCCGGCAGGCGGACCCGCTCGAGCAGGTGCTTTGCCTTCGCAAACGCCTGTGCCCATGTGAGGCCGAGATGAGTGCGCGCGACTTCGGCGATTTGTTTGCCGGCTGTCATGACAGGATCGAGGCTGGCGGAAGGGTCCTGAAAGACGAAGCCGATGTCGCGACCGCCGAGCGGCGCGTGGGCAAGGCCGGGCCACTCGATTCTTCCGCTGACCGCCGAAGACGCCGGCAACAGCCCGGCAATGGCCAGCGCCAGCGTGCTCTTGCCCGAACCGCTTTCGCCGATGATGGCGAGGCGTTCGCCACTGGCGATGCCGAGGTTGATACCCTTCAGCGCCGTCACCTCGCCGCCGTCGCGGCGGTAGGTCACCGTCAAGTCGCGGATCGTAGCCAGGGCGGTCACGACAGGCCTCTCCTGACCGCCGTCGTCTCGACGATGCCTTCACCGGCGAGATAGACGCCGAGCACGGTCAGCACCAGCGCTATGCCCGGGACGATCGACAGGAAGGGTGCGGTGCGCAGGACAGTGCGGCCTTCGGCGATCATGCCGCCCCAGGTGACCCGGTTGGGATCTCCCAAGCCGAGGAAGGACAAGGCCGCTTCGGTGAGGATCGCGGCGGCGACGATCACCGATGACATCGCCAGCACCGGAGGCAAGGCATTGGGCAGCACCTCGCGAAAGGCGATCGCCAGCGGGTGCATGCCGATGACCCTGGCCCCGGCGACATAATCGCGTTCGCGAATGGAGAGGACTTCCGCGCGGGCCACTCTGGCAGGTCCGGTCCAGGTGCCGAGCGCGATGGCAATCACGACGATGCCGAGCGACGGTCCGACGACGCTGACGAAGGCCAGCGCCAGCAGGAAGCTCGGCACGGTCTGGAAGGCGTCGGTGATGCGCATCAGCACCTCGTCGACGATGCCGCCGGCAAAGCCGGCCAATGTGCCGACCACCGCGCCGACGACAAGTGCGGCGGCCGCAGCCGTGAGCCCGACGGCCAGCGATGTGCGGGCGCCATGAAAGAGCTCGGCTAGCACGTTGCGGCCAAGCCGGTCGGTGCCGAGCGGCAGCGACCAATCCTGGAACGGCGGCAGCATTGCCGGTCCGGCGATGGCCTGCGGATCGCCGGGGAAGAGCAATGACGCCGACAGCGCCATGGCGATCAGCGCCGCCAGGAGGATGGCGCCGGCGAACGCCTCGGGCGTGCGCAGAAAGCGGCGGAGCGGGCTCATGCGTCAGCCTCGCTAGCGCCGACGCGCGGATCGAGGAAGACATAGGCAATGTCGACGGCAAGGTTGATGAAAATGACCAGGACGGCGCTGGTGAGAATAATCCCGAGCAGCAATGGGGTGTCCCGCGCGGCCACCGCTTCCTGCGCCAGTCGACCGAGGCCGGGTACGGAAAAGACGCTCTCGATGACGACGCTGCCGCCGAGCATCTGCGCAGACTGCAGGCCGAGCATGGTGACCAGCGGCAGCAGTGCGTTGCGGGCGACGTGGGCTAGCACGATGCGACGGCGTGACAATCCCTTGGCACGGGCGGCCAGCACGAAATCCAGGCGCCAGACCTCGGCCATGCCGGCGCGCATCATGCGCAGATAGAGCGCCAGATAGATGAAGCCGAGGGCGGAAACGGGCAGGACGAGATGGATGGCAATGTCGGCTGCGCGATCAAGGCCGGTCTTGTCAGAGGCTAGGGTTTCGATGCCGCCGATCGGCAGCCAGCGCAGGTCGACGGCAAAGACGACGATCAGCACCAGGCCGAGCCAGAAACCCGGTACGGCATAGAGCGCCAGCGAGCCGATCGACAGGAAGCGATCGCGGAAACTGCCTGGCCGCGCGCCGGCATAGATGCCGAGTGCCGAACCAAGCCCGAAGGAGAGCGCGGTGGCGCTGACCATCAACAGCAGCGTGTTGGGCAGGCGTTCGAGGATGACGTCGCGGATCGGTCGGGAGAACGTCACCGACTGGCCGAGATCGAGATGCAACAGAGCCCAGAGATAGTTGGCCAGCCGCGTCAGCTCCGACTGGTCGAGGCCCCAGCGATGGCGCAACAGCTCGATCATGCCGGCGTCGCCGCCGGTCGAGACGATATAGGCATCGACCGCGTCGCCCGGGGCCGCTTCGAGCAGCAGGAAGGTGCCGATGACGACGGTCAGCAGCACGAAGATGCTGCCGACGAGGCGACGGCGGAGCAGGGTCAGGGTCATGGCCGCCTTACCCTCCCCACAAGGGGGAGGGCAAAGCCGATGCCGCTATCCGGCAGGACAAGAGGGGGCGCGAAGGAACTCTCATTGTCGAACCTGAGCACCCGGACCGCTGATCTGCAAGTCTGGCGGTCAACCCGCCAGATACGTATCCGCCCAGTTCGACACCGCCCAGCGCGGGTTGTTGGCGATGTTGCCGACCGTGTCGCGGGCAACGCTGATAAAACTCCATTCGGCGACGTTGATCAGCGGCAGGTCGGTGGCCACCTCCTTCTGGAACTCCTTGTAGAGGTCGGTGCGGGCAGTGGTGTCGAGCGTCTCCGATGCCTTAGCGATCAGCGCATCGAGCGCGTCGTTCTTGTAGCCGCCCTGGTTGGAGAACGGCACGCCGTCCGGAATGCCGCTCTGCACCAGAATGGTGGTGGAGATCGCCGGGTCGCCGCGGAACACCGGCGGGCCGACCGCGAGGTCGAAGGCATGGTCGGTGTAGACCGCCTTGATGTGCGCGGCCGAGTCGTTGTTGACCAACTGAGCGTCGATGCCGATGGCGGCGAGCGCCTGGCGCAGATAGTCGCCGAACTGCTTGGTCTCGTTGAAATAGGGCGCCGGCAGCAGTTTTAGCGAGAATCGGTTGCCATCGGCACCTTTCTTGTAGCCGGCCTCGTCGAGCAGCGCGTTGGCCTTGGCGACGTCGAAGGCATAGGTCGGCACGTCGGCCGTGTAGAATTGCGGATCGTTCTTCGGCACCGGACCGGTGGCTGTCGCGGCATAGCCGAGGAACACCGTCTTGACGACGAAATCCTTGTCGATGGCGTGCGCGATCGCCTGGCGCACCTTCACGTCGGCCAGTTCCTTGCGACGATGGTTGATCTCGACGACGAGCTGATAGGTCAGCCCTTCATAGCCCTTGGAGATCACCTTCAGGCCCGGCACTTTCGAGATGCGGTCGAGGTCGGCCAGCGGCACGGCGGAGAAGGCTGCGAGCTGGATCTCTTCAGCCTCCAGCGCGCTCGCCGCGGACGTGCGATCCGGCAGCACCTGATAGATGATCTCGTCGAGATAGGGCTCGTCCTTGCTCCAGTAATCCGTGTTCTTCGCCAGCCGGTAATACTGGCCGGCCTTGTACTCGCCGAATTTGAACGGCCCGGTGCCGATGGGCGCGTTGTTGGCCGGGTTGTCCTCGATCTTGCCCACCTCGTAGATGTGCTTCGGCACCACGCTGCTTAGCGCCGGCAGCGCGTTGCGGATCAGCTGGAAGGGCGTCGGCTTGGCGAACTTGAACACGGCGGTGAGATCGTCCGGGGTGTCGACGCTGGCCAGATCCTTGAACACGGTGCGGCCGAGATTCTGCAGCGGCTTCCAGATCTGCAGCGCCGAGAAGGCGACGTCGGCCGAGGTGAACGGTTTGCCGTCATGCCATTTGACGCCGTCGCGCAGTTTGAACGTCACTGAGAGCCCGTCGGCAGCACCCTCCCAACTCAGCGCCAGCCGTGGAACGAGCCCGTCCTTGCCGTCGAAGGAGGCTTCGGCCAGCGTTTCGACGATCTTGCTGGAGATGAAGAACACGCCGTTGGAGGCGACGATCGCCGGATTGAGGTTGCGTGGTTCGGAATCGGCGGCAAGCACCAGGCGCCCGCCCTTCTTCGGCGTCTGCGCCCAGCCCGAAGTCGGCATGGCGGTGGAGGCCAGCAGCATTGCCGAGCCTGCCAGCATCGTGCGTCTGGAAATCGTGAAACCTGACATGATCGAACTCCGTCCTCTCCGCGACCCGGTCGGGTGCGCCAATACCCCTCAGACGCCGGCAAGCCCGCCGGCATCCTTGCGGCGGCGATTATGAGCCTTGCCGAGGGTTTCGCCAGAGACGGAATTGGCGCATCCTTGCTTGGCTTTGAAATTTTCGTCCGCTGGACCAGTTTGGAGGAAGTGGCTCAATTCGATCAGCCTGGTAGGACCAGATTGATCCGATATGCGACGGATGACGATATGGTGACATCGAGCGATGCCGTTTTTCCTATTTCTGGCTGGACCAGAATGGGCAAAATGGTGCAGGTTTGAGCCATAGCCAAGGGATCGGGAGCAGAACAGCCGGCGATCCCAGGCAATTCAGGGAGAGAAAAGATGAACATTGCTCCGGGCAAGAATGCCGTCGGCAATATCCCGTTCGACGAGGCAAGGGTCGACCGGCTGATGGAGGAGGCGGGCATCGATGTGCTGCTCGCCACCTCCAAGCACAACACGCAATACCTGCTGGGCGGCTACAAGTTCATCTTCTTTGCCGCCATGGATGCGATCGGCCACAGCCGATACCTGCCGATCGTCGTGTACGAAAAGGGCGGGCCGGACCATGCCGCCTATATCGGCAACCGCATGGAAGGCGGCGAGCATCAGAACAACCCGTTCTGGACGCCGACACTGCACGCCGCCTGCTGGGGCACGCTCGACGCTGCCAACCTCGCCGTCGAGCATCTGCAGAAGATTGGCAAGGCGGGCGCCCGCATCGGCATCGAGCCCGGCTTCCTGCCGTCGGACGCCTATACGTTGATCCGCAAGGCGTTGCCGGACGCCAGACCGATCGATGCGACCGGCATGCTTGAGAGCATGCGTGCCATCAAGACCGATGCCGAGCTGGAGAAGCTGCGCACCGCCTCCGAACTGATCACGGAATCCATGCTGGCGACCATTGCCGGGGCACGCGAAGGCACGACCAAGAGCGAGATCATCGAGCGGCTGCGGCGCGAGGAAACCAATCGCGGCATCCATTTCGAATATTGCCTGCTGACGCTGGGTTCCAGCCACAACCGCGCCGCCTCACCGCAGGCGTGGAAGCAAGGCGAGGTGCTGTCGATCGATTCCGGCGGCAACTATCACGGCTATATCGGCGACCTCTGCCGGATGGGGATTCTCGGCGAACCGGATGCCGAACTCGAAGATCTGCTGGCCGAGGTCGAAACGGTGCAGCAGGCAGCCTTCTCCAAGGTCAAGGCGGGCATATTGGGCGGCGACATGATTTCACACGCGGAGGGCGTGCTGAAAGCCTCGAAGGTCGCGGCCTACACGGATTTCTTCGCCCATGGCATGGGGCTGATCACGCACGAGGCGCCGTTCCTGATGACCAACCATCCAGTCACCTACGAAGGCACTTATGCGGCAAAGCCGCTGGAGAAGAACATGGTGTTGTCGGTGGAGACAACCATGCTTCACCCGACGCGCGGCTTCATCAAGCTGGAAGATACGGTTGCCGTGACTGACACCGGCTATGTGATGTTCGGCGACCGTGGCAGGGGGTGGAACAGGGGTGCGACCGCCTAGCTGGTACTGAGGCTGCTGCCCCCTCACCCGGATTGCCATCCGAATTGCGAAGAGCAATTCGGGGCAATCCAACCTCTCCCCAAGGGGAGAGGAGGGAGCCGGCGATGATGCTCGTCTCTTCTCCCCTTGGGGAGAAGGTGGCCGCGAAGCGGTCGGATGAGGGGGCCTCCCAGCAAACGCGGGACGGAGGAAGATCACTGCCCCGCCGGGATCAGCCTGAAATCCGGCAATTCCCGCAGGACCAGCTCCGGGCCGGCCGGCGAATAGACGACGAAAAGCTGCATCGGCCCGTCACCGGTGTTGAGCGTCGAATGAAAGCGGCTTTCCGGCACGTAGATAGTGCAGCCGGGGCCGACCTTCTCGACCATCGGAATGCCCTTCTCGTCCTCGACCATCTGTTCGCCATGGCCTGAGATGACGAAGATGATTTCTTCCGCGCCCGGATGGTTGTGGCGCGTGTGGCCCTTGCCCGACGGCAGGTCGACGACCCCGCCGGAAAACCGGGTCGCGCCATTCATTTCAGGCGCTACCGTCAGCGCCAATTTTCCCCAGTCGAAGCCGAAGGCGCTGACGTCCTTCGGGTAGACAAATATCTTGCTCTTGTCGGTCATCGTCTCATCATCCCTTCTTTTTCTTCGTGGCCGTCTCGCTGCCAAGTGTCACCGCCTTGAAATCGGCCGTCTGCTTGGCGATCGCCGCCTCGGCCGGCAGCCGTTCCATCGAGCTGGCGCCATAGAAGCCATGCAGGCCCTTGGCATGGGAGAGAATGTAGCGGGCGTCGTCGGGCATCGAGATCGGCCCGCCATGGCAAAGCAGGATGACGTCCTTGCGCACCGAGCGTGCCGCATTGGCAATGGCGTCGATCTCGAGAACGCAGTCGTCGAGCGACTTGGCGGAGGTGGCGCCAATCGAGCCGCCTGTCGTCACGCCCATATGGGCGACGACGATGTCGGCGCCGGCCTTGGTCATGGCGCGGGCCTCATCCGGGTTGAAGACATAGGGCGTGGTCAACAGGTCGAGCTTGTGCGCCTCGGCGATCATGTCGACCTCGAGCCCGAAGCCCATGCCGGTCTCTTCGAAGCTCTGCCGCATCTGGCCGTCAAACAGGCCGATGGTGGGAAAATTCTGCACGCCGGAAAAGCCCATTGTCTTCAGCTCTGCCAGCAGCAGCGGCATGATGACGAAGGGATCGGTGCCGTTGACGCCGGCCAGCACCGGCGTCTTCTTGACCACCGGTAGCACCTCGTAGGCCATCTCCTTGACGATCTCGTTGGCGTTGCCATAGGCGAGCAGGCCAGCGGCCGAGCCGCGCCCGGCCATGCGGTAGCGGCCGGAATTGTAGATGATGATGAGGTCGATACCGCCGGCTTCCTCCGCTTTGGCCGACAGGCCGGTGCCGGCGCCGCCGCCGACGATCGGCACGCCCTTGTCGATCATTCCCCGGAACCTCTTCAGTATGTCCTTGCGCGGTATGGCGGGCATTTTTTGGGATCTCTCACTGTCTGGCGATGTCGAGGAAGGCCGATGTTGCAGCCTTTGCGAATTCCGGGTCGTTGATGTGGAGCGGAAGGCGCGTCACGCGCCGCAGGTCATTCGGCCTGATGGTGCGCTCGATGGCTTCGAAGAGAACAGCGTCGGCTTCCGGGTCGAAGAAGGCGCCGCCTTCGATGTCGAGCGCCGAGACGCCTTTTTCTGGAATGAGAAAATGCACTGGCCCCTCGCAGCGAGCGAGCCTGGTGCCGATCCATTCGCCGATCGCACGGCATTCCTGCGCCGTGGTGCGCATCAGCGTGACGTTGGGATTGTGCTCGTAGAACAGCCGGTCGCGATGGTGTTCCGGGATGGTCGAAGGCGCCCAGAAGTTCACCATGTCGAGCGCGCCGACCGAACCGACATAGGGCAGCCGGGTGCGGGCGATCGCGCCAAAACGGTCCTCGGTTGCCGGCAGGACGCCGCCGAACAGGAGATCGCAAACTTCGGTCGTGGTGATGTCGATGATCCCGGACAGCAGGCCGCTGTCGGCCAGCTTCTCCATGCTGCGGCCGCCAGTGCCGGTGGCGTGGAAGACCATGCAGTCGTAGGCAGAACGGAGCTGGTCGGCGATGGCCGTCACGCAAGGCGTGGTGACGCCGAACATGGTGAGGCCGATCGACGGCTTGCCGTCGGGCGGCGGCGCCGGGCTGGCCGCCATGCCTGATATGGCTCGAGCCGCGTTGTGCAAGACAACGCGGGAGAGCCGGTTCAGTCCGGCCATGTCGGTTACAGCGGGCATCATGATGATGTCGGAGACATCGACGTAGGGAGCGGTGTCGCCGGAGGCAAGCGTCGAGACCATGATCTTGGGCAGGCCGAGCGGCAGCGCGCGCATGCCCGACGTGATGATCGATGTGCCGCCGCCGCCGCCAATGCCGATCATCCCGCCGATATCATTGCGCGATTGAACGAAGCGGGCGAAGGCGACGCCCATTGCGGCAATCGCGGTGCCGCGGTCGTCGATATCAAGCACGGCGCCGCGACCGTCGGGGTGGTGGCCGGCAATTTCCTTTGCGGTGATGTCGACGGGAATGGTTGCGTCGCGCGTCCCGACATCGACGCGGGACACCGCTGCGCCCGCAGCAGTGATCGCATCGGCCAGGAAGGCAAGTTCTTCGCCCTTGGTGTCGGCGGTGCCCACCACATAGATGCGCTTCATCGCGTTTCCCTGCCGGCTGTTTGCCCGGCCTTTCCGCAAGCGAAGGCCATTGCAATTTTTTGAGACGCGCGTATCGTATTGATATGGATGTCTCACGTCAACAATCCACGGCGAGCGACGACACTGAGCGAGGAAACGGCCAGGCGATAGAGCGCGGGCCGCGCGCACGCACGAAACGGCTGATGCTGGAGACAGCAACAAGGCTGATGCAGGCGGGCGTCACGCCCTCGGTCAGCGAGGTCGCCGAGGCGGCTGAGGTTTCCCGTGCCACTGCCTATCGTTATTTCCCGAGCCAGGCCGCGTTGGTGCAAGCGGTGGTCGACGAGGGACTGGGGCCAATCCTGACCTGGCAATCGACCTCCGCCGATGCCGAACGACGGGTCGCCGAGCTGTTCGACACGGCCATGCCGCGCATCGAGGCCTTCGAAGCCACGTTCAAGGCAGCGCTGAAGCTGTCGCTCGATCAATGGGCGCGGCGTCAGGCCGGCACGCTGGGTGGCGAGCCGGCTTTCACGCGCGGCCACCGCATCGACTTGCTGAAAGAGGCGATCGCGCCCCTCAAGGGCCGTTTGCCGCCGCGAGACTTCAAGCGGCTGGCGCAGGCGCTGTCGCTGATGTTCGGTGTCGAGGTGCTGATCGTGCTCAAGGATATATGGGGGCTGGACAGTCGCCGGACGATGTCGGTCGCGCAATGGGCGGCCGGGGCGCTGGTGCGTGCGGCGGTCGCGGAATCGATCGGCGACGAACACAGCATCGATCCGACGGCAGCCATGAAATAGCCCTATCTGGTTCGACCAGATTTGCATGTCGACTACTGATCTTAACCGCAGTGCGGGGTACCGGACAACACCCACGCGTATCACTGAGTAGGAAAATCTTGGTAAAACAGGCAGATAAAGCCGGAATCCGATAGCAATGGGCAAGTCGAGCTGCCAAGAAAGGGCTTGACGCGCATGCAGAATTGGTAATACCAGATCAGACAAGAAAAGCGGATCGAAAGTGAGGGCTGCGATCCATTTTCCGGCAGGGCGAGGAGGCTCGGAACCGGAAAGGTGCGATCACGGGAGGAACTACCAGGGCCGGCCCCGTTGCCGGCTCGCATGACAAGGTAGAATGCGCACAAGGGAGGAAATCATTATGCGCAAGTTAGTGACCAGCGTACTTGCTGGTATCGGCTTAACGCTTGCCTGCGGAACGTCCGTTTACGCGCAGGAAAAGTCACTCACCATCTTCTGGGCCGAATGGGATCCGGCCAACTATCTGCAGGAACTCGGCAACGAGTACGAGAAGGAAACCGGCGTCAAGATCACGGTGGAAACCACACCTTGGTCCGACTTCCAGACCAAGGCCTTCACCGAGTTCAACGCCCATGGCGACGCCTACGATCTGGTCGTTGGCGACTCGCAATGGCTCGGCGCCGGCTCGACCGGTGGCCACTATGTCGACCTGACAGACTTCTTCAAGAAGCATGACCTCGGCAATGTCATGGCACCGGCGACGGTGAAATATTACTCCGAGTATCCCGGCAACAGCGGCAAATACTGGGCAATCCCGCTCGAAGGCGATGCGGTCGGCTGGTCCTATCGCAAGGACTGGTTCGAGGATCCCAAGGAAAAGGAAGCCTTCAAGGCCAAGTATGGTTACGACCTCGACGTGCCGAAGGATTTCAAGGCACTGCGTGACATCGCCGAATTCTTCTACCGGCCGGATCAGAAGAAATACGGCATCGCCATCTATACCGACAACTCCTACGACGCGATGGCGATGGGCTTCGAGAATGCGCTGTTCTCCTATGGCGGCGATCTGGGCGACTATTCGACCTACAAGGTCGACGGCCATATCAACTCCGAGAAGGCCGTGGCGGCGCTCGACGCCTACAAGGAACTCTACAAGTTCACCCCTCCGGGCTGGGCCAAGTCGTTCTTTGTCGAAGACAACCAGGCGATCACCGAAAACCTGGCCGCGATGAGCATGAACTTCTTCGCGTTCTTCCCCTCGCTGATCAACGAGGCGTCGAACCCGAACGCCAAGAACACCGGCTTCTTCGCCAATCCTCCCGGCCCGAACGGCGATCAGTTCGCCGCGCTCGGCGGGCAAGGCATCTCCATCGTCTCCTACTCGCAGAAGCAGGAAGAGGCGACGAAGTTCCTGGAATGGTTCATCAAGGACGAGACCCAGAAGAAGTGGGCGGCACTCGGCGGCTACACCTGTAGTGCGGCCGTGCTGAAGTCGGCTGAATTCCAGAATGCCACGCCCTACAACAAGGCCTTCTATGAGACCATGTTCAAGGTGAAGGATTTCTGGGCGGTGCCGGAATATGCCGAACTGCTGCAGCAGCTTAACCAGCGCGTCTATCCTTACATGATCGGCGGCGAAGGCACCGCCAAGGAAACGCTGGACGCACTGGCTGCCGACTGGAACGCGACCTTCAAGAAGTACGGCCGCGGTCAATAATATCGTGTCTCACGGAGGGGGCGTTGGTGCCTCCTCCGTTTCTTTTTCTGCAAACGGGAGCAGGGTCTTGGCGACCACGATGATCACCACACTGGACAGGTCTTCAAGAGCGGCCGCACGCGGCCTCAGCGACATCTCGATCCGCAACCTCTTCATCATTCCGACGGTCCTGTTCCTGATCGTCTTCAACATCTTTCCGCTGATCTATTCGCTCGGCTATTCCTTCACCGATTTTAGAGCGTCGACCAACGCGCCGGCGAACTTCGTCGGGCTGCAGAACTATCGCGACCTGCTCAACGACCCGTTCGTGTGGAACAATTTCGCCATCACGGCCAAATACGTCATCGTCTCGGTCGCCGGCCAGTTGTTCGTCGGCTTCGGTGTGGCGATGCTGCTCAACCGTGACATTCCCTTGAAGGGATTGCTGACGACGCTGCTTTTGCTGCCGATGATGCTCTCGATGGCCGTCGTCGGCCTGTTCTGGAAACTGCTCTACGATCCGTCATGGGGGGTCATCAATTATTTCCTCGGGCTCGGCAACTTCGAGTGGCTCGCGGACCCCAAGATGGCGCTCTACGCCGTCGCGCTCACCGACATCTGGATGTGGTCGCCCTTCGTTATGTTGCTGTCGCTGGCCGGCCTCTCGGCGGTGCCGAAGCATCTCTACGAAGCCGCCGCGATCGATCGGGCCGGGCCGTTCTACACCTTCTTCCGCATCACGCTGCCACTGGTGGCGCCGATCCTGATGATCGCCGTCATCTTCCGTACCATGGAAGCGTTCAAGACATTCGATCTTGCCTACATCCTGACCAGCCAGCCGACAGCCGAGCTGATCTCGATCCGGCTCTACAAGATGGCGTTCCAGGAATGGCAGACTGGGCGCTCCTGCGCGCTCGCCTACATCGTGCTGATCATGGTGCTGGCCATCACCAACATCTACGTCAAATACCTCAACAAGGTGAAGGAGCGCTGAGATGGCCGCCGTCCGCACTTCTTCCGAAATCGGTCTCAATCGCGTCGCCATCGTCGCGGTGCTGGTGGTGACGATCATCTTCCTGGCGCCGATCTACTGGATCGCCTCGACGGCGTTCAAGCCGCGCAATCTCGCCACCACCATCCCACCGACGGTCGTCTTCCAGCCGGAAATATCGCCGTTCGTGAAGCTGTTCACCAAGCGCTCGCAAATGCGCAGCCCGCCGACACCGGAAGAGTATGCGGCCGCCCCGTGGTGGGAGCGCGTCGTCTTCGACGGCGGCGAGAAGATCGTACGCGACGGCAAGGGCCAGGTGCAGTGGTCGGGATATCCGAGCCGTTTCCTGAACTCGCTGATCATCGCCATCACCTCGACCGTGCTGGCGGTCGGCATGGGAACGTTCACCGCCTATGGCTTCTCGCGCTTCAAGGTGAAGGGCGAGGCGGACCTGCTCTTCTTCATCCTGTCGACACGCATGCTGCCGCCGGTGGTGGTGGCGATCCCGATGTTCCTGATGTACCGGGCGGTCGGGCTCAACGATTCCCATATCGGGCTGATCATCCTCTACACCGCCTTCAACCTGTCCTTCTCGGTGTGGCTGATGAAGGGCTTCATGGACGAGATCCCGAAAGAGTATGAAGAGGCGGCCCTCGTCGACGGCTACACGCGCATGGAGGCCTTCTTCAAGATCGTGCTGCCAGAGGCCGCCACAGGTATCGCCGCCACCGCCGTGTTTTGCTTCATCACGGCGTGGAACGAGTATGCTTTCGCGCTGATCATGACCAACCGCCGCGCCCAGACGGCTCCGCCGTTCATCCCCAGCCAGGTCGGCTCCGGCCTGCCGGACTGGACGGTGATTGCCGCCGGAACCTTCCTGTTCCTGTTGCCGGTCGCGATCTTCACCTTCCTGCTTCGTAATCATCTGTTGCGCGGCATGTCCTTCGGAGCAATCCGCAAATGAGCTTTCGCGCCATCAATCAGAAGTATCTGGAGCCGGGTTCGCAGGTGCTGATGGTGCTCGGCATCATCGCGCTCTGCCAGCCCTGGAACCTGCTGTTGCATACCTACGGTCTGACCATCACCCTGATCGGCTTGATCGGCTTCAACATCACCTCGAAGATCGCGCCTGAGGAGAAGGCCGGCACCGGCCAGGTGCGAAATCCGGGAGCACAGCATTGACCCAGATCGAGCTTCGCGGCGTCCAGAAATTCTTCGGCGCCGTCCAGGTCATCAAGGACCTCAACCTGAAGATCAGCGACAACGAGTTCATCGTTCTGCTCGGCCAGTCGGGCTGCGGCAAGACGACGACGCTGCGCGCCATCGCCGGACTGGAGACGATCGACGAAGGCGACATCCTCATCGACGGCAAACCGATCCAGCATCTGAAGGCCGCCGACCGCGACATCGCAATGGTCTTCCAGTCATTCTCGCTCTATCCGCATATGAGCGTCTACGAGAACATCGCCTTCCCTTTGCGTGCCACGCGCAAGAGCAAGGCCGAGATCGAGCAGGAAGTGCGTTCGGTCGCCAAGACGCTGCAGATCAGCGAATTGCTCGACAAGAAGCCGTCGGCGCTTTCGGGCGGCGACATGCAGCGTGTGGCCATTGGCCGGGCGCTGGTGCGGCGGCCGAAGGCGATGCTGATGGATGAACCGATCGGCGCGCTCGACGCCAAGCTGCGCGAGGAGATGCGGGCGGAGATCAAGCGGCTTCATATCAAGCAGGGCTCGACGACCATCTATGTCACGCACGACCAGATCGAGGCGATGAGCCTCGCCGACCGCATCGTCATCATGCATGAAGGCGTGCTGCAGCAGGTCGGCTCGCCGGACGAGGTCTATTCGCGTCCGGCAAACCTGTTCGTGGCGCAATTCGTCGGCAGTCCGGTGATGAACGTCGCCGATGCGGCGGTGGCAGAGACAGCGTCCTCGGTCTCGGTGATGGTCGGCGGGGCTGCCGCCGGCTTCGAGTTCCCGCGGGCGCTGCTGTCGAAGCTCAATGGCCATGCCGGCGGCCAGCTGGCGCTCGGCATCCGGCCGGAAGGCGTGCTCATCCGCCGCGATGCGGCCGACGGGTTCCTGCCGGTCGAGACGCAGATCGTCGAGCCGCTTGGCTCCTTCGACATCGTCGACCTCAAGGTCGGCTCCAAGATGCTGCGCGCGCGCACCAAGAGCGGCTTCGTCAGCGGTCCCGGCGAGAAGGTGTTTGCCAGGATCGATCCGGCCCAGGCGCATTTCTTCGACACGGCAAGCGGCAAGTCGCTGGGGGTGAGACTCTGATGGCCCATATCCAGCTGAAAAACATCTCGAAGACCTTTGGCAACCACACCGCCTTGACCGGGCTCGATCTCGACATAGCCGATGGCGAGTTCTTCGTGCTGCTGGGCGAGACGGGCGCCGGCAAAACGACGACATTGCGGTTGATCGCCGGGCTGGAAAAGCCCAGCGAAGGCCAGGTCTTCATCGATGGCGTCGACGTTGCCGACTGGGGTGCGGCCGAGCGTGACGTGGCGCTGGTGCTGCAGCAATATTCGCTCTATCCGCGCTACACGGTGCGCGAAAATCTCGAGTTCCCGCTGAAGCCGAAGATCCGCCGGCTGCCCGACGCCGAGATCAAGGATCGCGTCGACCGCGCCGCCCGCACGCTGAGGATCGAGCATCTGCTCGATCGCAAGACCGACAAGCTGTCCGGCGGCGAGATGCAGCGCGTCTCCATCGGCCGCGCCATCGTGCGCAAGCCGCGCGTGTTCCTGATGGATGAGCCGCTGTCGGCGCTCGACGCCAAGCTGCGCGAGGCGCTCCGCACGGAACTGAAGAACCTGCAGATGCAGCTCGGCGCCACCTTCCTGTTCGTCACCCATGATCAGATCGAAGCGATGTCGATGGGCGACAAGGTTGGCGTGCTCAACCATGGCCGTATCGTCCAGACCGGCACGCCGCACGAGATCTACAACAATCCGCGCGACACCTATGTGGCAAGCTTCGTCGGCTCGCCGCCGATGAACCTCATCGACGGCAAGCTAGTCAACGGCCGCGCGGTGATGGCGCCGTTGAATTTCGAACTGCCTTTTTCGGGGGCTGCGAAGGCGAGTGCGGCGACCGATGGTCGCCCGCTCGTCTTCGGCATTCGTCCCGAGGACGTCTATCTCGAGAGCGGCGCGCCGGTGGAGGCGCGCGTCCACGATGTCGAGAACCATGGCGTCGAAAAGATCCTGACGCTGCGCGTCGGCGACGCGACGCTGCGTGCCACCGTGCCGGCCAGGACCGATGTCGCCATCGAGCAAGCGGTGCGCTTCGCCTGGAACCCGGACAAGGTGGTGCTATTCGACAAGGGCAGCGGCGTCAGCTTGCGGCACGCGTCATAGGCCCGCCTATTTCGGCAGGTAGGTTTCGTAGGGCGTGTCGTTGATCAGCAGGATCACGCATTCGGTGTCGGAGAGGCAGGCATCGTCATGCATCTCATTGGCCTTCTGGGTCCAGTAGGATCCCGGAGGCAGTTCGACCTTGGTCGCCTCGCCGCCATCCATCTGCCAGTGCGCCCACAGGCCCTGGATGACCACTGCGCGGTAGTCGGCGGTGTGCGCGTGAACCGGCGCGCGCCAGTTGCCCGGGACTTTCAGCAACGTTCCCGCCGGGCCCTTGGCCCTTTCGCCCCATAGCGGCCCGAGGCGCTGCGGCTGGTCCGGTGCCTCGGCGACATAGGGGATCTTGTCGGTCGGCAGGTAGCTGTCCTCCAGGGCAAAGGCGCGCCCGGAGGCCACGAGCATGGCGGCGAACGCCAGGACCTTCAGATGATTTGGCATAGGTTCTCCTCTCGGGCCGACTTGCCGCCGACCTCTCACTTGCTTGGCAATGGCAAGCTATTGCATGCAACCGGCCCGGCAATGACATTGCGTCCGGAAGGCTTGGCAATTCATCCAAATCCGGCAATCCACGGCAGCCGGGCCGGGATGGTCTCAGCGGTCTTCGGAGGTGCCGTCGACGGTGCGCAGATGGCTGGGCGCGATGCCGACGATCCGCTTGAATGCCCGACTGAACGACGCTTCGGAATCGTAGCCCAGCCTTGCGGCGACCGTCGAAACCCGCATCCGATCGTCGATCAGCCACTGTCGCGCCTGATGCATGCGCACAAGGGCAACATATCTTGCCGGCGTCTCGCCAACGATGGCCGTGAACCGTTCGGCGAAGGCCGAACGCGAGGCGCCCATCTCGTGGGCGAGCGCTTCGACGGTCCAGGTCTTCTCGGGCTGCAGATGAATGGCCGCCAGCACGCGACCGATGTCCCGATCCCTGATCGCCGCGATCCAGCCGCTGGTGTCGTCGCCGCTGTTCTCTACCCATGAACGGATGATGCTTGCGGCCAGCACATCAGCCAGTCGCGCCAACATGCCGCCGGAGCCGGCCCGATTCATGGTCACTTCGCCAGCCATGGCTTCCAGCAGGTGTGGGATGCCGGGCTCACCCGCCATCAATTCCCCGGCGCGCATCATATCCGGCATCATGCCCAGCAAGGGGTGCGATCCGTCCAGGTTGAAGTGCATGCTGCCGCAAAACAGCAAGGTCATCGGGCCGCGGCCTCCGTTCGAGACATTGAAAACGTTGTCCTGCAAAGGCTCGACACTGTAGCGTTCGATCGGCACGGCAGGGATGCCTGGCGCGCTGGCAAGGACATGCTCGGGGCCGCGCGGCAAGAGCAATGCATCGCCGGCCTTCAGTTCAATCCATTCCCCGGAGCGCGAAAACAGCCAGCATCCGCGGCGACCGATGAAGTGAAACCGCGCCGCCTTCTGAGCTGGAAACAACACCGCCCACGGCTCACCAAGTTCGCAGCGGCCGTAGTCGACGCCATCAAGCCGCAATCCGCGCAACATGTCAGTCAGCGGACCGCCTGGGGCCGGCAAGATAGTCTTGGAAGAGGTGAAAACCATGCCGATTTCTAGCTTGGAATCACCAGCCCGTCACGGCCTCCATGCGTTAGTTGGCTTGACGGATATCAGCCTGTTCCTCGGCGCGTAGGTGGCTAGGCGCCGAGCCGATGACGCGCTTGAAGGCGCGACTGAAGGCGGCGTCCGATTCATAGCCGAGACGCGCGGCAACAACGGAGATCTTCATCCGGTCGCGGATCAGCCATTGTCGCGCCTGATGCATTCTGACCTGGGTGACATATTTTGCCGGCGTTTCGCCAACGATGGTGGCGAAGCGCTCGGCAAATCCCGATCGTGAGGCGCCCATCATTCGGGCCAGCGACTCGACGGTCCAGTCGTGGTTCGGTTCGAGATGGATGGCGGCCAGCACGCGGCCGATTTCGCGGTCCCTGACCGCGGCGATCCAGCCGGACGAGTCACCACAGCCGCGTTCGACCCATGAGCGGATGACGGTGGCGGCAAGCACGTCAGCCAGCCGCGCCAGGATGCCGCCGGAGCCGACGCGTTCCATCGTCACCTCACGCGCCATCGATTCCAAAAGATGCGGAATGCCGGGTTCGTAGGCTTCCAACTCATGTGTGCGCATCACATCCGGCATCATGCCGAGCAAGGGGTGCAAGCCGTCAAGATTGAAGTACATGCTGCCACAAAACAACAGGGTTCCCGGCCGGCAACACTCCGACATGCCTTCGTTCGACATGCAGTAGACGTCCTTGCAGACCTCCTCGACTTCGTAGCCATGGATCGGCCAGGCCTGGGCGCCGGGTTCGCTGGCAAGCACATGGGCCGCACCGCGCGGCAGCAGGATCGCATCGCCTGCATTGAGCTCCACCCATTCGCCGGACGGCTGCTTCAGCCAGCAGCCTTTGCGGCCGATGAAATGAAACCGCGCCGCGGGCTGGGCCGGGAACTGGATGCCCCAAGGCTCCTTCAGTTCGAAGCGGCCGTATTCGACGCCATCGAGACGCAGCCCCCTCAAGATGTCGGTCAGCGGGTCGCCAGTGATTGGAATTTTGGACGAATGGTCAAACATGATGGGGTTTCTAGCATGGAAACTCCAGGCGGTCACTCCCTATATGTTGCATTGCAGCCAAATGCTGCGCTGCAACACATCGGAGACTGACCATGGCCGAACCCGCGACAGGCGTCATCGACGCCATACTTTTGAACCCCGCAGATTCCGACGAACGAACCGAGCCGGCCTGGGGTGCCGTGGTCTCGCTGGCACTTGGGGTGTTTGGTCTGGTGACGGCGGAATTCCTGCCCGCCAGCCTGCTGACGCCGATGGCGCGCGATCTTGGCGTCAGCGAAGGCGTTGCCGGGCAAGCGGTGACGGCCACCGCGATCGTCGCGGCGGTCGCCGCGCCGACCATGGCGATCATCACAAGGCGCATGGACCGCAGGCTGGTGATGTGGATGCTGACAGGGTTCCTGATCCTGTCCAACCTTCTGGCCACCTTCGCCTCGACGCTTACCGTGCTTCTGCTGGCCCGCGTCGTGCTCGGCGTTGCACTCGGCGGCTTCTGGGCGATGTCGGCGGCGATGGCGTTGCGGCTGGTGCCGATGCGGCTGATGCCGCGCGCCATGTCGATCATCCTGACGGGCGTTTCACTGGCGACCGTCACGGCCGCTCCAGTGGGCGCCTATGTCGGCGATATCTGGGGCTGGCGCATCGCGTTCATGATCGCGACAGTTGTCGCTGCGCTGGCGCTGCTGGTGCAGGTAGCCGCCATTCCGAAATTGCCGCCGGTGGGTGTGGCTAGCTTCCGCACCTTGCTCGACGTGCTGGAGCGTCCGTCGATCAGGGTCGCCCTGCTGGTCGTGCTGCTGGTCGCTTCCGGGCACTTTGCTGGCTTCACCTATGTCCGCCCCTTCCTCGAGAAGGTGCCCGTGCTCGACATCGAGACGATCTCGCTGGTGCTGCTGGCCTATGGCATAGGCGGCTTCTTCGGCAATGTCGCCGGCGGCATCCTGGCCGAACGCAGCCTCAAGGCAGCCGTTGCGCTGGCACCCCTGCTGATTGCGCTGGCCGCCGCCTCGATGCTGGTTTTCGGCGCTTCACCCACGGTCGCCGCTGCCGCTGTTGCGGTCTGGGGTTTTGCCTTCGGCGCGGTGCCGGTCGGGCTGCAGAGCTGGCTGGTGCGGGCCGCGCCCGATCAGGCCGAAAGCGCCGGCGGACTGATGGTGGCGACGTTCCAGGTGGCGATTGCGCTCGGCGCCGTCTTCGGCGGCCTGCTGGTCGACCATGCCGGCGTCGCCAGCGCCTTCGCCTATTGCGGCGCGGCGACGCTGCTGGCGGCCATCGTGGTGTTCCTGCGCGGCCCGAAGCGCGCCGAGTAGCCTGGGCGCAAATCAGGCTTCCCTGACACTGCGCGTCGGCCCGGGAACCATCACGGTTCTCGGGCCGACGCCGTTGTGATGGCAGCGACGAAGCGGTTCAGGCTGTCCTCGACATAGGCGGCCAGTTCGATCGCCGGGTCAAAGCTCCACCACAGCAACGAGCCTTGCCAATGCGAGGCCATCAGCAGGCCGATGTCGCGTGGCGGGTTGGGCGTTTCAGCAAAACAGGCTGCAAGTGCGTCGCACAGGAACGCCTTCCAGGCGGCACCGCGCGCCCTGAGCACCGGATCGCGCAGATCCTCGCGCAGCACAAGCAGGCCTTCGGCATAGGATTCGATGCCGCCATAGCCTTGCGACAGCGCCACCAACAGCGCGACCGCGCCGGTGGGGGTTCTGGGAACAGTGGCTGCCAGCGTCCTGGTGTTCTCGTCGAGACCGTCCCAGGCGTGCAGCAAGGTGCGCTGTTTCAGCTGCGCCTTGTTCTTGAAGCGCTGCACCAGCGTTGCACCGGAGAGACCACAAGCCTTTGCCAGGCGCTCGAAGGTGAGTGCTTCCGGACCATGCTCGTGGATCAACCGGTGCGCGGTCTCCAGCACCTGCTCGTCGGACTGGGTTTTTGGGCGAGTCATCTTGACATCCTGATATAACCGAATGATCATTTA
Source organism: Mesorhizobium loti (assembly GCF_003148495.1). Classification (GTDB taxonomy): domain Bacteria; phylum Pseudomonadota; class Alphaproteobacteria; order Rhizobiales; family Rhizobiaceae; genus Mesorhizobium; species Mesorhizobium loti. The sequence continues at coordinate 114,992 of NZ_QGGH01000001.1, forward strand.
TATATGATGTAAGCAGCACAGACCAGCCCGTGTCTGATCGATGAGTGCGTTTTTGGGAGAGTTCAATGACGTTGCAAGGAAAAGTTGCCCTGGTCGCCGGTGGGACGCGCGGCGCCGGACGAGGCATAGCGGTCGAACTCGGCGCTGCCGGTGCCACAGTCTATGTCACCGGGCGCAGCACGCGCGCCCAACAATCCGAATATGCCCGGCCCGAAACCATCGAGGAAACTGCGGAACTGGTCTCGGCGAACGGAGGCAAGGGCATCGCCGTGCAGGTCGACCATCTGGTGGCCGATGATGTGCGCAGACTGGTTGAGCGCATCCGCAGTGAACAGGGCCGGCTCGACATACTGGTCAACGACATTTGGGGTGGCGAAAAGCTGTTCGAGTGGAACAAGCCGGTCTGGGACCACAATCTGGACAATGGTCTGCGCATGCTGCGGCTTGGCATCGACACGCATCTGATCACAGCACACCATGCGTTGCCGCTGCTGATCGAACGTCCGGGCGGGCTGCTCGTCGAAGTCACCGACGGCACGGCCGAATACAATGCCGACCACTACCGGCTGTCGCCCTTCTACGACCTTGCCAAGGTCGCGGTGACGCGCATGGCATGGGCGCACGCCAAGGATCTCGCAAAATACGACGCAACGTCTGTGTCGCTGACGCCCGGCTGGCTGCGTTCGGAGATGATGCTGGAAGCCTTTGGCGTGAGCGAGGACAATTGGCGCGACGCCACCGCTGAGGTGCCGCATTTCGTCATTTCCGAGACGCCACGCTTCGTCGGCCGCGCCGTTGCGGCTTTGGCGGCGGATGCGGATCGCTCGCGCTGGAACGGGCAGTCGCTGTCCAGCGGCGGGCTCGCGCAGGTCTACGGCTTTACCGACCTCGACGGCTCACGGCCCGACGCCTGGCGGTACGTTCCTGAGGTCCAGGATGCCGGCAAGCCCGCCGATGCGACGGGCTATCGATAGGTAATTTGATTCCTGCGCAATTCCGGACTGAAAACCGCTGCGCACTCTGGAATTGCTTCACGCCGAACGCCCGTCGAAATCGAAGACCGACAGGGTCGAGGGGTCGAGATCGGCCACGCAGTTGATGTTGATGTAGGCACTGCGTTCACGGCCTTCACGGACATCCTCCGCAAAGGGATGGATGCCGCAGGCCCGGCAGAACCGGTGTGCGATGGCATGGTTGCCGAATGTGTAGGTGCCGAGATCGTCGCCCCAGGCCAGGACCTGCAAGGTCCCGTGCGGGATGGCACACAGCAGGGCGCCCTTGCGCGAGCATATCGAGCAATTGCACCGCACGGCGCCGGTCAGTTCGGCCTTGAATTCGAAGGCGACTTTGCCGCAGTGGCAGCTGCCTTTGTAGAGCATAGGATTTCCTCGCATTCGACAGGGTGCAAAACTGCTTGCGCCGGGTTAAGTCTCGGCAAGCCATGCCTCAAGGACGTTCAAGGCGTCTGGAGTCCGACACCGAAAATGCAATCAGTCCGTGATCGACTGGAAATCATCCTCGCGCGGCTCGCTGCCCATGCGGGTGAAGAGCGCGTGTTCACGAAGCTCTATGCCGAAGCCGCGCGAGCGGCGGCTGATGCCAGCGATGCCCGCAAGCGGGCAGGGGTGAGGCTCGGGCCGCTCGACGGTACCATTGTCTCGATCAAGGATCTGTTCGATGTCGCCGGCGAACCAACCACGGCCGGCTCGCTGATGCGCAAGACCGCCGCGCCCGCCTCGCACGATGCCGCCGTCGTCAGCCGGCTGCGGCAGGCCGGCGCGGTCATCATCGGCAAGACCAACATGACCGAATTCGCCTTTACCGCGATCGGCGACAATCAGCATTTTGGCACGCCCGGCAATGCCGTTGACGCCAGTCGCATTCCGGGCGGCTCTTCCTCGGGCGCCGGCGTTTCCGTCGGCGAGGGGACGAGCGAGATATCGATCGGTTCCGACACCGGCGGTTCGATACGCATTCCGGCTTCACTCAATGGTGTTGTCGGCTTCAAGCCGACAGCGCGGCGCGTGCCGCTCGCCGGCGCGTTCCCACTGTCCGCCACGCTGGACTCGATCGGTCCGCTTGCCCGAACCGTTGCCCAGTGTGCCGCCGCCGCCGCCGTGATGGCCGGCGAGGTGCCGACCGCGCTGACGCCGATTGCACTTGCTGGGCTCCGCATAGGCATTCCGCGCGGCGTCCTTTTCGAAGAGACGGAAGGTGAGGTCGCGGCAGCGTTCGAGCGCTGTCTCGGCAAGGCCGAACGGGCCGGCGCACAGACCGCGGATTTGTCGATCGATGATCTGCTTGCCGACATGCGCGCGGCCACCAAGCGTGGTTCGATCGCCGCGATGGAAGGGGCCGAAGTGCATGCCGACTGGCTGGCGACAGGGGCACCGGTGCCGGTAGACCCGCACGTCAGCGGGCCTTTGTCGCGGGCAGCAATGCTGCCAACCCCTATATACATCAGGGCGCTGCGCCGTCGCACAGCGCTCGTCGCTGCGATGGATGAGCGGCTGGCATCGGTCGATGTGCTGGCCCTGCCGACCACACCGGTGACAGCGCCGACCATCGTCTCGATGACTGAAGATGCCGAACTGCGCGACCGTATTGAAGGCCTGCTGCTGCGCAACACGCAGGTCGCCAACCAGTTCGACCTTTGTGCGATTTCGCTACCGATGCAAGGCACGGCGCTGCCTGCCGGATTGATGCTGGTGGCGCGCAACGGGCATGACCGGCGCCTGCTGCGGATTGCGGCCGAAATAGAGGCGCTGCTTGGCGCGTGACCAGGGCTGAACTGACTATCAGTGCGACGAACAGTGCTTGCGTTCGCTGTCCTTGGCGGTCCGTATGATGCGGGTCGCGACCAGCCATGGCAGGCTGTACTCGTTGCCGGTGATGGTCTGGGTGCGGTGCTCGATCGAGCCCCTGACGACGATCTTTCCGCTGTAAAGCACGTCGGACTGATCGATTATCGCCTTGTCGGCCTGCGGCAATCCGCTGGCGTCGATCGACACGCCCTTGATGATCGTGCCGGTGGCAAGGTCGAGCGCGCTGTTCGACGGGCAGGGCGCCTTGAAGCAGCGCAGTCCGTTGTCGCAATAGACATAGCTGCTCTGGGCCGCGGCGAGTGCCGGCAAGGCGCAGATGGACGAGGCAATCAGAAATGCGAGGCGAAGACCGGACATGGCTCGCAACGTCGCGGAGAATTGGGGCGAAACCGCGATGCGCTATATGTCGAGAGGAAACCGCCTGCGGTAGTGATCGACCACTTCGGGGTTGCGTAGGTTGACCGGCAGTTTGCCCGCCAGCACCAGCAACGCTTCGCTTGCCGCGCCGACGCCCATGCGCATCATCGATTCCTCGGTAATGCCTGCCATATGCGGGGTGATGATGACGTTGTCGAAGCTGAAATAGGGATGATTTGACGGCAGCGGTTGCGTCGAGAAAACGTCTAGTGCTGCACCGCCGATGCGGCGTTTCTGCAAGGCCTCGATCAGCGCATCGTCATCGACGACCGGCCCGCGCGACACGTTGATCAGCAGCGCGTTGGGCTTCATGCGGGCGATGCGCTCGCGGCTGATCAGGCCGCGCGTCTCCGGCGTCAGCGGGCAGCAGAGCACGATGATGTCGCTCTGCTCGACCAGCGCGTCGATCGACAGAAAGCCGACTTTTTCGGGCGCCGGCTGCATGCTGCGCGTCGTGGCCACCACTTTGAGGTCGAAACCATGCGCCGCGATATGGCCGACGGCCTGGCCGACGGCGCCAAGGCCGACGATGCCGATGGTCTTGCCGGCAAGTTCGATGTTGGAATTGGCGTGCTCGCGTCCGGCGAGCCAGCCTTTGGCGCGCAGGTCGCGGTCGACCCTGCGGAATTGCCGCAGCAGCGCAAGTGCGGTGAACATCACATGTTCGGCGACCGAGCGGGCATTGACCGCCGGCACGTTGGCCACCAGCACGCCGGCCGCAGCGGCTGCTTCCATCGGAATCATGTCGAGCCCGGCGCCGTGGCGGATCGCTGCCCGCAGCTTCCAAGCCCCTTCGAACAGTGCAGGCGGCAGTGGCGCGCGCACGATGACGATGTCGGCGTCTTTGGCCTCTCTGGTCAAGGTGGCAGGATCGAGCGCCGATGCGATGACGAGTTGACCAGCGCCGGCCAGCTTGGCTGAAGCGCGCGGGTGCAGCGGATGGGTCGACAGAATCTTCGGCACGGTCTGGGCCACGGTCAGGCCTTTTCGAGCGCGGGGCTTGGCGGCGCAACCGCCTTGCCGCCTTCGATCAGGCCCTTCCAGTAGCTCTCCGCCCCTTGCAGATGGGCGCTCATCAGCGCCTGGGCGAGATTGCCGTCGCGGCGCAGCAGCGCCTCGTAGATCTGCACGTGCTCGGCATGCGAGCGCACGCTGCGTTCGGGATCGTTGAAGTAGATCGGCAGGCGCTGTTCGCCCATCAGATAGTAGACGCTGCAGATGTTATGGAAGACGCTGTTCTTGGTGGCGCGCACGATCTCGAGATGAAACTCGCGGTCTTCCTTGGCGAGGCCTTCGCCGGCGGCGATGCGCTCCTCGGATGCCTTGAGGATCTCGCGCAGCCGTTCGAAATTCTCCTCGGTGGCGCGCGAGCAGGCAAGCTCGGCGGCCTTGATCTCATGGATCTTGCGCAGCTCGACCGTTTCATAGATCTGCAAGGGATCAAGCGGCAGGCCGGCGCGCGCGAACAATGCCAGCGCTTCGACACTGGCCTGCTTGGTGTCGATATAGATGCCGGACTTGGCCCGGCGCTCGACGATGCGCATGGCTTCGAGGATGGCCAACGCCTCGCGGATCTGGCCGCGGCTGACGCCGAAATGCTCCGCCAGCTCACGTTCCGACGGCGTGCGGCCGGTCTCGCTGTCCGAGTGGGAGAACAGATAGGCGGCGAGTTCCGCGAGGAGGTTCTTTTCTTTCATCGTCAACTGCGTTGCGCGTGCGCCTCCAGGAATCGCTCAGAAATGGTGAATCCCAATCCGGGCTTTTCCGGGATCGCTATCATACCGTCCTTTGCTTCGACAGTCTCTTCGATCAGATCGTGGATCATCGGGTTGGCGCCGAGCGAATATTCGACGGTAAAACTAGACGGCGAGGCGGCACAGACATGCAAGCCGGCGAAGAAGCAGGGTGCGCCGGCCCACAGATGCGGCGCAAAGCGCAAATTGAAGGCGCTGGCGATGGTGCCGATCTTCATCGCCTCGCTGATGCCACCGCAGAAGGCGGGATCGGGCTGGAAGATGTCAGCCGCTTTCAGCACAGCAAGGTCGCGGAAGGCATAGCGTGTCGCCTCGCTTTCGCCGGTGGCGATCGGAACGGAGCCTGATGCCCGCACTTCAGCCATGCCCGGCTTGTCGTCGGCGATGATAGGCTCCTCGAACCAGGCGAGATCCAGATCGTTGACTAGGTGGATGAAGCGCTTGGCTTCGGCCACCGTATAGGTGCCGTGCGCATCGACCATCAACTCGACATCGGGGCCGAGCGCCTGCCGTGCGGCGCGGACGCGCGTGGCGGACACATGTGCTGCGCCGTCCATGGCGCCAACCCGCATCTTCAGGGCCTTGAAGCCGCCCTTGGCGATGTAGGACTTCAACTGCTCGCCGATGGCGTCGGCGGCCGCCCAGCCGCCCGAGGCATAGGCCGGCATGCGATCGAGCTTGCGGCCACCGAGCAGCCGCCAGACCGGAACGCCAAGCGATTTGCCGAGGATGTCCCACAACGCGATGTCGACGGCGCTGATGGCGGCGATGCTCATGCCGCGCCGCGCCAGCTGCGGCATGGCGTGGCCGGCGCGGGCGGCGCTGTCGTGGCGCACGCCATTGTAGAGCATTTCCCAGATGACGCCGATGTCGGCCGGATCGCGGCCGATCAGCTGCGGCCCGACCTCATGGTTCAGCATGTGGACAAGCGCACCGTAGCTGCCGGCGCTGCCGGCGGCGTTCTTGCCTTCGCCCCAGCCGACCAGCCCGTCATCGGTTTCGATGCGCAGGATGGCGGCGTCGAAGGTCGTCACCTGACCGAAGTCGCTGCGGTGTTGCCGAGCGGCTTCGATCGGGATGCGGACCCACCAGGCTTGGACGGTCTTGATGCGCATATTCTTCCCCAGCCCTGCCGCCGCCTGGCGGAAGGGCAAATTCCCCAACAGCAGTCGGCTACTTGATCAGCGGCAGCAACGTTTCAGCGTTGATGCGCATCTGGTCGGTGTAGAACTTTTCCGTGAGCACGCTGGAGCCGTGGTCCTGGATGAACTTCAGCTGTTCTGGCGAGATGTCGACCGGATTGCGCTCGACCATGTCGGGATAAGGTGCAGCCGGTGTCCGGTCGACGGGCGCGACGAACTCGTTGGTCAGCGCGCCATCGTAGCCGATCTCCCGCAAGGTGGCGACGATCCTCGGCCAGTCGATCTGGCCAAGGCCGGCGGCGAAACGGTTGTTGTCGGCGACGTGGAAATCGAACAGCCGCTTTCCGGCCTGCCGGATCGCGTCATAGACGTTAAATTCTTCCATGTGGATGTGGTAGGCATCGAGGCAGACGCCGCATTCAGGGCTGACCGCGTCAGCCAGCGCCAGGGCCTGGGCGCCGCGATTGAACAGATAGGTCTCGAAGCGGTTGAGCGGCTCGACCGCGATCTTGACGCCGACCTTCTTGGCATGGGTGAAGCATTCCCGGGTCGCATCGACAACCCACTTCCATTCCTCTTCCTCGGTGCCGTCGGGCACGACCTTGCCGACCGTCGCCGGAACCAGCGTGATGATCTCGCCGTCGAGTTCGCTGACCATGGTCAGCACGTCCTTGACATACTGAACGGAGCGCTCGCGCTGGCCCTGGTTTTTGGCCGCGAGGTTGCGCTCGCCCAGCATCAAGGTCACCGCGCCCCAGCAGCGGATGCCATGCTCCTTCAGCAGCGCGCGCGTCTCCTTGGTCTTGTATTGCTCGGGCTCGCCGGAAATCTCGATCGACTCATAGCCGAATTTCTTGATGCGCTTGAGCGTCGTCTCCAAGGGTTCCGCGCGCATCCAGTTGTGCGTCGAAAGATGCATGGTCTGTCCTTCCCAATTCGTCTCTATGGTTCGCCTGCGACATGCATCGCCAAAAGGCGAAGCAAGGGTTCCTCCCCAAGGCATCCCCAGCCTTTTCTCGCAAACTGGTTCGACCAATTGGGCCTGAAAGGAGATCTACAGCAAATTCTGCGGGACGGCAAGAAGCGTGGGAAGGCAACTTCCAATGCAGATTACTTCATTGATTATATTGATCTATATGCCTGGATTTCGCATGCCCAAAGAGGTTCGACGGTCCATTGCGAGGCTTGACCAAATTCCCATATTTGGTAATACCAGAATGGCGCGTACACAATGCGCTCGATCTGAAAAGACCAAAGTGGCTGGCCCTGCTTCCAATCGGCGCTATGCTCGGTCGCGAGAACAATGAGGGAGGATGCCGATGCCGACGACAATGAAGGGCCCTGGACTGTTTCTGGCGCAGTTCGCGGGCGATGCCGCGCCGTTCAACTCGCTGGCGTCGATCACCAAATGGGCGGCTGGTCTCGGTTACAAGGGCGTGCAGATCCCGACTTGGGACGCGCGGCTGTTCGATCTCAAGAGAGCGGCCTCTTCCAAGGCCTATTGCGACGAGGTGAAGGGTATCTGCGCCGACGCCGGCGTCGAGATCACCGAACTGTCGACGCATCTGCAGGGGCAATTGGTGGCGGTGCATCCGGCCTATGACGCGCAATTCGACGGCTTTGCGCCGGCTTCGGTGCACAACAATCCAAAGGCGCGGCAGAAATGGGCGGTCGAGCAGATGAAGTTCGGCGCCAAGGCCTCGAAGAACCTTGGCCTGAAGGCCTCGGTGAGCTTTTCCGGAGCCTTAGCCTTCCCTTACCTCTACCCGTGGCCACAGCGGCCGGCCGGATTGATCGAGGAAGCCTTTACCGAACTCGGCAAGCGCTGGAAGCCGATCCTCGACGTCTATGAGGACAATGGCGTCGATGTCGGCTACGAGATCCATCCCGGCGAGGACGTGTTCGATGGCGCGACCTTCGAGATGTTCCTCGACGCGGTCGGCGGCCACAAGCGCTGCAACATCAACTACGATCCGTCGCACTTCCTGTTGCAGCAGCTCGACTATCTGGAATTCATCGACATCTATCACGAGCGCATCAAGGCGTTCCACGTCAAGGACGCCGAGTTCAACCCGACCGGCCGGCAAGGCGTCTATTCCGGCTATCAGAGCTGGACCAACCGCGCCGGCCGCTTCCGTTCGCTAGGTGACGGGCAGGTGGATTTCGGCGGCATCTTTTCCAAGCTGACACAGTACAATTATGATTCCTGGGCGGTGCTGGAATGGGAGTGCTGCCTGAAGCATCCGGAAGATGGCGCGGCCGAGGGCGCGCCTTTCATCCAGCATCACATCATCCGGGTGACGGAGAAGGCATTCGACGATTTCGCCGGCGGCGCTACGGACAAGAAAGTGCTGCGCGCCATGATGGGTATCTGACGCGGTGTTACCCTCCCCCTTGAGGGGAGGGGTCGATCCGCGTAGCGGATCGGGGTGGGGTCGCCGGGGGCGTAGAGCTCGGCATGAACCGACCCCACCCGGCCCTTCGGGCCACCCTCCCCTCAAGGGGGAGGTGAGCAACAGCAAGGAGAAAAACATGGTCGGCGCATCGAAGTCGGAAGCGGGAGGCGGCCCGATCCGCTATGGTATGGTCGGCGGCGGGCAAGGCGCCTTCATCGGCGCAGTGCACCGGATCGCGGCGCGCCTGGACAATGACTTCGTGCTGGTTGCTGGTGCTTTGTCATCCGACCCAGCTCGCGCAAAGGCCTCGGCCGCTGAGCTCGGGCTCGACCCCGATCGCAGCTATGCGTCCTATGCCGAGATGGCCAAGGCCGAGGCCAAGCGGCCCGACGGCATCGAGGCGGTAGCTATCGTCACGCCCAACAATGTCCATGTACCGGCGGCAAAGGCTTTCCTGGAAGCTGGCATCCACGTCATCTGCGACAAGCCGCTGGCGACGACGCTCGCCGAAGCAAAAAAGCTGGCGGCCGTGGTCGAGAAGACCGGTAAGGTGTTCGTGCTGACGCACAACTACACCGCCTATCCGATGGTGCGGCAGGCGCGCGAGATGGTCGCCAAGGGCGTGCTCGGCGACATCCGCATCGTGCAGTCCGAATATCCGCAGGACTGGCTGACCGAGGACTTGGCCGCCACCGGCCAGAAACAGGCGGCGTGGCGCGGCGATCCGAAACAGGCAGGCGCCGGCGGCGCGCTGGGCGATATCGGTACGCATGCCTATAATCTCGCCCGCTTCGTCTCCGGGCTGGAGCTGGATTCCCTGTCGGCCGATCTCGACGCCTTCGTGCCGGGACGGCTGCTCGATGACAATGTCAACGTCATGCTGCGCTTCAAGTCTGCGGGCAAGACGCATCCGGCAAAAGGCATGATCTGGGCAAGCCAGGTGGCGCCGGGCCACGAGAACGGGCTGAAGCTGCGCATCTATGGCTCGAAGGGTGGGCTGGAATGGGTGCAGGCCGACCCGAACTATCTCTGGTACACGCCGTTCGGCCAGCCCAAGCAATTGATCACCCGCAACGGCGCCGGCGCGCTGCCGGTAGCAGGGCGTGTCAGCCGCGTGCCGTCGGGCCATCCCGAGGGCTATCTCGAAGGCTTCGCCAACATCTACCAGGAGGCCGCGAGGGCCATCCGCGCGGCGCGTCGCAAGGGCGGCAAGCCGGCAAAGGATGTCGTCTTTCCGACCATTCACGACGGCGTCGAAGGCATGGCCTTCATCGAGGCCTGCGTGAAGTCGTCGAAGAAGAATGGGGCCTGGACGAAGCTCTGACCAAGGGTGCAGATATTCAGGTGATGCCGGCCTGCAAATGGCAGCTTCCTGCGCTTCCGGTGCTCACGTACCAAAAGTACGCTCCGCTCCGGTTCTCGGAACCAGCCATTTTCGACTCGGCCTGACCTGAATCTCAACACCTTGGGGCATCAACAGGGAACTGGGAGGGGCGTCGATGAAAATCGGCATGTGCATGTTCTTGTGGACGACGGCCGTGTCGAAGAAACACGAGCCGTTGCTGCGCGATATCAAGGCGACCGGCTTCGATGGCGTCGAGATACCAATCTTCGCCGGCACGCCGGACGACTACAAAAAGCTCGGCGAGCTGCTCGACCGCATCGGGCTGGAGCGGACCGCGGTTTCGGCCATGGGCGATCCGGCGATGAACCTGATCGCGGCCGATGCGGCAATGCGCAAGGCCGGTGTCGACTACATGAAATGGGCTATCGACTGCGCCAATGCGCTCGGCGCCAGCAGGCTGAGCGGCCCGCTGCATTCGACGCTCGGCGCCTTTTCCGGCGCTGGGCCGACGGCCGTCGAGAAAAAGCGCTCGGTCGCCTCGCAACGCGCCATCGGCGATCATGCCGGAAAGAGGAACGTCACCATCGGGCTTGAGGCGCTCAACCGCTTCGAATGCTATCTCCTCAACACGATGGCGGATCTGTCGGAGCATATTGACGCCATCGACCGGCCGCACATCAAGGCGATGTACGATACCTTCCACGCCAATATCGAGGAGGCCGACCCGATCGGCGCCTACACAAAACACCGCCGGAATGTCGTGCATATCCACATCTCCGAGAATGATCGCGGCGTGCCCGGGCGCGGCAACATTCCATGGAAGGAGACATTCTCGGCCATCCGCAAGAGCGGCTATGACGACTGGCTGACGATCGAGGCGTTCGGGCGTTCGCTCAAGGATTTAGCGGCGGCGACCAAGGTGTGGCGCGATTTTTCGGAGAGCCCGGAAGCGGTTTATCGCGAGGGGTATGAGCATATCAGGAACGGGTGGAAACGAGCGGCTTAAGCGCTCACTTCGTCATCACGGGCGAAGCGGACGCGGAGACCCGTGGATGACGAAGTGAGCGGTGGGCTGCCGGCAATCATGGCGCCGAGGCGCCTACCCCTGCTCGGCCTGGATCCTGTTGTAATCGTGGATGGTCCGGCTCAGCCGGCGGCGCAGGAAATTGGAAATGTTGTCGAAAATGAAGACGACGAGCAGGATCAGCAGCACCATGTAGAAGACGTTGGCCCAGTTGGAATTGGTGCGCATCGCCTCCCACAACTTGAGGCCGATGCCGCCGGCGCCGACGGCGCCGATGATGGTGGCGCCGCGGGTGTTGGATTCCCACTGGTAGAGCGTCTGGCTGATGAATATGGGGATGACTTCCGGCATCACGCCGTAGCGCTGCACCAGCAAGCCGTTGGCACCGGTCGACTTGATGCCCTCGCGTGGCTTGTCGTCGATGTTTTCGAGGCCTTCCGAATAGACTTTGCCGAGCGTGCCGATCTCGGTGAAGAAGATGGCTGCACTGCCCGCGAGCGGGCCGGGCCCGAAGGCGCGGGTGAAGAACAGCGCCCAGATCAGCATGTCGATGGAACGCATGAAGTCGAAGAAGCGCTTGAGCACCTGGTTGACCAGCCGGCTGGGCGTGATGTTGCGGGCGGCGAAGAAGGCGAGCGGGAAGGCGACGATGCCGCCCAGCATGGTACCGAGAAAGGCCATGACGATGGTCTGCAGGAGTTTCGTCCAGACATCGCCGTGCTGCCACTGGGCATTGTTCCAGATGTTGTCGCCGGCCAGCGCCAGATTGGACGTGCCCGGTTTCAGTTCGGGTCCGGAGACGATCAGCGAGGCCACTTCGCTTGCCGATTTGCCGAAGAAAGGCGAGCGCGTGTCGAAGACGAAGTTTGCCCAGCCGAGAAAACGCTTGCGGAGCCTGACGCGGTCAACGGCGACGCGGGCCTCGCCGGCAAAGCCCATGTCGGCGACGACCTCGTCCTCATGCGCGGTGATCCAGCCGGGAACCGGTCCGGAGATCAGCGGTTTGCCTGTGCCAAGTGCGACCGCAACGGTTTCACCGTTGGCAATGATCGTCGCTTGCGTCTTGTTGAAGGTGATCGACTTGGCGGTGCCGTCGATCAGGATCGTCACCGAACCATCGGCATTGGTCTTGACCCAGTCCGGATTGGGATCCGGGCCGAGCACCGAGAAGCGCGGGTACTTGGCGGTAATCTGCGGCTCGTCGAGGCGGAAGATCGGCTGCACATCGTAGCTGATCCACTGGGTTAGAAACAGCGGCAGGCGCTCCCAGTGCGATTCCCGCATGACCTGCGGCAGGTTGAAGAACCACAGCGCGTAGAGCAGGTAGAGAAAGATGCCGCCAAGCAGCAGCAGCGGCCCGAAGCGCTTGTGGAACGGACGCTGGAACACCTGCGGGAAGCGCTCCTCGATCGACTGGATTTGATCGGCGGTCATGGTGGCCATGGTTAGGCGCTCATCATAAAGGCCTGCTCGCCGACCAGCTTGCGGCGTAGCCAGGCGGAGAACTGGTCGACGATGAAGATCGTCGTGAACAGGAGCAGCACGAGAGCTATCGTCTTGGCGCCGAAGCCGCGCGAGATGGACAGCTTCAGCTCCTCGCCGATGCCACCGCCGCCGACCGCGCCCATGATGGTGGAGACGCGCACGTTGATCTCGATCCGCAGCAGCGTGTAGGACATGAAGTTGGGCAGCACCTGCGGCAGACCGGCAAAGCGTACCCGTTCGAACCAGTTGGCGCCGACCGCCCTCAGGCCTTCCTCGGCGCGCATGTCGATGTTTTCGTTGATCTCGTAGAACAACTTGCCCAGCGCGCCGATCGAATGCAGGCCGATGGCGATGATGGCGGCGATCGGACCGATCGAGACGATGGCCGCGAACAGGCCGGCAATGACGATCTCGGGAAAGGCGCGCAGCAGTTCCATGAAGCGCTTGACGATCAGCCGCAGCACCGGATGCGGCGTCAGGTTGCGCGCCGCGATGAAGGAGAACGGCACGGCGAAGACGAAGCCGATGAAGGTCGAAACCAGCGCCACGTTGAGCGTGGTCAGCATCAATTCGAAATATTCAGGGACGTAGAAGCTGCCCCAGACATAGGCGCGGCCAAGCGGAAAGTTGAATTCCTGGGTACCGGTGTCATGCGGGGAAGCGATGTCGAACATCGCCCGCCAGACATCGTTCCAGTCCTTGGGGACGAGCCAGCTCAGGAAATCCAGCAAATGCGGCAGGCGGTCGAAGAAATGCCCGGCATTGGCCTCGTCGGCGAACCACATGGTGCTGCCGAGCGCGACAATGAGCAGGCCGACGCCGATGGCGGTGTAGAGCCGGCGCAAGGACGTCTGGCGACGCCAGGCGTCGGCCATCTGGTGAGTGGCGTCGGAAGGGGCTGTCACGGAAAGGGTCATGATCGGAGATGCAAAAAGGGCGGTGTCTTGAACACCGCCCTTCCTGATTTCGCCGTTAGCCGCCGATGGCTGCCTTACGGGCTTCAACGATGACGTTGTAGAAGTCCGGCTTCACCGGAACGTAGCCGGTAAAATCGCCGCCTTCGACGCCTTCGAAGCAGGCCTTGTCCTTCTTCGGCAGCTGCGTGAAGAAGTTGGCGAGCTTGGCGGTCATCTCGTCGCCGAGCGCGGTGCGCACGACCAGCGGGCCGTTCGGGATCAGGCCCGAGCGCCAGACTTCGACGAAGTCGTTGGGGTCGACGGCGCCCTTGGCGACTTCCTTGTGGAAAGTGCCGGAGGAGTAGCCGTCCTTGAAGTCGCCGATGCCGGAGGAATCGTCCACCGCCACGTCGACCTTGCCGTCACGCACGGCCAGAACGTTGTTCTCGTGGCCGCCGTTGAACTGGGTCGAGGCGAAGAACTTTTCGTTCGAAGCGCCGGTGTCCTTCGGGATCTGGGTCAGCGGGATCAGGTAGCCGGAGGTCGAATCCGGATCGGCGTAGCCGAGCTTCTTGCCCTTGGCCGACTTGATGTCGGTGATGCCGGAGGATTTCAGCGCCAGGCCGATCGAATAGTAGCCGGTGGCGCCGTCGGTCTGCTGGGTGGTGAGGATCGGGGTGACTGCCTTCGGGTCCTTGAGAACGACGCTGGCGTAGCCGGAAGCGCCGAGTTCGGCGAAGTCGAGCGTGCCGCCAAGCAGGCCCTGGATGACGCCGTCATAGTCGGCGGCGGGGAACAGCGAGACCTTTTCGAAGCCGAATTCGGTCTTCAAATGGTCGGCGAGGCACTGGTAGTTGCGCAACCGGTCGGTTTCGTTTTCGCCGCCGAGAATGCCGACGCGAAATTCCTTCATATCGGCAGCGTGGGCCATGCTGGTCGCCATGGCGAGCACCGAAACGGCGCTGAAAACCATCTTCCTGAACATCTGTTATCTCTCCTGTAGGTTCCGGCCCCGCGCCGGCAGCGTTATTGATTTTGACAGGTGCCCTTGACGCGGGCTGGCGATCCAGGCCGCTCTCAGTATCCCGGAAATGCGGGCTCGAGCGGTCCGGCGGATGCGGCGATCTTTCGGCTAAAGGCAACGCTGGTCGAGGTGATGGCCTCGGAGATTTCCTGGCCATTGCTATCGGCGCCATAGACGAGACGCACGGCCTCGCGATTGAGCTCTTCAGGCGGGCCATCGAAGACGACCTTGCCGGCGGCCATGCCGATGATGCGGTTGCAATAGGTGCGGGCGGTATCCAGCGTGTGCAGATTGGTGACGACGGTGATGCCTTCACGCAAATTGATGTCCTGCAGCGAATCCATCACCACCTTGGCGTTGAGCGGGTCGAGCGACGCGATCGGCTCGTCGGCGAGGATCACTCTGGGCTGCTGCATCATGGCGCGGGCAATGGCGACGCGCTGCTGCTGGCCGCCCGACAAGGTGCCTGCGGGCTGCAGCGCGGTGCGGGCGATGTCGAGCCGCTCAAGCGCCGCGACCGCCTCGGCGCATTCGGCGCGAGAGAACATGCCGAACAGGTTGGTGATGGTCGAACGGTGGTTCAGCTTGCCGAGCAGCACATTGGTCAGCACGTCGAGGCGTGGCACCAGGTTGAACTGCTGGAAGATCATGGCGCAGTCACGCTGCCAGCGCCGCAGCGGCGAGCCGCGCAACTGGGAGACCTCGGCGCCGTCAAAAAAAATCGACCCCTGGCTGGGATCGATGAGACGGTTGATCATGCGAAGAAGGGTTGATTTGCCGGCGCCGGAACGGCCGATAATGCCGACCATCTGACCCTGCGGGATCGCGATGTTAATGTCGTTGACGGCAGTGTTCTTGCCAAATCGTCGGGTGACACCGCGAATTTCGAGCGTGGCAGAGGTTGCTGGCATGGGGGCAGGTTCCAGTCCGGACCATTGATCGTCAGGCTCTCGCCTAACGCAGCCACATGAACCTGCCGTGTCGCGATGATGTCAGTTTTGTTACGCTCCACAGGTGGAGTTACGGCCGGCCCAGGACCAGCAGTTCCTCGAAGTGCTCCATGTCCCTGAAGCTGCAGAAGGCGGGCGCCTTGATTTCGATCACCGGGGCCTGCTGCTCGAAAAGTGCCAGGCAATCGTCGAACAGGTCCTGCCATGCGGCGGCCCGATCGTCCGCAAGACGCTGGATCTGATAGGCGAAGGTGATGTGGAAGACGTAAGCGTCGTGATCGGGATGCCGGTAACCGAACGGCACGGCCAGTGCGTCGCGCCATTGACGCATGATGCGCGAATCGTCGTCCGTCGCGCCGGCAACGGTGAGGCCGGTCGGCAGAACTTCGACCACCTTGATGTTGAACGGGCCGAAGCCCTGGAAACCCCTCAGGCGCTCCAGATAGAGGCGGGTCATGGCGTCGATGCTGGTGTCGAGCGGCACGTCCTGCGGCCAGTAAGGAAGCCGGCGGCGATATTCGATGATGCCCTGGAACAGCGTCATGTGCAGGCTGGAGACGGGCGTGAAGGCGAGCCGGTCGGCGTCTTGCATCGCCAGCATGCGGTCGCGCACCGCAAGCACCACAGCCTCTGACGGTGAACCGCTGACGAGATGACTGACGACCGTGTTGCCGGGCTCGATCAGGAAATTGCCTGACGTGTCGTAGCGCGTGCCAAGATGAACCGGCGGCTTCGGATTTGAGCCGGCAAAGAATGCGGCGAGCGAGGGTCTGACGGAAACGGACATTGCGATCTCCAGCGAAAGGCCGCGTCCTGCCCGGGCGATGTGTCAGGGATATGAAACAGGCTCGCCCATGACGATGATGTGATCACCTTTTCCTGGCATTGCTCTATCCGCCGTATTTCTCCAGGAAAGCCTCGGCCGACAGTTCTCGGAAATCATCGAGCGAGGCGCGCAGCCTTGCATGGTCCCAGTCCCACCAGGCAAGCGCCTGATAGCGCTCGGCCGTGCGGCGATCGAAGCGCTCGCGGATCGGTTTTGCCGGCACGCCGCCGACGATGGTGTAGGGGGCGACATCCTTCGACACGACAGCACCGGCGCCGACCGCGGCGCCATCGCCGACGGTGACGCCGGGCAGGATGGTCGAGCCGTGACCGAGCCACGTGTCATGGCCGACGGTGACCCGCCTGGCGCGGCGCTGGGCGAAGAACTCGCTCTCGTGCTCTGCGTCGTCCCAATAATCCGAGGCGCGATAGGTGAAATGGTGCAGCGTCGGCCGCCAGGTCGGATGATTGGTGGCGTTGATGCGCACGCTTGCTGCAATGTTGGAAAACTTGCCGATCGTGGCGCACCAGACGGCGCAATCCTGCATCATGTAGGAATAGTCGCCGAGCTCGCTTTCCGACACCCGGCTGCGGTCGGCGATCTCGGTCCAGCGACCGAGCGTCGAATTCTGCACGTCCGCCGTCGGATGGACCAGCGGCGTCTCAGACAATTTCCTCGTCATGCGGCGATTTTTCCGGGAGCGAAAGCGGTGACGTCGATGACGCGGTCGGCAACCGCCTTGCGCACGTCGTGGTCATGGAAGATGCCGAGCAGGGCGACATCAGCCGCCTTCTTGGCGGCGATGAGTTCGATCACGACATCGCGGTTCCTGGCGTCGAGCGAGGCGGTCGGTTCGTCAAGCAGCAGGATCGGGTGCTCGGTGATGAAGCCGCGTGCGATGTTGACGCGCTGCTGCTCGCCGCCGGAGAAGGTCGCAGGCGGCAATGCCCAGAGTTTCTCCGGCAGGTTGAGCTGCGCCAGCAAGGCGCGCGCCTTGCCTCTAGCTATTTCGCGGTCCTCGCCGCGCTCGACCAGCGGTTCGGCGACGACATCCAGCGCCGAAACGCGCGGCACGGTGCGCAGGAACTGGCTGACATAGCCGATCGTTTGCCGGCGTATGGCCAGCACGGTGCGCGGGCTGGCGGTGGCGAGGTCGATCAGCCCGTCATCGTGCATGACGATGATCTGGCCTTCGTCGACGGCGTAGTTGCCGTAGAGCATCTTCAGAATCGAGCTCTTGCCGGCACCGGAGGGGCCGCCGAGCACGGTGCATTCGCCGGCCTTGATCGAGAACGAGACACCAGCGATAACAGGCAGTTTGATGCCGTCGCGCAGATGCATGGTGAAGCTCTTGGCGACGTCGGAGACAACGAGTGGGGTTGGCATCACAAGGTTCTCCAATAGTCATTCGTTTGCGGGCTATGCGCCGGAGCAATCATCGTCAAACCTGCAGAATCGAGGAAACAAGCAATTGCGTGTAAGGCGCGCGCGGGTCGTCAAGCACGCGGTCGGTGAGACCGCTTTCGACGACGCGACCGTCCTTCATCACCATCATGCGCTGCGACAGAAGCCGCGCCACGGCAAGGTCGTGGGTGACGACGATGGCCGCGAGACCAAGATCGGTGACCAGACCGCGCAGCAGGTCGAGCAGGCGCGCCTGGACCGAGACGTCTAGGCCGCCTGTCGGCTCATCCATGAACACCAGCCGTGGGCCGGTGACGAGATTGCGGGCGATTTGCAGGCGCTGGCGCATGCCGCCGGAAAAGGCGCGCGGCTCGTCATCGATGCGGTCCTCGTCGATCTCGACGCGTGACAGCCAGTCGACGGCGGTGGCGCGGATCCTGCCGTAGTGACGGTCGCCGACCGCCATCAGCCGCTCGCCGACATTGGCGCCGGCCGAAACCGTCATGCGCAGGCCGTCGGCCGGATTCTGATGGACGAAGCCCCAGTCGGTGCGCATCAGGAAGCGGCGCTCGGCCTCGCTCATGCGGTAGAGCTCGCGGAACTGGCCGTCGCGCATGCGGTAGCCGGCGGTGCCGGAACTGGGCAGCAGCCGGGTCGACAGGCAGTTGAGCAGCGTCGTCTTGCCGGAACCGGACTCGCCGACGACAGCCAGGACTTCGCCCGGCCACAGCTCGAAGGAGACGTTGTCGCAGCCGACGCGCGAGCCGTAGAATTTGGAGAGCGCCGAGACGCGCAGCAGCGGTTCGTCGGTCATTGCGCCGGCTCCATTTTTTCCGAAGCAAGATGGGTCTCTGGTGCAAGGTGGCCGCGGTGCCCGTCCGCCCGCCGCTTCTCGCAGTGATCTGTGTCGGAGCAGACGAACATGTGGCCGCCATGGTCGTCGAGGATGACCTCGTCGAGATAGACGTTCTCGGCCGCGCACAGCGCGCAGGGCTGGTCGAAGGTCTGCACCTCGAACGGATGATCCTCGAAGTCGAGGCTGACCACTTCGGTGAAGGGCGGCACTGCATAGATGCGCTTTTCGCGGCCGGCGCCGAACAGCTGCAGCGCCGGTGAGCGGTGCATTTTTGGATTGTCGAATTTTGGCGTTGGCGACGGGTCCATCACATAGCGGCCCTCGACCTTGACCGGATAGGCGTAGGTGGTGGCGATGCGGCCGTGCTTGGCGATGTCCTCGTACAGCTTCACATGCATGAGGCCGTATTCCTCCAGCGCGTGCATCTTGCGCGTTTCGGTCTCGCGCGGTTCGAGGAAGCGCAGCGGCTCGGGGATCGGCACCTGGTAGACCAGCACCTGGCCCGCCGTCAGCGGATGCTCGGGGATGCGGTGGCGGGTCTGGATGATGGTGGCGCTGGCGGTATCGGTGGTAACAGCAACATTGGCGACCTTCTTGAAGAA
The DNA here is from genome assembly GCF_003148495.1 of Mesorhizobium loti. GTDB lineage: Bacteria > Pseudomonadota > Alphaproteobacteria > Rhizobiales > Rhizobiaceae > Mesorhizobium > Mesorhizobium loti. Next base: position 133,938 of record NZ_QGGH01000001.1, read on the forward strand.
GGCGCGGATCGAGACCGCATTGGTGGTGTCGTCGGCGCCTTGGTCGATGACCTTGAGCACGTCGTTCGGGCCGATGATCGAAGCTGTGACCTGGACGCCGCCGGTGCCCCAGCCATAAGGCATCGGCATTTCGCGCGAGGCAAAAGGCACTTGGTAGCCGGGAATGGCGATGCCCTTGAGGATCGCCCGGCGGATCATCCGCTTGGTCTGCTCGTCGAGATAGGCGAAATTGTAGGTGGCGATGTCGGTCATGGCGATCACATCCACATTGTGCTATTGAATTGGCGTCCAGGAAGCCGAAACAGGGGCGAATTCAGATGACCTCGACCGGATGGATGCATCTCGGAATTCTGTTGGTGGTGTTCGCCGGCGTCATTCTCTTTTTCCTTCGGCGCATGATTCTGCCCGCGCCAAAAGAAAGTGCGAGCAGTGAGACCATTGCCGGCAGCAAAGGGTTCAACGAGGCGCATAATGGCCACTACAGCGCTGGTCATGGTGGCGGCTTGGTTGATGGCGGCGGCCATTAGCATCACTCCGCAGCCTCCCGCTTCTCTTCGACCTTCGGGTTTTCACGCGCGTCGTATTCGGCGCGCATGCGGCGCACGAGGTCGAGTTCGGCCTGGAAGTCGACATAGTGCGGCAGCTTCAGATGCTCGACAAAACCCGTCGCCTGGACATTGTCGGAATGCGAGATGACGAACTCCTCGTCCTGGGCGGCGGCAACGACATCCTCGCCGAGTTCGGTTGCGCGAAGAGCACGGTCGCAGAGCGCCATCGCCATCGCCTTGCGTTCGCTCTGGCCGAAGACCAGGCCGTAGCCGCGGGTGAACTGCGGCGGTGCCTTGGCTGACCCTTTGAACTGGTTGACCATCTGGCATTCGGTGACGCGGACAGTGCCGAGCGGAACCGCGAAGGGCAGTTCCGGCACGTCAAGTTCCAGTTCGACCTCGCCGATGCGGATCTCGCCGACGAAGGGATGGTTGCGGGCATAGCCGCGCTGGGTGGAATAGCCGAGCGCCAGTAGGAAACCCTCGTCGCCGCGCGACAGCGCCTGCAGGCGGATGTCGCGCGCCATCGGGAATTCCAGCGGCTCGCGGGTGATGTCGCCTGGGACATGGTCTTGCGGCATGTCGCCGTCCGGCTCGATCAGGCCTTCGCGGGCAAGGATCGCCGAGACGCGCGGCATGGCTTGCGCCTCGGTCTCGCGCTGCAGCGGCTCGGCGACATCGCCGCCGGCAGCAAGCTCAGGATCGAGCAGCCGGTGGGTGTAGTCGAAGGTGGGCCCAAGCAACTGGCCGCCGGGCAGGTCCTTATAGGTCGCCGACACGCGCCGCTCGACCAGCATGTTGGCGGTGTCGATCGCCTTGGAGTAGCCGAAGCGCGGCAGCGTGGTGCGATAGGCGCGCACCAGGAAGATTGCCTCGATCATGTCGCCGCGTGCCTGGACGATGGCGAGTGCGGCCAGTTCACGGTCGTAGAGCGAGCCCTCGCTCATCACCCGATCGACGCCGAGCGCCAGCTGCTCGACGATCTGGTCGAGGCGAAGCGCCGGCACCGAACGGTCGCCGCGCCGGCGGTCGGCAAGCAGGCTGTGGGCATTGGCAATGGCCGCTTCGCCACCTTTTACCGCAACATACATCTTACGCCTCCATCGCCTTGATGCGCGTCGTGCGCGGCAAGCAAGCAATGCCATCAGCGGTGGCGAGGATGATGTCGACGCCGCGCGGAAAACGCTTGATATTCTGCTTCCACTGCTCGACGAAATGGCGTGGCATCTGCGCCGGCGCGATCGTGGCGCTGGTTTCGATGCCGGGACCTTCGAGCAACAGCGGCGTGCCGGAGACGAGATCGCTGATTTGCAGGATCAGCGTGGTCGAGCGGTCGGGATAGTCCTGCGTGCCCTGCGAAAAGCCGTCCAGCGACATCATCTCGGCTGGCGTGGCGATCAACGCGAAATGCGCATCGGCCGGCGTGTTGGCCAATGGCGCGCCGGTGTGGAAACCAAGCCAGGATTTGATGGCGGAGGAGGCCTGCAAAGTCGGGTCGAGCCACAGCGGCGTGTCGTTGTCGCAAAGCGCCAGCGCTATGGCGCCGGCGCTTGCCGAGAGTGGCGCCGGCGGGCGAGCGAAGGCCGGCAGCGGCTGTACACTGCCCGGCCGTGCCATCGCGTCCATGACCGCTCGGAACACGGTCTGGGCATTGAAGACCGGATCGGCGAAACCGCCTTCGATCGATTGCGCTGCAATGTCCATCAGTCTTCTCCGCGAACCATGGTGAAGAAATCCACCTTCGTTGCCGCCGTCTCGGCGCGGCGGCGTTCATGCGCTGTGGTCAGAGCCGACCGCAGAGGCGCTATCAGATTGGTCTCGACCTCATTGCGGCGGGCAGGGTCCTGCCACAGCGCGTCGGCGATGGCCGCCAGCCTTGCCTTTTGCTTGTCGCGGCCAAGCGCATAGCAATGGCCGACCTGTCCGGACGGCAGCCGGACCGTGGCGCGGGTGACGGTCGCCTCACCGACATTGAAGGGCGCGCCGCCGCCGCCGATGCGGCCGCGCAGGGTGACCAGGCCGGTCTCGGGGCCGCGCAGCAGTTCAGCGTCCGAAGGCAGTCCGGCCTCGTTCCAGAGCCGCACGATGTCATCGCCGCTGGATTGCGCCAGCGTTGCCATGGCGGCCTTGCGCTCGGCCTGGTCGCGGGCTTCCTGTCCTCGCATCAGCAACATTCCTCTTTCCTAAATTTGTCTATTGATATAGACAACTATACAAATTATACCTATTATCTAGCGCGAGTCCATGACGGGTGGATGACAGGGCTAAAAGGCTGGGGGCAATCAATGGTCGGGCGGCTGGCAGCGGACAGTATCGAGCGGCGCAGCGGCGTTTCGCTTTGGCGGCAGATCGCCGACAAGATCCTGCAGGCGATCGCCATCGGCGATTTCACGGAAAATGCCGCTCTGCCGCCGGAGGTGGCACTGGCCGAGCGCTATGGCGTCAACCGCCACACGGTGCGCAGCGCCATAGCAGCACTTGTGCAGGAAGGCGTGCTGCGGGCCGAGCAGGGACGCGGCACCTTTGTGCTGTCGCGCAAGCGGCTGTCCTATCCGATCGGCGCGCGCACGCGGTTTTCGACGGGCTTGCAGGGGCAAACGTCGGAACGGCATATCGTCCTGCTCGCCTCGTCGATCGAGCCGGCCAGCCAGCGCGTCGCCGAGGGCCTTGGCCTTGCCAGGGGAGCTGAGGTGATCCGTCTGGAAACGCGCGGCGAAGCCGATGGACGGCCGGTGTCGCGCGCTGCCGGCTGGTTCGATGCCAGGCGCTTTGCCGGCATCGATGCCGCGATGGCGGAGACCGGCTCGATCACCGCGTCGCTGGCGCGGTTCGGCATCGACGATTATCTCAGGCAATCGACCGTGCTGTCGGCGCGCCATGCCGATGCGGCGGACCTTGCCGATCTCGACCTGCAGCCGGGCGCCATCGTGCTGGTCACGGTCGCCGTCAACGTCACGCCGGACGGCCAGCCGATCCAGTTTTCCGAGTCGCGCTTCCCGGCCGAGCGGGTCGAGCTCAAGCTGTCTGCGCTCTGAGCCGGCGCCGGTAGCCTATCCGACCTCGATCACAGCCTTGATCAGGCCGGATTTTTCGTGTGCCCAGCGAGCGAGATCGGACGGCGTTTCGGCAAGCGATGTTCGGTGGGTGACGAGCTTGGCCAGCGGCACGGCGCCGTTGCGGATCGAGGCGGCGACGTGGTCGAAGTCGGCGCGCAAGGCGTTGCGGCTGCCGATCAGCGTCATCTCGCGTTTGTGGAATTCCGGATCGGAAAAGCTGATGTCGTCCTTGACGACGGAGACCAGCACCAGCGTTCCGCCATGCGCGACATGGGCAAAGGCCGACTGTACCGACTGGGTGTTGCCGGTGGCGTCGAAGACCACATCGAAGCCCTCGCCTGATGTCGCCTCCCTGATCAGATCGGGCGCCGCGCCGCGCGAGCCGTCGAGGGTCTGGAAACCAAGCTCGTTCGCGGCGAAGGCAAGCCTTTCACTACTCATGTCGAGCAGCGTCACGTCGAGCCTGGCGATGCGGGCGAAGATGGCGGTGCCGAGTCCGATCGGGCCGGCGCCGATGACCAGCGTGCGGGCGCCGGGCTCGGCACATGAGCGCCGCACGGCATGCGCACCAATCGCCAGGAACTCGACGGCGGCGGCGTCGGCCAGAGACAGGCCGTTTGCCGGATAGAGATTTTGCGCCGGCACCAGGATGCGTTCGCACATGGCGCCGTCGCGATGCACGCCAAGCACCTCGATCCTGACGCAGCAATTCGGCTTGCCGTGCCGGCAGGCGATGCATTTTCCGCAGGAAAGATAGGGGTTGATGACGACCGGCTCGCCAACGGCCAGTTCGACACCTTCGCCGGTCTCCACCACGGTACCCGATACTTCATGGCCCATGATGCGGGGATAGGCGAGGAACGGGTGCTTGCCCTCGAAGATGTGGTAGTCGGTGCCGCAGATCCCGACATGGCTGACCGCCACCAGTGCCCAGCTGGCAGGCGGTGCAGCGGGCGCGGGGTGGTCTTCCAGGACAAGGTCGCCGGGCGAGCGGCAGACGACGGCTTTCATGCGCGATTCCAGTGTTCAAAAAGGGCGCCGGCCTGTTGTTTGAGCGGACCGGCGCATCGGTTCAGGGACGATTCACTTGCCGCGGCGGCGCAGCCCGTCGAAGTAGACGATGATGATGATCAGCGCGCCGGTGATGATGCGCTGCCAGAACGAGTTGACGTTGAGCAGATTGGCGCCGTTATTGATGGTGGCCAGGATGAAGGCGCCAAGCAACGGTCCGTGCACCGAGCCGACGGCGCCGAACAGCGAGGTGCCGCCGATGACCGACGAGGCGATCGCCTGCAACTCCCAGCCCTCGGCCTGGGTCGGATTGCCGATGCCGATGCGAGCGGCCAGCAACACGCCGACGAAGGCCGCGCACAGGCCCGACAGCGTGTAGGCCATGTAGATGGTGCGCTGGACGTTGACGCCGGACAGGCGCGACGCCTCGGCGTTGGAGCCGACCGAAAACAGATACCGGCCCCAGCGGCTGTGATGCAGGAAGACATAGGCCGGAATGCCGACCAGGATCACCATCCAGAACAAATTGGGGATGCCGATAAAGGAATTGCGCGAGAACGCGGTGAAGGTGTCGCTGTTGATGTTGATCGAATTGCCGTTGGTCATCAAAAGGCCGATACCGCGCAGCGAGGTCAGCGTCGCCAGCGTGATGATGAAGGGCGGCAGGCCCATCTTGACGATGCCGAAGCCGTGGAACATGCCGATGGCAACACCGACCAGCAGCGTCACCAGAATGGCAAGCCAGATGGGGAAACCGGCATTGATCATCATGGCGACAACGACGGTGGCGAAGCCGACCACGGCGCCGACCGAGAGATCGATGCCGCCAGTGATGATGACGAAGGTCTGGCCGACCGCCATGATGGCGATCATGGAGCCCTGGCGCAAAAGATTGGCTATGTTGTTGGCCGAGGCGAAGCTTGTTGTCGCCACGGAGAGGAGGATCCAGAGCAGAACCAGCAGCGCCAAAAGCGTCAGCCCAAACAGGACGTTGTAGTTGCGCTTCGGTTTTTCGACAGCAATCGCCTCGGTGCTCATATCTGTCCTCCCAGCTTTTCTTGTTTCTCGGCGAGCGCCTGCGTGAGAATGTCCTCGTGGCTGGCGGCGCGGAAACCGTGCGTCGCCACCAGTTTGCCGCGCCGGAACACATGCAGCGTGTCGGCGAGTTCATAGACTTCCGGCAGATAGGACGAGATCAGGATGATGCCGGCGCCTTTTGACAACAGCGCGCCGAACAGACGGTAGATCTCGGCCTTGGTGCCGACATCGACACCGACCGTCGGCTCGTCGAAGATGAACAGCTTGGCACCATGCGCCAGCCATTTGCCGATGACGATCTTCTGCTGGTTGCCGCCAGACAGGCTGGACGCCAGCGCGCCGCGCGTCGGCGTCTTGATGCGCAGATCGGCAATCTGGCGATCGGCCTGCGTCTTCTCCTGCGCGCTCGAAATCAGCAGATTTTTCGAAATCCGCTTGTAGATCGGCAGGTTGAGGTTGAGGCCGACCGGCAGGTTGAGGCAAAGGCCCTGGTCGCGGCGGCTTTCCGGCGCCAGCGCCATGCCGAGCTTGATCGCGTCATGCTCTGAATTGACCTGGACATCCTTGCCTTCCCAGAGGATCTGGCCGGCGGACTTGCGGTGGCGGCCGTAAAGCGTGGTGACGAACTCACTGCGCCCGGCGCCGATCAGGCCATAGAGGCCGACGATCTCGCCGGCGCGAACCGTCATCGAGACATTTTCGAAGCCCTTGCCAGACAGGTTTCTTGCCTCGATGATCGCGGCACCCGGCGTGAAATGCTCCTTGTGGTAGACCTGCTCGATCGAGCGGTTGATCATCATCTTGACCAGCTCGGCATCGTTGGTCTCGGCGATGTTGCGGGTGCCGACCAGCGTGCCGTCGCGCAGCACGGAAACACGGTCGGCCAGTTCGAACACCTCCTCCATGCGGTGACTGATGTAGATGATCGTCACGCCTTCGCCCTTCAGCCGGCGGATCAGGGTGAAGAGCTGGTCGGCCTCCTTGCGGGTGAGGTAGGCGGTCGGCTCGTCGAAGATCAGGAACTTGGTGCCGCGCACGGTGGCGCGGGCCGCTGCAATCAACTGCTGCTGGCCGATGGTGAGGTCGCCCAGCGTGACATGCGCCGGCAGGTCGAAGCCGAGATCGTCGATGATCTTCTGGGCTTCCTTGACCATGGCGCGCTGCTGCAGGATGCCGAAGCGCGAATTCTCCTCGCCGAGGAACATGTTGGCGGCGACCGTCAGGTGACGGCACAGCACGACCTCCTGGTGCACGGCGTTGATGCCGAGCGCCATCGCCTCATGCGGCGTCGCGAGCGCTGCCGGCTGGCCTTCCCAGATGACCTCTCCGGAGGTGCGCGGCATGACGCCGGTCAAAAGCTTGATGAGGGTGGATTTGCCGGCGCCGTTCTCGCCGACGATGGCGTGGATTTCGCCGGATTTGAAAGCAAGATTGACCGGCTTCAGCGCGTGGGTGCCGGGATAGCGCTTCTCCAGCCCGCGCAATTCGAGGATGGTCCGCCCCGGTTCCAGCACGGGTGCCGGATGCAGGTCCTGCGCTGTCGACGTCATGACAATCCTCCCAGATTGGTCTCACGGTTGGCAGGCGGCGGGGCTGTGACACACCTCATTTGCAGCCTAGCCCAAGGCAGCGGATTGCCAAGCCGTTTGTGCCGAAGCTGATGTTTCCGGGGCGCGAGGCCCCGGAAACAGTTTTCGTGCCGATGCTTACTTGAGCTTCGGGTTGAGCAGCGCGTCGATCTTGGGGTCTTTCATGTTGGCCTTAGTCACCAGATTGGCGCCGGTGTCGACATTGGCCTCGACCTTCTCGCCCTTCGAGGCGGCGAGCGCCGTCTTGATGCCGTCATAGCCCATCCGGTACGGATCCTGGACAACGAGGGCGGAAATGACGCCGTCATTGAGGAACTTGATCAGCTTCTCGTCGCTGTCGAAACCGACCAGCGCCAGCTTGCCGCCAAGGTTGTTTTCGGCGACAGCCTGACCGACGCCCTGCGCCATGATCAGGTTGGAGGCGAAGATGCCCTTGAGGTTCGGGTTGGCGGTGATCAGGTCGGTGGCGATGTTGAGGCCGGTGGTGGCCTGGCCGTCGGCATATTTGTCGGCGACCAGCTTGAGGCCCGGATATTTGGCCTTGAGCTGTTCGGTGAAGCCCTGCTTGCGCTGTTCGAGCGAGCCGGCGCCCGGTGCGTTGGTGATCAGGGCGACGTCGCCCTCGATCTTGCCGCCGTTGGCGGCGCCGATGGCGGCTGCGAGGCCGTCGGCGGCGACGCGGCCGCCCTGCACATTGTCGGTGGTCAGGAACGAGGTGAAGGCCTTGGAGTCGGCGCCGGAGTCGATGCCGATAACCTTGACCTTGGCAGCGGCTTCATCGATCGGCTTGCCAAGCGCCTTGAACTCGGTGGGCGCAATGACGATCGCCGCCGGGTTGCTGGCAACGGCGTTCTCGAGGATCGAGACCTGGCCGTTGACGTCGGTCTCGGCCTGGGCACCGAGTTCCGGCACGTTGACGCCGAGATCCTTGCCGGCCTTGCGGGCACCGGCCAGAACGATCTGCCAGTAGAAGGATGTGGTGTCCTTGACGATGATCGGAATGGTCACGTCCGCCGCCGAAACCGGTGCTGAGTGCATGACGCCGGCGAGCATTGAAGCTGCTGCCAGCGCCATGACGGCGCGGCGGTTGAGAATGCTGGTCACGAATTTCATGAGGTTCCTCCCTAAGTCGCCCGGTGAACGTTACGGAAGCTCCGTCCGGATAGGCGTGGCCCAAACAGAACTTTATCAATAAAAAACAGTTGCCATGTTTTGATAGTGCATCGATCCAGCCGATGCAAGCGATGTTTGACCAGTCCTCGCGAGGCCTGGCAGAGGCAGATCCACCGCGCTGCTCCTCCCTTGCCGCTGTCAAACACTCCCGTTTCCGTTTCGCGAATATATGGAATATTAATTCCACATATTCGTCAATATGGAATGTTCATTCTTTTATGGGATCGCAAGAATGTGAAGCCCGGGTCACCGTTCACTGCGGGTGGATACGCGTTTCACGCCAGCTCCTGCACCAGCGTATAGGGGCGATATTTGGCGTATTCCGTCTCCGGCACGTCGATGTCGAGCAGTTCGAGGTTGCGCGTCAGGTTTGCCAGCTTGGCGGTGCCGGTCAGCACGGTGGCGACCGCGGGTTCATGCAAGGGGAACTGGAACGCAGCCGCGGCCAGCGGATAGCCGCCCTCGGCGGCGATCCGTTCCATCGCACCGACGCGGTCGAGCACGTCATGGCTGGCAGGGCGGTAATCGAAATGCGCGCCTTGCACGGGCCCGGTCGCCAGGATGCCGGAGTTGAAGACGCCGCCGATGACCAAGGACGTCTGTTGCGCCCGGCAGAGCGGCAGCAACTCCGCTTCGGCGCTGCGGTCGAGCAGGGAATAGCGGCTGGCGAGCAGAATGCAGTCGAGCGGCGCCTGGCGCATCACGTCGAGACAGATCTGCACCTCGTTGACGCCGAGCCCATAAGCGGAAATGACGCCGGACCGTTTCAACTCTTCGAGCGCCTTGAGGCCGCCATCCATCAGCTCGCGAAAGTGCAGCTTGGTCTTCTCGACACCATGTGTGTAGACGCCAATGTCGTGGACAAACAGGATGTCGATCTTGTTTAGACCAAGCCGCGCATAGCTGAACTCGACCGATCGCATGATGCCGTCATAGGAGTAGTCGTAGTCGAGCGCGAAGGGCAGCGGATCGACATAGGAGTGATCGGGAACCTGATCTTCCGGCACCGGGCGGAACAGGCGGCCGACCTTGGTGGACAGCACGTAGGAATCGCGCGGTTTGTAGCGCAGGAAGTCGCCGAAGCGGCGCTCCGACAGACCGAAACCGTAGAAGGGTGCGGTGTCGAAATAGCGCAGGCCGGCTTCCCAGGCGCCCTGCAGCGCCTCCATCGCCGCTTCACGCGAACAAGCGCGGTAGAGACCGCCGATCGCGGCACCGCCGAAGCTGACCTCGGTGACCTCGAGCGCCGTCCTGCCAATGCGGCGTTTTTCCATGCAAAGCCTCCCCGTTGCCGTCCGCTGTTCGGCTCGGCAGTCTACTCGATATCAGTACAATCTTCAGTATGATCTAGAGCGTTGCGCCAAGATGCCAGGGCACGAACTCGTTGTCGCCGTAGCCGAAATCCTCGCTCTTGGTCTTGCGGCCGGAAGCCGTCTCGACGATCAGTTCGAAAATCTCGCGGCCCATGCCGGCGATGGTCTTTTCACCGGAGGCGATGACGCCGCAGTTGACGTCCATGTCCTCTTCCATCTGGTAATACATGGTCGAATTGGTGGCGACCTTGATCGACGGCGTCGGACGGCAGCCGAAGCAGGAGCCGCGGCCGGTGGTGAAGACGATGACGTTGGCGCCGCCCGCCACCTGGCCGGTGGCCGAGACCGGGTCGTAGCCGGGTGTGTCCATGAACACCAGGCCGCTGCCGGTGACCTTTTCGGCGTAGCCGAAGACACCGTTGAGCGGCGTCTGCCCGCCCTTGGCGACCGCGCCGAGCGACTTCTCCAGGATGGTGGTGAGGCCGCCGCGCTTGTTGCCGGGCGAGGGGTTGTTGTCGATCGAAGCGCCATGCTTGGCGACGTGATCCTCCCACCACTTCACGAAGCCGTCGAGCTTCTGTGCGATCTCCGGCGTTGCCGCGCGGTAGGCAAGCAGATGTTCGGCACCATAGATTTCCGTCGTCTCGGAGAGGATGCCGATGCCGCCGACGCCGGCCAGGATATCGACGGCCGCGCCCAGCGCCGGATTGGCCGTAATGCCCGACATGCCGTCGGAGCCGCCGCATTGCAGGCCGACGACAATCTCGCTGACCGGGATCGGCTCACGCTTCAGCTGACCGACTTCCTCGGCAATCTCGGCCAGCACGCCCATTGCCTTTTCCACCGATTTGCGCGAACCGCCGGCGTCCTGGATGTTGAAATGACGTTTGCCTGCAGCGACGCCCTTCTGGCCGTAGAGGGTTAGCTGGTTGACCTCGCAGCCAAGCCCGACCATCAGCACGCCGCCGAAATTCGGGTGGCGGGCGTAGCCGGCAAGCGTGCGGTGCAGCACCATCATGCCGTCGCCGGTGCCGCTCATGCCGCAGCCCTGGCCGTGGACGATCGGCACGAAGCCGTCGATGCCGGGATATTTCGGCAGCAGCGTCCGGTTGGCGGTGTCGGCGATGGAATGGCAGACGGTGGCCGAGCAATTGACGCTGGCGACGATGCCGATGAAATTACGCGTGCCGGCGCGGCCGTCGGCGCGGCGATAGCCCATGAAGGTGCGGGCGCGGTCGGCCTCCGTCGCGTGCTCGGCCTCGCTCGGCGGCACGACCGGCAAGCGGCCGGATTCGAAAACCAGATTGTGCGAATGAACGTGCTCGCCCGCTGCAATATCCTGTGTGGCGCGACCGATCGCCTGGGCGTATTTCACCACGGCCTCGCCGGCGGCGATCGGCTTGATCGCCACCTTGTGACCGGGCTCGATCAACACACTGGCGACGGCACCGTTCGGCAACGCGGTGCCGATCTCGATGCGGCCGTTGGCGACTGCCACATTGTCGGCGGGGGACAGAAGAATGCAGTTGGAGGCGTTCACGGGCGGTTTCCTGGGTGATCCTGGGATGCGCGGGCGGATTGACACGCGCCTGTTTAAAGATAATGTCTTTTATCGTGAAAAAACAGTTTTGCGTCAATTGTTTTTTCGCTGGGGAGTTCCGCATGTCCTTGGTGTTCCGGAAAGCGATTTCGCTTTTCAGGGTCATGGGAACGTCATATTGCGCTTCAAACCGGCCGCCGCAAGCGACGGCGTGCAACGGGTCAGGAATGTCGAAGAGCAACAACGTCTACAAGGATGCCTATAACCGCTGCCTGCGGCTGCTCGACGAAACGCGCAGCCTACCTTCGGAGCCGGAACTGGGCACCTTGCTTGGCGTCAGCCGCACCACGGTGCGCACCATTCTTGCGCGCATGGAAGAGACAGGGCTGATTGCCTGGAACAAGCGCGCCAAGACGGTGCTGCGCGAACCGCGTCCGGATGATTTCTTCCCCGAGGAGGAAACAGACACGCTGGCCGAGATCATCGAGCGGTCGTTCATGCGCAGGCTGCTTGCCGGCGGCGCCGAAGCCGGCATGCAGATCAACGAGCTCGAACTGGCGCGCGAGATCGGTGTCGGCACCACCAGCGTGCGCGAGTTCCTGATCCGCTTCTCCCGCTTCGGCCTGATCGAGAAGCGCCGCAACAGCCATTGGGTGCTGAAGGGCTTTACGCGCGCCTTCGCGCTGGAGCTGACCGAAATCCGCGAAATGTTCGAACTGCGCTCGGCAGCCGCCTTTGCCGCACTGCCGCAGGACAGCGCGGTCTGGGCCGATCTCGACCGTCTGGAAGACGAGCATCGCCAGCTGGCAAGCGAGATCGCCAAGCGCTTCAACGAATTCTCCGAGCTGGACGAGCGCCTCCACCGGCTCATCCACCGGGCATCGCACAACCGCTTCATCGTCGATTTCTACGACGTGATCGCCATGATCTTCCACTACCACTACCAGTGGAACAAGGCGCAGGAACGCGAGCGCAACGAAGTCGCGATAGGTGAGCATCTGGTTTATATCGAGGCGCTGAAATCGCGCGACCTCGGCAAGGTCGACGCTGCCTGCCGCAAGCACCTGAAGTCGGCGCGCCAGACCTTGCTGACCTCGATCCCGGAGAGCCGGTCGCCACAAAAATCCTGAGCCACGTCGCGGCTCAGAGTCTTGTTTCATGCATGTCGTTGTCCCAAAACCGCTGCACACTTTTGGGCGACATGCATTGATATGCCGCGTTGCCGCAGCATCGAATTGGCGATTTTCCAGCTGCTGGCCGCGTGCTAGGTATGCTGGGTTGCTGCGAAGAGGCAGGGCTTTGACCATACCGAGGAGACGATGGAGCATGCCGGTCGCGCTGGTCGCGGCCTATCTGCTGCTGCTTCAGTCGACGCTTGGTGCCTTCGCCTTCGGCACCGGGCCAAATGCGTCGCAACTGGATGCCTTCGGCAACGTCATCTGTACCCATGAGGGCGCAATCCAGCTTCCCGGCGGCAACCAGCCGCCATCCCATCTGCCCGTATGCTGCGTGCTCGGCTGCAGCATGTTTTCGCCGGCCTTTGCGCCGCCGCCCGATGCCGGCCTGGCGCTGGGCAGTCTTTCCTTTGAAGCGGTCGCCTTTGTCTTCCGTGCAGCCGTCCATCTCGACTTTGCGCGTGAGCGCTCGCCGTCGAACCCGCGCGCGCCGCCGCTGACGGCCTGAGCCTGTTTGCCCGGCGGAACCTTTCGTGGGCGTACCCATCCAAAGATCAAACTGCTCGCGACCGGCAACGGCGCGACCACCACTTCATGGAGCAACCATGTCCTATTTTTTCAGTGACGCCGCGCGTCCTCTGCTCGGCAGCATTCTGCGCAGCATCGAAGAGCGTGTCGGCATTGCCGTGCTGGCTCTTGCACTGCTGTTCGTCGGCGCACCGACTGTCTCTGCGCATGAATTCAAGGTTGGCGATCTCGAGATCGGCCATCCCTGGTCGCGTGCCACGCCGGCCGGTGCCAAGGTGGCCGGCGGCTATTTCACCATCACCAATAACGGCAGTGCGCCGGACCGGCTGGTGTCGATTTCCTCCGATGTTTCTGAAAAGGCCGAGCTGCATGAGATGGGCGTCAAGGACGGCGTCATGACCATGCGGCCGGTTACCGGCGGCTTGGAGATTCCGGCCGGCGGCAAGGTCGCGCTTGCACCCGGCGGCTATCATCTGATGTTCATCGGTCTGAAGCGCCAACCCAAGCAGGGCGAGAAGTTTTCCGCCACGCTGACCTTCGAAAAGGCTGGCGCCGTCAGCGTCGATTTTGCCGTCGAAGGCATGGGTGGTGGTGCCATGGACGACCACGCCAATTGATCGCGCCAGTTAGACAAATTTTGAAGATCTGAGGGACCATCATGAACAAGTATTCTCTGGCGGCCGCAGCACTTTTCGTGCTCGGGACGAGTGCCGCCTTCGCGCATATCACGCTCGAAACCCAGGAAGCGGCCGTCGGCTCGACCTACAAGGCGGTCCTGCGCGTGCCGCATGGTTGCGACGGCAAGGCGACGACCGCCGTGCGTGTGCAGATCCCGGAAGGCGTGATCGCGGTGAAGCCGATGCCGAAGCCGGGTTGGACGCTGCAGACCAAGAAGGGCAAGTACGACAAATCCTACCAGCTCTACGGTCAGGCGGTGACCGATGGAGTCAAGGAGGTCGATTGGAGCGGCGGCAGCCTGCCGGATGAATTCTACGACGAGTTCGTTTTCCGCGCGACACTGGCGGCGGATCTCCCGGTGGGCCAAAAACTTTACTTCCCGGTGGTGCAGGAATGCGATGGCGCTGCCGATCGCTGGATCGAGATCCCGGCAGCCGGCCAGGATGAAGACGCGCTGGAAAACCCGGCGCCCGGCATCAAGCTGTTGCCGAAGAAATGATCGTTCGGGCGGCGCGCTCGCAAAAGCGCGCCGCTATTCTCCGTGGCGGTGACATGAGCACGACGTCCTTCCTGCAAACGGCTTCCATGGCCGGCCAACGCGCTGGCCGGCTTGTCGTCGGCCTGTTGGCCTTGATCGTGCTTCTTGCCATCATGGCCGGGCCAGATCAGGCCTTTGCCCATGCCGCGCTGATCAAGACCGATCCGGCCGACGGCGCGGTGCTGGAACAGGGGCCGGCACAATTCTCGCTGACCTTCAGCGAACCGGTCTCGCCGCTGGTGCTGACCCTGGTGAAGCCCGACGGAACGCCGGTCCCGTTGACCGCCTTCCGCCTCAGCGACCAGACGGTCGAGATCGACAATCCGCAGAAGCTTGCGTCCGGTACGCATGTGCTGAGCTGGCGCGTCATTTCCGCCGACGGTCATCCCGTCGGCGGATCGCTGCTGTTTTCAATCGGCGCGCCAAGCGAACCGCCGGCCGTATCCGAAGCCGTCGACTGGCCGTTGCGGTCGGCGATCTGGGTCGGCAAGGTCTTCCTCTACATCGGCCTCTTCCTCGGCGTCGGCGGCGCCTTCGCGCTTGCCTGGCTGACCCGAGGCGACCGCGCCGGACAGCGCTTCGTTGCAGCCGCAATCCTGGGCGGGCTGATCGCAGCGCCGCTGTCGCTTGGCTTACAGGGGCTTGATGCGCTCGGGGCGCCGCTCTCGCATCTGGCGCAGCCGGTCATTTGGCGGACCGGACTCGGCACCAGTTTCGGTTGGACAGTGCTGGTCGCCCTGATCGCGCAGGGGCTTGGCCTGCTGTCGCTGGCCGGCCCCCGCGTTATCGCCAAACCATTGGCGCTGGCCGGCCTGGCCGGGGTGGGGATTGCCCTTGCCGCCAGCGGCCATGCCAGTGCCGCCGAGCCGCAATGGCTGACACGGCCGATGGTGTTCCTGCACGGCGTCGGCATCGCCTTCTGGGCCGGCGCGCTGATGCCTCTTGGCCTGGTGCTGAAGGGGCAATCGGCGGAGGCCACGCCATTCCTGCGCCGGTTTTCTCGCCTGATCCTGCCCGTGGTGGCCGTGCTTGCCGCTGCCGGCATCGTGCTTGCCGTCATCCAGGTGCGGACACCGGCGGCGCTGGTCAACACCGCCTATGGCCGGCTGCTGCTGATCAAGCTCGGGTTGCTGGTCTTTCTGTTCACGCTCGCCGCCGTCAATCGCTGGAAACTCACCGCATCGGCGGAGGCAGGATCGACGGAGGTGCAACGCAGGCTGGTCCGCTCGATCAGCGTCGAGTTGCTGATCGTGTTGGCCATCTTCGGCGTTGCCGCGGGCTGGCGCTTTACGCCGCCGCCACGGGCGCTGGCGATCGCGGCGGCGCAACCGATGTCGGTTCACATCCACGCACTAAAGGCGATGGCCGATCTCAGCATCACGCCCGGCCATGCCGGGCCAGTCGTCGCCTCTATGGTCATCATGAGCGGCGATTTCGGCCCCCTCGACGCCAAGGAAGTGACGCTGGTGCTGTCAAAACCCGAGTCCGGCATCGAGCCGCTGAAGCGCGCGGCGACCAAGCCCGGCGACGGCAGTTGGCGTGTCGACAACCTCATCATCCCGGTTCCCGGCCGCTGGACGGTGCGCATCGACATCCTGGTCTCGGACTTCGAGATGGTGAAGATAGAGGCGCCCGTCGACATCAGGCCGTAACCGCCGGGTGCTTCAAGGCCGAACTCATCATGGTCTGCCGCAACACAATTCGGCGAGGCGGTTGACGCGGCCCGAAAGGCCCGTCAATCATCCCCGCCAAATCGCGGGCTCCAACCAACAAGATCCGAAAGCAGGGAAGAAACGATGGAAAAAGCCGAAATCGGCCTGATCGGCCTTGGCACAATGGGCTCCAACCTGGCGCTCAACATCGCCGAGCATGGGCATCGCATCGCCGTCTTCAACCGCACCAGGGCGCGCACCGACGCCTTCGTCGAGAATGCCGGCGCGCTCAGGGATATGGTGGTGCCCTGCTACAGCCTGGAAGAGCTCGCCGCAGCGATCCGGCCGCCACGTCCGATCATCATCATGGTGCTGGCCGGCAAGCCGGTTGACGAACAGATCGCTGCTCTGCGCGGCGTGCTGTCGGCCAATGACATCGTCATCGATGCCGGCAACGCCAATTTCCGCGACACGATGCGGCGCTTCTCCGAGCTTTCCGGCTCGGGTCTCACCTTCATCGGCATGGGCGTGTCCGGTGGCGAGGAGGGCGCGCGCCACGGGCCGTCGATCATGGTCGGCGGCACGGAGGACTCGTGGAAGCGTGTCGAGAAAGTGCTGACCGCGATCTCCGCCAAGTTCAAGGACGAACCCTGCGCGGCATGGCTCGGCACCGACGGCGCCGGCCATTTCGTCAAGACCATCCACAACGGCATCGAATATGCCGACATGCAGATGATCGCCGAGATCTACGGCATCCTGCGCGACGGGCTCGGCATGGGACCGAAAGAGATCGGCACGGTGTTTGCCAACTGGAACAAGGGCCGGCTGAACTCCTACCTGATCGAGATCTCTGCCAAGGTGCTGGCTGCTGACGATCCGAAGACCGGCAAGCCGGTGGTCGACATCATCCTCGACCGCGCCGGCCAGAAAGGCACCGGCAAATGGTCGGTCATCGAGGCGCAGCAGCTTGGCATTCCGGCGACGGCGATCGAGGCGGCAGTGGCGGCACGCGTTCTGTCGTCGATCAAGGACGAGCGGCTGGCGGCGGAAAAGGCCTATGGCAACGCCGGCGTGACAAAGATTTCCGGTGATAAGGACGCCTTGCTGAAAGATCTGGAGCTGGCGCTGTTCGCCGGCAAGATCGCCGCCTACGCCCAGGGTTTTGCGGTGATGAGCGGCGCCTCCAAGGAATTCAACTGGAACCTGCCGATGCCGACCATCGCCAGGATCTGGCGCGCCGGCTGTATCATCCGTTCGCAGATGCTCGACACCATGGCGGAGGCCTTCAGCAAGGGCGGCGCCTCGACCAATCTTCTGATGGCGCCGGCCTTTATCGCGTCGATGCAGGAGGCGCACCCCTCGCTGCGGCGTGTCGTGGCGAGGGCGTCGGAAGCCGGCTCGCCGGTGCCGGCGCTGTCTTCCGCGCTTGCCTATTTCGACAGCTACCGCCAGGGCCGCGGCACTTCGAACCTGATCCAGGCGCAACGTGACTTCTTCGGCGCGCACGGTTTCGAGCGCATCGACGAGCAGGGGGCTTTCCACGGGCCGTGGGGCAGTGGTGCGGCTGGCTAGACAGGATTGCGCGGGCAGCCCGGTGCCATGTTCTAAACGAGTACTGCCTGGCTGAGTGACAGAACATGACTGGCTGCGCTCAGGCCCTGCAAGGAGCCGGGCGCGGCACCGCCGATCCAGCCGAGCACCGAGCGCGCAAGCTCGGAGCCGGCCAGCCGGAAGTTTTCGTTGACGACCAGCAATTGCGGCCGGAACAGGTGCAGCAGGTCCGACGACTGCTTGGACACGACATCGACGTCGTGGCCGAGCCTGAGGCCGGCATCCTCGATGCCGGCGACGAGCGCCAGCGTCGCGGCGGCGCCGCTACTGACAAAGCCGTCTGGACGGTTTTCGCGGCGCATCAGCTGGGCCGTCCTCGTCCTGATCTGCTCGATCGACTGGTCGATCGAAACGGTGTTGAACGGAATCTCGCTGGCGCCGACCTCGCTCAGCGCATCGGCAAAGCCGTTCAGCGTATGGCCGTAATAGGTCAGCCCGGGCGGTGGCGACAGAAGCGCCAGCCTGCGCCGGCCCATGCTCGCCAGCCGGCGCACGGCTTCCATCGCGAAAGCATGGTTGTCGAAGTCATGGTAGGGGTGAACGAGACCCATGTCGGTGCGGCCGTGCGTGGCAAAGGGCATGCCGTGCTCCAGCATGTAGCGGGCACGCGGGTCGTTGGGCTGGGTGCGCGAGATGATGACGCCGTCGGCCGAGCCGGTCTCGACGAGATAGCGGATCGGCTCCATCGGATCCTGCGAGCGGGAATAGGGCGTGACAATCAGGTGATAGGGCGTTTCGGCGAGCACTTCCGAAACGCCGTAGATGATGTCCGAGACGAAGCTCATGATCTCGCGATCGGTGTTGAGCACCAAGCTGATGACATTGGTCCTGCCGGTGCGCAGGCGTACGCCGGCGCGGTTCGGCCGGTAGCCGATCTGCTTGGCCACCAGTTGCACCCGACGCCTGGTTTCGGCGCCGATTTCCGGGGCATCCTTCAAGGCGCGCGACACGGTGGTGACGCCGAGCCCGGTCATGAAGGCGAGCGTCTTCAACGTCGGCCGCCCTTGTGCCGATGTCTCCTCGTTCTTGTCCGTACGCTGTCTGTCCATTCGTCCCGCCCGTCAGGCGCATAGCAGCCGCAGGCCGGGCCGGCAATCGCCGCCATTGCAATACGATATGCGCTCCAGCCCCGGCAAAGTCTCAATATACTGAAACGTTACAGATTGCCATATTGAGATACCGGCCCCCTCGGGCCGGGTGGGTGGCTCTTTTGCGAAACCCATTGGGATTCCAGAAGGAATCGCCCCTGCCGTCGTCTTTTGTCGGCTTTCGGGCGCCATTTCCGTGTTTTGCAATGCAGCGGACTGATATTGCACTGCACATAAAGTGACTATCCATGTGAATTTGTTCGCGGCCCGAAAAAATGTCGAACCCTCGTTGTTCATGGGGTTGCGCAGTCCGCGCAATTCCCGTATCGAAAATCTGTAACGTTTCAGATTCTGGGAGGAACCGAAATGCGATACCAATTCATCACTGCTGCGCTGGCAGCGACGGCCGCGCTGCAATTTGCCGGTCCGGCCGCCGCGACGGACCTGGAAGTCACCCATTGGTGGACTTCGGGCGGCGAGGCAGCGGCGGTCGCCGAGTTCGCCAAGGCTTTCGATGCCACCGGCAATCACTGGGTCGACGGCGCTATCGCCGGCTCGGGCGACACGGCGCGGCCAATCATGATCAGCCGCATCACCGGCGGCGATCCGATGGGTGCCACCCAGTTCAATCACGGCCGCCAGGCCGAGGAACTGGTGAAGGCCGGCCTGATGCGCGACCTGACAGATCTCGCGACGAAGGAGCATTGGAAGGACGTCATCCGTCCAGCCAGCCTGCTCAACGAGTGCACGGTCGACGGCAAGGTCTATTGCATCCCGGTGAATATCCACTCCTGGCAGTGGCTGTGGCTCTCCAACAAGGCGTTCGCGGATGCCGGCGTGCCGGTGCCGAAGAACTGGGATGAATTTGTCGCGGCAGCGCCCGCGCTCGAAAAAGCCGGCAAGATCCCGCTCGCCGTCGGCCAGCAGGCCTGGCAGACCTCTGGCGCCTTCCAGGTGCTGATGGTGGCGATCGGCGGCCCCGACATCTTCAAGAAGGTCTATGGCGACAAGGATGCGGCGGTTGCCGGCGGACCGGAAGTCGCCAAGGTGTTCAAGGCGGCTGACGACGCCCGCAAGATGCAGGCCAAGTCCAAGGTGCAGGACTGGAACCAGGCGACCAATCTGGTCATCACCGGCCAGGCCGGCGGCCAGATCATGGGCGACTGGGCGCAAGGCGAATTCCAGGTTGCCGGCCAGACGGCGGGCAAGGACTACACCTGCCTGCCCGGCCTCGGCGTCAATGCCGTCATCCAGACCGGCGGCGATTCCTTCTACTTCCCGCTGCTGAAGGACGCAGACAAGTCGAAGGCACAGGAAGTGCTGGCCTCGACCATGCTGTCGCCGGCGACGCAGGTTGCCTTCAATCTGAAGAAAGGCTCGCTGCCGGTGCGCGGTGACGTCGATCTCAATGCCGCCAACGACTGCATGAAGAAAGGCCTCGACATCCTGGCCAAGGGCAACACCATTCCCGACACCAACCAGCTGATGACCGAGGATTCGCTGACCCAGGTCAACGACCTGTTCGCCGAGTTCTTCGCCACGCCGACGATGACGCCCGAAGATGCGCAGAAGCGCTTCGCCGACATCGTCTCCAAGGCCGATTGAGCTGATGTCATGCATCGGTCTCTGGCCCCTGGTCGGGCCGGAGACTGTTGCCCAACGCGATCCGATCCGGCGAGGCGCGTCCCATGACTGAACAGACAGCGAGACGGCCCAGCCGATTGTTTCGCAATCTCAACGCGAAGATCGCGTCGATCCCGATGATCCTCAATGCGCTGGTCATCTTCCTCGGCGGCACGATCTGGACGATCGTTTATTCCTTCACCGATTCCAGGCTGTTGCCGCGGCTGAATTTCGTCGGTCTCGACCAGTATCGCCGGCTGTGGGTGACGCCGCGCTGGCTGGTCGCGGTCGAGAACCTGGCCATCTACGGCGCCTGCATGCTGGTCTTCTCGCTGATCATCGGGTTCCTGCTGGCGGCACTGCTCGATCAGAAGATCCGCTTCGAGGATACGTTCCGCACCATCTTCCTCTACCCCTTCGCGCTGTCCTTCATCGTCACCGGGCTGGTCTGGCAGTGGATCCTCAACCCGAATTTCGGTGTCCAGCATGTCGTGCGGTCGCTCGGCTGGACGGACTTCGCCTTCGACCCGCTCTATGATTCCTCCATCGTCATCTACGGCATCCTGATCGCCGCGCTCTGGCAAGGCACGGGGCTGGTCATGTGCCTGATGCTGGCCGGTCTGCGCGGCATTGACGAGGACATCTGGAAGGCGGCGCGGGTGGATGGGATACCCACCTGGAAAACTTACCTCTTCATCATCATCCCGATGATGCGACCGGTGCTGATCACCACGCTGGTGATCATCGCCGCCGGCATCGTCAAGGTCTACGACCTGGTCGTCGCCCAGACCAGCGGCGGGCCAGGCATCTCGTCGGAAGTGCCGGCGAAATATGTCTATGAATACATGTTCCATGCCCAGAATCTCGGCCAGGGCTTTGCCGCCTCGACCATGATGCTGCTTACGGTGATCATCGTCATCGTACCGTGGGCCTATCTCGAATTCGGACGGCGCAAATGAGCATGGCAAACATTGCTGCTCCGACAATCGCTGTCTCCGGTCGGGATAGCACCGGGCCTTACGGCCCGAAACCGCGCCGCATGTTTTCGCGCCGCAACATCTTCCTTTACGGCACGCTGTTTGTCGTGGCGGCATACTATCTCCTGCCGCTCTATGTGATGGTCGTCACCTCGCTCAAGGGCATGCCGGAGATCCGGCTCGGCAACATCTTCTCGCCGCCGCTCGAGATCACCTTCGAACCATGGGTCAAGGCGTGGTCGACCGCCTGCACCGGCCTCAACTGCGATGGGCTTTCGCGCGGTTTCTGGAATTCGGTGCGCATCACCGTGCCGTCGGTGATCCTGTCGATCGCCATTGCGTCGGTCAACGGCTACGCGCTGGCAAACTGGCGCTTCAAGGGGGCCGACTTGTTCTTCACCATCCTGATCGTCGGCGCCTTCATTCCCTATCAGGTGATGATCTATCCGATCGTCATCGTGCTGCGCGAGATCGGCCTCTACGGCACCATCTGGGGCCTGGTGCTGGTGCATTCGATCTTCGGCATGCCGATCCTGACGCTTTTGTTCCGCAACTATTTCTCGTCGATGCCGGAGGAGCTGTTCCGGGCGGCACGCGTCGACGGCGCCGGCTTCTGGGGCATCTATTTGCGCATCATGCTGCCGATGTCGCTGCCGATCTTCGTCGTCGCCATCATCCTGCAGGTGACCGGCATCTGGAACGACTTCCTGTTCGGCGTCATCTACACCAAGCCCGACACCTATCCGATGACGGTGCAGCTCAACAACATCGTCAATTCGGTGCAGGGCGTGAAGGAATACAACGTCAATATGGCGGCGACGCTGATCACCGGCCTGGTGCCGCTGATCGTCTATTTCATCTCCGGAAAATTGTTCGTGCGCGGCATCGCCGCCGGCGCGGTGAAGGGATAACCGCGATGGCTCAGAATGGTACCAGCGTTTCGATCCAGGACCTGTCGCTGAATTTCGGCTCGGTGACCGTCCTGGAGACGCTCAATCTCGATGTCGCCGAGGGCGAGTTCATCGTGCTGCTCGGCCCATCCGGCTGCGGCAAGTCGACCTTGCTCAATTGCATTGCCGGCCTGCTCGACGTCTCCGAAGGCCGCATCTTCATCAAGGGCATGAACGTCACCTGGGAAGAGCCCAAGGACCGCGGCATCGGCATGGTGTTCCAGTCCTATGCGCTCTACCCGCAAATGACGGTGGAGAAGAACCTGTCCTTCGGCCTGCGTGTCGCCGGCACGCCAAGGGACGAGATCGCCAAGCGGATCGCGCGGGCGGCCGAAATCCTGCAGATCGAGCCGCTGCTGCAGCGCAAGCCGGCAGCACTTTCCGGCGGCCAGCGCCAGCGCGTGGCGATCGGACGGGCGCTGGTGCGCGATGTCGACGTGTTCCTGTTCGACGAGCCGCTGTCCAATCTCGATGCCAAGCTGCGCGCCGAGCTGCGTGTCGAGATCAAGCTGCTGCATCGCAAGCTGCAGAACACCATGATCTACGTCACCCACGACCAGATCGAGGCGATGACGCTGGCCGATCGCATCGCGGTGATGAAGGGTGGCGTCATCCAGCAGCTCGATGCGCCGCAGACCATCTATAACAGGCCGGTCAACCGCTTCGTCGCCGGCTTCCTCGGTTCGCCCGCGATGAACTTCCTTGACGGACAAGTGGAGGCCGGCGCTGCTTTCAAGACCGGCAATGTCTCCATACCGCTCGACCGCTATGCTTTCGATGCAGGGGGCAACAGCAGCGGACCTTGCGTGTTCGGCATCCGGCCAGAGCACATTGCCTTTGGCGAGGCGGCAAACACCATGCCCTTTGCCATCGATGCCGCCGTCGAGATCGTCGAGCCGATGGGCTCCGACACGCTGGTGTGGACGAAGCTCGGCGGCCACAATTTTTCCTTCCGTGTCGAGGCGGAAAAAACGCTGCGCAATGGCGAGCCGATCCGGATCGGTTTTGATCCTGCCCGCGCCTCGCTTTTCGACACCCAATCCGGCAACCGCATCTAGCCCCTGAGAATTCCATCCCCAAAAGACAATCCCCCAAGCAAAACGGACAGAGACGATGAACTGGTCATTCCAACTTTACAGCGCCCGCAATTTCCTGCCCTGGGAAGGCGTGCTCGCCACGCTCGGCAAGCTCGGCTACACCCAGGTCGAGGGCTTCGGCGGCGTCTACGATGATCCCAAGGCCTTCCGCAGCGAGCTCGACAAGAACGGCCTTGCCATGCCGACCGGGCATTTCTCGATCGACGCGCTCGAGAACGATTTCGACGGCGTGCGCAAAACCGCCGACGCGCTCGGCATAACCCTGCTGATCTGTCCTTTTCTGATGCCCGACCAGCGGCCATCCGATGCCGCCGGCTGGCGTGGTTTTGGCGAGCGCCTGGCCAAGGTCGGCGAGACCGCGAAGAAGGCCGGCCACGGCTTTGCCTGGCACAACCATGATTTCGAGTTCAAGAAGCTCGCCGACGGCTCGGTGCCGCAGGATCACATCCTGTCGTCCGCGCCCGACATCAGCTGGGAGATGGACGTCGCCTGGGTGGTGCGCGGCGGCGATGATCCGCTGCCCTGGATCGAGAAATACGGCAAGCGCATCAGCGCCGTCCACGTCAAGGACATGGCCAAACCGGGCGAGGGGCTGGACGAGGACGGCTGGTCGGATGTCGGCCACGGCACCATCGACTGGGCCGGCCTTATCAAGGCGCTGCGCGCCAAGAGTGCCGCCCAATACTACGTCATGGAACAGGACAACCCCAACGACATCGAGCGCTTCGCCCGCCGCTCGATCGCAGCCGTCAAGACCTACTAGGAGCAATCAGCATGGCAAAGAAACTTGGCATCGGCGTCATAGGCTGCGGTAACATCTCGAAGGCGTATTTCTCGCTGGCGCCGCTGTTCCGCGGCATCGAGATGCGTGCCTGCGCCGACATCAATATGGAAGCGGCCAAGGCGCGGGCGAAGGAGTTCAAGCTGCGCGCCGAAACCGTCGAAGACCTGCTTAAGGCCGACGATATCGACATCATCGTCAACCTGACCATCCCGGCTGTGCACTACGAGGTCTCGAAGCAGATCCTCGACGCCGGCAAGCACGTCTATTCGGAAAAGCCGTTCGTGCTGTCGGTCAAGGAAGGGCTCGATCTGAAGAAGCGGGCGGAGAAAAAGGGCCTGCGCATCGGCTCGGCGCCAGACACCTTCCTCGGCGGCGCGCACCAACTGGTGCGCAACCTGATCGACACCGGCAAGCTCGGCAAGATCACCAGCGGCACCTGCCACGTGATGGGTCACGGCATGGAGCATTGGCATCCCAACCCGGACTTCTTCTTCCAGCCAGGCGCTGGCCCCGTGCTCGATATCGGGCCTTATTACATCACCAACCTGATCCAGTTGATCGGGCCGATAAAGCAGGTCGCGGCCTTTGTTTCGACGCCGGCCAAGGAGCGCACCATCAGCTCGAAGCCTCGCGCGGGCGAAAAGATTCCGGTCAACACGCCGACGACCATCCACGGTGTGCTGGAGTTCGAAAACGGCGCCGTGGTAACGCTCAACACCAGCTGGGACGTCTGGGCCCACGGCCACGCGCCGATGGAGCTCTATGGCGAGGCGGGTACGGTGTTCGTGCAGGATCCGAATTTCTTCGGCGGCGACGTGCGCTTCACGAACTCTGCCAAGCCGGTCAAGAAGCTGCCGAACTGGCCGCACCCGTTCGGTGTCCCCAATGAAATGCATGGACAAGGCATGATGGCCAACTACCGCACATCAGGCCTCGCCGACATGGCGCTTGCTATCGCCGAAGGCCGGCCACACCGCTGCTCGATGGAACTGGCGCTGCATGCGGTCGACGTGATGACCGGCCTGTTGCGCTCCGGCGAAACCGGCAAGTTCGTCGCCATGCAGACCACCTGCGAACGGCCGGCCGCACTGGGCGTCAAGGAAGCCAAAGAGCTTTTGGCAAAGAAGAAGTAGGCAGCACGCCTAACCCTCTCCCCGTTCCGACGGGGAGAGGGTAAGGGTGAGGGGCAGAGCCGACTCGCCGCGTTGCCGCGATGCGTGGCTCGCTTCCATTTGAGGATTTTCCTATGCCCTACACGCCCGCCGAAAACCGCTACGAGAAAATGATCTACAACCGCTGTGGCCGCTCCGGCCTGAAGCTGCCGGCGATCTCGCTGGGCCTATGGCATAATTTCGGCAACGACACGCCGCACAAGACCAAGCAGGCGATCGCGCGCAAGGCCTTTGATCTCGGCATCACGCATTTCGACCTCGCCAACAATTACGGTCCGCCGCCCGGCTCGGCCGAGACCGCTTTTGGCGAGATCCTGCGCACCGACTTCGCCGCCTACCGCGACGAGCTGATCATCTCGACCAAGGCCGGCTACGAGATGTGGGCCGGGCCCTACGGCGAATGGGGTGGGCGCAAATACATGCTTGCCAGCCTCGATCAGAGCCTGAAGCGGATGGGTCTCGACTATGTCGACATCTTCTATTCGCACCGTTTCGATCCCGACACGCCGCTGGAAGAGACCATGGGCGCGCTCGACCATGCCGTGCGCTCGGGCAAGGCGCTCTATGCCGGCATCTCGTCCTACAATTCGCAGCGCACGCGCGAGGCCGCCGATATCTTGAAGCAGCTTGGCACGCCTTGCGTCATCCACCAGCCGAGCTATTCGATGCTGAATCGCTGGGTGGAGGAAGACGGCCTACTCGACACGCTCGAAGGGCTCGGCGTCGGCTCGATTGTGTTCTCGCCGCTGGCGCAAGGCATGTTGACCGACAAGTATCTCGGCGGCATTCCCGACGGCAGCCGTGCTTCCCAGGGCAAGTCGCTGAAGACAGCGTTCATCAACGACAAGACCATCGCCAACATCAAGGCGCTTGACGCCATCGCCGGCAAGCGCGGGCAGACGCTGGCGCAGATGGCGCTGGCCTGGGTGCTGCGCAAGGGCAGGGTGACCTCGGCGCTGATCGGCGCCAGCCGGCCGGAGCAGGTCGAGGACTGCGTTGGCGCGCTCAAGGTGCTCGACTTCAGCGATGCCGAACTCGCCGAGATCGATACCTATGCGCGCGAATCCGACATCAATCTGTGGGCGGCTTCGGCCGAGCGCAAAGGCCCGCCAAGGAAATAAGCCCGCTCGATAAGCCGGCAAAATAAAAACGGCGGGACCTCCCGCCGTTTTTCATGTGAAGGCAAAGTGGCCATGGTTCAGGGCGTATTCGGCTTCTGCGCCGTGCCCAGTCCCGGCTTGGGTTTGGCAGGCGCCGGGCCAGAGGTTTTGATCTTCGTCTCGATCCAGCCGGTGTAGTTGGCGAGCCGCGTGTAGATGCCGTAGGCGTCCTTGTGGCCGCAGGCCGCACTGCCGTCCGCCGGGCCTTCGCCCCAGCTGACGACGCCGACCTGGACCGGGCCTTCGGCACCGGTCATGAACAGTGGGCCGCCGCTGTCGCCGTTGCAGGCATCGCGCACGCCGCTGGTGGTGCCAGCGCAGATCATGTTGCCAGTCAGCGGGTCGGTCATGTCGGCTGCGATCGCATTGGCGGCCGCGTCGATGCCTTTTTCCGAATAGCGCATACGGCGGGACAGATCGCCAAGTGCGGCCTTCAGATCATGCGCATAGATGGCCTTGATGCCGCTGTTGCAGGCGGTGTTCGGCTGGAGATCAAGGTCGGCAACCATCAGCGTGGTTGGAAAGGTGCCATCCTGCATCTTGCCCCAGCCGGTGACCGTCGTCTTGCCGGTGTCGGGCGTTGCGTCATGGGTGACCTTGATGGTCGGCGCATCGGCCGGCTCGGCAAGTCGGAGCAGGCCGAGATCATTGTCGAGCGTCTGCTCGCTGTAGCCTTCATTGACGATGACTTCCACCACCTTGTGGCGCTTGCCCTCGCTGAGCTCGGTGGCGCCGGTCAGCACGGTGACGGAGTCTGGTGAAATCGGCTGGCCATTGTCGTTGAGGCAGTGTGCTGCCGTCAGCACCCATTGCGGGGCGATCAGGCTGCCGCCGCAGAATTGGGCATTGGCCTGCGAGGCCGGGTTCTCGTCCAGCCTGTCGGTGGTGAGCAGCGCGACCTGGAACGGATAGGCACCCTTTTCGGCCTGGTTGCCGCCATAGACGCGATCGGCGCCGTCGGGATTCTCCGCCGCGGCCTTCGCCCTGGCTTCCGTCACGCGTTTCATTGGCGAGACCGCTGCCTCCGGTCGGGCGGCGCCTTCGCCCGCCTGGGCAGTGTTGGCGGCCACAAGAGCCGCAGCGATGCCGAGCAAAGACGCGGCGGCGATCGGCCTGAACCGATGGATGATGTGCACCTGAAATCCTCCTGAGACACGTTCCCGAACGAGCCAGCCCTGGCGCATGATCAACGAAACAGTCGCCGGCAAGCAGGCGTTGCTTCGCGGATCGCGTTCCGTTGCGGAACCCACTCAAAACCCTATAGCCCCCCACGGGCTACGTGGAAGCGATTTGTCATTCCAATGTTGTATTAATTTAGGCAATATATCCGCGCGGGTGTCTTTGGCGGGGGCCTTCGACAGACCGCATGGGGTGATGATCAGGTTCAGGCGCCGGTAACCAAATTCATTTTTCGACTTCACCACGATCTCGACAATATTTCTGTATTTTGATCCAGTCCTTGCTGACTTTTGGGAGAGTCTCACCATGACAAAACTGACAAACGCACTCATTGCGTCCGCATTGCTTTCCACCGCAATGTGGGCCGTCCCGGTTTTCGCCGCCGATCCTGGCTCCGCCAGTGCCGGCAATGGCGAAAGCATGCGGGACGCGACTTCAGGCGATTACAAGCCCGGGCGGGCAAAGCCAATCGCACCACCGCAGCTGACTGACGAAGACAATCGCGCCGCGCCGATTACCGACGAGGCAGCGGCTGTCAAATCCTATGGCATCGTCGGACGGTCCGCCGATGGCAAGGAAATCAAGATCGAGCCGAGCGAAGCGCTGCGGGACCTCATCATCAAGGAACTGAACGCGCCGGCCAATGGAACCGAAGGTGGTCCGCGCAAGACAGAAGATCCTGACCTTGGTGAAGGCGAAGCCGGCCGCCAGGTTTTCGGCGCCGACGATCGCGAGCAGGTCAAGAATACCAAGACCTATCCGTTCTCGGCAATCGGCTATCTCGAAGCCAAATCGCCGAAGACGGGCAGCTACGGCAGCTGCTCGGCAACACTGATCGGCCCGCGCACGGTGCTGACCGCAGCGCACTGCCTCTACAGCCATGAGGACAAGGACTGGCTCTCCGAATATCTGTTCGTGCCTGGCCTCAACGGCAGCACTGCCGATGACGCACCGTTCGGCGCCTTCACCTTTGAAAGCGCCTATGTGCTGCAAGGCTTCATCGACAACTACCAGGGCTATTATGGCTCGGTGATCCCGTGGGATCTGGGCATCATCACGCTGAAGCAGGATGTCGGCACCAACCTCGGCTGGCTGGGCTATGCCAACTATGACGATCTCGGCGACTTCACCGCCAACCTCGTCGGCTATCCCGGCGACAAGCCGATGGGCACGATGTGGAAGGCAAGCTGCGAAGTGCATGCCGAGAACATCGCCCCGGAATATTTCCAGTACGACTGCGACACGTTCCCGGGGTCGAGCGGCAGCTCGGTCTACGCCTATGACAACAACTCCAAGCAGCGCATCATCACCGGCGTCAACGTGGCGGAAAGCCCCGACGCGAACACCGCCGTGCGCCTGAATGCTGCCAACATCCAGTGGATCAACAGCCTGTATAAATAGTCGCCGCGCATTCGCGGCGGAGACAAAGGCGGCGGAGCAATCCCGCCGCCTTTTTTCGTGCCGATGCTTCCTGCGCTGCTTCTCTTGCACGAGGCCGGCTCGCCGACTACGCTTGAGGGGCCAAGGGGTTGGCATCCAAAGGGGTTTTTGGGATGGCGCGGGCAAAAGCAGTGTTCGGGATCGCGGCCGCATCGATGCTGGTCGCGTTGGTGCTTTCGCCGGCCTTTGCCGATCCCATACCCGCCCCTGCCAGCGGTGCCTGGGCGGAACGGGTGCAGATCCTCTACCAGGCAGACACGCGCTCGGTGCTGCGCCGGACCGTGCGGGTGTGGGACTTCCACCCGGAAAAGAACCTCGACTTCGTCTGGGAGCCGGCGGCGGGCCAGTCGCCTGACCGGACGATTGCCGAAGACGGCACCATCAATGGCAAGGGCAGGCTGGTGTGGCGAGTGCGCGGCTCGGCGAGCTATGATCCCAAAACCATCTATTTCAGCTATTTCGGTGACATCAGGAATGGCCGGCCCGACGGGCAAGGCCGGCTCGAGCTGCGCTCCGGCGAGGTTTTCGACGGGCATTGGCTTGCCGGGAAACTCAACGGAAAAGGCGTCCATGTCGATGCCGACGGCAATCGCTATGAAGGACAGTTCGTCGCCGGCGTGCCGAATGGCGAGGGGCGGTTGTTGTCAAGGACCGGAGAGATTTTTGTCGGCTCATTCGTCGACGGCTTGAAGAACGGCAAGGGCCGCACACGGCTGGCCGGCGGCACGGTCTACGACTCGCAATGGGCAAGGGGCAAGGAGGTTGGCGGCTCGCGTCCCGACATGCTGGCCGATGCCAGGGTCGGCGGGCTCATCAAGGCGCAGACCGGTGGCGGCGATGCCGACAAGGTCGAGATCGGCGTGGCGGTCGACCAGCGCATGACCCAGCAATCCGACATGCAGTACCAGCATCTGGTGCGTGACGAAGACATCGCGATCTATCCGCAGTCCGACCAGTACAACGACAGCTGGAGCGGCACCGGCCAGGTCGCCACCGGCAATGTCTATGAAGGCTCGGATTGGGGGGATGCGCCGGCCTTTGCCGAAGTCGATCTCAAGACCACTGACCAGTCCAAGGTCAAGCTCGACAGCTTGGAGATGAAGGTCGCCGCCAGCGATGCGTATCGCAAGCCGATGCTGTCGATATCGGAGCATTTCGGCTGCGTCGGCTTCCGGCCGGATTTCTCCATCATCAACAACGGCTGGGGTGACGCCAAGGACATGAAGATGTCTATCCAGTTCACCGCGGTTGACGACGAGGGCAATCCGACCGGCAAGCCAAGCCGCATGTACAGCAAGGACATCGGCAGTTTCGGCGACGGTGTCGACGTGTCGGTCAAGAGCGTGCTCACCGAGGCCGGCGTCGACACGGCCGGCCTGGAGACGGGGCGTTTTCCCTGTCCCTCGGTGGACAGTCTCAATGTCTGCCGCAGCCAGTTGACCAATAAGGTTAAGTTCGGCGAGGTCGCCGATTATCTCGGCAATATGCAACAGGCGATGACGCTGAATGCGATCGGCAAGTTCGACTATTCCTGGTCGGATGACGAAGGTCATGTCTACCAGCAGAGTGAACCGTTCCGCGCCTCCATCACCATGGCGGTCTTCGAGACGCCGGAATCGATGGCCGAATGCGGCGACGGCGGCGGCGGCACGCCGGAAGCGATGCGCTACCAGAACATCGAGTTTCCGATCGGCAAGCATGACTACACCATCCCCATGCCGGTGCGCGGCAACAAGAAGATCAGCGCCTATACGGCGCGGCTGAAGATGTGGTCGTCAATGTCGTCGATCCACCGCTTCAGCATTGCCGCGCATTTTGCCGATGGCAGCGTGCGCGAGAGCAAGCCGGTCACCTTCTTCTATTTCCGGCCGAAGCAGTCGCTGTTCGAGACCAAGACCGAGCCGGCAGCCTGCTATTTGCCGCGCGACATGGTCGGCTGCGGTTAGGGTATGTCGAGATTCAGGTGATGCCGGCCTGCGAATGGCTGATACCTGCGCTTCCGGTGCTCACGTACCCAAAAGTACGCTCCGCTCCGGTTCTCGAAGGTCACCATTCTCGGCTCGGCCTGACCTGAATCTCAACACACCTTGGGAGCGTTTATTTTCTGCCCATCTCGAAATAGTTGGGAAGCGGAATGAGCCTGGTGAAGATCGTGCCCTGGGCGAAGACGCGCAGTTCCAGCATCGATCCGGACGACCGTTCGGCGCTCTGGTCGAACAGGAAATTGCCGAGCGAATAGACCTCCGCCACGTCGCCGCCGGCCAGCGGGACGATCGCCTCGCTCGATACATGTGGGTGGCTGCCAACGATGACTGAAGCGCCGCGCAGCCGCATCTGGTCGGCAAGCATGTCTTCACGTTCCGACGGCCCGGTCTTGTACTCGCGGCCCCAATGGACGAAGGCAACGACCGGCCGCTCGGCATCCTCGTGCAGCAGTCGGTCGAGCAGGGCAGGGGTGATAAGGTCGGTGTTCTTGGAGCCGTTGGTGTCGATGTCGGTCAGGCCGACAAGATCGATATCGGCGAGCGCTAGCGTCTCACCCTGGCCGAAATGGGGAATGCCGGCTTCATCCAGTGCACGCAGGGTCTCCATATAGCCGGATGGTCCGAGATCATAGGCGTGATTGTTGGCGAGCCCGACGCCGGCGACATGCAGCCGCTTCAGCATGTAGCCAGCCAGGTCTTGCGGCATCGCCAGTGTCATGTCGTCGATCGCTTCCGGCACGTTGGGCAAGATGACGCCTTCGAGGTTGACGATCAGCGGCCGCGATCCGGTCAGGGCCAGAACGCTGTCGACGATCCGGTCGGCAACACCGTCGCGGACCAGTATCTTCTTCATGGCGCGACCGAAATTCATGTCACCGGCGAGGTAGTAGATTCTGTCCTTTGGCCGCGCCGGGTTGTTGAAGCCGGGGCCGAAGGCGCCGAACAGCGCTACCACATAGCTGGTGGTCCGCTCGACATAGTCGGACGTATGCTCCTGCGAGTTCTCATTGGCGACGACCAGCGGCTGGGCGCCGAACAGCTCGCGCTGCAGCCTGGTCTGGATGTAGAGCGCGCCGACGGAATCGGCATGATCGGGCTGGCGAAGTGCTGCTATGCCGTCGAGCGAACCGGCGGCCAGCATGTTCAGTGACTGCTGGTCGAAGCGCCTGGAGTCATGCTGCGGCAGATAGTGCGAGAAGTCGGTGGATTCGACGATCAGTGTGTCCTTGTCGACAATCGGCTTCAAAGCCTCGGCCAGCCTGTCCCAGTCGCCGCGGCGCGTCTTGACCGACATTGCCACGGGCACGATTTTCGCCTCGGGGAAATAGTGATGCAGGAAAGGCAGCATGGCGCGCACGCCGTGCTCCTTGTCGAACAGGCAGGACTCCTCGACCATGTCGCTGTTCGTCTCGAGCCGCCGCACGGCATCGGTGTCGGCCGCCACTGGGCCAAGCACGGTGTCGAAGCTGCGCAATGAGGTGGCGTAGAGTTTGTGCGTCTTGTGGAAATGGTCCGGCGACAGGATAACGATGCGCTTGTAGCGGAAGCCGGACGCCGCCCGGAAACCGAGCGCCACCAGATCGGCGGCCAGCAGATGGTGCGGCACGGTGATGCCGGTCAGCCGCTGGTTGGATGGCTCGACATCGGCGACGCTGGCGATGGCATCCTTGAACAAAGTGGCGTCGTCGTAGAAGGGCGGAAAGTTATCGGTGCCCGGTGGGCAGACGACAGGCGCGGCGTGTACCGCGCCGCTGACAATCAACGAAAAGGCGATAGTCGTCAGCAGGCGGGCAATCATGGCTCGGCGAGCACAATGTTCTCTACGCCGCCGACATAGTAGAACGGCTTTTGCTTCGACGACGTCAGCCGCACCACTTCGCGCGAAATATAGTCGGCAAGGCCGAACAGCGTGACGCCGCCGTCCGAAGTCCTGGCCTTGCCGCGCAAGCCTTCAAGGATCGAATAGGTGAAGACGCCGTGGCCGAGTTCCGGCAGTTCGGCGGCAGTGTTGTTGGCGGCGGTCGCCGAAAACACCACGATGCGTGCGTCCTGCGCGTCTTTTTCCAGGCGTGGATTGAAGGCGTTGGCGGCATGGCAGGTGTCGAGCAGCATGAAGCGCATGCCTTTTGCCCGCTCGACCGATTTCTGGATATCCGACCAGTCGACAAGCGACGAACGCTTCCAGCGCTCGGCATCCTGTTTGCGGCCGTCGGTCGGGATGAAATAATAGTCCTCGTCGATGTTGATGCCGTGGCCGGCGACGAAGATGATGGTGGTGTCGTGCTCGCCCGGCCTGTCGAGGAAATCGGCGAGCTGGTCGTCGATGGTGTCGGAGTCGGGCTCCATGATGTTGTCGGCACTGGCGACGGCGTAGGTCTGCTTGGCCTTGTCGGGGCTCTCGTCGAGCGCCTCGCGGTTGACCAGAACCAGCGTTTCCATCGACGAGAACAGCGGCGCCGATTTCTGCGAGATCACCTTGAGGAACTCGGTGGCGTCATCGACGGGGTAGCGCAGGTCGCAGGCGCGGCCCGAACAGGCATCGGTCAGGAACGGATATTTGTCGACGCCGATGACCGCGACATAGAGCTTGCCCTTGGCCTCGGCCTTCTCGGTCTTTCTCGCCAGTGCCGTCACGCTGCGTTCGGTCAGATAGCCAAATTCGTTGGTGCCGGTGATGCGGATGGTGTTCTCGCCGTTCTCGACCGGTATCTCGACAATGGTGCTGTTGCCATCCACCGAGCGGGCGGTGACATCGCCGACATTGCGGCTGTTCGACAGGATCGAGAAGCCTGCGACATCCGTTCCAGCCTCTTTGGCGCCTGATATCTCGACGGCGACATAACCGTCGCGGACCTTGCTCTGGTCGTCTGCCACGCGGATGGCGAACTCCGGCGGCTTGCGCTGCAGCAGCTTCTGCAATTCGTTGTCGACGCCCGGCCGCATCTCCTTGACCGCCTGTTTGGCGCTGCGCAGGATGATCGCCCGGCGCACCATTTCCGGGCTCCACAGGTATTTCTTCAACTGGCCCGCGCGGATGAAGCGGCCTTCATGGTCGCGGCCCTGGTTGACCTGCCAGCCGATCAGCTTGTCGCCCTCGTCGGAGGAATAGTAGTAACCCTGCGGCATCCAGACGATCCATTGCGAGCCGGCAAAGAACATCGACACGATCAGCTCATGCGTCTTCAGGTTCCACAGTCTGAGCGTCTGGTCGGCGCTGCCGGTGACCAGCAGGCCGGTCTTCTGCGAGGCGACCATGGCGTTGATCTCACCGGTGTGGCCGGTGAACTCGCCCGACACTTTCGCGGTCGCCGTTCTGTACTCGATCAGCGTGCCGTCATTGCCGCCGGTGATCAGGCCGAGGCCCTTGTCGATCAGCGTATAGGCCGAATGGACAAAGCCATTGGTGGCGTCGTTCTCGATGCCGCGCACCATTTTGCCGCCATTGACGATCTCCAGCACGGCATTTTCCAGCGCGTCCTTACCGCCCGCCGTGACGCGGAGCGACCACTGGCCGTCGGCCAGCGTGGCACGCGCAAATGAGGCTGGCTCCGTCAACGGCTGCGGATCCTCGAAGAACCGTTCGGTGGTCGGCAGCGCCAGTGTGTTGTCCAGCACGCCCTGCTGTTCGGGGCAGGCCACGCGATCGGGACAAGGGTTGGCGTTGCCCCAGGCGATGACGTCGTTCGCCGCATCGATGCCGACCGCGGTCACCGGTTCGCCCATTCCCTGCAACAGGGCCTTACGCTCACCGGTCGCGGGGTCCCAGACCTGGATGGCGTTGCGCGTGCCGCCAGCCGTCGCCACCAGCGAGCCATCGGCATTGGCGGCGCTGGCATAGACCGTGCCGTCATGGCCGGTGTAGTCGAGCACCTTCTCGCCGGTGTCGGTGTTCCAGACGATGGAACGGTGCTTGTCGGCACAGCGATAGCCACAGGAGGCGACCAACCGCGACCCCTTGGCAAAGGTCAGCGAGCCGATGAGGAAATCCTGCGTCGGCATGGCGCGCACCAGCGTGCCGTCAGCAGCCCGCCAGAGCTGTACCAGCCCATCCTTACTACCGGTGGCAAACAGGCTGCCGTCCTGCGAAACGGCCAGCGCCATCACGCTGATGTCCCGCAACGGCTCGACTTCGTCAGGCAGTGCGATCTCTTCGCCCTTCACGACGTCCCAGAGCCGGATGCCGTTGTCGGTGGTGGTCGCTGCCAGCCGGGTTCCCGCGGCGGCGAAAGCGAGCTTGTCGATGTGCCAGGAATCGGCGTCGAGCTTCTTGTCCAGCGTCCAGCCGCTCGCGGATTTCTCGTCTGGTCGCCAGAGATAGACGACGCCGTCGGCGCCACCGGCAGCCAGCGTCTTGCCATCGGGAGAAAAAGCGAGATCGTAGGTCGCGTAGTCGGCGGCCCTGAGCACCGCCTTCATCTTGCCTGTGGCGAAGTCGAACAATCTGATGTCGCCATAGGGCGGCTTGTCACCAAGGCTGGCGCCGAAATAGCCGCCGGCGGCGATCGTTTTGCCGTCGGGCGAGATCGCGACCGCGAAGATCTTGCCGTCGCTGCCATTGCCGAGATAGCCGCGAATGGTGCGTAGAGTCACTCCGCTCTGCCAGTCCCAGACACGGATGGTCTTGTCATTGGATGCCGAGACGATGTCCTCGCCATCAGGCGTAAAGGCGAGGTCGGTGACCTGCGCACTGTGCCCACCGGTGTCGAGATCGAGGTGGAAATCCGGTGCGTCCTCTGCACGGGCCGCCGAGCTCGCAATCAAAGCCCCGGCCATGGCCAGCCAGCGACAGGTGCGCATCAGGCGGAGGCCGGGTTTTCTCATCGCTATTTGGCTTCGGCCGTGGGCGGCCCATTGCGCACATAGACCTCGATTGCCGAGGCGAAAGTGGGGGAACCCGCCTTGCGCTGCTTGTCGATGTAGCCGGCAAAATAGCTCCAGAAGGAGACGGCATAGTCGCGGAAATAGGCGTCGGTCACCTTGCGCGAACACAGGTCGCCGTCGACGCAGAAGGACAGGCGGTTGAGAAAATAGACGATGCGGTCGAAATTCTCGCTGAAATCGGCGAGCGGCATGTCGCCCCCGGAGGCGGTCATCGCCTCGATGCCGATCCGTTGCCGGAACACCTGCTCCTCGGTCGGCGAGGGGTTGGCGCTGAGCAGATTGTCATATTTGGCGTTGAGGGCCGTCAGACGATCCTTCAGGGCACGCTGCGCCTGCTGGTAGTCCTTGTTTTCCCAGAGTTCGACCAGTGACATGGTCTGCTCGACGCGCTTCTGCTCCTGGTTGGCCAGGAACTGATAGATCGAGAACATCAAGGTGAAGATGATGGCGAGACGAACTGCCAGGCCCGACCAGGCATAGATCAGCATGCGCCAGTCGCGGTCGGTGAAGGGATTGCTCTCCTTCTTGATCTCGTGGCTGCTCGGCCACGGAAAGCCTTCGGTGGTTTCCGGCAGCGCCGGTTTGCCGGCCGGCGCCTTTGCGGGCGCGGCTGCTGCTGTTTGCCTGGTGTTGCCCGCCGGTTTCTTCATCCGCAGGTGTCCAGTTCAATGGTGGCGGAGGGATCAAGCACGATGCCTGGCGCCTCCAGCTTCTTTTTCAGGCATTGCAACTGCAGGCGCGAAATCATGAACTGTACGTCGGGCTCCGCCGCCCCCTTGTTCGGTGACGGCAAGGCTTCGACGACGCCGCGCGAGGCGCAGTTGCTGAGATCGACGACAACGGCGCCGCTGCCGCTTTTGGCGATCTGGTCGTACTGATCGAGAAAACACGTCGCCAGTTCCGAGTTGGTGACGATCTGCTTGACGCACAGGCCGCAGGCCTCGTCAGCCGAAGCGTTGGCGATCAGCAACAGGCTGCCGGCAAGGCCGGTCACCGTTCCACGCCAGGAAAACACAGAATTCTTCACAATCGATCCTATCCGTTTCATCCGACCGTCATGCGCCAAGGCTGCGGCCGGGAATGTTCTCATATCGCACCGATCGCGCAAGAGCCGGCGCAACATGGCCGTGAGGCTTTGGCGCCGGCATCCGCTCAGACGCGTGGTACCGTTTCCATCGGGAAGATCATCACCGCGCCTTTCGGCCCACTCTTGTCGGCAAGTCGCATCACCGAGCGGGTTGCCGGCGCCATACCGAGATCGGTCAGCATGTCGGAGAAGCCGGAGGAGCCTGTTCCGCGTGTCGCCGAGGCGACGCCGTCCTGCGCCAGGAAGCCCAGATCCTCCTTCTCGCTCTCCGGCGGCGCCTCGGTCAAAACCGCGATCATCCGTTCCATGCCGAAGCTGGTGTCGGTGAAGGCCAGCAGCCCCTCCTCGAGCGTGGCCTGCGGGGCGAGGCGTTCGGCAACGATATGAGTGATCGAATAGTCGCTGCCGACATAGAGCACGTTGATGTCGACCAGAAGGTCCGAGCTGTTCTTGGCCAGCACATGCACTTCGTCGCCCGGCCAGACGCGCGGCACCACCGAAGCCTGCAGCGGTTCGAGGCCATCCTTGTCGCGACGTTTGACCTGGAACTGGACGTCGACGTCCTCGGGCTTGTAGTCGGAGGCCGCCGCCAGCCGCGAAAGCCCGGTGGCGCGGAAGATAGTGCGCAGGTTCCTGGTTGTTGCCTCGACCAGCTTCTGACGGTCATCCATGTGGATGATGATCAGCGGCGGCTTGCTGCCGTCCTTCAGGGTCACGTCGCCCGACGCCGGCAGGAACCACAGCGCCGGCTTGTCGGTCGCATCCTTGGCGGCGCCGGGAACAGCATTCTCGCGCATCACCGCAAAGCGAAGCTCGGCACTTTTGCCGGGCTCGACCAGCTCGATGTTGAAGCCTGTCTCCTTGGCCGTGGCCAGTTCGTCGAGAACCGAATTGACCAGCGCGGTTTCCTTCTCAAGTCCCTTGGTGGCAGCCGGACGCGCCACGACGAGCTTGTAGTCGACGGCGATCTCCGCCACCCGCGCATAGGCATTGGCGGGAATGTCGGCGACTTTGAGCGCCGGCTTCTTGTCGAACTCGACCGGCTTGACGCGGCTTTCCAGGTTCTTGGCTGACTGCACTTCGAGATAACCGACCGCGTCGGAAAGCGGCGACAGCGCCGAAGGCAGTATGGCGAGCTTGCTGCCGGGGGTGAGGCGGTGCAGCAGCCCGGCGCCGATCGTCGCCTCGCCATCTTTGATGACGACAGGCCACTGCATGACCCCGTCGGTCTTGTCGGTGCCGAACACCCGTGCGTCCAGTTCGCCTTCGAACAGCGGCGTCGGCCGGGTGCGGCTGTCGGCCGAATATTGCTGGAGCACGGCCTGGCCGAGCTGGCGATAAGTGACGTTGGGATTCTCGGCCAGTTTCGACAGAATGGTGAAGGTGAATAGGCCGAACCGGGGCGCATCCGCCGTGCCCTTGGGCAGCGGCATTTCCGGCGTCGTCTCCACCGTCTGCGCGGCATAGAAGGCGACCAGCTTGCCCTTGGTGATCGGTTCGCCGCCGGTCGGGGTCAGGTTGAAGGCGGGCTTGCGCGTGCCGTTGTCGTCGACGCCGCGCGAGCCGGCTGCCGAGGTCACCTCGTCATAGGCCTTGATTGCAGCGGCCCGCTCCGCCTCGTTGCCGCCGACCAGGTCGGCGAACTCGACCTTGCGCTCCAGCTCGTCATCGACTTCGACGGCGCGGGTCGCAGTGCCGGAATGGCAGCAGTCGAACACGGCCCAGACGAAGGCGCCCTTGTTGCGGATGGCGTCGAGCGCGTCGCCGATTTCGTTGTCGACCAGCGCGTTCGGCACGCCGGCATCACGGTTGATCCACTTTTCGATGTCGACGGGCAGGAAGATCTCGTCGAGCCCGTCTGTCTCATCGCCCTTGGCCCTCTGCGGTTGCTGGGCGCCATGACCGGACAGATGCAGGTAGACGAAATCGTCGCGCTGCACCTTGGCTGCGAGGTCGGCGAGTGCCGCCTTGATTGCCGCATGGGTCGGCAAGCCTTTGGCGCCGGGCACATCTTTGGCGAGCAGCGTAACGTTTTCCGGCGCGAACCGCACCGGGTCGGGCACGTTCTTCAGGAGATACTCGTGCACCAGGCCGGCATCGTTCTTCGGCCCGATAAGCCAGTTCCTCTGCGGCAGGGCAGGATATTCGGTACAGGCCACCAGCAGGGCATGGTAAGTGCGCGATGCGGCCATGGCCCGGAACGACACCATGCCGGCCATCGTCACCGCGGACGTGCCGACAAGCAGCGTCCGGCGTGTCAATTTGATCATATTGCTTCCCCAAGCCCGATCGAATTTCCCAAGCGAAACTATCCTCGTCGAGGATTTTGTCAGTATTTTGAATATCGCTCCGCCATTAAATGTGCCCGCACGTGATCGATTGGCCCGGGACAACAACAGAAGAGTAGCAAAGACAACGGTTCGTCGCTATCTGAATGGGATCAGGCCGTTTGCGTGCGGAAATGGCTTGCAATTGACGCAAGACGAGTTGGAAACAGGATCATGGCGGCAAGGGATGTGCTGACGAAGAACCAGTTGTGCGTGCTCGAGAAACTCGAGACCGCCAGCGGGCCGCTTAGCGCCTATACCTTGCTCGACCAGTTGCGCGAGCGGGGCTTTCGTGCGCCGCTGCAGGTCTATCGCGCGCTCGACACGCTGGTGAAGTCCGGCTTTGTGCATCGGCTGGAGAGCATCAACTCCTTCGTCGCTTGTGCCGAGCCGCACGACCACAGCCACTCGATGACCGCTTTCGCCATCTGCGATACTTGCGGGCAAGTCACCGAAATGTCCGACCACGATGTCGGCCACCAGTTGGACGAATGGGTGCGCTCCACCGGCTTCGCCGCCAAGAAGGCGGTGATCGAGTTTCGCGGGACGTGTGCCAAGTGCCTGGCCGAAGCTGCCTAAGGTGCGTTGATATTCAGGTGATGCCGGCCTGCAAACGGCGGTGTCCTGCGCTTCCCCGTTCTACCGCGTCGCGGTAGAACTGCGCTCACGTACCCAAAAGTACGCTCCGCTCCGGTTCTCGGGAGCCATCATTTTCGGCCCGGCCTGACCTGAATCTCAACACACCTTGAGGTGGCGCTAGACTAATGCGCCTCGTCCCAGTTGTTGGCGGCGCGCGCGTCGACATGTAGCGGCACCGACATCGATACCGCAGGCATCGCCGCGTTTTCCATGACATGACGCACGACCGGGATCGTCGCCTCGACTTCGGCCTCGACGGTCTCGAAGATCAGTTCGTCATGCACCTGCAGCAGCATGCGTGCCGAAAGGTCTGCTTTTTCCAGCGCCTCCTCCATGCGGATCATGGCTCGGCGGATGATGTCGGCGGCAGTGCCTTGCAGGCGGGCGTTGATAGAGGCGCGCTCGTTGAAAGCGCGCAGCGACGGGTTCGACGAGCGGATGTCCGGGTAATGGATGCGGCGCCCGAAGATGGTTTCGACGAAGCCGTGCTCGCGAGCGTAGGCCTTGGTCTCCTCGATGTAGTCGCGGATGCCGGGGAAGCGCTCGAAGTATTTCTTGATGTAGTTGCTCGCTTCCTCGCGCGGGATCGACAGCTGGTTGGCGAGACCGAAGGCCGAAATGCCGTAGATGATGCCGAAATTGATCGCCTTGGCGCGGCGGCGGACTTCCGAAGGCATGCCCTCGACCGGCACATTGAACATTTCCGACGCAGTGATAGCGTGGATGTCGGCGCCGTCGGCAAAGGCCTGCCGCAGTTGCGGAATCTCGGCGACATGGGCGAGGACGCGCAACTCGATCTGGCTGTAGTCGGCCGAGACCAGCCGATGGCTCTTGTCGGTGATGAAGGCGGTCCTGATCTTGCGACCTTCGGCGGTGCGCACCGGAATGTTCTGCAAGTTCGGGTCGGAGGATGACAAGCGTCCCGTCGTCGTCGCGGCCAGCGCGTAGGAGGTGTGGACGCGCTTGGTGTCGGGGTGGATGAAGCCTGGCAGCGCATCGGTATAGGTCGACTTGAGCTTGGTCAGCTGGCGCCAGTCGACGATCTTGCGCGGCAGTTCATGGCCCTCGGCGGCGAGGTCTTCGAGAAGTTGCGCCGAGGTCGACCACTGGCCGGTCTTGGTTTTAGAGCCACCGGGCAGACCCATGCGACCGAACAGGATGTCGCCGAGCTGTTTTGGCGAGCCGATGTTGATGCGCTCGCCGATGAGCTGATAGATTTCTTCTTCCAGCCGGGCGGCGCCCTGCGCCAGTTCGCCTGACAGCCGCGACAGGATCTGCCGGTCGACAGAGATGCCGCGCTGTTCCATGCGCGCCAGCACCGGCACCAGCGGCCGTTCCAGCCGCTCATAGACCGACACCAGCCCCTTGGCGGCGAGCCGCGGTTTCAGCACCAGCCAGAGCCGCAGCGTCATATCGGCGTCTTCGCCGGCATGAGCGGTCGCCTTGTCGATGTCGACCTGATCGAAACCGACGGAGCTTTTGCCGGAGCCGGTGACGTCCTTGAGCAGGAGAGGGGTATGACCCAGCCATTTCTCGGCAAGCGAGTCCAGGCCGTGACCATGGGGCGTGCCGGCATCGAGCACGTAGGAGATCAGCATGGTGTCGTCGAACGGCGCAACATCGATGCCATAGCGGCTCATGACGACAAGATCGTATTTCAGGTTCTGCGCGATCTTGAGAACCGACCTGTCTTCCAGCAGCGGTTTCAGCAGGGCCAGCGCCTCGCGGAGAGGAATCTGGTTTTCGACCACGCCGCCGCCGAGCAGGTCGCCGTTGCCGCTCTTGTGGGTGAAAGGAATGTAGGCGACGCGGCCGGGCGCCGTGGCGATGGATATGCCGATCAACTCGGCTTGCATCGGATCGGCCGACGTCGCCCTGACGTCGAAAGCGGCAAGGCCAGTCCCGGTTGCCTCCGCGACCCAAGCTTTCAAGGTCGCGACATCGCGGATGCAGTGATAGGCCGATGTATCGATCTTGCGGGTGGCCGCACGCTCCAGACGCAGCGCGGCGAGCAGGGAAGGGGTGTCGCCGCTGATGGGTTTCTCGGTGCCCGGCGCCCCGTCTGCCGCGCCGTCTTGGCCGGTCCCGGCAGGTCGCGCCTCGCTGGAAGCTCCAGCACCGACATCGGGGCCATGCGCGTTATCGGCGCGCTCGACGGTCACCGCGACGGCCTGGACGTCACCGACCTCGGTGCTGGTCGCCTCCGCCACGCGGCGGGTCAGCGAGGTGAATTCCATCGTCTTGAGGAAGCCGATCAGCTTCGGT
This sequence comes from Mesorhizobium loti, assembly GCF_003148495.1. GTDB lineage: Bacteria > Pseudomonadota > Alphaproteobacteria > Rhizobiales > Rhizobiaceae > Mesorhizobium > Mesorhizobium loti. Next base: position 176,042 of record NZ_QGGH01000001.1, read on the forward strand.
CCGTCCGGCGCATGCAGGACGAAATCGTCCAGCCCCTCGGCCACCGGCACGTCGTTCATCAGCGTCACCAACTGACGCGAAATACGCGCCTTGTCGGCGTTGGCGATGATGGATTCGCGCCTCTTGTCCTGCTTGATCTCGCCGGCGCGGGCCAGCAGCGTGTCGAGGTCGCCGAACTGCTCGAGCAGTTGTGCCGCCGTCTTCGGCCCGATGCCGGGCACACCAGGCACATTGTCGACGGAATCGCCGGTCAGCGCCTGCAGGTCGACCATTTTCTCCGGCGGCACGCCCCATTTCTCGATGACCTCCGGAATGCCGATCTGGCGGTCCTTCATCGGGTCGTACATGCCGACCGTGTCGCCGACCAGCTGCATCAGGTCCTTGTCGGAGGAGATGATGGTGGTGTCGCCGCCTGCTTCACGGGCAAGCCTGGCATAGGTGGCGATCAGATCGTCGGCCTCGTAGCCTTCGATCTCGATGCAAGGCAGGTTGAACGCCCTGGTCGCCTGGCGGATCAGGCCGAATTGCGGGATCAGGTCTTCCGGCGGGGCCGAGCGGTTGGCCTTGTATTCGGGGTAGAGGTCGTTGCGGAAGGTTTTCGACGAATAGTCGAAAATGACGGCGAAATGCGTCGGCACAATGCCTACATCGGTGTTGCGGGCGTCGAGCATCAGCTTCCACAGCATGTTGCAGAAGCCGGAAACGGCCCCAACCGGCAGACCGTCGGATTTGCGGGTCAGTGGCGGCAGCGCGTGATAGGCACGGAAGATGTAGCCGGAGCCGTCGATAAGGAAGAGATGATCGCCTTTTTTCATGTCGGCAGGGATAGCGCGGCGCGGCGGCTTGGTCCATGCCAAAGGCGGCTTCAAATATCGGTTCCGGCAACACCCTGACAGACCGCTGACAGGCCACCCCGCTCACGGCCATGTTACAAAAGTGTAATTTTCGTGCCCTTGAATCGCCACGTTCAAAGACACAAATAAAGGTCATCGGCAGTTTTCGCCGAGTCCGGAGCAAGGCCCGTCCCCCGCCTATCCCGGACACCTGCGGCAGCCTATCCCCCCTCTCCGGGCTGCCGCATCGTTTCGAGTAGAAGGCCGCCGTGGTTCCCCCTCCACCACGGCGGTCTTTTTTTACCTCAGACAGACGTTTGCAGCCCGTGGTCCAACGATCGCGGACTTTTCGTTTTCCTGTCCTGCCTTTACGGTTCCGGTTCTGAATCGAAAGGCTTCACACATGTCCGCAGTTTCCCCCGTCCTCGACCGTCTCGACAAGAATCTCGACCAGAGCCTCGAACGCCTGTTCGGCCTGCTCAGGATCAAGTCGATCTCAACCGATCCGGCCTATGCCGCCGACTGCCGCAAGGCGGCGGAATGGCTGGTGGCCGAACTCAAGCTGATCGGCTTCGACGCCAGCGTGCGTGATACGCCGGGACACCCGATGGTAGTCGCCCATCACGACGGGCCGGCGGGTGCGCCGCATGTGCTGTTCTATGGTCATTACGACGTACAGCCGGTCGACCCGATCGAATTGTGGGAAAGCGATCCGTTCGCGCCCGCGGTCAAGGAGGTCGGACCGGACCACAAGGTGATCACGGGACGCGGCTCGGCCGACGACAAGGGCCAGTTGATGACCTTCGTCGAGGCTTGCCGCGCCTGGAAGCAGGTGCACGGCAATCTGCCCTGCCGCATCACCATCCTGTTCGAGGGCGAGGAGGAATCCGGCTCGCCGTCGCTGAAGCCGTTCCTCGAGGCCAATGCCGACGAACTCAAGGCCGATTTCGCGCTGGTCTGCGATACCGGCATGTGGGACCGCGATACGCCGTCGATCTGCGTCGGATTGCGCGGGCTGGTCGGCGAGGAGATCACGATCAAGGCCGCCGACCGTGACCTGCATTCCGGCCTCTATGGCGGTGCTGCCGCCAACCCGATCCGCATCCTGGTCAAGGTTTTGGCCGATATCCACGACAAGGACGGCCACATCACCATTCCCGGTTTCTATGACGGGGTCGAGGAAACGCCGTCGCAGATCCTGAAATCCTGGGAGACGCTTGGCGAGACGGCCGAGACGTTCCTCGGACCAGTCGGCCTGTCGATCCCGTCGGGCGAAAAGGGGCGCTCGGTGCTGGAACTCACCTGGGCGCGGCCGACGGCCGAGTTCAACGGCATCATCGGCGGCTACACCGGCAAGGGCTTCAAGACGGTGATCGCGGCGGAAGCCTCGGCAAAAGTCTCCTTCCGCCTCGTCCACAAGCAGGATCCCAAGAAAATCCGAGCGGCGTTCCAGAAATTCGTCAAGGAACGGATTCCGGCCGACTGCTCGGTCGAATTCCACCCGCATGGCGGCTCGCCGGCAATCCAGCTTTCCTACGATTCGCCGTTCCTGGCCAAGGCCAAGGATGCGCTGTCCGACGAATGGCCGAAGCCGGCGGTGACGACGGGCAGCGGCGGGTCGATTCCGGTGGTCGGCGACTTCCAGACCTATCTCGGCATGGAATCGCTCCTGGTCGGGTTCGGCCTCGACGACGACCGCATCCACTCGCCCAACGAGAAATACGAGCTCAGCTCCTTCCACAAGGGCCAGCGCTCCTGGGCGCGGATTCTCGATGCCTTGACGCGCTGAGCGGCGGGACCCTCGTTTTCCTGTTGATTTTTCAGCGGATCGCGGCGAGGACGGGCCACAAGACAGAAGCGCTATAGCGTCCCTTGCGGGTCAAGGGACGCGCAAGGCTCGACCGGAGAAGACAATGGCCGACATCCGTTTCCACAAGCATGATCTGCCCGACCTCTCGCACTACAATGTCGGGGCAGTGGCCATCGACACCGAGACGCTGGGGCTCAACCCACATCGCGATCGGCTGTGCGTGGTGCAGATTTCGCCTGGTGACGGCAGCGCCGATGTCATCCAGATCGCGCCCGGCCAGAAGAAGGCGCCGAACCTCGTCAGCCTGCTGAGGAACCGCGGCATAACCAAGCTGTTCCACTACGGACGCTTCGACCTTGCCGTGCTCTACAATGCGTTCGGCGTGATGCCCGAGCCGGTGTTCTGCACCAAGATCGCCTCGCGGCTGACCCGCACCTACACCGACCGCCACGGGCTGAAGGATATCTGCTTCGAGCTTCTCGGCGTCGGCCTGTCCAAGGCGCAGCAATCGTCAGACTGGGCGGCCGAAACGCTGTCGCCCGAACAGCTCGAATATGCCGCTTCCGACGTGCTCTATCTGCACCGGTTGCGCGATGTGCTGGCCGGACGGTTGGCGCGCGATGGGCGGACCAAGGAGGCCGATGCCTGCTTCCGCTTCCTGCCGACGCGTGCCAAACTCGATCTGATGGGCTGGGACGAAGAGGATATCTTCGCCCATAGCTGACGGTCGTCTCCGCGAGCTGCTGCCGATGGCCGGTTGGAACCAGATGCAGGCTGCCGCGTTTTGTCGGCTCAAATGGGGGATGACATGACGGACAGAAAGTCCATAGCGACCGCGCCGACCGACGGCTCCAAGGTCTCTGTCACGTGGAAGGACAGCGACGGCGTGATCAACGAATCCATCGCGCAATATCGCGACGACGGCTGGTGGGTCTACACCGACAGTCACACGCAAAAGAAGGTCGAGCCGACCAGTTGGCGGCCTGCCGCAAGCGACGGTGACGATTAGAGCAGTTCACCGTTTCACGGAAACGGCGAGCTGCTCTAACTCTTTGTTTTGACGCAATCCTCTAGGGAAAGCGCTACGCGCTTTTCCCGGGAAAACCGCTTTATACTTTTCCTGGAATTACTCTAGTGAGCGCGCCGCTGGCGAGGCCGGCCGCTTTCGAATAGCTTGAAGCTGTTGATATCGAGGCCGATTCGGAGCTTTCCGTTCCGCCGTCGCCCTCTTGCTCGGAGGAAATCGCTATGGGTGTCGAAAGCCTGCTCGTCTTCATCATCATCGGTGCCATCGCCGGTTGGCTCGCCGGTCTTATCGTTTCCGGCTTCGGCTTCGGTCTGATCGGCAACATTATCGTCGGCATCGTCGGCGCGTTCATTGCCGGCTGGCTGTTTCCACGGATCGGCTTCTCCATCGGCGGCGGCATTCTCGCCTCGATCATCCATGCTACCATCGGCGCCATCATCCTGCTGGTGCTGGTCAAGGTCCTGAAACGAGCCTGAGGCTCGACAACGCAAAGAGCGCGCCATGAAACAGAATACGCTCTATCTCGTCATTGGCGCGCTCGTCGTCGTGGTTATCGCGCTCGGTATCTATGTCTATCGCGAGCAGACCAAACCCAAGGGCGTCGAGCTCAAGATCGACGACAAGGGCATATCGATCCAGCAGAACTGAACCGTCGATCGGTGGATGCGGGAGCGCGACATGGTGGCTTCTGACGCTCCGGGAGACGTCGATCAGCCCAGGATTACCGTTGCGGAATGGGAGAGGCTGAACAGGCCGCCAAGGCGCGAGGCACTGTTACGCTATCATTGGCGGGTATTTTGCTTCCTGAGGACATCCGCGCCGGTCAGCGAATTGCAGGGGCGAGAGCAGGCTTTCCGCGATGCGATCATCGCTAGCGTGGCCTTCAACCGGCCCGACGTGATCGAATGGCAGATCCACCTCGTGCGCCGATACCTGGCCGAGCATGACAGCTACATCGTCTTCGACAACAGCAAGAAGGACGAGGCAAGGGAGGCCATCCGCGACCTTTGTCGCCGCCAGCATGTCCCCTATGTCGCGTTGCCGAGGAACAGGCTGGTTGTCAGCAGGTCGCACGGTCAAGCGCTCAACTGGATCGTGCGGAATTTCTTGCCCAGGTTCGGGCCGAGGCTTTTCGGCTTCATCGATCATGACATCTTTCCGACTGAACCATTTTCGATCCGCGCCCGGATGGAGGGCAAAAGCCTCTACGGCAGCGCGCGGCGCGATACGCCAACGCCGGGCGGCTGGTTCCTGTGGCCCGGGTTCTGTTTTTTCGATGGAAGCCTGTTGCGGCGGCGGCTGGATTTCGCCCCGAGCTACAAGTTTCATATGGATTCCGGTGGCGGCAACTGGCCGGTGCTCTACAGGTCGATCGATCCGGCGCTGGTTCGGTTCGCCGAAAACAAATCGCTTCGCTTCGGCGCGGGCCATGATCAATCCGAGGATTTTTTCATGGTGGTCGATGGCTGGCTGCATGTGACGAACGCCTCGAACTGGAGACGACAGCAGGTTGACAGGGGCGAAGACATTCTCGCGCTGTTGCGGCAAGCCGGCGGTCCCGACCAGCCGGATGTGAAGTTCGAGCCTATCTGAACGAGACATCAAAGCCGGGCAGGGGTTTGGCAAGGGCCAGGCCGATGAGACAGATTTTCGGCCTTCAATGCCAACGAGAGGCGCATGACGATACACCAGATCGATTTCAAGGCAGGCGATGCCGTGCGGGCCGCGCTTGCGGAAATCGGGCGCACCGAGGACCTGCGTTTTTCGCCTGATAACCGGCTGCTGGCAATTGCCGGATATGCGCGCAAGCGCTGCCTGATCCTGCGCATCGACGTCGAGACGGGACCTGATGGGCCAGGCGTCACACTTCACAATTTCATGGAGTTGACGTCGGACGACATGGGTGAAGTCCATGGCCTCGATTTCATCGATGACCGAACCTTGGCAGTCGCCAATCGCGATGGGCTGGTTGCGCTATTTGCTCTGCCGCGTGAAGAACCGGCTGGCCAGTGTCGTGAGATCGCGGCCATTCGCCAGATCCGAGGCAGGCGGCCCTACAAACTGAATTCGCCGGGCTCCGTCGCCGTCAGGCAGGAGTTGCACGGCCGCGTCAGTCTGCTGGTCTGCAACAATTACGCGCATCTGGTCACCCGGCATGTGGTCACCCGGTGGTTTGGCTATCGCGCTACAAGCAATCAGCTGCTTCTAAAGCGTGGTCTCGATATCCCTGACGGCATTGCGCTCAGCCATGATGGAAAGTGGATCGCTGTCAGCAGCCACGGCACAAAGGATGTGAAGATCTACAGCATGTGGGCGTCGCTTGGACCGGACAGTGAACCGGCCGGTATCCTGCAGAATGCCGGCTATCCGCACGGTGTGCGCTTTACGGGCGATGATCGGCACATCGTGGTTGCCGACGCCGGCAGCCCGATGCTGCATGTCTATGATCGCGGCACTGGTTGGGACGGCCGTCGCACGCCCGAGCGCTCTATTGCCGTGCTCGATGAAGAAACCTTCCTGCGGGGCAGGGCCAGTTTTGACGAGGGCGGGCCGAAAGGCCTCGATATCGACCGGTCCAACAGCGTCGTCGCGGTGACTTGCGAAGAGCAGCCGATGGCTTTTTTCGCGCTGGCGTCGCTGGTTGGCCCCTCGATGATCGAACTCGGCGAGACTTAACCCGCCCTTAAAAGCAAGTGCTTGATTTCGTTGAGACCCGTTACCGCTGCAGGCGGAATAGCAGTCCAAACGCTTGCGGATGAAAAAGGAACGTGCTCCTAATCGGTCCGTTGCGGCGATCCCTTGAAACGGAGCGCCAGAATGGAACTCACCGAAATTGTCATCGACAAGCCCTACTATGCCATCAGGTTCGAGGATATCGCCGAATGGTGGATCCTGGGCGTCCGCTGCGGGCTATGCCGCCACGAGGCTCCTGTCGATCGAGACAGGCTGAAGAAGCGGTCTGGCGAGCAATACCTTCGCTTCGCCACCAAGTTTTGTCGCTGCACCCAATGTGGGAATATGGATCATCATCGGGTCTATGTGGCTGGAAAGCTGCCGCGGTGACTATTTCGTGGGCCGCCGCTTCCAGCATTTCGCCTTCACCCAGCTCGATGACGGACCGCTGCGATATTTGCTGTCCGCACGCTTCGAGACGACGCCCTCAAGCCCGGCCTGCCCGACGAGATAGAAGATCGAGGCGGCATCACCCGGAAGCGCCTCGCTGAACTGGATCCTGCTGCCCGGCCGGATCAGGCCGAAGAGCATCTCCCGGCGCGCCTTGCAGCCGATATCGCGGAGGTCGTGGCCGTTGAGGTGTAAGAGATCGAAGGCGCAAAAGATCATCGCATAGGGGTCGGCGTGGATGACGCGCTGGAGTGCGTGGAAGTCCGGTAGACCGGCGGCATTGGTGGCGACGACTTCACCATCGATGATGGCGTTTTCCACCCCGAGATCGCGGGCGGCATCGACGATGCCGGTGTATTTCCGCGTCCAGTCAGCACCACTGCTGCTGAAGACCTGGATGTCGTCAGGCGCGCTGACCACGATCTGGGTGCGGTAGCCGTCGAGCTTGATCTCATGGAGCCAGCCGTCACCGGCGGGTGGCTTGTCTACAAGTTTCGGCTTCATCGGCGGAATGAATTTCAAACGCATGAGATGTCCAGATCCCGGCGGATTCAATTAGCATCCGCTGAATTGGTTCCCAAAACGCAAAAAGCCCCGCCGGCCGGAGCCAAGCGGGGCTGTGGTGGTTATCGCCGTTGCGGCGGTCGTCGTTGAGGATGGCGCCTTGGACCCGATTCCTCCTGTTCTTCGCGGCGGTCAAGTCGATCGAGCAGCGTCTTGTGCATCTCCTCCATCTCATCGGTGCGCTTGTCGGCCAGCGCCTCGAGCGCTCTGGCACAGCGGTCAAGCACAGCGATCACCCGCTCGGTCTGTTCCTTGTCGCCAAAGCCGAAGCCGACGCCTGCGACGACGGCATCGAGTCCACGCGGTCTCTCCCGCAGCGTTCTCAGATAATTGCCAATAGCCCCGACAACGACGACAGCCCCGACAGCGGCGGTGCCAAGCAGCTCAGGCGTCAATTCCATTTCCAGCCACCCGCTTATGGTTAGCGTCTGATCTGCCCGCTTCGCCAAAGGCGCGGATGACATTGTAGCAATCGAGGAGGAAAAGGACGGGATAGACGGCAAGGCCTACCCCAAGAGAACCGCCCTGGAGGATGCCGATGGTGATCTCGAACCAGAACAGGGCGCTGATGAAGGCAGATAGCCCGCGAGCATGCGGAGAGCGTCGCCACGCCCCATTGATGGCCAAGACAATAAGCCGGCCGCCGCCAACGACAAGGCACAGCGCCGCCCATGTCGACTGCGGCATGATGTTGGCCAGCGCTGTATAAGTGGGAGGGCCACTTTGGAACAGGTCAGGGCTGGCATGCAGGATCACCGACCAGCCGAACAGCATGGTTGCCAGCGCCCACTCCGAGGCTCTGGCCGGGAACGTGTCGCGCAGCGATCGGGAGATATGGGCGAAGATCATTTCGTCAGCGCCTTGATGATCAGGATTTTCGCATGGTTGAGGCGCCGGCAATCGCCTGAGATGACGCGGTCTTCAGCATGCAAGTCCGTCTGCTCTTTGCTCGGCACGAAGCGATGCGGGATGTCGACGACCTTGGCGCACTCCTGCATCGCACTCGGATCAACATGGATGGTCGGCTTCGGCAGCAAACTATCGACCGATGGCGTCGAGCCGTGTTGACACCCCTGCAGAGATGCCAGCAGGGCGGCAAACAGCAGGCTTCGTGGGATCAGGCGGAACATTGTCTTCATCCTTCTGGGCGTGCTGCAGTTCTGCGATACGGTCGGCATCGCTATGCAGTTTGTCGATGTAGGCTTGAGCTGCGGCATCGATGTCCTGCTGGCGGGTCTTGGTGTCGGCCGCTTGGGCAACCGCCGCGAGCTTGATCTTTTCCTGCCACAGCGCCGCCTCGGCCTTGCCGCCGGCGGCGTATTCCCGATCGACACGGCCGTCGACCAGCGAGGCGAGCTTCGGCCCGGCCCACGGGATATCGCGCAGCGGGCCGATCGGGAGGCCTTCGTAGAAGAAGATGACGCCGCCGGCGACGACGAGCGGGAGGCCGAAGCGCGATGTCGCGAAGGCGAGGAATGGGCCAACATAGGGGATTGCGTAGAGCGCCGCGATCATTTGAGCACCCAGATGAGCCAGCCGGCGCCGGCGATGATGGCGTAGGGTGCCGCCTCGCGGAGGAATATGGCGATGGCTACACGACCCCAGAAGTCGGTATTGTTGCCGCCGCCGCCCATCACGCGGCTGCCCCGAGAGACACCAACAACGCCGCCCATTGGTCGGCCGACAGCCGGACCGCGGCGGTCTTGCCTTCATAAGTCTGTGAGCACGACGCCGGATGATCGACCATCGGACCTTTTTCCGGCGCCAGATTGCAGTAGTTGTTGCAGAAATCATCACCCGGCGTGCAGCGGCCGGGCTTGCCCTTGTCGACGGCGTGGCCGCAGATGTAGGCGCTCTCCGCGCGCACCTCCGGATCGCCGCGGACATAGACGGTGACCGAACGATCATCGTTCCGGCTCACGTTGACGAACCCAGGATAGATCGGGGCCAGCGTTGTGAGAGCTGCCATCAATTTTGCCATGTTATGGAGCCTCCGTTCCCATCGCCTGGGCGAGATGCTTGGCCTTGCGGCGGGCGTACCAGCCGTAGGCGAAGCCGCCAGCAGCCAGCAGCGCGCTGACGATGGCCAGCACGACCACAATCTTGGTGATCCACTCGCTGGCATAGGAGAACGGCACGAGCTGATCCTGAAGCCCGGCCAGCGTGCCCGAGACACCAAGACCGCCCATGCCGGCACCCGTTGCCGCATCGGCTGGAGCCGTCATCGGCGCCGCGTCGGCATCCTCGGCAAAGGCCTTCGCCTGCGCGCCGTCGTAGAAATTGGCGACCTGCGGGCTGCCGTTCGTGGCCCATGCCTGGCCGATCGAGCGCACCTCGGCGACACGCGCCGACCAGCCGCGCCCGAAGACCGGCCAGGTGCTGAGATGCCGCATGAAGTTGAGACGCTGATCGCAGATGCGGCCGACCAGCGCATCGAGGTCGTTCACCGAATTGACAGCGGCAACGGTGGTGAGACCCATGGTGCCGTCGACGCGGCCCTTGTAGACGGGGCCGAGCGCGCGTTGCAGCCAGATGATCGACTGCTTCGGACCGGAATTCACCGCACCATCGAACAGCACGTAGTCGATGCCGTCTGGGAGATCGTCGCCCTTGACGGCATCCCAGTACTGGCGATCGTAGATTTCGGCGACCTCCCTCATGGAGATCTGCTGGACGGACTGCGCGCCAAGACCCTTGCCGCGCCGGTAGGCATCATAAACGCGCTGGGTGACACCCTTGTTGGTCGGGCCGCCGGGATCCCTCGGGTGGTTGACGTAGCCACCCTCATGCGCGAGCACGCGGGACAGCGCTTCCTTTTCACGGGAAGAGGCCATGGGAGTTCCTTTCCGCCCTCGCGGGCAGGTTGAAATAACGGGATATATCGATGGTGAGAGGTGGCTCGGCTTGGGGCGCAATGGCGGCGCGCCCCGTTCACCGGTTGTTGACCTTGCAAGCTCATAAACTTCACGGGCAACAGGAGAACAATGGCTTTGGAACAGATCTCAGGTACGCAAATCGCGTTCGCGGTGGTTGCGGCTCTTCTGGCCTATGTCGGGATCGAGACGGCCGCCTCGGCCTATGCTTCCCCGCAACCAGTCGTGGTGGAGCAGCCGGCGATGGTGCCTGTCTACGAATTGAGGCGGCAGCAGGAAGAACAGTGGCTCAAGTCCGGTTTCTGGCACAGGATCGTCTGAATTAACCGTTCGTGAACCATCGCCTTGCAGGGCTCCCCGCCGAGTGGTTCAATGGTCGACTGCTATCCGGGGGAGACTGCGGTGGACCTTGTTAGCCTCAAAATACTTTTGCTCTGCGTTCTGATCTTCGTGCCGCTTGAGCGCGTTCTTGCCCTGCGCCCGACGCAGAAGGTCTTCCGGAAGGGGATCGTCAACGACGCGATCTATGCAATTTCTAACGGCCCCCTGGTCAACCTGGTGGGCGGCGTGTTGTTCGTGCCGGCTATCAGCGCGGCGATGCTGCTTGTGCCGGCAAGCGTAGCGCAGGCTGTCAGCGGGCAAGTCACCTGGCTGCAGGTCATCGAGATCATCGTGCTGACCGACCTTGGCGTCTATGCCGCGCACCGGGCTTTTCATGCCGTCCCGGCGCTGTGGCGCTTTCATTCGATCCACCACGGCGTCGAGGAGATGGACTGGCTGGCCGCGTTCCATAGCCATCCCGTCGACCAGATCATCACCAAGACCGTGTCTCTGCTACCGGTGTTCCTGCTGGGATTTTCGACCGAGGCCTTCGCGATCTATTCCATAATCTATCTCGGACATGGGCTGCTGATCCACGCCAACATCAAGATGAGTTTTGGGCCGCTCAAATATGTAATCGCTAGCCCGCAATTCCATCATTGGCATCACGCTAACGAGCGGATTGCCTATGACAAGAACTTCGCCGGCCAGTTGGCGATCATCGACGCGATCTTCGGCACGTTTCAGGTTCCGCCAGGGGCCGAGACACCGGTCAAATACGGTGTCGACGACCCGATCCCGGCGAATTATTTTGGCCAGATCGGCTATCCGTTTTTGCCGCGAAAAGCTGAAATTGAGACAGATCAGCCCCATGCGCTAAAGCCAGATGGCGGCGTCTGATTGAAGGCGCTGGCACCCAAGTTAACCGTGCCTTGATCGCCCGCTCCCGACAACGACAGGCCCGCGAAGAAACTTCCTGACGTCATTCCTGTCGGCAGGGCAATGCCGCCAACTCCGGTAGCCGGATCAGCTGATCCATTGTTGTTCCAGTTGCCGGCGCCTTTGCGGCACCAGAACAAATTGGCTCCCCGGTCGATCGCGATCGGAACGATGTTCCCTATCGTCAGTGCCCCAATCGACCCGGCTGAGGACCCGTTTTTATAGACGTTCCCGTCGTTATAGATCGCAATCCCGTTGGCATCGATGCCGAGAAGTGACGCCAACACGGCCGAGGAATTTCCAAACCCGGCACCAAAGAAGGAGCCAGAGCTATTCACGGTCCACTCAAAGTAGAGCTTCTCGCTGCCGCTATATGAGTTGGTCGTTTTGACAGTGCTGCTGCCTGCGCTCAGAGCCGTTGCGGTTAAGTTGATGTTCGACAGCGATATCGGGCCTGCCTTGTCAGCAGGGTTTAACATTCCGCCGACATGCACGAAGAACGAAGCCGCCAGGCCCCAGACCGCGTTGCTCAAAGCCAGCGTGGCCGCGACGTCGTTGGTGTCCGCGTTTTCCGTTGTCAGGAATGACTTTGATAGAACCTTCAGGAAACCCGATGTCGTGAGGTCATCCTGTGTCGGCGTGTCGATGCCGGAATAGGTGAGACCCAGCGTATCCGTTGCGCCAGCACGCGCATGAGCGAGAACGAAGCCGCCAGCGGCCACGGCAAGGTCACTCAAGGCCATTGACGTCGTGCCGCTGTCGAAGTTGGCAAGGACATCCAACAGGACCATGTTGGCCGTGGTCGTCTCATAGGCCGAGCCTACGCATGTCGTGCAGGCAGCGCTCGTGGTGATGACAAAGGTTGCAGCCACGCCGGCCGGGACGTCGGAGTAGTAGAGACCCTGGCGACCTGCAGTGGAACCAGGGCCGTCAGTGATACGCGTGGCCCCAACGCTGTTGTTGACCACGGACGTAATGTTGGTCGATGCACCGCCAACGGCGAAACCGAGAAAAACACGCCTAGCATAGCCGACTGTGCCGAACGACAGGATAAACGTCGTGGATGCCGCTGCGGTGTCGACCTGTGTCGAGAGGAATTCATAAATCACAGGCCCGCCGCCGCCTCCAGATGGGCGCCGGCCGCCAAATCCGATTAGGTTGTTGACCTTAAGCATCGTTGGCGGCATTCGTCGTGTAGAAGAGCTTGATACCGATCAGACGCATGTCCTCGCTCATGTCGTCATTGCCATCCGAAACAACACGCTGTACCCGGAAAAGGCATAGATCCCCCTCCACAGGCGAACCGGCGATTGTCACCGCCGAGCTCTCGGCCGTCACCAGCAACTCAAGCGCGCCAGACTGCGCATCGTCAGTCACGACAACGGGTGTTCCAACCGCCGTGTCGAGCGCTTCATTGTCGGACATAGCCACGCCCGCCAGCGAGATCGCCACGCCGTCGGTGTCTGTTGCCGACGTCGTCCACCATGCCTGGAAGGTGACGGTACCTTCATCCCAGCCCTTCGGCATGGCGATATCGAACCACGCCTGCTCGGCCGTCGTGGCATCGAAGTCGAGGACGGAGAAGTTGACCTTATTCGAAGACGTCTCGACCTGCCCCGTAGACGGCCCGTTTGTCGTGGCGGCGAGCATCGCCGAGGCTGGCACCCAAATGGTCTGCTTGCCCGTCGCCGCACCGGAGACGACAGCTGTGCCATCGGCGCGGGTGTAGTAAAGGCAGATGACATTGTCGCTGGCATCCTGAGCGAAGCAGGCGCGATCCCCTGCGGCCGTGGTGATGTTTGCCCCACCTGGCAGCTTCAGCGTCGTCGCGTTGTGGGTAAGCGTCAGGATGCCATCAAAGATCACCCATGCTACTCGCCCATCCTTCGCCGTCGCCCAATCGATATCGGTGATCGTGGTCGTACCGGTGATGTGGAAGAAGCCGCCTTCGCCCAACGCGGTGGTTGTCGCGCTTGCGACGTCGGCGCCCTTCTCCCATAGGGCGGCGAGGGCATCGGCGGTGACACCCTTTGAAGTGTCGGTGCCAGTCAGGACTTCAGTTGTCGAGGCGGCGGTGAAGCCGCCAATGCCTGCCTGGGCGAAGGCCAGCGAGGTCGATCCGACCGTGATCGGGGCGTTGGTCGTGCACGTCCATTGCGTGTCGGCCAGCGTCGTGCCTTCGCTGACATAGACTGATGCATTGACCAACTCGGCTCCGGCATCCGCGTCGGTCGCGCGCGTCGGTGCACCGCTGGCATTGACCGTGTAGATGCCGTTTTCAGAGGCGCTGGACTGGTTCTTGATGAGGATGCGATCGCCGGTGGCGAGGGTGACGCCATCGATCGCGTCACCATTCTCGAACGAGCTCGCCAGCGTGCCGGCGACCGTGGTGGCGGCGCGCACCGCCTGTTTCCAGGACAGACCGGTGACCTTGCCGTCGACATAGGTCTTTATGCCTTTTTCGGTGGTAACCTTGGCGTCCGACGCGGAGGCCATCGTGCCGTCGGTCGAGATCGCGACGCCGCCATCCTGAATGGTCTGGCCGTCGGTACCGTTGAACGTCGCGATGTTGCCGCTGACCGAACTCCCTGGACCGGTGACGTTGCCCAAGCCGCCGCTTGAGCCGACGAGCACCCATGTGCCGCCGACGTCATAGTAGTAGAATGCATCCTCGTCGGCGGCATAGGCCTGTGCGCCTGGAAGCGCCGGGATGAACTGCCACGCGCCATTGAAGAAATTGGCGATCGCCTCACCATGGCCCGACCATGCTCCCGTCGGTGATCCGCCGAGCACATACTGATCGCCCTCTGCGGGAGATCCCGGCGGACTGGTGTCGCCGACGGACACACAGCCGTACAGGGCGGCGCCGGCCTCGAGCTTGGCGACCGCCTCATTGACCGTGGTGTGTCGATTGTTCTGCGTCTCGGCAAGTTCGGTGATGCCGAGCCGATTGGAAGTCGTCATGCCGCTTCTCTCAGTTCGATGCCGTCGCCATAGACCGCGGAGACCTGGGCGAGACCGAATTCAAGGGTTGTCTGGGGTGAGCCGAAATCGGTCGTCTGATCGGCGGCGGTATAGGTATAGGTTTCGGTGGCGGCGTCGTAGCTGTTCAGCAGGACGCCCATGCCGTCGTAGATGTTGATGGCATAGGCCTCCGATGCCTCGCTCATCGGCGGTGTCTCCGGCCCGCTCTCCGGCCATGCCTGGCCGAGCCGATCGCGACGGTTGAAGACGAAGGTCCAGTCACCGGTGCCAGCGTCTCTGGTCGCGCTCACGAGCTGCGGCGACCATGGCCGCAGACCCTTGCCGTTGTTGGTGAAGGTGACGGCTCCTGTGGAATCGAACACCGTCGAGGTCGGCACCGCGACATAGATGCGCGCCAGCGTGCGGTCTCCCTCCAGGCTTCGCGTCATCGCCTGGTCATCGAGGTGATAGACCGTGGCGCCGGCGGCGTGCCCAGCCATGGCGAATTCGGTACCCTTCAAGCCGCGCAGCAGCGTCGACAGCGTCCAGGTGCCGTCCATGTTGTCGACGACGGAAGCGGCGCGGATATACTCCCAATCGCCAACGCTGGCGTTCCAGACGGCGAAGCCGTTGGTGGTCTCGCTGGCGAGCAGCGCGTCCTCGCTGACGCTGGCGGGCGGGCTGCCAATCGGAACCGCGATGTTGAAGGCCGTTGCGCGATCCCATGCGGCGGGATGCGCGCGATCCGGCAGCGCGTCGAGCGCGATGCCACGGATCATGCCGTTGACGAAGCCCGCCCACGGCAAGTACGTGGAACCGCCATCCTCTGACCGATAGATCGAGGCTGAGCGGAACGTGCCGGCCGAGGTCACCGCGACGCCGGTGTAAAAGCCGTCATTGTTGTCGGCGCCGCGCAGCAGGTGGCCGTCGATCAGCACCGGGGTGGCATCAGCGATCCCGAGCAGCGAATCGATGACGTAAGGTGTCTGGCCGCCGACGGCCTCCGATGTGAAGCTGTCGCCGCGCTTGCGGAACTCCATCTCGACGACGGTGTCGCCGCTCATCTTGGTCAGCACCGCCTTAGCGGTCCTTCCCTCATCCAATGGCAAGGTGACGACCTGACCGGGATGCAGATCCATGTGCTTCGGGCCGACATTGGTCTTGTAGACCGTGGCGGCGTCGAGCAACGAGTTGAACATCACATCCGCCACCTGGGCGGCGTCGTCATCCTTGAGGACCTGAGATGTCGAAAACGCAAGGCCTCGCTTGCGTCTCACCTTGATCGGCGCACCGGTTTCGTCGGCCTGCGAGGGTTCGTCGTTGAACTTCTCGTCTTCCTTCGTCGTTCCCGCCTGCGCACCGATGCGGTAGGCGGCGTCATAACTCGGATAGGTGATGATAACCTGTTCCGGCATGTCGAGCGCCGAGGGATATTCTTCGCTGATCGAGACAGGATCCGGTTCCGCATTGAGCGCGACGCCGACATCATCGATCGACAGCGTGCGAAACGATGCGGTCTGGCGCGGAAAAAAGGTCTGGATGCCATCGATCTGCGCCCAATCGACGAAGTTGACGCGGGTGAGATCCTCGATGACACCGCGCGGTGGTGTTCCGGCGCGATCGCCATAGCCATAGATGCCCGATGTCACCGCGGAGGCATCACCGATCAGACCCGCATAGTCGCATTCCGCCTCGAGCACTTCCGACAACAGGACGGGTGTGCGAGCGAGGCGAGGGACGAACATCAGGTAGCCTTCAAGCGGCTGCCAGATCACCCCGAATCCGGCCGATACCCCGGAGAGGTAGCCAGGGGCATCGAAGCCCCATGTGCCAGCCGTTGACGTCGTCGCATAATCAGCCAACTTGGTGAGATCGGAAATGCGGTACTCGACGATCCGGTGATCTTCCGGCGCCGAAAATACCAGCGTGTTTGAGGCGCCAAGAGCGCGACGCGACAGCAGTTGATCCGGTATACCTGACGCGTTCCAGCCGCCATTCGAGATCGATCGAAGCAGCGTCCCCATATCGGCCGAATAGACGTAAATATTTCCCTTCGCGCCGAACACGACGACGCTGTCGGATTCATCGTCGTAGAAGATGGCGCGGATACCCTGAACTGTGCCGAGCACGGGCAGCGTGAAACTGGCGTCGACGATGGAGAGAGAATTGGTATCCCATGAGGAATGATGCAGGACCGTCGAATTGCCGGTGCTCCAATAGATACGATCAGGCCCGCAGCTCAGGATTTGCGGTTTGCCGGCAAGATCGAGAGACCAGCCCAGGTTCCAGCCGGTACCGATGTTGCTGAGCAGCGAAAGCTTGTCCTCACGCGCCATCAAAATGTAGGAGACGCCGCCGATCGAGGTCTCGCAGGAGCAATTGATGTTGTCCTTTGGCAGGGATTGCAGCACACCGGTCACGACCTGCTTCTGAGCGCCGGTGGCGAGGTCGTACACATGGACTTCATCGGCATTTATATTGCCGACAAGCACATCGTTGCGCGATGAAATGATGACGCCGGTCGGCGGGAAACCGAGATCGATGGCCTTGCGCACCGTGCCCGAAGGCAGCGAATAGATGGTCAGTATCCCGCCCAATCCATCATTGGCTGCCATCGCAAAGGCGTCACCGTTGATATCGGTGAGGTGGCTTGAGACGGTGGAACCAACATCGATGCTGAGATACGCGCTCGCGCTTTGCTTGAGCAGTTCACCTTCCATGTTGGGGATACGAAGGCCGAACTCGTCGAGCGGCAGGTTTTTCACCACCACATAGACGATGCCGGGCCATGCGGGAACGTTGCCGGCACCGCGGTCGGCCTCGATATCAGGATCCGGCTCCTGGTCATCGGTGCCGAGGTAGACCTTGATCGAGGCGCCCTTGGCGACGCCGATGCCCTTGCCGCCATTGGCGATGGCGTGCTGGAGCGATTCCGCCGAGATGTCGAAGATCAGCTTGTCGTCGGCCCAGATGCGCGTGACACCAGATGCCGGCCCGTTCCAGGCAAAGGCAACGGCAAAGGTTGCGGTGTAACTGTAGGTCGTCACCTCCGGACCGAGGGCTTTACCCTGGCGTTCCGTCTTGACGTGCTCGTCGATATGGTTGCCCTTGAGCCATATGACAGCTCCGGCCGTTCGGATCGCACCATGCCAGCGGGTGAGCTGGTCGCCATATTGCGAGGTCTGCGCCTTCAGGCTTTCGGCGCGCGGGCCTTTGATCTTCTGTGGGAAGAGGAAGGCGACGGCGAGCTTGAGGCCGAAGCCAACGGCGGTTTCAACGATGCCACCCAGCAAACCACCACCAACAGCGGCACCGGCGGCAGCGGCTATGAAGGCCATTTGGGCCTCCACAGCATCAGCGGCGGGAACTGCAGACCAGTATCGACGACATTGGATTTGGGGCCGAGCGCCTGGATGACACGCTTCGGCGCCAAACCGTCGACCTCGGAGACGATCGCCATGTGCAGGGTTTGCGTCGTCTTGAACAGCACGACATCGCCGATCTCGGGTGCACCGACACGATCGCAGAACACCTCGAGATATCGCCTGGCCTGCCGATAGTCCTGCATCCGGCCGTAGTCGGCCGCCAGCGGGGCGTCGATGCCGATGGCGCGCATCGACAGCACGATGAGGCCAACGCAATCCATGCCCTTGTCGGTGCGGCCCTGGTGCACCCAGGGGACGCCGAGAAAGCCGCGTGCCGCGGCGACGAAGGCTTCAGCGCTCATGTCAGCCCTTCGGTGCGGTTGCGGTGATGTTTTCGCCGGCGAGGAAGTCGAAGCCGCCGTAGCGAAGCGTCAAGGTGCGCGAGTTGTGCGCGTTGTCGTGTTTGCCGACGCAGTCCTCGAGGCGCCGATGCCGGCAGCCGACAAGCGCCTCGAAGGTGTCGCCGATCTGGATGTCATCGTAGGCGCCGAGGTGCAGCACCAGCGTTCCGGTGCCGTTGTCGGAGCGGACACGGCGCTTGTCGCCGGCGTTGTCGCCGGTCAGGAAGGTGATGAAGCCCTCGCCGAAATAGTCGCCGACGACCGTTATCCCGGTCGCAACGATGGTGCGGCGATCGACCAACGCCGTCACCGTGCCGATTAGGCGGCGGGCGCGGACCGCGGTCCAGGTCACGGTGCCATCGACCACGGTGCCGCCGAGTGTGGTCGGCCATGTCGGTTCGGCGACATCGCTGGTGCCCGCGACCGTCGCCTTGAACCAGTAGATCCCGGCGCCGGTCAGCCGCTTGACGAGACCATGGAGCGCATAGTCCGTCGTGTCAGCCCAGGCATCGGCTCGGGTCGGGATACCGCAATCGAGATCGCCGTAGGATTTATAGCAGTTCGCCGACAGCGTGACGCCGACAGGCTGCTCGAGGCGCTTCTCCGGCCCCATCATCTCCAGCCGCGAGACCATTCCCTTGATGTCGGATTGACCGAAATCATAGGTGCAGTAGAGCCAGGGGTGCGCCAGATCGGTCGGCACCACATAGCCGATGATGGCCATGGCGTTGTCGAAGCGGCCGCGGCGGACGTCGCTCGCCGTCATTGTCGTGGCGCCGAGGATGATCGTGAAATCGCGGTCGTCGATCGGTGCGTTGATCTGCGCGGAAAACGCGGACAACTGCTGGAACTGGAACGGTGAGAACGTCTCGACGCCTTCACCATCGAGATCGACGTCGAGCGGTTCGTCCCATTCGGTGAGCGCTATCCTGGTGCCGTTGGCGAGGATGATCAGCACGATCGCGGGCAGCGCGAAGGAATCGGAATTGATCGCTGCCAGGACGCTCGCCGGTACTGTCCTAGGCATCGAACGGCACCTCGACCAGCGGGATCGACGGCACCGATCCGACGCGGAAGAACTCCATGACGTGACCGAGATCGTTGGTGTCGAAGCGGACCTTCTCGTTGAAGGCGAAGCCGGCGGTCACAGCCTTCGTATCGGCGGGCTCGTGCCCAGCAATGAAGGTCAGGGCGCCGGTCGCATAGTCGATGATGTAGTCGACCGCTTCGGTCTTCAGCACGCCATCGACGGCAACCAGAACGGTCCCCAATACCGGCAGATAGATGGTGCGATCGACAGCGATGACCGAGGCGTCAACCTTGGTGACCTTGTATTGCTTCTTCAACTGGAAGGCGAGATTGACGCCGTCGCCTATGCCGATCGCTGCATCGAGCGCCGTGACGGTGCCGGACGGCTTGCAGGTCTTGTAGTCGATCAGGTTCTGGATGGCGAACGAGTGCGCCGGACCGTCCATCACCTCGAAGAACGACAGGATGTCGTAGACGTCGTCGACGGTGCGGATGTTCTTGCCGATGTTGCAGCGCCGCAGCCTGCGGGAACGCCTCGAACGGCGCTGGTCGTGGCCGGTGGGACCTCTGGCGATATCGACCAGGCTGACCGGTGCGAATTCGCTGCCCTGCGAGATCGAGCCCGGCAGCTTGGCATTGTAGAACGTCATGCCGTCCTCTGCGCGCGGGACACCCCATCCAAGGCGCGCGCCGCGATCTGCGACTGGCTTCTCGGTGCCTCCGGCTGGCCGGAAAGGACAAAGGTCTGATTGACGTTCATGGGCCGCTCGTTGTTGTCGCGAGAGCGGCCAGAGGTGGCGCCAGACGGACTATCGCTGTGCCGGCCTTCGTAGCGCATGCGTGGCCGCACGACGCCGCCGTCGGCATACCCGGCGTAACCACGGCGCATGCCTTCGACGACGTGGACGCCGCCGGCGCGCGCGACGTCATCCTGGCTCCAGACGACTTCGCCACGATGCACGATGCCGGCCGGATCCTTGCGGCCGCCGGCCCCGGTAAAGCCGCCGTCGTCGAACAGGCCCCACGATCCGGAGAGGATATCTGAGGTCGCAGCCGGCGAGATCGAGTTCATGAAGCCGAGAGCACCGGAGGAGCCACCGAACATGCCGGAGAGACCCTGGAACCAGCTTGAGCTGCTCGTCGCCGACGTCAGCTGCGACATGAGGCTCTGCCCCATCTTGCTGAACTGCGCGATCAGGCCTTCCGAGGCGCCGCCGAGGCTGCTGATAGATCCGGTGGCCTGCTGCGCGGTCCCGGTGACCTTCTGCAAGGCAGTGTTGAACTTGTCGACATATTGCGAGCCGGTGGTACCGAGGACGTCGGATTTACCGGCGCCCTTCGAAAGCGGGCCGCCGGTGAACCATGCCGACGCCGCATCGTTTGAGTTGCCATATTTTGAGAGAAGCTTGCCGAACTGCTGCTGGAAGATGGCATCCTGCGCCGCAGGATCCGACATGAACTGGCTTTTCGACATCGGGCTGCCGAAGGCTTGCGTCGACCACGACGGCAAATTGCTGTTCATGACCTGGTAGGCGCCGAGCGCCTGGTCGCCGTTCCTCAGCACCGGGCCGAGCGCCGAGTAACCGCCGCTGCCGGCGCTCTCAATCATCTTGATCGCGCTCGCGTAGGACGACATGCTGCCGGACAGCCCACCGCTGCCCCCGCCGAGCACGCTGGCGAACCCGCCAGACGGGGAGAAGATACCGCCCAGGCCGCCAGAGGTGGTTCCGAATGCTTGATCGATCCGGCTCTGGATCAGGGATTGCGCGGAGCCTCCGGTCCCAAATGCTTGATCGATACGCGACTGGATCATGCTCTGGTTGTCGTTCGCCGCACCACCACCAAAGCCGAGGATGTCGGACAGCGTGGTATCAGCCTTGAAGCTCGGGCTGCCAAGCTTTGAGAGGATATCGCTGAGGCCACCGCCAACACCACCGACACCGCCATTCACATTGACGACGGCCGCCTGGACCTGCATGGAGGCGACGGACTGCCCGCCTGTCCCGAACAGCTTGCTGAGGAATGACCCGCCGGAGGTGCCCTGCTGCTGCCCATTCTGAGATGATGAAGAGCCGTTGCCGCCGAACAGGCTGCCCAGCAACCCGCCGCCGCCGTTGGCCTGATCGCCGCCGAAAAGCGAATTGAAGATGCCGTCGAGGCCGCGATCGATCAACTTGTCGGCGATCTTTGCCAGTGCGTTCTTCGCGGCATCACCGAAGCTTTCCCAGAGCGATTTGCCCTGCTGCAGGCTCGACAGCATGTCGGTGGCAAAACCCTTGAAGGTATCCTTGGTCTCCTGCAGCGCCATGTTGTAGCGCATCATGTTGGCTTCGGCAGAGTTGAGATCGATCGGGAGACCAGCGCTTTGCAGGCGGGAGGCGATGGCTTGGTCGTCGGAGTTGCGCAGGATCTGCGAGCGCTCGAACAGCAGATCGGCCTGCAGCGAGGCCTTCGCTAGCGCAGCAGCCTGGTCGGACAGCGCCGCCGTGTTGGCGCGCATCGCGTTGGCTTCCTGGCCGTAGAGCGGAATGCCGAGTTTGCGGATGTCCTGTTCGGTCTTCAGTGCCGCGGCGGAACGCTGGCGGGCCAGCGTGTTCTCACCAACGGTGGCGACTTCGGCGCGCTGGGTCTCGAGGTCGATCTCCTGGCCGTGGATGGTGTCACGGGCTTCCTGCAGGGCCTTGAGCTTGCCGTATTCCTCGGCCTTCTGCTTGATGCGCGCGATCTCGGCTTCGTCGACCTTCGTGTTGCTCTGCGCCGCCGCCTCCCTGACCTCCTGCTCGAGCTGGAAGGCCATGCGCAGACCTTCGGTGGCAGCTGTGGTCTTGCCGATCAGGTCGACGTCGAGCTTCGCAGAAGCCAAGGTGTTGTCGAGCGAGCGTTTCCGCTGATCCTGTGCCTCGGTTAGCGCTATTTCCTTCTGGCGCTGCTGCTCGCGCTGCGCCGCGAAGGGATCATCACCAAACCGCTGGCTCATCACGGATTGGTCGCGGCCGGCCTGCTGGGTCCGATCGAAGTTGCCGATCGAGCCGCGATTGATGTCCTTGATCGCTTCCCCGGTGTTATGGAGCTGCGCGGCCGCCGCGGTCGCCGCCGCGACGATGGCAAGGATCTTGTCGGCTGTGGTCTGAAGTCCAGGGTTCTGAGCAACAACGCCAGAGATCGATTTTTCGAACGCGGCGTAATCGGGACGTCCCGCCTTGATCTGGCCATTCAGGATGCTGATGGCTTCGCCGAATTGGGCGAACTCCGGCTTCACGCCATAGAAGGTCTCACGGCCGCGACCAATCGTGAACGGTGAGCCAAGTTCGTTCTGGACCGACTTATCAGCGGCCGCCGCAGCCTTCTGCAGATCGTCGGTCTTGCGGCGCGCATCGGATTCAGACGCGATGACCGACTTTTTGTAAAAATCGTCGGCCTTCAAACTGGCGTTGCCGTAGGCGGAAGCGAGATCGTCGACGGATTTGCGCTGGGCGTCGGTTGCATCCTTCAACGATTTCGTCTGGGGAAGAAGCTTCGAGCCGAACTGGATGCCGGCGGCGACGACGGCGGTCAGGCCTATAGCAACCAGGTTGATGGGGCTGAACAGGCCGGTCAGACCGGCGAGCAGCGCTTTTGCACCACCGGCGGCGCCTTGCTCGCCGAGCGACATCTGCAACGCCATGCCGAGCTGCGTGCCCTGCTGCAACGCAATCGTCGGGATCGACTGCCCCATCATCGATGTGATCGCGATGTCCTGGAACTGGCTGGTCGCGTTCATGCCGGCGAATTTATTGGCGCCGCCCTGGCTATTCTGATTGGCGGCAAGCCTGCCGCGCGCCATCGCCTGAGCCTGGGCAAGTTCATCGGCAGAGATCGCGCCTTTGGCCGCCAGTGCCGAGTATTCCGCCAGTTCCGCATTGACGCGGTCTTGTACCGCCGCCAGCGGGTTGAGCTCAGCGCGCAGTGCGGCGACGCGCGACGCCATCTGGTCGGCCTCACGGCCGGCCTCTTCGAAGACTGAGGCGGATGCACGGGCTGAATTACCCCCGGAGCCGATCCCGAACGATGCGTTGAGATCGCTCTGGAACGTCGAGCCGATCTGTTCAGCCTTCAGTTTGGCGATGGTATCGAGGCGGTCCATTTCGGCCGTGAAGACCGATGCGGCATCTCGTGCCGATTTCGCGATCCCAGCGACGAGGCTGGCATCCAACTCGGTACCAAAAGCCTGCCCGGCTTGTTGAGCCTTGAGGCCTGCGATTTCTTCGATCTGTGCGAAATCGGCGGAAAAGACGGCCGCTGCGTCACGCGCGGATTTCGCGGTGCCGGCTACAAGGGAGGCTTCGAGGTCGGCACCGAACGCTTGGCCAGCCTGCTGCGCCTTCTGGCGGGCAACCTCTTCCATTTGGGCGAAGTCGGCTTCAAAGACCGATGCCGAGGCTCGCGCTCCGGATGATGGCGCCGAGACGCCAAGCACCGAATTGAAGCTGCCCTGGTTCGCCGCCGCGATCTGCCTGCTGTTTTCGGCGGCCTGATCGGAGCGGGCGGCGGCGAGAAACTGCTTGTGCGCATTTGCGGCCGTGGCGGCCGCCGCAGCGGTCTGATCATACTTGAGCACAAGATTTTCGAGCGCGGTTGCGTATCCGCCGGTGATCTGGGTACCGCTACGCTCCAGTTCGGCCAGATCGGCCAGTTCTGAATTCATCCGCTGACCAGCCGCATAGGTCTGGTCATATTTCTGCCGGATGGTCTCAAGGCGCTCCGCCTGCGCCGCCGCAGTTGCCGCCGCTTGCGCCATGGAGGCGGCCTGCCCCTCGATCTGGGCGTTCGCCTTGCCCACAGCGGCGGCCAGATGAACCTGCCCTTTCGCGGCGAGCTCTGAAACATCGGCGGTGAGACCGAGCTTCTGGTTCATGCCGACGAGCAGGCGGGTGGCGCCCTCGATGTCAGTCTTGCCACTGTCGAGCTGCCGCCCGATCTGGCGCAGACCTTGCTCGAAGCGCTCCTGGTTCTTGAACCCGTCGATGTATTGGCGCGACAACTTGGCGAGAGTGTCGCCAGCTGAACTGATCTTGGTGTCGGTCTGCGAGATCGCGGCGCCAACCGCCTGGGCCGACGCCGTCATCTCGCGGTCGGATACGATCTTCTGGTCAGCGCCGGTCTTGTATTTCGAGGCATCGATCTCGGCGGCGACGCGGAGGCTGCTCAACGCGATGTCGTTCATGTCGCAGCCTCCTTCCTTTTTTCAGCGAGATGGATCAGCCATTCGTCGTCTATTGCGGAAACGAAGGCGACGAAGCGATCGAAGGCTTCACCCTCGATGCAGTAGCGGCGGGCGTAGGCGTCGAAGGCGAGGAAGCTGATCGGGGTTTCGCCGCCGCCTTCGGTGTATTGCCGGTCGTAGCGAAGGGTCTGCCAGGCGCGACGGTAGAAATCGTGCCAGGTCTCGTATCTGGCTTCATCCGGCCTGGTCGGAAGCGATTCCGTTGGTACCTCGTCCGGGTACTCCCGGTTGAGGTCAGCCAGCCATTCGTGATGGCCTCTCCGCTCCAGGTCGTAGCGGAAGGCCGCCTTCAGTTTCCCGAGGCGGTTTCCTCGAACTGGACCTGACGCTTGCCGACGACGCCGGCGCACCAACGCACCATGGCGCGGACTGCGCGATGTTCTTCCGCCATGAGGACGGAACCGACGATCTCAGGAGAATAGGGGACGTCGAGGCCACGCCAGCCCAGCAGCAGATGCTCGACGGCAAGCTTGCCTTCGGCTTTGGCCTGCGCATCGGCGGGGATGGTGCCGCTCGGGAACGCCTGGCGAAGCTTCTCCAGCTCCACCTGGTAGGCGGCGGCGTACGGCGGGTAATTGATGGAGCGCGTCAGGAACGCGAGGCCGGGCAACGGGACCTGCTCGTAGGGCTTGTCCGGGTTGAGACCGGGCCATTCCTTCGGCTCGATCCAGTCGCCTTCCCGTTCCTTGACGAGGTCGGCGGCCAAGCTGGCCAGTTTGATGATGCTCATGTCGGTATCCTTTGTCGGGAGGTGTGGCGGCGGGCCCGACAAAAACCCGCCGCCTTTGCGCGCAAGCTATGTCCCGTTGTCGGACGGGATTCAGTCTCAGGCCTCAAAATATTCCAGGCGATCGAGCAGAATTGTCGCGTTCGTCAACGTGTCGATCGACGCCATGCTTGTGAGAGGCAATTTCGTATCGGTGTTCTTCGCCGTCGCGTTGGCCTGCCCGTCGGTGTAGGTGAGACGCGGCGCCGCAAACACCATCGCCTGGCTGTTCTTGGCGGTGCGGATGTTGATGTTGGTTGCCGTCCCGGCGAAGAGCTTCGCCAGCAATGCGTTGGAGCCGAAATAGGTGCCCATGGTGACGGTGACGTCGACGGAGCCCTTTCCGATGTCCTCGGCGCCGACAAGACCGTCGGACCGGAT
The DNA here is from genome assembly GCF_003148495.1 of Mesorhizobium loti. Taxonomy (GTDB): domain Bacteria; phylum Pseudomonadota; class Alphaproteobacteria; order Rhizobiales; family Rhizobiaceae; genus Mesorhizobium; species Mesorhizobium loti. Next base: position 201,701 of record NZ_QGGH01000001.1, read on the forward strand.
GCCACCGATCATGCGCAAATTGTTCTTGATGGTGATGACGGACGATTCGATGAAGTTCGGACCACCGACCGGCGTCCCGTTCTCCGCGATGCGGCCGACATTGACCGCCGCCGACATGATCGCATTGGTTGTCGCCGCATCGGGGGAGGCATCCAGCGAGGTGGTATCCTGGGTGCCGGTCATGCCGGCGAAGGTCATCGTCCAGGTGGTGACCTGCTCCTTGACGAAGTTGAAGACGCCCTGATCGACCACCATGCCGCGCTGCGCGATGTAGGTTGGAACCGTCTGGTCCATGAAACCGCGTTCCAGCGTGTTACCCAGCGTGAGAAGACCGTTCTTCAGCTGGTCGCCGAACCAGACCTTGATCGTCTTCGAGGTGCCCGCATCGGTCGTCCAGCCCGTCGGCAGATTGTCGAGGGTGATCGCATGCGCGGCGATCGCCGTGATGCGAGCCCAACCATTGCAGACCGCTGTGGCGAACTTGTCGATCGTTGCGGTGCCGCCAAGCTTCAGCCATCCGCCGACGTTGAGGCCGAGCGTGGTGAAGTCGAGCGATGCCGACGTCAGGCTGCTGGCGGCCGCGGCGATATCGCCAGAGGCGCCCTGGAAGCCAACCACCTTCATGCGTGCTGCCGCTGGCGGGGCGGCTTCATCGGTGATGCCCGAGCCGACAAATGCGGGAACCGTCGCGGACCCGGTCGTGCACTTGAAGACGCCATTGTTGCCGGCGACGCCAAAATCGCTGAACCGCACCAGTTGGCCGGCAACGAAGGCATCGCCAGTCGTGACGGTGGCCACGGTGCCCGAAGTGGCGAGCCCGGTGATGACACTATCAGCGGTGCCGTCGTTGTCACGGAACGGCGTGTTGTCCCAGGTGCTGCAGAACAACGATTCCAGCCAGTCCGAGAACGGCGAGCCATTCGGTGGCCAGGAAAGCTCACCGTTGATCGGACCGTCGTTCATCTCGTTGACCTTGATCGGATCCGAATTCATGCGGTCCGACCGGATCTCCTCAGAATTGACGAAGGCCGGCGCGAAGCGAAGCGTCTCGCCCTTGAGGCGCACGGTGCGCATCCGGGGTGTATTTGGTGTCGTTCCGAGCGTGACCTCGCGGACCGAGGACACGCGAACTCTGTTTGCGTCCGACATGACATTTCTCCATGGCAAAGAGCGCCGCGGTCAGGCCGGGCGGTGGTTGATCGGTTGCGTGGATGGTCGAGACGCGGCAGCGTTTCTCGGCTATATTGCCGATCCAGAGACCGACAATTCAGGACTAAGACGATGTGCTACGGGTGCTATAAAGAAGCGGGCGAGCCGAAGATTTTCTCTGGCTTAGTCATGGTCGCCGCTGCCATGGCCAAAGAGATCGACAACTACGGCGCTTTTCACATCGTGGTCGACGACATGAACATCGAAGATCATCATCTCGAATATTGTATCGAGCACGCCGAAGCGACCGAAGCCGAGATCGAGTTTGGCCGGCTAATGCTGACCATGGACGAAGATGCCAGAATGTCGGCGCTGGCTTTGGCGGATGGTATGTGGTCGATGAGCCTGAAGGTTTAGGCTTGCTCGGCTGGCATTTCGGCCTGCTTGGATTTCGCAGACTTCGGCGCTGACGGCGCCTGCAGGAAGCCGCGTTCGGTGAGACCGCCCACGGGATGCGGCGAGAGATCGGTGTCGTCGGGGATCTCGTCGCCGGCCTTGAAGCGCTGGACCCGCGTGTTGAACGCTTTCAGAACCTTGAGCATGGTCATTCGTCCCTTTGCCAGTTGATGGTTGCGGTCATGGCGTAGTAGTTCGCCTTGTATTTTCCGGCTTCACCGGCACCGAGCGAAGCCTCACGGAAGATCACCGTTCCGATCTCCATGCCCCGGAAGAGATCGATCAGCTGTCCGGCGAGCTCACGCGCCTTCCGGGTGCCGATGTTGTTCCTGGTCATGACGTTCAGGTAGAGCTGGCCAACCTCGCGCCATAGGTTTGCGGAACGCGTCTCCGCACCGATCGACGCCTGATCGAAGAAATCGCCGAAGATCTCGACGAAGACGAAATGGGCGGGATCGTCGGGGAGATCGTCGGGCATGTTCTCGAAGATCAGCGGCGTCGTCGTCCATTGAGCGGTGAGATACTGCTCGATGGTGTCGTAGGTGGTGAGGCTGGACATCAGAGCGCGTTGATCACGAGGGCTGGATAGGTCAGCGCGGTACCAGCGGCACGGCGTTTGGTCGTCCGCTTGAGGCGGTACGGCGCCAGCGGAGATATGCCGCCGGGCACCTCCACATACTTCATCTCGATCTTGAATGCGGCGCCGAAACGCGCGCTGAGAGCGTTCTTGGCGGCATCGAAATGACGTCTCCCCGGGCCGTTGTAGCCGGTTTCGATCTTGCGAGTGGATGGGTAGGGGTTGAAGATGATGACCTCCGCATCCGGCCGCAGCTTCGAAAAATCCGTCGCCACTGTGCGCCCGCCGACGATGACCATGAATGACCCCGCATACCTTCCGGTCCGACGCGGGCTGCGCTTCACCAACTCGGCCTTGGCCGCGTTGATCACCAGAGGCCAGTTCGAAAACACGTAGAGGATGGAGCCCGGGACCTGGACCGTCTCTTCGGCCGCTCCTTCAACGCTGTTGACGAAGCGCGTGTACTGCGGCGATGCACCCGCTGCAATGGCTTTGGCGAGCTCGGCGCGCGCAAACTTGGCCAGCGCCGCACTGATCGCGGCTGGCTCCATGCCGGCCGTGGCAAGCTTCAGGTCGCGTTCGAAGGTGTCGAAGCGGGCCATCAGCGGGCGCCCAGAAAGGTTCGCAAGGAGCCGGCCAGCAAGTTCGCCAAAACCTCGCTGCAGCCGGTCGTGCCCATTATGCACGCGCTCTCGGGCAGCACGCCGGTATAATCGGGGAACTCCACTTCGAACATCTTGCCGTCTTTCGAGGAGATGGTCACAGTGAATGGCCCCTCGGGCGCCTCGATGCGCTCCATCTCGATGCCTTCGAGGAAAGCCACCTTGAGCGGGCGCCGCGCCGAAAGATCGACAACGTCCGCCATCACCCACCAACCATCAGTTCGATGCGGACCACGACGTTCTGCACCCGGATATGCTTCGGGAACTCGACGTTGCGTACCTTGCCGGCCTGCACGATCTTATCATCCTTGCGAATTGGCAGCCTGAACTGCGCCAGGTTGACATCGGTCGGGCTCAGGATGACGCGCGACCATGTCTGATCGATCTGACCGACCAGTTCTTCCGCCTTCAGCGGCCGGATCGAAGCGCGGACATCGGCATCGAACGGGATCTGGGTCGAGTTCGGGCCCAGTGTCAGTCGACGCAGCACAACATCCTCGCCGGCATCGAGCAGCGCGGCGTCGAGGTCGGCGATGAGCGAGTCCGGATCGGTCACCGCGCCACCATTCTCGCGGAAAGCACCGTGCTGCCCGCATAGGTGCCTGTCGACACCACCTTGAGCCGCATGCGGTCGGTGATGAGGCCGTCGACGGCGGTGTCGTCGGCCAGTGCGCCGTCGGTTGGCGTCACCTGTGTCGTCTTCGGTGTCAGCGCGGAGAGGTTGAGCAGCGCGACCTCGGATGCGGTGCCGAACAGGACGCAGGCGACGTCGTACCAGGTCGTGGCCTGATCGGCGGAACATTGCACATAGGCGCGGATCGTGCTGCCACCGGAGCCATAGGCGAGCCGCAGCTGCAGCAACGCGGACTGCATGCCGTCGAGTTCGATGATGGCATCACCGATCAAGGTCTGCGCCGTGGTGATCGTGAGATCGCCAAGGTTGAACGTACCCGGGTTATCCATCATGCCCCCATCGTGTTGCGGAAACGGGTGAGCTGGCCGGCGACGACGTCGGGGACCGGCCCCTCGGTCGATTGCCCGGGCACGGAACCCACCCAATAGGTTTGCTCGACGCGCCGGACATCCGGAATGAGAACGACCTCGGATTTCAGAGAGGGATCACGTTTCCGCTCGAACCAGAGCAGTCGCATGAAGTCCGTCGCGGCCTGCTTCAGATCCTCGGGGATCGTGGCGAAGCCGGCGGCGTAGGTGACCACGATCTTCCTGGCGATCCACACCGTCGGCTGGTCGATGCGCAGTCTGGATACCAGCCCCGATTCCGGATCGACGAGATAATCGGTGTCGACCACGGTTTCGGTATCTTCGACAAGGCTCGCGATCTCGACGTCATGCCGGCGCGCCAGGATCAGCGCGTCGGGGAAGTCGTAGAACCCGAAATCCTGCCGGAAGGTCTGCGTCACGGTTTCGCGATGCAACGTTGGTGGCGATCCCGCGCCGATGGCGATGCCACACTCCGACATGATCGCGGCGGCGACGCGCCTTTCCATAGAGCGAAGCGTGGCGTCCTGACCGTTGCCGGTGACATTGGTGGCGGCGCGCATCTCGTCGAGCGTCAGCAGCGTCAGATCCGTCGCCGGCGTCGTGATGGTCAGGAGGGATTTCATCAGTCGCTCGGGCTGGTTGAGGCGTTGGTGAGAGAGCCGGTCGGCGTGAAAGCGCCGCCTGTTCCTTTGTTGGTCGCGAAACTGCTGGCATCCCCCGAAAAGAAGATCGCCGGTGCTGTTCCAGTCGGTATAGAACCATCGCTGCCAAGAAAGACCGGCTTGCCGTCAGCCTCCACAAATTTGGCGATTTTCGCCGGGTCGGTAAGGTCCAGGTACTGCCCCGGTGCGAAATAGAAATCCACGACGTCACCCTTCGGGATGTACCCGTCAGCGGCGTTTCCGAACGCCGTGAATATGCCGCTATAGTCGACATCGAAAGCGTCGTGGGCGTCGTTCACGGTCAGGACTGAATGGTCTATCAGCGCGCCATTAACCGCACATTCGAATAGCTTTTGCCCGGCTGGAAAATTCGTATCCCATGCGATAAGCAGATTCATCCACCCAGAGAGCGGGTACAAGAATGATGTGTTCGGGAAGAAACTGAACTGGTTGGTGAAGTCGGCGTCATTGAGGTTCAGGATCATGTCCTGCGCCACGAGATTGGGGTCGAAGGGCCAATCCAGTTCGAAGTTGTATCCGGCATTCGTCGCCAGAAAACGGAAATCACTCCCGGTCTCAGCCGTCTTCCACCAAACAGATAATATGCCTCTGCTTGGCGTCGAAATTCCAGCCAAGGGAGCGCTGCTGACCAGTTGGGCCGAGCCATCGAAATGCACAGCCTGCGCCACATATGGCGCACCACCCCCGCCCGCACCGATATTCGCCGCGCTGGCGATGGCGCCGGGACCGCGCATTTAGGCGGCGACCTGGTAGCCGGAACAATGCCAATGGTTGGCACCGACGCGGACGAGATACAGCACCGCGAATTGCTTCGCGGTCACCAAAGTTTCAGCCGTATCGACGGTGACCCCGGCGGCAAACAGGATGGTCACCGCCCCGGCACCGGCCTGCTCGACCTCGAATGCATTCGGAGCGCCGTCCTCGAAACTGCCATCTGCATCCGTCGGGATGACGACCGAACTGGCGCCGTCGTTCATCATGCGGATGCGGGCACCTCCATCGGAGATCCGCACCTTCCGCGAGGTACCCTCATGCTCGATGATGCGGACACGGTTGGAGAGGTCGCGCAGCTGGACGAGGATCTTCACGCCGTTCTTGATCACCTCGACCAGTTCGGAGCCATCAAGACCGGCCATCGTTACCTCCAATGCTCCGAAATCCATGGCTCATCGAGTTCATCCATCTTTGGCCGGCCGTGGAAGTAAACGATCCGGGTGGCGCCGAGTCCGTGATCACGGACGCAGCCCTTGTATGACTCGGCCTGGCCCGGAAAGACGTCGTCGATGAAGACGTGCGGCTGTTTCCGCATGTGCTCCATGTCGTCGCCGCCTTGATAGGACCACCAGACGCCGTCGTTGCCAGCCGGGACCAACTGGACCCCGGTGCAGGCGCGGTGAGGCGCATAGGGGTCGCGCGGCAGCGCAATGGTGTCCGAGGTCAGCGCGTACTCCGCCATGGCATCACAGTTGCCGGTGACCACGGTATCGAGGCCGACCAGGATCATCGGTTCGCCGAGGAGGTAAGGATCGATCAGGGTGCCGTAATCAGGGATTCTCTCCCCTGTCAGCTCCTGCTCGATGCCGGCCGAGAACTCGCGCTGCCGTTCGGTGAAGCAGACGAAGCGAAACGGCACCGTCAGATTGCGGGTGAAACCGCGATGGAGCCGCTCCACCCACTCCTCGGTGTAGCACCGGCTGAATTCGAACGACGCCTCGTTGGCGTCCCAGAAGACACAGGCGACGGTCAGCATGTGGCTTACATGCCCCTCAGTATCTCGTTGAAAGCGACACGTGCCGACGAGATCACAACTGCTTGCCGATTGGCCGCAACCTGTGCCGCTATTTCGCTGTCGACGACACCGCCGGCATCCCACCAAACCTGTTCTGCATAGGCCTCCGAGACGAAGCCACCGCAAGATTTCCGCGCGGCAAGATCCCAGCACGCTTGTCTAATCTCGGACTCACTGGCGTTGACGGGGTTCCAGTCCTTGACCCGTTTCTTCATTTACAGAGCCTCATCCGCCGCGACCGGTAGCCATCCGGGAAAGCACCGGTCCAGCCATTGCGCCGCCAGACCATGTTCGGCGGCACGTTCTTAGTCACCACCGCGCCGGCGGCGACAAAGGCGCCGGCCCCGATGATGACGCCCGGCAAGATGGTCGCATTGGCGCCGATCGAGGCCCCATCCTCGACGCGGATCGTGCAGCCGGCGGCGATCACCTCGTGATCGATCCCGTCCTTGGTGGCATCCGGCCACATGTCGTTGCAGAATACCGCGCCAGGCCCGACGAAAACACTGTCGCCGATATCGACACCATGCGGGATCGAGACACCGTTCTGGATGTGGCAGTCGTTGCCGATCGAGGCGCCATCGATCTGCGCGCTGGCGCCGATGATGCAATCCTTGCCGATGCGTGCACCGCGGATCACGCTGGCGAACTGCCAGATCTTGGTGCCTTCACCGATTTCGACTATGGAAGCATCGATATGCGCCAGCGGGTGGATCATGCCGGCATCCATTCCATGGGCCTGTAGAGCACCAGGTCGTTGCCGTCGGCGGCACCCCAGAAGCGTTCGGGCCGCCCCGTCCAGACCACGACCTTCTCGCGGTAGGGATAGTCGGTCTCGCGCGACCGGATCGGCGAGCCGTCATACGGTGCCTCACCCATCGGCCGCCAGGTCAGACAATCTTCCAGCGACCGGAACGGGAAGCATGGGATCGCGCTGCCCGGCGTCGCGTTGATGATCTCGATATCGAGCAGCAGAGCCAGGGCCTGCCAGCCAGGCATGAACTGACCTTCGAAGACAGGCAGATCATTGAGGCTGTTGTAGTCGTTGTGCCCATGGGTGCGGCCGTCGACGACGCGGCAATCGAACCCCGTCAGGATGAGCCGTGCGGCACCCATGAGCTGCAACAGGCAGGACAGGATGTGTCCGCTGGAGGCCTGCACATGATGGGAGAGCCCGCCGATGCGCGCCGTCAGATCATTGATGTCGATGCAGCGGATCCTGTCGCCGAGCCGGTTCTTGGAATGGCGGTTCGCGCAGATGACCGGACCCGGCCAGCCCTCGATCAGATCGCCATGCTGCTCGCACCAAGAGTTGTCGGTGAAGTAGAGGATATCCTTGGCCGTCGCGATCGGGCGGACCTTGCGGCACCCGCTGTTGATCGCGGCGAAGCGGTGGCCCTTGAGCAGCGCGAGATCGATTTCCGCGTGAGAGGGACCGCCACCGATGAGAACGACGGTCTGCCCTTCAAGCGAACGGTCCGGCGCCCAGTATTCCACGCTCATCAGGCTTACGAGGCGCGGCGGTTCGCTTCGATCTCGATCGCCTTGATGGCGTCATCCTTGCTTCGGATCGGCTCGTCGGTCAGCTGGACGGCTAGCGCGCGAAGGTCAACGAACGACAGTTCGGCGACATCGTCCGGGATAACGACCTCGGAGCGGGCCTTGAGCTTGTCGGCTTCGGCCTGCAGCCTGGCGGCCTCAGCGGCCGCAGCGGCGGCGGCTTCGTCAGCTTCGGTCGATTGCACCTCCGTAACGGATACCGGCGGAGTGATATCCTCGGCCCAGCCGCGATCGATGTATTTGCGGCCATAGGCCTCGTCGCGGCCGTGGAACTCGAGCTCCTGGCCGATCTTGAATTCCGGCCGGCCGAGCGGCTTGGCGGTGAACTTGATCTTCATCTTGCGCTCCATTGGGGGAAGTACGGCCCCGGCTCATCGCCGGGGCGCATTGCGGTGGATGTCAGATCAATCGACGATCGCCGATTCCAGGGTCTCTTTCTGGTTCTTCGGGTCGTAGAGCATGTAGAGCACGCAGCCGAGCTGCGCGTTGGTGCCGACATCGCCGACCGAGGCGCGGATGCAGTCATAGCCGCCATTGGCGTCGAGCATCTCGGCCTTGACGTCGATCAGCACGATGGCGGCCTGTTCCGCGAGATCGCTGTTGGTCCAGGTGTTGGTCGAGAAGGTGTCATGCGTCGCCGGCACGTCCGACGTCGATTTCGTGTAGGTGCCGACCGCCAGCAGGTTCGTGGCGGCCTGCTTCTTGTCGACGCGGGTGATGTTCAGCGCCTTGTTGGTGCCGAAGGCGACGTCGGTGCCCTGCAGGAGGGTAACGGTGGGATCGTCGCCGGCGGTGCCGACAGCCTTGTAGAGGATGATGAGGCAGCCGCCGTAGCCCTTCAGGCTGACGACGTCGGCGGTGTTGGCGGCAGTGTTCATCGCCACGGGCAGGAAGCCCTGGGCGAAATTGAACTGCTCCGCAGCGTGCTGGTTGAACATGTGCTTGGCTTTCTCAGAGTTGTGCGCCGTGGCGGCGCCGTGTTGCGGGGAAAACCGGCCGGATCATTCCGGCCGGCGTTCTGGCGCTATCAGCGCGCCTGCAGGGCGACGGCCCAGGAGAGGTCGTTGCCGCCGTTCTGGCGGGTGATCGTGCTCGACCATGCGGGCTGACCGTTGACGCGGAAGATGAAGCGGAACGCGGTCAACGCCTGGTCGAAATAGAGATGGATCGAGGTGTCGGACTGGATGCCGCCCGATTTGGTCAGAGCCCAATACTGGTTGAAATCGGCGAAGATGATGTCGCCGAGATCGCCGATGGCGGAACATGCCTCGATCGGAACAACGGGACGGCCCTTGAGGGTGCCATACGCCGACGCCGACAGGCCGCCCGGCGGCAGATAGGCCGGAACCGGATTGGTGCCAGGCAGCAGCGAGGTTGCCCCGCTGGCCTGGAATGCCATGCCGGCGAGCTGCGGTTCCAAATCCTGGTTGATCAGCCAGACACCATTGCGGCGCCACGGCGCGTACATGCGGGCATGCATGGCCTCGATATTGGCCATCCAGATGGTATCGGCCGGCTGCGAAGTCGCCTTCGAAACCTGGATGACCGAAGCGCCGACTGCCGAATAGCCGGGGATGATGCCAAGCGGCTGGCCGACACCGGTGCCGGCGATGATCGCTGTGTTGAGCTTCGCCGCCATCTTGCCAGGCGCCTTGGCGCGCAGCCAGGATTCCAGACCGGAGGCGTCGGACAGCAGTTCGTCGCTGATCGGCACCAATGCCATTAGCTTGGAGAGACGCAGGGCACCCATTTCGAAGGCAGGCTTGGAAGCCGACGGCGCCTGGGCTTCACCTTCCCAGTAGACCTGGACGCCACCGGAGGTCTGCCAGGGGGTGGTCTCGTCCTTCGGGATCATCATCGAGTTGCCATCGGTGACGAGCGGGGTGCAGCGGTTCAGCAGGTTTTCTTCCGCCTGCACCTTCTGCCAGATCTCGGTCGAGAACGATGGAGGCACCAGGAAGCCGCCATCGGTACCGACGCCTTCACCGCCATAGGTCGTGGCGACGTTGCGCAGCTTGGTGACGCTGTCGTTGTCGATCTGCTTGTAGTGCTGCATGACCGTCTGGGCGAAGGCGCCGAACGACTGGAAGCCGTGTTTCGCGTTGTCTAGGCGCGGCTGCGCCGGGATGACGGTGCGACCGCCATTGCCGCCGCCGGCACCACGGTTCTGTGGTTCTGCGGTGGAACGACGCCCGGCACCCTGCGGCGCCAGCGCCTTGCGGGCGTTTATCTGTTTGTCGAGCTTCTCGATTTCGACACGGTTGGTCTCGATCGTGGCGAGATCCTCGTCGGAAAGATCGACCTCGTCGGTGTCGGCTGCATCGATCAGCGCCTGGGAGGCGTTGAACATCTCGAGACGACGATCCTCGAGCGCGGCGAGCGCCGAGGCGGCATCCATCAGGATCGGGCCGAAGTAGGCGGCGCCGACAAACGCGGCGCCGAGGGCGAGCAAGCCACTGCTGGCCCGCACAATGTGCTTGGTCATTACATTCTCCTATCGTTTGGGGAACAGCGGCTGCGCCGCATTGAAACGCTTGCCCAAGGCGCAATGCGGGCACCACCGGCTTTCGCCGAGGATCTACTTGGCCAGCGCTGCCAGTGCTGCCACCGCGGCGTTGCGGCGGGGGCGCAGGGCGACGGGAAGATTCTTGAACATGGCGGGCCGCTTCACGGAGGCGGCGACCTTGAGATTGCCGACCATGCGGTCAGCGAACTTGTTGGCGACAGCATCCTTGCCGCTCATCCAGGTTTCATCCTTCATCCACTTCTTCACCGTCGCGGCGTCATTGCCGGTGCGGGAGACGTAGACGTCGACGACTGAGCCGTTGGCGGCGTCGAGCAGGCTGGCATAGGACCGCATGTCCTCGGCGCGGCCGTAGCAGCCGCCGGTGCAGTCATGGATCATGATGAAGGCGCCCTCGGCGATCTCGATTTCGTCGCCGGCCATCGCGATGAACGACGCCGCAGAAGCCGCCAGCCCATCGACATGCACGATGATCTTGGCGGCATGGCCGTTCAGCAGCGTGTACATCGCCTTGCCATCGAAGACGTCGCCACCTTCGGAGTTGATCCGGACGTCGATCGTGGTGACGGCGCCAAGCGCCTTCAGATCGTCGGCGAAGATCTTGGCCGAGATGCCGTCGCCCCAGAAGTCCTGGCCGATCGGGCCGTAGAGGAAGATTTCGCCGCGGCCGCCGCCCCTGTTGATCATGCGGTAGCCCTCCGGCGTCTTCACGCCGGCGCGATTCTTGACAGGCATGGTGGCTCCCTCAGTCGATGGTGAGAAGGCGGTGCTCGACGCCGGCGGCGTCGACGACGGAGATAAAGCGGAGATTTCCGATATCCTTGGCGGTGAGGCCCGCCGGTTCGGATCCGTCGAACGCGATTGCCGGACCAGCCGGGCCTGGCTCGCCGGCCTCACCGCGGTCGCCTTTCAGACCGCGAGCGCCGGCGAGGCCTTGAGGTCCTGGTGGGCCGATATCGCCGCGCTCACCAGCTTGGCCGGCCTCGCCAGGCATACCCTGCGGACCTTGCCGACCTTCGGGTCCAACAACGGTGCCGACGATTTCCTTGCTGCCATCCGTGTAGGTGAGAACGAGGCGGCTTTCGTCGTCGATCAGGCTCGATACGATGGAACGGCCAGCGATGCCGTCGCGACCGTCACGGCCAGCGTCACCGCGTTCACCGGTGGCGCCGCGCGGACCTTCTGGACCGATCTCACCGGCGGGGCCGATGGCGCCGGGCTCGCCGCGGGCACCCTCGACACCCTGGGGGCCGGCGTCACCACGCTCGCCACGCGGGCCTATCTCGCCGGGCTCACCACGCGGGCCAATGGCGCCATCAATACCGGGGGCGCCCTGTTCGCCGCGAGGACCGGGTTCGCCGCGCTCGCCGACAGGGCCAATCTGGCCATGCTCGCCGGAGGGACCGGGCAGCCCATCGTTGCCAGCGGCGCCTTGTGGACCTGCCGGGCCGATATCGCCCTTTGGTCCGGGTAGACCCTGGTCGCCTTGGCGGCCGTCGATTCCTTGCGGTCCAGCTTCGCCGCGCGGTCCGGGCTCGCCCTGGGCCCCGATTGGACCCACGGCACCCTGTGGACCAGCATCACCACGATCGCCGGGGAGACCACGCTCACCCTGCGGACCGACGGCGCCGGCGATACCGGGCAGGCCGTCGCGACCGTCGCGCGGAAGCCGCTGTTCGAGCGCGACGAGGCGGCCGGCGAGACCCTTCATTCCCGTCCAGATATCGGCGAACGGGTTCGTTTGCGGCTTCTCCGGCGGCGGGGTGATCGCCCGGTTCTGGATCGGCGCCTTAGACATGAGCGGGCTCCGATGCCAGGATCCGGTTGAAATCGGCCATGGCATCCGCAGCGGCCTGGTCGGGGACCGGCTGATCGAGCGGCGGTCCGCCGTTGTGACCGATCGGCGGAGGAGGGGTCTCACCGATCTTGTCGAGTGTCGTGAACTGCGACTGCATCACATGGATATCGCCGTCGGGACCAAGCGTGTTCTCGTCCTCGAGCTCCAGGATCTTGTTCGGCGAGTAGGCCCCGACGTACTGCATGCCCTTGTAGAATTCCATGCGGGACTTCATGTCGCCGCGCAGCAGGGCATTGACGTTCATCTTGGTGTAGAGCCCCTGGCGGTTCTGGCCGAACAGCTTGAAATCGGCCTCATCCTCGAAGCGCTTCGCCCATGGCGTGATGCTGTCGACGACGACCTCGATCGCCTGATGCTCGATGTTCGAGAATGTTGCCCGCAGCAGATGCATGATCTTGTGCGGCGGCACCCCGAACCAGCGGCAGATCTCCTCGACGAGGAATTGGTGCGTCTCCAGCAGCTGCGTCTGTTCCGCGTTCAGCCCGATCGTCGAGATATCGGCGTCGTTGTCGAGAAACGCCGTCTTGTTCGCCCGGTACGGCCCCTTGTAGAGCTGCTCGAACTCGGCGCGCTGCTTCTCCAGCCCCTTCGGGGAGAGTCCCTTCTTGTTCTTGACAACCGTCGTCGGGGTCGCCCCGTTGCCAAAGAATGAGGCACCAAACATCTGCGCGGCCTTCGCCCAGCCAAGCGATTGTGCCGCGTAGTCGATGACATTGACGCCAACAACGCCTTCGCCGAAGCCGCGGAGGTGGAACATATCGGCGGCTTCGATCTCGATGCCGTCGCCGCCACCAGGCCCGTTGCTGACCTCGTAGAAGAGGATGCCGGTGTCGGGGTCACGGCAGACCTTGACGCGATCAGGATGGATCGGCCACAGCGCGAACGGGCGGCCGAGCTGGTCGCGCTCGATCTCGGCGTATCCGTTGCCCCAGCGCAGCGCCCAGTGAAGCATCGTCTCCCGGAACTGGAACGACGACCATTCCGGGTTCGGCCGCTTGTAGAGCAGCCAGTCGACCGGGTTCTTGGCCTGGATCTCGGCACCGTTACCGCCATCCTTCAGTGCATGCCAGGGCAGCACGGCAACAGTCTGGGTGAGGAACCTGAAGCAGGCCCAGACCGCTGGGATCGTCAGCGCGGAATCCGGAGTGATGAGAACGCCGGCCAGCGTCCGCGGTGTCGAGGGGACGCGCCGCTGGTTCGGCCAGCGCGGTTCCGTCGAAACGCGCTGCGCGAGGATCGAGATCCCTTGCGCCATGGCGTTGCGGAAACCTTCAAGCATACTGGTCAAAATCCTGATCTGCGTCGGCGAGCCGCTGTTCGTAGCGCTCCCGCATCTCTTGCCAGCGCGGATGCCGGTGATCGGCGAGGATCGCCGCCTCTTCGGCACGCGTTGGCTCAGTTTCGGCGTCTGTTTCGTCGTCTCGATCTGCCAGCTGATCGTAGACGGACCGTGATGACTGCGGATTGAGCCCCATCAGCACCTTCGCGTGTAGTACCGCCATCAGCGGATCGATCTTGGCGGATCCTGAGACCTGTTTGTCGATCGAGACGGCGTTGCCGTGCTGAACGGTCTTCGCGTTGCCGACAGCGAAATTCATCAGGGCGCCGCCATTGTGGACGATGACACCGCCGGCGAGATCCCGCTCGGTATCCTTGATGGCACCATTCAGCTTCCAACCCTGCGGGATGCCGATGATCCGATCCTTATCGATCGGACTGTTCTCACCGGTTTTCGGATGCTGCCCAGTCAGAGCCTTCGTGATCGCGGCAACGCCGAAGGAGTCGACGCCGATCGCGTTTTCCGATGCCAGCAACCCGGAGGCCTCGACCTCGATGACGTGGTCGGCGAGTTCGTAGACATCCTCGCCAGGCAGCTTGACGAAGGTGAGTTCTTTCAGATCGGCGAGCTCGTCGAGCTTGGACGCGATTTCGGTGCGGCGCTGTTTCACGATCTCGTGCGCCCAGGCATGCGTCCAAAGCAACAGCTTGCCGGTCCCGATCTCGCGGCCGAGGACGGCGAGGCCAAGCAAGTCGTCGAGGCCGCCACCGTCAATCCCGATCGTGATGACTTCGGATCGCCGGATCAGCTCCTGCAGCGTGAGCGTCTTGTCGACGTTTGATGCGCCGGTTTTAGGGTTGCCGAGCCAGAATTCGGCACCGGCCCAGCTGCCGGACTTCAGCCCAAGACCGGCCTCGATGTTGAAATGCTTCGAAACGAAGAGGCTGAGCGAGGCGGTCCCCTCGAGCTCCTTCTTCTTCAGTTCGGTGGTCAACCACTGAAGATCGACGGAGTAACCGAGACTCGGGTTCGGGATGTGCCAGGTCTTAGGATCGCGCCAGGCCTGCGCCTTGGCCATGGCGTCCGGATATTCATAGATCAGAGGCAGCGAGGTCGGATCGTCGATCTTCCCGTCGCGAATGCCGCGGTGGTAGAGCAATTTCTGACTGAAGACCCCGGTCGGAGGGTCATCGCTTTGCGTCGTCGCGTAGATCGTGAAGCCTTCCGGCCTTGATGCCTGCGAACCGGTGACTTCCGACAGCACGTTTGCCGATGAGGCCTTCTTGCCGAAGAGCCAGAGCTCGTCGACGAAGGAGCTGATCGCCTTCTGCCCGCCAACGACATCGGCGTCGGCTGATTTCACCGCCAGGACGGAGCCGTCGAGCCGGTTGGTGATTTCCCGGGTGGAATCGCTAGGCTTGAAGCGCTTGAAGAGCGCGTTGTCCTCGGTGATCATGCCGTGAGCCGGCAGGAAACTGTTGTCGGCGACGTCCTTCGTCGGCGCCAGGATGAGATATTCCCCCATCGCGCGGAGGTTCATGATCAGCGCGGTGACCATGATGCCGGCCGCGATCGTCGATTTCGCGTTCTTCTTGCTGATCAGCACCAGGAATTCCCGGATCAGCTGGCGGCCAGCTACACTGTCGTGGGCACCGAAGACCACCCAGACGAGATCGAATATCCACTGCGGACAGACCTCGCCCAAGGTCGGCTTGCCAATGATGTCCTTCACCTTCAACCGCTTGAAGATGCGCAGCGCCTTCTCGGCGCGCGCCACATCGATAGGCAGGCCATCCGGGATGAGGCTCCGGCCGGCGATGATGCGGGTCTCCCAGTCGAGACACGCCGTCGACCATTGCAGCATCAGTTCGGTTTCGTGCCCGGGATCGGTGCGAGATCCTCACCCCATTCCGAATTGGTGCCGGCGCTGAACGCTTCGTCCCGCTGGACTTCCTTCTTGCCCCGCTTGGTGGCGCGCGATGGAGCGACCGGCGCCTCAGTGGCACCAGGCTGCTTCGATTTCTCTTCGAACTCAACCGCGGCGCCGGCGAGCCGGGTCATCTCCTCGAGGCGCTTCTGTGCCGTCACGTTCCCGCTGCGCGCGCTCTTGTAGAGCAGCCCGATCACCTCGCGCCGGCGGTGGGAGAAACCATTGTCGAGTTCATCTGCGCAATGCTTGCGGAGGGTGTCCGCATCGATGCCGAGCGACCGCGCGATCGTGGCTTCACTCTCGCCGCAGGACCGCATCTCCTCGACCGTGCGCCTGATGGCCGTGGTCGGCTTCCATGCTGGCCTTCCTCGTTTTGCCATGCTTTTTCGGTCACTTTCGGCAAATCAGCCGGATTTTGAGGGCGGCAGAAAAAATTTCATGAACATGAGCCCCGAGCGGTTGGACCCCCGGATCGACCCAGAGATCGAGACCCCCCCCCCCCGGTCATCTCATCCTTGCGTCGCGTGCCCTGATGCCCTTGAGGGTGTTGTGGGCGACGCAGAGGCACTGACCATTGGCTGGATCGAGGGGGGCTCCACCATCCTTGCGTTCGATGATGTGGTCCGCGATGAGCCTGTCATGAGGTGCCGACTTGATGCAGCGACGACCATCCTCGATCCACTGGCATCTATAGCCGGCGCGTTGCAGGACCCCGGTCCGCCACGCCCTATGCTCAGGGGTGAGCAGTTCCGCATCGGCCTTCTTCTCGATAGGACGAGCGGTGCGCATGTCGAGCTGCCGGACCTGCGGACCGATCTGCTTCGCCATTACACGCTGACCTTTGATGACGGCTGTACCCCGCAGACGATGAGCTCGCGCAAGCGAGCGCTCTTCTCTTCTACGGTTCTTCAGATAGCACTGACCTTGAGAACGTAGAGCTCTACGATGGCGTCATCGCGCTAGCGCGCTCGCCGTAAGGTCTCGGCTTCTCAGAACTTGGCGTCTACGCGATGAGGGGGAAGACGCGAAGAGAACTCGATTCCGAGGTCGGAAGTCCAATCACGTTTTTCGAAATGTGGGCGCCGTACCCAAACGGGCTGTTTCCGTACCCGGAGATGTCCCCATTTCGACGGACACATAAGGGTTCGCGGGTCGTCAGGGACATCGCCATGTACCTGGGCGTGTACCCCTGCTGGAAGCGATTTAGCTTGACGGCATCCGGTGCGAATCAAGCAACCGATGCTGCCTTGGCCTTTCGGCGTCGCAACTTGTTCGCCTTTTCGAGGCGCCTCACCAGAGCGGCGATCTCTTCCCGGGTGGGGTAGCGAGGGCGTGCGCCTGGCTCGATAAAGCTCGATGGTGTCGACGGCGCCGGGCTGGAACCAGGGGCGAGGTATGTCGGGGTTCCATCTTTTTCGATAGTGGCAGACGTCTCGGAAGATACCGTTTGTGATGCGGGTTCTGGCTCGATTTCGGCAACGTCGTCAATGTGTTGGTCGAGCCACGCGATTTTCTGCTGGTTGTTGCGATCCGCAATGTCTTGGCAGATACGGGTTATCGTCCAGCGGAGCGTTCGGGAATTGACGCCTTCCCGTGAGGCGAAATCGTTGAGGAACCTTCCCTTGCGGGTCTTCGTCCATGCCCACGCGTAGAGGAGACGCCGATCCTTCTCGGATTGCAACGCGTTTATCCATGCCCAAGTGGCGAGCATTCTGGTGAGGGCACCGGGGGAAGGACGGATTCTGATCTTCATGGCGCGCGGGTAGTGCGGGATGTATTCCGGCCAGCCGCCACCTCCGGCGCCGCCTACGCGGGTGTCCGGTGTGAGCATCAGCGTCTCCGCGGCGTCGAGGACGCGGTATTCGACGGCTTTGGCGGTCCAGGCTGTCATTCGGGGTCGGACACCTTAGGGAGCGGCATCCAGCGGTCCACGCTCGCCTCGGGTACGGTCTGGAAGAACTGGAAACTGGCGCCCTGACTGTCGGCGGCGCCGTCCTCCATAAAGCATACGTTCCAGCCCTCGCCATCTTCCCACCATGCGATGACGACACCGATCTCGCGCCACGGCGCGTAGCCGTGGAGATCGTTGCTTTTCATCGTGTAGTCGATCAGGATTGGGGTGCCGTCGCGGGGTGCTGTCTCGATCGGTTGCCATTCCTCCGGGCTCTCCGATGGCACAACTGAGTAGCCTTCGCTGTGTAGGTGGGTGAGTAACTGCCTAGCGTGCGCACCACTGGATGCGTCGACCGTCTCCGGATCGACTACGTTGTTCAGCCAGTGAGCTATCAGTTCAAAAGGTTCTTTCATGCAGGCCGCTCCGTCTTCGGCGCGCGGCCTTCGCGCCAAGGATCATGAGAATCAATGGCACGGCTACGATGCCGCCAAAGGCCGGTATCGCGGCTCATGTCGCGTTGCTCTTCGTAGGGCGACCCGACGGAGGTGAGGTCCATCCAGCGAGCGCCTTCGATGTCGAAATCGACAGCTACCTCGGGCCCATACGCGCCGTCCTCTATCATGTAGGCGGTCGCGCCCAGCGATTCCGCGATATAGAACTTGCGGTAGCATTCGAGTGCCAATCGATCGCCAGTCCTTACGAACTCCTCCAAGAGATCATCGCGACCTTTCCCTTTCCCGTGGTGCGCAGCATTCTGGAGGTTAATTCGTGCTTGGTCGCGCAAGTGGGCAACGACCTTAGATCGTTCTTCCGCCAGCGCAGCGATTGCGCAGTCATAAATGCGCCTCGCCGACGCTTCGGTGCGGATGGCGCGATGCGCCTCCGTAACACCGATCCCGAACGCCTTGTCCATTGCCGCAACCGCGCTTGCCCGCACTTCATTTTCGCTCTTCTCGTTCACGCCGCCCTCCTGTCGTCTCGAACTATACCATCGCTCAACCGTACCGCCAGCAGCACGCGCATGACGTGCGCCAGCGGCAGCCCGACTGCGAGCCCCTTGGCTTGATGCCGGACCTCACCGAGGCTGATCCTATCGAATTGCTCGAACAGCGCGCCACCGCGAGCCTCGATCGAGGGGTTCGCCACCAGCGCGGAAACCGCCTGGATGGTCTCCGAATAGAGTTCTGCCGCGTTGCCATATGTCTCGACGATGAGGCGCAGCGTGAGGGCGAGATGGGCTTCACCATGTCGCTGCCCGATCTTCTTCAGCGTTTTCTTGGCGAAGCATTCGCGCGGCCGACGGTGCAGCGGCCGGTGATCGGCGGGGTGCAGCAAGCGGATGCCGCACTGCTCCGCAACCTTGAAGATATCGCAGCGGTGCCTCATCGCCGCCGCACCTCCACCGGGACGACGCGGCCGTCGACAACGACACCACCGAGCGCCTCGATCTGCAGGGCGGCTTCAGCGGCGGCGCGGATTTCGTGGAAGCGCCCGGCGCCAAGGATGTCCTCATCGGTGACTAGCACCGGCCGGCTGAAGTGCAGCGCCATCTCGGCCGCCTTGATGGCGGCTGTTGCAGAGGCGAAGCGCTCCGGTTTTCCTTCAGCATCATCGAGGAGGACGTCAGGGGCGCCATCACGCCGATATGCGGCGCAGTAGTAGGTGCCGAAGCCGATCGCTTCGATGCGCAAAGCGGGTACGGGCGTGGGTACATTTTCAGGCGATTTGGGTACATTGTGGGTACGGCGAGCCGATGAGGGCTCGCCGAGCATTTCCTGCACTTCCACCGCAATCCCTTGCGCTACAAGGCGTTGCGTCGAATTCGTCGAAAACTGGTTGGGTACATCGGCGGGTACGCGCTCGCTCACAGCTGGATATCTCCATCGGCGAGTTCCTGCATCGCCGCCAAGGTCTGGGCGTCCTCCTGGCGTGGTGGTTCCATCTCGGTGCTGTTCTTCGCTTTGTAGCCCGGGATCGGTCTCCCGGTGAGCCAGATGAACCGATCGGCGCGCCCGATGAACTTGCGGCCGTAGAAGGCTTCGCCGGCACGCTTCAGCGCCGACTTGATGCGCTCCCGCTGCTTCTTCTCGTCTTCGTCATCAACGAAGGACAGCTTCTCGAATTCGGAGCGCCAGTGCTTGTATTGCACCACGGACTTGATGCTGCGCGGCAGCTTGAGCAGATCGGGGGTGTCCTCGCCAAACCGCTCGAGCGCAAACATCAAAGCCTGCATCGCGATGTTCTGCTGGTCACTCAGTCGCTTGTCGTCGTTGGTCTCCGGGGTCTGCCCACCTGGTGGGGCGCATACCACCGATGTGATCAGCTTGCCGTTTGGTCGGGTGCCGAGGACGACCTGCTTGAGGATGAAATCCCAGCCGTGACCACGTTCCCCATCCTTGTTCTTCTGGATGGTGGCGCGATGGATCTGGCGGGTCAGCTGGGTTCCGTCTGCCCTGAAGGCGATATCGAGGCGTGGTGTGATCTCAAGCTCGATCGCGTTGTCGACGTTGGCGAACAGGCTGGAATGACCACGCGGGTTGTTGCCGTTCCTCGGCTTGTGATGGACCATCATCACGGTGCATCGGCATTCATCCCGGATCCGCTCCAGATTGGTGAGCACCACGGACATGTCGGTGGAGGCGTTTTCGTTGGCGCCCGGCGTCGCCGTCGCCAGCGTATCGATGACGACGAGCTCGAGTGGGACCGCAAAGGTCTCCGACCACGCCTTGATCTCGGCGATCAGCGCGTCGGTGCCCCGGCTGGTCTCGACATCCTGCTCCCCGGGCTTCGCGAAGAGATCGACACGGGCGGGCAACAAGACGAAGTCGACGCGCTCCCCGGGCTCCATGTAGGTCTGTCGGTAGGCGCGGAGGCGCTGCTTCACGCCGATGCCTCCTTCGCCGGCCTGGTAGACGACGCCGCCGCGTCTCACCTCTTTGCCGTTGAATGTGGCGCCGCGATTCACCGACATCGCCATATCGATGGCCTCGAATGACTTCCCCGAACCGGATTCACCGTAGATCACGGCGACCTCATGTCGGGTCAGGATGTCCTCGATGAGATACTCGTGTTCCTGTCCGGCTTCGTCGAGGCGATCCCAGGTGACGGCGCCGAACCGGGACTTCGGTGGCTCCTTCGTCCATGGTCGGGCGTACCTATCTTCGATGTCGAACAGATCGGCGGGATCACCACCGGCCTGAACCCAATCCCAGATATCCCCCTTGGCGGGCACCTCGGGCCAGAACAGCCTGATATCCAGCAGCAGCACCGATGCCGCGATCCCGGTCATCTGCGAGCCGACGAGCTGCATATGCATCCGGCCGGCGTCGTCGTTGTCCGGGATCAGGATGAGATGGGCGCCGCGTAGGAGCTCGGAATAATATGGCGTCCACTTCTTGGCCCCGCCGGCGTTGCAGGTCGCCGGGATGCCGGCGGCCCATAGCGCATCTGCCTTCTTTTCCCCTTCGACGAGACGGACCGCCTGTCCCATGGCGATGGCTTCCGCGACCTCCGGCCAGCGGTACAGCGGCAGCTGCTCGATGCCATCGAAGGAACGACGCTCCTTCATCCCCCATTTGTCGAAGGTCTTCGAATCGTACCGGGTCCAGTTCTGGCCTGGCCCCTTGCGCATGTATTCGCCGTCGAGGAGGCCGTTGATCCAGACGTCCTTTTCCTCGGTGAAGCGGCGGCGCTGCGCGAAGGTCTTATCGATCTTGCCGTGCTTGTTCAGCCGCCAGGTCCCGTCGGGCTGCTTGAACTGCATCCTGGCGACCTGGAAGACGAGGCCGCCCTCGGCGTCGACATAATCGTAGGTGGCGACGATCTCCTTCTTGCCGGGGCCCGCGTTCTGGTTTGAACCCGGGGCGGCTCCGCGACCGTCAGGGATGTCGAACCCGTTGTCCTTCAGCCAGTCCACGGCGCCGTCGTCGCCGCAGCCCGTCAGCTTGGCGACAAGCCAGAGGACACCGCCACCCTCGCTGTTCTCGTGATCGAAGGCGGTGTTCTTCTCGATGTCGACGGAGAGCGAGCCGTTGGTGCCGTAGCGGTGGTCGTTGCCCTTACTGTGGTGCGGGTTCGGCGCCCCCAGCAACATGCTGGCGACCTCCGGCATCAACGCTCCGAAATCAAATCCTGACATGCTAAGCGGCGACCTCCACCGGCTTCCATTTGTCGAAGTCGGCCTCGATCTGGATCCAGTTCACCGGGTGCTGCGCCTTCAGGTCTGGGGTATATCGCCCCGTGACGAACTGGCCGCGTTCGGTCCCACGCTCCAGCCAATCACGGGTCCAGCGGCTGGGATCAATCTTGACGTGCTTAAAGTCGGCCTTCGTGACGTAACCGCGGCGCTCCAAGATGATGAGCAGTTTAATGGCCTGGATCTTCCAGTTTGTGAGCGCCACCGGTGCGGAATGACCGGCGCCGACGTCGGGGATGTATTCGGGGAGGACGCATCGCGCCGCGGGGCAGCGGTCATACCAGTCGTGCTCGCGGCCGCTCCAGTACATGCGGGAATCGAGTGAGGGCAGATCAGGCCTGAATGCAGGCGGCCGCCAGCCGTAGCGCTTCTCGGTATCGTCGTCGGGGTGCATCGCTGTGATGACGGTGATGCCAAGCATGGCGCAGATCGCTGACATGTGGTTTTGGACGTGCCCCGCGGGCACCAGTGCGGCGCGGAAGTCGGGGCCCGGCGTCAGCGGGGCGTAACCCCATTCCTTCGATGCCTGGACGACGACTTCCGGGTTAAGCCTGAGTTTCGCTTCGACGCCGATCTGTAGGCCGTCGGCGCGCACCAGCAAGATGTCGAAGCCGGCTGTCTCGTTGAAGGCGGTCCAGCCCGCCGGCAACGCGGCGACGAACGCGGAGCAGAGATCCGCTTCTGTCTTGAAGAAAACTCCCTTGCTCATCGGCGCTCCACCTGCACCGTCTTGCCGCCGCCACGCAGAAGCTTGCCGAACTTCTCCTCGGCCTGGCTGAGCGCCGCCGAGGCCTTATCCCCGCTGCCGACTATCTGGCTCTGAAGATGTGCGCGGAGGGCATGCCAGGCCGCCAACTCGGCTTCACCGGCGGTGGCGAACAGGATGGGGATACCGTTCTCGTTGACGGTCTCGTAGTCGGACCTGTGGACCTTGCGGAGGAGACCATGGTGGCCGCCGGCGACTGGCCGCGACTTGGCGTTGACCTCGTTCATGCCACCGCCGTCGAGACGATGTGGAATGGCGCGCGCACGCCGGCACTGAGGCGTTCAGCCGCTTCTAGAGCCAGCGTGAGCCGATCGTTAGGCTTTGCCGCAGGAGTGGCAAAAAGTGCGCCGAGGGCGATCTCAGCACCGCACCCACAAGCGTCGAACCCGTCGAGCGCCTCGCCAACCTGGTAGTCGCTGTCGATTAGAAACAGCCGCCCTTGATAGCCGACGAGGAAAGTTCCGCCCTTCTCTGCCTCATGGTGCTTTTCAGCATAACCGCCTGTCTTCAGGCAGTCGCGGACGGCGTTGATGAAGTCCGTGACCATGAACTTGTAGACATCGGTGTCGGGGTGCCTTTTGGGTGGCGTAAACGACTGAGCAAGCAACTGCCCCATCCGGAACGACGAAGTGAAGCCCATGATGAAATCGCCGTTGCTGAAGACCTTGCGATCTGCCCGGACTGTCAGCGAGTAGCCGGCGACACCAGCGCTATCACCGCCGATATAGACCTTGCCTGCGTCGATCACTCCTACGATGCATGTCATGGTCAGGCGGCCTCTTCTTCGTCGATCTCGTCGAAGTCGGGATCGTGCTCCGTTGGCGGAGCCTCACTCAGCACCGGGATCGCGCCGGGCCCGGTATAGGTCGGCGCCCTCAACTCTGGAGGAAGCCAGCCGGTCTGCGGGACGTTGGCGAGGGCGAAGGCGGTGAGTTCCGCCTTCTTCATCTTCTCCGCCTTGCGAGCTTCATCGTCGTTGAGGGCTTCGCGGATCGCGGTGATGACGAACGGCTTCGAGGCACCACCGAAATAGTCGGCAGCATCGAACGCCTCCAGGAGCGCGCCGGTCAACTTCACGGGGTTAATGGCGGAGGCGAGCGGTGCCCCATCAGAGTTGAACGGAGGCCTGCCGATAGATGTCCGCTCCAAGTGCACGGCTTCAGCTGCGCAGCCGGCGGCCACCGTGAACAACTCCTGATCGGTCATGTCGGACAGGCGGGCGAAGACGCCAGCGAATGTCTCCTTGTCCTCGCCATGCTTCTTCGCGAAGCCTTCATGGTAGATGCGGACCGGGCTGTCCGCATGCAAACGCCTGTGCGTGATGAAACCTGCCAGCAAGGCAACCAGACCGACGCGAGGCTCCTGCTGCAAGGCCTGACGAACCGCAAGGGTGGCCTGTCCGCTCAACCGCTGGTGCAGCGCATTGGAGATCGTCGGCGGCCCCTTCTCCTTCGGTGCGCCAGATGATGATGCCGATGACGCCTTCTTCTCCGCCGCAGGCTTCACGACGCCGCGCACAATCTCGACATCACCGTGATAGCCGATCTCGACAACGGCACCGGCCTTGGCGAATTGTTCGGACGTCCACTGCCGGCTTGCGATGTCGATCAAGAGCGCGCCGAGCTCACCTTTGGCGCCCTCCGTTCCTTTGGCCTCGGCCTTCTCCAGTTTCTTGATCCGCTTCTTTTCATCGGCTGTCGCCTTGCCGTCGCCGGGTTTCTCGCGCTTCCAGCTATGCTTCCAGTAATAGCCGAGGTCCTTGTCGGTGCTCACCCAGGACCAGCCTTCCGCCTTTAGCCCATCCAGTTTCGCCTGAATGGATTCCTGGGCGACTCGATGCATCAGCGCCTTATCGGCCACGATGTGATCGTCGCCGAAGAGATCGGTGGTGACGGCGCCACCAGCAGCCTTGTAGGCGTCGAGCCCCGCCATCTTGACCCATTTCTTGACGTCGCCATCGGCGCCACCGAAGGCCAGCATGACGGCGTGGCCGTGAAGATTGCGGTCCTTCGTCAGTTTAGTGAAGACGCGTTCCTGTTCCTCGATCGAGGGTGCCAAGGTAAAGGCTCGCACGGTCTCGATGGCACGACCGCGCTCATCGAGGGTGCCCTCGCGCCAAGCATCAAGGATCAGCGGCGACAGCCTGCCCAGAGCCAGCATGCGGCGCACCCGCTTCGGCTCAATGCCGAACCGTGCCGCGATCTGGCTCTCATCGAGACCGCGATCGGCGAGATCGCGGAAGGTCTCGTAGGTGTCGGCCTCATGCTGTGGGAGACGGATCAGGTTTTCGGCCTGGCTGATCTCTCGGGCGGTATTGTCGTCGACGTCGCCGATCAGCACGGGGACCTCAAAGCCGGGCGTCACCGGTTCATCGGCGGCGGTATCACCATCGGTGGCGAGCTCGCAGAGGACGCGGTGGCGACGGCTGCCCGCTATGATCTTGTATCTCTTGGCTGCGGCATCCCATCGAACCCGGAGCGGCTGGACGATGCCGTGCGCGCGGATTGAGGCTTTCAGCTCATCAATACCTTCATCGCTGCGGGTGCGGCGGGCATTGATGGCGTCATCGGGCTCGATGTCGGCGAGCGCGACCATTCTGATCGAGGTCATGTCGGTGTCCTTTCTGTTTTGCGGTTGCGGCGCGCCGCGACGGCGTGCTCAAGCTTCGCCACCGCCATGATGGTGGGCTTCAACTCGGCCGGGGCGCGGTCATAGTCGCGGTTGGATTTGCCGTTCAGGCGAGGGAGAAGGCCGATCGGAACCGGCTCCCAATTCGACGGGTCGGTGTTCAACCTCTCGCCAAGGCACTTCAGCACCATGCCGTCCGGCACCGGGCCGTTGGCCTGCTCCCAAAGCCAGCGATGCTTGTGGACACGCCACGTCGATGCGCCAGTCCAAGGGTTGCGTCGGTCGGTGACGATCCAGATATAGCCGTCATCACCAAGCGATTCGTGGCCAGGGCCACGCCGGTTGTGAGGCTTCAACCCCTTTTTGAATTGGGTCACCGCACTATTCGGGTTGAACGGCAGCTTCTTGCCTTTGCTCCACGGTGCGACGCCTTTGTCGAACTGGCCGGTCCTGCCTGTCTTCCATCCCTCACGCTTGCGCAGAGCATGCAGCTTCGAAGGCGTCACATCGTGCCGGCCGAACGCCACCTGGAAGGCGCGGCACCACTCGTTGATTTCCATCGTGGAGTTGTCGCGCAGCCATCCGATCTCGGCGGCTGTATATTTCAGGCGACGGCCCTTGGTCCGGCCCTTTGTCGGACCGACCTTCCAGCCTAGCCGCTTGCGGAGGCCGTGAAGGTTTATTTGCAACACATCTGGCCGGCCGAACTCGGCTTGGAAGGCGCGATGATAGTCGCTGATCACCATCATCCGGTTGGCTTCAAGCCATGCCATCTCGGCGGCGGTGTAGGAGATGCGGACGCCCCTCATGGTGCGCGCTCCCGAGCGGCATGCTCCAGCTCGGC
Organism: Mesorhizobium loti; assembly: GCF_003148495.1. GTDB lineage: Bacteria > Pseudomonadota > Alphaproteobacteria > Rhizobiales > Rhizobiaceae > Mesorhizobium > Mesorhizobium loti. The sequence continues at coordinate 227,497 of NZ_QGGH01000001.1, forward strand.
GATCGCAAGGATCGTGGGCTTGAGGGCGGATGGTGCGTGGTCATATCCGCGACCGTAGCGACCGCCGAGGCGCGGGAGCAGCGCGCGCGGTATCGCTCGCCAGTTCGACGGCTCCGTGTTGAGGCGATTGCCGTCCAGAGATTTGAGAACCGAGCCTTCTGGCAGCGAACCGTTCAACTCTTCCCAACGGAGGATGTGCACCAGCCGCCAGCGCGATTGCAGTGGCATGCCGTCATGAATCTTGCGCTCGAGGTATCCATCCTTGTTGAAGCGCTCGGTCCCGATCGGCTTGTATTTGGCGGCCGCCGCGCCGGTCATGCTTCCCTTTTTGAACTGCGTCTCAACTGCTCTGCCACGCGCGGGGTGAGGTTTCCCCTTGTTGAACGGGACCGATCCCTTTTCGAAGCCGCCAGTGCGCCCGGTGTTCCATTTCCTGCGTGAGCAAAGAGCCTTGATGTCTTCAAGTCTGATGTCGGCGCGTCCGAACTGAGCGACAAAAGCGGCGTGCAGCGCGCGACGGCTCATCGCCTGCCGCCACTCGATGAACGAAAGCTCCTCGTCGCTATATCGGATCTGCCGGCCTTTCATTTGCCCTCGATCTCCTTCGGCGCGGAGAGCATCGGGAGATCCTTGCGGAAGCGGTCGCCGTGGTTCGCCACCAGCGTTGCCGCCTGGATACCGAGGCGGGCGTTATCGACGATCATGTCGGCGACTTTGACCATGGCATCGGTGCGTTGGACCTCCGCTTCCAGCTGCTCCTTGGAGAGACCTTCTGCGGACAATCGCTCGATCTGCGCGAAGAGATGGTCGTTGAGGTCGGTGATGCGGTTCTTCATGTTTGAAATCTCCTGTCGGCTGTGGGATTTCGCCATTCCGTCGCACTCTCGACGTCGCGCATCGCTGCGAGATCGAGCGCGCCGGCCATGTCGTCAGCGGTGCGGCGGAGGAGTTCGGCGGCCCAGTCCGAGGTGCTGTCGATGAGCTCCTCGAGCTGGCGGCTGGCGGTGGAGAGTGAGCCCGTCATTTGCCGCCACCCATGCCGGCGGCGTTGAGGCGATAGATTTCGACGGCCGCGGCGAGCTGCTTGCCTAGATCCTTGATCGCCTTAGCGGCGGGATCGCCGGTTAGCACCAGGCCGGCGTTGACTATCACATCATTGAGTGTGAAGGCCTGCTCAATTGTGGACTGGCCCGCTTTGACGGCGACGATCGAGAAGCCGCGTTCTTCGACGCGGACCTCGCGCATGGTATCGGGCTGCGCGTAGACCTGGTTGGCAACGATGGTTGGTGACGTCGGCGCCGCAACCGGGGCGGGCTCGCCGGTCTGCACAAGCTGGACGCCGGCGTCGGACAGGATGCGCATGAGATGGTCGGCGCGGCGGCGAACCTCTTCGGCGGCGGCATCGTCGACGCCGGCTAGATCGGACCACAATGGCCGAATCAATCCGTAGCGCTCACGGCGCATGCACTCGGCCAGGATGTCTCTGATGGCGCGCGTCATGGCCGCCCCCGTGGAACCGACCGCCAGTGCTCGACCACGGTCTCATCCCGGTCCTGGCGGCCTTGCTTCGACCATGGGTGACGGCTGGTCCAGCCGCAGGGGCAGACCGCGAGGGCTTCACCAGTTTTCGGGTCGGTCTGCATCGAGACGACATGCGCCGCGAAGAGCGGCTCGCACCGCTCACAGAACGGGATACCGCGTTCGTCGTTGAAGCGGCGGCCGTCGCATACGACGCAATCGGGGAGGCTCATCGCGGCACCCTCACGCGGTGCCGGAACACCGGCTCGAAGCCCTTCGGTTCGAACTGATAGCCGCGACCCCAGACGGTGCGGACGACATCGAGGCCATCATTCATCTCGAGCAGCTTGTGGCGGAGCTTGCAGACGAAGACGTCGATGATCTTCTGCTCCGGCTCGTCCTCACCGCCGTAAATGTGATCCATCAGGTCGGCTTTGGAAAACACCTTGCCGGGGTCGAGTGCCAGCGTGGTGAGCAGCTTCGCCTCCGCCGGTGCCAGCCGGCTCTTCCTGTCGCCGGCTTCGACAAGGCCGGTGTCGGCGTCATAGATGCAGCCCGGCATCTTGATGAAGAGGTGGTCGTTGTAGGTGCCGCGCCGCACCAGCGCCTTCAGGCGCGCGATGAACTCGTCGCTATGGATCGGCGCGGGCTGGACATCATCGGCGCCGCAGCGGAGGATCGTTGAGGCGGCGAGGGAGGTGCACTCATCGGCGTCGAGCAGGACGAACAGGATGTTTTTCACGTCGGCGCGACGGAAGTCGCGGCAGGCCATTGCGGCGAAGCCGCTGTTCGCCGCCCTGATGACGCCGACCGCCTCGGGGTCACGGAAGAGCGCGCTGCACAAATCCTGCGGGAGTGGCTCGCCAGCGCTCTCGAAGCCGGCGTCCTCGGCCGCGGCGCGCAGCGCGCTCTCGATCTCGCGGGATGGGGCGGAGACGACGACACGCATCAGGCCGCCCTCGCATTGAGCAACGCCCGCGCCTTCGCGCGGCATGCTTCATCCATCTCGAAGCCGAAGGCGTAGACCGTCGTGAAGTTCAATCCGTGCGGCCGAAGCTTCTTGCGGATCCGCTTGATGTGGGACCGAATCGATTCTCCGATGTCGCTGATCGTATCAAGCTGGTCGAAGGTGTAGATCGCGGCCTGGATTTGGCCGTAGGTACCGACGCCGCAGTGGACGAGCAGGGCGAAGATCAGCGACTCCGCTTCGGTGAGATCGAAAGCCAACCGGGCGGTCTGGGCGATATCCAGACCACTGAGCTTGGCGATCGTCGCTTTCAGCTGGCGGTTTTCCTCCTCCAGGATCTCGATGCGATCGCGGAGGCCGTGGTTCCCGAAGACCTCGTGCCTGCTCATGCGAATTCCTCCGGCCGGCGCAGGACAACAACGGTCTTGGCGGCGATACGACGGACGAACCGGCCGGCGATCAGCTGGTTCAGGCAGACGTTGTAGGTGTTGTGATCAAGCCCGAGATCGGCCAGCACCTCGACGCGACGTAGCGCAACGGGCTGGCCTACTGGCCCGAGGCCTGTGAAGTAAGAGAGGAGTTCGATGGCGCGCGCGGCGGTGCTCATCAGAATCCCCGGTCTGGTACGTAGAGGCAGAACGAATGCGGCGACGACATATCGCCGGCCGGCTTGCACTCGTGGTAGAATTCATCCTTGGATCGGTGGATCCGGTGATCGCCGTAAGGGATCAGTTCGCCGGTCGAAAGCTTGTAGCCGGCCGGTGTCTCCTTCACGTCATTGGCCGGCGCCTGTTGGCAATCCATTCCGGAGCAGCATGCCGCATCGTATTGCCAGCCCGTTGGCGCGTCATGTGCGCGGGCACCACCGCACATCACGAAGATGATGAACGCGACCGAGGCAACCAGCACCGCGATCGCCATGGCCAGGCTGAGCGAATGGTTGCCGCGCATCCGGCCGTTGGCTGGGCGCGCGCTCATGCTGGCACCCGATCGACCGGCGCATGCTGCTGGCGGAAGACGTCGAGCCGCTTCGGATCGAGTGGTAGGAAGGAGCGGGCGTCGAAGACCGGCTCAAATGGCCCGGTCGGGCTCGGCAGTTCCGAGTTGTGGATCTCGTCGAAGAGGAGGAATAAGTACGACTGCAGGAACACCCTCGACCGGATTCGGTAGACTTGCCCTTTGCGGGGTAGCGTCACCCCGTCCGGGTTTTGCCCAGGCATGTTGTACTGCCAATTCCCATCGACGCAGGCGACGAGTTGCCCGAGGTGGTAGTCCATCTCAGAACCTTTCCGGTACGGGTGCGGGTTGATATCGGCGGCTGAGTTCTTCGGCCTCGCGCTTGCGGCGCTCTGAGGCCACCCACAAATCGTCAACAGGTTGAGCGATTGCCGGCGCTGCGTAGAGGCAGGTGGCGTACCAGCCGGCCACGGCATCGGACCTGTCGAAGGAGAGGTCTTCGGCGTCGTGCGGTATCCAGCCGAGCGCGAGACACTTTTGAAGGATCTGTGGTTTCGCGATCTCGCCCTTGAGGTTCCCGCGTCCGATGAACTTGGATCGGATTGTCGAGATCGGCATTTCAACCGGCCGATAGATGCGGTGGTGGCCGGCCATCGCGAATAGACAGGCGATCACGCCGTACTTCAGATGGCTGGTAGCGGCGTTCGTCTGGCGCTTGAGATGCGAATCCGGAACGGGCTGCTCGACGGCGAAGACATCGACGGGATGCTGCGCGATGAACTCCTGAAGCCAGCGCTGGGCACCGCAATAGATCATCTGGTGCGACGCCACCTTCGCTTTTTTGGCGAAGAAGTCGCTTCCCGATATCGGGATGCTACCAACAGGGCCGTAGCACCAACCGAAGCGGGAGCCGCCGTCGACGAAGAGGACGCGGGGCGGGCTCATGCGCGGGCCTCGGCCCTTGGGCGCTGAGCCGGCGACACAATGGGGGAGGAAGCCTTCTCCAGCGACCAGCCGCGCGACAGCCGCTGGTGCACTATCTTGTAGGTGAGGCCTTTGCGCTCACAATATTCAGCTAGCGAGACGCGCTCGCCGTCGAGATCAACCTCGACCGTCGTGCGCCGATTCCTGGCCTGCTCTACATCTAAAGCCCAATGGCAGTTACCGGGTTCATAGTTGCCGTCTTTGTCCTTGCGCTCGATCGAGTGCTCCGGTGTCGGCTTCGGCCCCATGTCTTCTACGAAGCATTGGAAGCCAGGCTTGCCGTCGGCGCCATTCAGCCAGCGGTCGCAGACTGTGATGCCGCGCCCTCCATACCGATTGTAGCGCTGAGCATTTGGATTGAAGCAGCGCTGCTGGATACCGCTCCACGTCCCGGCTAGCGGATGTGTCCCGCCGGTGTTCAGCCCGTGAGTGGTGTTGCCGCGACCCTTCCGTTGGTTGCATCCGCATGAAATAGCGATGCCCTTGCGGAGCCCTTCGCCGCTGACCTGGCATTCTGCCCCGCATGCGCAGATACAATTCCAACGAAGATGCTTGTTGACCATGCTCGCCGGGCCAAGCACGCGAAGCTGGCCGAACTGCTGACCTGATAAGTCGATGCGCTTCATCTGATCTGAACCACAAGGTGAGCCGGCCGCAATGGCGGCCACAGGTCTTTACGATTGGAAATTCAGTGCTGCGCCTTGGCTGCAGCGTCCCATTCTTCTTGGCTGACGGAGCCCTTAACGGCGTCGACAACAGCGGTTGTCGTCTCGTCCTGGTCATCGTCGCTCTCTTCGCGGCTGACGGCCGCCGCACCCAGCCCAAAACTGGCAAAGTTGCTTCCCAGCGCCGTGCGAATGTCCGTAGCAAAGTCGCGATCATCCGATTCCAGACCGTCGACCTTGCCGTCGGCGCGCTCGATCATGGCTTCGGCTTTGCGCTTCAGCTTCTGGGCATCGACGATCGCCCGGATGACGCCCTTGTTGACGCCATGCTTTTTGGCGTCGCCGAGGATCTCTTTCTGGTCGGCGTCGGTCGCCTTCTGGATCGCCCGCTTCTTCACCTTGAACTCGGCGTCGAGAACGCGGAGCTTCTCCTCGCGCTCCTGTTCGAGGCGGTCGAACTCCTCGACGAAGGAACCCGCCTCGGATGGGGATGCGCGGTTCGGGCGCTCATGCACTTTCGTCATGCCGGTTTCCTTCTGGCTGGGGTCAGGCGTCCCTGGGGACGCTCAAACGATGGATGGGTGGTGCGGAGGCGAGGCGGGCGTGATACCGGCAGTAGGGTCCGGTCTCGGCGGCATCGTTCCCACAGAACCCGAAGTCCTCGGCCTGGGGGTCGCCGTTCGGCCATTTGCAGGTTTGTTCCGTCAGCTCGGTGAGCGCGAGCTTGCGCGATACCGGCACGATCGACAGATCGATAGCTGAGCGACGCGGCTCACCGGTGAGGAGGTGGGCGGGGAGACCGGGCGACTTCGCGCGCTGTTCCGCGCGAGCCTTGAAATCCGATGCCGGCGGATTGTTGGCGCCGCGCCATGAACTGGTCTGCTGGACGAGCTTGGAGGCGCGGACCGGCTTGGCCTTTGCTACCTTTGGTGCGGGGTCCGCGTCGGCCTTGCGCCGACCGGTCATACCCTTGCGTGGCTGGCCGTTGCCGAGAGAGAGCTTTTTACGATGGACGCGGCCTATTACCGCCGACCGGCTGGCATTCAGGAATTTCTTGGCGATCGCCGAGGCGGTGAGACCTTCCTCGCAATAGCCGACGAGCAGGCGGTCGAGTTCAACCCGTGGGATCGTCGTCCAGTCTGGAAGGATCGTCACCGGGCGACTCCGCCATCGGCTTTGATTCCGGCGCGATCCAGTGCGCCAGCGAGTCGCCCCAATTCGCGACGTTCTTCGCCATCCAGAGCCGCGTCCTCAGCGGCAATAAGCGCTGCCAGACGGTTAGCCGTGGCGGCGAGTTCGAGCCTTGCACGTCGTGCCTCCTCCAGCGCCTCGATCTCGAGCAGCGCCTTCATCTCGTACCATTCGACGCGGCGAGCGTCATCGTTGTAGATCGCCCGGACACGACGAGGTGTCACCTTGCGGGCAAATGTCGTCGGGACGCGCTTGCACAGCTCCGAGTAGATCTTGCCGTACTGCAGCCGAGCCGGGGTCTTCGGGAGCAGCAGCTCGCCGACGGCGCGGATGACATCGCGTGGTGCCCGGTCGTCGGGAGAAAAGGCGATGGCTACTCTAGACATTCCGCCACCGCCCACCGTCGGCCCGCTGTGGGCCTTGGTAAGATTTTCCAAGCTCGCGCTCGAAGTTTCCAAGTCCGCGTTTCGCATGGCTGCTATCTCCATTTCCAGCGACGGAACACGGAGATGCGAGCAATGCCCGGGCGGAGACAAAAAAGCGGTGGCCCATGCCAAACAGGACAGACAGGGCCACCAAGCCGGCGTGGGTTGGGGTGCGCCGGCAATCGCGCGACAGGGCGACACGCGAAATCAAATCAAGGGCGGCTCCGGCGAAAGCGCGGAGCCGCAAGCTTATCGGGGTAGGAAAATGGACCTGGAGACGGTCATCAAAGAGCTGCAGAAGCGGGTCGCCCATCTCGAGACGGAGATCGAGACCGAGCAGCTGCTCAAAGCTCTGCGGCCCGGCCTGCTGGCGCGACTGGCGGAGGTCTTTGGGCTGCGCTGACATCACCGGGTGACCTGCCGCTTAACCAGGCTGTCAAACGGCACGGCGCCTTCGGAAAGCTTGCTGATCTTCGTCGCTGTATCGAGCGACGCTCCAGTCTCGCCGGCTTCCAACATGGAGATGAATGAGGTGTTGACGCATAGCAGCCCGGCAAGCTCCTGCTGTTTCATACCTGCGCGCTTGCGCCATGCGGCTAAGGGCGAATCGGTATCCAGGACTGCGAACCGCCTACCTCGATGGGCAGGCACTACATGCTGCGAGACGAACGACAGGAGTTCTTCGGTTGCGACGAACCATTCTCCGCGCGCTCTGGTCGATTGGAACTTCTGGTGAATGTCCAGTTCATCCGCCTTGGTGCCCGGCCAGTAGCCAAGCAGGTCGCACGGGAAGGGCGTGTCGGCCGCGATCTTGTTCAGGCGTCGTTCCGGATTTTCGGAATAGCCGAGCTTGACGTGACCTGCGCATTCGATGGCGTAGATGTGTCCGGTCATTCGGTGGTGACCTCCACCACGGGGCGCGAGATACCTTCAGGCCATTCCGCGCCGACAGGCCAGTTCGTCGAGAACCACCAGACCGCGGCGTTGTAGCGTTCGGTGGTGAGATCGCCTCCGGCGCGGAGCGCGTCGATCTTCTTGCCATCGTTGAAGACCCGGCTGCTCACAGTTTTATCCTCGACGCCAGTTGCGGCGCGGTAGGCATCGACGATGGAGAGCAGGTGCTTAATTTCGAACATGCAATATGGATCGGTTAAAAAACCGGCATTGTCAATGGTTATCTTACCGAATGCAAAAGCGAGGCTGCTCGGTCAAAATACCGGCATGCTAAAAGACATACTCGCAAGGATAGATCGGAGGTTGCAGGAACTCGGCTTGAACGAGTCCCAGGCTGCGAAGATGGCTGGGCTCGGCGTCGACGGTATCCGCAATACCCGCCGCAGAATCGGGAGTGGCAAGGAGGATGCCGGGGTGTCCAGCACCACACTGGCAAAGCTGGCGCCGGTGCTGCAGACCACAGCGGGTTGGCTTATCGACGGTTCTGGCCCCGAGCAGATGCCGAACGAAAAGCTCAGGATGGTGCTGATCGAGGCATCTGCGTTCCCGACCGAGATCCAGGAGCGCATAGTGGATTTCGCAAACTTCCAGATGAGTAATCAGCAGCGGCGAGAAACCGCTGCGTAGTGCAGTTCGTGGCTGATCTGGACAGCCCACTCTCCACCGTGAAGAGCATGCATTGAAGCAGCAAGAGCTGCGGCATCTCGCTTTACCGCCGCGTGCGGATCGATAGGAGCTGGCTCTGCTGAAATCGGCACGACTGCAGCCGCAACAAACATTCCTGAAAGCACTGCACGTCTGCTCGGCTCGAAAGCCTTCTCTGCCGTTGCCACTTTCTCTCCCTAGCCCCTTTCTTGTTCTTGTTTGTTGCCAGCACCCCACAATGCTTTGTGTAGTGTCCCGTTTTAGGACGAATGTACGAATAGAACCATTTGGCTGCTCTTAACAGGAAATATCCAACTGTAATAATCCGCCTGTGAATAGCGGGGACAAGTAGTACCAGTTTTGCCCTTTTCTGGGTCAATTCTGGAACCATTTCGGCGCAAGGTGCCATCGGCCATAAAGTGGGCATGTCCGATCCCGAGCCGCCCAGCTTCCACATCCGCTTCTTCCCTGGCTTGAAAGAGAAGCTCGAGGGCGTGCGCGGCTCGCGGAGCCTGAACAGGGAGATCAACGAGAGACTGCAGCGATCGTTCGAGGCCGACGTGCTGGCGAAGCTGGCCGAAACGATTCGGCCGATCTTGGGCCAGATGAGCGAGGCAGAACGATCCGATCTCACGGAGGCGATCACCTCGGTCGTGCGAGACCTCGCGAAAACCCCACGCAAGCGCCAACCGCGGAAGTAATTCCAGCTCTACCTTTTCGACCTTCCGAGATTGAAAACAGCCGTATTGACAAGCGCCGAGCGGGCGGTCTACCCGCCCGCGCTCTCACGCGCTCGGTTGGAGATTATATCTAAACCTTAGACGTAGAACTCTACGATTCACCGTTTCCGTGTCCCGCAGCGATTCAGTGTGATTGCTGGTGCAATCACTGTGTCGGCGCTCTACGATTCAAGGTTATCAATTCCGCGCGAGGCTGCGTTCCGAGCGATGACGGATTAAAAGAAATCCGGTCAAATTACCGAAATAGGCTTGACGGTCGGTTATTTTACCGCATAGGTTTCGGCAAAGGGAGACATCCTGATGCCAGCGCCCAAGCACACACCGGCCCCATGGAATTCGTTCAACAGCCTCGGCGAGCTTGGCGTGCGCACCTTCGGCGCCGGCAACACCATCGTCGCTTCAAAGCCTACCGGTTTCGCCAGTGACCCCGATAGCTTCCGCGTCCCTGACGTCGCCGAAGCGAAGGCCAACTTCCGGCTGATCGACGCCGCGCCGGAGATGCTGGCGGCCCTGCATGTAGCGTCCGACGCGCTCGCCGGCACCTTGAAGGCTCGCGGCTATGTGCCCGGTTCGAGCATCGATGGCTGGGCTCCCGAGGTTCAGGTCGAACTGCGTTCGCTGGTGGCCGTCCGCGCAGCCATCTCCAAGGCCTGGGGCTGACCGATGGCAACCGTCTTCCTCGATAGCCCAACGAACAGCACGCTGTTCACCACCTGTTGCGAAGTCGCAATTTGTGACGATCAGCAGGTCTGTCCGCGTTGCCGGCAGGCCGTGGTGCCTGGGACGCGAACGGCCAGATGGGAGGCCGCATACGGCCCTGTCCGGCGCGGGCATGGTGGTTACGGCAACTGGTATCCAAACCACGGGGAGGGGCGCGGCCATTACGAGCGCACCCACGCTGGCAAGGTGGCCGTGAAATGAACACGCCATCCCTCGTCCCCACTCTCGACGACCTCCGCAGTGAACTCTCCCGCGCCGAACGCGACCTCGTCTGCGCCGACATGATCGACGACTTCAAGCGGCGGCAGGCCGAGATGGGAACCGCGCAGCGGCGCGTCGACGACCTCAAGGCCCAGATCGCTCGTTTGGAGGAATCGTTCTGATGACTGACATCAAGGACACCCCGGAGAACATGCTTCGCGCCTGGGCTGACGCCGGTGTGATCTCGTCGGCGAGGTTCGTCGAGGAAATGGAGCGGCGCAACGGCCGCACCACGATGACGGCCCCACCGCTCGACTACGCGCTCGATGACGAGCTCGCGATCTCATTCCTTCACCACGACGATTTCCCGGGCCTTGATCTGTCGGACTTCGATGACGACACGATCGGCCCGTTGCTGCTGCCACCACCGGTGAAGTGGATTGCCCTGATCGCGGCGACGCTGATCATCGTTGCGGTCTGGATGGTGCTGCCATGAGCACGCCACGTCTCACCGCCGAGCAGCTGCAGGCGCTCGCCGTCGACTCGTTCGACGTCATGAACTGGGCCCGACGCATGGGCCTGAAGCGCGAGGCCCAGATCGCCGAACTGGTGAAGACCTTCGAGGTCCAGCTCGGCTACCGCGAGGCGGTGAAGCCTGCGGAGGCCGCAGAATGATCGCCATCCTCGGCCTCGGCGCCGTCACCGCCGCGTTCCTCGCTCTGGCCGTCACGCTCGGTCATTGGCGTCCGGCGCCCGTGCGCTCCGGGTTCGAGGTCCGTTACGAGCACCGGCCCAGGAGGTCAAGATGATGCCCGGCCCGCAAGCCTGCCGCGAATGTGGCTGCACCCAGGACCGCGCCTGCGTCACCGACGGCGTCGCCTGCCATTGGGTCCAGCCCGACCTCTGTTCCGCATGCGCCGATCAGCCGACGGCGGACGAGGTCAAGAAGGCCGCCCTGTTCTTCGACATCCTGCAGGACGCCCGCAACGCCGGCAAAGGCTGGTGGGCAAGCAGCCAGTATCGCCAGATCGAGTTGTCGATCGAGCAGGACAGGAAGATCGTAGTTCTCAGAACCGCGCTGCTGGCCGCCTCCAACGCCCTGCGCTCCTACCAGTACGGCAACGGCGCCACAGATCTGGCAAAGTCTATCGCCGATTCCTGCGACGCAGCTCTCAAGGCGGCGATGGCGCCGTGACCATCCAAATCATCAGACCCGCCGACAGGACAGCCTGGCTTGCCGCCCGGCAGCAGGATGTCACCGCCTCCGTCGCGGCCGCCGTCCTCGGCGCACACCCCTACACAACCCCATACTCGCTCTGGGCGGAAAAGACCGGCCGCCTTCCCCCCGACGACGAAGAAACCGAGGCGATGGAACGCGGCAACCTGATGGAGCCCGTTGTTGTCGTCATGATCCGGAAGCGGTTCCCAGAGTGGGAGGTCACCTATGAGAACGACCGCGCCTATTTCCGCGATCCCGCCCGTCGCATCGGCGCCACCCCCGATGCCTTTGTCGACAGGCCCGATCGCGCCGGGACCGGCAACTGCCAGATCAAGTCCGCCTCGGAAGACGCCTTCAAGGAATTCTGGCTCGACGCCGATACCGGTGAGGTCGTGCCGCCTACCTGGATTGCAATTCAAGCAATTTGCGAAGCCCAGCTGACCGGCTGCGCATGGGCATGCGTCGCCCTCGTCGTGATCACCTGGCGTGGCACCTTCCAGCTGCACATCATCGATATCCCGATCCATCTCCGGCTTTGGAACCGCCTCATTACCAAGGTCGACGAGTTCTGGACGATGGTGGCAAGCGGCGAGGAGCCTTCCCCGGACTGGCAGCGCGATGGTGAAGTCGTGATGGACGTCTACCGCGACAGCATGCCGGAGAAGCGCGATCTCACCGCGAGCACCGAGCTTGACGCGCTGGTCCATCAATTTGACCGCGCCCGAGTTGAAGCCGCCGGCGCGAAGGCCGTTGTCGACCAACTGCGTCCCCACATCATTCACGCCCTCGGCAACGCCGAGATCGGCCTGACCGCCAACTGGGAGGTTTCCGCGCGGACCACATTCCGGTCGGGATCGCAATCGCGCGTGCTGCGCGTCAAACCACGGAGAGATCTCGATGCAAGTTTCTGACGCCCCACCAATCGTTGGCCCCGGCCACAATCTGGCGACAACAGCCGACATCCTTCGCGACCGCTTCAAGCCGGTGCTTGATGAGGTCGAGGATCTCGCGAAGCGCGCCACTGCCGCCAAGAATGCGCTGACCGACGGGACGATCGCCAACGACAACGAGCGTGATGGCCTCATCGCCTTGGGCATCGAGGCGCGGAAGCTTGCGAAGCGGCTCGGCGAAACCAAGCTGGCGACGACGAAGCCGTTGCGCGATGAAGTCACCGAAACAAACCGGTTCTTCGATACCGTCACGATGCGGCCGGAGACCATCCAGAGCGCCTTCGAGACGATCGTCGGCAAGTACAACGACAAGAAGCGCGAGGAGGCGAGGATCGCGGCCGCCGAGGTCGCACGCCTCGCCCAGGAAGAGGCGAAACGCAAGCTCGAGGAGGCCGCCGCATCAAGCCATAGCGTGCTCGGCGACGTCCTCATGCAGGAAGCTGCCGACGCGGAGAACCGCGCCGCCGTCCTCGTCAACGAGGCGATCACGGCAGGCAGCGGTCCGACGCGCACCTCTGCCGGAACGGTATCGGCAACGGCCAAATGGAAGCACCGCATCACCGACGCCTCGAAGATCCCGCTCGAAAAGCTGCGGCCTTACATGTCGCTCGACGACCTCGACAAGTTCCTCCGGGCGTTCGTGGCGAAGAACAAGAACACCGTGGCGTTGCCCGGCGTCGAAATCTTCGAAGACACCAAGACCTCATTCCGCGGCTGACCGCCGGCGGCAAACAGGAGACCGACACGATGAACACCCAATCGAAAGCCGTCGAGACCGTCGACCGCAGCACCGGCGAACTCACCCCGCTGCCACCAGGCATGGGGGGCAACCAGAGCCTCGCCGTCCAACTCGCGATGGCGGAGCTCAACCAGGACGTCATCACGGCGAGGGCGTTCCCGCGCTCCGTCGCCAACGTCATGCGCAACATCACCGAGCTCGTCATGCTCGACGAGCAGACCGCCAAGGAATGCGTCTACGCGGTGCCGCGTGACGGCAAGACGATCCGTGGACCCTCAATCCGCCTCGCCGAGATCATCGCGTCACAATGGGGGAACTGCCACTGCGCCTCCCGCGTCGTCCACGTCGACAAGATCGAGAAGTATGTCGAATCCGAAGGCATCTTCCATGATCTCGAAACCGGGCTGAAGCGGACGGCGAGAACACGCAAGAACATCTCGAAGCGCGATGGCGGTCTATACTCCCAGGACATGATCATGACGGCGGGCAACGCGGCGGCCTCGATCGGCATGCGCGAAGCCATCCTGAAAGGTGTTCCGAAAGCGGTCTGGCGGCAGGCGTTCGAGCATGCCGAAAAAGTCATCCGTGGCGACGTTACCACGCTGCTGGAGCGCCGCGAGGAAGCGATGAAGGCGCTCGCCGGCATCGGTGTCGCCCCGGAGCGTGTCTTCGCCGCGGTCGGCGTCGCCGGCCTCGAAGAGATCGGCCTCGATGAACTCGCCGATCTCTACGCGATGTACCAGGGTGTCAAAAGCAAGGAGACCGACGTCGATGAGGTCTTCCCGGCCGTGAAGAAGAACGGTGACCAACCCGCCGGTCTGAGGGGCAAGCTTGACCAGCTCGCCGGCGATGCCACCGACAAGAAACCCACCGCCGACAAAGCGGCCCTGAAATCGGATGCCGCTCCCCCGGCGGGCTCCGAGCAATCCGGCGGCAAGGCCACCCCCAAGGCCGCCGCCGGAACCCAGCCGTCGTCCGGCACCTCCCAAGCCCAATCCCAGCCGGACGACGGCGATCCCATCGCGAAGGCGACCCGCATGGGTCGCGCCGCCTACCGCCGCAACATGTCGAAGAAGGCGATCCCGGTCGACTTCAAGGCGGAAGGCAGGGAGGCCGAAAGGCAGGCCTGGCTCGACGGCTTCGTCGCCGAGGAAGACGCCGAGGCGCCGGAGTCCGGCTCGGTCGAGGAGGATTAATCCATGTGGTTGCTTCGCAAAACCAAACGGCAGGACGATCTCACCGAGGCCGACCTGAAGCCCGACACGCTGACCGGCTCGCTTCTCGACCGCAGCGCGAACTCGGTCACCAACATGCTAGATCGCTTCAGGGCCGACGAGGTCGCGTTGGAACGCGAGATCGCCGAGCTGACCGAACGGTTGCGGCAGACCCGCGTTGCGCTTACCGCGTTCGAATCTGCCGGCGCCATCATTGAGGGAGGCAAGGATGTCGCCGCATCACCGCCGGCCAAGATCGGGCGGTTGGTGCCGCGCGCTGCCCCAGCCGTTGAGAAGCCCATCGTCCACGTCCATACGGACATCCGGGCATGAGCGTCGAGATCCACGCCGCGGATGTCGCTAAATTCGCGAACGGCCGCAAGGTCGTCACGGTGACGCGACCCGGCACCCGGAAGGTGCCGAGCAAGGTCGGCGATCCCGTCGATCAGCGGTTCAATGTCGGCGACGTCATGCTCGTCGATGCCGCCGGCAAGGCCATAGTAGGGCCGCTCAACTTTGCTGGCGCCACCGATATCGCCCGGGCCGTCATTGAGGGTGATCCCCATGCGGTGACTGACAGCCACTCGCTGCGCGCGCTGGCGACCGCCGTGATCGGGTTTGCGGCGCAAGTTGTGGCGCCGGAGCCCATATCAACCACAGAGAAGACAGTTTGATGGGAAAGTTTCGTAAAGGCGATGTCGTCACCATCGAAGGCACAATCGACAGCGGCTTCGAGCATGAAGGCAAGATCAAGGTTCGCATCGGGTCATTCAGCGATGCCTTCGCGAGCGTGTCTGACATCAAGATGGTCCGTCCGATCATCGAAGTCGGCGACCGTGTGGCCTACCCCGCCGATGGGTACAATGCCGGCGAAGTGGGCGAAGTGCTGGCGATCATCGACGGCTATTGCTGGGTGAAGCTCGCAACCGAATATGGCAGCGGCCGCGTCAGTTGGCCCGTCGCCTGCGTCAATCGCGTCGATCCGCCCGATCCAGCATCCGTCGAACCTCCGGCACCTGCCGTCGCCGACGAAATGGAAATCCCAGCGGCGCCCGAGCCGGTGACTGTGGATGACACCGACCCGCTCCCATTCTGAAACCCCGAGGAACCGACCAATGACCATCGCAGACCGCGTGAAGAAGATCATCGCCAATCATCTCTGTGTCGAAGCCGACAAGGTGATTGATCAGGCAAGCTGGGATGACCTCGGCGCCGATAGCCTCGACACAGTCGAACTGATGCTCGCATGGGAAGAGGAGTTCGATATTCAGATCCGCGATGAGGACGCCGAGAAGTTTCTGACCGTCGGCGACGCCATTACCTACGTCGAGAAGGCGATCGGGTGATGACCGGCGAAGCGCTTCAGATCATCGGCGAGATCGGCCACGTCAGGTTGGAGCCGGGCGATGTTCTGATCGTCACATGCCCGCATGCGATCACCCGCGAGGCGCATGCCCGAATTCAGCAGACCGTTGCGAGCATCTTCGCCGGCCACAAAGTCATCGTGGTCGACAGCGGCGTGAGGATCGAGGTCGCCCGCGAGGCGCCGCCGCAGAAGACGACCGAAGAAACCGACTACGACATGGACAGGTATAGCGCGCGATGACCGCTCCGCTCACCCTCATCCGCGTCGTCGACACGGAGACTACGGGTCTCACCGATCCGAAGGAGCTCGTCGAGATCGGCTGGACCGACGTCCGATTCTTTCCCACCGGCTGGGCGATCGAGAGCGGACCGCATTCCCGCCTCGTCAACCCGGGGATACCGATCACGCCCGGCGCGCGTGCGGCGCACCACATCACCGACGAAGAAGCCGCCAGCGGTATGCCTCCGGATCACGCTCGCGCGCTGATCTCTCCCGGTCCGGACTACATCTGCTGTCACAACCTGTCCTATGACGCGCCGCTATTGAAGACCGGGAAGCCGGGCATCTGCACGTTCAAATGCGCGAAGGAAACCTATCCGAACCTCGAAAGCCACAAGAACGGCGCGATCTGGTACGCGCTCGGGCTTGGCGGCGGCGCCAAGCAGATGGAGCCCGTGCACCGCGCCGGCCCCGACAGTTGGACGACAGCGCACATCCTTCTCGATCTTCTCCGGGTGCTGGCCGTAGAGACGATGGTCGAGATCTCGGCGAACCCGCTCCGGCTGCTGAAGATGTCCTTCGGCAAGCATGCCGGTCTGTCGTTCGGCGAACTGCCGACCGACTACTTGGATTGGGTCCTGCATAAATCGGACATGCGGAATGACCCCGACAAAGCCGACGTCGTCCACACCGCGCGTCTCGAATGGGTGAAGCGGACCTCCGATCCCCAACCGCAGCCGCAAGCCCGGCCGCAGGTCGAAGTCGTCGATCCGGATGCGTGGCGCAAAGACATAGGGAAGGCGTTCTGATGGAAACCGAGACTGAAACCGTCCAACCGATCGATGACAGCTTCGAATGGGCGATCGTCGAAATCTTCGGTCACCGCAAGCACGCTGGCCGGATGCGCGAGGAGGAGCGTTTCGGCGCCAAGATGTGCCGGATCGATGTTCCGACGCTCGTCTCCGACCCGATCGAGGAAGGCAAACCGACGTCATGGTCGGTCACCGGATGGGTTAGCCATTGTTACGGCGGCCCGGCGATCTTCTCGATCACGTTGACGGACGTGGAAACCGTCATGCGCATCAACCGGCCCTACCAGTCGGCCTCGCGTTATATCGCGCCGCCCGACCGATACGATGGTGATGCCGCCGAGGATGTCTCCGTACTGGATGACACAGACGACGGCGAGCCGAGGTGGTGACGATGGCCTACCACCGCGCAACCAAGGCAAGCGAGGTTCTCGCCATGCTCGGCGACCACGAGGTCACAACGGCGCCCAAGCTGGCCGCTCACCTGAAGGTCAGCGAACGGACCATCCATCGCTACATCAAGGATCTCCGCGCTGGTGGCGCACCGATCCGAGGAGAGGCCGGTACGGGCTTCCAGCTTCGCCGCAAGCCGGAAGGCGACACCCATGGCTGACGCACCGATCTGGTCGCCACAGCAAGATGGTGCGCTGAAGGCTGTCGCCGCCTGGTACGGCAGCGGCTTGGCGCGGCGACAGGTCTTCCGCGTCTTCGGCTACGCCGGCACCGGCAAGACGACGCTGGCCCGCCACTTCGCCGATGCCCTGAAAGGCGGCGTCATGTACATGGCCTACACCGGCAAGGCGGCGATGGTGATGCGCAAGAACGGCTGCCGCAACGCCATGACGATCCACGCCTCGATCTACGACGTCGATTTCAATCACCAGACCGGCGTCAAGAAATTCGTGGTCAAGGATGTCGACGAGCTCGCCGATGTCGCCCTTTTCGTAGTCGACGAGTGTTCGATGGTCGACGAGGAGATCGGCAAGGATCTCTTGTCGTTTGGAGTTCCTGTGCTTGTTCTCGGCGATCCGGCGCAGCTTCCGCCAGTAAAGGGCGGCGGCTTCTTCACCAATGCGGATCCCGACATCATGCTGACCGAGATCCATCGGCAGGCCGCCGAGAATCCTATCGTCGCGATGGCGACGACCATCCGAGAGGGCGGTCGGCTCGAATACGGCAGCTATGGCGTCAGCGAGGTGATCCGACGCTCCGCGCTCAACCAGGACCACGTCATGAACGCCGGCCAGGTCCTCGTCGGCTTGAACAAGACGAGGTCGACCTACAACACGAGGATGCGCGAGATCCTCGGCCGCGCCAGCAAGATGCCGGAGCCCGGCGATCAGCTGGTCTGCCTGAAGAACGACCGCAACAAGGGCATCTTCAACGGCGGCCTCTGGCGCGTCGTCGAGTTGCTGAAGCGCCGCAAGGGCCACCTCAACGACCACTGCATCAGGATGCATGTCAGCTCGCTCGATTTCGATTCGACGGAGCCGGTCGAGATCAAGGTGCGCAAGGAATTCTTCGAGGGCGCCGGTAACGAGATTCCCTGGAAAGAACTGAACGGCACTCAGCAGTTCGACTACGGCTACGCGCTGACCGTGCACAAGGCCCAGGGCTCCCAGTGGGAGACCGTCTGCCTCTTCGATGAAAGCGCCAATTTTCAATCCGACCGCGCCCGCTGGCTTTACACCGGCCTGACCCGTGCGGCCGAGAAGATCACGGTGGTGATGTGATGGATGCCCAAGCCTTCCCGCTGACCTGGCCCGACACGATGCCGAGGACGCCAAACAAGGTGGCATCGAAGTTCAAGACCGAACTGTCCGCAGCGCTGAAGAACGTGCGTTCCTCGCTCGGGCTGTTCTCCGGCGACAGCGGAAAGAAGGTCGACAACCTTGTGATTTCATCGAACGTCACGCTTGGCGTCGAACGTCCAGCCGATCCCGGCGTCGCCGTCTGGTTCGTCTGGGATGGTATGCAGGTCTGCATCGCCGTCGACCGCTACGCCAAGGTCGAGGACAACCTGCAGGCGATCCACCACATCGTCGAGGCTCGCCGTACCGAGATGCGTCACGGCGGGCTGCACATCGTGCGCGCCACGTTCCGGGGCTTCACCGCGTTGCCGGCGCCGAAGCGGCGATCGTGGCGCGAGATATTCAAGGTCGACGGCACCTTGCCGACCACAGCGGCAGGCCTCGAAAGCCGATATCGCTCCCTCGCGAAGGAGCGTCACCCCGACAGCCCGGGCGGGTCGCACGACGCGATGACCGAACTCAACCAAGCAAAATCAGAAGCTCTCAAGGAGATAGGTGCGTAATGGCCGGTTCACTAAACAAAGTCCTTCTCATCGGCCACCTTGGCGCCGACCCAGAGATCCGCCGGCTCAACTCCGGTGAGCCCGTCGTCAACATCCGGATCGCCACCTCAGAGTCCTGGCGGGACAAGAATTCCGGCGAACGCAAAGAGAAAACTGAATGGCATAACGTGGTGATATTCAACGACAACATCGCCAAGGTCGCCGAGCAATATCTCAAGAAGGGCATGAAGGTCTACGTCGAGGGCCAGCTGCAAACCCGCAAGTGGCAGGATCAATCCGGGACGGATCGCTACACCACCGAAATCGTCCTGCAGAAGTTTCGCGGTGAGCTCCAGATGCTGGAGACCAAGAACGGCGGCGACGATCCCAGTGACGATCGCGGCGGCCGTCAGGAAAGCCGATCGAGCGGTGGCAATCGTGGGAGCGACTTCGGCGGCGGCGGACAGGGTGCCGGTCGCCGTTCCAACAGCGAATTAGACGACGACATACCTTTCGCTCCGGAATGGCGATGATGGTCGAGTTATTCGACTATCAACGAAAGGCACTTCAGGAGGTCAACGCCTCGCTGGATGAGCACAGGCGCGTCGTGCTCCAGATGCCGACTGGCTCCGGGAAAACCGTAACTGCGGCCGAGTTTGTGCGGCGCGAGGCCCAGAAGCACGTCGTTTGGTTTATTTGCCATCGACGCGAGATCATCCGACAGGCTTCGCGCGCGTTCTCAGAACTCGGTATCCGTCACGGCATCATCGCCCCTGATGCTGAGAAGATGAGGCTTGGCTTTGCGTTTGATCCCACGGCCAGGGTCAAGATCGCTTCAATCCAGACGCTTGCCAACCGCGTCGATGAGTTCGACCCGCCTGCGGTCGTCGTTTGGGACGAATGCCACCATATCGCAGCCGATAGTTGGGCGCGCCTTTTGGCGCGGTTCCCGGAGGCCAAGCACGTAGGGCTGACCGCTACACCCGAACGCTTGGACGGCAAGGGTTTGGTGACTTGGTTCCCGGAAATGGTACTTGGCCCCTCGATCCGGCAGCTGATCGATAAGGGGCGCTTAGCACCTTACCGCATGTTCGCGCCGACGGAACCGGATATGAGATCGGCGCGGATCAAGCTTGGCGACTACCTTCAGGCCGACACTGAACGGATCATGAGCGCGCCCGTGATTATCGGCGATGCTGTCGAGCACTACAAGCGCGCGATCCCGGCAAGCCGCGCACTCGTCTTTGCCACGTCAGTAGCGGCCAGTCTGGCGGTTGTAGAACAATTCGGAGCAGAAGGCATTGCGGCGCAGCATGTCGACGGCACCACGCCCGATGAAGTTCGCGACGAGGCGATCTCGAATCTCGTCGCCGGAAAGATCAAAATCCTATCGAGCTATGGTGTCTTCACCGAAGGCGTCGACGTGCCAGAGGTTGACGCCGTCATCCTGCTGCGCCCTACCAAATCACTCCAACTTTATCTTCAGATGATCGGTCGCGGGCTGCGATACGTGCCAGGCAAGGTTCTAACGATCATGGACCATGCCGGGCTCTACCACGAGCACGGCTTGCCTGACGCTGATTGGCAATGGTCGCTTGAAGGAGGTGCGCGCAACAGGCGCGTGGAGGCGTTCCGCGCCGGAGCTGAGCGGCTACGAAAATGCCCTAACTGCAAGCATGTTCACGTCCCCGCCGCGACATGCGCACAGTGCGGATTCGATTATCCGACCGGGCGATACGCTGAGCAATTTGACGGCATATTGATCGAGGTCGGCGCTATTCCACCGGGTTGCGAAACATTTTCCGCCTTTGCGAGGCATGCAGGCATCTCTCGAACTGGCTTGCGGAGATTGATTGCGAAAGGTCTGCCCGTTGTCGACGGCAGGTATGTCGCAACCGCCGATGGTGAGGGTTGGCTTGCGTCGAATTATAGCGCTCGCAAATACCAAGCCGTTCCGGAGCCGATTATCGGTCATATCAGCCTTGCGGAGTTCGGACGGCGGTTTTCGATTTCCGGCACGGCTGTCAGGGGGTTGGCAAAGAGAGGCTTACCCCTCGACCGGGACGGGATGGTGATCATCGACGATGCCGCTCGTTGGCTGAAAGAGAACTGGAATTCGATCAAACGCGCTCCTGTCGATGCGGATAGAGCCGAAGTGCTCAATAAGACAGATTTTGCCAGACTCGCAGGGATTTCGAAGACTCTCCTCTACCGCAGCATCTCGGCCGGCATGCCGACTACTTCCAACGGCTGGATACGGGTCCAAGACGGCCTCGATTGGCTGAAGGTGGAGAACAGAAAGTACCTTCCTCCCCGTGTGCGGAATCCCGCCGAGTTTGAAACGAGAACAAATTTTGCCAAACGCATTGGCGTGTCCCAGCCCATGCCTGCGTATTGGGCGAAGAGAGGCCTGCCTTGCGCGCCAAACGGATGGGTCCACATCCAGCGCGGCCTCGAATGGGTCCGCGACAACACCGAATTGGTTGTTCCTGTTGAAGCTTGGCCTCCGATACATCAAGAGGCTGCTGAATGAAGCCTCAGATCATCGCCGCCGCTATCACCATGATCGCGCTCGCCGCATGCGCGACGGCGCCCGACATGTCGCGGCGCGAGGCCAGCAACATCACCAATCTCGCCATCGTCATGGGGCCCCACCCATGAGCAAGCGCAAGACCGACTTCCGATCGCTGAAGGCCCGCCGCGACATCGCCATGGCCCGTCCGGAGCTTCGCGGTACCGAAGCGACAGTCGTCATCGTCGATGACTTCGCCATCCAGGAAGCCATCAAGGCGGGTCGCTATAGGAAGCTGCCGCCAAAGAAGCGATGGCGCTACCAATGAGCGCCGCCGCCGTCATCGCCCGCCTCCGCGCCGGCCAGAAACTGCACATGCAGATTGTCGACGGCCGCCGGCAGTGGTGGTTCGACGAGCCGTTCCAGGATGTCCCCGACGCCGTGGTGCAGGCGATCCGAGCGAGCGGTGAGGCCAAGATAGGCGAACTCGGCGACAGCCTTTTCGGGCTGCCGGAGAATTCTCAAACCTGGGAGCGCTCATCGTGACCCCGCAAATCGTGCACCGCTACGCCTGGCCGATCCGTGATGCGATTGAGCACCTCCTCGGCGAAGCCGCCGGCGATTGCGAGGCCTGGCGCATCCGGATCGAGGGCGAGGAGCTCGTCATCGACGTTGTTGCGCCGGCCGCGCGCGAGGTTGTGGCGGCTCCCTCGATCGAGACCCCAGCGGAACCGCAGCCGGAAGAGCCCGCGAAGCCGGAACGCAAAGGCGGCAAACTCGCCCAGACCGCCGGCATCATCTGTGCCGAACGTGGCTTCTGGAAGTTCCTGGCGGAGAAGTATGACGCGAGAATCGAGACTGCCGACGCCGCCGCGGAATGGCTTCGCGCGCAATGTGGTGTCGCCAGCCGCGCCGATCTCGATCATGAGCCCCTGAAGGCGGAAACCTTCCGGGACGTCGAGAAGGCCTATCGTTTCTGGCTTGACGGATACTGAGATGTCTCGCCGCGCGATCCCGCCGCCACCATTGAGGCTCGATGATCTCCCGATGTTCGCCAGCGACATCGAGATCGCGGAGGCCATCGTGGGGCGGGACAACGCGGAAAAATGGATGCGGGAACGGTTGCCGGCCCTTGCCAACAAGCCCGGTTTCCCGGCTATTGATGAATTTCACGGCGGACGGCCGGTCAAACACGTCATCCGGTTCTACGAGAAATGGCTCGGAACGGATGCGTCGAACGCGACGGCACCGCCCGGCAAAGCGGATCCTGGGCAATGGAAGACGAAGAGCAGATCAAAGCACCCGGCCTGAAATGGGCGAAGCGCGCCAAGGGGCGGGTTCCAACCTGGGTAGCCGACGAGGACGACGTCAAGAGAGGCTATGTCCCGAAAACGGTGAACCTTCAGTTCCTCGCCGACCAGCCAGAAATGCTAAGGGCGAAGTGCGATTCCCTTCAAGCCGAGATGGTGCTTTGGCGAACCGGGTATCGAGCCGATCCCTTGAAATTCGATGGCACCGTCAAATCGCTGCTTTCCATCTATGAGACACATCCTCGAAGCCCATACCACAAGCTGAGGCCGGGCTCGCTGGTGCCCTACAATCACTATCTGAGGAGCCTCAAGGGCCACATCGGTACGGTCCGAGTCGACGATATCAGTGGCGTCGACCTCATGGACTGGCATGACGTCTGGTCGGAAAACGGGCGCTATCTCGCCGCCGCCGCAATGGCACGGGCAGTGCTATTCGCGGCGACGAGCTTCGCCATAATGCTGCGGCTGCCCGGCTGCGCGGAACTGAAGGTCGTCCTTATGGAGGCCGGCAAGACGATGCCGCAACCGAAGCCCCGGAAACAAGCCGCCACGGCGGCACAGATCACCGCCGCCCGAGCGGCAGCGCACGTCGCCGGCCGGCCGTCATCGGCGCTTGTCTATGCTCTGTGTTTCGAGACCACGCTACGTCTGTGGGATGTCATCGGACAGTGGTGGCCGATGGATATGGGAGGCATCTCCGAGGTTCTGGATGCCGGTCGCGAGTTGAAATGGTTTGGCCTCCGCTGGGAAGACATCGATGCCGATCTCGTGCTTCGGTATGTCCCGTCGAAAACTGCGGATAGCTCCGGGGCCGAGATCTCCTATTCGCTGAAGAAGGCGCCGATGGTGATGGAGGAGCTGAAGCACTGGCCGGTCGATATCAGAACGGGGCCGATGATCGTCGCTGAGGAGACCTCGCTTCCGTACCGGGCCAAGATCTTTGGGCAGCGGTGGACCGTCGATCGGAAAGCCGCCGGGCTGCCGGCAAAGCTCTGGGCGCGCGATCTGCGGGCCTCCGGCATCACCGAAGGGCGTGCCTCCGACGCCTCTCTGGCGGATGCGCAGAAGGTCGCCGGCCACTCAAACATCGGCACAACCGAGAAATATGACCGTGCCGTGCTGGAGGCCGCTGACCGTTTTGCCGACGCCAGAATGCGGCGCCGTGAACAGCAAAAGGGCAGGGAATGACGAAGCCAAGACGACCGCACCATGTGTACATTTTGCAAGACGCTGAGTTCTGCAAGATAGGGCACGCGGAAGACCCAATGGGGCGCCTGAAGCAAATGATGGTTGGAAGCCCTCGCGATCTGCGCCTCGCGCACGTCTTTCGATTTGAGAATCGGGAGACGGCAATCGCGGTCGAAGGTGAAGCTCACCGGCATCTGTCCAGATATCGCATTCGCGGAGAGTGGTTCCTCCTGTCACCGGCCGCTGCATCTGATGGCGTCAGGGTAGCTAGTGCAGGCGCAGGGCATTTCAGATTTGAAAGCCGTGGGAGACTGGATCTGGCGCATGGAAGTATGGCCGCAGCATCCGGATCGCCCGCCATCGACTATGACCTGCGAATTGCACGCCTCCGATTTGCCGAAGAACATAGCGGTAACGCTGGCGGTAACGGGCGGTAACGGATCGACTTTTGCAAGCCGAATTAAGCTGCAACTTCAAACGCTTAAAAACATCAGTGCTCCGGGCAATTTTAACCCGCCCTTAAATCGCCGCATCTACTCTTCAACCCGAACGCCATAGGCATCGGGGATATCAAGCACAGCGCATGGCGAACCGCAGAGACAGTCGCATCGAACCCAGTTTCGAGGGACCGCCGCAGGCGCGATCCTCAGCGGGGCTTTCGGCGAACGAGGAGGATCGCGTCGTGCCGAGCAATCGCAAAGCCTCCGCCAAACGCAAGCCGGCCAAAGGGAAATCGTCGCGGGTCAAGCGCGACAGGAGCCGGCGCGGCCTGTTCGGGGTCCTCGGCCGGCTGTTCTACTGGTGCTTCGTGCTCGCCATCTGGGGCGGCATCGCGGTGGCCGGCATCGTCGTCTACTACGGCGCCAAGATGCCAGCGGCGACGACCTGGTCGATCCCCGACCGCGCGCCCAACATTAAGATCGTCTCGGCCGATGGCCAATTGCTCGCCAATCGCGGCATGAGCGGAGGCGAGGCGGTCGGGCTGCATGAAATGTCGCCCTATATCCCAGAGGCCGTCATCGCCATCGAGGACCGCCGCTTCTATTCGCATTTCGGCATCGACCCGATCGGCCTGTCGCGCGCCATGGTAACCAATGTGCTTGGCGGACATTTCTCGCAGGGCGGCTCGACGCTGACCCAGCAATTGGCCAAGAACCTGTTCCTGACGCCCGACCGCACACTGGAGCGCAAGGTGCAGGAAGTGCTGCTGGCACTTTGGCTGGAGCACAAGCACACCAAGGACCAGATCCTCGAAATGTATCTGAACCGGGTCTATTTCGGTTCCGGTGCCTATGGCGTCGAAGCGGCCTCGCGGCGTTATTTCGGCAAGAGCGCGCGCGACGTCACCTTGTCGGAAGCCGCATTGCTTGCCGGCCTGTTGAAGGCGCCGTCGCGGCTGTCGCCGGCACGCGATCCGAAGGCTGCCGAGGAACGCTCGCAGTTGGTGCTTGCCGCCATGCGCGACGAGGGCAAGATCAGCGCCAAGGAACTGACCTCGGCGATGAGCGCGCCGGCAACGCGTGCGCCGTCCTACTGGACCGGCTCGGAAAACTACGTTGCCGACACCATCATGGAGGAACTGCCCGACCTGATCGGCGACGTGCGCGGCGATATCGTCATCGACAGCACCGTCGACCTGAATCTGCAGAAGCTCGCCGAACAATCGATCCGCAGGCTGATCGACGACAGCGGCAAGAAGCTCAACGTCACCCAGGGCGCCCTGGTGTCGATCGACGATTCCGGCGCAGTGCGCGCCATGGTCGGCGGCTACGACTATTCGACCAGCCAGTTCGACCGCGCCTCGGAAGCACGCCGCCAGCCGGGCTCGGCGTTCAAGCCGTTCGTCTATATGGCCGCGCTTGAGGCCGGCCGCACACCCGACAGCGTGCGCAACGACGCGCCGATCAAGATCGGCAACTGGACGCCCGACAATTATGGCGGCAAGTATTTCGGCAAGGTGACGCTGGCCACCGCATTGGCCAAATCGCTGAATTCGGTCGCGGCCCAGCTGACCATGGAGGTAGGGCCGAACGCGGTTGTCGAGGCGGCGCACCGCATGGGCATCCAGTCCGACCTGCAGTCCAACACGTCGATCGCGCTCGGCACCTCGGAAGTGACGCCGCTGGAACTGACATCGGCCTATGTCCCCTTCGCCAATGGCGGCTACAAGCCGGATATCCATTTCATCCGCCGCGTGACGACCACGGAAGGCAAGGTGCTCTACGACAGCGGCGGCGGCAGCGCGCCGCGTGTCGTCAAGCCCGAGATCGTCGGCATGATGAACTCGATGATGACGGGTACGGTCGAGATCGGTACCGCCCGGAAAGCGGCTTTCGCCTGGCCATCGGCCGGCAAAACCGGCACCAGCCAGAATTCGCGCGATGCCTGGTTCGTCGGCTACACCGCCAACCTCACCACCGGTGTGTGGTTCGGCAATGATGACGGCAGCCCGATGAAGAAGGTCACCGGCGGCGCGCTGCCGGCGCAGGCCTGGCACGAATTCATGGTCGCAGCCCACGAGGGCGTGCCCGTGCGGCCGCTGCCCGGCACCTGGAAATCGACGCCGGCCGACACCATCGTGCCCGACGAGATACCCTCGGCAAACAACGCGCCGCCGGCGCCGGTTCCATCCGTGTCCGTCGGCCAGCAGGCGCCGCAGGCGCGGCCGGCCGCGCCGGTCGCCCAAGCGCCAGCACCGGTCCGCGCGGCCCGTCCTGCCCAGACCGTCGATGCCGATGGTCTTTCCATGCCAGAGGATGACGGGGCCACCGCGTCGATCAAGCACCCGGTGCCGCCAGGCAACGTCGGCGGCCCGCGCAAGAAGCGGCAAACCTCGATCCTCGATCTCCTTGGCGGCTAAAGCGCGTCGCGCGCTTTAGCTCTTTGTTTATATGCATGTCGTTGCCTCAAAACCGAGGCCACTTTTGAGCGACATGCATTAGCGGCGACTCGCCTCTCGCCACCTCGGCGGCGTTCGGCTACATCTGCCGGCCGGAGACCCTGAAATGGCTGAACTCGACACCAGAAAGACCATCGTGCTGACCGGCGCCAGCCGCGGCATCGGCCACGCCACGGTCAAGCGTTTTTCGCGCGAGGGCTGGCGCGTCATCACCTGCTCGCGCCAGGCCTTTGCCGAGGACTGTCCCTGGCCGGCAGGTCCTGAGGACCACATCAAGGTCGATCTCGCCGATCAGGAGGATGTCGGCATCGCGGTGTCGGAAATCCGCCGCCGGCTGGAAGCGCATGGCGGCCAGCTGCATGCGCTGGTCAACAATGCCGGCATCTCGCCGAAGCTGAAGGACGGCAACAGCCGCATGGACTCGATCGACACGCCGATGCATGTCTGGCGCGACGTGTTCCAGGTCAATTTCTTCGCGCCGATCATGCTGGCGCGCGGGCTGTTCAAGGAACTGGCGGCGGCCAAGGGCTCGATCGTCAACGTCACCTCGATCGCCGGCACCCGTGTGCATCCCTTTGCCGGCACCGCCTATGCGACATCGAAGGCGGCACTCGGCTCGCTGACGCGCGAGATGGCGCATGATTTCGGTCCGCATGGCATTCGCGTCAACGCGATTGCGCCCGGCGAGATCGACACCGCGATCCTGTCGCCGGGCACGGACAAGATCGTCGAGACGATCCCGTTGAGAAGGCTTGGCACCACGGCGGAAGTCGCCGACATCATCTTCTTCCTGTGCTCGCAACAGGCGTCCTATGTGACGGGTTCTGAAATCCACATCAATGGCGGCCAGCACGTGTGAGCGGCCGGCTTCAGGCCGCGGACTGCTCATTCGGCCATGGTGAGAACAGCCTTGCCGCTGAAGCTGCGCTGCCGCAGCGCGTCCAGGGCTTGGGCGATGTCGGTCCACGGCACGGTCAGGGCCACGCGCGTTTCGAGCCGGCCGGCGGCGACCAGAGCGAGCAGCGAGGCGATGTCCTCGCCAATGCCTGGACCAGACGTGTAGTAGGCAAAAGTCTGAAGTCTTGCCCCTTCATGATCCGGAACGAACTGGCGGAATCCGATGGGCGTGAGTTCGCCACTGCTTGAACCGAACATGACGATGGTCCCGCCAGGTGCGACGCGCTCGATCGCGTGTGCGAGGCTTTCGCCGCCCACCGACTCCATGATCAGCGAAAACGGTCCCTCGGCCAGTTCGATCGCTTCGACAACCTGCTCGGCTCCAAGGCCGCGGAGGTCCTCGCCGTGCCGGGAGGCGGCGACCGCGGTCACCGAGGCGCCTTGCTCGCGGGCGATCTGGATCTGGAAACGACCGACCGCACCGCTTGCGCCGGTGATCAGGACCTGCTGGCCGGTCAGGTCGCCGCCATGGCGCAAAGTCCTCAGCGCCGTCGTGCCGGCGACCGGAAGCGTGGCTGCGGAAACGAAGCTGACGTCATCAGGCAGGACCGCGAGACGGTCGGTTGGAACGGCGACCCGTTCAGCCCACCCGGCCTGGTCGACCAGAGCCGCAACCCTTGTGCCCATGGCTGGCCCGGAACCATCGGCTGCTGCCTGTTCGACAAATCCGACGATGTCCTGGCCCGGTATCCAGCCGCTCTGACGGATGGCGAGCAGCCGCAGTTCGCCGCGGTTCAACGAGGTCGCGCGGACCGAGACAAGCGCTTCGTTCGAGGCCGGCTGAGGTTCGTCGAGCTCCGCGAGCTTCAGCCCGGTCGCGCTATCGGAAGAGATGACTAGGGCAAGCATGGTTCACACCTCACTGTTGCGCGTTGGACGCACGGCAGTGGAACCTATCGATTTTTGCCTTTGAATAATTTAGAGATCAAAGAATCTGATCGCTAAAAACAGTCAATCATGAGACAACCCCTCCGCTACCCTTGGTTCAATTTCGATGTGGATGACCTTTCCGCGCCGGCGATTGCCGTGCGCGTCGACGTCCCCGAGACCAGAGCGGAGGTACCCTCCCATTGGCACCGCAAAGGCCAACTCGTCTTCGCACTCGGAGGTGGCGTCACATGTCGCGTCCCCAGCGGCCTGTGGATGGTGCCGCCTCATTGCGGGGTGTGGATTCCAAGCGGCATGGAGCACAGCAATGTCGCAACCGCCAATGCCCGTATTTTCTTCGTCTATATCGAGCCGGGAGCTGCCGATCTGCCGGACAGATGCTGCACGCTCTCGATCTCGCCGCTGCTGCGCGAACTGATCATTGAGCTATCCGATGGTGTGCAGGACGATCAGGCGAGGGATGAGCTTCTGACCAGAACCCTGCTCACCGAGCTGCCGCGCATGCCTGTCCAGCAACTGCATCTGCCGATCTCATCCGAGCCGCGCTTGCGGCGGATCGCCGAAGCGTTGGCGCAAGATCCTGCCGACCGCAGCACATTGGCAGAATGGGCCAATCGCGTTGCGCTCAGTGAGAGCAGTCTCGCCCGTCTCGTGGTGAAGGAGACTGGCTTAAGCTTCGGGCGCTGGCGTCAGCAATTGCACCTGATCGTCGCAATACGAGAGCTGGCCTCCGGCGCCAGCGTGCAGCAGGTTTCGGGCGATCTCGGTTATGAATCTGTCACGGCCTTCATCACGATGTTCAAGAAGGCGCTGGGGAAGCCTCCCGCAAAATACCTCAGCAGTGTCGTGCTCCATGGCGGCTCTGCATTCGTCGCGTGATCAACCCGCCTGCGAGCAGACGATCGACACGGCAACCTGTCGCCAATCACGGTCGGCTCAGGCCGCGGACGGTTCGGCAGCCCACGGCTTGTGGCCAAGCACCTCTTCGACAATGCCGCGGGCGATCTCGCGCTCGCCCATGATCACCGTGTTGGCGCCGAGGCCCTTGAGGTGCTCGACCTCGGCGTCGGAATGGGCGCGGCCGATGACGTTGATGCCGGGGTTGGCTGCACGTGCCCTGAGCACGATCTGGCCGGCCTCGAAGGCATTGGGAATGGCCAGGATCAGCCGCTTCGCCCCTTCGGGATTGGCGGCGGCGAACACTTCGGCGTTGGCCGCGTTGCCGGAGACCGTCTCGATGCCATCGGCCTTCAGCCTCGCCAGTGTCTTGTCGGCATCCTCGACGACGAGGAAGGGCAGGGCGGCTTCTTTCAACGATGCCCCGACGAGACTGCCGACGCGACCATAACCGATCAGGATGGCGTGGTCGGTGAGGGTTGTCCTGGGCGGCGGCCCGTCTTCCGCTTTCGTCGTGGCTGCAACAGAGGCCACCTGGCCCGGTTCCGTCGCCGGGCCAACCGGCTTTGCCTCGACAGGCGGTGCCGTCCTGGCGGCGCGCCGCTCCAGCCATGGCTTCATCCAGTCGATGGCCAGGAACATCAGCGGGTTCAGCACGATCGACAGGATGGCGCCGGCCAGAATGAGGTCGCGACCTTGTTCGGGCAACAGTTTCAGCCCGACGCCGAGCTCGGCCAGGATGAAGGAGAATTCGCCGATCTGGGCAAGACTTGCCGAGATCATCAGTGCGGTGGCCAGGGGATAGCCGAAGGCAACTACGATGACGAACGCCGCCAACGATTTGCCGATGACGATGATGGCCAGCGTCGCCAGGATCGGCCAGCCATTGCTGATCAGGCTGAACGGGTCGAACAGCATGCCGACCGAGACGAAGAACAGCACGGAAAAGGCATCGCGCAGCGGCAACGATTCTTCCGCCGCGCGGTGGCTGAGTTCGGACTCACTCATGATCATGCCGGCGAAGAAGGCACCCAGCGCCAGCGAGACACCGAACAGTTTGGCTGCGCCAAAGGCGACGCCGAGCGCTATGGCGAGCACCGCCAGCCGGAACAATTCGCGCGAGCCGGTGTGGGCGACATAGTGCAGGATCCAGGGAATGACCCGGCGGCCGACCACCAGCATGACGACGACGAAAGCGGCGACCTTGGCCAGCGTGATGCCGACGACGCCCCAGATGCCGTAGCTGGCCGGCAGCGACAGCAGGCTGCTTGCATGGGCGTCCGCCTGCTCCTGGCCGCCGAGCACACCGGCCAGCGCCGGCAGCAGCACCAGCGCCAGCACCATGGCCAGGTCCTCGACGATCAGCCAGCCGACGGCGATGCGGCCGCGCTCGGTCTCGATCATCCGCCGCTCCTGCAGCGCGCGCAGCAGCACCACGGTCGAGGCGACCGACAGCGCCAGGCCGAAAACCAGCCCCGCGCCCATCGACCAGCCGAGCATCCACGACAGCCCGGCGCCGAGCGCGGTGGCAAAGCCGATCTGGACGATGGCGCCGGGCACGGCGATGGCGCGCACCGACAGCAGATCCTTCAACGAGAAGTGCAGGCCGACGCCGAACATCAGCAGGATGACGCCGATTTCGGCCAGTTCGTTGGCAAGGCCGGCATCGGCGACGAAGCCGGGCGTGTTCGGCCCGACCAGCACGCCGGCTACGAGATAACCGACCAGCGGCGGGATACGGAAGCGGTTGGCGAGAGCGCCGAAGACGAAAGCCAGCCCCAGACCGGCGACGATGGTGGCGATAAGGGGCGTGTCATGCGGCATTGTCTATGGAGCGCCTTTCGAAACCAGCGATGTCGGATGGGCGCCGCCCGGAGCCGCCGCCTGGTTGCAATATGGTGGATGGGGTGTCGGCGATGCAACCCGCAAAGCCATGAAATCGACGGTGCGGCCGCAAAAACTTGGTCGGCCGGCGGAGAAGCCGCCGGTCGAATTTGAAGTCGCGCGATGATATTCGGTTTCGATCCGGCGCGTTCGATCGACACCAATCAGGCTGCCTGCAGCAGGGCCTCAATCTCGAATACGGCGTGGTTGGTCAATGTCTTGGGAATCTCGGCGATCACTTTGTCCCCGACTTCCTTGTGCAGCTTCTTGCGCATTGTCCCAAGCAGCATCGGCGGTGCGACAAGCACGATCTCGTTGAACTCGCCGCCATGTGCGAGCTTGTAGAGCCGGGCGGCGATCTCATCGGCGAAACGCTCCTTGCCGATGCGGTGCCAGTCCGTATCTTCGACCGCGCTGCGGTGTACGGAGGGACCATCATTGTATCGGCCCGGGCTGTCACTGCCTTGCTCGCGGGTGGGCGGGTTGTCCTGCTGCATTTCCTGCACCACCTCGAGATTCGGATATTTGTTGTCGCCGGCGTTCCTGAGGAAAAGCGCCTTCTCGCCATCGGCCACCATGACCCAGATGCCGTGCTTCAGATTGATTGTGCTCATGGTGATAGGCTCCTTTTTTGAGTCGCTCGGGCATCTTGTGACATGCCGCGGCCGGGTTCGATCTGACGCGATGGGCTTTTTGGGGAACGCGCCCCGAGCCGGTAATGTTCCAACCAGACCCTCGCGGGTGTTGGCAATTCGGTTGTCCAATGCCTGCGGCTTTAATCTACTAAATTGGTAGAATTTAGAAAAAACTGTTTTGCGGCATTTCTCGCCGAGCGCTAAAAGAGCTGTAAATCAAGGCCTGCGACAGCAGCTTGAATCCGCTCCATCCACCAACGAGGAATATTTTTCTCTTGGCTGAGATGCTTTCAGAAAAGCGATTGCATCCCGACAGGCGATGCGCGAGTGCGTTCCTTCTGGTTTCTCGCGCTCGCGCGTAGAACTGCAAGCCTGTTCAGGATTCCGCTCGCGCCCATGTCGCACACTACTCCCAAGCTCAATGCCTTCCCCGTCTTCATGCGGGTCGAGGGGCAGACCGTGGCCATCGTCGGCGGCGGCGAAGAGGCGCTGGCCAAGGCGCGGCTGATCGGACAGTCGAGCGCGGTCCTGCGGATCATCGCGGAAAATGCCGAGCCGGCCCTGCTGGCCTTCATCGCTCAGACTGGCACGAACCATTTTGCCGCCGCCTACGACGCGTCGCAGCTCGAAGGCGCGGTCATGGTGTTTGCCGCCAGCGGCGACGAGGAACTCGACCGCCGCGTGGTCACGGATGCGCGGCGCTTAAGCATTCCGGCCAATGCCGTCGATCGGCCTGAGCTTTGCGATTTCTTCACCCCGGCGCTGGTCAACCGCGCACCGGTCGCCATCGCCATCGGCACGGAAGGTGCAGGCCCGGTGCTTGCCCAGATGCTGCGCGGCCGCATCGACCGCATGCTGTCGCCGTCGCTCGGGCCGCTGGCAATTCTTGCCGCTTCGTTTCGCGGGGCTGCCGAGAATCTGCTGCCGAGAGGCAATGCCCGCCGTCGCTTCTGGAATGATTTCTTCGCTGGCGCTCCTGCCCGCGCGGCTGAAGCCGGCCAGCTTTCGCAGGCGCATGACGCCGCCGTCGATCTTTTGCTGTCGAATGTGCCGGCTTGCGGCCACGTCGCCCTGGTCGGCGCCGGCCCTGGGGCCGAGGATCTTTTGACCTTGCGTGCCCATCGTTTGCTGATGGAAGCCGATGTCATCGTCCATGATGCGCTGGTGCCGGAGGCGGTCGTTGCCATGGGTCGCCGCGATGCTGAGCGCCTGCCGGTCGGCAAGCGCAAGGGCTGCCACACCAAGAGCCAGGCCGAGATCAATGCGTTGCTGGTCGAGCTTGGCCGTGAAGGCAAGCGTGTCGTGCGGCTGAAGTCTGGCGATCCGCTGGTGTTCGGCCGGGCCGGCGAAGAGATGGCGGCACTGCGCGATGCCGGCATCGCCTATGAGGTGGTCCCGGGCGTCACCGCGGCCTTTGCCGCCGCCGCCGATTTTGAACTGCCGCTGACCTTGCGCGGTGTTTCCTCGTCGATGGTGTTCACCACGGGCCACGACCTCAAGGGCAATTCGCTGCCCGACTGGGCCAAGCTCGCTATTTCGGGCGCCACCGTCGCCGTCTATATGGGCCGCTCGGTGGCGGCCGAGGTAGCCGGCCGGCTGATCGAGGCCGGGCTGTCGCCGGATACGGCGGTGGCCGTGGTCGAGAATGCCAGCCTTGCCAACCGGCGCCGCTTCCACGGTACGCTTGCCGACCTGCCGTCGCTGGAAGCGCGCGCCGATCTTTCCGGTCCGGTCATGACCATCATCGGCGATGCGGTCGCCGGCGCCAACTTTGAACGGTCCGAGCCGCTCGCGGCACACAGGCATGAAGGCGCGTCCAGTTCGGTCGCCGAAGGAGTTCAGCAATGAAGATACTGACCGCCAACCGCCTGACCGACGGCATTGCCGTCTGGTATGCCGATGGCGGCTGGGCCGAGACGGTGGACCATGCCGACCTCGCCCATGACAAGGCAGCCGAGGATAGGCTCGAGGCGATCGGCGCCAAGGCCTACGCCGCCAACGAAGTGGTCGACGTCAATTTGATCGATGCGGACGTCGTCAACGGCGTCGTCGAGCCGGTGCGGTTGCGCGAGAAAATCCGCGCCGCAGGCCCGACCATCCGCAACGATCTCGGCAAGCAGGCTGGCAAGCAGTCAACTTGGGCAGCATAACCAAGACACCAGGCATGGGCGGACGCGCCCTGAAAGACGAAGCATGTACCGTTACGATGAGTTCGACCACGATTTTGTCCAGGCCCGCGTCGCCGAGTTCAGCGACCAGGTCCAGCGCCGCCTTGCCGGCGAGATCACCGAGGACCAGTTCCGGCCGCTGAGGCTGATGAACGGCGTCTACCTTCAGCTGCACGCCTACATGCTGCGCATCGCGGTGCCCTATGGCACGCTGAACGGCAAGCAGTTGCGCATGCTGGGCCACATCGCCCGCAAATACGACAAGGGCTACGGCCATTTCACCACGCGCCAGAACATCCAGTTCAACTGGCCGGCGCTGTCGGACATTCCGGCGATCCTGGCCGATCTGGCAAGCGTCGAGATGCACGCCATCCAGACCAGCGGCAATTGCATCCGCAATGTCACCGCCGACCATTTCGCCGGTGCTGCCGCCGATGAGGTCGCCGATCCGCGCCCCTATGCGGAAATCCTGCGCCAGTGGTCGTCGGTGCATCCGGAATTCTCGTTCCTGCCGCGCAAGTTCAAGATCGCGGTGACGGGTGCCGAGCGCGACCGCGCCGCCATCCAGACCCACGACATCGGCCTGCACCTGAAGAAGAACGCCGCCGGCGAACTCGGCTTCGCCGTCTATATCGGCGGCGGCCAGGGCCGCACGCCGATGGTCGCCCGCAAGATCCGCGACTTCCTGCCGGAAGCCGACCTCTTGTCCTACTGCACGGCGATCCTGCGCGTTTACAACCTCTATGGCCGCCGCGACAACAAGTACAAGGCGCGTATCAAGATCCTCGTCCACGAGACCGGCGTCGAGGAAATCACCCGCCAGGTCGAAGCCGAGTGGCAGGAATTGAAGGACGCGGAGTTGAAGCTGCCGGAAGCCGATATCCGCGCCATCGAGGCCTATTTCGCACCACCGGCGCTGACCGAGCGGCCGGAGGGCGACCAGGCGGTCAAGCTGGCGCGGCTGGATTCCAAGGGGTTCTCGGAGTGGCTCGACCAGAATGTGGTGACGCACCGCCATCCCGACTACGCGGCAGTGACGATCTCGCTCAAGGGCATTGGCGAGGTGCCGGGCGACGCCTCGGACAGCCAGATGGAAGCGGTCGCTGACATCGCCGAGACATATGCCTTTGACGAGCTGCGCGTCAGCCATGAGCAGAACCTGATCCTGCCGCATGTGGCGCGCGCCGACCTCAAGGCGGTCTATGATGCGCTGGTCGGCATCGGCCTGGCGACGGCCAATTCCAACCTGATATCGGACATCATCGCCTGCCCTGGCCTCGATTATTGCGCGTTGGCCACGGCGCGCTCGATTCCGATCGCGCAGGAAATATCGCGCCGCTTCGCCTCGCTGGAGCGGCAGCGCGAGATCGGCGAACTGAAGCTGAAGATCTCCGGCTGCATCAACGCCTGCGGCCATCACCATGTCGGCCATATCGGCATCCTCGGCGTCGAGAAGAAGGGCTCCGAGCTCTATCAGGTGACGCTGGGCGGCTCGGCCGACGAGAACACCTCGGTTGGCGAGATCATCGGCCGCGGCTTCTCATCGGATGAGATCACCGACGCCATCGAGCAGATCGTCGAGACTTATCTCGGCCTTCGGCTCGACCCACAAGAGAAATTCATCGACGCCTACCGCCGAGTCGGTCCTGCGCCGTTCAAGGAGGCGCTCTATGCTGGCGAAGCCAAGGCCGCTTGACCATATTGCCGATGTCGATGACGGCATCGCCGCCAAGGCGGCGGGGCTCGATGCGCTTTACGGTCATCTGAACCCGCTCGAGATCATCGAACGCTCGGCCCGCGAACTGTTCCATGACGAGATCGCCGCAGTGTCGTCGTTCGGTGCGGACTCGGCTGTGCTGCTGCACATGATCGCCAAGATCGACCGCACGCTGCCGGTCATCTTCCTCGACACCGGCAAGCATTTCGAAGAGACACTCGGCTATCGCGACGCGCTTGCCGCCGATTTCGGGCTGACCAACATAAGGGTGATCAAGCCCGAGGAAGCGGCGCTCAAACGGATCGATCCGATGGGCAATCTGCATCAAAGCAACACCGACGCCTGCTGCGACGTGCGCAAGGTCGAGCCGCTGGCGCGTGGCGTCGCCCCCTTCCGTGCCTGGTTCACCGGCCGCAAGCGCTTCCAGGCCTCGACCCGGGCAGCACTTCCGGTGTTCGAAGCGGTCGGCCCGCGCATCCGTATCAATCCGCTGGCGCACTGGACGACATCGGACCAGGCCGACTATATGCGCGCGCATGCGTTGCGCGAAAATCCGCTGGTCGCTTATGGCTATCTGTCGATCGGCTGCTTCCCGTGCACGCAGCCGGTGCAGCCGGGCGAGGACGCGCGCAGCGGCCGCTGGGCCGGTCATGCCAAGACCGAGTGCGGCATTCACCTGTCGGGGCTGGAGAAGTCGCTGACCGACGCATCCCTTTAGGGTATGTTGATATACAGGTGAGGCCGGCTTGCGAACGGCAGCTTCCGGTGCTCACGTACTTCAAGTACGCTCCCTCCGGTTCTCGGAAGCCACCATTTTCGGCGCGGCCTGACCTGAACCTCAACACACAATGAGCTTCTTTGAATTTTTAGGAATTTTTGATGACTGAACCGACGACACCGGAGATCCGCCTCTGGACCCCGACGGGTTTTCGCGAGGACGAGTGGGCTCATGCCGAAAGCGCGGACGCGCTGTCCGGCAACGGCCGCTTCATCCTGCCGCTGCAGGCGTTCCTCGATCTCGATCCGGAGGTGCGCCGCTCCGCCAGGGAACGGCTCGGTGTGGTGCTGCAGCCCGGCGATCAGCTCGAGAAGATCGCCGATCTACTCGACCAGCTCTCGCTAGTAGCGCTGGTCTTCCCGGCCTTCAGCGATGGCCGCTCCTTCTCCAAGGGGGAGTTGCTGCGCAGCCGCCACGATTTCGAAGGTGCGGTGCGCGCCACCGGGCAGGTTCTGGTCGACCAGTTGCCGCATATGCTGCGGCTGGGCTTCGACGAGTTCGAGATTTCGAATCCGGTGCTGTTGAAGCGGCTGGAGGAGGGACGTACCGGCGGATTGGGGCTCTACTACCAGCCAGCCGCCGTGCCGGAACCAAAAGGGCCGAAATATTCCTGGCGGCGCGTTCGCAACAGCTGACGTTGCGGTAATTCCGCGCGTCTTTACATCAGCTGTGATCGGGCCTTCTCTTGGTCGTCCGTACGGAAATATCCGCCGGGTGCGAGGAGGAGGTCATGAATTTTGACTATGTTATTGCCGGTGGCGGGTCCGCCGGCTGCACGCTTGCCGCGCGGCTCTCCGAGGATCCATCGAAAACGGTCTGCCTGATCGAAGCCGGCGGCGAGGGCAAAGATCTGCTCATCCGAGCCCCGGCAGGCGTCATCGCGCTGCTGCCGGGTCGGCCGAAGATCAACAACTGGGCGTTCGAGACGGTGCCGCAGCAAGGGCTTGGCGGGCGCAAGGGCTACCAGCCGCGCGGCAAGGCGCTGGGTGGTTCCAGCGCAATCAATGCCATGCTCTACACACGCGGACACCACGGCGGACTATGACGAATGGGCCGATCTCGGCTGCGACGGCTGGTCATGGGACGAGGTGCTGCCTTATTTCCGGCGTGCGGAAGGCAACCAGCGCGGCGCGGATGGCCTGCACGGCGGCGACGGACCGCTGCGGGTCGCCGAGCAGCAGGAGCCGCGCGCTCTCTCGAGGGCCTTTCTCGAGGCCTGCGGCGAAAACCAGATCCGTCGCAACGACGATTTCAATGGACCGGAGCAGGAAGGGGCGGGGCTCTATCAGGTCACGCAATTCTGGGGCGAACGCCGCAACGGCGAGCGCTGCTCGGCGGCGGCCGCCTATCTTCATCCGGCCATGGACCGCCCAAACCTTACCGTCATCACCGGAGCGCATGCCACGGGCATCGTCCTTGACGGCAAGCGGGCCGCCGGCGTGCGCTACCGCACGGGCAAGGGCGAAGCCATTGCGAAAGCCAGGCGCGAGGTCATCGTCTGCGGTGGTGCCTTCGGCTCGCCGCAGCTCTTGTTGCTGTCCGGGATCGGGCCAGCTGTCGAGCTTGCAGCGCACGGAATTCCGATCGTTCATGAGTTGCCCGGCGTCGGCAAGAACCTGCAGGATCATCTCGACTTCATCATGGGCTGGACATCAAGGGATGCGGACATGATGGGCATCGGCCTGCGCGGTCTGCCTGGCCTGCTGCGGCATCTGTGGCGCTGGCGCAAGGATGGCGGCGGCATGATCGCCACGCCCTACGCGGAGAGCGGTGCCTTCCTCAAGTCCGACCCGGCGATCGATCGGCCCGATCTGCAATTGCATTTCTGCATCGCCATCGTCGATGACCATGGCCGCAAGCTTCATATGGGCTATGGCTTCTCATGCCATGTCTGCGTGCTGCGGCCGCAGTCGCGCGGCGAGGTCGGGCTGTCGACGCCAGACCCGCTGGCGCCACCGCGCATCGATCCGCGATTTCTGTCCGACGAACGCGACGCCGAGCTTTTGCTCAAGGGCGCCAGAATGATGCGCGGCATATTGGAGGCGCCGTCGCTGGCCAAATACCGCCACAAGGAAATCTACACCGCCAGCGTTTCGGGCGATGCCGAGCTGATGGCGCATATCCGAGCCCGAGCCGACACGATCTATCACCCGGTCGGCACCTGCAGGATGGGCATCGATGATATGGCGGTGGTCGATCCGCAATTGCGTGTGCGCGGCATGCAGGCCTTGCGTGTCGTCGATGCCTCGGTGATGCCGACGCTGATCGGCGGCAACACCAACGCGCCGACCATCATGATCGCCGAAAAGGCCGCTGACATGATCAAGGCTGCCTGATCAGAATTCTGGTCGAACCAGTGGTGCTGGTTTTGCCTGCTGTGGAATACCCTGTGACGATGCCGGTGCCAATCGACATCAACTGGTCTTACCAATTGTGCGATTTGTGCTTTCCCTTTCGCCATCCTGCCCTTAGGATAGGTTCATTATTTCGTGATCCGAAATAAATATGGCCACAAGGGAGGAACCGGGAATGGCTGGCAAGAAGATACTGATGCTCGTTGGCGAGTTCAGCGAGGAATATGAGATTTTCGTCTTTGAGCAGGCGATGCATGCGGTCGGCCACACCGTGCATGTCGTCTGTCCGGACAAGAAGGCGGGCGATATATTGAAAACGTCGCTGCACGACTTCGAAGGCCACCAGACCTACACGGAAAAGCTCGGCCACGACTACATCCTCAACAAGACGTTTTCCGAGGTGGACCCAGCTGCATACGATGCCGTCTATGCGGCGGGCGGGCGCGGCCCGGAATACATCCGCATCGACAAGCGGGTGCAGGCGCTGGTGCGGCATTTTCACGAGGCCGGCAAGCCGATCTTCACCATCTGCCATGGCGTGCAGATCCTGATTGCTGTCGATGGCGTGGTGCGGGGCCGGGAAGTCGCAGCACTCCATTATTGCGAGCCGGAGGTCACGCTGGCCGGTGGCATCTATATCGACGTCGCACCGACCGGCGCCCATGTCGACGGCAATCTCGTGTCAGCCAAGGGCTGGCCGGGCCTGTCCAACTTCATCCGCGAATGTCTGAAGGTGCTGGGCACCGAGATCCGCCATGGCGAGATCCTGATGCGCGACGAGCGTCAGGCGGCCTGATCCAGGGAATTTGCAAAGCCGCTGCGTCCATGACGCGGCGGTCTTTCTATTTTCTTGTTTTAACGCAATTCCGGACGGAAAACCGTTTCACACTTTTCCTGGAATTGCTTAGGCGGCCGCCCGTGCCTCGCGGAACGACACCAGCTTGCGGCGGTTCTCGTCCCACAACGCCAGTTTGACGCAGCGCAGGCTTTCGAGCAGCGTGACGCGGCCGATGCTGCGCAGTTCGGGATAATCCCGCAGCACTTCCTGCAACCGGTAGCACGGCACCTTGGCGGAGAGGTGGTGGACGTGATGGACACCGATATTGCCGGTAAACCAGTTCAGTACCGGGGGCAGGTCGTAATAGGACGATCCGTGCAGGGCGGCATGCTGGAATTCCCAGTCGGCATCCTTCGCCCATTCCGTTTCCTCGAACTGATGCTGGACGTAGAACAGCCAGATGCCGGCCGAACCGGCGAGGACGACGATCGGCAGATGGACCACCAGGAACGCGCCGGGGCCGACGAACCAGATGAGGACGGCTGCTGCAACCGCGATGCCAAGATTGGTGGTCATCGACGACACCCAGGGCGTCAGGCCGCCGCGCATCATGCCGACGGGCAGCCTTTGCTCGAAGATGAACAGCCAGATCGGCCCGAGCCCGAACATCACCAGCGGGTGGCGATAGAGACGATAGGCAAGGCGGCCTCGCCATGACATTTGCCGATATTCGGCAACGGTCAGCGTCCTGATGTCGCCCATGCCGCGTTCGTCAAGATTGCCGGCGCTGGCGTGGTGTGTCGCATGAGCGCGCCGCCAGCAGTCGTAGGGCGTCAGCGTCAGGATGCCGAGCGCACGGCCGATCCAGTCGTCCGCGTAGCGATTGGCGAAGAAGGAGCCGTGGCCGCAATCGTGCTGGATCATGAAGATGCGGACCAGAAACCCGGCCGCGGGAAGGATCAGGATCAGTCCCCACCAATGGCCATAAGCATAGGCCGCCGAGGACAGTCCCCAGAGCACGGCGAACGGAATGAGTGTGATGGCGAGTTCCACTGTGCTGCGCCGCCTGTCAGGCTTCTTGTAGCGCGCCAGAATTTTCAGCCAGGCGCGCTTGCTGTTGGCGACCGCCTCAGGGGAAATCATGTTCATCAGGAAGCATAGGCGGGGTACCCCGCCACCGCAAGACAGCAATCACGCAAAATTACTGCGCGTAATTGTCGCGTGGGGGCGGTCGAGCCTGCCATCTCGGGCTCGACCGGCTTGATGATAGATCGCCGCAGTGGCGGGCTTTCAAGCCCGATAATTCAGCAATCGGAAGCCCTAATTGTCGTCTGATCAGCGGCTGCCAGTTCGGGTCAATCTCTATTCGCGATCGAGAACAGGACAGCCGCGCTCGGTGCCGAAAGTCACGCGCACGCGGTCGCCATCCTGTCTGCCGCGGACAACGATCTCCCGGCGGCCGACGGACTCTATCCTTGCCCGGCGGACGCCCATTCGGTCCGCCTTGTCGAGGGCCCGGTCTTCCGTGCAGCCTCGTGATTGACGGCGGTCGCGCCGGTCGTCGCGCCGGGGACCTTCGCAATCGTCATAGGCGGGATCGCAATCTTGCATGAGCTTCAGCCGCGGGCCATGTTTGCCCAATTGCAGCTGCAGATCCTCTGCTTGTGCCGGAAAGGCCACTAAGGTGACGGCGCCGAGGCCGATAAGCGCCGCCAGCAATGAGGTGATCGAAACCTTGCGCATTATGTCCTCCATTTGAACCACAACACATCCATCCTTAGATGGTTCGGTTCTTTCAGGCTATTGCCGATAGAGGTTTGCTGCCAGATTGGTCGGCGCGTCACCGTCGGCGCAAGCCGACGTCACCGCCCTCCGCGCCGTCCAGGCGGTCGAGTAGCTCTCTGAAGCGGTCGGGAAGGTCGGCCTCGGTGCGGAAGGCCGGCAAGGTGCGCAGAAAGCGCGTCACCGTCTCGGCGCCGAACTGGCGTCTGACCTCGGCGGCCAGCCTTTCTACCTTTTCACCCTTGTTGCGGCTCATCATCTCAAAATCCTGTGTCGGTTTCGAAACTCCTCCAGCAAGGGAATGGTTCCCCCATCACGCCTTTGTGGCAAGCAAAGCCGGCGGTTAGGGTAAAATTTGAATTAAATCGAAATGTCTTGCCTGTCGTTTCCAGCCCTGGCTGATCGCCTCCACA
Organism: Mesorhizobium loti; assembly: GCF_003148495.1. GTDB lineage: Bacteria > Pseudomonadota > Alphaproteobacteria > Rhizobiales > Rhizobiaceae > Mesorhizobium > Mesorhizobium loti. The sequence goes on from NZ_QGGH01000001.1 coordinate 269,433, forward strand.
ATCGCTTACCCCTTGATTTTTGGCCGCCAAACCTCGATATCGAGCACAAAATCCACACCATTCGAGATTGACGGGAAACGGCGATGAGCGACCAGGCAAAAGACGAACGCGCGCCCGATGAAGTCGAGGCAACCGAGGCCACTGCCGAGCGCACGGAAGGCAGCATCGACGGCGACTATGAAGCCCTTGTGCGGCTGCTGAAGGAAAATGAAGAACTGAAGGACCGCGCGCTTCGCGTGGCGGCCGAGATGGAAAACTTGCGTCGCCGCACGGCGCGCGACGTGCACGACGCGCGCACCTACGCGGTCGCGAATTTCGCTCGCGACATGCTGTCGGTGTCGGACAATCTGCGCCGCGCGCTGGACGCGATTCCCGCCGAGGCCAAGGCGTCTGGTGACGCCGGCTTCAAGGCGCTGATCGAAGGCGTCGACTTGACCGAGCGCGCCATGCTGTCGGCGCTGGAACGGCACGGGGTCAAGAAGCTCGCGCCCGAAGGCGAGAAGTTCGATCCCAATTTCCACCAGGCGATGTTCGAAGTGCCCAATCCGGACGTTCCGGCCAATACCGTGGTCCAGGTTATGCAGCCGGGCTATTCGATCGGCGACCGCGTGCTGCGCCCCGCCATGGTTGGCGTCGCCAAGGGCGGTCCGAAACTTGCCACCGCCGAAGCGCCGGTCGAGCCGGGGCCGGTGAACGAACAGGCTGAGAAGGATGCATGATTAGGGCAGTAGGGGAGTAAGGCGGTAGGGCAGTAGGGCAATAGGGAAAAGGGGAGTCGCACCAAGGGTGCGGCTTCGTGCTAAGCATACTGCCTTACTGCCCCATTCCCTTACTCCCCTGGCCTGCCATGAACCCCATCGCGCTTCTCGATTATGCCGGTGTCGCCGTCTTCGCGGCGACCGGGGCGCTTGCGGCTTCGCGCAAGCAACTCGACATTATCGGCTTCCTGTTCCTAGCCAGCGTCACCGGGATAGGCGGCGGCACGCTTCGCGACGTCATCCTCAACCTGCCGGTTTTCTGGGTCGCCAATTCCGGCTATGTGCTGATCTGCGCCGCGGTTGCGGTGCTGGTCTTCTTCAGCGCGCACCGTGTCGAATCGCGCTGGAAATGGCTGCTCTGGCTCGACGCCATCGGGCTCGCCGCCTTTTCGGTGATGGGCGCAGCCAAGGGACTTGCGATTACCGGTTCGCCGGTCGTCTCCGTCGTCACCGGTGTGCTTACCGCCACTTTCGGCGGCATTCTGCGCGACCTCCTTGCCGGCGAGCCATCGGTGCTGCTCAGGCCCGAAATCTACGTCACAGCAGCCCTTGCGGGTGCCGGCCTCTACACACTTGGCGATTTTGCCGGACTGCCGCCGCTCGCCTCGGACCTCGCCGGTTTTGCGGCGGCGTTCTTTGTGCGTGGCGGCGCGCTCAAATTCGGCTGGTCGTTTCCGTCCTACAAGAGCCGACCCGGCCGGCGGCCGGAAGATATCCCGTGAAAAGGAAGCGAATAGGGAATAGCGAATAGCAGTCCGCAGGATTGCGGCGTAACTCCTCGCTATTCGCTAGCGTCAGGCAGCGAAGCGCTGGGCTTCCCCGCCATAATAGTTGACGTAGCGGGCTCCGATTTCCTTGACCGGCATGACGACGAAGACGTCGACCGTCGAGAATTCGCGGTCGATGACGCAGCCGTCACCGATGCGGGCACCGACGCGCAGGTAGCCCTTGACCAAAGGCGGCATCGCAGCGATCGCCGCCTTGGTATTGACGGCCTCGATCGGCATCAGATCCATCGAGCAGTAGCGCCCGGACACGGCGCGCACGTCCCAGGCCGAATTCGTCCGGCAGTGGTGGGCGAGGTAGGTGAGCGCCTCCGCGTGCGCTGCCGGCACGGTGCCGTGAAAGGACGCGCAGCCGGTCATCACGCCGATTTCGTAATGGTTGATATAGGCCCAGATGCCTTGCCACAGCGCCTCGATGGTGCGCTTCGAGCGGTATTCCGGCAAAACGCAGGAGCGGCCGAGCTCGAGAAAACGCTGGCCGGGGTGACGGGCTATGAGCTTGGTCAGCTCAAATTCACCTTCCGAATAGAACCCTCCGGCCGTGGCCGCGATTTCTTGCCGCAGCAGCCGATACGTGCCGACGATGCGGCGATGTTCGGGACCGGAAAGCGTGGTGTCCAAAACCAGCAGATGGTCGCAGAGCGGATCGAACCGGTCAGCGTCACGGCGGTCATGGGCCCGGAACAGGTCCTTCTTGGCGCCAAGTTCGTCGTAGAACACCCGGTAGCGCACTTCCTGCGCGGCCGCGATCTCGGCCTCGTTGCGAGCGAGCCGCACTTCAAGATTGCCTATACGGCCCAGTGCCGCGCCCTTTATGACGGAATCGACGTTACGTCCGGCAAGCAAGGCGCTGCTGGCGTTCGGCCGAGTGTCACATTCCGGCATAACTGTATGCACGAGTGATTCTCCTTCGAGCCATCCCTCTTGGCACGGGGATACGGTGTAGGTGCAACAGGATTGTGACAGTACCGTGATACGCCGTTGTGGGCAATACTTCGTCGGCTGGCGAATACGATCAACCGGCTACGTTTAAGCGATCGCGCGGCGCGAAATGGGCGGTGGAAGCTCAGGCCGCGACGACCTGTCCCTCTACGGCATTGACCAGCGCCTGAGGGTCGAGCGGCTTGGTGACAAAGCCGCTGGCGCCATGGGCCAACACCGTATGGCGGGTTTTTTCCTGGCTGTCGGCAGACAGCACCATGATCGGCACCGGCGACACGGCGGTCTCTTCCTCATGGCGGCGGATGGCGGCAATCGCGTCCAGCCCGTCCATGACCGGCATATGCAGATCCATCAAAACCACGTCGAAGCGGTCCCTGTGACCGGCGCCGGTGACAGCCTCGACGGCGGCCTTGCCATTGCCGACCACCTTGACGCGATGCCCGGCCTTCAACAGCGTGGCGCGGGCCAGCATGGCGTTGATGTCATTGTCCTCGGCGATCAGCACCGACAGGCCCCGCTGGCGGTTGCCGACGGCGCGCATCGTCGGTGCGCCGCGCTTTTCGGGCTGCGGCTGGGCTAGGCTGGCGGCATGGCTGCTCAACAGCACACGCAGAAGCGTTCCGCCACGCACCGGCCTGGCCAGGAAGGTTGCGTAGCCACTGGCGCGGAACTCGCCGAGCATGCCGCGGTCGGTCGGCGCTATCAGCGTGATGGCCTCGCAGTCGGAGAAACCGCTCTGGCGCAGGCGTTTGAGCAGCCTTCCATCGCTTTCTTCCATGGCCGCATCGACCAGAATCACATCGCAGCCGGCGGCGAAGGGTGCGGCCTGTGCGGCGGCGGTTGCGACGTCGACCGCGCCGCCATTGGCGCGGATGGTGCGGGCGATGGCGTCGGCCTCGACGGCGTTTTTCGACAGGATCACCGCGCGCCTGCCCAAGAGCGCGTTCTGGCGGCCCTGCGGCGCTTCGGTGGCTGCTATCGCCGGGATTTCGAAGACGAACTCGGATCCCTGGCCGAGCCGGCTGGATACCGAGATCGTGCCGCCCATGGCGGCCACCAGGCGCCTGGAGATGGCAAGGCCGAGGCCGGCCCCGCCATGCGTGCGCGTCGACGTGCCGTCGGCCTGCTCGAACTCCTCGAAAATGCGATCCAGGTCCTCATCATGCAGGCCCGGACCGGTATCGGCGATGGTGAAGCATACGCGGTCGCTGGTTTCGGTGCGCGCGCGTGCGATGCTCACCAACACGCCGCCGCTGTCGGTGAATTTGATGGCGTTGCCGATAAGGTTGAGCAGCACCTGCCTGACCTTGCCCGGATCGGCGGTGATCAACTGCGGCACGTCGGGTTCGACATGGCAGCCCAGCCCGATACCCTTGGCGAAGGCGCGCGCGGCCAGCAATTCGGTGATGTTGTCGGCGATCTCGCGCACCGACATCGGCTGCGGCTCCGGGTCGAAGCGCCCGGCTTCGATCTTGGAGTAGTCGAGAAGATCCTCGATCAGGGCAAGCAATGCGCTGGCCGAGGTCGAGACGGCGCCGACATAGGTCTGCTGCTCCGGCGACAGGCTGGTGTCGGCCAGCAGCCTGGCCATGCCCATGATGCCGTTCATCGGCGTGCGAATTTCATGGCTGACGGTGGCGAGGAAGCGTGATTTGGCCTGGCTGGCATATTCAGCCCGCTCGCGTGCGGTGATCAGCGAGGATTCGGCGCGTTTGCGGGCGGTGATGTCGCGAGCGATCGCGCGATGCGAAACAGCATCGCTGTCCTTGTCACGTACCGACAGTTCGATCCACGAGAACCAACGCGGGCCGCTCGGCGTACTGATGGCGACATCGGTGGAACTCAGGCACTCATGGTCGGAAAAGGCGGCATCGGGAACGATACCGACTTCGATGCCGAGTTCCGCCAGGGTCTTGCCGGCAAGGTCGCGTTGATCGATTTCGACCAGATCGGCGAAGACCTTGTTGGCATAGACGATATAGCCATCGCGGTCGCGATGGATGACGAGATCACCAAGCGCGTCGATCAGGCCGCGAAAGCGCTCATCGCTCTCCTGCATTTCCCACATGCGGTCGGCCAGCGTCTCGATCTCGGCGCGGCTGCGAGCAGTGGTTTCGTCAAGAAGGGCGGCGGTGCGGTGTTCGCTCCGCCTGGCGCGCAGATGCACGGCAAGGCCGGCAAGGCCGGTTGCCAGCAATGCGATGCTGATGAAGATGGGTGCCCCGGTCAGATGCGCCAGGCCGGCCACCACCACGATGGCGACGAATGTCAGAAAGGGCAGGCCTTCGCGCCTGGAGAATTCCGGCTCGGGCACCAGCGACGGCGCGGCGACAAAGCGCCGCGTCGACGTCGGCGCCGCATCGACGTCGTCGCCAGTGTCCGCCTGTTGGCTGCCGGATTCCGCGATCATGGGAAATCCTTGCCAGACAGAGATTATGGAAAATTGCGGCGGATCGTTCGAATTTTAGCGGATGAACGCTTTTTGCCGAAGCAGCTGCGGATTTGCCACCGGACATGGCGATATCCGTCCGCCTTCTCCGGCAGTCGAGCGGCTCACATGTCCACGACGACGCGCCCGCGGATCTTGCCGTCGACGATGTCGCGCGCGGCATCGATGATGCCGTCAAAACCGATGGTCCTGGACAGGCTGGCGAGCTTCTGCAGATCGAGCTCGGTGCCGATGCGGCGCCATGCCTCGAGCCGGACTGCCTTCGGCGCCATCACCGAATCGATGCCCAGCAATGAGACGCCGCGCAGGATGAAGGGGGCGACGCTCGTCGGCAGGTCCATGCCGCCAGCCAAGCCGCAGGCGGCGACCGCGCCGCCATAGGAGGTCATCGAGAGCACATTGGCCAGCGTGTGGCTACCGACGGCGTCGACGCCGCCAGCCCAGCGCTCCTTGGCCAGCGGCTTGGCCGGCTGGGCAAGCTCGTCGCGCGATATCACTTCGGCGGCGCCAAGGTTGATCAAATAGGGGCTTTCGGCATTGCGGCCGGTGGAGGCAATGACATGGTAGCCGAGGCTGGACAGGATCGAGACCGCGACCGAGCCGACGCCGCCGGCCGCCCCTGTCACCACCACCGGGCCGCGATCGGGCAGGATGCCGTGGCGCTCCAGGGCCATGACGCAGAGCATCGCGGTGTAGCCTGCGGTGCCGACGGCCATCGCGTCATGCGGGCTGATGCCATCGGGGAGCGGCACCAGCCAGTCGCCCTTGACACGGGCGCGGCCGGCGTAGGCCCCGAAATGGGTTTCGCCGACGCCCCAGCCGTTCAGGATGACTTTGTCGCCAGCGCGCCAGTCGGGATGGGAAGACGAGATGACGGTGCCGGCGAAATCGATGCCCGGCACCAGCGGCCAGCGGCGGATCACCGGCGCCTTGCCTGTGATCGCCAGACCATCCTTGTAGTTCACCGTCGTCGCCTCGACCGCGACGGTGACATCGCCTTCCATCAGGTCGGCGTCGGTGAGATCGGTTACGGTTACCGACTGCTTTTTCTCGGTGTCACGCGAAACGAGGATGGCTTTGAAGGTTTCGGACATCTCTTTCTCCGCGATCTTGTTTGGCGACATGAACTGTGCGGCGATGGCCGCGCGGGGTCAATCTTTGGAGGACTTGGCGTTTGAAGGCTTGGGCTCGCGCCGCCAGCCGAACAGTTCATCGAAGACGACCAGTGCCGCACCCACCGAGATGAAGGCGTCGGCAAGGTTGAAGACGGCGAAGGACCAGACCGGCGTGTGGAACAGGATGTAGTCGATGACGTGGCCGTAGACGGCGCGGTCGATCAGATTGCCGAGCGCGCCGCCGACGATCAGCGCAAAGCCGGTGCGGGCAAGGATCTGGGACGGTGCGATCCGTGTCGCCAGGAACAGCACGAAGGCAACGACCGCAAGCGAAATGACGATCAGCCCGGTGTCGCCGAAGGACGAGAACATCGAGAAGGCGATGCCGGTGTTGTAGGTGCGAAACAGCGCCAGGAAGGGTACCAGATCGAGCTTTTCCTGAAAGGCGAGACCAGTCTCGACCAGGTGTTTTATCCACTGGTCAAGCGCGATGGCCGCGACGACGAGCAGTGCGTAGGGAGACCATGATCTCACAGGCAGGCAACCTTCATTGCTGATCCACGATTGGTTCGAGCTTCAGCGCGCCGCGCCGGATCTCGAACAGCATGATGCCGGTGGCAACGGCCAGATTGAGCGAATCGGCGCGGCCAGCTTGCGGAATCCTGAGCAGCCTGTCGCAACTCGCCGCCAGGCTTTCGGGCAGGCCCTGCTGCTCGTTGCCCATCATCAGCAGCACGGGCCCGCGGGAAAAATCGACCGAGCGATAGTCGACGGCGCCTTTCAGGTGGGTGCCGGCGACCAGGCCAGAAAACCCGCCTCGCCAGGCAAGGAAAGCCTCGGTCGTCGCCTTGGCCACCGGTACGGCAAAGATCGAACCCATGGTGGCGCGCACCGTCTCCACCGAAAAAGGATCGGTGGTGTCACCGACCAGGATAACGCCCTTGGCGCCGACGGCATCGATGGTGCGGATGACGGTGCCGAGATTGCCGGGATCGCGCACCCGGTCGAGCGCCACCCAGACGTCGCCATTGTCAGCGCGGACATCCTTCAAGGCCAGGAACTTTTGCGAAAAGACGCCGACCACCATTTGCGGATTGTCGCGGCGGGTGATGGCGACCAGCACCTTTTCCGACACTTCCAGCACCATGCCGCCGGCGGCAACCGTGCGTGCGGCGACCTTCTCCACTGCCGCGTTGCCCCGCCCGGCCTTGGCGAAAACCAATGTCCTGATCTGCCAGCCGAGATCGAGCGCATCGATGACCAGCTTCAGTCCCTCGGCCATGAAGGCGTTCTGCTGGTCGCGGAATTTCTTCTGCGCGAGCGCCTTGATGTCCTTGACCAGCGGATTGGCGAGGCTGGTGACTTCCTTCACCTGCCCAGGTGCGCCTGCGTGCCGCTCGTTCATTCAGGACTCCCGGGCATTCAGGCCACCCAACGCGAAAACAATGAGGTCGAAAGCGCCCGGCCGGCGGACTTTTCGCGGATGATCAGCTCACCCGATTCGATCTTGCCGCCCATGCCGGCAAAGGTGTCGCGCATCAAGGCATGGATGGCGAAGAAGGAGGCGCGGATCGAATAGGCGGTCAGCACCACGGCAAGTGGCTTCGGCGTCAGGATCGCGCGGCAAAGGTCGGTCAGATCAGGCAGGTCCTCGAACAATTGCCAGACCTCGCCCTTGGGGCCGCGGCCATAGGCCGGCGGGTCGAACAGGATGATGTCATAATGGCTGCCGCGGCGCTCCTCGCGCTCGGCGAATTTCACCGCGTCGTCGACGATCCAGCGGATCGGCTTGCTGCCGAGGCCAGCCATTTCCTGGTTTTCACGGGCCCAGCCGATCGCTTTCTTGGAGGCATCGACATGGGTGACCTCGGCGCCGGCGCGGGCCGCCACCAACGAGGCAAGACCGGTATAGCCGAACAGGTTCAGCACCTTGACCGGCCGCTTCGCCGCCGCGATCAGCCCGGCCATATGGTCCCAATGCGAGGCCTGCTCGGGAAAGACGCCAACATGGCGAAACGAGGTGAAACGGCCGAGATAGTCGATGCCGTCATGCTTCATCGGCCAGGTCTCGCCGAGCGGCACCTTGGGGAAACGCCAGCGGCCGATACCTTCCTCGTCGGTGTCGCCGGTGAAGATGGCGTCGGCGCGCTCCCAATCCTTTGCCGGCAAGGCCTTTTGCCAGATCGCCTGGCCCTCGGGCCGCACGATCCGGTAAGGGCCGTATTGTTCGAGCTTCTGCCCGTCGCCGCTGTCGAGCAGCGCATAATCGGCATTGGGCGCCACTTCCAGGATCACAGGAAGCTGCTCGCTGGGCAGGGCGCCTTCGCGGCGGGCCAGGATGCGCGGCACCGATTTCGGTTCGGAACGATCGTCCACCTTCGCCTCATGCCGCTCGCGCGGTTGCGCGTCCGGTCTGGCGGGAACGGGTCCGGTGCGCGGACGTGACGCGTCCGCCGCACCCTTTGCGGATGGATGCGGACGGTTGTCGCGGCGTTTGTCGCGAAAAGACTTCAAGCGGGGGCAACTCCGAGCGGCGTGGCCGCTTTTGACATAGGGCAACCGGCTTCGCAACCAAGTCCGACATGTAGGCCTTCCCGGTTTATGTCGGCGGGCGATGGACCAATGTCAAAGAAACAGGCAAATCTGCTGGATGTCCCGCTCCGAACGCCTGCTCGACCTCATCCAATGCCTGCGCCGGCATCGCCGGCCGGTGAGCGGGCACACGCTTGCCGACGAGATGGGCGTTTCGATCCGCACGCTCTATCGCGACATCGCCACGCTGCAGGGGCAAGGCGCGCCGATCGAGGGCGAGGCGGGGCTGGGTTATGTGCTCAAGCCCGGCTTCATGCTGCCGCCGCTGATGTTCAGCGACGAGGAGATCGAAGCCATCGTGCTCGGCTCGCGCTGGGTCGCCAAGCAGCCGGACCAGCGCCTCTCGGCCGCCGCCGCGAACGCGCTGGCCAAGATCGCCGCCGTGCTGCCGGACGATCTGCGCGAGGATCTCGACGCGAGCACACTGCTGGTCGGGCCTCCCGCCGCGGCCATCGAGGGCATCGATCTTGGTCTCGTGCGGCAGGCCATCCGCAACGAACGCAAGCTCGGCTTTCTCTACCGCGACGCCGGCGGCGCCGCGTCCGAACGTGTGGTCTGGCCGTTCGCGCTGAGCTTCTTCGACAAGGTGCGGGTGGTGGTGGCGTGGTGTGAGCTGCGGCAGGATTTCCGCCATTTTCGCGCCGATCGGATCGCCGAGCTCCAAGCGACAGACACGCGCTATCCGCGTCGTCGCCAGGCGCTGCTCAAGGAATGGCGGGCGACGCTCGACAAGCCGCGTGGGTCGTGATTGCTACTGCCAGAATCTGACAGTATCCTATCCTATGGTCGCCAAGTCGAAACACTGAACCTTGGAGAGCAGACATGACCGCCCCGAATTTCGTCATCCTCTACGTCGACCAGCCGCAGCAGAGCGGTGCCTTCTACAGCGCGCTGCTCGGCCGTGAGCCGGTCGAAAGTTCGCCGACCTTCGTGCTGTTCGTTCTCGACAACGGCTTCAAGCTCGGCCTCTGGTCGCGTCACACGGTCGAGCCGGCGGCTGCGGCGGCAGGTGGCGGCGCCGAAATCGTCTTTGCGCTGGATACGCCCGATGCGGTCGATGCCACCCATGCGGATTGGTCCGGGCGCGGGCTGAAGATCCTGCAGACGCCGACCGACATGGATTTCGGCCGCACTTTTGTCGCGCTCGATCCAGACAATCATCGCCTGCGCATCTACTGGCTGTCCGACGGCGAACAAGCCAATGGGGAACAGAAATGAGTGCACACTGGATCGCAGTGGCGTCGGCCGAGCACGTCCGGCGCGGCCGTCAGGGCGGCTTCATGCAGGTCAACCACGGCAAGGCGGCACCACTGCGTCGCGTCAAGCCTGGCGATGGCATCATCTATTATTCGGCGACCACCATTTTGGGCGAGAAAGACGGACTGCAGGCCTTCACGGCGATCGGCACGGTGCGGGAAGGCGAACCCTGTCAGGGTGATATGGGTGGCGGCTTCACGCCGTTTCGCCGCGATGTCGAGTGGGCGAAGGCCGAGGAAACGCCGATCAAGCCGCTGCTCGACAGGCTGCACTTCACCGCCGGCAAGTCGAACTGGGGCTATCAGCTTCGCTTTGGCCTTTTCGAAATCGGGGATCACGATTTTCGTGCGATCGCCGAGGCGATGGGCGCCAAAATGGGCGCAACAGCAAACTAGGCCGTGCGCGCCTTATAGACGGCAATGCCGGCGGCAAGGTCCTCGAGCGCTGCGCCGACCGACTTGAACAGCGTAATCTCAGCGGCGCTCTCGCGGCCCTTCTTCTGGCCGCGCGCCAATTCGTGCAGATCGGCAACGATGGCTTCCGGCTTCAGCACGCCGGAGGCCAGTGGCTGGACGATGTCGCCAGCCTCCTTGGTGGCGCCGGCGCGGGTGTCGACATAGACGCGGGCGAGCCTGATCGCGTCGTCATCGCTTTCGCGCATCGTCGGCGTAAAGCCGCCGACCAGATCGACATGGGTTCCCGGCCGCAACAATGCGCCCTTGATCAGCGGCGTCGTCGTGATCGTCGCCGAGGAGACGATGTCGGCCCGCCCAAGCTCGGCATCGAGATCACTTGCCGCGCTGGCAGCGAAGCCTTCGGTGCGCAGATCGGCGGCGACCTTCTCGGCATTGGCCGGGGTGCGGTTCCAGATGCGGATGGTCCTGATCGGCCGCATGGCTGAGTGCGCCTTGGCGAGGAAGGGTGACAGCGCGCCGGCGCCGACCACAAGCAGCCGCGAGGCATCGTCGCGGGCGAGATAGGAGGCCGCGAGCGCCGAAGCGCAGGCCGTGCGCCACTGGGTCAGCCGCTGGCCGTCGATCAAGGCCTCGGGTTCGCCGGTGGCGCCATTGAGCAGGAGGTAGAGCCCCATCACCGCGGGCTTGCCGATGGCGTTGTTGTCGGGAGAGACGGTGACGATCTTGACACCGACGTGACCACCAGCCGACGTGCCGGCTGCGTTGAGGTCGGTCCAGGCCGGCATCAAAAGCAGGGTGGAGGCCGCACCATCGGGCCGCTCGATCGTATGATGGTGCCTGACCGGCTGCACCGCTCCGTCGCGAAACGCCGTGCGCAGCGTCTCGACCAGTCCGGGAAAGGTCAGCGCATGGTCGACCTCTGCGGCCGAAATGGTCAGCATGAAAAACTCCGTGGGGACAAAGCCGCCGACCGGCGGTTCAAGTGGTCGGCTTCGGCAATGCCGATCCTTGGGCGGACCTTTGGGTCGACCCCTGGGCCGGGCTTTGCGGTGCCGCCGGCGCACGGCTGACCGCCTGGCGCAGGTTCTCGGCCTCGACGCCGCGCTGGCGCGCCAGCTTGCGGTAGCGGCCCTGCTTGACCCAGGTTGCCAGGCTGCCGACGATCATGCCGATGGCGAGCGCCAGGAACAGGAAGATGAACAGCGGCAAAGTCAGCGTCAGCTTCGGATTGCCAGGGTTGAACGGATCCAGCGTGAAGGCGACCAGTTCGCGGTTGGCAACGGCGAGTGCGATCAGGATGATCGCCAACGGCACGAAGATCACGATGAGAATGAAGCGATTGAACATGATGTTTTCCGTCGGAAGCTGGCCTGTCCGGAAGGCCGTCTGGCGCTGACGCGCCTACTTGCCGCCGTTCAGCCTTTCACGCAATTCCTTGCCGGTCTTGAAGAACGGCACCCATTTCTCCTCGACCTCGACGGATTCGCCGGTGCGCGGATTGCGGCCGGTGCGGGCGGGACGGTTTTTCACCGAAAAAGCGCCGAAGCCACGCAGTTCGACCCGGTTGCCCTCGGCAAGGGCGTCGGTGATTTCATCGAAGATCGCGCCGACGATGTTTTCGACGTCGCGCAGGAAAAGATGCGGATTGCGCGTGGCAATAATCTGCACAAGTTCGGACTTGATCATGAGACGGGTCCCCGTGAAAGCAGTGCGGTCAAAATTATGAGGATGATTTTATTTGCTTTTTTCACTTGCCCCAAACGGCAGCTCAAGGGTGCCAGACGGAAACGAGACCGTCAAGAAACAAGCGGTCGGCACCGAGTTCATGGATGATGTCGCCGCTGTAGGCCGGCAGGCCGAGCGCACTGCCGATCGTTTGCGCCATCGCTTTGGAGAACAGGAAGCCGCCGCCCCGTTCAGTGTCCTTCCATTCGACGACCTTGAGTTTGGCATCGACGCCCTTGGTCGCCAGCCAGTCGACCGCTTCGGTCTCGCCGCCGACGGCGTCGATCAGTCCGTTGGCGACACCCTGGCGACCGGTGAAGATCGAGCCGTCGGCAAGCGCCAGCGCTTGCTCGCGGGTCATCTTGCGGCGTTCGGCAACGATGCCGACGAACCAGTCGTAGCTGTCGAGGATAAGCTTGCGGACCATAGCGCGCTCGTCGTCATTGGTCGGCTTGAAGGGAGAGGGTGCGGCCTTCAGTGGCGAGGATTTCACTTCCTCCAGCTTGACGCCGAGCTTGTCCATCAGGCCGCTGACGTCGGGATACTGGATCAGCACGCCGATTGAGCCGACGATCGAGGTCTTGCGTGCGACGATGTGATCGGCGGCACTGGCGATCATATAGCCCGCCGATGCGGCTAGCGTGCCGACTTCCGCCACCACCGGCTTGTCGGCAGCCAGCTTGCGCACCTCTTCGTAGATCGATTCACCGCCGACCGTGGTGCCCCCAGGCGAATCGATCGACAGGATCACGGCTTTCACCTTCGACGACAGGCGGATGGTTTCCAGCCGCTTGATCAGTTCCTCGTCCTCGGTGATCGTGCCTTCGATCTTGACCTTGGCGATATGGTCGACCGTCGAGCCGCCGAAATCGCCGTTGTAGAACCAGGCTGAAAGCGCAATCACCCCAAGGGCAACGATGCCGATGGCGACGACGCGCCAGAATGTCAGCTTGCGCCGCAAACGGCGGCGGTCGATCAGGTCGTCGGCTCTCAGTGCCATGGTCAGCCTTTCAGTCGGCGGGAGGAGACGCTTTTAGACCATGATCCTCCCATCTGGAAGCAGTTCTCTTTCCCGGCAGTGTTTGAAATTTGCGGAAACGCCCGATTCTTGGCCGAGTTGTGCAAACGCCCTATATATCGGCAAAAGGCATAGGAGACGTCATGATCGCCAAACACACAACCGCCGAAGATATGGCTCGAACTGTAGGCGTCGACCCGAACACATTCCGCGAAGCGTTGCGTAACGCGAAGCACCCTCGGAAACGCAACACTGATTGGGAAGTGAAAATTGGCAGCCCATCGTATTCGGGAATGCGCACCGTTCTGGTTGGTCTCATACAGCGGAAGGTGGCCTGACGCTGACCGGATCCAAGGCCAGAAAGCGCCCCGCCGACGTGATCGGCAACGCCGTTTGGCACCATGCGCCTTGCCAACATCAAGTCGCCGGCCAACGCGCTTGTCTGGTTTCAAATTTCAAACTGAGACACTACCTCCTTCCCACACGATGGGACAATCGGCGCGGATGGTCGAGATAGCCATGCCGCATACACGATCGACCGGGCCGGCCAGGCGGGCATCCGACATCTCCCCTCACGTATTTGCGCAGTCACCGCGAGGTCGGGCGGCGAGACAGACAGCCGATAAATTTTACCCCGCGTGTCTGTTTCTGCTATGAAGAACGGGCAGTTGTGCGGATCTGGGTTTCATCTGTACAAATGCGGCTGTCACATTTTTGCAGTTTTCCTGGGCTTGTGCTTGCTTGAAGGCGCCGGCGTCCCACCTATAGGCGGTGCTCCCGGGTGGGCAGGGGTTTAGAAGAAAGCAGTGAATGTTAGCGCGACCGAATGAACCGACCAGCGCCGAGATGGAGTTGGTCCCCCAGGCGGACGGCCGGACGCGTGGCGACGCGTTCGACCGCGCGCAACGTCATTCGCGCCGTGTGCGCATTCTCAAGTTTGCCGTGCCACTGGCTGCGGCCCTGATCGCCATCGCTTTCCCGGTCTATTCCTATCTGGCCGCACCCGTCTCCGTGAAGGTTCAGGCGGAAGGCACCGCCTTTTCCAACGGCAAGCTGGTGATGGCCAATCCCAAGCTCAACGGTTTCACCAAGCAGAAACAGCCCTATTCGATGACGGCGTTGCGCGCCATTCAGGATGTCAGCACGCAAGGTATCATCGAACTGGAAGGCATCGACGCCAAGGTGCCGATCGCGCCCGACAATGTGGCGGCGGTCAAGGCCTCGCACGGCACCTACGATCGCGACGGCAATACGATGAACCTGACCAGCGACGTGACGATCACCACAACCGACGGCATGCAGGCCAAGTTCAAATCGGTCTTCCTCGACATGGGCAAAGGCACTATGAAGACGGGAGATCCCGTCGATGTCAGCCGTGGCGGGTCGCGGATCACGGCGGATTCGATGTCGGTCCAGGACAATGGCAAGATTCTGGTCTTCGAGAACAAAGTGCGCGTCAACATCGATTCCGCCGCCTTGAAGACGGCAGAGGGAAACAGCGGAGAAACCAATGCGGCTCAGTAGTTCGACGCGGCTCGCGGCTGCAACTTCAGCGTTGCTGCTGCTCGGACTTGTGCCGTCATTGGCGCAGACCACCAGCCAATCAGGCCTCAAACTGTCCGGCGACAAGCCGATCCAGATCGAGAGCGACAAGCTGGAGGTCCGCCAAGCCGACAGTGTCGCCATCTTCACGGGCAATGTCAGCGTCGTCCAGGGGCCGACATTGATGAAGGCCGGCAAGATGATGGTCTATTACGTCAAGGACCCCAACGCCGGCGCCAAGGGCGCGGAAGCAGCTGGCGCGGCAGCCATGACCGGCTCGGCCAACATCGATCACCTGGAGATTTCCGACAAGGTTTACATCAAGTCGGATGCGCAGGTCGCGACCGGCGATCAAGGCAGCTTCGATATGAAGAGCCAGGTGCTGGTGCTTTCGGGCAAAAAGGTCGTTCTGTCGCAGAACGACAACGTCTTGGTCGGCTGCAAGCTCGTCGTGCAGATGAAAACCGGGCTGGCCCAGGTTGATCCATGCGCTGGGCAACGCGTCCAGATGTCGATCACGCCGCCGCCGAAATCGGGAGCGACGAACCCCTGATGGCCAGCCTGTCGTCGCTGACGGCGCGTCTTCCGGGACGGGCCGCCGGCAAGATTTCGGCGCCGGCCACGGTGACCGTCGATGCGGGAAAGTTCAAGGGAACCCTGATCGCCAAGGGTTTGACCAAGAGCTACAAGGGCCGCAAGGTCGTCAGCGGTGTCACCATCGGCGTGCGTGCCGGCGAGGCCGTCGGATTGCTTGGCCCCAATGGCGCCGGCAAGACGACCTGTTTCTACATGGTTACCGGCCTGGTGCCGGTGGATGAAGGCACGATCGAGATCGACGGCTTCGATGTCACCTCGATGCCGATGTACCGTCGCGCACGCCTCGGTATCGGCTATCTGCCGCAGGAAGCGTCGATTTTCCGTGGCCTCAATGTCGAGCAGAATATCCGTGCCGTGCTGGAAGTGGTCGAAAAGGACCGCAAGGTGCGCGAGCGCAATCTCGACGAACTGCTCGAGGAATTCCACATCAGCCATCTTCGCAAGGCGCCATCCATGTCGCTTTCCGGCGGCGAGCGGCGACGCCTGGAAATCGCGCGTGCGCTGGCGACGCGTCCGGCCTACATGCTGCTCGACGAGCCTTTTGCCGGCATTGATCCGATCGCCGTCGCCGACATCCAGCAATTGGTGCGCCACTTGACGGCGCGGGGCATCGGCGTGCTCATCACCGATCACAATGTGCGCGAAACGCTTGGCCTGATCGACCGCGCCTACATTATCCATGCCGGCCAGGTGTTGACCCATGGAAGGGCCGACGAAGTGGTGGCAAACCCGGATGTGCGGCGGCTTTACCTCGGCGAGGGTTTTACGCTCTGAGCGGTTCGTCGTTTAACGGAAACGCCAAACCGCTCTGTCTTTTCGTCTTGACGCAATTCCCAAGGGAAAGCGCTATGCGCTTTTCCCGGGAAAACCGTCTCTCACTTTTCCTGGAATTGCTCTGAGCGTGAAATTTGTTTCCTGACACGATTTTTGCGGTTCGCCCGGCTCTTTTTCCTCGATTTTACTCCGAGATAACGCTCCGGTAAGCGGGTTTTGCTAGCAATTGCCTTGACAAGCAAAAGCTGGGCCAGTTTCTATGGCCGGCTGCAAAATTCTCTTCCGGAAGTCCGGATGCGTAGACGAGGCGTTTGAAACCGAACCATGGCGTTGGCGGCCAAACTACAGCTACGACAATCGCAGTCGCTGGTGATGACGCCGCAGCTGATGCAGTCGATTCGGCTGCTGCAGTTCACCCATGTCGAGCTCGAGCATTTCATCGACGAGGAAATCGAGCGCAATCCGCTGCTGGAGCGCGCCGAACCGCAGGACGATGCCGCCGGCGACCAGGCGCAGAAGATCGAGGCGGAGCCGCAAACCACCACTGACGGCGACTGGTTCGAAAACGAGACGCAGTGGAGCGCCGAGGCGATCTCGGACAAGCTCGACACGTCGCTGGAAAACCTGTTTCCCGACGATCCGGGCACCAGTGAGCGGCTCGGTCCGGACCTGACGGCGCAATGGAAATCGGCTTCCGGAAATGGCGCGAGTTCCTCATCCGAGGGTTTTGACGCCGGCGACATGGCGGCTGCGGCGATCACGCTGCGTGACCATGTCGGCGAACAGGTCGCGCTCGCCTTCGCCGACCCGGCCGCGCGGCTGATCGCCGCCGACCTCGCCGACGGCCTCGACGAAAGCGGCTATTTGCGCGCCGACATGGCCGAGATCGCTGCTCGTCTCGGTACGGACGCCGCCGCGGTGGGTAAGGTGCTGGCTGTGTGCCAGACTTTCGAGCCGGCCGGCCTGTTCGCCCGGGACCTCGCCGAATGCCTGTCGCTGCAGCTTGCCGTGCGGGACCGGCTCGATCCGGCAATGAAGGCGCTGATCGCCAATCTCGAACTGCTGGGACG
This sequence comes from Mesorhizobium loti, assembly GCF_003148495.1. GTDB lineage: Bacteria > Pseudomonadota > Alphaproteobacteria > Rhizobiales > Rhizobiaceae > Mesorhizobium > Mesorhizobium loti. Next base: position 286,473 of record NZ_QGGH01000001.1, read on the forward strand.
GCGCGATTTCCACGCATTGAAACGGATCTGCGGTGTCGACGAGGAGGACCTGCTCGACATGCTGGCCGAGATCCGGGCACTCGATCCCCGGCCGGGGATGGCGTTTTCGGGCGGCGCCAGCGACGCGATCGTCGCCGATGTCGAGGTGCGTGCGGCCAATGACGGCAGTTGGACGGTCGAACTCAATGCCGAAACGCTGCCGCGCGTTTTGGTCGACCATATCTATTTCGCCCAGGTCTCGCCGCAGGCGAAGAATCAGGCGGAAAAGGATTTTCTGGCCGAATGCCTGCAGAACGCCAACTGGCTGACGCGCAGCCTCGACCAGCGGGCGAAGACCATCCTCAAGGTCGCCTCGGAAATCGTTCGCCAGCAGGATGCCTTCCTCGTCCATGGCGTGCGCCAGTTGAAACCGCTCAACCTGCGCACGGTGGCCGATGCCATCGGCATGCACGAATCGACGGTCAGCCGGGTTACCGCGAACAAATACATGCTGACGCCGCGCGGCGTGTTCGAGCTGCGGTACTTCTTCACCGCCTCGATCGCCGCGTCGGGCGGCGGCGATGCGCATTCCTCGGAAGCCGTGCGTGATCGCATCAAGCAATTGATCGACGAGGAAAAACCGGTCGACGTGCTTTCCGACGATGCCATCGTTGACATGTTGCGCGAGAGCGGCGTCGATATTGCCAGGCGCACGGTCGCCAAGTACCGGGAAGGCATGAATATTCCCTCCTCGGTGCAGCGCCGACGCGAGAAACGGGCGCTGGCCAGCGCCGGGCGCTGAGGCGGTCCGATTTTCCACAGGCCCGCACTTCATTGACAAGCCGCGGTGAAGTGGCTAGAAGCCCGCCCGCATGAGACGGGCTAGAAGCCTGCATGCGGATGGTCCGTCACGACGTTGGCCTCGGGACGGTCAAAGGGCGGCTTGTGATCAACCGGAAAGTTCGGATTTAAAATCGGCGCGAGTGACGCCGCAAAGCTTGTGCGCACGGATCACGAGTATAAACTCGGGCCAGTTTGAAGCCTGAGCAAGGAAGGTCAGTTTTCAGATGAATTTGCGCATATCGGGAAAACACATGGATATCGGCGATGCGTTCCGCACACGCATCAACGATCGTGTCGGCGAAGCGATCGGCAAATATTTCGATCGTGGCTTTGCCGGACACGTCACGGTCATCAAATCGGGCTCGCGCTATTCGGCGGATTGCATGATCCGGCTGGATTCCGGCGCTTCGCTGCAGGCCACCGGCGATGCCCAGGATCCGACGCTTGCCTTCGAGGCGGCGGCGGATCGTCTGGAGACCCGGTTGAGGCGTTACAAGCGTCGGCTGAAATCGCACAATTCGGGCGCCGCCAATGGCGATCCGACCGACATTGCCTATACGGTGATGGCGCCGCTTGCCGATGACGACGAGGACATTCCGGAGAATTTCGCCCCCGCCATCGTCGCCGAATCAACCATGACGCTGAAGACCATGTCGGTGGCGTCGGCGGTCATCGAGCTCGACACCAAGGACAGCCCGGTCTTCGTCTTCCGCAACGCCGGAAACGACCATCTCAACATCGTCTATCGCCGGCCCGATGGAAACATCGGCTGGATCGACCCGTCCACGACCAAGGTCGCACAAGCGTGACGACAACAGTCGCACGGGCGTGACGACAGGAGTCGCACGGGGATAAAAGCCGGCCGCACGAGGGTGAGGACTGGTGACGGCAGGCGAACAAGGGATTTTCAAGCATGGATCTGAGCGATCTTATCAACGTTCCGGCGATATTGCCGGCGTTGAAGGCGAACTCCAAGAAGCAGCTGCTGCAATTGCTGTCCGAACGGGCAGCTGCGATTTCGGGCATTCCGGAGCGGGAAGTGTTCGACACCATCCTGCAGCGTGAGCGGCTGGGCTCGACCGGCGTCGGCAACGGCATCGCCATTCCGCACGGCAAGCTGGCCGGCGTGAAGCGCATCGCTGGGGTTTTCGCCCGACTGGAGACGCCTGTCGATTTCGAATCGCTGGACGATCAGCCGGTCGATCTGGTGTTTCTGCTGCTGGCGCCGGAAGGGGCGGGCGCCGACCATCTCAAGGCTTTGTCGCGCATCGCGCGGGTGCTGCGCGACGCCGACACGGTGGCCAAGATCAGGGGTACGCGCGACGCCGCGGCGATCCATGCGCTGCTGTCGGACACCCAGGCCTCGCACGCGGCCTGATATTATCTGTTTTTACGCAATTCCGGACGGAAAACCGTTACACACTTTTCCTGGAATTGCTTTGAATTGAGACGACCTCAAGGGCCGCCATGGGCGGCCCTCTCCGTTTCAGCCGGAAATTGCTGTCAGTGAATGGCGACCGTGGTCAGGTCGTTTTCCATGGCGCCGGCCAAAGCGCGGTCACGCGCGTCGGAAAGCAGGATCGGCTGGCCATTGGCGGCAAACAGCGCCCACAGTTCCATGCCGGGAGCGATTTCGCCGAGATTCGGGAAACGGCCGAGCAATTCGTCGCTCGAGACCTTTCTGAGATAAGCGACCGAGCCCTCGCCGAGATGGGCGAATTCGCCATTGGTCATGGTGATATTTTCAGTTCTGGTCATTTCAAAGCCTCCTTGGCGCGAGGACGCCGCTCAAGGCCATCCCGCATGAGAGCCATCGGTAAAAATCAGTCTTTCACCGATATGTTTATTTTCCGTACCAGCCGTTCGGACTCCGGCCGATCGAGGTCGATCGACAAAAGGCCGTTCTTCAGCTCCGCCGCGATCACCCGCATGCCGTCGGCCAGCACGAAACAGCGCTGGAACTGGCGCGCGGCGATGCCGCGATGAAGAAATTCGCGCTCGGTGTCGTCGGTCTGACGGCCGCGCACGACCAGCTGGTTTTCCTCCGTCGTGACATCGAGATCGCTTTCGGCGAAACCGGCGACCGCCAATGTGATGCGCAACCTTTCGGTCTTGCCGTCGGCGCCGCTGAGGCGTTCGATGTTGTAGGGAGGGTAGCTGTCACCGGACTTCGCCAAGCGTTCCAGGGTCTTTTCCATGGCGTCGAAACCAAGGAGAAGCGGGCTGGAAAAGGGCGTCATTCGGCTCATGTTACACTGTCCTCTCAAGAGCGACATAAAGTGGAAAAACCCAGATGGCATTTTTCCCGATGGTCTTGATATGGTCCGCCCCGCGACCAAGTTCAAGCCGTCAAAAGACCCGCCCAAAAAGACCAGGTCGTGGACTCACAGGAATGATCGACATGGGGCTTGAAACGGCAAGCAGATGCAAGGAGAAGCGCGCAGGTCGGGATTGTCTTCCCCGGTCGAGCGGTTCGACATCGCAGCTCGCTGCCGCCTCGGCGTCATTTGGATGTTTCGATCAGATTCATTCAGGTCCACCGCCTCGCCAAACAAGGAATTGAAATGCCCCAATCACGCAAGATCATCATCGACACGGATCCCGGCCAGGATGATGCCGTCGCCATTTTGCTGGCGCTCGGCAGCGCCGAACTGGAGATCGTCGGCATCACAGCGGTTGCCGGCAACGTGCCGCTGAAGCTTACCGAAAAGAATGCCCGCAAGATCTGCGAGCTGGCCGGCCGGCCTGATATCAAGGTCTATGCCGGCGCCATTCGACCTCTGATGCGCGAACTGGTCACTGCCGAGGAAGTGCACGGCAAGACCGGCCTCAACGGGCCGCAATTGCCCGAACCAAAGATGAAGCTGCAGGACCAATACGCGGTCGATTTCATCGTCGAGACGCTGATGACGGAAGAGAGCGGCACGATCACGCTCTGCGCGCTCGGGCCGCTCACCAACATTGCGCTGGCGCTGATCCGCGAGCCGCGCATCGCACCGCGTATCAAGGAAATCGTGCTGATGGGCGGCGGCTTCTTCGAAGGCGGCAATGTCACCCCGACCGCCGAATTCAACATCTATGTCGACCCGCAGGCCGCCGATGTCGTGTTCAAATCCGGCATCCCGATCGTGATGATGCCGCTCGACGTCACCCACAAGGCGCTGACCACCGCAAAGCGTACGCAGGCCTTCCGCGCGCTCGGCACCAAGGTCGGCAACGCCACCGCAGAGATGCTGGAATTCTTCGAGCGCTTCGACGAGGAGAAGTACGGCACCGACGGCGGGCCGCTGCACGACCCCTGCGTCATCGCCTATCTGTTGAAGCCGGATCTGTTCAAGGGCCGCAACTGCAATGTCAGCGTGGAAACCAATTCGGAACTGACCATGGGCATGACCGTGATCGACTGGTGGGGCGTCACCAAGCGGCCAAAGAACGCCATGGTGATGCGCGACATCGACCATGATGGCTTCTTCGCCCTGCTGGTGGAGAGGTTGGGGCGGCTTTAAGGCCCTCTTTTACCTTCTCCCCTTGTGGGAGAAGGTGGCCGAGCGTAGCTCGGTCGGATGAGGGGTGCTCCAGCTTGGCACCGACGGTGATCTGTCACGCACCCCTCAACCGTCTCGGCGCTGCGCGCCGATCCACCTTCTCCCACAAAGGGGAAGGAAAGGCGCTTACTTCGATCGCGAAAACGCCAGCCACAGGCCGCCGCCGACCATGAAGCTGCCGCTGATCCTCGACAAAAGCTTGATGCGGCTGGCCGACAGCAGACGCCCGGCGCGGCCGGCGGCCAATGCATAGGTCGAATCCGACATGGCAGCGAAGATCATGGCGGTCAGGCCCATGACGGCGATCTGCAGCGAGTAGTTGCCTTGCGGCGAAATGAACTGCGGAAAGAAGGCGCCGAAGAAGATCAGCGTCTTGGGGTTGCTGAGCGCCACCAGCAGACCCTGCAGGAAGAAGCCGCCGCGCGGTTTCCTGGCGGTTCCATCCGCGTTCAGCATGCCCTTGGAACGGAACATCTGCGCGCCCATCCAGATCAGATAGGCGGCGCCGATCAGCCTGACCCATTCGAACCAATGGCCCATGCCCGCAATCAGCGTGTTGAGGCCGATGCCGACGATGGCGATCATCACGGCAAGCCCGGCCTGCGTGCCGGCGACATTGGCGAGACCGGCGCGGGAGCCATGGCGAATGCTGTTGGCGATGATCAGCGTGACCGTCGGACCCGGTACCAGGATGATGACGATGCAAGCCAGGACATAGGCGGCGTAGAGTTCGAGCGACATGATTTTTCCCTGGGAATGCCGACGATGCGGCGCAGCTGAGGACAATCAATGCATGGCGGCGCTGCCGATGCAAGCCGATGCGCGAAGCGCCGCGACAGGCCGGTGCATGCGGCTCAGGCGCTGGCGCCGGACTGCCAGGGCAGCGTCGCCTCATAGGCCGCCGCCGCCTTCAGCACCGCAAGGTCGCCGCGTGGCCGGCCGATCAGCTGCATGCCCATCGGCCTAGCCTTGTCGTCGAAGCCGACCGGCACGTTGACCGCCGGGCAGCCGCCCAAGGTCGCGAAAGCGGAAACCTGCATCCAGCGGTGGTAGCTGTCCATTGCGCGTCCGGCGACCTCGCGGGGCCAATGCGTGCTTACATCGAAGGGGAAGACCTGCGCGGTCGGCAGCGCGATGAGATCATAGCGGTCGAAGAGCGACAGCAGCATGCGATGCCAGGACGTGCGGATGACCGACGCCGCGCGAATCTGCGGCGCCGTCAGCCGCATTGCGTTCTCCACCTCCCAGATGGCCTCCGGCTTGAGCAGGCCGCGCTTGGCGGGATCGTCATAGTGGGTTTTGAGCGCGCAGCCGCTGCTGGCCTGGCGCAGCGTCACGAAGGCCTGCCACAGCGCTTCGAAGTCGAAATCCGGCAGCAGCGGTTCGGTCACGAAGGACGCTTGCGCGAACCGGCCAAGGGCTGCTTCGCACAGATCGAGGATGCCGGGTTCGACCGGCAGATGGCCGCGGAGGTCACCAAACCAGGCGATGCGGCCGCCAGTCGCTGCCATGCCGAGCCCTTCGAGGAACGAGCCCGGTTTCTCATGGGACAATGGCGCGTGCGGGTGGTAACCGGCCTGCACATCGAGTAGCAGCGCCATGTCACGGACGTTGCGGCCCATCGGCCCGTCGACGCCCATCTGCGCATGAAAAACCTCAAAGTCGGGTCCGCCGGGGACAAGTCCTTGCGACGGGCGGAAGCCATAGACATTGTTCCAGGCGGCCGGATTGCGCAGCGAGCCGCCGAAGTCGCTGCCATCGGCGACAGGCAGCATGTCGAGCGCCAGCGCCACAGCCGCGCCGCCGCTCGAGCCGCCGGCGGTCAGGGCCGGATCGAAGGCGTTCAGCGTCGGTCCGAACACGCTGTTGTAGGTGTTGGAGCCAAGGCCGAATTCGGGGACGTTGGTCTTGCCGATGATGATGGCGCCGGCGTCGCGGATGCGCTCGACAAAGAAATCGTCTTCCTGGGGCACGAAATCGGCGAAGATCGGCGAGCCGAGGGAGGTTCTGAGGCCCGTGGTCGAGGCGAGATCCTTGATGGCGATCGGCAGGCCGAAGAGCGGGCCGACTTCGACACTTTTCCGCCTGATATCGGCGGCATCGGCTTCGCGCAAGATGTCGCCGCGGTCGCGCAACGAAACGATGGCGTTGACCAGCGGGTTGACCGCCTCGATGCGGTCGAGGAATGCCGTCACCACCTCGCGCACGGAAAGTGTCTTTCGGCGGATGGCGGCGGCGAGCTCGACCGCGGACAGGCGGCAGATGTCGCCGGTCGGCGGCACGGCATGTTTCGTTTGAGGGCGCAGCATCTCAATGGGTTTCCTGCAACGCCTGATCGACATCCCTGGCCAGCGGGATCGCCGGCTGGGCGCGAGGCTTCAGGCAGGCCAGCGAGCCGGCTGCGCCGGCGCGCACCAGCGCCTGTTCGAGCGTGAGGCCCGACGACAGCCCGGCGGCAAAATAACCGCAGAACGTATCGCCGGCGCCGACCGTGTCGACAGGGGTGATTTTCAGGGCCGGAACGGTGAGGAAATCGCTCGGCGTCGCCGCCATCACGCCATCGCCGCCGAGCGTGACGACGATGGTGCGGCCGGTTTTCGCGGCGAAGTCGCGCATGCGTGCCGCCCGGTCGCGGCCATTTAGGGCCAGCGCTTCGCCATAGAGGTCGAATTCGGTTTCGTTGGCGACGGCATAATCGGCCTTGGCGAGAAAGGCCGCTGCCTTGCCCTGGAAAGGGGCTGTGTTGAGCACGGTGATGGCGCCGGCCGCTCTTGCCTGGTCAAGCGCTGCATCGACGGTCGCCAGCGGGATCTCATGTTGCAGCAGGACGACATCGCCCTTTTTCAGGAAGGCCTTGGCGAGGTCGCCAGGCACCACGGAAGCGTTGGCGCCGGGCACCACGGCGATGATGTTCTCGCCGTCGTCGCCGACCATGATCAGCGCCGTACCGGTCGAGGCGAAGGTCTCGGCAACACCCGACAGGTCGACCTTGCCGTCGCGCAGCAGCGCCAGCGCCTCGGCAGCGAAGCTGTCCTTGCCGACGGCGCCGACCATGCGCACCGAAGCGCCGGCGCGCGCGGCGGCCAGCGCCTGGTTGGCACCCTTGCCGCCGGGAGCGGTGGTGAAGGCCGAGCCGCCCACCGTCTCGCCGGGGCTAGGCAAGCGGTCGACATTGGCGATAAGGTCGAGGTTGATCGAGCCGATGACGATAATCAAGCAATGCCTCCTGGCAGCGCAAATTCAAAGTGTCGGAGCGGCCTTTGTGCGTCCGGGCGAACGCAGGTCGTTCCAATAGCGCGGGAAGCTAACCTGTAAGGCTGCGGCTTGCCAGACCACGCGAATGGTCCAGCTCGATTTGAGGTATCGTGGCTTATTCACAGCGCACGGTGACCGTGCCCTGATAGTTGCCGGCGGGAAAGATACCGCTCGACTTGGTGGCGGTGAGGTCGACCTGCATGGGGTGGGTGCCGTTGACAACCCGCTGCGGCACACTTCCGTTGATGTCGACCCCCGAGCCATCGAGGCGGAAGACCGAAGCGAAGGTCACGTTGGTGCCGCCGCCGCTCGGCGCGGACGAGAATGCGGCTGGCGCCGGCGCCGAAACCGAATAGCAGTCCAGCAGGTTGAACAAGGAGCACAGCAGCGAGCTTGCCACGATCGTGGCGCTCGCACTCGATCCGCCTGCCTGTTTGGAGCCCAGTATGCCGATGGCTGGATTTGCGGTCATCGTTCCGGACGCCCCGACCATGATGGTGCAGGTGCCGATGATCGCCGCCTGCACCGGAAGGCAAAAGCCGGCAAGTGCTGCCATGGCAAGCAGCGCGCTGCTATTTCTTCTTCTTTTTCTTGCCATCGCTTCCGGTCCTGATGCTCCAGCCTTCGTTGGCCCATCCGGGCGATGCAGCCGCGGGAGCGGTGGCGGCAATGCTCGCCGTCTGGCCGTCGGCGCCAAGGCCCATTTTGAGGAGTTTCAGCTCCAGCTGCAGCCGCTCGACCTCAAGCTCGTAGAGGCGGCTGCAATCGACGCGCTTGGGCGTACGCCCGATCGGGATCACGACGCGGCCGTAGGTGGCGACGTCATTGTTCGACTGGTTGTTGCCTCTGATGACGCCGAGATCGACATACGCGCCGGAACCGGACACGGCGGAACGGCAAGTGGTGCCGTCCGCGGCATGGACCTCGTCCTGGCCCTGGGGCAAGGTGACACCGGGCAGGTTGAAGCCGCTCTCGTTCTGGTTGAGGTTGTAGATGTCCTCGGCCCCGGCCGGCGAGACATTCGCCGACGCAGCCGCGAGCGCGACTATCAGGATTTGCGGCGCCCAAAAAACTTTCCGCATATCTGTGCCCTTATCTGCGTCTGTTGATTGGGAAAGGGGATGCTTTCGGTACAGATACGCACTTTACGCTCGGCGGCGCCGCCAAAGGGCACGACCACAAGGACAGGACGGGACGCCTGGGAAGCCAGCTGGAAGACATTTGGAGAGATCCTGGCGTCTACCGGCTGAAAATCCTGGTCGTAGACGTGTATTTCGACCCGGATCTTCCGGTCGTAGGGATTGGCTGGGAAAACGCGGACCGCGAAGACGTCGGTGAAGCTGTTGACCTCGCCACGCATCGGCGACATCGACTGCGCCTTGGCGGCAATGGGCGCCAATCCGACGGCCAGTGCCGTCGCCAGGATTCGAGCATGTTTCAAGGACCCCTCCTTCGCTACGGCGTCATTCGCAGCGCAGCGTTACCGTTGCCTGATAGTTGCCGTTGGCGAAGCGGTTGCTGCCGCCCTTGGTGCCGGCGAGATGGACCGAGACGAGGTCGGCGCCGGGGGTGCTGATGCTGGTGGCCGAGCCGGTCTCAACGATAGAGTGCGCACCAGCGGCGGAGTAGGTCGGTGTCCAGGTCGTCGATGTGCTGTCGGCCGATGGCACCGTCGTGGTGGTGACCGGATCGACGCTGAGCGACACACCTCCGGTCGTCGTCAGCGTCACGGTTCCGGCAGAACCGCCGCTGTTGTGGGAGCTGAGGGACTGGAGATCGGGACTGACCGTCATCGTGCCGTTGGTGGCAACGACAAGCGTGCAGGTCGGCGCGATTGTGCCATTGAAAATGACATTCTGCGTCGTGGCCAACGCGGTCTGGTCTATGCTGGCAACCAGCAGAACTGCGCCGAAGGCGGCGCGAAACAACGTCATCGAGACCTCCTATTAAGCCGGATCGCCCGAATTAATATGGGTCATCATCACTTTATCGTGGTTAATTTAGGGTTAACTAAAATAACATTTGAAAATAACAAACATGGTAACCAGAGGTTGCCCTCGGTTGTATGCAAGCAAAACGAAACAGAAAAACCTAATTATACTTAAATGTCGATATCTATATATTCCTTCGGCAATAATTGGAAAATCGATGTTCACGACACCTGCCCGGCTTCCCAGCCCAGGATAGCGCGCTTGCGGGTCAGGCCCCAATGATAGCCGGTGAGGTCGCCGGATTTGCCGATGGCGCGGTGGCAGGGCACCACGAAAGAGAGCGGATTGGCGCCGTTGGCGGCACCAACGGCGCGGCTGGCGGACGGCGTGCCGATGCTGGCGGCGATCGAGGAATAGGTGCGGGCCTTGCCCATCGGGATCTTGAGCAGCGCCTCCCAGACACGAACCTGGAAGTCGGTGCCGATCATGACGACATGCAGCGGTTGGTCGGGGCGCCACAGCGTCGAGTCGAAGATGCGCGCGGCGTAGGGGCCTGTGGCAGTCATGTCCTCGACATAGAGGGCGTTCGGCCAGCGGCTGGACATGTCGGCGAAGGCGGCGCGCTCCTCGCCGGGGTCGCTGAAGGCGAGGCCGGCAAGCCCGCGGTCGGTGGCCATGATCAGGGCGGTGCCGAAGGGCGAGGAATGGTAGCCGTAGCGGATGGTGAGCCCGGCGCCGCGCGTCTTGTAGTCGCCCGGCGACATCGCCTCATGGGTGACGAACAGGTCATGCAGCCGGCCCGGGCCGGACATGCCCAGTTCGAACGAGGTCTCGAGCAGCGGCATGCCGGAATCGAGCAGCCTGCGCGCATGATCCAGTGTCACCGCCTGCAGGAAGGCCTTGGGCGACAGGCCGGCCCAGCGGGTGAAGAGTTTTTGCAAGCCGGTCGGCGTTTCGCCGACCTCCTCGGCCAGCTCTTCGAGGGAAGGCTGGTCGCGATAGTCGAGGCTGATCTTCTCGATAGCACGGCGCACGATTTCATAGTCGCTGCCTTGCGGCGTGATGTCCTTGTTGAGGACTGCTGTGTGTGTGCTCATGGAACTGTCTCCTTGAGCCGGAATATCGCCCCTTGGGGCGTCGATCGCCACCCGAAACTTGCCTTCTTGCGGCGCATACCCAGATAGACACGGGATTCGAGCCCAGGAGTCGCTCATAGCCGGCGAAAAAGTAAATCTCACCGGGGCAAAGGAGACCTTACTGATGACGCTCTACGGCAAGGCGCTGGAGAGCCGGTTGCCGGATTCGCTGCTTAGGGATCATTTCGCCGAAGAGGTGGTTCGCAAGATCGACTATGATTTCTCCCGGCTCAAGGTCGACGACAATCTCGGCGTCGGCCTGGCGATCCGGGCAAAGACGCTGGACGTCCGCGTTGAGGACTTTCTCGCCAGAAATCCTGACGCCATCGTGCTGCATCTGGGCTGCGGGCTCGATACGCGTATCTTCCGTGTCGATCCACCGCAAGGCGTGGACTGGTTCGATGTCGACTACCCCGAGGTCATTGAACTCAGGCGCAAGCTTTACCCGTTGCGCGACCATTACCATCTGGTTGCCTCGTCGGTGACCGAGCCCGGTTGGCTGGCTGAAGTGCCGCGCAATCGCCCGGCCATCGTGGTGGCGGAAGGACTGACGCCCTATCTCCCAGCCGAAGAGGGGCCACGCCTGTTAGCGCGGCTCGTCTCGCATCTTGCCAGCGGCGAGCTGATGTTCGACGCCTACAGCCGTTTCGGCCTGAAGCTGCTTCGCCTCAATCCGACCATCAAGGCGACGGGCGCCGAGGTCCACTGGGCCATCGACGATCCGCACGAACTGGAGCTGGCTGTTCCGAAGCTGCGATTCGTCGAGGACATCTCGGCCTACAAGCCCGAACACGCCGCCCGCATGGGCTGGTCCGCGAAACTGTTCATCCGCCTGTGGAGACACATTCCTGCATTGCGAAAGGTCGGCAGGCTTTTGCGCTATCGGTTCTGAGGCACTTTTTGCCGCAATTCCCCAGGGAAGCGCTGCGCGCTTTTCCCGGGAAAACCGCTTCACACTTTTCCTGGAATTGCTTCTAGCGCGTCTTGGCGGTCGCCAGCGCGCGTGAAAAAGCCGTGGCAAAGCTTTCTCGGGAGGCTGGGTCCAGGAACGATCCGATCGGCACGTTCTGGCCTTGCCCTTCAACCGTCATCCTGGTGATGCCGATCTCGGTGTGACGAGCGACCGAAAACCGCGCCCAGAACGGATTGAAGCGATGCGCTTCCGATTTACCGGAGGGTGCCGTCTTGCGGATGTCGAGGCTGGTGCGCGAGACCGAGACTTCCTCGCGTGCGCGGGCGGCCCGGTAGTTGACGCGAAAGGCGATGTAGACGGCGATCACGTCGAGGCCGAAGAAGCCGAACACCGGCCAGGCACCGCGCGACAGGAAAAACGCACCTGTCACCAGCCAGCCGAACAGCAGCGCGCCCATCAGGATGAAGAAACCTGTCCGGCCCAGCGACCGATGCGGGGTCAGTAGCGCCTGAAAGAATGGCTCGTCGGCCTGAAACGAGGCGTTTGTGTCGCTCATGAGGGGATATTATAGGAGGGAAATGGCGAGCCCCAAGTCCAAAGATTCTTCCATGTCCAAAAAAGAGCTGTTGCCCGGACGGCGCGATGGGTCGAACGCCAAGCCGCGCCCGCGCCCGGTGCGGCGCACTTCGCGCTATAGCCCGGCGGAAGTGCACGAGATCTTCCGGCGCTTTTCCGTCCAGAGGCCCGAGCCGAAGGGCGAGCTCGAACATGTCAACGCCTTCACGCTGCTGGTCGCGGTGGTGCTGTCGGCGCAAGCGACCGATGTCGGCGTTAACAAGGCGACGCGGGCGCTGTTCAAGATCGCCGATACGCCGCAGAAGATGCTGGCGCTGGGCGAAGCCAAGGTCGGCGAGTACATCCGCACCATCGGGCTCTGGCGCAACAAGGCGAAGAATGTGATTGCGCTGTCGCAAGCGCTGATCCGCGACTATGGCGGCGAGGTGCCTGACGACCGCGATGAATTGGTCAAGCTGCCGGGCGTCGGGCGCAAGACCGCCAATGTCGTGCTCAACATGGCCTTCGGCCAGCACACGATGGCTGTCGACACGCATATCTTCCGCATCGGCAACCGGCTCGGGCTGGCGCCCGGCAAGACACCGGAACAGGTCGAGCAGGGGCTGCTCAAGATCATCCCGGACGAATATATGCGCCACGCGCATCACTGGCTGATCCTGCATGGCCGCTATGTCTGCAAGGCGCGCAAGCCGGATTGCACGGCCTGCGTCATCGCCGACATTTGCAAGGCCGAGGTGAAGACGACCGACGTACCGGCACCGCTGGTGCCGATCGCGCCCCTTGAAATGGCTTCAGCGGCAGATCAGTAGCCGTAGCCGCGTGCCATCGCCGCGGCGAAGACCGGGATCAGCAGGAAGATGAAAGCCTCGGCGCGGATATAGGTCTTCACGGACGCAAGCTCAGTTGCCGGCACCAGGAACGAGGGATTGGCGCTTGCCTGCCTGTTCCAGGAAATGAAGCGGACGGTCGGGATGATCGACAGCAGCCCGACCATGCCAAACGCCGCCATCTTGGCCCAGAACACCCAGTTGTAGACGTAGAATTCCCAGCCCTTGAGGCCGTAGAAGACGCGGCCGATGCCGACTATGATGATCAGCGTGGCGATGATGCCATAGTGGCGATCGATGCCGGCGAGCCGCTTGAGCGTGGCAGCGGCCAGATCGCCGCGGATCAGCACGAATTCGGCACCGATGATCCCTGCCAGTGAAAACACCAGCACATGATGGAAGATCGCAAGCACAAGATCGGTGGCGTCCATGCTTTTTTCCCTTGGGTCTGACGGCGCCGCCCCGCGCCTGAAAAAGGATCACGCTGCTAGTGTGAATCAGCCTGTCGCGAAAATAACACCGTCGCGCAAGATTCCCATAGTGGAGCCTGGATGATGGGCCGCATTGCCCTGGCCCTTGCACCAGACCGGCGATTTGCTAAGCGCTGACAATCCGTGCGAGGGCAGATCCCATGAACAATTCACCAGCGACCAGTGCTCCTGTCATCGAGACGAAGCGAACCATCCTGCGGGCACACCAGCTTGGCGATTTCGAGGCCTATGCCGCGATGTGGACCGATCCCGTCGTCACCCGTTTCATCGGCGGCAAGCCGCGCACGCGCGAAGAGAGCTGGATGCGCTTCCTGCGTCACGCCGGCCTGTGGTCGCTGCTCGGCTACGGTTTCTGGGCGATCGAGGAGAAGGCGACGGGCCGTTTCATCGGCGAGGCCGGTTTTCACGATCTCAAGCGCGATATGGAGCCGTCGATCGAGGGCATTCCCGAAGCCGGCTGGGCGCTGGTTCCGGCCGTGCACGGGGCGGGCTTCGCCACCGAGGTTGTTGGCCGCGTGCTCGCATGGGGCGAAGAGACGTTCGGGCGGGAGAAGACCGTCTGCATCATCGATCCGGAAAACGTCGCTTCGCTGAGGGTCGCGGCGAAGTGCGGTTTCCGGGAAGTGGTGCAGACCACCTATCACGACGCCCCGACCATCCTGCTGGCGCGGTGACCCTAGAGCCGGCTCTAATCAAAGGGATAGAGCATGATGTCGTCCGAAAAACCGCTTCACACTTTTCGGCATCATGCTCCAGGCGGCGTCATCGACTGGACATACCCGCTCTGTTAGCATCGAGTATAATGCGAAGGGGGGACGATCGATGCGTGCATTCAAGACGACAGCTCTAACGTTTTTCTGGGCGGTGCTGGTGCTCATGCTGGCCGGACGGCTGGCGGCAGCCGACGCGACGGCGCCGACCGCCGATATCGAGGGCGCCGCCGACAACCATCTCGCCAAGCGCTACGAAGGCTCGTTCATCGTCTCCTATGAGAAACTGGCCTTCACGGATTTCAGCGTGCCGCTGTCGCCGCTGAAGCCGAGCGCGGACCCCGACGCGCGCGATGCGATGAACAATCGTGTCTTCGCACCCGACAAGAAGGCCGAGGTCGAGGGCGCTTTGACCCGCATCGCCTATGTGCTGCCGGCCGAGCGTTCGCCGCTCGAAGTGCTGCGCAACTATCAGGATGTGATCGCGGCGGCCGGCGGCGAAATCCTGTTCGAATGCAAGAAGGAGGAATGCGGTGGCGCCGCTGACCGCTCGTCGAGCGGCGGGGGCGGCGACATGAGCCTGACGATGTATTCCTTCCATGAGAGCGATCTGAAGGACGCGGCATTCTCCAATGGCGCCTGCGCACTGACCTCCGGCATCAACGACCAGCGCTATTTCTCGGCCAAGGTGCCGCAGGACGGCGGCGACGCCTATGTGACCGTGCAGACCTATTCGATGACCGACGATCTCTACTGCAAGGAGCTCAACGGCCGCACCGTTGCCATCGTCCAGGTGCTGGAACCCAAGGCGCGCGACAAGAAGATGGTGGTGGTCGAGGCGGCCAAGATGGCGGATTCACTCTCCGCCACCGGCAGCATTTCGCTCTACGGCATCTTCTTCGACACCGACAAGGCCGACATCAAGCCGGAGTCGGAACCAACGCTGAAGGAAATTTCGACGCTGCTGGCCAACGACCCTGATATGGCCGTGATCGTCGTCGGCCACACCGACAATCAAGGCGCCTTCGACTACAATCTCGACCTGTCGTCGCGACGGGCGCAAGCGGTCAAGGCGGCACTTGTGTCGAAATACGGCATCGACGGGGCGCGGCTGACCGCTGCTGGCGCCGGCATGATGGCGCCTGTCGCCAGCAATGATGATGACGCGGGCCGCGCCAAGAACCGCCGTGTGGTTCTGGTCAAGTTGAACTGAAGCGAGTCTTCCGAACGAGGACGCATTCTAGCTGGCCTTGCGGCGCAGCTTTTGCGCCAGATCGACCCATGGATCGGTGACGATCTCTGCGGCCGGCGCGACGCTTTTGCAGAGCAATGCCGTTGAAGCGTCAAACGGCTGAGGCCTGGCGATCGCATAGCCCTGGGCATAGTCGACGCCGATCTTTTTCAGCGCCGCAATGATGCCGTTGCTTTCGACGAACTCGGCGATGGTTCGCTTGCCCATGACCTTGCCGATGTGATGGATCATCTCGACCATGGCGTGGTCGATGCGGTCTTCCAGCATGTCCTTGACGAAGCTACCGTCGATCTTGAGGTAGTCGACGGGCAGGTGCTTCAGATAGGCGAAGGACGACATGCCCGAGCCGAAATCGTCGAGCGCGAAGCGGCAGCCCAAGCCGCGCAGATCAGCGATGAAGCGCATGGCATTGTTGAGATTGGCAATGGCGCTGGTTTCGGTGATCTCCAGGCAGATCATGGCAGGCGAAATGCCATGGACGAGGAACTGTTCGCGCAGGAAGCCGAGGAATGTCTCGTCACCAAAAGTCGCTCCGGAAAGATTGATGGCGCAGGTGGAGATCGGAGCCGTGCGCGGATCGGCCTGCCGCGCGGCCAGGATGGCGAACGTGTTGCGGACCACCCAGCGGTCGATCGATGGCATCAGGCCATAGCGCTCGGCCGCGGGAATGAAGCTTTGCGGGGTGACGAAGCTGCCGTCTTCACTGGTCAGCCGCAACAGGATCTCGACATGTACACCTGCTTCGGCGGCGTCATCGTCGAGCGGCCAGATTTCTTGGGCATGAAGCCTGAAGCGGTTTTCTTCCAGGGCGGCGTGCAGGCGCTGTACCCAGGCCATCTCGCCGAAGCGCTCCTGCAGGGCCATGTCGCCATCGCTGTGGATCTGGACGCGGTTGCGGCCCTTTTCCTTAGCCATGTAGCAGGCGACGTCGGCGGCCCTGAGCGTTTCCTCGATCGTCACTCGCGCATCGGCGATCTGCACCATGCCGATGCTGACGCTGGTGTTGAAGGGCCTGCCGTCCCAGGCGAAATGCAGGTCTTGCACGGCTGCGCGCAGCCGTTCGGCGATGTCGGCCGCACTGTCGGCATCGCAATCGACGAGCAGCACGCCGAACTCGTCGCCGCCCAACCGGGCCAGCACATCGCCTGGCCGCAATTCGTTGGTCAGCCGCGCCGAAATCCGGCGCAGCAGCTGGTCGCCGGCAGCATGGCCGCAGGTATCGTTGACCAGCTTGAACTGGTCGAGGTCGAGATACATCAGCGCGTGCTGGCGGGGCCGGTCCGCCAAGTCCGCGATCGTTCTTTCCAGCCGGCTTTCGAAGTCGCGTCGGTTGGCCAGTCCGGTCAACGCAT
Organism: Mesorhizobium loti; assembly: GCF_003148495.1. Taxonomy (GTDB): domain Bacteria; phylum Pseudomonadota; class Alphaproteobacteria; order Rhizobiales; family Rhizobiaceae; genus Mesorhizobium; species Mesorhizobium loti. Next base: position 303,283 of record NZ_QGGH01000001.1, read on the forward strand.
CATGCGATGCCTGCCATGAGAGCCGTTCGATGTAGTCCTCTTCGCGCGTCATGTCGTGGAAGGCGAGCACCGCGCCGACGACGTGGCCGGAAACGAGCAGCGGCGCACTGGTCAACGCGACGGGAACAACCGATCCGTCCGGCCGCTGCAGCAATTGCGGACGCGCGCTGGAACGGCGGGGTCCCCCGGCCAGCAGGCGCTCGATCAGCCTGACATCCTCGACGCTGGTATCCTTGTCCACAAGGCGAAACAGCGACTCGATCGGCTTGCCTCGGGCGGCACTGAGCGGACATGCCAGCAATCTTTCGGCGACGGCGTTCATGTAGTCCAGCCGCCCGTCGGCGCCGGTGCTGATCACGGCCTGCCCGATCGAAGCCAGGGTGATTTGCGCGCGCTCACGCTCGGCGTTCAGCGCCAACTGGAAGGCCTGGCGCTGCGCCAGGAGTTTGCGCGTCCGCCACACGGCAAGCAGGATCAGCAAAGCGGCGGTGACGAGATTGGCAAAGGTGAGCAGCATCTTGATGAAGCGCGATCCCTCGCCGAGGCTGTCCGAGAAGGCCTTGGAAAGTGGGGTGATCTGATGATCGAGCCGGTGGATCTCCGCCTTCCAGGCGCTGATCTCAGCCGTCGATACCGGACCCTTGCCGAGCGTCTCGTGCATGGCGTCGCCAAGTTGCTGGATGGCGAGGATCATGGTGTCGGCAGCCGTCCAGTGCCGGATGGCGGCATCAAGATAGCTGAAGCCGCGGAAATTCTGGAACAGCCAGATCATCCCGGTCACGTCGTCGGGGTGGTTTCTGCCCTGCAGGAAGCCGGTGCGCGCCGCGTTGGTGTCGGGCTCGGGCTGCTCAAGCGCTAGGCGTGCCGAACGATCGGCCAGCGGAACGGCGATCGCTCCACGGTACTCGCTGAAGAATTCCTCGCTGCCGGTGCCGGCATAGAGGCTGAGAAAATAGATGGCGTGCTTCTGTCCCTTGGACCACTGGCTCTCGCCGCCGACATAGGCGCGAACCGCCGACAGCGTGTAGAGGCTGAGGCTGGCAACCAGCGCCTGAGCAAGAACGACGGCGATGAACGGCCAGACGAGCCCGAGGAGACGGGGGCTTGCGTCCATCGATGACAGCTTCATCGAATTTCCATGGACTTGCCATGATCCCTGTCAGCGTGTCTGTCCGACGGTTTCATCCGTCGGTTGAGACTGTGTTTGTCCCTCATGTCGCTCAGCTGGCGACAACAATCCGGTTATCATGGGGGGCTTGACAGCGAATAAAGACTTCAACTATTTGCAAGGTCTATTCTTGCTGCAGGCGACCGAATATTACGGTTTTTCATGAAATTGCTTCAGGTTGAATCGGATTGTATTCAAAGTTTGCGTGGTCAGCCAAGCCAATCGGCGCTATGCATCCGCCGCGAGGCTCGCCTGATCAAGCATGGAGGCGTCCTCGCCGAAGGCGCGGGTGGCGCGGGCAGCCGCCTCGAGCAGCGGACGCCTCATGCGCTGGAGAAACGCCGCGTCGACGCGCGTGCTGGGGCCGGCCAGCGTCAGGGCGCCGAGCAGGGCGTGCCCTGGCCCGAACACCGGTGCCGACACGCCCGCCGTGTCGGGATCGCGGTCGCCGATGGCGAGACAGGTGCAGGTCTTGCGGATGGTCTCGTAGGGTTCGCCCTGCTGGCCGGAAAACGCCGCAAGCACGCGACCACCCGAGCCGACCAGCAAAGGCAACACGTCGCCTTCGCGTATCGTATAGCGGATCGCGTGCTTGGATTCGACGCGGTAGAGACAGGTGCGGACGTCGCCCGAGCGAACATAGAAGGCAACGCTTTCCCAGCTTCGTTCGGAAAGGTCGCGCATGATCGGCAACAGGATATCGATCGCCACCACCGAACGCTGGTAGAGCGCACCGAGCCGAAACGTGGCAGGTCCGACGCGGTAGCGCCCATCGTCGAGGCGCTCGAGCAATCGTCCGCGCAGCAGGGAATTCGCCAGCCGCAGGATGGTGCTCTTGTAGAGGCCTGTGCGCGCCGCGATTTCGGCCAAGCTGAGCGAGCGGTCGGCGGTGGTGAAGGCATCGAGGATGGCGATCGCCCGATCAAGTGCCGCAACACCTTCGGCGGACGCACGCCGGTTTTCCGCATCAGTCGGTCTGCTTGGTAAGTCCATTGCGGTTCCAGTCCGGAGAAGCCCGAGCGGGGTCACTCTGTCGCGCCACTGGATCGTTCTGTCCAGCAGAATATCGTTCCCGTTGACAGAACTCGGTAACATCTGCTTGAACTCGATCACGGGTCTGTGAATGCAGGCGCGTTTGGCAGGCACCGGAGGAGGTGTCGTGATCTGGAGGAATCCCATGCTGAACAGACGCAGATTTTTGATGAACACGGCGGCCGCGAGCGCTGCCGGCCTTGCAGGACTTCATCTCACCCCCGCTTTCGCCGAGGGTGCACCGCAGATCCAGATTTTCGTACCGGCGGCACCGGGCGGCGGCTGGGACCAGACAGGGCGTACGATGGACCAGGTGCTGCGCAGCGAGAAGCTCATCTCCGGCTCGCAGATCACCAATGTCGGCGGCGCCGGCGGCACGGTCGGGCTGCCGCAATTCATCAGCCAGTGGAACGGCAAGGGCAATTCGCTGATGGTTGCCGGCATGGTCATGGTTGGCGCCATCATCGCCAACAAGGCTGCCAACAATCTGACGCAAGTCACCCCGATCGCTCGTCTCACCGGCGAGTTCGAGGCTTTGGTGGTGCCGGCGGAGTCGCCGTTCAAGACGGCCGCCGATTTCGTCGCCGCACTCAAGGCCGATCCGACAAAGGTTCCTGTCGCTGGCGGCTCCGCCGGCGGTTCCGACCACATCCTGTTCGGCTTGATTGCCAAGACGGTTGGCGTTCCGGCGACAAACCTGTCCTATGTGCCGTTCGCTGGCGGCGGCGAGGCGTTGTCGGCGCTGCTCGGCAACCAGGTCGCGGCCGGCATCTCCGGCTTTGGCGAGTTCTCAGAGCAGGTCAAGGCGGGTGCGCTCAGGCTGCTCGCCATCTCGGCCGACAAGCGCCAGGACGGCATCGACGCGCCGACGCTGAAGGAAGCCGGCATCGATGTGGAGTTGTTCAACTGGCGCGGCGTCTTCGCACCACCCGGCGTTTCCGATGCCGACAAGGCAGCGATGATCACGCTGGTCGAGACCATGGCCAAGAGCGATGCGTGGGCGACCGAATGCAAGAACCGCAACTGGACGCCTATCCTTCTCACCGGCGACGATTATGCGAAGTTCGTCACCGAGGATTCGGCGCGTATCGAGGCTATCCTGAAAGACCTCGGGCTCGCCTGATCTCCCCTGAAGGGGCGGCACGCGCCCCTTCTCGCATGGACTGCAAAGCCGGCATGAACCTGCGGTAAGGACCGGCGGTGCGATGCCGGGCATCTTCGCCAACCATATTGGGCCAGCTATCCCTGGAGGACAATCATGAGCACCAGCGACCAGCAGGCGGCGCCGCCGCGCCTTGCCGTGCCGGAATTGTTGATCGGCGTCGGGCTCCTGGCCTGCGCGGGCGCGGTCGCCTGGCAGACGCTGGCGATCCCGGTGTCGCCGCTCTACTCGAAGGTCGGCCCGACCGTCTTTCCCTACCTCACCATGGTCGGTCTGGTGGTGCTTTCGCTGTTGCTTATCCTCGCCGCACTTCGCGGCGGCTGGCAGCCGGAGGAGGAAAAGGAAACGCCGACAGACTGGAAGGCGATGGGTTTCGTCGTCATCGGCCTGCTGGCCAATCTGCTGCTCATCCAGCCGCTCGGCTTCACGGCGGCATCTATCATCATGTTCGTTCTCGTCTGCTACGGCTTTGGCAGCAAGCGCACGCTGCGCGACGCAGTGCTCGGCCTGATCCTGGCGCTGGCCGCCTATTTCGGCTTCGCCAGGGCGCTCGGCGTCAACATTGGCGCCGGCTTCATCGAGAACCAGCTGAACACGGTCATCGACGCGTTCATCGGCATGTTGAGGGGCTGAAGCCATGGAAACGCTCGGACATCTCGCTCACGGCTTCTCGGTCGCCTTTACCCCGGTCAATCTTCTGTGGTGCCTGCTCGGCACCACGCTTGGCACCGCCATCGGCGTGCTGCCCGGTCTCGGACCGGCGCTGACCATCGCGCTGCTTTTGCCGATCACCTACCAGGTGGCACCGGAAGCGTCCTTCATCCTGTTCGCCGGCATCTATTACGGCGCCATGTATGGCGGCTCGACGACGTCGATCCTGCTCAACACGCCCGGCGAAAGCGCCACCATCGTCACCGCGCTGGAAGGCAACAGGATGGCTCGGTCCGGCCGCGGCGGTGCGGCACTCGCCACCTCGGCGATCGGCTCGTTCGTTGCCGGCACGATCGGCACGATGGGCGTCGCCTTCCTGGCGCCGGTGGTGGTCAAATTCGCGTTGGCCTTCGGTCCGGCCGAATATTTCTCGCTGATGGTGCTCGCCTTCATCACGGTTTCGGCGGTGCTCGGCTCCTCGTCCGTGCGCGGCCTGACCAGCCTGTTCGCCGGCTTCGTCATCGGCATGATCGGCGTCGACCTCCAGACGGGGCAGCCGCGCTTCACCTTCGGCATGAGCGAACTGCTCGACGGCGTCGACGTCATCATCGCCGCGGTCGGCCTGTTTGCCGTCGGCGAGACGCTCTACATGGCTTCGCGCCGCTATGCCGGCAAGGACGAGATCGTGCCGCTGAAGGGCTCGCTCTACATGACAAAAGTCGAATGGGGGCGGTCGTGGAAACCCTGGCTGCGCGGCGCTGCAATCGGCTTCCCGATCGGCGCCATGCCGGCCGGCGGCGCCGAAATCCCGACCTTCCTGTCCTACGCCATCGAAAAGAAGCTGTCGAAGCACAAGGAGGAGTTCGGCACGGTCGGCGCCATCGAAGGCGTTGCCGGCCCCGAGGCTGCCAACAACGCGTCCGCGGCCGGCGTGCTGGTGCCGATGCTGACGCTTGGCCTGCCGACCTCGGCGACGGCGGCGATCATGCTGTCGGCATTCCAGAGCTACGGCATCAATCCCGGGCCGCTGCTTCTGACGACCCAGGGCGACCTCGTCTGGGGGCTGATCGCCAGCCTGTTCATAGCCAACGTCATCCTCGTCATCCTCAACCTGCCACTGATCGGGCTGTGGGTGCGGCTGCTGAAAATCCCGGCGCCGCAGCTCTATGCCGGCATCCTGGTGTTCGCCACGGTCGGCACCTATGGCATTTCGCAATCGCCCATCGACCTCGTCATCCTCTATCTGCTGGGGGCGGCCGGCTTCCTGATGCGGCGTTTCGATTTCCCGACCGCGCCCGTCATCATCGGCATGATCCTGGGGCCACTCGCCGAAACCCAGTTTCGCCGGGCGATGACCATCTCGAATGGCGACTGGTCAGTGTTTTACACCCACAAGCTGTCGCTGACGCTGCTGACGCTCGCCTTCATCGGTCTCGCCGGCCCGCATATCTGGGCCTTCATCGAGCATCGGCGTCGGCGCGGACCGGAGCATGTGCCTGGCGATGCCTGATCGATCCTTGATGCCATGACAGAACTGCTTTCCGGTATCCGCGTCCTCGACCTCACCAACGTCCTGGCCGGCCCCTATTGCGCGTATCAGCTGGCGCTGCTCGGCGCTGACGTGATCAAGGTCGAAGTGCCGCAAGGCGGCGACCTGGCGCGCCAGCTCGGCGGTTCGCCAGAGCTCAACAGCGCCGGCATGGGCGCCTCGTTCCTGGCGCAGAACGCCGGCAAACGATCGGTGGTGCTGGACCTCAAGAAGCAAGCCGATCGCGAGCGTTTCCTCGATCTGGTCGCCAGCGCCGACGCACTGGTGGAGAATTTCCGCCCGGGCGTGATGGATCGGCTCGAGCTTGGCTACGAGGCGCTGAAGGCTGTCCGTCCCGGCCTCGTCTATTGCGCGATATCGGGTTTCGGCCAGACCGGGCCAATGCGCGACAATCCCGCCTATGACCAGATCATCCAGGGCCTGTCGGGGATCATGAGCATAACCGGTACGCCGGAGACGGCGCCGCTGCGTGTCGGCTATCCCGTCGCCGACACGCTTGGCGGACTGGTCGGCGCGTTCGCCATCGCCTCGGCGCTGGTGCGGCAGAAGACGAGCGGCGAGGGTGCCTTTCTCGACGTCTCGATGCTCGAATGCACGCTTTCCGCGCTTGGCTGGCCGGTCTCCAACTATCTGACCGCAGGTGTCGATCCGCAGCCAATGGGCAATGAGAACATGACCGCTGCACCCTCTGGCGCGTTTCGCACCGGCGATGGGCTCATCAACATCGCCGCCAACAAGCAGGAGCAGTTCGTGACGCTGTGCCGGCTGATCGGCCGGCCGGAGCTGGCCGGGGATGCCCGCTTTGCCGAGCGCGAGACGCGCAAGCACAACCGTGCGGCGCTTAAAGCCGAGATCGAGGACGCCCTGGCGAGCGCCCCGGCGGCAGACTGGGAAGAGACGCTCAATCGTGCCGGTGTGCCCGCCGGCAGGGTGCTGACGATCCCGCAAGTGCTGGCCGAGCCGCAAGTCCTCGAACGCCAGGTGACCACCAATTTTGATGATGTGGCTGGCATGGACAAGCCGCTGACCGTTCTGCGCGGCGGCTTCATGGTCGATGGCGTTGCACCCTTGCCGACGAAGCCGCCGCCGGCGCTCGGCGAGCATATGGGCGAGGTGTTCGCGGACCTGCCATCCCGCGCCAAGGCAAAGGCACGGGCATGAGCGGCACGGAGAAGAAGACTGGCCGCGAGCGCGGCGAGGAATGGTGGCAGACCGATATCATCGAGATGCGGCCGGGCGTCATCCGGCTTCGCGGCTACGAGATCCAGGATCTGATCGGCCGCGTCAGCTTCCCAGCGATGATCTGGCTGATGCTGCGTGGCGAACTGCCCAGCGAAGACCAGGCGGCGCTGCTCGGCATTGCCTTGGGTGCTGCGGTAGACCACGGGCCGCAGGCGCCATCGATCGCCATCGCGCGCATGGCGGCAACCTGCGGCGTCGGCATCAACAGCGCCATGGCCTCGGCCATCAACGTTCTCGGCGACGTGCATGGCGGCGCAGGTGAACAGGCGCTTTCCTTCTACGGTGACATTGCCGTGGCGCTCGATGGCGGTGCGACGCTGAAGGAGGCCGTCTTGGCACGGCTCGACCGGTTCTTCGCCGAGGATAAGGGCTATGTGCCGGGGCTCGGACACCGCTTCCATCCCGTCGACCCGCGCGCGCCGCGGCTTCTGGAACTGACCCGCGAATTTGCCGCGCGCGGTGTCGTCAATGGACGTTTTGCCGACATTGCCGAGGCGATCGAGGCGGAGGTCGCGCGGCGCAAAGGGAAAAAGATACCGCTCAACATCGATGGCGCCACCGCCGTCATCTATGGCGAACTCGGCTTTCCGCCGCCGCTGACGCGCGGGCTTTTCGTGCTGTCACGCTCGGTCGGCATCCTGGCGCATGCCTGGGAGCAGTCGCAGCAGAGCGAGCGCAACAAGGGGCCGCTGCCGCGCGAATGGCTGTGGGCCTATACCGGCACGCCGGTACGCCCGTTTCCCGAAGGGGATGACACCGGCGAGTGAGGCTTTAGGCCTGGCCGACCGGCACAGGCTGAGGAAGCTTCAGCGTCTCCACCAACGTCGAGAGGTCGGGTTCATCGATGAGCATGGCCGCGTCGGCCGGCGCCAGCCAGGCCCGCTGGCGGCGTTTGGCTTCCTGCCAGTCGGTCAGTTCCTCGCTCACCTCAAGCAGATAGACGATGACGTCGACGCGGACAAAGCGGTTGGCCAGCCGCTTCCAGTAGGAATAGGTGCCGGCCGGCTGCTTCAGCGTCTTGCCGAGCACGCCGGCTTCCTCCTGCGCCTCGATGGTGGCCGCCTTGCGTCCGCTCTTGCCTTTCATCGGCCAGCCCTTGGGGACGATGAAGCGTCTGGTGGTTCGCGAGGTAACCAGCATCACCTCGATATCGCCGCGCGCGTTCAGCCGAAACGGAATAGCCGCCACCTGACGGATCCTCTCGCCCTTCTTTGCCTTGCGTACGGCCTTTTTCTTCGTGGCTGCCATTCGTGAATCCAGTCGATGCAATGCCGCATAGCGCGACAAGGCATCGTTGCAAAACCAAAACTTTCGCGTGCGCCGAAGGGCACTCCGAATACATAAGTCGGCTAAATAAATGAAAAAAGCCTGGATGTCAGCGGCAATTGCTCACGGCGGTGGTGCCGATTATCTGCGTCTGGCAGCTTGGCTTGAGTTGCTGCACGACCGGCGGCGCTTGCCGGATGATCTGGCGGTCCTGGGCACGGTACTGCTGCTGTTGCTGCTGGTATTGCTGCCGCTGTACCCTGTTTTGCAGGATTTGCAGGTCGTTCTGCCGGATCAGTGCGTTGTTGCCGGTGGCGGAATCGAGGGCCTGCGCGGAAGCGGGCAGGCAAGCCCCCACCAGCATTGCCGTGGCCAGCATTGCCGATGTGAAGATCGTTGATGGTTGAAGCGCCGACATCCGCTCATTCCCGGGTGAAAGAAATCCTCGCCTTAATATAGGGTGTCTGTCCGGCTGTGCCATATCCAGCGTCGATCGAAACGAAATCGGCTTGTCGACCGCCGAAGGTCGCTTCGCAGCGGCGGAGAATCTGCCGGGCAACCCGCATTGCACTTGACGGAGGCCGTCGATTCGCCGCTCTATCGGGTCGGCGCCGGCCTTGAGCGGAATGGCGTCAATGGCGTCGGCATGTCCGTCAGGTACAATGGCGCCTTCGGCGAAACGGTTAAACAGAACGCCATCAGCGCATCTCTCGAGGTCAGTTTCCAGCTGGCTCGAGGCGGAGCCGGGTTGGGATGGGTCTTCATGAGGAAGTACGCATATCTCTAGGCGATGATGGGCGTTGCCTGCGTCGTCGGTGTGCCGGCCGTGGCGGCGCAAACCAAGGGCGACAAGGTGGTCGCGGCGCCGTCCGCCGCCGATGCGCCGCAGCTGCCTGGAGGCGCGTCGGCACTGTCCGAAACCCATGGCGACTGGCCGGTCAATTGCCAGATATCGGGCACGACCAAGACCTGCAGCCTGTCGCATCAGCAATTCAACAAGCAAAGCAATCAGTGCCTGCTGGCGATCGAGCTGTCGAGCAAGACCGGCGACGATGCCACGGGAACGCTCGCGCTGCCGTTCGGCCTGGCGCTGGCCAAGGGGGTCAGCCTGACCATCGACGATCAGAAGCTGGACGGCAGCCTGGCATTCAACACCTGCCAGGTCGTCGGCTGTCTGGTGCCGGTGGCGTTCGATGCGACCGTCACGCCGCTGCTGAAATCAGGCACCACCCTGAAGATCGACGCCTTCGCGGCCGACACCGGACAAGCGGTGAGCTTTTCCATTCCGCTCAATGGCTTCGCCGGCGCGCTTGCCCGGACCGCCGAGCTTTTGACCAATTGACCGCAGAGGTCATGCAGAGCTGCAGGACCTAAAGCATGCCGCCTGGATGCCGTCTCGCGGCGGGGCAGTGCGTCGCTGCAGCAGAACCTGGCGGCAGAACGTCTTTCAGCTCAAACGACGATCGTTTTAAGCCTTTCGGCGATCAGGGCGGCGAGTCGAGCCGCCACTTCGTCCTTGCTCATCTCGGGCCATTCCTCGACGCCGGCCTTGGACACGATCCGCACCCGATTGCGATCGCCGCCCATCACGCCGGAAGGACCGACGCCGCTTCCCTGCGACACGTCGTTGGCAACGATGAGATCGGCGCCTTTCTTCTTGAGCTTGGCCTCGGCGTTGCGCAAAAGATCCTGTGTCTCGGCGGCGAAGCCGATAACCAGCCCGGGTCGTTGGCTGTGATGGCCGACGCCGGCCAGGATGTCGGGATTCTCGACCATGCGCAGCACCGGCGGCCCTTCGCCCGCGACCTTCTTGATCTTCTCATCGGCCGAGTTCTCCGTACGCCAGTCGGCAACGGCGGCGACGAACACCGCCGCGTCGGCGGGCAGGAGCTGTTCCACCGCATCGCGCATCTCTTGCGCACGTTCGACATGGATGGTCTTCACCCCGGCGGGATCGGCGATGCCGACAGGACCGGAGACGAGGTGCACATCGGCGCCGAGCCTGGCCAGTGCTGCCGCGATGGCATGGCCCTGCTTGCCGGAGGAACGGTTGGCGATGTAGCGCACCGGGTCGATCGGCTCATGCGTCGGGCCGGAGGTGACGATGATCTTGCGCCCCGACAGCGGCCTGGGGCCGACATCGAGCAGCGCCTCGATGGCGGCGACGATCTCCAGCGGCTCGGCCATGCGGCCTTCGCCCGCCTCATTGCTTTCCGCCATCTCCCCCCTGGCCGGACCGACAAAGGCGATGCCGTCCTTTTGTAGCGTCGCGCGGTTGCGGCGGGTGGCTGGATGCGCCCACATTCTGGGATTCATGGCCGGCGCCATCAACACCGGCTTGTCGGTGGCGACAAGCACGGTGGAGGCCAGATCGTTGGCGTGGCCGTTGGCGAGCTTGGCCATCAGGTCGGCGGTGGCGGGCGCCACCACCAGCAGATCGGCCTCGCGCGACAGCCTAATATGGCCGACATCGTGCTCATCATTGCGGTCGAACAGGTCGGTAAAGACATGGTCTGCGGAGAGCGCGCCAACCGACAGCGTGGTAACGAATTCCTGCGCGGCCGATGTCATGACCACCCGAACCGCAGCCCCACGCTCGCGCAGCCGGCGGATCAGATCAAGCGCCTTGTAGGCGGCGATGCCGCCGCCGATGATGAGCAGGATGCGCTTGCTGGAGAGGCCGCGCGGCATGATTTTCCCTGCGACAACTGGGGCCAGGCCGCGTGCGCTCGCCAGTTCGCGCAAGGTCTGTTCGATCTGATCGATGCGGCCGGCCGAACCAAGCTGGCCTTCGACGGCAGCACGGATCATCACCCGCGCCTGCTCTTCCATCGAGCGGTCGTTCTCCGCTGCGAGCTGGCGCAGCAGATCCTTGACCTCGTCGTCAAGATTGCGAATGGTGATGCTGGCCATATGATTGCACTCTGCTCAACATTGCCGAATGCAATGATAGCAATGCAATCACTTTGGGACAAGCCGTTCCAGATCGCTAGATGATCTTCCAGGCGATATAGACGAGCGTCAGCGCGATCACCCACAGTGCCAGGCGGCCGGAGCGGCTGTAGCGCGCCTCGGCCTTGCCGATGGCGCGCGCGGTTGTCTCGTCGAAGCGCAGGCCGTGCTCGGCCATCAGGTCGATCTCGCGCGACAGCCGGTCGGTGCGCGCCGCAAGCTCGGGTACCTGGCGGGCCAGCGTCAGCAGCGCCTTGGCGCCGTCGCGCGCATCGATCATCATGCCACGTGGACCAAGGTTGCCGGCAATCCAGCCGCCGACCACCGGTTCGGCGGTCTTCCACATATTGAAAGCCGGGTCGAGCGTGCGCGCCACGCCCTCGACCACCACCATGGTCTTCTGCAGCAGAATCAGCTCCGGCCGCGTCGCCATGTCGAAGAGTTCGGTCACTTCGAACAGCAGGGTCAAAAGCTTGGCCATCGAAATGGTCTCGGCCGGCTGGCCGTGGATCGGCTCGCCGATCGCCCGGATCGCCTGCGCGAAGGCCGCGACATTGTGCTGGCGCGGCACATAGCCGGCCTCGAAATGCACCTCGGCGACGCGCAGATAGTCGCGCGTGATGAAACCGTAGAGGATTTCGGCGAGGAAGCGGCGCTCCTTCTTGCCAAGCCTGCCGGCGATGCCGAGATCGACGGCGACGATGGTGCCGTTTGCCTCGACGAAGAGGTTGCCCGGGTGCATGTCGGCGTGGAAGAAGCCGTCGCGCAGCGTGTGGCGCAGGAACGACTGGATGAGGTTGGCGGCGATCGCCTTCAGATCGTGGCCGGCGGCTTCGAGACCGGCAATGTCGTTCATCTTGACGCCGTCGACCCATTCCATGGTCAGCACGTCGCGGCCGGTGCGCTCCCAGTCGACGGATGGCACGCGAAAGCCGGGATCGTCCTTGGTGTTTTCGCCCAGTTCCGAAAGGGCGGCCGCCTCGAGCCTCAGATCCATTTCGATCTTGGTGGTCTGTGCCAGCGTCTCGGTGACCTCGACCGGCCGCAGCCGGCGTGACGACGGGATGTATTTTTCCTGCAGGCGGGCGGCGAGGAAATAGCTTTCGAGATCCTGGAAGAAGCGGCGGCGCACGCCGGGCCGGATCACCTTGACCGCCATCTTGGTGGCAACGCCGTCATGGATGGTGTCGGCGGCATGGACCTGGGCGATGGAAGCGGCTGCGACCGGATCGCCGAATTGCGCGTAGAGATCGGCGACCTTGCGCCCGAGCGAAGCCTCGATAGCCGCGATGGCTTCAGCCCTGGGGAAGGTGTGCATCTTGTCTTGCAACATAGCGAGATCGAGCGCCATGTCGTTGCCGACGACGTCGGGCCGTGTCGCCAGGAACTGGCCGAGCTTGACGTAGGATGGACCGAGCCGGACGACCGCCTTGGCCAGCCGGTCGCTGCGCTCATAGGCAAGCGCGCGGCGGCGGGTGAACAGCCGTGCCAGCCGCCAGCCGAACTTCGGCAGGCCTGACAGCTCCTCGCCCGGCAAGGCGGCGACGACGCCCTCGCGAACCAGCACCCAGCCGGCCCTTACGAGCCGAAATCCAGCGCTGACCGTGCTCATGGCCGCGCCCGTCCTGCCGGCTCGTTGAACCGGCACAGACCACATCGCGTGCGAGAAATGCGAGCCAGCCTCAAAGCTTCCAGCCCGAATGAAGCGCGGCAATACCGCCGGAATAATTGCGGAAGGAAACGCGATCGAAGCCGGCGCGGGAAATCATCGTCGCGAAATTCTGCTGGTTGGGAAACCTGGCGATCGATTCGACCAGATAGGAATAGGGCTCACCGTCGCCGGTGACCATCTTGCCGATCTTCGGAATCGCATTGAACGACCAGGCCTCGTAGGCCTTGTCGAGCAGCGGCATCTCGACTTCGGAAAATTCCAGGCACAGGAAGCGCCCGCCCGGCTTCAGCACGCGAAACGCTTCTGCGAGCGCGACATCGATGCGCGGCACGTTGCGGATGCCGAAAGCGATGGTGTAGGCGTCGAATGTGGCATCAGCGAAGGGCAGTTCCTCGGCATTGGCCTCGACGAAATCGGTGTTGCCGGACAGGCCTTTCTTTTCGGCCCGGTCGCGGCCGACGGCCAGCATCGAGCCATTGATGTCGAGCACGGTGGCATGGGCGTTGCCGTGGCTGGCATCGACGATGCGGAAGGCGATGTCGCCGGTGCCTCCGGCAACGTCGAGCACCTTCCAGCCCGCCCGTTTCGGCGGGTTGAGCCATGTCACCATGGCATCCTTCCACAGCCGGTGCAGGCCAGCCGACATCAGATCGTTCATCAGGTCGTAGCGGTTCGCGACCTTGTGGAAAACATCGTTGACCAGGGACTGCTTGTCGCCAGCCCCTACACGCTTGAAACCATAGGAGGTTTCCATGCCGCCCGCGGCCGTGGTTCTCTCAACTGACATTTTTTTGATCCGTCATAAAACCGGCGGGACCATAGCCGATCGATGGTGCGGGCGCTATTGTTTAAGGCGCGGTGTTCAGCCGCGCTTCCAGGTGGCGGGTTTTCAAGACCTGGACAGACCGACGGGATGATTGAATGCCTTTGAAAGCGGAACTGCACTGCCACATTGAAGGGGCAGCGGCGCCCGAACTCGTCATCCGCCAGGCGCAGAAATACGGCAAGGATACCTCGCCCTATATCCAGAACGGTTCCTTCGTCTGGCACGATTTCACATCGTTCCTTGCCGCTTACGATTTTTCCGCCGACCTGTTCCGGACCGAGGAGGATTACGCGCGGCTGGCCGACCATTATCTGACCAGTCTCGCCCGCGACGGGGCGATCTATTCCGAGGTCTTCACGTCGCCGGACCATGCCAGAAAGGCCGGGTTGTCGCCCAAGGCCTATACCGACGCGCTCGGCGAGGGCATGGCCCGCGCCAAGGCCAAGACCGGCATCGAGGGCCGCATGATCGTAACCGGCGTGCGCCATGTCGGCGTCGAGTCGATCGAGCAGGCGGCGCGTTTCGCGGCGCGCTGCGGGCATCCGCTGGTCACCGGTTTCGGCGTCGCCGGGGATGAGCGGATCGGCGAGATGGAGGACTATGTCAGAGCTTTCGAGATCGCTCGCGAGGCCGGGCTCGGCATCACCATCCATGCCGGCGAACTGACAGGCTGGGAGACCGTCCAGGCGGCACTCGATCACATCCGCCCCTCCCGCATCGGCCATGGCGTGCGCGCCATCGAAAACCCGGACCTTGTCCGGCGCATTGCCGACGAGGGCGTCGTGCTGGAATGCTGCCCCGGCTCCAACATCGCGCTCAAGGTGTTCGACAGCTTTGCCGACCATCCGTTTCCAGCCCTGCAGGCAGCCGGCTGCAAGGTGACGCTCAATTCCGACGACCCGCCCTATTTCTGGACTTCGCTGAAGCGCGAATACGACATCGCCGGCGAGCATTTCTCGATGAACGAAAAGGCGCTGGCTGCCGTTACCCGCACCGCTATCGAAGCCGCTTTCGTCGACAAAAAGACCAAGACCGCGCTTCTTGCCCGGTTGAACGGTGCGGCACGCTGATTTCTGCCGACAAAGCTGTGGTCGGGGCAGGCCAAGCGGTTCCTTGGCCGGCGCATTGTCGCTAGGGTTCGCTCAAGCAGCTTGAAGCGCGGCGCGTCCGAAAGGACCATGCGCGCACTTTCGGGCGCAAGCATCAGGAGAACACCATGCAGGGCGTCACCGTCGTCGACCATCCGCTTGTCCAGCACAAGCTGACCATCATGCGCAAGAAGGAAACCTCGACGGCGGGCTTCCGCCGGCTGCTGCGCGAGATCTCGCTGCTGCTCGGCTACGAGGTCACCCGCAACCTCGAACTGACGACGACGACGATCGAAACGCCGATGGAAACCATGGAGGCGCCGACACTGGAGGGCAAAAAGCTGGTCTTCGCCTCGGTGCTGCGTGCTGGCAACGGCTTGCTGGAAGGCCTGCTCGATCTGGTGCCGGCGGCCCGCGTCGCCCATGTCGGTCTCTACCGCGATCACGAAACGCTTGAAGCGGTCGAATATTTCTTCAAGGCGCCGAGCGACCTCGCCGACCGGCTGGTGATCGTCGTCGATCCGATGCTGGCCACCGCCAATTCGGCGATCGCTGCGATCGACAAGCTGAAAGAGCGCGGCGCCACCAACATCCGTTTCCTTTGCCTGCTGGCAGCGCCCGAAGGCATCGAGCGTTTCACCAAGGCGCATCCGGACGTTCCCGTGTTCACCGCTTCGATCGACCGCCAGCTCAACGAGAAGGGCTACATCATGCCCGGCCTCGGCGATGCCGGCGACCGCATGTACGGGACCAAATAATTTACCAATTGTTTACGCAAAGGCGGGTTTCTGGCGCCCGTTAAAGCGGCAAACACCATCAAGGCTTAGGGATCGGCTGTCACAAAGGCCGATCCATGCTGCGCAAACTTCTCATCCTCGGCGTTTTCGCCGGTACGTCGGCATCGATACCGATTGTGTATCAGTCGAATCCGCAATTCGTCGAAAACCTGCTGAAATCGGCGGCGCCGAGCAAACCCGCGGTCAACGTCCAACCGGACGTCAACCTGGCATCGGTGCCCGACAAGCCGGCGGCGTCGCTGCCGATGGGCCGCAAGGTGGTCGTTGCGGCAGACGAGCGCGGACACTTCTCGTCGGCATTCAAGCTCAATGGACGTCAGATCGACGGCATGATCGACACCGGCGCCACGCTGGTCGCCATCAACACCTCGACGGCGCGCAAGATCGGCCTGTCGCTGAACGCTTCCGACTTCAGCCACGAGGTCAGCACCGCCAACGGCACCATCAAGGCGGCCGTTGCAATGATCGACCGCCTGCAGATCGGCAGCATCACGGTCAACGACGTCCAGACCATCGTGCTCGACGACAGGGCGCTGCGCACCAATCTGATCGGCATGAGCTTCCTCAACCGGCTCGACAAATACCAGGTCGAGAACGGCACGCTGCTGCTCGTTCAGTAAAGAGTCGTGTCGTTGTTTTGTGCATGTCGTTATCCCAAGACCGCTTCACACTTTTGGGCGACATGCACTAGCCGCGCGGAAGAATCCGCCGGATGACCGATTTGTCGGCGGGCGGCTTCGAAGCGCCGACCGTATAGGCCGAAAGCACGGCGTCGGCCGCCGCCTCGGCATCGGCCAATGAGCGGGCATGGATCAGCGCCAACGGCTCGCCAGCCCGAACCTCGGCTCCGACCGGCAACAGCCTGGTGATGCCGACCGCGGGATCGACCTTGTCGTCCGGTCGCGTGCGTCCGCCTCCCAGGCCGACCACGGCGAGCCCGACGTCGCGGGTCGCGATGCCAGTGACAAAGCCGTTTGCGGTCGCCTTGACGGCAAATTCGGTCGCCGCTGCGGCCAGGTATTTTTCCGGCTTCTCGATGAAATCGGCCGGGCCGCCGAGCACGGCCACCATGCGCGCGAAGGTGGCGGCGGCGCGGCCGCTGGCGAGCGTCTCGGTGGCGCGCCGCATGCCGTCCTGATTGGACGACACCAGCCCGGCCGACTGCAGCATTTCGGCGGCCAGCGCCAGCGTCACGTCCTCCAGCCGACGGTCACGAAACCGGCCGGTGAGGAAATCGACGGCGTTGCGCACCTCAACGGCGTTGCCGGCGGCCGACGCCAGCGGCTCGTTCATGCCGGTGATCAACGCCGAGGCCTTCAGTCCGGCGCCATTGGCGATTTCGACCAGGCTGTTGGCGAGCGCGGTGGCGTCGCGCGATTTTTCCATGAAGGCGCCGTTGCCGACCTTGACGTCGAGCACCAGCGATTGCAGCCCGGCCGCCAGCTTCTTCGACAGGATCGAAGCGGTGATCAGCGGCACCGATTCGACCGTGCCGGTGACGTCGCGGATCGCATAGAGCCGTCGATCGGCCGGCGCGAGGTCAGCGGTCTGGCCGATGATGGCGCAGCCGGTTTCGAGCACCGCCTTGCGAAACAGTGCGATATCGGGCTGGCTGGTGTAGCCGGGGATCGCATCCATCTTGTCCAGCGTGCCGCCGGTGTGGCCAAGGCCGCGGCCCGATATCATCGGTATATAAGCGCCGCAGGCGGCGACGATCGGCGCCAGCATCAGCGAGACATTGTCGCCGACGCCGCCGGTCGAATGCTTGTCGGTGACCGGGCCGGGCAGGTCCGACCAGTCTAGCACGTCACCGGAATCGCGCATCGCCAGCGTCAGCGCCACCGCCTCGTCGCGATTCATGCCGTTGAAGAACACCGCCATGGCGAAGGCGCCGACCTGGCCATCCGAAACGGCCCCTGACGTCACGCCCTCGACGAAGCCGGCGATCTCCTGCTCCGACAGCCTGAGGCCATCGCGCTTGCGGCGGATGATTTCCTGCGGAAGCATCAGCTCTCCAGCAGTCCGTCGCGGAACACGCGCTGCAGGATCTTTGCCAGCCGCGCGCCGCCTACCGGCGCCATGTCCTTGGTCTCCTGGTGCGAAAGCTCAGCCCCGGTCATGCCGGCCGCCAAATTGGTGATGACCGAACAGGCGGCGACGCGCAGTCCGAGGAAACGGGCGAGAATGACCTCCGGTACGGTCGACATGCCGACCGCGTTGGCGCCCATGATGCGCGCCATGCGGATTTCAGCGGGTGTTTCGAAGCATGGCCCCGAGAACCACATGTAGACACCCTTGTGCAGTGTGGTGCCGGTCGCTTTCGCCGCCCGTTCGATGGCCTTGCGGATGTCGGCATCATAGGCCTCGGTCAGGCCGACGAAGCGGCGGTCGCTGGGCTCGCCGATCAGCGGATTGGTGCCCGAAAAATTGATGTGGTCCGATATCAGCATCACCGAGCCCGGCGGCATCTCCGGTTCGACCGAACCGGCGGCATTGGTGAGGATCAGTTTCGTGATGCCGATGCCGGCAAGCACTTCCAGCACTGGGCGCATCGCCGCCGCGTTGCCGTGCTCGTAGTAGTGGGCGCGGCCGGACAGCATCAGCACCGGCACACCGGCAAACAGCCCCGCGACCACTTCGCCGGTATGGCCGGTGACGCCGCTTCTGGGAAAGCCCGGCAGGTCGGCATAGGGGATGCGGATCGGATGCTCGATCTGGTCGACCAGCCCGCCCAGACCCGAACCCAGCACCAGCGCTGTCAACGGCGCCAAGCCGTCCAGTCTTTCGATGAGATGATCCAGAGCCTTTTCCGTCATTGCAGCCAGCTCTTCATTTCAGCCCGTTGTTCATTTCAAAATGTCGCCGCGGAAGCCATAGGGCAGCATCTCGCCCATGGTCACGGTCTCGGCCACACCGGCATTGTCGCAGAGATAGAGCTTTGTTTCCGGCCGGCAGAATTCAGCCAGTCGCTGCCGGCAGCCGCCGCAAGGCGAGCATTTCGCCATGCGCTCGGCAAGAACGGCGATTTCCACGATCTTGCCGCCACCGCCCATGATGTAGTGGCCGAGGGCTGTGGTCTCGGCGCACCAGCCTTCGGGGTAGGAGGCGACCTCGATATTGGCGCCGGTAAAGACGCGCCCGTCCTCGGTGCGCAAGGCAGCGCCCACCGGAAATTTCGAATAGGGTGCGTAGGCCTTGGCCATGGCAGCCTTGGCGGCCTCGAACAGATCATGCGACATTCAGGTGTTCTCTCCGATGATCGTGTCCAAAACCCGGCACCAAGCCGCCCCGCTGCTGCGGCTCAGCGTTCCTTGACGTAAGGCACGCCGCCGGCGCGTGGCGGAATGGCCTTGCCGATGAAGCCGGCGAGCAGGATGACGGTGAGGATGTAGGGCAGCGCCTGCATGAACTGCACCGGCACCTTGCCGATGATGGGCAGTGGCGAGCCTTGCAGGCGGATCGACAGCGCGTCGAGGAAGCCGAACAACAGGCAGGCGAACATGGCGTTGACCGGTTTCCACTTGGCGAAGATCAGCGCAGCCAGCGCGATATAGCCCTTGCCGGCGGTCATGTCCTTCACGAAGCCGCCATTTTGCACCATCGACAGATAGGCGCCTGCAATGCCGGTGAGGATGCCGGTGCAGATCAGCGCCCGGTAGCGCAGCCAGGCGACGGAAATGCCGGCGGTGTCGACGGCAGCCGGGTTCTCGCCGACGGCGCGCAGGCGCAGGCCGAAGCGGGTGCGAAACAGCACCCACCAGGTGAACGGCACCATCGCGAAGGCGAGATAGACCAGGATCGAGTGACCCGACAGTAGCTCGGCATAGATCGGCCCAACGATCGGCACGTCGCGGACGGCGTCGGCACCCGGCAGAGTGATGGCCTCGAAGCGCTCGCCTGGTTGCAGCGCCGGCGTGCGTCCACCCTGCTGGAACCAGGCCTGGCCCAGAATGATGGTCGAGCCGGCGGCGATGAAATTGATCGCCACGCCGGAGACGATCTGGTTGCCGCGATGGGTGATCGAGGCAAAGCCGTGGATCATGGCAAAGGCGACCGAGATCAGGATGGCCATGCCGAGGCCGAGAAAGGCCGAATGGAATACGGAAGCGGCCGCAGCACCGGCGAAGGCGCCGACCAGCATCTTGCCTTCGAGGCCGATGTCGAAGATGCCGGCGCGCTCCGAATAGAGGCCGGCGAGGCAAGCAAGCAGCAGCGGCACCGAGAGGCGGATGGTGGAGTCCAGTGTCTGGACGATTGCGTTGAACACGTCCATCTCAGACACCCTTCCCCTTGACCGCTTCCATGCCGACCGATCGCGGACTGAACGAGGCGAACAGCGCCTGGATGTAGGGCCGGAACATGTGCTCGAGGGCGCCGGCAAACAGGATCACCAGACCCTGGATGATGACGATCATATCGCGGCTGATCGCCGGCATCTCGAAGGCAAGCTCGGCGCCGCCCTGGTAGAGCATGCCAAACAGGATCGCCGCCAGCACGATGCCGACCGGGTGCAGGCGGCCCATCAGCGCCACGGCGATGCCGACGAAGCCGGCGCCGGAAACGAAGTCGATGGCGACATTGTGCTGGTCGCCCATCACCGGGTTGAGCGCCATCATGCCGGCCAGTGCGCCGGAGATCATCATGGCGGTGATGATGATGCGGGTTTCGGAAATGCCGGCATAGCGCGCCGCCTTTGGGCTGTGACCGTAGGTGCGCATCTCATAGCCGAGCTTGGTGCGCCAGATCAGCAGCCAGACCAGGAAGGCCATGGCCAGCGCCAGCAGAAAGGAAATGTTGAGCGGCGCCGAACGGATCTTGGCGCCGAACAGCTCGATGATCCAATTGAGCTTCGGCAATTCCGCGCCGGCGAGGAAGTTGCGCGTCTGCGGCGCTTGCGATGCTGCCGGCTTCAACGGGCCCACCAGCAGGTAGACCATGATCGAGGCGGCGATGAAGTTGAACATGATGGTGGTGATGACGATGTGCGAGCCGCGCTTGGCCTGCAGATAGGCGGGAATAAGCGCCCACAACGCGCCCACGACCGCCGCAGCGACGATGGCCAGCGGAAAGGTCAGCCACCACGGCAGCGTGCTGTCGAAGGAAAGACAGACGATGGCGATGCCGAGGCCGGCAATGTAGGCCTGTCCCTCAGTGCCGATGTTGAACAGGCCGCAATGCGCTGCCACGGCGACCGAAAGCCCGGTGAAGATGAATGTGGTGGCATAGAACAGGGTGAAGGCAATGCCAGTGCCCTTGCCGAAGGCGCCCTCGACCAGGATGACGGCGGCACGCAACGGGTTCTCGCCGACCAGAAGCACGACGAAGCCGGCGACGACGAAGGCGACGAACAGATTGATCAGCGGGATCAGGCCATAGTCGGCCCAGGCCGGCAGTTTGGCGTAAGGCGTGCTCATTGCGCGGCCTCCTGCTGCTCGACGCCGGCCATCAGCAGGCCGAGCTCGCCTTCGGTCGCCTCTGGGCCGCGCTCGCCGACGATGCGGCCGGCAAACATCACCAGGATGCGATCTGAGAGGGATCGGATCTCATCCAGCTCGACCGAGACCACCAGCACCGCCTTGCCCTGGTCGCGCATGGCGATCAGACGCTTGTGGATGAATTCGATGGCGCCGACATCGACGCCGCGCGTCGGCTGGCCGACGATGAGAACACCCGGGTCTTGTTCCATTTCCCGCGCAAGCACGATCTTCTGCTGGTTGCCGCCGGAGAAATTGGCGGTCTTCAGCCGGCAGTCCGCCGGGCGGATGTCGTATTTGGCGATCTTGTCCTTGGCATCGTTACGGATCGCATCGATGTTGAGGAACGGCCCCTTCAAATAGCGCGGGTCGTCATGATAGCCAAGGATGGAATTCTCATTCTCCTCGAAGGCCAGCACCAGCCCGACATGGTGGCGGTCCTCCGGCACGTGCGCCAGGCCGCGGTCGCGCAACTCGCCCGGATCGGCGGCGCCGGTCAGGTCGATCGGCTTGCCGTCGAGCATGACCGAGCCGGAGACGGCACGCCTGATGCCGGAAATCGCCTCGAGCAGTTCGGATTGGCCGTTGCCGGCGACGCCGGCGATGCCGACGATCTCGCCGGCGCTGATATCGAAGGAGATGTCGTCGACCATGGTGACGCCGCGCGTGTCCTTCACCGTCAGGTTCTTGACCGCGAGCTTGACGCCGCCGGCTTCCGCCTCGCCCTTTTCGACCCTGAGCAGCACGCGCCGCCCGACCATCAGCTCGGCCAGTTCCTCGACCGTGGTCTTGGCTGTCTCGCGCGTCGCCACCATCGTGCCCTGGCGCATGACCGACACCGTGTCGGTGATGGCCATGATCTCGCGCAGTTTGTGGGTGATCAGCACCACCGTCTTGCCTTGATCCTTTAACTGCCTGAGGATGCGGAACAGATGGTCGGCCTCGGCAGGCGTCAGCACACCCGTCGGCTCGTCGAGGATCAGGATCTCGGCGCCGCGATAGAGCGCCTTGAGTATCTCCACACGCTGCTGCAGGCCGACCGGCAGTTCCTCGATGATCGCATCGGGATCGACTTCCAGCCCGTATTCGCGCTCAAGCCGCTCCAGTTCGGAGCGCGCCTTGGCAATGCTCTTCTTCAGCAGCGCATCGCTTTCGGCGCCGAGGATGACGTTTTCCAGCACCGAGAAATTGTCGACCAGCATGAAATGCTGATGCACCATGCCGATACCAAGCGCGATCGCGTCATTGGGCGTCTTGATCGAGGCCGGCTGGCCGCCGACGCGGATCTCGCCGCTGTCGGCCTGGTAGAAGCCATAGAGGATCGACATCAGCGTCGACTTTCCGGCCCCGTTCTCGCCAACGATGCCGTGGATGGTGCCGCGCGCGATCTCCAGATTGATGTCGCGGTTGGCGCGCACGGCGCCAAAACTCTTGTTGATGCCGATCAGCTCGATTGCGGCTTGCGCCATGCAGCCTGTCCCACTCTTATTTTTTTATCGCTTGGTCAAAACGCCTAGCATGACGCTCCGTCCATGCCAATTGGCCGGAGCAGGGTTCACTCTCGACAAATCCCGGTGCGCTTGTCAATTTCCAACGTGGCCGGGACCTTCATATTCGCTAATATGGCGAGGCTCAAATTCGCAGGACGATGCGAGACTAGGGATTCTGAATGATCATGCCCGCCGACCGGCTGACGACGCTGGAGATCCGCGCCGCCGAACAGGAGAAGACCATCGAGGAACTGTCCGGCCAGATCGCCGAGCAGTGGAAGGTGATCGAGCGCATGCAGCGCAAGCTCGATGCCCTGACGGATCGCTTCCTGGCGCTTGAAGAGCAGGCAGGAGATGACGTGCCTGTAACCAAGCCGCCGCATTGGTGAGGAAAAAGGGAGGGTGCACGCCATGGCCGGTGAAAGCGATCGCATCGCGCGGGCCGGCGACTATGTGCTCGGCCTGATGAACGATAAGGACCGGGAGCGGGCAGAACGGGATCTGGAGATCGACCCGGCCTTCCGCGATGCCGTGGTGCGGCTTGCCGAACGCATGCATGTCTTCGACCGTGCCGGACCGGCGGATGGCGAAAAGCGCTGGAAGCAGATCACGCAGCGCATTGCCGACCTGCCGCAGATGCGCACCTCTGGCCTGAGCGATGCCAGGTCGCCAACCGTGATCCGAAGCCTGCCACAGCGGCCGCACGGCATTGGCCTGCACACGCTTGGCGGCCGGCGCGGATTTGGTCTCGCCGTCGGGTTGATCGTGGCGTTCGCGCTGGGGTATCTGGCGGGCAAGTTTTAGAGCTTTGTTTTCGGGATCATGCTCGCGGCTGGCACGACATCAGAGCCATCGTTTCGTCGTCCTGCGCAAAAATCTCAATCATGTTCCAGCCAAGGGCTGCGTAGAAATCACGTGCTTCCCATGCGTAGAGATAGAGGGTCTCAACACCTCGCACAGCCGCATGGGCTTCAGTCGCCCTGACCAGCGCGCTGCCGATCCCTGCGCCTCGATACCCGGCATCGACAACCAACCCGGCCAGCCATGGCGTGAGATCATGCGCTGGTTCAAGTTCGTGGCGGACCAGCAGGCACGTCCCGACCGGTATGTCGCCGAGCCGGGCCACGAATGCGACCTCGAAGCCATCACCGGCAAGCAGTCGGCGAAGGCCTGCCGCATCCTCTTCGACAGTCCTTGCCGTCCCCTCGAAAAAGGTGGCCAGGCGCAGTCGCGCGACGGCTGCTACATCGCGCTCCCGCATGGGTTCGATCGTCGGCTGCATCGTTGTCCCGGAATGGTGTCCGTTGCGAGTGGCGAATATTTCGCTCGACCCGGTAGAAGGCAAAACCGCCGGGCTTGCGCCCGGCGGTTTGCAGATCTTGGCTTATGTCCGTGCCGCTCAGTACGGGCAGGCGTTGTCAGCCGTATAGTCGTGCACTTCGAGCTTGCCGGCGATGATGTCGGCCTTGGCCTTTTCGACCGCCGCCTTCATCTCGTCCGTCACCAGCGCCTTGTTGTTGTCGTCCATGGCGTAGTCGACGCCGCCTTCCTTGAGGCCGAGGTTCTCGACGCCACCCTTGAAGGTGCCGTTCTTGCCGTCCATGAAGGCGGTGTAGACGGCAACGTCGACGCGCTTCATCATCGAGGTCAGCACTTTGCCGGGCTGCAGGCCGTTCTGGTTGGAATCGACGCCGATGCCGAGCTTGCCAGCATCAGCCGCCGCCTGCAGCACGCCGACGCCGGTGCCGCCGGCCGCCGCGTAGACCACGTCGGAGCCCTGGTCGATCTGCGTCTTGGCGATCTCGCCGCCCTTGGCTGGGTCGTTCCACGCCGCCGGCGTGTCACCGGTCATGTTCTGGATAACGTCGGTTGCACCGGCCGACTTGGCGCCGCCGACATAGCCGCATTCGAACTTGCGGATCAGCGGGATGTCCATGCCGCCGACGAAGCTGACTTTCTTGGACTTCGAGGCCATCGCCGCCAGGATGCCGACGAGATAGGAGCCTTCGTTCTCCTTGAATACCAGCGAGCGAACATTGGGCAGGTCGACGGCGTCGTCGATGATGGCGAAGTTGAGATCGGGATATTCGGCCGCGACCTTCTTCAGCGCATCCTCCCAGGCGAAGCCGGCCATGACGATCGGGTTGTGGCCGTCCTCGGCGAAGCGGCGCAGCGCCTGCTCGCGCTGCGAGGCATTGGACACCTCGAACTCGACATAAGCGACGCCGGTCTCGGTCTTGAACTTCTCGGCGCCGTGATAGGCAGCCTCGTTGAAGGATTTGTCGAATTTGCCGCCGAGATCATAGAGGATGGCCGGCTGGACATCCGCGGCGAAAGCCGGAAGAACCATTGCGGTTGCGGCCAGAAGGCCGAGAACGATACGTTTCATGTGATCCACACCCTGTCGGTTATTTTTTCCGTTACGCACCGGATACCCGCCCGGTTCTCCGGCAGGCATACGACGTCAGCCAGGAGTGTACTCCCCTCCCGCTCGGGGCAATCTGGCATGGCCCGAAACAAAATTCACGCGGAATTTTGACCTTTTGGAAAAGCATGGCGTGGGCAAGCCGCACGGCTGCTTGTTCCCTGCGCCACGGGACTCAGGCGGAGGCAGCAGCCGGAATGGTGCAAGCGACGCCGGTACCTTTGAGGTTGCAAGTGCCGTAAGGGTTCTTCGCCAGATATTGCTGGTGATCGCCTTCGGCAAAGTAGAATTCGGGCGCCGGC
This sequence comes from Mesorhizobium loti, assembly GCF_003148495.1. GTDB lineage: Bacteria > Pseudomonadota > Alphaproteobacteria > Rhizobiales > Rhizobiaceae > Mesorhizobium > Mesorhizobium loti. The sequence continues at coordinate 328,379 of NZ_QGGH01000001.1, forward strand.
GCGATCTCGGTGGTGATCCTGCCGTGGCCGGCACCGCGCAGCGAGGCCTCATAGGCATCGCGCGAAGCGCTCGCCGTTCGCAATTGCGCATCACCTGATGTGTAGATCGCGGAGCGGTAGGTGGTGCCGACATCATTGCCCTGGCGCATGCCTTGCGTCGGGTCGTGGCTTTCCCAGAACAGCTTCAGAAGCGCGGCATAGGAGACGATCTTGGGATCGTGGACGACCAACACCACTTCGGCATGGCCGGTGAGCCCGGTACAGGTTTCCTGATAGGTCGGATTGGGCGTGAAGCCGCCGGCATAGCCGACCGCTGTGACCCACACGCCTTCGAGTTGCCAGAACAGCCGCTCCGCACCCCAGAAGCAGCCCAGCCCGAACATCGCCGTCTCCAGCCCCTCGGGATAGGGACCCTTCAGCGGTCTTTTCAAGACCTTGTGCCTGGGGGCGGTCGGGATCGCTCTGGCGCGTCCCGGCAACGCCTCGGACGGCTTCGGCAGATTGAGCTTCTTGTTCAGCATGTCGCTGAGAAAGAACATGCGCGGCTTTCCTCTCTGGGTGGGACGCAAGAAGCCGCCTGACGGTGGCTCTTTCGTTTGAGCATCGGATTTTCCCAAAACCGGCAACCACTTTTGGGTCCGATGCTTAGGTGGCCGCGAACTGTCCCGTGCGCCGTTGCCGCCTGTAGCCGATCGCATAGAGCAGGAAGGCCAGCACCGCGAACACGGCGAAGCCCGGCTGGTTGAGCACCCAGGCGATGGCGCCGTCCCACAGCAGCGGACCGGCCTTGGCGCGAACGAAGGTCTCGAAGGCAGACCGCGTGTCGGGCGAGACGGCCAGCCAACTGGTGTTGAGCGGGGTCAGTACAAGCACTGAGGCCGCCACAGTGCGTGTCGCGTCGAGCACCGCCATGATGACGGAAATCGACAGCGCGACCATTGCGGCAAGACGGAAAACGAAGCGAAACATTGGAGACCTTCCTCCGGCCAGCCCTCAAGCTCCTCCCGAGGGCCTTCCGGTTTCAAAACGAGAGATAGAATGCGCATGTCTGGTTCGCAATCGCCATACGCGAATTTGAAGCCCGACTAAGCCGCCGGCTTGCGTTTGCGCCGGTGGACGCGCCAGACGGCGAAAATGCCGCCGCCTATGGCGCCAACTACCAGCCCGGCCAGGCCGATGAACACGGCGAAATAACCGCAGGCGCCTTCGAAGCAGCTCATGTCGGTACCATTCGCAATGATCGAGCCCGCGAAGAAGCCGGCGAGGGCGCCAACGACCGCGCCGAGGACGATGCCGAGCAGGGCGGCGACGATCGAAACGAGAACCGGCGGCGCTTCGGTTCTTGGCTTGGCATAGACAGTCTCGGCTTCAGACCCGCGGCGCAGCAGATAGATGCAGAGAACCCCGATGGCGATTTCCGCAACGGTGATGGTAAGCGCCTTGCCTGAAAAGACGAAATCGGAAATCGTCAGCACATAGGCCTGCCGCGCCAGCAGCCAGACGATGGTGGCGATCTGCCAGATGGTGAACTGGCGCGGGAAGCGCGCCGAGCGGCCAAAGGCGAGGCCGAGCAGATAGAGCCCCCATAGAATGGTGATGATGTCGACGGCGAGCCCGCCATAGATCAGGTAGAAAACTCCCTCCGGCAGGCTGTAGTCCCACACCAGTCGCCAGGTGGATATCAGGCCGTAGACCGACCACGCCATGACGAAGACGAGCCAGCCCGGCGGCACGAAGGACAGCCCGCTGTCCGGCCGCCTGGCTGGCGTCTGTCCATTGCTCGATGTCATGTCCGCACGATGCCCCCGCAAAGCCTTGTCACTCGACAGGCGGCTCCGGGGGAAGTCAAGGGCGGCCGGCCTGCGGTCCTGCCTTTGCACACCATTGCGGTCGCGGCGCTGCAAAAACGGGCGCGCCGGCGGCCTTGCGAAACACTGTGTGGCCGGCAAAGCGAATAGACTGCCGTTATGGCTTGGCATTCGCCGTCGGATCGACTAGATGAGCCCCGCGCCTGTTGCTTTGACGGCTCAGGTGCGGGGGAAGGGCGTTTGCTGGTTGGCGACGCCGATGGCGGAAATTCCGCCTTGCCCCAAGGGAGGTGCATCTCCCCAACCCGCGCGGCGAAACCGGCCGACGCGACATGCATGGACGGAGAGGTGGCCGAGTGGTTGAAGGCGCACGCCTGGAAAGTGTGTTTACGGGAGACCGTAACGCGGGTTCGAATCCCGCTCTCTCCGCCATATCATCAAAAAAATCAACAACTTATAGTGAATTTCAGAACTTACCCGCCAAAGAGCCCATCATGCAGGATGCTATTGATTTAGGCAGCATGCGACGGGATGAGACATCCGGCCGGGGCGCCATTCCCATCATAAGACGATATCTTGGACCCATCGAGATCACAATTCTGGCAAAGGCGATGAGCGACTACTAGGCTGGGGTGAATCTGGCCTTTCTGTGTAGCGCTGTTCTGTAAATCCTTTGCGGCCGCCTCGATCGACACCGCGCGCGCGTCTTCGATGAATTGCTTAATCGCCTCTTCGCTCATGCGGGTACCATGCCTTGCGACATGTTATGCTGCCGCACTTTCCGAAGGGGGACACGATGCTGATGCGCGTCTGCTGGTTGTTGATTGGGGTCGCAGTTGGAGTTGCTGTGACTTTGGCGATCACAAGCCAAACTTGGCTGATCGCAAGCCTTGAATACAATCTGACCTGGGACCGGGGCCGAGATTGGGTTGGAGCTTTGTCCGGCTGGGCAGCATTCGTCGCAGCAGCGGCAAGCTTGCCCTATTTGATAGGACAGTGGCGCGAGGCCAAAAAGCAAACGAGATTCGTGATCGGCGACGAAGATCCAACCCTCGACGTCATCGAACATTTGAAAGACAAAAACACGCTTGTTATCAGAATAGTGAACTGGAATAGACGGGCGATCTTCGTGAAGGACATTGCGGTCGCGTCCAAAACCAAACCCTCGAACATGACGGACCAGGCTGTCGTTTGGGACGCCAAGAACGAAGATGGTGATGTCGACGCGAAACTCCCCGTTCAGATCAAGGGCTGGGAAGATCGAGCGGCAAGGCCCGGCTTTGCGAGCCTCGATATCCTCCTGATTAGACAAGCAGCCGGTAGCGAGGAGAACTGGACGGCAGACAGCGTAGTGCCTTTCCCGCAGGATGCGAGCATAGACCGCTACATCGCAACACCCACTATCGACGAGGCGTTCTTTTGCTATCTACGGAGCGCGGCTTAAATAGTCGAAATTCCATTTTGAGGAAGAGTCTGGCCGATGTCCTCCGAAGGCAGAGGGTCACGACTGCCTTTGCGGCTGACTACCCTCCTGCTGGTGTTTCTAGGAGCAGTCCATTCCTGCTGCGCATGGCAGGGTACCTTGTTCGAACCGCGTTTGCGAGCTGTCCGTCATGTTCCCCCCATTCCTCAGCCAAACGGCGTTTGCGTATCTACGTCGGCCCGTAACGCCCGATTCAGCATTCCAGCACTTCCGACTCACTATTGGTAACGGTACAGGGTTGCTCAGGTTAATAAAAGAAAGATTTGCCGTGAAACGCGACAGGCGCATGGAATTTGCCGCGTAGCCAGTAAGATGAATTCGGTTGTACGAGTGTACAACGAATTCTCTTCAGTATTTCTTGGGGCGAACGATAATGCAACATTATCGGTCGTTTTGCATCTACGACAGGCTGTGCGTTTTGAGGCGAAATTTGTGGCACTAAGCGCACGGCAGCTTTATCCTCGCAGGCATGATTCGCCTCGATCCCGCGACCGCCAGCCCGGCCCCCAACGTGCCGCCGACCGTCCCGGCCTGGGCGCTTGCAGCCGGACGCGCGCCGAGCGATGCCGATGCCGCCTTCCAGGCCGGGGCCGCCCTGAGTGCGCTCGACAGCCTCGCCCGGGGGCAGCCTGCTTGGGCCGGGGCCTGGCGGCATCGGCTGGCGCTTCGCGGTGCCACCGCCAGCATGCGGCTCGCCGGCCGTTCAGAGGACGAGACCGCCTTGCGCGACGCCTGGTACCTGCGACCGGCCGGCGCCGATCCCGGTCCCGCCGGCGCGATCTTCGGCGCCTGGCGGCGGTTGTCCGTCCAGCCGCCTATCGCCGACTCCGATCGGCTCGAAAAGATCGCTGACCAACTAGGGCTCCATTGGGACGGCGCGGCTCTCACCGACCTTTGCACGGAGATCGAAAAACTGGCGGGGTTGCAGCGGCCGGCGCCGTTTGCCGCCGCGGCGCTCGCCGCTCACGTCGTCGCCGTACGCCCCGACTGCGAGCTTTTTGCGTGGTGGCTCTCCGATCTGGTGCTAGCGCAAAGCCTGCGCTGGCCGCAGTCGCTGCCGCTGCTGATGGCTCAGGCCTTTGGTCCGGCTTTTCGCGACGAGGCCAGCGGCAAGCGCATTCGGCCCGGCGATAAAGGGTTTGAGCGGGCGGTGTGCTTGGCGCTGCTTCGATCAGCGGCCGACGCCTGTCGGTTGGCCGCCGAGCTGTCGCGTCGCGCGGAGCGGCTCATCGCCGTCGCACCGAAGCTCAGGGCAAAGGGGGCGGGCGATGTGATCCAAAGACTGCTCGACGAAGACGCCGTTTCGGGCTCGCTGACGACCAAAAACCTGTCGCGTTTTGCGGCGCGGCGCTTGTTCGACCGGCTACTACAATTGGATGCCGTGCGCGAGCTGTCCGGCCGCACCGCTTTTCGACTGTTTGGGCTGTAGCGATGAGCGAAGCGTCCGCCCGCCGCAAGCCGAACGAACAGCCTGTGCTGCTCGACACGGAACTGGACCACCTGCCGCCGGAGCTGCGCTGGCGCGAATGGATGGGCCGCGTCGAAGCGGTGATCTTTGCGGCAAATGAACCGGTGACACGCAGTGTCCTCGCGCGGGTGGTGGGAAGGAATTGCAATCTCGAGCTGATCATCGACGACATCCGCGCCGAACTCACCGGCCGCCCCTATGAACTGGTCGCGGTCGCCGGCGGCTGGCAGCACCGGACCAAAAAGGCCTTTGGCGACGTCATCCACGCCGCCTTCGGCCAGCAAGGCGGCCAGGGCGAAAAAGAGCTGTCGCAGTCGGAGGCTCTTGTCCTCATGTGTATCGCCTATTTCCAGCCGATCACCCGTGGCGAGCTGTCGTCCTTCTTCGGCAAGGAGGTGTCGCGCGACCTGATCGCCGTGCTGCGCGGGCAGGACCTCATCGCCTCGGGGCCGCGCAGCCCGCAGCCGGGGGCGCCCTACACCTATGTGACGACGAAAACGTTCCTGTCGCAGTTCGGGCTCGACACGCTGCGCCAGCTGCCGGATTTCGAGGCGCTCGCGGACGCCGGGCTGCTGTCGAAGGAGAAGCTCTTGGCCGGTGACATTCCGACGAGACTGGCTGCTAATCATTTAGAAGATGAAGAGCTACAATCCAACGCATAGTGTTGCCTGAGCCAGCCAAGTTATTGCAACGGAGCTTGGGATTGTGCCATGCAGTGTCAGGCACTGGTCAATGATTTCGCGGGGGGGTGAATTGGCGGAGGCTCTCATAGCTCATCCGCGGTGGACGGACTACCGCGAAAAGGGTGGTCTCGACCCTCTGGGAATGCAAAATAGCAGCATCGACCTCGTCTCGCTCCAGTATGACGAGGTGACGTGACCCACCATCTTCATCGGCACTCGGACGCTCCACCGCACTCGCCATCGTCGAGGGCGGGCGGACGAAGGCCGGCCAGACCATTCACGTGCCGATGCCGGACAAGACCCAGTCAGCCGAGATCGTCGGCATGGTGTTCGTCGATCCGGAAGATAAGCGCCTCAATGTCTAGGAGACGACCATGCTGCAGGAACGTCACCCGCTGATGGGTCACCGCATCTCACCGGCCGAGGGGGCCTCCCTCGTCATCTACGACGCCGAGGATTCTTCGCGCTTCAACCTCGGCATCGCGCCGGAAAATCTAGGAGCTGCCTCGATAGCCTTTGGCAGCGAACTGCCGGCAACGATCGGCGCGACCACGACTTCGGGCAAAAGGCAGGCGCTCTGCCTCGGTCCGGACGAATGGCAGCTCTACGCGCCAATCGCCGAGAGCACCGCCATTGAGGCCGCGTTCGCCGCTTTCTACACTAACTGTCCGCATAGCCTGGTCGATGTCGGCCATCGCGAAATCGGTATCGCCATCGAAGGACAGCAGAGAGCGCTCGAAACCAAGCCGAAGCTCATCATCGCCGGCGCCTCGGCCTATCCACGCGCGATCGACTTTGCGGCTTTCCGCAGAATCTCCGACGAGGTCGGGGCTTATCTTATGGTCGACATGGCGCACTATGCCGGATTGGTCGCTGCCGGCCTCTATCCAGACCCGCTGCCGCATGCCCATGTGGTCACCACCACGACGCATAAGACGCTACGTGGCCCGCGCGGCGGCATGATATTGACCAATGACGAGACGCTGGCGAAGAAGTTCAATTCGGCAGTGTTTCCGGGCAATCAAGGCGGCCCGCTGATGCACGTCATCGCCGCCAAGGCGGTAGCCTTCGGCGAAGCCTTGCGACCCGACTTCAAGGCCTATGCCGGACAGGTGGTCGCCAACGCCCGGGCTCTGAGCGAGACGTTGATTTCGGGCGGTCTCGACATCGTCTCGGGCGGCACCGACTGCCACATGGTGCTGGTCGATCTGCGCCCCAAGGCCGTCAAGGGCCGTGACGCCGAGCAGGCGCTTGAGCGCGCCGGACTGACCTGCAACAAGAACGCCATTCCGTTCGATCCCGAAAAGCCGGCGGTTACGTCAGGCGTGCGGCTCGGCACCTCGGCCGGCACGACACGTGGCTTCGGCGAAAAAGAATTCCGGCGGATCGGTGCATTGATCCTGTCGGTGGTCGATGCACTAGCCGAGGCTGGGCAGGAGGGCAATCGTGCAGTCGAAGAGAACGTTCTGGCCGAAGTCCGCGACCTCTGCCGCCGTTTTCCTATTTACCAGTAGCGCCAGTTCAATGGCCAAATCTTTCGCGAGTTGTGCCCTGTCCACCCGGCAGGGCGGTCTGGTGATGCACGCTTAATTCGCCAGCCTGATGGGTCGGAGCAGTCAGATGTTTCTCAGTGTATTCGACATGTTCAAGATCGGCATTGGTCCGTCGTCCTCGCACACGATGGGCCCGATGACGGCAGCGGTCCGTTTCCTGCAATCGCTGAACAAGCACGCGGTAGCGCGTGGCGAAACATCCAAGCCCGCCAGCTTGCGCGTTACCCTCTATGGTTCATTGGCCTTTACCGGCAAGGGCCATGCGACGGATCGTGCCGTGGCGACCGGACTGCTCGGTTATACGCCTGCCGACCTCGACCCAGATGAGGCGGAATCGCGGCTCACGGATTTGCAACGCACCAAGACGCTGCGGCCTGTCAATCTGCCGCCGCTTTCGTTCGATCCGGGTCTTGACGTTGTGTTCAACTACGGGCCGGCGTTGCCCGGCCACGCCAATGGGCTTGTTTTCGAAGCTTTCGACGCGGATACCCGTCTGTATTTCGCAGAAACCTTCTACTCGATCGGCGGCGGCTTCGTCGTCACGGCGGCAGAGCGGGAAGCACGTGAGGCGACACCTGCCGGCAAGGTTGCACGCTGGCCTTATCCGTTCGACACAGCGGCGTCGATGCTGCGGATGGCCAGGGACACTGGCCTTTCGATCGCGGCGATGAAGCGGGCCAACGAGCTCGTGGTACGCCAGCCGCGCGACCTCGATGAGGGCGTGGCACGGATCTGGGCGACGATGAGCGCCTGCATCGACCGTGGGCTTGCGCTTGATGGCGAACTGCCGGGCGGCCTTCGCGTCAAGCGGCGCGCCAAGAAGATCCTTGAGCAACTCCAGCAGGAACGCGGCTCAAATCGTGCCCAGCCGCACGTCGCGTCCGACTGGCTCAGCGTCTACGCCATGGCGGTGAACGAGGAGAATGCGGCTGGCGGGAAAGTAGTGACTGCGCCAACCAACGGTGCTGCGGGCGTCGTTCCGGCGGTGCTGCGCTATTATCTCGACCATTGCGTAGGCGCCGACCCGGCGAGGGTGTCTGAGTTCCTTTTGACTGCCGCCGCAATCGGCGGGCTGATCAAGCACAACGCCTCGATCTCGGGCGCGGAAGCCGGCTGCCAAGGCGAGGTTGGGTCGGCTGCCGCAATGGCCGCCGGTGGGCTATGCGCCGTTCTCGGGGGCACACCGGAGCAAGTGGAAAACGCGGCCGAAATCGCGCTCGAACACCACCTCGGCATGACCTGTGATCCAGTTGCAGGGCTTGTCCAGGTGCCCTGCATCGAGCGCAACGGCATCGGTGCTACCAAGGCGGTGGCGGCCGCGTCCCTCGCGCTTCGAGGAGACGGCTCGCATTTCATGCCGCTCGACAATTGCATCGAGGCGATGCGCCAGACCGGCGTTGAGATGAGCACCAAATTCAAGGAAACAAGCCTCGGCGGCCTCGCCGTCAACCTGCCCGAATGCTGAGCAACGCTCCCAAGGATAGGCAGGCGCAACTCAGCCGCGCGCGGGAAGGTTTTTCGCGACTTCGACAAAATGGGGTCAGAACAAGAGCAGTGCGAAATCGTACGCTAAGGTCGAACGAAGTGAGCGGCTCGCCGTAGTCCAGCCGGGAGCCTCAGCGACCGGAATCCCTCCAGCAGATGCTGTTCGCTGTCCCAGGTGTAGATGCCGGTCAGATCGATGTGTTCCCAGCTCAGCGGCGAGATGTGCCTGAGCAGATAATCCGGAACCTGGCGACGCATGCTGCGCAAGACGACCCGTTCTATGTAGACCGTGTTCCAATGGACGATGGCGCTGACGACGAGGTTGGGGCCCGGATGCGCGGAAGGCTTGGCTTTCAATTGATAGGTCCCGGATCTCTCCTCGCTCGTGGAAGAAGACGGCGCGCTTCAGCTTATGCGCGGCCTCGCCCTTGTTGAGGCCGGCCTGACAGCGCCGGCGCAGTGCTGGGCTCGAATACCATTCGATCATAAACAGCGATCGCTCGATCCGGCCAAGTTCCCGTAGCGCCTTTGCGAGCCGACTTCCCTTCGGGGATGCTGACAGCTTCTGCATCACGGCGCGCGTCGTGATCGACGCCGCCAGATGGAGCAGATCGTCCCGATGGTCTAGAATCAGAGTGGCGTTGATCGGTGCCCCGATGTGGTTCGATAGCGCCGGGTATGTATCGCCTTTGTCGAATGTGTGGAATTTCCGGTCCTTGAGGTTGCGCAGCTGAGGCGCAAAGCGGTTGCCGATCAGGGCGAACAGTCCGAAGACATGGTCGCTTGCACCGCCCGTATCGGTGAAGTGTTCCTGGATCTCGAGGATCGTGTCCTGATCGAACAGCCCGTCGAGCACATAGAATCGTCGTGAGCGGCGGTGTGGATCGGCGTGCAAAAAATTGGATGCCGATCTGAGTGCGCCCCCCGGGCCGGACAGATTGAACAAGCGGAATTGACTTGGAAGCCGGGCTTTCGAAGGATGGAAGCCCATGGTGACTTATCGCACGCACAGCATCGAGTTCAAACGTCAAGTAGTGCAGGAGTACCTCTCCGGCGAGACGCTGCATGGTCTCGCCAAGCGGCACAAACTGCCGCGCAACCTGATCCGCATCTGGGTCCAGAAATACGAGGCCGGCTCCTTTGACGAGGACGTGGCGGCGGCTGACACGATGCAGACGTATGAGGCGCGGATCGCAGCGCTGGAGCGACTGGTAGGCCGACAAGCATTGGAAATCGAGTTTCTAAAGGGGGCTCTGAAAAGCGCACCACGTCCCAGAAGCGGGACTACATCCGTAATCACCGGCCCGGCGGTGTCTCCATCGCTGAAGGATGCCGGCTGATGGGGATCGCGCGATCAACCTACTACGATCAGCCGGAAACCGCCGTGGATGACTCAGCGCTCGTCGAGACGATGGGTGAGATCTCCGACAGCTTCGAAGCTTACGGCTATCGCCGCATGCAGGCGGCGCTGCGGCAGCGCGGCATCGTCGTCAACCACAAGAAGGTCAGACGGTTGATGCGCGAGCATGATCTGCAGCCCAGGATTAGGCGGCGCTTCATCGCCACTACGGACAGCGATCACGAGTTGCCGATCTTCCCGAATTTGGCGAAGAACGTGACACCCGACGGCCCGAACCAGCTCTGGCTGAGCGACATAACCTACGTGACGATAGCGGTGGGCTTCGTCTACGTCGCGGTCATTTTGGATGCCTGGTCACGCAAGGTCGTCGGTTACGCCATCGGCCGGTCGATCGATGCGCGCTTGACTGTTGCAGCATTGAAGGCGGCAATCGAACGACGAAAGCCACCGCCGGGCTGCGTCCACCACTCGGATCGAGGGTCGCAATATGCCGCACTCCTCTACCGCAATCTTCTCGCCGAGCACGATCTTATTGGATCAATGGGCCGGCGCGGCAATCCCTACGACAATGCGAAAGCGGAAAGCTTCATGAAGACGATGAAGGTCGAAGCCGTCTATCCGATGGCCTACGAAACCTTCGCCGACGTCGCTGAGGACCTTCCCCGCTTCATTGATGAGGCTTACAACACCCGCCGATTGCACTCAGCGCTCGGCTATCTCAGCCCACAACAGTTCGAGGACCAACAAGCCCGGCAGATGGTCAAAACTGCGGCTTGATCCTGTCCGGCCCGGGGGGGCGCACTACACGCCGCCAAGTTCCTCTCGGAAGAGGATGGCCCACGCGTCACCGTTGTTGCTGGACGTGATGCTATGTCGCCAACCCCGAATGTCTTCATGGAAGCCCTCAAGCAGCACTCCAGACCGGCAGCATTCTTGGCTTCGAAGGCGCCAGGTCCGTTGCCGGCGATATGACGGGCTTCGAACAGCGCTGCGACGTTCTCATTCCGGCGGCGATGGAATTCTCAGCTCGCGCTGTTTGGGTGGCGGGAAGTTGTCATGCTGGATTCTTAAACAAGGATCGTCGTCCACCGGTTATGCATAGCCGACACGACGCCTCATCCACAGACGGCCTCGATCGGCTGAGAGAGCAACGCTCAAGAGAATAGTGCCGGACCAGGCCGTCATCGTCGATCGGAATGGCGAGTAGAGTCTTTCGTTCGTGTTCTTTGAGAAGCGCACCTCGGGCCCACTTTCCACTCCACCCTAGAACGGTAGTGGCCAAGCCTTTATCCAAAGCAGCCTAGCGGTACAGGAGGCAAATGACGTATTCACAGCCAACATCCGGGCGTTCACTTTTCCGCCACAGCGAAAGGTTCTGAACAGCTCTTGTTCTGTCCCCGGGATGCTATCTATAGGAAATTAGTCAAGTCAGGCCATCCCTGGGCTACGCTCCAGAGCGCGCTTCCTTCCAGTTGATGTGACAGGGCCAGCACCATGTCCTCTCGGCCGAAATGACCGATGAGTTGTACGCCGACGGGAAGACCTTCATGCCGCCAAAGTGGTAGACTTGCGGCTGGCTGGCCTGACGCGTTCGCTACTGCCAAAAACGGAGTAAGCTCGCTAGCCTTGCGCCGGAAACCGCGAAAATCAGCCTCTTTGGTTGAAATGGTCCCTAGCGTCGGTGGAAGGGTCGTAAGGGTGGGGGAAAGAACGAGATCGTATCCGTCGATCATCGCGGCCATCATCCGGCCGGTAGCGTGCAGCCTATCGACGGCCGCGACATAGTCAGGTGCCGTAGTGCGTGCACCGATGAAGTAGCCGTCCAGAATAGCTGGCTCAAGCTCGTCCGGTCTTGGATCGCGGCCTAACGCCGAAAGCTTTACACGGACGGAAAGTGCGACGTTAGAAGCCATGACGGTGATAATGGCATCGATGAAGGCACAATAGTCGAAGTCCGGTGGGTCGATGGCGATGATCTCATGGCCAAACGACGCACAAAGCTCGGCCGATTTCCGTACGGCCTCCCGGCAAGGTCCATCCATCGCCAGACCCCATGGATCCTGCCAGACGGCGATCCGTAGGGGGCGCTCCAAAGTTACGTCTAGGCTCGCTTCGAAGCTGCAGCCGGGTGGAGCTGCGTAGGGTGCGCCGGTCTCCATTCCCGCGGTGAGGTCAAGAGCGCGTGCCGTGTCGCGTACTGTGCGAGTCAAAACGCCATCGCAGGCAAGTCCGCCCCAGCCTTCGCCACGAAAAGGGCCCAGCGGAACGCGGCCGCGGGACGGCTTGAGGCCGAAAACGCCGCACGATGAAGCGGGAATGCGAATGGACCCACCGCCATCGCTGCCATGCGCCACCGGGACAACGCCGGCCGCCACGGCGACGGCAGCGCCGCCGGACGATCCGCCGGACGAACGCGTCGGGTCGAAAGGATTGCGGGTAGGGCCGCCATTTCGGCGCGCCTCCGTCGTTGGCGCCATGCAAAGTTCAGGCACCGTAGAGCGCGCAAACGAGATGAAGCCCGCCTCGCGGAACCGCTTGACGAGGGTCGCGTCGCTTTGGGCCTTCGTCGCCTCGAAGAGCGAAGACCCGATACTCGTCGGCAGGTCCGTTGAGGCAAGGCCTGAATCCTTCAGGAGAAACGGCAGGCCGCTGAATTTTCCGGCAACCACCTCATGGCGGAAAGCCTTCGCCAAGGCGCCTTCGTAATCCTTGTAGGACAGCATATTGGTGAGGGCATCGACGCGTTCGGCCGCCTCTATCGCGATCCGCATCAGGTCCAGCGCGCTCACCTCGCCATTGGCCAGAAGTGCGGCAAGAGCTATGCCGTCCCTGGACCGGTACTCTTCAAAATTCATGACATCTCCGTTCGAGAGGAAGCCGTCTTCCTTCGGTGCAGCCTTCTAAAGGTATGAAAAAAGATTACTTTTCGGACTTGCTCCAGGCCTCCGCGACCTGATGTCCCTGGGCGAACCAGACACCGGGGAAGGTTTTTACCCACTGGATGAATTCTCTGAGCAGCGCGATGCGGGACGGCCGGCCGATGACCTGCGGGTGCATCGTCAGATTAAAGAGCCCGCCCCAGCGGTAGATTTCGCGGAACTCGTCCTGCCATACCTTCAGGATATGGTCGTTGGTGACGATGGTGCGTGGCGCGCGCACCGAAAACAGCGCGAATGGCGCGTCGTCCAGGCTCCAGTGAACCGGAAGCTCGATCGGACCATCTGTCCCGTCATCGAGCGTATGCCGATAGGGGTTGATGGTGTCCATGAAGGAGCTGTCGTAGAAAAAGCCGTATCGCTTCAGGAGGCCGATCATATTCGGCGAGGTCTCCCAGGCCGGCGATCGATAACCGGTTGGAACGATCCCCACCGTCTTTTTCAGGGCTTCCTGGCCCTTGACGAGGATTTCCTCCTCCCGTTCCGGCTGGTCGGGGTCGACCCATTCATGCAGGTAACCGTGATGGCCGACTTCGTGGCCTCTGGCGACGATCATCTCCAGGCGGGCGGTGTGTCTTTCGGCCGTCCATCCGGGCACAAAGAAGGTTCCCCGCACACCGGCATCTTCCAGGGTTTCGAGGATCATCGGAACGCCGACTTTGGCGCCATAGACGCCTTGCGACAGCGTCCCCGGACGGCGCGCATTATCGGGATCCCGCGACAGCCAGAGGGTTTCGGCATCGAAATCGAAGGAGAGCATGACTGCAACGCGATGGCCGCCAGGCCATTTGACAGGACCGAAATGTTCCATCTCTCTATTCCTTAGAATGTGCCTCGGGACGAGAGCCAGCCGCCGTCGACGGCAATGATCTGACCATTGACGAAGGATGCCTGATCGGAGCCCAGGAAAGCGATCACTTCAGCCACTTCCATGGGATCGCCGATCCGTCGCAACGGCGTTCCGGCGATCATCGCGCTCCGGTATTCGGCATCCTTGTCAATCTTGTCGCGGGTCATCGCGGTGAGGATGCAGCCGGGTGCGACGGCATTTACCCGTATCCCTTCCGGACCGAGTTCCGCGCTCAATTGCCGTGTCAGCTGCGAGATGCCGCCCTTGCTGGCGGCGTAGGCGGTGGTGCCCACGCGCCCGACCTCGCCATAAACGGATGCGAGGTTGACAATCGCGCCGCCGGGCTGGCGCAGCAACGGCAGCAGTTCCCGCGTCAGCCGGATGACGGAGCGTAGATTGATGCTGAGGATCCGGTCGAGCAGGGCGTCATCGGTTTCGGCGATGCGTTTCGAGCCGCCGACGCCGGCGCAATTGACCAGGAGATCCAGCCCGCCAAGCGCGCTGGCCGCATCGGCGATCCGCTTCGGTGCCGCCTCTTGGGAGAGATCGACGGCGACAACGGTTGCAGCGACGCCGCCGAGCTCGGACACGTCTTGGTCGACCGCCACGATGGAGGTGCCGCGCGCGATGAGCAGATCGAGTGTCGCGCGGCCGATGCCGCTGTTGGCGCCGGTAACGACAGCAGTCTTGCCCTCAAAGCTATGCAAGGCGACCTCCATCGACCGGCAGCGAAACGCCGGTCGTATAGGATGCGGCGTCGCTGGCTAGATAGAGCACGGCCTGCGTCACCTCGTTCGCCTCACCGAAACGTTTCATCGGATGAAGATCCCTATAGATCTGCCGACGCATTTCCGCTTCTGCGCCGGCGGCCGCGAAGTTCCGCTCCAGCATCGGCGACGAGATCGATCCGGGGCAGACGGAATTGACGCGGATGCCTTCCTCGGCGAGCGATAACGCAAGGCTGCGGGTAAGCAGCGCCACGGCTCCCTTGGTCGTCGAATAGGCACCGAGCGCATGCGAACCGGTCAGGCCGGCCGTCGAGCCATAGGTCACAATACATCCCTTGCGATGCCGCAGCGCGCCCAAGGTGAGCTGGACAGCAAACAGTGTGCCGCGCACATTGAGCGACAGCATCTGGTCGAACTCTTCCGGATCGACTTCCAGAAGCGGTTTGCCGCTGCCAAGGGTCCCGCCGGCGGTCACCAGGACGTCGATACCCAACTCTAAATCCATGCCGTCCCAGGCCTGCCGCATGTCGGCAACTGACGTGAGGTCGCAGCGGACCGCAATGGCCGGTCTGCCGATCGCGGCGCGGAGTTCGCCGAGCCGAGCCTCGTCTCGATCGACAAGGTAGAGGCGCTCGGCGCCTTCGCGGGCAAATGCCTGCGACAGATCGGTGCCGAGAGTGCCGGCCGCGCCGGTGATCAGGACCGTTTTCCCGGCAAACCGCGTCACGATTGTCCTTTCCCGAGATAAAATTCGCGCAGTTCCTCGACCTTGAGATCGGGGCCATTCTTGCGCGAATAGGCGAAACGGCCCTCACGCAGGATATGCACCTCGTCAGCGAGTTCGAGCGCCATCGAGACATTCTGTTCGACGAGAAGCATGGTCAGGCCGCGCGCTCTCAGCTTGCGGATAATGTCGGAAATTTCGCCTACCACCTTCGGTGCGAGCGCTGCCGAAGGTTCGTCCAGCAGAAGCATGCTCGGCCGCGCCATCAAAGCGCGACCCAGCGACAGCATCTGCCGCTCGCCGCCGGACAGAAGTCCGGCCGGTGCCTTGTAACGGGCCTTGAGGCGGGGAAATTCGGCATAGACCATCTCGACGTCTTCGGCGATGCCGGGCTTATCCTTGCGCCGGTGATAGGCGCCGACGGTGATATTCTCATGCACGCTCAGGCCGCCGAGGACTTCCTTGCCTTGGGGCACGAGGCATAAGCCCGCCGCCGCCATGGCATGGGCCCCCTTGCCGTCGATCCGCTTGCCGTCGAGCAGGATTTCTCCGCGGGTCGGCTTCACTAGGCCAGCGAGCGTCTTGAGCGCCGTCGACTTGCCTGTTCCGTTGCCGCCGAGAATCGCGCTCAGCCCGCCCTTGGGTACGGTGAAGTCGAGACCGTAAAGGATTTGAACTTTGCCGTATCCGGCATCGATACTTTTGCACTCAAGCATGGGAAGACCGCCCCAATCCGATATAAGCTTCGATGACCTTGGGGTCCTGAACGACGACATCCGGCTTGCCGTCTGCAACTTTTTGTCCGTAATCGAGGACGACAACCCTGTCGCAAACTGCTTGAACGACGCGCATGACGTGCTCGACAAGCAGGATCGTGACGCCGAATTCGTCGCGCATGCGGCGGATCATTTCGATGAGCCGATCGACGTTGATTGGCGAAAGGCCGGCTGCCGGTTCGTCCAGAATGAAGATACGCGGGTTCGTGGCGAGGCCACGCGCCAGTTCGACCATACGCTGCTGTCCGATCGAAAGATCGGTGGCGAGCTTGTGGGCGTGCTTCTCCATTTCGAACAAGGCCAGCATGTCGCGCGCCTTGCAAGCCGCCTTTTCGTGCCACGCCATAGCATTGCGACGGTTCAGGAAGGATGACATGTACCCGGGGCCAGATTGCTCCTGCAGCGCCAATACGATGTTCCGTTCAACCGTCAGGCTCGGGAACAGCCTGATCATCTGGAAGGTGCGGACCACCCCGTGTCTTGCAACGACATGCGGTGCGGCACCGGTAAAATCCTTGCCGTCGATCAGCACACGGCCGCTGGTGGGCGCAAGAACGCCGGTTAAAAGATTGACCACGGTCGATTTGCCCGAGCCGTTTGGACCGATCAGCCCGACGATCTCGCCTTCGTTGACCGAGAAGTCGAACGCATTCAGCGCCACCATCCCCTGGAAGTTCTTAGTGAGTGCTTCCGCCCTGATTATCGGAGCAATGTTTTTCTGTTCACCCGTCATCTTGCTCTCCAACGAGAGAACTTGCCCGCGAGCCCCTGCGGAGCAAACATCGTGACCAGGATCAACACGCCGCCATAAAAGATGTGCTTGTAGTCGGTAAGTATCGAAAGCATTTCGGGCAGTGCGGTCAGCAGCACTGCACCGAGAACTGGACCCCAGAAACGTCCGCGACCGCCAAGAACTACCATTGCCACAATCGATGCCGAAGCGAGGACAGTATAATCGTCAGGCGTCACACCGCGTATGTGATAAGCCAGAAGGACGCCCGCGCCGCCCGCGAAAGCCGACGATATTGCCAATGCGACAAGTTTGACGGCCTTTGTATTCATGCCGATCGTACGCGCCAGGGTCTCGTCGTCGCGGATCGCCTGCAAGGCGTCTCCTAAGCGCGATTGCGTGAGAAAGCGGATCGCAATCAGACAGATCACCGCAATCACCAGCACCAGGTAGAAGTATGACGATAGCGTGGTGAAGCCTGCGACTGGTTCGACTTCGATCCCATATTGTCCGCCGGTGAAATCGGTCCACTGCGACAGAACGAGATAGACGATGGTCTGGAATGCGATTGTCATGATCGCCAGGAAATGTCCTTGTGCCCGCAGGAGCGGCAGGCCGAGCAAGAAACCGAACAGGCCTGCGACGATCATTCCGAGCGGCAGATTGAGCCAGAACGTGGTTCCGAAGTCCCGGCCGAGGATAGCGGCGGTATAGGCGCCTATTCCAAGGAAGGCGGCATGGGCGAAGGAAAAAAGGCCCGTCCAGCCCATCACAATATCGAGGCTGCTGGCCAGGATGACGTAGATGCAGACGACGATGGCGATATTGATCGCGTATCCGCCGCCGAACACCGTCGATACGATGGCAAGCGTCGCCGCAGCGACGAGGATGAGAAAAATCGCACGCACGTCAGGACCGATCCGTCTGGATGCCGAACAGACCTTGCGGACGTATGGTCAGAACGCCCATCACGAAGATGAAGCCGACGATGTCGCGCAGTCCATTGCCGAGATAGCCGGTGACGAGGGATTCGACGATGCCGAGAGCAAGGCCCGCGATGATTGCACCCTCGATGCTCCCCATGCCGGCCAGAACCACGATCACAAAGGCTTTCATGACGATCAGGCTGCCGGCATTTGGCTGAACGGTGAAGACAGTCGCCATAAGCGCGCCGGCCAGTCCGGCAAGAGCCGCGCCGATGGCAAAGGTCACCACGCCGACACGACGGACATTGATGCCGCAAATCCGTGCCACGGTCGCATTTTCCGACATGGCCCGAAGAGACAGGCCGATCCAGGTGTATTTCAGCACCACAAGCAGGGCGGTCACCGTGACGGCTGCGAGGGCTACGATCGCAAGGCGCTCGCTGGTCAGGAAGATGTTGCCGATCTGAATGGCGCCACGTGGCAGGCCGCTCCTGGCAAGCATCGGTTCCGGTCCGGCAATCTTGAGCACGATGTTCTGCAGCAGGATCGACAGTCCGAAAGACGCGATGATGACGTTTGTCGGATCCTTCTTGGCGATCGGCACGAAGATGGCGCGCTCGATGAACCAACCCAACATCACCATCACAACGATAACAAGCACGATCGAGGGAAGGGGGCCGATGCCCAGGACCTGGGTTCCGACCACGGCCACGTAGCCGCCGAGCATGTAGAATTCGCCATGGGCGAAGTTGACGATTTTAAGGATGCCAAAGATGAGCGTCAGGCCGAGCGCGACAAGTACATAGCTCGACCCGACGACAACTCCGTTAGCCAGGAATTGCTGGAAAAGTATCAATGGTGGAATCCCTGTCCGGGCGTGAAGAAAGAAGCGGCTCCCGGGGGCGGAATCTCTCGCCTCGCGAAGCCGTCGCTGCTGCTTAGTCGAAGGGAAGCCATTCGCGCTTACCATTCTTGACAATCGCAAGGCCCACCTTGAACTCGACGCTTCCCTTGTCGTCGAACTTTGCCGTCGTGCGGTCCGGTCCTTGGGACAGCGGGAAGTCCGGCATGTTGAGCAATTGCTTCTGCATCGCGGCACCGTCCGGCTTGCCCGCGCGGCGCGCTGCCTCGATAAGAAGGCCCATGGAATCGAAGCCGATGGCGCTGTAGACGTCAGGCTCTTTCTTGTAGGCGGCCCGGAATTCCTTGGCGAATTCTGCGCCATGCTTGTTCGGCGTGCTGGGTTCGAACATCGAAGATACGGCGAAGCCTTCCGACGCCGGACCGGCAAGTTCGATCAATTTGTCGCTCATCATCGAACCCGATCCGACGATCTGGGTCTGAACGCCGAGTTCGCCGGCCTGCTTGATGATCTGGGCGCCTGAATCCATCAGGCCGGCGATATAAACGGCCGAAGGCGACTGGGCGCGAACGTTGGTCAACGATGAATAGAAGTCTTTGTCGCCAGGATTGTATGCTTCCATGGCAACGACCTTGCCGCCGATACCCTCATAGTTCGACTTGAACTCGTCGGCCAGCGATTTGCCGTAAATCGAGTTTTCGTAGAGCACCGCCACCGTCTTCGCGTTCAGCTTTTTGAGCGTGTCGGAGGCGGTCTGCTTGGCCTGGGCCCTGCTGCCGGGAAAGGCGCGGAAGAACCATGGGTCTCCGGCCGTATTGGCATCGGTGACGGCGGAAGACGTCGAACCGGCCGAGATCATCGGTACCTTGTATTCCTTGGCGACCTTGCTTTCAGCCGCAGCGACGGCGCTAACATAGGTGCCGCTGATGCCGACGACGTGGTCCTGCTCGATGAGCTTGCGGACCGCGGTTACACCCTTCGTCGGATTGCCTTCGTCGTCCTCGATGAACACCTTGACGTCCTGATCGAAGACGCCGCCCTTCTGGTTTGCCTGCTTGACGGCAAACTCGATGCCTTCGCGGATCGATGTGCCGGCAAGCGAAGCCGGGCCGGACAGCGGCAGTGAGACGCCCAGCTTCAGCTGTTCTGCAAACGCTGCGGATATCGCGACGGACGAGATCATTACGGAAAGTCCAGCGGCAGCAGCCGCTTTTACCCAAATAGCCATGTTCACCTCTTTAAGTTGGGCTGCCGCAATTTTTTATATTGTAATGCGATATAACTTATCTTATTATGGTTTAATCGGGCGGTCAAGCGCTGAGCCTATGGAGGGATGCACCTGTGAGCGATGACGATTCGTTGTTCGTGAAATCGCTGGCGAAAGCATTTCAGCTGCTCGAGGCGTTCGAGAAGAGTGGCGATGGCGGACGCCTGACACACAAGGATATGAAACAGCTGACCGGTCTGGATGCCAGCACGGTTCAGCGCATGTCCCATACGCTGGTCAAACTCGGTTATCTTGAGCGCGGGCAGAACCGCACCTACGTCCTCGGCAAGAAGTTCCTCCATTTCACCTTCGAGTACCTGCGCCATTCGCAGACGATCCAGCGAGCCAGCCCGATCCTCATGGATCTCCAGAACGAGACGGGGGAGCGTGTCGACCTCAGTCTCTTCGAGGATGTGGAAATCGTTTATGCGCTTCGCCGGCAATCGAAGCGTGAGACCTTCTTCGCCACCCTGACCGGTCGACGCGTTCCGTCGTTTGCCGCGTCCGGCGGGCGGGTGGTGATGTCCCATCTGCCGCGCGACGTCGTAGAAGACATTATCGACAGATCGGCTCTCGTCCCGCAATCGCCGAAGACGGTCACGTCGCGAACCGAGATCCTTGCGGAGATCGATAGAGCCCGTGAACTTGGTTATGCATTATGCATAGAGCAGATGCTGATCGGCGAAATCGTACTTGCATCGGCGATTTTCGACGAACGCAACACGCCGATCGGCGCGGTGCATATCGCCGGCTCGCTGTCGGACTGGGATGCCGACTCTTTCTGCCGCAAACATGCGCCGTTGGCTATTTCGGCCGCGCGGATGATTTCGAACAGATCCTGATCCCGGCAGGGATCTGCGGGCGCCGGCGTCAGAACGTCGCCGGCGTATTGATCCAGATCAGCGTTGTCTGACTGTCGGAGAGATTGCGCCAGGAATGCGGCCTGTTGCTCTCGAAATAGAAGCTGTCTCCGGTGCGCAGTTCGAAGAACTGGTCGCCGTCGAGCACGACCTGCAGCTTTCCCGCCAGGACGAAGATGAATTCTTCTCCCTCGTGACGGTAGGAGCCTTCGCTGGAGGCGCCGGGCGCAAGGTCGAAACGATGACATTCCATCTGCCGCCGACCCGGGACGAGCGCATGGATGGTGACGCCCGACGAAGTGGTCGGCCACGTCGCCCATTCACCGCTGCGTACGAGCGATGCGCTTTCTTCCTGCCCCTGCTGCCCGCTGAGATCGGCGACCGTCGTCCCGAGGTGTTTTGCCACATCGTGCAGCGCGGTGATCGAGATTCCCTGCGACGTCCGCTCGAATGTCGATAGCTGCGACAAGGAGGTCCCTGTTGCACGCGCTACTGTTTCCAGCGTCTGCCGTGCCTGCCGTCGCAAGCTCCTGACCTTCATCCCGATGGGCATGTCGTCGCCAGCGACATGGCCTTGCACGGCGGGGCGTGATTCCTGCTCGTCCTTCAGCCCTTCCTTGATGGCTGCCGGATTGAGACCTTTTTCGCTTCGCATCCAGGCAATCGTCTGCAGCCGTTCGACGAGCTCGGGATCATAGAGTCGCTGCCCCGAGGGCGTGCGGATCGGTTCGACCAGCCCCTGCTGTTCCCACAGCCTGAGTGTCGAGGGGGAAACGCCGGCGCTGCGCGCCGCTTCGGCAATTTTCAGAGGATTCTTTTGCATATCCCGTGGGCAGGTTCTCGCAGGGTGAAATTTTCTAGCGGTCACAAGACGCATCTTGCAAGTCTACAGAAAAAATGTAGATATTTTTTTGACTGAGACGTTTCGTCCTCACCACCAGTCTTCCGTTTTTCAGGGATTGCTTCCATGCAGAATATCGAACTCGCAGACCGTCGCTCCGACGCCATTTCGCGCGGCGTTGGCGTTATCACGCAGGTCTATGCGGAGCGCGCCGAAAATGCGGAGATCTGGGATGTCGAAGGCCGCCGCTATATCGATTTCGCTGCTGGCATCGCGGTGGTCAACACGGGACATCGGCACCCCAAGGTCATCGCTGCGGTCAAAGACCAGCTCGACCATTTTACCCATACCTGCCATCAAGTGGTTCCCTACGAGAATTATGTGCGCCTCGCGGAGCGGCTGAACAAAGCCGTTCCGGGCAACTTCAAAAAGAAGACCGTCTTCGTCACGACAGGTGCGGAAGCTGTGGAAAATGCGATCAAGATCGCCCGCGCCGCGACCAACCGCTCGGCGATCATCGCCTTCACTGGCGCCTTCCATGGCCGCACGTTCATGGGCATGGCGCTGACCGGCAAAGTGGTCCCCTACAAGGTCGGTTTCGGCGCTATGCTGCCGGATGTCTATCATGTGCCTTTCCCGGTCGAACTGCATGGCTACACGGTCGACGATTCGCTCACCGTGCTCGACAAGCTGTTCAAGGCGGATGTCGATCCCAATCGTGTGGCGGCGTTTATCGTCGAACCCGTTCAGGGCGAGGGCGGCTTTTACGAGGTGCCAAAGGCGTTCATGCAGAAGCTGCGCGAGATCGCCGACAAACATGGCATCCTGCTGATCGCCGATGAGGTGCAGACCGGCTTCTCGCGCACCGGCAAGCTGTTTGCCATGGAACATCATGGCGTGGTGGCAGACATCACCACCATGGCCAAGGGCCTTGGCGGCGGCTTCCCCATCGCAGCCGTGACGGGCCGCGCCGAGCTGATGGACGCTCCGGGGCCCGGCGGGCTCGGCGGCACCTATGCCGGCAATCCGATCGGCGTCGCCGCCGCCAATGCCGTTCTCGACGTGATCGAGGAAGAGGGCCTCAACGACCGGGCGACGTTGCTTGGCAACCGGCTGAAGCAGCGCCTGCAGTCGCTTGCCGACGCCGTGCCACAGATCGCCGACATTCGCGGGCCGGGTTTCATGAACGCCGTCGAATTCAACGTGCCAAGGAGCAAAATGCCAAATGCCGAGTTCACCAACAAGGTGCGCGAAAAGGCGCTGACCAAGGGCCTGATCCTGTTAACCTGCGGCGTTTACGGCAATGTCATCCGTTTTCTCGCGCCGCTGACAATCCAGGACGAGGTGTTTTCCGAAGCGCTCGACATCCTGGAGGAAACCTTGCGCGAATGCGCCAAGGAGGCATGACAGTGAGCATTTCCAACGCTTTGCTTGCACGTTTGAAGGATCCGTCGCTTGTTACTGACAAGGCCTTGATCGCCGGTGAATGGCTGTCGGCGGCCGATGGCGGCAAGTCCTTTGACATAACCAACCCCTCGACCGGTGACGTTATCGCGACCCTGCCGGACATGGGTCGCGCGGAGGCGGCCCGCGCTGTCGATGCCGCCTACAAGGCGCAGAAGGACTGGGCAAAAAAGACGGCCAAGGATAGAGCCGCGATCCTTCGCAGGCTCTACGATCTGATGCTCGCCAATGCCGACGATCTTGCCGCCATCCTGACCATGGAAATGGGCAAGCCGCTGGCCGAAGCCCGCGGAGAAATCCTCTATGGTGCCTCTTATGTCGAATGGTTCGGCGAAGAGGCCAAGCGCGTCTATGGCGATACGATCCCAGGCCACCAGCAGGACAAGCGGATCATCGTCCTCAAGCAGCCGGTTGGCGTCGTCGCGGCGATCACGCCGTGGAATTTCCCAAATGCGATGCTGGCGCGTAAGTTCGCGCCGGCTGTCGCTGCCGGCTGCGCCGTGGTGTCGAAGCCTGCGGCCGAGACGCCGCTTTCGGCGCTGTCGCTGGCGCTGCTGGCGGAACGCGCCGGACTGCCATCCGGCGTCTTCAGCGTCGTCACCTCGACCGATTCCTCGTCCATCGGCAAGGAATTCACCGAGAACGCCAAGGTGCGCAAACTGACCTTCACCGGCTCGACCGGCGTCGGCAAGATCCTGATGCGTCAGGGTGCAGAGCAGATAATGAAACTTGGTCTCGAGCTCGGCGGCAATGCGCCGTTCATCGTTTTCGACGATGCCGATCTCGATGCGGCGGTCGAAGGTGCGATGGTGTCGAAATACCGCAACAACGGCCAGACCTGCGTCTGCGCCAACCGGCTCTACGTGCAGGCTGGCGTCTACGACGTGTTTGCCGAAAAGCTGGCGGCAAAGGTTGCGGCGCTCAAGGTCGGAGACGGTTTCGAGGACGGCGTCAATGCCGGCCCGCTCATCACCCAGAAGGCCGTGGAGAAGGTGGAAGAGCATATCGCCGATGCCCTTTCCAAGGGCGCCAGCATCATGCTGGGCGGCAAGCCCGCCGACCGAGCGGGGTTGTTCTTCCAGCCGACCATCCTGACCGGCGTGACGTCAGACATGAAGGTCGCCCGCGAGGAAACCTTCGGACCGGTTGCGCCGCTGTTCAAGTTCGAGAGCGAGGAAGAGGTGATCGAAATGGCGAACAACACCGAATTCGGGCTTGCCTCCTATTTTTATGCCAAGGACCTGTCGAAGGTGTTCCGCGTCGCCGAGGCGCTCGAATACGGAATGGTCGGCATCAATACCGGCCTGATCTCCAACGAGACGGCGCCTTTCGGCGGCATCAAGCAATCCGGCCAGGGCCGCGAAGGCTCGAAATATGGTCTCGAGGACTATCTGGAGATCAAATATCTTTGCCTCTCGATCGAAGGATGAGGGCTGACCCGCTCATTGCTTACCTCCTGAACACGGCAACGGCCGGCACCGAAATGGTGGCATGGAAACCGTCGTCCGGCCGATCGCAGCCAGCGATGGAACAGGAATGGCGGCGGCTGTGGACCGCCTATCTCGACTCCAACGAAACCAGCGTGACGGAGTTTATCAGACCACCTTCAGCCGCTTGGTTTGGAGGGCGAATTTGAGCCCAACGGCTTCATCGCCATGGTGGATGAAAAGCCGGTCGGCTTGTGCAGTATCCAGCATAGAACGCCCTGGTCGACCAAGAACAATTGTTATCCGCAGGAGCTCCATGCCGATCCCGAGGGCTAAAGCACGGGCGTCGGGAGGGCCATCATCGAAACGGTCTATGCAAAGGCCGACGAACTTAGCATACGCCAGCCTATTGCGGCCGATCCGGTCATAGATCCCGCGCGCCGTGGCATTGTGCCTCTGGTCAGCCAATAGACGTTGGGCCAGCCTACGAGCACGCGCTACGCGCCATGCCCATAACGTATCGCGATCCACGCGTTTGGAGTTCGTTCGAACTCGTGATCAGCACAAAGTTTGCCATGGAGGTCCCATCGCTGGCCTGGGCGCTGCGGCTTCCCATCTAAGAGCGCGTATGTTAGATTTGCAACTATCTTGTTGACACAAGTTATCTATATCACATAAACCTCTGCCTCATGCCGAAAGGCACAAGACAAAATTTCGGGAGGAGAACTAGATGAATTCCTTGAGCGGATCCCGCACGCGGGCTGCCGGCGCGGTGTTGCACGGGGCTGTCCTCGTCGCGATGGGTTTGTGTTGGGCCGTTCCGGCCTTCGCCGACGATGTCATCCGCGTGGTTTCGCCCTACCAGACTACGACGCTCGATCCGATGCGCTCCGCGGCGGCCGGCAACATCGAAACCTACGGCCAGCTTTATTCGCGCCTGCTGCGCCGCAACTACGAAACCGGCGCGCTGGAGCCGGGGCTTGCCGAGAAATGGGAGATTTCGCCGGACGGCAAGACATACACCTTCCATCTGCGCGAGGCCCAGTTCTCGGACGGTTCGCCGATCACGGCTGCCGACGTCGCCTTCAGCCTTGACCGTATCCGGAGCGACAAGAAATCGGCTTATCCTGCGCCGCTGGGCTCCGTGGAATCGGTGACCGCGGCGGATGCGAAAACCGTGGTGATCACCCTCAAGTCAGCCTTCGCGCCGTTCCTCGGCAATGCGGAAATCTGGAACATGGGCATCGTCTCGAAGGCCGATGTGGAGAAGCGCGGCGAGGAGGCGGCTTTCGCCACGGTCCCGGTTGCGTCGGGCCCGTATGAAGTCAAGCAGTGGAAGCCGAACGAGAAGCTCGTTCTCGAACCCAATCCGCACTACTGGCGCAAGGGCTATCCGAAGTCGGACGCCACGGTCGAACTGATCGAGATCGCATCGCCCGAAACCCGCATCGCCATGCTGAAGGCCGGCGAGATCGACGTGGTGCGCGCGGTGCCGTGGACGCAGATCGACGAGCTGAAGGCGACCGAGACGGTGGATATGCGACTCGAGCCTTCGACCACCATCTACATGACCCTGCTCAACCACAAGCGCGAACCCTTCTCCAATCTGAAGGCTCGGCAGGCGGCAGGCATGGCGATCGACAACAAGGCCATGACTGCGGCCATCACGCGTGGCTATGCCGAACCCGCGAATACCACGCTGCCGGGCAGCATCGACTTCCATGACAAGGATTATCCGGGCATTCCCTACGACCCCGCCAAGGCAAAGGAATTGCTGGCCGAATCCGGCATGGTGGGGCGCGAGGTAAAGATCCTGGCGACAGCCGATGCGCCGTCGCAGCAGACGGCACTGCTGATCCAGGCCCAATGGCAGGCGATCGGGTTGAAGCCGGTGATCGTCAATGTCGATAGTGGCGCCTGGTGGGATGCCACCGGCAAGGGCGATTACGACGCTGCCGCCAATTGGTGGTACAACGAGACCACCGATCCTGACCTCGCCGTGCGATGGGCCGTATGCGGATCCTGCGGCTCGAACTCCTACAGCACCTTCTATGAGAACCCGAAGGTGGACGCGCTCGTTGAGCAGGGAACCAAGGAGGCCGATCAGGCCAAGCGCGCGGAAATATACAAGGAGATCCAGAAGATCACCACCGAAGAGGTCGCGCAGATCCCCCTCTATTATGCGCCGAATGCGGTTGCCTATTCCAAGCGTCTCCAGGGTCTCAAGCTGACGCCCGCGCTGCAATGGACGCTGGAAGAAACCTCCCTCGGCCATTGAGCCGCCTCAAGCGCGCCCCGCGACAGGGGCGCGCCCTTGACGCTCGAACCGGAGAACCGGATTGCCCCTTCTGCAACTCATCGCGCGGCGCCTGCTGCAATTGACTGGTGTGCTTGCCGGCATCAGCCTCGTGACGTTCCTGCTCTTGCACATGGCCCCCGGCGATCCCGCTCGGCTTCTTGCCGGGGAGAGGGCGAGTGCTGAAACCATCGCGGCGATCCGCTCGCAATATGGGCTTGACCTGCCTCTCTGGAGGCAGTTCCTGACCTATCTCGCAAACTTGTTTTCGGGTGATATCGGTTTGTCGCTTCGCTTTCAGCGGCCGGTCAGCCAGCTTATCGAACAATTCATGTGGCCGACACTGTTCCTGACCGTCTATGTCATTTGCCTCGCCGTCCCGCCGACGGTCGCGCTCGCCATCCTCGGTGCGCGCCGGCCCGGCGGCGTCGCCGACCAGATCATTCGTCTGGTGGGCATTGCGGGCCTCACCATTCCGGTGTTCTGGCTGGGCATCATGATGTCGCGCCTCTTCGGCGTTAGTCTCGGCTGGTTCCCTGTGTCGGGCTACGGCGCGGGCTTCATCGGGCATCTCCACCACCTCTTCCTGCCTGCAGTGTCGACGGCCATCTGGCTGGTGCCGGTTCTGACGCAGAGCCTGCGCGCTGCCCTCATCGAGAAGACAACGGCCGATTTTGTCACGGCCGCGCGGGCGCAGGGCGCCACGGAACGGCAGATCTTCTGGCAGACCATGCTGCCGAACGCCGTGCTGCCGACACTTAACCTGCTCGGCGTGATGGTGGCCTTCATGATCGGTGGCGCGATCATTGTCGAAACCGTCTATGCGGTGCCGGGCCTCGGCACGCTGATGGTCAACGCGCTGCTTGGCCGCGACTACTACGTCGTGCAGGGGCTGACCCTGGTCTTCGCGGTCTCGACCGTCCTGATCACGCTGCTCGTGGATTTGCTTAGCGCCTTCATCGATCCGCGCGTCCGGCTTTGAGGAGATCGCACATGGCTGAAAGCCCCGTTCTGGCGCAGACCGCGCCCTCGATCCGTCGCATCACACCCACCATGCTGGTTGCGCTCGTCGTCCTGTTCGGATGGCTGGCGCTGGCGCTGGCGGCCCCGGTGATAGCGCCCTGTGACCCAGATGCCATCGACATCATGAACATGCTCTCGCCGCCGAGTGCCGCCCATTTGTTCGGCACGGACCAGGTCGGCCGCGATGTCTTCTCCCGAGTTCTGTTCGCAAGCCGCATCGATCTGCTGCTGTGTGTTGCCGGTGTGCTTCCACCGCTGCTGATCGGCACGACCATCGGGCTGCTGAGCGGCTATTTCCGTGGTGTGGTCGATAATGTGTTCATGCGCATCTACGACCTCACTGTTGCGTTCCCCTTCTTCGTCCTGGTGCTGGCCATCGTCGGCGTGCTCGGGCCAGGGCTCCTCAACTTCATCTTGGCGCTGACGCTTGTCGGATGGGTCAGCTACGCGCGCCTGATGCGGGCGCAGGTGCTGACGATCCGCGAAAGCGAGTATATCCAGGCGGCCAAGTGCCTCGGCTATTCGCCGGCCGCTATCCTCGGCCATCATGTGCTGCCCAACGCCATAGGGCCCGTCATCGCCTACGCGGTCAGTGATGCGGTGCTCGTCATGCTGGCCGGCGCGAGCTTCGGCTTCCTCGGCTTGGGTGCGCAGCCGCCAGCTGCCGAGTGGGGCGTCATGATCGCCGACGGACAGGCATTCGTGCAGCAAGCCTGGTGGATATGCCTGTTCCCCGGTCTGGCCGCGATTTCGCTTGGCCTCGGCTTTGCTTTGCTCGGTGATGGGCTGGGACAGATACATCGCAGGGGAGCTACGGCATGAGCCGGCCGGAGACTGGCAAGCCGCCGCTGCTCGACGTCAAGGACCTCACCGTCAGCTTCGGCGGCTTTGCGGCGGTCAAGAACGTTTCGTTCACGCTCCAGCCGGGAGAGATCCTCGGCATCGTCGGCGAAAGCGGCTCGGGCAAGTCCGTGACCTGCCGTGCCGTGATGCGGCTGCTGACCGGCGCGGCGCGCGCCCAGGGTACGGTGGCGCTCGACGGGCAGGATCTTTTGGCGCTTGGGGAGGAAGAACTGTGCGCCATTCGCGGCCGCGACATCGGCATGATTTTCCAGAACCCGGCATCGCATCTCAACCCGCTGCGCCGCATTGGCCAGCAGGTCGCGGCACCGATGATCCGGCATCTCGGCATCGGCAAACGCGAAGGTCTTCTGCGGGCGGTCAAGCTGCTGGAGGACGTCGGTATCCACGAACCGGAAAAGCGTGCGCGTTCCTATCCGCATGAATTTTCCGGCGGTATGAAACAGCGGGCGATGATCGCCGCCGCCATCGGCTGCCAACCCAAGTTGCTGATCGCCGACGAGCCGACGACCGCCCTCGACGTCACCGTGCAGGCCCGCATTCTTGAATTACTCAAGGAGCTAAACCGCAAGACCGGGCTTGCGATGATCCTCATTTCGCACGATCTCGGCGTCGTCGCGGATATCTGCTCGCGCGTCGTGGTCATGCGCAATGGCGAGGTGGTGGAGCAGGGGCCGATCGACGACGTCATCAACCGGCCACGCCATGCCTATACAAGGCTGCTGATCGAATCCCAGCCCGGCCGCAAAAGCTATGGCTCGGTCGGCAGCCCGGATCGGGGAAAATCGCTGCTTCGCGTCGAAAACCTGTCGGTGACATTCCCCGCCGGGCAGGGCTTGCTCGGCGGCAATTCCTTCCGCGCCCTCGACGGCGTCGATCTGGAGATCAACACGGGCGAAACGGTCGGCATCGTCGGCGAAAGCGGATCGGGCAAGAGCACGCTCGCCCGGTCGATCATTCGCCTGAACACGCCGAGTGGCGGCGCGATCCGTCTGGACGGACAGGATGTCGGGGCGCTCGCCGGCGAGGCGCTGACGGCGTTCCGCCGTCGCGTGCAGATGGTGTTCCAGAACCCGTACGATTCGCTCAATCCGCGCCTGACGATTGCCGAGGCCGTCGCGGAGCCGATCTGGCGGCACGGCATTGCGGACCGAAAGACGGCGCGGGAAGAAGCCGACGCATTGCTGGAGATGGTGGAATTGCCGGGCAGCCTGCGCGATCGCAAGCCGCAGCAGCTTTCCGGCGGCCAATGCCAGCGCGTTGGCCTTGCACGGGCGCTGGCGCTGAAGCCGCAGCTTCTCATCGCGGACGAAATCACCTCGGCCCTCGATGTCACGACACAGGCGCAGATCCTGGAGCTGCTCGTGCGGCTCCAGCGCCAGCGCTCGCTGACGCTGCTCTACATTTCGCACGATCTTGCCGTGGTGAGCAGCCTTTGCCAGCGCGTCTATGTCTTCAAGGCCGGGCGTATCGTCGAGCAAGGCGTGGCGCAGCAGGTTCTGTCCACACCACGGGATCCCTATACGCAGGCGTTGGTCGGTTCGCTGGCCCGGCTGCCGACGACCCAGACAATCCCCCTTTCACAAGGGGTAGCGACCCATGCGACTTGATGAATATGCAGCCCACGACGGAATCAGCCTCGCCAGCCTGCTGGCGAAAGGGAAGGTCACGCCGAGGGAACTCGGCCGATGCGTCGAACAGGCCGTCGCGGCGGTGAACCCTGCGCTGAACGCCGTCATCGAACTCTATCCGGACGCGCTAGAAAGCCTGCCGGAGCGCGCGTCCGCCACCCCCTTCGGCGGCATTCCCACCCTCACCAAGGACTTTCCGGTCGAGGCGGGCCGGCCCGCCGAGTTCGGTAGCCGCCTTGCACAGGGTTTCAGCGCCGGCCACGATGCCGTCTACTGGACGCGTTTGCGAAAGGGCGGACTGGTCAATGCCGGACGAACGGCCAGTTCCGAATTCGGCGTGCCGGCGACGACGGAATCGCCACTCTATGGTGCCACCCGCAATCCGTGGAACCCGGAACGTGGCGTTGCCGGCTCAAGCGGCGGCGCGGCGGCCGCCGTTGCTGCGGGCATCGTGCCTTTCGCGCAGGGCAGCGACGGCGGCGGATCGATCCGCAACCCGGCCGCGTTCTGCGGCTTGATCGGTCTGAAACCTTCACGCGGGCGGGTTACCGGCGCGCCGAATGCGAATGCCCCGCTTCTGGGACTGGCGACGGCCTTCATGCTGACGCGCTCTGTGCGCGATACGGCCGTGCTGCTCGACTTGTGCCACGGTCCCGATGCCGGCGACGGCTATGAAATTGCGGCGCCGGCAGGCACCTATCGCGATGCCATGCAGCGCCCGCCGCGGGGGCTGCGGATCGCTCTGTGTACAAAGTCGTGGTCGGGCGTTCAGCTCGACCCGGAGGTTGCGGCAGCAACAAGGTCTGCCGCGGAACGGTTCGCAGCTCTCGGTCACCATGTCGATGAAGCGTCACCGGACTTCGATTATCCCGCCTTCCTCCATGCGCAGAAGGTCATCTGGGCCGCGGATGCCGCCGCGCATATGCCGGCCATGGCGCGGTATATGAACCGCTCGCTGGAGGAAGCGCTTGGTACAAGCGTATATGCTCTTTATCGCTGGGGGCTCTGCATCAGCGGCGCACAGCTTATCGACGCGCTTGCCGTCTATGATCGCGTGACCCGGCAGGTCGGGCGCTTCCTTGCCGGATATGATCTCTTGCTGACGCCGACCAGCACCATTTTGCCGGAACCGATCGGCACCTTCGATCCCAATCGCGCCGGTATCGACGCCGATGGCGTGTTCGACGATCTGGCGCCGAAGGAGACGTTCACCGCGCTGTTCAACGCGACAGGACAGCCCGCGATATCCCTGCCGCTCGGGCGCAGTTGGGACGGCCTGCCCATCGGCATCCAGCTCGTGGCCCGCTTTGGACGGGAAGACCTGCTGCTTGCGGCTGCGCGGCAAATGGAGGAAGAGCTAGAAAGCGCTCCCGGCATCTGGGGACAGGGGCGTCCGGCCATTCACGCCGGCAACTTCTAGGAGTCAGTCACTGTGGCGAAAGCACGAAGCGGCAAGGATGCCGCGGGATCGAATGGCGTTGAGGAGAAGATCGACATCGAAGCGATCCTGCGCGACCGCATGTCCGGGTTTTCGCCGTCGGAGCAAAGCCTTGCGGCCTATATCTTGGACAACATCCAGATATTGCCCTTCGAGACCGGCAGCAGCATAGCGCAGGCGGTCGGCGTCAGCGAGATGACCGTCACGCGGTTCGTTCGCGGCCTTGGCTTCGAGAACCTGCGCGACCTCAAGAAACGATTGCGCGTGGCGGTCACGGAGAAGGACAGCGAAATCGATGACTACATGGCCCGCTTTCAGATGCGCGAAGGCCGGCAGCAGATGCTGCAGGAAAGCTTGCGGCTGGAGCTGGATGCCATCGTGAAGGCCTATGCGTTGACCACGTCCGAAGTGTGGGACGAGGCGGCGAGCCTGCTGGTGAAGGCGCGCACCATCTATGTCGTCGGTTTCCAGGCCTCGAAGGGCCTGGCGCTCGATTTCGCCAGCCGCCTGCTGTGGGCGCGTTCCAACGTCATTTTCGTCGACAACACCTCGGGCACGTTCGGCGAGATCATCAACGCAGATCCCAAGCACAGCGCCGTCGTCCTTGTTGACACGGCCTCCTATGCGACGCGCGGCATCAAGCTGGTGGAGAAGCTGAAGTCGATGGACATGCCGCTGGTCATCGTCACCGACAAGTTCAGTCACTGGGCCTTTGCCTATACGCGCTTCGTCTTCGAGGCGCATACGCATGTGAAGACCTTCTGGGATTCTACGGCAAGCCTCAGTGTCGTGCTCAATCTGCTCATCGACGCCGTTGCCACCAAACTCGGGCCGAAGGCTAAGCGCAACTTCGCCATGATGAGCGACATGGGCACCCTCTTCGGAGAATTCGTCGGCGGCAGCTATCTGCGCCGTAACGATTGATCCATTCCAAACCGCAAGCGAGAGCATGCATGAGCAGTATTCCGCCATTCCGTGATCCGACTGCCCCCGGCAGTTCTCTCGTTCCGAGGCAAGACTGGGATCGCGCGCCCTGGAACCGCTGGACTTTCCAGCATGTCCGGGACCTGCTGCCGACTACGCAGGTCTGGCGCGGAGCAGGGCCGGCAAGCCTGCTGCCGGCGGATCTGCGGGATATCGACGCCATTGCCTTCGCGGCGGAGGGGCAGGCCTATACCATTGGCAGCTTCCTCGAGACGAGCTATGCCGATGGCCTCCTGGTGCTCCATGGCGGCAAGATCGTCGCCGAGCGCTACCTGAACGGCATGACACCGCATACCCAGCACCTGTCGCAATCGGTCGCCAAGTCGGTCGTCGGCACCGTGGCGGGCATCCTGATCGGCCGCGGAGTGGTCGATCCGGCCGCGTCCCTGACGCACTATCTGCCGGAGCTGGAGGCGACGGCCTATCGCGGCGCGACCGTCCAGCACGTGCTCGACATGACCAGCGGCGTGGCCTTCGACGAGACCTATACCGCGCTCGATTCCCACATGGCGCAACTCGATGTCGCCAGCGGCTGGAAGGATCGTTGGAACCCGAACTGGCCCACAAATGTCTGGGACCTGATCCTGTCTTTGAAGGATCTGGAGTGCCCGCACGGTACCTCCTTCCGCTACCGCTCGATCGAGACGGATCTCCTGTCCTTCGTTCTACAGCGCGCCGCCGCTGCCCCGCTTGGAGAACTCGTCAGCCGTGAATTGTGGGCGCCGATGGGGGCGGAGGAGGACGCCTATTTCACCGTGGACGCTGCCGGCTATGCTCTGGGTGACGGCGGGTTCAATGCGACTCTTCGCGACTATGCTCGTTTCGCCCTGCTGCATCTTCGCGGCGGCGAGATCGATGGCCGGCGTATCGTGTCGACCGAGTGGATTACCGGGACACGGTTTGGTGCTGACCCGACACTCTTCGGCGGCGTCTATCAAGAGGTTCTACCCGCCGGGGCATATCACAACCAGTTCTGGATCGAGGATACCGTACGCGGCGTCTATATGGCCCGCGGCGTCTTCGGACAACTGATCTACATCGACCCGGTGGCGGATTTCGCGGCGGTTGTCCTGTCGAGCTGGCCGGAATTCGTCAGCTCGACGAGGATGCGGACAGCGCTGGCGGCCGTCAGGGCTATCCGAGGGGCGCTGTCGTCGTAGCGAGCAGGTTATCCCCGTTCTGGTCCGCAGCCGCGCTGGCGCTCGCCCTGGTCGCGTGGCCAGGTGCGGTTGGACGTCCCGGCCCGCTTGAGGGCATAGAATCGAGGGGGAAGAGACAATGAAAACAATTCGCAACGTGTCCGACCTGCGCGTGGTCATGCACCGCAACGAACGGCCGATCTATTTTATCTCGGCCACCAACTTCAACCTGCTCGGCATTGACCAGTGATGCGAAACTTCAAGTTCATCAGCTACATAGACTGCTTCGACGGCCGCCACCCCAAGGTGATGGTGCCCTCGCGCCAGCCGCACAACGAGTTCGCCTCGCTCGCCTCCGTGCCCAATACGCTCGGACCGGCCAAGACCTATTAAGAGCTGATGGCTTGGGCGAAGAAGGCAGGAATCGGCACCGACCTCGTTGTCCAGACGGCGTTCGGCGACAGCGGCCACACCACCTTCTTCATCTCCAATGAGCAGGAATACGGCCGTCACGCCAAGGAGATCCAGGCGCAGGACGAGGTCATGATCATGAACCGCATCAATTGCCGGGGCGCGACTATGGAAGCCTGCGCCACCCGCTCCGGCACGCTCGTCGGACCGCTGCTCACCGAGGTGGTGAGCCGTCGCGAGCTGACTGGCAACGCTCATTGAGGCGCTCGTCTCGATAACGTTCCTGAAGCTGAGCCCGACCGAGTAGATAGGTCTAATACAACTTTGCCTCGACAGCGGATGTGGCGGGCGGTGCGGAGCACAGTCAGGATGGTCATCTCAGTCGGGACGCTCAGCCGCCGGTCACGGATCTTCTGAATTGCTTCAAGACGATGCGGCTCTTTTTGCGGCTATGTGACCAAACGCATGACGGCTCCCGCAACAAGCCCGTCTCGCGCCAGGCTCGGTGAAGTCGCCAGCTTTCCTAGCCGACGGAACCGGAGGCCGGAGGGTTACAATGATGGGCCGCACGCAAGAAGACATGCATCCTTCGCGGTTCAGCTCAGCCCACCAATGTGGAAGGTTTTCATTTCCAGATACTCCTCGATTCCGCACTGAGCACCCTCCCGGCCGAGGCCGGACTGCTTGACGCCGCCGAAGGGGGCGACTTCGGTAGAAACAGAGCCGGTGTTGAGACCGACCATACCGAACTCCAGCGCTTCGACAACGCGCCAGGAGCGCTTCAGGCTTTCGGTATAGAAATAGGCAGCAAGCCCGAAGGGCGTTGCATTGGCGATGGCGATGGCCTCGGCTTCCGTTTCGAACCGGAACAACGGGGCGACCGGGCCGAAGGTTTCCTCGCGGGCAAGCAGCATGTCGGTCGTCGCGCCGCCGAGCACCAGGGGCACGGCATATTGCTTGCCCTTGGGCATGTCGGGGCGCTTCGAAAGAATCTGCGCGCCCTTGGCAAGCGCGTCCGCTACATGGCGGTCGATCTTGTCGATAGCGGCCTCGTTGATCATCGGGCCGATATCGACCGGCGCGCCCGTGCCGGGGCCGACCTTCATCGCGGACACGCGGGCCGACAGTCTGGCGGCGAAAATGTCATAGACACCCGACTGGACAAGAATCCGGTTTGAGCAGACGCAGGTCTGGCCGCCATTGCGGAACTTGGAGACGATGGCACCTTCGATAGCCAGGTCGATGTCGGCGTCGTCAAACACGATGAACGGCGCATTGCCGCCAAGCTCAAGGCTCAGCCGCTTGATGCTGTCGGCGGCGCCGCGCATCAGAACCGACCCGACGCGGGTCGATCCGGTAAAGGAGATCTTGCGCACCGTTTCATTCGCCATCAGCTCGGTGCCGATCTCGGCCGGCATACCGGTCACGATGTTGATCACGCCGGGTGAAATACCGGCGCGTTCGGCCAGCACTCCGAGCGCAAGGGCGGAGAAGGGGGTGAATTCCGACGGCTTGACGACCACGGTACAGCCTGCGGCAAGGGCGGGCGCCACCTTACGGGTGATCATCGCGTTCGGGAAGTTCCAAGGGGTGATGATGGCGCAGACGCCGACCGGTTCTTTCAGTATGACGATCCTGCGGTCCGCTGTCGGCGAGGGGATGGTCGTGCCACCGACACGCCGGGCTTCCTCGGCGAACCATTTGACGAACGACGCCCCGTAGCGGATTTCGCTAA
Organism: Mesorhizobium loti; assembly: GCF_003148495.1. Taxonomy (GTDB): domain Bacteria; phylum Pseudomonadota; class Alphaproteobacteria; order Rhizobiales; family Rhizobiaceae; genus Mesorhizobium; species Mesorhizobium loti. Next base: position 364,128 of record NZ_QGGH01000001.1, read on the forward strand.
GCGCTTCCGACAGCGGTTTGCCCTGCTCAAGCGAGAGGATCAGGGCCAAATCCTGCTCATGCTCGAGCATCAGGCGGTGCCACGCTTCCAGCAGAGCGCCGCGCTCGGCGTGGGTCTTGGCTTTCCATGGCGCAAAGGCGGCATCGGCGGCCGCGATCGCCTCACGGGTCTCAGCACCGCAGACGTCGGGAACATGGCCTAGCGTCCCTTGCGTCGCGGGGTCCGTCACCGGCACCGAAGCGCCCGAGGCCGCGTTGCGCCAAGCGCCAGCGATGAGGCATTGCTCGCGGAACAGGCTTTTGTCGTTCAGGGTTTTCATGGCGAGATCCTCTTCAATTTATGCGAGCGCAGCCAGGACAGCGGCGGTAATCGCATCCGTCCTGTCCCTGCCGGGCACTGTGCCGATGCCTTGCGCGGTGGCGGTCTCAACGGCTTTGATGATGTCTGCGGCCGCCGCCGCTTCGCCGAGATGATCGAGCATCATGGCGGCGGACCAGATCGCCGCAATCGGATTGGCGATGCCGAGATGGGCGATGTCAGGGGCGGACCCATGTACCGGTTCGAACATCGACGGTGCGCTACGTTCTGGATTGATGTTAGCGGATGCGGCGAAACCGAGCCCGCCCTGGATCGCGGCGCCGATATCGGTCAGGATGTCACCGAACAGGTTGGAGGCCACAACCACATCGAGGCTCTCCGGCGCCGTGATCATGCGTGCGGCGAGCGCGTCGACGTGATAGCTGGTCACTTCGACATCAGGATAATCCGCCTCCAGCTTTCGCGTGATCTCGTCCCAGAACACCATCGAGTACTTCTGCGCATTGGACTTGGTGACGGAGGCCAGCTTGCCCCGCCGCGCCCGCGCCTGCTCGAAGCCGAAGCGCAGGATGCGCTCGACGCCGGCGCGGGTGAAGATCGATGTCTCCACCGCAACCTCGTCCATCGTGCCAACATGAACGCGGCCGCCGGCCCCGGAATATTCCCCCTCGGTATTTTCGCGGATGCACAGGATGTCGAAGGCGCCGGCCCTCAAAGGTCCTTCGACGCCCGGCAACAGCCTGTGCGGACGGATATTGGCATATTGCACGAAGGCCTTGCGGATCGGCAGAAGCAGACCGTGCAGCGAAACGGAATCCGGCACTTCGGCGGGCCAGCCGACGGCACCAAGCAGAATAGCATCGTGACCTCGCAGGGTCTCGATACCGTCTGACGGCATCATTGATCCGGTTTCTTTGTAGAAGGCGCAGGACCATGGAAAGCTCTTGGCTTCGAGCGCGAAATTCCCACGTTTGGCTGCGGCTTCCAGGATTTGCCAAGCGGCTTCAATGACCGGGCCGCCGATGCCGTCACCTGGGACAAGCGCGATAGTGTAGGTTGTCATGTGTTCCCCTTACGGAGCGATCAGCACGCTTTGACTCGCGGTTTGGCCTACCGCCTTGGGGGCCGAATTCTTGCCGATGCCGGGGCCTAACAGCCGCCAGTCGACTGGATATTGGCGCGCGAGCGGCCGTGGCGACGCACATTTCCTGCGCGTGTGCTGCCCTCTGGTGACCCGCCTGGAGGGCCTGAAATCCCGCAGCATCATGTCAGCTGACGGTGACGTAAATCTTGCGGACGGTCTCGACCGTGCGCCAGACGCCGGCGAAGCCAGGCTTCATGACGAAATTGTCGCCGGCGCGATAGGTTGCGGTTTCGCCGTCCTTCTCCGTCAGTTCGACGACGCCGGAGAGGATGTGGCAGAATTCGAAGGTCGTGCCCTTGATCGAATGGGTTTCACCGGGGGTGGCCTCCCATACGCCGGTGTGAACGGTCTCCTCGCGCGAGACGTCCTGCGCCCATGTTTTGAATGACGGGTCGCCGGATATCAGACGGTTTGCTGCGGCCTTGGATTCGCGGGGCGGGGCTTGTGGGTCGGTTTCGATGCGCTTGATGAGGGGCATGGTCGTTTCCTTCTGGGATGTTTCAATTCCTGCACTGGCTCGCGAGTATGGCGCCGACCGTCGGAACATTGCCGTTGACGAGGTTGAAGCTTGGCCGACCGCGTCAAAACCATGCGCCGTCGATCTGAGATTTCCGCACACTTTCCATTGTCGAGTCCGGTGTCCGGCCATTCTGGCCCGATGGCTTTTCCGTTCAGTTCGCAGCGCGGATCATGTCGGCGATGCGCTCGGCCATCATGATCGTTGGAATGTTTGTGTTGGCGCACGGAATCGAGGGCATCAACGATGCATCGCAAACACGCAACCCTTCCGTTTGGTAAACCTTGCCGAAAGGCGACGTCACGGCCATCGCATCATCGGGCGTCCCCATGCGGCAGGTGCCGGAGGGATGCCAGGTTCCGGCGACATGCCGGGAGACGAATTCGGTCAGCGCGGCATCGTCCTTCAGCAATCCATCCACGGTCGTCCCCATCGTAATCACCGAATGCACAAGAGCTGCGCGTAGTGGCCCGGCTATGTCGAGCATTGCCGACAGGGCACCCCGCTGCACCGCATTCCAGGGACCTGGAACGGCGACTTTCGCGACGCGCGGCGAGTAGCTGGAGGGGAAAACGGTGCCGCGAGCGCCGTTCATGGTCGGATCAAGCAAAGTCTGCGCACCGAGCCGCAAGGCGCTCTTCAGCCGCTCAAGATCCCGCTCGTCGCTGAGCATGCGGAAATCGACATCCGGCTCCGCATCGGGATCGGCGCTGGAAAGACGCACAACACCGCGCGAATAGGATTTGTTGACCCAGAAGAACAGGCTGCCCATGCGCAACCCGACGGAATGCCAGCCCGAGCGCGACAGGATGGCCGCATGCATGTCGCCGTACGGCGTTCCCTCAAGGTTGGAGGAGAAACGCCAGACCGCCTGTTCGTGATGCTCGCCTTTGTCGCGCACCCGCATGTGCGAGGGAAGGAAGGCTGCAACGGCAATCGAGGGGTGCTCCATCAAGTTTCGTCCGACCCCGGATCTCGATGCGACAACCGGAATGCCGAGAGCCGCAAGCTCATTGCCAGGCCCCACGCCGGACCGCTGCAGGAGTGCCGGAGAATGTATGGCGCCGGATGCCACAATCACCTCGCGGGCCATAATCTTCCCAGCGTGGGGCCCGGATATCTCAGCGCCGATTGCGCGGGCGCCATCGAAGAGGATGCGCGTTGCCACGCTGTCGGTCACGATTTTGAGGTTCGCCCGTTTGCGCACTTCGGGCGTCAGATAGGCGATGGAGGTCGGCAGGCGGTCGCCCGCATCGCTAACAGCGATCGCGCCGCGAAAGGCGCCGTCCTGCCAAGGGCCGTTCTGGTCTGGCTTGATTGGATGTCCCCGTGCCTCCAGCGTTTTCATCACGCGTGCGACAAAGGGCGAGATCTTTGCATCGCTGACGCGGCGGATGGTCAGCGGGCCATCCATGCCATGCAGCGGCCCTTGAAAATCTCTGTCTGCCTCGATCTTCCTGAAATAGGGCAGGCACTCCTCCCAGCCCCAGCCCGTGGCCCCCAGCGACACCCATTCGGCATAGTCGGAGGGCGCGCCGCGATTGGCCATCAGCGCGTTGATGGCCGAGCCGCCGCCGAGAAGTCTGGCCTGCTCATAGCGGCGCGACAGACGCGTCGCGCTGTTGGAGCGAGCGTACCCCATCATCGCGGTAAGGGAAGACCAGATGTTGCGTGTGTCGAGATAGGCGCGGCCGGGATAGCGGCTGCGCACCGCCTCTGGAATGTCGTCGGCGGATATGTTGCGTCCGGCTTCGACCAGCGTCACGGTGCGGTTTGGATCCTCCGACAGCCGTGCGGCAAGGACGCAGCCGGCCGAGCCGCCCCCCAGGATCAGATGATCGACGATCATCCGGCTTTCTCCGTGCGTCGTTTGCTGCCGCGCGCATTGATCGCCACCAGCATCAGCATGATGAAGGAAACGGCAGTCAGGAGCGAGCTGATCGCGGCGATTGTTGGGTCAATCTCATCGCGCAGCGCCGTGAACATGCGCTTGGTCAGGGTCTGATATTCACCGCCCGAGATGAACAGCGAAACCACCGTTTCGTCCATCGCGGAGATGAAGGCGAACAGCAGGCCCGAAATGACGCTGGGCCGGATCTGCGGCAGGGTGACGATGAAGAAGGTGCGCAGCCGATTCATACCCAGGCTGCGCGAGACCATCTCCTGCGTATGGTCGAATTTGCGCAGGCCGACCAGCACCGAGGTGATCACATAGGGAAGTCCGAGCATCGTATTGGCGAGAATGAGGCCCGTCATGCTCGCCAGCAGCCCAACTTGCGCATAGACGAGAAAGACGCCGACGGCGGTGATGACGATGGGCACCACCAGCGGCAAAAGCAGGACGAGCTGCAAGCTGCGCACCAGTTTCGACGAAGTCATGTTGAGCGCGTAGGCGGCAGCCGTTCCGAAAATCGTGGCCAGCACGGCGCTACTAACCGCGACGATCAGGCTGACACGGGTCGCCTGCATCCAGGCGGCGCTGTCGAGATAGGCCTCATACCAGCGTAGCGACCACGAGGGCGGCGGGAAGGTCAGGAACCGGGCGCTTGAAAAGGACATCGGCACAATGATGACGATCGGTATGACCAGCCAGGCCAAAATAAGAGCGACCACGGCGTAAAGCAGGAGACTGGAAGCGCGCATGCCTCACCTCGTTCCGATGATGCGTTCGAAGGGAATGAGAAGGCTGGCCAGCTTGAACACGAGGAAGACGCAGATCATCAGCACGACGCTGATCGAGGAAGCAGCCCCCCATTCGTTGTAGACTTGGATATTGCGCGATACGAGCATGGAAACCATGTAGGTGCGCCCGCCGCCGAGCAATTCTGGCGTGATGTAGAAGCCCAGCGTCAGCACGAAGACCAGAACCATGCCGGCGATCATGCCCGGCAGCGACAGCGGCAGGAAGACACGCAGAAAAACATGCAATGGAGATCCGCCGAGGCTCGAGCCGGCCATGACCAGCTCCTGCGGGATCTTCTTCATCGTGGCGTAGAGAGGCAGCACCATGAAGGGCAAAAGGATGTGGATGGTGGCAAGCACGGTGCCGAATTCGTTGTTGACCAGCAACAGCGGGCTGTCGATCAATCCGGCGCTTTTCAGCGCGGAATTGACGATGCCGGTGCGCTGCAAAAGGATGAGCCAGGCATAAGCGCGCACCAGAACGCTGGTCCAGAAGGGCAGAAGGACGAGAGCCAGAACGATCATGCTCCAGCGCTGTGGCAGTCCCGCCGCCACATAGGCGACGGGATAGCCGAGCAGAACGGTTGCCAACGTGACGACGAAGGCAATGCGGAAGGTCTGCAAAAACGTCATCCAGTAGACGGAATCGGTTAGAAACCGCTGGTAGTTGACGATGGTGAAGCCGCCATCCTGCCAGATCGACTGCCACGCCAGCCAGCCGAGCGGCACGATCAGAAGCGCACCGACGACCAGAAGCGCGGGCGCCAGGAGCAGAAGCATCAGCCTCTGCTCGCTGCGCTCGTGACTGTCGGACGGGCTTGCTATCGATATCGTCATCAATGACCCTCCCAAGACGTCTTTGCGCTTTCTGATGCAGGTCGTTTTCCCGAAGCCGCTGCGCACTTGCGGGCGACATGCTTTACTGCTGGATAAAGGACGCCCAGCGTTTTTGCGCGTCTTCGCCAGCCTTCGAGCTCCACCATTCGTCGGACACCAGAACCTGTTTGGCGGCATTCTCGGGGGAACTTGGCATTTCGGCCGCGCGCTCCGGTGTGATCTTGCCGGTCTTGTAGGCTTCCGGGTTGCCCGGACCGTAGTCGATATAGGCCGGGAAGTTCGCTTGAATATCCGGCGTCATCGCCGCGTTGACGAATTTGACCGCCGTATCGAGATTAGGCGCACCTTTCAGGATGCACAGCGAGGTATATTGAAGGAAGCCTTGATTGAACGTGTAGCTGACGGGGATGCCCTCCTTGGCGACTGCGGTGACGCGGCCGTTCCACGCCATTTCCATATCAACTTCACGATCGGCCAGAAGCTGCGCCGACTGCGCGCCCGATGTCCACCAGACGGTGATATAAGGCTTGATCTCCTGGAGCTTCTTGAAGGCTCGATCGACATCGAGCGGATAGAGCTTGTCGGCCGGTACGCCATCCGCGAGCAGGGCCGCCTCGAGCGTTGCCAGCGGATGGTTGCGCAGCGCCCGCGTGCCGGGAAATTTCTTCACGTCCCAGAAATCAGCCCAGCTTTTCGGCGGATTGTCGCCAAACTTATCCTTGTTGTAGGCGAGCACGCTTGAATAGAATTCGTAGGCCACGGAATAAGGGCTCTTGTACTGCGCAGGCATCTTCTGTGCATTGGGGATCTTGGAAAAATCGAGCTTTTCGATCATGTCTTGCTGTCCGCCGCGAATGCAATCCTGCGTCGGTGTGTCGACGACGTCCCAGACCGGCTTGCCCGTTGCCGTCTGGGTCTTGATGACTGGCCAAGCATCCGGCGCGCTGTCCTGGTTGATGGTGATGCCAAGCAGGGCGGCCACCGGATCGAGGATGGCCTTGGTCTGGGCCTCTTGATAGGCGCCGCCTTGCGAGACGAACGTGATCTGTTCCGCCGACGCAAAACCGACGGAAAAGCCGATGACTGAAGCGGAAAGCACGAGCGTGGAAAATTTCGGTAGCATGTCCGTTCTCCTCTTGTTGGCAGGGTTTCAAACCCTGTTTTGACGTTTGAATGCTGGGTCTTAGCGCCCGATTGCATCGAGGAACTGGTACCACCCGGCGACAAGCCGGACAGCGGGTTCCCGGATGGGATAGAAAGGAACGGCTTTCAGCCGTTGCGAAGTCAGAAGCCCGAGATCCGGGCTTTCGCCGGCCACGATAGCGGCGACGTGTTTTCCCATATTGGAGGCCAGCGCCACGCCGGTGCCGTTGTACCCGACCGCATAGACGATCCGGTCATCAAGCCGGCCGGCATGCGGGATGCTGTCCATCGTCATCGCGACCAGACCGGACCAGCGATGGGTAACAGTCGCACCGGCAAGCTCTGGGAACTGACGAACCATAGCCTTGTGCAGGGCGGTAAAAGCGCTTTGCGAATCCTTCTTTCCGAAGGCGCCGCGCCCGCCATAGAGCAAGCGGTCTCCGGCCTTGCGGAACCAACGCATCATTCGCCGCGTCTCGGTGTAGCTGCGGTCCTTGGTCAGAAGATTGGCCCCGGGTTTTCCTGTCAGCGGTTCCGTGGCGATCATGGCCGAACGAAACGGGATGATCGAGGTGCGCACGGCAGCGGTAGCTGTCGTCAGGTCGGAATACGAATTGGTCGCAACCACCGCCTGTGCGGCGGTCACAGTACCGGAAGGCGTTTCCAACAGAACGCCCATCCCCTCGCGCTTCAGCCGTGTGATCGGCGTGTTTTCGAAAATGTCGATGCCGGCAGCTTTAAGCCCGGCCGCGATGCCGAACACGAAATTAAGCGGATGGATGATGCCGCCGTGCGTGTTGAGCATTCCGCCGACGAAATCCCGAGATCCGGTTTCCGTCCCCATCTCCAAGGCCGTCAGAATGGAACAGGCCGGGTCGCCGAGTACCTCGTGCAGCCACGCAGCTTCTTTTTTCAATCCTTCGAGCGAAACCGCATTGTGCGCGCATCGCAGCGATCCGGTCGAACGGTAATCGGCGGACGCAATGTTATAATCCTCCACCAGTTCGCCGACATGCTCGATCGCCTCAATACCGAGATCGTGCATCCGTCGGGCGGCCTCCAAGCCAAACCGTTCGGCGATCTGCGAAAATGCAATGCGGAATTTTCCAGAAACCACGCCACCGTTGCGACCACTGGCGCCCCAGCCGATGCGGTTCGCCTCGAGAACCACCGATGACAGGCCTCGGCGAGCGAGATACCGGGCCGTTGAAAGGCCCGTGTAGCCGCCGCCGATAATCGCCACGTCGTAGTGGCGATCTCCCGGAAGTCTGCTGAAAACAGGCCGTGGACAGGCCGTCTCCTGCCAAAGCGAGTGGATATCGGGGAAGGGCGGGTGCGCGGTCATCACTCAGGCCGCGCTGGCGATCCTGTGACCTGCGGCCAGATCCGCGTCCACAGCGTCTGCCAGTTGCTTTAGCGAGGAGAAATGGAAGTCGGGTGTGGTGAGCACCTTGGGTTCCGGTGTGCCGCCAAATCCTGTCTGGCCCTGACGTCGCTCGATCCAGCAGGTCGTGTAGCCAAGCTCCGTAGCGACGCCGATATCGTGATGCTGACTCTGGGCCACGTGCAGGATTTCCGATTGCTTGTAGCCGGAGGCGGACTGACGGCCCTTGTTGAAGGCGAAAAACTGTGGATTGGGCTTGGCGCATCCGGCTTCGTCACAGGTGACGCTGTCGTGAAAGGGACTGCCAAGCGTGGCCGAATAGGCCGAAAATGCCGTGCGATCGGCATTGGTCATTGCCACCAAGCGGAAATTGCGCCGCAACCGCGCCAAAGCCTCGACGGAATCGGAAAAGGCCGGCCACCGCAGGACCGCGAGCTGGAAGGCTTCCGCCGTTGCCTCCGCTCGGGTGAAGTCCATTTCCGTTGCCAACGACAGATAGACATCTTTCATGGCGAAGGATGAGCGGCCGTAGAACTTGTCGCGGCCGCGCTTGTAGGATTCGAAAATCGCATCGTCGGAGGCAGCCTTCGCCTTGTCGCCGCCGAGCGCGCGAACGGCATTGAGCACGCCCGTTTCGAAGTCGATCAACGTGCCGACGACATCGAAGGTCATGACCTTGAATTCGCTGAGTTTCATTATGCGGTTTCCTTTTGGCAAATCAGGGCGTTCAGGGGGCGTCCGGGACGACGATCGTGTCTTCGGGGTGCAAGGCTACCGTGATCGGTTCGCCGGGTTTCTTGAGGTGCAACCGTCCGGCATGATTGCTGGGAAGCCTGAGGCTCAGATCTCCGCCGGAAGACAATTTCAGAAACACCCGGATACTCTCGCCCTGATAGAGCGTCTCGGTCACCGTCCCCGAAAGCCTGTTCGACGCGTGCGGCGCGTTGTCATCGGCGACCACAAGTTTTTCAGAGTGCACCGCGAGAGACAGCGCCTTGCCTTGGGGAACGCTGCGCGATGTGCGCAGAACGGCATCGCCGAGCGTTACTGTATCGTTGCCGGCGCGTGTGACGGGCAAAAGAGTTGCCTCCCCGATGAAGCGCGCGACGAAGGAATCGGCGGGATGGTCATGCAGCTGTTCGGGTGTGTCGATCTGGACGAAGCGGCCCTTGTTCATGATGGCGACGCGATCGCTCATTGTCAGAGCTTCCCGCTGGTCGTGCGTGACATAGACGATCGTCGCGCCGAGCTTGCGGTGCAGCCGTTTCAGTTCGATCTGCATGGATTCGCGCAATTGCTTGTCGAGCGCCGACAGCGGTTCGTCCATCAAGATCAGCCGCGGCTCGAAGATGATGGCGCGGGCCAGTGCTACACGTTGGCGCTGCCCGCCGGACAGTTCGTGGACGCGCCTGCTCTCGAAGCCGCCCAGTTCGACCATATCGAGCGCGCCTTGCAGCTTGTCGGCCCAGTTTGATTTCGGCAGGCGACGTGCGCGCAGCGGAAAGGTGATGTTTTCCCCGACGCTCATATGCGGGAAAAGAGCATAGTTCTGGAAGACGATGCCAATATCGCGTTTGTGCGGAGGCTCGAATGTAATATCGCGGGTGCCGAGCCAAATTGACCCGGATGTCGGTTGGACGAAGCCGCCAAGAAGACCCAGAAATGTCGTCTTCCCCGATCCGGACGGACCGAGAATGGAGACGAACTCGCCTGGAGCGACCTCGAGACTGACATTGTCCAGTGCGCGAAAATGTCCATAGCTCTTGCTGGCCGCGCGAATGGAGGCACCTACGCGATCCGCTTTCGTTGCATCAATCATATGATTCCACTACGAAATTCATCAGCGGCGCTTTGGTGGGGCGCATGCTGCATTCTGTGATGAGTAGAAGTCTGAATATGTATTTCATGCCGGCACCTGCCCCGTGCCGTCTGAGTGCGCATTCCATTCCCGAAATTTTTCTTGAAGGTCTTGCGCCTTCCATGACAGCCAGGAGACCAAAGAAAGTGTGTCTTCGCAATTGAAAAAAAGTTCGGGATGATGTTACATCATGTAATGGAAAAATTGAGACGCTCCTTGCCATCCATGAACGGCCTCTTTACTTTCGAAGCCGCCGCGCGCTGCGGCAATTTTTCCAGGGCAGCGCAGGAGCTGAACGTGACGCCCGCGGCCGTCAGCCGTATGGTTGCACGGCTGGAAGAGCATCTCGAGACGACGTTGTTTGTGCGTCAACCTGGCGGAGTCGGCCTGACCGAATCTGGACGGCTGCTGTTTGACGCGATTGCCAGAGGGTTTTCAGTCATCGAAAATGCCTTACGCGAGATCGAGGATCGCCGCATCGGCATTCAAACGGTGTCGCTGTCGGTTTCGACCGGGTTCACCACCCACTGGATGATGCCGCGCATGGCAGATTTCAAAAAGGAGTTTCCGGCTGTCGATCTGCGTTTTCAGCTGGTCATGGGCGCGCTCGCGGGGCCGGTGAACGATGTGGATCTCGGAATGCGCTTCGTCGGTGGATCGGACGAGCGACATGAGGCCGTCTTCATCATGCCGGAAATCCTCATCCCCATCTGTAGCCCCTCCTACAGAGAAAGCCATGGTTCGGAGGCAACCGATGTGAAGCGGATGCCCGACACCACGATCAATCTGAGTGACGCGCAGCCGAACTGGTCCAGTTTATTCTCCCCACTGAACGAGGGTGACGCTGTCAATTCGATGATTTTTTCCGACTATGCCATCGTCGTTCAGGCCGCATTGCTCGGGCAGGGCGTGGCGCTCGGTTGGCTGAACGTCATTGCCCACTGGCTTCGGACGCAGGCTCTGGTGCCGGCGCGCGAGCAGCTCATGATTACGGGCCGCCAGTGCCATCTCGTCCGCCTGCGCGACAAACCCGCACGCCCAATCGTTACGCAGGTAAGGGACTGGATGATTGGCGAACTGAATGCCGACATTGTAGCGGTTGATGCGCTTTATCCAACGCTTGGGCTAAAGTCGGCAGGCCGTTCAAAATCCACCGAGTGATCCGCCCACATGCATAGATTGCAGCATTCGCTTTTGAAGGTTCGCTCATTTCTATAAGCCTGCCTAAAAGACTGGCGCTCAGGCGAAATCCATTTAAGCGAGCATTGCCGCGCTCTCGATCGTTCAACGCCACGCCGGTCCGGGACGATCTGCGGGTAGATGGCGACAAAAGGCCGGCTATGATCTGGGTGACGGCGGGTTCAATGCGACTCTTCGCGACTATGCTCGTTTCGCCCTGCTGCATCTTCGCGGCGGCGAGATCGATGGCCGGCGTATCGTGTCGACCGAGTGGATTGCCGGGACACGGTTCGGTGCTGACCCGACACTCTTCGGCGGCGTCTATCAAGAGGTTCTACCCGCCGGGGCATATCACAACCAGTTCTGGATCGAGGATACCGTACGCGGCGTCTATATGGCCCGCGGCGTCTTCGGACAACTGATCTACATCGACCCGGTGGCGGATTTCGCGGCGGTTGTCCTGTCGAGCTGGCCGGAATTCGTCAGCTCGACGAGGATGCGGACAGCGCTGGCGGC
>NZ_QGGH01000001.1:375804-516248 GCF_003148495.1 Mesorhizobium loti
GATCTACATCGACCCGGTGGCGGATTTCGCGGCGGTTGTCCTGTCGAGCTGGCCGGAATTCGTCAGCTCGACGAGGATGCGGACAGCGCTGGCGGCGGTCAGGGCTATCCGAGGGGCGCTGTCGTCGTAGCGAGCGGGCTATTCCCCGTTCGGGTCCGCAGCCGCGCTGGCTGCCCGGGATCGTCCAGACGCGGAGCGTGTGACATGGGACACGCCGATGTGGTCGGCCATGGCCAGTTCGTGCTGGCGCGGCTGAGGGATCGACCCCATCAAGCGAAAGAAAGCTGCCGAAAAGCGGCAAATTGAACTCGAGCAGCCTCCCAAGGCGCCGATGCTCTAGCTTGATGACTGTTCACGCGACTATGGGTAATCATTGTCACCTGCTCTAGATGACCACCTTCAGGTGACTCGATAGCACCAAACCTGCCGCCCCTCGCAGTGCCGTGTGGCCCTCGCCAATACCGTTCACTGTGATGGAAATTTCCTGGTTTGGTCTCATCATCACCAGTTGTTCGACGTGCTGCCTGACACGCTCTGCAGCCATTTGGCCGCCGCCCGCGACGTCGCCATGAAGGACATAGGAGTTAAGAGATAGCGTCTGCTGCAGGTTGACGATTCCGAAAGCCACATTTCGAGTGTAGCGGTCGAGGAGGGCATCTGCCGCCTTCGACCCGTCGTCCGCCTCTTTCACAAGACGCGCGCATGTAATGTTGCCCGGATCCCGCAACCCCAGTCGGCCAGCCTCTCGTCGTAGCCAAGGCAAGGCAGCCACCGTTTCCCAGCAGCCGCGTTTACCGCAATTGCAGGCCTCGCCATCGATTTGAACGACGGAATGGCCAAGTTCGCCGCCAGAGCCGGCAAGCCCACGATAGACCTTCCCCTCGATATAGAACGCTCCTCCCAGAACCTCCCCGGTGTAGATCGCCGCGAAGGTCTGCAGTCCGCGCCCAGGTCCAAACCATCGGTCGCCGACAAGCAAGGCCCGGGGGTGGTGATCAATGACGACTGGTAGCGAGAAATGTTCCTGCAACAGGTCTACCAGGGGCAGTCCCGTCAAAACAGGCGCGAGATTTACGGCAAGGATAACGCCATTGTCACTGTCGATCATTCCCGCCGAGGCAACACCAATCCCAAACGGTGCCTGAGGGGCTTGAGAAAGCGTCGACGAAAGCGTTTCCCTCATTACCGACAGGAAGGCATCCCTGTCGCCAAGCGGATCGAATTCGGTTTTCATATGCGCCTTGATTTCCCCGGTCAGCGTTACAAGGCACGTCTGGATCTTACCGGGAAGAAGGAGCACCGCTCCGAGCATGGGAGCATCAGGATTGAAGAAAAGCGGGCGGGCAGGCTTGCCCCCTTTGACGTCCGAAGGGGCTGCGTCCCCTTCTACCAGGAGTTTCTCCTCAATCATCGGCTGAACGATGCCGGTTATCGTCGTACGGTTCACCCCCGCGAGGCGCGCCAGGTCCACGCGGCTTTTGGGCCCATTGTCATACAAAGCCTGCAACACGCGCCCGCGATTGATGGCACCGAGAGTCAATTGCGAGATAAGGGTCACGTTGGTGCCAGCCTCGCCAGGCGCAACGTCTTTGGTGGAGAGCGTGCGGCGGCCTAACGAGTAGGAGGGCTGGTTCTCGAATTTCAACTTACATCTCCAGTTTGGCCCGTTGGACTTTGTACGCTGCGGCGTTGTGCCCGACCAGTATACCCTATGGGCTCTGGGGGGCGCGCTTTCCAACTTCGACGCCAAATTGCGTCCTGCTAATTTTCATCATGACGGCTTCTTGACAGTATCATAGGTTTGTGCGAAGTACAAACTAACTGCTGAAAAGGCAGATCGAGGGACGACCGCAAGCTCCTGGCACAAGCATGTGCAGGGCCGGATCGGATTAAAAGCAACTGGAGGAGTGTCCAATGCCCATTGATATCGCAAACATTTCGCGCCGCAACATGCTGAAAACCGTATCCGCCGCGGCTCTCGTGGCCGGCGTCGGGACCCTGTCTGCTCCCCGGCGCGCCGCCGCACAAGACGCCAACTCGGTTCGCGTCCTGTCGGTTGAAGACCCGTTCTTCTTTGCAATGAAGGCGATGGTTCCCGAATACGAGAAGGAAACCGGCATCAAGGTCGAATTGGAAAGTCTTTCCTATGACGCGCTGCAGTCGCGTCTTGTGTCCTCCTTTGTTGCCAAAACTTCCGATGCCGACGTCATTGTCGTCGATCAGATGTGGCTTGGGCAGTATCTGGACAACGGTTGGATCGTGTCGCTCAGCGATTTCATCGCCAAGGATGGCGATATCGACCTTTCGGACTTCATCCCCGAGGTCCTCTATTCGTGCAACATGTGGCGCGGCCAGATCGGGACTTTGCCGATCGCGGCGTATGCGCAGGGCGTCATGTACCGCAAGGACATGTTCGACGAGTTTGGGCTTGCCGCACCGCCGACGCAGACGTCGGAAGACTGGACCTGGACGAAATACGTCGAGACCTTGCAGTCGCTGGAAGGCAAGTCCTTCGGCGGGCAACCGGTTTTTCCGACAGTGGTTTGCGGCTCGCAACCTTCGCCGATTGTGCACATGTTTACCCAGCTCTCTGTGAGCCACGGTGCGAACTGGTTCAAATCATTCCCGGCCGCTCCATGGGACTTTGCTCCGCAACTGACGGACCAGGCCTGGATCAAATCCGTCGATATCTACCGTCAGCTCTACAAGCTCTCGCCGCCTGAGGCGATCAATTACGTGTGGTTCGACGCCGGAACCCGCTTCGCCAAGGGCGATGTAGGCATGTTCTACTGGTGGACCCCATATTTCTACCTGATCAAGAACTCCGGCTACATGACTGGCAAGAAGTCCGACGTCATGGGCAAGTATGCGACGGCGGCCCTGCCGAAGGCCGAGGGTGTGCCTCAGACTGTCAGCGTAGGCGGCTACAGCCTCGGTATTCCTTCCAGCTCTGAGCGGCAGGACGCAGGCTTCGCTTTCATCAAGTGGGCAACGTCGAAGGCGACCCAGAAGAAGATGGCTCTTTGGCCTGATCTCAATTACCAGTTCTCCGACTTCGCCCGTGCTTCACTCTACCAGGATAAGGAGGTGAAGGCTGTTTATCCCTACCTCGATGTCCAGTACGCAATGATGAAGCAAGGCAACGGCAAGATCACGCGCCCGCCCGTCCCTGGTTACACGGCCATTGAAAGCGTACTGGGGCTCACGTTGAACCAACTCCTCACCGGGACGGAGGATCCAAAGACTGCCCTTGAGCGGACCAACAGCCTGTTCGAGAGCATCCTGAAGGGCAATCTCATGATCCCTTATCAAAAGGAAAGCTTCGCCGACTCCTTGGATGGTGCCAAGGCCCTGATCGGCAAGCTTGGCAAGAAGTAATACAGTTCTCCTCGTGCCGGCGCGACAGTGCTCGCGCCGGCGAAACGGGTGAAAAAGAACTGGATCTGGCAATGCCCTTTACGACCGTTCGCTCGCCGCATGCCCTCGGACTTGGCAGGAAGAGCTTTGTCCGCAAAAATCTGCCGTACCTGCTCATTGCGCCTTCGGTCGTAATGCTGCTTGCGCTGATCGCTTACCCCTTGCTGTTCGCGCTGAGGTCGAGCTTTTACTTCTGGAACCTGCAGATCGGGCCGCAGCCGCTCGCCTTCGTCGGCGTCGAAAACTATGTTCAGGCCTTCAATGCCTTCGATTTCCGCGCTTCGCTTGGCAACACGCTGATCTTGTCAACAATGGGAACGGCAATTGAGTTTGGACTTGGGCTGACGATCGCGTTGATCCTGCTCAAGGCCCTGCCTGGCATGAACGTCGTGCGTGCCTTGCTGATCCTGCCGACGACAATTGCCCCAATCGTCGTCGGCTTTCTGTTCCGCTATCTCTACGATCCCGGTGGCGGCCTGCTGGTCTGGGTGCTGCAGTCTTTGTGGCTACCCGTCCCGGCGCAAGGAATACTCGGGTCACCGTCCACGGCGCTCGCCGCCATTCTTTTCGTCGACATCTGGCAGTGGACACCCTTCTTTGCCATCGTGCTCTACGCCAGCCTGCTGGCTGTCCCCGACGAGATCATCGAGGCCGCGCGGCTGGATCGCGCGTCACCCTGGACGATCCTGTTTCGGATCAAGCTGCCGCTCATCAAGCGCACCGCGATTATCATCGTCATGCTGCGCTTCATGCAGATATTCAACACCTTCGACACGGTGCTCGTGCTGACACGCGGCGGACCGGGCACATCCACGCGCACCCTCGGTTATTCGCTCTACGAGCAGGGTCTCGTGAATTTCAACATCGGTCTCGTCAGTGCAATGACGTGGATCACGGTGCTGATCGTCAACATCATTGTCGCCCTCTATGTCTTCGTCGCCTTTCGCCATGAGGAGTGGTGAGATGTCCCGTCGCCGAACCAGTTTCTACACAGCAGCAACCTACGCTGCCGGCCTTCTCTTCCTGGCGATTTTTGTCGGGCCGATTTTGTGGTTTATCGCTCTTGCGATCCGCCCTGCCGAGACCGCCTTCACAATGCCGCCTTCACTATCCTTCGAGCCAAATCTCGACGCGTTCCGGCATATTCTCGTCGATCCAGGCACCAACGCGCCTCAACTGGCGAATAGCCTGATCGTCGCCATTGGCGCGGTGTTGCTCAATCTGCCTTTCTCGGTTCCGGCCGCCTATGCACTGTCCCGTTTCAAGCTGCGCGGCAAGAAGAACATCATGTTGTGGTACCTCGGCCTTCTGATGGCCCCGCCGATTGCGTTCTTGATTCCGTATTTCATCTTGATCACGCGTATCGGTCTCCAGGGCTCCTACTTCTCCATGGTTTTGGTTCTGCAGACGCTGACGATCCCGTTTTCCGTGTGGCTGATGAAAAGCTTCATTGATGAGGTACCGGCGGAATTGGAAGAAGCTGCCCGCGTAGACGGCGCCCGCTGGTACACGATCATGTGGCGCATTACGCTCCCCATCGTTCGTCCCGGGATCATTGTCACGTCCATGTTTGCATTCGTGTTTGCATGGAACAATGCCGCGTTTCCGCTGGTCCTGAGTTCGCGCTCGACCGCCACCCTTCCGATCGGAACACTTGGCTACTTCGCCACCAGCGGCGTGACATGGAATTACATCGCCGCCGCTGCCGTGCTGGCAATGATCCCGCCGATGATAATCTTCCTGGTTTTCGATCGATATGTCGTACGAGGCCTCACCTTTGGCTCGGTGAAAGGCTGACCTTCCCTTGTTTGAATGGAGTAAATGGAAATGAGCAAATTGCGCATGGGCGTCATCGGCGCGGGCCTTTGGGGCAACAATCACGCTCACACTTTCAAGGTGTTGCCGGAAACCGAGCTGATCGGCGTCTGCGACCTCGACGAGGGCAGGGCTCTCAAAATGAAGGACACTTTCGGGGCGGCCCGGGCGTTCACCGATTACATGAAGCTGATTTCCAGTGACGATATCGATGCGATATCGGTAGCAACACCGGATTTTACCCATGCGCCGATCGTTCTCGCAGCACTCAAGGCCGGCAAGCATGTTCTCAGCGAAAAGCCACTGGCCACGACCGTGAAGGAAGCAGAGGAAATCGCCGAGGCTGCCGCCAGGTCCTCGGGCAAGCTGATGGTGGACTTTCACAACCGTGTAAATCCCATCCTCACCCAAGTTCGCGACATGATCCAGGACGGCCAAATCGGTCTTGCGAAACATGGAAACGCGCGTCTTTCCAACACGACGTTTGTGCCCTTTGAAATGCTGAGCTGGGCTGCGAAGTCTTCCGCGCTGTGGTTCCTGGGCAGCCATCTCGTCGATGTCTTGCGCTTCATTCTCGCTGACGAAGTCGTGCGCGTCTATTCGGTTGCTCGCTCAGGCACGCTGTCTGGCCGCGGCGTGGACACGAAGGATTTCCATGTATCGATCCTCGAGTTCTCCAAGGGGACGGTCGTGACCATGGAAAACAGCTGGATCCTGTCGCGAGACAATCCTTCCCTGGTTGACTTCAAGATCGAGTTTGTCGGTGAAAAGGGCCAGATCCAGGCCGATCCCACCCACAATGGCGGCCTGCGTCGCATTGGGGAGGGAGGTTTGAAGTACAACGACTATATCGGCATAACCCCGACCGGCGAGACCCGCATCGGTGGCTTTGTTCTCGAATCCATTGCCCGCTTCGTCGACAGCGTGGTGCGCGGTGCTCCATTGCTGGCCGATGCGCAGGACGGTCTGGCAAACACCAGGATCTTGGCGGCGATCGAGGAGTCTGTCGCCAGCGGCAAGGCTGTAGACATCGCCAGCGCCGGAGCCTGAACACACAGGGGCTTGCTGTCCCACGGGGACGGCTGGCCTCGCCCACTGATGCTGCGGAGTAGTTTTATGGCGTCTATGACCTTTGACGGAGTTGGCAAGACGTACCCGGACGGGACCGTTGCCGTCGCCAATGTGAGCTTTGCGATCGCCGACGGAGAATTCGTGGTCTTGGTCGGCCCGTCGGGTTGCGGCAAGTCAACCTTGCTGAGAATGGCGGCGGGCCTCGAAACGCTGAATAGCGGCCGACTGCTGATGGGTGACAACGATGTCACCGAAAACGACCCGCAGGATCGGGATATAGCCATGGTGTTCCAAAACTATGCGCTGTATCCGCATATGACCGTTTATGAAAACATGGCTTTCGGCTTGCAACAGCGCAAAATGCCAAAGCAAGAGATCGACAAGCTTGTGCGGGTTGCCGCCGAAATGCTCGATCTAACCCGCCACCTGGGGCGCAAGCCAGGCGCCTTGTCCGGCGGCCAGCGCCAACGTGTCGCCATGGGCCGTGCTATTGTTCGCCATCCGATGGCCTTCCTTATGGATGAGCCTTTGTCCAATCTTGATGCGAAGCTTCGCGTGCAAATGCGAGGTGAGCTCAAGCTACTCAATCAGCGTCTGGGTGTCACGACGCTCTATGTAACGCATGATCAGGTCGAGGCCATGACCATGGGAGACCGCGTTGCGGTGCTCAAGCCGGTGCGCAATGGCCTGGAAAGCAATCTTCAGCAGCTCGACACACCGCAAATGCTGTACGACAAACCAGTCAATCTGTTTGTCGCCGGATTTATCGGCTCCCCGGCCATGAACTTCGTGCGCATCGAGCTCGGGGGAGAAGCCGGTTCCCCGATCGCCACAATAGTGGGGACAAGCATATCCTTTCCTGTGTCCGCTGGGCCGGCACTTTCCCGCTGTATCGGCCGACAGGTTATTGCTGGAATTCGCCCCGAAATGTTCCAGGTTTGTGCGGAACATGAGGCGTTGTTCAACGAGAAGATCCCGGTTGCGGAAGCACTTGGGGCCGATACGTTCATTTTTTTCGACATCACGTCCCCACCGGTGAACGTCAACGATGCGGAAGACACCGAAGACTTCCCGCACAAGGGCAAGAACCGCCTTGTGGCGCGGATCCCTCCGGCCCTGACTCCAGCTCCTAATCAGCGCCTGGCTCTGACTGTCGACAAGGAGAAGCTGCATTGGTTCGACCCGGTAACGGGAGCCGCAATCCGTGACTGATAGCGCACGCAACACATATCCCAGCTAGGGGATCTAACCCTTTCTCTTGCCCTCCCAGGCACCTTGGCTGTCGTCGAACACGATTTCGGCGGCAGCCATTTTTTCAAAAGCAGGACATCGAACGATCTCAACCTGAACACCCATGTCCCGAGAGCAATGGCTTGGAGGAGTGGCTTGCGAAACGCGTTTCCGTTGTCGGCAAGTTCATTGCCGTCATGGCTGTCTTTGGCGCCTCGAGAGCTTGTTGAGGAAGCCAGGCGATTTTCCGAGGTCGCGTGCTGCTCTCCTTAATCTGTGCGCAGAGGATCGACAGTCCGCCGCCCCTCCTTCAGACCCCCACAATGAGACAATGAAACGCCGCGAAAAATCAGTCTTCCCACGAGCGGGGTCCGTCGTATTCAGGCTTGTAAATGTCGCAAAACTTGTACAAACGTTCCGTCGTCAACGCGACCCAGGAATAGCCTGAGCAGGGAATGGATATGGTCTTTCGGTTGAAACAGCGCATCGGCAGGAAATTCGAAGAAGAGATTCAATTCTTCAGGGGCTGGCAAAAGGATAAGAAAAGAGTGGGCGCGCTCATGCCAACGTCCGCTCATGCCGCGCGCCGCATGGCAAGTGTGATTAATCCGGCGTCCGGCATGCCAGTTCTTGAACTCGGTGCAGGAACCGGCGTCATCACCAAGGCCATCCTGGAAAGAGGCATCGAGCCGCAGCAGCTGATTTCGGTCGAATATTCGAAGGATTTTTATGATCGACTGACGCGACGTTTTCCGGATGTGGATTTTCGTTTGGGCGATGCATTTGCGCTGGGTGATGTCCTGGCGGAGCGGTCCCGCGAACAGTTCGACTGTGTTATAAGCGCCGTGCCGCTGTTGAGTTTTCCAATGGTGCAACGCGTGGCCTTGCTTGAGGATTTGCTGGCCCGAATTCCTGCTGGAAGACCCGTGATGCAAATCACCTATGGGCCCTTGTCACCAGTGGTCAAAATGCCGGACCGCTACATCGTCTCTCATTATGATTTCGTCGTCCGCAACATTCCGCCTGCACAGCTGTGGACCTACACACGGGCACTCTGACGAGGCAGGAAGAAGGGGTTTTGGCAAGTCGGGCTGAAGCGGCAAATGCCAGCGCCAGCGAGCTTGTTCCCTTGAATCATGGCTGCTGGCCGGGTGGCTCTCCATGGGATACGGCTTTCCGAAACGAGGGCTGAGTGTATGGGGAGGCACGAATGAACTTTGAGGTTTTCAGCAGCCCCATTTTCGTGAAGCGAGCGACCTATCTGGTGCAAGAGATTGCCAGCCTTGCGGACGCTATCGACTTTCTTGATGGGTGGCCCGAAGATCGCAGGGACCAGGCCCATGAAACCGCCCTTCGGGCATGCCATGACGCCTATGGTGGGCATGCATCGGTAAGCGCTGCCTGCAATGCCCTTATCGGCTTTGCGAAGCGAGCCTCGGTATTGGAGGATCCAACCGCCGCTATGCAATGGATTGCTGCAATGTAAAACAGGCAGTGGATAAATGTAGGCGTAGGCTTTCATGAAGTATGCGATACCACCAGAGGCGTCATTGAGTTCTATAGCGGGCCACATCCCACACTAGCAAACATGAGCGAGACAGCGCAGATCGTGATCGCCTGGGCAGCGATCACGTTTGGGCGGGACCCGGCCGAAATTTCGGCTGCAGACATCAGTGCGGGCAAAGGCCTGTCGCCAGCGCTGGAGGGGGAGTGATGATGGGCTTGAACAGATTTGAGAGGCCAGTCGTTGTCCAGGTCAGCCGTCATGGCGCGGAGCGTATTGTGGTCGACGTCAATGATGCGGCCACTATCCTGCTGCGGGATCTCCATCGTCAGACCGAGAAGCGCAAGGTGGCAATGGACGCCTGTCTGCAGGTGTTGCGAGGTGAGGCCCATCCACCGGCCGCTCGGCGGGCTTTTGTCGCAGCCGCGCTCGAAGCAAAGATTCTACGCAGCGATTGAAGGCCAGGGCGGCCGCCAAAAGGGCAGATTTGGGATGGGCGATTTTTGATCACCCATAGATAGCTGCTGTTTGAGCCATGCAGCCGACGAGAAAGGTGGTGGATATTCTTTCGAGAGCGGATCCTTAAAGCGTAGCTTGCGCATTCCGCCCGCCCGGAGTGGAAAAATCTCGCAGACAGGCGGCGTCAGGCTCGACGTTCAAGGCTCACGACAGTCGAGCCCGATATCAAGGATTGGTGCGCTATGGGTCAACCAACCGATGGAAATCAGATCAACGCCTGTCGCAGCCACGGCCGGTGCCGTCGTCAGGGTTATCCTACCCGACGCCTCGGTGACCGCCCGGCCGGCAACCGTAGCCACCGCCTGACGTAGCTCGTCGAGCGACATATTGTCGAGCAGCACGGCGTCTGGGGCGAGGGCCAGGACCACTTCCAACTGGGCCAGCGTATCGACCTCGACTTCGATCTTGACGAGATGGCCGACGCTCATTCTGGCCCGCTCGATGGCCGGGCGAATTCCACCGGCGATGGCGATGTGGTTGTCCTTGATCAGGATGGCATCGTCGAGGCCGAAGCGGTGGTTGGAGCCACCACCGGCGCGCACGGCGTATTTTTCGATCGCCCGCAAACCAGGTGTCGTCTTGCGCGTGCAGACGATCCTTGCGCCGTGGCCGCGGACCGCCGCGACGACCGATGCCGTCGCCGTGGCGATGCCGCTCAGATGACAGAGAAAATTGAGCGCCGTCCGCTCCGCGGTGAGGATGGCCCGGGCCGGACCGCTCATCGAGGCAATGATCTCGCCTTGCGCGACGTCGCTGCCGTCCGGCCGATGCACGGTCATTTCGACTGTCTGGTCGATGAGGCGGAAGGCGAGCATCGCCAGGTCGAGGCCGGCAACTATTCCCGCTTGGCGTGCCGACAGCACGGTCGTTGTCCGAAGGTCCTTCGGCACGATGGCGTCGGTGGTCAGGTCGCCGGCCCTGCCGAGGTCCTCAAGCAGAGCTGCACGCACCAGAGGCTCGAGCATGATCGCAGGAGGTGGTGACAGGTTCATCAGATGACGCCTTCCAACTCGGGGGAGGATGCGAGTTCCCGCGCGGCGGCAATGGCCGCTTCGAGGGTGATTTGGGAGCGGCGAGCGAGGGTTGCATGATGCGGAAAGTCGGTCCGGAAATGAGCCCCGCGGCTTTCCCGGCGCCGCAAGGCGGCTATCGCAATCATCAGCCCGACGGCGGCGGGATCGGATGCCGCATCGTGCCGCTGCGACAGCGGCAGCAAGGCCTGTGCAGCTTCTTTCAACCCTTCGCCATCTCTTGTGACGCCGAGGGCACGCGACAGGAGAGGGCGCACAGGTCCTGGATCTGGCGCGGGTAGGTGAGGTACCATGGCTAGCTTTCCGCCGCCGTCAGGCGAACCGGCTACACTCTCGGCGGCCCAGCGCGCGCAGGCGACGGCCTCGGTCAGCGAGTTGCTGGCGAGCCGGTTGGCGCCGTGCAACCCGGTCGAGGCGACTTCGCCGCAAGCCCAAAGTCCCGGAACGGAAGTGCGCCCGTCCCGATCCACGGCGACGCCACCCATGTGATAGTGCTGGGCAGGGCGAATGGGAATGAGATCACGCGTCGGATCGATGCCGGCCCTGGCGCAGGCCGATGCAATCGTCGGGAACTGGCGCGCGAATGCCGAGCCGGGCTTTTCCCGCACATCGAGAAAGACGCCATGGCCGTTTGCCAGGTGCCTCCAGACGGCGCGCGCGACGATGTCACGTGGTGCGAGTTCCGCGCCTTGCAAGCCGTCGAGGAAACGTCGGCCCGTCTCGTCGACGATCACAGCGCCTTCGCCGCGAACCGCCTCGCTGATGAGCGTCATGGGGCGGTTCGATCCATCGAACGCGGTCGGGTGGAACTGGATGAATTCCATATCGGCAAGGACAGCCCCCGCGCGGGCCGCGAGCGCCAAGCCCTGTCCGCAACTGCCCAGAGGATTGGTGCTGTCGACAAACAACCCGCCGATCCCGCCGGTGGCGAGGACGGCCCGTCCCGTGGTGAAGAACGCTGGGCCTTTCGGACCGCTCGCCAGAACACCGGCGATCTTGCCGTCCACCACCGCGAGCCGGCGCGCTTCGAACCCCTCGACGACCTCTATTGTCGGCGTCGAACGGATGGCCGCGACCAAGGCACGCATGATTTCGCGCCCGCTGCCGTCGCCGCCGGCATGAACGATGCGGCGCCGGCTGTGCGCGGCCTCCAGTCCGAGACGCACCGTCCCATCCGGCATGCGGTCGAAGCGGACCCCGAAGCCCGCCAATGTCTCGATCGCGCCCGGCGCCGCATTGAGGATCCGGCTCGCCATCTCCCTGTCGCAAAGGCCATCGCCTGCGGCGAGCGTGTCGGCAAGGTGGAGTGCTGGATCGTCGTCGTCGCCGAGGCTTGCGGCGAGGCCGCCCTGTGCCCAGGTGCTGGAGGCGTCAGCACCCAATGGCGTCCTGGACAGGAGAAGCACCGGCTCGGGCGCCAGATGCAGCGCGGTCATCAGCCCGGCTATGCCGCCGCCGATGATCACCGGCCGGCCGGCGAGATGGTGGACGTCCATGCTCATACGGCCAGCATCCGCTCGACGGACAGCCGCGCGCGACCGGCGATTTCGGGTGCGATGGTCACGACATGGCGGTTCTGCTCGAGCGCCGTACGGATGTTGGCTAGCGTTATCCGCTTCATGTGCGGGCACAAATTGCAGGGGCGGATGAACTCGACCTCGGGATGCTCCACCGCGACATTGTCGCTCATCGAGCACTCGGTCATCAGCACGACGCGCGGCGGCTTTTGCCTTCCGACATAATCCGACATGGCGGCAGTCGAACCGGAAAAGTCAGCTTCCGCAACCACTTCCGGCGGGCACTCGGGATGCGCCAGCACCGTCACCCCGGGATGGCTTTCGCGCAACTCGCGGATGTCGGCAGGCGTGAAGCGTTCATGCACCTCGCAATGCCCTTTCCAGGCGATGATCTCCACCTCGGTCTGGGCGGCGATGTTCTGGGCCAGGTATTCGTCGGGCAGCATGATCACCCGGGGGACGCCGAGGGACTCGACGACCGCCTTGGCATTGCCGGAGGTACAGCAGATGTCGGACTCGGCTTTTACTTCGGCCGATGTGTTGACGTAGGTGACGACCGGCACGCCCGGATAGCGTTGCCGCAGCAGACGGATGTCCACGGCGGTGATCGAATCCGCCAGCGAACAGCCTGCGCGCAAGTCAGGGATGAGTACCGTCTTCTGCGGGTTGAGCAGCTTTGCCGTCTCGGCCATGAAGTGGACGCCGGCCAGCACAATGACATCCGCGTCGACGGTCATCGCCTTGCGGGCGAGCGCCAGGCTGTCGCCGACGATGTCGGCAACACAGTGGAAGATCTCCGGCGTCTGGTAGTTGTGCGCCAGGATGACGGCATTTCGCTGCCGCTTCAGATCGAGGATGGCCTCGATATCGCCGGCGAAGGCTGGCCACTCGATGGACGGGATGACCCGCCTTACTCGGTCATAGAGAGCGGCTGTGGGCGTGGAGGCGTTGAACATGCCTTACCTTCATTATGCTCGTATTGAGTATAATAGAGGTATATGCTTAACTTGAGCATATTGAATGTCAAGCGCGTGAAAGTGGCAATTTCGTCCCTGCGACAGTTCGTTCCGCCTGAACCGTTTGGCGGAAGCGGAAGCGTTTGGCCGGAGGCCCTCGTGTTTCAGACACGGTCTCGCCTGTTTCCTCGACCAGATCCTGCTGTTCGATGAGACGCCGGAAATTCTGCTTGTGCACGAGCCGGCCGGCGAGCGCCTCAACGGTGCGCTGCAACTGCAGCAGCGTGAATGCCGGCGGCATCAGTTCGAACACGACGGGTCGGTACTTGATCTTGGTCCGCAATCTGGCGATCCCGGTCGCCAGAATGCGGCGATGGTCGGCGATCATCGACCGGCCAGCAATGGACAGCGGATTGCCTTTGTCCCAACTGCGCGTGGCCTCGGCCACCAACGCGGCTTCATAGAGCAGTTCGTATCGCTGCAGGGCGAGTTCCTCGTTCCAGCCACGGTCATCCAGGCCAAAGGCGAATTCCACGCGCAGACCGCGATCGCGGCGGATGTTCGGGTCTTCTGCCTCTTCAGCCCAAGCCAAAAGTCCTGGCACGACGGTATCAGGCAGTATAGCCGGTACGCCGGCACGGTGATCTTCCCACGGAAAATAGTCGTACCAGCTCCGCCAGCCGTGCGCCGACCTGTCGGACTGCTCTTCGCGCGCAAGGCCGAGATAGCTGATCGAAATCTGCACGCGCTCGTCGGCGGTTCGGTCGCGGTCGGCAAACGTATAGAGCTGTTCGATATAACCGAGCGGGTGACCGGTCTGGCGCTCTACCCACGCCCTCAGACCGGACTGGAGGGATCGATGGCCAAGTTCAAAGGGACCGGACGGCAAGGCTTGGGCCTCCCCGATGGTCAAGACGCGCGGCTCGCCGTCGGTCACGGCTATCACTACGGCGATCAGGTCGGCATCAACAACGTGGCGTTGGCCGTTTCTACCAGCTGATCTCCTGGCCTGTGTTGATTTGACTTCCATAGGCTTTGACTGATTTCCGGAGAATGAGGAACCCGATCTGGGCAACCCGGGCGAAAGTGAGCTGCAGTTCTCCGCTCGTCAACGCTCCCCAGGACGGTGCAATCGATAACCTCATGGTCTTTGCCCTCCGCAACTTCACAAATCTATGCCAAATGCGACAGCTAGCGCGAGGAAACGCTCGGGCGCCACGAGTGTGGTTGGATGGCTTCTGCTTGTTGCAGCGGGCGCGAGCCATACTTCGGTCCATGCCACTGACACGCAGCGCGGCGATGCACTGCGCGCGCAACTGCCGCGACATCCCGTTCGTCCAACCACTGTGGCGTCACGCAGGAGCCGACCCAGAGATCACTTGTGTGCCACCTGGCGCGGGGCAGCGCTTTTGGAGCCTAGATCAAACGTTTCTCAGCGACAGAACCCTCTCGAGCACCGTCTGGCCGTCGGCGTCATGCCCTGCTTTTGCCCATTAAGACCCGGTTCGATCGGGCAGCGACGGCCGCCGTCTTTCTCTTCGCAGACCAATGCCTCGTCTGCCCCGGTTGTTTTCGGGGCAGGTGCTCGGCCTTCAAGATCAATTCACACGCGCTTGAAATCATGCGACAGCCGTCGTATCTTAGGCGACACGTGACACAGAAGGTGCGCATGACAGCCACAGCGGATAAGGCCCCTATGGAAGCGGGAGGCAGTGATCTCCAGAGGGTGGAGGCACTGCTCGGCGGATCTCGGGTCTTGTCGCGTCGATTGACCAGTGCCCTTGATGCGCATGAACTGCTTCTACTCGGCCTGCCGGCCTCGGCGCTAAATCACCTCGTCGGACAACTGGTCTTCATCAACAAGACGGCGTCGCTCGAAAAGGCCGTTGGTATGAGCCTGCGAACCTGGCAGCGCCGCAAAGACGCTCCCTCCAAGCCCCTTAGCCAGGAGCAGAGCGGACGGACTTGGAAATTCGCAGAGATCCTGGCGAAGGCGACGGATGTGCTCGGCACGCAGGCGGAAGCTGAACAATGGTTGGAGCGCCCGGCGATCGGTCTCGACCAGCGCCGTCCGATCGATCTGCTGGGCACTCCCGCCGGCGTGGAACTGGTCGAAGACTATCTGGAGCGGCTTGCATACGGCGTCTATGCATGACGCCTCTGCCGATGGCGCTCGGAGGAACGGAACTCATTGCGTGGCGGCTCGACCAGGCCGTCCATGCCGCGATATGGAATAGCGGCGAAGGTGCCTATCGGGTCGGCGGCCGCTGGAACAGCAAGGGCGTAAGAGCTGTGTACTGCTCGGTCGATCCCGCCACGGCCATCCTTGAGGTCGCCGTGCATAAGGGTTTTCGCGCCCTCGACACAGTTGCCCACACATTAACAGCCGCTGTCCTCAGCGATCCATCGGCTATCCATGTCGTCGATCCTGCAAGCGTGCCCAATCCGAACTGGCTGCGCCCCGGCATACCAAGCGCGGGTCAGCAGGCATTCGGGGATGACCTCCTGATGAAACATCCCATCATAGCTATGCCAAGCGCGGTCTCTTCATATAGCTGGAACATCATCTTCGTGGCGAGCGTAGCGGCATCTTCCTACACGCTTAAGTTCCAGGAAGCTTTTGCCCTCGACACAAGGCTGCATCCCCCGGTCAGCAAATAACATAGGGGTGGGTGCAATCTTCACAGGCCTCCCGCCCGACCAGTTGGTGAAGCTAGGTACTGGCTCATTCTGAGCATGTCGTGTCCCCGCTACATTGCAGGCGCGCAGCAGGGCGTCACCAGCACACGGTAATCTGCCTGGTTTTGTTGCAACCGCTCAAGGAAGCGCAGAGAGGTCTGACGCAAGGCCATCACGCGGCAACGATTTTGAACCGCTCGGACGGGGATGGATCCGGATTGAAGGCGAAACTCACCTGTTGCTTGCGCATCATGTGAACCATTTCGATGCCATTTAGGATGATTGCGGCTGCACGCAAGGCAGGATCAACGACCGGTCGAATTGGCGGCCCTTGAACGTCCAATCCTTCGAAAATGTCGCCATAGCGCTGGTAGTCAAAACGTTGCAACACATCGCTTACAGCCGGGCTCGAATGAAAGCGATGCTGTTGGCGAGCGCGCGTGCGGGGTCATCGAGTTCATGGACGGCCGGCGAGAATGGCTCGAAGGAGAGGGGGCCGGCGTAGCCCGCGCTTTGCAATGCACGAATCTGGCCGATATTGTCGAGTCGGTCTTTCTCATCCACCAGCACGCGATGCGGGTCGCGCATGTCGTCGATCCCCACTTCCTTATCGGCGACACCCGATATGTGGACGAGGCCGGTCATCTCCGCAAACAGCGCCGGCTCTCCAGCGAGGAAATGATGAAATGTGTCGTGCACCAGCCCGAAGGCGCCCACGCCATCGATGTCCGCGATGGCGTCTGCCGCCTCTCGTTTGGAGCGCAGGGAGCAGATGGCGAAGCCCAGCGGCTCGACCAGGCCAACCACGCCGCGGTCACTCAGGATCGGCTTCAGGCCGCGAAGGGCAGTCCTTGCGTTCTTCTGACGTTCCCCGTCCGCCCGTCCCGAGCCATCGTTGACCGGAACGAGGACCAGCGCTGCCGCGCCTGCGGCCTGCGCATAGTCGGCGAGGGCGATCGCCTCGGCTTCGCGGGCCGGCGTCCATTCGTTGAAGCGCTGCAGCGCGTTGATGCTGATCAGGGACACTCCCGCATTGCGGGCTTGACTGCCGATTTCGACCGCGGGCGTGCCGTCCATGATGGCGTTGCCTGCAAGATCGTTGCGGATTTCCGCCTGCGCCACACCCACCTTGCGGCAGAGCGCGAAGAACGCGTCCGAGCGCAGCGAGGGCGCTACCATATGGTTGAGTGCGAACGACGGCAATCGAGCAACTGGCATCCGATATTCCCTCCCGTTGATGCCGGTCATTTCCCCGGCGCGGCTGCCGATCCCATCATCTGGCGGCAGGATACAGTCAACTCGTCGTGATGAGTTTCTATCATCCATGATAGATTCTATTGCAGAGGCGCCTAGATATTTTCCGGCACGTGGATGTCGAAGGGCAGGAAGGTCTGTCCCGGGGCGTTGGCGGCGCCGTCCTTGATGGCATGCGCCATGAGATTGACGAGATCGCTGCTCAGCCGCGCCAGTGGCGTTGCGAACACCATGGTGATGATGTTGTTGGCGAGTGCGGCGCGTGACTCCGGCGTTATCTCGTTGCAGATCAAGACTGGGGGATGGGCAGGCATGGCCGCTCTCAACGCAGTGATAGCGCCTTCCATGCCGCCGCCAGCTACATAGCATCCGACGAGATCGGTATGCCTCTCGAGCAGGTCGAGCATCGCATGGTGGGTTAGATCGGCCGTTTCGAGATTGACCAGCGTCTCAAGCACAGTGAATTCCGGTGCGTGCTCCCGGAAATAGGCGCGCACGCCGATCTCGCGTAGCTCTTGGCCGTGAAAGCGGTGACTGCCGACAAAGACCGCGACCTTGCCAGGCCGGCTGGCGCACTGCGCGATCATCCACGCGGCGGTGCGTCCTACCTTGCGGTTGTTGAGGCCTACATAGCCTTCCCGTACGCCGGGAGCGAAATCCGACAGAAGCGAAAACACCGGAATACTGCGGGCTTTCAAGCTCTCCACGGCGACCGTGATCGTCGGATGATCGGGGCTAACCAAGGCAATGGCATTCGTTTTTGCTGCCAGTTTCTCCAGATGGACGACGATGTCCTCGGGAGCCTGGCTCGACCAGAAATCGACAACCGGAATTCCGCGGAACCGCGGCGCATTGGTCGCCGCGGCCTCCAATTCGCGCGCGAACTCCTGGTAGAAATGCTGCTCGGGCTTCTGCAGAAGAAAGCCCAGCCGGTATTCCGGGAGATCTTGCCGGATCCGCTGCTTGATCAGGGTCACGGCGTGGTAGCCGATGACGGTCGCCGCCTCATAGACCCGCTGCGCTGTTTCCTCGCGCACCGGCAGGCGGTTGTTCAAAACCCTGTCGACCGTCGCCACGCTAACCCCGGATGCCCGGGCCAAATCCGAAACCGTTGGGCGCTTGGCCAAGGCAGTCTCCTTTTGAGGACTTCGAAGGAATGATAGTATATGATAGAAAAATTGCAAGTGGCGTTGATGGAAATGAATGAATTTGGTAGTTCTCTTGCAGGAAAGCTTATCAGTGTTGGTTCCAGCCGGAAAAGGAAGGTCATGCTCAGCGCAGCCGCCGCAGCCGAAGACTATAGGCCGAAGAAACGACACTGCATTCTGATAGGGCGCGAAGCGCAGCGCGCCGGTGAGCACCACACGGTCCCGATGGGGTCGTGCCATACGCTGCCGAAGCTGAACTGTCTGATCAAACGCGACCAGCCGTCGCCGTCGGTCCCGACCGGCTGCCGCGAAATAATACCGGCCTTCCTGCGCCAGTTGCGCAACGAAGACTGCTTCATCAAGCGCGATATGCCGCCGATGGCGCGGTCGTATCGCGAACAGTTCCACCCCGAAACCAACGTTGCCTCGGACCACCAGCCTCCCAAGGCTACGGAGGCGGCGGTCCGCCGCCGCCTCCGAACGTCGACCCACACAAGATCCGCTCAGGCGAAGGTGACCGATTGGATCGAGGCCTGCGGCGCAGGCGCCGGACGGACATCTGCCTTCGGCGAACGGCATCGCCCCCGGCCACGCCGTGGCCCGCGACATTCGCTTGGAATCAGGCAGGCGGCCGGGCCTTCGGAACTGACCTCGCTCTCGTGAAAACGAAGGCGTTGCTGGCGGCATGATTACGCAAAATGGGAGGGGCAGCCGATGAGCAGGAAGAGACCGACAGTAGCGGATATCCGCGCCATGAAAGGCAAATACCAGTTCACGATGATCCGCGTGGAGACGCTGGAAGAATTGGAGGCTGCCGAGAAAGCCGGCGTCGACATGGTCTCGGTGCCGCCGCAGA
The DNA here is from genome assembly GCF_003148495.1 of Mesorhizobium loti. GTDB lineage: Bacteria > Pseudomonadota > Alphaproteobacteria > Rhizobiales > Rhizobiaceae > Mesorhizobium > Mesorhizobium loti. The sequence goes on from NZ_QGGH01000001.1 coordinate 394,802, forward strand.
TGATGGTTCTTCCCCATTTCCGCGAGGTTGCGCCAAGCCTGTTTGCGGTGCCGGGCGTCAATTTCTTCGAAGTCGGCACGGCGGACGATTTTGTGCACTGGGCTTTCGCGCTCTACAAGGCGAGCGCCGACGCCGTCTATTGCAGCGCCAGCCTGGCCACCGTGAAGCGGCTCGCTGACGAAGCCATACCTGTAATCGGCCATGTCGGGCTGATCCCGTCGCGGGCCACCTGGACAGGCGGCTTCAAGGCGGTCGGCAAGTCGGCCGAAAGCGCTCTCAAAATATTCGACGCGGTAAAGGCATACGAAGCGGCCGGCGCCTTTGGCGCGGAAATCGAGGTCGTCCCGGCCGAGGTCGCGGCCGCCATCAGCGAACGCACGTCGCTGTTCATGGTTTCCATGGGTGCTGGAACCGGCTGCGACTGCCAATATCTTTTTGGCGACGACCTATTGGGCCAAAATCGCGGCCACGTGCCAAGGCACGCCAAGGCCTATCGCAACTTCGCAGCCGAGTTAGACCGCCTCCAGCGCGAGCGCATCGCGGCGTTCTCCGAGTTCGCCGCCGACGTGCGCAGCGGCATCTACCCTGAGCAGCGCCACGTCGTCGGTATCGAAGCGGGCGAACTGCGCCGCTTCCTCGATGGCCTGCCTGTCTCATGAACGCTCACAGCGAAGAACCGCCCCACAGGGGCCACACCGTGGCGGACAAGATCCACGTCCTCAGCCTGTCGTGCGATGACCGCCCCGGCATCGTGGCCGCCGTCACCACCGAACTTGCGGCAATGGGCGCCAACATCGCCGAGAGCAACCAGTTCTGGGACCGCCAGACAAACCGCTTCTTCATGCGGATCGCCTTCGCGGCACCGGTCGGTGCGGTCAAGGATGATATCGAACGGGCGCTGAAATCGCCTGTCGAACGCTTCGGCATGAAGGCCAGTCTGATCGATCAGCGCCGTCGGCTAAAGATCATCGTCATGGTCTCGAAGTTTGACCACGCGCTGCTGCACATCCTCTACCAGATCAAGGTCGGATGGCTGAACGCTGAGGTTGCGGCGATCGTATCCAATCATGAAGACAGCCGCTGTAACGCCGAGTTGGCCGGCATCCCCTATCATTGCTGGCCGATTTCGAAGAACGACAAGACAAAGCAGGAGGAAAAGCTGCTCGAGTTGGTTCGCGAAACGGACGCCGAACTGGTCATCCTCGCCCGCTACATGCAGGTCTTTTCGGACGCTCTCTCCAAGCGCCTCTACGGCCGGGCGATCAACATTCACCACTCGTTCCTGCCGAGCTTCAAGGGCGCCAAGCCCTACCACCAAGCATTCGAGCGGGGCGTCAAGCTGATCGGCGCGACCGCCCATTATGTCACGCCCGACCTCGACGAGGGGCCGATCATCGACCAGGAGACCGAACGCGTGACGCATTCGATGAGCGCGGAAGATTTCGTGGCGGTCGGCCGCGACATCGAAAGCAGGGTGCTCGCGCGTGCGGTCAAGCTGCATCTCGAGACCCGCGTCATGCTCAACGGCCACAAGACGATCGTCTTCTGACCTTGGAGGCGCGGGTGAACATGGAATTCGTCACGGCAACGCTGTCACCGAGGCCTTGGCGCTGAGGCACTTGCCGTTTCGATACGACCCCCGAACCGGGGGAGTTCCGGGAGGATCGGGCGCACCGGACGCCTTAAAATGGAGGAACTGACATGAAGAAACTGATTCTGGGCGCCGCAATCTCGGCGCTGATGACAACCTCGGCACTGGCCGAGAACATCGGCGTGTCGATGGCGCAGTTCGACGACAACTTCCTGACCGTTCTGCGCAACGGCATGATCGATTATGCCAAGACGCTTAATGGCGTGACGCTACAGGTCGAGGACGCACAAAACGACGTCGCCAAGCAGCAGAGCCAGATCCAGAACTTCATCGCTTCTGGCGTAAGCGCGATCATTGTCAATCCGGTGGATACGGACGCGACAACCGCGATGTCGAAGATCGCGGCCGATGCTGGCATTCCTCTGGTCTATGTCAATCGCCAGCCGGTCAACGTCGACAAACTGCCGGAGAAGCAGGCGTTCGTCGCGTCGAACGAGGTCGAGTCGGGCACTTTGGAAACGAAGGAAATCTGCCGCCTGCTCAAGGAAGCCGGCAAGACCGAAGCCAAAATCGTGGTGATGATGGGCGAACTGTCGAACCAGGCGGCCCGCCAGCGCACGCAGGACGTCCACGACGTGATCGCGACGCCGGACTGCTCGTTCATGAAGATCGTCGAGGAGCAGACCGCCAACTGGTCGCGCACCCAGGGCACCGACCTTGTCAGCAACTGGCTGTCGGCCGGCATCCAGTTCGACGCCGTCGTCGCCAACAATGACGAGATGGCGATCGGCGCCATCCAGGCGATGAAGGCGGCCGGCATCGACATGAAGTCGATGCTGGTCGGCGGGGTCGACGCAACCGGAGATGCGCTCGCCGCAATGGCTGCCGGCGACCTCGACGTCACCGTGTTCCAAAACGCCTCCGGCCAAGGCGTTGGTTCGGTCGACGCGGCGCTGAAGCTCGCCAAGGGCGAGAAGGTCGACCAGAAGGTCTTCGTGCCGTTCGAGCTGGTGACGCCGGCCAATCTGGCGACCTACCAGAGCAAGAACTGAACTTGCTTGGTTGAGGCTAGCTGGGCGCGCATCCGCGCGCCCAGCCGAAAATCACCCTAGGAGGAGGAGCACGCCATGAGCAGTGCATCGATACCGGCCGCCGCCCGCGACAGGGCTTCGGCCGCAGGTTCCGAATATCTGTTGACCATCGAGAACGCCCGCAAGGAATTTCCTGGCGTCGTTGCACTCGACGACGTGTCGTTCAGGCTGCGGCCCGGAACGGTTCATGCGCTGATGGGCGAGAACGGTGCGGGCAAGTCCACGCTGATGAAGATCATCGCCGGCATCTATCATCCCGACCGCGGCGAGCTGCATCTGCGCGGCAAGCCTATCCAGTTGAAGTCGCCGCTGGACGCACTCGAGAACGGCATCGCCATGATCCATCAGGAACTGAACCTGATGCCCTACATGACGGTGGCGGAGAACATCTGGATCAGGCGCGAGCCGCTGAACCGCTTCGGCCTCGTCGACCATACCACAATGAACAAGATGACGGCGGATCTGTTCCGGCGGCTCAACATCAACATCCATCCGCAGGTGCAGGTGCGCGATCTCACCGTCGCCAACCGGCAGATGGTCGAGATCGCCAAGGCTGTCTCCTACGAATCTGACGTGCTGATTATGGACGAACCGACATCGGCGCTGACCGAGCGCGAGGTCTCCCACCTGTTCACCATCATCCGCGACCTGAAAGCGCAGGGCAAAGGCATTATCTACATCACCCACAAGATGAACGAGCTGTTCGAGATCGCCGACGAGTTTTCGGTGTTTCGCGACGGCCGATACATCGGCACCCACCTTTCGAGTGATGTGACCCGTGACGACATCATCCGCATGATGGTCGGACGCGAGATCACACAGATGTTTCCGAAAGAGGAAGTTCCGATCGGCGACGTCGTGCTGTCGGTGAAGAACCTGACGCTCGACGGGGTCTTCCGCGACGTCTCCTTCGACATCCGTGCCGGCGAAATCCTGGGCGTCGCCGGGCTGGTGGGTTCCGGCCGCTCCAACGTCGCCGAAGCGATCTTCGGTGTGACGCCGGCTAGTTCGGGCTCCATAGAGATCCACGGCAAGCCGGTGACCATCTCGTCGCCGAACGTCGCTATTCGTCACCGCATGGCGCTGCTGACCGAGGACCGCAAGGAAACCGGTTGCCTGCTCATCCTCGATATCCTCGAGAACATGCAGATCGCCGTGTTGCAGCAAGACTACGTGTCACGCGGCTTCGTGGCCGAAAAGGGCATCACCAGCGCCTGCACGCTGATGAGCGAAACGCTGCGCGTCAAAACGCCAAATCTCGCGCAACGCATCGAAAACCTGTCCGGCGGCAACCAGCAGAAGGTGCTGATTGGGCGCTGGCTCCTGACCAAGCCGAGGATTCTCATCCTCGACGAGCCGACGCGCGGCATCGACGTTGGGGCCAAGGCCGAAATACATCGCTTGGTCACGGAACTCGCGCGCGATGGCGTGGCGGTGATGATGATCTCGTCGGAAATGCCCGAGGTGCTCGGCATGAGTGACCGCATCCTGGTCATGCACGAAGGACACGTCACGGGGATTCTCGATCGGGCAGAGGCGACACAGGTCAAGATCATGGAACTGGCTTCGAAATAGGACCCAAACACAACTAGGGAGGATACAACATGTCAACGAACAGCACATTGCCGGGACCCGCCGTTTTCACTGGGATCGGGGCCAACAGGCGCCGACTGCCGGTCGAAGCCAACATCCTTCTCATCTTGCTTGGAATTGCACTGGTGTTCGAACTGCTCGGCTGGATCTTTGTCGGCCAGAGCTTCCTGATGAATGCGCAACGCCTGAAGATCATGATCCTGCAGGTCTCGGTCATCGGCATCATTGCGGTGGGCGTCACCCAAGTCATCATCACCGGCGGCATCGACCTGTCGTCGGGTTCCATGGTTGGCCTGACGGCCATGATCGCGGCCAGCCTGGCGCAATCGTCGGCCTGGACCAAAGCACTCTATCCCTCGCTCACCGACTTGCCGTTTGTCATCCCGATCCTGGTCGGACTGGCAGTCGGCCTGCTCGCTGGCGTGTTCAACGGAGCGCTGATCGCCTACACCAAGATCCCGCCCTTCATCGCGACGCTGGGCACGATGGTATCCGCGCGGGGCTTGTGCAAGTGGTACACCAAGGGTCAACCGGTGTCGGGACTGACCGACCAGTTCACCTTCATCGGCTCGGGCATCTGGCCGGTGGTGGTTTTTCTGGTGGTCGCCGTGATCTTCCACGTGGCGCTGCGCTATACGCGCTATGGCAAGTTCACCTACGCCATCGGCGCCAATGTGCAGGCCGCACGTGTCTCCGGCATCGACGTCGAGCGCCACCTGATCAAGGTCTATGCCGTCGCCGGTCTGCTCGCGGGCGTCGCCGGCATTGTCACCGCATCGCGCGCGCAAACTGCGCAGGCCGGAATGGGTGTGATGTACGAACTTGACGCGATTGCCGCAGCCGTGATCGGCGGCACCTCGCTGACCGGCGGCGTCGGCCGCATCACAGGCACGGTGATCGGCACGATTATTCTCGGCACGATGATGTCGGGCTTCACCTTCCTGCGCGTCGATGCTTTCTATCAGGAGATCATCAAGGGCCTGATCATTATCGCCGCCGTGATTGCCGACGTCTATCGCCAGAAGAGCCGCAAGACCTGATGCAGGAGGCTGCGCAGCCGCGGCTGTGCAGCCGCCGCCCGTTTCTCATTGTGGCGAGGAGAGTTGGACATGACATACGAACCGGCGATCGGGATCGAACGACTGGGAACCATCAAGGAAATTGCCGCGGCGGCGAGCGTCGGCGTCGGTACGGTGCATCGCGTCCTGAAGGGGCAATCAAACGTCTCATCATCCGCTTCGCGGACAGTCATGGATGCGGTCCGCACGATCAATGAACAGAAGATAACCCTCGCACGGATGGGCGATCGCAGCTGACAGGAATTTTTGGCAGGCGTGCTGCAGATCCTCTATCTGTTACTTGATCCCTATGTTCGCGGCCGCTTAAACGACGCCAAATCCTACGCCAAGCCGGTCAAGATCGATGGGTCATGGACGGCGGCACCGTGGCGCGCGTCGTCAGATCTCGCCGTGCGGAATTTGCCGAAGGGGACATCGTGCTCTCCCATTCGGGATGGCAGAGTTTTGCGCTGTCCGTTGGTGTCGGACCGCGCAAGCTCGACCCCGTCGCAGCGCCCGTTACGACGGCGCTCGGCGTACTCTGTATGCCGTGCTTCACCGCCTATGCCGGCTTGCTCACCATCGGATAGACAAAGCCGGGTGAGACGGTGGTTGTCGCGGCGGCCAGCGGTGCGGTCGGATCAGCCGGGCAGGTGTCGCAAATACCCACTCCAGCCCACATGGCGCGCGCTGACACCTGACGGGTTTCTCACGTCAAATCCTTATAATTAGACCCCTTTAGGGGTTGAAAACTGCGCTAGTTACGATTATTGATACCACTTAAAGGGTCTGTAATCATATGAAACTTACTATTGAGACATTCTGGAAAGGGGAGTGGCGTCAGAGCGCCTTCCTCGAAATAGATGATGAAAACCATGGCTACCGAGGCCAATCGGTTGTCGAGTATGACGTGGACTATTTCATGGAGCATGCAGCGGCGGACCGGAATGCCCACGGTGATGTCACTGACGCACGTGCTCTGTCGGTTCGGTATCCTGTCGATCTAGAAAATCGATATCTTCCAACCTGGCCTCCGTTTCTACTCGATCTGATGCCACAGGGCCATGCTAGGCGAAAGCTCGCGGAACATATGAAAATCGACGTGGAGTCCCGTTCCTCGGACTTGCCACTTCTAATTCGCGCCGCTGGCAACCCGGTTGGGAATATCCGTATTCGCGAGGCTGCCGCTGCCGAGCAGGATAGGCTTGCGAACGTTACACGCGTCGGGGTGACCGAGAATGACATATTGGGACGGAGCGATCTCTTCATTGAGGTCGTCGACCGATTTGGCTTGCTGGCATCGGGTTCAAGCGGACTACAGGGCGAATGGCCGAAGGTCGCTTTGACGCTGGCACACGACGGTCTTTATTATCCTGACGCATTTGTGCGGGATGACGAAGCCGTTGGTCATTTCATAGTCAAACTGTTGAGGAGCAAAGACGAACGGGACCGGCTAATCCTCCAGGCCGAGGCCGGTTACTCTGCGCTTGCTCGCGAAATTGGTCTCAATGTCTATAAACCGTCGGTCTATGCCGAAGGCGTTCTGATCATCCCGCGCTTTGACCGCGAGGTCCGACATGACGCAACCGTGGTGCGCGTTGGTCAAGAAAGCATGGTATCGGCAATCGGCGTGGCCGATTTCGGACATCTTGCGAGCCACGAGGACTATATCGATGTTCTAAAACTGTATTCCAATGATCCCTACATGGACATCGTTGAATATGTGAAGCGTGACATCGCTAATCGGGCGTTCGGCAATCCTGACAATCATGGGCGAAATACCGCCATGTCGAAGGGACCTAATGGGGGCGCAACACTCGCACCGTTGTTCGATTTTGCTCCAATGCAGCTTGCTACCGAGGGCATCGTGAAGTCGACTCGTTGGGCCTCCATGAGGGATACTCATCGCGACACCTCTCCCGATTGGGCCGAAGTTTGCAGGGGAATTTTCCCGGATAATCAAGAAAACGCCAACCGTCTGCTAGGCGACATCTGCGGGTTCGCGGAGCGCCTGCCGGAGTGGCGCAACCGTGCGGCCGAGTTCAACATTCCGCAAGAGGTGATCGATTTAGCAATGATCCGATGCGATGAGGTCGCCAGCAATGTCCTGGCTGCGTCTTCCGACGAGATCACAGCGCCAGCTACATAAGGGCAGACGAGGATGCCAAGATGGAAGAAGCCAAGTAAGGCAGAGATCAGCACTCTACGCGCCCTCCTTCGTGAAAAAGCCGAAGCAGGCGAGTTGCGATTTCCTGATGCAGTGGCGGAAATCCGGAGGTCACTTGGCCTGACGCAGGAGCAATTCGCCGAGATCACAGGGACTACGAAACGTCAGGTCGCCGAGATTGAGACAGGCAAGGCTAATCCGACGGTGGAGACGCTACAGAGGATTGCCGGGTTGTTCGGATTCAGCCTTGGCTTTGTTCCGCGCAAATCTTCGGAAATGCAGGCGCCCAAGATGTAATCCCTGTGCGTTGTCATGTTGTTTGAAATTGGCCGCGTGAGGCCAACACCGCGCTTTTCAGGCAGGCCGTGCACTCACGGCTTCCCACGCGGCCATGGCCTGGCGTCGATGGGTTCGAATTTGGGCTGCGGAGCGGTTGGTCTGGGATGGGACGAAAAGGTATCGGACGGCGGAAAAGATCGACACGAAATGCTGCAATGAGCCGATCGACCGGAAACCCTGTCGCGTTCGATCCCGCTTTCGAAACGGCAGGTGCGAATTCTCCGCCCGGTTCAGTATCGCTCCTGCGCAGTCGGGCGGTGAATGCTGGTCGCTTCTCGTGGTGCCACCATGACAACCGGCGACGCGAAGACGGGCGAGCTTTCAGGCCCACGCCCCTTGACGGTCGTTGCGAAGCTTCGGGAGCCGCCTCAACGCGGCGCTTGCTCCGCCTTGCTCTTCGTCGGGGCAATTGCGATGTCGAGCGGGGACTTGAACCCGGGCTGTGCTGAAGACCGTAGGGCCAAAATCCGCACCTGCTGATCCAAGGAACGGCTCGAACGCGCAAACTCAATCCCCCTGCCGGCTCTGTTTTGAAATCCTCTCGCTCATTTAATTCTACAAAATCGCTAGGCTTAATGCACATCGAATGCTTTGCGAGGAGCCCAAAATGTCGAGAAAGCTGGTGGTAGGAGTATCGGGCAACCTGACCCGTCCATCAAAGACCAGGACGTTCATCAGCCACATCACGGGCGAACTGGCGAACGGAATCGGCGCCACTGAAACCGTTTTCGATATTGAGGATCTCGGTCCGTCTTTGCCGCTGGCCAGGCGCATTGGTGATCTGGATCCATCGGCCCGCAACATTGTCGAGCAAGTGACGGGCGCCGACGTGCTGGTGATCGGTTCCCCGACTTTCAAAGGCAGCTACACCGGGTTGTTCAAGCATTTCTTCGACCTGCTCGACCCGTCCTCGCTGCGCGGCAAGCCGGTCATCTTGGCTGCCACCGGTGGCGGCGAGCGTCACTCGCTGATCGTCGAGCACCAGCTGCGGCCCTTGTTCGGCTTCTTCGAGGCGCTGACCATGCCGACCGCGATCTACGCTTCCGACAAGGACTTCACGGATGGCCTGCTGGTGTCGCAAGCCATCCACGCTCGCGCCCGCCAAGCAGTGGCCGAGGCATGCCGGGTGCTCGCAGCGCCCTTCAGCGTCAACCGCGCCGCCTGAAGCGCGCGACCGACATTCACATTCCCTTCCCCTATAGCCCAGAAGGAAACCGCAATGACCAGATCCAGCAAGTCCAGGCAGGCCCGTCAGATCAAACTTGGTGCTTTCCTGCCCGGCGGCGGCCAGCACATTGCCGCCTGGCGCCATCCCGATGCGCCGGCCGACGGTGCCACAAATTTCGAGTTCCACAAGCAGCTTGCGCTGACCGCCGAGCGCGGCCTGTTCGACGCCTTTTTCCTGGCCGACAGCCTGACCGTCGGCCTCGGCGCCCGCGAAGGCGGCAATGCCAAGATCGCCGGCTTCGAGCCGGTGACCCTGTTTGCGGCTTTGGCGCCGCTGACCACGCATCTGGGCTTCATTGCCACGGCCTCCACCACCTATGAAGAGCCCTATACGCTGGCGCGCAAATTCGCGTCGCTCGATCTGTTGTCGAATGGCCGCGCGGGCTGGAATGTCGTGACCTCGGCCGGCGACGAGACCGCCCAGAACTTCAACCGAGATGTCCAGCCCAACCATGCCGACCGCTATGCACGGGCGCATGAACATGTCGAGACGGTCAAGGCGCTGTGGGACAGCTGGGAGGACGACGCCTTCATCCGCGACAAGCAGTCGGGCCGCTTCTACGACAAGGACAAATTGCACGACATCAATCATAAGGGTGAGCATTTCAGCGTCAAGGGTCCGCTCAACGTGCCGCGCCCGGTACAAGGCCATCCGGTGGTGGTGCAGGCCGGACAGTCCGAGGATGGACGCGGGCTCGCCGCGCATTCGGCAGAGGTGATCTTCACCGCTCATCAGAAGCTCGAAACCGCGCAGGAATTCTACCGCGACATCAAGGCGCGCGTGGCTTCCGTCGGCCGTGATCCCGACCAGGTGCTGATCATGCCCGGCGTGGCGCCCTTCGTCGGCCGCACAACGGAAGAAGCGCGCGCCAAATATCAGCAGCTGAACGACCTGATCCTGCCCGAGGATGGCGTGGCCCTACTCAATAGCCTGGCCGGCCAGACGCTCGACATCAGGGGCTATCCGATCGACGGCCCACTGCCGCCGAGCAAGGAAACCGAAGGCATGAAGAGCCGCCAGGCGTTGATCCGGCAGATCGCAGACGAGCACAACTTCACCATCCGCCAGCTCTACCAATGGGTGGCGACGGCGCGCGGCCACTACACCATCGTTGGAAGCGCCACGGAAGTCGCCGACCAGCTGGAGGAATGGTTCACCAGCGACGCCGCCGACGGCTTCAACATCCTGCCGCCCTGGCTGCCCGGTGCGCTCGACGACTTCGTCGACCTGGTCATCCCCGAGCTGCAGCGGCGCGGTTTGTTTCGCACCGCTTACGAGGGCCGCACACTGCGCGAGAATCTCGGTCTCAGGCGGCCGGAAAACCCATGGACCGCTGCGCGTTCCACCGTGCTGGCCGCCGAATAATTCCCCGACGCGCCAACAATCTTCCAAGGAAAGGGCATGACGATGACTTTGCAGCACATCGAGCGGCCGGCCATCATCGGCACGCATGGCAACGGAACCAGGCTCGCCGCGGATTTCCTACGCTGGAATGGCCGAGCCGCCGTCCGCTTCCTGTCGCGCTACGGGGTCCTTGTAGGGTTCCTGGTTCTCTGGCAGCTGGCGAGCAGTGTGGGATGGGTCAATGCATCCGTGCTGCCGCCCGTTGACAAGATTGTCGCCGCCCTGTGGAAAGGGCTTATCGGCGGCGCCCTGCTCGGCGACATCTCCATCAGCCTGCAGCGAGCCGGCATTGCCTTTGCGGCAGCTGTCGCCGTCGCCATCCCGCTTGGCCTGTTCATGGGCCAGGTCCGCGCCGTCGAAACCGCCTTCGATCCGATCCTGCAGGTCTTCCGGCAGACCTCGGCGCTGGCGCTCTACCCGGTGTTCATTCTGCTCTTGGGGCTGGGCGAAACCTCCAAGATTTTCGTCATCTTCTGGGCGACCCTGTTTCCGCTGCTGCTCAACACCACCAGCGGCGTCAAGGAAGTCGATCCGAAGCTGCTCGAAATGGCGCGCGTCTATGGTGCGAGCCGGCTCACCATATTCCGCCGCGTCGTGCTGCCGGGCGCCGTGCCGTCGATCTTCGTCGGCTTGCGGCTGAGCGCCACCACCGCGCTGCTGCTGCTGATCGCGTCCGAAATGATCGGCGCCAACAAGGGCATCGGCTTCCAGGTGATGAACGCGCAGTACAATTTCCAGATCCCGCTGATGTTTGCGGCAATCGTCATCCTCGCCGGCCTCGGCCTGATCGCCAACCAGGCGCTGGTTGTCCTGCAGCGGCGGCTGTGCCGCTGGAGCAATCCCGTCAACTGACCAACCCTCTCAATCTAGGCCCGCCGCTCTCAATCCAGGAAAGACCCGATCATGAAAATCACTCGTCGTTCCCTGCTTGCCGGTGCACCCATTGCCGCCGGCATTATCGCCGCCGGGCTGCCCCGCTTCGCCTTTGCGCAAGGCGCACCCGTCAAGTTCCGCTACCTCGCCAGCCGTGGCAGCATTTCTCCGCATGAGCTCGCCGACGAGCTCGGTTACTACAAGGGCCTCGGTGTTGAATTGGAAAATGCCGGCTACGCGGGCGGCGGGCCGGAATCGCTGTTTGCGCTGGCGTCTGGCAGCGTCGACATTGGCGGCGCCGCGACCGCCGCCGTGATCAATTCGATCTCCGGCGGCAACGACTTCGTCGCCGTTTATCCGAGCAATGGCATCAACAAGGACGTGAAAAGCGTTTTCTACGTGCTCGAGGACAGCCCAATCAAATCGATCGCGGACATTGCCGGCAAGACCATCTCGGTCAACACGCTCGGCGCCCATCTCGACTACACGGTGCGCGAGGCGCTGCACAGCGTCGGTCTACCGCCGGAGGCAGCCAACCTCGTGGTGGTGCCCGGTCCGCAGCTGGAGCAGACCTTGCGCTCGCGCCAAGTCGATATAGCCGGGCTCGGCTACTGGCAGGCAACCTTTGCCGGCGAGCTGGTCGCCAATGGCGGCGTGCGCGGCGTGTTCGACGATACCCAGGTGCTCGGCGAACTCGCCGGCGGCTTCGTCGTGCTGCGGCGCGACTTCATTGCCGCCAATCCGGATGCGGCGCGCAACTTCGTCGAACAGTCGGCGCGCGCTTCAGACTGGTCGCGCCAGAACCCGGATGAAGCCCGCAAGGTTTTGGCCACTATCCTCAACAAACGCGGTGAAAACGGCGATCTCGCCCGCTACTGGACCGGCTTTGGTCTGCGAGAAGGTGCGCAGGCGACGAACCGCGACATAGATTTCTGGGTTGCCGTGCTGGAGCGCGACGGCCGCCTGGCCAAGGGCAAGCTGAAAGCTGCCGACATTCTGTACCGGCCCGGCGAAACCAAGACCAACTAAGCTCTGAAACAACTGAGAGATGAGATGACCGGTTCCAATCGTGGCGGAGAGGTCTCGATCCGCGACCTCTCCAAATCCTTCAGCCTCGGCGGGCGCCAGCTCGCCGTGCTGCGGACGCTCAACCTCGACATTCGTTCGGGGGAATGCCTGGTCATTGTCGGCGCCAGCGGCTCTGGCAAGACCACGCTGCTGCGCATTCTTGCTGGGCTGGAGGCGGCCGACAGCGGCGGCGTCGCCATCGACGGCAAGCCGGTGCATGGCGTCGGCGCCGAGCGCGCGGTGATCTTCCAGGAACCGCGCCTGCTGCCCTGGCTGACCGTACTCGGCAATGTCGCTTTTGGCCTTGAAGTCCGCGGCGTGCCCAAGAAGCAAGCCGAGGAACGCGCACGCTTCTACGTCGGGCTGGTCGGCCTTGCCGAATTCGCCGACGCCTTTCCGAACCAGCTTTCCGGCGGTATGGCGCAGCGCGTCGGCATCGCCCGGGCACTCACCGTCCAGCCCGAAATTCTTCTGCTCGACGAGCCGCTGGGAGCGCTGGACGCCATGACCAAGATCGGCATGCAGGAGGAACTGGCGCGCATCTGGAGCGAAGAGAACGTCACCATGGTGATGGTCACCCACGATCTGGAAGAGGCGATCTATCTGGCGGACCGCGTGCTGATCCTGCCCAAGGAGAAAGGCGGCGCGGCGCGGCTGATCGACATCGACGTGCCACGCCCGCGCGAGCGCAGCGAAAGCCGCTTCGTGCACTATCGCGAAGAATTGCTGCGCGAATTCGGTCTGCACTGATCGAGGCAGAGGTTAATTGGCCATGATCTCGGCTCGAACCGAGCGTGCAAAGAAGCCAAACGTTCGGCATCAACAACCAGCGCGTCCCGCAGCGACCTTGGGATTTCAATGTTCATGGCACTTCGTCTTATTCGGATGGGGTGATACAAAATAATAAACTGGCTTGATCTTTCGGCCAGTCGCATTGCGATCGACCAACACCCAGCCAAGATGGTCGGCGAACGACAATCGGGTCGTGAGCAAGACAGCGCCATTGGCCCCTGACATTGCGATTCGCATATATCCGAAGATCCGCGAACGTGGCACGGAACCGTACTTTTCGTTCCCTTATTTTCGTGCGCGGTTTCGCGGGCTGAGACCTGAAGAAACGCGAGAGGTAAACAGCGAATTGGTGAGGGCTGCCGAGAAGATGGTGTTCTACAACGACGATGCAGAATGGCTACTCCCGTTTTTACGCAAAAATCGCAACTATAGGGTAGAGGCACTTGTCGATCGTATTCCAGCACCGGGCGGCGGCAAAATGGTGGTCGCTACGCAGGGGGTCGTGCCCTACCAACGCCCGCCTTTGCTGTAGAGAAAGTTGCAGACGGTTTTTAGGCCCTAGCCATCTGGTCGGGGAGTTACCCACTCACCGCAAAGCATGAACGGAAACATGCCCCTCCGATGGTCTGCTCAGGGCGTTCCGTTGGGGCTGCCGCCGCCTATCGCGCGGGTAAAAAACTGCATGATGAAAGACAGAACTTCACCCACGATTACTCACACCGCTCAGGTATGGACCATACAGAGATTGTCGCGCCTGACCTGGCGCCTTCCTGGGTGTTCGACCGCGAGAAGCATCCAGCTCCGTCAAATTGACCGTTTCCTCGGTTTCCTTTCTGACTTGGTGCAGGACCGGCGTGTTCGATCGGAACAAGGGCCGACGCACCGGTGGCCTGTGGCAGTTGCGGCGCCAATTCTGCATCGGCAAGCTATATCCCTCGCACGGTTGGCGTCTCACGGGTACGCGTGGGGAAAATGATCAATGCCGATATCAAGAAAATTGGCCGCCACGTCGGCTATCGCATCGCGGCGATGCAAAAAGGGGCAACTCGCGCGGCTTGCCTGACGCACCTGCTGCAGTCATGAGATGCGCGAATTTCCGCAGCCCAGTGAAGTCCGCAGTGCGATACCGAGGCGAAACGATGCAAATGTGCATCATTTTGATGCGGCGGTGCACACAAGTGTCCATCCTGAACCATTTTAATTGCCGTATAAGCGAATTTAGCATTGCCTTCGTTGTCCCCTGTGGCTGGATCATCGCGTTTCCGAATTCAGCCGCTGTGGGACATGCGCCCTCTTTCCCTCAGCAGGATCACAAGATGAAGACGTCCAAGCCATCAATCGCCGATCTAGGCTTCCTCATGATCGACTGGATCGATGAGGAGGGGCGCATATCAGAAGTCAACGATTTCGAGGCCCGTGAACTTGGGATCGAAGCCAGGGAAGTGGGCGGTCTGCCGCTCGAGCGCGTCTACAGCAGCACGTCCGCGCAGTTGCTGAGGGCAATCGCCAAAGGACAGCATATTGCGGATGCCACGTTTCCGATCTGGGTAAACACGCCCTCCTACAGCGAGGTGCCGATGGTTGCGAGCGCCATTCCAGACGCGCCGCGTGGCCTCGCCATCATCAAGCAGGCCCTTTCACCTGCCACGTTGGGCATCGGCCCCGAACTGGTGGAGCGCGTTGAAATCCTCTCTCAGATGATCGGTGCGGCGACAGAAGCGTGCTGGTGCATCGAATTCCTCGACCCAGTCGATACCTCACTTGCCGAAGAGGAGATCGTCAAACGGGTATTTTCCAATGAGAGCCGCTGGCGCGCCTGCAATGAGGCGATGGCACGGCTTTACCGGGTGCCGGAAGGCCTCGACTTCAATTTGCAGGCCGTGTCGAGATATTTCCCCGACACCGAGGTCAACCGCCAGATGGTGAGAGATCTCGTACGATCGAACTACCGACTTGATCATGCCGCCGCCATTGACCGCAGGCATGACGGCAGCGAGATGCTCGTTGAGAACGACTTCCGTGCCGCCATCAAGGACGGACGTCTGATCCGTCTTTGGGGAACGACACGGGATATTGGTCCACACAAGAGGCGCGAACAACAACTGTCCGATCGAGCCGACACGATGCTCGACATATTGAGCGCAACTCCCGATCCAATCCTGGTCATTTCCGAACAGGGCGCGGTTCTTGCAGCCAATCCGGCCGCTGAGGCCGCCTGGGCTCGCCCTGCCGACCAGATTCTCGGACGTTCGATCCAGCACTTCATCGAAACGCGCAATGCCGTCGAAAAGCTTCGCCGAGCGGCTTCAGATGGCGAGGATGGCGAATGCGACCTTGGGGTCATTTCGGCAGATGACAGCCGTGACACATGGCGCTTTCGTTCCGCTCGCATGGAGGGCGAGGTTCGACGTTACGTCCTGACAGCACGGCGCAGAGCCAAACGCCGCACTCGCCTCCTCGCAGAGGAGGCCTTGTGATGAAGTTCTACGCCAACGACGTCACCAACCTTGCCAACCGCCGGCTGCGGCCGTCTTTCATTGACGATGCACAATTTGGTTCCTTTCTGGAAGCTCTTCCCGATGGAGCGGCGCTCCTTGAAGTCGATGGCAAGATCAAACTCGTCAACAGCAAGCTCGAGCTCCTGCTCAATCTGGCCGGCGGCGACCTTGTCGGCTCCGAACTGGCAAAGCACGCCAAGACGGCAGGCCCTGTCGTACAGAAACTCTCCGCTGCCCTTCAGCAGCTCAAGCGCGTCGAAGTGGCCGGCCTCCTCAACTCGCAGCGAAGCGTCGTCGCATCACTGAGCATCCTGCGCACCGCCGATGGCGGAGCCTATGGCGCGCTTTTGACGATGAGGGAGGCCGGCCGGCACGGCCGAAGCGCCGACGTGTCGGATAATTTCCGCTTCGAGGCAGAGGCGTGGGGGAGCGCAAGGACGCGTCTGGTCCGGCTACCTCCGATCGAGGCCATCGCAAAGCAGGCAAGGACCGCCCTCGAGCGGGGGGCGAACGTGCTGTTCACGGGAGAGACGGGAACCGGAAAGACTGAACTCGCCCTGGCGGCGGGAAGGGCAGGGGACCCTGAGGCGCCGCCGTTCATCCATGTCAGATGCGGCATGCTTTCCGACGACCAGTTCGAGGGGGAAATGTTCGGCATCGAGCCAGGCTCGCCGATGGACACTTCGACACGCGGCAAGCTCGGCTATCTGGAGGCTGCCGACGGCGGCATTCTCTTCCTCGACCAGGTCACCGATCTATCCGCGTCCTCGCAGTCGAAGCTCGTCGCCGTTCTGGAGACGCAAACCTTCAGCCGGCTCGGCTCCGCACAGCGGCGGCAGGCGAGGGTACGGGTCATCGCGGCAACCAGTGAGAACCTGTCGGATCAGGTGGCCAGCGGTGCGTTCAGGGGCGATCTGTATTACCGCATCGCCGTCATGGCTTTCGAGCTTCCGCCCCTGAGAAACCAGACAGGCTTGGTGGAGGCGTTGGCCGATCATCATCTTCGCCGCCTCAATCTTGGGCGCAAGCCGCAACTCAGGCTCTCGCCCGAGTTCATGGATAGACTTAAGGCGCATGGATATCCCGGCAACATACGGGAGCTCGTCAACATTCTCGAGCGCGCCGCCGCGGCCGCCGACCAGGTGGCGCTTGCAGAGCACTTCATTGTGCCGACCCCGACGGCCGTCTCCATTCCAAGGCACGCCGACCCCATCGACGCGGCTCCCTCTGCCAACCTCAAGGACATGGTTCGGGAGTTCGAGGCTTGGGTCATTGAAAAATCCATCGCCGGAAATCGAAGCAAACGCAGCGCCGCCAAGTCGCTCGGCATCGATATCGCGACCCTCGTTAGGAAAACCAAACAGAGACAATGAGCTTTGAAAAAGGAAAGGGGAATGAGAATGAGAACACTCAAGACACCAATGATCGCCGCGTTCGCGGCCGTTGCCATCACTGCACAGACGTTGGCCGCCACAGCTGCAGAACTCAATATCCTCACATGGGAGGGCTACGCAGCCGACAAGTTCATCTCCAAGTTCCAGACCGAATCCGGATGCAAGGTGACAGCTTCCTACGTCGGCTCGAATGACGATTTCGCGGCCAAGCTGGCGGCCGGTGGCGGTGTGTACGACATCATCACACCATCCCTCGACACGGTGCCGATGATGCGGCTTGCGGGCTTCGTACAGGCGATCGACACGGCCAAGGTCCAAGGCCATGACAGCATCTATCCGGAATTCTCAAAAAACAGCGACTTCGTGGCGGAGGGTGCAACCTGGGCCGTGCCCCTCGTTTGGGGGTCGGTGTCACTGATCTACAGGCCTGACAAGTTCACCACCAAACCGGACTCGATCTCGGTTCTCTTCGACCCGGCGTACAAGGGCAAGATTTCGTTGTGGGACGACAAGTCAGCGATCTACTGGACAGCTCGCTATCTGGGCTACAACAACGTCTTCGACCTGACCGACGAGCAGCTGGACGCTGTCAAGGCGAAGCTGATCGAACAAAAGCCACTGATCCGCAAATACTGGGCGTCGGCCGGCGAATTGACCGAGTTGATGGCCAACCAGGAGGTGTACGTCTCCAACGCCTGGACCGGGCTTACGAGCAAGGACGTCAACAACCTCAAGAAGGGCTTCGAGGTCGTCGAGTTCACGCCGAAGGAAAAGGCCGAGGGCTGGATGGACTCAATGATGCTGGTCAAGGACACGCCCAACCAGGACTGCGCCTACAAGTTCATGTCCTTCATGCAGTCCGCGGACGGCCAGTGCGGCATCGCCGAATCCACTGGCTACTTCCCGGTCAATCCCAAGGCAGTGGAAAGCTGCATGAGCGACGAGCTCAAGAAGGAGCGCCAGGTCAACAATATCGAGTTCGTCAAGAGCCTCGTCATGTGGCAGCAGCCGAAACGCCTCGACAAGTATCTGGAAGTCTGGAACGCCGTGAAGGCCGCCCCCTGATCGAGCCGACAGCGTGGCCCGACCGCGGCCACGCTCGCCACTTACGAAACAATAAAAAGTCTGGGGAACCAATGACTTCCAAATCGATCGTGGCGCTTGAAGGCGTTGCGAAAACCTATGGCGCCTTCACCGCCCTGCATCCGACCGACCTCGCCATCGCGGAAGGCGAGTTCGTCACGCTGCTCGGCCCCTCCGGTTGCGGCAAGACGACGACCCTGAGGCTGATTGGCGGCTTTGAACAGGCGAGCGCCGGCCGCATCTCGATCTCCGGCCAGGATGTCACCGAGCGCGCGCCCTATCATCGTCCCGTCAACACGGTTTTCCAGGACTATGCGCTGTTTCCCAACATGAGCGTGTCCGACAACATCGGCTATGGCCTCTCCGTCAAATCGAACAATGTCCCCAAGGCGGAGCGGGCAAAGCGTGTCGGCGAAGCCGTGACTTTGGTAGGCTTGGAGGGGATGGCGCATCGCCGCCCCGGTGAACTGTCGGGTGGCCAACGTCAGCGCGTCGCAATGGCGAGAGCGATCGTGCGCCGGCCCCGAGTGCTGCTGCTGGACGAGCCGCTTTCGGCGCTCGACGTCAAGCTGCGCGAGGGCATGCAAGTCGAGCTCAAGCGCCTTCACCGCGAGCTTGGCATCACCTTCCTGATGGTAACCCATGACCAGACCGAGGCGCTCGCGCTTTCCGATCGCATCGTCGTCATGAACCAGGGGCGCATCTCCCAGATCGGCTCGCCGATCGAGCTCTATGACAATCCGGCCAATCCTTACGTGGCGGATTTCATTGGCGGGGCCAACCTCGTCCCGGCCGAACTGATCGGACGCGACGGCGACACGGCCGCGTTTCGCATCGGCAATGGCATGGTGGTGCGCTCCCGTCGGGCGACCGCGATGCGGGAACCTGGCAGAAGGATCACCCTTGGAATTCGACCGGAGCGCTTTGTCGCCGCGACGTCCGGAGCCACCAATTCGCTGGAATGCGTGATCAGGGAAAGCCTCTTCCATGGGGACCGCCTGCGTCTCGAACTGGGTCTGGACGGAATCACCATGCCTCTCTTCGCCGAGCTGCCCCGGACGGCCGTTTCATCTCCATCGGGGGTTGAACCTGGCAGCCACATTACCCTGCTGGTCGACCCGGACGACGTCATGGTCTTCAACGCGAAGGAAGACCAGGAATGACGTTGACGCGCCGCACGCTTGCAAGCTTCCTTGCCCTGTTCTCGCTGCCACTGGCATGGGTTCTTCTCCTTCTTGTGGTTCCCTATGCCATCATGATTTCCGTCGGTTTCTGGACCCGGCAATTTCCTCTCTTCCATCCGGATTTTCAGTTCGGCAACTACGTGCAGATCTTCTCCGACCCGCAATACACGACTGTGATTGTGAGGACGCTGAAGATCGCGACCTTCGTCACCTTGGGCGCCGTCATCCTGGGGTATCCGCTTGCTTATTTCCTGGTGTTCACCGTGAGATCGGCGGCACTTCGCAACCTTCTCTACATGTCGGTAATCGTGCCGCTCTGGGTGTCGTACCTGCTGCGCGCCTACACATGGAAGATCATTCTCGGCACTGACGGGGCGCTGAACTCGCTGCTGGTTTCAACTGGCATCGTCGATGCCCCACTCGACATCTTCCTCTATAATCAGACCGCCATGGTGATCACGCTGGTCTACATTTTCGTGCCTTTCATGGTGATGCCGCTGTTTACGGTTCTGGACAACATTCCAAGACGTCTGATCGAGGCATCAGAGGATCTGGGCGTCGGTCCCTTCATGACCTTCTGGAAGGTGATCTTTCCACTTTCTCTGGGCGGCGTCATCGCTGGCGCCACGATGACGTTTTGCCTGGCCTTCGGCGACTTCGTTGCCCCTGTCCTCGTGGGCGGTCCCAATGGAACGATGGTTGCCAACTTGCTCCAGACGCAGTTCGGGACGGCCCTCAACTGGCCGCTCGGATCCGCGCTGGCCACTGTGGTCCTGGCCCTTGTTTTGGTCCTTCTGCAGCTTTCGATGCGACTTGACCGTGCCGGTCGCGTCGATCTGGCATGAGGAGGCCGACGTGAATGCACTAAGATGGTGGCAAAAGGGCATGGTGGGCGTCAGCCTCGCGGTGCTCGCCTTTCTGTATCTGCCGATCGTCATCCTGGTCGTCTTTTCCTTCAACGACAGCAAGGTCACGTCCTTTCCCCTGGCTGGCTTCACGCTTCACTGGTACGAGGCGTTCCTCTCCAACGAACAGATGCTGCGCGCGCTGTCGAACAGCCTCGTGGTCGCCTCGTTCGCGACGGCGCTCAGCGTCGTCATCGGCGTGGCCGCCGCGCTCGCGCTCGACCGCTACGAGTTCCCCGGCAAGCGGCTTTTTCAGAACGCAATCCTGCTGCCGCTCAGCCTTCCAGGCATCGTCACGGGCATCGCCATGCTGAACTTCTACAAGCAGATCGGTATCCCACAAAGCCTGACGGCGGTGGTGATCGGTCACGCCACGGCGCTACTCGGCGTTGTCGTCTCACAAGTGATGGCGCGTCTCGCCAAGCTTAATCGCCGGCAGCTCGAGGCGTCCGCCGACCTGGGGGCGACCTCTGTCGAGACCTTCCGGCGCGTGACCCTCCCAGCCATCAGAAGTTCGATCTTCGGCTCCGCGCTGCTGTGCTTCACCCTGTCCTTCGACGAGATACCCGTCACCTATTTCTTGACCGGGCGCGAGGTCACGCTGCCGATCTACATCTATTCGACGCTGCGGCGCGGCATCACGCCCGAGATCAACGCCGTCGGAACAGTGATCGTCGCTGTGTCCTTCGTCCTCATCATCCTCTCGGTCACGCTGCTGCGCGACCGCCGTGAATCATAGTCCATTGAAGGGAGATCAGCATGGATGCCTCGACCTATACCCACGACTTCTGGCGGACCAAGGCCGGGTCGCTTGAATTCCGCACGCAGCACTTCATCGATGGAGCCTATGTTGGCTCCGTCGACGGACGAACCTTCCCGACGATCAACCCGGCGACCGGCGAGACGATCGCGGACGTCGCCCGCGGTGGCGAGGCCGAGATCGACCGTGCGGTGATCGCGGCTCGCAAGGCGTTCAAGTCAGGTGTGTGGTCGCGTATGGACCCACGCGGTCGGATGGCGGTACTTGAGAAATTCTCTGGCCTCATCGCATCCAATGCCGAGGAGTTCGCGATCCTTGACAGTCTCGACATGGGCAAACCCGTGATGGACATGATAAACATCGACATCCCCGGATCGGTCATGTCCCTGAAGTTCTTCTCCGAAACGATCGACAAGATCGAAGGCGCGGTGACCGCGACGACGGCCAGCGCGTTGCACTACATCCTCAGGCAGCCCCTGGGCGTGGTCGGCTTGATCGTGCCTTGGAACTATCCATTGATGATGGCGGCCTGGAAACTCGGCCCGGCCCTGGCGACCGGTAACTCCGTCGTTCTGAAGCCGGCTGAACAATCCCCATTGTCGGCAAACCTGCTTGCAGAACTCTTCATCGAAGCGGGCGGTCCTCCAGGCGTTCTCAATGTGGTCCACGGTCTTGGCGAGGAAGCGGGAAAGGCGCTCGCTCTTCACAACGACGTCGACAAGATCGGCTTCACGGGCTCCACGGAAGTCGGCAAGCTGCTGATGATCTACTCTGGACAGTCGAACATGAAGCGGGTCAGCACCGAATGTGGCGGCAAGACCCCGCAAATCATCCTCGGCGACTTCGACGATCTCGACACCGCCGTTACCTATGCCGTCAACGGTATCTATGGCAACCAGGGCGAGGTCTGCAACGCCGGATCGCGCATCCTGGTCGACAGGAGCATCCACGACGATTTCGTCGAACGGTTTGCCGCCCGCACCAAGCAGAGCTTCGTGCTCGGCGATCCGCTCGATCCATCGACCACCATTGGGCCACTCGTCACCGCATCGCACCAGAAGCGGGTGCTGAGCTACATCGACATCGGCCGGCAGGAAGGGGCTTCGCTGAGGTTCGGCGGGGGCACGCTGGCGTCCGCGCCATCGGGAGCCTATGTCGAGCCGACGCTGTTCACGGGCGTCAACAACAACATGCGGATCGCGCGCGAGGAAATCTTCGGGCCCGTAGCGACCATCATTCCCGTAGACGGGGCCGAGGACGCAATCGCAATCGCCAACGATTCCATCTACGGCCTGGCGGCATCCATATGGACACGCGACATTTCGAAAGCCCACACGTTCGCTCGTGACATCGAAGCCGGCGTCGTCTGGGTCAACTGCTTCGACCATGGCGACATGACTTCGATCTGGGGTGGGTACAAGCAGACCGGCAACGGGCGCGACAAGTGCCTCGAAGCGCTGTCACAGTACACGCAGACCAAGTCGGTGTGGGTAAACCTGGGCTGAGATATCGAAAGGCCGCCGTCGCCTGCGGGACGGAGCGGCCTTCTCGCCTTGGCTGAAATCGCAACGACTGAATGAAAACTGCCAACCGCGATCGTTTGTGGGCTGACCCAGACGGGGCGCTCAGGAACTCATGTACCAGCCGCCATTGATGTTGATCGTCTGCCCGGTGATGTAGCCGTTCCGTGCAAGGTTGACGGCAACCGAGGCGACTTCGTCCGGCTGGCCGAAACGACCAACGGGGATCAGCGTTGGTTTGATTGCAGGATTGTTCGTGATCATGTCCGTCTCGATCAACGCCGGAGCAAGGACATTGGCGGTGATGCCTTCCTTGGCAAGGGCGTTGGCGTAGTAGTGAGCGAGACCGATGAGACCAGCCTTGCTGGCGGCATAGTGGGGACCGATGATGCCGCCGGTTTGCGCAGCGATCGAAGAGATAAAGATGAGGCGGCCCCACTTGCGCCGCCGCATCTCCGGCAGCGCCGTTTGGGTGGTGTGGAAAGCGGGACTCAGGTTGACCTGAAGGGATCGCTCCCAATCTTGCCCTGATACCTGGTCGATCGTCCTGGAGGGATTGATCCCCGCATTGTTGACGAGCACGTCGATCGATCCCAGGGAAGCCCCCACCATCCGCACGAGTTCCGCGGCCCGCGCTGGATCGGAAAGATCGGCGCCGATGGCCACGGCCCTGCGGCCTTTGGCCTTTATCTCATCGACGACAGCGTCGGCGGATTGTTTGTCGGCATTGAAGTGAACTGCGACGTCGCACCCTTCATTGGCCAGACCAAGGGCGATTTCCCGGCCAAGGCCCCGCGAGCCGCCGGTAACAAGTGCGACCTTGGAAGTTAGATTGTCCATGCTGCTGCCTCAACCAATCAACAAATCTGCGAACCGCTCGGGCGGGTTCATGACACGCTCCACCAACATGTCCTCGGTGACGTGCTCTGCTGCAAGATCGCCGGTCACCTCGCCTTGGTAGATGGTGACGATCCTGTGGCTCAAACCAATGATCTCGGGCATTTCGGAGGAAATGAGGATGACCGCGAGGCCGCTCTCGGCGAGTTCGCCGATCAGGGCATGCACTTCTGCTTTCGCATTGACATCAATGCCCCGGGTCGGCTCGTCGAGGATCAGAAGCTTGGGCGCCGTCGCCATCCATTTGGCAAGAACGATCTTCTGCTGGTTTCCACCACTGAGCGTTCCGACACGGGTCTTGGCGGTAGACACTTTGATCTCGAGACGTTCGCGATACTTCTCGAAGATCGACTGTTCTTTGATCGTATCCATGAAGCCGAAGCGGACCAGCCGGCGCAACGACGCCATGCTGGTGTTGTCGCGCGCTCCCAATCCAAGGACCAAGCCCTGTTCCTTGCGGTCTTCCGGTACGAAGCCGATGCCAAGCCGCACGGCATCTTTGGGAGAGCTGATTTCCCGCAATTGGCCGCACCATGACAATTTGCCCGAAGTGATTTTGCGCAAGCCGAAAACCGCTTCCATGAGCTCTGATCGTCCGGCCCCGACGAGCCCGTACAAACCGACTATTTCTCCAGCGCGGATACTGAGATCGACGGTCTTTGCGGAGCCGCCCACACCGAAGCCCTCAAGGCGGAGAACTTCTTCGCCGATCCGGCGCCGCGCGCGATGAAAATAGCTGTCGAGCGAGCGACCGATCATGAGGCGCGTGATCTCGCGCTCTGTGATCTTTTCGCCAGATAGCGTGCCGGTGACCTTTCCGTCACGCAGGACCGTCACCCTGTCGGCAAGCGTCAGCACCTCTTTCATCTTGTGCGATATGTAGACGATGCCGACACCGCGCTTTTTCAAGCGGTCGATCGTGACGAAAAGTGCCTCGGCCTCCTGGTTGGTGAGCGCCCCTGTCGGTTCGTCGAAAATGACGACCGAGCAATTGAACGCCGTAGCCCTCGCGATCTCGACCATTTGCTGGCGCGCGAGCGACAGGTCGCCCACAATGGCATGCGCATCGAGATCGTACCCACAATCTTCAAGAACGTGTTCGGCATCGCGGTAGAGTTTTTTCGTATCGAGGCGGCCGCCCCGCAGCTTCGGGAAATCGCCGAGGAAGATATTTTCGGCAACGCTCAATTCCGGGACAAGCGAAATTTCTTGGTGGATGAGAAGGATGCCGCGACGCTTGGCATCCATGGGGCTGGCGAAAGTCACCGTTTCGCCGCGATAGCTTATCGTACCGCTGTCTTGCGGGAAACTTCCGGCCATGACGCGCATGAGCGTACTTTTACCGGCGCCGTTTTCGCCGCATAGTGCATGCACTTCGCCCGGCAGCACGTCGAACGTGACGTCCGAAAGCGCAATCACGCCCGGAAATGTCCTTCCGACGCCTTCGAGTGAAATGATCGCCCCCTGCGTTGCTTCGGGCTGCGATTGCAATGGTTGCGGCGCAATCGACATCTGAGAGCCTCCCTTGATTGGCGCGAGCGTCATTCGGCTGTCTTGCTTGCACGGTTGAGCTGTCTGTCCAGAACGAGCGCTGCGATCAGCGCCAACCCCATGATGCCCGGGATGTAGAAGGGGGCAACGTGAAGCATGTTGAGGCCGTTGCGCAGGATGGCCAGTGCCAGCACCGCCGCGAATGTTCCGATCAGGTCGCCCTTGCCGCCGCGCAGACGGGTGCCGCCGAGGACGACAGCGATCACTGCCCACAACTCATAATCCTTGCCGTAGCTGGGCGTGGCCGCTCCCAGGTTGGCCGCCATGGCGACCCCACATATCGCCGCCATCAATCCGCAGATGATGAAGTTGATCACGACATGCCGCGACACGGGAATCCCGGCATTTGTCGATGCCGATCGGCTTCCGCCAATGGCGTAGGTATTCCTGCCGTGCACGGTACGCCGAAGCATCCATTGGAAACACAACACGGCAGTCAGAAATATAAAGGGGATCAGCGTGACCGGGCCGACATGCAACATGGTGAGGTCGTACAGCTGTTCGTCGATCGCCGACAAGGAGGTGTCGCCGGCGTACAGGAACGCCAAACCCCTCGTGCCAATCATCCCAGCGAGCGTTATGATGAACGAGCTGACACCCAGGCGCTCAACGGCGAGCCCGTTCAGGAGGCCAAGACAGAGGCCGCTACCTAACGCTACGGCAATCGCGCCTGCCAACCCGATCTGCTCTTGCATGCCGATGACGAGACAAGACGAGAGGCCGACGACCGCCCCGACGCTGAGGTCGATGTTTCCACTGATGATGACGGGAGTGAGGCCGGTGGCAAGCAGACCGACCAGCGCGCACTGGAAGAGCACATTCGACAGGTTGTAGGCCGTCAGAAAGTGTGAGGTGGTCACGGAAAAGAAAATGAAGAGCCCCAGACCGAGCAGCCAGACGGGGTTTCGGGCCAGGTATCTCACGGATTCCACGAGCCTCATTCCTGCATGAGGGCCGTGCGCTGCCTCTTGCCGGCTGCTTGCCATTTTGATGTCCCCGATGCTCATGCGAGAACCCTACCGCGCCGGGAGGCTACGTCCGCCCATACGACACCGATAATCACGACCCACGAAACCAGCCACTGCACGTAATAAGGCAGGCCGATGAGCAGGAGCGCGTTTTGTATAAATCCCAACAGGACCACGCCAATAATGGTGCGGCCGATACCGCCGTCACCGCCGGCCAGGCTTGTCCCTCCGAGGATAACCGCCGACAGCACCTGCAGCTCGAGGCCTGAACCAGAGTTGTTTTGCGCTGCCATCACCCGTGAGCTGAAGACGATGGCCGCCATCCCCGTCAACGTGCCGGAAATCATATAGCAAGTGAAAAGCACCTGCCTGGCGGCTATGGATGAGAAGCGACTGGCGATCTCGTTGCCACCGACGGAGAAGACCTCCCTGCCGAACCGGGTCATTCCAAGCAGGATTGCGGTCAATGCCGCAAGCAGGAGAAAGATCAGCACCGGGATCGGGACGTCGAGCAGGTAGCCGCGGCCGATCACCGCGAACCACGTAGCCTCAGGCCGATCGATGAGGGCATTCTGTCCGCTCGTCCAAACGAGGGCGACCGCCTGGAGAACCGAAAGCATGCCAAGAGTGGCAATCAATGAGTTCAGCCGAAGGATCGCGACGAGGAACCCATTTATGCACCCGACCACCAAGCCGATGATGATCGGGACAGTGACCGCGGCGACGGGCGATATCTCGTCGTGAAGTGTGATTGCCACCACGGCGCAAAGCGACAGAAGCGAACCCACGGTCAGGTCCAGGCGGCCGGCTATGACCACGAATGTCACGCCAAGGGCAATTATCCCCGTCACGGATATCTGCCTCAGCATCTGGGTGATGTTGTCGAAGCTGAACAGGCCCGGCACCGTCGCGCCACCCGTCAGGAGGACCAGCACGGCTGCCGCGATCAGCAGCTGGCGCGCGGATGGCCGACCGATGTCTTTCATATGCTTCTCCCCGGCGACCGCGTCCCTTCAAGGTCCAAGCTGTTACATGTTATCACAGCATAAGGCAGTCGAATACGAGCCGCTATGTCGTTAGACGTTCAGTTTGTAGGTCTCGATGGCATTGTCGCGGTACAGCGCCCGCAGTTCAGAACCGCCGAGCTTCGACATGACCTGATCGACGGCATGGACCCAGCCCACATAGGACACGGCGTTGGTCGCCACGGGCCAGTCGCCGGCGAACATCAGACGCTTAGGCCCAAAGGCCTCCAGCGCGGTTGTCATGAACGGCTCGATATCCCTGACTGTCCAGTGCTCATGGTCCGCCTCCGTTGCAACGCCCGACAGTTTGCAAACGACGTTCCCGGATCGAGCAAGTTCCTTCATCTGGTCGGCCCATGGCCGAAAGCGCTGCTCCCGAATACCTGGCTTGCCGATGTGGTCGAGGACAAATCGCATCTCGGGAAACCGTCGCACCAACTTGATGGTGCTTTCCATCTGCCGGTAGGTGATGCAGATATCGAACGACCATCCGAATTCCGACAGCGCCTTTAGTCCGTCGATGAAATCGGGTCTCAGCGCGAAATCCGCGTCGGCTTCCTGCTGAAGCAGCCTTCGTACGCCCCGCACCAGTACGATGTCGCGCAACTTCTCTAGGTGGCTCCGAACGGCGTCTCCCTTGTGTATCGGCGCATGCGCGACGATCGCCCTGATGCGGTGGTCCTGCTGGGCGACGTCCGCCACCCATCTGGCTTCCGCCAGGGTGGCGGTTTCATCCACATCGCACTCCACGAACACCATTGCCTCGACCTCGACGTCCGCCCTTGCTTCGTCGAAGTCCTGCAAAGTGAAGCCTCGATTGAGTTTTCCCGCCGACTTCAACCATGACATATCGAGCAGGTCAGGGCGCCAGATGTGCAGGTGGCTGTCGATAATCGGAAACGAGGGCATGGCGATCCTCGACCTCAGGTGAGCCGGTTTTGTTGAAGGATATAGTCGCTGGCGCTGCGCAGGTCGGCGGCGAGGGCCGCTTTTGCCGAGTCTGCATCACGAACCTTCAGCGCAGCGATCATGGCTTCATGATGTTTGGTCGGGGTCTTGCTGGTGATCCTCTCGGATCCGGAGCGAACGTCCAGATTCAGGACCGGACCGATCTGCGTCCACAAACCCTCGATGATCTGGAGCAATGCTGGAAGTCGCGATGCCCTGTATAATGTGAAATGCAGGTTCTTGTTCAAGACAATCAACTTTGCCGGATCCGGTTGATGCAGGTCACATTCGGCATTGAACGCCGCGGAGAAGGCAGCGGCTTCCCCAAGTTCGGCTGCGGAAATTCGTTCGGCCGCATATTCGATAGCCATGCCTTCCATGCGGATGCGGATCTCGCGCAGTTCGATGAAGCGGCTTTTGCTCATCAACGGAACGCGGAACACACGATTGGGGAGGAGTTCGATGGCCTGATCGACCATCAGCTGGCGCAGTGCGTCCCTGACGGGCATCGGGCTCGTTCCAATCGCTGCCGCCAGCGTTCGAAGGGTCAGTTTCTCTCCAGGTGCGAACTGGCCCGCGATAAGCATCTCGCGCAGCTGGAGATAGACGCGCACCCCAAGCGTTTCGGTTTCAATCGGCACGATCGCTGAAAGTCCGCTCATGTCTTGCCTCTCCTGCTATTTCGGCTGTTCGACGTTATCACAGCGACTAGCCGCAGGGCATCCGCACTCCGCGTCAGTCCCCGCCGGTGCCTGTGCGAAAATCGAAACCGACGGTCAAGCCGCCATCAACGACCATGTTGGCGCCGGTGACGCCGGATGCCTCGTCGGACACGAGATAGACAATTGTGGACGCGACCTCGTCCGGGTCGAGTAAGCGTCCAATGGGATTGCGCTGCTCGCGAGCGCGCAAAAACATATCCGGGTTGCTGGCCGTCGCCAGATGGCGACGGAAAAAGGGGGTGTCGGTAACACCCGGCGACACGCAATTTGCGCGGATGCCCTGGCGGGCGTGGTCCATGGCAAGTGCCCGGGTAAACTGTAAAATCGCACCTTTGCTGGAGCAATAGGAAACCAGCCCTTGTTCGGCCATATAGGAATCGATGCTGCCGATCGTCACCACGCTGCCTCGCCCACGCTCTATCATTGCCGGAAGCACGCTGCGGACGGCGAAGACAAGGCCCATCAAGTTGACGCCGATCGTCTTCGCCCATGCGTCGTCCGAAAGCTCCAGGACGTTTCCGACTTCAAGATACGCAGCCGCCGTCACGAGAGCGGAAGGTTGCCAGTCCCGTCTTCTCAGCGTCTCGCCGACCCCTTGCCATGTCGAAGCCGCCGATACATCGCCCGATACCCATCCCAGGTTCTCGGTCTCCTGCGCGCCCGACATATCGACGCCAAGCACCTTGTAGCCCTTGCCGACCAGGCGACGCACCGTTGCTGCACCAATCCCGGAAGCCGCGCCCGTCACCACCGCAACATTACTCATGCTTTCCTCCAATTGCCCCGTGGGACCCTTTGCGAACCCGTTGGGAAGGTCCCCTCAAAATGTGGGACGCGGATACTGATCGATATTCTTTTGCGTAATCGAAGGCGATGCGAAGAACACCTGCTTGGGGACCTGCTTGCCCTCCACGATCTGGATCGCTGCCTGGATGGCGGCCTGCGCATCGGCGCTCGGCGATTGCAGGACCGATCCGTAATAGTTGCCGGCCTTGATCTCGTCATAGGCGGTGGCAAACAGCGTGCAATCGGTGAACTTGATCTTGCCCGGCTTGATCTTGCCTTCGGCGATCGCGGCTTTGACGGCGGCAAGCGCCCCGACGCCCATGTCGGAGTTGGCCGAATAAACCCCGTCGATCTTGTCCCCGTATTTGACCAGATAGGCTTCCATCACCGACTGGGCTTTCTCGCGCGACCAATCGCCCGGCTGTACGTCCAGGACCTTGATGACGGGATGCTGCTTGATGACGTCTAGAAAACCCTTCTCGCGCTCCTGGGTTACGGAGTAGCCCGGGAGGCCGTCGATGATCACGACGTTGCCCTTGCCGCCGATTGCCTCGACCATCATCTCGCCGGCGGCGTTTGCCTGTTTGACATCGTCGGGGCCGGAGAAGGTGTTGAAGTAATCGGCCGCCGACGGATCGGCCTGCGAGTTCGTGACGACGACAGGAATGCCGGCCTCCTTGGCCTTGCGCAGAGCAGGCACGATCGCCTTGCCGTTCACCGGCCACACGATCATGACGTCCGCCTGCTGCGCGATGAGATCCTGAACCTGGTCTGACTGCTTGACCGGGTCGATCTGCGCGTCGAGCACGATGGTCTTGACGCCGAGTTGCTTGGTGTAGGCGTTGAAGGTATCGAGATATGTCGCGACATAGCCGTTCACGCCCGAGCCCAGATTGGCGAAGCCGATTGTGATTTCACCGAGTGGCTTTGGAAGCGGGGAGGGAAGCCAATCCTGTTTGTCCTGCGCTGACGCGGCGCCGACAAGCATGGCCGACAGGGCGAAGCCAGTCGCGAGTGTTTTCAATGGTTTCATATCTTCCCTCCTGCTCTTGGCATAGCGGCAGACCATTCGTGCGCTGTGTCGATTGCCCCGGGACCCTTTGGAGATCCCGGGGGAGATCCACTCAAAACGTGGGACGCGGATAGTCAGCGATGTTCTTCTGCGTGATCGAAGGTGAAGCGAAGAAGAGCTGCTTGGGCAATTCCTTGCCCTCCGCGATCTGGATCGCGGCCTGGATGGCGGCCTGTGCATCGACGACTGGCGATTGCAAGACCGATCCGTAATAGTTGCCGGCCTTGATCTCGTCATAGGCGGCGGCAAACAGCGTGCAATCGGTGAACTTGATCTTGCCCGGCTTGATCTTGCCTTCGGCGATCGCGGCTTTGACGGCGGCAAGCGCCCCGACACCCATGTCGGAATCGGCGGAATAGACCCCGTCGATCTTGTCACCGTATTTGACCAGATAGGCTTCCATCACCGACTGGGCTTTTTCCCGCGACCAGTCGCCGGGCTGGATGTCCAGGACCTTGATGTCGGGATGCTGCTTGATGACGTCGAGAAAACCCTTTTCGCGTTCCTGGGCGACCGAGTAGCCCGGAAGGCCATCGATGACGACCACATTGCCCTTGCCTCCGAGCGCCTCGACCATCATCTCGCCGGCAGAGTTTGCCTGCTTGATATTGTCGGGACCGGAAAAGGTGTTGAAGTAATCGGCCGCCGACGGATCGGCCTGCGAGTTCGTGACGACGACAGGAATGCCGGCCTCCTTGGCCTTGCGCAGGGCGGGAACGATCGCCTTGCCGTTCACCGGCCACACGATCATGACGTCCGCCTGCTGCGCGATCAGATCCTGCACCTGGTCGGACTGCTTGGCGGGATCGACCTGAGCGTCGAGCACGATGGTCTTGACGCCGAGTTGCTTGGTGTAGGTGTTGAAGGTATCGAGATATGTCGCGACATAGCTGTTCACCCCGGAGCCGAGGTTGGCGAAACCGATGGTGATTTCACCGAGCGGCTTTGGAAGCGGCGAGGGAAGCCAATCCTGTTTGTCCTGCGCTGATGCGGCGCCCGCAAGCATGGCCGACAGGGCCAAACCTGCCGCGAGTGTTTTCAATAGATTCATGTCTTCCTCCTGTTTTGGTTGTTGGCTGCACGTGTTCGGGTCGAACTCGCTGGCTCCTCCCAGCCTCTCGCCGTCTCAGGACGTCCCCGCGGGTCCCGGTACGGTCACCGTCATTCCCCCGTCGAGCACGAGCGTCTGGCCGGTCAGGTAGGCGGATGCCTTGGAGGCAAGAAACACCATGGTGCCCCC
The DNA here is from genome assembly GCF_003148495.1 of Mesorhizobium loti. Classification (GTDB taxonomy): domain Bacteria; phylum Pseudomonadota; class Alphaproteobacteria; order Rhizobiales; family Rhizobiaceae; genus Mesorhizobium; species Mesorhizobium loti. The sequence goes on from NZ_QGGH01000001.1 coordinate 426,559, forward strand.
AAGCTCCTCGGCTTCCGCCCAACGTCGCAGCGGTGTCCTGGAAATGACGGATTGGTAGAAATCCTGGTCGTCCAGGATCTGCCTGTTCATTTCGGTGAAGAAATATCCCGGGGCCACGGCGTTACTCGTGATGCCCTGCGGGCCGAATTCGGCAGCCAGCGACTTCGTCAGGCCGACAACGCCGTGTTTCGCAGCCACGTAAGTGGCTTGGCCGGCCCTGCCTATGGTCCCCATGATCGACGATAGGTTGATGATGCGGCCGTACCCGTTCTTCGCCATCACGGGAGCCACCGCTCCAGCCAGCAGCAGCATCGATACAAGGTCGACATTCAACAGCCTGCGGAATTCGTCACCGGTCGTGTCGACCAGCGGCTTGCGCAGTATCATCCCGGCGTTGTTGACGAGGATATCTATCCGCTCATGACGTGCGGCAATGTCCTTGACCAGAGATCGGATGCCCGGCTCGTCGGTGACATCCAGAAGCGCGGCCTCGGCCTTCAGCCCGTTCTCGAGGAATTTCGCGACTACGGCCTGGGTCACGGGGAGGTCAATGTCCGTCGCCACGACATGTGCTCCCGCGCTGGCGAGCGCTCGGGCGGTGGCGAGACCGAGGCCCCGCGATGCGCCGGTAACAAGCGCCACCCGACCAGTGAGATCGAAATCCTCGTTCATTGGCCAACCTTCTGCGTCAGCGCGATCGCCTGGTCGAAGCGCCAGGAAGGCGGCTGCATGAGCTCCAGCGTGTAGCCGTCGGGATCATGGAGGTAGCAGGTGAAGCCGCCCTTATTGATCCCGGCGGTGATCGCCACCGGTTCAGAGACGAACTCCACGCCGGCAGCCGACATCTTCTCGTACATCGCGTGAACGTCACGCGTTCCGAAGGCGAAGTGGGCGGCGCCGATGTTGCAGGGCTTGGTGTCGATCTTGACCCCCTTCGGCTGGATATACTCCATGAGTTCGATGATGTGCCCGGAGAGCCCGGCATCCAGTTCCGGCACCTTCAGAAGCACGGCCTTGAGGATCGCGCCTTCGATGCCGACCAGCTTCCTCGTGTATTCGTTGTCCTGGATCTGCGTGTGGATGACTTCGAGCCCCAAAAGGTCGGTATAGAAGGGCAACGTTCTTTCCATACTCTCCACCGTCCAGGAGGCGTGCCACATGGAACATACGGTCATGGTGATTTCACTCGCTTTCGCTTTGCACGGCGTTCGGCATCTAGGCGGCCGGCGCCGCGCTGAACCGGTATTCGATGGTTCGGGGACTGGCGGGATCCAGTTCCACCGTCGTCGCCACGCCGCGCCTGTTGATGGGATTGGAAGCCAGGCTCGCCCGTGTTCCAAGGTCGAACGCCCCGGTGAGCGGCTCGACGCCCACGCAGACATTCCTGCCGTTCCACGGCGCGTATGCGCGGCCGCGATTGCTCATCCAAAGAAGAAGCGAATTGAAATCGCCGGGATCCCAGGACAACCGGTATAAGACAGCCCTGCTTGCGTCGATGAGCTCCACCCGCCCGTCGATGCCGCAAAGTTCTACGATTTCCTCTGTGTCATGGGCGAACGGAAGCTGATCGAATGCTGCGGTGCCGCCTGCCGATAGGGGGACGCTGGCGAGGTCGTCGAAAACGGCACCCGGCAAGGCTCGCGACACTCCCGGCTCTGGACCCGCCGCATGCACGATGCCGAACTTGAATGCCCCGGGCTTGATCCGAAAAGCGCCTGACAGCTGAGGCAAGGCAAAATTGGGATGCAGGCCAATAGGGCGGGCGACGGCCCTGCGGGTCTCGATGGTCAGCGAGAAAGTCAGGTTCGGGCCGTTCCTGTCGGCGGTGACCTTGCGCACCAACCGCCGGATGGCGGAGGTCTGGGGATACTCCACCTCGATTTCGACGCTTTCTTCATCGCGGTGAACCAGGCGCCAATTCGCGACCGTGCAGTAGCCGTGCAGGAGGAAGTCGGTCGTATCGAGTTGGGCATCTGCCTCGGAGCGGCGCAGGCTCGGCTTCCATTCCTCCGTCACGCTCTCCTGCGGGTAGTCCGCGCCGAAAGGAACGCACGCGAACTCGCTCCTGAGATTTTCCAAGATAGGCGGGTCGGCCTTTATGCCTGGCGCGATCCAGGGCGCCTCGTAGAATGGCGCTACATCTTGACCGCCGACTTTCAACTTGACGCCCGCCAGCATTCCGCCCTTGGCGTGGACGTCGAATTTCCCGTGCGGCCAGTTTACTGTCCAAACCGTCGTCATTTCAAACCTCTGGAATTGGGCGCCGAAAGCTACGCCGCGGCGTGGTCAGGTACGCGAGCGGCTGGCTGCGGACCGCTATCCGAGCAGCCGAGCACGGATTGGTCGTAGTCAACCAGCGACCCGGTCATGATCCCGGAGTCCGGAGACACCAAAAAAACCGCCGCGCGTGCGATCTCGGCCGGATCAAGCAGGCGTCCAAACGGCAGTTTCGCGCCGGCTTCGGCCAGGAACCTGTCCGAGCCCGGGCCGATAACGGAAGCCATCATCGCGCGCTCGCCCGGAGAGTCCGTCCAGCCGATGTTAAGCCCGTTCACCCGGATGCGGTCGGGCAGCAGGGAGAAAGCCACGTTCCTGGTCAAAGTGGCGAGGGCGCCTTTCGACGCGCAATAGGGTGTGATGAAGCTCTGGCCGCCATGACCAGACATGCTGATCACGTTCAAGATCGAACCGCTCGTCTTTTCCCGGCGCATGATCTCGACTGCTTTCTGGATCAAAAAGAACGGCGCGCGCACATTGACGGCGAACAGACGATCAAAAGTCTCGGGAGAGGTATCGAGAATGCTGCCGCGACTTGTGTCGCCTGCCGCATTTACGAGGATGTCGACCCGTCCAAAAGCTTTGTCGGCGGCGTCGATGATCCGGGCGGCCGCATCGACCTCGGCCAGATCCGCTTGCACGAAGTAAGCGCGACAGCCTTTGGCGGTAAGATCGGCAGCCACGGCCTTTCCTCTGTCGCGTTGCCGGCCTGTGATCAGACATCCTGCGATGCCGCGGTCGGCCAAAAGGCGCGCGGTCTGCTCGCCCACACCCTGTGTGCCTCCCGTGACGACGGCGAAGCTTTCCCCCAGCGGGTGAGCCGTGAACGACATTGAACCCTCCCAGTCAACTCATTGCCTTACCTGATACACATTATCTGTTATCACAGCAAGGCTAAAAGATCGTCATATTTATCAACATATGATGATGGCATCCATATTTGACATTTCCAGGCTATTCAGTCATTCCTCCGAACGGACCCTAAGAAGGAGCAGGAGATGAACGTTAGCGTTGGCGTTAGCCGTCAGCCCTTGAAAGAGTTGGACATGAACTTCGCGCGGGAGATGTTCGCAAGAACCGCATTCATCAGGGCGTTCGAGGCCAAGGCGTGGGCTCTAACCCAGACCAATCCGCCACGCGTCATGGGATCGATGCATTTCTGCGCCGGGCAGGAGGCGGTGCCTCTCGGGGCCGTTGCCGGCCTCCAGGAGGAGGATCAACTCATTGCAACCTACCGCGGTCATGGCTGGGCGTTGGCCGCGGGCTTGGACCCGCATTCGGTCATGGCCGAGATATGCCAAAAGGCCGAGGGCCTGAATGGTGGGCGCGCGGGTTCGCCATACTTTATGGCGCCCGATACCCGGTTCATTGGTGAGAACTCGATTGTGGGGGCGGGGACCACGATGGCGTGCGGGGTGGCCCTGGCAAACCTGTCGCTCGGCAACGGCAGGATTGTCGTCGTCTCCATTGGCGACGGTGCGATGAACCAGGGGGCTTCACACGAGGCGTTCGCCTTCGCCGCCGCCAAGAAGTTGCCGGTCATTTTCGTGGTGGAGAACAATGGCTGGTCAGAGTTGACCGCGACGTCCGACATGTTTCTGGTGGAACGCCTCGCTCAACGTGCCAACGGCTACGGCATCCCGGCGGCGACCATCAACGGAGCCGATCCGATGATCGTGCGCGACAGCATTGCGCTCGCTGCCGCTCGTGCCCGCGCGGGCCAGGGGCCAAGCCTGCTCGAATGCCGCGTCCCGAGGCTATGGGGTCACTACAACAGGGACATCGAACACTACCGATCCAAGTCGGACAAGGCAGAGGCTGAAGCCCGCGATCCGCTTACCGAGTTGCGGGGGCGCCTTCTGGCCAGCGGTGTGCCGGCCGAGGACCTCGACCGCATAGTGGCTCTTCAGGACAAGCAGGTCGAGCACCTGGTCGAGACGGTGATGTCCTCGCGGGACCCCGATCCCAACTCAGCTCGCAGCAATGTGATCGCACCCCTCCTGACGGCAGGGCGGAAAATACCCAAGGTCGTTGAGACCAGGGAGATGACCTATATCGAAGCTGTCAATGCCGCGCTGCGGGCAGAACTCGAAAACGAACCTCGAACGTTGGTCTACGGCGAAGACGTCGGCAAAGGCGGCGGCATATTCGGCGCCAGCCGATATCTCCAAAGGGACTTTGGCGCGGATAGGGTCTTCGATACGCCAATCGCCGAGAATGCCATCCTCGGTTCAGCGGTCGGCGCGGCTTTGGCCGGAATGAAGCCGATCGTCGAGATCATGTGGGCCGACTTCATTTTTGTCGCCTTGGATCAACTGGTGAACCAGGCAGCGAACATCCGCTACATAACGGGCGGTAAGTCGTCGGTGCCTATGGTGGTGCGGACCCAGCAAGGAGCGACACCGGGCTCTTGCGCTCAACATTCGCAATCCATCGAGGCCATGCTCGCCCACGTCCCGGGCCTCAAGGTAGCCTTGGCCGCCACTGCCTCGGATGTCTATTCGCTGCTGCGCTCCGCCGCGGCCGACCCGGATCCTTGTGTCGTCATCGAATCCCGTTCTCTCTATCAAACCAAGTCGATGGTGGAACTGACAGATGGCGCCGAGGCCGTCGGCACGGCAAGGAAGCGCCGCGACGGGAAAGACGCAGTCATCTTGACCTGGGGAACGATGGTTGGGCCCTCGCTGGCGGCAGCGGAGGCCCTGTCGGCCGGCAAACTCGATGTGGGCGTGCTTGACCTTCGTTGGTTGAACCCGCTGGACGAGAAGGCCGTCGTCGACGCCGTCACCACGGCAAACGGCAAGGTTCTCATCGTTCACGAAGCGGTGAGGACGGGGGGCTTCGCCGGGGAAATCGCCATGCGCATTCGCGAGCTCGTTCCAAAAATGGACGTCAGAATTTCGCGGTTGACGACCCCAGATGTCAGAATGCCGTCGAGTCCCGTTCTGCAAAAGGCACTCTTGCCGAATCCAGAGACAATTGCAGCGGCCGCGAAAACGTTGGCGTCCTGAGGCCTGGTCAAACAGGGCCGTCGAGGAACCTTTGACGTCAGCCGGATTTGGCCATGAAGAAGTCGGACATGGCTTCGATCTGGCCGATCAGCATGCTGTCTCCTCGATGGATAGGCACGCCGGCTCTCAGCGCGGCTTGCAGCAGGGGCGTCGTCTGCGGCGCCATGACCACCTCGCAGACGACGCCAGACCGCCGCAGCACGTCCTCGCTGAAAGGCAAAGGGTCATCCTTCCTCATCCCCAGGGAGGTCCCGTTGACGAGCAGATCAAACGTGTCGTCGAGGGCCTGCCCGCCCTCGGCCAATACGTTGGCATGCGGAAAGGCTCGCAAAAGCTGATCACGCAGTTCCTCGGCGGCCTGTCTGTTGCGATTTTGGATGGAAAGTGAGCCAGCTCCCCTCGCGACCATCTCGAACGCGATCGCTCTGGCGGCGCCGCCGGCCCCGGCCAGGGCAACCGATTTGCCTTGCCATTGTATGCCCGCTGCCTCGAGACCCCTTATGAAACCCGGACCGTCGAGCATGTCGCCCTCCATCCGACCGTCCTCAAGACGTCGAACGACATTGACAGCCCCGATCGCGTGAGCGCGTTGCGTCACGACATCGCAAAGAGGGGCGATGGCCGACTTGTGAGGGATGGTCACCAGGAAGCCCGCAATGGAGGCGACACTCCTACAGGTGGAAAACACACAAGCCAGACGATCTCGGGGGACCTGAAAGGGTACCACCACTGCGTCGTACCCGCGCTCGACAAACCGCGCATTGAGCAGTGCGGGCGCCCTGACGTGCAGGACCGGATCGGCCAAAATGGGATAAAGCCTGGTCGTGCCTGAAATAGCCAATTGACCCTCCCTGAGACCCCGCAGATAGAAGCGGAAGGGAAGGCTATGTCAACATGTTACACTCACATCATTAGTTGATATCAACCTACTTACCGCTTCGCAATATCCTTGAGACGATCGACATAGCGATCAAGGTTATCATTGAACCGTTCGGATGGGGCCGACAGCCCTAGTACCATTTGCGAGGGCATTTTCCCGATCGGAACCGCGAGACAGGACAGCCCCGGAGCATATTCCTCGTTCTCGAACGCAAAACCGCGCTCGCGCGTCTGGGCGAGTTCCCCTTTAAAGACCTCCACATCGATGATGGTGTTTTGCGTCCGCTTTCTGAGTTCGTGTTTGGACAGATACTGATCCCGTTCGGATGGATGGACCATGGACAGAAGCATTTTTCCGCTGGCTCGCGCATGGGCATCACCTGTCGTGCCTTGGGCGATCTCTCCCGCACGAATTGGTGCCGTTCCGGTGGCTGTTGCCATCACCACGATCTCGCCGTCGATCCATCCGACGATGTAGGCGGTTTCACCTGTTATTTTGGCGGCCTGTTCGGCCAGCTCCGCCATCATGCCGGGCGCGGCCAACTGGCGTTTGAAGCCATCGGCGATGGAGGCGACACCGAAGCCCAGCGCATACGAGCTCCCACCAATCTTTCTCAGCATATCGGTTTCCACCAGTGTGTGGATCAAATGGTAGACTACCTGGCGGGGGATCGAGAGATCGTCACTTATCTGCTTCGCCGAGATGCCCGGGCCTCGTTGACGGGCAACGTGTTTCAAAATCTGCACGGTGCGCGCCGCCGTCTGCACACGCGGTTTGCCTGAGCGGGTGTAATTCGTATCCATGGTCGTCTGATCCTCGCAGCCTCGACATAGAGCTTATCACGGACGGCGCTCTCTTTGACAAACGGGGCAGTTCGGCCAGGGTTCGATCAAAGTCGAGGGTAATCGATTGTTCGACAACAGCGCCAGAAAGCGTGCAGCGGCGGCCCCAGCTTAATTTGGGGGTTCTGTGGCGGGGCGGAATCTGCAACGGCCGATGGTACGGGAAGCTGGTTGGGGTGCTCGACCAAGCCGCTGCCAAGGCTGACATGTGCATCGAGAAATGCTGCAACGCACAATTTCAATGCCAGACCGTAGCCGGTCAGAATTTTTGCATAGGGATTGACGCAAGCCAAACCAAGTGCTTCTATTCTCGATATTCAATAATGATTCTCAATAATCGAGAACGATGGAATGGGAGAAGGGCCTTCAGCCATGGTTCACCACCCGATGCATGTCGGCATGACCGGCATATCCAAAACCTATGATGGCCATAGCTTCGTGGTTCGCGATCTCAACCTTGAGATCACGAAGGGCGAATTCCTGACGCTTCTGGGTCCTTCGGGATCGGGCAAGACGACGACGCTGATGATGCTCGCCGGCTTCGAATATCCGTCAGGCGGTGAAATCACGCTCGACGGGCGGCCGATCCAGGACAAGCCGCCGGAAAAGCGGAACATCGGCATGGTGTTCCAGAACTATGCCCTCTTCCCGCATATGACGGTCGCCGAGAATGTTGGTTATTCGTTGCGGGTGCGCGGCTCCTCCAGGCAGCAGATCGCCACGCGCGTCGGCGACGCGCTGGCGATAGTCCAACTTTCGGACCTGGCGCAACGCAAGCCCACGGCCTTGTCGGGCGGTCAGCAACAAAGGGTCGCGCTGGCTCGAGCGCTCGTCTTCGAACCCAGCCTGGTGCTGATGGATGAGCCGCTCGGCGCCTTGGACAAGAAGCTGCGCGAGGATTTGCAGCTCGAAATCCGCCGGATCGCCGATCGGCTTGACCTGACAGTCGTCTATGTGACGCACGATCAGCACGAAGCGCTGACGATGTCCGACAGGATCGCCATTTTCAACGACGGCCGCATCCAGCAGATCGGTTCGGCGCAAGATATCTACGGCCATCCCGCGAGCCGCTTCGTGGCGGAGTTCGTTGGCGACAACAACTGCCTTGACGCGAAGGTCGTCTCGATCGAAGGCGACCTGGCGCGTGCAAGGCTTGCCGGCGGCCAGGAAATTTGGGCGCGCAGCAGCGTTCACACGAAGGTTGATCAACAGGCGACGATCGCCATCAGGCCGGAGAGCGTCCGCATCACCGGGCAGGACCGCGCCGCAACGCTCAGCGGGCAGGTCAGCGACATCATTTACTGCGGCGACCAGTTCCGGATCCACGTCGAACTGCCGGGCGGGGAACGGTTGATTGCGAAGAGTTCATCATCGTTGGGACTCCAGATGGAGATGGGCAGTCCCGTCCTTCTCGACTGGGAGCCCCGCGATGCCTGGGCGCTTGACGGCAGATAACACAACCGAAAATCCAGAGAGGACATCACATGCCACGAGCACGTTCATTCAAACAATCGTTCCTTGCCGGACTTGTCTTGATCGCGGTCAGTTTTCCAGCCCTGGCAGACGGCCTGACCGTCGTTTCCTGGGGTGGGGCTCTGCAGGAGGCACAGACAAAGGCATTTCTCGATCCTTATGCAAAAGCCAACAACATCACCGTCTCCCAGGACACCTGGAGCGGCGAACTGGCCAAGCTGCGCGCCATGGTCGATAGCGGCAATGTCGCCTGGGACGTCATCGACGTCGATCCGCAAACAGGGGCGACCGCCTGCGACCAGGGATTGCTTGAGAAGATTGGTGCTGACGCGGCCTTCAAGTCCGCGGGTCTCGTTGATGGCGCCCTTACCGATTGCGCGGTGGGAACGAGCGTCTACGCCACGATCCTGGCGTTTCAGAAACAGGCGTTCCCGCAGGCCCCTACCAAATTGACCGACATTTTCGACACCAAAACCTTCCCCGGCAAACGCGGTGTGCGCAAGAGTCCGGTGGACACGCTCGAACTCGCCCTGCTCGCCGACGGTGTCGCGGCGTCGGACGTCTATACCACGCTCGCAACGCCCGCCGGCGTTGACAGAGCCTTCAAGAAGCTCGACACGATCAAGAAGGACATCGTCTGGTGGGAGGCCGGCGCCCAACCGCCGCAGTTGCTCAAATCCGGCGAGGTGAAGATGGCGCTGGCCTGGAACGGCCGCATCGCGGACGCCAACGCCAAGGAAAATGCCGATCTTGGGATCGCCTGGACCAATCAGATCCGTGGCTTTGACATGTGGGTTATCCCATCCGGGTCGAAGAACCTTGCAGCCGCCAAGCAGTTCGTGGCCTTCAGCGTCAAGCCGGATGTCAACGCCACCTTGAGCACCTACATCGCATACGGTCCGACCGTAAAGGCGGCCAGCGCTCTGGTTGCCAAGGACGTGCTGCCGAACTTGCCGTCTGCCCCGCAAAACAGCGAGGGCGCCTTGGCCCAGGACGGCGCATTTTGGGCCAAAAACGGTGACGCGCTGAACGCCCGCTTCTCCAGCTGGATTTCCCAGTAAGTCGAGTGGTGGGAGTTCTCGCATGACACTACCGTACGGTGACGTGGGCCTGATGATGACGCAGAATGATACCCCTGCTGCCAAGGCCGCGGCACCGTCGGTTCGGGTCGTTCGCTCATCGATCAGGAGCGACAGCCACCGAAGGGCAGTTCGGGCTGCGCTTCCGGCGGCGCCGCTCCTGATTTTTCTGCTTGTGTTCCTGGTGATCCCGATAGGTTCGATCGTTCATACGGCGGTATCGGATGGGGAAATCGCCAGAGCCCTGCCGCTGACAACGCAGGCGCTTCAGGCCTGGGACGGAGATGATGTGCCGCTCAGCGCCGTCTACATGACATTTGGTCAGGAGCTCGAGGCCGCGGGACATGCTGGGTCAGTACGCCCGCTAAGCCGTCGGGTGGGTTACGAATTGTCGCGCGGGGCGAACATCATCCTTGGTGCCCAGCGGATACTCTCCGAGGATTTCGACCGCGCCGACCCACAGGCCTGGAAGGCCCAGTTGATCAAGGCGGACCCGGCCTGGGGACAGAGCGGTGTCTGGAGCATCTTCAAGCACTATAATGGTCGCTACAGCGCCTTCTATTTGCGCTGGGCGACAGGCTTTCCTGTAAAGATCGAAGCCGATGGTCGGTTGTCTCAGGAAACGAGTTATGATTTCCGGTCGATCTATCTAAGGACGATCCTGATTAGCCTTGTTGTGACGGGGCTTACGATCTTGATCGGATACCCAGTCGCCTATGTCATAGCCAATGCCAGTGGGCGCACAGCCGCAGTCCTCCTGTTCTTCATTCTCCTGCCGTTCTGGACCTCGCTGCTCGTGCGAACAATGTCGTGGATCGTCTTCCTTCAGACCAACGGCGTTCTCAACGCCACGCTGGCTGGAACGGGACTAATATCAGAGCCGCTGCCCCTCCTTTACACGCGCCTGGCGACCATTATCGCGATGATCCAGATCCAGTTGCCGTTCACGGTCTTGCCCATGATCAGCGTGATGCGGGCGATCCCGACGAACCAGGTCAAGGCCGCTCGGAACCTTGGGGCAGGGCCACTCCGGGCCCATGCAACTATTTTTCTGCCGCAGGCGGTTCCAGGCATTGCCGCCGGCGGACTTCTCACCTTCGTACTGTGCCTTGGCTTTTATCTGACGCCCGCATTGGTGGGTGGACCGTCCGATCAGATGGTGAGCTTCTTCATTGCCAGGTTTACCAATGAGGATCTGAATTGGGGGCTTGCCTCGGCCCTTAGCGTCATACTCATCTTGGGGGCCGGCCTCGTTGCTCTGCCCCTTGCGCGACATGTCGCGCGTCACTCATCGGATCGGATATGAACATGGGCCGCCGCGTCTACACTGAGTTTCCCGCCTACATTCGTATGCCGCTTTATGGATTTGTTGGGATCGCACTTCTCTTGCTGATGCTGCCGCTGGCGGTCGCTCTCCCAATTTCGCTCAATGCCGATCCCTGGTTTACATACCCATTCCGTGCGTTGTCTCTTCGCTGGTTCGCGGAGCTTTTTTCCTCGCCCTTGTGGACCGGAGCAATGGTCAACAGCCTGGTGATTGCAATTTCGACCACGGTGGTCGCCACGACTCTGGGCACGCTCGCGGCGATCGGGCTTGTCAATCCACGGTTCCCTTTCCGCACCGCCGTGATGGCGCTTGCGATTTCACCGATGATCGTTCCTGTCGTCGTGCTGGGCCTTGGGCTGTTCATCTTCTTTTCGCCGCTCGGTCTCAACTATTCCTACGCCGGTGTCGTTATTGCACACACGATTTTGGCTTCGCCCTTTGTTGTCATCACCGTGACGGCCACGCTGACGCGCTTCGACTTCAACCTGATGCGGGCCGCGGCAGGTCTCGGCGCCGGCCGCCTGACGGCATTTCGAACCGTGATGCTTCCAATCATCGCGCCGGGCGTCGCGGCGGGCGCGGTCTTCGCCTTCGCCTCGTCATTCGACGAAGTGGTAATGGTCTTGTTTATTGCCGGACCTGAGCAGCGCACGCTTCCAAAGCAAATGTTCACGGGACTGCGTGAACAGCTCGATCCGACGATCCTCGCCGCCGCCACGGTGATGATCGTACTGACGAGTTGCCTGATGGCTATTGCCTACAACGTCAATAAGAATAGGTAACGTAATGCTGCACATCATGTCGCAAGACACAGGCAAGATCGGTGCGTTGCAGACCGGATTGTTCGCGAACGATTATCGCGAGGAACCCTATTGGTGGTCGGCGGCGCCGCTGCCTTCGGCCGACGAAAACAACGAACCGGCCGGCCTTGGCGGTAGGGCTGATGTCGTCATCGTTGGCGGCGGCATCACGGGCCTAGTGGCAGCGATTTATCTGGCGCGCGCGGGTTGTGACGTTGCTGTTGTCGATGCGCAGAGGATCGGCGAGGGCGCTGCACGCCGCAATGCCGGCTTTGTTGGCCGCACGCTGAAGCGGTCCGTCGAATGGCTGGCGCAAAAGTCGGGGCGCGAGCACGCGTTGAAAGTTTATCGTGAGCTTGACGCCGCCATGCGTGGTGTTCAGGCCTTCGTCGAGCGCGAGGGCATCGAATGCCACTACCAGACCTGCGGCCGCTTCATTGCCGCCAATTCGACGGCTCATTTTCGAGCCTTGATCGCCGAACTTGAACAGACCCGACAGGCCGTCGGGTTCGATTATTCCGTGGTCGAGAAACATGACGTTCATGCAGAAATCGCCTCCGACAGCTACCATGGCGGCGCGGTCATTCCAGATCTCGGTTCAATTCATCCCGGGCTTTATCACGCGGGCCTTGTCCGCAAGGCGCTCGATGCTGGTGTCAGGCTGTATCCTCTCACCAATGTCGTGGGCATCGATCACACTGCGAATGAGAAGACCGTTCGAACGTCAAGAGGCGACATTGCTGCCCCTCATGTCATTGTCGCCACCAATGGATATACGAGCCGCGACCTCAGGTGGCTTGCAAGGCGGGTAATTCCTTTCCGTGGTTTTGTCATTGCAACCGAGCTGTTGCCACCTGAAACAATCGACAAGGTGATACCGCGCCGCCGCACCTATCTCGACACCAGGATGAACATCGATTTTATTCGCACCGCACCTGATTCGAGCCGCATTCTGTTTGGCGGCATGACTGGTACAGCGAGCCCGACGGCGACGCCGCTCGCAGGCGCGCTCCGCGATCGCCTTGTGAGAATCCTGCCTGACCTCAAGGGTGTCCGCCTCAGCCGTGCATGGACCGGGCACTGCGCGGGAACTTTCGATTTCATGCCCCATATCGGCACGAAGGACGGCGTGCACTTTGCCCTCGGCTACAACTTTGCCGGCATTCCTCTTGGAACACATTTTGGGGAGAAGCTTGCTGCCCGAATTCTTCAACGGGGAGACATGTCTTCGGCCTTCGACGTCGAAAAATTTCCTACGGTGCCATTCTTTAACGGCTCGCCGTGGTTCGTGCCCTTGGCTATGCGCTATTTCGACTGGCATGATGATCGAATCGCAAAGGGCTAGAGCGCAGGCATCATGGACAAGAGCACATCGGGCAAAGCGGCTACTGAAAAGCCTCTGGAGCGCTATGTGCGTATTCTCGAGATCGTCGCCGGCTTTCCAGGCGGCATCTCGGGAACCGCCGTCGGCGAGATGCTCGATCTGCCGAAAGCCTCGGCCTACAGGCTGATGAAGAGCTTGGCTGATGTTGAACTGATCGAGCAGAGCGGCCCAAGCGCGGCCAATTTCAAGCTTGGGCGACGGTTGGAAAGACTGCTCTTTTCAGGTGCGAGCGACGACTGGTTCAAGGTCGTTGCGCGTCCGACGTTGCAAGAGCTTTCAGAAAAAACCGGCCAGGCCTGCTTCATCGCGCGACTGTCGGGCGACAGCGTGCGCAGCCTCGACATGGTCGCGCCCGGCGATCTGGTCAGGGCCTATATTGTCCCGGGGCACGAAATCCCGGCGCACGCCGGCGCCTCGGCCAAGGCAATCCTCGCCTTTCAGGATCCGAACTTCATCGCTTCGGTGCTCGACAAGCCGCTCAAGCGGTTCACGGCTGCGACCAAAGTCGACTTCGACGTCCTCGTGGAAGAACTGCAACTCGTGCGCAAAACCGGTGTGGCCTATTGCATCGGTGAAGATGTCGACGGATTTGCAGCGATCGCCGCGCCGATCAGGATCGATGGGCAGCGCACGCAGCATAGCCTGTGTGTCACGGGCACGATCCAGGGAATTATCGACACCAACCGAGAAACTAACGTCGCAGTGGTCAAGCGTCTGGCGGAGAAACTGTCTAAGATCCTGGAAAAACAATTCCGGCATACGTTAAAAAGTACAGCCTGAGTCCAGAAAATCCTTGCCTGCTCGGCAGCGTTCGGTAGTAACCGAAGCGCTCTATTTGCACGTATTATTATAAAAGTTGTGTTTTTCGCGCAACGTTTGAGGGTATTTTCGCAAGAAATATCTGACGAACGTCGTCGATGGCGCTCGTCTTTTGAGAAATCATTGCGGAACATTGCGATATTGTGTTGACAGCCAGCGACCGAAAGGTCTAATTTCTCATTAATTGACTGCAGGTATCGATTATCGAGAAAGGTAGCTTCCATGAGTGCGATCGACTGGCGTCAAGCCGCGTCCAATCTCAATCTCCGCAAACAGGCATTCATTGGCGGAAAATTCGTCGACGCGGTGTCGGGTGGGGTGTTCGACGCGATCAATCCCTCCAATGGAACAACGCTTGCCCAGATAGCGTCGTGCGACGCGACGGATGTCGACCTGGCGGTGCGCTCCGCGCGCGGCGCCTTCGAGTCTGGCTCCTGGTCGCGGCGCTCACCGAGCGATCGCAAGAAAGTGCTGCAGCGCTTCGCCGAGCTGATGCATCAGCACGGTGATGAGCTCGCCCTGCTCGAGACCTTGAATATGGGCAAGCCGATCTCGGACGCGCGCTCAATCGACGTTCCGGCATCTGCCAATACGATCGCCTGGTACGCCGAGGCGATCGACAAGATCTACGACGAGATTGCTCCGACCGGCAGCGGTGCTCTGGGCATGATTACGCGTGAGCCTGTCGGCGTCGTGGCGGCGGTCGTCCCATGGAACTTTCCTTTGCTGATGGCATGCTGGAAACTCGGGCCAGCGCTCGCAGCGGGCAACTCGGTCATTCTCAAGCCTGCCGAGCAGTCACCGCTCTCGGCGATCAGGCTTGCCGAACTCGCGGCGGAAGCCGGTATTCCCGATGGCGTGTTCAACGTGGTCACCGGCCTTGGCGAGACCGCGGGCAAGGCGCTTGGCCTGCACATGGATGTCGATGCGGTGACGTTCACGGGTTCGACTGAAGTCGGCAAGCTCTTCATGAGCTATTCCGCCCAGTCGAACATGAAACGCGTGGCACTCGAATGCGGCGGCAAAACCCCGCATATCGTCATGGCCGATTGCGGCAACCTCGACGAAGCCGCGACGGCGGCGGCTTACGGCATCTTCTTCAACCAGGGTGAGGTCTGCAACGCCGGCTCACGTCTTCTCGTGGACGCCAAGATCAAGGACGCGTTTCTCGAGAAGGTGATTGCTGTCGGGAAAACGCTGACCGTTGGCGACCCTCTCGATGCGGCCACGAAGCTGGGCGCCATGGTCAGTCAGGTTCAAATGGATCGTGTGCTCGACTACATCGATATCGGCGCCAGGGAAGGGGCCGAGCTCAAGTCCGGCGGCAAGCGTGTCCTCAGCGAGACCGGCGGCTACTACATCGAGCCGACCGTTTTCGACAATGTCAGCAACAAGATGCGGATTGCGCAAGAGGAGATCTTCGGCCCCGTCCTTGCCACCATCTCCTTTTCCGGGGCGGAGGAGGCGGTCGCGCTTGCCAACGACACCATCTATGGCCTGGCCGCAGCTGTTTGGACCGACAACATCGACGTCGCGCTGTCCACCGCTCGCCGGCTTAGAGCGGGCTCTGTCTGGATCAACAACTTTGATGAGAGCAACATTACAATGCCCTTTGGCGGCTACAAGCAGTCGGGCTTCGGACGGGACAAATCGCTGCATGCGATCGACAAATACACCGAGCTGAAGGCAACCTGGATCAAGATCCGCGCCTAGCGGTCGTACTGGCTTCATCCCCTGACAAAGCACGCCCTTCGTCCTTCTTTGAGGCGAAGACACAGAAAGAGCCATGCATGCGCGATCCACGCTTCGATATCCTGTTCGAGCCGGTGCGGATCGGACCTGTTGTCGCTCGCAATCGGTTCTACCAGGCACCTCACTGCAACGGCATGGGCAATTTGCGACCGCAAGCCCATGCCGCCATGCGCGGTATCAAGGCCGAGGGCGGATGGGCGGTGGTCAACACCGAGCATTGTTCGGTTCATCCCTCAGGCGACCTCATGCCGGAGGTTCTGCAGATGCTGTGGGATGACGGCGACATTCCACCGCTCGCTTTGATGGTCGAAGCGGTCCACGAGCACGGCTCGCTGGCCGGCGTGCAACTCGCCTATCCCGCCTACTACAACGCCAATCGCATGACCCGCGACGTGCCGCTCGGCCCGATGGACCGACCCGTCAGCGGACACCATCCGGTCCAGGTTCGCGCCATGGACAAGTCCGACATCAAGGCACTGCTGGGATGGTGGAAGGCGGCGGCGCAGCGGGCGCGCAAGGCCGGCTTCGACATTCTCAATGTCGACGGCAATTTCTCCACCATCGCCTTCCAATTCATTTCGCCCCGCAATCAGCGCACCGACGAATATGGCGGCTCGCTGAAAAACCGGGTTCGCCTTCTCAAGGAATTGATCGAGGCAACGCGAGAGGGTGGCGGCGATGCCTGCGCGGTGAGCGTACGTCTGATCATCGATGAACTGTTTGGCCCCGAAGGACTTCGCGCCGCGGACGAAGGGATAGAGGCCATAGGCTTGCTCGCCGAACTGCCGGACCTGTGGGATCTCGTCGTTGGAACCTGGGCCGACGATTCGCCGACCTCCCGCTTCGCACCCGAGAACGACCACGAGCCGTTCATGACCGGGATCAAGGGCGTCACCACCAAGCCGGTCGTCGGTGTCGGGCGCTTCACTTCGCCCGACACGATGGCAAGCCTGATCCGTCGCGGCGTGCTTGACATGATTGGCGCCGCGCGCCCCTCGATCGCCGATCCCTTCTTGCCGAAGAAGATCGAGGAGGGGCGCTACGAAGATATCCGCGAGTGCATTGGCTGCAACATCTGCGTGTCCAGCCACTTTGCCATGACGAACCTGCGCTGCACGCAAAACCCGACCATGGGCGAAGAATGGCGTCGCGGCTGGCATCCCGAACGAATTTCCACCAAATCAAGCGATGCGACCGTGCTCGTGGTTGGCGGTGGGCCAGCGGGTCTCGAATGCGCCCGGGCGCTCGGTCAGCGCGGCTACCAGGTAACCTTGGCCGAGCGTCAAAGCCGTCTCGGTGGCCGCGTGACCCTTGAGGGCGAGCTGCCGGGTCTGCGTGAGTGGCTGAGGGTCCGCGACTGGCGCGTCACTCAGCTCGACAAACTCTCGAATGTCGGTGTCTATCTCGAAAGCGATCTCGGATTGGCCGATGTTCTCGAGTTTGACGCCGATGAGGTCGTGCTCGCGACTGGATCGCAATGGCGCGCCGATGGCGTGGGGCGCGCGGCGTTCAAGCCGCTTGCATTGTCAGCCAGCGTGCCCGTGTTCACACCGGACGACATCATGGGCGGCAATATCCCTTCGGGCCGCATTATCGTCTATGACGACGACCACTACTACATGGGCGCCGTGATCGCTGAAAAGCTGGCGCTGATGGGCAATAATGTGACGTTGGTCACGCCAGCGGCCGACGTCTCCTCCTTCACGATCAACACGCTTGAAAACATTCGAACAGCAAAGCGGCTATATGAGCGTGGCGTTGGAATGGTTACGCACATGGCGCTCGCCGGTGCGCATGAAGGCCAGGCCCTCTTCGTCGATGCGCGAACAGGCGCAACGAGCCACCGGGAGACCGACGCCCTTGTCCTCGTCACAGCGCGGCTACCTCGCAACGAACTGTTTGAAGCGCTGAGCGCCCGTCTTGACAGGGGTGACGCAGGCCGACTGCGCCGTGTCTCGCGCATCGGGGATTGCGAAGCGCCGGCCGCCATCTATGCCGCCGTCTATTCGGGGCACCGTTTTGCTCAAGAATTCGACAACGGCCATCCGACCTTGCGTCGCGAGCGGATCAATCTTGCCACGTAGAACCAAGTGATGAGCGACCTTATGTCAGCACCAGCGACACCAAATTCCGAAAACCTCTATGCCCGTGCCCGCGAGGTCATGCCTGGCGGGAACACGCGCACGACCGTCTATCGCAAGCCGCATCAAATCTATGCCTGGCGCGGCGATGGCTGCCGGATCACCGATGTCGATTGCCATGTCCGGATCGACGCCTTGGGGAACTTCACCTCTCTGATTCATGGCTATGGCAATCGCCAGATCCTCGAGGCTGCCACACGGCAGCTCGAGGCCGGCACATGTTTCGGCATGCCCACCGAGAGTGAGATCCGGCTGTCGGAAATCCTGTGCGACCGTCTGCCGTCCGTCGAGCAGCTTCGTTACACCAATTCCGGCACTGAAGCGGTGATGAACGCGATCAAGGCGGCGCGCGCCTATACCGGCCGACCGAAGATTGCAAAATGCGAGGGCGCCTACCACGGGACCTACGATCCAGCCGAGACAAGCCAGGACGCCACCCCCGCCACCTGGGGCGACATCGACAGGCCGGGATCCGTGCCGACCGCCAAGGGGACACCCCAGGGCGTGCTCGACGATGTCGTCGTCATTCCCTTCAACAACACGCCTGTAGCCGAGGCAATCCTTCGCGCCAGCGGCAACAGCCTGGCGGCCGTGCTCGTCGATGTCATGCCCAATCGCGCAGGGCTGGTGCCGGCTAAGCCCGAATATCTGGCGATGCTGCGGCGGGTTACGCGCGAGCTTGGGGCGCTGCTGATCCTCGACGAGGTCATCACCTTTCGCCTTGGCTACAATGGTGCGCAGGGCCGTTTCGACATCGATCCGGATTTCACCACGCTGGGCAAGATTATCGGTGGCGGCTTCGCCATCGGCGCCATCGGCGGCCGCGCGGAGGTGATGTCGGTGTTCGATCCGAGCAAGGGTCCGCCCGCGGTGCCGCATGGCGGCACATTCAGCGCCAATCCCATGTCCATGTCGGCAGGGATAGCCGCTCTGGAGGAATTGACCCCTGCCGCATTCGAGAAGCTCGAGGCGCTCGGTGATCGATTCGACCAGGGTATTGGTGCCTGTTTTGCCCGACACGGGATCAAGGGGCAGGTTGCCGGACTGGGTTCGCTGCGGCGTGTCCACCTGACGGACGCACCGCTGAGCGACTACCGCTCCACATTCGCCGCAGATGGCGCCGCGCGGGTATCGGCCCTCGCCAAGGCGTTGTTCGACGAAGGCGTGATCATTGCAGGCAATGGATTGATGGCGTTCTCCACTGCCATGGAAGATGCCGATATCGACGAAATAGTGCGGGCCTTCGACCGGGCATTGCTGCCTTTCGCATCATGATAGCGGCAGGAAACTCCAGGGCAGCCAAGGAGTGGCACATGAAAAGGGCCAGGGTCGACGTGAACAACAAGTGGGGCGCGGCTATCGGTTATTCCCGGGCGGTGCGCGCCGGAAACATCATTGTTGTATCGGGCACTTCCGCCTCTGGACCCGATGGGGCACTTCACCCCGGCGATGCGGAACAACAAACCATCGTGGTTCTGCAGCGCATCGGTGCTGCGTTGCACGAACTCGACGCCTCGATCGACGATATTGTCGAGACGCGCATTTTCTTGCGCAACATGAGCGACTGGGAGGCCGTCGGCAAAGCCCACGGCTCCGTTTTCGGCGCCATTCGACCCGCAACGACGATGGTGCAGGCGGGAGCACTAATCGACGAGAGCCTTCTCGTCGAGATCGCCGCCACTGCCATCCTTGCAAGCTGAGAGGGTAGTCTGATGTCGAAGGACACCATCATCACCTGCGCCGTGACCGGTAGCCTGACAAGGCCGCAAGACAACGCAAATCTGCCGGTCACGCCGGAGCAGATCGCTGTCTCGGCGCTTGAGGCCGCCGATGCAGGGGCGTCCATCCTGCATCTTCACGTTCGCCATCCCGACGGTCGGCCGTCGATGGAACTCGATCACTACCGCGAGCTCGTTCGTTTGATCCGCGCCAAGAATACGGAGGTGATCCTGAATATCACCACCGGACCTGGTGGCCGGTTCCAGCCCGGTGAGGAGGACCCCAAGATTGCCGGCCCCCGGACCAATTTCGTGACCGCTGAACGCCGCGTCGAGCATATCCGCGATCTGCGGCCCGACATCTGCACCTTGGATCTCAACACGATGACGTTCGGCAGCGAGGTCGTCATCAACACGCCCCCCAACGTCAAGAAGATGGCGGAGATCATCTATGACTGTGGGGTCCGGCCCGAGTTCGAGCTTTTCGACAGCGGAGACATCAATCTCCTCAACGACTTTCTCGCAAGCGGCGTGTTTCGCGGTCCGCCGCTCGCAAGTCTTGTGCTTGGTGTGAAATACGGCTTCGCGACGACGCCTGAGACCATGATGTTCGCTCGCAACATGCTGCCCCGGGAAGCGATCTGGACAGGCTTTGGCATCGGCCGCGCCGCTTACCCGATGTTGATGCAATCCTACCTGCTTGGCGGCCATGTACGGATCGGGATGGAGGACACGATCCGCATGTCGAAGACCGAGCTTGTGAAGAGCAATGCCGAACTGGTCGAGAAAGCGAAATGGCTTCTGGAAAGGCTTGGCGCCACGATCGCCAGCCCTGCTTCAGCGCGATCTCAGCTCGCTTTGAAGGCTTAGAAGTCCTGAAGACGATGCCAATAGCGGGAATTTGGGAGAACTGAAATGAGAGCGAGATTTGCATTTGTGGCACTTGGGATCGTCTCGTTGGCCATTACCGGCACTGCCAGTGATCTAAAGGCCTCACCAATTTCGGTTCAAGACGTAAAATCCAGCGCAACGCTGCAGCTACGCTCCAACGACGACTTTGTTTCCTCAAAGGATGCTTCGCACGCCACCAAGCCGTTCAGCGGACATCTGGCTTTTGCCGGGGCAAGTATGGTGAGCACCGACAAGCTTGCGCCGGTAAATGGCAAGGACCTGCATGCATTTCCTGCTTTCGAAATCAGCTTCACGACGGTCGGAAGCACCCTCGTCCCCTCTTCACAAGAAATCCTGGGTGACTTCAAACCCACGGGAGCTGGGACCTACTGGCAGATATTGGTACAGCCCGGAAAAGTTTGGTCGGAACCGCATGATCCGCCGGGCTGGACGCGCGCGTCGTTCCCATTTGCACTTATGAATCCCGTGGAAGGCGGCGAGAGCCATAACGGCGTCGCTCTGTTTATGTACAAAGATGCGGATATCACGCCCTTGCATATTCAAATAACCACCGGAACCACGCCCTTCCAGGCTGGCGCGGTTTTCAAGGCAACCGCAACGTCCGTTTCGACGATGAAACCGATTTCGACAGAGGACGTCCATGCCATTGAAAAGGCGTTTAGTGTGCGAGAGGCCAGCCGCCTGCCGGTAACATCGTGGGACAACCTGCCGGTCGGCCTGACCACGGCTCAAAGCACTGAGTTCGGCGGCCGTATGCGTGAGGACTGGAAAGTCGTGACCGCGGTCTTTGCTGACGGCACCATTTATATGAAGAGTTGCCAAACGTCGGACGGTCCGCTGCCTTACTGCGACCGACAGCGCTTCGGCGTATGGTCTGCGACAAAATCCGCCGTCGCGCGCATGGCCATGCTTGAGATGGCAGCCAAATACGGGGATCAAATCTTCACGATGAAGATTGACGATCTGATACCGGAAGCGAAACACTTTCCGGCTTGGAAGGACGTGACGCTAGGCAGCGCCCTCAACATGGCGACCGGTGTCGGAAACGGGGCAGGGAAGCCTGAAGTGAACATCGGTGACGAGCCGTATGATGATTCCTACATGGCATTTTACAACGACGGCGATTTCGCTTCGAAACTGGACAAGGCGCTCGCACGCCCCAGGTCCTATGGCTGGGGTGTCGACAGGTTTGTTCGCTATCGAGACGAGGATTACTTCGTGCTTGTCGCGGCCTTGGACAGCCTGCTTAAACAGAAGGAAGGCGCCGACAAAGACATCGTATCGATGCTACGACGGGAGGTGTACGAAAAAATCGGGATCTACGACCTGCCTGTGGCAACCACGTTTGGTGTAAAAAGGCAGCCTCTTGCGTTCGAGGGGCTGTATGCGACCGTTGATGATCTCGTCAAGATCGCCGAGCTCTTTCAAAACAATGGCGCAGTTTCAGGGGACCAAGTTCTTAGCCAACAGAAAACCCAAGAGGGTTTGACGAACCATCACAAGTGGGGCCTGGACACAGGCCGACCAACCGGTCTGGGCCAGAGATACTTTAGTTCTTTCTGGATCGATGACTTCTCCTTTGATGGGTGCAGCGGAAATTTCGCACGGTTCATGGGTTACGGCGGACAGGTGGTTGCAATGCTGCCAAATAAGCTGCTCGCCGTGCGACTTTCATCGGCGCCGACGGACGACGAGAGCGTGAGTGATTTTTCCGGCCTGGTTCAGGCCTCCAATGCAATCAAAAAAGTCTGCAGCAACTGACAGAGTGCGAGGTGAGATTGCCCGTTGCCTGATCGTCGATGCGCTCCTCTATATCCGGCTATCGGTCAGGGTCAGTGCCGAACCGGCTCCTGCCGGTCTCGACAGGATGCTATGGCCGGGCGGGATCCCTGTTCCGGATGCGATCGGACGCATCAAGTGACGATGGTAGATTTCAGTTGGCCGGCTTTAAATCACCAGCAGCAACCGCGATCATCCAGTGGGATCGAAACGATCCATGATGGGTCAAGTGACAGGCGAGGTTCGCCTTTAATCCGTGTCTACTCTTGGCCGCGCAGTTCGAAAATTCTCGCTCCGTGATCGACCCGGGCCTCTGTGCTTCGATTTTAGCCTTTGCAGCAGGTCGGGCCCAATCTCCGCTTGACAATGAGAACGTACTTTGAGATTCTCGAAAATAGAGATTATGTATCAATAATCGGAACTTTGGAAAAGGTCGCAAATTGAGCGACGCCTCTCGGCAGCCTCAGACCCCGGGGATCTCGGCCGATGCTCGGACACCCTTGCTTCTGAGAACGAGGATGAGCCCCTTCATGGTTGACATCAAACAGATGACAATGAAGTCCGTCGTTGGCGTGAGACGTTTCAGTTCATCTGGCACTGTGGCCCGCCCTTGTCCGGCGCGGCGTCTACAAGATCATGGTGTACGCGAACAAAACAAGTTGCTGCAGGACGCGATCCGCACAGGCCCGCGCATCGGGCGAGCGGCTCTTTCGATGTCAACGCAGACGTATCCGCTCGGTGGGCATGTCCGCGTTGGTAAGGAGGGCGCCATTCGCGCTGCGCTAGGTTTGTCGGTCGATTGCGATGCCTCACTAAGAAAACAGGCTCGTCGCCTGCCAGCTACTGTGCAGATTCAAAGCAGCATCGCTTTTCGTACTGAGCGGCCGTAACCGTATCGGTTGTGGCCTGGACGGTGGTCGCGTCCATCGAAAATTGTGGTGGCAACTCGGAGGCGTGAGCAATTCCGATGAACATTACTATTCGCCAGATCTCGTATTTTGTCGCGACGGCTGAGGAGGGGAGCATATCCGCGGCGGCAGCGGCAGTTGGTATCTCACAGTCGGCCATCACCGAGAGCGTGCGAATGCTTGAACTGCAGACTGGGGCCACCCTGTTCGACCGCCACTCCAAGGGTGTTGTGTTGACCTATCAGGGGCACCAGTTCCTGCGGCATTCGCGGCTGATCCTGGCGGCAGTGGCGGACGCTGGGAGGGCGGTCAGTATCACCAAGCCTCAATCGATCTCGGGCACGCTAACGCTCGGAGTTACGAGCCTTGTTGCTGGTTATTTCCTGGCGGATGTCCTGGCCCGACTGCGTCGGGTGTTCCCGAAGCTAGTGGTCAAAGTCACCGAGGAGGACCGGTCCTACATCGAACATCTGGTCGTCAACGGCGAGCTGCAGGTTGCCTTGATGCTGATCTCCAATTTGGCCAATCAAGATGCACTAGAGTCGGAAGTTCTGGTTCGTTCAAGCAATCGAGTTTGGCTATCGGCGGGTCATCCACTGGTAGCGTGCAAGCAGATCGCCTTGGCAGATATCGCGCGAGAGCCTGTAATCGGGCTGACGATTGATGAGATGGGACAAAACAGTGAGGGGATTTGGCGTCCGACCGGCCTCCATCCGAATATCGTTTTGCATACCTCGTCAGTCGAGGCGGTGCGCAGCCTGGTGGCGACCGGAGCAGGGATCGCGGTGTTGCCTGACATCGCCTTCCGCCAATGGTCTCTGGAAGGAGACCGCCTCGAAGTGCGAGCACTGGAGGACCCGATCCCGACTGTCGACGTCGGTGTCGTTTGGCGGCGGGGATCGATGCTGGCGGAGCCGGCCTCCGTGTTCCTTGCGTTGGCGCGAGGCTATCGAATGGTGCGCCACTTCACCGCCTAGTGGCCATCGATTTTTCCGATAGCTGCCGGCTTGTATTTTGAATTTTACGCAGCAGGCCCGGTTTCTATAGTCAAGTCGAAAGGGACTAGCACACGTTGCCAGAGGAAGCGTTATGGACCTGCCATCTTCACAGATCGAAACGCGGCTTTTCATCGACGGACAGCTTGTTGCTGGCCAGGGAGAGGTCGAGGCCATCGTTGATCCGGCTTCTGGCAGCGTCATCGCACAGGTCGCTGAAGCGTCGTTGGATCAACTTAATGCGGCGGTCGCCGCGGCCACGAAAGCCTTCGCGACGTGGTCAATCACGACACCCGCCTACCGTGCGGGATTGCTCTTCCGTATAGCTGACTTGATCGACAGGGACGCCGAAGCGTTCGCGGCCCTTGAGTCGCTCAACACCGGAAAACCCTATATCCGTATGTTGAAGGACGAGATGCCGGCCGTGGCCGAGCTCTTCCGTTTCATGGGGGGGGCGTCGCGTTGCATGGGGGGCAGCGCCGCCGGCGAGTATCTTCCCAATCATACCAGCATGACCCGACGCGATCCCGTGGGCGTTGTCGGTTTGATCGCTCCTTGGAACTACCCTTTGACGACCGCAGCCATGAAGCTCGCAGCGGCGCTGGCAGCGGGTAACACGGTGCTTCTGAAGCCCTCGGAGCAGACGCCGCTTTCGTCGTTGAAGCTTGCCGAGCTGTTGGCCGGGGTTCTTCCGCCAGGTGTGGTAAACATCCTGCCCGGTCGCGGCGAGACCATAGGTTCCGCGCTCGTAGCCCATCCAGACATCCGGCTTGTGTCACTCACAGGTGACACCGTGACGGGCCAAAAGGTACTGCAAACCGCGGCAAAGACGCTGAAGCGCACCCATCTGGAACTCGGCGGCAAGGCGCCCGTCATCGTCATGAACGACGCCGACCTCGAAGAGGTCGTGCGTTGCATCCGCTTTGCTGGTTTCTACAATGCAGGCCAGGATTGTACGGCCGCGTGTCGTATCTATGCGGCTCCAAAAATCCACGACAAGCTGGTCGCTGAGCTCGACGGCGCCCTCAAGTCGTTGTGTATTGGTTCGCCCGGCGAAGGGACGACCGAGTTGGGTCCTTTGATCAGCCAGCGTCAGCGCGAGCGGGTCGCCAGTTTCGTGGAGCGCGCGGCGCAGCAGAAGCACATCGAGGTCGTGACGGGGGGCCGTCCGTCAGATCGCGCCGGCTTTTTCTATGAGCCGACGCTGATTGTTGGAGCCCTGCAGTCGGACGAGATCGTCCGGCGCGAGGTGTTCGGACCGGTCGTTTCCGTCACGCGCGTCGAGGATGCTGACCAGGCCATCGCTTGGGCAAATGACAACGACTACGGGCTTGCCTCGTCGGTGTGGACCCGCGACGTCAAGACCGCGCTAAAGATCAGCGCGCGCTTACAATATGGCGTCGTATGGGTGAACCAACATCTGACTTTCGTGCATGAGATGCCTCATGGTGGCATGAAGATGTCAGGCTTCGGCAAGGAAATGTCGATGTATGGTCTCGAAGAATATACCATCGTCAGGCATGTCATGATGAACTTTGGTAGTGGCTCGACCGGCTTTAGTGGATGAAGTTATTGTTTGCTTTGTGACTACGAGTGGATGATTGAGGGTTGTTACTGAGGGAACTCTAAAAGGGAGGAAGAATAATGTTGAAACGTGCAATGTCTCGACGCGCCCTGCTCAGGGAGGCAGTTGCAACGGCAGCGCTTGTCGCGGCTCCGACGGCATGGGCTCAGCAGAAGGAAGAACCCGAAATATTATACGGAACAACTGGCGGGATTGTGGAGGAGGTGCAGCGAAAAACGATCTTCGATCCCTTTACCGCTGCCACGGGCATCAAAGTCGTGTCAGTTCCATATCCGAAGCTCGCCAAGGTCGAGGCAATGGTCTCAACAGACACTGTTGACCTTGATTTCTGGGAAATTGGTGCCACGGATATCGGCATTTTGGGCCGGCGAAACCTGCTTGAGCCCATCGACTACTCGGCACTGCGCTCCGGGCTGAAAGACGACCTAATCACCAACGGCGCACTTCAGTACGGTGTAGGCACGATCGTCTGGGGCGCGGGCATCGTATACAGCGCCACCGAGTTCAAAGAAGGGTCGCATCCGCGCAGCTGGGCGGATGTCTGGGACGTCAGCAAGTTCCCGGGTCCCAGGGCGCTGCCCGATCCGAGCTATTATGTAGGACCCATCGAAGCGGCGTTGGTCGCCGACGGCGTGCCGGTCGACAAATTGTACCCGCTGGACGTTGACCGCGCCTTTGCCTCCCTCGACAAGATCAAGCCGCATGTTGCCAAGTTCTGGTCAACCAGCCCTGAAGGCCTCAATTTGATGACGAGCGGCAATGCGGTGGTAGGCATGAACACGCTTGGCCGCATCATTGTGATGAAGCAGCAGGGGCAGGATCCGGGGATCAATATCGAATTCAATCAGGCGATGGCCAAGATCTCCTATTGGGGTATGCCCAAGAAGGCGCCGCACCCGAAGAATTTTCATCGCCTGTTGGATTACTATTTGGAGCCAAAAAATCACGCGGCCTTCCTGAATGCTTATCCAGCTTATGGCCTCACCGTGAAGTCAGCGCAGCAATACATGGACCCCAAAACGGCGGCCAGCCGGATCAATTCTCCTGAACACCTCGCCAGTCTCATAATGATCAATGACGACTGGTGGATGGAACAGGACAGCTCCGGCCGCAGCAATTTTGAAAAGGTCAACGAGCGCTGGGCAAGCTGGGTAAGCCAATAGCCGGTCCCGGGTTCAGTGCTAGAGGGATTGTTCGAATAGTGACGTCGCAGCACCCGCGGCTCAGAAAGGTTCTGAGCGCACGATGGAGAAATCATGCCTAAACTGCGGGGACCGGACACAGTCAACCGAGCAGCCGTGATGTTGTTGACGGGTCCGCTGTTGTTTCTTCTATGCTTCTTTTATGTGCCGCTCATCCAGACGCTCTGGATGAGCTTCTGGATAGACGGTGTCTTTACTTTCAGTAACTACGAGCGGGCGCTAAGTTCGGCACTGTACCTGAACGCCTTTGTCTGGACATTCGAGCTCGCCCTTTTTACCACCATCCTCAGCTTGGTCGTCGGCTATCCGGTCGCGTATGTCATGGCGACCGGCGGGTCGCGACTGCGACTTTTCATTCTGATCTGCATCATCATGCCGTTCTGGACGAGTGCGTTGGTGCGCACCTTTGCCTGGGTCGCCATCCTTGGCCGGGAGGGGATCGTCAATTCCAGCCTAATGTATCTTTCGATCGTATCCCGCCCGATGTCGTTGGTGTTCAACCGTATCGGGGTCTTCATTGGCACGGTCCACGTCATGCTGCCTTACATGGTATTGTGCCTCTACAGCTCCATGCACGGCATCGACCGCTCGCTTGTCCGAGCCGCCGAAACGCTTGGAGCGGGCCGGATGCGTTCGTTCTTTTTGATCTATGTTCCCCAGACAGCTCCAGGAATTATCTCGGGTTCGCTTCTGGTGTTCATCGTTTCGCTTGGCTTCTTTGTGACCCCGGCGGTTCTCGGCGGAAATCAAAGCCCCTCGGTTGTGGTTCTGGTGGAGCGCCATATGGGGGTGATGCTGAATTGGCCCATGGCCGCGACTTTGTCTTCCCTCTTGCTGGCGGCTACACTTTTGCTGTTTGCAGTGTTCAATCGCTACGTCCGTGCTGGACATGCGGCACCGGAAGGTCAAGGCGGCGAAGCGATCAGGCTCTACACGCTGATCGCGAAGCTGGATCAAGGATGGCGCCCTGTTCGCGCGCTGTGGAGACGCTTCTCGCCAAATCCACTGCGGCGTAGGCGGCGGTCAGCGAGATCGCAGCCCAGGCTGGCAACTCTGATGGCGGCGCTGATCGCGACCATAACCGCTTTCCCGATCCTCTTGATCGTTCTTATGGCGTTTTTCCCGTCGCCCTCTAGCGCTATCAGGCTCGGCAATTTCTCATTGCGTTGGTTCGCATTGTATTTCACGCGTGATGAGTGGATCAGTTCGACACTCACCAGCTTTCAAGTCGCGCTGGTGACAGCGGCCTTGGCGAGCACAATCGCACTTGTGACCGCCCTCGGGCTCCGTCGCTTGCCACCGGCGGTCCGGACGACCTTGGTGTCGATCAACTTGACCCCAATGATAGTGCCGGCGGTCGCATATGGTGTGTCGGCATACTTTCTCTTTGCACAAATTGGCCTAATTGGAACAAGGATAAGCCTGGTCTTGGGGCATACAATCCTTGCGATCCCTCCGACGGTGCTTGTTATGGTGGCGGCGGTCCAATCAATCGACAACCGTCTCGAGGATGCAGCCGCGTCTCTTGGCGCGTCTCCATGGCGTCGGCTTCGTCATATTATTCTACCGTTGCTGGCTCCGATGACGGCCGCCAGCGCGCTAATCGCCTTTCTGACATCCTTCGACGATCTCGCGATCGCGTTGTTTCTCACGAGCAGCAAGGCAAAGACGCTGCCGAAACAACTCTACGACAGCATGCTCAACGATAGTGATCCACGCGTTTTTGCTGCGTCTGCGGTTCTCGTGGGATTAACGATAGCGGCGCTGGTCATCATGCATCTGCTGCGATCGCGCTCGATGAGTGAGCGCGGATAAACCTTGTCGCCTTCACGACTTAGGACTGCCCGGCGAAAAAATGTTCAAGGAGAAAAAAATGGGTCAATTGAAGCTCAAGCATATAGGTTACGCCGATGTCCGCGGCGGTGGCCAGGTCAATGTGCAAGGGAACGTTTGCTTCGTGGGCCATATCTCGCCCCCCGAAGGAACCACCATTCTAGACATCTCCGATCCGGCAAAACCACGCTTCCTGTCGCATCTCACCATGCCATGGACAGCCCATAGTCATAAGGTTCGGGTGCATGGAGATCTGATGCTGATCAACAACGAAGCTTACCCTGAATTCAGCATAGCGCCGGAATTCCAGGGCGGCGTTCGTATATTCGACATCTCACGACCCGAACAGCCGAAGGAGATCCATTTCCTGCGTACCGGGGGTCGGGGCGTCCATCGCTTCGACTTTGACGGTCGTTACGCCTATCTGTCGACGGAGATTGAAGGCTATCAAGGCAATATCCTGGTGACCTACGACTTGGCCGATCCCACCCGGCCGAGGGAAGTCTCGCGCTGGTGGCTGCCGGGGCAGTGGACGGCTGGCGGTGAAACCCCCTCCTGGGAAGGAGGCGTACGCCATCGCGTTCACCACGGCTTGCGGCGGGGCAATTATATCTATGTCTCTCTCGTACACGCTGGCATGGCGATCGTCGACGTGACGGATATTACCAAACCCAAGACTGTTTGCCGCCATCCGCTGCACGGCCTGTTCACACACACGATCGTGCCAACACCCGGCGCGGTGACCAATGGCGACTTTGTGATCTCAGTCGATGAAGGCTGGTGGGATATGGAAGGGTGGGCCACAAGCCTCGATATTGCCGATCGGCACGCGCCGAAAATCGTCGACGAGTTCAAGCTGCCGCGCGGGAAAGAGATGGGCATTTGGGCAGCGCATCAGCCGCATGAGGAGATCGTTGACAACTTATTGTTCCTGGCCTGGTTCTCCCATGGCTTGCGCGTTCTTGATGTCAGCGATCCGAGGAAAATGGTCGAAATCGCCAGCTGGCTACCTCCGATGCGTTCGGAGTTCGGACCGCTGTCGAACGACGTCTTTGTCGATCGTGCGACGCAACGGATTTATCTGATCGATCGCGTGCGCGGGCTCGAGATCTTGGAATACAGCCTATGAAATCGGCAGTACCTGCCAGGCAGGCAGGCAGCCTGGAGCTGCGGTCATTGCGCAAGTCTTATGGCGGCGTCGTGGCCGTGGACGACGTCTCTCTTTCTGTGCGTGCCGGGGAGTTCCTGACGTTGCTGGGGCCGAGCGGCTCTGGGAAGTCCACCACCTTGATGATGATTGCCGGCTTTGTTCAGCCCGAGGCAGGGTCGATCCTTTTGGACAATACGGATCTGGTCGGTATTCCCACGCACAAGCGCTCAATCGGCGTTGTTTTCCAGAACTACGCCCTTTTTCCGCATATGAGCGTTGCACAAAACATCGGATTTCCATTGCGGATGCGTGACATGGAGGAAGCCGACACACGAGATCATATAGCCCGCGCCACGGCGCTCGTTCGATTGCACGGCCTTGAGGAGCGTTATGCTCGACAACTATCCGGAGGCCAACAACAGCGAGTGGCGCTCGCCCGCGCCTTGGTGTTCCAACCACCGCTATTGCTGCTTGATGAGCCGCTCGGCGCGTTGGATCGCATGTTGCGAGAGCAGATGAAGCATGAGTTACGGCGAGTGCATCAGGAACTGGGGACGACGCTG
Organism: Mesorhizobium loti; assembly: GCF_003148495.1. Lineage (GTDB taxonomy): Bacteria > Pseudomonadota > Alphaproteobacteria > Rhizobiales > Rhizobiaceae > Mesorhizobium > Mesorhizobium loti. The sequence goes on from NZ_QGGH01000001.1 coordinate 456,989, forward strand.
ATCTATGTGACGCACGACCAAGACGAAGCGCTGGTCCTGTCTGATCGGATCGCGATTATGAAGAACGGTCGGGTGGAGCAGATTGCGCCGCCGCGTGAAATATACGAGCGGCCCGTCAATCAGTTTGTCGCCGGATTCATGGGGGAGAGCAACTTCCTCGGCGGTCGCGTCGTTGGCGAGCATGGCGGTACAGCAACCGTCAAGATCGGTGAACTCCTACTCCAGGGCGTACCGTCAAGCGGCATTCGCGCGGATCAAGACGTCGAAGTGTTTATTCGTCCCGAGAAGATCGTCTTCACAGCGCCTGGTGACGAAAAGGGATGGGCCGGGACCGTCAAGGATCTGATCTATAGCGGCGATTCCATTCGATATGTGATTTCGTTGGGATCGGCGCAGGTGATCGTCAAGCAGACTGTGCGGCAAGGCGTGTATTTGCCAGCTCGCGGGGATGCGGTTTCGTTGTCCTGGGATCCGCTCGACATCATTCTGTTTCCCTCTTAACGGGCGCGGTCGTGACGAGGGATGTTACCGTCAACGATTGGCTATGCGCTGCTGCCAATATTCAGCATTGAGGCCCCGCGCAGCTTTCAAACGAGGCCGGCACGGGCCGGGTTACACGAGTGGTATCGACGCCGAGTTCGCTCCGGCTGGTAGGCAACGCCAACGTGGCCGCGTGTAGGACATCCGGTAGCTGTCGCCTTCGACCGGGAGGCGGATGCCTGCGAACATAAAGGAGGATGGCTTGCCTAGCGACCTACACTTGACGATCAGGGACATACTGTCGCGCGCTGACGCCGAGGCCCCGGCGATCAGAGCACCCGACAAGGCGCCGCTAAGCTATGGGCAGTTGCTGCAGCATGCGGATGACGTCGCTTGCCGCCTTCGCGGCATGGGCATCGGACCGAATGACAGAGTGGCAATCGTACTTCCGAACGGTGCCGAGATGGCGGTGGCGTTTCTCGCTTCGACGCTGTGCGGCACGGCGGCGCCGCTCAATCCAGCCTATCGCAGGGAGGAGCTTGACTTCTACCTGAATGACCTCGATGCAAAGCTCATCATCGTGGACGCTGACGCATCCGGGCCGGCGATCGAGGCTGCTGTTGCCAGGGGAATGGCGGTCGTTCGCGTCACCTGCGGAACGCAAAAGACGGCTGGGCTCTTGGTATCCCCTGATCTCGATGCGGCGGTGCCGCAGACTGCCACGAGCAACATATCGCCGCAAAACACTGCCATGGTGCTGCACACCTCCGGCACCACGTCGCGGCCGAAGATCGTGCCGCTGTCGCATCGCAACCTCACCTCATCGGCCAACCATATCGCGGTCTCGCTGGCGTTGCGGCGCGACGACGTCTGCTTGAATATCATGCCCCTCTTCCATATCCACGGGCTGGTCGCGGCGGTCCTTGCATCCTTGCACGCCGGAGCCTCAGTGGTCTGCACCCCGGGCTTCAACGCGCTACGCTTCATGGCGTTGCTGAAAGGCGAGAGCCCTACATGGTACACTGCGGTACCGACAATGCATCAGGCGATCACCGAGCGGGCAGCGCGCCAACCGGACGAGGCCATGAAGAACCGCCTCCGCTTTGTTCGCTCGAGTTCGGCCTCCCTGCCGCCCTCGGTTCTGGCGGAGATCGAGAAGACTTTCGGCTGCACCGTGGTCGAAGCCTACGGAATGACCGAGGCGGCGCATCAAATGACGTCCAATCCACTGACAAAGGCAGAGCGCCGGCCAGGAACGGTTGGACGGGCGGCCGGCCCGATGGTGCGTGTCGCCGACGCATTCGGCAATTTCCTTCCGCCCAGCACCGAGGGCGAGATCGTCATCTGCGGACCCAATGTTGCCAGCGGCTATGAGAACAATCCCGGCGCCGATGCCACCGCGTTCTTCGAGGACGGCGATGCGAAGGCGCGATGGTTTCGCACCGGTGATCTCGGCCGCTTCGATCAAGAAGGTTATCTGACCGTCACCGGCCGCATTAAAGAATTGATCAACCGGGGGGGTGAAAAAGTCGCCCCGCGCGAGGTCGACGAAGTGCTGCTGCTGGCAAGCGGCGTGGCCCAGGCCGTCACCTTCGGCTATCCGCATCCAAAGCTTGGCGAAGAGGTGGCTGCAGCCGTCGTGCTTTCGCCGGGCAGCGGCGCCACAGCCGAGGGCATACGTGCTTTCGCCGCGGAGCGGCTTACGGCATTCAAAGTGCCCCGCAAGATATTCATCGTCGATGAGATTCCGAAGGGTGCAACAGGAAAGATTCAGCGCATTGGTCTTGCTGCGCTGTTGGGCATTAGCCGAACAGAAGGGCATGCATGAAGATCTGTATATACGGGGCCGGCGCGATTGGTGGATATCTCGGGGCCGCACTTGCCGAGGCGGGCTGCGAAGTCAGCCTGATCGCGCGCGGTGCGCACATGGAGGCCATCCGAAGAGATGGGCTTCGCATGGTCCAAGGCGAGCAGGAGACGGTCTATCGTCTCATCTGTACCGACCGGCCACAAGACCTGGCTGCACAGGACTATGTGATTGTCGCGCTCAAGGCTCATCAGGTGCCGGCGGCTGCCCAATCGATCGCTGCACTCCTGGCGCCGGAAGGCAGCGTGGTCACCGCAGTGAATGGCCTGCCATGGTGGTACTTTTTCAAGGCCGGAAACGAATTCGAGGGCAGGTGGCTCGAAAGTGTCGATCCAGGCGGTGTGCAATGGCGCACGATCGGGCCCGAGCGGGTGATCGGCTGCGTCGTCTATCCAGCCTGCGAGATCACCTATCCTGGCGTCGTGACGCTGATGGAGGGGGACCGGTTTTCCTTGGGCGAGCCATCCGGAGAGGCGACGCCGCGCGTATCAGCGCTCTCCGATGCGATGCGCAAGGGTGGCCTGAAAGCGCCGATCCGGGCACGCATTCGCGACGAGATCTGGATAAAACTATGGGGCAACCTGAGCTTCAATCCAATCTCGGCGCTGACACTGGCGACACTCGAAACGATCTGCCGTAATCCCGGGACACGGGGTGTGGCGCGATCAATGATGCTGGAGGCGCAACGCATTGCCGAGCATTTGGGTGTCAAGTTCCCGATTGATGTCGATCGCCGTATTGCGGGCGCGCAGGCCGTTGGCAAGCACAAGACTTCAATGTTGCAGGACCTGGAGCGCGGCCGCCCGATGGAGATTGAGTCGCTCGCCGGCTCCGTGCAGGAACTGGGACTTATGACGGGCATGAAAACACCGTCAATCGATCTTGTGCTGGCGCTGCTTCGTCTGAGGGCCAAAACACTGGCTGAAACGAACGCACCACACGCACCGCACGAACAGGTGGACCGCGCCTCGCCCAGTGTAAAATAGATTCTGGATGGAACCGACGTGACGCACTGGATTCGTTATTCTGTGAAAACAAGTTCAGGCTTCGGCATCCTTGTTGACGATACCATTCATGTCCATGAGGGCGACATGTTCGGAGCAAGCGAGCCAACCGGTGCCTTGCTTCCGCTCGAGTCGGTCCAGGTGGCCATGCCATGCGTTCCAAGCAAGATGATCGCACTGTGGAACAATTCCCGTACCGTCGCGGCCACGCAGGGTCTTGAAATTCCAAAAGACCCGATGTTCTTCATCAAGCCGGCCAATTCATATGCCGGTCAGAATTCGGTTGTCGAGCATTCAGCGGTTGTCGGGCGCATTCTCTTCGAGGGGGAACTGGGCATCATCATCGGCAGGCGGTGCCTTAATGCATCGATCGAAGTGGCTGAGGCGGCGATCTTTGGCTATACTTGCGTCAACGACCTGACGGCGCACGCATTTCTCCAAGCGGAATCTGGTTTTACCCACTGGACGCGCGCCAAGGGGCTGGATGGGTTCGCGCCATTCGGCCCGGTCATAGCGACTGACATCGATCCGGCCGGACTGACTATCCGTACGCGCGTCAACGGGCGCGAGCGCCAGTCATATTCGACATCGGATCTGATTTTCCAGCCGGCCAGGTTGATCAGTTTGATCTCGCGCGGATTGACCCTGCTCCCGGGCGATCTCATCGCCTGCGGCACATCGGCGGGCGTCGGCCCGCTGCCGAAGGAGGGCGCCGTGGAAGTCGAGATTGACGGCATCGGGATACTCACGACGCAATGCCGCCCACCGCAATAATCCCGCGACGAGCAGCCTCTGGAAATAACGACCAAACAGGGCAGGGCTGTTTTCTAATCTGCTTCCTGCCTGTTTCACTCATGGCCGAAACGTCCATGCCTTAGACGACGATGGAGTAGCTTAATGCCCGAAACACCAGGCCAATCCGCGATGCTTACCAGGAACATTCCTTCGAGCGGTGAGCCGCTGCCGGTCGTGGGATGCGGCACTTGGCAGACGTTCGATAGCGGCACATCCCCGACTGAACTCGAGGCACCGAGGCAGGTTCTCGAGCGTTTGTTCGCGGCTGGCGGTTCAGTCATTGACACGTCACCCATGTATGGTCGGGCCGAACAGGTCGCCGGCGAGGTCCTGGCCAGTTTGGCGCCCGGTTCCCCAAGATTCCTCGCAACCAAGGTCTGGACGACGGGTCGGCGGGCAGGCATCAAGCAGATGGAGCATTCCTTCAGGTTGCTGAAGTCCGACGTGATCGATCTGATGCAAATTCACAACCTCGTCGACTGGAGGACCCACCTTCCCGTCCTCAAAGAGTGGAAGGCCGCAGGGCGTCTCAGGTACATTGGCGTGACGCACTACACGGATAGCGCCCACGGGGATCTCGAAGCCGTCCTTCGGTCGGAGACGTTCGATTTTGTGCAGCTGAATTACTCGCTGCTTGATCGTGCGGCGGAGCGGCGGCTATTACCCGCGGCCCAGGACCTCGGCGTCGCCGTTCTTGTCAACCGGCCCTTGGGTGAAGGCACACTGATACGTCGCCTCAGCGACAGACCGCTTCCTGAGGTCGCCAGGGAGCTTGGCTGCGGAAGCTGGTCAGAGCTGGCACTGAAGTACATCGTGGCCCATCCTGCGGTGACATGCATTATCCCCGCCACGTCAGATCCCGAACACATGAAAAGCAACGCGCGGGCCGGGTTCGGAGACGTGGCAACGGATGAGCAGCGCCGCCGCATCTCGCAAGCACTGTAGGCTTCTCGACGTCGTCGAGTTCGGCAGCGCTCCAGGCCAAGTTCGGCAGATTTGTTTTAGACTGTGCAACGGTGGAACGGACGGCGCTTGCGCAGCTGATCGCAACCAAATGGGCGACCCTTGGCCGCGCTGCCCGTGTTGTCCTCCAAGCCGGCCGGCATCCGCATCGCCAAACCCGCCATCGGGCGGATACGCTTCGCACACCATCGGCGCATCAAGCGCCGAGTCGGCCGAGGCTCTGCTTCAAATCGACGGCCACTGCCTCCCACCATCTTGTCTGGCATCGAAAATTCACATGATGCGCGAGCGACAGGCGAGGTACGCCTTCAATGCGAATCCGTCCCTGGCCGAGAACCTCGCCGCCTGATTGACCTCGCAGCGGCCACTCGGCGTCCCTGTTCAGCCCTTGCAACAAAACCCGCAACAGGCCGCGAGGACTGCTCGATCGGCCAATCCCTTGGGTTGCCGGGCGACGGCCCGCTCGACAAAGTTGGCGATGTTCAAGCGTCCGTTCGCCGACCGCCGGACCTCCCTCCGGCACGCCGCAGTAGGCGGCTCACCTCGAGCGGCTGGTTCATCATCGACGTATAAGGGTTGAACTCGGCCGATGACCATGGCGTCGCCAGATTGCGTAGGATGAGATCGGCGCCGCTGAAGTCCTCGTGAGACGTAAACAGGCTGGCTGTGATGACCGTGCGCATGCCGACCGCACGAGCAGCCATAAGTCCGTTCCTGGAATCCTCGATGCAAAGACACTCGCAACCCTCCAGACCAAGGTCCGATAGCACCAGCCGATAGACTTCAGGATCGGGTTTTTTGGCGCGCACATCCTCGCCGGTACGGATGCTGGAAAACAGGTCCAAGGACCTTGGGCCGAGCGTCTGATGAAGGAGCGACACCACATTCGCCCTACTGGTGGTCGTTCCGATCGCGAGCATCAGCCCCTCCTGCGTGGCATGCTCAATCAGCTCCACCACGCCAGGCCTCAGGCTGATCAGACCCTCTTTGATCTTGAGGTTATAGATTTCTGTCTTTCGTGCGTGCAGAAGATCTGGGTCGACATTTTGCCCCGCCATCTGCGCATACGAAACAATGCGCTCCCGCCCACCCGTGGTGCCGAGCAACTCGGTGTACAGACTGTGGTCCCAGACCCAATTAAGCCCGTGCTCGGCAAAAGTCTGGTTGAAAGACTGACGGTGTAGCTCCTCGGTCTCCGCGAGCGTGCCGTCAACGTCGAAGACAAGCGCTCGAATAGCCATTGCACAGCCTTTTCTTACCTCAGGAAAACCGATTCCAGCTGGTCGAGCACGTCGATAACGCAGTCAGCGCCGAGAGCTTCGGCCGCCAGTTCGGTATACCCGCCGCGCACTATGATGCAGCGCATGCCCGCGGCCCTGGCGGCTCCGACGTCGGCCATGCTATCTCCCACCATAACCGCCTGAGCGCTGCTGCAACCGCACGCGTGACAGGCAGCCAGAAGCATATCGGGAGCAGGTTTTTTCGGATGGCCGGCATCGCCGCCGATGACGACATCGAGCTCATTCGACAGGCCGAAATGCGCCAGGACAATGCGTGAGAAGCCTCCCGGCTTGTTGGTGACGACGCCGGTCCGCATCCCAGCCTTGCGAGCCGCGGTCAGCGCCCTGTCCGCTCCGGGGCGCAGGGAGGTCAGTCGGGTGAGGTGGCGGCCATAGATCTCATTCATCCTCTCGCGGCTTGCGCTCTGATCTTCCAGGCCAAGCGCGACCGAATGCGCCGCGAAGGCTCGTTCGATGAGTTTCTCGACCCCATGGCCGATCATGCCACGCACTGCCTCAAGTGAGTGCGGCTCCAGGCCGTATTGCGCCATCAGTTCATTGACGGCGGCGGCCATATCAGGGGCCGAATCGACAAGCGTTCCATCAAGGTCGAAGAAGACCGCCCGCAGGGGCAGGTCCGCGAATGCTTGGCTCGCCTTCATGGCGCCCGTCTCACGAAGCCGCATCGGCTGATTGGCGAATGGCCGCGATGTTGGCCCCGTATGCCGCGGCCGTCCCGCCTTTGAAGATGGCCGAGCCCGCAACAAACACATTGGCACCGGCGGATGCTAGGAGGGGTGCGGTCTGCGAAGTCACCCCGCCGTCGATTTCGATATCGATCGGTCGATCACCGATCATCGCCTTCACGCGCTTTACCTTCTCGACCACCGACGGAATGAAGGCCTGGCCGCCGAACCCTGGATTGACCGTCATCAGGAGGACGAGATCCAGACGATCCAGCACGTATTCGATAACGTTCTCCGGCGTCGAGGGATTGATCGAAACGCCGGCTTTCTTGCCAAGGTCGCGGATGGCCTGGAGCGATCGGTCGAGGTGCACTCCAGCTTCTGCGTGGACCGTTATGATGTCGCAACCTGCATCGGCGAAGGCGGCGAGATAGGGATCAGCTGGCGTGATCATCAAGTGACAGTCGAACACCTTGTCTGTTCGGTTCCGGATTGCCTTGATCACGGCAGGACCGAAGGTAATGTTGGGCACGAAGTGGCCGTCCATAACATCGAGGTGGATCCAGTCCGCACCTGCTGCGGCGACGGCCTCGACTTCTTCGCCAAGACGCGAGAAGTCGGCCGAGAGGACCGATGGGGCAATGATCGTCTGCTTCACTTGGTGGGACCTTCCGCGGCTGTTGGCGTCAAGAACACTCGGCTGGCCCTGATGTCGTCGGCACGGATGGTCGACATCTCCTGCACGGTGACGGGGCCGACCGAGGTTTCGAAAAGACGATTGGCGTGACGCAGCCGGGCGCGGTCCAACGCATTGCGGATCGAGCGTGCATTGGCGAAGTGGGGCTGCGTGCGCCTCATGCGAATGTAGGCGGCCATCATCTGCGTCGCTTCATCGTCGAGCACATAATTCTGCTTGGCCAGCATCGTCTCGGCAATGGAAAGCAGCTCTGCGTCCTCATAGTCCGGGAAGTCGATGTGGTGTGCAATGCGCGATCGAAATCCCGGGTTGGACTGATAGAAGCGCTCCATCCGGTCCCCATAGCCGGCGAGGATGACGACGAGGTCGTCCCGCTGGTTCTCCATCACCTGCAGGAGGATTTCTATGGCTTCCTGGCCATAGTCGCGCTCGTTGTCGGGACGGTAGAGATAGTAGGCTTCGTCGATGAACAACACGCCCCCCATCGCCTTCTTCAGCACCTCCTTCGTCTTCGGCGCGGTATGGCCGATATACTGGCCGACGAGATCGTCGCGCGTTACCGAGACGAGATGGCCCTTGCGCACGTACCCAAGCCGATGGAGCAGATTTGCCATCCTGAGCGCCACCGTCGTCTTGCCGGTGCCTGGATTGCCGGTAAAGCTCATATGCAACGTCGGCGTATGGGTCGACAGGCCCAGGCGGCTGCGCGCGCGCTCGACCAGCAAGAGCGCCGCCGTCTCGCGGATACGCTGCTTGACCGGCTTGAGACCGGTCAGATCGCGATCAAGCTCCGCCAGGATCTCAGCCACCCCCGATTCACGGAAGTCGGCGGCCAGGTCCACGCTCGGCGTTGCCGTTTCGAATGTCTGCACGGCAGTCATGGATACGTCTCCAGGGCGTTAAAGTGCAGCCTTCATCGAATAGCGTTGGACACGGCTGTCCGTCTCGGTGCGGGTGAGGACGAACCTGGGCTCGACCTTCGGCCGATTGACGATGAAGGACAGCATCACGGTCTCGAAACCACGCGAGGAATCGAAGGCGTTGAGGCGGATATAGCTGTCCGATTGGGCAACGCGGCAGGCGCGTATCTCCATCATAACGCCAGCCGCATCCTTGAGGTCGAACATTGGGTTGCCCCACATCTCCCAGAATATGTTCCGGGGATGCGGGTCGTCAGTGTATTCAACACCGATCGACCATTCGTTGCGCAGGCAATATTCGACCTGCGCGGAAATCTGTTCGTCCGAGAGGTCCGGCAGAAAGGAAAAAGTTCCCTGTGTGATGCGCATTGATCAAGCTCCTTAAACGGCGACGGCGGGGGTGGGGACAAAGTCCGACGTGTCGGTGGACTGATAGTTGAAACTGATGTTGCCCCACACATCGAGGGCCGCTTCGAGGGGTTTGCACCATCTGGCGGCCGCGCGCAGGATTTCGGGGCCTTCAGCGGCAATGTCGCGGCCCTCATTGCGGGCAAGCACCATGGCTTCCAGCGCAACGCGGTTTGCGGTTGCGCCCGCCTGGATACCCATCGGATGACCGATCGTGCCACCGCCGAACTGCAGCACGACGTCGTCGCCGAACAAGTCAAGCAGTTGATGCATCTGCCCGGCATGGATGCCGCCAGAGGCAACCGGCATGACTTTCAACGTGTCGGCCCAGTCCTGCTCGAAGAAGATGCCGCGCGGAAGGTCCACCTCGTTTTTCAGTTCGCGGCAGACATTGTAGTAACCCTGGACCGTCATGGGATCGCCTTCGAGCTTGCCGACGGCCGTGCCGGCATGGATGTGATCGACGCCGGCAAGTCGCATCCACTTGGCGATGACGCGAAACGAGATGCCGTGGTTCTTCTGGCGGGTGTAAGTCCCATGTCCAGCGCGATGCAGATGCAGGATCATGTCGTTACGCCGGCACCATTCCGAGATCGACTGAATTGCCGTGTAGCCGATGATCAGGTCGATCATCACGATGCATGAGCCCAGTTCCTTGGCGAACTCGGCGCGCCGGTAGATCTCCTCCATCGTGCCGGCCGTGATGTTGAGGTAGTGGCCCTTGATCTCGCCGGTTTCGGCGGCTGCGCGATTGACGGCCTCCATGCAGTAGAGGAACCGGTCACGCCAGTGCATGAAGGGTTGCGAGTTGATGTTCTCGTCGTCCTTCATGAAGTCGAGGCCACCCTTCAGACCCTCGTAGACCACGCGGCCGTAATTCTTGCCTGAGAGCCCGAGTTTCGGCTTGGTGGTGGCCCCCAGCAGCGGCCGGCCGAACTTGTCCAGCCGCTCGCGTTCGACCACGATGCCGGTCGGCGGTCCCTTGAAGGTCTTCACATAGGCGACGGGCAACCGCATGTCTTCCAGCCGCGCCGCCATGAGCGGCTTGAACGAAAACACGTTGCCGATGATGGAGGCCGTCAGGTTGGCGATCGAGCCCGGCTCGAACAGGATCAGGTCGTAGGCGACGTAGCAGAAATATTCGCCCGGCCGCCCCGGTACCGGATCGACCCGATAGGCCTTTGCCCGGTACTGGTCGGCCGCCGTCAGCCTGTCGGTCCAGACCACCGTCCAGGTTGCGGTCGAGGATTCGCCGGCAACGGCGGCCGCGGCCTCGATCGGATCGACGCCGTCCTGGGGCGTGATGCGAAAAAGCGCGATCAGATCGGTGTCCTTGGGCACGTAGTCGCCGTTCCAGTACCCCATCTGCGCGTATTTGAGCACGCCAGCGCGATAGCGTTCCTTGCCCCTCAGTTCGGTCGGTTGCGCGGTCATCATCCAGATCCTTCCATCAAAAATTGGTGCTTCAGGCAGCCCTGCTGGCCGCCACTTGTGTGTCGAGCAGGCCCGTTGCGTAACGCCTGGCCATCTCGTCCAAGGGCATCACCTTGATCCGGCTGGCATTGCCCGCGCAGCCAAAGGCCTCGAAACGTTCGCGGCACAGGTCGCGCATGGCATCCATGGCAGGCTTGAGGAATTTGCGAGGGTCAAACTCGGCGCGATTGCTGACCGCGACCTTGCGGAATTGGGCGGCCATGGCCATGCGACAATCGGTGTCGATGTTGATCTTGCGCACGCCGTGGCGGATGCCGCGCACGATCTCTTCCACCGGCACGCCGAAGGTCTGCGGCATCTCTCCACCATAGCTGTTGATGATGTCCTGCAGTTCTTGCGGCACGGAGGAAGAGCCGTGCATCACCAGATGCGTGTTTGGCAGTTTCTGGTGGATGGCCTCGATGACATGCATGGCGAGGATGTCGCCGTCAGGGCGGCGCGAAAACTTGTAGGCGCCGTGGCTTGTGCCACAGGCGATCGCCAACGCGTCGACCTTCGTCTGCATGACGAAATCGACCGCTTGCTCGGGATCCGTCAACAATTGGTCGTGGGAAAGCGCGCCCTCCGCGCCATGCCCGTCTTCGGCCTCGCCATGGCCACTTTCCAGCGACCCAAGCACACCGAGCTCGCCTTCCACCGAGGCGCCGACCGCATGCGCCATCTCGGCAACACTTGCCGTCATCTCAACGTTGTAGTCATAGCTCGCCGGCGTCTTGCCGTCGGCCAGGAGCGAGCCGTCCATCATGACCGAGGTGAAGCCGTGGCGGATCGCGGTCAGGCAGGTGGCCTCGTTGTTGCCGTGGTCCTGATGGACGCAAAGGGGAATGTCGGGATAGATCTCCGCCAGGGCATCCATCATCTTCGAGAGCATGATGTCATGGGCGTATGCGCGGGCGCCGCGCGAGGCCTGGATGATAACCGGCGCGTCGCAGGCCTTTGCCGCCTGCATGATGGCGAGACCTTGCTCCATATTGTTGATGTTGAAGGCTGGAACGCCATAGTCACGTTCAGCGGCATGGTCGAGCAGCTGTCGAAGTGTAATCTTGGCCATTTTAGACGGTCTCCGAATTTTCGACTCTTTTGCGCAGCACTTCGATGCCGGGTAAGTGGCAACCTTCCAGCCATTCCAGGAAGGCGCCGCCGGCGGTCGAAAGGTAGGTGATCTGGTCGGCGACGCCCGCCATCGACAGTGCGGCCGCCGTGTCGCCGCCGCCCGCGATGGTGGCGAGTTGTCCGGCCTTTGACAGTGCAGCTGCATGGCGCGCCACCGCGAAGGTGGCGTCTCCAAATGGCCGCATCTCGAAGGCCCCCAGCGGGCCATTCCACAACAGGGTGCGGCAGGCGTTCAGGACCTCCTTGATCTCGGCGACTGTCCTGGGGCCAACGTCGAGCGCCATTGCCTCGTCAGGGACAGCTGCCACGGGGACAGTTGTGGCCAGAGCCTCTGCCTCGAACATCCTGGCAACGGTCACGTCGCTGGGCAGAAGGATACGGCAACCGTTGGCGGCGGCGGTCTCCATGATATCGCGAGCGATCGAAACACACTCCGGCTCGTGGATTGACCGCCCCACCCGATATCCGCTTGCAGCCAGAAATGTGTTGCCCATGCCGCCACCGATGATCAGGTGGTCCATCCTGCCGATCAGGTGCTTCAGCACCCGTATCTTGGACGAGACCTTGGCACCCCCTACCAGGGCGGCCACCGGCCTTCTCGGCGCGTCGAGGGCGGCAGTCAGTGCGGCGACTTCGGCGAGCAGGGACGGCCCGGCGTAGGCGGGCATGATTTGCGCGATTGCGTGGGTCGAAGCATGCGCCCGATGAGCGCAGGAAAAGGCGTCGTTGACAAAGAGATCGCCGTTGACCGAGAGCCGCAATGCAAAATTGCGACTGTTGGCCTCCTCACCCTTGTGAAAACGAAGGTTTTCGAGCAGGAGAACCTTGCCGTCGTGATGATGCCTGGCAGCCTTCTCCGCAGTGGAACCGACACAATCTGGGACGAACACAACTTCGCGGCCGACTTCGCTGGACAGGGTGGCTGTTACCGGCCTCACTGAATAGATGGGATTGGCATCACCGTCGGGTCTGCCAAGATGCGTCATGACGACAACCTTGGCACCTCGCGCCAGGAGGTCCCTGACAGTCGGAGCAAAACGCACTATCCTGGTGGCATCGGCGACGATGCCATTCTTGAGGGGTACGTTGAGGTCGGCGCGAACGAGAACGGTCTTGCCGGCAATTTCAGCGGAGCGGATATCGGGGAGGGGTCTCAAAGCACGCCCCCAACAGCGACCGCGGTGTCGGCCATGCGGTTGGAGAAGCCCCATTCATTGTCGTACCAGGACAGCACCGAAACGAAGTTGCCGTCCATCACCTTGGTCTGGTCGAGCGCCAAGATCGACGAACGCGGATCATGGTTGAAATCGATCGAGACATTCGGGTGATGGGTGACGCCGAGAATGCCCTTGAGCTTGCCATTCGACGCGGCGATGACCGCTTCGTTGATTTCCTGCACCGAGGTGGCGCGCTTGGCGATGAACTTGAAGTCGACCACCGAGACGTTCGGGGTCGGCACGCGGATCGAGATGCCGTCGAGCTTGCCCTTGAGGTCGGGGAGCACAAGGCCGATCGCCTTGGCGGCACCGGTCGAGGTCGGAATCTGCGACAGGGCGGCGGCGCGGGCGCGGTAGAGATCCTTGTGCATGGTGTCCAGCGTCGGCTGGTCGCCCGTGTAGGAATGGATCGTCGTCATCATGCCCTTTTCGATGCCGACCGTCTCGTGCAGCACGGCGGCCAGCGGCGCCAGGCAATTGGTGGTGCAGGACGCGTTGGAGATGACGATGTGGTCCTTGGTCAGCTGGTCGTGGTTGATGCCGTAGACCACGGTCAGATCGGCGCCGTCGGCGGGTGCGGAGACCAGCACGCGCTTGGCGCCGGCGGTCAGGTGGGCGGCAGCCTTGTCGCGGGCGGTGAAGATGCCGGTGCATTCGAGCGCGATGTCGACGCCGAGTTCCTTCCACGGCAGCTGCGTCGGATCCTTGATCGCGGTGACCTTGAACTTTTCCTTGCCGACGGTGATCTGGTCGCCGGACACCGACACCTCATGCGGGAAGCGGCCGTGCACGCTGTCGTAGCGCAGCAGGTGCGCATTGGTCTCGACCGGGCCGAGATCGTTGACGGCGACGACGTCGATGTCCTTGCGGCCGGATTCATGGATGGCGCGCAGGATGTTGCGGCCAATGCGGCCGAATCCGTTGATGGCAACTCTGACGGTCAAGGCTTCAATCCTTCTGAACAACTGCACAAGCGGCATCGGCAATCGCCTCGGCGGTGATACCGAAATGCCTGTAAAGCTCCGCGGCCGGTGCGCTGGCGCCAAAGCCGGTCATTCCGATGAAGGCGCCACCTTCGCCAATCCAGCGGTCCCAACCAAGGCGCGCGGCCGCCTCGACGGCTATGCGCGGAGCTGTTCCGAGAACCTCGGCGCGATAGGCTTCGTCTTGTTCTTCAAAGAGTTCCCAGCAGGGCATGGAGACCAGGGCAACCCGTATATGATGGCGCTCCAGAAGCAGGTCGGCGGCCGCGCGGGCGATTTCCACTTCCGAACCGGTGGCGATCAGCGTCAAGTCACGCCGGCCGACGGGCTTGCGCATAAGGTAAGCCCCTTGGGCCGAGCGACTGGCTTCGGGAGCCTTCGTGCGGAGCATCGGCAGGTTCTGTCTCGACAGCACCAGCACGCTCGGCCGGTGCTTTGACCTCAGCGCCAGCTCCCAGCACTCAGCTGTCTCGATTATGTCGGCCGGACGAAAGACATTGAGATTTGGCGTGGCGCGCAGCATCGCCAAATGTTCGACAGGCTGGTGCGTGGGCCCATCTTCGCCAAGTCCGATGGAATCATGGGTCATCACATAGATGACGCGCTGGCCCATCAGCGCCGAGAGCCGCATTGCGCCGCGCGCATAATCGGCAAAGCACAGGAACGTCCCGCCATAAGGGACAAGCCCGCCATGCAGGGCCATCCCGTTCATAGCCGCCGCCATGGCGTGCTCGCGGATGCCATAGTGGATGTATCGTCCGGAAAAGTCGCCCGGTGAGACGCGAGCCATGCCCTTGGTGATGGTCAAGTTGGAATGAGTGAGATCCGCCGATCCACCGACAGTCTGTTCCGTCGCCTCGTTGATCACAGCGAGAGCCAGTTCCGAGGCCTTGCGGGTTGCGACGTTGGTCGCATTTTCGAAGTGTTGCTGGCGAAATGTCGACAGTGCCTCGAAGACGCCCTCGGGAAGGTCGCCAGCCACAGCACTTTCGAATTCCTGGCGGCGCGGCGAAGCGGCAAGTCTCGCCTCCCACGCCGCGCGCGCGGTTCGGCCGCGTGCTGGCGCGGTGCGCCAGGCGCGCAAAACTTCGCCGGGGATCTCGAAGGGTGGATGATCCCAACCGAGGTTTGTTCGCGTCGCGGCGATTTCGGCCGCGCCGAGCGGCGCGCCATGGGTTTTTTCCGAGCCGCCCAGGTTCGGCGCGCCCTTTCCGATTGTGGTCCGGCATGCGATCAACGTCGGCCGATCCGACGTCCGCGCCTCTTCCAGCGCCGCCGCGATTGCATCCAGGTCGTGGCCATCGATCGAAAGAACGCTCCAGCCGGCGGCCCGGAACCGCATCGGTTGGTCCATCGAGGTCGCCAACGAGGTCGGACCGTCAATCGAAATGCGATTGTCGTCCCAAAGCACGATCAATTTTGAAAGGCCAAGATGGCCGGCGAGGTCAATCGCCTCGTGGCTCATCCCCTCTTGCAGGCAGCCATCGCCGGCGATGGCATATGTGAAGTGGTCGACGAGGCCGTCACCAAACCGGGCGGCAAGCATGCGTTCGGCCAATGCCATGCCGACCGCTGTCGCAATGCCCTGGCCAAGTGGACCTGTCGTGGTTTCAATGCCAAGGGCATGGCCGTATTCGGGATGCCCGGCGGTGCGGCTGCCAAGTTGCCGGAAGCGCTGCAGCTCCTCGATCGGCATGTCTTCGTAGCCGAGCAGATAGTGCAGCGCGTATTGCAACATGGAGCCATGGCCCGCCGACAGGACGAAACGGTCACGGTCGGGCCAGTCGGGACGCGACGGATCGATTTGGAGGAAGCGATTGAACAGGATGGTGGCAACATCGGCCATGCCCATCGGCATGCCGGGATGGCCGGAGTTTGCCTTTTGAACCGCATCCATGGCGAGCGCCCTGATGGCGTTCGCCATCAGCTGCTCATCGGTCTTGGCAGGGGCGGGGCTCTCGATTGCGATCTGGTTCATCCTAGCTTCCTCAGTTGGCGCGGCGCTTGCGTTCGATCAGTTGCATGATCAGCGGTGTGAGGATCAGCTGCATGGCCAGGTCGAGCTTGTTGCCCGGCACGACGATCGAGTTGGCGCGCGACATGAACGAGTTGTGGATCATCGAAAGCAGGTAGGGGAAATCGATGCCGCGCGGGTTGGCGAAGCGGATGATCAGCATAGATTCGTCAGGTGTAGGGATCCAGCGAGCGACGAATGGATTGGATGTATCGACGATCGGCACGCGCTGGAAATTGATGTCGGTCTTTGAGAACTGCGGCACGATGTGGCGCACGTAATCGGGCATGCGCCGAAGGATCACGTCCACCACGGCTTCCGTCGAGTAGCCACGCGTGGAGCGGTCGCGGTGAATCTTCTGGATCCATTCAAGGTTGATGACCGGCACCACGCCAATCTTGAGGTCAGCGTGTTTGGCCAGATCGACCCTGTCGGTGACGGCACAACCATGCAGGCCCTCATAGAAGAGCAGATCACTGGGCGCGAACTCGCGCCACGGCGTGAAGGTGCCGAGATCGCAGCCATAGAGTTCAGCCTCCGCCTCATCGTGAACATAGGTTCGCGTGCGGCCAGCACCCCTCAGCCCATACGCCTCGAAGACTTCCTGGAGCGCATCGAGTTCGTTGGCCTCCGCGTTGAAATGGGTGAAGTAGGGGTTGCCGCCCTTCTCGTCCTCGGCAACCTTCACCTTCATCGCCGCGCGATCGTAGCGGTGGAATGCATCGCCCTCGATGAACGCCGCCTCGACGTTTTCGCGCCGGAAGATCTGCTCAAAGATGCGCTTGACCGAGGTGGTGCCAGCACCCGAGGAGCCGGTGATCGAGATGATGGGGTGCTTGGCCGACATCTTATGCCTCCCTGATCAGGCCCGAAACAGGCCGCGGTTGCCAAACAGCGGTGAACGCTCGGCTATTGCGCTTGGCTCGGTATGGTAGCGGGCGACGCGCTCGACCTCCCTGGCGGAGCCGAAGACAAGCGGGACGCGTTGGTGCAGGCCGGTCGGAACGATGTCGAGTATGCTGCAAAGCGCATTCGTCGCGCGTCCGCCGGCTTGCTCCACCAGCATCGCGATGGGATTGGCCTCGTAGACGAGCCGCAGCCGTCCGCTTGCGTAGCCGGCACGGCTGTCGCCGGGATAGAGAAAGACGCCACCGCGCATCAGGATGCGATAGACATCGGCGACAAGCGAGGCGATCCAGCGCATGTTGAAGTTCTTGCCGCGCGGACCTTCCTCGCCTTTCAGGCAATCATCCACATAGAGCCGCACGGCTTCTTCCCAATGGCGATAATTGGACGCGTTGATGGCGAATTCCTGGGTGCGTTCGGCCACCGCCACGCTCTCATGGGTCTGCACGAAGGTGTTAAGTTCAGGCGAGAAGACGAACGCGTGCGTGCCGAGGCCAAGCGTCAAAACGAGAACCAGCTGCGGTCCGTAGACAAAAAAGCCTGCCGCGAGCTGGCTGCTGCCTGGCTGAAGAAAAAAGGCGGCCGGGTCGATGCCGGGCGCGCCAGTCGCTGGGAGAAGCGAGAATATTGTGCCAATCGACACGTTGACGTCGATGTTGGACGAACCGTCCAAGGGGTCGATGGCTAGCGCGATGCGGCTCTCGGGGTCGAGTGCGACCGGTGCGACACGCTCTTCAGAGGCGACACACCGCACGGGAGCACGGCGCATGGCTTCCAGAAAGATATCATCGGCATAGATGTCCAGGTCCTTTTGGGTATCACCGTCCGCGTTGACCGTTCCATTGGTCCCGCCAAAGGCGGACCCAAGCCTACCAGAGCGGATGCCGTTGTTGATCGCGAGAGCCGCACCAGCCAGCGCCGCGACCGTTGCCAAGACGTCGCCATCATGCCCTTGCCGTTGGTGCGACGCCAAAAAGGCGTCGAGTGTCGGATTGCTCATTTTCCCCTCCCGATCTCGCGATAGGCCGCAGATCTGAAGACGGTTGGAACAGCCCGTCATGGATTAGTAAACTTTAATCTATTTACGACGGCGATAAGTTCTGCTTACTTCGATCGATGCGCAACATAACGCTCCGCCATCTTCGAATCATCTCGGCCATCCACACCGAGGGCAAAATCATCAACGCTGCCAAGGCCTTGGGACTAACCGGGCCGGCCGTGACGCTACAGCTCCAACAGGTTGAAGCAGAAGCGGGAATTCAGCTTTTCGAACGTGCTCCACATGGGATGCGTCCGACTGACGCAGGTTTTGCCTTCATCGAAGCGGCACACGCCATTGATGAGAGATTGGGGCTGCTCCAGGAGGAAATTGATGCGGTCAAGGGTCTCCGGAAGGGGCATTTGATCGTCGGCGCGGTCTCCACGGCGAAGTATTTCGCGCCTCAGATCATTGCTGGTTTCAAGAAGGAGTTCCCCGATATCGAACTGAAGCTGGTGATCGGCAACCGGGCCGAAACCATTGCGAAGCTGAAGGACCATGTCCTTGACATTGCACTGATGGGGCGACCGCCCCCGGATCTGCCGGTGGAGGCCAGAGTGTTCGGGGACCACCCCTTGATCATCGCGGCCGCCCCCGATCATCCCCTGGCACAGGCGCGCGACATAACCAAAGCCAGGATCGCGAAGGAACATTTCATCGTGCGCGAACCGGGTTCGGGCACGCGCATGTCATTCGAAAGGTTTCTTGGCGACATCCCCGGGCGATTGGAGCAACCCGGAACGGAGATGGATTCCAACGAAACGATCAAGCAGGCCGTGATGGCCGGGCTGGGCGTGGCCTTCATCTCCGCCCACACCATAGCCTTCGAGGTTCAGGCGGGACGGCTGTCGGTGCTCGATGTGATCGGTATGCCAATTCGCCGCCAATGGTTTTCGGTCGTGCGCAGCGACCGCGTCGTGACGCCAGCCATCGGTGCGTTCTGCGCCTTCCTGGCGCGTAAGGGAGCCGCTTTCCTGCCGATCTCGGGTAAGCTCTATCCCGAAACCCGCTGAGACCTGCGGCGGCGCCAACCTGTCCATGGTTCAAAAAGTAGCAGCTATTCAGGGCAATTGAAGCCGTCGCGCCGTTTTGCTAACAAGGTGCGCAAAATGGAAACCTACTTGTATGGATGAACCGGGCACCGTCGTCATCGTCTCGCGGCAGGGCAGCGACTGGACATGGCCGCTTCACGTGCTGGCCGAGCGCTACGCATATCGTGTTGTTCTGGCGCACTCCTTTTCTGAAGCCCTGACCACGATGGCCACCATCCACGTCGATCTGGCCATAGCGGAGGATCATGCGGGGGAAGATGCCGGTCTCACCTTCCTTACCGGCCTTCGGGTGTCTCATCCCGACATCACCCGCATCTATGTGACGTCGAATTCGGACTGCATCTCGGAGCCGGCATTGTCCCAGGCGGCAATCTACCAGTTTCTGCTGAAGCCCGTTGATGCTTCGCAATTGGGCCTGCTTGTCGAAAGAGCATTGGAGACCCGCGAACTTGCACGCCGCCATCGCATCCTGTCTCGGGAGTTCAAGATCTCGGGCGACGGACTGATCTTCGGTGAGCGCAAGAATGCCGCCTTCAGAGCGGAGAGCCAGCGTTTCGAAAAACTCGTCTATGTCAGCGCGAAAATGGCTGAATTGTGCGATCTGGCACGGCAAGCGGCCAAGACCGAGCTGCCGATTCTCATCGAAGGGGAGACGGGCACCGGCAAGGAACTGCTGGCCAGGGCCATCCATTACAACTCGATGCGCCGGGCAAGTCCTCTGCTGGTCCAGAACTGCGGAGGCGTGCCGGACGAATTGCTGCAATCGGAATTGTTTGGACACAAGCGCGGATCCTTTACCGGAGCTATTTCGGACCGGCTGGGTCTGTTTCGCGCCGCCGACGGCGGGACGGTTTTCCTGGATGAGATTTCCGAAGTGTCGCCGTCCTTTCAGGTTAGCTTGTTGCGATTTCTCCAGGAGGGCGAGGTCAAGCCCCTTGGCTCCGACAGGGTCACACACTGTAATGTTCGCATCATCGTGGCATCCAACCGGCGCCTGAAAAATCTGGTCGCGCGTGGCGAGTTCCGGCAGGATCTCTATTTCCGGCTGAAAGGCTTTGAGTTCGAAGTCCCTTCCCTGAGAGAACGCCCCGAAGACATTGGACCCCTGGCGGAGTTCTTTGCGGCAAAACATGCCGATGCCATTGGCCGCAAGATTCTGGGAATCACGGCCAACACCATCGAAAAGCTTTCAAGCGGCGAATTTCCAGGCAATGTCCGGGAACTGGAAAATGAAATCCGCCGCATGGTGGCTCTCGCCAAGGATGGCGAATATCTGACGACACGCAACATGTCAGCGACGCTCCTTGCTGCGTCGCCCCGGCGCAGTTCGGAAGCCGTTGCCTTTCTCCCGGAGGGCGTGACGTTGAAGGACCAGGTGGAAAGCCTCGAAAAGCAGATCGTCAGCAGGGCACTTGTTCGCAATCACTGGAACCAAAGCCGCACGGCAAACGAACTCGGGCTGTCGCGGGTTGGTCTGGCAAACAAGATCAAACGCTACAGCTTGAACGAACACGGCCAGCAACACCAATGACGGCGAAGCCGTAGCGACAGGCTCCTGCCGTTGGCAATCGGTGATGCTGGATGTTGCGACGCAGGCTTGGCGGCAGTTGGCTGCTTGAGCCGGGGTGACAAATCGGTCATGTCCGCCCTATGCTCAAGCTTCGAGCGCGGACGTTTAGGAGAGCGCCATGAACCAAGCCGACGAACCCTCATCACCGCCGCAACCAGACATAATTCCTTTTCCCCAGTCCCGGGTTCTGCCTTCAAGCCGACACAAGCCGATCAAATATCTGGGGCAGGGGGCAATGGCAAAAGCGATCGGCGCGCCTGAACGGCAGGCGACGGGCCACTGGTGCAGTCGCTGCCAAGGCATCTGGTATGGCTATCTGCTCGAAGTCACATGTCCCGCCTGCGGTAATCGTCACGGATAGCAAACAGGTTGTGACGTCTTTGGCGTCGGTCACAATCTAGTTTCCAACAGCAAAGTTAGTTTGCAGCCTGGGACCCGCGCCAATTCGGCGGCCAGATCCGCGCAAGACACGCCAACATACTGATAACAAACGAATTCCTGACCATCGCTGGCGGCTGGCACGGCGCTTGCTTCACACTAATCGGAGGCGTGCATACGGCAATGCTTCGTTACAGGCTGTGGAGGAGAGAATGGCCAATCTTTTGTGGCTCCAGGGTGGAGCATGCTCCGGCAACACGATGTCGTTTCTCAATGCCGAGGAACCGAGCGCGTGTGATCTGGTTACCGACTTTGGCATTAACGTGCTGTGGCATCCGTCGCTCGGGCTCGAGCTTGGCGAGAACCTGCAGAAGATGCTGAAGGCGCTGACCGCCGGCACGCTGGCGCTCGATATTTTCGTGTTCGAAGGCACCGTGGTGAATGCCCCCAACGGAACAGGCGAATGGAACCGCTTTGCGGGTCGTCCCATGCGCGACTGGGTAAGGGACCTGTGCAAGGTCGCCAATTTTGTCGTCGCCGTCGGCGACTGCGCGACGTGGGGCGGCATCCCCGCGACCGCGCCAAACCCGTCCGAAAGCGAAGGCCTGCAATTCCTCAAGCGCGGCCATGGCGGCTTCCTCGGCAAGGATTTCAAATCCAAGGCCGGCCTGCCAGTGATCAACATTCCAGGGTGTCCGGCTCACCCCGACTGGATCACGCAAATCGTGGTCGCCGTGGCGACCGGCCGTGGAGGGGATCTCACGCTGGACGAGTTCCAGCGTCCGAAGACCTTTTTTACGTCCTTCACGCAGACCGGCTGCACCCGCAACATGCACTTCGCCTACAAGGTTTCGGCGACCGAGTTTGGTCAGCGCAAAGGCTGCCTGTTCTACGACCTGGGCTGCCGCGGGCCGATGACGCATTCGCCGTGCAACCGCATTTTGTGGAACCGCCAATCGTCCAAGACGCGAGCGGGCATGCCGTGCATGGGCTGCACGGAGCCCGAGTTCCCGTTCTTCGATCTGGCTCCGGGAACTGTGTTCAAGACGCAGACCGTCATGGGTGTCCCAAAGGACATGCCGAGCGGGGTCGACAAGACCGGTTACATCAAGCTGACGGCCGCGGCCAAGGCTGCTTCGCCGCGCTGGGCTGAAGAAGACATCTTCGTCGTCTGAAGTCACCGATTGCTAGAATCCAATTTTCCAGGGAGGTCCGGAAGACCATGTCAGCTGCTGTTCAAACACTTGATATTTCTCCTGTCGGCCGTGTCGAGGGCGATCTCGACGTGCGCGTCGACATCCAAAATGGCGTTGTCGTCAACGCCTGGACGCAAGCCGAACTGTTCCGCGGGTTCGAGATTATCCTGCGCGACAAGGATCCGCAGGCGGGGCTGGTCGTCACGCCGCGCGCTTGCGGTATTTGCGGCGCCTCGCACCTGACCTGCGCGGCCTGGGCGCTCGATACCGCCTGGAAAGCCGAGGTTCCCCGCAACGCCATCCTTGCGCGCAATCTCGGGCAGATCGTCGAAAGCCTGCAGAGCTTGCCAAGACACCATTACGGCCTGTTCATGATCGACTACACGCACAAGAACTATTCGCATTCGAAATACTATGAGGAGGCGGTCAAGCGCTGGTCGCCATACACCGGCACCAACTATGAACTTGGCGTGACGATCTCTGGACGACCCGTTGAAATCTATGCCCTGCTGGGGGGCCAGTGGCCGCATTCCAGCTACATGGTGCCTGGCGGCGTGATGTGTGCGCCCACGCTTACTGACGTAACCCGGGCCTGGTCCATCCTCGAGCATTTCCGCCGCAACTGGATGGAGCCGGTTTGGCTGGGCTGCTCCTTCGAACGCTACGAGCAAATTCGTTCCTATGACGATTTCATGGCCTGGCTTGACGAGCGCCCCGAGCACGCGAACTCGGATCTGGGCATGTTTTGGCGCATGAGCGTGGACGTCGGTGTCGACAAGTATGGCAAAGGTCATGGGAAATACGTTTCGTGGGGCTACTTGCCGCATGAGGACAAGTACAATCGGCCGACGATCGAAAACCGCAACGCCTCGCTGCTGATGAAAAGCGGTGTCTATGACGGGGCGGCCGATACCCACAAGCTGATGGACCAGGTCCACACTAGAGAGGACGTCTTGCATGCCTGGTACGACGAGCCGAGCGGAAAGCATCCGTTCGATCGCACGACAAAGGCCGTCGGCAAGAATCCCGTCGAATACGATAATCAATACTCATGGTCGACCGCGGTGCGCCACGACAATAACGGTCGGCTCGAAGCTGGACCCTTGGCCCGCCAGCTTATCGCAGGTGGTAGCCACGGAGAAAGCTGGCAGCATCACGACCCGCTTGTTCTTGACATGTACAAGAAACTTGGCGGGGCCAGTGTCATGCTGCGTCACTTCGCCCGCATGCACGAGGGCGTTAAGCTCTATCGTCAGGCCGAGCATGCACTGCGCGAGTTTCGCCTCAATGACCCGTGGTACGTCAAGCCGACGGAGAAGGACGGCCGCGGCTGGGGAGCCACCGAAGCCATCCGCGGTGCGCTTTGTCATTGGATCGAGGTGCAAAACGGCAAGATCAAGAACTACCAGATCATCGCGCCGACCACTTGGAATGTCGGGCCAAGATCGGACGGTGGCGAGCTTGGCCCGATCGAGCAGGCGCTGATCGGCACGCCGATCGCGGATCCAAGTGATCCCGTCGAGGTCGGCCATGTCTGCCGCTCGTATGATTCCTGTCTTGTCTGTACCGTGCACGCCCATGATGCCAGCACCGGGACAGAACTCGCACGCTTCCGCACGGCTTGATTCGACGCGACGCGTCGAGCGCGCTCAGCCTCGATCGTCCGGCCGCGCGCCGGACGATCGGATCTGCTGCACACGAACCCGGGAGCGCAGGCAATGAATAGCGAGCAACAGCATGCTTTGCTGCGCAAGATGGCGCAATTGATGCAAGGCGGGCTAAAGACGCAGACCGAACCTTTTCCCGAAACGGAAAAGGAGTTTGCCGCGATTTTGACCGAACTGCGGCAGTTGAAGGCCGACGACATCGAGGGCAAGATGGTCATCAGCGGCTTCGTGGATCAACCCTACGGCCCTGACAAGCAGCGCTGCATGGAATGCATGTATTACCTCGTCCACCGAGAATGGTGCGACCTGCCGGAACTGGCCGTGCCGGTCGATGCCGATTGGTGGTGCAGGCTTTGGCGCATCTAGGCCCTTGCAACGACGTTGGGCCCGCGCGGTAGGAGGAGCCGGTGGCGAACGAAACCAACGACGAGAATGTGGCGGGCCAAATCCGCTCTTTGCTTGCTGGCGGCTTGAAGACCGAAGTTTTTCCACGTGCCGACGACCAGGACAGCGTGGCCGAAATCCTTGGCCGTTTGCGCGAGGCTGGCGGCGACATTTCGGCTGGACTGGTGATTGCGGGCTTCACCCTCCAGCCCGTGGAGCACGGCGGCATCGAGCAGGCCTGCGAGACCTGCATGTACTATCTGGTCCACCGGCGCTTCTGCGAGCTTCCCGAACTCGCCGTTCCCGTTGAACCGCAGTGGTCCTGCCGTCTCTGGCGCATATGAGTGCACTTCTATGATCATCGTCATCGGCTGCGGAAATCTGAACCGGCAAGACGATGGGGTGGGCATAGAGGTCATACGCGCGTTGCGGCACCGCAACCTCGAAGGACCGGATGTCAAATTGCTGGACGCCGGTACGGACGGCATGTCGGTCATGTTTGCCGCGCGCGGTTGCACGTCCTTGATCGTGGTCGATGCGTCAAAAACCGGGGTAACGCCAGGCGCCATTCACGAGGTGCCTGGCACTGTCCTTGAACGCCCCTATGTCCCCGGTCTCAACCTTCATGATTTCCGCTGGGACGCGGCCCTTTATGCCGGACGGCAGATTTTCCGCGAGGAGTTTCCCACCGACGTGACGGTCTTTTTGATAGAGGCGGCCGAACTTGGCTTCGGCATAGGGTTGTCGCACGATGTCGCTGCATCGGCTGAGCAGGTTTCACGGCGTATCGAGGTGCTCATCGGCGCAATGTTGGCCAACGTGCCCGCATGAACGCACCCCCCGCCAGTGTCCAGATCAGGCGCGGCGGGCTCTATCTGTCTTCGGCAACATGCGACCGATATTTCGCCGGCCTGGAGAGCGTCATTCTGCTGCGGCGCGACGACGACCTGGTGATCCTGCCGGTTCGTCACGCCGCATCTGGCGGCTATCTGCTGAAGCATCGCAACGGTGCAGGGGACCGCGTGGTCTTTGCGCCGGATTTCTTCCGGGAGCATGGGATTGATGATGAAACGGTGCGCGAATTTTTCGCGCAGTGGGACTCGGAGCAGGCCGCACTCGTAGCCAAAAATATGTTTTGTGTAAACTAGGTTACCAGTTGGTAATTTAAGTAGACAGCTTTGGAAAACTAGGCTAGCTTTTTGCCAAGATAATAAGCTGCGCCAAAAGCAGCCGTGGAGGAAGCCCAGTTGCAGAGCACTCGCGCCGAAGATGAGGTGCGCGCAGCAATTGCTGCGGCAGAAGACGAATCGGCGAGCCCCGCCGAGCGGGCCGAGATGCTCATGGAAATCGCCATGGGACTCCAGCAGCGCCCCAAGAGCGCTGAGCAGATCCTGGCAGCAGTCGACCTCTACGATCGCGCGCTCAGTGTCTGCCCGCAGGATGAACGCCTGCTCGCGGCCCGTATCTTTGCCCGCAAGGGCACGGCTCTTTTGATCCTTCCCGACGAAGGAACGGCAGCGTTGCAACAAGCGCGCGCCGCCTTCGAGGCCGCCATGCCATCCCTGGTCGATTTCGGTCGGCCAGAAGAACTGGCAGAGGCGGAAATGAACCTTGGTCTGGCGATCCAGAATCTGGCCGGCCAGCACAAGGCCCGCATCACCGACGCGATTTCGGCCTATCAGCGGGCGCTGCGCACGTTCGACAAGGCACACTTCCCAAAGGAATTCGCCATCCTGCAGAACAATCTGGCGACGGCGTTTCTCTCCATTCCGTTCACCGATGCCAGATCCAAGATGCGGGAGGCGCTGGCCGTGCAAGCCTTCGAAGAAGGGTTGAAGATCGTCAATCTGATCGATCATCCCACCGAATACGCTATGTTGCAGAACAACCTCGGCAATGCCCTGCAATACGCGTCCTCAAGCCATACGCTGGAGAACAACCTGCGCGCGCTCGACGCCTATGACGAAGCTCTGAAGGTTCGTCTGCGGGCCACCATGCCGCTCGAATATGCCAACACGGTCGCCAACAAGGCGAATTGCCTGTGGAATCTTCCCGACGACCCGGAACGGCCGGAGAACGGCAACCGCGCCAATGTGCGCGCGGCTCGGGAGTATTATCGCGAGAGCCGGGAGATTTTCAGCGCCAGCGGGCAGGCCGAGAAGGCCCGCACCGTTGCCGAGGCCCTCGAGCAGATCGAACGTGAACTGCTCTCGGCAGCCCCTGGCGATAGCGATCAACAAGGTGGCGGGGAACACCGACATCTCAACTGAACCGAACTCAAGGAGACTATGACGTGGCAGGAGTTGAACTGACGGCAGCTGGCGCGCTGGTTGCGCTCATCATCGGACTGGTCTGCTCCGGCATCGGCGGAGCGATCGGCGGTATCGCGATTGGCGGAAAATCATTGGGCAACGAACTTGCCGCCATGATGGGCAGTTTTTACGGACCGATCGCTGGCGTGCCGGGACTGGTCGCCGGACTGATAATTCTGGCGCTGATCGGCTGAGGGGCAATCATGTTGGAAATGGCAAAAAGCTCGATCACGCTCTTCTTTCGGGGAAAGCTCTTCTCCGAACCCGGCAAAGTCTA
Source organism: Mesorhizobium loti (assembly GCF_003148495.1). GTDB lineage: Bacteria > Pseudomonadota > Alphaproteobacteria > Rhizobiales > Rhizobiaceae > Mesorhizobium > Mesorhizobium loti. The sequence goes on from NZ_QGGH01000001.1 coordinate 483,691, forward strand.
TCGCCAGACAGCGATAGGCGCGACTATCACCGCCCTGCTTGTCATTGCCCTTGCCAAGGCCGGCCTGCCGTTGGCGGCCGCAGCGGCACTTGCCTGCCTCATTGGCGGTGGACTGCAGCCGTACCTGTTCAAGAACCTCAAGTACCGTTGATATGAACGCCATCGATCAGATCCCGACCAAACGCGAGGATCTCGCCGGTCTTGCCGGCGACATCGAGCGTGTCGAGGCGATCTTTTCGAGCTGGGACGAGACGCAGCGCAACGCGGTCGAGGCCTACCGTCGCGCCATAGAGGACCTGCATGGGGAGGCGTTGCGACGCCTGGTGCGGGCGTTGAAAGATGAACCGGCCGCGCTCACGGCGATGAAGCAGGCGGTTACCGACGAGGTCGTCTATGCGGTGCTGCGCCGTCACAACATCCTCAAGCCCAGCCTCAGTGAGCGGGTAGAGGCGGCGCTGGACGGCGTGCGCCCGATGCTTGCCTCGCATGGCGGCAATGTCGAGTTGGTCAACGTCAGGCCGCCGGCGATCGAGGTGCGGTTCGTCGGCGCATGCGACGGCTGTCCGGCCTCCGCTCTCACTTTCCATGCAGGCGTAAAGAAAGCAGTCGAGGAAGCCTGTCCCGAGATCACCGATATCGTTCAGATCAAGGGCATGAGCAACGCTGCCGACAATGATAGTGTCCGCTTCGTCAGTCCGTTCGCGCTCGGCGCCGTCGGCGGCTGGCATTTGGTGTGCCGCCTCGATGAGATCCCGCAGGGCGGCATCAGTGCCGTCGTGGTCGGTGGGCAAAATGTGATCCTGTCGCGTCAGGAGGGGGTCGTTTCCTGCTTCCAGAATGCCTGTGCGCACCTTGGCATGGAGCTCGACGGCGGTAGCATCGATGAAGGCATCATCACCTGTCCATATCATGGCTTCCGGTATGATCTTTCCAGCGGCGAGTGCCTGACCGCGCCCGAAGTGGCACTTCAGTCGCATGCCGTGCGCGTCATCGGCAATCGGGTCGAGGTGAGGCTGTCGTCATGATGCGCATCTCCCTGGCGCCCGATTACCGCCGTCCTCTCCCGGGCAGCGTCACACAACAGCTGCTCGATCCGCGCGGTGCGCGAACTGTTCTCGGTGACCAGATCGCTGCCAACGGAGTTCCAGATCCCATCAGGCCTCAACCGAATTCGCTGTTTGGGCCGCGTGGCGTCTGCTTCGCACCGCACGGTGGACCGTTCTTCGTTGCCGATACCGGCCATCATCGCCTGATGATCTGGAACAAGGTGCCGCAAGCAGACAATGCCGACGCGGACCTGCTGATCGGCCAGCCTGATTTTTACTCCGAAGGTCGCAACGCGCATGGGCCGGTTGGTCCCGCCACGTTGAACATGCCGACGGGACTGTCGAGCGATGGCAAGGTGCTCGCCATTGCCGACGCATGGAACCACCGTGTGCTGATCTGGCGCACACTGCCCGAGCATTCGAACCAGCCGGCGGACCTGGTGCTCGGGCAGGCGGATTTTTCCAGCGGCGCCGCCAACCGTGGCGCGGCAACTGCCGCGGCCGATACGCTGAACTGGTGCTATGGGGTCACAATCGCCGATGGCAGGGTGTTTGTTGCCGACACCGGAAACCGTCGGGTGCTGGTCTGGAACTCCATGCCGCGGCGTAACGGCCAGCCTGCCGATCTGGTGCTCGGCCAGGTTGATGCAACCACCCGCGATGACAATGCCTCCGGGGTTGGCGGCGCTGTCGGCATGCGCTGGCCGCATAGCGTGGCTGTCGAAAACAACAAGATTCTGGTGGCGGACGCCGGCAACAACCGCATCATGGTCTGGAATTCCATGCCCAATGCCGATGGCGCGCCCTGCAGCTTCGTGCTGGGTCAATCCGGCTTCGACGGCAATGACCACAACAGGGCCTCCTATCATCCAAACAATCGTGCACTCAACATGCCCTATGGCATGGCCGTACACGACGGCACCCTCGTGTGCGCCGACACCGCCAATTCCCGGTTGATCGGCTACCCGCTCGACGATCTCCGCATGGATGCTGCTGCTTGCGGTCTCGCCGCCCAGTCCGGATTTGCCGACAAGGGCGACAATCGCTGGCGCTTTGCCACCCGCGACAGCGTCTGCTGGCCGTTCGCATTGGCCGCGTCGGGGAAAACGTTGGCGATCGCCGATACGGGCAACAATCGCGTCCTGTTGTGGGAGGCGGTGTCATGAACACGCCGCTGCGGATGGCCGACGCGACGCGCAGTGTCGAGATAAGGGTCCGCGGCCGTGTGCAAGGTGTTGGTTTCCGGCCGACGGTGTGGCGGATCGCCAGCCGGCTGGGCCTCGACGGCGACGTGCTCAACGACAGCCAGGGCGTGTTGATCCGCGTGCGTGGCGTCTCGTCGACCATTGCAGCACTTGTCGAGGAGTTGCGGGCGTCGCCGCCGCCGCTGGCCGAAATCACGGCCATCGAGACCCGCCCTTGTGAGGGCGACTTGGCGTCCGGCTTCGTCATCGTCGACAGCGAGGCGGGTGTTCATGCCCGCACCGAAATATCGCCCGATGCCGCCATGTGTAGCGTCTGCGCGGCCGAAGTGCTCGATCCGTTCCTGCGGCGTTTCCGCTATCCCTTCACCAACTGCACCCATTGCGGGCCACGGCTGAGCATCGTTCGCGGCGTTCCTTACGACCGCGCCACCACGACCATGGCGCCGTTTCCGCTGTGCCAGGCCTGTGGCGCCGAATATCGTGATCCTGGCGACCGCCGCTTTCATGCCGAGGCGACGGCCTGCCATGTCTGCGGACCGACAGCAAGATTGATCCGCTTCGATGGCCGCGCCTTCTCCTTCGAGCAGCATTCAATGCTCGATGATGTGGACGCGGCATTGAGCCTGATCCAGAAAGGCGAGATCGTCGCCATCAAGGCACTTGGCGGCTATCAGCTTGCTTGCGATGCCACCCGGCCGGAGGCGGTGGCTTTGCTGCGTCAACGCAAGCGCCGCGACGCAAAACCCTTCGCGCTGATGGCGCGTGACCTCGATGTTGTTCGCCGCCACGCAACGGTCAGTGACGCGGAAGCGGCAGCCCTTGCAAGCCGCGAGGCGCCAATTGTCCTGCTTGCCGCCACCGGACCCGAAAAACTGCCCGCCGAGATCGCGCCCGGTCTGCAGACCCTGGGCTTCATGCTGCCTTCAACCCCTTTGCATCTGCTCTTGCTCAGGCGCATGGGCCGGCCGGTGGTCATGACCAGCGGCAACCTGTCCGATGAACCGCAGCTTGTCGATGACGCGGAGGCGGCAGCAAAACTGTCCTCGATCGCACCATACGCTTTGACCCACAATCGCGATATCGCCAACCGCATCGACGATTCCGTTGTGCGCCACATGGGCGCAAAACTGCGCGTGCTGCGCCGCGCGCGCGGCTATGCGCCGGCTTCGATCGAGCTTCCGCCAGGCTTCGAGGCGGCGCCAGAAATCCTGGCTTACGGTGCTGAACTGAAAGCGACCTTCTGTCTGATCAAGGACGCCCGGGCTGTGCTGTCGCAGCACCAGGGCGATCTCGAAGACGCACTGACCTACGACGACTATCGCAAGAACCTCGTCCTTTATCGCGATCTTTTCGATCATCGCCCGGTGGCCTTGGCCGCGGACCTGCATCCTGAATATCTGTCAGCGAAACTGGCGCGCGCCACCGCCAGGTCTGACAACCTGCCGCTTGTGGAGGTTCAGCATCATCATGCGCATGCCGCTGCCTGCCTCGCTGAAAACGGACGGTCATTGAACGCCGATCCTGTCCTGGCCATCGTGCTCGACGGGCTCGGCTACGGATCGGACGGTGCGATCTGGGGCGGCGAGTTCCTGCTCGCGGACTATCGCCGCTTCGAACGGCTTGGCACGTTCAAGCCGGTCGCCATGCCAGGGGGCGCTCAAGCCATACGCGAGCCGTGGCGCAACCTCCATGCCCATGTTTTGTCCGAGATGGGATGGCCGGCCTTCGCCATGAATTTTGGCGAACTGGACCTGTTTGCCGCGCTCACCGCCAAGCCGTTGGCGAGCGTCGAGGCCATGATCAAGGCGTCCCTCAATTCGCCCAACGCGTCATCTTGCGGTCGCCTGTTCGACGCAGTCGCTGCGGCTCTCGGAATCTGTTTCGACCGTCAGGCCTATGAGGGCGAGGCGGCCGCGCGGCTGGAGGCGATGGTCTCGGCCCGCTCGCTTGAAGAGGAGGGCGATGCTCTCGCCTATCCGTTACCGATCCCCAACCTGAAAGGTTCAGGCTTGCCATACATTGAACCGCTGGGCATGTGGAACGCTGTCTTTGGCGACCTGATCCTGAAAACGCCGGCGCCCCTCATCGCGGCGCGCTTCCACAAGGGTCTGGCGAAATCCATCGCCGCCATGGCTTTGAAGCTGGCGCGTCGCGACGAAGACGGCGCCCTGCCGCGTTTCGACACGGTGGTCCTGTCGGGCGGCTGCTTCCAGAACAAGGTGCTGTTCGAGCAGGTCCTCGGCCGGCTTGAGGACCTCGATTTCAACGTCCTGACGCATTCCCGCGTGCCTTCCAATGATGGCGGCGTCGCGTTCGGCCAGGCCGTGATCGCGGCAGCCCATCTCATCGACGCCGGCGGTGTCCGACAGAAAGCGAGCTGACAATGTGCCTTGGCATTCCTGGAAAGATCCTCAAGATCGACGATCATGAAAAGAAGCTGGCGACCGTCGATGTCAGCGGCGTCAGGCGACAAATCAACATCGCCTGCATTGTCAACGAACACCATTCGGTCGACGACTGCGTCGGCGACTGGGTGCTGATCCATGTCGGTTTCGCCATGAGCCGCATCGACGAGCGTGAAGCAGCCGAAACCTTAAAAATCCTCACCGAACTCGGCGAAGCGCAAGCCGAGATGGAGTCCATGCGGCTGTCGGCGGTCCATTAGGAGGACGTGAAAATGTCCAGCGAAAGCGAACTGAAAGGGCTCTATCCATTCCTGCACGGCAAGGCGCAGAATCCGGAAAAGATGAATGCGGCGCTGCTGCATTCCGTTGCCGAAAAGGCCCGCGACACACGCGAAACCAATGAGCGCTTCTTTGGAGATCAGGCCGGCATCCTCGTCGCCGCCGCGCATGCGCTGGCGGATGTCTACCGCAACAACGGTCAGCTGTTCTCCATGGGCAATGGCGGCTCGAGCTGCGATGCGTCCCATGTCGCGGTCGAGTTCGTCCATCCCGTGACCGCCGGCCGGCCGGCGCTCGCCGCCACCAATCTCGTTGCCGATCTGGCGATGATTTCAGCCGTCGGCAACGATCTCGGCTTCGACCATGTCTTCGTGCGCCAACTGCTGGCGCACGGCCGCAAGGGCGATGCGCTGATCGGCATCTCGACCAGTGGCAATTCGCAAAACCTGGTCGCGGCCTTCGCCAAGGCCAAGGAGATGGGCGTCCATACCATCGGGCTCGCCGGCGGCGACGGGGGGCGCATGAAATCGTCAGGCACCGTCGAGCATTTGCTCGTCGTGCCGTCGACCTCGATCCACCGCATCCAGGAATGCCATGTCGCCGCTTACCACATCCTGTGGGACCTCGTGCACACGCTGCTCGCCGACGAACGCGGCTCCGCCGCCGCAAAAGGAAGCGCCCAATGAAATACACCGACGAATTCCGCGACGCGGAAAAGGCGAAAGTCTTGATCAAGGAAATCGACAAGCTTGTCGCCACCATCGAGATCGCAAAAACGCGCCCGATCAACATCATGGAGGTCTGCGGCGGCCACACCCATTCGATCTTCCGCTACGGGCTGGAAGGCATGCTGCCTGACGCCATCGAACTCGTGCACGGGCCGGGTTGTCCGGTCTGCGTGCTGCCGATGGGCAGGGTCGACGATTGCGTGTCGATCGCCGAGCGGCCGGAAGTGATCTTTACCACCTTCGGTGACGCCATGCGTGTGCCCGGCTCAAAGAAGAGCCTGCAGCAGGCAAAGGCCGATGGCGCCGATGTGCGCATGGTCTATTCGCCGATGGACGCGCTGTCGCTGGCGCGCAAGAACCCGGATCGAGAGGTGGTGTTCTTCGGCCTCGGCTTCGAAACCACAATGCCGTCCACGGCACTGACGGTGCTGCAGGCCGAAGCCGACGGCATCGAAAACTTCTCGGTGTTTTGCAACCACATCACCATCGTGCCGACGATCAAGGCGATCCTCGACAGCCCGGATCTGCATCTCGACGGCTTCCTGGGACCAGGCCATGTCTCTATGGTCATCGGGACCGCCCCTTACGAATTCATCGCCGACTTCTACAAGCGGCCCATGGTCGTCGCCGGCTTCGAACCCCTCGATGTCCTGCAATCGATCTGGATGGTGCTGAAGCAGATCAAGGATGGCCGCGCCGAGATCGAAAACCAGTATGCCCGCATCGTTCCTGAGGCGGGAAACAACGCCGCTCTCACTGCCGTGGGCAAGGTCTACGAACTGCGTGAATTCTTCGAATGGCGGGGGCTCGGCTCCATCGACCATTCCGGCGTCAAGGTGCGCGATGACTATGCCCGCTTTGATGCCGAGCGCAAGTTCGCCATCCCCGGCGTCAAGATAGCCGACCCCAAATCCTGCCAGTGCGGCGAGGTCCTGAAGGGCGTCATCAAGCCGTGGCAGTGCAAAGTGTTCGGCACCGCCTGCACCCCGGAGATGCCGCTCGGTGCCCTAATGGTTTCATCCGAGGGCGCTTGCGCTGCCTATTACCAGTATGGCGGCGTCAAGAAGCATACCACGGTCCGGTCCGGTAGCCAGCCGGTGAGCGTGTCATGAACATGCGGCCACCCCCACCCAAACGCGTGCTGGGACGGGTTTTCATCCCCACCGTGACGCTTGCCCATGGCGGCGGCGGCAAGGCGATGAAGGACCTGATCGACGATGTCTTCATCAGCGCCTTCGCCGATGGCGCACCTGAAGTGCTGGAAGACCAGGCGCGCTTCGATCTCGCAATGCTGGCAACGCATGGCGACCGGCTTGCCTTCACCACCGATTCCTTCGTTGTCGACCCGCTGTTCTTTCCCGGCGGGGATATCGGCAAGCTTGCTGTCTACGGCACTGTCAACGACCTGGCGGTCGGCGGTGCCAAGCCGCTCTATCTGTCCTGCGCCGTCGTCATCGAGGAAGGCATGAAGGTCGAGGTGCTGCGCCGGATCGCGCTCTCGATGGCGCAAGCGGCACGCGAAGCCGGCGTCACCATCGTGACGGGCGACACCAAGGTCGTTCAGCGCGGCGCATGCGACAAGATGTTTATAACGACCACCGGAATTGGGGTGATCCGGCCCGGACTTGAACTCGGCATCGACCATGTCAGGCCGGGTGACGCTATCCTGGTTAACGGCCTGTTGGGTGATCATGGCGCGGCGATCCTGTGCGCGCGCGGCGACATGGCGCTGGAAGCCTCGATCGAGAGCGATTGTGCGGCTCTGCATGAACTGATCGAGTTGCTGCTCGCCGCCGCGCCCGGCACGCGCTGTATCCGTGACGCAACACGCGGCGGCATCGCTACGGTGCTCAACGAGATCGCCGACGCCTCCGCGGTGTCGATCGAAATCGACGAGGCAGCGACGCCGCTGCGCGATGAAGTGCGCGGCTTTTGCGAGATACTCGGTCTCGACCCGCTTTATCTGGCCAACGAAGGCAAGATCGTCATTGCGGTGCCGGCCGAAGAAAGTGAGGCCGCGCTTGCCGCATTGTGCGCGCATCCGCACGGCCAGGGCTCTGCAATCATCGGCCATGCCGGCCTCGGCGAGCCGGGGCGCGTGACCATGCAGACCTTGTTTGGCGGCCGGCGCATCGTCGACATGCTGGTCGGCGAACAATTACCGCGGATTTGTTGAGGAAGGCCCGTGCACGAACTCGGCATCACGCGCAACATCGTCTCCATCGTCGAGGAAGCGGCGAAGGGCCGCCGCGTCAGGCGCGTGACACTTGATGTGGGTCAGCTTTCCGGGATCATGCCCGACGCCATCCTGTTTTGCTTCGACATTGTCGCCAAGGGCACATTGCTCGATGGCGCCCGGCTGGACATCCACAAGATTGCCGGGCGTGCAAGCTGCCGGACTTGCAGCGCAACGTTCGAGACGGCAACCCTTTATCAGGCCTGCGCCTGCGGCTCCCATGCCATCGACCGGTTGGCCGGCGAGGAACTGAAGATCCGGGAAATGGAAATCGAGGAGGCTGCCTGATGTGCGGAACCTGTGGCTGCGGCTCCAAGGCCGAAACCCGAATTCTCAACCTGCAAACCGGCAAGGAAACGGCTCTCAGCGACGGGCACGGTCATAGCCATGCGCATAAGGGCGACTTGGCGCATCGGCACGGCCACGATCATGACCACAGCCACGCCCATCCGCACGACCATGGCGACGGACATAGCCACGATCACCAGCATCCGCACAGTCATGGCCACGACCACACTCATGGCCACGAGCACGGGCACGACCACGCGTTCGAGCAGGCGCGCGAGCATCGCCACCATCACGATCATCCCCATGACGACGCGGAGTTGCATGGTCACGACCATTCGCATGAGCATGATCACCACGGTCATGATCATGCTGACGGCCATCATCACCATGGTCACGAGCATCGCCACCGCCAAACCGCGGTGGTCGAACTCGAAATGCAAATCCTGGCCAAGAACGACGCACTCGCGGCCAGCAATCGCGGCTGGTTCGCCGGTCGCGAGATACTGGCGCTGAACCTTGTTTCTTCGCCAGGCTCCGGCAAGACGACGCTGCTTGAGCGCACCATCCGCGATCTCAAGGACCAGATGCTGATCTCGGTCATCGAGGGTGACCAGGCGACCGCCAATGACGGCGAGCGCATCCGCGCCGCGGGGGCTGCCGCCATCCAGGTCAACACCGGCGCCGGCTGCCATCTTGAAGCCGACATGCTGGCCAAGGGGCTGGCCGAGCTGAAGCCGGCCTTCGGTTCCGTGGTCATGATCGAAAATGTCGGCAATCTTGTCTGCCCGGCGATGTTTGACCTGGGCGAACACGCCAAGGTGGTCATACTCTCGGTCACCGAGGGCGATGACAAGCCGCTGAAGTATCCGCACATGTTCCGTGCTGCCAAGGTCATGATCATCAACAAGATCGATCTTTTGGCGCATGTCGATTTCGACGTCGACACCGCCATCGCCAACGCGCGGCGGATCAATCCCGAGATTGCCACGCTTAGCGTGTCGGCAAAGACGGGGGAGGGGCTCGGGGGTTGGTATGAATGGCTTCACAACGAAGCGGCGCAGGTAGGGCTCTAGGCCTGGATGCGCTAGATCGTCCCAGAATTTGCCGCGCCATACACGGACCGGGGAGGAGAGAAATGACGCAAGGAGCCGCGCTCACGGCGCCAGCGATGCACCAGGAACCGGTTAAACGACGTCTGCCCAATCCCTTCGACGACCAGCCGGTGCGTGTGAGAACCAAGGCGGTGATGATCTACGTCTTGCTGATCGCCGCCAACATCGCTGCGTGGATGTGGGCCTGGGTCGCTTTTTCCGACCGGCCGGCCCTGCTCGGCACCGCTTTGCTCGCCTATATGTTCGGTCTCAGGCACGCATTCGACGCTGACCATATCGCAGCCATCGACAACGTCGTGCGCAAGCTGATGCAGGAGGGCAAGGCCCCTTACGCGACCGGCTTCTTCTTTTCGCTCGGCCACTCAAGCATCGTCGTCCTGGCCTCGATTGCCATCGCTGCGTCCGCCACGATGATGCAAGGCAGACTGGATGAGTTTCACAATCTGGGCGGGTTGATCGGGACCAGCATCTCGGCCCTGTTCCTGCTGGTGGTCGGCATCGCGAACCTGTTCATCCTCAAGGGCATATGGGCGGCTTTCATCCGGGCGCGCCGTGGCGAGAAGATCGTCGACGAGGATCTCGACGCCCTGCTTGCCGGGCGTGGCTTGATCGCCCGCATTTTCCGCCCGCTATTCGGCATCGTTTCTCGCTCCTGGCACATGTATCCGATCGGCTTCCTCTTCGGTCTCGGCTTCGACACCGCGACGGAAATCGGCCTGCTAGGCATCTCCGCAACCCAGGCAACGCAGGGCATTTCATTCTGGTCTATTCTGATTTTTCCAGCGCTTTTCACCGCCGGGATGTCCATCATGGACACAACGGACAGCGTATTGATGACTGGCGCCTACAGCTGGGCGTTCGTCAATCCGATGCGAAAGCTCTGGTATAATCTCACCATCACAATTGCCTCAGCGGTGATCGCGATCTTCATAGGCGGCATTGAGGCGCTCGGGATCCTCGCCGACAAGCTTGGTCTGCAAGGCGGGCTTTGGGGCGCGGTTGAAGGGATCAATGAGAATTTTGCCACTTTCGGCTATGCGATTGTCGGTATCTTCGTGGTGAGTTGGGTGGTCTCTGTGATCGTCTACCGAGCGAAAGGCTACGGAAGATTGAGGCTGGAGAACACCTAGGCTCCGATGTGCTGGATCTCGACCTAGTAACGCGAGATGCTCTGGTTGAAAGACGTCTGGCGCTTGATAATGAGAAATCGGCTGGGTGGAATGGCACATTCGCTTGGTACCTGAGAAACCTTTGAATTCACGGCCAAGGCGGCTCAAGTGGCCGGAAATTGCACCCTGGTAGACCCGGCAAGTTCCTCATCAAACCATGCGTTCACTCCTGCGTCCGGAATTTGATCGGAACCCCGTCCGGTTCAAACTCGGAATCCGCACTGTGGACGCGATCAATGTCCGTCCCCGATCGCAGGCGCGCCTTCAACGTATTCCTGCTCCAACACCGGAGCCAGCGCTGCAACCAGCCCGGCAGAAAGTCCGACCGCTGGTGTTCTTCCTCTCTCAGTGTGCGGCGATCATTCGATAACTTACCCGATCCTGAAAGCCGTCGGAAAGAAGGCTCCTGTCGGATTGATTCATATAGACGCCCACTGCGACACCGGCGGTACGTTCGACCTTACCAAGTTCCATCACGGCGGCCCTTTTCAGAGGCCGTTTGGAAAATCGGAAAATTGGGATTTCGGCGGAGGCGGGTTTGTGGTTCATCTTGGGGATGTGGACCAAACAGAGCCGTGGCCGGATGGCCTAGATCGCCAAGAAGACCCAGCGCTACCCGTCCGATCTGACGGACGAAGAGTGGGAACAGATCGCTGCGCTGATGGCTAAGCCTGGGCGTCGCGGCCGCCCGCGCGAGGTTGTGAGGTAATTAACGCGGTGCGCTACCTCGTGCGCTCGGGTTGCGGCTGGCGGATGCTGCCGATCCATTTCGGCGCCTGGCAGACGGTCTACGGCTGGTTTCGCGAGTTGGCGCGGCGCTTTCTGTTCCAGACCATTCACGACGTGGCGCTGATGCTGGACCGCCAGCGGGCCGGGCGCGAGGCCAGCCCCACGGCTGGCGTGATCGACAGCCAGTAGGTCAAGGCGCCGCAAGCTGAAAACAAGGGGTACGACGCCGGCAAGAAGATTGTCGGCCGCAAGCGCCACATCGCCGTCGATACCGACGGGCGGTTGTTGATGGTCAACCTGAGGCCGGCCGACATCTCCGACAGCGCCGGCGCACAGGCGATTCTGGATGGTATCCGCAAGCGCTGGCCCTGGGTGAAGCATCTGTTCGCCGACGGCGCCTACGACCGGCTCACGTTCACGGACAAGGCCGCCTACCTCGATTTCGTGGTCGAGATCATCCGTCGCTCCGACGACCAGAAGGGCTTCCAGGTTCTGCCCCGCCGCTGGGTCGTCGAGCGGACCTTCGGCTGGATGACAAGATGGCGCCGCCTAGTGCGCGACTACGAGCAGCGTAACGATGTCTCGCAAGCCATGATCCTCGTCGCTATGGGCGGAAATCTTATCCGCAGAACCGCTCATCTGTGAGTTTCCAAACTCTTACATCGCCTTCGACCTTCGGGTGAAATGGAGTCATTTTGTATGGCAACAATGAAGGGCGCCTTGCTCAAGGGCGCCCTTCGCATCGGCGGCACGCTTCGATCCGGGGAGTACAGACCTTAGCATTCTGGAGGAGCCGCCGATGAGCGCTGTTTGGTATTCCGCTTCGCCATCGCTGGCTGGATTAGCGAAGCCTGGTGTCCGCAACCGCAATGCTGCGGGCACCCTGGTTCAATGGTGCGATCCGCTAGAACGAGCGCTGGAAGCGGAGGATACCGCCGATGCTGTTTTCCTTGTCGGCCTTGGTCCAGTTGGTGACGGTGTCTGCGCCGACATGCAGATAGTCGACTTCGGCCGTGACCTTGAAGCCCTTGACGATTTCATAGGCAATGTTCGCAGCTACGCCGAAGTTCTTGCCTTCGTCATAGGAGAGCTGGGTGTTGAACGAAGTCTTCTCGTTGATGGTGTAGGTGCCACCACCCCAGATCGCCCAGTTGCCGCTCCACTGCTTGTAGAAGCCGCGGCCGTGCGCGTCGATAGCGTTGCCCGCGTCGTCCAAGAGGTTGTCGTCGGTGCCGTAGCCACCCATGATGAATAGTGACAGGTTGTCCATCGGCTTTACGTCCAAGCGGACCTTGCCGGCCACTTCCTCGTAGTTGCTGTCGTAGGCGACGACGCCGGTGATGGCGCCCCAGCCCTGCGTGTACTTCACGCCGCCGACGACATGCGGAACATAGCTGTCGATCGTGCCGACCGCGCCGGAGCCCTCTTCGAGCGAGGCCACGGCCGTGAAGCCATTGCCGGCGTCGAAGTAGTACTGCACGACGTTGGTGTCGAAATCGCCGTAAGGAACCAGCGTATCCTGGATGACGGCGCCGGCGTAGCCGATGAAGGTGTCGAAGGCCGATTCGTCCTTACCGACGCGCAGACCACCGAGTTGGATCCAGGCGAATTTCACCGAGACGCCCTTGTCGAAGGCGGTATTGCTGGTTGCCGTGTTGCCGAAGTTGAAGCGCATTTCGGTGTAGGTCTTTAAGGTGCCTAGCTCGGTTTCCTGGCCGGTCCAGGTCTTAAAGGTGAAGCGGGCGTTCTTCTTCCAGGTGTCCTGGATATCGCCGTCCTGGCGGTCCGTGGCGAGTGCACCATCGAACGAGCCAATGTCGCCGGCGCCGATGTCATAGCGGACATAGCCGCCTATGCGCAGGCAGGTTTCGGTGCCCGTAATATAGAAATAGCCGGCGCCGTAGACGTCGCAGATCTTGACGTATTCGGCCGGTTCCGGCTCGGCGACGACGACCGCGTCGGCCGCACGCGCGCCCGTAACTGCGATCAGAGCCGCAGCGGAGCCGAGAAGAAGGCTCTTGATGTTCATTTTGATCTCCACTCAAAAGATTAAAAAAAGGGCCAGGGTATCTTTGCTGAAAGACAGCACCCCCTCCCATTCCCCACGATCGAGAACCATGCGCACCACGCTGCTCCCTCGCAGTTTGACGCTACCGGCTGCGTTGAATTATTCAATACTTCTGGCGCTTGGCGCAGCGGTATATACAGCAACTGTTGCAGTTATGTCGCGAAAATACAAATATATACTGCACTATTGGTACAAACTATACAAACAGATCAATCTGTACAATTGGAAATAGCTGGCAGATATACACGAATCAATGGGGGGGGGCGGTGCGCACGCGCTCGGCCGGCATCGCTGCCAGCCGACGCTGATTTGCAGCTGGGCCCGTGAGTTCGGCTTTATGTCAAGGAAAAGTCTCGTGCGGCCAAAACGACTTCTTCAGCCAGATCTTGCCTGAGCATTTCTATGGGAACGCGACCATCGAGAAGCGGCGAAGGACGGATCAGCCAGAACCAGGCCAGTCTTGGATTGGAGATCGAGGCGAGCACCTGCCGAATTCCAGGTGCTGGCCTGCCGTCGATGAACTGAGCCAACGGGAACACATGCTTGCGGGCGCCTTTTCGCAGTGCCACCACGTCGTTTTGCCGTTGCCACCAATGCAGTGTCGATCGCGGTATGCCGAAGCGTTTTTCCAGATATGTTGGCCCTGCAACCTGACCAGCCCAGTCTTGAATGCCAAGGCAATCGCTTTGCTGATCTCGCGTTTTTTGGACTGCGCTCCCATGAGCGCCCTCGGTTCGAACCGTGAGCGGAACTCCCTCACGAGCGCCGGCACTGAAATCTCGCGCTGCTTCGGCCGCGAGCCTGTGAACAAATTCGGAGGCCAGGGCGGTCAAATCGTCATGAACCGCTCGTTTGCGAGTTAGCGAAGGTAGATCGGTGCCAGCGATGTTGCCAGCGCTCATGTGGGCTGGGGTTGAAGTGTGTGCCTCTATGACCTCGTCTAATTGAGCCAGGACGCGCCGGACCTCTTTTGCAACCAAGCTAGAGAGCTTGTCCTGGCGAGGTTCTTTTTCAAAATCAAATGATTTTGCCATGTGTGGTCCCCTGCCGCGTAAGAGTCCCGCGTCCTGCGCGATCGATTTGTGATTATTGGCTATGTATGTGGACACGAGCGACCCGAGGCCCGATGGCTCGGCTCGAGACGAAGCGTTGTCCGATCGATCTCACCGATGAGTAATGGGATCGGATTGCCCTGTTGCTGCAGAAGCCGGCCAGGCGAGCCGTAGGCTTAGAATCGACCTGCGCGAGGTTCTCAACGTGATCCGCCACATGACGCGTACGGGGGGCGGCCGTCAGATACCGAAGGACTTTCCGCCCTGGCAAACGGTCTACTGGTGGTCCCGACGTTTTGTACAACTGACGCTGTTTTGCATGATCTGCAACATCGCCGGGATGCTCGATCGCGAGCGGGGCGGGCGCGAAGCCAGCCCGAGCGCCGGTATTATCGAAAGCTAGACCTTCAAAGCACCTTCGCTGGACGCCGAGCGAGGCCATGATACGGCCAGGAAGATGGCCGGGCGTAAGAGCCCGGTCGACACCGATGGGCGGCTGCTGATTGTCAATCTCCCGCGGGCCAACATCTCCGACAGCCCCGGAGTGCAGATGATCCTCAAGTCTATCTGCTGGCCAGGGATCAAGCATTTTTTCGCCGACGGCGCCTACGATCGCAGGCAATTGAGGCAGTAGGCGGCGTTCCTCGACTTCGTCTTCGAAGTGGGGGCGCGGCATCGACACCGAGGCCGGTTTCAAGGTACTGCCCAGGTGTTGGGTCGTCGAGCGAACCTTCGACTGGTTCGCACGCTGGCGCAGCCTCTTGCGCGACTGCGAACAGTGCGTCGACACCTCCGAAGCCACGAAACGCGTCGCTGTGGGAAGTCTCTTGCTGCACAGGATCAGCCATTGAACGAATTCCCAAACGGACTCTTACCAAGTTCCATCACGGCGGCAGTGCTCGACGGAGTTCTCGACTCCATACGGACGATCCAGATCAGTCTCAGGAGTGGGGGCCGAGTGGCTCTGGGAGTTTTCTTACGCATCCGGAATGACCGTCATACACGAAAGAGAGGTGTCATCACTTGGCATTGGGGCAAACTGGCTATCCTTGAACATTAAACTCTCCCAAAACAATCGAAGGGTTCCTTGCCATACCTGTCGGCAACCAAAACATTGCAACAGATCCGAAACAGGTTGTTCAATCCACCGCATCAATCGGCGTGTGTTGAATGATCGCCTTTAACGCTGAGGAGGTGGCGAGTTCTATCCTCCAGAATTACGCAATTAAGAACTCCGCGGGTGTAAATTTCCGTGTCAACGTTAATTCTGTTCGGCAGGCTTTCCACGTTCTCGGCCGGGGTATGTCCATGGACCACTACTTTCCCGAAATCCTTTCTTGACTCCAAGAATTTGTACCGGATCCAAGTCAGATCATGATCAGTCTGCTGATCGAGCGGGATATCCGGATCAACACCCGCGTGGGCAAAAAAGTAGTCACCAAATTCAAAGTGGCTCTGTAAAGAACGAAAGAACGCCATATGTTCCAGTGGCACTAAGTTCAAGAATTGACGACGGACATCCTCGGCAACCAAGGGGTTCTTGATGCCTGCTTCAATCTGCGACAAGGGCACCCCATACGAACAGAGAGTCTGCAGACCTCCTTTTCGACCCCAGAGAGGAAGAACGGTACTGTCTTGTGCGAAATCGATGAGCCATTGCTCATGGTTACCTCTCAATAAAACACAGTCAAAGATTCCATTCGTCCGCAGTTCACAAAGTCTTTCGACCACGAGTTTTGAGTTCGGGCCACGATCAATATAGTCGCCAAGAAATATAATGATGGGGTTTGCGCCCGGCACCTCCGCCATATCTTCAGAGATTCTCCTCACCATGGAGTTGAGCTGAAAATCATAGCCGTGGATATCAGCGACCGCGTAGATCCGGCGAGAGGTCATCGGTGCTTGCGCTCTGATACGGAAGTGTTCCCAATCGCCACTTCTGAAATCCACCTCAAGTTGTATTCTAATGTTCTCCGCACGGACTTTGTTGGTCATTGTACCGCTCCGGCACGGGCACCTGTCGTAACGTCATTCGACATAGCCCCCTCAACGCCTCCTTCGTTCAGGTACATGCGGTCACCCAACTTGGTGACGCTGAGAACGGTTGGTTTGATGCCTCCCGACGATCGCATCTTCATACTGGTGACCTCGCTCAAGATCGACCTGTCTTCAGTGAGCTCGCTCAGGACCCTCCCGCTCATTGATGCTGGGCATGGAATACCTAATATGCTCAGGACTGTCGGAGCGATATCTGTGATCGAGCTTGGCGCATCCGCAACGAGCCCCTTCGCCTGCCCCGCTCCATAGGTGGCGAGAACGGCCGAAAGCTCGGCAGCGTGGAGACCGCCATGTGTTCCGCCACCCAGCCGCAAATCGTAGTCACCCGCATCATAGTAGGCACTACCACGGATGCCAGCTGCGCTGACGCCGAGACCGTCTGCAAGATTGACGCATAAATCTGGCGCGCGGGGTCCACCGGCACCAATGAGTTCGAGCGCCAGCGTGTTGGCCAAGATACCGTCAGGGCCCCCCGGATCAATGGCACGAGTAAATGCACCACCAAACCATTCTTGTTCACTCATGAAGCTCAAAACATCCCCGAGAAGTACGGGATCGAACCTTCGCATCCAGATTCCTGCTGCACGGCCAGGCCTCAAAAGAAGGTCAGTAGCATTATCCTCGAAAGACGAGTCTGCGGCAAAGCCGGCCTCTCGCAGTTCTTCTGCAACCGACAACAAACCACTAATAGTGATGTGCCCATGGTCTGACACGACGAAGATGCTGGTTTCGTCCCGGTCGGGTTGAAGGCTATGCCAAGAGAGAAGCTCTCCTACCACTTCGTCGCAAAGGCGCATCCTGTCATAATGTTCGGGCGAACCTAATCCGTACAAATGGGCGGCGCTGTCGACCTCTGTGAACCACAGGATAGATACGGCTGGACGATGGTGCGGCCATACTTCCCTCTGAAACAACTTGAGAGCTGTTTTCGGGCCGTCCACGGACAGACCTCCGGCTGGAATGTTTAGATTGCGATGCGCTCTCGCTGCGAAGTCATGAGGAAAGGAAGTCTGGGGATGTTTTACATTGAACCCAATTTGTCCGTACTTGTCACCTTGCCAATTCAACGCCGACAGAGCTCCAGGACCGCTGGATGTTATGACTGCGAGTTTTTTCTGTGCGTCACGCAAGATTTTCGCAAGCGATGTAGCGGTGACCAACCGCCCTTTGAGCCGATTGTCTGCAGCATACCAGTCGTGGGTAGTTTCAGTGAAAATCTGATTGGGGTCGGTGTCTCTAATGTAGAACTGATTACCGAAAATCCCGTTGGCTTCAGCGTTTGCTCCAGTGACGAGAGCAGTCAACGCGCCTCGTGTCTCGCTAGGGAAGACGGTCTTATGGTTCTTGCTCCAAGTGCCCTTTCGTCCCAATTCAGTCAGATTGGGCATCGTCCATTCATTGACCATGTCCGGTCTTAAGCCGTCGATGCCAAGAATAATGGCGGTTTTCGCTTCACAGATCATGTTGTTTAGTTCCAAAATTACTTGGGTAGATAACTTTGACGCCCGATTCATTGAAAGCGGTGACGAAGTCTTTTGGCGGAGCATGGTCCGTGACGATGGTGCCGATTTCTGATAGGGGAACGGAAACGTAAGAGCCAGAAGCGCCGAACTTGCTGTGGTCAGCAACAAAGATACGCCTTCTACTCCTCTGACAAAGTAGGCGCTTGAGATGCTGGTGGTATTTCTCGGCCTCGACCAACCCATGCACAGGGTTGATTCCGTAAGTACCCATAATGGCGGTGTCGAACACGCACTCGGAAATGGCCTCAAGCACCGCCTGGCCGCCCAAAGTGCCATCGGCGTGATTGTATTCGCCGCCGGTTAACACAACGCGATGCTTTGCTCCACCGTGGAGAGCCTCAGCAATTGCCGGCATGTTGGTCATCACGGAAATTGGAGGGCCGTCGTTAAGCGCTTTGGCAACTGAGAGCGTCGTGCTTCCATGCGTCAGGAATATCCATTCATCTTTCTCTATCAGCCTCGCCGCCAATGCTCCTATCGACGCTTTTTCGAGACTGAGGTTATTCACCCGGATGTCGATAGTAGCTGAACGCCCAGCGGGCATGGCGCCACCGTGCACACGGTAGACGAGCCCTTCCTTTTCCAACGCTGCGATATCGCGACGTATGGTCTCCATCGACACTGAGTACTGCTCTGCTAGCCCGGCAATGCTGATACTTGATCCAGCCTCGACCATTTCGGTTATTGCCTGCAGCCGACCAGCAGCAGGCAATCTGCCTATTCGTTGGCTTCCAACTTCGTTCATCCCGCGAGGCACTCCGTAGCCAGACTGGTATCTTTCGTGAGGAATAATGATATTTTGTGTATGCTGTCGTGTCAACGAGGCCAAACACCCGTTTCCCAAGAGGCTGGCCTAAGACGGCAGCTTCAAGATCGGCTTACGCCCAGAATAGGCGCCCAAATATGAAATCCGGGGAATCCATTGATGGGGATGCGGGAGTAGCCGTCTGGACTCAATCGGGGAAGTTATCCTAGGGAAGGAACCTAAAAACTCACATTGTCAAAGCCGCGCGTCCCCATAAACCTCGCATTGCATAACGCCACCTATCATTTTATCGGGGCTTCTTCCCGGCGGGGAAGGCCTTTGGAGTCTCCCGCCTCATCTCGTTTGGAATGTATAAGATATTGAAATTATTGCTATTTCGCGGGCAAGGCAGCTGACGAAAATCAGGGGGGCGGACCGAGCAAAACCCCTTGACAAATTAAAAGTCATAAAATACCAGTTATTATCTAATAATGTCACATAGATGTTACGCAAGGTCCATAATCTGGCTGTCGATAGGGCGGCCTCATATGGGTGCCTCCAAGCCTGTTTGTGGGATCAAGAACTAGGAGAGAGAATCATGCGCGTGAATACAACTGCAGGACTGCTCGCCGGCGTGGCGATAATGGCACTGGCCGTCCTTCCCGCCGCTGCATCGGCACAGGACCTCGATGCCCTCGTTGCTGCCGCCAAAGCTGAAGGTCAATTGACAGTCATTGCCGTTTCACACGACTGGTGCGGTTATGGAGCCCTCATTCAGGGCTTCGAGGACAAGTACGGCCTCGTCGTAAATGAACTGAATCCGAACGCTGGTTCGGGAGAAGAACTTGCCACGATCAAGGCCAACATCGGCAACACAGGGCCGCAGGCTCCAGACGTCATCGACATTGGCATGGTGTTTGGTCCGACTGCCATGCAGGACGAACTACTGCAGCCGTACAAGGTCAAGACTTGGAATTCGATTCCGGACGCCGTTAAGGATCCGGAGGGTCACTGGTACGGCGACTATTATGGAGTGCTGGCATTCCTTGTGAACAAGGACGTGGTCCAGAAAAGCCCTGCTGATTGGTCTGATCTCCGCGATCCGATGTACAAGAAAAGCATCTCGGTGCCGGCAGACCCGAGAACGGCGAACAACGCGATCCTGAGCATTTATGCCGCCGGATTGGCCACTGGCGCGAAAACGGGTGCCGATGCAGCCAAGGCGGGTATAGAGTTCTACCGCCAACTCAATGAAATCGGTAATCTCGTTCCGACTTTCGGTAACGCCGCTGCAATTGCCAAAGGCGAAACGCCGATTACAACACGCTGGGACTTCAACGGTGTCATTTACAACGAGAACTTCCATGGCAATCCTCTCATTGAAACAATCGTCCCCAAGGTGACCGTCGCGGGCGTTTACGCCCAGGCGATCAGCAAGTATGCGCCTCATCCCAACGCGGCGAAGCTCTGGATGGAGTACTTGTATTCCGACGAAGGGCAGATCGGATTTCTGCACGGTCTCTGCCATCCGATCCGTTTCGACCAAATGCGGAAGGCAGGCTCAATCACGGATGAGATGGTCGCTAAACTTCCTCCATCCGGGGATAAAGTCGTGTTCCCGGAGCTTCAGGATCTGATCGAAGCCGGCAAGATTGTCGCTGAAAGCTGGACAACGACCATCAATGCGAATGCCAAGAAGAACTGAGGTGTCCCTGTCGGAGAAGGAAGTCGCTGAGTTGGGAATTTCCAAACCCAGCGAGCTTCCTATCACGCAGCGAGCTTCGGCGTTACGACGATTGGATTGGTCCGCGCTGATCGGCGTCGCGCCGTTTTTCATCTTCGCTCTCGTGATGATGGTCGCGCCAACAGTTGCGCTGATCGCCAACGCGTTTGTCGATCAGCAGGGGCACCTGACGTTCGGGAATTTCGCTGACCTCAACACGCCTGAGGTCACGGGGGCGTTTGCCGAGTCTATAAGGCTCTCTGCAGCGTCAGCCGTGCTTGGTGCAGTAATTGGCCTCGGCCTTGCTCTAAACGTCGGGCGCGGTATAGGCAGCACTCAGGTCCGTTCTATCGTGATGACATTCTGTGGCGTCGCTTCGAACTTCTCCGGCGTTCCGCTCGCCTTTGCGTTCGTCGCAACACTTGGACGTCTCGGATTGGTCACCGCAGCAATCAAGGCGGCCTTTGGCATAGATATTTATGCCGCTGGCTTCGATCTGGCCAGCTTCTGGGGGCTAACAGTCACCTATCTCTTTTTCCAGATCCCGATCACGGTTACGATCATGATGCCAGCCATTGATGGCTTGCGGAGAGACTGGCGCGAAGCTGCGTCAATCCTTGGCGCCAGCTCTTGGCAGTATTGGCGACATATCGGCCTGCCGATCTTGTGGCCCAGCCTCCTTGGGACACTAGCGCTCCTTTTCGCGAACTCGTTTGGGGCAATTGCCACAGCCTATGCCCTCACCGGTTACGCGGTGAACATCGTGCCGATTCTGCTCTATGCGCAGATCCGTGGTGACGTCCTGCACAACGAGAACCTCGGTGCTGCATTGGCGCTTGGCATGATCATCGTCATGGCATTTGCCAACGCCATCTATCTCGTCCTCCGCACCCGCGCTGAACGGTGGCTCCGATGATAAAAACCATGCATCTTCTTCGCTGGATCTGTCTGTCCTTAGGTGTTGCTTTCTTCCTGATGCCATTGATCAGTACAGCAAAGTTCTCGCTTAGCCTAAGGCGCGACGGCTATAGTCTCGATGCCTACCGTTACGTCTTCGCCGATCCGGATTTCATTTCGAGTTTCAGTTATTCGGCGCTCATCGCGTTGTGCACAATCTTCGTAGGTACTGTTCTCGTCGTGCCAACCGTATATTTGGTACGCCTGCGCCTGCCATGGCTTAGGCCGGTCGTCGAGTTTATCGTGCTGCTGCCGCTGATCGTTCCGCCGATAATATTGGTATTCGGTTATGTGCGGATGTTCTCCTCTTCATCGCTGATTCCTCTTACAGGAACGTCTCGCGGGTCAGATATATTGTTGATATGTGGTTACGTGACGCTAGCGCTTCCGTATCTGTACCGAGCTGTTGATACCGGCCTCCAAGCAATCAATGCCCGCGTGCTCACTGAAGCCGCAACAATTCTTGGCGCCAGACCAATCACTATTATCACCCGCATAATTCTACCCAATATAATGGTTTCTGTGCTGTCTGGTGCGTTCCTGACTTTCGCCGTTGTAATCAGTGAGTTCGTAATGGCGAGTCTTCTCACGAGGCCTGCCTTTGGCCCCTACATCCAGAGAGTTGGGGTCGCAAAGGCCTATGAACCGGCGGCATTGGTCATTCTGTCATTCTTCATTACCTGGACCGCCATGGGACTGGTCCAAATTTTGGCGCGCTTTTCCCCTCCTGTGCGAAGAGAGAGTAAATGAATCTGGTCGCGTCCTCCGCCAAAGCAAATGCCGCTCTTCACCTTTCCGGGGTCATCAAACGGTTCGGGGGGCATGAAGTCGTTCGCAATCTAGATCTTGAAGTACGGAAAGGCGAATTCATTTCGGTTCTTGGCCCATCCGGCTGCGGAAAGACTACGGTCTTGCGTATGATTGCAGGATTTGAGTATCCGACAACTGGCCGAATTCTGATTGATGGGAGAGATGTTTCCAGGTTGCGCCCAGATCAGCGCAACCTCGGAATGGTATTCCAATCTTACGCGTTGTTTCCGAATATGTCGGCTGCCGCCAACGTCGGCTTTGGTCTCAAAATCGCGGCCATGGCAGATCGAGACATTCAAAGGCGTGTTGCTGAAATGTTAGAACTCGTCGGCTTGACAGGATTGGAGCGGCGTTTTCCGTATGAGCTTTCGGGTGGCCAGCAACAGCGCGTGGCTTTGGCACGAGCGTTGGCAAAGAAACCAGCGATGCTCTTGCTTGATGAACCGCTCTCGGCACTTGATGCAAAGATTCGTCTTTCTTTGCGTGAACAGATTCGAGAGATCCAAACTGAACTCGGCATCACCACGCTTTTTGTGACACACGACCAGGAAGAGGCATTGTCGATGTCTGACCGGGTTGCGGTCATGAACAGCGGAAGGGTTGAGCAGTTTGGCACACCACTTGAAATCTACAATCGTCCGGCCACGCGTTTCGTCGCATCATTCGTTGGAACGCTTTCTGTCCTCAAGGCAACGTTATTGGACCCTGCGAGCGGGTCGGTGGAGGTCGCAACCGCGACTCTCAAAAATCTGGAACTTCCGCAGGGTTTAGCGCGGGGTGACCATCTCTCACTGGCAGTTCGGCCAGAAGCAATACGCTTTGGCGCCCGCAAAGGAGATGCCATACTGAGAGGCAAGGTTACGGGGGTTGGCTTTTATGGCTCTGTAATTCGGGTTCGCCTGATCGTTGGCAATGAGACAATCACTATTGACACGTTTAATACGCAGCTCTCCTCCCCGCCGTCGCGCGGCCAGGACGTTGATATTTCGATAGACCCCAAGAGCATGTTTGTGATGCGAGCCGAATAATGGGATCTCTTGCAACGTTTGGTTACCGACAGCATCGCAAGGATCCCTTCGATTGTTTTGGGAGAGTTTTGATGTTCAAGGGCCCCAGTTTGGCGTCACGACACGAAAGTGCGCCAGGTCATTGGCGGCTGCTTCTTCCGCGCGCGAATACGCGCGCCGCGTGGTACGAGACGCTTTTCGGCATAGGACGACATCGCTAAATCCATCTGGACGCATCAGGCCGGCACCACCGCCCTTGAGTGGAAAGTAGGGAATGGTCATAGCGATTGGCAGCCCGCACCCATGCACACGTCCAAGGCCGGCGCCGGGCCATGTCCGCGCGCTTCAACGGCCTGTGGCAAAGCCTCGGTAGACACGCGCCATCAACAACAAACGACGGATCGCAGGAGACGGATATGACACTGCGGCGCAACTTTCTCATGGGCAGCATGATCGCAGCGGCAGGAGCGGCAACCCTGCGGACCGCAGCGGCGGAAACCGTCGCCCTTCCCACAGCGGATACGTCGAATTTGGCGACCGACGACGGGTACTGGGCGGCCGTGCGAGACCTCTACGACGTGGACCGATCGATCGCCAATCTGGAGAACGGCTATTGGGGTATTATGGCACGGCCGGTGCTGGAGGTTTACCTGGAGAACACGCAGCGAGTGAACCGGCAAAATTCGCTCTATCACCGCAGCGCCTTCGGAACCGATTTCGAGAATGTCCGTACGCGCGTCGCTGCCGCTGTCGGCGCGCTGCCGGAGGAGGTCGCGCTGACGCGCGGCGCCACCGAAGCCCTGCAGGTCCTGATCACCGGCTACAACAAGCTGCAGCCTGGCGATGCGGTTCTCTATTGCGACCTCGACTACGATTCGATGCAATATGCGATGGCCATGCTGAAGGACCGGCGCGGCGTCGAGGTGAAGACCTTTTCCATCCCCGAACCGGTCACCCGCGAGGCGGTTCTCGAAACCTACAAGGAGGTTCTCGACCAGACGCCCAAGGCGAAACTGCTGCTTCTGACGCATCTTTCGCACCGGACCGGGCTGGTGATGCCGACCCGCGAGATCACCGACATGGCGCGGGAAAGGGGCGTCGACACAATCGTCGACGCGGCGCATTCCTGGGGACAGATATCCTTCAACGCAACCGATCTCGGCGCCGATTTCGTCGGCTTCAATCTGCACAAATGGATAGGTGCACCCGTCGGGATGGGTTTCTTCTACATCAAAAAAGGTCGGCTGGCCGATATCGACATCCATATGGGCGACCAGGACTGGCCGGCAGACGACATCCGCTCGCGCATCCACACCGGAACGCTGAACTTCGCCGCCGCCCTCAGCGTACCCGCGGCGCTCGACTTGCACGAGAAGATCGGGGCTGCGTCCAAGAACACGAGGCTAACCTATTTGCGCAACCAGTGGGTTGGGCCGGTCCGGGCGATGGAAACCTACGAAATCCTGACGCCCGACGACCAGAGCATGCATGCCGGCATCACCTCGTTCCGCGTCAAGAGCAAGGGGACGAAGGACGACAACAACGCTCTGGTGGCGAAACTGCGCGATGAGTTCAAGGTTCTGACGGTGTGCCGCGCCGGTGTAGCGGCCGGCCAGTGCATCCGTGTGTCGCCCGCTCTCTACACGACTGAGGCGGAGGTCGCCCGACTGGTCGAAGCGCTCGCCGTCATCAGCGGCGCTTAATTAGGTTGAATACTCACAAACAGGCTTTCCGAATTGGCGAAGCGGTGATTTGGGGCCGGCACTTGGGAGCCTTCTATCCTACCGATTTTCCCAGACGTGGACACCAGCGCCGTTATATCTTGGGCTGGCTGCGCCCTACCGAACATGGTGCCAAGAATCGGTGTCGGGCGCAGTCCCGGCATTTTCTACAACACCGGTCATGGGCACCTAGGGTGGACGCTCTCAGCTGCCGCTGCTCAAATCATTGCGGAGGAGATTTCTGAGCAGCTACCCAAGTAGCGTGTGGCTGACATTCGCTCGAAAGATAAGTGAGCAATCGTGCATCAAGCAGAAGGCCTTTCCGTTATACTGGAAATTGGCTATACGATATGAATGTCAGAATCATCCGCCCCGCCGCTAATTGGTCCAAATGTACAACGCCGACGAAAAGACTCCGGCCTGACGCTTGAGCAGCTGGCGATGCTGTCTGGCGTTTCAAAGTCGATGCTTTCTCAAATCGAACGTGGCCAGGCGAATCCGACATTTGCGGTGCTCTGGGGCCTGACGCGCGCGCTCAAGATCGAGATTTCGGATCTTGTGGAAGGAACCTCAGCTGGTTCGAATACCGACACCGTCGAAGTTATCACGGCGCCTCACACGCCGGAGATCAAGAATGCTGACGGATCATGCCATCTTCGTATTCTGAGTCCGCCCCGCCTAGCGGGCGACACGGAGTGGTATGAGGTCGAGATTGCTCCGGGTGGGTGTCTCGAAAGCTCCGCGCACGCACCACGTGCATTCGAACATCTCACTGCGTTCACCGGAGGCTTCGAGGTCACGAGTGGTGGCGTGACCAAAATCCTCAAGACCGGTGAGACCGCGCGATACCCGGCTGACGTGCCCCATCGGATACGAAATACGTCAAAGACCGCTGCCAAGGGCTTGATGGTTTTGCTCTACAGATAATGAATTTCCACTATCTCTTGACATCATTCCTGTATAATGGATTAATTCCCTTATAACGGAATTTGGTGACGGTGTGGCTGCGACCTTCCTGAGACATTTGAACGAAACCCTCGCGACAATCGAAGCCGAGGGCCTCTACAAACGGGAACGGTTGATCGCCGGTCCCCAGCACGGCCGCATAGATGTGACGTTGCCTGCAGGAACCCGCGACGTTATCAATCTCTGCGCCAACAACTATCTAGGCCTAGCGAACCATCCGGAAATCGTGGCGGCCGCCAAAGTAGGTCTTGATAAATTCGGCTTCGGAATGGCGTCGGTTCGGTTCATCTGCGGCACGCAGACCTTGCATCGCGAGCTTGAACAGACGATCGCACACTACCTAGGCAAGGACGACGCGATCCTGTTTGCCGCTTGCTTCGATGCCAATGGCGGCATTTTCGAGGTACTGCTGGGAGCGGAGGACGCAATCATTTCAGATTCGCTGAACCACGCTTCGATTATCGATGGCGTGCGTCTCAGCAGGGCAAAGCGTTATCGCTTTTTAAACAGCGACATGAACGAGCTTGAGGATCGGCTCAAGGAGGCTGCCGCCGATGGCGCCCGGTTCAAGCTGATCGTCACCGATGGCGTCTTCTCTATGGATGGCTATGTCGCCAACCTGCCGGCGATCTGCGATCTCGCCGAGCGCTATGGCGCGCTCGTCATGGTCGACGATTGCCACGCGACGGGGCACATTGGCGAGGCGGGCCGGGGCACACCGGCGCTGACCGGCGTCGGGCCGCGCGTCGACATTGTGACGGGAACGCTGGGCAAGAGCCTGGGTGGCGCGATGGGTGGTTTTGTTGCGGCTGCGCAGCCGATCATCGATCTGCTTCGCCAGCGCGCCCGGCCCTATCTGTTCTCGAACAGTCTCGCCCCTGCAATCGCAGCCGGTTCGATCAAGGCGATCGAGATCGCAAGGCAGGCCGATGATCGGCGACAGATTCTTTCCTCTCACGCCGTCCGGTTCCGGTCCAAGCTCGCTAGTGCGGGCTTCGAGTTGCTTCCTGGCGAGACGCCAATCATTCCGGTCATGCTCCATGACGCGCGGCTCGCCCAACAGATGGCGGCAGCGCTCGACGAGCGCGGCGTCTATGTCGCGGCCTTCTTCTTTCCCGTCGTTCCCAAGGGCAAGGCCCGGATCAGGACACAGATGTCGGCGGCGCTCACCGAAACGGACGTCGACTTCGCCCTAGATGCCTTCAAGGATGCCGGCGGGGCGATCGGGATAATTTGATGATTGAGAGGGGTATTTTGATGCGAGCGCTTGTCAAGGCAATGGCCGAACCCGGCCTCTGGCTCGATGATCAGCCGGTACCCCCGATCGGACCGGACGACGTCCTGATCAAGATCAACAAGACGGGGATCTGCGGAACCGACATACATATCTATGCTTGGGACGAATGGGCGCGGCGCACGGTTCCCGTCCCCATGGTAGTCGGGCATGAGTATGCCGGCGAGATCGTCGAAACGGGATCAAACGTTCGCAATCTCCCCATCGGCCAGCGTGTCTCGGGCGAGGGCCACGTCATCGGGATGAACAGTCGTGCAGCCCGCGGAGGCCGATTCCATCTCGATCCCGAAACCAAGGGGATCGGCGTCAACATTCCCGGCGCCTTCGCAGAATATCTCAGGCTGCCGGCGTTCAACGTCGTGCCTCTCCCCGACACGATCGACGACGAGATCGGCGCCATCCTCGATCCACTCGGCAATGCGGTCCATACCGCATTGTCCTTCGATCTGGTTGGCGAGGATGTCCTCGTGACCGGTGCCGGTCCGATCGGCATCATGAGTGCGGCGGTGGCCAGGCATGTTGGCGCGCGGCATGTGGTTATCACCGACATCAATCCGATGCGGCTTGCGCTCGCGGCCGAGGTCGCCGACGTCGTGCCGGTCGATGTGTCGAAGGAGGACCTAAGCTCCGTCAAGGCCAAGCTTGGCATGAAGGAAGGCTTCGATATCGGCCTGGAAATGAGCGGCGCACCAGCGGCCTTCGACCAAATGGTCGAGCATCTCGTCATGGGCGGCAAGATCGCAATGCTCGGCATCCCGGCAAGGCCGGCTCCGGTCGACTGGACCAAGGTCGTGTTCAAGATGCTGACGGTCAAGGGCATCTACGGGCGTGAGATGTTCGAGACCTGGCACAAGATGCTGGCGATGCTGCAGAGCGGCCTCGACGTGCGCAAGGTGATCACACATCGCCTGCCTATAAGCGACTACGAGCTTGGCTTCCAAGCCATGCAAAGCGGTAACTCCGGCAAGATCGTGTTGGACTGGAAGCGCTGATGTCAGCGCTTCCAAATTCCGGGATCTCGCCAGTGCATATACGTGGGAAGGACCCCCATGATTGACCTCATCGGCGCAGTTGCACTTCTGCTGTGGGGTATACGCATGGTCAAGACCGGCGTGAGCCGGGCATTTGGCGCCCGACTGCGCCGCTGGATCGCCGCCGCCACTCGCAACCGGCTGATGGCTTTCGGCGTCGGCCTTGCCGCCACCATGGCGTTGCAGAGCAGCACGGCCACCGCGCTCATGACAGCTTCATTCGCCGGCAGCGGCTTCATAAGTTCGGCCATGGCGCAGGCGATCATGCTCGGTGCCAATGTCGGCACCAGCCTGGTCACGCGGATTCTGGCCTTCGACATCCACTGGCTCGCGCCGCTGATGATTGCAGCCGGTGTCGTCATGTTCACGTTCAGCGAAGCCAGGCCGCACAAGGGGATCGCCCGCGCGGTGCTGGGGCTGGGGCTGATGCTGTTGTCGCTTCATCTGCTTGGCCAATCGACCGAGCCGATGCGGCAGTCTGAGGTGCTGCGCGCGCTAATGGCCTCACTGGATGCAGTGCCGGCGCTGGCGGTCGTGGTCGCGGCCGTGCTGCCAATCGCCTCGTCCTCCAGCCTCGCCATCGTCCTTCTCGTTATGTCACTGGCTGCCAGCGGAACGGTTGGACCCGCTCTCGGCATCGCTCTGGTTCTCGGCGCCAATCTTGGCGGCGCTGTCCCTCCTGTGATCGCCACGATGGGAGACGGTCCGCTGGCACGGCGGGTGACCATCGGCAATCTCGCCGTCCGGCTGATTGGCTGCGTGATCGTGTTGCCCTTCGCCGATCAGGCGGCTTCCGCGCTCTCCGGCTTCGCCTTGGAGCCGGCGCAACTCGTTGTCGACGCACACATCGGATTAAACTTGCTGCTCGCTGCAATCATGCTGCCACTACTCGGTGCCGTTTCGTGGGCGATGCGCCGGTTGCTGCCGGAAGTGCCGATTCAGGGCGGTCCTGGCCATCTCGATCAGGCGAGTCTCAGCAATCCAGCAATGGCGCTTGCTGGTGCAGTCCGAGAAACGTTGCGCATCGGCGACAACGTGACGGACATGCTGCAAAAAAATCTGGAAGCGCTGCGTCGGAACGACACCAAGCTCTGCGCCGACATCGCCGCTATGGATGACGAAGTCGATCGCTTGCACGAGCAAGTAAAGCTCTATCTCTCCAACCTCAATCGGACAGATCTCGACGAAGACGAGGCACATCGCTCGGCCGAGATCGTCTCCTACGCCATCAATCTCGAGCACATCGGCGATATCATAGAAAAGAACTTGCATGATCTCGTCGTGAAAAAGATCAGAAACCAGCTGACCTTCTCGGCCCCAGGAGCGGCAGAGATCGAGGAGGTTTACGCAGTCACGATCGCGAACCTGCGCATCGCCCAGAGCATCCTCGTGTCAGGCGACGCAAAGCTCGCCCGCCGGCTGGTCGAGGCGAAAGTCGATATCCGCTATCTCGAGAA
The DNA here is from genome assembly GCF_003148495.1 of Mesorhizobium loti. Lineage (GTDB taxonomy): Bacteria > Pseudomonadota > Alphaproteobacteria > Rhizobiales > Rhizobiaceae > Mesorhizobium > Mesorhizobium loti. Next base: position 513,300 of record NZ_QGGH01000001.1, read on the forward strand.
GCGGTCAGCGGACAACCATCTTAATCGGCTTCGCGACGGGCAGATCGAAAGTCTCCAGACTAGTGCGCTGCACCTCGACATCCTGCGTGATCTTAAGCGTATCAACGCCCACATAGCGGCGATCGCCTATCCTATTTTGAAAGAAGCTGGTGTTTTGAGTGAGTCTCGTCTGCTCGAGATTGCCAAGCCGGCGGGACGCGCAAGTTGATTGCCGAGCATCACGATCAGCGCACCGGAATCCTGTCAATCCAGGACGACGAGCGACATCGCGTGCTCGCTCGGCATAAAAGCATTGCCACAATCGATCGACGAAATACCAAGAAGGGAGCGTTCTTCGATGCCATCCGAAAAGGTGAATGCTCTTCCGCGATTGGTGCGGCACACTTCGCGGCGGAGAGGTTCACGACGATCACCCACTGCTAGCCCGAGCGAGGTGCGAGCATAGGCACGCAACAATACGAGGAGGTTTGATGTTGCCAGCAAAAGCAGAACGCGTCCTAGGCAATCATCTTGATCGTTTGATCGACGCGATGGAGCTCGCTCGGGATGAGCGCTCGATCAAAACCGCCCTGCAGGAATTCGCCACGAATTCCGGTTTCGAGCATTTTGCCCATTTTCAGCGTGCGCGTATCGGATGGGCGAGCGGTGTCGAACTACCCTCTGAAATGGCAGGAACGTTATGTGTCGAACAACTATGTGACGCTCGATCCGGTCATCGCTCAGGCGAAGCGCCTGATGTGTGGTCCATGAAGCAAATGCAGTCGTCGACCTGCTATCGCGCCGCGTCGTCGGCTGGTCGATGAAGGCCGAGATGACGGCCCAGCTCGTCACCGACGCCCTCATCATGGCGAACTGAAGATCCGGGAAATGCCTGTTCCAGTTAAGCGGCCACTACGGTTGCGGTGTGGTGCGTGAGCAGGTGTCTAGATTCAGGTGCCGTTTGGTACAACCGCGTGTCGACGGTACACTACCTGCTGCGACCAAGGTTATGGGCCGAAATGCAATCGGGGGAGAGGTGTGACTTGGCAAATAATTTGGTTCTGCCTCGACCCGCGTGGCGGGACTATCCTTTGAGCTCAATGCTCGCAAAGGAAAGTTAGGCATTGAGCGCCCGGCACCAGGGCGAAGGTTCGGCACGTCGCGCGGACAGCCACGGGAAGTTGGATTGCATACGCCGCACCGACAGGCCTCGCCATGTCTCGAATTGGGTTTCGGGAGGTCCGCTCATTGCTGTCAAGGCATGAGAAAAGTCGTCCGTCGGCCTCACACCTTTGGCCACCGCCTTGCTTGACCGAGCTGAAAAGATAGCCTTTCTGTGGCAGCCTAAGATAATCGCCTAGACATGGGTAGTGTTAGGAAACATGGCGAGCCTACCTAGAAATGTCCTGGCGATTTTGGCAGTAACAATGGCCTATCGTGTCGCGACGAGCATGGGACCGCTCGCGATCCTCGTCACGCTAGCTGACAAACTCTCACTTGCGGTCGCCTCGTTTGCTCTGACCGGTTGGACCTTTGCGGGTGCCCTCAGCCAACCGCTCTGGATTGCGATCGTAAAGAATATTGGTTGGCGTCCAACGTTTCTGCTATTGGGTATTGTCAGCTTTGCGAGCCATGTCGGGATCGGCATTGTCAGCGGCCCGCTCTCTGCTGTGCTTGTTTCCACGATCGCCGGCGCCTCACTGCCGCCTATCACAGCACAGGCGCGTGCTCTCCTTGCGGGTCTACTCGACGCTGATCGGCGCTCCGTTGCATTTGACGCAGAGGCAGCTTTGGCGAGCTCGGCATTTGTTATTGCGCCCTTGGTCGTAGCCGCCTCGAATTTTGTAGGGCAGCTTGGGCCCACGATTTCTTGCGCGGCGTTACTCGGTTTGGTTTCGCTGACTTTTGCGCACGTCGGGCATGGCATCGAACGTAAATCGGAGCATCCTGACGAAGGTCCGAGGCGGGGCAATACGAATCTCAACTGGCTGACCCAGGCGTTGATTTTCTCAGGAGCCGCAGCCTACGGTATGCTCGCATGCATCGAGGTTGCCGTTGTTGCACGGATTGATGACCGAACGGTAGCGGCGCTGCTTCTAACGGCATGGGCAGGCGCTTCTTTGGTCGGCGGGCTGATGCTCAGTCGTTTTCGAAATATCGAGCGGATTCGCTTGTTGCTCCTTCCGGTTCCATCAGTTGCGAGCATCGCTATGGCAGGCTTGGTGACATCGAACCTGCCTCTCTTTTCCATCATCCTCGTGATGAGTGGACTTGCGGTAGCGCCGACCATTGCTTTTCTGACATCGGAGGTTTCTCGGGTCACCCAGCCCTCTCAACATGCAAAGGCCTATGGCTGGCTACAGGCGGCTTCTTGGCTTGGATCGGCGATCGCTACTGCGGTTGCGGGATCGCTCGCGGACATTTCACTCGCGCTGCTGCTGTTGCTTGCGTCGAGCCTGGCTGTTGCTTCATTCAGTCTGATCTATCTGTGCCGCTGGCTGGCGCCAGCTCGCGCGCCCTTGACGTTTTCTGACGACTACGGCAAGCCCTGAACGCAAGAGGGCCCTGCGTCCTCATAGTCCGGGAAGTCGATGTGGTGCGCGATGCGCGATCGAAATCCCGGGTTGGACTGATAGAAGCGCTCCATCCGGTCCCCATAGCCGGCGAGGATGACGACGAGGTCGTCCCGCTGGTTCTCCATCACCTGCAGGAGGATTTCGATGGCTTCCTGGCCATAGTCGCGCTCGTTGTCGGGACGGTAGAGATAGTAGGCTTCGTCGATGAACAACACGCCCCCCCATCGCCTTCTTCAGCACCTCCTTCGTCTTCGGCGCGGTATGGCCGATATACTGGCCGACGAGGTCGTCGCGCGTTACCGAGACGAGATGGCCCTTGCGCACGTACCCAAGCCGATGGAGCAGATTTGCCATCCTGAGCGCCACCGTCGTCTTGCCGGTGCCTGGATTGCCC
>NZ_QGGH01000001.1:516346-1700593 GCF_003148495.1 Mesorhizobium loti
TACCGAGACGAGATGGCCCTTGCGCACGTACCCAAGCCGATGGAGCAGATTTGCCATCCTGAGCGCCACCGTCGTCTTGCCGGTGCCTGGATTGCCCGTAAAGCTCATATGCAACGTCGGCGTGTGGGTCGACAGGCCCAGGCGGCTGCGCGCGCGCCCGACCAGCAAGAGCGCCGCCGTCTCGCGGATACGCTGCTTGACCGGCTTGAGACCGGTCAGATCGCGATCAAGCTCCTGCCCTGCCGGGGGAGCCGGCCTCGGAGCTGATGGCTGGGGACTTCAACCCTGTTCGGACTTGCGAGCAGCGGCTGCCAGCATCGCCTGACCGACGCCCGTGTCGCCCCGTGCGACGAGCACTTCGCCAGCATTGCGAATATCGCGCGGCTCTTTGGTCTGGCTCAACTTGGCCTTGCCAACCAGATGCGTAATCTCGATCTCCAGTCCCACGATCTCCTTGACCAGCGTGTCAATAAAGTCTCTCGGCGCATCCCCCATCTTCCATGGGACGGGCTGGATTGACTCATGCCGATGGGTCAGTTTGGCCACGTTCCGACGCACAAAGCGCTCATCGTCGTGAACGGTGATCCGTCCGTGCGCATGTGCGACCAGGTAGTTCCAGGTCGGGACCTGTTTATGGAACTCGTGCTTGCTGGGATACCACTGGGGAGAAATGTAGGCGTCGGCGGCCCGGAACACGACGAGGACCTCATCGCCGCTCGATACGTCCTGCCAGACCGGATTGCTGCGCGCGACGTGACATCGCAGCGTGGCGAATTTTCCTGCCGAGTTGTCGAGCTCGAAGGGGATGTGATTGGCGTCGAGTCCACCTGGTCCATGGGTGATCAGCACACCAAGTGCGGTGTTCTGGATCAGATCAAAAAGAACCTCTCGGCTGGGCTCTTCGTTGTGCAGCGGGACATACATGGTCGGTTCTTTCAATGATCTCGAAGTTCGCGGCTCACGACACGGCAGCTGTTCGCAGACGTGCCAGTGCGTCGGCGACCTGGTGCTTCGCCGCGATGGGAAGCGGCATGATCGGAAGCGGGGGTGCGGCACGGCAGATGTCGAGGACTTCAGCGAGCGTATAGACCACACGAAGGCTCGAATACGTCTTGAAGAGTTCCCATAGCGGGACCAGCGTGGCGTCGATGCGACGCGCTTGCGCGTGGTCGCCCTGTTGGGCGGCCCTGACGATCCCCATGCAAGGTTCGGGCAAGATGCCGCCCAGCACACTGTACCAGGTGTCGGCGCCGGCAATCATGGCTTGTGTGGCGTTCCAGTCGCCGCTGTAACCGATCGAGAATCCTTTTGGCACGATTTGCCTCTGATCCTGCAGATGGCCCAGGATCGCATCGCCCCCGTCGGTCGGGTTCTTGATGGCCACGATCCCAGGCACCTGCGCCAGACGTGCGACGAGCGCGGGTGTAAAGCGAAAATGCGTCGTTCCAGGATTGTCGTAGATGACGATCGGCAGTCCGCTTCTGCGCGCGACCGACGAGAAATGCTCGAACACCTCGTCATCGGTGAGCGGGGCATAAGAGACGGCTGCGAGCAAGCCTGCGGCCGCGCCGAGGGCCTTTGCGTCTCTTGCGTGTTTTATCGCCTCGTCGGTGCGCAATGCGCCGACCCCTACGATGACCGGGATACCTCCGCCAGTCTCGTCCAGCGCCTCGGAAAGGGTCCGGCGTCGCTGCTGTCGCGACAGATACATGTAAGTGCCGGTGCTGCCAAGAAGCCCGATGGAATCCACCTTTGCTGTGCAAAGCCGTGCAATCAGCTGGCGCAGCGCTGCGGTATCGACCCGCCCGTCACTGTCGGTAGGCGTGATCGGGAAGGCGCAAAGGCCGCTCAAGAAGGCCATGTTCAAGCTCCCATCGTCTGATTGGTTGCGGCGCTCGGCATCAGACCGCGTCCAGCCCCTGCCGCAGATCCGCAATCAGGTCGGCGGCGTCTTCGAGCCCCACCGACAGGCGCATCAGGTCTTCGCCGACACCATCGGCCAGATGCGCATCCTTGCGGATTGCCTTGCGCGCGCGGGCCAGGCTCGCAGGATGATAGATGAGGCTGTCGGCGTCGCCGAGGCTGACTGCACGAGTGATCAGCTTGAGCCGGTTCATCATCTGGCGAGCGCCCTCATAGCCTGCGCGCAGGCCGAAAGCCATTATGCCCGAGCCCTGCGACATCTGTCTGCGCGCGATCACCTGATCGGGATGAGAGTCGAGAAATGGATAGCTTACCCAGGCCACGGCCGGATGCGCTTCGAGTGCCTGCGCGACCGCAAGGGCGGAGGCGCTGTGACGGTCCATACGCAGGGTGAGCGTTTTCAGCCCGCGCAAGATCAGGAACGCTGACATCGGCGAGAGCGCTGCACCGGTAATATAGCGCAAGCCCGTTTCGTGCAGGGTGTGAAGTGTTTTCGCATCACCGAGGATCGCCCCGCCCAGAGCATCGCCGTGGCCATTGATATACTTGGTCAGCGAGTGGATCACGATGTCGGCCCCGTGTTCCAAAGGACGCTGTAGCGCGGGCGAGGCAAAGGTGCTGTCGACCGCGACCTTCACGCCGCGCGCATGGGCGTGTTCGGCAATGGCCGCAATGTCGAGGATGCGGCTCAGCGGGTTGACCGGCGTCTCGAAGAAGACAAGCCTGGTCCTGTCAGTTATGGCGCCTTTGAGATTGCTTGGTACGGATAGATCGACCGCAACGACCTTGATGCCAAACCGCGGCACCGCCTGTTCGACCATGGCGAGCGTGTTGGCATAAAGCGTCTTGTGGACGATGAGTTCGTCGCCTTGCGACAGCAGCGACAGGATCAGCGTGCCGAAAGCCGCCATCCCCGAAGCAACGACCAGCCCGGCTTCGGCTCCTTCGAGATTGGCGAGCCGTTTTTCGAGGATTTCGGTCGTCGGGTTGTATTCGCGTGCGTAAAGCCTTCCGCCAAGCGCTGCCGCGGCCTCGTTTGCTTCCACACTTTCGAACCCATAGGTCGAGGTCAGAAACACCGGCGGCTGAACGGCATTGGAAAAGCCCGCCGGATCATAGCCATGGTGGATGGCCCGGGTGGCGAATGCGAAATCGGCATCGTGAGGGGACGGCGTCGGTGCCCCGGTTTCGGATTGGTCTGTGGTGCGGGGCATCGATGTTTTGAAATCCTTTTGGTTCTTAAGAAGATTGCCGGCAAACTGGCTTGGATGTAACGTCCAGTTGGCGATGAAACAAATGGTCCAGTCTTCCAGTGCCGTGTCGACGGGTCACGCGCCGGGTCTGGGCGCGCGCCAGATCTACGAAGCGCTTCGCGAGCAGATCTTGAGCGGTGTCTATGAAACCGGCAGTCAGCTGCCGTCGTCTCGCGGCCTCGCAAATGACCTCGGCGTTTCGCGAACGACCGTCACCGTCGCCTACGAGCAGCTGGCCGCGGAAGGCTTCATTGAGGTCAACCAAGGCGCACGGCCTCGCGTTGCTGCTTCCCTGGTTCCTCGCGAGGCCAGCAGCGCGGCCCCAAAACGGACTGGCCCGGTCCATCTTTCCAGCTACGGCGAGCGACTGCGTGGCAGCCCGCCATGGCCCGATTATCTGCCCAACCGGTTGAAGGTCGATTTCCGTTATGGCGACCTTGCGCCATCTGATTTCCCGGCGCTGACTTGGAAGCGCGCAATGAACGCGGCAATGTCACAACGGCCAGGAAGGCTGGCCTATGACGATCCACGCGGGTCGCCTCGCTTGCGCCAGGCTCTGCAGGGATATTTGTGGCGGGCTCGAACGCTAAGCTGCGAGGTCGAGCAGATCCTCGTCGTAAGCGGATCGCAGCAGGGTCTCGATATGTGCGCCCGCTTGCTGCTTGATCCTTCAGACAACTTCGTCATCGAGGACCCGTGCTACAGAATGGCGCGCCAGGTGTTTGCCAGCACAGGGGCGACACCTGTCTCTGTCGCCGTCGATAGCGACGGCATGAAGACGGAGCTTCTTGAAGGGATCACGGCGCGGCTGGCCTATGTGACACCGTCGCATCAGTTCCCACTGGGCGGTGTGTTGCCGATCTCGCGGCGGTATCAGCTCCTCGAATGGTCCCGGCGCAGCGACGCCTACGTGATCGAAGACGACTACGATGGCGAGTACCGCTACGACATTCGTCCGGTTCCCCCTCTGCACAAGCTGGAAGACCGGAGTTCCGTCATCTATCTCGGCACGATCTCCAAGACGCTGTCGCCGATGCTTCGCATCGGCTACCTCGTGGTTCCGCCGGAATTGCAAGGCGTCTTTGCGACGGCCAAGCAGCTTCTTGACAGGCATTGCCCGGTTGCGGAGCAGGAGGCGCTGGCCTCGCTCATTGAGAGCGGCGGATATGAAAGCCACGTGCGCCGTGTCCGCCGTCTCAACGGCGAGCGAAGAGGAACCTTGCTTGCCGCCCTTCGGCGCGCCTTCGCCGACCGCATCGTGATCGAGGGTGCCGACGCCGGGCTGCATGTCGTCGTCTGGTTCAAGGATCTCACTCGGTCATTGGAAGACGTTTTTGTTGACGAGGCGCGACGGGCCGGCGTGGGCGTCCATCCGATATCGCCGCTCTATGCTCACGAAACCGACGAACGCCGCTGCGACCGTATCGGACTGGTGATGGGCTATTCCGCCTTGACCATCCGGCAGATCGAGAACGGTGTCCGGCTGCTCGCCGGCGTTGTCCAACGGGTAAGCAAGGGCTTGCCCGCTCAGTTGAGCAACAAGCTCGGCAGGGATGACAGCGACAGCGCCTGACCGGCGCTGCCGCCGAACCCAACACGGTATCGTCCACTGGATTAGCAAGACTCGGCAAAACTGGCTCTGTCTGTCGGGCCAGTGTCCGGGCACAGCGTGATGCCGGCAACGCTATCCCTGGAGCGTGGAAGCAAACATGGCAAACGCACATCTCGATCAGATCCTCGCATCCGGCCGGAAGCTGGGCGCCGCGATGGCGGTCTTGGAGGGCGAAGCATGACGTGGAATGGAACGCTGCTCCACATCCACGTCGCGCCGGCGGCCTCCTACGAGATGGAGGAATTGACCCAGGCACAGCTTGTTCCTGGTCGCGGCATCGTGGGAGATCGATATTTTCTGGGAACGGGAACTTACTCCCCGAAATTGGACGTTCGCGAGGTGACGCTGATCGAGGTCGAAGTCCTGGACGCGATCGCCGCAGGTGAGCCAAAGATCCCGGGCTTCAAAGCGAGGCTCGAGCCGGAAGACCATCGACGAAACTTGACCACCCGGGGCGTGCCGCTCGGCCACCTCGTAGGCAAGCGTTTCCGCGTTGGCGAGACCGTGCTGCGGGCCGCGCGGATGAACTTCCCCTGCAAGTACATCGAAGAGCTGCTTGGCATTCCCGGCCTCTACGAGGGTCTGTTGAACCGTTCCGGTCTGAATTGTGCAATCGAGATCGGCGGCGTGATCCGCCCCGGCGATCCGATCCTTCCAATGTATGAGTGAACCTGCATGGCCGCGCCCCGTATCATCATGAAGTTGACCGTAACCGCCATCCGCAAGGAGCCCGGCGACGTCCTCGTCATCGATTTGAAGCACCCGCGCAAACCGTTGCTGCCGCCGTTCGAACCTGGTTCCCATGTGGATGTCCATTTGGCCGACGGGAAGGTGCGCCAGTATTCGCTTTGCGGCGACCCGGGCGATTTGAGCCGCTACACGATTGCGGTGAAGTTCGAGCAGACAGGCCGCGGCGGATCGAGCTGGATCCACCAGACTGTTTGCCCTGGATTCACACTGCCGGTCTCCGCTCCGCGCAATCATTTCCCCCTCGGCAAAAGTGGTGGGCCGGCCCTGCTTTTGGCGGGAGGTATCGGGATCACGCCGATCCTGGCAATGGCGCGGGCGCTGGAGAGGCGGGGCAGACGGTACGAACTGCACTACTTCACGCGTGCCAGAGCGCTTACGCCGCTCTTGTCGGAAATTCAAAGCGCCCTCGACCCAGCCAATGTGCGGCTGCATTTCGACGATGAGCCCGAAACCCGGCAGGATCTTCAAACCTTGCTGTCGACGCGTTCGTCCGACCCACAGCTCTACTATTGCGGGCCACCTGGTTTCAGGGCTGCCGTCGACCGGGCAAGCGCCCACTGGCCGGCAGGCACGGTGCATTTCGAGGCTTTTCAGCCGCCCGAGCACGATGCTGCACCACCCGAACCTTTCACGATCACACTGCGCGATGGGACATCGGTCCCCGTCGCAGCCGATACGACCGCGCTCGCAGCACTGCGAGGGGCGGGCGTGCTGCTCATGGCTTCGTGCGAGAACGGCGTTTGCGGAACCTGTGAATGCGGAATGCTGGAAGGCCAGCCGATCCACCGCGATGCTGTCCTGACTAGGCAGGCCCGGGACAGCCGGTTTATCCCGTGCGTGTCTCGCGCGAAAGGTGTGCTCAGGCTCGATCTTTGAGTGAGCGGCCACATCGATCGGCAGTGCGAACGTTTTGGGATCTCCGTCCGACCTCTTCATAAAATACGCCCAGACGATCTCAAGCAGGCCGGCGCCGAACAGAATTATCCAGTGCATGGTATCCTCCTGGCGGACTGCTGATCCGCCGCGCGGGGCGCGTTGAAGAGAAGCGATGTGAATTGCCCGCGAGGGGCAATTCACCTGAGACGATCCAGAGCTTCGATGACTCTCAGGATGCGCCGAACGTCTCATCAAGCGCGTGTCTGATGTCGGCGATCAGATCCTCGGTGTCCTCGAGGCCGATCGAAAGACGCAGATGCCCATACTTCTGGAAGCTCGCCGGGTAACGATCGGATCCGCCACGGCCGCTGCCGCCGACATGCACGATCAGGGTTTCGTCGTGACCAAGCGAAACGGCGGAAGTGATTACCTTCAGATTGGCAACGAACCGGTTCTGCGTGTCGGGATCGCCTTCGACCGCGAAAGCCATGACCGCGCCGTAGCCCTTGCCGGCGAACTGGCTTTTCCCCAGCGCGTGCTGGTCATGGTTCTCGAGCCCGGGATAGGTGACGTAGGCGACGCGCTTGTCTGTCGACAGATAGTGGGCGACGGCCTCGGCCGATGCGTACTGCTGCTTCAGGCGCAGGGGTAGCGTGACCGAGCCGCGCACGATCAGCCAGGCGTTGAATGGCGATATCGTCCCGCCAAGGTCGACAAGCGCGTCTGCCTTGATGTGATGGACGAGCTCCTTGGAGCCGATCACCACGCCGCCCATCGCGTCGCCATGGCCGTTGATGTACTTGGTCAGCGAATGGATAACGAGGTCTGCGCCCAAGGTTAGCGGCCGGAAGAAGGGGGGAGGGGTGAAGGTCGAGTCGACCGACAACAGCGTGCCAGCTTGCTTGGCGACCGACACCAGCGTTGCGATATCGGCAACCTTTGTAGTCGGGTTTGCAATCGTTTCGGTGTGGATCAGTTTGGTGTTCGGCCGCACGGCGGCTCTGACGGCCTCCATGTCGTCCATGTCGACGAAGGTGGCTTCAATCTTGTAGCGCTGCGGCAGGAGTTCGGAAAAGAGCCGCCAAACCGCCTCGTAGGTGACGTCGCCGACGATCACATGGTCTCCGCTTTTCAGGAAAGTGAAGAATACGGCATGTAGGGCGGCAACGCCGGTCGCGAAGACGGCGGCATCCTGGCCGCCTTCCAGCGCGGCAAGCTTGCGCTGCAGGCAGATCTGATTGTGGCCCGAATTGCGCGTGTAGGACGGTGTCTCGGTATCGGACCAGTCCATCGTGGAAGGGTCTTCAGGAAGGAGATAGGAATTGGCCATGACGATCGGCGTGCGGATCGCTCCGGACGTCTTGTCGATCTCATTGCCGCCATGCACCGACAGCGTATTGAAGGAGAGCGTGGACAGTTCGTGTTTGTCTGGTCTCGACATTGTTGGCCTCTGCTTTTTGGGTTGATTGCTCAAGTGCGGCTAACGTCGAACCGGCACCGCGTTTTCCAGCTTCTGGAAGACCTGCGTGATGACAAAGGTCAGGCCGATGTAAAACACCGTTACCAGGAGGAGGGGCTCGTAGACCGGGAGCATATCCTAGGGCGCCCGCTCCTGCGCAGGCGGCGGAATCATTTCGCGGCTGGTCAGTGGAAGGAGCCGTTCGCACAAACCGCCGCTTGTGCGACATCGAGACATCGCAAGTCACGTCCACTGGCTGATTTTCTGTTTATAGACCTCACACCCTGGCGCCAGCTCGATTAGACCGCTCACGAGCATCTTGCCCGCCTCCTCGAGCGCTTCCTCCGGCATCGTTGCCAAGCTTTCCAAAATGAACCACATCCGGCCGCCCACGGTTTCCAAGCGGGTGCGCGTGCCCTGCCGCCAATTCCAGCGCCGACATGTAGCGCCCACGTCGTCGCGCCAGATGACTTCCCCCTTGGATGGGCTTTCGACGATCGCATCGCCATTCGCAAAAGTGTCGAAAGGCTCCGTTCCGTCGGCAACCGTCAGCCGCGGACTTCCAACATACGCATCGAAGTTTTCACCCCCTACCGGTACTGCGAAACGCAGGCTCACTGCGTTGTAAAGGTCGACGACGGGGTTGATCGATGGAATGCAGCCATCCTTCTCCACACGTCTCTTCAATGCCTGCGCGGAGCACGGCGTCCGGTTTGGCTTTGCTCCGAACCGGCTGTATACGTCACCCCAGCTGGCCAGGTGCGCATCCCTCCACTCCGGACCACCAGAGCACACGTAATCGCAAGCGCTCAACAAGATGTTGGGATCAACTCGTCCCTTCTTTGTGCCGTTGGCATCAACAAGAATGCTGATCGCCCGGAAGTCCGGTGCGATGCCCGCAATTTCTTTGTCGACCACTGGAAAATCCAACACGGCCTCTAGCTCCCATTGACCAATTTAGTCTATGCTAACGACTATGAGTAAGAAAGTCAATATATCGACCGAAGCGGTCGCTGACGTTGAGCGTGTCAGCGCCACTGTGTCTCAAAACCTCAAATCGTTCAGGCGGCAAAACGGTCTGACACTCGATCAGCTGTCCCAAAAATCCGGTGTTAGCAAAGGCATGCTTGTCGAGATTGAAAAAGGGACCGCTAATCCCAGCATCGCGACGCTTTGCCGTGCAGCAACTGCGCTAGGTGTGTCGGTGGCCGACTTCGTCGGAGTGGCCGTCAGCGTGCCGGTACGTATCGTTCCACCGCAGGACGCTTCCACCCTTTGGCGCGGTCCCAAGGGAGGCAGCGCCACGCTCCTGGTTGGAACGCAAGGACCCGACGAGATCGAACTCTGGCGCTGGACACTGTTTCCCGGCGAGACATTCGAATCCCCTGGGCATTCGCCGGGAACACTCGAACTGCTGAATGTGGAGGCTGGCGAACTGACCCTGAAATTGGGCGACAGCGATCATCTCGTTCCAGCGGGTTCATCCGTGCTGGCTCGTACAGAAGACAAACACGCCTACGTGAACAGTGGCAAGCAGGAACTCCGGTTTGTCATGACCGTGGCGGAGTTGCAGCGGCCACGGGTGAGAACGGGTCTCTAGTATTAACATCCTTGGCGCCGTGTCAGGTTCCGCGCAGGTAGAGGTCATTGAACTCGTCGCACAATGTGCCGAGCGACTGTTCCGTGCTCTCTATCCAGGAGGCAAAGCCAAAATCGGCGCGCGTGGCAAAGCCGTAATATGGACTGTTCTATATGACCGCCGGCAGATCGAGGGCGGTGGCCGATGTTTTGCCTGTCGGCAGCAGGGGTTTAGCTCGAATTTGCCACCTGGCGTACCAGCCACGCCGTGAAATTTTGCCCTAGCGGATTTGTACTCTTCGCTTCCGGCATGACGACATAGTAGCTGTTCTCGGTCTGCATCGCCAAATCGAGGACAATACGAAGCTCGCCTGATCTTAGCTCTTGCTCAATGAGGTAGCGCGGAAGAAGTGCAAACCCCATGCCCGCAACCGTCGCCTCGATGATCATTGAAAATTGATCGAAGCGGTGTCCGCGGTAGGCCATTTCGGCCGACACGCCCACCTGCTCGAACCACAGAGCCCAAAGTTTGGGACGCGTTGCGAGATGGAGCAACGGCTTGGTAAGCAGATCTGCGGCGGCGATCTCCTTGCAAGTTGTCAACAGCGCACCGCCTACCACCGGCAGGATCGATTCGCTGCAAAGATAGGTGCATACGCCGCGCGCCCAAACAGGCCGGCCGTAGTGGATGGCTAGGTCGAAATTCTCTTCGTCGAAATCGAACGGCGCCGACCGGGAACCGACGTCGAGGATCGTACCGGGGTAGAGGCGCAGGAAATCAGGCAAGCGCGGACTGAGCCAGCGGCTGCCGAATGTCGGCAAGGTTGCGATGCTCAGGCTCGATTTGGCATCGGCGGACGACATTGCGCGCAGCATCGTCTCTTCGGCTTGCTGCAGCAGCTTCCGCGCCTCCGGCAGGAAGCGCCGCCCGTCTTCGGAAAGCACCACGCGCTGCCGGATACGCTCGAACAGCAGCGCGCCGAGATAGGCTTCCAGATCCTTGACCTGACGGCTGACGGCGCTCTGGGTCAGGTTGAGTTCCCGGCCGGCGCGCGTGAAGCTCGCGTGTCTTGCCGCACATTCGAAGGCCTGGATTGCAACCAGGTCTGGCATCAACTTTCTGCTCAATATCATGCGTATCTCGCATCAACCTAGTTAAAATCGTCGCGATCCGTGCCGGATGAAATCCGATATCACTCTTTTCCGGAATGATCTCATGTTTTCTCAAAAGCGAGACCGCGCCGTGCAAAATGCTGCTTTCGTTGCATCCGATGACGTTCGTTCTGCTTTTTCTGCGGCGATGTCAGCCATGTACCGGACCGAGGTTCCCGCCTACGGCACGCTGATGGAACTGGTCGCCGAGGTGAATACCGAAGTGCTGGATGCCACGCCAGTGCTGCGCCAACGGCTCGAGGCGACGGATTCGCTTGACCGCATCTCGCAAGAGCGGCACGGGGCGATCCGCCTAGGAACGCCGGCCGAACTCTCGATGATGCGGCGCGTGTTCGCGGTGATGGGCATGCATCCGGTCGGCTACTACGACCTCAGCACGGCCGGCGTGCCGGTCCATGCGACTGCGTTTCGTCCGGTTGGTGCCGAAGCGCTCAGCCGCAATCCTTTTCGCGTCTTCACCTCGTTGCTCAGAATCGACCTGATCGGCGACGAGGTTCTGCGGACGGAAGCGGAGGCCATTCTTGCCGGTCGACGGATTTTCACGGACAGCGCCATCCAACTCACCGAAAAGGCCGAGACGCAGGGCGGGCTGGATCAAGCCGATGCGGATCGGTTTGTCGCCGAAATCATCGAGACATTCCGCTGGCACGATCAGGCCTGCGTCAGCATGGAGATGTACCACAGGCTGCACCAGCAGCATCGGCTGGTCGCCGACGTGGTTTCCTTCAAAGGCCCGCATATCAACCACCTGACGCCGCGCACGCTCGATATCGACGCGGTGCAGACGGGCATGCCGTCGCGTGGCATCGAGCCCAAGGCGATCGTCGAGGGTCCGCCCACTCGCCGGTGCCCGATCCTGCTCAGGCAGACATCGTTCAAGGCGCTGGACGAACCGGTCTCGTTCAAGTCAGGCAGCGGCGGTTGGACGGCTGGCTCGCACACGGCGCGTTTCGGCGAGATCGAGCAGCGCGGCGTGGCGCTCACTCCCAAGGGCAGGGCGCTCTACGACAGCCTCCTGGATGCCACGCGCAAAATCATCAGGCCGGCGGCCGACGGGTCAAATGCTACTGATTACGTCGAGGCGTTGTCGCGGACATTCCAGTCGTTTCCCGACACATGGGACAGCATCCGCACTGCTGGCCTTGGCTATTTCACCTATTCGCTGACCGAGCGAGGGCGTCAGGCCGGCAGCGTCCATTTGGAAGGTGTCGATCGGCTGGTGGCGGATGGCTTCGTCCGTTTCGACCCGATCGTCTACGAGGATTTCCTGCCCGTCAGCGCGGCCGGTATCTTCCAGTCCAATCTGGGCGATGAAGCGGGCCAGGATTTCGTCGCCAGTCCCAACCAGAAGCACTTCGAAGCCGCTCTCGGCGCCGGCGTCCTCGATGAATTCGAGCACTATGCGGCGATCGAGCAGGCGTCGATCGACGAGTGCCGACGCGCTCTGCGCGGCGTTCAGGCAGCGGAGAGACAGTCGGCATGATCGGCGAGCGCCACAAGACAGCTTTGGCCGAAATCCTCGGCGCGGACGGGGTTGTTCAGGATTGCGCCAGCCTGGCCGCCTATGAGAATGGCGCGCGCTATGACCGGGGTAGCGCCGCATTGGTGCTGCGCCCTCGCGGCACGGCTGAGGTATCTGCTTGCGTCGCCTACTGCGTTCGTGAGCATATCGAGCTCATCCCGCAGTCGGGCAACACCGGCCTAGTCTCCGGCTCGACGCCGGATACCAGTGGAGCGCAGGTCGTGCTCAGTCTCGACCGGATGACACCGATTTTCGATCTCGATATCGACAACCGCTCGATCCACGTCGACGCTGGAACCAGACTGTCGGACATCAACGGACGGCTCGAGCCCGGCGGCCTTTTCTTCCCGATCGACCTCAGCGCCGATCCGCGGGTGGGTGGCATGCTGGCAACCAACACCGGCGGCTCGCGGTTTCTGAAATATGGCGACGTGCGCAGCAATACACTGGGCTTGAAGGTCGTCCTGGCAGACGAGGCTGGTACCGTGGTCGACCTGCTGTCGGGGCTGCGCAAGAACAATACGGGCGTCGACTGGAAGCAGCTTTTCATCGGGACATCCGGCGCGTTCGGCATTGTCACCGAATGCGTGCTCAATCTGGAGCGTCTGCCGAGGCAGGTCTCGACGGCCTATCTGGTGCCGCGAACCGGCACTGCCGTCATGCCCCTGCTGCGGGCGATGGAAGAGCGTCTCGGATCATATCTGTCGGCTTTCGAAGGCATGTCGGGGAATGCGATTACCGCAACGCTTGCCCATGTTCCGTCGCTGCGCAATCCATTCCAGAATGGCGACGTTCCCAACTATGTCATTCTGGCTGAAGTTTCCCGCAGTTGGCTTCCGCGTGATGACGAGCAGCCGCTCGATGCAGTCCTGGAAACGGTGCTGGCCGAAGTCTGGGGAGCGGAGGACGCGCCGCTCGCCAACGCCTTTGTCGGTCCCGCCCGCGAGATGTGGGCGCTGCGTCACGCCCTGTCGGAAGGCGTCAAACATGCCGGCCGACTGGTCGCTTTCGATCTGTCGTTCCGCAGGGCCGACGTACTGGCGTTCTGCGACTGGATGAAGCTCGAACTGCCCAGCCATTTTCCCGATGTCGCAATCTTCGACTTCGGCCATATCGGCGACGGCGGCGTGCATTTCAATCTGGTCGTCGACGAGGCGCGGGCTGGTCCAGTCGATATCGCCTTCGAACGGCGATTGCGTGATTGGGTCTATTCGATCGCGGTCGATCGTTTCGGCGGCAGCTTCAGCGCCGAGCACGGCGTCGGCCGCAAGAACCAAGCCTATTACGATCTCTATACGCAGAAAAAGCACAAGGACCTTGCCGCTGGCCTGAAGCAACTGACGTCGCCAGGGCGCCTTGGTTCGGTGTGTTTCGGATAAGTCAAAAACAGGAGTTTGCCGGATGAACATTGCAGTCAAATCGATCGATATAGCCAAGGAAACGACCGAACTTCTGGCGAAACTGGGTGTCGCCAAGGAGGCGCTTGTCGGGGGCGACCTCATCGTGCGCAGCCCGGTGACGGGCGAGCAGATCGCGGCGCTGAAGACGATCTCGCCGGCCGACGCGGCAAAGACCATCGATACCGCGCACACGGCGTTCCAGGCCTGGCGGATGGTGCCGGGTCCCCGGCGCGGCGAGCTGGTTCGCCTGCTCGGCGAGGAATTGCGGGCGCACAAGGCCGAGCTTGGCCGGCTGGTATCGATCGAGGTCGGCAAGATCCCGTCAGAGGGATTGGGCGAAGTGCAGGAGATGATCGACATCTGCGATTTCGCCGTCGGTCTGTCCCGGCAATTGTATGGTCTTACCATCGCCACCGAGCGCCCCGGACACCGCATGATGGAGACCTGGCATCCGCTCGGCGTGGTCGGCGTTATTTCCGCCTTCAACTTCCCGGTCGCGGTGTGGTCGTGGAACGCCGCACTGGCGCTGGTCTGCGGTGACGCTTTGGTGTGGAAGCCGTCGGAGAAGACGCCGCTGACTGCACTTGCCTGCGAGGCGATCTTCAAGCGCGCGGTGAAGCGTTTCGGCAATGATGCGCCGCAAGGCCTGGCGCCGGTGCTGATCGGCGACCGCGTCGCCGGCGAGGTGCTGGTCGACCATCCCAAGGTGGCGCTGGTCTCGGCGACCGGCTCGACGCGCATGGGCCGCGAGGTCGGCCCGAGGCTCGCCAAGCGCTTTGCCCGCGCGGTGCTGGAACTCGGCGGCAACAATGCCGGCATCGTGTGCCCCACCGCCGATCTCGACATGGCGCTGCGCGCCATCGCCTTCGGCGCCATGGGCACGGCCGGCCAGCGCTGCACGACGCTGCGGCGCCTGTTCGTGCATGACAGCGTCTATGACGCGCTGTTGCCGCGGCTGAAGAAGGCCTACGAAAGCGTCTCGGTTGGCAATCCGCTGGAGACGTCCTCGCTGGTCGGTCCGCTGATCGACAAGGCGGCGTTCGACGCCATGCAGAAGGCACTGAAGGAAGCCAGCGCCCATGGCGGCAAGGTGACCGGCGGCACGCGGGTCGAGAACGGCCATCCCGACGCTTATTACGTGCACCCGGCGCTGGTCGAAATGCCGAAGCAGGTTGCGCCGGTGACGGAAGAGACCTTCGCGCCGATCCTGTATGTGATGAAATATTCTGACTTCGACGCCGTGCTCGACGAGCACAATGCGGTTGGCGCCGGCCTGTCGTCGTCGATCTTCACCCGCGACCTGCAGGAATCCGAGCGTTTCCTCGGCGTCGACGGTTCGGATTGCGGCATCGCCAACGTCAACATCGGCACGTCGGGCGCCGAGATCGGTGGTGCGTTCGGTGGCGAAAAGGAAACCGGCGGCGGCCGCGAGAGCGGCTCCGATGCGTGGAAGGCCTACATGCGCCGCGCCACCAACACGGTGAACTATTCTAAGGCGCTGCCGCTCGCCCAGGGCGTCTCCTTCGACATCGACTGAGGATCGGGCCATGACCGTCACCACAAGTATCGAAGAGGCCGGCTTCGTGCCGGCGTCGCGCATATCGGCGATCGGGGTTTCGCAGATCCTGAAGATCGGCGCCCGCGCGCAGGCGATGAAGCGCGACGGGGCGCCGGTCATCATCCTGGGGGCGGGCGAGCCGGATTTCGACACGCCCGACACCGTGAAACAGGCAGCCTGGAAAGCCATCCAACGCGGCGACACCAAATACACCGCGCTGGACGGCACGCCAGATCTCAAGCAGGCGATCCGCGAAAAGTTCCGCCGGGAGAACGGCCTCGACTACGCCGCCGACGAGATCACCGTCGCGACCGG
Organism: Mesorhizobium loti; assembly: GCF_003148495.1. Taxonomy (GTDB): domain Bacteria; phylum Pseudomonadota; class Alphaproteobacteria; order Rhizobiales; family Rhizobiaceae; genus Mesorhizobium; species Mesorhizobium loti. The sequence goes on from NZ_QGGH01000001.1 coordinate 531,766, forward strand.
CGCCAAACAGGTCCTGTTCAATGCCATGATGGCGACGCTGAATGCCGGCGACGAGGTTATCATTCCAACGCCGGCATGGACGTCCTATTCGGATATCGTCACCATTGCCGAAGGCAAGCCGCTCTGTATCCCGTGCAGCGCGCAAGCCGGTTTCAAGCTGACGGCGAGCCAGCTCGAGGCAGCGATCACGCCGAAGACGAAATGGCTGATCCTCAACTCCCCCTCAAACCCGTCCGGTGCTGCCTATAGCACGACCGATTATCAGCCGCTGATCGAAGTCCTCCTGAGGCATCCGCATGTCCGCTTGCTGGTCGACGACATGTACGAGCACATTGTCTATGACGATTTCCGTTTCGTCACGCCGGCTGCGTTGGAGCCACGCCTGAAGGGACGGACGCTCACCGTCAACGGCGTTTCGAAGGCCTACGCCATGACCGGCTGGCGGATCGGCTACGCTGGCGGATCGCGCGAATTGATCAAGGCAATGGCGGTGGCGCAGAGCCAGTCGACGTCTTGCCCGTCATCGGTCAGCCAGGCCGCAGCGGTCGAGGCGCTGTCCGGTCCTCAGCACTTCCTGAAGGAACGGACCGAGAGCTTTCGGCGCCGTCGCGATCTCGTCGTTGCCGGGTTGAACGCCATCGATGGTATCGACTGTCGCGTGCCGGAAGGGGCCTTCTACACCTTCGCAGGTTGCGCTGGTCTGGTCGGCAAGACAACGCCCGCCGGCAAGCCGATCGAAACCGACACCGACTTCTCCGATTATCTGCTTCAGGAAGCCCACGTCGCGGTTGTCCCGGGCGCGGCTTTCGGCCTTTCGCCCTTCTTTCGTATTTCCTATGCGACATCCGAAACAGAGTTGACGGAAGCGATCCTGCGCATCGCCGCGGCCTGTTCACGGCTTGGGAGCGACAGCGACCGATGCTGAATGATCCCCGCTCACACGGTCTATGGCAAGCGACCGCGCCCGAACCGCCGGCTACGGCCTCATTGGACGCAGTAGTATCGGCCGATGTGGTTGTCGTCGGCTGCGGTTATACGGGCATGTCCTGCGCCCTTCATCTGGCCGAGGCTGGCCGGAGGGTGGTCTTGCTGGAGAGCCGTGAGATCGGCTTTGGCGGCGCGGGCCGCAATGTCGGGCTGATCAACGCCGGCTTGTGGCTGATGCCCGACGACATGATCGCCGCGCTCGGCTCTGTCCATGGCGAGCGCTTGCTGGGGTTGCTCGGCGACGGCCCGGTACTGGTGATGGATATCATCGACAGGCATCGCATCAACTGCGAACTGGAAAGAAACGGCACCCTTCACTGCGCCGTCGGCCCGGCAGGGCTGAAGGAGATCAAAGAGCGCGCGGCGCAATGGCAAAGGCGCGGCGCGCCGGTGCGTGTCCTCGATGCCGAGCAAACGAAAGCAAGGCTGGGTACGCCGGCCTATTGCGGCGCCTTGCTCGACGAGCGCGCCGGCACGCTGCAGCCGCTTGCCTATGCTCGTGGTCTCGCGCAGGCTTGCCTGGCTGCCGGGGTGACTATTTATACGTCCAGCCCGGTTGTTGCGGCCGATAAGAAGGGCGATCGCTGGGTGGTCAGCACAACGGGCGGCACGGTCGACGCCGAGTGGGTCGTGGTTGCCACCGATGCGTACAGCACGGGACCGTGGCAGAGCGTCCGGTCCGAACAGGTGCATCTGCCATACTTCAATCTGGCAACGCAGCCGCTCGGCGTCGATCTGTTGCAAACCATCTTGCCCGGGCGCGAGGGCGCTTGGGACACCAGGACAATCCTGTCTTCCTTCAGACTGGACAGGTCGGGACGGCTGGTCTTCGGCAGTGTCGGTGCGTTGCGCAACACCGGCACGGCGATCCACAAAGCCTGGGCCCGGCGGGCACTGGCGAAGCTCTATCCGCAGCTGGGCGCAGTCGAGTTCGAGCATGAGTGGTATGGGCAGATCGGCATGACTGCGGATGCGTTGCCGCGGCTCCACAAGTTCGGGAGGAATGTCGTCGGCTTCTCCGGCTACAACGGCCGCGGCATCTCGCCCGGCACGGTATTCGGCCGCGAATTGGCGTACCTCATCCTCGGCGAAAAGGCCGAAGCCGATATGTTGCTGCCGCTCACCGAGCTTCAGGAACCTTGGTTTCGTCGTTCCAGGGAAATCTACTACGAAATTGGTGCGCAGGTCGCCCATCTGGCGTCGGAAAGATTCTGAACCGTCGTACACTATGCCGTTGTTTTCATTGCAACAAATCAAAGTTCCATAAGATAGATTACGCGACTTTCAGCAGTAGATGTTAGTATTTCTTGATTATATGACTGCAATAATGGCTCATTTTGCAAATCTTTTTTGGTCATTATAGAATAACACTCTCATTGTTCCAACAGCATGGCTTACCGGCGTCTCAGGTGAGACGGGCCTTCGCTCGCCTCCCCTCCCGGCGCACTCACTTGTGCGGCATGCAATAGACGCCCTCGGATTCCATAAGTACCGCGGCACCCCTTCAACTCGCTCAATGCGCGACCCACGCTTGCGAATAAGTGCTGCAGGCACCCACGGCCGTCAGCCACAGAAGAGGAAGAGCGTAGCACGCCGTCTGATTGCCAGGTTCTGGCTTCACTGTGCCGGTAGCGGCCGGCCCAATGCGGCTTGCTGGTGCCACCGAGTTCGCGGCGCGGCATGGAAGACGAGCTTGCGCGAGGACCGCGACTACCATTCCGTCAAGCTCGATGATTCCAGCTGTCCCGTTCCGACTTATGCGAGTCTGGTCGAGACCGACACCGAGGGCGACTTCTCGCTCATCTGGTCACGCCGCACCGCAGAGTAATCCAACAAGCACGAAGCCCGACCGCAAACACGGGGCTTCGTTATATTCAGCTCCCGGCGCCCACCTCTCGTCAGATGTCCCAGGTCAAGCCTTGGCAGTCGTCTTGCGCACCTTCTTCACCGGCGACTTGATTGCAGCCGCAGTTGTTCTCGCTGCCGCCGAACGCGCGACCGGTTTCCGTTTTTCTGCCGCGGCGGATGTGGGCGCTGGCGCTTTGCGCCCGAGCCCAATTGATTTCGCCAGGGCCGACCGGGTGGCCGCGTAGTTCGGCGCGACCATCGGATAGTCGGACGGCAGGTTCCACTTCTGCCGATATTGGTCGGGGGTCAGACCAAAATGCTGGAGATGCCGCTTGAGCGATTTGAATTTCTTTCCGTCTTCCAGACAGATGATGAAGTCGGGCGTCACCGATTTCTTGATCGAAACTGCCGGCTCCTGTTTTACGACAGGTTCTACCGCCGGCGTGCCGATGCCATTCAGGGCGGCATGGATGTCGCCGATCAGTTTCGGCAACTCGCCAACCGGTACTGGATTGTTCGATACATAGGCCGCGACAATGTCAGCCGTTATCGACACGGTATCTAGTTTGTTGCCTTGCTCGAGAGCAGTGGTCATATGATTTCCCTTTTTTGTATCGGATGAATTGAGCGACGTTTGATTTTTCTGCCCTGCCCACGACGCAAATAGTACGTTTCTTCGTAGAATCCACCTCTCTTGCGCAACATGACAAGAGTAAGTTTCGCGTCTGTCGTACCATCGGCTGGATTGCCCTTGCCGATCTCATTTAAAGCGAGGAGCGTTCCGTCGCTTTTTCGCCAGTTCCGGCTGTGCAGAGCAATGCCGCTGGCCTGGCTATAGAGTATCAACACGCAGTGCGCATGATCGCATGCGCGGGCGTGGGAGGTTTCGAGGGGAACACGATCTGGCATTTGAAATTTGCTCATCGGGTAACGCCTGCTTTGACGGCTTTGCCTATTCAAGCCTTGCGCCTTCATCATCTGAATCAAGGCTCGCGCGACATAAGATTGTCGCTGGTAGCGACGAAGATCGCGAAAGCTTCCTGCGCATGCGCTTGACTGCGGAGTCGGCGCTGGCGCACCGGCGGAAGTCTGCTGTTCGGGCTCGCGCCAGCCGCTGTTCGCGCCAACTGTGGCTAGGTTCGCCGGCCCATCCGCTCTTCACGCCGTTCAGCATCGAACGCATGCCTGCCCTTCGAGGCCCATAGGTCTCGCGGACGTTCGGCTTCATCGCTCTGCAGCTTGGCGGCGATCCAAAGGAGCGCGCCGTAGATGGTAGCGCGATCGTCATTGGTGAGCTCGACAATGCCTGCCTTGAGGACGAGACCGCCAAGTTCGATGAGCTGCCGTGTGCGCTTGCGACGCTCGACCTGCCAGGTCCTCATGTCATTGCGAGCCATTGCCGCTTGCCGGCGATTGTGGGCCGCCCGGTTGCGCCGAAGCGCCGCGTGGGTTGCGCTGAGATGCCGAAGCAGTTCGCCGGGACCTGCTTTCGAAAAACGTCACCCCACGCTTGGCCCAAGCCTCGCGCTTTGCAGTGTCGACCGTTTCGGCGATTGCCACCAATGCACCGGCCAGTTCGTCACTGCTGAGCTGATCGGCGCCGGTGGCGATCACCAGCTCGCCAAGTTGCTGCACCTTTCGCGTTTTGAGTTCTCGCGCTTTGTCTTCCAGGGCGTGAAGTTCTGCGTCGAAGTCCCGTGGTTTGCGCATGGCTATCTCCTTCGGTTGTCGATCTCTGGATGATAGGCGAGCACCTGCCGGAAGGCTTCAGGGTTGCCGAGACAGCCCGGGACGGGCTGGTCCATCCCGAGAATTTTTCGAGGGAGGGCGCGCTTATACGTCGTGCCGACGTACGCTTTGACGTGCAAATGATCCCGTCGCGATGGCGATCTTTCATCTTCACGTCAAGGTCATTGGCCGCAAGGCTGGCAGCAGCGCGTTGGCTTCTGCGGCCTACCGTTCGGCTTCGCGACTACGCGACGAACGGATCGAACGCACTCATGACTTCTCCGCCAAGCGCGGCGTCGTCCATTCCGAGGTGATGTTGCCGGAGCATGCGCCGGAGGCCTGGCGGGACCGCGAGAGGCTGTGGAACGATATCGAGGCGTTCGAGGTACGCAAGGATGCCCAGCTTGCCCGCGAAGTCGAGTTTGCGCTCCCGAGTGAATTGTCCCAGGCGCAAGGCATCGAACTGGCGCGGGACTTTGTACAAGTCGAGTTTGTCGGCAAGGGTATGGTCGCCGATCTCAATGTGCATTGGGACAGGGCCGAGGATGGCAGCCCCAAGCCGCATGCTCATGTCATGCTCACCATGCGGTCCGTGGGCGAGAGTGGCTTTGGCGCCAAGGTTCGAGACTGGAATGCTACCCAGATGGTTGAGCGCTGGCGCGAGCGATGGGCGGAGCTGGCCAATGAGCGTCTGGCCGAACTCGACATCGACGCGCGCATCGATCATCGCAGTCTGGAAGCGCAGGGCATCGCCCTGGAGGCGCAAACCCAGATTGGTGCACCGGCTCAACGCATTGAGGGCAGTGGCCTTGCTGCTGGCGACAGTGAAGCCGATCGCGCCGAACTGCATCGCGAGATATCACGCAACAATGGCGCGCGCATCATTGCCGATCCATCTCTGGCGCTGGATGCCATCACCCATCAGCAATCGACCTTCACCCGAAAGGACATTGCGAAGTTCTCGCATCGCCACAGCGACGGAATGGAGCAGTTCAACGAGGTGGTGGCCGCCATCAGCAACGCGCCTGATCTGGTCGAACTCGGCAAGGACGGACGCGGCGAAGATCGCTTCACCACCCGGCAGATGATCGACACTGAACAGCGCCTTCACCGCGCTGCGCAGCGTATCGATTTGGACGAGCGTCATGCGGTGAGCAACGCACATCGCGAGGCAGCACTGGCGCGGGCTGCGCAACGCGGGCTTATCCTGTCAGGCGAGCAGACCGATGCGCTTGCGCACATCACCGACGGTCGTGGTCTTGGTGTCGTGGTCGGCTTTGCCGGAACGGGTAAGAGCGCCATGCTGGGCGTTGCGCGCCAGGCGTGGGCAGCGGCGGGCTACGAGGTTCGAGGTGCAGCACTCTCGGGCATTGCCGCCGAGAATCTGGAAGGCGGATCAGGCATCCCGTCACGCACCATCGCCAGTATGGAGCATAGCTGGGGACAGGGCAGGGATCTGCTCACCGCGCGCGATGTCCTGGTGATCGATGAGGCCGGCATGGTCGGCACGCGCCAGTTGGAGCGCGTGCTCTCCCATGCGGCGGACGCTGGCGCAAAAGTCGTGCTGGTTGGCGATCCGCAGCAGTTGCAGGCAATCGAGGCCGGCGCTGCATTCCGCTCCATTCACGAGCGTCATGGCGGCGTCGAAATCGGCCAGGTGCGTCGGCAGCGCCAGAACTGGCAACGCGATGCCACGCGCGATCTGGCAACCGGCAGGATCGCCGCTGCGATCAGCGCCTACGAGGCCGAAGGCATGGTGCATCACGCCGCAACGCGCGACGAAGCGCGAGGTGAACTCGTCGAGCGCTGGGATCGCGACAGGCAGGCGCATCCAGAGGCAAGCCGGATCATCCTCACCCACACAAACGACGAAGTGAGCGTACTCAACCAGGCGGCGCGCGAGCGCATGCGCATTGCCGGCGATCTCGGCGACGAGGTTCATGTGAACGTCGAACGCGGTGCAAGGGCCTTCGCCAGCGGCGACCGGGTCATGTTCCTGCGCAACGAGCGCGGGCTTGGCGTCAAGAACGGCACGCTCGGCATCGTGGAGGAAGTCAGCACACAAAGCATGATGGTTCGCGTCGACGATGGGAGGTCGGTTCGCTTCGACCTGAAAGACTTCGCGCACATCGACCACGGCTATGCCGCGACCATCCACAAGGCGCAGGGCATGACCGTCGACCGGGCCCATGTGCTCGCCACGCCGGGCATGGATGCGCATGGCAGTTACGTCGCACTGTCGCGGCATCGAGACGGGATGGATCTGCATTATGGCGGCGACGACTTCAGTACGCGGGAGCGGCTGGTCCGTACGCTGTCACGGGAGCGCGCCAAGGACATGGCGTCGGATTACGAGCGGATCGACCCGGCGCGGAGCTATGCCGAGCGGCGCGGCATCACCTTCCGCGAGCGTGTCGCAGAGATCGTGCGCAAGGTCGTGCCTGAAAGGCTACGCAACATGTTCGACGGCCGGCGCCCTTCGGCAGATGGCGCGCCCGACTTCGACGCCATGCGCAGGCCGGAAAGAGAGGAAGTGCGCCTCGAACCCGCAGCGCCCGCCAGAGAGATCGCCGAGGACGGGCAAGCGGCGTTGCGGAAAGCCCGAACCGATGCGCTCGTGCGTCATGCCCGCGCCATGGACGCGATATTCAGCGACGAGGGCGCAGGAAACAAGGCCAGCCCGATGCGGTTGCGCGAATTGGCTGACGCCCGAAAAGCCTTCGACGAGGTGCGGCCCCATGGCTGGCGCGATGCCGAGGCGGCTTATGTCAAAAGCCCGGAACTTGTCGCCGAGGCCGCCGGCGGACGGATCAACCGCGCCATCCGCGCCCTCCAGCTTGAAACTGAAATCCGCACCGGACTGGACAACGATCCGGGCCGCCGCGCAGACCATTTCGTGGAGCGTTGGCACAAACTCGACCGGACCAGCCAGCACCAGTATCAGGCGGGTGACATGTCCGGCTACAAGGCCACGCGATCGGCGATGGGTGACATGGCCAAAAGCCTCGAGCGCGATCCGCAGCTTGAATCCATCCTCGCGAACCGCAAGCACGACCTTGGCATCAGCGTCGACTCTGGTCGGCGCCTTGGTGCGGAACTCGCATTCACCCACGGCATCGACCTCGGGCGGGGCCGGGGCATTGGACTCTAGACAGTCCTATCTGCCGCCGTCTCTATGCCGGGGTACGATGACGCGGAAAACCCTCTTGCGCGCTCGCAAATGTCTGCCCTCTCTTGATTAGGAGCAGTCAAAAACAACCAGCAGGAGGCAGTGCGTCCATGCGCGAACCAGACCGTATCATCCGCTTGAAAACCGTCGTCTCCCGGACAGGTCTGTCCCGGTCCACCATCTATCGCAAGATCGCCGACGGCACGTTCCCACGCCAGATCCAGATCAGTATCCACGGTGCAGGCTGGCATGAATCCGACATCAGTCGCTGGATCACCAATCCTGTTTCGTGGCGTCCGCAAGACGAGGATGACAAGTTTGGATGAGGGTGATGCACACTGCGCGGAAACCTGGCCCTCATCGAGACGCAGCGGTCACGGCGGCAGGGTTACTGCCATGTCCGTCAGGAGCGCCGCCGAGGCGAGCGAAAACGGCAAACCAGAAACGATGGTCGGCCTCGCGCTCATCAAGATGGCTTGCTCAAGCAGGGCAACTTTGGAGCGAAGCGGCCGTGACGGGCTGCCTCCGATCCGGCTTTCTTCGAAGCAGGCTGCATCCTCACCGCCTATAAGGTCCGTCGGCTAACGATTGCCCGATCGATCGAGATCATCGCCGGATCGATATTTATGGTGGCGGGCGAGGTCATCCAGCACAGATCGGATATGCGGCCAGGGGAAATCGTCTGGATGTTCCCAGTGCTCACCGTCACGCAGGATGACCTTGAGCTTGGCCAAAATGCCTTCTATGGACGTGGCCGCTGTCTGCGGTAGATCATCCAGAAGCGCGCTCTCGGCTGTTTCCGATTGCCGGATAAGTTCGTCTGCTCTCGTATAGCCGATCTCAGCATCAGCAGCGTCCCAGCGCGCCTGGTGTGCCGCGAAATCCGCAAGCGCCCTGCCCCATTCGACTTCGTTCCCAGGAGAGTAGGCAACGTTCAGGCTCTCGATGGAATGGAGCGTCACGTCCCTACCATCGGCAAGCCGCACCTTGGCGCAGGGAAAGCCGATCGTCCTGGCGAGGTGTGTCTCCAACCGCTGCTGTTCGCGGCACAACGACAGTGTCTCATCGTGGATCTTTTGCCAGTTCCCACACAGACGAAGAGCAGGATCGGCCGCGCTGCTACCGTCCGTCAGTTCGGCGGCCCGAGACTTTCCATGGAAGGGCCATGCCGCCGCGGCCGTGGCCGTGCCCGCCAGCAAGCGCCGCCGGGTGACGAAAAACGCACTCATGCTATTGTCGGAATCAGCCATGATCCGAGCTCCTAACAGCTGGGTTGTGGTGAGGCCGCGTCGAGTGTTCGCGCATTCGGTGCGGCCGCTTTCTAAAAACGAAAGGATTATTGGTTTTTAGAAAGAAGATGTCAACGTTTTCCGAAAAGGCTTGCGATTTTCGGGAGTTATCACCAGTTTGCGGAATGGATTCTTCTCAATGTCGCGCCGCACGAGCGCTGTTGAAATGGACGCAAGAGGATCTCGCCGCCCGCTCCGGCGCGAGTGCTGTTACCATTCGCAATTTCGAGAACGACCGTTCTGTTCCTCAAACTGGAACGCGATACCTCCTCCAAAAAACGCTTGAGAATGCCGGCATCGAGTTCATCCCTGAAAATGGCGGTGGTGTCGGTGTGCGCTTGTCACGGCGTTCCGAAAGTACGTAGGAGTACGTTCTTGACCTGTGGACGTGACGCGAGTTCTTCAACTAGATCGCCTAACAGCGCACGTTTGCTATCCGAATGCAGCAAATCAACCAATTCGGCTGCGTCGCCGATTACGGCTTTGCGAACCGCGTTGCCAAAGCTCACGTCATAGAGCTTGGCGTTTTCCCGCCCTGCAAAAATGCGGTCCAATCGCTCATCATGGCGCGGCGCTTCTCAATCATGGTTTCACGCCGATATGCGGCCTCAACGTCGCTGTTGATGGCATGGGCGAGCGCAAATTCCCGCATGTCTCTTGGATAATCTGACAACTCCCCTGCCCAATCCGAAAACGTTGACCGCAGCCCATGGGGCACGGCTGGACGCTTCGAGTTCTTGTCGAGCCAGCCCGTGCGGCCCGCCTCGATCTCGTTTTCGTGCATCCGTCTCATGGTCGCACTCAACGTCATGTCGGAGAGCATGCCGCCGCGGATCGCCGGAAACACATATTTTGTGTCGGCGGTCGCGGCCTCTTTCATGGCAGTTAGGATTGTCATTGCCGCATCGGATAGCGCCACAACGTGCGGGCGCTTCATTTTCATTCGCGACGCCGGCACTGTCCACAATTTGTCGTTCCAATCGATTTCCGACCATTCCAAACCGCGCACTTCACCTGATCGCGCAGCGGTCAGTGTCGCGAATTCCAATGCCCGTGCACCCGTGCCTTCGCGTTGGCGCAATGCTGCGAACCACGTGGGCGCGTCTTTCAACTGAACGGCGGGCTGATTATCGACTGTCGCAACCTTGCTTGGCTTGGACAACATGGCATTGAGATTGCCCTTCCACTGTGCCGGATTGTCGCCCTCGCGGTGTCCGTGTGCCTTTGCCCAATCAAGCACGCGTTCGCAACGTTGCCGCAAACGCGTGGCCGTCTCCGTCTTGGTCGTCCAGATCGGCTTAAGGATTTCGACCATGTGATGTTTGGTGACTTCGGAAACGGCAAGATTGCCGATGACGGGCATTGCATACTTGTCCAGCGTGGATTGCCATTGCTTCCGATGCTTTTCGTTCCTGAATTCCGCCAGCGTGTCGACAAGGAATTTGTCAACGGCATCGCGGAATGTGAGATGGCGCTTTGCGGCTTCGATCGCGGCTTTGCGACGCTCGCGCTTCTCTTGAAGCGGATTGATGCCGTTGCGGATTTTGTCTTTGGTCGCCCTCGCCCGCTCGCGGGCTTCGCCCAATGATACGTCATGCCCGCCAAGACCCATTTCGCAACGCCGGCCATTGACGTTTGTTGTGCGCAATAGCCATGACCGGCCGCTGCCCGGCGTGATTTGGAGCATGAGCCCGGCAACACCGCCGACAGCAAACACAGCGTTGCCCGGTGTGGTCGATCCGGGGTGTTTCAAGTTCTTGACGGCTAGTGCTGAAAGTTCCTTCGCGATCTTCGGCATTTCTCTATCCCATCATCTTACCCGCCAAAAATAATGGCATTGGATGATGCGGAGTGCAACGGCGCGAGACAGCCATTTTAGATTAAAGCATTGATATTGCCTTATGATTTTCATTGATTGAGACGACATGAGACAGCAATATGGCTGTCGCTCTCTCCGCCATTTCCATAGTAAAATCAATAAGTTACTCTTATTTTAGGACTGTCATGCCTTGGCGGAACATGAAAACCCGCACGAGGCGGATTCTATCGTTACCATGTGACGACTGTCAGACTGGTAGCAGCACATCGTCTGGGCCCATCCTGTCTGGCTAGGTCCTTCGGTCGATCGCGCAGGCCGTATACTCGCGGCGTTGTTATGCGAACAAGCCCATAAAGTTTTATTCGCATTTTAACTAATGAAGCTCATCCTACTAGATGGTGTGGTATCGACTCGCGGGGGCAGAGTGGAATGACTGACCTGGATGACGAGGATGACGTCCTAAAACCCAGCCCATCCAAACGCTGGCGAACAATGGCTCTGAAGACAGCACAGTTTGTCCCCCCTGTTATTTCGATAGGGTGTGCTATCACAGTTGGCTACTTTGCCTATATGGCCGCCAACCAAAAACCGCCGGCCGATATAGCAGCACTGGCAGTGTCGATCCTCAAGTCCAGCGATGCGTCCCCGGAAATGCGGGAATGGGCCGCGGACGCCATAGGAATACAGAACGATATTGGAATGCCGGCCAAATCCATTCAGCAATGAAACTGGGGCAAGCGCAGATCGCCAGGCGCATATGCCGCCCGATATCGGCGCTAGACCGGGTATCTGACGCAAGGCCACAGACACTTTCCCGAAGCCGCTCAGCAAAGCCAGCTCCGCGCAAAAGCGCCTTCGAAACAGCCGCTTTGACAGCAGTCGGGCACGCTCAAAAAAACGTACAGGTCCAGCTCGGAACCTCCCGATCCTTCGTGCGTTTCTTGGCGTCCCGTTCGCGGACCCGCCCGGATTTCTCCAAGCGCGCGATAAAATCAGGAGCCCGCTTCATGCACGACAAGCTGTTTCATTCACCGGTCGCACTGTCCGTCGGCCTCGGTTTCAAGCGCGAGATTGCCTCGCTGGCCGAAATGCACGATTTTCTGACCGACTGGACGACCTCCCGCCGCGGCCCGCTTTACCGCAATGCGGTCAAGGCGTGTGACCTCGCCATTCCGGGCTATGTGACCATCGAGCAGGCACGCCGGGCGCTGCTCGAATTCGCGCAGGCTACCGGCATCCTGTGGCCTGACCTCGAGCCGGTCGCGGGCGTGCACGCCGTTGCGCGTGGTTATGGTGGTTATGCCGCCTGAAGATCGATGCCACCCTTCCATCGTGGTGGCCAAAGCCACATAAGCCACAACAGAAAGCCCGGCTTGGCCCTCCCAGCCGGGCTTTCTCTTTTCCTGCGACCCTGCAGCTGAGCCTGACGACGTTGCGCCTTCCGTGACAATTAACTTGTCGAACCTGTGCGTCGCACCGGCTGCAGGAAATCGCCGAGTTCGATCAACCTATATCGGCATGATGCGGGAGCCGCGCTAGATCGTTTAGGCGCGGCCCACCGATCATTCTTTTACGGATCTACGCGGCTTCCGCGGCGACGTTCACGGCCGACTCCGCGAGCTGCGTCAGCGCTTCGTCGGTGGCCTTTTCTTCCTTCAGCGTCGCTTCAAGCAACGTCGCGGCCTCGTTCAGGCCGAGTTCTCCGGCCCAGGTCCTCAGCGTGCCATAGCGTGAGATCTCGTAGTGTTCGACCGCTTGCGCGGCAGCCAGCAGGCCGGCGTCGAGCGCGGGAGATCCCTTGTACTCCTCCATGATCTCGGCGCCTTCCTCGGTGATGCCCATGATGGCCGCACAGGTCTTGCCGGCCGGCTTCTTGCCGATGACGCCAAAGACCTTCTCCAATCTTGCGACATGTCCTTCGGTCTCGGTCCGGTGCTTTTCGAAGGCGGCTTTCAGGTCGGCACTTTGCGCGGCCTTGGCCATTTTCGGCAACGTCGCCAGTATCTTCTTTTCGGCGAAATAGATGTCTTTCAGCGTGTCGTGAAACAGGTCTTCGAGCATCTTCTGCTTTGCCATTGTCATGTCCTTTGGTGCGTGAGCCCTCAGGTCGACAATCTCGCATGGGAGGATTTGTTCCGTCCGCTTCGAACGGAAATCTTTATAAAATTCCTATTTCTTTCCACTCCGCCCCGTCTCGAACCTTTATGGCGATCGGGTCCATATTCCACCTTGAGAAAACACATCCGGTACCGCCGCCTCAATGCGACGGGCCGTTTCAGGGTATTGCGAACCTTTCCATCAAGGGCACAAAGTACAAAAGCAGACACAAGGAACAAACACGATGGATATCGTCGTTCTCGGGATCGGGATTTTGTTTTTCACCCTTTCCTTCGCCTACATCAAAGCCTGTGACATTCTTTAACGCGAGGACCGCAAAATGCTCGTCGACTATATTCTCGGTGGCGGCGTGACGCTGTTCCTGCTCGTCTACCTGACATACGCCCTCGTTCGCCCAGAACGCTTCTGACCGCAACTGGCGCAAGGCACGGAAAGCTACAACCATGACTCTCAACGGATGGCTACAGATCCTCGTCTACTGCGGGATCGTCGTTTTGCTGGTGAAGCCGCTTGGCGGCTATATGTATCGCGTCTTCAACGGCGACCGGACATTTCTTTCGCCGGTTCTAGGCCCGATTGAACGCGGGCTCTATCGCATCGCGGGAACCAGCGAGCGCGAGGAACAACACTGGACCGCCTATGCGGCAGGCATCATGTTCTTCAGCGTTGCCAGCTTCCTGGTGCTTTATTTCCTGCAGCGGCTGCAAGGCGTCTTGCCTTACAATCCGGCCGGCATGACTGCAGTCGAACAGAATCTTGCCTTCAACACCGCTGCCAGCTTCGTGACCAACACCAACTGGCAGAACTATGGCGGCGAAAGCACGATGTCCTACCTCGTACAGATGGCCGGCCTCACCGTGCAGAACTTCATGTCGGCGGCGGTTGGTATCGCTATCGCGGTCGCGCTGATCCGTGGCTTTGCCCGCGCGTCGGTCAAGTCCATCGGCAATTTCTGGGTCGATATGACCCGGTGCACGCTCTACGTGCTGCTGCCGCTCTGCATCATCCTGACCCTTGTCTATGTCTGGCTCGGCATGCCGCAGACGCTCGGTCCGTATGTCAACGCCACGACACTGGAAGGTGCCCAGCAGACGATAGCGGTCGGCCCCGTCGCGTCGCAGATCGCCATCAAGATGCTTGGCACCAATGGCGGCGGCTTCTTCAACGCCAACGCCGCGCATCCGTTCGAGAACCCCGACGCGATCTCCAACCTGATCCAGATGGTGTCGATCTTCGCGCTCGGCGCGGCGCTGACCAATGTCTTCGGCCGCATGGTCGGCAACCAGCGCCAGGGCTGGGCGATCCTGGCCACCATGAGTGTTCTGTTCATCGCCGGTGTCGCCGTCTGTTACTGGGCGGAAGCCGCCGGCAATCCGCTGGTGCACGCGCTTGGCATCGACGGCGGCAATATGGAAGGCAAGGAGAGCCGCTTCGGGGTCGCCATGTCGGCACTGTTCGCGGTCGTCACCACCGCCGCGTCCTGCGGCGCGGTCAACGCCATGCATGACAGCTTCACGGCACTCGGCGGCTTCATCCCGATGATCAACATGCAACTCGGCGAAGTCATCGTCGGCGGCGTCGGCGCCGGTTTCTATGGCATCCTGATGTTCATCGTGGTCGCGGTCTTCGTTGCCGGCCTGATGGTTGGCCGCACACCCGAATATCTTGGCAAGAAGATCGAGGCCAAGGAGGTCAAGATGGCAATGCTGGCAATCCTGTGCCTGCCGCTGGCGATGCTGACATTCACGGCCATTGCGGTGGTTCTGCCAAGCGCTGTGGCGTCGATCGCCAATGGCGGGCCGCATGGCTTCTCCGAGGTACTCTACGCCTACACCTCGGCGGCGGCGAACAACGGCTCGGCCTTTGGCGGCCTCAGCGGCAACACGCCCTGGTACAACATAACGCTCGGCATCACCATGCTGATGGGTCGCTTCCTGGTCATCATTCCGGCGCTGGCCATCGCCGGCTCGCTGGTGGCGAAGAAGACGATTCCGGCCTCCGCCGGCACCTTCCCGACCGATGGCCCGCTGTTCGTCGGTCTGCTGGTTGGTGTCATCCTCATCGTCGTCGGCCTGACCTTCTTCCCGGCATTGGCGATCGGACCGATCGTCGAACATCTGGCGATGATCCATGGGCAGACCTTCTGATACCGCCATGTCCTGGTTCAACACCATGCGTCGCAAGGCTAGGCCCAAGGCCGACAATGAGGGGGAGGCGGATCCCCCTCCCTTCCCGAGCGTATCCACATTCCTGGGCATCGCGGCAGTCATGATCGTGATCTGGCTGCTGGCCTACGGCCCGCCCTTTTCGGCATCCGATCGATCGGTGCCATCCACCAACACCGATACTGGAGCCATCAAATGAGCCAGTCCAAATCCGCCAGCATCATGGATGCTAGCATCTTGTGGCCCGCCATCGGCGGCGCCTTCAAGAAATTGAACCCGCGTACCCTGATCAAGAATCCGGTGATGTTCGTCGTCGCCGTCGTCTCGGCGCTGACGACCGTCCTGTTCGTCAGGGATCTGATCACCGGCGGCGGCGATTTCAAATTCACGCTGCAGATCATCATCTGGCTGTGGTTCACCGTGCTGTTCGCCAACTTCGCCGAAGCCGTCGCCGAAGGGCGCGGCAAGGCGCAGGCCGACTCGCTGCGCAAGGCACGCACCGAGACCCAGGCCAAGCTTTTGACGGGTGAAGACCGCACCAAATACAAACTCGTGCCCGGCACCAGCCTCAAGGTCGGCGACGCCGTGCTGGTCGAAGCCGGCGACATCATTCCGTCCGACGGCGAAGTGATCGAAGGCGTTGCCTCGGTCAACGAAGCGGCTATCACAGGCGAATCCGCGCCGGTCATCCGCGAATCCGGCGGCGACCGTTCGGCGGTCACCGGCGGCACCCAAGTGCTGTCCGACTGGATCCGCGTGCGCATCACCGCGGCTTCCGGCCACACCTTCCTCGACCGCATGATTTCGCTGGTCGAAGGCGCCGAACGCCAGAAGACGCCGAACGAGATCGCGCTCAACATCCTGCTCGTCGGCATGACGCTGATCTTCGTGCTGGCCACCGCAACGATCCCGAGCTTCGCCTCCTATTCGGGTGGCTATATCTCGGTGACTGTGCTGGTCGCCCTGTTCGTGACCCTGATTCCGACGACGATCGGTGCGCTGCTGTCGGCCATCGGCATCGCCGGCATGGACCGCCTGGTGCGCTTCAACGTGCTGGCGATGTCGGGCCGAGCCGTCGAGGCGGCCGGCGACGTCGATACGCTGCTGCTCGACAAGACCGGCACGATCACGCTCGGCAATCGCCAGGCGACGCAGTTTCGCCCGGTCAAGGGTGTCACCGAGCAGGAACTGGCCGACGCCGCCCAGCTAGCCTCGCTGGCCGACGAAACGCCGGAAGGCCGTTCGATCGTCGTTCTGGCCAAGGAGAAATACGCCATCCGCGCCCGCGACATGGCAACGCTGCACGCCACTTTCGTGCCCTTCACCGCGCAAACCCGCATGAGCGGCGTCGATATCGATGGTTCATCGGTGCGCAAGGGCGCCGTCGATTCGGTGCTCGCCCATGTCAACCAGTCAACAACCGCCTCTCATGGCACGCGCCCAAGCAGTGAAGCCGTCCGCGACCTCCAGGCCATCGCCGACGAGATCGCCAAGTCCGGCGGCACGCCGCTGGCGGTCGAACGCGACGGGCGCCTGCTCGGCGTCATCCACCTCAAGGACATCGTCAAGGGCGGCATCAGCGAACGCTTCACCGAACTGCGCCGCATGGGCATCCGCACGGTGATGATCACCGGCGATAACCCGATGACGGCGGCAGCCATTGCCGCGGAGGCCGGCGTTGACGACTTCCTCGCCCAGGCGACGCCGGAGGACAAGCTGAAGCTGATCCGCGACGAGCAGGCCAAGGGTAAGCTGGTCGCCATGTGCGGCGACGGCACCAACGATGCGCCGGCTCTTGCCCAGGCCGATGTCGGTGTCGCCATGAACACCGGCACGGTGGCAGCCCGCGAGGCCGGCAACATGATCGACCTCGACAGCGATCCAACCAAGTTGATCGAGATCGTCGAAATCGGCAAGGCGCTGCTGATGACCCGAGGCTCGCTGACCACTTTCTCCATCGCCAACGACGTGGCCAAGTATTTCGCCATCATCCCGGCGATGTTCGCCGTCTTCTACGTCGCGCCGGGACAGACCACCGGCCCGTTGCAGGCGCTCAACATCATGCATCTGGCGACGCCGCAGAGCGCTATACTGTCAGCCATCATCTTCAACGCACTGATCATCATCGCGCTGATCCCGCTGTCGCTGAAGGGTGTCAAATATCGTGCCATCGGCGCCGGCGCGCTGCTCCGTCGCAACCTGCTCGTCTACGGCCTCGGCGGCATCATCGTCCCCTTCGTCGGCATCAAGGCGATCGACATGATCGTCACCGCCCTCGGCCTCGCTTAACTCTTTGTTTTAACGCAATTCCGGACGGAAAACCGCTTCACACTTTTCCTGGAATTGCTTTGAGGAACACGTCCATGCTCACCCAGATAAGACCCGCGATCATCATGATCGTCTTCTTCACGGTGCTGACCGGCCTGATCTATCCGATCGGCATGACCGGCATCGCCCAGGCCCTGTTCCCGCGTCAGGCCAATGGCAGCTTGATCGAGAAGGACGGCAAGGTCATCGGCTCCGAACTGATCGGCCAGGGCTTTGCCAGCGACCGTTATTTCCATGGTCGCCCCTCGGCTGCCGGCGACGGCTACAACGCCGCCGCCTCGAGCGGCAGCAACCTCGGCCCAACCAATCCCAAGCTGATCGATCGCATCAAGGGCGACGCCGAGAAGTTGAAAGCGGAAAACCCGAACCAGCCTGTTCCGATGGACCTGGTGACGACCTCCGGCAGCGGCCTCGATCCTGATATCAGCCCGGAAGCCGCCTATTTCCAGGTCGCCCGGGTGGCCAAAGCCAGGGGTATCGACGAGGCCAAGATCAAGGCGCTTGTCGATAGCCAGGTCGAGGGCAGGGAGCTCGGCTTCATGGGCGAGCCGGTGGTCAATGTGCTCGGTCTCAACCTTGCGCTGGACGCCGCGAAATAGTGAATGGTACGGGCCGGGGATCGACAGTATCCCCGGCGCCATCCATGATCGATCCCGATGCCGGACGACAGAAGCAACGACACCAGACCTTCTCCCGACGCACTGCTTGATCATGCCGAGCGGGAGGCGCGAGGCCGCCTGCGCATATTCCTGGGCGCAGCACCGGGCGTCGGCAAGACCTACGAGATGCTGATGTCGGGCCGCGCCAGGTTGGCCGACGGCGTGGATGTGGTGATCGGTGTCGTCGAGACGCATGGCCGCAAGGAAACACTGGCTCTGGTCGAGGGATATGAGGTCATTCCCCGCCGCAAGGTCGACTACAAGGGGCGTATCCTCGACGAGATGGATATCGACGCCATCATTGCCCGGCGCCCGGCGCTGGTTCTCGTCGACGAGCTCGCCCATACCAATGCCCCTGGCAGCCGCCACCCCAAGCGCTATCTCGACGTCCAGGAAATCCTGACGCAAGGCATCGACGTCTACACGACGCTCAACATCCAGCATGTCGAAAGCCTGAACGATGTCGTCGCCCAGATCACCAAGGTCAGGGTCCGCGAGACGGTTCCCGATTCCATCATCGACCAGGCCGACGATGTCGAGATCATCGATCTCACCCCCGACGACCTGATCAAGCGGCTCGAGGAAGGCAAGGTCTATTTTCCCAACACCGCCCAGCGCGCGATCGAGAACTATTTCTCGCCGGGCAATCTGACGGCGCTCAGGGAGCTGGCGCTGCGCCGCACCGCGCAGCGCGTCGATGACCAACTGCTGATCCACATGCAGGCGCACGCCATTCCCGGACCGTGGGCAGCGGGGGAAAGGGTTCTGGTCTGCCTGGACGCGCGCCCGGGCGGAGCGGCCCGCGTGCGCTATGCACGCAGGCTGGCCGACCGGCTGCGTGCGCCGTGGATGGCGCTGCACGTCGATAGCACTCGTTCGGCCAGCATGCCCGAGGACGACAAGGACCGGCTGGCGACGAACCTGCGCCTTGCCCAACAGCTTGGTGCCGAGGTGACCACCATTCCGGGTCAGAATGTGGCGCAGGACATCGTGCGTTATGCGACGGCGAACAATTTCACCCATATCGTGGTCGGCAGGCCGACCCGGTCGCGCTGGCGCGAATTGATCGAAGGCTCGCTCACCTATGATCTCATCCGCAATGCCGGCGACATCAGCGTCCATGTCATTTCGGGAACCGAACGCAACACAGAGACGGCGTCGAGGAGCGTCAGGACGGCGGACGAGCAGTGGCAGTTCCAAATCTGGCCTTATCTTCAGGCCACGGCCTATCTCATGGGCTCGCTCGCCTTTGCCGTCCTTCTCGATCAGTTTCTCGACGTTCGCAATCTGGCGATCATCTTTCTCATCGCGGTGCTGGCATCGGCGGTGACTGGCGGGCTCTGGCCGGCTCTTTATGCCTGTTTCGTCAGCGCGCTTGCGTTCAACTATTTCTTCCTGGAGCCGCGCTACACGCTGACCATTCGGGATCCGGAAAGCATTGTTGCGCTTGGCGTGTTCCTCGTCGTTGCGGTGATTGCCAGCAATCTGACGGCGCGCGTGCAGCGGCAGGCTGTCGCTGCCCGCTCACGGGCGCGGGCGACCGAGGACATCTACCTTTTTTCAAAGAAGCTAGCCGGTGCCGGCACGCTCGACGACGTCCTCTGGGCCACCGCCTTCCAGATCGCCTCGATGCTGAAG
This sequence comes from Mesorhizobium loti, assembly GCF_003148495.1. Lineage (GTDB taxonomy): Bacteria > Pseudomonadota > Alphaproteobacteria > Rhizobiales > Rhizobiaceae > Mesorhizobium > Mesorhizobium loti. Next base: position 551,514 of record NZ_QGGH01000001.1, read on the forward strand.
CTGCGGGTAGTGCTGCTCCTGCCGGAAGACGGAACGATCACCGTCAAGGCCGGCTATCCGCCCGACGACACGCTAGCCGAGGCCGACATCGCCGCCGCCCGCTGGGCCTGGGAACACAACCGTGCCGCGGGTCGCGGCGCCGACACGCTTCCCGGCGCCAAGCGGCTCTATTTGCCCTTGCGGACGGGGCGTACGGCAATCGGTGTCGTCGGCCTCGACAATGACAAGCAGGGGCCGCTGCTGACGCCCGAGCAGCAGCGCCTGCTCGATGCGCTGGCCGACCAGGCAGCGGTCGCCATCGAGCGTATTCAACTGGTCGCCGACGTCGACCGCGCCAAGCTCGCAGCCGAGGCGGACCGGCTGCGCTCGGCGCTGCTTACCTCCATCTCGCATGATTTGAAGACGCCGCTCGCCGCCATCATGGGCGCGGCCGGCACGCTGAGGGAATTCGCACCGGCACTTCCCGAACATGACCGGGCAGAACTGCTGACGACCGTGCTCGATGAATCCGAGCGATTGAACCGCTTCATCGCCAATCTGCTCGACATGACCAAGATAGAGTCCGGCGCAATGGAGCCGAACTACGCCTTCCACTATGTCGGTGACATCGTCGGTTCTGCCTTGCAGAGAGCCAGGAAAATCATTGCCGAGCACAAGACCGAGACCGACATCCCATCAGATTTGCCGATGCTGAAGGTCGACCCCGTCCTGTTCGAGCAGGCGCTGTTCAATCTCCTCGACAATGCGGCGAAATATGCGCCGGCCGGTTCGACGATCCGCGTGCAGGGCTGGACCGACAACGGCTCCGTCCTCCTGCAGATCATGGATGAAGGGCCGGGCATTCCCCCTGGAGATCTGGAGCGGATTTTCGACACCTTTTACCGGGTGCGCAAGCGCGATCAGGTCCGTGCCGGCACCGGGCTCGGGCTGTCGATCTGCCGTGGCTTCATCGAGGCGATGGGTGGCACGATCACGGCGGCAAACCGAACCGATCGTTCGGGCGCGGTCTTCACTATCAAGATGCCGAAGCCGGCGAACCCGCCCAATTTCGACGCCTCGAATACGGACGATCTGGGTGACTTGGCATGACAAACTCGAACGTCAGGATATTGGTCGTCGATGACGAGCCGCCGATCCGCAAGCTGCTTCGCGTCGGGCTCGGCAGCCAGGGCTACGCGATCAGCGAGGCGCCGAACGCCAAGGTGGCGATCGAACTGATGGAGGCGGAGAAGCCGGCCCTCGTCCTGCTCGACCTCGGCCTGCCCGGCATGAGCGGCCATGAGCTGCTGCGCAAATGGCGCGACGACGGTCTCGACATTCCGGTGGTCATCCTGTCCAGCCGCACCGACGAGGCCGGCATCGTCCAGGCTCTGGAACTTGGCGCCGACGACTATGTCACCAAACCCTTCGGTATGAACGAGTTGGTCGCACGCATCCGCGTGGCGTTGCGGCACAAGTTCCAGCAGCAGGGTGAAAAACCGGTGTTCCACACCGGTGACCTTAGCGTCGATCTGGTCAAGCGCATCGTCAAGGTCGAGGGCAAGGACGTAAAACTCTCGCCGAAGGAATATGATATCCTGCGCATCCTGGTGCAGCACGCCGGCAAGGTGCTGACCCACCATTTCCTGTTGAAGCAGGTCTGGGGCGATTCAACCGACGTGCAGTATCTCAGGGTCTATGTCCGGCAGCTCAGGCAAAAGATCGAGAAGAGCCCCGACCAGCCGCGTTACATCACCACCGAGACCGGCGTCGGCTATCGCCTGCGCGAGGTCGAGTGAGCAGGTCAGGTTTTAGCCGATAGCTTCCCGCGGCTGACCAAGGGGCATGGATACTCGCAAGGCCGCCAGGCAGCCGACAATGCCGAGCGGCACAAAGGCAAGAAACAGCCAGGACGCGACATTCGCCGCTGCGTCGTGGTTCAGACCTTGCGAAAAACCGCTGGCATTGGCGACGATGCCGGCAAGTGCGGCACCCACGGCATAGCCGATGCGCTGCATGGTCGGCACCGCCGCCGAGGCGATGGTCTGCTCGCCCTCCGGGGCGGAGGCGACGATGACGCGCGTCAGGAACGGCCAGGCGATGCCGAAGCCGCCGCCTTGCAACAAGGCACAGATCAGGATCAGCGGGATGGAGCCCAGGGGTATCGTATAGGCGAAGCCGGCGATGCCAGCCGCGATCATCACCGCGCCGCCGATGATGATCAGCCGCTCGCGCTGCGGCGGCGCGTTGGCGACCAGGATCGACAGGATCGACCAGGCGATCGATTCGGCGGCAATGATGTAGCCGGTGGTCAGCAGCGGAATGTCGTGCAGGCTGGTCAGCAGCAGCGGCCCGTAGACACCGAAGGAACAGGTCGCCACAGAAAAGGCGGCAACCATGGTCATGCCGGCGCCGACAGGCGTGCGCCATGAGAACAGCCGCGCCGGGAACAGCCGCGAGCGCGGCTTCAGCGCGTCGATGTAAAAGAACAGCACCAGGCCAATGAGGCCGAGGGCCATCAGCAGCGAGGAGCGCAGCAAGGCGATGTCGACGCCGGCCGAGGCGATCAGCACCACGGCGACGGCAAGACAGCCAAGGGCCGCGAACGGGAAGGGCGGCGCCTTGCCGGTGCTCGTCCTGGGTTTCGTCGCTTCCGGCGTGTCGAGCACGATGAAGCTTGCCAGCGCCATGGCGGTGCCGCCGAGGGTGAAGATGCCGAAGGCCCAGCGCCATGACAACAACTCGGTCATGATCGCGCCGAGCAACGGTCCGCTGAAGGCGGCGACGCCCCAGATCGCCGACATGATGCCGAAAAGCTGCGGCCAGATGGCGCGCGAGAACAGCCGCTCGACCGAGACGAAGGCCAGCGACACCAGCGCACCGCCGCCAAGCCCTTCGATCAGGCGGCCGGTAAGGAACAATTGCATCGAAGGCGAGGTGGCGCAGATCAGCGCCCCAGCCGCGTAAAGCAGCGCGGCGACCACCATGTTGGTGCGCAGGGCAACATAGCTCACCAGTCGTCCGGCCGCTGCGCCGGCAACAATGGCACCGAGTTCATAGATGGCCAGCGACCAGCCGACGAGCTGCACGCCCGCCAATTCGCCGACCATGGCCGGCATCACCGTCGCCACCATCGTTTCGTTGGTGGCGTGCAACAGGATGCCGAGGCTGATGAAGCAGAAGCGCGCCAGGTCGCCGCTTGCCCACAATGCGCGCCAGTCGACCCTGTTTGTGCTGATTTTGGTCATTTCCACCCCTGCCTTCCATATCTCGACGCCAGCGCAGGACGCCAGAAGCCAGTGCGGGTTTCCGGCAGGACCATGCACATCGACAGCGCCGGATTGCGCGCCGCATCGAGGCGTTGTTGCGTTCGGGGCAGGCTTGTAAAACCTCAACCGCGATTGAGCTCAAGCGGTTTCTCGAGGATGGTTCGCGCGGCCGTCTTTTCGATCGGCGGCCTTTGTTGCAGCATCAGTTCGCGGTGCTGCGCAACTGGAACTGGCTGACGCCGATCGCGAGGTTCATGCCGGTCTGCGTCTGCAGGCTGAGTGGCTGCAAGGTGAAGGCCTGCGAGGAGCCGCCGACCAGAAGATTGGCGCCGGCGCCGACGGCCGCCGTCACCTCCGCGCTGGCGCCGATATAGTCGCCGGCCAACGCGCCCGGCGCATAGATGTTCTTCAGCGGCGTCAGCACGATCCACTGCATGACCGTCTGCTTCGTCGTGCCGATGTCGAGGCCGTATTTGTTGACGGCGCCGAAATAGGCTTCCGGCGCGAAACTCTTGTCGGCGGGGTTGAAGGTGCAGCTCAAATCCTTGCTCGAGCCGAAAATGAAGCCGGTGCCGCCGCCTATGGCGCAATCGAGCGTGCCGAGCTCTATGCCCTGGTCCTGGGCTTGCGCCGCCCCGGCAAACACGGTGGCGATCACGGCAGCGGCAATGGCTGTCTTCGGCATGGCGGTCCCCTCAAAATCAAACAAACGGCGCGGAACCATCCTATCTGGTTCCGCGCCGCAGGGTGAGGGGTCATGGAGCGCATGGCTCCATGCATTCACTTGAACGAGTGGATCAGCTGGAGCGAGGTCACAGCCACGGCAAGGTTGACGCCGGTCTGCGCCTGGACGCTGAGCGGCTCCAGCATGAAGGCGCTGTCCAGGCCACCAACCAGCAGGTTGGCGCCGCCGCCGGTCACGACGCTCGCCTCGGCGTTGACGCCGTAGTAGCTGCCGGCGAGATCGCCACCGTCGCGATCGCGGGTCGCAGCCAGCACGGCCCAGACCAGCTGGCCCTGATGCGTCTGGCCGACATCGACGCCGATCTTGGAGATGACGCCCGTGTAAATCTCCGACGGTCCGTGATGGTGGGGGCGGAAGACGCAGGAGACGCCCTTGTTGGACGCGACGATGTAGCCGGTGCCGCCATCAATGGTGCAGTCGAGCGTGCCGAGTTGCAGCTTGCCGGCGCTGGCAGGGGCAACGGCGAAGACCGTCGTGGCGAGGGCAGCGGCGCAGGCGAGTTTCTTGATCATGGGAGGTCCTTTCGCAAATCACTTCTTAACAACGGATTGGGTGGGTAGACCGTTCCGCTGAAAACTTGGCGCGATCAAGGCAGGAGCCAACAGCTTGCTGCCGGGGTTAATGCGCGGTTGCCGGATTGACGGGTCAGCGCCACGCCTCCTTTCGGACGCGAAGGACAAGCACCTTGATTGGCGCGAAGCCTGCTGAAATCGATATCAGCTGACGCGGGCGAGGCCATCCTTGGCCGGCTGGTAGGTCGGATCAAGGTGAACGGCTTCGCGATAGGATTTCGCCGCCTTGGCCTTGTCGCCGCGCCGCTCGTAGATCAGCGCCTGGTTGGCCCAGGCCTCGGCATTCTTGCCGTCGAGCTTGATCGCCATGTTGAAGTCCGAAAAGGCATTGTCTTCGTCGTTGGTCGCCAGATAGGAGAGACCGCGACCGTTATAGGGTTCGGCGGCGTCGGGCGCCAGCGAGATGGCCGTCGAGAAGTCCTCGATGGCGAATTTGTGCTGGCCCTGGCTCTGATAGATCAGGCCACGATTATGGTAGGCGCGCGCGTCGGTCGTGTCGAGCTGGATCGCCTTCTGGAAGTCGTTGAAGGCGTCCTGGGTGCGACCCGCCTTGCGATAGAGATTGCCACGGCCGATATAGGCGGCGTCATAATTGCCGTTGATCTGGATCGAACGGTTGTAGTCCTCGAGCGCGGCGGTCTGATTGCCGAGGAAGCGCTGGATGAGCGCGCGGTTCGAATAGGCCTGGAAGAAATTCGGGTTGAGCTGGATGGCCTGGTTGAAATCCTTGAGCGCCGCCTGGTACTGGCCGCCACGGCCATAGGCCGAGCCGCGCACATTGTAGCCTTCGGGATCCTGGGGATTGCGCTGGATGACCGCCGACAGCGAGGAGATGTTCTCGCTCGACCCTTGCGCCTTGTCGATATTGTTGAATTCACCGGTCGGGCCGGCCGTTTGGCAACCGGCAAGCGCCAGTCCGGAGAGCAGGGCCGCTGTCAGGGCGAAACCACGCAATGCGGTCCCGCGCTCCACGCTTGTTGCGTTCATGTCTGCCCTGTCCTCACTTCAAGCCGCGTCGCTTAGGTCCGGTTCCCCCCTCCGGGCCGGGTCGCAATCAAAACAAAAAGGTGGCGGCGATTCCGCATCGCGCCACCTCTGATATCCTTCGAAAAGGACGAAAAATTGGCGTTAGAACCGCGGCGGACGCGGAGCACCACCTGGACCACCGGCGGCGCCAGCAGCAACCGGGCGCGGCGTCATAGGCAGCAGGCCTTCGCGCTGGGCGCGCTTACGGGCCAGCTTGCGGGCGCGGCGGACGGCTTCAGCCTTTTCACGGGCGCGCTTCTCGGACGGCTTCTCGTAGTGACCGCGCATCTTCATTTCGCGGAAAATGCCTTCGCGCTGCATCTTCTTCTTGAGAGCGCGAAGCGCCTGATCAACGTTATTGTCGCGGACGAGTACCTGCACGGGCAATCCTGTCTTTCGGGTTTGATATCAACAGGCAAGCGGCCATAGCCACTAGCCTCCGCGGCGGTTTACACCACGAATTGGGGCGGCTGATAGCAGAATCATGCCGCGCTGTCCACAGCCGAAATGCACTTGGAGGCCAACCGTAGCCGGTTTGCCCCAGGATCAAGGGACCGACTAGGCCGTGGCAAGGTGAAGCCGCTCGAAATCCTCGAAGAACTCGCCGTAGTCGCAGGTGATCTCCTCGCCCGCGGCGATATCGCGGGTCGCGGTGGCTCCGCCATACTGTGAAAAATCCGTGTTTGGATTGCCGGCATGGTTCATGAAGCGCCCATTGTCGACTTCATAGACCATGAAACCCGGCCGGTCCGGGCTCGGATAGGCATAGCGGTCGAGCAATTCCCTGAGATGCGAGGGCGCTGCCTCGTATTTGTCCATCGGAATCAGCCGGTCGAAATCGGGATCGAGCCGCCAGATCGAAGCGCCTTTCCTGATGGGCTCGGCAGCGAAGACGCCGACGCCCTCGATTGCGCTCGCAGCCACATAGGTTCTGATCAGCATCATGTTTGCAGGACCGGTTTTGGCAAGAAGACCCGTTTCGACAGGAAACGGCATCGCCAAATCGCGGCGAAAAAGCAAGACCGCCGTCTGCCTGGCGGCTATGAACATGCCTATTCGCCGCGAAAAACCCATCACGTCCGGTTGATCGACACGCCGCCATCGGCCAGTAACGCCGTTCCTGTGGTGAAGCTCGAGGCGTCGGACGCCAGATAGAGCGCCGAGCGGGCGATCTCCTCCGGCACCGCGACACGCTTCAGTGCATGCAAACCCTCGACGAAGGCCCGCGATTCCGGAGTCTTGAAGGTTGCCGCCGGCGTGTCGGTGCCGCCGGGCAGCAGTGCGTTGACCCGCACGCCTTTCCGCCCGTATTCGGCGGCAAGCACCTGCGTCAGCCCGATCAGGCCGGCCTTGCTGGCGGCATAGCTGGTCATGCCAGGCATGCCGATGGTGTGGCCAACGAAGGTGGAGGTGAAGATCAGCGAACCGCCACCACGCTCGACCATCGCCGGCACCTGGTATTTGGCGCCGAGAAACGCGCTGGTGAGATTGGTGTCGAGCGTCTCGCGCCAGCCTTCCAGCGACAGTTCGGCTATCGGTCCCATCAGACCGACGGCGCCGGCATTGTTGAACGCGATGTCGAGCCCACCGAACTTTTCGACCGCCGCATCGACAAGGGCTTTTGCATAGGCTTCGTCGCGGACATCGCCGGCAAGCGCGACAGCCACGCCATCGGCGTCCGCGATCTCGGCGACAAGTGCATCGAGCTCGGCCGGGCGGCGGGCGGCGACGATGATCTTGGCGCCTTCCTCGGCAAAGAGTTTTGCAGTGGCGCGGCCGATGCCGGAACTGGCGCCGGTGACGATGGCGACCTTGTTGGCGAGTGCGAACATTTTCTGCATCCTTGTCGTCGCGCCGGTCTAGCCGGCAATTGGATGCTTGGTCGCAAATGGGGCGAGTCGGAGCCACCCGATACCTGCAAACGCCGCGTCGCCCTAGCTACTGCCTCAGCAGCCAACCGAGCCGATCGAGCGAGAATGCGTAGCTGATGACGATGAGCAGGGCGACGATGATGCCCGTGATCGTGTAACCGGCGACATAGAATCCGGCAGCACCGCCAAACAGGATGACCAGTTCGAGCACCAGCCGCACCGCGCCGGGCACAGGTACCGGTGCGCGGCCCGACCGGCTTGGGTCGTTGAGTACCGCGAAGGTCCCCCACAGCACAGCCGCAATGAGCGGCAAGGCCAAGGCGAGGACCCAGCGCCACCATCCGTCGGAGAGGCTCCAGCCGGCGATGCCGAGGCCGAGCAAGGCGGCAAGCTCCAGCAGAAAGCGCAACGTCATATTCCACCAGGCGTTGCCCATATTCGTCCTCCCAAGTCTCGCGGCAGGCAGTGTGACTGAACGCAGCGATGGCAGCCAGATCGCATGCGTCTTTTTCGTCGTGGCGCAAAACGGCAAGCGCCGTCGCAAACAGCGCAAGGGTGGAAGCGCTGTTTCGCTAGTGATACACCTCGCGCGCCGGGACCGAATGAATGCCCGGCCGCTATTTGCGAGGCCAGGACGTTGAAGAAATATTCGGTATTCGCCATCGCCCGCGAGGCCATGCGCGGCCACAAGGGCTGGGAGGAACAATGGTCCTCGCCTGAGCCGAAGAAGGAATACGACGTCATCATCGTCGGCGCCGGCGGCCATGGCCTGGCCACCGCCTACTACCTTGCCACGGTGCACGGCATCACCAATGTCGCGGTGCTGGAAAAAGGCTGGCTCGGCGGCGGCAACACCGGCCGCAACACCACCATCATCCGCTCCAACTATCTCTATGACGAGAGCGCCGGCATCTACGACCACGCGCTGAAGCTGTGGGATGGGCTCAGCCAGGAGCTCAATTACAACGTCATGTATTCGGCACGCGGCGTCATGATGCTCGCCCACAATGTGCACGACATCCAGGTGCTGAAGCGCCACGTCCACGCCAACCGCCTGAACGGCATCGACAATGAATGGTTGTCGCCGGAGCAGGCAAAGGAATTCTGCCCGCCGCTCAACACCTCCAAAGACGCGCGCTATCCGGTGGTCGGGGCTGCGCTGCAGCGCCGCGGCGGCACGGCGCGCCACGATGCGGTTGCCTGGGGCTATGCGCGCGGCGCCTCGGCGCGCGGCGTCCACATCATCCAGAATTGCGAGGTCACAGGCGTCAAGCGGGCCGCCAACGGCGCGGTCATGGGCGTCGATACGACGCGCGGCTTCATCGGCGCCAAGAAGGTCGGCGTCGTTGCCGCCGGCCATTCCTCGGTCATCATGAACATGGCCGGCGTGCGCATGCCGCTGGAAAGCTATCCGCTGCAGGCGCTGGTGTCGGAGCCGGTCAAGCCGGTGGTGCCCTGCGTGGTGATGTCGAACACGGTGCACGCCTATATCTCGCAGTCCGACAAGGGCGAGCTGGTGATCGGCGCCGGCACCGACCAGTATGTCTCCTATTCGCAGACCGGCGGCCTGCACATATTGCAGCATACGCTGGACGCCATCTGCGAGATGTTCCCGATCTTCACGCGCATGAAGATGCTGCGCTCGTGGGGGGGCATCGTCGACGTCACGCCGGATCGATCGCCGATCTTGGCCAAGACGCCGGTGCCCGGCCTCTATGTCAATTGCGGCTGGGGCACGGGCGGCTTCAAGGCGACGCCGGGCTCCGGCCATGTCTTTGCCCATACGATTGCCAAAGACGATCCGCACCCGATCAACGCGCCTTTCACCATCGAGCGCTTCCGCACCGGCCGCCTCATCGACGAGGCGGCGGCGGCGGCGGTGGCGCACTGATGATGGCGCAGATGGCTGTGGCGATGCCGCTGATGCTGGCGGGGGAACAAGTGCTGGCGGGGGAACGGGGCATGTTCCATTTTCCGTCGGCGGACGAAGTCCGTACGCAGCCGATCAGCCGTGCCGGGAACGAAGCCAACTGGCCGTTTTCGGTCGACGAGGGCATGCTGGCCTGCGTCTGGAGCGGCGGCCAGCGGGTGGTTGTCTTCTTCGAGAACAGACCTTCCGATTTAGGCGTGGACGAGACATTCCAGCCACGTCAGGTGATCGTCACCACCGATCCGATTCAGCTTACCCTCGGCAATATGGCGTATCGCGACCTTTTTCGCCCAGCCGCAAGCGTGGAGGAGCGCATCCGACTCGTCGCGCCGTTCGCGACGCTGGGACAGAAGCTTTGCGATCAACCGGCGGGCGCCCGCGTCGGCCACGGCGAATTGTAGGAACGAACCAAAATGCTTCTCATCCGCTGCCCCTATTGCGAGGAAGAGCGCCCGGAACTCGAGTTCCGCAACGCCGGCGAGGCGCATATCGCACGCTCGGCCAACATTGCTGGCGAGACCGACGACGATTTCGAAAAATTCTTCTTCATCCGCTCGAATCCCAAGGGCATCATCTATGAGCGCTGGCGGCACATGCACGGCTGCGCGCGCTTCTTCAATGCCGTGCGCGACACCGTCACCGACAAGTTCGTCATGACCTACAAGGCCGGCGAGCCGAAACCGTCGAAGCTCCCGGGAGTTGCCAAATGAGCGGCGCGTTCCGCATTCCCGGCGCCGGCCGCTTCAGCCAAGCCAAGACCGCGCGCTTCAGCTTCGACGGCCAGTCCTATGCCGGTATCGAGGGCGACACGCTAGCCTCGGCGCTGCTTGCCAATGGCGTCCATCTCGTCGGCCGCTCGTTCAAGTATCACCGTCCGCGCGGCATCTTGTCGGCGGGCGCCGAGGAGCCCAACGCGCTGGTCGAGATCAAGCGCGATGCGGCGCGCAAGACGCCAAATGTGCGGGCGACCGTGCAGGAGCTTTATGACGGGCTCGATGCGCAGTCGCAGAACCGCTGGCCGTCGCTGTCCTTCGACGTCGGTGCGGTCAACGACATCGCCTCGCCGCTGTTTTCGGCCGGCTTCTACTACAAGACCTTCATGTGGCCGAAGGCGGCGTGGAAGAGCCTCTACGAACCCAAGATCCGCGCCGCGGCCGGCCTTGGCGTTTCCCCGGACCAGCCGGATTCCGACCATTATTCATCGCGCTATGCGCATTGCGACGTGCTGGTGCTGGGTGGCGGTGCCGCCGGCATTGCGGCAGCATTGGCAGCGGCTGAAACGGGCGTGCGGGTCATCCTCGCCGACGAGCAGGCCGAGTTCGGCGGCAGCCTGCGTTTCGAGACCGGTGCGAAGATCGACGGCCAGGACGGTTTTGCCTGGGCACAGGCGGCAATCGCCCGACTGAGCGCGATGGACAATGTCCGCGTGCTCTCGCGCACGACGGCGTTCGGCTACTACGCGCAGAATTTCGTCGGGCTGGTCGAGCGTGTCAGCGATCATCTCTCGGCTCCCGGCCACGATCTGGCGCGCGAGCGGCTGTGGCAAGTTCGCGCCAAGCGCGTGGTGCTGGCCTCCGGGGCGATCGAGCGCCACATGGTGTTCGCCGACAACGACCGGCCGGGCATCATGCTGGCGGGTGCCGCGCGCACCTATCTGAACCACTATGGCGTCGCGGTCGGCAAAAATGTCGGCATCTACACCGCCAATGATTCCGCTTACGCGGCGGCGATCGACCTGAAGAAGGCCGGCGTCAACGTGGCGGCGATCGTCGATTTGCGTGACAATCCGACCGGTCCGGTGATCGACGAGGCGAGGGCGCTCGGCATCGAGGTCAATTTCGGCCGCGCGGTGATCCGCGCCGGCGGCAAGTTGCGCGTTTCCTCGATGACGGTGCAGCCGAAGAATGGTGGTGGCGAGCGCACCATCCCGGTCGACGCGATCCTGATGTCGGCCGGCTGGACGCCGTCAGTGCATCTGTTCTCGCAGTCGCGCGGCAAGGTTGCCTTCAACGACGAGACCAAGCGCTTCGTGCCGGGCACTTATGCGCAGGACTGCGTCTCGGTTGGCGCCTGCAATGGCACAGACGGGCTGTCTGCGACGGTGGACGAGGCCTATGCGGCTGGCGCCAAGGCGGCCAAGGATGCGGGCGCGAAAACCGCCAAGGGTACCAAGCCGAAGGTCGATGCCTCGGAGAGCTGGTCGCGCGGCATGCTGGGTGCGGCTCCCGGCGCCGGGCCGGACACGACGGTGAAAGCTTTCGTCGATTTCCAGAACGACGTCACTGCCAAGGATATCCGCCAGGCAGTGCACGAGGGCATGCGCTCGATCGAACACGTCAAGCGCTTCACCACCAACGGCATGGCGACCGACCAGGGCAAGACCTCCAACATGCATGGCCTGGCGATCGCCGCCGAGACGCTGGGCAAGCCGATCCCGGAAGTCGGCCTGACCACGTTCCGGGCGCCCTATACGCCGGTGACCTTTGGCGCGATCGTCAGCCATGCGCGCGGTCCATTGTTCGACCCGACACGCAAGACGGCGATCCATCCCTGGGCCGAGGCGCAAGGGGCGGTGTTTGAGGATGTCGGCCAGTGGAAGCGCGCCTGGTATTTCCCCAATGCGGGGGAAGACATGCACGCTGCCGTTGACCGCGAATGCGTCGCGGTGCGCAAGACGGCCGGCCTGTTCGACGCCTCGACGCTGGGCAAGATCGAAGTGGTCGGTCCTGACGCGGCGAAATTCATGGAACTGCTCTACACCAATCCGTGGGAGAAGCTGGAGCCGGGCCGCTGCCGCTATGGCATCATGCTGCGCGAGGACGGTTTCATCTATGATGACGGTGTCGTCGGCAGGCTGGCGCCGGACCGTTTCCATGTGACGACGACGACCGGCGGGGCGCCGCGCGTCATGAACCACATGGAGGACTATCTCCAGACCGAGTTCCCGCATCTCAATGTCTGGCTGACCTCGATCACCGAGCAATGGGCCGTCATTGCCGTGCAAGGCCCCAAGTCGCGTGACATCATCGCGCCGCTGGTTGAAGGCATCGACATGTCGGACGAGGCGCTGCCGCATATGTCGGTGCGCGAAGGCAAGATCTGCGGCGTGCCGACCAGGCTGTTCCGCATGTCGTTCACCGGTGAGCGCGGCTTCGAGGTCAACGTGCCTGCCGACTATGGCCAAGCCGTATGGGAAGCGCTGTGGGCTGAAGGGCAGAAGCACGGTGCGGCCGCCTATGGCACCGAGGCCATGCATGTGCTGCGCGCCGAAAAGGGCTACATCATCGTCGGGCAGGACACCGACGGCACGGTGACGCCGAACGATGCCGGCCTCGACTGGGCGGTCGGCAAGAAGAAGGCCGATTTCGTCGGCATCCGCGGCATGGCGCGGCCGGATCTGGTCGCCAAGGGCCGCAAGCAGCTGGTCGGCCTCAAGACCAAGGACCCCAAGGTGGTGCTGGAAGAAGGCGCGCAGATCGTCGAGGATCCGAAGCAGCCGATCCCGATGAAGATGATCGGCCATGTCACTTCGAGCTACTGGTCTGAAAATTGCGGCCGTTCGATCGCGTTGGCGCTGGTCGCCGGCGGCCGCGACCGCATGGGCGACACGCTCTATGTGCCGATGCCGAACGGGGTGATCGAAGTGGAGGTTGCCGGCATGGTGTTCTTCGACGAGACGGGAGGGCGCCTCAATGGCTAAGGCCGCTGCAAGAAAGACGGCTCCGGCTGCATCGCCTTCGGTAGAACGCCGTCCGGCGCTGGCTGGACGCAGCACTTCGGCGACCAGCGTCAAGGTCGAGGTGCTGCCGCCGGCTGAGCGCATGTCATTGCGTGCGCCGGAGGCTTCGGTTGCAGCGCTTTCGAAAGCGCTCGGCGTGACCTTGCCGAACAAGCCGAAGACGTCTGCCTCGAAGGGTGGGCGAACTGCCTTGTGGCTCGGCCCCGACGAATGGCTTGTTATCGACGAGGCCGGTAGCGATCCGCTCGCCGATTGCGCCAAGGTTTCCGTGCTGCACTCGGCGGTCGGCATCTCGCATCGCAACATTGCTATCGCCGTGACGGGCGCCGGGGCAGCAGCGACGATCAATGCGGGTTGTCCGCAGGATCTATCGCTCGACGTCTTCCCGGTGGGAGCAGCGTCGCGCACCATCCTGGGCAAGACGGAGATCGTGCTGCTGCGCACAGCCGCCGACACCTTCCGGGTTGAATGCTGGCGTTCCTTCTCGGACTATGTTTTTACTTTCCTGTCCGAGGGATCGCGCGACGCAGCGGTCTGAACTCGGAACGTTTTGCAGGGCACGCTCGTTTCTGCATCCGCACGCCGAGGGAGAATGCCGATGCCGTCGAATTCCGCGCCGAAGTCGCCGGTCAAGAAGACATCGGCCGTCCGCTCGCTCGAACATGAGCGGCACGAAGCGCCGAGCGCCGAAGAGGAACTCGAGGAAGGTCTCGAAGACACGTTCCCGGCCAGCGATCCGATATCGATCACCAGCACGTCCATTCCCGGCGCGCCCGCGAAACCCGGCAAGGCCAAGACCGTGCCCGGGCGCAAGAAGCGCAAGACGTAGAGCGGTTCATCGTTTCGCGGAAACGCCGAACCGCTCTATCTCGTCTGTTTTGGCGCAATTCCCAAGGGGAAGCGCAATGGCGCTTTTCCCGGGAAAACCGCTTCACACTTTTCCTGGAATTGCTCAATTTTTCCATCGGGCCAGGCTGCATCGGACCTTCTCAATCCCATTGGACATGCTATTTAAAGCGCTTTGGGAGATGAAAATGCCGACAAAAGCGATCGTTTGGGGCGAGAATGTCCACGAGCAGACCAATGCCGCGGTGCGCGACCTCTATCCCTTGGGGATGCATGGCACCATTGCCGCGGCACTCAACCAGGACAAGGGCATCGAGGCGACCACCGCCACCTTGCAGGAGCCCGAACATGGCCTGAGCGAGAAGCGCCTGGCGGCCACCGACGTGCTTTTGTGGTGGGGCCATGCGGCGCATGGCGACGTCAAGGACGAGATCGTCGAGCGGGTGCAGAAGCGGGTGTGGGAAGGCATGGGCCTGATCGTGCTCCATTCCGGCCACTACTCGAAGATTTTCAAGCGGCTGATGGGCACGCCCTGTTCGCTGAAATGGCGCGAGGCGGGCGAGCGCGAGCGCGTCTGGGCGATCAACCGCGGCCACCCGATCGCGCAAGGCATCGGCGAGTGCCTGGAGATCGGCGAGACCGAAATGTATGGCGAACCCTTCGCCGTGCCGGAGCCGCTCGAGACGGTGTTCGTCTCCTGGTACGAGGGCGGCGAGGTGTTCCGGTCAGGGCTGACCTACCAGCGCGGCGCAGGCAGGATCTTCTACTTCTCGCCCGGCCACGAGACCTATCCGATCTATCACAATGAGGGCGTGCAGCAGGTGCTGCGCAACGCGGTGCACTGGGCGCACAACCCGGCGCCGGCATGGTCCGGCATCACCAATGCGCCGAACGTGCCGACGGATGCGGCCAAGGAGAAGATCGTCCAGAAGGGGCTGCGCCTGCATGCCGATGGCGACAAGGGCCTGAGTTGATTAGGGGCTTGAGTTGATTTGGGCTTGAGTTAAGCGGGGGCTTGGGTTGATGCATCGAATTCTTCTGCTCGGCACCGGCGGCATCGCCGGGCATCATGTCGAGGAGTTTGCCGGAATTCCGGGCTGCAGCATCGGCGCGCTCGCCACGATCGTGGCGAGCCGCTACATGACCGGCCACGCCAACGATCTGTCTCTCGCCCTGCACGGTACCAGGGGCGCCATCAAGGTCGAGACCGACGGCAAGGTATCGAACCTGTCTGCCTGCCTGGGTGGGGATGTCGATCTTCAGCGCTGGCAGACCCTGGCGCTGCCCAGTGTCAAGCGCAATGCCCGGCGCTTTGCCGACGCGCTGGATTCAGGCCGGAACGGCGATCCATCGTTCCGGCGCGCCGCAGACATGCAGAAGCTGATCGACGCGGCCTTCGAGAGTTCAGCGGCGAAGCTGCCGATCTCGATTGCCTGATATCCTGTCGTGGCCTTAACCCGGGCGGTCTGCTGTGAAGCGGTCAGCTGGCATTGCCATCGCGCCAGGCGGTCTGGCCCATCAGCCGGTTCATGGTGGAAAGGTACTCGTCTTCCGAGGTCGACCAGCGCAGCCTTGCCATTTCCTCGGTATCCGGACCGGCGAGATAGCGCAGTCGGTGCGACGGATCGGTCGCTGCCGCAAAGATCGTCGCAACCACCCGCTGTTCGTCCGCATCCGGGAACGGGTAGTTCATCATCGACTGCATCATGTGGTCGAAGTAGGGCTTGTACGTTGCCGGGACCGAAACGGCCTCTGACGCCGTCATGGTGTTGGAGGTGAAGCTGGTGGTGCGCATGGCTCCGGGTTCGACGAGCTTGACGAGGATGTTCTGCGATTCAAGCTCGTAGGACAGCGATTCCGACAGGCCTTCCACGGCATGCTTGGTCGCGGTGTACAGCGCCAGCAGCGGTACGGCGGCCAACCCGACGCCCGAGGTGATGTTGATGATGGTGCCGCCGCCCTGGTCACGCAAATGCGGGATCGCCGCCTGCATGACATTCATCATTCCAAAGACGTTGGTCTCGAAGATGCCGCGGATCGTCTCCTTCGCGGTGGCCTCGAAGATCGAGACGACACTGATGCCGGCATTGTTGACGACGGCGTTGATATGTCCGAAGCGCTCGATGCCAGCGGCAATCGCGGCCTCGATGCTTGCGGGATCGGTGACATCGAGCGGCAGCACAAGCATTTGATCGGCATGGCCGGCGGCGAGACTCTGGTCCGGCTTTCGCATTGTCGCGATAACGTTCCAGCCTTGGGTGGCGAAGTGCCTCGCCGTGGTCTTGCCGAGCCCGGACGAACAGCCGGTGATGAGGACGGTATTGGTCATTCACATAACTCCTTGAGGTTATGCGGCTGATCTATGTAAAGCGCTCTGGCTGATCTATAACGAGGAGTGCCAATTACATTACGGATCGTCTCATTTGGACCCTTTGACCGATATTATCGCCCTGTTGCGCCCAAAGACGCTGCTGCTCGGCAATCTTGCGGCAACCGGTGAGTGGGGCATCCGCTCGCCCTACCAGACCGATCCCACCTTCTATCTGGTGACCGAAGGTGAATGCTGGTTCCAGGCCGAGAATGCCGATGCCGTGCGGCTGTGCGCGGGGGATTACCTGCTGGCGGCGCAGCCGTGTTCCGCGTGTTTCGTCAGCCATATCGGCGCGAAGCTCGTTCTCTCCGACGCCGAGTTCAAGGAACGCAACACGATCGACAACGAAGTCCGGGTCGGCAGCAGGACAGAGGGCCCGACGACGCGCATACTTGGCGGCCTGATCATCTGCGATCCGGTCAATGCCGACCTGCTGTTCGGCCTGCTGCCGCGCTTCACTCATATCCGTGCGGCGGAAGATGTCGGTGAACGGCTCGCAGGCCTGATGCGTATCATCGTCGATGAAACGCATGCTGCCAGGCCGGCCAGGGACATGGTGCTGTCACGGTTGATCGAGGTGATGCTGATCGAAACGCTGCGTCGCGATGGCGCGCAACGCGCATCACAGCCGCAGGGCCTGCTTGGCGGCCTCGCCGATCCGCAATTGGCCAAGGCGCTGACCCACATCCATTCGAATGTCGGCAGGGCGTGGACGATTGCCGAGTTGGCGAAAACCGCCGGAATGTCGCGCTCGCGATTTGCCCGACGCTTCGTCGATGCCGTCGGGGCGGCACCGGTCGAATATCTGCTGGCATGGCGCATGGCGCTGGCCAAAGACGCACTGCTGCACAGTCAGAAGCCGCTCAGCCAGATCGCTGCCGATGTCGGCTATCAATCGCCAAGTGCTTTCAGCACCGCCTTCAGCGGCAAGGTCGGTTGCGCACCAACCCAGTATGCCGCTCGAAGCCGGGGCGAGACCATGCCCGGGGAAACCCGGGCGGGTATGCAATCAAACCTCAGAATGCGCTCGGCACAATCCACGGGTTGATGCTGATGCCGAGGCGCGGGCCCTTGCCTTCGGCGGTGTTTTCCGTGACGCCCTTCTTCTCGACCGAGCCGGTCGAAGCGCAATCGAGCTTCACGTTGGTCTTGGTGTCGATGCAGGTTGCAGTCGGCGCATGCTTGACAGGGTGGGTGGTGTTGGCGGCAAAGGCCGAACCGGACAGTGCCAGCACGGCGGCGAGGGTGAGAAGGGTCTTTTTCATTGTCAGTCTCCGTTTTCGACGGGTGAATTTTTCTCGTACATGTACGATGCACTGTACAGATACGTCCGTCGATCGCGAAGTTCAAGCCAAAACCGTACGCGTACGGTAAATTTTTTGTTAACCAAGAAATTCGCCCTGATGCTGGGAAGGGCGGAGAGGAAATATGGAAACGAACGGAACTGGCGTTCAGCAGTTGACCGGTGTCTCGGTCAGCGGTGGCACGTCTTGCGTGCTGAGCGTGGCAAGCGTGAAATCGCACATCCGCTTCACGAAAGCCTGCGGATCTCCGAAGGGGTAGAACGGAAAGGTGATGAGCAGCGAGATCGTGCCGTGGCCGACCGCCCAAAGCATGGTGGCGATGGCGCGCGGATCGCCTTGCAACTTGCCGGCGGCGACGCAGGCCTCGACCCGGCTGATCAGCGCTTTCATCGCCGGGTTGCCCTCTTCCATGTCCTGGTAGCTTCTGCCTTCCGGCAGCTTGGTCTTTTCGGTCATGAAGACAGTCCGGTATTCGTTGGGATTGCCAAGCCCGAACGCGGCATATTCCGTCATCACTGCCTGCAAGGCCTCGATCGGATCGTCGGACGAATGCTCCTCGATGCGTCGGGCAAGCGTCTCGAACGCATCCTCGGCGAGCGCGAACAGGATGTCCTGCTTGTCGGCGAAATAGGAATAGACCGACATCGGGGCATAGCCGACCCGCTTGGCCAGTTTGCGGATGGTCAGCCCTTCATAGCCTTCTTCCTGGACGAGCTTATGGGCGGCCGCGACCAGCTCGGAGCGCTGTTCTGCCTTTTGTTTCTCGCGGCGTGTCTGGACGCTCGGCGGCAAAATCTCGTGCCTTCGTTGGGATGGTGCGTGGCTAATTATATACGCTGTACGAAAACGAACAAGGGCGCGGGAAGTTCCCAAACGGAAGGTGTCAGATCGCGCCGACGCCGCCGTCGACGGCCAGCGCATGACCGGTCATGAAGGAGTTGGCGGGGTCGGCGGCGAACAGGATCGCCGTAATCACTTCCTCCACTTCGGCCACCCGCTTCATCGGCACGCCGCGCGTCAGCTCGGCCAACGCCTCTTCTTCCGGCACGCCGGAGACGCGCACGAAGCCGTCCACCATCGCCGTCCTGGTGTGGGCGGGGCAGATCGCGTTGATCCGCACACCCTTGGTTGCGTATTCGGCCGCTGCCGATTTTGTCAGCCCGACGACGCCATGCTTGGCCGCCGCATAGACCGAAAGTTTTGGCGCGCCGACCAGCCCGGCGACCGAGGCGATGTTGACGATGGCGCCGCCCTTGCCGTTCGCCTTGAACTGCCGTTCCATCTGCGGAATCTGGTGCTTCATGGCATAGAACACGCCGAGCAGGTCGATCTCCAGGACGCGGCGGGCCTCGTCCGATTCGACCTGCGGCAGACGCACGAAGCTCTGGACGATGCCGGCATTGTTGACGGCGATGTCCAGCCGGCCGAATTTTTCGACCGCCAGCCTGACCAGATCCTCCGACAAGGCTTCGTCCGCTATGTTGCCGGCGAGGATCGCCGTCTCGACCTGCAGCGTGCCTGCAAGATCGGCGAGTGCCTTTTCGTCGATGTCCGATAGCACCAGCTTTGCGCCTTCAGCGGCAAAGCCTTTCGCCGCACCTCGGCCGAGCCCGCCGGCAGCACCCGTGATCAGCACCGTTGCTCCGTCGAAGCGGCCCATCACGCCTCCTTGTCGATCAGTTTGGCGGCAAGATGCGAAAGCAGCTTTACTGCCTCGCCATAGGTCCTGGCTTTTTCCGGATTGGAGGCGTTGCCGTCCAGCGCCCGCTTGAAGACGCCCTGGCAGATCGCAGCCAGCCGGAAGAAGGAAAAGGCGAGGAAGAACGTCCAGTTGCCGATCCCGGTGAGCCCGCGCCGCCGGCAGTAGCTGGCGACGTAGTCCTCCTCGGAAGGCAGGCCGAGTGCGGAACGGTCGACACCACCCAGGCCGCGAAAACCCGACGCGTGCGGCAGCCGCCATTGCATGCACTGATAGGCGATATCTGCGAAGGGGTGGCCAAGCGTCGACAGTTCCCAGTCGAGCACCGCCAGAACCTGGGGCCGATCGGAAGCGAAGATCAGATTGTCCAGCCGGTAGTCGCCATGCACCAACGAGACACGGCCGTCATCTGCGGGCATATGCGTTTCCAGCCAGGCGATCAGCCGGTCCATGTCGGCGACAGTGCCGGTTTCCGAGGCGCGGTACTGGCTGGTCCAGCGCGCCAGCTGGCGCTCGAAATAATTGCCCGGCCGGCCGAAATCGCCGAGCCCGACGGCCTCGACGTCGACATCGTGCAGCGCGGCGAGGGTGTCGTTCATGGCATCGTAGATGGCGGCGCGTTCTTCGTTGCCGTCTGCCTCCGGCAGTGCCGGATCCCAGAAGATGCGGCCGTCGAGGAAATCCATCACGTAGAACATGCGGCCGATCGGCGAGGCTTCGTCGGAAAGATGCAGCATCCGCGGCACAGGTACGGCGGTGCCGGCAAGTGCGCCCATCACTCTGAATTCGCGGTCGACCTGATGCGCCGATTTCAACAACTGCCCCGGCGGCTTGGCGCGCAGCACGTAGCGGCCGCTTGCCGCCGTCATGAGATAGGTCGGGTTCGATTGGCCGGATTTGAATTTTTCGATTGCAGCAAGCCCGGAAAAGCCCGGTATGTTCGCCTCGAGGTAAGGCGCAAGCGCTGCCTGGTCGAGAACGTTCGGATCGCTCATGCCGTCTCGGGCTGGCGTTCGATCAGGGTCAGCGTCAGCCAGCGCGCGGTCAGCGCCGGTTTCTTCGAACCCTCGATCTCGATCGTCACATCATGCGCCGTCTGCACCCAGCCCGACGGCCTGACCTTGACGTCGGCCAGCACGAAACGGGTGCGGATGCGCGCGCCGGTCTTCACCGGCGCCAGGAAGCGCAGCGAATCGAAGCCGTGATTGACGCCCATCTTGCTGTTTTCCAGCGGCGGCATGGTCTCGAACGTCATCGCCGACAACAGCGACAGCGACAGGAAGCCGTGCGCGATGGTGCCGCCGAACGGCGTCTCGCGCATGGCCCGCTCCGGGTCGCAGTGGATGAACTGGTGGTCGTCGGTGGCATCGGCGAACTGGTCGATCATGCGTTGCGTGACCACCCGCCACGGCGACACGCCAACCTCCTTGCCAACATTGGCCAGAAGCACATCGAGACTGATCGGTTCCACGCTCATGTCCTCCAGTTCACCTCCAGCTTCTGTGGCCGGAAAATGTCATTCCTTGAACAGCGTCAGCCCATGCTGCACCGACTGTCCGCCGTCGATCGGCAGGATGGCTCCGGTGACATAGCTGCCTGCACGGCTGCACAAATAGAGCGTTGCGCCGGCAATGTCATCCGGTGCGCCGATACGGCCGATCGGAACATGGCCGCCGACATGTGTGGCCTGTTCTTGCGTGCCGGTGGCAAACGCCGTCATGCGGCTCTGGAAGGGGCCGGGGGCGAAAGCGTTGACGGTGATGCGGCGGGCGGCGAACTCGAGCGCCAGTGTGCGCGTCAGATGATGAACCGCGGCCTTCGAGGCGGTGTAGGAATAGGCGTCGTCGGCCAGCGGCTGCGTGCCCATCACCGAACCCAGGTTGATCACCCTGGCCGGATCGGCGTCACTGGCGGCGGCATCGAGCAGCGGCAGCAATTCGCGCGTCAGATGGAAGACCGCGGTGACGTTGACACCGAGCACCTTGGCCCATGCTGAATAGGGAAAGCTCTCCAATGGCGCGCCCCAGGAGACGCCGGCGTTGTTGATGAGAATATTGAGTTTCCCGGTCCGCGCCTTGACCTCGGCGACGAGTGCGGCAATGCCGGCTTCGCTGGAGACATCGCCGGCAAAGCCTTCCGCCCGGCCCGGTGCACCAAGTTCGTTCAACTCGGCAGCGACCTTGATGCAGTCATCGCCCTTGCGCGACGCGATCATCACACTGGCGCCGGCCTGCACCAACGCGGTCGCCGCCATGCGGCCGATACCGGTCGCGGCACCCGTCACCAGCGCGGTTTTGCCGGCCACCGAAAACAGCTCGTCCAGATAGCTCACCACAATCCTCAGTGCTCGGCATGCGGGCAAAACAGTTCGCGTTGACAAGGCTATCCGAAGTACGGTCATCCTTGCCACTGACAAAATGCCTGGCGTGTATGAAGGGTTAGCGACCGATGACGGAGATGAATCTCGGCATGACCGAGCGGCTGAAGCCGATCCACGCGCGCGTCGCCGCCATGGTGCGCGACGAAATCATGCCGCTCGACAAGGAGTTTCTGGGCGAAGTGGGCAAGGAAGGCGACCGCTGGGTCTATAGTGCGCGCCAGAGCGAGATCCTCGAAGGGCTGAAGAAGACCGCACGAGAGCGCGGCCTGTGGAATTTCTGGCTGACCGGTTCGGAACACGGCTACGGCCTTTCCACCGTCGAATACGCCTATCTGGCCGAGGAGATGGGCAAGGCGCATCTTGGCGCCGAGACCTTCAACTGCTCGGCGCCCGACACCGGCAACATGGAGGTGCTGGAACGCTACGGCTCGGCCGACCACAAGAAAGCATGGCTGGAACCGCTGCTCGACGGCAAGATCCGCTCGGCCTATCTGATGACCGAGCCGGATGTCGCCTCGTCCGACGCCACCAACATTGCCATGCGCTGCGAACGTCAGGGCGACAACTATGTGCTCAACGGCGAGAAATGGTGGGCGTCCGGCGCCGGTGATCCGCGCTGTGCCATCTACATCGTCATGGTCAGGACCGGCGGCGATGAGGAGCCGCAGCACCGCCGCCATTCGATGATCCTGGTGCCATCAGGCACAAAAGGCGTGACCAAGGTGCGAGCGATGCAGGTCTATGGCGACGACGACGCGCCGCACGGCCACATGCATCTTCGCTTCGACAATGTGCGGGTACCGGCATCGAACCTGATTCTGGGCGAGGGCAGGGGTTTCGAGATCGCGCAAGGGCGGCTTGGTCCCGGCCGCATCCATCACTGCATGCGCGCCATCGGCCAGGCCGAGATGGCGCTGGAGATGCTGTGCCAGCGTTCCGTGCGCCGCGAGGCCTTCGGTCAGCCCCTGGCAAAGCTCGGCGCCAATTTCGACATCATCGCCGAATGCCGCATGGAGATCGAGATGGCCCGCCTGCTCTGCCTCAAGGCGGCGTGGATGATCGACCAGGGCGATGCGCGCGCCGCGGCTCCCTGGATCAGCCAGATCAAGGTGATCGCACCGCGTGTTGCGCTCAAGGTCACCGACGAGGCGGTGCAGATGTTCGGCGCGCAAGGCATCAGCCAGGATACGCCGCTGGCGCGGTCATGGACGCACCTGCGGACTTTGCGGCTTGCCGACGGGCCTGACGCCGTGCATCGCCGTCAGGTGGCGCGCACCGAGCTGAAAAAATACACGCAGGAAAAGGTCTGAGCACCGGCATCGTCATCCGGCGACGCCGGCAGGTCCAGGCAAGGAGTGTTCCGATGACCGTCCCCTCCGAAATGAAGGCGCTGTTGCTAGTCGGCGATGGCTACACCAGGACGCCGAGCGGCAGTGTGCTGGAGGCGATGGAGCCCTATCTCGAGCCGGGCAGCATCGCGGTGCCGACACCCGGGCCGACGCAGGTGCTGATCAAGGTCAGCCTCGCCTCGATCAACCCGTCCGATATCGCCTTCATCAAGGGCCAGTACGGCCAGCCGCGCGCCAAGGGCCAGCCGGCCGGCTTCGAGGGTGTCGGCACCGTCGTCGCCAGCGGTGACGAGCCCTATCCCAAAAGCCTGATCGGCAAGCGCGTTGCTTTTGCCACCGGCGTCAGCAACTGGGGCTCATGGGCCGACTATGCCGTCGCCGAAGCTGCTGCCTGCATCCCGTTGCTCGACACGGTCCGCGACGAGGATGGCGCGGCGATGATCGTCAACCCGCTCACCGCGCTCGCCATGTTCGACATCGTCAAACAGGAAGGCGAAAAGGCTTTCGTCATGACCGCCGGCGCCAGCCAGCTCTGCAAGCTGATCATCGGCCTGGCCAGGGAAGAGGGGTTCGGGCCAATCGTCACCGTGCGCCGCGACGATCAGATCGCTCTGCTGAAAGCGCTTGGCGCGGCGCACGTCCTCAACGAAAAGGCGCCGGATTTCAAGACGGCTTTGCGCGAGGTGATGAAGACCGAACAGCCGCGCATCTTCCTTGACGCGGTGACCGGGCCGTTGGCCTCCGCCATCTTCGACGCCATGCCCAAGCGTTCGCGCTGGATCATCTACGGACGGCTCGATCCCGAAGCCACTGTTATCCGCGAGCCCGGCCAACTGATCTTCCAGCACAAGCATATCGAAGGTTTTTGGCTGAGCGAGTGGATGCGCCAGTTCCGCGATCGCCGTGGCCCGGCGATCCTGGAAGCGCAAAAGCGGTTCTCCGACGGGCGCTGGTCGACCGACGTGACAGCGGTGGTGCCGCTTGCCGAAGCCATGGCGCGGCTGCCGGCCGAACTGGCCAAGCCCAACGGCAAGGTGTTCATCCGGCCTTGAACGAGAATGGCTGGGCGAGAGGAAGTCCGGTATCTGCAAAAAAGGGGCTGCTTGTGAGAAAATGGTGGTTTGTCCCGATCGTGCTGATGTCGATGGCCTGTACCATTGGTGCACAAGCCGCCGAAAAGTTCCCGCCGTTTTGGCGCAAGGCGATGACGAACGATCCGAATACGAATTACTTTCTCAAGAAATATTCCACCCCTCTGGATGATCCTGCCGGGACCGCGGTCAGGAACATCATGCTGGCGCGGGTCATCGGCGCCGCATGTCAGTCCTCCAGACTCAACAAGGCCAAGATCAAAGCCTATCGCGACAGGATGATCGGCCCGCTGACGCCTGAGCAACTCAAAGCGGCCGCATTCGAGGGTGGTAGTGCGCTGCGCAGTTTCAACTATCAGGATCTCGCCTACCTTTGTGCCGGCATCGACTATCAATTTGGTCCGAAAGGGGTGCTGATCGCCGGCGCTGTTTCAGTGGGCAAAGGCGAGCCAAAATATCCCTATGATCCACGCAACCCCTATTTTCGTCTGCCTGAATTCACCGGCGATTGATCGGGTCGTCTGCCTCGCGGCGGCGATCGCGAAGGTGGAATCTGGCGTTCGCGGCGAATGAGGTGTGGCCTTTTGCGTTCATCAAGCCCCCTATGCCACGCCGCTTTGTCCGTGATATGCCGCCGCCATCGATTGCCGGGACAGGGTTGGACTGAACTTGTTCCGGGGTGGTGTGGGGTGCCTTGATGACGATTTCCAAGCCGGTTTTCGACCGTTTGGGTTTTGGCCTGTGGATCGGAGCGTTTCTAGTCGTTCTTGTCTTGGTTCTGTGGTCGCCCCACACACGGACGGTATGGAAGGCCTATATAGGCGGCAGCGAGGCGCTTCTGGCCGGTCTGCCCCTCTACGACACCCAATCCGAGATGGGGTATCTGTACGCGCCGGCCTTTGCGGCGCTCTATATTCCAATCGTCAAACTCGGTCCGCATCTGGGCGGCGTGGTGTGGCACACCCTTGGCTTCGCGGTGCTGACCTACGCCGCGATGCGGCAGGTGCGCAAGCTTGGCGGCGGCGAATTGATGTGGCTGCTTTCTTTCGGCCTTTTCCTCGCTTTGCCGATGGCGGCGGGGGCGATCCGCAACGGGCAGGCAACGATCCTTTTGACCGGCGCCTGTTGGCTTCTCACATTGTCGGCGCTGGAAGGGCGGCGAGCGGAGACGTTCTTCTGGGCCTCGCTTGCCATCATCGCCAAGCCGACCGCGATCATAATGGTGTTGTTGGTAGGCGCCCTTCGGCTCCGGTTGATATCGGTGCTGGTGCTGGCGGTGCTGTTCGTGCTCGCGCTGCCTTACGCTTTCGCTCCCGCCGGCTATCTCAACGATCAGTATCGTGTCTTCGCCCAGATGCTGACCTCCATGGCCGTCGACAACACCAGCCATTTCGTGCCCACCGATTTCACGGCGCCGTTCACCAGAGTGGGGCTACCCATTCCGGAATTCGGGGCAACCATCGTGCGCATGGTCATGGCCCTGTTTACGCTTTCGGCGGTGCTCTGGTTCGACCGCAAGCTCGAACGCGGACCGGCAGGGCTGGCGATCTTCGTGACGGCCACTTTCTACATGTGCGTCTTCAACCCGCGCGTCGAGCCCAACACCTATGCGATGATCGCCGTACCCGCCGGTCTCGCCATCGCGCTGTTGTGGCGCGAAGAACGAGGGGGCGCTCTCGCCTCAGTGCTGTCCACGGTGTTGTTCCTGACCGGGCTGAGCGGCGTCGAGCGCCATGTGCACGATTTCCTCTTCCCCTGGTTCCGGCCTATCGCGGTCACTCTCATTGCCGGTTCGCTGATCTGGTGGTTCTGGGCCAAGGCAAGGGACAAGGTGGTGAATGCGGGGATCGCTAATGGCTGATTTGCGGCCGACACTCGACATCGTCGCGCCGTTCTTCAACGAGGCGCCATCGGCATCGGCCTTCGCGCGCCTGCTCGGCGAGCTCGAAGCGGCCGTGGCACAGCGCTTCGGCATGACGGTGCACAAGATCCTGGTCGACGACGGCAGCCGTGACGACGGCGCCGGACGGTTCTCGCAGGCACTGACTGGGTCGTGGGAGATCGTGCGCCTCAGCCGTAATTTCGGCAAGGAAGTCGCTGTACTCGCCGGCCTCGACCAGTCGCGCGGCGACATGGTGCTGATCATGGACGCCGACCTCCAGCATTCCCTGGACATCAGCCTGAAGCTTATCGCCGAGCTGGTGGGCCATCCGGACATCGACGTCGTCTACGCGCAGAACGACCGTCGCGAGGCGAGCTGGCGGCGCAGCCAACTGGCCCGGCTTTTCTACAGCCTCATCAACAGCAGCCAGCGTTTCGACATTCCCGAAAATGCCGGCGACTTTCGCGTCATGCGCGGCGCTGTCGCGCGCGCGCTGACCAGCTTGCGTGACAAGCGGCGCTTCAACAAGGGCCTGTTCGCCTGGGCGGGCTTTCGCCAGAAGGCGTTGCCCTATTCACCGGAAGGCCGTGCCAGCGGCACGTCGAAGTGGAGCCGGCTTAACCTGATCGCCTTCTCGCTGGAGGGTTTCACCTCGTTTTCCGTCATTCCGCTGCGCCTGATCAGCCTTAGCGGGCTGCTCGCGGCGTTGGCCGGCGGGATCTACGGCGCCAAGGTGTTCTTCGAGGTGATCTTCTACGGAATTGCCGTTCCGGGCTACCCCAGCCTGCTGGTCGCCGTCGTCCTGCTCGGCGGCCTCAACCTAACCCTGCTTGGCCTGATCGGCGAATATGTCTGGGTCACGCTTAGCGAGAGCAAGGATCGACCGGTCTATCTCGTGCGCGATGTCGTGCGCAGCGAGGTCTCCGCCGACAGGCCGGAGCCGGGCGCTTCCGACAGATGACGCGGCGTATCCGCCTGATCGCCGACGACTATGGCCTGGCGCCCGGCGTTTCCGCCGGGATTCTCGACCTGCTCGATCGCGGCCGCCTGACCGGCACCAGCTGCATGACCGGCTTTCCGGAGTGGGCGGGAGAGGCGGCGCGCATCAAACCTCTGTGCGGCCGTGTCGCGGTCGGGCTGCATCTCACGTTGACCGACCAGCCGGCGGTCACCGGCCGGTCGAGCCTGGCGCCGGAAGGTCGGCTGCCGCCGCTCCGCGCGCTGGCCTTGCCTGTTCTGCGCGGCCGCATCGACGATCGCGATGTCCATGCCGAGCTCGAAGCCCAGTACAGCCGCTTCGTCGAGGCGCTCGGGCGCCGCCCCGATTTCGTCGACGGGCATCAGCATGTGCATTTCCTTCCCGTCGTGCGCACATGGCTGCGCGCGCGCCTTGGCGAAGGAAGCGACAGGCCGGCGCTGCGCGGCGCCCCGGCACTGGCGGGCCAATTCGCCTCGGTGCCGAAAGTAGCTGCTATTGCTGCGCTCGCCGCCGGCTTCAACCGGTCGATGCGGCGCGCCGGCTTCACCCTTTTCGAGCCGCTCACCGGCATCTATGACTGGCGGCAACCCGAAAATTTCGCTTCCGTGCTGCAGGCCGCAGTCGAGGCATTGCCGGAACGCGGGCTGTTCATGTGCCACCCCGGCCATGTCGACGAGACGCTGCGTGCGCGCGACACGATGAAAAGCGTGCGCGAGGTCGAATTCGCGGTTCTGGCATCGGACGCGTTCGGCGCCAGCCTGGCCCGCGCCGATGTCACAATCATGGATGGCAAGGGATGAGCGACGCCGAGCGGCCCCCGCGTTCGACCGGCAACAAGATCGTCCGCTTTGCCATTGTCGGGCTTGCCAACACAGCCATCGACCTTGCCAGCTTCTTCCTACTGCTCAAGCTCGGGGTTTCGCCGCTGCCCGCCAACATCGCTGCCTGGTTCATCGCCGTCACCTTCTCGTTCGCGGCGAACGGGTTCTGGTCGTTCGAGCGCAATCGAGCCATCCGGCTGCATGACGCGTTCCTTCGCTTCGCCTCGCTTGGGGGGCTGATTTCGCTCGGCGTTTCCAGCCTTTCGATCGCGCTGTTCGCCGGCATCGCCGGGGTGTGGCCGGCAAAGATCGGCGGTGTCGTGGTGGCGGCGGTGCTGAATTTCCTCGCCGCGCGCTGGTCGATCGAAGGCCGATTGCTGAAGTAGCGGCGGAAAACCGCCACACACTTTCCTGGAATGTCTCTATTCCGCGGGCTCTACATTGGTGTAGGCGGCTTCCTCGAGCTCGCGCTTCAGCCGCGCTTCCTCATGGGTTTTCGGCGTGACGAAGCGGCCAAGCAGGAGATAGGCGACCGGCGTCAGGAACAGCGTCGAGACGGTGGCCAGCCCCAATCCGCCAACGATGACCCAGCCAAGTGCGACGCGCGCCTCGGCACCGGCGCCGCTCGCCAGAACCAGTGGCAAGCCGCCGAGCACGGTGCAGATCATCGTCATCATTACCGGCCGCACGCGGATGATCGAGGCCTGCTCGATCGCTTCGCGCACGCCAAGCCCGCGATCGCGCAGCTGGTTGGCGAATTCGACGATGAGGATGCCGTTCTTGGCCATGACGCCGACCAGCAGCACCAGGCCGATCTGGCTGTAGGCGTTGAGACTGGTGCCGCTGAGGAGCAGCGCAAAGATCGCGCAGGCGAGGCCAAGCGGCACCGTCGCCATGATGATGACTGCGCTGACGAAGCTTTCGAACTGGGCGGCCAGCACCAATAGAATGATGACCAGCGCGAAGCCGAAGATGGTGATCATGGCGCTGTTGGTCTCGCCCAGCGTCGCTGCCTCGGCCAATGGCAGGATGCGGCTGCCCGCAGGCAGCAGCGGTGTGGCGATTTCTTCGGCACGGGTCAGCGCATCGCCGAGCGCGAAGTCGCCGTTGAGGTTGGATGTGATGGCCACCGACGGTTGTTGCTGTTCGCGCGACAGCGATGGCGGCACGGCACGTTCGGTCAGCGTGGCGATGGTCGACATCGGCACGAAGCGGCCATCGGCCGTTTTCAAGAAGATGTTTTCCAGATCGGTCGGGTCGTTGATCGGATTGGTGGTCGAGACAAGCTTCACGCCATAGCTGCGGTCGGCGATGTAGACGTCGACGACGTCGTTGCCGTCGAGCATGGCCTGCAAGGTGTTGGCCAGCCCGGTGATGTCGATGCCGAGGTCGGAGGCGCGCTCGCGGTCGATGGCCACCGCCAGCTGCGGCTGCGTCGGGTCGATGGACAGGCGCGGGGTCTGGAAGCGCGGGTCCTTCTGCATCTCGGCGATGATCTTCACCGCCGCGTCGCCGAGCGCCTTGCGGTCGTTGCCGACCAGCGCGAACTGCAGGCCGTTGCCGGCACCGCGGATACCGAGGCTGTTGGGCTGCACCGGGAAGATGCGCACGCTCGGCACCTGCCTGGTCAGCCGGCTGATCTCGGCCATGATCTCCTGCTGGCTGCGGCTGCGCTCGTTCCACGGCGCCAGCGTCATCACCATGAAGCCGGAGTTGTAGGAACCGTTCTGGCCGGCGTTCTCGAAGGTGCTGCGGATTTCGCCGGAATCGCGCATCGGCTGGATCAGCTTCTCGATCTTCTGCATCTGCTGGGTGGTGTAGTCGAGGCTGACGCCTTGCGGGGCGCTGATGCGCAACAGCACGGCGGCGCGGTCCTCGGTCGGCGTCAGTTCCTGGCGGATGGTGCCGAACAGCGTGAAGGCGGTGCCGGCAAACAGCACCGCGACTAGGAGCACGATCCATGGTGCATCGAGGCAGGCGTGCAGGCCGCGCTTGTAGGCCGTATTGAGCACGCCGCCGATGCGGGCGCCGATGCCGTGACCGCCTTCGTGGTGGAGCGACGCGCTGGTCAGCATGCGCGAAGCGAGCATCGGGCAAAGTGTGAGCGCTACCACGCAGGACAAAAGCACCGACATGGCAAGCACGAAGCCGAACTCGCGGAACAGGCCACCGGTCTGGCCGGGCAGGAAGGAGATCGGCACGAAGACGGCGACGAGCGTCAAGGTGGTGGCAATGACGGCGAAAAACACTTCCTGCGCGCCAAGCACGGCGGCGGCGCGAGGCCCCATGCCTTGGTTGCGTCGTCGCACGATGTTTTCGAGCACGACGATGGCGTCGTCGACGACCAGTCCTGTCGCTAGCACCAGAGCAAGCAGCGTCAGGATGTTGACCGAGAAGCCGGCCAGATAGATGGCGGCGATGGTGCCGATCATGGCGACCGGCATCGACAGGCCGGGGATCAGCGTTGCGCGCCAGTCGAGCAGAAACACATAGATGACGATCAGCACCATGGTCACGGACAGGCCAAGCGCGATCTCGACCTCGTGCACCGCGCCCTTGACGAAGACCGCGTCGTCGCTGGTGATCTTGATCGACATACCCTTGGGCAGGTTCTCCTGCAACTTGGCGACGGCCGCCTGGACGCCAGTGGAGATGTCCAGCGTGTTCGATTCCGCCTGGCGGATGATGCCGATGCCAATACCGGTCTTGCCGTCCGAACGCAGCGTGGTCTGGCCGACATCGGGGCCGAGCGTAACAGTGGCGACGTCGCGGATGCGCGTCGTGCCGCCGACGATGATGTTTTCGAATTCTTCCGGTGTGGTCACGTCGGCGGTCGTGCGAACGATCAGATCCTGATTGGTCGTGGTGATCGAACCGGCCGGTGAATCGAAGGCAACAGAGGCAAGCGCCGCCCTGAGATCGGCAACCGTAAAACCAAGGCTGGCCAGCTTGTTCTGGTCGACATCGATGCGGAAGATCTTGTCGCGGTCGCCGTAGACCTGGACGTCGGCAACGCCAGGCACGGCGGCCAGCTCGTCCTCGATCTGGTCCTGTACCACCACGGTCATGTCCTGGATCGACATGTTGTCGGCGGTCACTGCCAATCGCATCACTGCGTCGGAATTGGCATCGGCCTTGACGATGCGCGGCGGATCGGCGGTGTCCGGCATCTGGTTGGCGACGCGGCCGACGGCATCACGCACGTCCGAGGCGGCGACATTGAGGTCGACACCATCGTTGAACTCGATGGTGACTCGGCTCGAGCCGAATGAAGAAGAAGACGAAATCGACTTGACGCCGGAGACCCGGGCGACGGCGCCCTCGATCGTGTCGGTCAGTTCGCGGTCGACGGTTTCGGCAGCCGCTCCTTCGAAGGCGGTGGAAACAGTGACGACCGCACGATCGACGTCAGGCAGTTCGCGGATTTCGACGCCGTAGAAGGCGGCGAGGCCGGCAACGGCAATGAGGGTGTTCAGCACGAAGGCCATCACCGGCCTGCGGATGAACAGCGCGGTGAAGCCGGTATCGCTGGCGGCGTTGATGGTTCCGGTCATGAGCCTTTGGCCGCGCCCGCGGCGCTCTGCTCTTCGCCTGCGAGGCGGACCGCGCCGCCCTCGCTGACGCTCTGGGTGCCTTCGGTGACCACCATGTCGCCGCTGTCGATCTCGGCGTCGATCAGCACCGTCTCGGTGTTGCGCTGGATGATGCGCACCGGGACTCGCCTCGCCTTGCCATTCTCGATCTGCCAGACATAAGCGCCGTCCGAACCCCACAGGATCGCCAGCGGGCTGACGGCCGGATAGGTTTGTCCCGGGAATTTCATCGTGATGCCGAACGACATGCCGGCACGCAGCGAATCGGCCGGATTGGCGATCTTGGCCTTGACCAGAAGGGTGCGGCTCTTTTCATCGATGTGGTTGTCGATGGCCGAAACCGTGCCGGTATAGGCATTGCTGGGGTTGGCGATCGGCGTCGCCGTCAATTGCGCGCCGACCTTGACGGCGGCGGCGAAACGCTCCGGCACCAGGAAATCGACCAGAATGCTAGAGCGATCGTCAAGCGTGGCGATCGCCGACTGGTTGGTGACATAGTTGCCGGCGGAGATCGGCAGGATGCCGACGGTGCCGGCGATCGGCGCCAGAATTGACCGGCGCTGCAGTGCAAGTTCGGCATCCTGAAGCGCCAGCTTGGCGCCCGCCAACACCACTTCGGCGTCGGCAACCGCGACCGGTGTCGCGGCGTTGGAGGCACGCAGCGACTTGACGCGGTCGAGCTTGGATTGCGCATCCTGCAAGGCGAGCTTGGCCCGATCCTGAGAGATCACTTCGGTCTCGGAATCAAGCGTCGCGAGGATCTGTCCCTCGTCGACATGGCTGCCGGATTCGACCAGCAGTTCGGCGAGGCGGCCGGAACTGTAGGGATTGACGGTCACCGAGGCATTGGCACGGCCGGTGCCGATCGCCTGCAGGCGGTCGTTGATAACAGCCGAAGTGGCCGCCAGGGCGACCACGTTCACCCGCTGGTTGCCGCCATTGCGGCCGTTTGCCTGCTTGGCATTGGCGGCGCCGGTCTCAGCCGGGGGCGCTGCCGCATAAACCCAGTCTATTCCCCAGTGTACCAGCACATCCGGCGCGCCTGGATAAAAGCGCAGCCAGGCGGCTGCCGCCACAACCAGCACCACCAGCGCGACAAGTATCTGTTTCCAGGCGGCCATCGGCACTCCGGTTGGTAAAACAATCCTTCCGTCTACCGGTTTCCCGAAAAGAAGCAGACGCAGCGAGGCTATTATAAGGCAAGAAGCCACCCCGATATCGCGTCCTTATGACAACTCTCCAGTAACTGCGCACATTAAATATACGTAACGTTTGAAGCCTAACGCAGACTTTCCATCTCGCGGATGCGTTTGGCGCCCTCTGCTTCCAGCTGGCGAGTAACGGCGCCGATCAGCGTTTCCGCAACGACGAACAGGGCGGCCGAAGAGTCCCATGCCGACGGCACCGCGGTTCGTCCGGCGATGACATGGCGAGCGAAACGCGCGATCGGCGACAGCCACTGGTCGGTGAACAGCACGATCTGAACGCCGCGCTGATGCGCCTTCTCGGCGAAGCGGACGAGGCTGTCCTGGTAGCGCCTGATGTCGAAGATCACCAGCACATCGCGCTTGCCCATGTCGATCAGCCGGTCGCGCCACATGCTTTCCTGGCCGGCGAGGTGAAAGACATCAGGCTGAATGATGGCGAGGTGGGCGGCCATGTAACGCGCCAGCGGATCGGTGAAGCGGCCGCCGATCAGGAAGGTCTTGCCGCGCCGGTCGGCGAGCCGGGCGGCGATGTCGGCAAGCTGCTTGTCGGACAGGTGCCTGAATGTCTCGCGCATATTGTCGAGCGTTGCTTCCAGCATCGGCGACACCGTGCCGCCGCCGGGCGAGGGCGGATTGAGCGTCCTTGTCGCCGGCGATTGCAGTTGCGCCGCCAGTTCGTCCTGCAGGCTCGACTGGAATTCCGGATAGTTCTGGAAGCCCAGCCGGGCAACGAAACGCAGGATCGTCGGCGAGGAAACGCCGGACGCGGCCGAGAATTCGGCCACCGTCTTCAGGCCGATCATTGGATAGGAAGCGATCAGCGTCTGGGCCGCGCGCCGTTCGCTGGCCGGCATCGTGCCGATGCGGTCGGCGATCAGTTCGGCAATGTTGGAAATCATCTTTTCCCCACCCCTGGCTCGGTCGATGGTCTTTTCCGAAATCGCATTTGACAAAGCCGGACAAACTGTATGAAATCATCCACAGGGACGCAATGAGGCAAAATACGTAACATAAGATACAGCGCTCCCCGGGGACGGCAGACTATGGAGAAAGCACGGCCCGCCAGCCTTGCATCGTCTGATACCGTGAGGGTGACGAACCCCGGCGGGTCAAGCCCTTTCATGCTGACCTGCGATCACGCCTCGAACTTCCTGCCCGCCGAATTCGGTACGCTCGGCCTTGCCGCCGAGGATCTGTCCCGTCACATCGCCTGGGATCCAGGCGCGCTGCCGGTTGCCCGCCGCATGGCGCAGGCGCTCGACGCGACGCTGGTCGAGACCTGCGTTTCGCGGCTGGTGATCGACTGCAACCGTCCGCTCGATGCGCCTGACCTCATATTGAGTGTCAGCGTCAGTGAGAGAACCGTTGTCCCGGCGAACCAGGGCCTCTCTGTCGACGAGCGGGAGGCGCGTATCGCGCTTGCATGGCGCCCGTTCCATGACACGATCGAGAAGACCATCGAGGATCGGTTGGCGGCGGGGCTGGAGACACGACTGGTCTCGATTCACTCCTTCACCCCGGTCTTCAAGGGGAAGAACCGGCCCTGGCATATCGGCATCATCCATGACGAGGATCGCCGGTTGGCGGCACCGCTGATATCGGCGCTGAAGCGGCTTGCCGGTGTCACCGTAGGCGTCAACGAGCCCTATTCGCCGGCCGACCGCGTCTATTTCACGCTGGAACGCCATGCGCGCTCGCGCGGGCTGCCCTGCGCGATGATCGAAATCCGCAACGACGAAATCGCCGGCGAGACCGGGCAGCGGAAATGGGCGGATCTGCTCACGGGCGTTTTTTCGAATCTGGAGCCAGAGGAGGCCAAGGGCTCTCGATCAAGCGCAGTCGGAAAGTCAGTTCAATCGGCCAGCTAAGAACCAACAGGGGAATTCTGACATGACAACACCTGATCACTCTGACAAGTCGGAGGACACAAAAATCCTTCACAGTATGGGCTACGCCCAGGAATTGGCTCGCCGCATGAGCGGCTTCTCGAACTTTGCCATTTCCTTCTCGATCATCTGCATTCTGGCGGGCGGCATTACGTCTTTCCCGCTGGCCATGGCCACCGGCAGCGGTTTCGAGGCGACTGTCGGCTGGGTCATCGGGGGCGTCTTCGCCCTTGTCGTCGCCGCTTCGCTCGGCCAGATCGGCTCGGCCTATCCGACCGCCGGCGGCCTCTACCACTGGTCGTCGATTCTGGGCGGACGCGGCTGGGGCTGGGCCACGGCCTGGATCAACTTGCTCGGCCTGATCTTCGTCGTTGCCTCGGTGAATGTAGGCGTCTACCTGCTGTTTCAAGGGCTCGTCGCGGGTCCGATCTTCGGCTGGGACACATCGGCTTGGGGCTTCTGGCAGCAGACGGCGGCAGTCGTCTTGATTACCATCACCCAAGGCCTCTTTAATCATCTCGGCATCAAGACGACGACGATGTTGACCGACTTTTCCGGCTACCTCATCCTCGTTGTTGCGGTCGTCCTGACGCTGACCTTCCTGATCTGGGGGGCGCATGGCTTCGATCTTGCGCGGTTGACGACTTTCGTCAACACGACCGGCGATCTCGGTGGTGGCTATGTTCCGACGGCTCGCACCGCACTCGTGGCCTTCCTGATCGGCCTTCTCTATCCGCTTTACACGATCACCGGCTTCGACGCCTCGGCGCATACCGCCGAGGAAACGCATAATGCCCGCGTTGCGGTGCCCAGAGGCATGATCCACGCGGTCCTGTGGTCTCTCGTCTTCGGTTTCATCATGGCGGTCTCCTTCGTCCTCGCCAGCCCCGATCTCGTGGCGACCGCCAAGGACGGCGGCAATGCCTGGTTCAACCTGTTCAACAATCTGCCAGCGCCAACCTGGCTCAAGGCTCTGCTCGGCATCGCCATCGTGCTGTCGAACTATCTTTGCGCGCTGGCCGGCCTCACTTCGACCTCGCGCATGATCTTTGCCTTTTCGCGTGACGGAGGTCTGCCGGGGTCGTCTTTGTGGAAGCAGGTTTCGCCGACCTGGCGCACGCCCGTCCCGGCTATCTGGCTCGGTGTTGTGCTGTCGATCGCCGCCACGCTCTATTCGCCGGCTTTTGCGGCGCTCGCTGCTGGTTGCGCTCTCTTCCTCTATGTCTCCTACGCCATGCCGATCGCAGCCGGACTTCTGGCGGAAGGAAAGAGCTGGACCGAATTCGGACCGTTCCGGCTCGGCATCTGGTCAAAGCCGTTCGCCGTCATCACCGTGCTTGGTGTTCTGGTGTTGATGTATGCCGGCATCCAACCGCCCTTCGACATCCTGATCAACTATGCGATCGGATTGATCGTTCTGCTCGTCGTTTTGTGGTTCGCCGTTGAAAACCGCCGCTTCCAGGGGCCGCCTATTGGCGATGCGGCAATCGCCAAGCGCAGGGCGACCATCGCAGCGGCCGAAAAGGCCGTTGGCGAATCCGCCTAAACAGCCGATCAAACCGTGGCGGGTCCGCTCGCCACGGTTTTTTATTTCCGTTCAATATGACAAGCCCCAAACGACAAGCGCTGGAGTGCCAAAGGAATGGCCGGAAATTTCTCGTTCGATCAATTGAAGAAAGCGGTCTCCAGCGGCGAGATCGACACGGTGCTCGCTTGCATCGTCGACCTGCAGGGTCGGCTCGCCGGAAAGCGTTTCCTGGCGCAGTATTTCGTCGATTCCGCGCATGACGAGACGCATGGCTGCAACTATCTGCTGGCCGCCGACATCGATATGGAACCGGTGCCCGGCTACAAGGCGGCGAGCTGGTCGAAAGGTTATGGCGACTTCGTCATGAAGCCTGATCTCGCCACGCTGCGGCGCATTCCCTGGCTGGAAAAGACCGCACTCGTGATCTGCGACGTGCTCGACCACCACACCCATGACGACCTGCCGCATTCACCGCGAGCCATCCTCAAGAAGCAGGTCAAGCGGCTGACGGAGCGCGGCTATATCGGCTATTTCGCTTCCGAGCTTGAATTCTATCTGTTCAACGAGACCTACGATTCCGCCCGCAAGAAGCACTGGCAGGGTCTCGATACCGCATCGCCCTATATCGGCGACTACCAGATCGGCATCACCACCAAGGAAGAGGGCGTCATGCGCCGGCTTCGCAACGAGATGGAAGCGGCCGGCATTCCGATCGAGAACTCCAAGGGCGAGTGGGGTCCGGGCCAGGAAGAGATCAATGTGCGCTATGCCGAGGCGCTCGACATGGCCGACCGCCACGTCATCTTGAAGAACGGCGCCAAGGAAATCGCCGAGTCCGAGGGCAAGGCGATTTCCTTCATGTCCAAGTACAATTACGGGCTCGCCGGCAATTCCAGCCACATCCACAATTCGCTGTGGAGCGCCGATGGTAAGACGCCGCTTTTCTTTGACAAAAAAGCCGACTGGACGCTGTCGGCGCTCGGCCAGCAATGGGCCGCCGGCCAGCTCAAATACGCCAAGGAATTCACCTGGTTCCTGGCGCCCTACATCAACTCCTACAAGCGCTTCCAGGCCGGCACCTTCGCGCCGACCAAGATCATGTGGAGCGAGGACAACCGCACCGCCGGCTTCCGCCTGTGCGGCGAGGGCACCAAGGGCATCCGCATGGAATGCCGCATCGGCGGCGCCGACTTGAACCCGTATCTCGCCTTCGCGGCGCTGATCGCCGCCGGCCTTGCCGGCATCGACGAGAAGCTGGAATTGCAGAAGCCGTTTGTCGGCGATGCCTATCAGGCATCTCGTTTGCCGGAGATCCCGAAGACGCTGCGCGATGCCACCGAGACGCTGGCGAAGTCCAAGATGCTCAAGCAGGCGCTCGGCGAGGATGTGCTCGAACACTATGTCCACACCGCAAAATGGGAGCAGTTCGAATACGACCGCCGCATTACGGATTGGGAACTGCATAGAGGGTTCGAGCGGTACTAGGTATCGACCGTTCGTCGGCGCCGCTCCCTCACCCTTACCCTCTCCCCGTGAAGAATGGGGAGAGGGTGTCGGCAGGCGGATGAGGGCAGCGCCAGGCCATACGATTTTTGTTGTAGAATACGAGGACTTACAAAATGACCGAGACGGTCAAACTCATTACCCCCATCGATGGCTCGATCTATGCCGAGCGGCCGATCGCAACAGATCAGGCGGTCAATGCCGCGGTCGAGCGTGCCAAGGCGGCGCAAGAGAAATGGGCGCTGACGCCGATCGTCGAGCGCGGCAAGTACATGCTCGCGATGCTGGAAGCGCTGGTCGCGATGACCGACGAGATCGTGCCGGAAATCGCCTGGCAGATGGGGCGGCCCGTGCGTTATGGCGGCGAATTCGGCGGCGTCAAGGAACGCACCAACTACATGGTCGAGATCGCCGAGCAGGCGCTCAAGTCGGTGCCGGCCTCCAACCCGAAGGACGGGTTCCGCCGCTATGTGAAGAAGGATCCGCTTGGCGTGGTCATGGTGATCGCACCGTGGAATTATCCTTACCTCACCGCCGTCAACACCATCGTGCCGGCGCTGATGGCCGGCAACACTGTCATCCTCAAGCATGCGGCGCAGACGCTGCTGGTCGGCGAGCGCTTCCAGCAGGCTTTCGACGAGGTCGGCCTGCCCAAGGGCGTGTTCCAGAATGTCGTGCTCAACCATGCGCAGACCGAAAGGCTGCTCGGCTCGGGCAAGATCGACCATGTCAATTTTACCGGCTCGGTCGGCGGCGGCCGCGCAATCGAAAAGGCGGCGGCCGGCACCTTCATGACGCTCGGGCTCGAGCTTGGCGGCAAGGATCCGGCATATGTGCTGCCTGACGCCAAGATGGACCATGCCGTCGCCAATCTGGTCGACGGCGCCTTCTACAATTCCGGCCAGTGCTGCTGCGGCATCGAACGCGTCTATGTGCACGAAAAGGTCTATGACGAATTCGTCGAGGGCTTTATCGCCGAGACGAAAAACTATGTCGTCGGCAATCCGCTCGATCAGGCGACGACGATGGGACCGATGGCGCAGGCTCGTTTCGCCGACCTGATCCGCGAACAGAAGGCCGAGGCACTGCGCAAGGGTGCCAAGGCGCACATCAACATGAAGGTGGCTAACGACAAGGCCGGTTCGCCCTATCTGGCACCGGAAGTGCTGACGGATGTCGATCATCAGATGAGCGTCATGCGCGAGGAAAGCTTTGGCCCGATCGTCGGCATCATGAAGGTGCGCAACGACGAAGAGGCGATCGCGCTGATGAACGACAGCCCCTACGGCCTGACCGCCTCGATCTGGACGCGCGATACCGAGCATGCGGTGGCGATCGGCAACCGCGTCGAGACCGGCACGGTGTTCATGAACCGCTGCGACTATCTCGATCCGGCCCTGGTCTGGACCGGCGTCAAGGACACCGGCAAGGGCGCGGGCTTGTCGGCCATCGGCTATGACAATCTGACCAGGCCGAAATCATTCCATCTGCGCGAAGCCATCTGATTTATTGAAAGACAAAAATGTCCAAGCTGATCTCCAAATGGAACTACCCCACCACCGTCCGCTTCGGCGCCGGGCGCATCAAGGAATTGCCTGAGGTGTTGGCGGCCACCGGTATCAAGCGGCCGCTGTTCGTCACCGATCCGGGCTTGGCGAAACTGCCGGTCGTCGCCTCGACACTGAAGATCCTCGACGATGCCAAGGTCCCCTACGGCGTCTTCTCCGAGGTCAGGCCGAACCCGGTCGAGTCCAACCTGACCGCCGGCATCGCCGTGTTCAAGAAGGGCAAGCATGACGGCGTCATCGCCTTCGGCGGCGGCTCGGCGCTCGATCTCGGCAAGCTGATCGCCTTCCAGGCCGGGCAGACGCGGCCGGTGTGGGACTTCGAGGATGTCGACGACTGGTGGACGCGCGCCAATTCCGATGCCATCGCGCCGATCATCGCCGTGCCGACCACTGCCGGCACCGGATCGGAGGTTGGCCGCGCCGGCGTCATCACCAATGAGGCGACGCACACCAAGAAGGTCATCTTCCATCCCAAATTGTTGCCGGCCATCGTCATCGCCGATCCGGAACTGTCGGTCGGCATGCCCGGCTTCATCACCGCCGGCACCGGCATGGATGCGCTCGCCCACTGTCTCGAAGCCTATTGCGCGCTGGGCTACCATCCGATGGCCGACGGCATCGCCGTCGAAGGTGTGAGGCTGGTCTTCGAGAACCTGCCGAAGGCCTATGCCAACGGCAAGGATCTCGTCGCGCGCGCCCATATGATGAGTGCCGCCGCGATGGGCGCCGCCGCCTTCCAGAAGGGGCTCGGCGCGATCCACTCGCTGTCGCATCCGGTCGGTGCGCTCTACGACACCCATCACGGCATGACCAATGCGGTGTTCATGCCTTATGTGCTGGCCTTCAACCGGGACTCCATCGAGGAGCGTATTGGCCGGCTCGCAGCCTATTGCGGCATCAAGGGCGGCTTCGACGGCTTCGCCAAGGCGATCATCAAGCTGCGCAAGGAATTGAAGGTGCCGCATGCGCTGCCGGGCCTGATCAAGGGGCTCGACATGGACAAGAAGCGCAAGGCGCTGATCGCCGACATGGCGGTGGTCGATCCGACCGCCGGCGGCAACCCGGTCAAGCTGACCAAGAAGGCGGCGCTGACCATGCTCGAAAACGCCATCGCCGGCACTGTTTGAGACGGCTTCTTACGGCTTCTTACGGCTTCTTATCGCTGAAAATTGATCTGGAAAATCAAGGCAAACCAAGGGGGGAAGGATGAAAGATATGGCAGAAACTAATTAGCCGGAAAATTAAGTGATGGCTAATTGCTACAGTCGGTTAAAAAGAGTTAACTTTTCATGCTGCCGGCGACTGGTTTCACAAAGCTTTCATCTGGCTGTCACATGAAAACGATACCGCATCGCAGGCGTCCAACGGCGTCAGTTCAACGGAGAGAACACATGTTCAAATTCACGGGGAAAGTGCTTTCCCTTTCGGCCGCGACCCTGATGGTGTCGTCGGTGATTTCGTCCGCGGCTTCGCTGGACGATCTCGTCAAGGCCGCCAAGGCGGAAGGCCAGCTCACCACCATCGCGCTGCCGCATGACTGGTGCGGCTACGGCGACGTTATCGCCGGCTTCAAGGCGAAATATCCGGAAATCACCATCAACGAGCTCAACCCCGATGCCGGCTCCGGCGACGAGGTCGAGGCGATCAAGGCCAACAAGGACAACAAGGGCCCGCAGGCGCCTGACGTCATCGACGTCGGCCTGTCCTTCGGCCCGACCGCCAAGGCCGATGGCCTGTTGATGCCTTACAAGGTTTCTACCTGGGACTCGATCCCGGACAGCGCCAAGGATGCCGATGGCGCCTGGTACGGCGACTATTACGGCGTTCTGTCGTTCATGGTGAACAAGGACCTGATCAAGGAATCGCCGAAGGACTGGGCTGACCTCTTGAAGCCGGAATTCGCCAACACGGTAGCCGTCGCCGGTGACCCGCGCGCTTCGAACCAGGCCATCCAGGCGGTGTATGCCGCCGGTCTGTCGTCGGGCGCCGCCGCTGGCGAAGCCGCCGGCACCGCTGGCCTCGACTTCTTCAAGAAGCTCAACGCCGCCGGCAACTTCGTTCCGGTCGTCGGCAAGCCCGCAACGCTCGCCCAGGGCCAGACCCCGATCCTGATCAACTGGGACTACAATGCGCTTGCTGGCCGCGACACGCTGAAGGGCAACCCGCCCGTCGATGTCGTCGTGCCGAAGACCGGCGTTGTCGCCGGTGTCTATGTGCAGGCGATCAGCGCCTTTGCGCCGCACCCGAATGCAGCCAAGCTCTGGATGGAATACCTCTATTCCGACGAAGGCCAGATCGGCTGGCTGAAGGGCTATTGCCACCCGATCCGCTTCAACGATCTCGCCAAGAACGGCAAGATTCCGGCGGACGTGCTGGCCAAGCTGCCGCCGGCGGAATCCTATGCCTCGGCCGCGTTCCCGACGCTCGACGAGCAGGGCAAGGCCAAGGAAGCCATCTCCAAGAACTGGGATGCCGTTGTCGGCGCCAACGTCAAGTAGATTTGAAATCCACCGGGCGGTCGCGAGGCCGCCCGGCCTTCCCTCGAAGACGGTAGCCGGCGCATGACCGATCTCTCGCTTTCAAATCAGACATTTGCCACCAAGCCCGCGCCGCCCAATGCGGCGACCACTTTTCGCCTGCCGACGCAATGGATCGGCGTGGCGCCCTTCTTCATCTTCGCCCTGATGTTCCTGATCCTGCCCACGATCTATCTCGTGTTCGGAGCTTTTCAGCGCAGTGACGGTCAGTTTACTCTGGACAACATCCTGCAGCTGGTCAGCGATCCGTCGATCAGCAGTTCCTACTGGGTTTCGATCAAGATCAGTTTCTGGTCGGCCATCATCGGCGCCTTTGCCGGGCTTGCCATAGCCATCGCCATTGTGCGCGGCGGGCTTCCAAGCTGGACGCGCTCCGCGACCCTGACTTTTTCGGGCGTCGCTTCGAATTTCGCCGGCTTGCCGCTCGCCTTCGCGTTCCTGGCAACGCTTGGCCGTGTCGGTATCGTCACAACGCTCCTGCGTGACGTTCTCAACATCAACATCTACGCGATGGGCTTCAATTTCCTCACCACATCGGGGCTGATCGCGGTCTATCTGTTCTTCCAGATCCCGCTGATGGTGGTGATCATCGTGCCGGCAATCGACGGCATCAAGAAGGAATGGGGCGAGGCTGCCTCCACGCTCGGAGCCACTCAATGGCAATATTGGCGCATGGTGGTCATACCGGTCCTTTGGCCAAGCTTCCTCGGCACCGTCATCCTTCTGTTTGCCAATGCCTTCGGCGCCATCGCCACCGCCTATGCGTTTGCCGGCCCGGCGCTTAATATCGTTCCGATCAAGCTCTACTCGCAGATCAATGGCGACGTGCTGCACAACCCGCAACTCGGCTATGCCATCGCCTTCGGCATGATCGTCATCACCGGGCTTGCCAATGTCTTCTACATCTGGTTCCGGACTCGCTCGGAGAGGTGGCTGAAATGAAGTCGGGAAAATTCTGGGCCTGGGTCGTCTTCATCGTCGGTGCGGCTTATTTCTTCATTCCGTTGCTCGCAACGGTCGAGTTCTCGCTGCGCATGCGGCGTGGCGTCCATTCCTTCGACGCCTATCAGATCGTGCTGGGCGACGCGCGCTTCCAGTCGACCTTCCTGTATTCGGTGGTGGCGGCCGTCTTCACCATCATCCTCGGTGTGCTGATCGTGGTGCCGGCGGCGTACTGGATCCGGCTGCGTCTGCCGCAGCTCAGGCCAATCGTCGAATTCATCACGCTTTTGCCGCTGGTCATTCCGGCTATCGTCATCGTCTTCGGCTATATCAGAATGTATGGCTCGAATTCGCCGCTGCCGTTCCTGGGCAGCAATCTGGGTGCGAATG
The DNA here is from genome assembly GCF_003148495.1 of Mesorhizobium loti. Lineage (GTDB taxonomy): Bacteria > Pseudomonadota > Alphaproteobacteria > Rhizobiales > Rhizobiaceae > Mesorhizobium > Mesorhizobium loti. The sequence continues at coordinate 594,522 of NZ_QGGH01000001.1, forward strand.
CCTTGTTGGTGATCGGCTATGCGACGCTGGCTTTGCCTTACATGTATCGTGCCGTTGATACCGGGCTGCGCACCATCGACGTGCGGACGTTGACGGAAGCGGCGCAGATCCTGGGCGCCGGCTGGGGTACTATCATTGGCCGCGTCATCCTGCCCAATGTGCTGATTGCCGTCCTGTCTGGCGCATTCCTTACCTTTGCCATCGTCATCGGTGAGTTCACCATGGCGAGCCTGCTCAATCGCCCGGCCTTTGGTCCATACCTGCAGAACATCGGTGCCAACCGCGCCTATGAACCGGCAGCCCTTGCCATCATCGCCTTCGCCATTACCTGGGGCTGCATGTCGCTCATCCAGATCTTGTCTCGCTTCGCGCCGAAATCGGCGAACCGTCCAAATTGATCGAAAAGCACTGACCTGAGAGAAAAAGCCATGGCCGAGCCATTCCTGTCCATCCAGCATGTGCGAAAATCCTACGGTTCCAACACCGTGGTCCAGGATTTCAGTCTAGACGTCGAGCCGGGCGAGTTCGTCTCGTTCCTTGGGCCGTCCGGTTGCGGCAAGACAACGGTGCTGCGCATGGTCGCCGGCTTCGAGGAGCCGTCGGCCGGCAAGATCGTCGTCGCCGGCAAGGACATTACGAGGTTGAAGCCCAACCAGCGCAATGTCGGTATGGTGTTCCAGGCCTATGCGCTGTTCCCAAACCTGACCGTGGCACAGAACATTGCCTTCGGGCTGAAGGTGGCCGGCATGTCGAAAGCCGACGCCGACAAGCGCGTCGCCGAGATGCTCGACATGATCAAGCTGCCGCAGATGGCTGATCGTTATCCCTACCAGCTTTCGGGTGGCCAGCAGCAGCGCATCGCGCTGGCGCGCGCCATCGCGCCGAAGCCGAAGCTGCTGCTGCTCGACGAACCGCTGTCGGCGCTCGACGCCAAGGTGCGCGTGTCGCTGCGCGAGGAAATCCGCTCGATCCAGAAGAAGCTCGGCATCACCACCATCTTTGTCACGCACGACCAGGAGGAGGCGCTGTCGATCTCCGACCGCATCGCCGTCATGTATGGCGGCAAGGCCGAGCAGGTCGGCACGCCGTTCGAGATATACAACCGCCCGGCAACCAAGTTCGTCGCCAATTTCGTCGGCACGCTGAACGTGCTCGAAGGCACTGTCACCGACGCTGCGGCAGGCACGGTGCGGGTCAATTCCGAACAGGTTTCGCTCAAGGGCAAGCTCAATGGCTCCAAGTCGGGCGACACGCTGTCGCTGGCGTTGCGTCCGGAAGCGATTTCGCTCGGCCGCCAGCCCGGTCGCGACTCCAGCCTGTCGGGAGAAATCTCCGAAGTGCATTTCCTCGGCTCGGTGATCCGGGTTCGTGTCGGTATCGGTGGCAACACGGTCTCGCTCGACACCTTCAACAGCCCGGCAACGCCGCCGCCTGCGGTCGGTGAGAAGGCCGAGATCTCGTTCTCGTCGAGCGATATGCTGGTGCTGCACTAGGCTGCGCCAGCGCTTGCCTAGGCGGGCGCGATGAACGGTTGTGAGACCGTTTGAAAGACAGGCAGTGCTTCCATTCGCTCGGCATGTGCGCCGAGCGCTGGGAAGTCAGCCGGCGAAACCAGCCCTGGATGCGCCTCGCCGATGAAGCGAAACACCGCGGCAACTGCGATATCGGCGTGACCGATGCGGTCGCCGAACCAGTAGAGCGTCGACCTTTCCTTGAGATCGGCTTCCAGCACGGCAAGGACAGTCTCTATCTGTGTGCGGCAGCGCCCAGCCCAGAGGTCGGAGACCTTCTCGTGCAATCGCATCTCGTAGAACAGGCTGACCGCCTTGTCGCCGAGCCCGGTGGCCAGGGCCGAGACCTTCAACGCCTGATGGCGGGCCGGTTCGGTCGTCGGAAACATCCGTCGGTCGACTGGGACGAGGCTGTCGAGATAGTCGAGCATCAAATGGCTTTCGATCAGCACTTCGCCATTGTCGAGCACCAGCGTCGGCACCCGCGTCAATGGATTGTAAGACCGGATCTTGTCGGCATCGCCGAAGGCCGACCAGGGATGATGCTCGTAGGATATCCCGTAGAGCGTCAGCGCGATGCCGACGCGGCGAACGAAGGGGGAGTCATATTGGCCGATGAGGATCATATCGGTCTTTTACGGCAGGAGGCGGTTAGAGGCCTACAGCCAGAGGGCTTGAGTTTGATGGCCAATCGACCGCATCCTGCTGGTATATCTGCGCCGGCAGTCCCGTCTCACTGAAGTAACAGCCCATGGCTCTTTTCGAACTCACCCTTGTCCTGCTTTTGACTGCCGTTGCATTGACGGCGTTATCGCGACGGTTGGAGATTCCCTATCCGTCCCTACTGGCTTTGGCCGGGGTCGGGATTGCCTTCGTGCCGGGTGCGCCAATGATCGAGATCGATCCGGAACTGGCGCTTGCCCTGTTCATCGCTCCGGTGCTTCTCGACGCCGCCTATGACACCTCATTGCGCGACCTGAAGCGCTACCGGCTATCGCTGGCTCTGCTGGCGCTTGGCGCTGTCGTCTTCACCACCGCGGTCGTTGCCTTCGTCGGCTGGAAGATGGCCGGGCTGCCGATCGCCGCGGCGATCGCGCTCGGCGCCATCGTAGCACCTCCGGATGCGGTGGCGGCATCTGCCGTGCTCGGACAATTCAAGGTGCCGCACCGCATCACCGCAATCCTGCAGGGCGAGAGCCTGCTCAACGATGCCACGGCACTGCTGATCTACCGGCTGGCGGTTTCGGCAGCGCTCGGCTCGATTATGCTGAGCAACGCCATTCCGACGATCTTGCTATCAACGATAGGCAGCCTCGTCGCGGGTTATCTGCTTGGCCGCTTCTCGCTCATGACGCTCACCCGGATCGAGGATGCGGCGAGCAGCACGGTGGTGCAATTCGCCGGAACTTTCGGGGTCTGGATCCTCGCTGACAGGCTCGGTCTTTCGGCCATCATCACCATCGTCGTCTACGCGATGACCATCGCGCGCAGGGCGCCGCGCCGCATGTCGGCGAGACGCCGCGTCAGCACCTATTCTGTCTGGGAGTCGGCGGTGTTTGTGCTCAATGTTCTGGCTTTCGTGCTGATGGGCCTGCAGGCGCGGTCGATCGTCGGCCGGCTCTCCGGCGACGGACAGGGCGAAGCATTTCTCTTCGCCGCAACGGTGCTGGCCGTCGTCATCGTGGCGCGCCTCGTCTGGGTGGCGAGTTATGTTGCGATCATACGATGGTTTGCCCGCTTCCGCAGCGAAGAAACAAGGCGAGATGTGCCGACGTTTGGCGGCGCGGTGCTCGTTGGTTGGTGCGGCATGCGGGGGCTGGTGACGCTGGTGGTGGCGATTGCCCTGCCGGCCAATTTTCCCGGCCGTGATCCGATTGTGCTTGCCGCCTTCGCAGTGGTTCTGGGCACCCTGGTGCTGCAAGGCATGAGCCTGAAGCCTTTGCTGCGGATACTCAACTTCGACCCGGACAGAACCGTCGACAACGAAGTGGCGCAGGCGCGCGTTGCCATCATGCAGGCCGCACTCGACGTGTTGAGCCGCAAGACATCGGCCGCGGCCGCCGTTGTGCGCGAGCAATACGAGGCTCAGCGCCTGATTGCGGAAAACCCGGAGGACGCACAGGCCGCGACCGAATACGATCGGCTGCGCCTTTATGCCATCAACCGCCAGCGCGACACGCTGGAGGAATTGCGCCGTAACGGTACGATCGGTGACGAGGCCTACCATCGGCTTGAAGAGGAAATCGACTGGTCGGAACTGGCGGCATCGCCGGCTGGAAGTTTCCAGCCACTGACGACGACCTGACCGCTGGCCCAGCCCCGTCGCTCGCTCGGCACATTGCAACGCTAGCGCCGAACGGCTACTGCCATCACAAAATTGAGCCGGATAAGCAATGAAGCTGGTCAGCTACAACATCCAGTACGGGTTCGGCAGCGACGGCCGCTATGATCTTTCGCGCGCCGCGCGCATCGTTGCCGGCGCCGATATCATCGCCTTGCAGGAGGTCGAGCGGCACTGGCAGCGCAGCGATCACGACGACCAGCCGGAACTGCTTTCTCGCCTGCTGCCGGACTATCACTGGGTCTATGGCCCGGCCTTCGACATGGATGCCAGCGAGCAGCGCGACGGTCGCCTTGTCAACCGGCGCCGGCAATTCGGCACCATGATGCTGTCTAAGTTGCCGATCGTCTGGTCGCGGCTGCATGCGCTGCCGATGCGCCGCACCTTGCTGCCGCTCAACACGCGCAATGCGGCGCTCGAATGCATGATCCGCACGCCGGCCGGCCCGGTGCGCCTGTTGTCGCTGCATCTCGCTCATATCGCGGTCGAGGAGCGGTTGGAGCAGATCGACTATCTCATGGCCGAGCATCGCCGGGCACCGTCCGATGGCGGGCCGTGGAGCGGCGTCGACGATGAGCCCACGCGCAATTGGACCAGTGGTGAAGCGGAGCCGGAAAACCCGCTGGCGGCGATCTGGATGGGCGATTTCAACATGGAGCCGGGCAGCGCCGAATATAGCCGTATCGTCGGCAGCACACCCTACCATCGCGGGGCTGCTTATCTCGACGGCTTTGTCGACGCCGCCGCTGTCGCCAGCGAGCCGGCTCAGGACTTCCACACCCATGTGAAGACCATCGACGGCAAAGTGGCAAAGCGCCGGCTCGATCATTGCTTCGTCGGCGGCATGTTCGCCGGGCGCGTGCGCTCGGTCAGCGCCGACATCGGCGAGGTTGCATCGGATCATTTCCCGCTGCGGGTCGACATCGACCTGGAAACGCCCGGCATCGCCCCATGAGCCGCGCATGACACTTTTCGTCTTCTTCGCAGTGCTTGCCGCCGCCGCCATGCACGCGATCTGGAACGCGCTGGTCAAGGTCCATCTCGACCGCTTCCTGTCGATCACGCTGATGACGCTCGGCATGGGCGCCGCAGCACTCGTCGTGCTGCCCTTCGTCGAAGTGCCGAAGGCGGAAGTGTGGCCCTACATCATCGCCTCCGTCGTTTTCCACATGGGCTACCGGACCTTCCTGATCGGCGCCTACAAGGCCGGCGATTTCGCCCAGACCTATCCGCTGGCGCGCGGCACCGCACCACTGCTGGCGGCCTTTGGCGGCATGTTCGTCGTTGCCGAGATTCCCGGCCCGTTCGCCATTCTCGGCATCTTTTTGTTGTCGGCCGGTACGCTGGTGATGTCGTTTCGCGGCGGCGCGCATCTGGAGAAACTCAACCTGCGCGCGGTAGGCTTTGCGCTCGGCACCTCGATCTTCATCGCCAGCTACACGCTGTCCGACGGCAGCGGCGCGCGGCTGGCCGCCACGGCGCAGAGCTATGCCGCCTGGCTGTTCATCTGCGATGCTTTTGGCGCCTTGGTGCTTTGCCTCATCTTCCGTGGGCCGAAGGCGCTGCCGGTGCTGGCGCGCGACTGGAAGACGGGGCTGTTCACCGGCGTGCTCAGTGGTGCGGCCTACTGGATCGTGATGTGGGCGATGACCAAGGCGCCGATCGCCTCGGTGGCATCGCTGCGCGAAACTTCGATCCTGTTTGCCATGATGATCTCGGTGTTCGCGCTCGGCGAGAAGATGACGGGCTGGCGCGGTGCCGCCGCGCTCAGCATCGTCGCCGGTGTCGTCGCACTTAGGCTTGGTTGACTGCTGTCAACTCAGCACGGTCATCACCTGGCCACGTCGTTCCGGACTGAAACGGATGACGACGATGATGCAAACGGCGACCACGCCTGCGAACAGCGCCAGCGCATAGCCATAGCTGCCCCCGGCGCTTTCAGCGATTCCAGCCTGATAGGGGCCGCCATAGGATGCCGCGAGATTACCCGCCTGATAGATGAAGCCCGGCAGGGTCGCCCGCACCGCGCCGGGCGAAAGCTCATTGAGGTGCACCGGGATGACGCCCCAGGCGCCCTGCACCGCGACCTGCATGATGAAGGCGCCGATGGCGAGCATGAAGGGCGTGGTCGAGTAGGCCCACAGCGGGATCGACGGCAAGGCGATCAGGCAGGCCAGCGTGATGGCGTTGACGCGGCCGATCTTCTCCGACAGCGCGCCGAATGCCAGGCCACCGACGATGGCGCCGATGTTGGCGACGATGGTGATCCAACTCACCGTATGCGGATCGAAGCCGTGCTGCTTCTTCAGGAAGGTCGGGTAGAGATCCTGCGTGCCATGGCTGAAGAAATTGAAGAACATCATCAGCACGACGGCATAGAGCGCGACGCCCCAGTGTTTCTGTAGCGTTTCCAGAAGGCCTGGTCTCGCGGTCTTCTGCGCTTCGACGAAGGCCGGCGATTCCGGCACATGCGAGCGGATGAACAGGACAATCAGGGCAGGCACGAAGCTGAGCAGGAACATGGCACGCCAGCCGATCGTGTAGCCGCCGATTGTCTGCTGATAGAGCAGGCCATAGACCACCGCCGCCAGGAGATAACCGGCCGGATAGCCGCACTGCAGGATGCCCGAAACCATGCCGCGGGCACTGGGCGGGATGGATTCCATGGCCAGCGAACTGCCAAGCCCCCATTCGCCACCCATGGCGATGCCGAACAGAGCGCGCAGCGCCAGGAAGATACCGAGATTGGGCGAGAAGGCGGCCAGCGCGCCAATCACCGAGTAGCTGACGATGTTGAGCATGAGGATGGGCTTGCGCCCGTATTTGTCGGCAAGCATGCCGAAGAAGAACGCGCCGATGAAGCGCGTTGCCAGCGTCAGGAACAGCGCCTTGGAGACTGCAGGTACGTCGGTCTGGAATTCAGACGCAATATCGGTGAGCAGGAATGTCAGAAGGAAGAAATCAAATGCGTCCAGCGTCCAGCCCAGGAATGAGGCCAGAACAGTCTTTTTCTGCTGCGAATTGAGGGTCAAGACCTTCCTCCTTTGCCATCCCCGTGAGCAACGATATGTCGCCCGATTGGCAAAAGAGAACAGCGATCAGCTGGCTTTCGAAAAGCCGGCGGTCACTTTTTCGTAAGATCGAGATCGAAGACCATCAGTCCGTCCGTGCCGCCTTCGAGAGCCGCGACCAGCCGCGCGCCGGCGCGCTGATGCGCCTCATGCACCAGATAGGCGTCGCGCGCGGCGGCATCGCGGAAATCGATGGTGAAGCCGTGGGTGAAGCCGCGGGCGAACGGCTCGGGGCTGACATTGGCGCTGAACTGGACCGTGTCCATGCCATCGATCACCTGTCGTAGCGCCTCGAGGTCGGCATGGATCGCCTTGCGCTCGCCGTCGCCAACATCATTGCGGAATCTAGCGAAAACACAGTGCCTGATCATTTCTTGCTCCTAAATGGCTAAGCTGCCCGGTTTCCGGAAAACACCGCCGGCGGCAATGGCTCGCGGCCGAGGACAAGGTCGGCGCCTTTTTCACCGACCATGATTGTCGGTGCATTGGTGTTGGAGGACGGCACGCGCGGCATCACCGAGGCGTCGCAGACCCGCAGGCCCTCAATGCCGCGCAGCCGCAGATCCGGCGTCACGACGGCCATATCGTCATGGCCCATGCGGCAGGTGCCGACCGGGTGGTGGTCGGTTTTGGAACTGCGGCAGGCATAGTCGAACAGCTCGTCGTCGCTGACGAGTGACGGGCCGGGCAGCACTTCGCGCATCACATAAGGGGCAAGCGCCTTCTGCCGCATGATCTCGCGCGCCAGTCTCAGCCCCTTGATCGACATGGCGCGGTCATAGGGATCGGACCAGTAGTTCGGATCGATCAGCGGGTGGTCGGCGGGATTGGCACTCTTCAGCCTCACCGTGCCGCGCGAGCGCGGCCGCAGGAAGGCCGAGTTCAAGGTGACGCCGGGGTTTTTCAGCTTCTCGACGCCGGCCTCGATACCGGAGCCTAGGCCGAGATGGAACTGGATGTCGGGCGAGGCGGCGGTCGGGTCGGCGTACCAGAAGCCGCCGGTCTCGAACAGGCTGGAGGCCACTGGCCCCTTCTTTAAAAGCAGATATTGCAGACCGGCCCAGGCCGTGCGGTGCAGCTTGGCGTAGTTGTCGTAGGTGTGGTCGCCGGTGCATTCGGCGATGACGAACAGGTCTAGATGGTCCTGCATGTTGGAGCCGACGCCGGGCAGGTCGTGCACCGGTGTGACGCCGACCGCTTTCAGATGGTCGGCCGGACCGATGCCCGACTGCATCAAGAGTTTCGGCGAGCCGATGGCGCCGGACGAGACGATCACCTCGCGCTCGGCGCGCAGGATCTTCTTCTCGCCGCCTGGCCTGTCGACCACCTCGACGCCGATGGCACGGCCCTTCTCGACGACGATGCGCGTCACCAGCACATCGGTCCTGACGGTCAGGTTCTTGCGGGCGCGGATCGGTCTGAGGTAGGCGACCGAAGCGGAGGAGCGCCGGGCGTCTTTCTGAGTCAGCTGGTAATAGCCGACGCCTTCCTGGCTGGCGCCGTTGAAATCCGGATTGAAGGGGATACCCATCTCCTGGCCGGCGCGGAAATAGGCCTCGCAGATCGGCAGCGGCGAAATCGGGTTGGACACGCCGAGCGGGCCCTGGTCGCCGTGAAAGTCGTTGGCGTAGCGCTGGTTGTTTTCGGCGCGTTTGAAGTAAGGCAGCACGTCGCGATAGCCCCAGCCGGTGAGACCCTCTTCCTTCTCCCAGGCATCATAGTCGCGGGCATTGCCGCGCGTGTAGATCTGGGCGTTGATGGACGAGCCGCCGCCGACCACCTTGGCCTGTGTGTACCAGAAAACGCGATCCTTCATGTGCTTCTGCGGCACGGTCGACCAGCCCCAGGAGGCGATCCCTTTGGTCATCTTGGCGAAGCCCGCGGGCATGTGGATATAGGGATGCCAGTCCTTGCCGCCGGCCTCCAGCAGCAGGACCGAATTGTCCGGATCCTCGCTCAACCGGTTGGCCAGAACGCAGCCGGCCGGACCGGCGCCCACGATGATGTAGTCGGTCATGACATTGTCCACTTACAGTCGCGGCACGGAGAGCGCGCCGTCGACATTGATGATCGAGCCGGTCGAAAAGCCAAGCTTGCCGCCGGCGAGCGTCGCCACCACCGCACCAATGTCTGATGCTTCGCCCCAGCGCTTTGCCGGCACCAGGCCACCGTCGATGAGGGCGTCGTATTTGGCGGTGACGCCTGCCGTCATGTCGGTGCGGATGATGCCGGGCCGCACCTCGAACACGCCGATATTTTCGGGCGCAAGCCGCAGCGCCAGGTTCTTCACCCACATCGAAAGCCCGGCCTTCGAGATGCAGTAGTCCGGCCGCTCCGGTGACGCCATTTCGGCGCTGACCGAGGTGATGGTGATGATTGATCTCTGATCGCCCGATGTGGCCAGCATCGCCTTGGCGACGGCCTGGCTGAGGAAGACGGTGCCGCGCAGGTTGATGTTCAGCGCACGGTCGAAATTTTCCGGCTGAAGGTCCAGTAAGTCACCCCGCACGACGGCGCCGACGCCGGCATTGTTGACCAGGCAGTCGATACGGCCGAAGGCCTGCATCGCCGCATCGACAAGTGCGGTGTGGCTGGCGAGGTCGGCAATGTCGCAACGGACATAAGCGAGTTTCGCGCCGCGCCGGGCGATATCGGTGGCAAGTCCGTCAGCTGCTCTTTGAGCAAGGTCGGCGACCAGAATATCGAAGCCGGCATCGGCCAGCGCCTCGGCGCAGGCAAGGCCAATGCCGCGCGCGCCGCCGGTGACGATGGCCGCCGGACGGGTCATGCCAGTTCGCCCTTGCGGATATGGTCGGCAACGCGCAGCGCCTGTGCGGCGATCGACAGCGCCGGGTTCACGGCGGCCGAGTTGGGTAGGAAGCCGCCGTCGACGACGAACAGGTTCCGGTGGTCGAACGAGCGGCAGAACGGGTCGAGCGGCGCGGTGGCCGGATCGTCGCCCATCTTGACCGTGCCGCACTGGTGCGACGGCGTGCGCTTGTCGAAGGGGCGCGACAGCACTAGGGGATAACCGCAGGCGCGGAAGTTTTCGCGCATCACTTTGGTCAGCCCGTCGAGCGACTGCATGTTGGAGCGCCGCCACTGCATGACGATGTCCTTGCCGTCGACCATGATGCGGCTTTCCGGATCGGGCAGGTCCTCGCACATCAGGTACCAGTCGACAGCGTGGCCGGCCATGAAATCGAGCGCGAATTTCGGCGTGTATTTGACATTGGCCTTGAGCATGTTGCCGTCGATCTTACCGAGCAACTGGACATTGCCGAGCGGTTTGCCGCCCTTGCCGTCGGACAGATAATAGTCGTTCAGCATCAGCGTCTTCTGGTAGACGGAATCGTTGCGGCGACGCGGATCGATCGCCAGCATGGCGCTCGAATTGTGGTTCATGAAATTACGGCCGACCTGGTCGGAGCGGTTGGCGAGGCCTTTGCCATCCGATGTGGGCGAGCGCAGCAGGATAACGGCGGAATTGACCGCGCCGGCCGAGAGGATGACCAGCTTCGGCGATACCTTCTTCAGCGCGCCATTCTGCCGGTAGTGAATGGCTGATATGGTTTTGCCGTCGGGCGATACTTCGAGATATTCGACATAGGCTCCAGTCTCAAGCTTGATGTTCTGGTCGGTCAGGGCAGCCGTCAGCGGTCCCGTCTGCGCGTCGACCTTGCCTTGGCCGGTGTTCGGGAAGGCATCCCAGCCGGTCTTGCCCTCTTTCAGCCAGGTGTCGATATCGACGCCGAGCGGCAGCGAGGCCGGATGCAGGCCGAGGTTTTTCAGCTCGGCGCGGGCGCGGGCGATGGGGGCTTCGTCGGGCACCGGCTTGAAGGCATAGGGGACCGAATGGAACGGCTCGGTCGGGTCCTCGCCCAGTGCACCGCGCACGCGAAACAGCTGTTCGGCTCTGGAATACCAGGGCTCGAATTCCTCATAGGAAAACGGCCAGGCCGGCGAGACGCCGCCGAAATGCTCCATGGCCGCAAAGTCCTCTTTGCGGTAGCGGATCAGCACCGCGCCGTAGAATTTCGAATTCCCGCCGACATAGTAGTAATTGCCGGGATTGAAGGCGGCACCGCCGGCCTCGCGCCACATCTCCTTCGGCCGATAATGGCCGTCGACGAAGATCGAGCGCGTGTCGCGTGCGTGCGGCGTCGCCGGCAGCGGCTCGCCTCGTTCCAGCATCAGGATCGAGGCGCCGCTGCCGGCAAGGCCGGAGGCGATCGTGGCGCCGCCAATGCCGGAGCCGATGATGACGATGTCCGGATTTGTCATAGCCGTCAGCGAATGCGGTTTTCGGTCGCCGGATCGAAGAACACCGCCTTGGTCAGATTGAAGGCGAGTGGCGTGCTGGTGCCCGGCTGGATGTTGGCGTCGGCGCGCAGCCGCGCCACCACGCCCTTGCCGCCGAGATTGGTGACGGCGAAGGTGTCCGAGCCTGCCGGTTCGACGACCTCGATGTGGCAGTCGGCGGTGGCGATGTTCGACGCGTTGCGCTCGGCACCTTCCGGATCGGTCAGCGCTTCAGGGCGGACGCCGAAGATGATCGGCTTGCCCTGGAATGCCGACAGGCCCGCCGGGGCATTGGCCATCGGCAGATTGATCGGCTCGCGCGCCTCGCGCTGCAGCACGACGGACAGCGCGTTGCCGTTGGTGCCGATCGTCGCCGGGATCAGGTTCATCGCCGGCGAGCCCATGAAGTCGGCGACGAAGAGATTGGTCGGGTTGTTGTAGATTTCGGCCGGGGTGCCGAACTGCTGCACCTCGCCGTCGCGCATGACGGCGATCTTGGTCGCCAGCGTCATCGCCTCGATCTGGTCGTGGGTGACATAGACGATGGTGGTGCCGGTGGTGGCGTGCAGGCGCTTGATCTCGATGCGCATGTCGACGCGCAGCTTGGCATCGAGGTTGGAGAGCGGCTCGTCGAACAGGAACAGTTTGGGGTCGCGCACCAGCGCCCGACCCATGGCGACGCGCTGGCGCTGGCCGCCGGAAAGCTGGCTCGGCTTGCGCTGCAGCAGGTGACCGATCTGCAGCACCTTGGCCACCTTGTCGATTGCCTTCTGGCGCTCCGCCGCCGGCACGCCGCGCATCTCCATGCCAAAGGAGATGTTTCCGGCCACCGTCATGTTCGGGTAGAGCGCATAGCTCTGGAACACCATGGCGATGTCTCGCTTGGAGGGATGCAGATCGTTGATGGCGCGGCCGTCGACGCGGATTTCACCCGAGGTGATCGTCTCCAGCCCGGCAATCGTGTTGAGCAAGGTCGACTTACCGCAGCCGGACGGGCCGACCAGCACCAGGAAGCCGCCTTTCTCGAGTTCGACATCGATCCCTTTCAGGATCTCGACCTGGCCGAAGCGCTTTCTCAGACCATCAATTTCCAGAAAAGCCATCAGATTATCCTTTGACGGCGCCAGCCATGAGACCGCGCACGAAGTAGCGGCCGGCGAGCACATAGACGAGAAGGGTGGGCAGTGCCGCGATCATCGCGGCGGCCATGTTGACGTTGTATTCGACGACGCCGGTCGAGGTGTTGACGACGTTATTGAGCGCCACCGTCATCGGCATCGCGTCGCCGGTGCCGGCGTAAGCCGAGGCGAACAGGAAGTCGTTCCAGATGTTGGTGAACTGGTAGATGACGGTGACGACGAAGATCGGCATCGAATTCGGCAGCATGATGCGGCGGAAGATCTGGAAGAAGGAGGCGCCATCGACCTGCGCCGCCTTGACCAGTTCGGTCGGGAACGCCTCGTAGTAATTGCGGAAGAACAAAGTGGTGAAGCCGATGCCGTAGACGACGTGGACGAAGACGAGGTTGACCGTCGGGTTGCCGAGGCCAAAGCTCGTTCCAACCGAGTTCTGCAGCGTGACGCCGAAGCGGCCCAAGCTGCCGAGGATGGTCGCCATCGGCAGCAGCACCGACTGGAACGGGATGAAGCAGGCGAACAGCATCAGCCCGAACACCAGCGTTGCGCCGCGGAAGCGCCATTTGGTCAACACGTAGCCGTTCAGCGCCCCGAGCATCGTCGAGATCAGCACGGCTGGAACCACCATCTTGATGGAGTTCCAGAAATAACCCTTGATGCCGGCGCAGGTGAGACCGACGCAGGTCTCGCCCCAGGCCTTCAGCCATGGGTCGAAGGTCGGCGCCTTGGGCAATGCCAGCATGTTGCCGTTCTGGATCTCGTCCATGGTCTTGAACGAGGTCACCAGCATGACGAACAGCGGCATCAGGTAGAACAGCGCAAACAGCGCCAGCAGCCCATAGATAACGATGCGGTTGATGATCTTGACGTTGACGCCGCCAGAGGCCTGGCGGGCGGGAGTGGTGACAGCGCTCATCGCGGCTTCTCCCGCAGTTCCGAATAGAGATAGGGCACGATGATGGCGACGATGGTCATCAGCATGATCACCGCACTTGCCGAGCCGACGGCCATCTCGTTGCGCTTGAACGTGTATTCATACATGAAGTTGGACGGTAGCCAGGCCGAGCCGCCCGGCCCGCCGCTGGTCAGCGCCACGACCAGATCGTAGGATTTGATGGCGAGGTGCGCGAGCACGATGAAGGCCGACAGGAAGATCGGCCGCAGCAGCGGGATGACGATGCGGCGATAGAGCTGGAAGGTGGTGGCGCCATCGATCTGCGCCGCCTTCATGATCTCGCCGTCGATGCCGCGCAGGCCGGCCAGGAACATCGCCATGATGAAGCCGGAAGCCTGCCAGACGCCGGCGATGACCACCGTGTAGATGACGAAATCCTTGTTCTTGATCCAGTCGAAATGGAAGCTCGTCCAGCCCCATTGATGCAAGGTCTGCTCGAGGCCGAGGCCGGGATCGAGGAACCATTTCCAGGCGACGCCGGTGACGATGAAGGACAGCGCCATCGGGTAGAGGTAGATCGGCCTCAGCACGCCTTCGCCGCGGATCTTCTGGTCGAGCAGGATGGCCAGGAACAGGCCGAGCGCCAGGCAGATGAAGATGTAGAGGAAACCGAAAATGCCCATATTGGTGATCGACGTGTACCAGCTTGACGGCGGGTCGGTGTCGAAGGTCCAGCCCCACAGCCGCTGATAGGCGCGCGAGCCGGTGATGACATAGGACGGGAAGGTCTTGGAATTGGTGAAGGATAGATAGATCGTCCATAGGATGAAGCCGTAGACGAAGACGATGGTGATGGCGAAGCTCGGCGCCAGAACGATCTTCGGCAGGGCGTCCTGCAAGCGCGAGCGCACCGAGGCGCGGTGCCGCTCCGGCGTCAGCTTGATCTGGCTTGTCGCTACCGTGCTCATGGGGCTCCTCCCGTCGACGCGAGGCCAACCAGGTTCGCGGATATTAGTTCGCGGATTTGGGCCTTCCCCGCCGGAGCGGGGAAGGCGTTTTGGGTGTGTGGCGCTTACTTGGCGTCGTCGATCGCCTTGACCAGCTCGGTCACGGCCTCGTCCGAGGTCTTGATCTGACCATGGACGAACTTGGAGACGACATCCTTGTAGGCATTGGCGACCGCCGGAGGCGCGCCATAACCCTGGGCCAGCGAGCCGAACAGCGTGCCGCCGTCATTGGCTGCCTTCAGGTCGGCGATGCCCTTCTTGCCGCAAGCGTCGAAGTCGGTGTCCGGAACGTCGGTACGAGCCGGAACCGAACCCTTGACGACGTTGAAGGCCGACTGGAAGCTCTTCGACAGGGTGGCGGTGGCCAACGCGACCTGGGCGGCCTTGCGGTCGTCCGGAACGTTGAACATGCCGAACATGTCGGAGTTGTAGATCACCGAGCCGTCGGTGCCCGGGAAGCGATAGCACAGGAAGTCCGTGCCCGGGGTTTTCTTGGCGGCGTGGAACTCACCCTTGGCCCAGTCGCCCATGACCTGCACCAGGGCATCGCCCTTGATGACCATGGCGGTGGCAAGGTTCCAGTCGCGGCCCGAGAAGTTCGGGTCGACATAGGTGACGAGCTTGGCCAGGTTGTCGAACGACTTCTTCATCGTGTCGGATTTGAGCGAAGCGTCGTCGAGGTCGTTGAAGGCCTTCTTGTAGAACTCAGGTCCGCCAGTCGACAGCACGACCGAGTCGAACATGGTGGCTTCCTGCCAGTTCTGGCCACCGAGAGCGAGCGGGATCACGCCTGCCGCCTTGGCCTTGTCGAGCAGGGCAACGAAGTCGTCGAAGGTCTTCGGCTCGGTGCCGCCGATCTTGTCCATGACGGCCTTGTTGATCCACAGCCAGTTGACCGAGTGGACGTTGACCGGAGCCGCGACCCACTTGCCTTCATAGACAGAGAACTTCTGCAGGGCTGCCGGAACGGACTTGTCCCAGCCTTCCTTCTTCGCCGTCTCGGTCAGGTCGCCCATGACGCCGGCGGCGGCATAGTCGAGCACGGTGTAGCCGAGCATCTGCGAGGCGGTCGGATAGTTGCCAGCGGCAACCATCGCCTTCAGCGCGGTCATGGCAGCGTCGCCGCCACCGCCGGCGACCGGCACGTCTTTCCAGGCGTAGCCTTCCTTGGCCAGATCACCCTTGAGGACGTTGAGAGCAGCCGCTTCGCCGCCTGACGTCCACCAATGCAGCATCTGGACTTCCTTGACGTCCTCGGCATGGGCCGCGAAAGCCAGACCCGATGCGAGCGCCGTTCCGATAAGCAGTTTGCGCAACATGTACTTCCTCCCTTGTTGCATCTACACGACCGGCGGATGCCCGCCGGGTTCTTCTCAACTCAGCCGACCCACCATCCGGTGCGCTGGCCGCGATGAAACTGGATTGTCTTTTCCTCGGTATAATCCTCGACGGCACGCTTGCCGAGTTCGCGTCCGAGACCGGACTGCTTGTAGCCTCCGAAAGGCAGCTCGGGATAACCTTCCATGAATGTGTTCACCCAGACGGTCCCCGAACGCACCCCACGCGCCACCGACATGCAAGTGTCGATGCTGGCGCCCCACACGCCCGCCGACAAACCATAGGGCGTGTTGTTGGCGATGTGCAACGCCTTTTCAATCGATTCAAAAGTCAACACCGAGAGCACCGGGCCGAATACTTCCTCGCGCGCTATGGCCATATCCTCGGTGACGCCGCGGATGATGGTGGGATCGAGGTATTGGCCGGCATTGGAGGCCAGCTGCTTGCCGCCGCTGTAGACGCTGCTGCCGTCGGTCTCGGCTGACGCCACGTAACCTGCCACCTTGGCCAGGTGGTCTGACGAGATCATCGCCCCAACCTTGGTACGGTCATCGAGCGGATCGCCGACCGTCACCTTGGCTGTGAGCGCCTTGACGGCGCTGAGAAACTCGTCGGCGATCGCCTCATGCACGATCAGCCGGCTGCCGGCGTTGCAGCACTCGCCGGCATTGAAGAAGCCGCCGAA
This sequence comes from Mesorhizobium loti, assembly GCF_003148495.1. GTDB lineage: Bacteria > Pseudomonadota > Alphaproteobacteria > Rhizobiales > Rhizobiaceae > Mesorhizobium > Mesorhizobium loti. The sequence goes on from NZ_QGGH01000001.1 coordinate 610,808, forward strand.
CACCGCCGCGTCGGCGGCCGCTTCGAGGTCGGCGTCGGGGAAGACGATCTGGCCGTTCTTGCCGCCGAGCTCCATCGAGACTTTCTTCAGCGATTGCGCAGCCGAGGCCATCGTCATCTTGCCGACCCGGGTGGAGCCGGTGAATGACACCATCTCGACCAGGGGATGGCCGACCATCGGCGCACCGACATCGGCGCCAAGGCCGGCGAGGATGTTGACGACGCCGGCGGGCAGGCCGGCCTGCATCAGGATATCGCCGAGCACGAAGGTCGAGGCTGAGGTCATTTCGCTCGGCTTGACGACGGCCGTGCAGCCGGCGGCAAGCGCGAAGGGCAGTTTCTGGCTGACGATGAGGAACGGGAAATTCCACGGCGTGATGATCGAGACGACGCCGATCGGTTCGCGCAGCACGACGCCCAGCATGGCGTCGCCGAGATTGGCGTAGGATTCTCCATGCAGTGTGCGGGCAAGCGAGGCGGCATAGCGCCAGATGTCGACGGCGCCACCGATCTCGCCGCGTGCCTGGGCGATCGGCTTGCCGGATTCCAGCGCGTCGAGCCGGGCGATGTCTTCCAGCCGAGCCTCGATCAGGTCGGCCGCCTTGAGCAGGATCGCGGCGCGCTCGGCAGCCTTCATGCGCGGCCATGGGCCGGTCTCGAAAGCCCTGTGCGCGGCCTGCATTGCGGCTTCCACTTCGGCCTCGCCGGCCTGCGCATAGTGCGAAACGGTGAAGCCGTGGCCGGGGCTCTGGCGCGCAATCGTACGGCCGTCGCGGGCATCGACATGCTTGCCGTCGATCAGCAGCTTGTACCCCTTCGGCGCCTGGGACGCCTCGGCCGGCATGGAAATCTTGAGGGGTGCGTTCATGTGTTTCCTCTAGGATCTCGAAAAGGCCGGCTTCTGCTTGGCCTTGAAGGCACCGACACCGGCCTTGAGGTCGCCGGTCATGGCGATGAAGCCGCTGGCCAGCGCTTCCGTGGCGGCGGCGCTTTCCTCACCTTCGGCGACCGCGATCATCAGCTTGGCGGCTTCCGTCGCCAGCGGTCCGCGCTCGGCGATCTTTTCGGCCCAGGCCTTGGCTTCGTCATGTGCCTTGCCGGTCTCGACCACCCGATCGACCACGCCCAGGGCCAGCGCTTCAGCCGCGAGAAGGATCTCGCCGCCCAGCGCCATGCGCCGCACCGTCTGCGCGCCGAAACGGCGCACGGCGCGCTGCGTTCCGGACCAGCCCGGCACGACACCGATCGAGGTTTCGGGGAAGCCCAATTTCACCTGTGTCTCCGCCACGCGGAAATCACAAGCCACAGCCAGTTCCAGGCCGCCGCCCAGCGCATGGCCGGACAAAACGGCGATGGTCGGCTGCCGCAACCGCGCCAGCCGGTCGAAGACGCGGTGGCCGTAGCGCACCCATTGCACCTGGAAATCGGCGGCACTCATCTGCGCCCACGCCTCGACATCACCGCCGGCGCAAAAGCCCTTGCCTTCGCCGCGCAGCAGCACGACGCGCACGCCGTCCGCGCCCTCGGCCGCGTCGAGCGCTGTCTCCAGCGCGCGCAGCATCGGGATGTCGAGCGCGTTGAATTTCTCCGGCCGGCGCAACGTGACGATGCCGATGGCGCCATCCTGTTCGAAGGTGACTAGAGACTCAGCCATGCGCCCCTCCGAGCGAGGCGCCGCCATTCAGCGATAGGCCGATCGGCTGGTCCAGGTAGAGAGCTCCCGGTGTCGTCTTGAGGTCCTTGGCAACGCCCAACGGAATTTCCGACTGCGCTAGCACATCGCGCTGCAGATCGATGCCCGGGGCGAGTTCGGTGACGACCAGACCTTCCGGCGTCAGCTTCATCACGCAGCGCTCGGTGACATAGGTGATGTCCTGTCCCTGCGCGACCGCCCGCTTGCCCGAAAACGAGATGTGCTCGACCTCCGCGACGACCTTCTTGACCTTGCCCTCCTGGTCGATGCGGATGCCGCCATCGGCCAATGAGAGTTTTGCCCCGGCGTTGAAGAAGCCGGAGAAGACGATCTTCTTCGCCCGTGCGGTGATGTCAACAAAGCCGCCGGCGCCGGCCGTCACATGCGGCCGTGCCGAAAGTTTCGAGACGTTGACCGAGCCATGGCGGTCGATCTGCAGGAAGGACAACAGCGAGGCGTCGAAACCGCCGGCCTGGAAGTAGATGAACTGGTGTGGCGAGGGCATGAAGGCGTCGGCGTTCGACGAACAGCCGAATTTGAAGTCGAGCAGCGGCACGCCGCCGACCGCGCCCTGTTCGATCACCCAGGTGACCTTGCCGTGCTGGCCTTCCTCGAGAAGGATGCGCGGCACATTGGCCGAGATGCCGAAGCCGATGTTGACGGCCATGCCGTCGCGCAACTCCATGGCGACGCGGCGCGCGATCACCTTCTGGACGTTCATCTCGGCGTTGCGGAAGCTCGACAGCGGCCGGAAGATTTCACCGGAGATCGCCGGGTCGTAGGATGTCAGCGTCGTCTGCAATTGGTCGGGCGCGACGACGATGTGGTCGACCAGGACGCCGGGCACGCGCACGTCATGCGGTTTCAGCGTGCCGTTCTCGACGACGCGCTTGACCTGCGCGATGACGACACCGCCATTGTTGCGGGCGGCGAGCGCCTGTTCGAGGCCGCCGAGATAGGCGCCCTCATGCTCATAGGTGAGGTTGCCGCGCTCGTCAGCCGACGTGGCGCGGATGATCGAGACCTGCGGGACGATGGAACGGAAATAGAGCCATTCCTCGCCGTCGAACTGCTGCACCGAGACGATCGGTTCGCTGGCGGCGGCGTTCATGGCGCAGCCCTGGTGGCGCGGGTCGGCGAAGGTGTCGAGGCCGACCTTGGTCAGCACGCCCGGCCGCTTGGCGGCGGCCTCGCGGTGCATGTCGAACAGGATGCCGGACGGCACGTTGTAGGCGGCGACCGAATTGTCGCCGATCATCTTCCAGATCTGCGGCGGTTCGGAAGAGGAGGGGCCGGACGGGTAGGAGCCGCACAAAGTGCGCTTCAGCAGGCCGGGCTTGGCCAAATGGTCGATACCCCTAATGCCATACATGTCGCCGGCGGCGATCGGGTGCAGCGTGGTGATGTTCTTTGGATGGCCTTCGGCGTCGAAGCGTTCGCCGATCGCGGCCAGCACGGCGTCGGGGCAGCCGAGGCCGCTCGACGACGACACGGATACGACCATGCCGTCCTTGATCAGGCCCGCTGCCTGCGCTGCCGAAACGATCTTGCTCAATTCATGCTCCCGAGTTTCGGGTCGATCTTGACGGCCCTGCCGGAACTGGCCGATTGAAGTGCCGCCTCGGCTGATGCCAGCGACCAGATGCCGTCCTCTCCGGTGGCGGCAGGGTGGCCCTGGCCGCTGATCGCGGCATGGAACTGGTGCACAGATCTTGTGTAGAGATCATCGCGGTCGAAGCTCAGTTGTTCCTCGCCCTTGGCAGTGCGCAACAGCACCAAACCGTCGGGCTTCTGGGTCATCACATTGCTGGCGATCAGCGAGCCTTCCGAACCGTGCACCTCGAAGCCGGTGCCGGCGAATTTGGTGGTGAAGCCCTCATGCGACTGGGCGATGACGCCCGATTTGAAGCGCCAGATGCACACGGCGCCATCCTCCAGGCCGCTGCCGGCCATGCCGGCCGACTGCGTGAAGCAGGACACCTCGACCGGGTCGTCGCCGAGCACGAAGCGCAGCGTGTCGGCGTCATGCACGGTGATGTCGAGCACCACGCCGCCGCCCGCCTCGGGCCTAGTGATGCGCCAGCCCTGCAGATTTTCAGGCAGATAGACGGAATGGAAGACGCGCGCGGCGATCGGCTTGCCGATGCGGCCGGCGGCGATGGCGTCCCGCATGGCGCGGTGCGCGCCGGCGTTGCGCAGATGATGATTGGTGCCGAGCACGATGCCGGCAGCCTTGGCGGCGGTTACCATCTTTCGGGCATCGGCACTGGTCAGCGCCAGCGGCTTTTCGCACAGCACGTGCTTTCCAGCCTTGATGGCAGCGAGCGCCTGCTCGAGGTGCAATTCATTGGTGGTCGAGATGTACACAGCGTCGATGTCGGCGCCGAGCAGGGCATCGAGCGTCGAGACGGCAAGCGGAATGTGGTTTTCCCCGGCATAGGCGGTGGCGCGCTCCGGGCTGGAACTCATCACCGCCGCGATCTCGCCGTCGCCTTGCGCGCGGATGGCGTCGATCATGAACTGTCTGGCGATCGTGCTGGCGCCGATCAACCCCCATCTGACGCTCATGCCGCGCCCCCCGAACCTGCAGGCCTGTTTCGGGTGCGGCGATCCGGGCCACAGCTTTCCCTGACCACGAGATTGACCGCGCCGATATGATCCTCGGCCCGAGTGGTGCGCGACTGGATCATTTTCAGCATGACATGCGCGGCGCGTTCGCCAAGGCCCGCCGAGTCCACCGCGACGCTGGTCAGAGCCGGCATGTAATGCTCGGCCTCGACCACATCGTCGAAGCCGACGACGGCGAAATCGGCTCCCGGCTCAAGCCCGCGCTTGCGCAGGGCCAGCATGGCGCCAAAGGCAACCGCGTCGTTGAAGCACAGGGCCGCGGTCGGCGGTTCAGCCATCGCGAGAGCGGTTTCCAGGCACGCAATGCCGCCTTTGCGGCTGGTCTCGCCCTCGACGATCAGTATGTCGCGGGCGGCGATGCCAAGCGTCTCGCAGGCCTCACGAAAGCCGCCGAGCCGCTCGTGATAGACCACGAGGTCGGACGAGCCGCCGAAGAAGGCCAGCCGGCGATGCCCCTTGCCGACGAGATGGGCGGCGGCAAGATAGGCGCCGCGATGATTGTCGGGCGCGATCACCGGGATGCGGCTTTCCGGCAGTCGGCGCATGGCGAAGACGACCGGCACGCCCGCCGTCTCGATCCGCCGGAAGGCGCCCGGCGTCGTGCCGCGCGCCGGCGACACGATGAGGCCGGCGACGCCTTGCTCCATCAGCGATTTCAGCACCTCTTCCTGGCGTACCGGATTTTCCGCCGTGTTGGCGATGAACGGCACGATGCCAGCCGACTGGAAGACGCGTTCCATGCCGACCGCCAGTTCTGCGAAAAAAGGATTGGTGAGATCGTTGATGACCATGCCGATGACGTTGGAGTGGGCCTTGCGCAGATTGGCGGCGCCGCGGTTGTAGACGTAGCCGACATCCTCGATCGCCTTGCGAACCTTGCTTGTCGTCTCAGGCCGGATCAGCCCGCTGCCCTGGAGCACGAGCGATACCGTCGATTTGGACACGCCTGCTTCGCGGGCGATGTCGAATATCGTTGCCTTGGCCCGGCTGGCCATCCCGATGCATCCTCCCGACTTCATGATCAAAATCTATTGGAACGTTCTAATCACCGGTTCGGTGCCGAGTCAATCAGGATTTTTTCGTCGGCCTGAAAGATCGATTGTCCGTACTCAAATGGCATAGCCCGCAAGGCTTTCCGTGCTGCGCTGCAGCATTTGCCCGTGAATGGGCTCTGAATCCTAAAGGTTCTTGATTTATTGGAACGTTCCATTTATAGGCGCGGCAAAGGGAGAGATCGATGGACATTTCCTTGCCTGGTGAGGGTGGCGGCAGCGACCGCTACACGCTGGTCGGCAAACCCGTGCAGCCGGTGATCGGGGCGCGGTTTTCGCGCATCGCCTATGCCGCCGCACACGTCGTTGCCGATCCGCTTGCGATGACCGATCCGTGGTCAAGACCGGTGGTCGACTGGGACAGGACGATGGCGTTCCGGCACCATCTGTGGCGGCTCGGCTTCCGCATCGCCGAGGCGATGGACACGTCGCAGCGCGGCATGGGTTTCGACTGGGCAAATGCACAGGAGCTGATCCGCCGCTCGATCGCCGAGGCGCGCACCGTTGCCGGCGCCGATCTCGCTTCGGGCGCCGGGACCGACCATCTGGCGCCGAGCGCCGCCAAAACAATCGACGACGTCATCAAGGCCTATGAAGAGCAGTTTGCCTTCATCGAAGGGCTCGGTGGCAAGGCGATCATGATGGCCAGCCGGGCGTTGGCAGCGGTGGCCAAGGGCCCGGATGACTATGTCAGCGTCTACGACCGCATCCTGTCCCAGGCCTCCGGCAAGGTCATCCTGCATTGGCTGGGCGACATGTTCGATCCGGCGCTCAGGGGCTATTGGGGCAGCAGCGATTTCGAGACCGCGCTCGACACAGTGGTTGCCATTATCGAACGCCACGCCGGCAAGGTTGAGGGGATAAAAATCTCGCTGCTCGATGCCGGCAAGGAGGTTGCGCTCAGGAACCGCCTGCCGGACGGCGTCGTCATGTTCACCGGCGACGACTTCAACTATCCCGAACTGATCGCCGGCGACGAGAAAAGACATTCGCATGCGCTGCTCGGCATTTTCGACGCCATCGCGCCAGTCGCCAACGCAGCACTGGCGAAGCTGGCGGAGAGGGACCGAGCCGGCTATGACGCATTGATGGCGCCGACCGTGCCGCTATCGCGAAAAATCTTCGAGGCGCCGACCGAGTACTACAAGGCCGGCATCGTCTTCATGGCCTGGCTGAATGGCCATCAGGACCATTTTGCGATGGTCGGCGGCATGCAGTCGGCGCGCGGCATTGTTCATTATACCGATGTTTTCCGCCTTGCTGACCAGGCAGGATTGCTGGCCGATCCGGAGCTGGCGGTTGCCAGAATGAAGAGTCTTTGCGCCGTGGCGGGCGTTTGAGCCGGGAGGATTCCCTCGCGGATATGACGTCCTGGCTTCTAACGCCGTCGCCACAGCCAAAAAGGCGCGATCGCCTCATCTGGATGAAAAATGGGCTTGGTCGACCTTCCCAGGTCGGCAGGTGGCATCCCCACAGGATCATGGTTCGCCAGGTCGAGAAGCAGCGGCCCAAGCCGATCCGGATCGACAGTTTCGGCCGACATGGTGTGTGGCTTGTTCTCGTGGGCAACAAGCCAGCGCAGCGCCTGAACCAGCCCCAGCCCCTCGGCGGTCTGGTGCTGCCAGAGATTGTCGCCGACCGAAGACAGGATACGGGCCAATGACGTCCAGCCTTGCAGGGTAAACATGGCGTAGTGCCTGGGGCGCGTTCGGGACAGTTCCCTGGGCAATGAACCGTCGGCCGCGACCTGGGCCGCGAGTCTCTCCCGAGCATAAAGGCCGATCTTGGCCAGCATGGCGCTGTCGCCAAGAAATGTGGCGATCGATGCCCGCTGCAAATCGTAGAACGTCCCTTGATTGCTGCTGCTGTAGAAGGCGGTTGCGGCTGTCGGCGCGATGTCCAGCCATTCGCAGTAGGAACCGAGCCAGGCTCTGAACGCCCTGCGATCCTCGTCGCCCAGCACTCCTGTTCGCTCGATCAGGCGCACGGCATCCAGGAAGAAATAGAAATCCTTCAGTTCGATGATGCCGTAGCCGGACCCTTCATTGTTGTCGTGGCCCGACCGCACCTGCGCATAGCGCAAATGCGGGTTCATTCTTGTCCTGGGATCGACAAACCATGCGCGGATCAGCCCCGCGGCATGGGCGGCATAATGATGTCCACCAAGCACGGTTGCGGCCAGCGCAAGCACGGTCGTGTCGTCGAAGACGCGCTGCAAGCGCGTGCGATCGTAGGTTTCGCTTCCTGCTTCATACAATGCCGTGCCAGGCACGCGTTCGCCATCGCGCTGAACATAGGGCAGGCCACCGGGTCTGTCGGGGTCGGGCCACCAATAGGGCGCTGGATGAAAATAGTCCTGGGAATCCCCGCTGGGGGCCAGGCCAGTCTTGTCGAGCACGCTGAACGGACCCCGGGTGAGCGCCTGTCCAGCCGCGGCTTCGAGATGGCGCAGGATGGGCGCGTCCTTCACCGCGTGGGCCAGGGCGTCTTCGTCATAAAAAGTCAGGCGGGAAGCATCAAGCCGAGCGGCGATCGCCCTGGCGTCGCATTGATCGACCATGTCGACGATCGCCCGATCGCGGCTGACCAGGCGCGCGACGAAGCCGGCCTTGCCGATCTCCAGATGCGAGCGTCCTGAATCCAGACGCGCCACCCAGCCCGCTTTCTGGAACAGCCCGGCATCCGCTGCCCGGGCCGGGCGCGGAAAATCCCAGGCGTCGTCGCGGTAGCGATCCCAGGAGCCGGGAACTCCCAACCTCCACAGCATCTCGATTTTTGGCCGCCTTCCGTAGCCATAGTTTTCGTCGAACAGCTGCGTGGTGTCGGCTCGAAATATGATCTGCGGCTCTTCCTCGGCCGGCGGCTGGAAATCCTGGTCCAGCAGAAGCGCGTTGTCGACAATGCGCGCCATGGGCACCACGGCGTAGGGAAGGTGCGGGTTTTTCTCGATCGCGGACCGTATCCGCTGGAACGCAGACCCTGTCAGGTAGCAGTTCCCGTCCCAGGGCATCAGCCATTTTGCCCTATCGCGGGCAATCGCGAGCGCGGCGTTGCGAGCTCCATTGTTGTTCATCACATAGAGGTTCTTGCTGCGGCGAATGTACGTTTCGTAACGCCCGGACTGTGCTCCGCTCGCCCGGCCTTTCTCCGAGAATCTGAGGTCGCCGGCAGCAAGCCGATCGACGTCCCAGGATATCTTCCGGTACGCATCGAGCTCGAAGGGGATTGTGTGAAAATTCTGGAGGCGGCTTTCGAGCAGGCCGATGATCCGGGCTTCCTCGTCGGTGTCGACTATCCGGTTGACGATCCAGAATTTTTCGCATCCCTCGAAGGCCGGTTCGTTTTCCAGGATGAACAGCACGTTGTCGTATGACTGGCCTTTGCGGTGTCGCGGTTCCAGATCGTTGCCGATGATCCGGATGAGCATGAAGGTGTCGGCAATCCGCGAGATCGCCGACGCCGCGTAAGTTTCGCGGGCCGCCTCGATCCGCTTGCCGAGGCCGCGTCGGTATTCAACGTTCTGCCTTGCCGAAATGAGCGCGCTGCTCAATGTCGACCACGGTGATTGCAATTGGGTGCGCACGCGTTTCAGTTCGCGATAGATCTTCGGCCAGGGCGACAGCTTTGCCTTTCCAGGCTGTGAAGTCATGGCAGCATGTCGGGAGCCCAGGTCCCGATCGCCGCCTTGGGGACGCGCGCAATTTCGCCAACCATTCCGATTTCGGTGCTGGACCATTTCTGATGGTGAGGTGACCGAGCCCTGCATAGTCCAACGCGATCAATCATGGAAAATTCTCTCGCATGCAACGTTGCGAATGTCCTGCTTACGGTTTCACGGCATCGATGACGGCAGGTTTGCCAGGCAACGCCGACAAGACAATGCGATAAATCAAATCCGAAAACCACATAGCATGGCAAATGCCGCAGCATCGGCGATGTGCCTTATGGCGAAGGCAAGCTCGCAAAGATTTTCACGGGTGATCGCAATTTTCTTTTGAACCAATTTCTCCCGAGGCGCGACCAAGCGGTGTGTCCAAACATGGTCCATCCAGGAGAACGTCTCATGTTTACTGTTTCAAGAAACGTCCTTTTGGCCGCCATCGCCGTTTCGGTGCTGGCCGGCTGCAAGACAACCGCTCCCAGGGAATGCGACAAGCTGAAGCCTGGAGTGACCTACAACGGCAAATGCTGCGGTATCGGCGAGCCTTGTCGCGAAGGCAAGGGCGGCACGCCGGACAGGCCGGGAAATACACCCGATCCAGAGCCGCAATGATCTGATCGACTGTGGCCTATTCCGGTCAACGCCGGGACGGGCGCGTTGCGCTCGAAAAGCTCGCCAATATCCAGCTTCCCTTGGGGCGAACGAAATCGTCCAACTCTGGCGAGCCGGCCAGGATGTCGATCTAAGTCTAATTGTCTGGATTGGATGGTGGGCGTGACAGGGATTGAACCTGTGACCCCTGCAATGTCAATGCAGTGCTCTCCCGCTGAGCTACACGCCCATCCGAAGCCGCGCATACACCATTTTTGATCCAGCGCGTCAATAGCAGGAAAAAGGAAAGAAGGCGTCGTCTCGCCGCAGCGGCGGACGGGCGCCGATCCTAAAGCGCGCCGCGCTTCAGGTCTTTGTTTCATGCATGTCGTTTTCCCAGAACCGGGACCACTTTTGGGCGACATGTATTGGCTTGGAAAGCGGCTCAGGCCGCCTGCAGCATCTTCTCGACCTCGTTGACGAGGTCGCGCAGATGGAACGGCTTCGACAGCACCTTGGCGTCTTTCGGCGCCTTGGAATCCGGGTTCAGCGCAACGGCGGCGAAGCCGGTGATGAACATGACTTTCAAATCAGGATCGATCTCGGTGGCGCGCCGCGCCAGTTCGATGCCGTCCATCTCCGGCATGACGATGTCGGTCAACAGCAGCGAGAACGGCTCCTCGCGCAGCCGCTCATAGGCGCTGGCGCCATTGTCGAAATCGCTGACCTGGTAACCGGCGCGCTCCAGCGCCTTGACGAGGAACCGACGCATATCGTCGTCGTCTTCCGCCAGAAGAATGCGTGCCATGATATCCCGTCCGAATCACCCGCCCGAGATTGCCGTTGGGCAAGCCCGTTAACCATCCTGTATATGAGGAGGTGAGGGTAAACATCAAGTGAACGAGGACGGCAATGATCCATATTTGCCCGGCGGCGTGGCCGCTGAAATGCTGGACAGGCGGCCAGCAAGGTGGCACTTTCACATCATGATGCACTGGTGTTTTCGGGTTCGCTCAAATTGAAGACGGCAGCCGAGGATTTTTCGGTCTTTCCACCCTTCGAAATCCGGTCGGGCGCCGAGCAACGCGTCCCCTTCCTCTTCAACTCACCGCATAGCGGCCGCTACTATCCCGAACGCTTCCTTGCCATGGCAAGGCTGGACCGCAACGCCATCCGCCGGTCTGAGGACTGTTATGTGGATGAACTGTTCGGCGGCGCCGTGGCGCTCGGCGCGCCGCTGCTGGCGGCGAATTTCCCGAGGGCCTATCTCGACGTCAACCGCGAGCCGTGGGAACTCGATCCGCGCATGTTCGCCGAGCCGGTGCCGTCCTTCTGCAACATTCGCTCGGCGCGGGTGGCGGGCGGGCTTGGCACGGTGCCGAAGCTGGTCGGCGAGGGACTCGACATCTATTCCGGCCGCCTGCCGCTGGCCGAAGCGGTCGCCCGCATCGAGGCCGTCTACAAACCCTATCACGAGACGCTGAAACGGCTTTTGACCAGAACCCATGCGCGTTTCGGCTTTGCCGTGCTGATCGACTGTCATTCGATGCCGGCGAGCATTCGTGTCGGCGACAGCGGCCTGCGGCCCGACTTCATCATCGGCGACCGTTTCGGCATCTCGGCCACCGCCGCCCTGACCGACACCGCGATCGGCCTGCTCACCGCCATGGGCTATACGGTTGCCCACAACAAACCCTATGCCGGCGGCTTCATCACCGAACACTATGGTCGCCCGGCGCGCCATCTGCATGCGCTGCAGATCGAGGTCAATCGAGGGCTCTACATGAACGAGCGGACATTCGAGAAGGCCGCCGGCTTCGACGCGCTGGCCGACGATCTGACGCGATTTTCAGCCGACCTGATGTCGATGCCCGACCACCATTTCATCGATCTGCCGCTGGCGGCGGAGTGAGTTGGGAATCGCGGCGTAAAAAAAGACCGCATCGTTTGCACGATACGGTCGAAGTCTAGGGAGGAAACGCCCAAGGAGGGCATGGACAGGAGAACCTGTCCGAGGTCGAGGGTATTGTGCGCTGCACAAATGTCAAGCGACCTTCAGGCTTTTTTAATTCACTCTGATGTGGAAATTGCGTTTCGATGATGCTGTCGTGTCATTTTGGCAACATCTAACGCAGCGGATAAATCGATAAACACCCTTGTTTTGGGACGGAAGTGGCGGCAAAGCCCGGCTCGGGCATGCTGCAATGCAGGAGAATCAGTTGGACGTCAGCATCGATTTCATGCGCCGCATCGCGCAGGCGGCAGCGGCGGAGACCTTGCCGCGCTTTCGCAGCCAGGGCGCGGTTGCCAACAAGGAGAAGGGCAGTTTCGACCCGGTCACCGAGGCCGATCGCGAGGCCGAGCGCGCTATCCGCGCGCTGATATCGGCCGAGTATCCCGACCATGGCATTCTGGGCGAGGAGCACGGCAGCGAGAACATTTCGAGCCGGCATGTCTGGGTGATCGACCCGATCGACGGCACGCGCGCCTTCATCTCCGGACTGCCGGTGTGGGGAACTCTGGTCGGGCTGACGGTCGATGGCGACGCTGTTGCCGGCATGATGGCGCAGCCCTTCACCGGTGAGCTGTTCTACGCCAACGCCTCGGGTTCCCACTATGAAGGGCCGGGCGGGCCACGCAAGCTTTCGACGCGCAAGACGACCAATCTCGCTGAAGCCACGCTGTTTACCACCACGCCGGCGCTGTTCAAGGGGGCGGCGCGCGAGCGTTACGACCAGTTTGAGAAGCAGGTCCAGCTCGCCCGTTACGGCGCCGATTGTTATGCCTTCGCCATGATCGCCTCAGGAAGTGTCGACATCGTCGCCGATCCCGGATTGAAGCCCTACGACATCGTGGCGCTGATCCCGATCATCGAGAAGGCCGGTGGTATCGTCACCACATTCGATGGCGGGCCGGCGGAGAAGGGCGGCGACGTACTCGCCGCAGCAACGCCGGAGCTTCACGCAGCAGCCATGGCTGCCTTGCGGGGCTGAGATCATCATATTTCAGCGCGGCTTGATCGAACGCTGGAATTCCGCTGGCGTGCGGCCGTAAACCTGTCTGAAGGCGGAACTGAAATGGCTGTGGCTGGAGAAGCCCAGGTCCATGCCAAGCGTGGTCAGATTGTCGTAGCTGCCCAGCAGGTCGAGCGCGCGCGCCAGCCGCAGCCGCAGATGGTAGCGATAGAGCGGCATGGCCTCGACCTGCTGGAACACCTGCGTGAGATAGACCGGCGAGACGCCAACCTCGGTGGCGATTTCGGCCAGCGTCCAGCGTCGTGACAGATCCGAAGACAGCACAAGCTTGGCGCGGTCGACCAGCTTCTGCCGTCCCGGGCTGGCGCCGGCGACATGCGAGGTCCGCTCGCCAAGAGAGCGCCGCACCAGCGTCAGCGCCAGGGTTTCGGCCTCAAGCGTTTCGGCGATTTTGCGGCTCAGGCTGTGGCGCAGCAAAGCCACCAAAGCCTGTGCCCGCGGGTCGATGCGCCGGCGCTGGCGGCGAAAGGCTGGAGCGGCACCGCCGGTGCGCAACTGTTCCTTCGGCGTCAGTTCAAGCAGCTGAGCCTCCTCGACGACGAGATCGAGACAGGAATCGCCGCCTTCGACGGGATGGCTGATTTGATAGGCTTCCGCCTCGTTGAAAAACAGCAACTGGTTGGCCTCGGCAACGGCATCCTGGCGGCCGACGTGGCGCACGAAAACGCCGCGGTAGGGAAACACCAGGTGCGTGGCCGACGTGTACTCTTCTTCGCTCCGGTGCCGGCATTCGCCGCTGCAGACGACGTCCCGCACCCTGACGGTGCCGGTGTCGAGAAGCGGTTGTACAATGAATTGCGACATGGCCGTTGCGATCTTCCCTTTGCGCCGGAACATTGTTCCGGCATTGCAGGGCATTCTACGCAATCGGTCTGCCCATTCCTGTCAGGAGACTTCCCGACAGGCCGTTCCTCAATCCCACAACCGGCGGATGGATTCAGAGTAGGCTTCGCTTCGCGACAGGCCGATGTCCTTGAGCTGGTCGTCGGTCATTTCGAGCAGAGCGCGGCGGCTTCGGCGCCTTTCCATCTGGCGGCTGATCCAGCCAGCGGCCACAATGAAGTGTGCACCCAGGGACTGCTGCATGGTCGCGGTGCGGATTGTCGGCGCCCGTGCCGGGACAGGGCCGGCCAGGCATTGCGCCGCTGCTGTATGGACGGGGCGCATCGCTCAGTCCTCCCTAGTGCCGGCTGCGGAGGCGCCGGCTTCGTTCAGCGCTTGCGCGCATTCCTCGCAGCAGACTTCGACGGTCTTGCCGCCGACCTTGACGCGGATCGGGTTGGCGTCCAGCTGGCAATCGCAGGCGGCGCAGGTGTTCTCGGTCATGATCTCATCTCCATGGCGTTCAGTTCGACGCGGGCAGATGAGCATTCCGCAGCGATGCGGGCTGTCAGAATCTTTAGCACTTTGCGTGCCGCGGGCGCTGGTTGGCTCACGCAACTGACAACAGGGTGTCAGTAGGCACCGGCTATGGAAGGGTCATTGCCAGAGGGAGAACCAGACATGCCGACGCACTCAACAACCAGCCGCGCCCATGACATTCCGGCGGACGGCCGCAGCGATTTCAACTTCTTCTTCGGCAATTGGGATGTCAGCCATCGAAGGCTGCAAAGACGCCTGGCGGGCGACACCAACTGGGACGTATTCGGCGGCACATGCGAGGTGCGCCCGCTGCTCGGCGGCCTCGGCAATGTCGACGACAATGTGATCGAACTGCCGGATGGCGCCTATCGTGCCGCAACGGTGCGGACCTTCGATCCGGCGACACGGCAATGGTCGATCTGGTGGATCGATGGCCGCATCCCCCTGACCATCGACGTGCCGGTGCGCGGCGCGTTCGTCGACGGCGTCGGCACGTTCCTGTGTGAGGACGTCTTCGACGGCCGGCCGATCCAGGTTGGTTTCCTCTGGTCGGAGATCGCGCAAAACACGGCGCGCTGGGAGCAGGCCTTTTCGCAGGATGGCGGCGCGACCTGGGAGACCAACTGGATCATGGAGTTTGCCCGCCGGCCATGAACCGGCGACCGGCGCCTATCAGGCAGTCGGGTCGTCGCTGCCGGGAATGAAGGCGTCGAAGGCGGCGAGCAACTGCTCGCGGTAGATGTCGGCTTCCTGCAGGATTTCATGACGTGCGCCGTCGATCATCAGCAGCGAGCCCAGCCGCAGACGCCTGGCGTAGGCTTCCACGGCCTTGGTCGAGACGACCTGATCGGCGCCGGCGGCGATGATCAGCATGGGAACCTGAATTCTTGCCATGAAGTCGGGATCGCTGACGGCTTCGGAGGCTTTCGCGGCTTCCCGCAGCCAGCGGATCGTCGGACCGCCAAGCGCTAGTTGCGGATGTTCTTCGTAGAGCCGCGTGTTGCGCCGATAGCGTACCGGGTCAGACGTCAGCTTGTTGGTCTCGAAGGGGGCCGTCACCTTCGGCCGCGGACCCCAGGCGGCATAGAGCCGGCCGAGGCCGAGAGCGCAGAACAACGAGCAGACGCGGCGAACCGTCGATATCGAGACCGGCAGATCGGGCAGTGTCAGGAAGGGCGCGATCAGCACCATGCGCCGCACGCGGTTCACCATGGACGGCGCGGCAAGCAGCGTGATCGTGGCGCCGGCAGAGTGGGCGAGGATGTAGTACGGGCCGCGGCAATCGGGCAGCACGATCTCCTCGAAAAATTGTTCGAGGTCTGCCGTATAGTCGCGGAAGCTCCTGACATAGCCGCGCTGGCGATCGCGGATCAGCCGGTCGGAATCGCCCTGGCCGCGCCAGTCGAGGGTGGCGACGCCGAAGCCGCGATCGGCAAGGTTGCGGATGGTTTCGAAATATTTCTCGATGCACTCGTTGCGGCCCGACAGGAGCACCACGGTGCCCTTCATCGGGCGAGCGACCGCGCCGAACAGGCCGTAGCGGATATTCTTGCGGTCACGCGTCGTGAAGAAGCCGCCGGTGGCGTTTTCCGGCCGCGGATTGCCCTCAATTTCGTGAAAAAGGGAGTTCTCGGTGAAAAGATCCGTCATTCGGCGCTTCGTGCTCGGCGTCTCGCATGCCCGCCTGCGCTGGCCGGCTCCGCTAAGGTGATAGACGCCCATGCGCCAAAAGCCAAGGAATTCCCGGTGAATTCCCGGTGACGGGAGGCTGCAACGGGGAAGGCCGGAAGCCGCTTGAAAGCGTGCTTCCGGCCTCTGTCGATCCGGGAGGAAGGGACGTTACACCCGGTTCGGCCTCGTTGCGGCGCTTGTTGTGCAATCGGCGCCGCCAATCCTTGATCCTGGAATGCACTCTAGCGCCGGCTGTCTGAACGCGCGCCGAAGCACCGGTTCATCTGCCGTTCATCAAGGGACCGGCCCCACGCCTTTTACCGCAAGGTGAAATCTTGAAATGCTTTCGAGCGCTCCCCAAATGTCTCATGCGGTCGCCAATGTCGGGGCCGCTGGTCCAGCCGAAACGCCGCTCAAGGGTTTCGCACCGGCCATACGCAAACCATGTTGCTCAACAGGAGAACACCTCATGCGTCACGTTGATTTTTCCCCGCTTTATCGCTCGACCGTCGGCTTCGACCGTCTCTTCACGATGCTGGATTCGCTTGCGCAGCCGGATGGCGCGCAGACCTATCCGCCCTACAACATCGAGCGCACCGGCGAGGATTCCTACCGCATCTCGATGGCGGTTGCCGGCTTCTCGGACGAGGAGATCTCGATCGAAGCCCATCGCAACGTGCTGACCGTGAAAGGTGAGCGCAAGGACGAGGGTACCGGCGAAGGGTCCGAACTGCTCTATCGCGGCATTGCCTCGAGGGCTTTTGAACGTCGCTTCCAGCTTGCCGACCACGTCGAAGTCGTCGGTGCTTCGCTGAAGAACGGCCTGCTCTTCGTCGATCTCAAGCGCAACATCCCTGAGGAACTGAAGCCGCGCAAGATCGCCATTACGGCGTCTTCGGCCAAAGCCAAGCAGATCGAGGCCAAGACCGCCAACTAAACCAATAGCCTCCCAACGCAAGGCGGCGCCGAAAGGCGCCGCCTGACTGGTTCCACCCCTCGATTTTGGCTGCGGTCGAAAACGAGGGGTTTTTGATTCCGGTTTGCCATCCGAACCCGCCGTTGCGTGAATGCCGTCGATACGCAAGGTCCGCTCTGCCTCTGCTGCCCATCAGCGGCTCCTCTATCTTTCTTTAGCTTGTTCTAAATAATCAATTACTTATTAACCATGCTCGAACATATTCCAGTTCGGCTCATTCACGGCTTCGCAGCGTCCAACCCGGCTCGCCTTCTCACTGAAACACTGGAAAAGGACCCTCTTCGAATGTGGCGCAAAACAGCAGCGTGCCTGGCCATCTCAGCGCTTTTCAGCGGTGAGGCAAGCGCTACGACGACGACAACAAACATGACCGTGCAGATGACCATCACCGCATCCTGCACGATCAGCAGCGCTTCGACGCTGAACTTCGGTTCATCGGGCGTCATTGCGGCCAATGTCGACCAGACGTCGACGGTCCAGGTTCAGTGCACGAACACCACCCCGTACAACATTGGTCTGGACGCCGGCACTGGTTCGGGCGCGACGGTTGCGGCGCGCAAGATGACCAATGGCGCCTCGACGATTACCTATTCACTCTACAGCGACAGCGGCAGAACGACCGTTTGGGGCAGCACAATCGGAACCAACACGGTTTCGGCGACGGGCACCGGTTCTGCCCAGAGCTTTACCGTATATGGACGCGTGCCGACGCAGTCCACGCCTGCGCCAGCAGCCTATACGGACACGGTAACGGTCACGGTGACCTATTAGGATTAGGCTGTCACTTGGCGGTCGGCATTTGGGGGAGCGGGAAATGAGCTGGACAAAGCTGGCTTGGATTTTGGCGGGAGCACTGCTTTTCAGCGGTGCGCCGGTATGGGCGGAGTCCCTCCAGGTGCAACCCGCCCTCGTCGACGTCGTGGCTCCCGGTGCATCGTCGACCATCACGCTTCGCAACGAAGGACCGACGCCGACCAATGTGCAGATTCGTGTTTTTCGCTGGACGCAAGTGAATGGCAACGAATCCCTGACGCCGACGGAGGATGTCGTTGCCTCGCCTCCCGCCGTCACGCTCGTGCCTGGCGCCGGCTATGTCGTACGCATCGTGCGCGTGACGAAGCGGCCCATAGCGGCCGAGGAAGCCTATCGTCTTCTGGTGGACGAACTTCCTGATGCCAACCGCACAAGGACCGGCACCGTGAGACTGCTGATTCGCCACTCTATTCCGGTCTTTTTCAGCTCTCCACAAAAAACGCCGCCGGCCGTCGACTGGACTGTCTCGAGGCAGGCCGGGCGGCTGATCGTTTCGGCCCGAAACAAGGGCGGTATGCGCCTGCGCATCTCCGCACTTTCGCTGCGTGACGCAGGTGGACACAAGATCTCATTCGGGGGCGGGCTCGTCGGATATGCGCTCGGCCGGTCGGCAATGCATTGGACGGCACCAGCCGGCGGGCGCAAATTTGCCGCCAAGGGATCGGTCTCGATCTCCGGTCAAGGCAATGATGGCACGATCAACGCCGTTGCGCCGGTTGTCGCTGCACCGTGAATGCGGCTTGCCTGCTGGCAATGTCGACACTGGCCGCCGCGCTGACACTATCCAATCAGGCTTCGGGGGCGGTCCAGCAGCTTCAACTCGAAGTCTTCATCAACGGCGCTCCAACCAATCAGATCGCGGCATTCGTATCTACCGACGGGCGGCATCTGGGCGCAAAGCCGGATGAGTTGCGGGACTTGGGACTGGATCCGGGCAAGGGCCGATCCAACGCCGCAACCATCATGCTCGACAATATCAAGGGGTTGGCTTACCGCTACGAGGTGGCGGAGCAGCGCATTTTCCTGACCATCGGCAATGGCTTGCGCGGGACAATGTCATATGACGCGGCGCCGGATCACGAGGCATCGCCGGATATTCAGGCAGGGTTCGGCGGTGTCCTCAACTACAATCTGTTCGCGGCGTCGCGGCAGGAGCCCGGCGCAAGCGGCTTCTCCTTCAGCGGTGTTTCCACAACCCTCGACGCGAGGGCCTTTTCGCCGGTTGGCACGTTCGGCCAGTCGGCGATCCTGCGGCTGGCGGACAATGGACGCACCGATGCATTGAGGCTCGACACCGCCTATACCTATTCGGACCCGGCGACGCTGACGACATATCAGGCTGGCGATGCGATTTCCGGCGGCTTTGCCTGGACCCGGCCGATACGCATTGGCGGGCTTCAGGCGCGCCGCAATTTCGGGCTTCGAGCGGACCTCATCACGCAGCCGCTTGCCTCGGTGAGCGGCAGCGCGGCAGTGCCGTCGACGGTCGACGTCTATGTCAACGACCTGAAGACCTATTCGCACACGGTTGACACGGGTCCGTTCCAGATCACCGACATTCCAGTCACCACGGGTGGCGGCGAGGCACTTGTCGTGCTGCGCGATGCGGCCGGCCATGAGACGCGCACGAGCGTACCGTTCTACGCCTCGCCCAGCCTGCTAAAGCCAGGCCTCTTCGACTTCTCGCTGGAGGCCGGCCTGCCCAGGCACGGCTATGCGACGACGTCGGATGCCTATGCCGCCAATCAGCCTGTCATATCGGCAAGCCTGAGAAAGGGTATCTACGACTGGCTGACGCTGGAAAGCCACGCGGAGGCCGGCAAGGATCTGGTCAATGGCGGGCTCGGCATGGCGGTGCGCACCGGCTCGCTAGGCATCGCCTCGTTCGCGCTGGCTGGCAGCCGCAGCGAAGCGGGCAATGGCCTGCAGTCCTATGCCTCATTCGAGATCAGGGTCCGGACCCTCAGCATCAATGCCAGTTCGCAGATGACCTTCGGTTCTTATGACGATCTCGCCTCGGTGACCGATCGGCTTCAGGACGGCGGAACGGCCGGTCACGCCTTCCTCAATCTGCTGTCATTCGATCCAGGCGCCGCTGATGCTTCGTCCCGATCCAGGCCGCCGAAGATGGTCAACAGCATTTCCGTCGGAACCCCGTTGTCTTTCGACAGCGGCAGCATCAGCGCAAGCTACATCGATCTGACACCGGCCTGCGGCGAAAGCTCCAGGATACTCACCGCCTCCTATTCGCGAACGCTGCCTTTCGGCTATCTCAATGCCACCGCGTTCGCCGAACTTGGCGGGCGACGCAACGCCGGCCTCTTCGCCGGGCTGTCGATCCCGATCGGCGGCGATACAATGGCATCGACGGCCATTTCCGCCGCCAGGGGCAGGTTCGACGTGATCGCCGACGTGAGCAAGCCGCTCGGCGAGGAACCGGGAAGCCTTGGCTGGCGGGCCAGCGTCACCCAAGGCCGATCCGCGGAGGGCTCCGCGGCGGTCTCTTATCGTTCTTCCCACGGGCGTGCCGACGCCGACGTCGCCCGTTCGAACTCCGGCACCACGGCGACAGCCCAGTTCGACGGGGCGATCGCAACGATGGGATCCGGCATCTTCCTGACAGACCGGATCGACGACAGTTTCGCCGTCATCGAAACAGGCTTGCCGAATGTCGGCGTGCTCTACGAAAACCGACCGTCGGGCGTCACCGATGCAAAGGGCCGGCTGCTGCTGCCGCGCCTGCGCTCCTATCAGAGAAACAAGATCGCCATCGACACGACCAACCTGCCCGTCGACGCCGACGTCGCGACAACGCAGGACGTCATCGCGCCAGCCGACCGGGCTGGAGTTCGGGTCGATTTCCGGGTTCGCACGAATGTGGACGCGGCCGTCCTCATCCTGTCGGGGCCTGATGGACAGCCGCTCGAGGCCGGGTCGCATGGCACGATCAATGGTAATCAGGACTTCGTCATCGGCTATGACGGGCGCGCCTATGTGAAGGGACTGGCACGCGAGAACATCGTCGCCGCCGAAACCGCCAAGGGGTCGTGCCAGGCAGCGTTCGGCTACACGCCGAAAGCAAACGGGCAAGTGGTCATTCCGGTCGCCTGCCGCTGACATAGGGGCCGCCGCCTGTGGCCTGTCAGTAGGTGACCGTGACGACGATTGTATCGGTGTAAGTTCCAGGCGCAGGCGTGGTCTGCGCAGGGGCGCGGGCGTATACGGTGTATGCTTGGTCCAGCCCGGTGCCGGTGCCGCTAGCGGTGTTGGTGCCGATCGTGTTTCCCCAGACGGTGGTCCTACCGGTGTCGCTGTAGAGCGAATAGGTCACAGTCCTGATGCCGCTCGTCATCTTCCTGCTGGCGACCGTGGCGCCGGATCCGGTTCCGGCGCCGAGCCCGATGTTGTAGGGGGTCGCGTCCGTGCATTGAACCGTGACCGAACCCGTCGAATCGGCATTCGATGCCAGCACGCCGACCGAGCCAAAATTCACGTTGGTGGCCGAAACGTTGCAGTTCGCGTTGATTGTCGCGGTCCAGGTGGAGCCGCTGGAGGTGGCTTGCCGGCTGCCTGTCGGGCACGCCGCGGCAGTCCTGTAGTCATAGGCGGCGGCGGGCGCGGTGGTCATGGTCCAGGTATATGATCCAGGTCCCGAGGTGGTCTGGTTGGAGAATACCCTGCCGTAAACCGTCAGCGTAGCATTGGCGCTGCCGGAGGAACCGAGGCCGAGATCGTAGGTCGTCCCGATGGGATAGAGGCCGTAGGCTGTCGTCGCCAGGCCCCACGATCCCCATATCGTCGTTCGCGTCGCATTGCTGTAGAGTTCATGCACCAGCCGCTCCGAGCCGGACGCCAGCCGGCGATTGCCGGCGGCGTTCGTCTGACCGGGTGACAGTTCGACGCACAGGCGCACCGTCTGGTTGGCCGTCCCGGTGCAATTGATCGAGAAGGTTGTCGTCGTATCGTCAGCCGCACCGCTCAGGATGTCCACCACGCCATACGATCCGTTGGCGGCCGTCATCGAACAGGTCTGGGACCAAGCGCCTTGCAGGCTGGAAGCGAGCAGTATCGTGACCAGCACCGCCCGCAACTGAGCCGTCCAGTGAAGCGAACGGCAAAACCGCCGATGTGTCCTCAAACCTGATCCGCTGTGTTCCATTGTCCCGGTCTATCAGGCAATCAGCTGGCCAAAGCGGTCGACATCTTCGGCCGTCGTCGCAAAGCTGGTGACGAAGCGATAGAGCAACTCGTCCTCGCCGATATGACCGTCAAAGCCATGCGGCTTGTGCCAGTCGTAGAAGGCGGCACCGGCTGCCTGCAGCTTTTCGGCTTCGGCCTTCTTGATCACCGCGAACACCTCGTTTGCCTGCGGCAGCCAGGCCAGCTTTGCCGTGGCCGAATCCTCGATCGCCGCGGCAAGGCGCGCGGCCATGGCGTTGGCGTGGCGGGCGGTATCCAGCCACAATCCGTCCTTGAAATAGGCCTCGAACTGCGCCGCGACGAAACGCGATTTCGAAAACAGCTGGGCGGCGCGCTTGCGCAGAAAGGCCAGCTCCTTGGCGCGGTCGAGATCGAACAGCACGATCGCTTCGGCGCACCAGCAGCCGTTCTTGGTGCCGCCGAAGGAGAGGATGTCGACGCCGCGTTTCCAGGTCATTTCGGCCGGTGTGGTCTCAAGCGCGACCAGCGCGTTGGCAAAGCGGGCGCCGTCCATGTGCAGGGGCACCGAATACTTCTTGGCGATCGCCGAAATCGTCTCGATCTCATTCAGCCCGTAGATGGTGCCGACCTCGGTCGACTGGGTTATCGAAACAGCCATCGGCCGTCCCCAATGGACGATTTCGGGCGCGAAACGGCCAATGGTCCTTTTCAGATTGTGCGGGTCGATCTTGCCCAGCGGGCCATCGATGTCATGCAGGCGCGAGCCGCCGGAAAAGTACACCGGCGCGCCGCATTCATCCTCGATGACATGCGATTCGCGGTGGGCGAAGGAAATGCCGCCCGGCTTGTTGTAAGTGGTCAGCGCCAGCGAGTTGGCGGCCGTGCCGGTGGCGACGAAGAACACCGCGACCTCGCGTTCGAAAATCTCGCTGAAGCGCTGATAGACGGCCTGGTCGAGCGCACCGTCGCCATAGGCAGTGGAAAAGCCGCCGGCCGCGGCCGACAGGCCGGCAACGATATCGGGATGGGCGCCTGCCCAGTTGTCGGAAGCGAAGAACATGCATTCTGCCTATGTCTTGGGAAATCGGGGTTCTGGGGAAATCAGCCGGAAGTTGACCGGTTTCACGTGCTGATCGCAAGGGCAGGCGCAGGAAAATCGGTAAAGCCAGCCAGCCGGCAAGGAAGAGGCCTGCGACTGAAGCTTACGTTCTTCCTCAACTTCACGACATTTTCTGTCGCGAAAGGCCCAAGTTTTTTGTGAATCGGTCTTGTGTGCGTCCGGGATTTCTGTCATAAAAATTTAGGACAGTAGTGCTGTCTTATTTTGTCGCACAAAACAAGCCGGATTGGCGTATCATTTGGGCCTCTCCGGCTGTTGCCGCGAGCGACAGGTGGACGGCCAGACTGTTGCCAGTAGGAATACCTCTGGCCTGTACGAATACGAACCATGCGGAAAGTCGCCTGGTTCGGCAAGGATTTCGCAAGACGTGCCGCAAGGATCAGGGTGAGCCAAGTGCTTGCCGAGGCAAACCAGCGCCCGAAGGGCTGGAATGGAGGACAGGAGATGACGGACATGACGCACTCTGCGACGAACGGCCAGGCCGCGCAGACGAAAGCGGCAACCGTCAAAAACACCTTGCGATCCAATATCGGCCGAACCGCCAACGGCTTTTCCGCCCAGGGCCTTTACGATCCGCGCAACGAGCATGACGCCTGCGGCGTCGGCTTCATCGTCAACATGAAGGGCGTGAAGTCGCATCAGATCGTCAAGGACGGGCTGGCCGTGCTCGAAAACCTGACGCATCGCGGCGCCGTCGGCGCCGATCCGCTGGTCGGCGATGGCGCCGGCGTGCTGGTGCAGCTTCCCGACCGTTTCTTCCGCGAAGAGATGGCAGCCCAGGGCATCGACCTGCCGCCGGTGGGTCAGTACGGCGTCGGACACTGGTTCATGCCGCAGGACGCGGCGCTCCGCGCCCATATCGAGGACATCATTGCCGAATCGGCGCAATCCGAGGGGCTTCCGCTCATCGGTTTCCGTGACGTGCCCGTCGACAATTCGTCGCTGTCGAAGGCGCCTGACATCGTGGCATCCGAGCCGTCCCATCGGCAGATATTCATCGGCCGCACGCCAGACATTACCGATGACGAGGAGTATGAGGCCAGGCTCTATCTGCTGCGCAAGGTCATATCGGGTCGCATCTATGCCGAGAACGACAACAAGGACATCGGCGCCTATTGCGTGTCGCTGTCGGCGCGCACCATCGTCTACAAGGGCATGTTCCTGGCCTATCAGGTCGGTGCCTACTACAAGGACCTGATCGATCCGCGCTTCGAAACCGCGCTGATTCTCGTCCACCAGCGCTTCTCGACCAACACGTTTCCGTCGTGGAAGCTGGCGCATCCCTACCGCATGGTCGCCCACAATGGCGAGATCAACACCGTGCGCGGCAACAACAACTGGATGGCGGCGCGGCAGGCTTCGGTCGATTCCGAATTGTTCGGCAACAACATCTCGAAGCTTTGGCCAATTTCCTACGACGGTCAGTCCGACACCGCCTGCTTCGACAATGCGCTCGAGTTCCTGTTCCAGGGCGGGTACAGCCTCAGCCACGCCATGATGATGCTGATCCCGGAAGCCTGGGCCGGCAACAAGCTCATGGATGCCGATCGCAAGGCCTTCTACGAATACCATGCAGCACTTATGGAGCCGTGGGATGGACCGGCGGCGGTGGTCTTCACTGATGGCCGCCAGATCGGCGCCACGCTCGACCGCAACGGACTGCGCCCGGCGCGCTATATCGTCACCGACGACGACCGCGTCATCATGGCCTCGGAGGCCGGCGTGCTGCCGGTGCCGGAGGAGAAGATCGTCAAGAAGTGGCGGCTGCAGCCCGGCCGGATGCTTCTGATCGACCTGGAGAAGGGGCGCATCGTCTCCGACGAGGAGCTCAAGTCGGAGATCGCGACCAAGCATCCCTACAAGACCTGGCTCGCCAACACGCAGCTCATCCTAGAAGATCTGAAGCCGGTCGAACCACGCGCGCTGCGCAAGGATGTCAGCCTGCTCGATCGCCAGCAGGCGTTCGGCTACAGCCAGGAAGACACCAAGCTCTTGATGTCGCCGATGGCGACGACGGGCCAGGAAGCGGTGGGCTCGATGGGCACCGACACGCCGATCTCGGCGATGTCGGACAAGTCGAAGCTGCTCTACACATATTTCAAGCAGAACTTCGCCCAGGTCACCAACCCGCCGATCGATCCGATCCGCGAGGAGCTGGTGATGAGCCTGGTGTCCTTCATCGGGCCGCGGCCAAACATCTTCGACCTGGTCGGCAATTCGCGCCGCAAGCGGCTTGAGGTGCGCCAGCCTATCCTGACCAATGGCGATCTCGAAAAGATCCGTTCCATCGGCCACACCGAGGACCGCTTCGACACCAAGACGATCGACATCACCTATGGCTCCGCCGAAGGGGCCGCAGGCATGCAGGGCGCCATCGACCGCCTGTGCGAGCGGGCGGAGGCGGCGGTCGCCGGCGGTTACAACATCATCATCCTGTCCGACCGCCAGGTTGGGCCGGACCGCATTGCCATCCCGGCGCTGCTCGCGACGGCGGCAGTGCATCATCACCTGATCCGCAAGGGGCTGCGCACCTCGGTCGGCCTCGTCGTCGAATCCGGCGAGCCGCGCGAAGTGCATCATTTCTGCTGTCTTGCCGGCTATGGCGCCGAGGCGATCAACCCTTACCTCGCCTTCGACACGCTGCTCGACATGCACAAGCGCGGCGAACTGCCGAAAGAGGTGGACGCTTACGAAGTCGTCTCGCGCTACATCAAGTCGATCGGCAAGGGCATTCTCAAGGTGATGTCCAAGATGGGCATCTCGACCTACCAGTCCTATTGCGGCGCGCAGATTTTCGATGCGATCGGGCTGAAGACCGATTTCGTGCAGCAATATTTCACCGGCACCGCGACGCTCATCGAAGGCGTCGGGCTGGACGAGATCGCGACGGAGACGCTCAGCCGCCACAATGACGGTTTCGGCAACGACCCCGTGCTGCGCAACAGCCTGGAGGTCGGCGGCGAATACATGTTCCGCATGCGCGGCGAGGCGCATATCTGGTCGCCCGATGCGGTCGCCACCTTGCAGCATGCCGTGCGCCAGGGATCGTGGGAAACGTTCAAGGACTATTCCGCCCAGATCGACAGCGAGACGGCGCGCGCCCAGACCATTCGTGGCCTGTTCAGGCTCAAGCTGGCTGAGGAAACCGGCCGCGAGAAGGTCGCGCTCGACGACGTCATGTCGGCGGCCGACATAGTCAAGCGGTTCTCGACCGGGGCGATGTCGTTCGGCTCGATCTCACGCGAAGCGCACACCACACTGGCGCGCGCGATGAACCAGATTGGCGGCAAGTCGAACACCGGCGAGGGCGGCGAAGAGGCCGACCGCTATCTGCCTCTGCCCGGCGGCGGCAAGAACCCGGAACGCTCGGCGATCAAGCAGATCGCCTCTGGGCGCTTCGGCGTCACGGCCGAATACCTGGTCAATTCCGACATGATGCAGATCAAGGTGGCGCAGGGTGCCAAGCCCGGCGAGGGCGGCCAGCTGCCCGGCCACAAGGTCGACGCGACCATCGCCAAGGTCCGGCATTCGACGCCGGGCGTCGGCCTGATCTCGCCGCCGCCGCACCACGACATCTATTCGATCGAGGATCTGGCGCAGCTGATCTACGATCTGAAGAACGTCAATCCGGCGGCCGACGTGTCGGTCAAGCTGGTGTCGGAAGTCGGTGTCGGCACGGTTGCGGCGGGCGTCGCCAAGGCACGCGCCGACCACATCACCATCTCGGGCTATGATGGCGGCACCGGTGCTTCGCCGCTGACCTCGCTCAAGCATGCCGGCAGCCCGTGGGAAATGGGCCTTGCGGAGACGCACCAGACGCTGGTGCTGAACGGCTTGCGGTCGCGCGTTGCGCTGCAGGTCGATGGCGGCTTGCGCACCGGCCGCGACGTCATCATAGGTGCGCTGCTCGGCGCCGACGAGTTCGGCTTCTCGACCGCGCCGCTGATCGCGGCCGGCTGCATCATGATGCGCAAGTGCCATCTCAACACCTGCCCGGTCGGCGTTGCGACGCAGGATCCGGTGCTGCGCAAGCGCTTCAAGGGTACGCCCGAGCATGTCATCAACTTCTTCTTCTACGTGGCGGAAGAGGTTCGCGGTCTGCTTGCCGAGATGGGTTACACCCATATCGACCAGATCATCGGCGACACTGATCTCTTGGAAAAGCGCGACCTGATCGTGCACTGGAAGGCGCGCGGGCTCGATTTCTCCAAGATGTTCTTCAAGCCGGATGCGCCGCATGAAGCGGTGCACTGGACCGAGCGGCAGAAGCACCCGATCGACGACGTGCTCGACCGCAAGCTGATCGAACTGGCAAAGCCGGCGCTCGAAAGCAAGCAACCGGTCAAGATCGAGGTCGACATCCGCAATGTCGACCGCTCCACCGGCGCCATGCTGTCGGGCGAAGTGGCCAAGCGCTTCAAGCACAAGGGCCTGCGCGAGGATACGATCTCGGTGAAGTTGACCGGCACCGCCGGCCAGTCCTTTGGTGCGTTCCTGGCGCGCGGCATCTCGTTCGAGCTTGTCGGCGCTGGCAACGACTATGTAGGCAAGGGCCTGTCGGGCGGGCGCATCGTCATCCGGCCGCCGGAAGAGGCCAAGATCGTCGCGGCGGAGTCCATCATCGTCGGCAATACGGTGCTCTATGGCGCGACCGAGGGTGAGGCCTACTTCGCCGGCGTCGCCGGCGAACGTTTCGCCGTGCGCAACTCGGGCGTGGCCGCCGTCGTCGAAGGCGTTGGCGATCATGGCTGCGAGTACATGACCGGCGGCATCGTCGTCGTCATCGGCAAGACCGGCCGCAACTTCGCCGCCGGCATGTCGGGCGGCGTGGCCTATGTACTCGACGAGGCGGGCGATTTCGCCGAGCGCTGCAACATGGCGATGGTCGAGCTGGAACCGGTTCCGGAAGAAGACGATTTGATGGAGAGATTGTTGCACCATGGCGGCGACCTCGACCACAAGGGCCGCGTCGACGTCTCCGGCGACATGACCAGCCATGACGAGGAGCGGCTCTACCAGCTGATCTCGAACCATGTGCATTACACCGGATCGGTACGTGGTCGCGAGATTCTCGACGACTGGACGACGTTCCGGCCGAAGTTCCGCAAGATCATGCCGGTCGAATACCGCCGCGCTTTGATCGAGATGGAACGCATGCGCATGGGCGTCGCGGCGGAATAGGCTTTTGCAATTGCCGGGGTGCCCAGGCTTCCCGGCCTATCTTCATCGACAGTTTGACCTCGGGCGCAAGGTTGCCATGGCTGCCTCAAGAGGTTAACGGGTGCGGCGAAAACCGCACCATCTGGACAGCAGGAACTGGACTATGGGCAAGGTAACAGGCTTTCTCGAAATCGACCGGCAGGTGCATAAGTACCAGCCGGCCTCCGATCGCATCCGGCATTTCCGTGAATTCACGCTGCCGATGTCGGACAAGGAGGTTGAGAAACAGGCCGCGCGCTGCATGGATTGCGGCATTCCGTTCTGCCACGGGCCGACGGGATGCCCGATCCACAACCAGATTCCGGACTGGAACGACCTCGTCTACAATGGCGACTGGGACAACGCGATCCGGAACTTGCATTCGACCAACAATTTCCCGGAGTTCACCGGCCGCATCTGCCCCGCACCCTGCGAGGAAGCCTGCACGCTGAACCTCGAGGACATTCCCGTCGCCATCAAGACGGTCGAGCAGGCGATTGCCGACAAGGCCTATGAAACCGGCCACATCAGGCCCTATCCGCCGGAGAAGAAGACCGGCAAGCGGGTCGCCATCATCGGCTCCGGCCCTGCCGGCATGGCGGCTGCCCAGCAGCTTGGCCGCGCTGGCCACGACGTCCATGTCTACGAGCGCGAGAGCCGGCCTGGCGGGCTGATGCGTTACGGCATTCCCGACTTCAAGATCGAGAAGCACTATATCGACCGGCGCATCGAGCAGATGCAGGGCGAGGGCGTGACCTTCCATTGCGGCGTCAATGTCGGCGTCGACAAGCCGGTTGCCGAGCTGCTCGCCGAACATGATGCCGTGCTTTATTGTGGCGGTTCGGAAACACCGCGCGCGGCCGGTATCCCCGGCGATGATCTCGGCGGCGTGCATGACGCGATGCCCTATCTGGTGCAGCAGAACCGCCGGGTCGGCGGCGAACCTATCCAGTCGGTGGCGTGGCCGTCGCATCCAATTATCGCCGGCGGCCAGCATGTCGTCGTCGTCGGTGGCGGCGATACCGCGTCCGATTGTGTCGGCACCGCCTTCCGCCAAGGTGCGGTGCGCGTCACCCAGCTCGACATCCGCCCACAGCCGCCGGAGAAGGAAGACAAGCTTTCGGTCTGGCCCTACTGGGCGACCAAGATGCGCACTTCGTCCTCGCAGGCCGAAGGCGCGGAGCGCGAATTCCAGGTGGCGACACTCGAATTCATCGGCGAGGAAGGCCAGTTGACCGGCGTCAAATGCTGCGAGGTCGACGACAAGCGCAAGCCGATCGCCGGCACCGAATTCGTCATCCGCGCCGATCTCGCCTTCATCGCCATCGGCTTTGCCGGGCCGGCTGCGGCCGGAGTGGCTGGGGAATTGGAGGGTGAGATGAAGATCGCCACCGACAGCCGCCGCTCCAGGAATGTCGAGGCCAATGACCGCGACTACAGGACCAGCGTCGACAGGCTCTATGCGGCCGGCGACGTGCGTCGTGGCCAGTCGCTGGTCGTCTGGGCAATCCGCGAGGGCCGCCAGGCGGCACGCTCGATCGACGAGGCGTTGATGGGGGCGAGCGTTCTCCCGCGCTGAGCGTTTTTAGCGATTGATTGCCGTCGTGGTGTCGGTCGCGGCTGCAGCCTTGGGTGGCCAGGAGAAATCGTCGGCGCGGCCGGGCGAAGCCACGGGTGCCTTGCCCTCCACCACCAGCCTTTCGCCGGGCAGGTCCGGATCGGCCTTCGCCAGTGGTGCCGCGCCAAGCAACTCGGAGCCGCCGTCGAGCGCCGGATCGCTGAGCAGCATTGGCGCGGTGCGGTCGATGACGATGGGGGCTGCGGCCGGCGCCGGCGTCTCCACGGGAGCGCCCGCTGGCGCGGAAGCCGTAACCACGCTTCCCGGCGCGGACAGGCCGAGGATCTTCAACAGTGGTTTTTCGGTATAGAAGGCGAGCTTGCGCTTGCCTGCCTTCGAGACATTGATGCCGTCATCGGCGCGCAGCCGCACCGGTTGGCCGTTCATGTCGGGGCCGCTGGTGATGAAGGCGCCGTTCTCGTCGACGAACCCGTCCCAGACGTCGACGAATTCGCCGCCATGGCTTTCGGCCGCCTTATGGTAGATGTCGTTGAAGGCCAGCATGTCGGAGGTCATCTTCGGCACCCGGAACGCTGGCATGCCGACCCACAGGAAAGGCACTTTCGCAGTGGCGATGACCTTGCCGAGTGCATCGGTGCGACGCTCATATTCCTTGGTCCAATTCTCGGACCAAGGCTGCTCGCGCACATCCCCCACCTTCATCTGCTGACGGTCGTTGGAACCCAGCATGACGACCACGGCGGTCGGGTTTTCGGTCTCGATCAGCGATTTGATCTGTTCGGGCCAGTTGTAGAAATCATCACGCACGAAGCCGGACGAACCATTGGAGCGAGCAACGATCCTGACGCCGGGATTCTCGGCAAAGGCGGTGTCCAGGCCTTCGGCGAGGCCTGCCGCCATGAAGTCGCCGACCACCAGGACGACGCGGGCGTCCGGCGCCTTGTCTACCACCGGGGTTTCCGGCTCGGCTGGCGGGCGAGGGGCGCGGGGTTTCTTGGCCTTGGGTCTCGGTTTCGCCTGCTGGATGTCAAGCGGTGGCTCGATCCGCTCGCTGCGGCGCGGAAACAGAAGGTCGCGCAACGACCAGCCACGATTTTGCTGCTGCTCCTGCGCCATGGCCGGCGCGTGGAAGGCGCCAGCCACACAGACGGCGAGCACGACGATGGCCAGGACAAGCACCGGCACGCGACGAACAAGCCTTGCGATGCGCGCAGCCGAAGCCAACCGTTTCCTCCATCCCTTGGCGCGCTCCCGCGAAAAATCGCAGCGATTTTTTCGCGAAGAACCTTGCGCCAAACCTGATTACTACAGTGTCCTTTGCGCGCCCGGAAGGCTGCGTGACACCGCAGGTGGCTCTATTTCTGCCGGAGCCACTTCAGCACTTCCATGCTCGGATAGCCATCCTGGGTCAAGCCGGCCTTGGCCTGGAAGGCCATGATGGCAGTCTTCGAGCCGTCGCCGATCTTGCCGTCGAACTTGCCGTCATAAAGGCCATGCTGGGAAAGCCGCTTCTGCAGTTCCTGCCTTTCCTCGAAAGTGAGCTTGGTGAAAGGCCGCTTCCAGTCCTGCACGAGACCGCTGGAGCCTGCGATTTCGTCGGCAAGAAGACCGACGGCAAGCGCATATTTGTCGGCGTTGTTGTAGGCTTTGATGACCGTGAAGTTCTTGATCATCAGGAAGGCCGGCCCGCCGCGGCCGTCCGGCACCTTCAACGTCGCCTTGTCGGAGCCGTTCTTGAACGGCTTGCCGTTGGCCCTGACGACGCCGAGCGCCTGCCATTGCGACAGCGTCTTGGAACCGCCGGGAAGTTTGCCGGCAGGCAAGGCGACCTCATAGCCCCAGGTCTTGCCGGCCTGCCAGCCATTCTTCTTCAACAGGTTGGCGGAGGTCGCCAACGCATCGGGGATCGAATTCCAGATGTCGCGCTTGCCGTTGCCGTCCATGTCGACGGCATAATGCAGATAGCTGGTCGGGATGAACTGGGTGTGGCCCATGGCGCCGGCCCAGGATCCGCTCAGATGGCTTTCGTCGATATCGCCGGTCTGCAGGATCTTCAGCGCGGCGATCAGCTGGGTGCGGGCGAATTTCGCGCGCTTCGGATCGGCATAGGCCAAGGTCGCCAGCGAGCGCACGACATTGCGCATGATGTCGTCGCGCTTGAGGATCTCGCCATAGTTCGATTCCATCGACCAGATGGCCAGCAGGATGTAGCGGTCGACGCCGAACCTGGCCTCGATCCGGTCCAGCCACGGCTTCCATTTCCTGGCCATCTGCTGGCCGACGGAGACCGACTGGTCATGGACGCGGTTGTCGAAATAGTCCCAGGCAGGGGCCGTGAATTCAGGCTGCGTGCGCGCCTTTTCCAGCACCACCGGGTCAATATCCCTGATGTCCTTGAAGGCCTGGTCGTAGAGGGCGCCGGAAACACCGCTCTGCACGGCGGTGGCGCGGAAGCCGGCGACCCATTGCCGGAAACCGGCATCGGCGAAAGCGGGGCCAGGCATCAGCAGAGCGAGCGAGAGGCTGGCTGCCGCTACAATGCTGGTAAAACGTTTTGCGGCATTGCGAACGGACATCTTTTCCTCCTTCTCTGTCTCAGGAAAGACCATTCATCGCCGAACCAGGTTAGGAATTAGTTTACCATAGGTGCCACCGGGAACGAAAAGACGCCTCGAAGCTTTACCGGTGAACGTTCCCCTCAGTCGCCCAATAGTCCTCAATTCCGGCGTGAAAATGTCTTGACGGGGATTGCGGAGCTGGCCATCAAACGGATAATTGACAGCATGAAGAGAGTTCGCAAGGCAGTCTTCCCGGTCGCCGGTCTCGGCACACGGTTTCTCCCGGCCACCAAGGCCGTCCCCAAGGAAATGCTGACCGTCGTCGACCGGCCAGTGATCCAGTATGTCGTGGATGAAGCGCGCGAGGCCGGCATCGAGCATTTCATCTTCGTCACCGGCCGCAACAAGGCCGTCATCGAGGATCATTTCGACATCCAGTTCGAGCTCTACGACACGCTGGCCCAGCGCGGCAAGGACGACCAGCTCGCTCGCCTGCAACGGCTGCAGCCGGCGCCGGGGCAGACCAGCTTCACACGCCAGCAGGTGCCGATGGGGCTCGGCCATGCCGTCTGGTGCGCCCGCGAGCTCGTCGGCGACGAGCCCTTCGCGCTTTTGCTGCCCGACATGATCATGCAGTCGGAGAAGAGCTGCATGAAGGCAATGGTCGAGCTCTACGAAGAGACCGGCAACAACATCATCGCCGTGCAGGAATGCGATCCCGCCGAAGCCCAC
Organism: Mesorhizobium loti; assembly: GCF_003148495.1. Lineage (GTDB taxonomy): Bacteria > Pseudomonadota > Alphaproteobacteria > Rhizobiales > Rhizobiaceae > Mesorhizobium > Mesorhizobium loti. The sequence goes on from NZ_QGGH01000001.1 coordinate 643,638, forward strand.
AAATATGGCATCGTCGGCCGCGGCGAGGACACGCATCACGGCTTCCGCATCACCGAGATGGTGGAAAAGCCGAAGACCGGCACCGCGCCATCCAATCTCTACATCAACGGCCGCTACATCCTGCAGCCCGAGATATTCAAGATCCTCGAAGGCCAGGAGAAGGGCGCCGGCAACGAGATCCAGCTCACCGACGCCATGCTGAAGCTGGAGAAGCAGCAGCCCTTCTATGGCTACCATTATCAGGGCCGCACCTTCGATTGCGGATCGCCGGAAGGCTTTGTCGAGGCCAATGTCGCCTTCGCGCTGTGGCGCAGTGACATGAACGAGAACATGGCCAGCGTGATCCGCACGCTTCTCGATGAGATAAAACCATCGGCGCGGCGCGGCGCGGCCTAAGGCAGGCACGCTGGAGACACGGCCTGACATGTCTGCTTGGCTAGATTCCTACCTCTGGACTTTCACGCCCAGGAAGATGCTGTTGGCGGTGTAGTCGCGACCCGGCAAATTGCTGGTCAGCTTTTCGGTCCTCACCCTTGTGGTCAGGCCGGCATAGCGGTTCAGCCACCATGTCAGTCCGGCCTCGGCGCTCAAGGTCATGTCGTGGCCGTCGATGCCAATATAGTCACGCCAGTCGAGGCCCAACGCAGCATTGCCGGTGAGGTTGGCACGAATCAGGCGTTCGCCCGTCAGGCGGCCGGAATAGAGGATGTCGCCGCTTTCGTTAGCGGTGGTCGTGGGCTCGACTGTGGTCTTGCCGGTCAGGCCGATCGTCGTGCCGCGCTCCGGCGACCATTTGAGGTCGGCATTGACGGTCGCACCCGAAATCGCCTCCAGGTTTTTGTCGTCGATCGCTTCCCTGAGCCAGCCAGCCGAGAATTCACCCGACAGCTTCTCACCCATGTCGAGCGCAAGACCGGCGCGGGCGCCGAGCCGCGTCGACGAGCGCTCGAAGCCTTCGTTGTCGATGCGTTGGTCATAGGCCCGGCGGCCGACCTCGATTTCGGTGAAGGGGGTTATGGCGGGGGAGATCTCGTAGCCGGTCCGCAAGGTCGCGGTGTAGAGCGTGGAGTCTTGATCCTTCTGCGACAGCGAGGTGCCGTTTGAAAGCTTGGCGTCGCCATAGAAGTCGTGCGAGACCGCGCCGGTCAACGTGTACTGCATCTTGCCGACGTGTTTTTCGACGGCCAGGCTGCCGTCGACGGTCTGCCGCAGCGGCTGCTTGCTGACACCTGCGATGGCGTCCGGCGCCGACGCCGATTCCGGCACCGCCTCGTAGCCGAGCTTGGCGATGGCGCGCAATTCATTATCGAGGTCGACATTGAGCTGGCCTTCGATGCGCCCTTGCTCGTTGTGAACCGGGTAACCGGAGACGGTCTCGCGAAACAGGCCATAGCCGTCGATCGTGGCGGAGTTCTCGCGCCAGTCGGAGGCGGCGGAAAAACGCAGCGCCGTCTCGGACAACAGTGCCGACTTGCCGGCACTGCTCGAATCGCCGTTCGACGTGGCGGTCAGGCCCTGTTCGATCGTCGGCCGGATGACGAAGGAGCCCCATTTGACGCCGGTGGCGGCGAACGGATCATCCTCCGGCTTCTTTTTCTGGCCTTCGATGGCGTCCGTGCGCTCTGCGCCTGGGTCGAGCTTCTGCTTGTCGGCGCTGTCGATGGTGAGGGCGCGGCGGTTGGCCGTCTCCTGATCGGTATCTGCACCATCGGTGGCGTCCGTCGTGGAGGCGGTCGTTGAAGCAGTGGTGTCGGTGTCTGCCGCCGTCGGCTTCTTCTTCTTTTTCGACTTGTCCGCAGCCTTGTCCTTGGCCTGGTCAGCCGCGTTCTGCCCGGCGGTCGATGAGCGGCGGCGAGGCTTGGGCGGTGCCGGAGTGTCGGCGGAGGTGTCGTCGGTGGCTGCCGGCGGGTCGAAAACGCTGCCGGCGGCAGTTGCGTCGCCGGTGTCCGTGTCGTCAGGCACGGCGCCGGCGCTGGCCGGCAGATAGGTACGGGCCGGCGCATTGTCTTGCGCCGCATTGGTCGGCGCCTGACCTTGCGCTGCCAAAGCGAGTTGTCTCGCCTTGCGCTGCTGGTCGGACAGGATCGCCGATTCCGAAACCTCGCCGCGCAGTTCCGTTTCCTGCGCATGGAGCGCCGTTGGGCGCAGCAGGGCAAACATGCTGGTCGCCAGCAACAAGGCGCAGACCGCCTTGCCCTTTCGTCCACTCGATTTTTCTGGCTGGACCCCGGACATCGCCACCACTGCTTGCGCGGCGCACGCGCGCCATACTTACCGAACCGTAAATGGGGATGGTTAACGGAGGGTTGAGGCGGGGCCCGTCAGCCGCTTGAAGCGCTGATTTCCAAAGGGATTCATGCCGCGCGCGTTAAGCTTTTGTTTTCACGCCTGTCGTTGTCGCAAACCACCGCACACGTTCGGACGACATGCCTGAGGCCATTTCTGTTGGACAGCGCGCCGGCAAAGCGCTAATCGCATCAGCCATGCATGCGGGATCCCTGGATAAGAAGCCTTTGGACAGGCAAGCCTCTATCGCTTCGGCGCTGAGGACGGTGGCAACCGAACAGGCGGGGGTTGCGGCCCTTGCCGAGGCCCTCGAGAATGGATTGGCCGGGCCTTTTGCCCAGGCCGTCGACATGATCTCGAGGATTGAAGGGCGGCTCATCGTCACCGGCGTCGGTAAAAGCGGCCATATCGGTTCGAAGATCGCGGCGACGCTGGCCTCGACCGGCACGCCGGCTTTCTTTGTCCATCCCGCCGAAGCCAATCACGGCGATCTCGGCATGATCGCCAGGGACGACGCCATCATCGCCATGTCGTGGTCGGGCGAGAGCAAGGAACTGATGGGCATCGTTGCCTATTCCAGGCGCTTCTCCATTCCGCTGATCGCCATAACCGCCGGAGAGACATCGGCACTGGCGCGGGCCGCCGACGTCGTGCTGCTGCTGCCGCGCGCGCCGGAGGCCTGTCCGCACGGCCTGGCGCCGACGACATCGACGCTGCTGCAACTGGTGATGGGTGACGCGCTGGCGATTGCGCTGCTCGAAGCGCGCGGTTTCACGCCGGACCATTTCCGCACCTTTCACCCGGGCGGCCAGCTCGGCGCCAACCTGACGCAGATCCGCGAGATCATGCATGTCGGTGACAGGCTGCCGCTGGTGGTCACGGGCACCGGCATGCAGGACGCGATCCTGGAACTGTCGCGCAAGGGATTTGGCTGCGTGGCGATCACCGACGCCGACGGTGCGCTAGTCGGCATCATCACCGATGGTGACATCCGCCGTCACATCGGCAGCAATCTGCTAGCGATGACGGTGGATCAGGTGATGACAAGAGGACCGAAGACGGCGACACCGGACACGCTGGTGGCAACGGCCCTGCAGACGATCAACAATTCAGCCATCACCAGTCTGATGGTGGTGGAGGGCCGGAAACCAGTCGGCCTCATCCATCTGCATGATCTCTTGCGTATCGGCGCCGCCTAAGGTGGGCTGATATTAGGCTGATGCCGGCCTGACCTGAATCTCACACATCCTCAACGGCGTACGCTCAGACCGCCTCAACGGTCAGTTCCAGATCCGTGTCGGCCGCACCCGTCACGCGCACCTGCGTGCCGGCCGGCAGGTCCGGGCCGGAGACACGCCACAGCGTGTCGCCCAGCTTGATGCGGCCACGGCCGTCCCGGATCGGTTCGGCAAGTGTCGCCATGCGGCCGACCATCTGCGCGCCGCGCCGGTTGAGCAGCGGCTGGTCGGTTGGGTCGTTGCGACTGCCGACCAGTTTCTTGCCGACATAGGCCGAGACCAGCGATAGCGCCAGGAAGGCGAGGACCTGAACCTGCCAGGTCCAGAAGCCGGCGTCCCAGATCAGCAGCGACACCGCGCCGATGATCAGGGCGGCGATGCCGATCCACAGCATGAAGATACCCGGCGCGATGATTTCCATCACCAGCAGGACGAAGCCGAGAACCATCCAGTTCCACGGTCCGAGTTCGGAAATGATGCGGTCGATCATGGCTTATGATCTCAGTTCTCGCTCGGGCGCACGACCGGCGGGCGTGCGACCTGCCTCTGCGAGCCGGTGGTGCCTTCGCTGCGGAAGACTTCCTTGGCGATCTCGCCAATGCCGCCGAGCGAGCCGATCAGCGACGATGCCTCGAAGGGCATCAGCACGATCTTGCTGTTGGTGGCCGTGCCGATCCTGCCAAGCGCTTCGGTGTATTTCAGCGCCACGAAGTAGTTCAGCGCCTGCACGTCGCCCTTGGATATTGCTTCCGACACCACCTGGGTGGCGCGGGCTTCCGCCTCAGCCGAACGTTCGCGCGCCTCGGCGTCGCGGAAGGCGGCTTCCTTGCGGCCCTCGGCCTCGAGGATCTGCGACTGCTTGAGGCCTTCGGCGGCGAGGATCTGCGCGCGCTTGTTGCGTTCTGCCGTCATCTGCCGGCCCATCGATTCGATGAGGTTGGCCGGTGGGTTGATGTCCTTGATCTCGACGCGGGTGATCTTGATGCCCCACGGATGCGCCGCCTCATCGACGACACGCAGCAGGCGCTCGTTGATGGCGTCGCGGTTCGACAACAGCTCGTCGAGGTCCATCGAACCCATGACGGTACGGATGTTGGTCATCGTCAGGTTGAGGATGGCGTTCTGCAGGCCGGCGACCTGGTAGGCAGCCTGCGCCGCGTTGAGGATCTGGAAAAAGGCGATGCCGTCGACACCGACAATGGCGTTGTCGCGGGTGATGATTTCCTGGCTCGGAACGTCGAGCACCTGCTCCATCATGTTCATCTTGGCGCCGATGCGGTCGACGAACGGGAAAATGAAATTGAGGCCTGGGCTCAGTGTCTTGGTGTAACGGCCAAAGCGCTCCACCGTATAGTTGTAGCCTTGCGGGATTGTCCTGATGCCTTTGATCAGAAGCACCAATACCAGAAGGGCAAGTGCACCAACCGCAATATCGAAACCACTGAAATCCATTTGGCTCTCCCTCAGACGAAGGCCGCACAAGCCATTCTCGCGCGGCCGACTTCACCAAAGACTTAAGTGTGTTTCAGATGCGTTACAATCAGGTGATGATGGATTGTTTGTGGTTTTGCACTCAGCGGTTGAAGGCAAACAGCCTTGCATCCGTGTCGTCTCGCCCGTCGATCGAGGCCGAGACAATCTCGGAAGCGATCTGCGAGAAGGTGATTCCGTTGCCGCCATAGCCCATCACCGCATGGATGCGCGGGTGGCGGGGAATGGCGCCGATATAGGGCAGCCCGGTGGTCGTGGTGCCGAACGAACCGGTCCAGGCGAATTCAGGCCAGGTGTCGAGATGCGGAAATAGCTGGCCGAGCTTCTCGGCGATGCGCGCGCTCTTGTCGCCGATCAGCGCGTCGCGCTGCGCCTCGTCGACAAAATCCTCGTCCTCGCCGCCGCAGACGACCCTGCCGTCGGCTGTCGCGCGCATATAGAGATAGGGGTCCGACGCCTCCCAAATGAAGGCCGCCTGTGGCCAGATATTTCGCGATTGCGGGCGTGTCGCAATCGCCCATGTCGAGATGATCCGGTGGGCCGCGGCCGGCACGATGTCGACCAACTCGTAGCCGGTGGCCAGAACAACGTGTTGCGCGGTTATGGTCGGTCCATCCCTGGTCGCGACGACAACCTCGTCGGCGCTGTCCTCGATCGCTGTGGCTTCGAGGGGGGCGTAGAAGCGTGCCTTGCGGTCCAGGGTCTTGAGCAATAGCCCGGCCGTCAGCTTGCGTGGGTCGAGTGCGATGTTGCCATGGCTGAGAATGCCGCCGTCGCGGTCGATGCCGAATGTCTCCGCCAGCGGCGCTGGTGTGAGATAGGTCGCGCCGATGCCGGCTAGCCGACGCGCCTCGACCTCGTCGCGCAGTTCCGACGGACCGAGCATCGTGCCGGCCAGATAGAGCGACGGCGTGCGGCTCGGGCCACATTTTATGCCGAGTTCGGCAATGCGGGCGGCGAGGTTGGAGACGGCGAGCCGCGAGCGCCGCCAGGCCTGTTCTGCCGCGACTTTGCCGATCATCTTCGAGAGCGTCGAAAGCGGCTGGTCGATTTCGAATTGCACCAGCGCGGTGGTGGCCGACGTGGATCCTTCCAGCGGGCCGCGGCGGTCGATGCAGATCACCGCATGGCCGTTCGCCGTCAGCGCCTCGGCCATCATGGCGCCGCTGATGCCCATGCCGATGATGAGCACATCCGTCTTGACGTCCCACGTCAGATTGTCCGTCGGCACCGCGGGCGCGCGATAGGCGGACCAGACGGGCCGGCCAGTTCTGAGGTCGAGTTTGCGTGGCATCGAATTCTCCGGAGGGCGCGCCTCAACGCCCCGGAGCGGGCGTTGTTCCGGTTCAGAGCGGCTCACCGCCTCACGGAAGCGGCGAGCCGCTCTGACTCTTGTTTGAAGCAATTCCGGACGGAAAACCGTTTCACACTTTTCCTGGAATTACTCTAGACCCAGCCGGACAGTTCGCGCCGCACCATCGCCTCGATCACCGCCATGCCCTCGGCGCTGTCGTTGAGGCAAGGGATGTGGGCGAAGTTCTTGCCGCCGGCATGATGGAAGGTTTCGGCCGCCTCGCGGCCGATCTCGTCCAGCGTCTCGATGCAGTCTACGGAAAAACCGGGATTAACGATGGCGATCGATTTCACGCCGTCCTGCGCGAGTTTCTCGACCGTCTTGTCGGTATAGGGCTGCAGCCATTCCTGCGCGCCGAAGCGCGACTGGAAGGTGATGATTAGTTTCTTGTCATCCCAGCCGAGCCGTTCGCGCAACAGCCGCGTCGTCTTCTGGCAGTGGCAATGATAGGGATCGCCCTTCTCGAAATAGGGCTTTGGAATGCCGTGATAGGAGGTGATGACAACCTCTGGCTCGAAATCCAGTGTCGTCAGATGTTGTTCGATCGAACGCGCCAGCGCTTCGATGTAGACCGGTTCGTCATAGTAGGGCGGCACGCTGCGGATAGCCGGCGCTCGGCGCATCTTCATCAAGGCGCGAAAAAGCTGATCGTTGGCGGTGGCGGTGGTGGTCGCCGAATATTGCGGATAGAGCGGGAACGAAAGAATGCGGTCGCAACCCTGTTCGACCAGTTTCTTGGTCACGCTCTCGGTCGAAGGATTGCCATAGCGCATCGCCCAGTCGACGACGACATCGGGCAGGTCGCGCAGGGCTTCGGCCAGCTTCTCGCCCTGGGCGCGGGTGTAGGTACGCAAAGGCGACTCGTTCTTCTCTCGGTTCCAGATCCGGGCATAATTGGCGCCCGACTTCTTGGGCCGTGTGGTGAGCACTAGGCCGTAGAGGATCGGATACCAGATCGCCCTGTTGAGCTCGATGACGCGTGGATCGGACAGGAATTCACGCAGATAGCGCCACATCGGCTTGAAGTCGGTACCATCCGGCGTGCCGAGGTTGACCAGCATGACGCCGATCTTGCCCGCCTTGACCGGCGGATGTCCTGCCGGCAGAGGGCCGAGCGCCTTTGCGGTTTTGGCATCGACAGGGGTGGAAAGCGTCATAAGGGTTCTCCGGGAGACGCGAACCTAAACTTCTTGCGCGCGCTTTCAATGCAGCGTCTGGCCGCACCTTAGCTCGAAAACAGGAAACCCGCCCGGTTTCCCGGGCGGGTGTCATTCTTGAAAAGGTGAAGCGACCTTACTTCGCCGGGATGGTCAGCGTGGCGCCAAGCTTAAGCTGGTGGGGCCTTTGACGCTTGTTGGCCTCATAGATTAGTTTCCACTTCGTCGCGTCCCCATAAGCCTTCTTGGCCAGATCCCAATAGGTATCGCCGGCAACGATGACATGGCTGGCTTCGGCTGGGGCGGCCTCCGCAGGCTTTGCCGGTTCGGCAGGTGCGGGCGCCGGAGCCGGGGCTGCTTCGGCTGGTTTTGCAGGTTCAGCCGGTGCCGGTGCGGCCGGCGGGGCTGGCGCTGTCTCTGTCGATATGGCCGGCGGTGTGTTGGCGATATCACCCGAGTTGGCAGGCAGTTCAGGCATTGCCGGCGCCGCATCGGCTGGCTTGGCGGCTTCAGCGGGTGCGGGCGCCGGGGTCGCCGGAGCGGCTTCCGCCGGCTTGGCCGGTTCGGCCGCGGGCGCCGCCGCGACGGTCGCTGCGATTTCAGTGATGCGGCCGTCGAGCTTCGGCGCGTAGGGCCGGTGGGCGCCGAGATAGTCGGCAACCACCTGTTCGAGGCCCGGACCGTAGTCGTAGGCATTCTTGGCCTTGTCGGCGAAGACCTTGTAGCCGTCGCCGCCCTGGCGGACATAATTGTTGGTGGCGACCAGATAGTCCTTGTCCGGGTTGAGCGGCGTCCAGGCGCCGCCTTCCATGACCTCCACCGACTTGACGCGGCCGGCATTGGGCGCGACGGATTTGTCGAAGGAATATTTCAGGCCGGCGACCTGCGGGAAACGTCCGGCGCCGTCCTCGATCTGGCTGAGGCCATTCTCGAGGCCGGCCATCAGGTCCTTGCCGGAAATCTGGAAGGTTGCCAGCGTGTTCTGGAACGGCAGCACGGTCAGCACCTCGCCCATGGTCACGGTGCCCTTGTCGATCGAGGCGCGCAGGCCGCCGCCATTGGAGATGACGATCTCGACGCCCTGTCCCTTGACGCGGTCGAGGATGGCGTCGGAGACTAGGTTGCCCATCGCGCATTCGCGGGCGCGGCAGCTCTCGCGGCTGCCGTCGATCACGTCGGAGGTCTCCGCCACTTCCTTGTTCTTCAGCGCCTCGATCGGCGCGCCAAGCTCCTTGATGCGGGCGAGCACGGCTGGGTCGGGCGCGATCGACTTGTCGAGATAGATCGGGTCGCCGCTGGCCGATTTGACGACGCCATTGTCGTCGAACACCACCTTGAACTCGCCGAGATATTTCGAATAGGACGCCGCCTGCACGACCGGCACCTTGTAACCGTCCGGGTTGTCGACCATCGTCGGATAGGGGCCTTCCGCCTTGGGGTCGGTGTTCGACAGCAGCGAATGGCTGTGGCCGCCGACGACGACGTCGATGCCCGGGATCTTGGCAATGACGTCGCGCTCGCGCTTGTAGCCGATATGGGTCACGGCGATGATCTTGTTGACGCCCTCTCCCTTCAGCTTCTCGACCTCGGCGGTGATCGACTTGACGTCGTCCTCGATAGTGACGTTGGGGCCGGGGGAGGCGAGTTCCGGCGTGTCGTTGGTGATCGCGCCGATGATGCCGATCTTCTGGCCGCCGACCTCGACGACAACAGACGGCTTGACGCGGTCGCCGAGCTTGGATTGCGCGTTGGCCTTCACATTGGCGCCCAGCACGGGGAACTTGATCATGTCGAGGAACGGCGCCAAGGCCACTTCGCCATCGTCGAATTCATGGTTGCCGAGCGCCATGGCGTCGAACTTCATCTCGTTGAGGAATTCGCCTTCGACCTTGCCCTTGTAGGTCGTGTAGAACAGCGATCCCTGGAAATTGTCTCCGGCGCTGAGCAGCAGCACGTTCTGGCCTTCCAGCTTCTTGCGCTCCTGGGCGATCGCGGTGATCAGCCGGCCCGCGCCGCCGATGCATTCGCCCTTGGTCTCCTCATCAGCCGAGCAGGTCGATTCATATTTGTTGTTGCCTTCGATGCGGCTGTGCCAGTCGTTGATGTGCAGGATGTTCAGCGTGTAGTCGGCAAAGGATGCGCCGGCCGACAGGCCGAGCGCTGAGGCGGACAGGGCGGCAATGGCAGCAAGCTTCTTCATCTTCGTCTCCCGGAAAGCTGATCAGAGGCCTTTAACGCTCTTGCTTGACTGGAACATAACAGTCGGCGCTTTGGCCATGTTCCCATCGCGTTCCGGATGACGCAAGCGGAAATCCGGGAACCTTTGCCGGCATAAAAAAGGACGACGGCCAATCGGCCGCCGTCCTTGGGGGAGCGAATGCTCGCTGGTTCAGGCGCGCCGTGTCAACACGAAATTCTGGCCGCTGGAGCTGGTGCAGTTGAGCTGGCTTGTCGAAACCATCAGGCAGTTGAAGCTGACCGCGGTCTGGCGGATCAGCGACGTGCCGTTGATCTGCACCGATGTGGCGCCGGTCATCGTGTAGCTGCCATCGGCAAGCTTCTGACCGGTGTCGGTGGCGACGGTCGTGAAGGTGCCGCTGGCGAAGGTCGACAGGCCGGTTCCCTTGGCGTCGATCCAGGAGCCCTCGACGCCTTTCGGCGCCGCTGCCATCGGCGGCTCATTGGGGCCACTGGTCGTACAAGCAGCAAGCCCGGCCAAGGCTGCCGCCGCTACGCTCATCGAAAGAACTTTGCGCGCAATGTTGTTCATATGAAAATCCTCTCCTCAGTCCGCATCCCTTCAATCGCCCGATTTCCGGGCGATTGCAAGGCAATGGAGTATCCCGGGCAGGCCGCTATCGAACGAGGATGTTGCGGAACTGCCACGGGTCGTTGCGGTCGAGGTCTTCCGGGAACAGGCCAGGGCGGTTATCGAGCGGTGTCCAGTCGGTGTAGTAGCCCTTGACCGGTCCGAGATACTGGGACTGCACTTCCAGGCAGCGCCTGTAATCCATCTCGTCGGCCTCGACGATACCGGCCTCGGGATTCTCCAGCGCCCAGACCATGCCCGAGAGCACCGCCGAGGTGACCTGCATGCCGGTGGCGTTCTGGTAGGGCGCCAGCTTGCGCGCCTCGGCGAGCGACAGCTGCGAGCCGTACCAGTAGGCATTCTTGTCATGGCCGTAGAGCAGCACGCCGAGTTCGTCGACGCCGTCGACCAGCTCGTTCTCGTCGAGCACGTGGTGCTCCGGCTGAGGCTTGCCGGCGGCGCCGAACATCTCGTCCAGCGACAGCAGCGCGTCGTTGCAGGGATGATAGGCATAGTGGCAGGTCGGGCGGTAGTGCACCTTGCCCTTCTTGGAGCGTACGGTAAAGAAATCGGCGATCGAGATCGCCTCGTTGTGCGTCACCAGGAAGCCGTACTGGGCGCCGGGCGTCGGGCACCATGAGCGCACGCGCGTGTTGGCGCCGGGCTGCTCCAGATAGATGGCGGCCTTCGAGCCGTGCTTGTGCTTCTTGGCGTTCTTCGGCATCCACGTCTCATGCGTGCCCCAGCCGAGCTCGGCGGGCTGCAGACCCTCGGAGATGAAGCCCTCGACCGACCAGGTGTTCCAGAACACGTCCATCGGCTTCGGCTTCTTGGCGCGCTGGGTGTCGCGCTCGGCGATGTGGATGCCCTTGACGCCGGCCTTCTTCATCAGCTTGGCCCAGCCCTCGCGGTCGTCCTGCGCGGGCTCTGAAAACTCGAGGCCAAGGTCGGTTGCGAGATTGACCAGCGCCTGCTTGACGAACCACGAGACCATGCCGGGGTTGGCGCCGCAGGTGGAGACCGCCGTCGCGCCGCCGGGCTTGTCGTGCTTTTCCTTGAGCAGCGACTCGCGCAGTGCATAGTTGGTGCGGCTGGCGTTGTCGGCCTTGGCGTCGAAATAGAAGCCGAGCCATGGCTCGACGACGGTGTCGATGTAGAGCACGCCGAGCTTGCGGCAGAGCCGCATCAGGTCCACCGAGCCGGTATCGACCGACAGGTTGATGCAAAAGCCCTGGCCGCCGCCGTTGGTCAGAAGCGGCGTCAAGAGCTTCTTGTAGTTCTTCTCGGTCACCGCTTCCTGGACGAAGGCGATGCCGCGCTCGTCGAGCAGCTTGCGGTCGGTGTCGCGCGGGTCGATGACCGTCATGCGCGACTTGTCGAACTTGAAATGGCGCTCGATCAGCGGCAGCGTTCCCCGGCCGATCGAGCCGAAGCCGATCATCACGACAGGGCCGGTGATTTCACCGTAAACGGGCCAGTTTTCATTCGCCATTTTATCGAGCACTCCTTCAAAACCCAGGAAACTGGGAAAACACGCGCAAAACCGGGGATTTTTGCCCGGCGGCCATGCGCTACATCACAGATCATTGTCATAAACCAGCGAAAAGCGCCAACCAGCGGTCAGCCGTCATTGGCCATGTGGTTAAGGACCGACATCAGCCGGTCGCGGTCCGCGGTCAGCCCCTTGTAGTCGAGCTGGGCGAGATCGAGCGCTTCGAGTTGGGCGGCGAAAGACACCGCCAGCGTTGCCCGATCCGGGTGCCGGGCGAGCACGGCGAGAGGGTCGAGATGGATGCGGATGGTGAACAGGATATCGCGTGCAACAGGCAGTTTGCGCAGGGTTTGCCGCTCGACGCGGATGAAGGCATGGGCGTCGATGTCGCCATCGGGAAAGCGCGACGGCCGGTTGGTGGCGCGGTCGATGCGCTGCAGGTCGGAGAGCGGATGGTAGAGCGCGTTGTCAGACTGGATCGACCAGTTGTAGCGCTCGACGGCTTGCCCTTGGAGGCCATCGAACATCCGGTTGATCAGCTCGGCCGGACGCGTGCCCGGGCCGAAACCCGGCACCGGCGCGTGGATGTCCTGCAGCGGCTTGCCGAACTTTTCCAGAAGCGACCAGGACGAGGGAAAGCAAAGCGAGCCGGCAACCAGCCGCCAGCCGCTGTCGCTGCGGCGCATCAGGATCAGGTCTTCCTGAATGAGCTGTGAGGCCTTGGCCAGCGGCGCATCGGCGAGGGAAGCAGGCAGACGGTTCGCGGCGCCCGCCACCTCGACGCCTGATCCGCCGAGCCGATAGGTTTCGGGGAAGCTCTCCAGCAGATGCGCACCGAGCAAGTCGAGCACTTCCTGCTGGGCGTCCCGCGTGCCGTCTTCCTCGACGAAAACCCGCTCTGGGATTTCGGCATAGAGCCGATGCTTCTCGGCGAGATACGGCAGCAAATGGTCGTCGACCTCGATCCAGTCCGCCGGATCGAGCGGCTTCAGCCCGATGCTGAAGAGTTTCGAAGAGCCGTCATAGGGCGTGTGGGTGGGCAGCGCCTCGGCCAAGCTCATGCTTCCTTGAAATCGTCGAGTTCGCCGGTGGTCATCCTCGCCACGAATTCGGTGACGTCATAGTCTGCCGCGCCTGCCTTGGCGAAAGGGTCGGCGGCCAGCCTGGCGTCGAGCACGTCGCGCGGGCATCGCGCGATGATGATGCCGCCGGTTCGCGGTTTCTTCGGCCCGGAGACGACAAAGATGCCTTCCGCATAGCAGGCCTTCAGCCACTCGACATGCGCCGCCTGGAGTTGGTCGATCTCGGTCAGCGGCACCTTGTAGTTCAGCGAAACGACGAACATTGGTTTCTCTCAGGCAAGTTTGGCCGGGATCAGTCCGCGCAGCGAATTGCCGACGAACAGGGCCCTGGCGGATTTCAAATCGTCCAAGCTGTAGATTGCTTCACGGGCGCGGCCTTCATCCAGAAGCTCGGCGCGCAATACGCCAGGCAGCAGGCCGCAGTCGAGCCGGGGCGTCGCCAGCATGCCGTCGCCGAGATCGGCGAAGATGTTGGTGATCGTGCCTTCACAGATCTCGCCGCGCTCATTGGCCAGGATCACCTCGTCGGCCTGGGTGATGAGATATTCGGCACGGGCATGCGTATAGACCTGTCGCCGGCTGGTCTTGTGGCGCAGCAGCGTGTTGCTCGAATCGAGCCTCGTCCGTGCCAGCCGCAGCGTCCAGACCTTGTCGGCGGCGAGCGGTTCATAGGGTTGCGCAGCGGCGGTCACCTCGCCGTCATGCGACAGGACGAGGCGCGCGCGCATGGCGATGCCGGAACCGCTGACCGCGCTGCTCAGCGCCTCGCCGACCTTGCCCGGATCACAGCGGAAGCCGAGCTCCGCCGCCGAGCCATAGAGGCGCGCGAGATGGCGATCGAAGCGCAGGAAGCCCGAGCCAGGTTCCCAGCGCATGGTCTCGATCAGCTGGAAATCGGCGGTGTTCCCGTCGCGAAGCGCGCTTTCAGCAGACACTCCTGATACTCCTCCTGCGCCGTCGAATCGAAGACGACGCCGCCACCGACATTGTAGACGGCCTCGCCGCCGGAAAAGAGCGAGATGGTGCGGATCGCCACGGAAAAGCGCATCGTGCCGCCGGGCGCGATCCAGCCGATGGCCCCGCAATAGGCGTCGCGCGGCGTGCCTTCCAGATCGCGCAGGATTTCCATGGCGCGGATTTTTGGCGCACCGGTGATCGAGCCGCACGGAAACAGCGCCGCGAAGATCTGGCGGATCGAAAGCCCCGGCAGCAGTTTTGCCCTGACGTCGCTCACCATCTGGTGGACCGTCGGATAGGTCTCGATGCGGAACAGCGCGGGCACGTCCAGCGTGCCGACCTCGCTGATCAGCGAGATGTCGTTGCGCAGGAGATCGACGATCATGCGGTTTTCGGCCTGGTTCTTCTCGTCGTTGCGCAGGAAGATCTTCTGCCGTTCGTCCTCGGCCTTGGTCGCGCCGCGCGGTGCCGTACCCTTCATCGGATGCGTCTCGATCATGCCCTCGGCGTCGATCTCGAAGAACAGTTCGGGCGAGCGCGAGAGCACGATGGGTTCGCCGAGCGCGATCAGTGCGCCATATTTCACCGGCTGGCGTTCGGTCAGCGCGTCGAAGGCGGCCAGCGGGTCGCCGGACCATTGCGCATGCACCGGAAAGGTCAGATTGCCCTGGTAGCAATCGCCCTGCCTGATGTGCTGGTGCAGCCGCGAGAACCGCTTCTCGTAGTCCTTTGGCGACCACGTCGCGCGGGCGTCGAAGATCGGACCATTGGTCGCCGCTGTGGTGCGGGGCGGCACCGCCTCTTCGGCCGGCGCATCGAAAACCCCAAGGCAGACGAGCGGGGCGCGGCGCCCGTCCGGCAGCAAGGGGACGAGCTTCGGTTCGAGCAGATAACCCGCCTCATAGGAGAAATAGCCGGCAAGCCATTTGCCGGCATCGTGCGCGGCTTGCGCCGCCTCCAGCGCCGGCAGGAAATCCTTTGCCTCATGCGCCACGATGATTTCGGCCGGCCGGTCGAAAACGAGCTGGCGCGCGCTTTCGTCGTTGCGGAAAATGGCGGCGGGCAGGGACATGGGCACCGGATGCTGCGGTCAATGAAGCCGTTGACCGCTCTATATGGGGGGCCGCTCGCGCGCAATCGAGGGAACGGCACGCTGCCACTCAAAGCCGACCTTGGGCCGACCTTTAGGTCGACTCCGGACCAACCCAGGGGCCAAAGGCAAACGGCGGCGCCATATTGGCGCCGCCGTTTGCAATCTTCAGCTCTTGCCTGTCGATCAGGTGTTGCTGGCGGTTCCCGCCGTCGGAAACTGCTTGGCGAATTCCTTCTCGTTGCCGGCGGCGAGCAGCTTGGCCTGCTCGATCCAGCGCTCGCGTGCGATGCGGCCGTCGAAATTCATCACGTCCTCGATCCGCTTGATATCGGCGGCTGTCCAGCCGGCGATCTGGGCGAAGCTGGTGACACCTTGCGCCTTGAGCAGCTTCTCGTTGACCGGACCAATGCCGATCAGCCGGCGCAGATTGTCGGGCTTGCCGGATACGGGCTTCGCCGGTGGCGGTGCAGATTTCTTGGCTGGTGCGGGCTTACTCGTCGCGGATTTGGCTGGAGCCGAGGCTTTGGCGGCGGCCGGTTTCGCCGCCGGCTTGGCAGGAACCGCTTTCGCAGCGGCCGGTTTAGCCGGCGCGGGTTTTGTGGCGGCAGATTTGGCCGCCGCGGGAGTCGACATCAGGGCTGCAGACGCCTGGCCTGCCGGCTTTGCCGCGCTGCTCCCGGCGGCGGGTGCGGCCTGCGCCTCGCGCAGCCGGCGCTCGAGGTCGGCGCGGGTCTTGCCGCATGCATCGAGTTCACTGGTCAGCCGGTCGCTGTCGGCGCGCAACCTGTCGCGCTCGCTGCGCGTACGGTCGAGGTCGCCGCGCAAGCTGTCGAGTTCACCGCGCAGACGGCTCCAGAGGAACCAGCCCACCAACACGCCTACCAGGAACGCCAGGAGCATGTAGAAAAAAGTGCCCATTGTCTCTCTCCAGTCAGATCCGTCTGCCGTGGGGTCATGACCTTCGGCGAAGGACTACTCGATGGTGATTCCGCGGTTCGCAGAACAGCCGGCTTCGGTTCGAGCTGTCGGCTCGGCTTTGCTTGCCCATGGCCAACGGCCGTTGTCGCGTTCGCCTGAGCGCCACGGCCGGCCGAGATTTTTCCTCGCCGATCCGCATGCGCTCCGGCTGAGCTTGGAGCGAAGGCTATCATAGAGCTTGTGGAAAGCTATCGGAAAACTTCGGTGGAGAGTACTTCAAGAACAGATATTTAGGCCAATAATAAAGCCATCCCAACATGCATTCCGGCTAAACTGTTCTACGAGCGGGCGACGCTTGCAGGACGTGTTTCAAACGTCGAGCGCTTCCAGCTCGTCGATCAGGCCACTGATGACGCCAAGCCCTATCTGCCAGAAGGCGGGATCGGTGGCGTCGAGGCCGAAGGGCGCCAGAAGCTCGGAGTGATGCTTGGTGCCGCCGGCGCGCAGCATCTCGAAATACTTGTCCTGGAAGCCGCGCTCGGCGTTCTGGTAGACCGCGTAGAGCGAATTCACCAGGCAGTCGCCGAAAGCATAGGCATAGACGTAGAAGGGCGAATGGATGAAGTGCGGAATGTAGGTCCAGAACACCTCGTAGCCTTCGCGCAACTTGATCGCCGGCCCGAGGCTTTCGGCCTGCACTTCGAGCCAGAACTGGCCGAGCCTGTCGGAGGTCAGTTCGCCGTTCTTGCGTTCGGCATGCACCTTGCGTTCGAATTCGTAGAAGGCGATCTGTCGCACGACCGTGTTGATCATGTCCTCGACCTTCTGGGCGAGCATGGCCTTGCGCTCGCGCCTGTCGGTGGTCTGGTCGAGCAGCGAGCGGAAGGTCAGCATCTCGCCGAAGACCGACGCCGTCTCAGCCAGCGTCAGCGGCGTCGAAGCCATCAGCGCACCCTGGCCGCTGGCCAGCACCTGATGCACGCCATGGCCAAGCTCATGCGCCAGCGTCATCACATCGCGCGGCTTGCCCATGTAGTTGAGCAGGACATAGGGATGCGCCGACGGCACGGTCGGATGCGCGAAGGCGCCGGGTGACTTGCCAGGCCGCACCGGCGCGTCGATCCAGTTGCGGTCGAAGAAGGTTCGCGCGATCTCCGCCATATCGGGCGAAAAGCGCTGATAGGCCGACAGCACGGTGTTCCTGGCTTCGTCCCAACCGATGATCGCCTGGGGCGTATCCGGCAACGGCGCGTTGCGGTCCCAGTGATTCATCACTTCCATACCCAGCCAGCGCGCCTTCATCGCGTAGTAGCGGTGCGACAGGCGTGGATAGGCATCGCGCACGGCGGAGGCCAGGGCATCCACCACGCTGCGCTCGACGCGGTTGGCGAGATGGCGTGAATCGGCGATGTCCTCGAAGCCGCGCCAGCGGTCGGATATTTCCTTGTCCTTGGCCAGCGTGTTGGTGATTAACGTGAAGGTGCGCAAATTTTTGCGGAAGGTCGTGGCCAGCGCCTCGGACGCCCGGCGGCGCACCTCGCCATCGGCGTCCTGCAAGCGGTTCAGCGCCGGCTCCAGCGTCAGTTCCTCGCCGTCGATGTCGAAGCGAAGGTCTGTCATCGTCTCGTCGAACAAGCGGTTCCAGGCGCCGCGCCCGGTGATCGATTTTTCGTGGAAGAGCTGCTCGACGCGATCCTCGAGCTGGTAGGGTTTGTCCTTGCGCAGATCGAGCACCCATGGCCGGTAGTGGCCGAACGCGGGATCGCCGGCGAGCGCGCCTTCGATGGCGGCATCGTCGATCAGGTTGAGTTCGAGCGCGAAGAACAGAAGGTGCGCGCTGGCGTCGGTCATCTTCTCCTGGATGTCGCCATAGAGTTTGGCGCGCTGCGGGTCGGCGGTGTTGCCGGCATAGACCAGACCCGCATAGGAGACGATGCGGCCGATCAGTTCCTCCAGCGCCTCGTAGGCGACCAGCGCCTCGCCCAGCCTGCCGGCGCTGCCGCGAGCGGCCTCGGCGGCCAGCGTGCCTTTCC
Source organism: Mesorhizobium loti (assembly GCF_003148495.1). Taxonomy (GTDB): domain Bacteria; phylum Pseudomonadota; class Alphaproteobacteria; order Rhizobiales; family Rhizobiaceae; genus Mesorhizobium; species Mesorhizobium loti. Next base: position 661,548 of record NZ_QGGH01000001.1, read on the forward strand.
AGCGGCCCTCGAAGCTGATCGCATCAATGGCGGCCTTGGCGATGTCGCGCTTCAGCTCCGGCGCGTCCATGCCGGCATAGAGATCGGCAAGGTTCCATTCCGGCAGGTCGCCAAGCTCGGCCGAGCCCTGACCGGACGCTGGCGCCGCAAGCTGCCGAGCAGAAACCATGTGCCCAGAGACCATGTGCATTGCCGACACCTTCCGTGGCCGAGGTTCAAGGGGAAACGAGAAGCCGGTCAAATCCTAAGGAATTCATTCACCGGGTTTTTTGAAACCTTATTTAGAACCCTGTGCCAAGATGGTCCACAGGGCAGAATTCCTCGGGCGGGCAGTCACACCAGTCATGACAGGTTCCATACTCATAGTCGATGACGATCCCGTGCAGCGCCGGCTGCTCGAGGCGGCGGTGACGCGGTTCGGCTACACGGCAATTGTCGTGGATGGCGGCGCGGCCGCTCTCGATATTCTCGACGGGCCTAGCGCCCGCGAGGTTTCGGTGGTGATCCTCGATCTGGTCATGCCCGGTCTCGACGGTATCGGCGTGCTGAAGGCGATGCGTGAGCGCGACATAAATATCCCGGCCATCGTGCAGACTTCGCAGGGCGGCATCGAGACCGTGGTTTCGGCGATGCGCCATGGCGCCTTCGATTTCGTCGTCAAGCCGGCGTCTCCCGACAGGCTGCAAGCGTCGATCGGCAATGCGCTCAAGGTCGAGGCCGTCGAGGGCGAGGTCAAGCGCACGTCGCGCCGGCGTGGCGGCCTTCTGACCTTCAAGGACATGATCACGCACAGCCCCGCCATGGACAGGGTGATCCGCCTTGGCCAGAAGGCTGCGGTATCCAACATCCCGATCCTGATCGAGGGCGAGTCCGGCGTCGGCAAGGAGCTGGTGGCGCGCGCCATCCAGGGCAGCGGCGACCGCCGCTCGAAACCCTTCGTGACCGTCAATTGCGGCGCCATTCCAGACAATCTGGTCGAATCGATCCTGTTCGGCCACGAGAAGGGCTCGTTCACCGGCGCCACCGACAAGCACACTGGAAAATTCGTCGAAGCGCATTCGGGCACGCTGTTTCTCGACGAGATCGGCGACTTGCCGCTCGACGTCCAGGTCAAGCTGTTGCGCGCCGTGCAGGACGGTGAGGTCGATCCGGTCGGCGGACGCTCAACCGTCAGGGTCGACATCAGGTTGATTTCGGCGACGCACCGCAACCTCCTGCAGCAGGTCAAGGACGGCAAGTTCCGCGAGGATCTGTTCTACCGGCTGAACGTCTACCCGATCTTCGTGCCGCCGCTGCGCGACCGCCGCGACGACATCCCCTATCTGGTCACCCATTTCATGGACAAGGTAGCGCCGGCCGATCCGCGTCATCGCCTGCAAGGCATTTCGGCGGCAGCACTTGCCGTGCTGCAGGCCTATGACTGGCCCGGAAACATCCGGCAGCTCGAAAATGCCGTCTTCCGGGCCTCGGTGCTTTGCGAAGGCGATGTGCTGACCACGGGCGACTTCCCGCAGATTCGGGCGCAGGTGGAAGGCACCGTCAACCTCGATGCGCACGGCGATGCGCCGTCGTCCCTGCCTCTGGAGGAGCGCGACGAGGAAGCCTTGCCCGGTGAGGGTGGCCCGGCGACCGCGTCCGATCCGCCGGCCAGGCTGCAGCCTCGCTTCGGCACGTTGCGGGCACTCGACGAACGCGGCAATGTGCGTGCGCTGGCCGATGTCGAACTCGAAATGATCAAGCTCGCCATTGATCACTACAACGGCCAGATGAGCGAAGTCGCCCGCCGACTCGGTATCGGCCGCTCGACGCTTTACCGCAAGCTCAAGGAATACGGCATCGACCCGGAGACCGGCCGTGTCGACCGGCTCGCTTCCTAAGGTGTGCCGATATTCAGGTGATGCCGGCCTGCGAACGATAGTTTCCTGCGCTTCCGGTGCTCACGTACCCAAATGTACGCTCCGCTCCGGTTCTCGGAACCCATCGTTCTCGACTCGGCCAGACCTGAATCTCAACACACCTTGAAGCGCAGGATCTTTCCGAAAACCGTTCCCGCTCCCTGCTGCGCTGCCTTCGGTCCGGGATCTGCTTCGGCCACAAGGCCGGCGCCAGCTTGCAATGCCACAACAGGCCCTGTATCGGCCTTTCGGCGGGATTGTGGCAGTCCTATGGACAGCTCTGTTCACGCATTAAGGCTAACGGTAACAGATCGTGTTTGGGACGAAGGCGGAAATCTGATCTAAACCAGCGGTTTACCAAGAAATCCTGTGAACGATTTTTGACGGGATATCGCCACGGTGTTACCGCATTTCGGCTTCAATAAGCGATGATTAACCATTAGGATCGATATTCGGATGTGAGGATGACACATCCGTTTGGACAAATCCGGGGACAAACGGCAGCCTGCAGGGCCTTTTGATTTGAACAGAATCGAACGACACACAAACGGGCGGCACCATCATTTGAGCGTCTGGCCGAAATGGCTGGCGGTGTTGATTGTCGCTTTTGGTTTTGTTGCCGCGGCTGCGACCGGAGCCAGCGCCGAAACACGTTCGCTGAAGCTCTATCATCTCCACACCCACGAGAAGGCCGAGATCGTCTACAAGCGCAACGGCCGCTACGTTCCCGAGGGTCTCAGGAAGATCAACATCATTCTGCGCGACTGGCGCCGCAACGAGCCGACCAAGATGGATCCGCGTCTGCTGGATCTGGTCTGGGAGGCGTATCGGGAAAGCGGCGCCACGGACTACATCCAGGTCGTCTGCGGCTATCGCTCGCCGTCGACGAACTCGATGCTGCGCAGCCGCAGCAGGGGCGTCGCCGAGAAGAGCCAGCACATGCTCGGCAAGGCGATGGATTTCTACATTCCCGGCGTACCGCTGAAGAAGCTGCGCAACATCGGTCTCAAGATGCAGGGCGGTGGCGTCGGCTACTATCCGTCATCCGGTTCGCCGTTCGTCCATATGGATGTCGGCAATGTGCGTCATTGGCCCGGTATCAGCCGCCAGGAACTGGTCAGCCTGTTCCCCAATGGCAAGACGCTGCATGTGCCGAGCGACGGCAGGCCGCTGCCCGGCTTTGAGCAGGCGCTCGCCTCCTACAAGGCGCGCAAGGGTTCGGGCGCTCCGGCCATCGAGCTGGCCAGCGCCGGTGGCAGCAGCAAGAAATCAGGTGGGTTCCTGTCGGCCTTCTTTGGCGGCGGCGACGACGAGGCCGACGACAGCGCCGATGTCGAGACCGCTTCGGCTGCACCCCCACCCAAGGCCAGAAACGTGAAGCCGGCTGCGGCAGCCAAGACCAGCAACCTCCCGGGCATCGCCATCGTGGCGCCGGAGAATGCGCAGCGCGCCGAAATTCCGCAGGTGACCGAGGAGCAGGCTCCGGAGCCGGAACAGGATACGCCGGAGACGATCATCGCGGCGCTGCCGGCACGCAGCATTCCGCTGCCTGATTTTGCACCGCGGCCGAAGGCCGATGTCGGCGCCCAGCCGCCTGAGAACGTGCCTTTTGCCATGGCCGATGCGACAGCCACCACAGAGCAAGCCGTGGCGACCGCACACGCGCCGGCGAACGTTCCTTTCGGCATGGCCGATGTAACTGCTGCCGATGCAAGGGCTTCGGCTGATCCGGCCCAGGTCGCGGTCAACAACATACCGTTGCCGACATGGCGTCCCGACACTTCGCTGCCGGCCGCTCTGGCTTCGCCGCCCAGCAAGGACGTGCTAATGGCGCTGGCCGAGACGGCTGATCACGGCAAGACCGCGACCGATGCGTTCTCGGTGCTGCCGACGGCGCGCCCCGAGATGGCCAGGCCGGATGCGGTCAAGGCCGTGCTCGACGAGGCCAATGCCCAGGTCGGCGCGGCCGACGCATACCAGGTTGCTTCCTTGTCCGAGCCGCGTTCGGCCTTCAACGATCCGTCGGGCACTGACGCCGCAACGCCGCGCGAGGCTGTCGTTGCCCGCCCGGCCGGCTCCGATCCGGCCGCCGCGATCGGTGCCGGCGTCAAGACGACCCGCAAGGAATCGAGAGCCACGGTCCGCGACCTGAAGCCAGGTCCCAAGGCCATGGTGGTTGCCGCCGCGCCGCAGGCCGCCCGCTGGGCGCTGACCAGCGGCGAGCATGTCGCCGCCGTTTCAAGCTCGACGACGGCGCCCGGCTACGCCTACAGCATCGTGCACACGCCGCCGAGCGAGGTCTATACTGCCGGCTTCCAGCCGAGCAACCAGGTGGCCGATGCCAACCGCTTCACCGGCAACGCCGTCAAGTTCATGTCGGTCGCCCGCTTCCAGACCAGGTGACTACCAATCAATCGACAAAGCCGCGCCGGGCAACCTGCGCGGCTTTTTGTTGCGCGGCCGCGCCGCTCGCCGCGGGTCCAATCACGCCGGTCTGACATTGCTGTGATCATGGAACTGCCTGGCTCTTCAAGGGTTTCCCCGGTGTTCGTTCAAACCGGGGATATCCATGAAGAACATTCTACTAGCATCGGTCATTGCGTTGGCGACCGCTTCGGCGGCCATCGCTCCCACGCAGGCCGCGACCATTGTCGTCAAGACCAACGACCATATGCATATGAAGAAGCATTGCCGGACCAAGCTGGTCACGGCCTGGAAGCACCACCACAAGGTGGTCAGGGAAGTCAGGGTCTGCAACTGATCCCAGCTCAAGGCCGGTCTGGCAAAACCCGGTCGACGTAAGTCAGCCGGGTTTTTTCATGCCGTGATGAGAGCCTTATTTTGCGAGCTTGCTCGCCGCGCGCGCCAGGGCTTCGATCTCGTCCCACTTGCCGGCCTTGACCAAGTCATCGGGCGCCACCCAGGAGCCGCCGACGCAGACCACGTTGGGCAGGCTGAGATAGTCGGCCGCGTTCTTGCCGGTGATGCCGCCGGTCGGGCAGAATTTCACATCGGCGAGCGGCGAGGCGAAGGCCTTCAGCGAAGCGATGCCGCCCGACTGCTCGGCCGGGAAGAATTTGAGAAAGCGCAAGCCGGCTTCCCGCGCCGCCATGATCTCGCCAGGCGTGATGGCACCAGGCAGCAACGGAACATCGCTGTCGGCGGCTGCCGCCAGAAGCTCGCGGGTGATGCCGGGGCTGACGATGAACCGAGAGCCTGCGCTCGCTGCCTCTTCGAACTGCCTGCTATCGAGAATGGTGCCGGCGCCGACGATGGCTTCCTCGACCTCACCAGCCACCCGCCGGATCGCTTCCAGTGCGTCGGCGGTCCTCAGCGTGATCTCGATTGCCGGCAGGCCGCCGCGTGCCAGAGCGCGGGCCAGCGGCACGGCATTGGCGACATCAGAAATCTTCAGCACCGGGATGACCGGCTGGCCGTTGAGGAGCGACAGGAGTTTTTCGGTCTTGCTGGGCATCTGTCTCTCCGTATCCTAGGGAATTTCAACCGATTAGCAGACAGGTGTTTGCCTGTCCATGAAACCGGTCGCGTCGCGTTGTCACGCGCCGTCGTCGGACAGCTTACGGGCTCTTCCCCGACAGGGCCATGACAGGATCCGGAGCCGTTTTGCCTTGAATCGGCTTTTACGAGCGTCTAGTTGCTCTGGCAATGACACCGTCCAATCCATCCCAGCCCCTTCGCGTCGCCGCGCTCTACCGGTTTGCCCGGCTCGACGCCTTTGAGGCGCTGCGGGCGCCGCTTGCTGCCTTCTGTTGCGGGCGCGGCATCAAGGGCACGCTGCTTCTGGCGCATGAAGGCATAAACGGCACCGTCGCTGGCGGCGAAACGGCGATCGCCGAACTGATCGGCTATCTCGAAGCCATCGAAGGGCTCGCCGGCCTCGAGGTCAAGTACAGCGTTGCTACGGAAATGCCGTTCCACCGCATGAAGGTGCGGCTGAAGCGCGAGATCGTCACCATGGGTGTCGATGATATCGACCCTTCCAAAAGCGCCGGCACCTATGTCGCGCCGGCCGACTGGAACGCGCTGATTTCGCAGCCCGATACTGTCATCATCGACACGCGCAACGCCTACGAGGTGTCGATCGGCACTTTCAGGGGTGCGATCGACCCAGCCACCGCAAGCTTTCGCGAGTTCCCGGCCTGGGTGGAGGCGCACCGGGCGGAGCTCGAAGGCCGCAAGGTGGCGATGTTCTGCACCGGCGGTATTCGATGCGAAAAGGCGACCGCCTATGTCAGGTCGCTCGGCTTCGAGGATGTGTTCCACCTCAAGGGCGGCATCCTCAAATACCTTGAAGAGGTTCCGGCCGAACAGAGCCTCTGGCAAGGCGAGTGCTTCGTCTTCGACGAGCGGGTTTCCGTGTCGCACGGCCTCGCCGAAGGCGAGGCGGAACTCTGCCGCGCCTGCCGCCATCCGCTGACCGAAAGCGAGCGATCGTCGCCGAAATTTACCGCCGGTGTTTCGTGCCCGCATTGCTTCGATGCGCGTTCGGACGAGGACCGTCAGCGTTATGCCGAGCGCCAGCGGCAGGTCGAACTCGCCGCGGCACGGGGCAGGGGCCGGCATATCGGATCTTAGGTCCGAGGGTCGCGGCAAGGCGACGGTTTGTCATTGTAATGCTGGGGTACGGGACTTACCTCTGCGACGTTCGAAACCTGCCCGTTCGGCTGGGCAAATCCTGGAGGCATTGAATGTTCGATCCCAAGAAGCTTCTCGACGATCTGCTCGGTTCGCAAATCCCCGGCACCAGCGGCACGGTCCGCGACAAGGCGGGGCAGGCCGTGCAGATGGCCAAGGACAATCCGCTGGCCGCCGGCGCACTGGCCGCCGTGCTGCTCGGAACCGGCGCCGGCCGCGAGGTGACGGGCGCTGCGGTGAAGCTTGGTGGACTGGCCGCGATCGGCGGCCTCGCCTACAAGGCCTACCAGAACTACAAGGCCGGCAACGCACCTGCCGATGCGCCGGCGGCCGGCGAACCGGAATTGCTGCCGCCGCCCAAGGACACCGCCTTCCACCCGTCGCAGGCGCCACAGGGCGAGGACGAATTCACCCTGACCCTGGTGCGGGCGATGATCTCGGCGGCGAAAGCCGACGGCCATATCGACGATGACGAGCGCCAGAAGATCGCCGGCAAGCTCAGCGTGGCCGGCATAGGCCCCGATGCCGAAAAGTTCCTGATGGCGGAGCTGGCAAGTCCGCTCGAGCTCGACACGCTGGTGGCCGGCGCCAAGACCGATGCGCAGAAGCTCGAACTCTATACAGCGTCGCGCCTGACCATCGATCCCGACACACGCGCCGAGCGCGGCTATCTCGACCTCCTTGCCGGCCGGCTTGGCCTGCCGGACGCGCTGGTCGACCATGTCGAGGCGACGGTTTCGGCGGCCAAGGTGCCAGCCAAGGCGGGGACCTCACCCAATCCGCGCTGGTAGGCCAAAACGGCACAGGCCGCCTTTGTCGAGTTAACCTTTCGTTAACTCAGCAAGCGCATCATTCTACACAGTCGGATCGGCTTTCCTCCTCCCAAGCCCGGTTCAGATCAGGGCGGTCGCCAATGACCGCCCTTTTTGTCGAGACCTAGGTGGACTCGCTTGCCATCGCCGCTGTCATTTGCGATGCCTTCTTTTCTCGAGCCAAACCCCGAAAATCAGTCGAGCAAGCGCAGCGCTGCCGGAGGACAACAGCCATGACCGAGCAAAGAACCGCCATCGTCACCGGCGCCGGCACGGGCATCGGCAAGAGCGTCGCCACGGCACTGCTCAAGGCCGGCTGGAACACGGTGTTCTGCGGACGCCGCAAATCCGTGCTGGATGCAGCGGTGGCCGAGGCCGGCCGTACCGATGCCAAGGCATTGGCGGTTGCCTGCGACATCTCCAAGGCTGAACAGGTCGACGATCTGTTCGAGACGGTGGCTGAGGCCTTTGGTCGTGTCGACCTGCTCTTCAACAATGCCGGCATGGGCTACAAATCGACGCCGATCGACGAGATCCCTGTCGAGGTGTGGAACGATATCGTCGGGGTCAACCTCACCGGTTCGTTCCTGTGCGCCCGCGCCGCCTTCGGCGCCATGCGCAAGCAGAGGCCGATGGGTGGCCGCATCATCAACAACGGTTCGGTGTCGGCCTATGCGCCACGTCCGGGTTCGGTCCCCTACACAGCGACCAAGCATGCCATCACCGGACTGACCAAGACGCTGGCGCTCGATGGCCGGCCCTATGACATTGCCTGCGGCCAGATCGACATCGGCAATGCGCTGACCGACATGGCGCAGCCAATGACGGTCGGCGTTCCGCAGGCCAACGGCTCGATATCAGCCGAAGCGGTTATGGATGTTCAGCGCGTGGCCGACGCCGTCGTCCACATGGCCAGCCTGCCGCTCGACGCCAATGTGCTGTTCATGACGGTGATGGCGACCAAGATGCCGTTTGTAGGGCGTGGATAGTTATTTCCCTGCCAGCGGCACGCCGGGCTTGAAGAGCAGAATGGGCCTGATCTCGTAAACGGCGGTAGGATTGACGCGGCGAAGGTCGCGGGCGATCGCGATGGCGTCGTCTCTCGTGGTGCAGTCGACCACATAGAGGCCGAGCAACTGTTCCTTGGTTTCTGCGAAAGGGCCGTCGATGATTATGCCGTCGCCCGCGCCGCGCAGCGTGCAAGCATCGTTTGTCGCCCCCAGACGCGCGGACGGTCCAAGCGTGCGTGCCTCATGAAGCCGGGTGTTGATCTTCAGCAGGTCGGCCATCAGCGCCGCGTCTTCCTGCGGCGTCAGCGCCTTGATCGCATCTTCCACGTGATAGGCAAGGATTGCATAGAACATCTGAGGCACCTGCTTCGATCCTGATCCAGGGAGCGTAGCTGTTCCCAACACACACGCCCAGCCCCTGGCCGTGCGTCTCCGGACGGATCATGACACCATCATTGTCGCCAGTCGCGACCGCCCGGAAAGAGGCCAGCGGCCCGCTTTGAAGCTCACTTCGCCAGGAACGTTCCGATCCTGTCCAGCGCGCGCAAGATGTTCTCCTCGGAGTTGGCGTAGGAGAGCCTGATATAGCCTTCGCCGAGAATGCCGAAATCGGGGCCGCCGATCAGCGCCACGCCGGCCTCGTCAAGCAGCGCCGAAGCGAGCTTCTTTGCTTTCCAGCCGGTCTTCGACACGTTGGGGAAGGCATAGAACGCGCCCTTGGGCGTGATGCACGAAATGTTGGGCAAGGCATTCAGCCCCTCGACAACGATCTTCCGGCGGCGGTCGAAGGCACGCATCATCTTGTCGACGTCGTCCTGCGGGCCGTCGATGGCCGCGATGCCGGCAAACTGGCTCGGCGCGTTGACGCAAGACCAGCAATTGACCGCCAGCTTGCGCACCTTGTCGTAGAGATGGGCGCCCTTGTCGCCATTCGGCCAGATCGACCAGCCCATGCGCCAGCCGGTCATCGCCCAGGTCTTCGACCAGCCATTGAGCACGATCAGCCGGTCGCGGATCTCGGGAAAGCCAAGCAGCGAGCAATGCGTCTCGCCGTCATAGGTCATGACGTCGTAGATCTCGTCGGAAAGGATGGCGACCTGCGGATGCGCCTCCAGCCCCTTGACCAGTTTCTCGATCTCGGCACGGGGCGTGACGCCGCCGGTCGGATTGGCCGGCGAGTTGAGGATCAACAGCCTGGTCTTCGAGGTGATCAGCGCCAGCGTCTCCTCGGCGGAGAAGGCAAAGCCGTTCTCCTCGCGCATCGGCACGGGAATAGGCGCGGCGCCAGTGAACTCGATCATCGAGCGGTAGATGGGGAAGCCCGGATCGGGATAGAGGATCTCGGCGCCAGGCTCGCCGAACATCAGGATCGCGGCGAACATGGTCGGCTTGCCGCCGGGCAGGATCATCACCGTTTCGGGCGATATTTCGACACCGGTGGTGGTCAGCGTGCGCCGCACCACCGCCTCGCGCGTTGCCAGCAGGCCATTGGCCGGCGTGTAGCCGTGGTGGCCGTCGCGCAGCGCCTTGATCGCCGCCTCGACGATGTGCTGCGGCGTCTTGAAGTCGGGCTGGCCGATGCCGAGATTGACGATGTCGCGGCCTTGTTGGGCCAGCGCCGTGGCCCTCGCGAGCACGGCAAAGGCGTTTTCCTCGCCGAGACGGTCGAAGGCCGAAATCGTGTGGAGCATTTTTCCCGTCCGTGTGGTTCTTGCTGTTGGGTCGCGTTTTTGTGAGCCTCGGGCCGCAAAAGTCAAACGGATTGGAGCTTTCGGTGTCGGAAAATCTCAAGGATTGGCAACCGCGTCCGCGGCCCGAGCGCAAGGCCATCGACGGAAGCTATGTCCGGCTGGAGCCGCTGAGCGCTGCAAAACACGGCGACGGCCTCTACGAAGCGTCCTCCGTGTCCGATGTGGATGGTCGCTTCGCCTGGCTGCCCGACTATCCGCCGGAGACGCGCGCCGCCTTCCAGCCGTGGCTGGACAAGGTCGAGGCCAGCGAGGATCCGCTGTTCTTCACCGTCATCGACAAGGCCAGCGGCAAGGTCGCCGGACGCCAGACGCTGATGCGCATCGATCCAGCCTACGGCGTCATCGAGATCGGCAACATCTATTGGGGACCGCTCATCTCGCGCAAGCCGGGAGCGACCGAAGCGCAGTTCCTGTTCATGAAATACATCTTCGATGAGCTCGGCTATCGCCGCTACGAATGGAAGTGCAACAACCGCAACGAACCATCGAAGCGGGCGGCCGAACGGTTCGGCTTCAAATTCGAGGGCATTTTCCGCCAGCATCTCATCGTCAAGGGTGAAAACCGCGATACGGCATGGTATTCGATCATCGACAAGGAATGGCCGGCCTTACGCAAAGCCTATGAAGCGTGGCTCGATCCGGCCAATTTCGATGGCGACGGCCAGCAGAAGCGACGGCTCGAGGATTTTCGCGTGCAGTTCGGGGCGTGAGATCAGGCGCGTAACGGGAGTTGCCATTGGCCCACACCCACGATCATAGCGGGCACAGCTCCAGTCATGTGCATGGCTCGACCGACAAGAAGCGCGTTCTGATTGCGGCCTGCCTGACCGGCGGCTTCATGGTTGCCGAAGCGCTGGGCGGCATCCTCACCGGGTCGCTGGCGCTGCTGGCCGATGCCGGCCACATGCTCGCAGACTCGATCGCGCTCGGCCTTGCCTGGTATGCGTTTCATCTTGCGGGGCGACCGGCGACCGGTCGTCTCACCTACGGCTTCGGCCGGGTCAAGACGCTGGTGGCCTATACCAACGGCATTGCCATTTTCGTCATCGCGCTGTGGATCGTCTACGAAGCCTGGGGGCGCCTGCAGGCGCCGGCACCGGTGCTTGGCGGGCCGATGCTGGCGGTGGCGATCCTTGGTCTGCTGGTCAATATCGGCTCGTTCTTCGTGCTGCATGGCGGCGACCGCGAGAGCCTCAACATGCGCGGCGCCATCCTGCATGTGCTTGGCGACCTGCTGGGCTCGGCCGCGGCCATCGTTGCGGCGCTGGTCATCCTGGCGACCGGCTGGACGCCGATCGACCCGATCCTGTCGGTCCTAGTCTCGCTGCTGATCCTGTACACGGCGTGGTCGCTGATGCGTGAAGCCGCTCATGTCCTGCTAGAGGGCGTGCCGCCAAGCCTCGACCGCGATCTGATCGCTAGGGACATCGAGGCGACGGTCGTGGGGGTGCGCGAAGTGCACCATATGCATGTCTGGTCGCTTGACGGTACCAGCAACATGGCGACGCTGCATGCCTGCCTCGAGGAGAGCGTCGATGCCTATCAGGCGGTCAGCGCCGTCAAGAAGCGACTTGCCAGCGAGCACGGCATCAGCCATGCCACCGTGGAATCGGAATTCGGACAGTGCGCCGACGATGGCGACGACCACGGGCACGAGCATGACGCGGCCGCGCGTCACGACCACCATCACTAGGACCGATCGATTGATGTCGATTGGTCCTGCCGCAGGAGTTGCAAGACCTTGAAAACCAGCTTGATGAACACCCGCTGCCCTGGTGCGGCGTGATGGACCGCGACACCAGGAATGCTGTTATCGCCGCAGTATGGATCATGCTTCTGTTCGGTATCGGCGCCTACTATCTGCCGACCGTAATGTTGGCTCTCGGCAGCCTTTCGACCGTGCTGGCCGGCGCCTTTGGCATCGTCTTCGTGCTGGCGTTTTTCTCGGTGTTCTGGCTGCGGGCCCGCAACCAGCGTAAAAACCAGGGCAAGTAGGCAAGGAATTTTCGACATGCGCATTCTGATCACTGGCGCCGCGGGCATGGTCGGCCGCAAGCTCATCGCCCGGTTGGCCAAGGACGGCACGCTGCGCGGCGGCAAGATCACCGCGCTCGACCTGCACGACATCGTGCCGCCGCAGGCACCTGGCATGGACGGCGTCAGCGTCACCCTCCACACCGGGGACCTCGCCGAGGCGGGTGCTGCCGAGCGCCTGGTCGCGTCGCGTCCCGATGTTGTCTTCCATCTCGCCGGCATCGTGTCGGGCGAGGCGGAAGCCAATTTCGATCTAGGCTACCGCGTCAATCTCGACGGCACGCGAGCGCTGTTCGACGCCATCCGGCTGGCCGGCTTTGCGCCGCGTGTCGTTTTCACCTCGTCGATCGCGGTGTTCGGCGCGCCGTTCCCGGATGTCATACCGGACGAATTCCATCCGACGCCGCTGACCTCCTACGGCACGCAGAAGCAGATGAGCGAAGCGCTCTTGGCTGATTACACGCGGCGCGGCTTCTTCGACGGCATCGGCATCAGGCTGCCGACCATCTGCGTGCGACCCGGCAAGCCGAACAAGGCGGCCTCGGGCTTCTTCTCCGGCATCATCCGCGAGCCCTTGAGCGGCCACGAGGCGATCCTGCCGGTGCCGCGCTCGGTCGTGCACACCCACGCCAGTCCGCGTTCGGCGGTCAATTTCCTGATCCATGCGGCAGGAATCGACGGCAGCGCCGTCGGGCCGCGCCGCAACCTGACGATGCCTGGCGTCGCCGTTAGTGTTGGCGAGCAGATCGAGGCGCTGGAACGCATCGCCGGCCCAAAGGTGGTGAAACTGATCCGCGAGGAGCCGGACGCGACGATCTGGGCGATCGTCAAGGGCTGGCCGACGCGGTTCGAGGCGCGGCGCTCGAGGGAACTTGGGTTCAGCGCCGAAAAGAGTTTTGACGAGATCATCCGCGCGCATATCGAGGATGAGCTCGGCGGCAAGGTCGCGGGTTAAACTCCGAGCCTCGCGGCGCTGGGCATCATCCGCCGGTCGCCAGGCTTGCCGACAGCAGCAACAGTCCGAACAGGAACACGAAGGCCGCGCCGCCGATCTCGACGATCGAGTGGATGCGGTTGCCCATGCGGCCGTCGCCGGCGAAATACACCGCCCAGTTCTTGGCGGTCACCGCAAGTGTGGCCAGGGCTGAAACGGTGATCGCGGTTCCCAGCGACATTGCCAGCACTGACAGCAGGCCACCCAGCCAAAGTCCGTTGAGCAAGGCGAAGCTGAGCACGATCAGCGCACCGGAGCAGGGGCGGATGCCGACCGCCGCCACCGCCGACCAGGCCGTGCGCCAGTCGAAGCGGTCGCCCGACAGCAGTGCCGGGTCGGGTGCGTGCGAATGACCGCAGGTGTCGCAGACCTCACCCACCGCGTGATCGTGATGAGCATGATCGTGTGTGGCGTGATCATGGTCGTGATGATCGTGGGAATGGCTATGCGCGTGGTCGTGATCGTCATGCACCTGCAGCGCATGCGAATGGGCATGCGCCGAATGGCTGTGAGCGGCATGCGAATGACCTGCATGCGAGTGACCATGCGAATGGCCACCATGAGAATGACCGGCATGAGCCGCCGACAGGCTGTAGGCCGGGCCTCTTCCGAACAGACGCAGGACGGCGGGGCCGAGCTTGCGCCACAGCAGCCAGGCGCCGAACAGGGTGACGAAGACAAAGCTCATGATCTCCATGAACCAGGCCGCGTCGGTCATCGAGACGGAGGTGCCGCGCAGGACGAAATAGGCCACCCCCATCACCGCGATCGCGGTCAGGCCCTGCAGCAGTGCCGAGACGAAGGACAGCAGGATACCGCGGCGCAGGGCCACTTCGTTGGCCACCATGTAGGACGAGATCACCGCCTTGCCGTGGCCGGGGCCGGCGGCATGGAAAATGCCGTAGGCGAAGGACAGGCCGACGAGTATCCAGATCTTGCTGCCGTCCTGGCGCATCGCCTTCATCGCCGTTGCCAGCGCTCGATAGAATTCCTGCTGCCTGAGATTGATCCACATCAGGATGTGGGCAAACGGGCCGGTGGTGGGCGCCATACCGTCATTGACGCCGATGCCGAGCGAACTCTGGGCATGGGCGCCGTTGGCAAAATGCATCATGACAACGGTGACGGCCAACAGGCCGAATGCCAAACGCAGGGACGGTTTCGTCACCGGCTTCATCCTTCTGGCTGACAGGTCAGTTCGAGCTTGGTGGCGAAGATCTTGCTCATGTCGGTGCCGGTCGGATCGTTGAAGAAGGCATCGGTGAGGGTCTTCTGGTTTTCCTTGATCGCCTCGTCCGGGTCCGGACGGATCACCTTGCTGGTGCAATTCGACGGCAGGCCTTCAACCGTGATGTTGGAATCCTCGGTGAAGTCGATCGCGGTGTAGAATGTCGGGTCGTAGACACCGATGTCGATCTTGCCGTTGAGCTTGATCGGCACCTTCGGCTCGGATTCGAACAGGATGATCAACTGGTCGTTGTCGAAATTGGCCATCAGATGCGGCGGCGGCGTCATCGCCACGTCCTTGCCGTCAACGGTGACGAGCTGGAAGTAATTGAACTCGGCCAGCGAGGCATGGACGGTGTCGGCGACCTCCTTCAGCTCCTTGTCGTCGAGCTTCAGGTCGGAGTTCTTGTCGAACTCCATCATCACCGTCGAGGAAAACAGATCGTCGAAGCGCCAGAGGTGACGCAGCGCTTTCACACTTTGGTGATCCGGGGAGAGGATCACGTCAAGGCGGGCCTCGGCGAAGACGTGCGGGTGCACCTCAGCTGGTCCAGTGGCGGCGAAGGTCGCCGCCAAGGCCGAAGCCAGCATGATAGCGTGCCGTTTCAGGTGCATTCTCGGTCGCGATTCCATCGGCCTCGGAGAGATGTCGAGAGTTACCAGAAAGGGGGCGAAATTGGGACCGCTGCTGCGTGTCGCCCAAAAGTGCGCAGCGGTTTTGGGACGACGACACGCACAACAAAAACTCAAGGCGCGTTCGTGGCGCAACGCGCTTTGACGGCTGAAACCAGTCAAGCGGCTTCGCGCGTCCTGAACCACTGCACCAGGAAGTCGACGAAAACGCGGACCTTGGCCGGCAAATAGCGGCGATGCGGGTAGACGGCGAAGATGCCGCCGCCCGACAGGATGCGGTCATCCATCACCGACACCAGTTGGCCGCTCGCGAGGTCGGGAGCGGCAATGAAATCCGGCAGGACGGAAAATCCGAGCCCCGCCACGGCCGCGGCTCTCGCCGTCATCGGGCTGTTGACCTCGATCGGGCCCGACACCGAAACGCTCACCGGATCGCCATTGTCGCCCTTGAACGGCCAGTTGTTCAGCCCGCGGCCATTGGTGTCGACGATGCAGGGCATTCGGCTGAGATCCTGCGGCCGTGTCGGCGTGCCATGCTTGGCGATCAGTTCGGGAGAGGCGCAGAGCTTTATCGAAAATGGCGCCAGGCGCCTGGCGATCAGCGACGAGTTCTCCAGCCGCGAGATGCGCACCGCAAGATCGAAGCCTTCCTCGACCAAATCGACGAAGCGGTCGTCGAGCTGGATGTCGAGCACAATGTCGGGATGCTGCTTGGCGAAATCGATCAGCGACTGGCCGATCGGCGCGTCGGCGAAGGTGCGCGGCGCCGACAGCTTGATCCGGCCGCGCACGTCGCCGGAGGATTCGCGCACGGCGTCGGCCAGGCTGTCGACCTCGCGCACGATTTCCGAGGCGCGCCGGTAATAGGTGTGGCCGGCCTCGGTCATCGAGAACTGGCGCGTGGTGCGGTTGAGGAGCAGCGCGCCGAGTTCGTCCTCCAGCTCGCGCACATATTTCGACAAAAGGGCCTTGGAACGGCCGATCTTGCGCGCCGCCGCCGAAAAGCCCTCGGCTTCGACCACGTCGATGAAGGCACGCATGCGGGTCAGTGTGTCCATGGTCAGGCCTTTCGTGCCGCGTCGAGGAGTTTCCGGCCGAGCCGTATCAGGGCAATGTCGCTGCCGGAAGGCCCAAGCAGCGATAGGCCGAACGGGGCGCCGGCGACCGAGCCGATGGGCAGGGTGATTTGCGGGAAGCCGGACAGGCCGGCCAGGCACAGAAGCTGGAGCGCCCGTTCGCGATAGGCCTGGAACTGCTCCGGCGTGCTGTCGACGTAGGGCGCTGGGCCCGGCACCGTCGGCAGGACAAGGAAGCCGTCCTTGCCGAGCAGGGTGCTCAGTTCGCCGCGAAAGGTCAGCCGGCGCACCTTTTCAGCCTGGGCTGTCTTGTCGTCGACGGCACGGCCAAAGCCGAAGCGCTCTTCAACGCCGGGGCCGAGGTCGCGCTCACCGCTGGTGATCCATTCGCCATGCACCGCCCAAGCCTCCCTGGCCTGCAGCCGGCGAAAGCACCAGTAGAGTTCATCCGCAGATGAGGTGAAGCGGATCGCCGGCGTCACAGGCGGGCCGAAGACCGCGCTCGCCAGCGCCTTCATTCCTGCATATTCGGCAATCGCCGGGCGGGCGACCATCCCATCCAGCCATTCCAGCGCCAGCGGCCGGTCGAGCGTGTGCTGGTGCGGGTCGCGGCCGAGCAGCAGCTTGCCGACGGTCTCATAGGTCTCGATATCGTCGGCGAACCAGCCGAACGTGTCGAAGCTCGGGGCCAGCTTCATCGTGCCATCGAGCGAAATGCGGCCATGTGTGGTGCGCAGCCCGATCAATCCGCAGAAGCTCGCCGGCGCGCGGATCGAGCCGCCGGTGTCGGAGCCGGTGGCGATATCGGCCAGCCTGCCCGCCACTGCCGCCGCCGATCCCGATGACGAGCCGCCGGTGACGCGGTCGGGCGCTGCCGGGTTCACCGGAAACGAGAAATGCGCATTCTGGCCGAACAGCGCGAAGGCAAGCTCGTCGGTCTGCGTCTTGCCGACGAAGCGTGCGCCGGCATCGAGAATCATCTGCACGGCGGGTGCCGTGCGCGAAGCGGCGGGGCTTTCGGCGAATTTCCTGGAATTGCCGCAGCCGGTGCGGTAGCCGGCGACGTCGTAGATGTCCTTGACGGCCAGCCGCAGGCCGGCCAGGGGCCCGAGTTCGGCATGTGCCACCGGCATCTGGCGAAGATCGAGAAAGGCGTTGAGAGGGCCGTGCGTGCCTGTCATCGTTCGATATCCGGATACGGTTGCCGCAACATCGTTCGATGCCAGAAATTTTACAACCTGGGATACGATTTTTATTGATTGTGACGGCAACCAGCCATATATCGCGCTTGCCCAAAGTCGCACGTGCCTGTGGGTGTCCGCCGATCCTCGAATGGTGAGGGAAATCGGTAAGGTAACTGGAGCCAACCCCTCCAGTCGGTCTAGCGGCCAACCGCCAGCCCGAGGACACCTTGAAGCAACGACGGTGCGGGCCTTTCTGGTGTTCTGCCGGTTGTCCAAAAACCGGGGTTACTGAAGAGGCACACCTTCATTGCCGGCAGTGCGGACGGGTCTCCCATCCAAGCCAAGGCAGACAAAGCGAACCGAGGCCGGGCAAGGCCAAGGTTCACCGCCGCGAGACGGCGCTTCATGGTTCCGGGGTCTCCACCGGCTGGTTCCATGGATTTCCGTCCCGCCTTTGTCCACCGCGTGTTCGCGAGGCTGACAGCCCGCGTTCCGCAGCCTTATTGCGCGCCGAAAGGCGCTGATGGAGAGACCCCGATGGCTACCCAGCGCATCCTTGACTTCCTCGCCACCCGACGTCCGACCGGCCCCTGCCTCGTCGTCGACCTCGACGTCGTGCGCGACAATTTCTGCGCCTTTGAGAAGGCGCTACCCGATTCGAAGATCTACTATGCGGTGAAAGCAAACCCGGCGCCGGAAATCCTGCGCCTGCTTGCTGCGATGGGCTCGTCCTTCGACACCGCTTCCGTTGCCGAAGTCGAGATGGCGATGGACGCCGGTGCGCCGGCGGACCGTATCTCCTTCGGCAACACCATCAAGAAGGAGCGTGACATTGCACGCGCATACCAGCTCGGCATCCGCCTGTTCGCCGTCGATTGCGTCGAAGAGGTCGAGAAGATCGCCCGTGTCGCTCCAGGCTCCCGCGTGTTCTGCCGTGTGCTGACCGATGGCGAGGGCGCCGAGTGGCCGCTGTCGCGGAAGTTCGGCTGCGTGCCGGCGATGGCCGTCGACGTGCTGCGCCATGCCAAGGGGCTCGGCCTCGACGCCTATGGCGTGTCGTTCCATGTCGGCTCGCAGCAGACCGACCTGACCGCCTGGGACCGTGCGCTGGCCGACGCCAAGGTGGTGTTCGCGACGCTCGCCGAGGAAGGCATCGTCTTGAAGATGGTCAACATGGGCGGTGGTTTCCCGACGCGCTATCTGCGTGACGTGCCGGCGGCCCAGGCCTATGGCCAGGCGATCTTCTCGGCGCTGCGCAAGCATTTCGGCAATGCGCTTCCCGAGACCATCATCGAGCCGGGCCGCGGCATGGTCGGCAATGCCGGCGTCATCAAGTCGGAAGTCGTGCTGATCTCGAAGAAGGCCGCCAACGACAATGTGCGCTGGGTGTTCCTCGACATCGGCAAGTTCGGCGGCCTGGCCGAGACGATGGACGAGGCGATCCGCTACCCGATCGTCACCGCGCATGACGGCACGGAGACAGCACCCTGCGTGCTCGCCGGCCCGACCTGCGATTCGGCCGACGTGATGTACGAGAAGACGCCCTATCCGCTGCCTTTGTCGCTGACCATCGGCGACGAGGTGCTGATCGAAGGTACCGGGGCATACACGACCACCTATTCGGCGGTCGCCTTCAACGGCTTCGAGCCTCTCCGATCCTACGTGATCTGACGGTTCGAAAGAACCGATCAGATCATCCGGCGCGGGCGAACAGATCGCCCGCCTGGGCTCGCCTGTGGAACAGTCTCCGCTCGTGAAGGATTGCGGAAATGGAAATGTCAGTTGAAATCGTGGGCCACGCGCCGGCCTTTGTGATGGTCGCCGAAACCGCCGCCGACGTTGCGGTGCGCGAGGCGTTGCTCGATCGGGCCATGGGGCCGAAGCGGCGGAAAAAGTCGTCTGAGAAGCTGCGTCGCGGCCGCCGGCCGTCGGAGGGCCTGGCCTTCGTCGCCCGCGATGCGTCGGGCACCGTGGCTGGCACGGTGCGGCTGTGGGATGTCACGCTGGGCGAGGGCGGCAAGGCAGCGCTGCTGCTTGGCCCGCTCGCCGTCGATCCGTCGCTCAAGAGTGCCGGCATCGGCTCGGCGTTGATGCGTCATGCCATCGCCGAGGCGGCGCGCCTTGGCCACGCCGCGATCCTGCTGGTCGGCGATGCGCCCTACTATGGACGCTTCGGCTTCTCGGCCGCCAGGACCGGTTCGCTGGCCATGCCGGGACCCTATGAGCGGCACCGCCTGCTGGCGCTGGAGCTGGTGGAAGGCGCGCTTGACGGCGTGCACGGCACGCTGAAGGCTGCCGGTCGCAAGCTGAAGGCGCAGGAATTGACATCGGCGGCCTGAGACACGAAGCCGCCGGCAGCTCATGCAAAAACGCCGCCCGAAAAGGCGGCGTTTTTTCGCGATTGGGGGCGCCGCCTTGGGCGGCTGGATGCCTTCAGCCGATCAACTGGCTGAGCGCCATGGCGACGGTCATGTCGCCTTCGACCTTTATCTTGCCGGTCATGAACGCCATAGTCGGGTTCAGGTCACCAGCGATCAGCGAATCCAAATCGTCGAGCGAGAGCTTGATGGTGCAATCGGCGGGCGCGTCTGATGTCGAGACGGTCGCGCCGTCGATGACGATGACGCCGTCGCTGCCGGTGTCGAATTTCACGGAACGATCGAACCCGCTGCTTGCCACGCGCGACTTGATCTTCTCGGCAATCTCCTGAACGCTCACGCTGTTCTCCTTGTCTGGTTGCATCTGTCTCGCAACGGCGCTTCGATCCAGCCGAAGCCCATGCCGCGGTTTCGCGATCACGGTCGCTGCCGCATATAGCTTTGGGTTGACGTTTACGTCAACGCGAATTCCGGTGGTTGGTTCCCGCCGACGCGGCAGGCGAGGCCCGATGGGATCGAGGCCTGTGAGCAAGGCAACTCAGTGTTCCTTGAACGCCTTGGTCATTTCGCTCGCCGTCTCGCTTTTCTTGCGGCGCAGCCAGTTGTCGCGGATTTCGTCCTTCGACAGGAAATTGACCTGATCGATCAGAACCTCATGCACCAAAGGGGCGCCGACACGCGCGTTGACGGTATCGCGGATCGCGGCACGGAAGGCATCGAGATCGATGGTCGCCTTGTTGGTGAAGTCGATCTGCGGATTGGAATAGAGGTAGGAATAGACCTGGTCGGTGATCAGCGCTTCCGCCGGAATGGACAGCTTCTTTATCTGCTCGGGTTCGACCGTGTAGACGAGCTTGGTCAGGAAATAGCCGCCGATCTGGGAATCGCGGATCAGCGGCACCGAAATGATGTCGGTCTTGACGTAGTCGAGGCCGCCCAGCATCGGCTTCGGCTTTTCGCCGACACCCTTTTCGCCCGCAGCCTGGAACGAATAGAACACGGCGCCGAGCGTGGCGGCGCAGATCCAGACGGCGATGGCGATGACCTTGATCATCGGGCCCTGCTATCCCCTTGGTCATTCCCTTGCGATGGCAACGCGGCACTGCGCTGTTGCCTGGGCAGGATCGCCGATCTGTCCCTTGCGTTCGGCATCATGCCTTCGCCCAGCCGAACTCGCCGGCGGAATAGGTGCCGTCGGTTTCGGCGCGCTGGATGGCGTGCCGCAACAGGCTGGCGACTTCGTTGACCGCGCTGAGGTGCGCCAGGATCGCCGCCTCGTTCTTCGCCAGCTTCTGGCGCAGTCGGGTCAGGCCCTCGCGATGCTGTTCGAGGAACTCGGCTTCGCTGCCGCCTTTCATGGCGCGAGTCAGCTCGTAGAGGTAGCGGCTCTTGCGGGCGTTCGACGCCTTGAGATCGTAGTTGGTGGCGGTGCGGATGCCGGCCGTCTCTTCCTCGACCACTTCCTCGATGCGGCCGATGATGGCGGCGAGGTTGCCAGGCCGCGCGAACGGGATCGGCGCTTCCGACGCGGTCGTGCGGGCTGGCAGGTTGGGGGTGAATTCCGAAAAGTCGGCCATGAAAATCCCGGTCTGGTTAGATTGAAACTCGGATACGCACTATCTGCTTGGTTGGAGCATGATCTTCCCAAAACCGGTTCCCGGTTCCGGGACATGCCCTAGATCTTGATGTCTGTCTTGATGGTGGTCTCGTCACCGGTGATCGACCGCGCCGCCCTGCGCTGCAATTCATGCACCAGCGAGGTCGACAGGCTGTTCTGTTGATCGATCTCGGTCTTTTCCGGCCCGCCCGAAACCGGCCCGACCGGCACGACGCGCTTGCCTTCGAGATAGTGGTCGGCAAGCATCGACTTGGCGATGCCGATGCCGCCGCGTTCGGCCATGACGTCGGCCACCCGCTCGGCAAGCTGCGATTTCCACATGTCGCCGGCTAGGCCCTTGCCATAGACGCCTTCGGTGTCCTTGGGCAGCATGTTCTGGATGAAGGTCTGCAGCACCATCGCCTCGAACTTCTTGAATTTTTTGGCGGGATCGGTTGAGGCGGCAGCCTTGTCGGCGGTGGCGCGCGACAGGATCGAGCCGGCATCGACCGAAGCGGCGGTATCGACCGAAAAAGCGCCCGCAGCACCGCCGGCACGCTTTGTCAGCGCGGCGCGGGCGGCCTCGATGTCCGTCGGATCGACGGCTCGGGCCACATCCATAACGATGTCGCTGGGTGGAGAAATCGCCAAGAAAGTCCGCCTTTTGTCGGTTTTCCTTAGCCAGACAATGCCTCAACAAGCTTGTGGCAGGCTTGCGGGGGAGAGGGGAGGCGGAATGTGGGTGTGGGTCGGGTGTCTGCTTCGCCCTACGAGCGGCCATTGCGACGCCAGTTTCTCGAATGACGGCAGTGGGGTGACGGCAGTGGGGCCGGAAGCAGACAGTCCGCCTCCACCAGGTCCTCAAGCCATCGATCCGGCCGCAATTCAGATATGCCGATGTTGCTTTTCGACCGATCCCGTGACCACCGTGGCCTCCGCCAAATCGCCAGGCAAGCAAGGGAAGACAGCGTCAAGTTCGAGCCGGAGATGAAGAAGAACGGAGCCATCGCCGCATCGGCGTCTGCCCCGTGGGTATGGACGAATTCAGTCATGCGCAATAAAGATCGGGATGTGGTCTGCCGTGGCGCTCCTTTTTCGCCGCGTCGCCAAGGCAGGTGACGTTCGTTCAATGACGCTGCGCAGGGCGGGTTGGCCTTCTGGCCTAACGCCGCCCGCTGAAGTGTCGATATCAGGGGATCTTGTCAATGACCGACAACAAGCCAGACGTTACCAGGGATTGGCAAGCAACGCAGGGCCAGAAGTCCTCCGCCACGCGTCTTCGCCTTTTCGCCGCACTCTCGTGGATCGTCGCCATTGGCGGCGAGATCTACGGGATTATTCTGCTTCGCCAGAACAAGTTCGACCAGGGACACCTGCCGCTGATCATCGGCCTTCTGGTCGGCATCGCGGTTTTCGCAATCGCCGGCAATTTGCTGTGGAAGGCGGCCAACAGGCACGATCCGGCCCGTGCATCCGACGCGGCCAGGTTCTTCTTCCAAAACCAGCTCGGCGCAATCATCACGCTGATTGCCTTCCTCCCGCTGGTTTTCCTGATCCTCACCGACAAGAACATGGACCCGCAGACCAAGAAGGTTGCCGGCGGCCTCGGCGCTGCGCTGGCGGTGCTCGCGACGGTCATGGGGATCAGCTTCAAACCCCCGTCGGTCGAGCAGTACACCCAGGACATGAACGCGTGCGCGACCCAGATCAAGGCGGGGCAGCCGACCACAGCCTGTTCGCCCGACGTCGCCGCTCAGGCGCAGGCAATCGCCACGGACTCCGCCGCCGTGGCTGCGGCGACGAAGGACACGGCACATCCCGCAGGTCAGGACATCGTGTACTGGATCGCACCGGAAAACGGCGCCAAGAAATCCTCGGAGCCGCATGTTTTCCATCTCTGCGCAGGCGTGAGTCCGCTGAAGGACAAGACCGTGAATAGTGGCTCCGTGACGGAGGCCTACGCGCAGAACGCCGTCCGCATCACGAAGCAGATCGATATGGAACAGAAGCAGTGCGGGTTCACCGCCACAACCAGCACCAACTGAACCCGCCTGCTGCGCTCGATCGCGTCCAGCCGTTTGGTCTTGTCGAGAGGGATGGCGCGCAAGCGCAGGCTCAGTATTGACTCGCCGAAGCAACGCCAAATGCCAGGATTGCCCGGCTGGCCATTATTGTCCAACTGCAAACCTATACGCGGCGGGCAATGACTGGGCGTCTTACGCACGGCAGCTTCCGGCCTGAGCGCTTCGAATGGAGAATGACGTTGATGCGGCGCGAAGCGGCCGTTCACGTCGCGCCGTCCGCAAGTCAAATTCGGATCACGAGGAGAATCCCCGCCGCTACTCCTCGTTCCGCTTCTGCGCGATGATATCGAGCCGCTCGCGGTCGGAGCGTTCGCGCTCGTCGCGGTTGCGCACGTCCTTGTAGGCGCGTTCGACCATGTTGGTGCGTGCGGTCGCGGCGGCGATGAGGCTGGCTTCCTGCTTCGCGCTTGCCAGGTTCGCCTCCTGGCGGACGACGGCCTGGGCAATGCGGCGGTGGTAGAGATCGGGAAACAGGGCGGAAAGCGAATCGGCTTGGTCGAAATGGCCGACCAGCTCCCTGGCTTCGGCCTCGGCGGCACTGGCTGCGGCGACGAACGTGGCGTGGCGGGTTTCGTGCAGCGCCTTCAGCTGTTCCTGCACCTTGACCAATTTCTTCAGGCGGTCCCTGCGGATGCTCATCGTCATCTCGCCAATGTCAGGTCGACAAAGCCGTCGACGAACAGCGACAGCATGGTGCCGACGGCGAAATAGAAGATGATCATGCCGCCGGCGATGATGAAGGGCTGGGAGATGAAATAGATCGGGATCTGCGGCGTTAGCTTGTTGACGAAGCCGATCGTCAGGTTGACGAGGATGGCATAGGCGACGAACGGGCTGCCGAGGCGGATGACCAGGAAGAACGTGTCCGACACCGTGTCGGTGACATCGACGAGAGCGGCCTGCGGGTTGAAGAAGATGTTGACCGGCGCGACCGTGTAGGACGACACCAGCGCGCGTATTATCTCGTGGTCGAAATCGAAGACGAACAGCATCAACAGCGCCGAAAACGAGATGATGGCGGCAAGGGCTGCTTGGGGTTCGGGCTCCTCGATCGCCGGTCCGCCGGTGCCGCCATAGCCGATCAGCATGGCGATGGCCGAGCCCATGAAGCGCAGGGCTTCCATGTAGAGCCTGGTCATGGCGCCGATCAGGCCGCCGACCAGAAGTTCCGAGATGATCATCGGCACCAGGATCTGCGGACGCGGATCGACGAAGGGAAAGATCTTGTCCCACAGGAAGGCGAGCAGGCCGCCGGTGGCGGCGACCGCGACGAACAGCCTGACCTGGACCGGAACGCGGGCGCTGGACAGGCCGGGCATCAGCATGAAGCAGGCGCCGATGCGGCAGAAGGCGAGGAACGCCGCGATGACGACGCCTTGCGAAAGCACGCTCACGATATGGTTCCGAGCACCCTGATCTCGACGCCCTTGGCGATCTCGACGTGGCTGAGCACCGGCAGCGTGGTGAACAGCCGCTCGATGATCATGCGCACATAGGGGCGGGCGTCGGGTGCGGTGACGAGCACGAAACGCTCGCCGGCTTCCAGATATTTCTTGATCGCCTTGGTGGCGTCCTGGCCGAACTCTTCGAGCTGGCGTGGGTCGATGTCGAACTCGCGCACCTCGCCCTTGGCGTCGCGCTTGAGGCTCTGGTGGAAGGCGAGGTCCCAGCGGTTGCCGAGGCGCAGCACCTTCAGCACACCGCCCTCGGAGAGGTCGCCGCAGATCTGCTGGGCCATGCGGATGCGGACATGCTCGACGATCTGCTCGGTGCGGCGCACATGCGGCGCGATCTCGGCGATCGCCTCGATGATCAGATGCAGATTGCGGATCGAGACGCGCTCGGCGAGCAACAGCTTCAGCACCGCCTGCAGGCCGGGGTAGGAGATGTGCGTGGTGCAGATCTCGTCGGCGAGCTTGCGGTACTCCTGGTCCTGGCGTTCGAGCAGCGCCTTCATGTCCTTGTAGGACAGAAGCTGCGGCAGGTTGTTGCGGATGACCTCGGAGAGATGGGTGAGCAGCACCGACATGTTGTCGGCGAAGGTGTAGTTCTCGCGCTTCAAATCCTCGGCGAAGGCTTCGACCACCGAATAGGCGCGCATGCCGAAAGCCGGCTCGCGGATTTCCTCGCCCGGTATTTCGGGGATGTCGCGGTTGCCGAGCAGCACCATGATCTCGCCGACGCGCATCTGGTATTCGGCCACCACGGTGCCGTGCACCTTGATCTGGTAGCTCTTCGGCGGGATGGCGAAATCGTCGGCGACACGCACTTCCGGCACCACGAAACCGTATTGCGTGGCGAATTTCTTGCGCATCTTGCCCATGCGGAAAACCAGTTCCTGATGCGACGTCAGCAGCCTTGTCGACAGCTGCTTGCCGATCAAAAGCTCGATCTCGGCGGTGGCGAGCGAGGCCTTGACCGAATTCTTCTCCTCCTCGACCTTGGTCGCCTTTTCCTGATCCTTGATCGCCTCGGCTTCGGCGATGGCGCGGTTGGCGCGCATCGGGATGATATAGCCGAGGCCGGCCATGCCGGCAGCGAGCGCGAAGAACGGGAACAGCGGCAGGCCGGGCATCAGGCCGAGCAGCACCAGCAGCGATGCCGCGACGTAGAGGGCGCGCGGATGAGCGCCGAGCTGGCCGAACACCGCCTGGTTGGTCGAGCCGCGGGTGCCGCCCTTGGAGACGAGCAGGCCGGCGGCGAGCGACACGATCAACGCCGGGATCTGGGTGACGAGGCCGTCGCCGACCGACAGCTTGATGAACACGTCGGCGGCTTCGCCCATGCCCATGCCGTGCCTGATATAGCCGATGGCGATGCCGCCGACGATGTTGATGGCGGTGATGATGAGGCCGGCGATGGCGTCGCCGCGGACGAATTTCGAGGCACCGTCCATCGAGCCGAAGAAGGAGGATTCCTCTTCCAGTTCGCGACGCCGAAGCTGTGCGGTCTTGTCGTCGATCATGCCGGCGGAGAGGTCGGCGTCGATCGACATCTGCTTGCCGGGGATGGCGTCCAAGGTGAAGCGCGCGCCGACTTCGGCGATACGCGTGGCGCCCTTGGTGATGACGATGAAGTTCACCACGATCAGGATCATGAAGACGATGAGGCCGATGACGAAATCGCTGGCCATCACCAGCTTGGAGAAGCCGGCAATGACGTAGCCGGCCGCGTGCGTGCCCTCATTGCCGTGCGACAGGATCATGCGCGTGGTGGCGATGTTGAGCGACAGCCTGAGCATGGTGGCGATGAGCAGCACGGTCGGGAACGACGAGAAATCGAGCGGCCGCTGGATCCACAGCGCCACCATCAGGATCAGCACCGAAAGCGCGATCGAGAAGGCGAGGCCGATGTCGATGAGAAAGGCCGGGATCGGCAGGAACAGCACGGCCAGGATGATGACGATGCCAATGGCAAAGAAGACGTCGCGGCCATTCTTGGCCACCGCGCCGGGCTGAATGCTTTCGCTGATCGCCATGTCGTCCCCAAATTCGAAGCCTGCCGAGCGCGCGACAGCCCTGTGAGGGTAGCCCGCCAAGCTTGCGCGAGGGTGGGAGACTGGCTAGTTCGAACGATCATGCGCAGATGGCCGTGCGGCCTGCTTCGCAAGGAAGGGAAAACCCATGCTTCTGATCATCGGCACCATCCGCTTGCCGCCAGACAAATTGGAGGAAGCCAAGCCCGCCATGGAACGCATGGTTTCAGCCAGCCGCGCGGAGCCCGGTTGTCTCCAGTATTCCTATGCGCAGGATGTTTTCGATGCCGGGCTCATTCGGGTCACGGAAGTCTGGAGCGACAGAGCAGCGCTCGACGCGCATTTTGCCTCGCCGCACCTTGCCGACTGGCGCGCGAGCTGGCCAGCACTTGGCATAGGCGAGCGCAATCTCGTGCTCTATGAAGCCGGCGAGCCCATGTCGACCTGATCGACCCGCCAGCGAGCGCCGTTGCGTTCCAACCGAGGGCAGCAACGGCCGCAAGCTGCCGGTCAATGCCACAATGGCGCCTTGTCTGTCGCCATTGTGGTTGCCATGCCGTGTCGCCGGGCGTATCAGGCGGGCTTTCCACTGCCTTTTGTGATGTCGGCGAGCCGCCCCGGTGCTTTCCAGAAACCAACCGCAAGTTTATGCACGCCGGCTGCGCGCGGTGCTGATCAGGTCGTTGCCGCTGCTTGAGGCGCGCGGCATCGCAGTGGTCATTCTGGCCGGCGTCGTAGGCGTCATGGCGGGCATATTGGTCACGGCGATGAGCCAGATCGTGCAGGACCTGCACGGGCTGTTGTTCGGCGTCCAGCCCGGCGGCCGGCTTTCCGGCATGTTCTCGCTCGCCAATCCGATGCAAGCGCTGGTACCGGCGATCGGCGGCATCCTGCTTGGGCTGACGGTGGTCTGGCTCAGGATACGGAAATTCCGCACGCCGATCGACCCGATCGAAGCCAATGCGCTCTATGGCGGGCGCATGTCGCTGACCGACACCTTCATCATTGCCGGCCAGACGATGATCTCCAGCGGTTTTGGCGCCTCGGTCGGGCTGGAAGCCGGCTACACGCAGGTCGGCTCCGGCCTGGCCTCGCGGCTGGCGGGTATCTTCCGGCTGCGCCGCAACGATGTCCGTATCCTGGTCGGCTGTGGTGCCGCCGGCGCCATCGCCGCCGCCTTCGATGCACCGCTGACCGGCGCCTTCTACGGCTTCGAACTGGTTATCGGCATCTACTCGGTCGCCAATGTCGCGCCTGTCATGACCGCCGCGATCTCAGCCTCGCTGACCGCCGAAATGTTCGGCGGCGTGCCGTTTCCGCTTGAGCTTTCGGGCCTGCCGGCGCTCACCGCCAGCCAGTATGTGCCGTTCCTGCTGCTCGGGCTGCTCGGCGGTGCCGCCTCGATCGCCATCATGCATCTGGTGACGCTGATCGAGCGCGGCTTCGCCAGGCTGTCGATCGATGCGTCGCTGCGCCCCGTCATTGGCGGCGTCATCGTTGGCTTGTTGGGGCTGATCACGCCGCAGGTCCTGTCCAGCGGCCATGGTGCGCTGCATCGCGAATTCTCGATGAATTACGGGCTGGCCGTGGTGGCCAGCGTCTTCGTGCTCAAGCTGGCGGCATCGGCGGTTTCTCTGGGATCGGGCTTTCGCGGCGGATTGTTCTTCGCCTCGCTGTTCCTCGGCGCGTTGCTCGGCAAGGCGTTTGCGGATGTGATGGTTGTCGTCTCGCCGGCAACCGGCATCGACCCTGCGGTTGCCGCCGTCGTCGGCATGACGTCGCTTGCCGTCGGTGTCGTCGGCGGTCCGCTGACGATGACCTTCCTGGCGCTGGAATCGACCCGCGACCTGACGCTGACCGGCGTCGTGCTTGCGGCCTCGATCATGTCGGCGATCCTGGTGCGCGAGACCTTCGGCTACTCGTTCTCGACATGGCGCTTTCATCTGCGCGGCGAGACCATTCGCAGCGCCCACGATGTCGGCTGGATGCGTAGCCTCACCGTCGGCTCGATGATGCGCAAGGACATCAAGACCATCTATGCTTCGACGACGCTGGCGGCCTTCCGCAAGGAGGTGCCGCTCGGTTCAGCCCAGCGCGTCATCGCTGTCGATGCGGGCGATCACTATGTCGGCGTGCTGATCGTGGCCGAACTGCACAGCGATCCCTCCGATGGCGAGGTGCCGGTGCGCGATCTTGCCAAGTACAAGGACGCGGTGCTGGTGCCGAGCATGAACGTACAGGCCGCCGCCGAGACGTTCCAGCGCGCCGGCGCCGAAGAACTCGCCGTGGTCGAGGATTTCACCGACCACATCGTGCTGGGGCTGTTGACCGAAGGTCATTTGATGCGGCGCTACGCCGAGGAACTCGACAAGGCGCGCCGGGACCTGTCGGGCGAGGGTTAGCGGGCAAGGGGTCCCGGACTCAGTGCTCAATAGGTCCCTTGGCCATCACAAGCGCCGTGCCGGCGGTTGTCGGGCGTTCGATCATGCGCCGCACGCGAGGCGGCTCGTCGCCGCTGTGCAGCGCCCGCACACGTTCGCCGATGACGGCGTCGGCATGGGTGATGCGTCCGTTGTGGCGCACATATTCGATCCAGGTCGGCGTGTGGTAGTGCTCGATCCATATGGTGGGATTCTCGAGATCGCGCGCCAGCGTCCAGTTGCGTGCGCCGTCACGACGGCGGATGCGGCCGCGTTCTGCCATGATGGCGAGGAATTCCGGTTCGTCCTCGTGCCGGATCACATACTCGATCATGATGGCGATGGGACCACTGCGCGGCTTCAGGTCGAGCGCCAAATGCGGTTCCTTGAAGCGATTGAGTGGGTCGAGGTTGAGCACCTGCTGTTGCGGTAGCGGGAGCAAAAGACCGATGGCGCCGCCGGCCAGCATGGCGATGCTGGCGGCGATCAGCGCGGTTTCGGCGCCATGCGCATCGGCGACGACGCCCCAGATCCAGCTGCCGAGCGCGATGCCGCCGAAGGTCGCCGTCTGGTAGACCGACAGCACCCGGCCGACCACCCAGCGCGGTGTCGCCATCTGCACCGTGACGTTGAAATGCGAAAGCGCGATCACCCAGCAAGCGCCGCCGACAAGCAGGCCGAGCGACGTCTGCCAGGCATGATGGCTGATGGCGGCATTGAAGGCGCAGAAGGCGAAGCCGGCGAAAGCACAGCGCACCATCGTCTCGCTGGACAGTAACTGCCGCAGCCTGACGCTGATCAAGGCGCCGCCGACAGCGCCGATGCCGAAGGAGCCGAGCATGATGCCGTAGGTCAGCGCATCGCCCTTGACGACGTCGCGCGCCACCAGCGGCAGCAGTGCCAGGACCGCGCCGGCACTGAAGCCGAAAGCGGCGCCCCTGACCAGCACCTTGCCGATGTTGGGCGACATGGCGACATAGCGCAGGCCTGCGCCCATGGCGGCACCCAGCGACTCGCGCGGCAAGGTCGATACCGGCACGTCCGGCTTCCAGCGCGCCAGCACGACGATCAGGCCGATATAGCTCACCGCGTTCGCCGCGAAGGCGGCCGCCGCACCGGCAGCGGCGACGATGATGCCGCCGATCGCCGGGCCGACGCTGCGGGTCAGGTTGAAGCCCAGGGAATTGAGCGCGACGGCGGCCGGCACCTTGTTGCGAGGGACGATGTCGCCGACGGAGGCCTGCCATGACGGGTTGTTGAGCGCCGTGCCGCTGTCGATCAGGAAGGTGAAGGCAAGCAGCGTCCACGGCGTCATCAGGCCGGAATAGGTGAATAGGGTCAGAAGCACCGACACGACCAGCATGAAGGTCTGGGCGACCAGCATCACCTTGCGCCGGTCGAAACTGTCGGCGATGGCGCCGGCGACGAGCGCAAACAGCATGATCGGCAAGGTGGTCGATGCCTGGACCAGGGCCACCTGATAGGGCGAGGTGGCGATCGTGGTCATCATCCACGCGGCGCCGACGCCCTGGATCAGGCCGCCGAAATTCGAGACGAGACTTGCACCCCACACGGCGCGGAAAATGCCGTGCCGGAAGGGCGCCAGCGCCGAGACGCTCTCGCTTTCCGGCTTTTCGTCAATCATCGGGGGTTCCCTGTCATGTCGTGCCGATTCGTCAGACGATCCGTTTGCTCAGACCGTTTGCCGAAAGTAGGGCACGGCGCCGCAAAGGGCGAATGTCTTTCGAAAAAGCTCATGGTCCAACAATGGGATAGGTGAGGTCCACGCCCTATCTGCCGCCAAATCCGAGGGCATGCGTCGATCAACGTGCGTCACGGACCGCGGCATGCAGGGCTTCGGTGAGCTGGCTCGTGGTGTCGCCGCCAACATGCAGGCGAAGGAAAAGCTCCATGCCCACCAGCCGCAGCCGCGATGGCTGGTCGCGCCTCGCCAGGTCGATGAGGTCGTCGACCGAGGATGAAGACCACTTCATGGCGTCGCGCAGAAGACCACCGCGCAGCAGGCCCTGCGTGCCGGCGGTGAAGGTGCCAGACACCTCGAAACCGATCTTTCGGGCTTGGACATTCTGCGGCGGAATGTGTTTTTCCGCGACTCTCTTCAACAGCCACTTTCCTTGCTTCTGGCGGTATTTGTGCCGCCTCGGCAGGTGGATGGCGAAGTCGATCAGCCGGTTTTCGAGAAACGGCACCCTGAGTTCGACGGACGCTGCCATGCTTAGCCGGTCATGCCTGTTCAGCAGGTCCTGCAGGTGCGAATACATGTCCTGGAGGCAACAGCCGAGGAAGGCACGGTCGCCGGGCGATGCCACCGGTTCCAGCCGGTCGAAGATCCTCGTTTGCAGAAAGTTCAGTTCCGGCGACAGCGCCCTGAGCACGACGTTGCGATCCCAGCTATGGGCGGAGCCGATCGATGTCCGGAAGGGCGCCTGGCGCTGGCGCTCGAACCTCAGGGCAAGCCGGCGCTTCGACCGAAACAGCCGCCCGGGCCACGACCAGGGCCGCCACAATCTCATGCTGGCCACCTGCCAGCCATAGCCGCCAAACAGTTCGTCGGCACCTTCGCCGGTAAGCAGCACCTTGACGCCGTCGGTCCGGCATTGCTCGGCAAGTGCCAGCAGGCCAACATGGCTCGCATGCCAGCCATCGCTTTCCAGGTGCCAGACGGCTCTTGGCCACAGTTCGAGAAAGCGGTCCTTGTCGACCGGCACCCTGTGCAGGGTCACGCCGGCGTGACGGGCGGTGCGTTCGGCATCGTCGGCTTCGCTGTGGCCGACGCGCGGGTCGACGACATAGGCCGATATCTCGGGCCTGAACCGTTTCGCCAGCGTGGTGACGAGGCCGGAATCGACGCCACCGCTGCAAGCCGCCGCGAGGCTGGTGTCGGCGATGCAGTGGAGTTCGACACTGTCCCGTATCAACGACTCCAGCGTTGCCATGTGCTCGGCGTCGGTGGCCCTGTCGCCCGCGATGCGGGCCGCGTCGAGGACGTCGAGGACGTGCCAGAAGCAGCGTTTCTCGATGCCGGCATCGCTGATCTTCCACAGGCCTGCCGGCGGCAGCCGCTCAATTCCCTGGAACAGGCTGAAGCTCGAGTCGCGGCTCTGCCAGGCGAGGCGCAAGGTGATCTCGCGGGCATCGACGTCGCGCGCAACGCCATCGCAGGTCAGGATCGCCTTGTCCTCGGAGGCGAACAGGATCCGGTCGCCCGTCTCGGCCACCGACATCGGCTTGATGCCGAGGCGGTCGCGCGCAAGCCACAAGGCGCCGGTCCGCGCGTCGAAATAGGCCAGGGAAAACATGCCGTCGAACAGCAGAATGGCCTTGTCCGGGCCCCAGTGGTGCAAGGCCTCGAGAACCACCTCGGTGTCGGAGACTGTTCGAAAGACCCGGCCTTCCGCTTGCAGCGCGTCGCGCAGGAACCGGTAATTGTAGACCTCGCCATTGTAGACCAGCACGCCCTGGCCGCAGGCGGTGAGCATCGGCTCGCGCGCCGCGGCCGAGAGATCGATGATCGAGAGCCGCCGGTGCCCCAGGGCGAGCCTTCTGTCGTTCCATGTGGCATGGTCGTCGGGACCACGGTGCACGAGCGCCTGCATCATGCGGCCAACGTCGGCGAGGTCGCCGCCGGCGATCGGGTTCCGCTTGCGCCAGACCCCGGCTATGCCGCACATGGTCCGGTCGATCTGGCCTGGTTCATGGGCTTCCGCGAAGACATCGATGCAAATGCGGTGACATCAGACCAGCGACTGCCTTGCCGGATGGCACGATGGCAATCTAACCGGAAGCCAGCAGCCTGCAAGCGGTGCCAGCGTTTTCGCAAGCGCGCTTCAGAACCCGTTCTGGATGCGCTCGAAGATGACGTTGGTGAAGGCCGATATCTGGCTGCCGATGAAGGGGCCGGTCAGCGCCACCACCAGCATGATGGCGACGATCTTCGGCACGAAGGTCAAGGTGATCTCCTGGACCTGCGTCAGCGCCTGGATGAGGGCGATGCCGATGCCGACCACCATGGCGACCAGCACCACCGGTGCGGACGCGGTGAGCACCGTCCACACCGCGTACTGGACGATGTCGAGAGCGTCGGCCTCGTTCATGGGACTGGCTCTCTGTCGAAAGCGTCAGCTCGCTGCCTTGACCGAGACGCCCGGGCCGACCGCGACTTCGGTGCCGTTCTGCAGCACGGCGATCAGGCCGCTACTGGCGAGGCGCACCGACGCCACCGTGCCCGTCGTCTTGCCGTCGGCGGAAGTTATCGAGCGCCCGATCAGTGCGTCGGCCTGCGACAGTGCCGAGGACTGCATGATCTGGCCGAGCTTGGTGTTGGTCTGCACCGATTGCTCGACCTGCGAGAAGGTGGCGAGCTGGGCGACATACTGCGTCGAATCCATCGGCTTGGTCGGATCCTGGTTCTTCATCTCGGCGATCAGAAGCTTCAGGAAGGACTGGTAGTCGACCGCTGTCTTCGAAGTCGACGCGGTGGCCTGGTTGGCGCCGTTCGGTATCGTCGTCGTCATGTCCACGTTCATCAGTATCGTGCTCCCACAGCCAGCGGGCGCTCGGCACCCGGAACGTCGTCATTGCCACCCAACGCGCGGCGTTCGAGCGGATAAAGCGCGCGAATTGCCTTCAGCGCCTCGTAGATATGGTCCTCGCCGACCATGCGGTCGATCTGTTTCAGCGCAGCGCAGATCTGGGTGTCCTCGAAGCTTGCCAGCAGCAGCGGCAGCGAACGGCGGAACATGTCGCGCGCCCCAGCCGCGCCGGCCGGGTTCATCAGCATGACCTGCAGGATGAAATACAGCTGTTTGAGCGGTGTCGAGGCGTCGTCGGCCTGGATCACGTGGCTTTCGAGCAGGAACTGAACGTCGTTCATCAATTCGACGGTGACTTTTCGGTCGACCCGGATGACGGCGCCGTTGATGTAGATCTTCTCGTTCGGCTTCAGCGATATCTTCAGCGTGTTAGTCATTGAATGCCGTCCCTAATAATCTGGGACACCTCGATCAGCCCTTCGAAGTTGTTGGTGCGACCCTGGCGAATGTCTTCCGCCTCGCGCAGCAACCACAGGCCGATGGAAATGAGGTTGGCGCGCAGCTCCTTGGGCAGGGCGTTGTCGCTGGAACCGAGATCCTCGACGAAGGCGGTCCAGACGCGGTTGGTGAAATGAAGCGCCTCGATCGCCTCCATCGAACCGTGGCCGGCCGCCGCCGCCGCCGCCAGCATGTCGATCGAGCGGGTCAGGAGTTCCCGCTCGCGGTCCTTCGCGTCGGCAACGGAGGTGCTCTGGATGTCGGCGTAGGAGAATTGGTACATCGTTGGGGCTCTACCGTTCCGTTAAGCGTTGTCAGGTCAGGTAATTCAACAGGCTGAGCTGCTGAAGGCGTGCGGTCAGCGCAAAAGACGTTTCGATGTGTTGGGTCAGGTCGGCGACGCGGGTCGCGGCTTCGGCCGGATCGACGCCTTCCAGATCGAGAATGTGCCTTTCGAAGAGGTCGACCTGCGTTTTCATCCGGTCGTTTGCATCGGAAACCCGCTTCTGGACGATACCGGTCTCGGATTGAATCTGGGCAATGCCGCTCAGCGCTTCGCCGACCAGCAACGTGGAGCGGCTGACGACAGTGTTCTTCGCGGCCTGGCTGATGTTGCTGGACATCAGGCTGGCGACCATGGCTGCCGCCATTGCGAGCTTCTGGATGCCATCGCTGTTGGCGCTGGTCGAGGTCGGGGTGGTCTCGTTGAGGGCGATGCGGCTGACGATCTGTTGGTCGGTGGCGTTCGACCAGTTGCCTTGCCAGCCCGCGCCCGTGAACTGCGGCGCGACATCATTCGTGATGAAATCGTCCATCTGGGCAGCCGTGATGTTGGCCGCGGCCGGGTCGTCCTGGGTGAAGCCGAAATTGGCGACGAAAGCGGCGTCGAATGCCGCCTTGGCCGGAGAGCCGGCAGCCATGAAGTCGTTGATCGGCTTGACGTCGGTGTTGGTGCCGGCGAACAGATATTCGCCGTTGACGCTGGTGTTGAGGATCGATGTCAGCTGCTGGATGGTTGCCTTGCCGGAGTCCCGGGTGAGACTGTTGGAAGAATCGCTTGATGAGGCGGTGGTCAGGCTGGACAGCAAGGTCTGCGCGGCGCCGGAGAGCTGTCCAAGCGAGGTCTGCGTCGAGGAGAGCCGGGCGCCGACCAGGCCGTTGGAATCGATGATGACGTTGAGCCGG
Source organism: Mesorhizobium loti (assembly GCF_003148495.1). Lineage (GTDB taxonomy): Bacteria > Pseudomonadota > Alphaproteobacteria > Rhizobiales > Rhizobiaceae > Mesorhizobium > Mesorhizobium loti. The sequence goes on from NZ_QGGH01000001.1 coordinate 697,010, forward strand.
TCAAGATCGCGCTGGAAGGTGACGGCCTGGGTGGTGCGCCCACCGAGAGCCAGACCGACGTCGGCGACCCGGCCCGTCGAGGATTCTTTCGTGGCTTTGACGAGTTCGGCCTGCATGCGCATCTGCTGGGAGCGCATGGCATTCGAGATGGCGGCCGACGAGACTGAAGTCATGGAATTATCCCACCGCGTTGAGCAAGGCCGTCATCATGTCGTCGACGGTTTTCATCATCCGGGCCGATGCCTGATAGGTGTGTTCGAGGTCGAGCAGCAGCGACATTTCCTGGTCGACATTGACGCCGGTCGCGTTGGACAGCGCCTCGGCGCTGCGCGATGCCAGTGCTTCCTTGGCGTCGGAGGCGGTCGAAGCCTGCTGGCGCACGCCCTCGAGCCAGCCGATCGAATTGGCCGCGTAGTCGGAAACGCTGGACGTCGCCGAAACCCCGGCGGCGGGGTCGAAAGTCATCGGCTGGTCGAGCCGGTCGCCATAGGCAACCAGAAGGATGGAATAGGATGCGCCGCCGCCGGTGTTGGCGACATAGGCGGCACCATTGGCGCCGCCGTCGCGCAGCAGCGTCGGATTGCCGCCGCTGCTCGGGTCCATCGCCGCATTGACGCTGATGGACGCGGCAAGGCCGTTGACCAGCGTGCCCGCGGCCGGGATGGCCGGCGCCCCCGACCAGGTGAACAGGCCGGCGGCATTGGGCATCGAAGGTGCGGTCTCGGCAAAGGCGGTGATCAGGCCGCGCGCGGTCTCGTCGAGCTGGCTCTGCATCGTCGAGGCGACGCCGTCGCGCAATTGCAGCAGGCCGGCAAGCGTGCCGCTGGCGCTGGTGTTGCCGCCGGCTCCCGCCGAGATCGGCACATTGTCGATGTAGACGGCATTGCCGGCCGCACCCGCGGTGTAGCCGGCGGATGCCGCGAAGGTGACCGTGCGCGGTATCGTCTCGAACAATGTCGTGCCGTCGCCGGTGGTGATGACCATGTCATTGTCGCCACGCGTGAAGGTCGACACCGGGACATAGTTCGAAATCTTCTTCAAAAGCGCGTCGCGCTGGTCGAGCGCGTCGGAAACGTCGGTGCCGGAACGGGTTCCGGACATGACCGCCGTGTTGGCATCCTGGAATTGGCTGAGCAGCGAGTTCAGGTCGTCGACGGCCGTGGCGATCTGGCCGTCGGTCTGGGTGCGGAAATCCTGGACGGCCTTGGAGCCCTCATTCAGCGAGCGCACGACCTGCTTGGCCGCGTCTATGACGGAGGCGCCGAGGTTCTGGTTGGACGGCGAGGTGGCGTAGAGCTGCAGAGCCTTCTGCAGGTCGGCAATCGCGGTCGAGGGCGAGGACGCATTGTCGACGCCATTGACCGCAACGCCCAGCTGATCCATGCCCCTGTAGAGGGCGTTCTGGCCGCTCCAGGCCGACAGCGCGCCGAGGTTCTGGCGGAACAGTAGGTCGTTGGTGGCGCGCTGGATATCAACCGAACGCGCGCCCGGCGCCGTGCTGGTGACGACGGCCTGACGGCGCGAATAGTCCGGGTTGGAGGCGTCGGCGACGTTGCGCGAGACGACGCTGGTCTGTCGCGCGGTGTTCATAAGCGCCGACTGGGCGATACTCAATGCGGTAGACAGTGACATGCGGGTCTTTCGCGGGCGGCGCCCGTTTTATCGCTTCAGGTTGACAAGGACGTCCATCAGATCGGAACCGGTCTGGAAGACTTTCGAATTGGCGGTGTAGCTGCGCTGCGCCGCGATCATGTTGGTCAGTTCTTCGGCGATATCGACGTTGGAATTCTCGAGCGCGCCGGAGATGATGGAGCCGAGCTTGCCTTCATTGGCAAAGCCGACGCGGACCGCGCCGGATTCGGTGCCCTGCGAGTAGACGTTGCCGGGCAGCGCAGTGAGCTGGTCCGGGCTCTGCACGTCGGCCAGCGGAATCTTGTAGAGCGGCTTGGTGGAACCGTCCTTGTACTGCGCGTAGATGGTGCCGTCCTTGCTGATCTGGACCTTGTCGATGGTGCTCGGCGCGTTGCCGTTGACCTGGGCGTCGGAAACGGTGAAGCCGGCGCCGAGCTGGGTCAGCGCCGACAGATCGAGCGTAAAGGCGGCGCCATTGGGCACGGTCAGGCCGACGCTGTCGACGGCGCCGGTGAGCTTGCCAGTGGTGGTGTCGAAAGTCAGGTTGGCCGAGCCCAGCGCGCCGCCGGTGTAGGGGAACGCTGTTCCGGGCGTGGCCTGCGACTGGTCGAAGACCGCGACCTGCCAGGTGCCGGCGCCTGTGTTGGTGAAATAGACGTCGAGCAGCTTCTTGTTGCCGAGGTTGTCATAGGCAACCATCGAGGATTTCGAGGTGTACTGTGCGCCGACAGCATTGGTGGTGGGCAGATTAGCGGCAGCGACCGGTGTCGCGCCTGCCGGCAGGTTGCCGGCATAGCTACCCTCGGTGCTCGGTGTTGCGGTCATGCCCTGATCGGAGATGACAACCGGGACCAATCCTTCGAAGCCGTTGACCGTCGCCGCCGGCACGCCATTGTCGTAGCTATAGGCCATCAGCTGGAAGCCGGCCGAGTTGACCAGCCTGCCCTGTCCATCGGGAACGAAGGCGCCGGCGCGGGTCAGGTAGGGCGTGCCGCTTGGATCCTGAACGACAAAGAAGCCATCGCCGCTGACGGCAAGATCGGAGACCGAGGTCGTGTACTGAAGGACGCCCGGATCGCTGACCGCCTGACGGATCGTCGTGGTGACGCCGCCGGAATTGTAGGCACCACCCGTCGACGGCATGACCAGCGTCGAGAATTCGGCGGAGGATCGCTTGTAACCGGTGGTGTCGGAATTGGCGATGTTGTCGGCGACCGTCGATAGGCGGTTTGCCTGCGCGTTCATGCCGGAAACGCCGGTCCGCATCATTCCATAGAGGCTCATCGAAACGTCTCCGCTGTGTCCATGCCACTGGCAACGAGGCTACGCGTGTTTTCTTGCGCGAGGCTGGCGCGGCGCTGCATCAGAAGACGAGCCGGTAGCCGAGGAAACGCTTGGAATCGATCGGGTCGGTACCCAGCTTTTCGCGCAGCTTCTTGCGCAGTTTGCTGATGTGGCTTTCCACCACGTTCTCCTCGACCTCTTCGTCGAAGATGCCGTAGATGGCGTTGAAAACCTGGGTCTTGGTGACGCGACGCCCGCGATTGCTTGCCAGATATTCGAGGATGCGGCGCTCCCGGCGCGGCAAGGGCAAAGGCTGACCGTCGATCTCGGGGTCGCGGCCGTCCATGAAGATGCGCATGGCGCCGATCTCGGTGTAGGCGACATCTTCCTGGGCGCGGCGGCGGATAGCGGTGATGCGGGCCAGGATCTCTCTGATATGGACGGGCTTGCGAATGACGTCATCGACGCCACTCTCGAACAACCGCAGCGTGTTCTCCAGGGAGTGCTGTTCGCTGAGCGCAATGACCGGAGCGCCGGTGCGGTCGCGGATCTGGCGGGGAGAGATGGAGCCTTCGCGGCAGTCGCCGATGAGGAAGGCCCGGACCGAGCGCAGATCGGTGTCGGCGGCCGAGTTCACCCACTCACCGAATTCGCCGGACGCAAAGCCTGCACAGGCGATGCCCTCACGATCGAAAAGTGAATTGTATCCCTCTGTTACGAGCTCGCGCTCGTCAACGATTACAATCATCGGCCCGCCTCCGAATCAAATCATTTGCCCCGTGAAGAGAGGCGTATCCGCTGGCGAGAATCCTGAACAACCGTCATTTCTTGTAGCTAGTTTCTTGGGAGTCTGGAATCGCACCGGTTGCATTAGCGTGCAACCAGATATGCTTTCGGCGGCAAGATCTGACCAAGTCAAAAGGACAAATCAAGGTTGCACGCTTGGCTTATTAGAAGCGGAAAATACGCTTATGGGTTGCAGAAACCGCGCGCGTTCGCGGTCCATTTTCCAAAGCCGGTGGCGACCATGTTGGCAATGACGCGGCAGACATAGATCTTCTGCGCCGGGTCGTTGTCGGGGCCGGCATGATAGCGGGCGACGGCCATCGACCAGGTCTCGTGGCGGGCATGGAGGCTGGCCAGGAAGCGCGCCGCGTAGTCGACGTTCTGGCGTGGGTCGAGCATGTCCTCAACGCTGCGAAAATGCGATGCGTGGTAGTGGTGGTTGATCTGCATGCAGCCCAGATCGATCAGCGTCTTGCCCTCGCGCCGGGCATTGGCGAAGGCGGCAAGGGCCTCGGCCCGGCTCCTCGGAAATACCGCTTTTCCTTCTATATTCAAGGCGTTGGGTTGAAGACTGCCCTTGTTGCCGGTCTCGGTCAAGCCAACGGCATAGAGGATGCCGGCGGGCACGCCATAGCGATCGGCGGCGCGCAGGATTTCCGGCTCGCAAGGGTTGGTCGCGGTCGCGCCAGCGCTTGCCGCGCTAGATAAAGATATCGCCGCCAGCGCGCTCGCGAGAAGGCGAAGTGCCGCGGCCGTAGTCCTGCGCGTCATCGTTGCGGTTCCCTGCGGATTGCTGACCCGGTTGCTGCCCGCCGGCTCCGCCGTTGCCGCCGCCCGAATTCCCCGGTTGAAAGGATGACGGGTCGCGGCCTGACGCCGTCGGCAAGGGGGCGGTTGCATCGGTGCGGGTTGTAGTGGCAACTGCTACCGAAGGTTGCAAGATTGTGACCTTGTCAACCTCGAAGCCGAGCCCCCGCAGCGACTTGACGATGGCCTCGCTGTCGGCGGACAGCCGACGATAGGCGTCGTGTGTTTCGGGCTTCAGCTCAATCGAAAGTTGTTCTCCGGAGAGGCGAAGATGGGCCGTCACCATGCCGAGTTCGGCGGGGTGAAGTTCGATCTTCAACACATGTGTCGGAACGGCAACAGGGCTGGCCAGCTGGGCGGCCGCGGATGAGGCTGAAAGCGCCTTTTGCGGGCCGCTGTCGGCGGCTATGGCGTTGATCACATTGAGGGCTGCCTGGCTGATGGGACTCTGCGGCGGTGCGGGGAAGCTCTGTTCGGACACCACGTCGATGCGTGCGGCGGACAGGGACTGTTTTCCCGCTTCGGGCCGTATCAAGGACTGGACATCCTCGATACTCTTCATCGCCGACGCGGCGTGCTTCGACTGCACGCCGGGCACGTCGGCAGCTGGCGCGTCCGGCAGCTTCAGAGCCGCCACAGTGTTGTCGCGTTTCGGGGCGCTGGAGGCAGAGCTCGGTGGCTGGGCGTTAAGCTCCGTCAAAGGCCCGTCGACGATCGACACTTGCTCCGGCTTCGACATGGTTTCGACGGCCTCGCGTCCGGCCGTGGATTTTGATCGATAGGTCTTCGGCAGCGGAGCTTGTCCGTCGAGCGCCGGGTCCGATGGGCTCTCGGCGGCTGCCGCGTCGCGCCCGGCCGCCTTGGTCGACGTCGAGAAATGGCGCAAGTCATGAAACGCGATCAGTAGCGACAGGTCGTCCTGAAGCGGCACGGCATCGCCGTCCGGCGCCGTCTCTTCGGCGTCGGCATCGTCCTTGTGCGCCTTTGTTTCCAGATTGTCCTTGCCGATTTTCACGGTCGGCACCTTGGCCGAGGCTGTCTTTCCGGGAGCAGCCGATGCCGGTTCGGTCTTGCCGGTATGCCCGGCAAGGCCGGCAGCGAGCTTGCCCCAGCGCTGGTCGTGCGATCCCGCCTCGGTCGTCGGCTGCCGTTCCGGGCGGGTAGGGACTGTGTCGCCGCGCAGCATCTTGCCGAAGCCGGCGTCGTCATTCCTGCCATTCGCAGCCGGCTGCTCCGTCGCACGCGTCGAGGCAAATCCTGGCAGGGCCGAGCCGAGGCTGGTGGTCATTTGGGGGCGGCTCCAAGCATTTGGTCGATCAGGTCGAGCTGTCGACGTGTTCTGGTCATGGCGGCGTCGGTCGGATCGGTGGGCTCGGGACCGGCTGCAGGCGACGGTGCCGAGACCGGCGTGACAGTCGCTGCTTCGGCGGATGTGGCTGCAACCGCCGCCGTGTCCGGCGCATTGGCGGTTGGCCCGCCGGAGGCCGCGGTGGCGGCAGGCTGCTCCGCGATCGCGCCTTCGACCGGTGGCAGCCCGCTGTCATCGGCGCCTTGCGCCGTGGTGATTTTGGGCGCCAGTGGTTGCACGGCCGCACCAGGGGCAAGCTTTTCCTCGGGAAGGGCGGCGGGCGGCGCGACCACCTCGCCGGCAATGGCCTGAGCAGCGTCGAGCAAGGCGCGGTCGCCTTCCGACAGCCTGGTGCGGTCGATCTTGCCAAGCTTGGCGCGAACGTCCTCGATGGTGCCCGAGGTGACCGTGGAAAGGCTGGCATAGAGCAGGGCGCGTGGATCGTCCTGGTTGGTGTTGCCGCCACGACCCTGCTCGGCCCGCGCCGAAGCAAAAGCCGACAGCTCGTTCAAGCCGTCGATCGCGGCGCGGCGGGCGATGCGCAGATAGATCACCTTCTCGCGCTCGGGATCCATCATCGACGTGATGTCGCCCAGCTTGTCCTGGCTGATCGACATATGCAGCGCGATGACACCGGAGACGAAGGAGTCGGCGAACTGGCTGGCATAGGGCGAATAGAGGTAGCGTTCGACATACTGGGTGGAGGCAAGCGCAAAGCGCGCCGCGTCGCCTTGCGCGACTGCAATGCCGACCGAACGGCGAAGTGCGGCTTCCTCGACCAGCGTGCCGGGGCTGAGCAATCTTGCCTCGTCGAGCAGACCGAGTGCGGCCGCCGGCTGATCGCCGGCAAGCAGCGAGCCTTTGACCAGGGCAAGGAAAGCGCCGAGATCGGGAGGCAGCGCCATGGGATCGATCGGCCCCAAGACTTCGATCGCCTCGCCGGGCCGGCCGTTGAGGTAGTCGATAACGCCTTTGGCTATGGCAAGGCTTTGCGGGTCCGTCGTGGCGCGCGACGTGGCGGCTTCGACGGTGATCGGGTTTCCGCCGCTCATGCCGTAGACAAGCAGGGCGCGAAAGTTCTTGGGATCCTTGTAATCCTCGGCATCCGCCGCGCGCAGGCGCGCATCCGCCATCTCCAGCAGCTTGGCCTGCATCGGCAGGGCGGCATGATCGCCGGCGGCTATGCGATCCTGGATCAGCTGCAGCGAGCGCACCAGTTGATACGGCTGCAGCGCATCCTGGGCAAAGCCGGCCGAAGGGTATCCGCCGGTCAGCAGCAACAGGCCAATCAACCGGCTGGTGACGGCCGCTCGCCTCATCCGCCAGTCGCCATCAGGATTTCGATGCGGCGGTTCACGGCCGACAATGGATCTGCGGGATCCTTCGGCTGGCGATCGGCGAAGCCGGCGACCTCGGTGATGCGGCGTTCGTCGACGCCACCGCGCACGAGCATGTAGTAAGCGGAATGCGCGCGCGCCGTCGACAGTCGCCAATTGTCGTAGCTGTCGCTGCGGAACGGCCGGGCGTCAGTGTGGCCGTTGATGCTGATGGTGCCCTTCTGGCTGTTGACGATGCGGCCGATCTTCTCCATCGCCAGTACCAGTTCGCGGCTCGGCAGCGCCGAGCCAACCTCGAACATGCCGAAGTCGAGCTGGTCGGTGATCGAGATGACGACGCCCTTGTCTGTGGCTTCGACGGAGACGCCGTCGTGCAGCTTGTCGCCGGGCTTGAAGGCATCGGCCAACTGCCGCTTGACGTCGGCTGCGGCCTTGACGGCAGCCGCGGTCGGCGCCTTCTCGTCGGTGTCGGGCTTGGCAGGCTTTTGCGCATCGGCCTCGACCTTGGCCGCATTCGCGTCCTTGGTGTCGCCCGGCTTGGTCTCGCCCGGTTTGATCTCGCTTGGCTTCGTGTCGCCGGCCTTGGCCATTGCCGTGGCAGGGTTCGCGGCCTGCTTGCCTGTCGCGTCCTTGGCTAGCGGCTCGAGCGGCGCGGCCGCGACAGGCGGTACGGCTTTGACTTTGGGCACTTGCGTTTCGGCGGTCTTGTCACCGGGCTTGATCGGATCGCCCTCGATCCTGGTGCGCTCGGCACTGGCCTCGGCGGCGGGTGCCGCCACCTGCTGCGACCAGAAATCCGGCTCGAAGGGATCGCGATAGGAGGCACCGCCGGAGGCGCCCGTCGCCGGGCCGGCGGCTTGTGCGCCGCCGTCACCCTTCTGGCTGACATTCTGCATGACGCCGGTATCTGTGGCGATTTCCGAAAGCACCGCGTAGGGATCGGCGAACAGATGCTCGTCGGAGTGTTCCGCCTGCGGGAGTTCTTGCTTGTCCTGTTTGCGTTCCGCCGAGCCATCGCCGTCCTGGCCGGCCTTGCTGGTCGCCTTCTTCGGATTGTCGGCCGTTGTCCCGATCGCGCGCGGACCGTCGCCGAGGTCCTCCAGGCCCTTGCGGCTCGAATTGCGGTCGACCAGCTTGACCGGGTTGAAGTAGCTGGCGACGGCTGCCTTGGTCTGCTCGTTGGCGGCGTTGATCAGCCACATGACCAGGAAGAAACACATCATGGCCGTCATGAAGTCGGCGAAGGCGATCTTCCAGACGCCGCCATGGTGGGCCTCGTCATGATCGTCATGACCACGCCGCACGATGATGATTTCGTGGGGCGTGTGTCCGGCTTCGGCCACGCTCATGCCAGAACCTCTGAGAGGGTCGTCGACCATTCGGCCATGCGTGTCTCGAACACCGCTTCGTCTATGGCGACGGTGAGGTCGAAGCCTGCTGCCTCGACGAAGTCGAGATTGGCCGCGCGCGGCCCGAGCGATGCCTTCAGTGTTTCGAACAGCGAGAGCGGACCGCGCACGACGATGCGCACCGCTTCGGCATCGCCGACCGCTTCGTGTATCGCGCTGGCGAGCACCTCGATCGAGCGTTTCTGCAGATCGTCGCTGACGATGCCGCCGATGATGCGGGCGACCGTGGCGGCGACAAGCCCGGTCACGCGTGCCTCCATGGCATCGATGCGTGACGAGACCGCCTTGCCGACATCGTCGCCGAGGCTTTCGAGAAATACCCTTGCTTCGTCTGCATTGGCCTGGCGTTCGGCTTCGAGCGCGGCATCATGCGCAGCCGACAGGCGCGCCTCGAGCGCCGCTTCAGCCTGGGCAACCGCTTCCGCGATCAGCGTGCCGATATCGGCTTGCGGCGCTGGCGTCTCGGGCTTGTGTTCGGGATCGACTGCTGCCCGGGGCTGGCCGGCGCGTTGCGCGCGGGTGCCGAAATCAGGCAGAAGGTCGAAGAGGGCTGCGGAGGGCATGGCTTACACCGCAACTTCCTGGGCAGCCCATTTGCGCAGGATCTGCGCCGTGCGCTCCTCGTTGAGGTCGACCATCCGGGCAAGCCGATCCTGCGGCGCCGGCCTGATCTTCTGGCGAAGATCGTCGAGCGGCGTCGGACCTGGGCGCGAGCCGGGCAAGGCGGCAACCGCGGCATTGTCGGCGGCGGCAGTTGCTTCCGGCGTCGGCAGCGAGCGCTGGACGTCATCGAAGCTGGGGCCTGACAGGGCCGGTGTTGCCTTTGCCGTCAGCGCCGACGCCATCGGCCTCAGGCCGAAGAAGGCGACCAGGAACACCACGACGATGAAGGCGCCGGCGTTGATCAGGGTGCCGGCATGCTGGCCGATGGAATCGAGCATTCCAGCCTGCGGGATCGCCTCACCGTCCAGCCCGTCGATGAACTCGACGGCCGACACGTCGATGACGTCGCCGCGCTTTTCGTCCAGGCCGGTGGCGGAGGTCACCATTTTCTGGATGTCGGCGACGCGCTTGGCAATCTGCTCCGGCGTGGCGTCCTTGCCGAGTATGGTCATCAGCCGCTGCTGGTTGACGACGACGGCAATCGACATCTTGGTGACGCTGTAGCCGTTGGAGACGGTGGCGATCTTCTTCGAATTGATCTCGTAATTGGTAATCTCTTCCCTGCGGTCGTTCTGCGACGAGGATTGCGGTCCATCGGTGGCGGTTGCCTGGGTTTCGGGCAGGTTCTGCTCAACGCTGGCCGGGGTGGAAGCCTGCTTCTGGTTGTTGTTTTCGTTGGCACGCACCGACTGCACCGAGCGCTCGACGCGCGAGTTCGGATCGAAGATGGTTTCTTCCGTCTGGCGGGTGTCGGTGTTGACCTCGGCCTTGACGCTGGCGCGGAAATTGTCGGGGCCGAGATAGGCCGTCAGCGCGCGGCGGATGTTGTCGCCGATCTGCGCCTCGACAGTCTGCTCGACGCCGAGCGTGCGCGCGGCGCTGGTGTTGGAAGGATCATCGCCCGCGGCCAGCAGATTGCCGCTGGAATCGAGCACCGTCACCTTGTCGGCCGACAGGCCGGGGACGGCGGCGGCGACGAGATGGCGGATCGACATGGCGCTCTTCTCGGCGTCGATGCCGGCGTAGCGGATGACCACAGAGGCAGAGGGCTGCTGCTCGTCGCGGCGGAAATTGGCGCGCTCGGACATGACGATGTGCACGCGCGCCGCCTTGATACCCGATATCGACTGGATGGTGCGCGCGATCTCGCCTTCCAGCGCGCGCACACGGGTGATCTGCTGCATGAAGGAGGTGAGGCCGAGCGAGCCGACATTGTCGAACAGTTCGTAGCCGGCGTTGGCGCTGGTCGGCAGGCCCTTTTCGGCAAGCAGCATGCGCGCCTGCGCGGTGGTGCCGGCCGGCACCAGCACCGAAGTTCCGTCGGCGCCGACGTCGAAGCCGATGCCGGCTTCGCCCAGCACCAGGCCGATCTGGTTCACGTCGGCGCGGTCGAGCCCGACATAGAGCGTGTCGTAGGCAGGGCGGTTGAGGTAGACCGAGGCGATGCCGATGACGCCCATCACCAGAACGGCGATACCCGCCAGCATGGCGAGGCGCTTCACGCCAAACCCGCGGAGATTCGAGATGATGCTCTGGATCTGTTCCGGCACGGTTCAACGACTCCCAGCATGATTGTCCGCCGGAACAGTAGTCCTCGAAGCTTGTGCGAAAATGAAATCGGGCCGCGCTTGCGGCGCGGCCCGTCAATCGGAGTGCGAAAAGGAGGGCGGGATGCGAAAGGAGGGCGCCGGTGGCGCCCGCGATTAGTTCTTGAACAGCGACAGGATCGACTGCGAGGCGCTGTTGGCGATCGACAGCGACTGGATGCCGAGCTGCTGCTGCACCTGCAGCGCCTGCAGGCGGGTCGATTCCTTGTTCATGTCGGCATCGACAAGCTGGCCGACGCCGCGGTCGATGGAGTCCATCAAGCTCTGGGTGAAGGTCTTTTGCAGGTCGATGCTGCTCTTGGCCGAACCGAGGATGGTGGCGGAGTCGGTCAGCTGGGCCATGACCTTGTCGATCCTGGTCACCATCTGCGTGATGATGTCGTCGGTTACCCCGGCCGCCGTGATGTCGAGGTTGTAGGCGGAAATATTGTCGACCCTGGCCACCACCGCTCCCGCCGCCGTCTGGCCATCGCTGTTTGCGGCGATGTCCGTTTTTCCGAGCGCGAGCGCGGCCGCATAGGCGTTGTCATACAGGGTCTGGGCGGCCCCAGTGGCATAGATGGAGGTCTGGCGATCGAGGGTGCCGTAGTTCTTGACGTCGGTGGCCAGGCCGTAGTCGAAAAGCTTGGTGCCCTCGACATCGATGTTGATCGTTCCGATCGAGATGGCGCCGGATGAGGAGCGATTGAATGAGGACACGATCTGCGAGTCGGGCTGGACGCCGTCATTGGCGGCCGCGACCTGCTTGGAGGTCACCGCAAGGAAATTCGAGCCCGAGAAGGTGGCCGCATCGGCAAAGGACTTCATCTGCGCCTGAAGCGCCTTGATCTCGGTCTGGGTTTTTGCCTTGGCTGCGTCCGTCTGGCCGACGGTCGAAAGCAGCTTGGTCTTGATCTGGCCGATCGTTGTCAGCACATTGTTCATGCCGGTGTAGGCGGTATCGACTTTCGAGGCGCCGAGGCCGAGTGCATCCTGCACCGTCGACAGGGCCTGGTTGTCTGAGCGCATCGTGGTGGCGATCGACCAATAGGCGGCGTTGTCCGAAGCCTGCGAGACGCGGTAGCCTGTCGATATGCGAGCTTGCGTCTGCTCGAGTGACTTGTTGGTGGCGCTGAGGCTTTGAAGTGCGGTTAACGCCGAAGCGTTGGTCATGATGCTCGCCAAGAAAGTCGCTCCTTCTCAAAACCGACATGCTCAGACATGCCGGATAGGCCTGTTCAACGGTGGTATCGTGCCGGTAGGGCCGATTCGCCAACTGTTGTAAGCTATTGGTTAACCATAACTAGCGCGACATGGTTAACAGCCTGTTAAACGCTGGCCTTCGAGAGTTAAGGACCGAGGGTTGCGTGGGGCTGGAGCAAACGCAAATCGGGCCGCGCTTTTGGCGCGGCCCGATTTTTTAGTGCGAATTGTGGTTGAGCGGAGGCGATTAGCCGCGGAAGAGCGACAGGATCGACTGCGAGGAACCGTTGGCGATCGACAGCGCCTGGACGCCAAGCTGCTGCTGGACCTGCAGCGCCTGCAGACGGGTCGATTCCTTGTTCATGTCGGCATCGACGAGCTGGCCGACACCGCGATCGATGGAGTCCATCAGGTCCGAGGTGAAGGTCTTCTGCAGGTCGATACTGCTCTTGGCGGCGCCAAGCGTGGTGGCGGAGTTGGTCATGTCGGCGAGCGCGGAGTCGATGACGGTCAGCATCTGCTGGATCTGATCGTCGCCTGCAGCTTTGCCCGTTGCGGTGTCGAAGATCTTCAGGCTGGCGGCCGAATAGGTGTCGGTGGCCGTTGCAGTAGCGCCCAGGGTCACGGCCACGGCCGTGAGGGTGGCCACACCGGTGGAGCCGGTGCGTTGCGAGTCAAGGATGCCCTTTGCGAGTGTCGCGGTGGTGCCAGCTTCATACAGCTTGATGTTTTCCACCTTGACGTCGATGGTCGAGATCGAAGATGCGCCGGCCGCGTCACGGTTGAACGCCGAAAGGATCTTCACATCGGCAGCCGTCGTGGCTGTGGCGCCGCTGTTTACGGACAGCATGTTGGTGCCGGAGAAGGTGGCGCCGTCGGCGTAGGACTTCATCTGCGCCTGAAGAGCGGTGATTTCGACCTGGGTCTTTTCCTTCGAGGCATCCGTCTGGCCGTAGGAAGCCAGCAGCTTGGTCTTGATCTGGTTGATGGTGGAGATCGCGCTGTTCATGCCGGTGTAGGCGGTGTCGACCTTCGAGGCACCGAGGCCGAGAGCGTCCGAAACGGTGGACATGGCCTGGTTGTCGGAGCGCATCGTGGTGGCGATCGACCAGTAGGCGGCATTGTCCGAGGCCTGCGAAACGCGGTAACCGGTCGAGATGCGGGCCTGGGTGTCGGTGAGGGATTTGCTGGTGGCGTTAAGGCTCTGCAGAGCCGTCAACGCAGCGGAGTTCGTCATGATGCTGGACATGGTACTCGTACCTTGATTTTACAGGTGTTTTTTAGACATACCGGGTCTCCCGGTATGACGGTGCGGCATCATGCCAATGATCTCTGAAATCGATCACCCGCCATCTGCGAGCGAATATGCGGGCAAGTCCCTACCAAAGGGCTAAACCGGACGGTTAATCGAAAATATTTTGCTTGAAATTCTGTGCCTGCGCGGCACGGCAGCGACCAGTTGCCAGGGATCAGTCGCCAGCTGTCAATTGAAGGAGCGCACCAGGCTGCCGACAAGAAGATTCCAGCCGTCGATCAGGACGAAGAACAGGATCTTGAACGGCAGCGACACCACTGTCGGCGGCAGCATCATCATGCCCATCGCCATGGTGATGGTGGCGACGATCAGGTCGATGACCAGGAATGGGAGCACGATCAGGAAGCCGATCTCGAAGCCGCGCCGGATCTCCGAGATCATGAAGGCGGGCACCAGGATGCGCAGGTCGACAGTGTCGCGCGAAACAGTTTGCCCGCGCTCGCGGGCGAGGTCGGCGAAGAGGTCGAAGTCCTTGTCGCGCACATTGCGCAGCATGAAGGTGCGGAACGGATCAGAAATCTTGTCGAAGGCTTCGGTCTGGGTGATCTGATTGTCCATCAGCGGCTTGACGCCGGTGTTCCAGGCCTGGTCGAAGGTCGGCGCCATGACATAGAAGGTCATGAACAGCGACAGCGAAATGAGAATGAGGTTTGCCGGCGTCGACTGCAGACCGATGCCGGCGCGCAGGATCGAGAAGGCGATGACGAAGCGGGTGAAGCTCGTCACCATGATCAGCAGGCCCGGCGCCACCGACAGCACGGTCAGCAGGCCGAACATCTGGATGATGTAGCCGACGGTGGTGCCATCGGCCTTGCCAATGCCGCCGAGATCGAGTTGCTGCGCCGCCGCGATCGACGTGGCGGCGGCGATCATCGCCGTAGCGAGAAGGAACTTTCTCATTCGAGCAGCAATGTCCTGATGAGGATCTGTTTGGCGTGACCCTGGCTGCGGATCGAGGCGCGTTCCTCGAGATCGGCCTTCAGGTGCTGGTAGCCGCTGGCGCCCTCGATCTGATGCATCTTCAAGGTGCGCACCAGGGCCAGAAGGTCCTGGTGGATGTCATCCGACATTGCCTGTGGCTGCGGCCCGTCATAGACGACGGACACCTCCATCCTGATCCAGGTATCGGCAGGCGAGGCGATGTTGGTGGTGATCGGCGCCAGCACGACGAGCGTCGGCCCCACGCCTGGCTGCTCGGCCGCAGCCGGCTGCTCGGCCTTGCCTTCGTTCTCAGGCGCCACCGGTACCGACGCAGGGGCATCGACGCCCTTCAGGTAGCCGCCGGACATCCAGCCCATGCCGATGGCCGCCGCCGTCACAACCAGCAGCATGGCGGCCTGGATGGCAAGGGAGGGACCCTTGCGCGGTTGAACCTGTTCGACATTTGCCACGGCGCCGTGTCCCCCGATCCTAGAACGGAAGAACCTGGTCGAGAACCTGCTGGCCGTAGGCAGGTTGCTGGACCTCGGTGATGCGGCCGCGTCCGCCATAGGAGATGCGCGCTTCGGCGATGCGTTCGTAAGGAATAGTGTTCTCGGCGCCGATGTCGGCCGGCCGCACGATGCCGGCAATGGTCAGCACCCTGAGCTCGGCGTTGACGCGCACTTCCTGCGATCCCTTGATCATCAGATTGCCGTTCGGCAAGACGTCGATGACGATGGCGGCGACATTGAGCTCCAGTGTTTCCGATCGCTTGATCTCGCCATCGGCCGTCGTGTCCGTGGTGGAGTTGAGAGCGCCAGCACCCTTGCCGGCGGTGCTGCCAACCTTGTCCCATTGCGCGCTGATATCGAAACCGAGCTTGCGGTTGGCGGTGCGGCTCCTGTCGTTCTGGTTCTTGAAGTTGGCCCGGTCGTTGATCTTGATCTTGACGGTCAGGATGTCGCCTTGGGACAGCGCCCGCGGGTCGGTGAACAGCCGGCTCTGGCGGTCATCCCACAACGAGAATTTCCTGGGCGGTGCCGGCGGCGTCTCCGGATAGCGATAGAGCGATCCGGTGCTGCCGTCGTCGATGCCGGAGCCGACCGGCGACAGAGCCGGATCCCTGCCGACCTCCTTGAGGTTGGTTCCGCAGCCGGACAGCACGGCAACCGCGCACAGGACGAGCATTTTGCGGATCATGACGGATCTACCCTTCGGGCTGCGCTGGCCATGATGCCGGTGAGCGTTGCCGCCGCCTTCTGGTCCATTTCGTTGAGGATGACGCTCGCCTTGCGTGAATCGAGCTTCATCAATATGGCCGCCGCCAGATCGGCGTTGACGATGGCCAGCCGCTCGGCGGCGGCGTCGGGTTTCATGCCGGCGTAGATCTGGACGACGCCGTCTTCGGCCCGGGCCAGGAAAACCTCGCGCCGCTTCAGCCAGGTCTCGTACTCGGCTTTCTTTGCATCCAGAGCTTTCATGCGCTCGTCAATGCCGGCCTGAAGCTGCTTCAGTTCCTCCGCCTGCAAAGCATAACGGCGGTCGCGGGCGGCGTCGGCGATGTTGGAGCAGAAGCGCTCGATCTCGCTTTGGTCGGGTGCCTTTTCCCGCGCCAATTGCGGCGCCGCCGCTGCGACCGGTGCTCCCGGCAGGACCTGGCGGACCGTCTCCTCGCCGCGTGCCGTGCCGCCAGCAAGGGTCATGGTGGCAACAGAGGCGGCCGCGAGCAGGATTGCGACGGGGCGGCGTCTTTCGTGGCGTGAGAGGGAGCGGATCATCGGCATCGCCTATTGCAGAACCAGGTCGGCCTGCAGGGCGCCGGCCGACTTGATGCCCTGCAGAATGGCAATGATGCCGTCCGGCTTGACGCCGAGACGGTTGAGGCCGGAAACGAGGGTCTGGAGATCGGGACCGTCAAGCACCGCGACGCGGGCGTCGGGTCGGCTGGCGTCGATGGCGGTGAACGGTTCGACGGCGGTCTCGCCCTTGGAGAAGGGCTCGGGCTGGACGACGCGCGGTGCTTCAGTGATGCGCACGGTGAGCGTGCCGTGGCTGATGGCGACCCGCGAGATCTTGACGTCGTTGCCGATGACGATGGTGCCGGTGCGCTCGTCGATGACGACACGGGCTGGCGTATCGGATTCGACCACCAGGTTCTCGATCTCGGCATAGAAGCGGGCGGCTGAAACACCCTTCGGCCTTCTGATCTGCACGGTGCGGGAATCGCGCTCGGCCGCCACCCGCATGCCGAAGCGCTGGCTGGTATAGTCGTTGATGGCGTCCGCAATGCGGATAGCGGTCGAGAAATCGGGATTGCGCAGTTGCAGCGTCAGCGTCGCCTGATCGTCGAACTCGGCCTGGACAGCACGCTCGACGATGGCGCCGTTCGGCACGCGGCCGGCGGTCGGCACGCCTTGCGTCAGCTGCTCGGCTTGCCCCTTGGCGGTGAAGCCGGACACGATGACCGAGCCCTGACCGACGGCATAAATCTCGCCGTCCGCCGCCTTCAGCGGCGTCATGATCAGCGTGCCGCCGGAAAGCGAGGTCGCGTCGCCCATCGAGGAGACGTCGATGTCGATGCGGGCGCCCGACTGCACGTAGGGCGGCATGTTGGCGGTGACGATGACGGCGGCAACATTCTTGGCGCGCGCGCTGCCGCCTTCGGTGGCGATGCCGAGATTTTCGAGCATGGCGCGGATCGACTGTTCGGTGAACGGCGAGTTGCGCAGGCTGTCGCCCGATCCGGCGAGGCCGATGACCAGGCCGTAGCCGACCAGTTGGTTGTCGCGCGAACTCTGCAACTGGGCGATGTCCTTGATGCGCGAGGCGACCTGGCCCGGCGGCAGCGAACTCGGCCCGGACGAAACCCGGAACATGCGGCTGGTGGTGGCCGGATCATATTCAGGATCGTTGTAGACGCCGCCGTTCTTGGCAGCGAGCTCGCGCTTGGCCTTCGGCGTCAGGCCGTCGGCCAGTGCCGGCTGCAGGCTAAGCACGGCAGCCAGTATCAGGGAAAGGCCGCGTATCATGAGGCGCTGACCTGGATGGTTCCATCCGCCATCACCGTGCCGGACAGGATCTTGCCGCTGTCGATGTTGCGAACCTTGACGAGGTCGCCCGCTGCACCTGGCTGCAGCGTCACGGCGGTCGCCGAGATCGTCAGTCCGCCGGCGATGAAGAAGACCTGCACGGAGGCGCCCTGTTCGACCAGCCAGGCCTCGCGGATGGCAATGGAAGGGATGTAGCGGCCGGGCAGCAGCGTGCGCTTGGCGACCTTGCCGTCGAGTTCCTCGGCCCGTGTGGCGACCGCTTCCGGCTTGTGCTTGCCGACGATCAGGGTCACCTTTTTCAGGGCAGCGAGATTGATGGTCTCGCCGGGATAGATGACCCGGCTGGGAATCAGCACCACCTCGCCGACAGCTTGATTGCCGGCGATCTGAGTGGCTGACTGGTCGGCCGATTGGTCTGTCGACTGGTTTGTCGATTCCTGGGCAGAAGCCGGCATGCCGCCGGTCACCAGCGCAAAGGCGAGCGCGGTGCGGCGGAAAACGGACAGGAGACCTGGCGTCGACATCATGCGTTACCTGATGTTCTTGGAGACGACGGAGGCCATGTCGTCGGCGGCCTGGATGACCTTGGAGTTCATCTCATAGGCGCGCTGCGCCGAGATCAGCTCGGTGATTTCCTTGACCGGGTCGACGTTGGAGGCTTCGAGGTAGCCCTGCTGGATCGTGGCGAAGCCGGGATCGCCCGGGACGCCGACATTCGCCGGCCCCGAAGCCGTGGTTTCCTGGAACAGATTGTCGCCGAGCGGCGCCAGGCCCGCCTCGTTGGCGAAATTGGCGATCTGAAGCTGGCCAAGGTTCTGCAGGGCGGTCTGGCCGTCGATGCGGGCGAAGACCTGGCCGGTCTTGTTGACGATGACCTCGACGGCATCGACGGGGACGTTGATTGCCGGAATGACGGCAGCGCCGTCGACTGTCACCAGCTGGCCGGTGGCGTTGGTGTTGAGGGCGCCGGCGCGGCTGTAGAGCGTGCCGCCGTCGGCACCCTCGATCTGGAACCAGCCCCTGCCGGTGAGCGCCAGGTCGAAACTGTTGCCGGTGCTGGTCAGTTCGCCCTGTGTGTGCACGTTGCGCACGGCCGTCGTCTTGACGCCGAGGCCGATCGACACACCCTCCGGCACCAGCGAGGCGTTGGAGCGGTTGGGCACGCCCTGCGTGCGATCGACCTGATAGAGCAGGTCGGAGAATTCAGCACGGGCGCGCTTGTAGCCAGTGGTGTTGATGTTGGCGATGTTGTTGGCGATGACTTCCAGATTTGTCTGCTGGGCATTCATGCCGGTGGCGGCGATGGCGAGTGCTTTCATGGCGGAATTCCTCAGATGCCCATTCGACTGACTTCGAGATAGGCGGAAACCACCTTGTCGCGAATGGCGACGGCGGTCTGAAGCGCCTGCTGCGCACTCATCACGGCGTCGACCACCTGACGGGTGTCGACGTCGCCCTTGAGCGCCTGTACCGACACCTGCTCGGCATTCTGCAGCGTGTTGACGGTCTTGGAGGCTGCCTGGCTCAGCGCCTCGGCGAAGGAGCTGCCGATGTTGCCGCCAGCCGAAGGTGTCGCGCCGCCCTGGAGCAGGCTTGTCACCGCGTCGTCGCCACCGATCGACGGCTTGAACTGAAGGGCTCCGATACCGCTGATCATTACTGGTTCCTCATCAGGTCGATGGTCATGGAAATCAGGTCGCGCGCCTGCTTGACGACCTGAAGGTTGGCCTCGTAGGAGCGGTTGGCCTCGGTCATGTCGGCCATCTCGATCAGCACGTTGACGTTGGGCATCTTTACGTAGCCCTTTTCGTCGGCGGCCTCGTTGCCGGGCTGGAATTCGACAGGAAAGTCACTGGGATCACGATCGATCGAGTTCACGGCAACCGTCGCGCTGCCGGAGGCCCGGTCGAGCTCGGAGACGAAGCTGATGGTCTTGCGGCGATAGGGGTCGGAGCCGGGCGCGGTGCCGGTCGACTGGGCGTTGGCGAGGTTTTCGGAAACCACGCGCAGGCGCTCCGACTGGGCGCCGAGGCCGGATGCTGCGACTTTGAGAGCTGCGGTCAGCGCGTCCATGGTCAGCTCTTCACCGCCATCATCATCATCGAATGGAACGCCTTGACGATCGCCGTGTTGAGTTCGAAGGAGCGGCGCACCTCGCCGGCCTTCAGCAACTGGTCTTCCAGCACGACCGAGTTCTTGGACGGCATGACGACGCCGTCATCTTCCTGCGGCTTGATGGTGAAGCCGGCATTGGTCGCTGCGTTGCCGAGATGGCCGGCCTGCGTGGCCTGCAGCGATACGGCTGTGCGGTCGAGCACCTTTTCGAACGGCTCGACATCGTTTGCCGTGTAGCCCGGCGTGTTGGCGTTGGCGATGTTGCCGGCGACGGCGGACTGGCGCACGGCCAGCCACTGGGCTTGCTTGGCGGCGAGGTCGAAAAGGGAAACGGGCTCCATGAGAATCTCCGGGCGTGTTCCCGAAGACTAGGCCGCCAGTCTTGCGCGGACCTTGCGGATGGCCGGAGGCCTGAGATGGGGCGTTTACTTGGAGAGTTCGATCACCTGGTCGGCACTGGTGACCATGACCCATTTGCCGTTGCGCTGCTCGATGGAGGATACCTGGCTGGAGTCGGGCAGTATCGAGCCACGCTGGACGATCCAGAGGCCAGCGTCGTCCTCGATCATGGCGCGGCCGTTGGCGACATGAACCATGCGGAATTTCGCCGCGTCGGCGGGAAAGGGTTGCTCACCGGGCGCAGGTGCTGGATTGGTGTCATCCTGCACGGTTCCCGTGGCAAGCAGGTCGAGATTGGCCGCCGGGACGTCCTTTGCCGTCAGCGGCGCGCTGCGTTGGGCGACCACGCCGCCGCCCGCCCGTCCCGAATTGGTGCCGGTGCCGCCGAACTTCATCGCCTGGACGCCGAACTGGTCCTGGTTGAAGAAGATGTACCAGGGAAACAAAGCGCAGATCAGCCCGAGCGTGATGCCGAGCGCGGCAATGACGAGATCGCTGCGCCGATCGGACTTCTTGTTCAGCCGGGGAAACTGCGCCTTTGGTGGCTGCGGCCATTCGGTGAGCGGGAACAGACCGTCGATCAGCGAGTCGCGGCTGGCCTGTGTCATCTCGGCGGCCTCCGCCTGGGGAGCCCTGGGCAGAGCTGGCTCGGCGGCCCTTCCTGGAACAGGATCGGCTTTGGCAGCCCGTGGCAGGATTGGCTTTACGGCTCTGGCCAGAACGGCCTCGGCTTTGGCAGCTATGGCACGGGCAGCCTTTGCCTTGGCAGCCCGGGCTTCGTCAGCCCGGGCTTCCGCGGCGGCATTGGCCTCGGCGATCATGTCGCGCAGGATGCGCTCGGTATATTCGCGTTCAGTCTCCGGCATCGGCGTTCAGCTTGCTCTTGAGGTGGCGGGCGAGATCGGAGAACGGGTCGATCGACGGACGATCCTTCGGCGCTTGCGTCAGTGCCTCGTAGATCAGCGGCACCTGGCGCACGGCAATATCGAGCTCGGCATCGACGCCGCCCTGATAGGCGCCCAGCAAGCGGATATCGCGCGTGTCCTCGAAGCGCGAGATCATCGACTTCAGCCTTGTCACCAGCGCGCGCTGTTCGACGCTCCAGGCCTTTCCGGCCAGCCGCGATATGGACGAGAGCGGATTGACCGGCGGATAGCGGCCCTGTTCGGCGATCGTGCGGTCGAGCACGACATGACCGTCGAGGATGCCCCGCACGGAATCGGCAACCGGATCGTTGTGGTCGTCGCCGTCGACCAGCACGGAGATGATGGCGGTGATCGACCCCTTGCCTTCCGCGCCTGGCCCGGCGCGCTCGAGCAGCTTGGGCAGCTCGGTGAACACCGAGGCCGGATAGCCGCGGGCGACCGGCGGCTCGCCGGTCCCCGTCGCCACCTCGCGCAAGGCGTGAGCGAAGCGGGTGATCGAGTCCAGCACCAGGAGCACGCGGTGCCCCTGGTCGCGAAAATGCTCGGCGACGCGCATGGCTGAGTCCGGCGCCCGCCGGCGCATCATGGCGCTTTCATCGCTGGTGGCGACGACGGCGACGGTCTTGGCCATGCTGTCGCCGATCGTATCCTCGAGGAATTCACGCACTTCGCGGCCGCGTTCGCCGATGAGCGCCACGACGACGGTGTCGAATGCGTCGGCGCCGGCAAGCATGGCAAGCAGGGTCGACTTGCCGACGCCGGAGCCGGCGAAGATGCCAAGGCGCTGGCCGAAGCAGAGCGGCGTGAAGATGTCTATGACCTTGACGCCGGTCATGAAAGCGGTGCCGACACGCTGCCGTGCCATGGCACCGGGCGTCGTCTGGGCGCTCGATGCGTCGTCTCCCCTGACCAGGGGCGGGCCGCCATCGATTGCCCTGGTGAGCGCGTCGATGGTGCGGCCACGCCACGAGGCATGCGGCGCCACCGCGAGCGGACCGCGGCGGAACACGGCATCGCCGATGCCGGCATCGGCGCTGCGTTCGAAGGGTGCCACGACGACCTCGTCACGGCTGATCTTGACGATCTCGCCGCGGCGCGCACCGGCATGGCCGCGCTGCTCGACGATGTCGCCCAGCCGGGCGAAATCGGAGAGGCCGTGCACCTTGTAGTGCGTGGGCGTGACTTCGGTGACGCGGCCGCCGCGCTTGAGCAGCGCCTCGGTGTCGGCGAAACGCCGCCAGACCCGTTCCAGCGCGGCAAGCCGGTCTTCCGGCGCTGGCTGGAGCTGTCTTTCGGGTGCGCGCAGGGATGGCTGGTCGAGCAACATGGACTATTTCGAGCCGAGCGTCTTGATCGCCTCGTCGGTGGAGGAGTCGGTCTGCCGCATCAGGGCGGCGGTGTTCTCGAAGGCACGCTGGACCATGATCAGCCGGGTGATTTCCAGCACCGGATTGACGTTGGACTCTTCGAGGAAACCCTGGGCAACGCCGATATCGGAGCGATCGGTGACAGGCTCAGGCGTGCGCGCCGGAACGATGCCGGAATTGCCGTAGCGGACGAAATTTTCGCCCGGATCGAAATTGTAGACACCGATGGAGCCGACAAGCTGATCGTTCTGGCGCAGCGAACCGTCGGCCCCGGCCTTGGGTGGACCGTTGCGCGGGTCGAGCTGGATCGGCGAGCCGCCGGCATCGAGCACCGGGTGGCCCTCGATCGACATCAGTTCGCCGTTCTCGTTCATCGAAAAGCGCCCGTCGCGGGTCATGACGGTGCCGACAGGCGTATCGATGGCGAACCAGGCATCGCCCTGAATGGCGAAATCGAAGGGATTGCCGGTCTCGCTCAAAGCACCGTGGGCGCCGGAAAGATAGGTCTTGCCAGAGGAGGCGAAGGACACCGATTTCGGTCCGGTGCCGGACACGACGTCCTCGAACTTCACGCCAGTGGCGCGAAAGCCGATCGTCGAGGCGTTGGCGACGTTGTCGGCGATCGTGTCGAGGCGACGCTCGAGCGCGATCTGCGAGGAAAGGGCGACGTACAGGCTGTCCCGCATGATGATCTCAGAACCTTAGTTTCTGCATGGCCATCATCAGGTCGGTGGAGATGCCGACCGTGATCGGCTGGGCAAACAGCACGCTGACCGAGGTGACGGCGGATGAGGTCGGGTTGTTGATCTCGTACATGCTGGTGAAGCGCGTCAGGAACTTGCCGAGCTTCTCGGGATCGGAGAAATCCGAGATGTCGAGTTTCTGTTCGAACAGCTGCGCCTGCTTGTCGACATCGGCGGTGGCGAAGGAATCGGGCAGCCCGAGCACGGTGCGCACGACGCTGGCAAGGGCGGTGTCGGCCAGCACGTCGTACCAGCTGGTGATGGTCGGCGCCTTGCGATCGAAATAGAGCGCCAGCCGCACGCCCTGGTTGGTCTGGCCGGCATCCTCTTCGAGGGTCTGGCGCATGTATTTGTCGACGGTCGGCTGCTGCGCCGGATTGATGGTGGTGGTGTTCTCACCATAGGCCTCGAAATTGAAGGCGGAGGCAAGCGCGGCGTAGGTCTTGTCCGTCATCTTGTTGGCGACGCTGTCGGGGTCGCGAACGCCACCTTGCAGAACACGCTTGATGAGGTCCTTGTCCTCGGTCGTCGAATCGAGGCCGAATGACGCCAGCGCGTATGTGTAGAGCCGGGTGTTCGACATCAGATCGTCGATCGACTTCACCTTGGTGATGTTGGCGAGATAGTATGTCGTCTCGCCCTTCACGTAGTCCGAATCCGGATCGAGGCCGGCGATTTTCGCCTGCGTGGCGTAGTTCTTGGTCACCATCTGCTGCGTCTTGTTGTAGATGGTCGCATCGGCGCCGTTGGCGGCGAAATTGAAGGCGCTGACGAATTCGGCGTAGCGCTTGTCGGTCAGCTTGTTGGCGAAGCTGTTAGGATCGGAGACGCCTTCCTTAAGTGCCTTGACCATGAAGGCCTTGGCGTAGTCCATGTCCTCGAGCCCGTATGCCTTCATGGCATATTTGAACAAACGGTCATTCTTGACGAAATCGTCGATCGATTTCACCTTGGTGATGTTGTCCAGATAATATTTGGTATCGCGATCGACCACGGGCTGCTGCTCGATCCTGTCGAGCGACTTCGAGATGTCCTTGGTGATGAGCTGGTAGCTGGTAAAGGTATTAAGCAAAGACGTGCCTCCGGCCGAAGCTATGCCAGCACAATACCCCCACTTCCTTGCGCGAAACTGAATCGTCTCCGACGCTTTCGATTCAAGCCTCACACAAGGCACGGGAGCTATCCCTTACGCCTGATGTGAAATGCGGAAGGACCTTTCGTGGGCATTCTGATTGGACTGGTGGTTACGCTCGGCTGCGTCCTTGGCGGCTTCATGGCCATGGGCGGCCATCTTCACGTGCTGGTCCAGCCGTGGGAAGCCGTGGTCATCTGCGGCGCCGCGTTCGGCACGTTTCTTGTCGCCAATCCGATGAAGACGGTCAAGGATACCGGCAAGGCCATCCTCGAGGCGTTCAAGCAGGCGGTGCCGAAGGAACAGAACTACCTGGAAACACTGGGCGTGCTGCACAGCCTGATGCGCGAACTGCGCTCGAAGTCGCGCAGCGAGGTCGAGGCGCATATCGACAATCCCGAGGAATCGGCGATCTTCCAGGCCTTTCCGACCGTACTCAAGAATCACGATCTGACGAATTTCATCTGCGATTACTGTCGCATCATCATTATCGGCAATGCCCGCTCGCACGAGATCGAGGCGCTGATGGACGAGGAAATCCAGACCATCAAGTCCGACAAGATGAAGGCCTATCACGCAATGGTGGCGGTCGGGGACGGCTTGCCAGCGCTCGGCATCGTCGCCGCCGTGCTCGGCGTGGTCAAGGCGATGGGTGCGCTCGACCAGTCGCCGGAAATCCTCGGCGGCCTGATCGGCGCGGCCCTGGTCGGCACCTTCCTCGGCATCTTCCTGTCCTACGCGGTGGTCGGACCCGTCGCCACCAAGATCAAGACGGTGCGCGAGAAGAACAACCGCCTCTACATCATCGTCAAGCAGACGCTGCTGGCCTACATGAACGGCGCGCTGCCGCAGGTGGCGATCGAGTTCGGCCGCAAGACGATCTCGTCCTATGAACGGCCGACGATCGACGCCGTCGAGCAGAGCACGATGAACACCGGCTCCGTCGAAAAGAAGGCCGCCTGAACGATGCGCGACAGATCGGTCCCAGCACTGTCATGACCAGTCCGGGCAGCCCAGCGGAAGCGCGCTCGCTGATCATCGAGCGCCTGGTCGGCGACAGCGGCGAAGCCGCCCAGGTCATCGACGCTGGGCGGGCCATGGCCGAGCGCGCCGTGCCGCTGCTGCAGAAAGGCCTGACCGGTGAGCTTGGCGTTCCGGTCATTGTCGATCTCAAAGCGATACAGGTTAGCCGCGTTCCCGAGGCGCGTTCGCGCGCCGGCGACACGTTTGCCCTGACCGTCGTCGGCTCGTCCGTGTCCTCCGATGCGATGACCCTGGTGATCGATGCACCGGCGATCGCGATCATGGTCTGCACGCTGTTCGGCGGCGATCCGGATCTGCCGGTGTCGCCAATCGAGCGCGATCTGTCACAGATCGAAATCGATGTCTCGACCATGGTGTTCCAGCAGGTCGCGCAGGCCCTCAATGGATCGGGAAAGCGCTCGCTCGACCTGCGCCTGCCGGCGCCGCGGGCAATGTCGGGCACCGAGGCGAAGCGGCACGTGCTGCGCGACGGCG
This sequence comes from Mesorhizobium loti, assembly GCF_003148495.1. GTDB lineage: Bacteria > Pseudomonadota > Alphaproteobacteria > Rhizobiales > Rhizobiaceae > Mesorhizobium > Mesorhizobium loti. The sequence goes on from NZ_QGGH01000001.1 coordinate 722,551, forward strand.
CGGCGATCCGCATCGTCCTTGGCATCTCGACGCCGGCCGACAGCGGCACCGTCACCGTGACGATGCCGCAGCGTGTCGTGCTGGCCAGCCGGGACAGTGCCGTCGCCGCCGGCGAGAACGATCAGGGAGCCAGCTGGCGCGCGCGCTTTTCGGAAGAAGTGATGCGCTCCACGGTGGCACTCGAGGCCACCATGCCGCTGGCGCGGCTGACACTCGGCGACCTTGCCGGTTTTGAAATTGGCCAGGTCATCGAGTTCGAGGAAACGGCGCAGTCGCAGGCACGCCTCAGCGCGCGCGGCAAGACGCTATTCGTGTGCGAGTTCGGCAAACTGGGACAGAATTACACCGTCCGAATCAGGCATCCCTACGATGCCGGGCAGGATTTTATCGAAGCGCTGATGCCGGCTTCTGCCGGCCGCGCCTGACATTTGGAGACGACGCATGGCCAAGACCAAGGTGGAAGCCGACCTCGACCAGCCGGACGAGCAGCTCGACCGTGCCATTGAAGAGTTGCGCGGCGTCCTGCATGAAGAGGAGCAACGCCCCGATGCGGCGTTCAGGGCCGCTTCAGGTGCCAATTCGAGCGTCATCATGAATATCCCCGTCGATGTCCAGATCATCCTCGGCAGCACCGAGATGCCAGTCTCCGACCTGATGGCGCTGCAGAAGGGGTCGACCGTGGCGCTCAATCGCCGCATCGGCGAACCTGTCGACGTCGTGGTCAACGGCCGCAAGATCGCGCGCGGCGAGATCACCGTGTTGGAAAGCGATCCGTCGCGCTTCGGCATCAGGCTGACCGAAATCATCGCCGGCACGAAGGGCGCCTAGGACATGGGTTGCGGAGCTTGCCGGTGGCAGCAGAGGCGAGTGGCATGACGACGCCGGTGACCTTGACCCGCGCGCAGAAGGCGGCCGCCATATTGGTGGCGATGGGCAAGCCGTCGGCCAGCCGCCTGCTGAAATTCTTCAAGCAGGAAGAACTGAAGGCGCTGATCGAGGGCGCCCGTCTGCTGCGGACGATTCCGCAAAGCGATCTCGAGCGCATCGTCGCCGAGTTCGAGGCCGAGTTCACCGAAGGGGCGGGATTGCTCGATTCCGCCGACAGGATGGACACCATCCTCAATGAGTCGCTGTCGCCCGAAGAGATGAGCGCGATCATGGGCGACAAGAGATTCGAGGTCGCACCGGAAGGCCCGCCGCCGATCTGGCCCGAGCTCGAAAAGCTCGAGCCGGCGCGGCTTGGCGCCTTCCTGGCCGGTGAGCATCCACAGACCGCGGCCATGGTGCTGTCGAAGCTGGCGCCGCAAGTGGCGGCGAGCGTATTGTTGACGTTGACCAAGTCGACGCGCGGCGAAATCATCAAGCGCATGGTGACGATGGCCAATGTTCCGGAAGCCGCCAGCAGGATCGTCGAAAACCGGTTGCGCAGCAGTGTGCTGACGGAAACCTCGACCAAGGACACGTCGGCCGGGCAGGCGCGCGTCGCCAGCGTTCTCAACGAACTGGACAAGCCGCTGCTCGAGGAGGTCATGCAGGACCTGGAAGCCGCCGGCACGCCCGATCTCGATGGCGTCCGGGCTCGCCTGTTTGCCTTCGACGACCTGCCGCTGCTCACCCAGAAGGCGCGGGTGCTGCTGTTCGACGGGCTGTCGACCGAATTGGTCACGCTGGCCCTGCGCGGCGCGCAGGCGGGACTTGCGGAATCAGTGCTGTCGGCGATCGGCGCGCGGTCGCGGCGCATGATCGAAGCCGAACTCGGACAGGGATCGGAAGGAGTTCCTCTCGCTGACATTACGGCGGCGCGCAAGACAATCGTGACGACGACGATCCGGTTGTCACGCGAAGGCGCCTTCGAGCTCCCCTCGACCCAGAACGCCGCCTAAGACCGCGCCATGGCTGACGCGGTCGACAAGGATTCGAAAACCGAAGAGGCGACGGAAAAGAAGATCCGCGACACCATCGAACAGGGAAAACTGCCCCATTCGCGGGAAACGGCGCTCCTTGCGTCCTTCGTCGCCATACTGGTGTTCACCGTCTTCTACGCCAAGGATGCCGTCATCGACCTCGGCATGTTCCTGTCGATGTTCCTGGAGAAGCCGGAAGCCTGGCCGATGGACACCGAGACCGATGTCATCGCGCTCTACAAGATCGTCCTCCTCGAAGTCGGCCGCGCCGTCTTGAGCCTGTTCGTGCTGCTGACCGTAGCCGGCGTCGGCGCCTCGGTGTTCCAGAACATGCCGCAATTCGTCGGCGAGCGGGTCCGGCCGCAATTTTCGCGCATCTCGATCGTCAAGGGCTGGAACAGGCTGTTCGGCATCCAGGGCTTCGTCGAGTTCGCGAAGTCCATCGGCAAGGTCGGCTTTGCCATCCTCGTGCTGATCTTCACGCTGTCGGAAGACCACCGCAAGCTGCTTGCCGGGATGATCACCAATCCGGTTGCCTTCGGTCTCGTCATCCGTGGCATCGCCGTCGACATCCTGGTGGCGATCGTCTTCGTCATGGGGCTGATCGCGGCAATCGACATCGTCTGGTCGCGCTTCCACTGGAAGCAGGACCTGCGCATGAGCAAGCAGGAGGTCAAGGATGAGTTCAAACAGTCCGAGGGCGACCCGATCGTCAAATCGCGGCTGCGCTCGCTGGCGCGCGACCGGGCGCGCAAGCGGATGATGACGGCGGTGCCGCGCGCGACGCTGATCATCGCCAACCCGACGCACTTCTCGATCGCGCTGAAATATGTGCGCGACGAGGACTCGGCACCGATGGTGCTGGCCAAGGGGCAAGATCTGGTGGCGCTGAAAATCCGCGAGATTGCCCGCGAACACAACATCCCGATCTTCGAGGACGTGGCGCTCGCCCGCTCCATGTACAAGCAAGTTTCGGTCGATAATGTTATCCCGTCACAATTCTACCAGGCCGTGGCCGAACTGGTGCGGATCGTCTACTCGAAAAAGGCTGAGCGGAGACAAATTTCATGAACCGCCAACCGCACGCAAAATCCCGCGAGATCATCGTCGCCAGCGCCATCGAGCAGGTGGTGGGGGAACTGAGGCTGATCGATGTCGCCGACTACATCGCCTTCATCCGGCTTGAGCATTTCGCGTGCCTGTCGGATCTGGTCGATTCAGCGGTGGAGCTGTTCTTCATGCCTGGCACGCTGCGGCTTGGCCATGGCGGTGAGGCGCATGTCGACTGGAGCGGCAGCCCGCGCATCGTGCTTGACCTGGAGCTGAGGCCGCCCGGCGTCACCGTCTATTTCCAGCTGACGCTGGACGAGCTCGGTGCCTCGGTGGTGGTCAACTACGTGTCGTTCGAGAAGCCGGGCGAAGACCCCGAGCACAACACGGCGCTGCTCGAGGCTGTGATCGAAGAGGCGCGTATCCGAAAGGTCGAACCACTCGCTTATCGCTGACGTCGATCGCGAGCCGACGCCGGCCGATCCTCGAATTATCCTATTCGATCAGGCCCAGCCGCAGCGCCTTGGCCACGGCCTGGTTGCGGTTGACGGCGTTCAGCTTCTGGGTCGACTGGGTCAGATACTGGTTGGCGGTGTGCACCGACAGCTTCAGGAGCCGCGCGATCTCTTCGCTAGTGTTGCCGTTGGCGGTCAGCTTCAGGCATTCGAGTTCACGCTTGGAAATGGCGCGCATGCGGCCGGCATCGCCCGGACGGATGCGGGCGACGGCGGCGAACAGCGAAAAGCAGCGGGCGTGGATCTCGTAGAGGGCGTCCTGCGGCAAGGCGATCTCGGAGCCAAGGAAAACGACGAGGCCGCATTGGCCGCGATCGGCATGGACCGGGAAGGCGATGCCGCTGGTGCCGGGCGCCAGCGCCGCCATCTGCTCGGTCCAGGCGAGATTGCCGAACATCTCCGCCATGGCGGCGACACCGTCATCGGTCCACCAGCGCGGTTCGGTCGAGATGCGGGTGTGGCGCACGATCTCCTCGCCATTGGCACCTGAAATGAACTTTGTCGCCACGGCGATCCCGGGATAGTCGGAATCGAAGCAAGGAACTAGCCGTGCCCGTTCGGGCGAGGGGCTGACAAAGAACAAGCCGAAGGCCGAGGCGTTGATGTCGACTGATATCCAGCGGCAGCGGCGCACGGCATCGGGAATGGTGACGGCGTGATGGGTTTCGGAGCCAAGCGTGAAGGCGCCGAACGGGTTGCGCTGCTCGTTGAAGAGGGCTTCGGCAGCCTCCTTGATATCGGCGTGTTTCAAATGATGCCGCTCCTGATCGCCGTGGCGATGGCCATCGCGCGGTTGCTGGCCGCGAATTTCTGGATGGCGTGGGTGATGTAGCTGTTGACGGTGTTGGAGGAGACGCCAAGGATGACGGCGACCTCGTCGGTGGTCTTGCCTTCGGAAACCCAGAACAGGCATTCACGCTCGCGATCCGACAGCGGATCCTGCATGGCGGCGGCGGCGATCAATTGCGGGATGTGCGAAAGCGCGTAGCAGCATTTTAGTTGCGCCCGCATCAGCGCCGGCTGGTCGATGCCGCCGACAGTCGCCGCCGAGAACAGGGCGAACAGGCGCTGGCGGCCGACATTGAGGCGCAGCGAATAGATTTCGGCATGGCCGAGCACGTCGAGAAGGCGCGCCTCTTCGCCGGTGATCAATCCGTCTGCTGCGGGTGCCTGAGATGCTACCAGCGGCTGCGGACGGATGCCGGGCGCGACGGTGAGCGCGCCTTGCGCAAGCCCGGCGATCAGCCGCTTGCCGATCAGCTCGATGGCATCGAAAATCCAGTTGGACGAGACGATGCGCGCATCGTTGCGGTCCTGGTCGTGGACGATGGCGACAAGCATGTAGCTGTCGGCGCCGATCTCGGCGGTCAGTTGCATGAAAAAGCTGGTCAGATCGCCGCGCGACGTCAGGCGCGAGCCCAATGTGTCGGATTGAAGTGGCGCGGCGGGACTGCTCATTCTTGTTGCTTTTGGCCGGAATCGTTTCTGCTGTCCGGCTGCTGGAAGCCAGCCGCCGAACCCGAATACGCATTACTTTGACGAAGACACACGCGTGGCGCAGGGCTGCGCCAACCAGATCCGAATCCATTCAGGGAACGCGAAGCCGTCCGCGTCTGGTGCCGGAAAAACTCCGGAACAAGAGACTTTGGGTGGTCGCCGCGCCCCCCAAGGACCGGCTGATTCGGGTCTAATCTACCCGCAGTTGAATCCGACATCAAACGCGATTTGACAAAATCGAATCTGGTGGACTCAGGTGCGACTCAGAGGTCTATTTTCGCGCCTTGGACAGAAGACAGAGACGCGAAAAGTCCTCACTGATTGCAAACCGGCCATATCGGCGGCTAGTCGATTCCGGTAGGTTCGGGAACGTTGAAGAGGCGGGCGCCCCGGCGGCACGCAGTGGGGTGGCAATTTGGTTTCGGGGGGAACAATGAGCGATTCATTTCAGGAAGTTACATCCGTCTCGTGGTTCGGGCGCATCAAGCGGGCGGTCGGCGGGGTCATCTTCGGCCTGCTTCTGGTGGTGCTGATGGTGATCGGGCTGTTCTGGAACGAGGGCCGCGCGGTGCAGACGGCGCGCTCTTTGGCCGAAGGGGCCGGCGCCGTCGTCTCGGCCAATGCCGACAGCGTCGATGCCGCCAATGACGGTAAATTGGTGCATGTCAGCGGGCCGGTGACGGCGGACAGCGGTCTCGCCGATCCGGATTTCGGCATCGCGGCGCAAGGGCTGCGGCTGTCGCGCAGCGCCGAGATGTATCAGTGGAAGGAAGAGTCCAAATCCGAGACCACCAAAAAGCTTGGCGGCGGCGAGGAAACGGTGACCACCTACAGCTATTCGAAGGTGTGGGACGACAGCCAGATCGATTCGTCAGATTTCAAGAAGCCGGACGGCCACCAGAATCCGCCGATGGCGATCCGCAGCCGGACCTTCCAGATTCCGCAAGGCAAGCTCGTCGCCTTCGATCTCGACACGCCGGTGCTTGATCGCATCGAGGGCGACAAGGCGTATTCGCTGTCGCCCGACCAGTCGGCCGCGATCAAGGCCGCCTATACCGGCACCAGGCCGCTCAGCATCGTCGACGGCAAGATCTATCTCGGCGCCGACACCACAACGCCGGCGCTGGGTGACTATCGCATCGGCTACGAACTGGCGCCGCTCGGTGTGATCAGCATCGTCGCGCGGCAGGCCGGCAGCCGGTTCGAGCCTTACCAGACCGAGGCGGGCGATGCGTTGCTGATGGTCGACACCGGCACTGTCCCGGCCGACAAGATGTTCGCCGAGGCGGTCAGTGCAAACACGCTGATCACCTGGCTGCTGCGCGCCGCCGGCCTGCTGTTGCTGACCATCGGCTTTGCCCTGTTCCTCAGCCCGATCGGCGTGATCCTAGACGTCATCCCGTTCCTCGGCAGCATGGCGCGGATGGGAACCGGCATCATCGCCTTCTTCCTGGCGATCTTGGTCGGCACGACGACGATCGCGATTGCCTGGTTCTGGTATCGGCCGGTTCTGGCGGTGGGCATCCTTGCGGCCGGCGTCATCGCGGCAGCGGCGGTCTACTATCTCGGCCGCTCGCGCAAACCGGCCGAGCCAACCGTCACGCCCAGCGTTGGCACCGCCACCTGATCGCGAGAGCCGGGCGGCGCTGCCGCCCGGTCGTGACCGTCTTTGCTTATGCCTGTCGTTGTCCCAAAACCGCTACACACTTTTGGGCGACAGGCATTTACCGATCCTCGAATCCGGTGAGCACGCCGACGGCGTTGACGCCGATCTCCTCGACGGCATAGCCGCCTTCCATCACGAACAGCGTCGGCAGACCGAGTTTTGCGATGCGGCGGCCGATCTTCGGATAGTCCGGGCTCTTCAGCTTGAACTGGCTGATCGGGTCCTTCTCGAACGTGTCGACACCAAGCGAGACGATGACGACATCGGGCGCATAAGCGGCAAGCTTAGCGCAGGCATCCTCCAGCGAGGCGTTCCAGGCGTCCCAGTCGGTGCCGAAGGGCATGGGATAATTGATGTTGAAGCCTTCGCCTGCACCGGCGCCGCGTTCGTCGGCATGGCCGAGGAAGAACGGGTACTCGACCATCGGATCGCCATGCAGGTTGAGCACCTGCACGTCGGCACGGTCATAGAATATCTCCTGCGTGCCGTTGCCGTGGTGGTAGTCGACATCCAGGATCGAGATGCGTTTGGCGCCCTGGTCGCGGAACCATTGCGCAGCAACGGCGGCGTTGTTGATGTAGCAGTAACCGCCCATGAAGCCGGCACCGGCATGGTGGCCGGGCGGCCGGCAGAGCGCGAAGGCGGATGTCTCGCCGCCCTTGACCATGCTGGCGGCGGTCAGCGCCACGTCATAGGACGACTTGATCGCGGCCCATGTGCCTTCGACGAAGGTGGCGCCGGCATCGAAGGAATAATAGCCGAGCAGCGCGTCGACGCGCTTTGGCGGTACGTCGCCGCGCAGGCCGCGCGTCGGCCAGGTGAAGGGCATCGCCGTGCCCGTGAGGCCAGCTTCCACCCACTGCGGCCAGACCGTTGGCAGGAAGTCGATGTAGTCAGATTTGTGGATGCGCTTGGCGGCGGCGAGATCATGCTCGAGCGGCAGGACGATCGGCCCTAACTTCTCGCTTTCGACCCGCGCCTTGATGAATTCGGCCCGCGAGGGCTTCTCGAAACCCGGCACGATCGCGCTCGTGACCAGTTCCATCTGGCCGGCATGGCCAGCATGAAGCGGCGAATAGACAGTCTTCATAGAATTCCTCTCGAAATGCGAAATCAGTCAAGGTTGAGATAGGGTGTCACCAGAGCGAGCCACATGGTTTCCACATCGTCCTCGATCAGGTCGTATGTCCTGCGATCCTTTTTCAGCCCCACAAGCCGGCAGACATGCCCGACCTCCATCATCAGCACACCGAGCCGGCTGGCGATCTTGTCTTCAAGAGCCGGGTTCGCATGCTGCAGCCATGCGGCGTAGAGGGCGATGATCTGGTCGTCATATTCGTTCTGGATCGGCCTAAGGTCGGCGTTGCCTGAAATAGCCTCGATCACCGGCATCAAGCTGGCGTTTTCGAGGTAGAGCCTGGATGTGTCGATGAAGAGCTTGCGCACTTCCTGCCGAAACTCTTCGCGGTTGGTGGGCGGGGAGACCTTGATGCGCTTGGCGATTACCTCGGGAAAAGATGACAGCCAGCGCCGGGCGAGGTCCAGAAGAATGGCTTCCTTGTTGGGGAAGTACTGGTAGACCGAACCGACCGACAAGCCTGCGCGCTGCGCAATAGCGAGCGTCGTCGGCGTCCTGGTTCCTTGCTCCCGCGTCAAGATCAGCGCCGCGTCGAGAATCCTGTCGACCACCTTGCTCGACCGTTGTTGCCGCGGCTGCTTGCGCGGTTCGAGCGCTATCCTGGTTTTGCGGTCGAGACTGCGCTTCACTGCTTGATGTCCTCGTTCCCCGCCAGGTCTCAACACAGGTGCAGGGTGCTGTCCACAATACATTCCATATTCCGCATGTTGACAAACGCGAATAATCAGTCGCATTCTTTATCCACGCTGCCTTTCGGGATGACAAGGGGAATTTCGAAGACAGCGCACTGGCATCCTTTTCGTCCCATGGCGCCGCTCCGGTGGAGTGGCAGGTCGTTGGACAAGAGGGTTGTCGGTGTCAGTCAGTCGTCAAAAGCGCGGAGTCGCGATGTCTGTCACGGGTGCGGGTCATAATGCGGATCTGATCGTCATCAACGGTCGTGTTCAGACCATGGACGATGACAATCCCGCTGCCGAGGCCGTTGCCGTCAAGGACGGCGCCATCATCGCCATTGGCAGCCGCGCCTCCATCGAAGAGCTCAAGGGACCGGCCACCAAGGTGATCGACGCCAAGGGCGGTTCTGTCGTGCCGGGCTTCATCGAAGCCCACATGCACCTGTTTTCGGGTGGGGCTGAACTTGCCCACCTTCAGCTCACGGGTATTCACGGCTTTGAGGCGCTGCAAAAGGCGATCCGCGATTATGCGCCGACGCGGCCCGATGCGAAGATGCTGGTCGGGCAGGGCGTCGACTACACCGTGCTCGGCAGCGAGCGGGTGACGCGCCACCATCTCGATGCCATTTTGCCCGATCGCCCGTTCTGCATGGCCGCGCCCGACCATCACACCATGTGGGCCAATACCAAGGCGCTCGAAATGGCGGGCATCCTGCAGGGGCGCACGCTTGGTCCGGGCAATGAGATCGTCATGGGTGACGATGGTCTGGCCGCAGGCGAATTGCGCGAAGGCGAGGCCTTCGGCCCTGTGCTCGACCTTGCCGGCGAAAGCCGGGTGCGGCTGGGTCTGTCGACGGGCGGCGAGCCGGACCCGATGCCGACGGCGGCGGAGCGGGACGCCGACCGCGACATCATGCGGCGCGGGCTCGCCTGGTGCGCTCGCCACGGCATCACTTCGATCCAGAACATGGACGGCAACCTGTATCAGCTCGAGCTGCTGGCCGAGATCGAGGCCGAGGAAGGCTTGCCTTGCCGCGTCCAGATCCCGTTCCACTACAAGAATTTCATGACGCTCGACATGCTCGACAAGGCATCAACGATGAGCGAACACTACAACAGCGAATGGCTGTCGTCGGGCATGGTCAAGGTGTTTTACGATGGCGTGCTCGATTCCTGGACGGCTGTCATGGTCGAGCCCTATGCCGACCGGCCCGACTGGGTGGGCGAGCCTCTGTTCACGCCGCAACAATTCATCGATCTGGCCGTCGCGGTCGACAAGCGTGGGCTGCAGATCGCCGTGCATTCGATCGGCGACGGCGCCGTACGCGCGGTGCTCGACGGTTACGAGGCGGCGCAGAAGGCGAACGGCAAGCGCGACAGCCGTCACCGGGTCGAGCACATCGAGGTCACCACCACCGCTGATGTGCCGCGTTTCGCCGAACTCGGCGTCATCGCCTCCATGCAACCGCCGCATCCGCCCGGGGCCATGGATTTTCCGCTGGAGCCGACGGTGTCGCGCATCGGGCCGGCGCGCTGGCCGCTGAGCTATGCCTGGCGGACCCTGAAGGATGCCGGCGCGCATGTCGTCTTCGCGTCGGACTGGCCGGTGTCGCCGATCGATCCGATCCTGGGCATTCGGGCGGCAGTGTTGCGCAAACCGTGGGCAGAGAGCGACCCGGACCAGAGCTTTTCGCTGCGTGATGCGCTCGCCGCATACACGGTCGAGGGCGCCTATGCCGAATTCGCCGAGCACCGCAAGGGCACGCTGAAACCCGGTTACATGGCCGATCTGGTCGTTTTGTCGGCGGATATCGAGAAAACGCCCCCGGCCGATCTGCACAAGGTGCGGCCAGTGACGACGATCTGTGGCGGCAAGATCACCTACCAGGCCTGACAATGGCATGCCGCTTGCTAGCCGAAAATAACTGACTGAACTGTGATTCAATGCCGGGCTTGCCAACCTACCGGCCATGTGGTCACATCGAACAGGGGAAGAGCTCCGCCAGCAAGAGCGGGGTCAACAGTGAGGCGTAATCGTGCCGGACAAACCGGATCGGAATGCGATTGAAGTAGTAAACGTCAGCAAAATTTTCGGGTCAGGTGAGGGGCAAGTCGCTGCCCTCGACACGGTCTCGGTATCCATCCGCGAGAACGAGTTTTTCACGCTGCTGGGGCCATCCGGCTGCGGCAAGACGACGTTGCTAAGGCTGATTGCGGGCTTCGACTTCCCAACCGCCGGTGAAATCCTGCTCTATGGCCAGGACATCGCGCCGCTGCCGCCCTTCAAACGGCCGGTCAACACAGTCTTCCAGTCCTACGCGCTCTTCCCGCACATGACGGTCGCCGACAATATCGGCTTTGGCCTGGAAATGCTGGGCAAGCCGAAGGCGGAGATCAAGGCGCGCGTCGCCGAGATGCTGAAGCTGGTCAAGATGGAGGCACTCGCCGGTCGTCGCACCAGCCAGATTTCCGGCGGCCAGCAGCAGCGCGTGGCGCTGGCGCGGGCGCTCGCACCGCAGCCGAAAGTGCTGCTGCTCGACGAACCCTTGTCGGCGCTCGACTACAAGCTGCGCAAGGAGATGCAGATCGAGCTGAAGCGGCTGCAGCACGAGACCGGCATCACCTTCATCTTCGTCACCCACGACCAGGAAGAGGCGCTGACCATGTCGGACCGCATCGCGGTGATGTCGTCGGGCAAGATCCTGCAGGTCGGCTCGCCCTGGGATATTTACGACAAGCCGGCGGAACGCTTCGTCGCCGACTTCATCGGCGAAACCAACTTCCTCACCGCCGCCATATCAGGCATCGGCAACGGCAAGGCGCGCGCGACGCTCAAATCCGGCACGACCATCGAGGCGACCGTTGCCGAAGGCTTCCAGCCCAAGGACAACGCCACCGTGGTGGTGAGGCCCGAGCATGCCAAGCTGACCAACAGCAAGGGCGACTTGTCGGGCACGGTCGAGAACGTCGTCTATTTCGGCACCGATACGCATATCCATGTCCAGCTCGACAGCGGCGAGGACTTCACCGTTCGCCAGCAGAACACACGCAGCGCCGGCTGCGGTTTCGAGCGTGGCGACAAGGTCGGTATCCTGATCGGCAACGATGCCGCGCAAGTGCTGAAGGACTGATCATGGCGACCGCGGAAGAAGTCGCCAAGGCAGCGGAGCGGCGCGATGTGCGTGACCGCTGGCTTCTGTCAGCACCAGCGCTGCTGGTCATTTTCCTCGCCGCGACCGGCCCCCTGCTGATCGTGCTGGTCTACTCGTTCCTGACGCCGGGCTCCTATGGCGACGTGAAGTGGCAGTTCTCGCCGGAAGCCTGGATCGCGGTGTTTCTGGAACGCGATATCTTCGACGATACGCTTTCGGTTGCCGCCGCCCACGTCACCATCTTCCTGCGTTCGATCAAGCTTTCGGTGGTGACAACCATCGCCACCTTGGCGCTTGGCTTCCCGACCGCCTATTTCATGGCGACGCGCAGTGAAAAGACGCGCGATCTCTGGCTGTTCCTGATCACCATTCCGTTCTGGACCAACCTCCTGATCCGCACCTTCGCGGTGCTGCAGATCATCCGCAACGAAGGCATCATCAACACGATCCTGCTCAAGCTCGGCATCATCTCGGCGCCGATCCAGATCCTCTACACCGACACGGCGATCCTGATCGGCATGGCCTATGTCTACCTGCCGCTGATGGTGCTGCCGATCTATGCCAGCATGGAGAAGCTCGATTTCCGGCTGGTCGAGGCGGGCTATGATCTCTACGCGACACGCTTCCAGGTGCTGCGGCGGATCATCTTTCCGATGGTCAAGCCCGGCGTGATAGCCGGCTCCATCCTGGTCTTCATTCCGGCACTTGGTGCCTATGTGACGCCGAGCGTGCTGGGCGGCGGCAAGAACATGATGTTGTCCAACCTGATCGAATTGCAGTTCGGGCAGGGCCGCAACTGGCCGCTCGGCTCGGCGCTGTCGATCGCCGTTATGATCATCGTCATGGTGGCGCTGCTTGCCTATGTGCGCAATGCCGGCAAGTCGGGGGTGCGGCATGGCTAAAAACTTTTCCATCAAGCATCAGCCAGGATTCACGGCCATCGCCGCGACCTGCTTTATCGTGCTCTATCTGCCGATCATCGTGCTGGTCATCTATGCCTTCAACGCGGCGAGTTCGACTTCCGAATGGGGCGGGTTTTCGCTCAGATGGTTCCAGTCGGCATGGCAGAACACGCAGGTCGTCGATGCTACGCTGCGTTCGTTCCAGATAGGCTCGATCGCGGCAGTGTTTTCCACCATCTTTGCCACCATGGCAGCGCTCGCCACCACGCGCACCGCGCCCTATCCCGGGCTCACCTTCAAATATGCGGCAATCAACCAGCCGCTGATGGTGCCCGAGATCGTCACCGGCGTGGCGCTGCTGATCTTCTTCTCGCGCATCAAGATCTTCACCGGCTATTCCGGCATCGGTTATCTGGTCGCCGCGCATACGGCGTTCTGTATTCCCTTCGCCTACCTGCCGATCCGGGCGCGGCTTGAGAATATGGACCTGACGCTGGAGCGTGCCGCAGCCGACCTTTACGCGACGCCCTGGAAAACCTTCCGCCGCATCACGCTGCCGCTTCTGTGGCCGGGCATCCTTGCCGGGCTGATGCTGGCCTTCGTCATCTCGCTCGACGATGTCGTCATCACCGAGTTCGTCAAATCGGGCGGCCAGGACACGCTGCCCACCTACATGCTCGGCCAGATCCGCCGCGGCATCACACCCGAGATCAACGCGATATCGACCGCCTTCCTGCTGCTTTCGGTCGCGATCGTCACGTTGTTTTTCTTCGTCAGCAGGAAACGAGACTGAACCGAAAAATGGGAGTTAAAACCATGAACTGGAAGACAACAGCAGCCGCCATGGGGTTGGCGTTGCTCGCATCGACGAGCCTGGCGCGCGCCGACGGCGAACTGAACATCTACAATTGGGGCAACTACACCAGCCCCGACGTGATCAAGAAGTTCGAGGCCAAATACAACGTCAAGGTGACCATCACCGACTACGATTCCAATGACACCGCGCTGGCCAAGGTTCGCCAGGGCGGCACCGGTTTCGACATCGCCGTGCCGTCGCAGACCTACGTGCCGATCTGGATCAAGGAAGGCCTCGTTCTGGAGACCGATCCGGGCAAGATGGAGAACTTCAAGAATGTGGCGCCGGAATGGGCCAATCCCGATTTCGACCCGGGCCGCAAATATTCGGTGCCGTGGGCTCTGGGCACGGTCGGTGTGGTCGTCAACACCGACGTCTACAAGGGACCGGCTGACAGCTGGGGCATCATCTTCAACACGCCGGATGAGCTGAAGGGCAAGGTCAATGTCGTTCCCGAGATGAATGACGTCATCTTCGCCGCGATCAAATATGTCGGCGGTCAGCAGTGCACCGACGACAAGGCGGTGCTGAAGAAGGTGCGTGACACGCTCGTCGCGGCCAAACCGAACTGGATCGCCATGGAATACAACACCATCGAGAAGATGGGCGCCGGCGACTTCAAGGCAACCAGCGACTGGAATGGTTCGGCGCTGCGCCAGCGGCTGGCCAATCCGGCCATCCACTACAATTATCCGAAGGAAGGATACGGCCTGTGGAGCGACAATGTCGTCGTCCTGAAGGAAGCCAAGAACGTCGAGAACGCCAAGCTGTTCCAGAACTTCATCATGGATCCGGAAAACGCGGCCGGCCTTTCGGCTTTCCATCGCTATGCCAACGCCATCACCGGATCGGACAAGTACATGCCGGCCGACATGAAGGATGCGCCGGAGGTCGTCATTCCGGCCGCCGCGAAGCCACAGGGCGAGTTTCAGAAGATGTGCGCGCCTGAAATCCAGGACATCTACACCAAGATCTGGACCGAACTGCAGAAGTAGTCGCTGCATGACGGGCCCGGCGGCATATGCTGCCGGGCCTTTTCTTATCCGGGAATGGCCTTTCATGGACTCCTACCGCAACTCCGATCCGCGGCCGTCGATCATGCAGGGCTCGCCGCCGGCCATGGTGCCGCCGAAGCTCGACTGGGATCGGCCGCCGTGGAACCGCTGGGCGTTCCAGCACATCCGCGAAATTCTGCCGACCGCCGAAGTCTGGCGCGGCAATGGCCATCGCCACCGGTTCGAACGCGCCGAGGTCGATCTCGACGGGCTGGCGGTCGAAGACAGCGAGGGCAAGTCGACAACGCTCGCCGGGCTGCTCGACGAAACCTATACGGACGGCTTCCTGGTGCTCAAGGACGGCAAGATTGCCTATGAGCGCTATTTCAACGGCATGAATGACCGCACGCTGCACCTGTCGCAGTCAATGGCGAAGTCCGTCACCGGTTCGGTGTTCGGCATACTGGTCGGGCGCGGCCTGATCGATCCAGCCAGGCCGGTGACTGACTATCTGCCGGAGCTCGGCGCGACGGGCTGGGCCGGCGCCAGTGTGCAGCATGTGCTGGACATGACCAGCGGCGTCCGCTTCTCGGAGGAATATACCGACCGCTATTCGGACATTGGCCAGGTCGATGTCGCCACCGGCTGGAAGCCGGTGCCGCCGGACAGCGATCCGGCCTTTCGCTGGCCCTCGAACATGTTCGAGCTGATCCTGGGCTTGAAGGAAACGATCCGCCCGCATGGTGCTGCCTTCGAATACCGCTCGATCGAGACCGACGTGCTTGCCTTCATCATGGAACGGGTGACCGGCAAACGGCTGCCGCAACTGGTTTCGGAAGAACTCTGGCAAAAGCTTGGCACTGATGAAAGCGCCTGCTTCACCGTCGACAGCGCCGGCTATGCGGTGGCCGATGGCGGCTTCAACGCGACGCTTCGCGACTACGGCCGTTTTGGCCAGCTGATCCTCGACAATGGTGGCGGTGTCGTGCCGGCCGACTGGATCGAGGCCACGCGCAACGGCAGGCACGGGCCGGACTTCAGCCCCAGCCTGCCGGAGGGCAGTTATCGCAACCAGTTCTGGATCGAGGACCCGCGCTCACGCGCGCTGATGTGCCGGGGCGTGTTCGGGCAGATGATCCATATCGACTGGAACACAGGAATGGTCATGGTGAAGCTTTCGACCTATCCGGATTTCAGCAATCTCGCCTATTCCACAGCGATGCTGAAGGCCGTGCATGCCATAGCCGCCGCGCTGAGCTGAACCCCACAAGAAACGACCCGGAAGGAAACGCCATGACCGGCAAGACCGCGTTCGAGACCCGGTACGGCTTCCGCCGCAACGAGGTGCTGCTCGCCAACTGGCGCGAGAACCCGTTCAACCGGTGGTCGTTCCAGAATCTCGGCGAACTCGTGCCGACCGCCCGCGTGGCGGCAGCGTCGGGCGTTGTCGAAGTCCCCGTGCGGGACATGGGCGGGCTGCTAGGCGAAAAGGTTTCGGTCGGCGGTGCGCCGGAGACGGTGGCTGAATTTCTCGTACGTTCGAGCGCCGACGCGCTGACGGTGATGAAAGGCGGCAAATTCATCGGCGACTGGTTCGCGCCGCACATGGATTTCGGCGCCCGCCACATCATCTTTTCGATCAGCAAGTCGCTGACCGCCATTGTCGCCGGCATCTTGGAAGGCGAGGGGGTGTTCGACCCGGAAGCGCCGGTGACGGCCTACATCCCTGAAGCCGCCGGCTCGGCCTATGGCGACGCGAGCGTGCGGCATGTGCTCGACATGAGCGTCAGCCTCGATTTCGAGGAGGCCTATCTCGATCCAGAGAGCACCTTCGCCCGCTATCGCCGCGCCACGCTGTGGAATCCAGGCGGCGGCACGGAGAGCCTGCGCGAATTCATCCTGACCTTGCAGCGCCTTGCCGAGCCGCACGGCCAGACCTTCCGCTACCGCTCGCCCAATTCCGACCTGCTCGGCCTGTTGCTCGAACGCGCTTCCGGCCAGCGCTTCGCCGACCTGATGCGCGAGAAACTGTGGCTGCCGCTCGGCGCGCTCAGCGAGGCCTCGATCGGCGTCGACATGGAAGGCACGGCCCGCACCGCCGGCGGCATCTCGGTGACGCCGCGCGATCTGGCGCGTGTCGGCGAGATGATGCGGCAAGGCGGTACGGCCAATGGCCGCCGCATCGTGCCCGAGGCTTGGGTGCGCGACACGACCAGCACCGGCGGCAGTGCGGACGCCTGGCAGCGCGGCGCGATGCTGCCGCTGTTTCCCAAGGGCCGTTACCGCAACAAATGGTACCAGACCGGTTTGCCGAGCGGCGCCTATTGCGGCATCGGTATCCATGGCCAATGGCTGTATGTCGATCCCAAGACCGAAGTTGTGATCGCCAAGATGTCGTCGCAGCCGGAGCCGGTGGACGATCCGCTCGATGTCGAGATCGTCGCTTTCTTCGAGGCGCTGAGCCGGATGGTCTGATCCTAGCCAGGCCACCACATTAGCGTACGCTTTCCTGTGGACCCGCCGGGCTGATCAAAGCGCGGCGGTTGGCGGACCGGACGTCTGCGCTTAGGGTCGCCGCTCTTTGGAAAAGAGCAGGAACGACATGGCATCCGATATCAAGCGCATCGCAGCCATCATCGCGGCCGAGATCAGCGCGCGGCCCGAACAGGCGGCGGCGGCGATCGGATTGCTGGATGAAGGCGCGACGGTGCCGTTCGTGGCGCGTTATCGCAAGGAGGTGACCGGCGGGCTGGACGACACGCAATTGCGCGACCTTGCCGAACGGCTTTCCTATCTGCGCGAACTCGATGCGCGCCGCGACACTATCCTTGGCTCCATCCGCGAGCAGGGCAAGCTGACTGCGGAACTCGAGGGCAAGATCGTCGCCGCCACCACCAAGGCGGAGCTGGAAGACATCTATCTGCCCTACAAGCCCAAGCGCCGCACCAAGGCCGAAATCGCCAGGGAGCGCGGGCTGGGGCCGCTGGCCGAAGCCATCTTGGCGAACCGCTCATTGGTGCCTGCTGAACTGGCGCTGGCCTATCTGACCGAAGAGGTGGTCGATGCCAAGGCAGCACTTGAGGGCGCGCGCGATATCCTGTCGGAACAATTCGCCGAGAATGCCGATCTGGTCGGCAAATTGCGGACCTACATGAAGGAACGCGCCTTCATGCGGGCCAGGGTGGTCGACGGCAAGCAGGAGGCCGGCGCGAAATTCTCCGATTATTTCGACCATGTCGAGCGCTGGGCGAATGTGCCGAGCCATCGCGCGCTGGCGATGCTGCGCGGCCGCAACGAGGAAGTGCTGTCGCTCGACATCGAGGTCGATGCCGACGACACCTCGCCGGTGAAGCCGGTCGAGCGGATGATCGCCAATGCCTATGCCATCGGCGGCAGCCTGCCGGGCGACCGCTGGCTGATGGAGGTCGCCGGCTGGACCTGGCGCATAAAACTGTCGCTGCACCTGACGCTCGATTTGATGCGCGACCTGCGCGAGCGGGCCGAAGAAGAGGCGATCCATGTCTTTGCCCGCAATCTGAAGGATTTGCTGCTGGCGGCCCCCGCCGGGTCGCGTGCCACGATGGGGCTCGATCCCGGCATCCGCACCGGCGTCAAGGTGGCGGTGGTCGACGGCACCGGAAAGGTGCTGACAACGACGACGGTCTATCCGTTTCCGCCCAGGAACGATGTGCGCGGCACGCAGGCGGAACTCGCCAAGCTCATCCGCCTGCACAAGGTCGAGCTGATTTCGATCGGCAACGGCACCGGCAGCCGCGAGACGGAAAAGCTGGTGGCGGACATGCTGTCCGACATGCCGGCGGACGGTGGCCCGAAGCCGCTCAAGGTGATCGTCAGCGAGGCGGGCGCCTCGGTCTATTCGGCATCTGCGACGGCGGCGGCGGAATTCCCGGGTCTCGACGTGTCGCTGCGCGGCGCCGTGTCGATCGCCCGGCGCCTGCAGGATCCGCTGGCCGAACTGGTCAAGATCGAACCCAAATCGATCGGCGTCGGCCAGTATCAGCATGATGTCGACCAGTACCGGCTCGGCCGCTCGCTGGAAGCGGTGGTCGAGGATGCGGTCAACGCCGTCGGCGTCGACCTCAACACCGCCTCGGCGCCACTGCTGGCGCGCGTCTCCGGCCTTGGCGCATCGCTCGCCGACGCCATCGTTGCGCATCGTGATGCGACCGGTCCCTTCGCCAGCCGGAAGGATTTGCTCAAGGTGCCGCGGCTCGGGCCGCGCGCGTTCGAGCAAAGTGCCGGCTTCCTGCGCATTGCCAATGGCAGCGAGCCGCTCGATGCCTCGTCGGTGCATCCGGAAGCCTATGGCGTGGCGAAGAAGATCGTCGCCGCCTGCGGGCGCGATGTGCGCTCGTTGATGGGCGACAGTGCCGCGCTCAAGGCGCTCGATCCGCGCGTCTTCGTCGATGAGCGGTTCGGCCTGCCGACGGTGCGCGACATCCTGGCGGAGCTGGAAAAGCCTGGCCGCGACCCGCGTCCCGGCTTCAAGACGGCGACCTTCGCCGACGGCATCGACGACATCAAGGATCTGAAGCCCGGCATGCTGCTCGAAGGCACTGTCACCAATGTCGCCGCCTTCGGCGCCTTCGTCGATATCGGAGTGCACCAGGACGGTTTGGTGCATGTCTCGCAATTGGCCGATCGCTTCATCAAGGATGCGCATGAGGTGGTCAAAGCCGGCGACGTGGTCAAGGTGCGCGTCGTCGACGTCGACATCAAGCGCAAGCGCATAGCGCTTTCCATGCGCAAGGATGGCGGCGAAGGCGGCGCATCGAAGGGCGGCGGGCCTCGCGACAATGGTGGCGGCAGGCCAGCGCCACGCTCGTCGGCGCCACAGCGCCAGCCGGAACGGCCGGCGCAGCAAGGCGCGTTCGGTGCTGCCTTGGCGGATGCCTTGAAGCGGAAGTAGCTACCACGCCAGAACAGCCGGCTCCCTCTCAACCTGGCCCAGCAGCCAGTCGCGAAAGCTGGCGACCGGCGGATGGCCGCGCTTGTCGTGCGGGACGACGAGATAGTAGGCGCTGCGGCTTTGCATGGGGTGGCCGGGCGCCGGCACCAGTTGGCCGCGCTGCAATTCGCCGGCGATGAGGAGCAGCGGCAGCAGCGCCACGCCAAGCCCCGCCATGCAAGCCTGGGCAGCGGTGCCGAACTGTTCGAACTGCATGCCCGGTCCGGTCGGCGCGCTGAGGCCCTGATGCTCGAACCATTCAGTCCAGGCGCCCGGCCGCGTCGCCATGTGCAGCAGCGGCAAGCGGCCGATGTCGGCCGGTGAGGCGATGGCGCGGCCGGCGAGGAATTCGGGCGACACGACCGGCGCCACCGTTTCGCGCACCAGCAGTGTCGAGTCGGCCTCCGGCCAGTCCGGCAGGCCATAGTGGATGGCGGCGTCCAGCCGCTCCCTGGTGAAGTCGAAGCGGCCGACACGGGTGACGAAGTTGATGGTGATGTCAGGATTGTTTTCGACGAAATCGGGGATCATCGGCATCAGCCAGCGCGTGCCGAAGGTCGGCAATATGGCAAGGTTCAGGATGCCGCTATGCCGATTGCTCATCAATCCAAGGGCTGCGTCACGCAGTTGGCCAAGCGCTGACCGCACCGCTTCGGCATAGATTTCGCCTGATGTCGACAGCCTGACATTGCGGCTGTCGCGTTCGAACAGCCGGCGGCCGAACTGATCTTCCAGCAATCTGATCTGCCGGCTAACGGCGCCCTGGGTCAGATCCAGCTCCTGGGCGGCGGCGGTGAAACTGCCGAGGCGAGCCACCGCCTCGAAGGCGGCAAGGGCGCTGATGTTGGGCAAAAGGCGGCGCTGGACACTCATGATCCATTCCTAACGCTCATTGATCGGTGAAGCAATTTCGTTTGATTTTTTCAGGGCGCAGGCCGATAAGCCGGGCCAAGATTTTGCTTCATGCATGTCATCCCAAACCGCTGACACTTTTGGGCGACATACACTGGTTGGGAGAACACCATGGCCGCCGACAAGAATGCATTCGTCTGGGAAGACCCGTTCCTGATCGAGGACCAGCTTTCGGAAGACGAGCGCATGGTTCGCGACGGCGCGGCGGCCTTTGCCGCCGACAAGCTGGCGCCGCGGATCGAGGACGCCTATCTCAACGAGACCTTCGACACCGCGATCTTCCGCGAAATGGGCGAGGCCGGTCTGCTCGGCATCAACATCCCCGAGGAATTCGGCGGGCTCGGCGCCAATTATGTGACCTATGGGCTGGTCGCGCGGGAAGTCGAACGTGTCGACTCGGGCTATCGCTCGATGATGTCAGTGCAGTCGTCGCTGGTGATGTATCCGATCTACGCTTATGGCTCGGACGAGCAGCGCAAGAAGTACCTGCCCAAGCTCGCCAGTGGCGAGTGGATCGGCTGTTTCGGCCTGACCGAGCCGGATGCCGGCTCCGACCCGGGTGGCATGAAGACGCGCGCCGAGAAGACCGCCAACGGCTACAGGCTCTCCGGCTCGAAGATGTGGATTTCCAACGCGCCGGTCGCCGATGTGTTCGTCGTCTGGGCGAAATTGAAGGGCGAAAACGGCAAGGACGAGATCCGTGGCTTCGTGCTGGAAAAGGGCATGAAAGGGCTTTCGGCGCCGAAGATCGGTGGCAAGCTGTCGCTGCGGGCTTCCATCACCGGCGAAGTGGTGATGGAAGGCGTCGAGGTCGGCGAGGATGCGCTGCTGCCCAACGCCAAGGGCCTCGGCGGACCGTTCGGCTGCCTCAACCGGGCCCGCTACGGCATTTCCTGGGGCTCGATGGGTGCGGCGGAAGATTGCTGGCATCGTGCCCGCCAGTATGGCCTCGACCGCAAACAGTTCGGCAAGCCGCTGGCCGGCACGCAGCTTTACCAGAAGAAGCTCGCCGACATGCAGACCGAGATTGCGCTCGCGCTGCAGGCATCCTTGCGCGTCGGGCGGTTGCTGGATGAAGGCAAGATGGCGCCGGAAATGATCTCGATCGTCAAGCGCAACAATTGCGGCAAGGCGCTCGACATCGCCCGCCAGGCCCGCGACATGCATGGCGGCAACGGCATCCAGATCGGCTACCACGTGATGCGCCATGCGCAGAACCTGGAGACGGTCAACACCTATGAGGGCACGCATGACGTGCACGCGCTGATCCTGGGACGGGCGCAGACTGGCATCCAGGCGTTCTTCTAAGCTGTGTCGATATTCAGGTGAGGCCGGCCTGCAAACGGTGGCTTCCTGCGCTTCCGGTGCTCACGTACGAAAAGTACGCTCCGCTCCGGTTCTCGGAAGCCACCATTTTCGACTCGGCCTGAGCTGAATCTCAACACACCTTAAGCCGGCAACCGTTGCTTAATTAGGTGCACCGCAACATCTCTGCTTGGAGAATGGCCGCCAGATGTGTCAGGGTTCGGCGGATTGAAACGCCGACTTCCGGGGCACCATGGCAATTCTGGCAGCCGTCTATCACCTGACCCACTACAAATACGATCGGCCGGTGGTTCTCGGCCCCCAGATCATCAGGCTGCAGCCGGCGCCGCATTCCCGCACCAAGGTGCTGAGCCATTCGCTCAAGGTCGAGCCGGCGAACCATTTCGTCAATCTGCAGCAGGACCCCTACGGCAACTTCCTTGCCCGTTTTGTCTTTCCGGAGCCGGTGACCGAGCTGAAGATCGAGGTCGACCTCGTTGCCGACATGACGGTCTACAATCCGTTCGATTTCTTCGTCGAGCCGTCGGCCGAGGCGTTTCCGTTCGAGTATCCGGAAGAAATACGCGACGATCTCGCCATCTATCGCACCCCGGAACCGGCCGGACCGCTGCTGTCGACCCTGCTGAAGACCATTGACCGCAGCGCTGCCAATACCGTCAATTTCCTGGTCGACCTCAATGCCCGGCTGCAGCGCGAGATCGCCTATATCGTGCGCATGGAAACCGGTGTGTTCTCGCCGGAGGAAACACTGGCTGCCGCCAAGGGATCGTGCCGGGATTCGAGCTGGCTGCTGGTGCAGATCCTGCGCAATCTCGGTATCGCCGCGCGCTTCGTCTCCGGCTACCTGATCCAGCTCAAGCCCGACCTCGCCGCGCTCGACGGCCCGCCGGGAACCGCGGTGGATTTCACCGACCTGCACGCCTGGTGCGAGGTCTATCTTCCCGGAGCCGGCTGGATCGGCTTCGATCCGACATCGGGTCTGCTCACCGGCGAAAGCCATGTGCCGCTGGCAGCGACGCCGCATTTTCGCAATGCTGCTCCGATTTCCGGCATGGCGAGCTTCGCCAATGTCGAATTCGGCTTCGAGATGCGAGTCGATCGCATCGCCGAACATCCGCGCATCACCAAGCCATTCTCGGATGAAAGTTGGCAGGCGCTCGACGCGCTCGGCAACAAGGTGGATGCCGCGCTTGCCGCCGGCGATGTGCGGCTGACCATGGGCGGCGAGCCGACCTTCGTGTCGATCGACGATTTCGAGTCGGCCGAATGGAACACCGCCGCCGTCGGCCCGACCAAGCGCGAAAAGGCTGATGAACTGATCCGAAAACTGCGTGAGCGCTTTGCGCCGGGAGGCTTTCTCCACTACGGCCAGGGCAAATGGTATCCGGGCGAAAGCCTGCCGCGCTGGACCTTCTCGCTCTACTGGCGCGCCGATGGCCAGCCGGTGTGGAGCGACCCGTCGCTGATCGCCCGCGAAAAGAGCGAGGCTGATATCGGCCCGAAACAGGCCGAAAGCCTGCTGACCGCGATTGCCGGTGAACTCGGCATCGACAAGACCATGGTCAGCGAAGCCTATGAGGATCCGGCCGAGTGGCTGCTCAAGGAAGGCAAGCTGCCGGACAATGTTGATCCCTCTAACTCCAAGCTGGAGGACCCCGAAGAACGCAGCCGCATGGCAAAAGTCTTCGAACGCGGGCTGACCAAACCGTCCGGCTATGTGCTTCCCGTCCAGCGCTGGAACAGCCAGGCGTCGGGGCCGCGCTGGCGCTCGGAAAAATGGAAGACGCGGCGCGGCCGGCTGTTCCTGGTGCCCGGGGATTCACCGGTCGGCTACCGCTTGCCCCTCGGCACGTTGCCCTATGTACCGCCGGAGCAGTTTCCTTACATCGTGCCGGTCGATCCGTCGCTGCCACGCGGCCCGCTGCCCGCGCGCGAAGCCATACTGCCCTCCGCTGCTCCGGCCGAACTGGAAGGCGCCGATGAGATGGCGCGCCGCCAGCAGGCGGTGTCCTTCACGGCGGCGACCGGCCAACAGGACCGGGTCGAGCAGGAGATCACCGAGATCGGCGGCGCGGTGCGCACCGCACTTTCGGTCGAGCCGCGTGATGGGCGGCTGTGCGTGTTCATGCCGCCGGTCGAGGCGCTGGAAGACTATTTGGAATTGGTTGCGGCGGCCGAGAACGCGGCAAAGGCGATCGGTCTTCCCGTGCATATCGAGGGCTATGGCCCGCCGCACGATCCACGTCTCAACGTCATCCGCGTGGCGCCCGACCCCGGCGTCATCGAGGTCAACATCCATCCGGCGTCCAATTGGCAGGATTGCGTTGCGACGACGACGGCGATCTACGAGGAGGCGCGGCAGACGCGGCTTGGCGCCGACAAGTTCATGATCGATGGCCGTCACACCGGCACCGGCGGCGGCAACCATGTCGTGGTCGGCGGCGCGACGCCCAATGACAGTCCGTTCCTGCGCCGGCCGGACCTGTTGAAGAGCCTGGTGCTGCATTGGCAGCGGCGTCCCTCGCTGTCCTACCTGTTCTCGGGCCTGTTCATCGGCCCAACCAGCCAGGCGCCGCGCTTCGACGAGGCGCGTCACGATTCGCTCTACGAACTCGAGATCGCGATGGCGCAGGTGCCGCATCCGGACCAGGGCGCGGCACCCTTGCCCTGGTTGGTCGACCGGCTGTTCCGCAATTTGTTGACCGACGTCACCGGGAATACGCACCGTTCGGAAATCTGCATCGACAAGCTGTTCTCGCCGGACGGACCGACCGGCCGGCTGGGGTTGGTCGAGTTCCGCGGCTTCGAGATGCCGCCCAACGCCCGCATGAGCCTCGCGCAGCAACTGCTTGTTAGGGCGATCATTGCCCGCGCGTGGAAGAGCCCGCTCGACGGCCGCTTCGTGCGCTGGGGCACGTCGCTGCACGACCGCTTCATGCTGCCGCATTACGTATGGGCCGATTTCCTCGACGTGCTCGACGACCTCAAGCTCAACAGCTTCGAATTCAGGCCCGAATGGTTCGATGCCCAGCTCGAATTCCGCTTCCCGTTCTGCGGCGAGGTTCAACACGCTGGCATCAAGCTGGAACTGCGGCAGGCGCTCGAACCCTGGCATGTCATGGGCGAGCAAGGCGCGATCGGCGGCACCGTGCGCTTCGTCGATTCCTCGGTCGAACGGCTGCAGGTCAAGACTGAAGGGCTGAACCCGGAGCGCCATGCGGTCGTCTGCAACGGCCGTGTCGTGCCGATGAAGGTGACGGACAACCGCGAAGTGGCGGTGGCGGGCGTCCGCTTCAAGGCCTGGCAACCGGCATCGGGCCTGCATCCGGCGCTGCCGGTCAACACGCCGCTGGTGTTCGATATCTATGACCGCTGGTCGGGCCGTGCGGTCGGCGGCTGCGTCTACCATGTCGCTCATCCCGGCGGGCGCAATTACGATACCTTTCCGGTCAATGGCAACGAGGCGGAAGCTCGGCGGCTCGCCCGCTTCGAACCGCGCGGCCATACGCCATCCGCCTATGTGATCCATGAGGAACAACCGGCGGAAGATTTCCCGATGACCCTTGACCTTCGGCGGCCGGCAAGACTCTGATCAGTGATGGCAAAGGGGAATCACAAGAGGGTACGCGGCAAGCCGCAGATCCACAGCCTGCTGGAGCACTACCAGCCGATCGACGGCGTCGTCGACGAGATGGTCGATGCGTCAGGCAATCCCCGCCCGGTCTGGAAGCACTTCATCGAAGCGCTCGACGAGCTGGGGCCTGAGAAACTCGGCCAGCGTTTCGCCCGCGCCGACCAGTATCTGCGCGACGCCGGCGTCTACTACCGCGTCTACGACAAGGCCGGCGCCAATGAGCGCGAATGGCCGCTGGCGCATGTCCCGGTTCTCATCGAGGAGAGCGAGTGGGCTGCGATCAGCGCCGGCCTCGTGCAGCGCGCCGAGTTGTTCGAGGAAACCATCGCCGATATCTACGGACCCAACCGGCTGGTCGAAAAAGGTATCCTGCCGGCGGGGTTGATCGCGGCCAGTCCGGAATATTTGCGGCCCGTCGTTGGCACCAGGCCGGCCGGCGGCCATTTCCTGCATTTCTGCGCCTTCGAGCTCGGCCGCGGGCCTGATGGCCAGTGGTGGGTGCTGGGCGATCGCACCCAGGCGCCGTCCGGCGCCGGTTTCGCGCTGGAGAACCGCGTCGCCACCACACGTGCGCTGTCCGATATCTATGGCGAGATGCATGTGCATCGCCTTGCCGGCTTTTTCCGCCGTTTTCGCGATGCGCTGATCGGCATGGCCAAGGAAACCGATGGCCGCGTCGCCATCCTGACGCCGGGGCCGCTCAACGAGACCTACTACGAACATGCCTACATCGCCCGTTATCTCGGCATCATGCTGCTCGAAGGCGAGGATTTGACCGTTTCCGGCGGCCGGCTGATGGTGCGCACGGTTTCCGGCCTGATGCCGATCAGCGTGTTGTGGCGGCGGCTCGATGCCGCCTTTGCCGATCCGCTCGAACTGCGCCCGGATTCGCAGATCGGCACGCCGGGCCTGGTCGAGGCGATCCGCCAAGGTGCGGTTGCGACCGTCAATGCGCTGGGCTCCGGTCTGATGGAGACGCGCGCGCTGCTCGCCTTCCTGCCCAAGATTTCACGTGCTTTGCGGGGCGAGGAATTGCTGCTGCCAAGCGTCGCGACATGGTGGTGCGGGCAAGCAACCGAACGCGCGCATGTGCTGGCCAATATCGATCGCATGGTTATCGGGCCGGCGCTGTCGACGAGACTTGCCTTCGAGGATGACGAACAGACGAAGCTCGGCTCGGCGCTGTCCGCCGGCGAGCGGGCGGAGCTGGTGGCGCGCATTGAACGCTATGGCGGCGACTTCGTCGGCCAGGAAGCGGTGACGCTTTCGACGACGCCCGTCTATGTCGGCGGCTGGCTGGAGCCGCGGCCGGCGAGCCTGCGCGTCTATCTGGCGCGCACGCCGGACGGCTGGACGGTGATGCCGGGCGGTTTTGCCCGCGTCGGCCTGTCACTCGACCCGACGGCGATCGCCATGCAGCGTGGCGGCCAGGCAGCGGATGTCTGGGTTGTCAGCGACAAACCGGTAGAGCGCGAGACGCTGTTACCGCAAGAAGGCGACAGCTTTACCCGCACTAGGCCCGGCAGCCTGCCCAGCCGTGCGGCGGAAAACCTGACCTGGCTCGGCCGTTACATCGAGCGCTCCGAAGACACGGTGCGCATCCTGCGCGCCTACCATGTGCGGCTGGCCGAGACCTCCGACCCGGACATGCCGCTGCTCGCCGACATCAGGGATTATCTCGAACCTTTCGGCATCGACGTCGAGACGGCGATCCCGTCAGGATTGATCGGTACGCTGGATAGTGCGGTCTACAGCGCCGGGCAGATCCGCGACCGCTTCTCGCCCGATGGCTGGCTGGCGCTGAAGGACCTGTCGAAGACCATCCATCAGTTCGCAACGACGGTGGCGCCTGGCGACGACGCGACCCGGGCGATGACGGTCATTCTGCGCAAGCTTGCCGGCTTTTCCGGCCTGCTGCACGAGAACATGTACCGCTTCGCCGGCTGGCGCTTCCTCGAGATCGGCCGCCGGCTGGAGCGCGGCATCCAGATCGCCCGCACACTGTCGCGGCTGACCAGCGCCAAGGCGCCGGACGGGGCGCTCGACATGATGCTGGAGATCGGCGACAGCGTGATGACCCACCGCCGGCAATATCCGGTGCAGGCCGGCCGGCACACGGTGATCGATCTCCTGGCGCTCGACCCGCTCAATCCGCGCTCCATCCTGTTCCAGCTCGAAAGGCTGAAGGCCGAGATCGGCCTGTTGCCGCCGCTCGGCGGGGAGGGGCACATGTCGCCGGCGGCGAAAGAGATCCTGCAGCTCAACACCCAGATCGCCATCAAGGAGCCTTCGGATATGACGGCAAAGGCGCTGGACGAGCTCGCCTACGAAATCGGCGGCCTCTACAACAGCCTTGCCAAAGCCTATTTCGGATAACGCATGCTCTACGATATCAGGCTTCATCTCCACTACGACTACGCTGCTGCTGCTGGCGGCGGTCGTCATCAAGTGCGGGTACTGCCGTCGACGATATCGGGCGTGCAGCGTGTCATCGCCGCATCCTTGTCCTTTGCGCCGGCGCCCAGCGAGCGTTCCGACTTTTCCGATTTCTTCGGCAACAACGTCACCTCGATCGCCTTTCGCGGCGCGCATGACGCGCTCGACATAAGGATGAGCGCACGCGTCTCGGTGTCGCGGCCCGAGCCCGGGCTCGACGTGTCGCCCGATATTGGCCGGCTCAGGCAGGAGCTCGCCGCGGTGCGGTCGCTGGCGCCTGATACACCGCACCATTTCCTGACGGCCAGCACCCATGCCGGTATCGATGGTGCGATCACCACCTACGCGCGGGACAGCATAGCCGGCTCTGCCGCCGGCACGGCCATGAACCTGTGCAATCGGATCCATCGCGATTTTACCTATGACGGCGAGGCAACCACGGTGCGGACCCGGGCCAGCGATGCCTTCAAGCTGAAGCGCGGCGTCTGCCAGGACTTTTCGCACATCATGATCGCCGGCCTGCGCGGGCTCGGCATTCCGGCTGGTTATGTCAGCGGATTCCTGCGCACCATCCCGCCGAAAGGCAAACCCCGGCTGGAAGGCGCCGATGCCATGCATGCCTGGGTCAAGGTCTGGTGCGGACGCGATGCCGGCTGGCAGGAATTCGATCCGACCAACGGCATGCGGGCCAGCAATGACCACATCACGGTCGGTTACGGCCGCGACTATTCGGACGTGGCGCCGATCGTTGGCGTGCTCAAGACCACTGGGGGACAGGTCGGCGAGCAAGCTGTCGATGTCATTCCGGTCGTGCTCGAAAAGGCCTGAAAGCAGGCCGCACCCGTAGCGGTTTCTTCGCAGCAACTCCGGATGGACAAGACTGCTTCTCAAACACCGATGTGGCCGCTAATCTGCATTCGTTTCGAAGTGGACGATAATTGTATTCTTAAGCGCGTGGCGCGGGGTTTCTGTATTGAGAGCGATCAGTGTCGTCATTCCTGCCTGCAACGCGGCGGCGACCATCGCGGCGACGCTGGCGTCGCTTCGCAGCGAGGCCGAGATCATCG
This sequence comes from Mesorhizobium loti, assembly GCF_003148495.1. GTDB lineage: Bacteria > Pseudomonadota > Alphaproteobacteria > Rhizobiales > Rhizobiaceae > Mesorhizobium > Mesorhizobium loti. The sequence goes on from NZ_QGGH01000001.1 coordinate 751,244, forward strand.
GCGAGATCCTGCTGGTTGACGATGCATCGACCGACGGCACGGCAACTGTCGCGCAGGAGGCCGCGGCGGGACTGTCGTTGCCGTTGCGTGTGCTGCCGGCCAGTTGCCGCGATGCCGGCGATGCCCGCAATGCGGCGCTGGTGGAGGCGGCCCATCCCTGGGTATACCTGATCGATGCCGACGACCTGCATCTGCAAGGCGGATTGCGCTCGCTGCTCCGGAAGGCGGAGGAGCAGCCGAAAGCCGATATGATCGTGGGCGCCTACCGGCGACGGGTGAACGGCCAGGATCGACAGATCAAGGTGCCAAACGGCTATCGGGCTGCGTGCCTGGCAAACGCTTCGGCCTATGTGAAAGGCGACATACGGTCGGTCGCCGTGGGCAGCGTCCTGGCATCCCGATCGCTGATCGGCGAGACGAGATTCCCGGTCGGATTGGCTTATGACGAGGATACGCTGTTCTGGGCGCGGCTGATGAGCAAGGCATCGCTGGCCATGGTTTCGCAACCCGTCATGGTCTATGAGGTTTCGCCGGTGCGTTCCGACGATCGCTTTGCGATCAACCCGGTACGGCGCTTCCTGGATTGGCGCCGACAATTGCGCACGCTTACCGACTGCAACATCCCGATGTCGGCGCTCAAGACCAGGGAAGGGCTTGTCGCCCTCAAGATCGCCCGGGTCCACTATGCGCGCGGCGATCTGGACACCGCGGCACGCTTCCTGGCGGTGGCAGCGGCCGCGCCGAAGCGGCGCTCGGAAGCCTGGCGCTGCCTGCGCTACAGGTTCAAGCTTGCGGCGCGGCGGCGTTTGTCCGCGCAGTCGATCCAGCTGCAAGGCGCTCTGTAGGCGCCAGCCCCCCCGGGACCAACACTACTTCGCCGCCACAGGCTTTTCGGACGGCGTGTGGAACCAGCAATCTACCAACAGCTTATCTACGGATATTTGTGTGGAGCTGACATGCTGCAAAAATCCGGATTGTCGCCCGGCCGGCCGGCTGACGAAGACGTTGGGCCGAAAAATGGCGCGCCGAAGAACGAGGCGCAAAGCTCGGCCGATCATGCGTCGCTCACCTATGTCAGCGATGCCGAGCCCGGTATCCGGCGGCTAAAGACGGGCAAGGGTTTTTTCTACAAGGGTCCGGACGGGCGGGCGGTTCCAGGCGCCACCAGGGCGCGCATCGAGGCGATCGTCATTCCGCCGGCCTGGACGGATGTGTGGATTTCGCCCGACGCCGACGGCCATATCCAGGCAACCGGGAGGGACCAGCGCGGACGCAAGCAATACCGCTACCATCCCCAATGGGCCGAAGAACGCGACGGCGCCAAATATTCGAGCCTTGTCACCTTTGCCGAAAGCCTGCCGGACCTGCGGCGCAGGATCGACAGCGATCTGCGCCGTCGCGGCCTGCCGCTCGAGCGTGTCGTCGCCGCGGTCGTCTGGCTGCTTGACAACACGATGATCCGGGTCGGCAATTCCGCCTACGCTCGCGACAACAAGAGTTTCGGGCTGACCACATTGCGCGACCGCCACGTCGATATCGTCGGCTCAAGCCTTCGGTTTGCCTTCAAGGGAAAGTCCGGCAAGGAGTGGAAGCTGAAGCTGATCGACCGCCGCATCGCTGGAATCGTGCGTGGCGCGCAGGACCTGCCTGGCCAGAAGCTGTTCCAGTATCTCGATGAGGACGGCGACAGGCGGCCGGTCCGCTCCGAGGACGTCAACCGCTATATCCGCGATGCTACCGGCGATGCGTTCAGTTCGAAGCATTTCCGCACTTGGGGCGGCACCATCCATGCAGCCTCGCTATTTGCACAGACGGAATTGCCGCAAAGCCAGGCGCAGCGAAAGCGGCTGATGAACAGCGTCATAGACAAGGTTGCCGAGCGGCTGGGCAACACGCGTGCCGTCTGCCGCAAATGCTACATCCATCCGCAGGTCTTCGACGCCTGGTCAGAGGGGCGATTGCTGGACGAAATGGCGCAGGCCAACAAGCGCAAGCGCTCCATCGATGGTCTCGATGACGAGGAAGCTCTCGTGCTGCGATGGCTGAAGATGCGCGGAAGCTGACTGGTGGCGACCGGCGGTCGCCAAATCCGCCGCATCGGGATTTTTTTATCGACGTCGTGTCGGGATCGGTCTTACTGTTTCGTCCTTTGACAGAGAAAAGGACCAGCCATGCTCTACGCAATCCTCTGCTATGCTTCCGAAGATGTCGTCTGCTCCTGGAGCAAGGCACAGGACGACGAGGTCATGGCCAATCTCCTCGACGTTCAGGACAAATATGCCAAGGCCGGCCGGCTTGGCCCGGTGGCGCGGCTTTTGCCGACGACCGCCGCGACGACCCTGAGGAAGGTCAAGGGCGAAGCGGTCGTCATCGACGGACCGTTTGCCGAGACAAAAGAACAATTCCTCGGCTTCTACACGCTCGAATGCGCCGATCTCGATGAGGCTGTCGAGTTCGCTCGCGAGCTTTCCGAGGTCAATCCGAGCGGCGGCTCCTACGAGATCCGGCCGGTCTCGATCTTCAATCCCGCCAAGGTTTCCGCATGACCGAACTCGCCTGGATCAGCTCGGCGATCAGCGCCGCCCGCCCGCAGGCGATGGGCGCGCTGCTGCGTTATTTCCGCGATCTCGATACGGCGGAGGAAGCTTTCCAGGATGCGTGCCTCAGGGCCATCAAGAACTGGCCGCAGAACGGGCCGCCGCGTGATCCCGCGGCCTGGCTGATCTTTGTCGGCCGCAACAGCGGCATCGATGCCGTGCGCAAGCGCGCCAAGCAGGCGCCGATGCCGGAGGAAGACCAGATTTCCGACCTGGAAGACGCTGAGAGCGATATCGCCGAGCGGCTGGACGGGGCGCATTACCGTGATGACATTCTGCGGCTGCTGTTCATCTGCTGCCATCCCGATCTGCCGGCAACGCAGCAGATCGCGGTGGCGCTGCGGATTGTCTCGGGCCTCACCGTCAAGCAGATCGCACGCGCCTTCCTGGTCGGCGAAAGCGCCATGGAGCAGCGCATCACCCGCGCCAAGGCGCGCATTGCGGACGCCGGCGTGCCGTTCGAGACTCCGGGTGCCGTCGAGCGCTCCGAGCGGCTCGCCGCTGTCGCCGCCATGGTCTACCTGATCTTCAACGAGGGCTATTCGACCAACAGCGGCGAGGCGCCGGCTCGCGCGCCGCTGTGCGAAGAGGCGATCCGGCTGGCACGGCTGTTGTTGCGGCTGTTCCAGACCGAGCCGGAGATCATGGGGCTGACGGCACTGCTGCTTCTGCAGCATGCGCGCGCACCGGCTCGATTTGACCAGAGCGGCGAGATCGTACTGCTCGAAGATCAGGATCGCAGCCTGTGGAGCCGCAAGATGATCGATGAGGGGCTGGCGCTGGTCGACAAAGCGCTGCGGCATCGCAAGCCCGGCCCCTATCAGGTGCAGGCGGCTATTGCCGCGCTGCATGCGCGGGCCGAAAGGGCCGAGGACACCGACTGGAACGAGATCGACCTGCTCTACCGCTTGCTCGAGCAGATGCAGCCATCACCGGTGGTCACGCTCAACCGGGCCGTCGCGGTCTCCAAGGTGCGTGGACCGGCAGAGGCGCTCGCCATGATCGAGCCGCTGGAAGACCGGCTTTCCGGCTATTTCCATTTCTTCGGCCTCAAGGGTGGCCTTTTGATGCAGCTTGACCGGGGCGAGGAGGCGCGCGTCGCCTTCGACCGCGCCATTGCGCTTGCCAACACGGCGGCGGAAGCGGCCCATATCCGCATGCATATCGACCGGCTGATGAAGGACGGTGCCGTGCACGCGCCGGCGAAAAAGGCGAACTGAGCGTCATCTGCCCATCTGGCTCAATCGTGTAGCTTGGGCTTGGACCATGCCGGGGTGGCGATTTTCCCCTGAAACGAGTAATGCCACGCCATGACTGTGCCTGAAGTGCCTTTCGGTACGCGGGCGACACGGCGAAGGCTTAACCCAGCGCCATATAATGGCGACGGGATCTGAAAGGGACAAAAATGACGATAGCGAAGGAAACGGCCGAGCTTCTGGCTAATCTGGGTGTGGCCAAGGAGGCGCTTGTCAGCGGCGACCTGATCGTGCGGAGCCCTGTGACGGGCGAGCAGATCGCGGCGCTGAAGACGATCTCGCCGGCTGACGCGGCCAAGGTGATCGATGCCGCGCACAAGGCCTTCCAGGCGTGGCGGATGGTGCCGGGACCGAGACGTGGCGAGCTGGTGCGGCTGCTCGGCGAGGAGCTGCGTGCGCACAAGGCCGAGCTTGGCCGGCTGGTCTCGATCGAGGTCGGCAAGATCCCGTCCGAGGGGCTCGGCGAAGTGCAGGAGATGATCGACATCTGCGATTTCGCCGTCGGCCTCTCCCGGCAATTGTACGGTCTGACCATTGCCACCGAGCGCCCCGGCCATCGGATGATGGAAACCTGGCATCCGCTCGGCGTCGTCGGCGTCATTTCCGCCTTCAACTTCCCGGTCGCGGTGTGGTCGTGGAACGCAGCGCTGGCGCTGGTCTGCGGCGACGCGGTGGTGTGGAAGCCTTCGGAGAAGACGCCGCTGACGGCACTTGCCTGCGAGGCGATCTTCAAGCGTGCGGTCACGCGCTTCGGCGCGGACGCACCGCAAGGCCTGGCGCCGGTGCTGATCGGCGACCGCGCCGTCGGCGAGATCCTGGTCGATCACCCCAAGGTGCCGCTGGTTTCGGCCACCGGCTCGACACGCATGGGCCGCGACGTCGGCCCGCGCCTGGCCAAGCGCTTTGCGCGCGCCGTGCTGGAGCTTGGCGGCAACAATGCCGGCATCGTCTGCCCGACAGCCGATCTCGACATGGCGCTGCGCGCCATCGCCTTCGGCGCCATGGGCACGGCGGGACAGCGCTGCACGACGCTGCGTCGCCTGTTCGTGCATGACAGCGTCTATGACGCCCTGGTTCCACGCCTCAAGAAGGCTTACGAAAGCGTGTCGGTCGGCAATCCGCTGGAGACCTCCTCGCTGGTCGGGCCGCTGATCGACAAGGCGGCCTTCGACGCCATGCAGAAGGCACTAAAAGAAGCTGCCACCCATGGCGGCAAGGTGACCGGCGGCACACGGGTCGAGAACGGTCACCCGGATGCCTATTACGTGCATCCAGCGTTGGTCGAAATGCCCAAGCAGGTGGCCCCTGTCACGGAAGAGACCTTCGCGCCGATCCTCTATGTGATGAAATATTCGGATTTCGACGCCGTGCTCGACGAGCACAATGCGGTGGGAGCCGGCCTGTCGTCATCGATATTCACCCGTGACCTGCAGGAATCCGAGCGCTTCCTCGGTGTCGACGGGTCGGACTGCGGCATTGCCAATGTCAACATCGGCACTTCGGGCGCCGAGATCGGCGGTGCCTTTGGCGGCGAAAAAGAAACCGGCGGCGGCCGCGAGAGCGGCTCCGATGCGTGGAAGGCCTATATGCGGCGCGCCACCAACACGGTGAACTATTCCAAGGCGCTGCCGCTCGCCCAGGGCGTCTCGTTCGATATCGACTGAGAACGCCGGAGGTCTGATCGCCCGGCGATCAGGTCGCGCAAGTCGACGGCGCGCAAACCGCCGTGACGCTGGACAGTCTTTCGCGCTTGTCCAGCGTCGGCTTCTCATAGACTTTCTTCATGCAGGTTCCTCTCCGAACAGGTGCCGCGCAAGCAGCGGCAAACCTGTGGGAAACCATATCACGTTTTCGTATCGCCCGCGCGGGGGTGCGAACAGACCCGGCGGCGGTCAATCGCCGGCAGCGGCCGGTGGAAAACAGGCGTTGAAGGCGGCATCGACAATGGCCAGCTTGGCGGCCTGGACGGTCATGTACTCCTGATAGAAGGTGTTCGACACCCACATCACCGAATGACCGCGCGGGCCGAGCCAGCCGATGCTGCCGAGTTCCTCGGCGGCGCGCAGCTTGCGGGCCAGGTGTGTCCGCGAGAGCTTGAGCCATTTGGCGAAATCTCCGATCGAAACCACGCTCGTTGGAATCTGCTCCAGACCGGCATGATCGGGGTCGATGCCCGACATCAGCCAGTCCATGACGATGCCGCCATTGTTGAGCCAGATGAACAGGGAGAATGTCTGGTTGGGCTCGCGCACCGGCTTGGAGGCAAGCAGGCCGTCCGCCACCAGAGGCTGCAGCCTGGCAACCATCTCGGGGTGTTCCAGGAACCTGGCCAAGCGGTCAGCGCCGTCGAGATGGTCCAGCGTCTGCAGATGGGCAAGGACCCAACCGGTAAAAGTCTGCACGGTTGCCGCCGTCGGCTGCAAGGGGTGCGTACGGCCGTCCCCGCCCGACACATACTCGGCAATGTGGTAGTGCAGCATCTCCTTGATGAAGGCGTCCGCCGTGTTGCGGCTGGCCACAGCGTGCCGGTGCACGAACTCGATGAAACGCGATACCGTCAACTCCTTGCGCCGGTCGTTCGGGTCGCGCCTGAAATGCATGGCAAGGCCGACATGGCCCATCAGCCAACGCTGCTGCGTGGCGAAAATGGAAGCCAGCCGCGGGCTCTCTTCATAGATACGGATCAGCGCCAGCGACTGTGCCTGAACATGGCGATGCAGGGCCGGATGGCCGGCAATGTCTTCCAGATTCAGCGCCATCCTCCTCATGTTCCGATTCAACTCCAAACGCGGAGTTGCGTTCCACATTTTTCAGCCTTCCACAGCCGTGTCCAGAGGGTACCAAAGTTGGAGAAGAGGCCTGTCCGATAGCGGCCAGTTCATGGCGCAGCGTGCGAACTGATTGCTACGGCCAGAGCATAGGAGACGTCGCGTCCGCTGTCGCGTCGGCTCAGTAGGTTTTGCCTTCTTCTATATGCTGTCGGAAAACCGGCGCCCCCGGAAATCGCCGGAGGCGCCGTGCGATCATTGTCGGCCTGCGTCAGCCGTTTGGATAATAGCCGCCATCGGCACCGTCGCCGATGTAGAAGCCGCCGCCTGAATCATCCTGCAGTCGCTGATCCAGATTCTCGATCTGGCTGAGCAAACCTTGGTACGCGCCGCCGCCCGTGGCCGAGCGATGGATGCTGTCGGCCCTCATCATCAGATCGTGCTCCTGCTCAGGGGTGATCGCCTTGGCATCCCTTGCCTCGATAATCCCCTGCTTCACGCCCTGCAACTGGTCGAGGACCGCTCTTGGCTCGACAGACATGCCCTGCGGTTCGACCCTGTGGCGGTGTACCGCGTAAGCACTCGATAGCGGCACCGCCGCCAGTAGCGATGCGATTGCTATGATCCTTGGTGTGAAATTGCGCATGGTCGCGCCTCCCTTCAACGGGAAAAGCGGTATGGATATCGCTTTCCGGACACGGGCCGTCCGCTCCGTCGCGTCGCGATGATCCTTGCCATCGCCGGCGGTTCGTGGCCCGCAATTTCCATATAGGGGTGTTCCAATCCGTTAGACGGCAAGGAACGGAAAGTTGACAGATTGTGATCGCTGAGAGACCCGGCATGTCATGCCGTCTCATTCTCCCTGTTGCAGGCTTTGCGACCATGCGTGCCGCGGCGATGACCGCAGCTATGGTCTTGGCGCCGGTGCCGCCACAGCCCGGCAGCGGGCGTGCTGGCTACATGCGCATCAGCAGGCCGCCGTCGACGGCGAGTTCGATGCCGGTGATGTAACTCGCCGCGTCGGAAAGCAGGAACAGGGCCGCGTTAGCCATGTCCTGCGGCGTGCCGATGCGGCCGAGCGGCGCGTAGCTCGCAACGGCCGAGCGCTTCTCCTCGGTGTCCCAGCGCGCCTGCAACGGGGTTAGCGCCATGCCGGGGCAGATGGCGTTGGAGCGGATGCGCTCACCGGCCAGCTGCATGGCGAGCGATTTCGAGAGCGCGCAGACCCCGGCCTTGGATGCCTGATAGGCGTCCTGCGGGTTGGCGTCGCCGCGATACCACTGGATGGTCGAGAAATGCACCATGGCGCCGCCGCGTCCGCCCGAGCGCATATGCGGGACGACCGAGCGCGCCGTGTGTACGAAGGATTTCAAATTGATCCTGAACACCTCGTCCCAGACGTCGAGATCCATCTCGAGGGCGGACTTGTCGCGACCGAACCACAGCACGCCGGCGACATTGGCGAGATAGTCGATGCCGCCGCGCTCGCGGCCCGCCGTACCGATCGTCTGTTCGACAAAGGCGGCGTCGGTGAGGTCGCCCTGCGCGAAGGTGAGCCTGTCGTCGTAAGAAGCGAGGGAGGCCGGCCGGGCCTTCACGTCGATGGCGGTGACGGAGGCGCCGGCATCGAGCAGCGCCAGCGTGATCGCCTCGCCCATGCCGCCGCCTGCGCCGGCGACGACCGCATGCCTGCCGGTGAAATCGTAAGCGATCATCTGAACCCCTCGTCTGCTTCTGCCGAAATGCCGATCGAAAGGACAATAGGGGCGGACTAAAAATCCATCAAGCGGTATTAGAAAAAATTTGCCAAAATGGAAAATCGCGATATCGTACCCAAAGTGCCCCCTCAGCTCGGATGGATTTCAACAGCATGAACCTGCATTCCGGCGCGCGGACCTTTTCCGTGACTTCTCCCGTCGACGACTCGATCTATACGACGCGCTCTTATGCGGACGGTTCCACCATCGAGGCAGCGCTGACCCGGGCGCGTGCAGCCCTGCCGTCCTGGCGGCGGACGAAGCTGGCCGAGAGGCTGGCGATCCTGCTGCGCTTCGGCGAGGAGATGAAGGCGCGGGCAATGCCGCTGGCCGAGATGGTGGCGTGGCAGATCGGCCGGCCGCTGTGGCAGGCCGACGAGACGCCGCGCCTGGCGCTGGTGGGACAATTGCTTGCCGACATCGCACCGGAAGCGCTGGCCGATGTGCCATATCCTTCGGATGAGACCATCCGCCGCTATGCCAAGCCGGTGGCGGGCGGCTTGCATCTGTCGATCTGCGCCTGGAACTATCCGACCGCCATGCTCGGCTATCTTGTGACCGCGCCGCTCGCCGCCGGTAATGTGGTGATCTTCAAGCATTCGCCGCAGACGCCACTGATTGCCGAACTCGCGGAAGAGGCCTTCCGTGCCGCCGGCGGCCCCGAGGGCGTGTTCCAGAGCTTGCATCTCGATCATGCCGATGCCGAGCGCTTGATCTCGTCAGGCGCCTTCAACGCGGTGAATTTCATCGGTTCGGTCAATGGCGGCCGGCGCGTCCATGCCGCCGCCGCGGGCACCTTCACGCAGGTTCATCTCGAACTCGGCGGCAAGGATCCGACCTATGTCCGCGCCGATGCCGACCTCGAGGCAACGATCCCGCAGATCGCCGAGGGCACCTATTCCAATGCCGGCCAGTCCTGCTGCTCGGTCGAGCGCATCTATGTCGACAAGGCGATCCATGACCGCTTCGTCGAAGCGCTGGTCGCCGAGACGGCGAAATGGACTATTGGACATCCCTTTGACGAGAAGCCGATGGTTGGCCCGGTGGTGCGGGCGAGTGCCGCCGACACGATCCGCGATCTCACCGAGCAGGCGGTGCGGGCAGGGGCCCGGCGCCTGATGCCGCGAGACGGCACGCTCAAGGCCTCTGGCCTCGGCGCCGCCTATGTCGCGCCAGAAGTGCTGGTCGGTGTCGACCACAGCATGCAGATCATGCGCGACGAGCTGTTCGGGCCGGTGGCCTGCATCCAGTCCGTCGGCAGCGATGACGAGGCGATCCGTCTGATGAACGACAGCGATTTCGGCCTCAGCGCCTCGATCTGGACCCGGGATATCGATCGCGGCGTGGCGCTGCTTGACGAGGTCGAGGCCGGCACGGTGTATCTCAACCGCTGCGACCACGCCGACCTGCATCTGCCCTGGGGCGGCATCAAGAATTCCGGCCTCGGCCGCACCAATGGCCGCGCCGGCCTGGCGGAGGCGACAGCGGCGAAGGCCTACCATGTCCGCTCCGTCATCGGCTGATCTAGAGGTGGCCCGGTGAACGCCGCGAGCCTTGCAGGGCTTGATGATGGAGCAATCGCCGCGCTGGCCGCCGCCAGCGTCGAGCGGCTGCGGATCGAGGCGGCAAGCCCCTATATGCTGATCGCCGAACATGCGGGCAATCTGGTGCCCGCGCCATGGCATGACCTTGGCCTCGCAGCGCCCTATCTCGGCACACATTTCGCTGTCGATATCGGTATCGATGCCTTGACGCGCCGGCTGTCGCGGACATTGCGAGCGCCGGCCGTGGTTGCTCATTATTCGCGGCTGTTCCTCGACTACAACAGGCCCGCCGGCGAATGGGATTTCATGCGCCCGGACCTCGGCGGCATTCCGGTGCCCGGTAATCTCGCACCCGATGCAGTCGATGTCAGGCTGCGCAAGATGATCGCCTGGGCACCGGTCGAACAGGCTGTTATCGAGGCCGCTGCGGGCCGGCAGGCGCTGATCTCTGTGCATTCCTTCACCCCGGTGATGGGCGGTGTCAGGCGCAATGTCGACATCGGCGTGCTGTGGCGGGAGCCATCTCCCTTCGTCACCTCGGTGTTGAAAACGCTTGGCGCGCGGGGTGCCGAGGCCGGGTTGAGGATCGGCGACAACGAGCCGTATGACTGGCGCCAGGCCGTTGGCTACACGCTGAACCGGCACGGGCTGGAGCAGGGCAGGCCTTGCCTCTATCTCGAAGTCCGTAACGACTTGCTTTCCGATCCGGAAACATTCGAGCTCGTCAGCCGCACCTTGGAGGATGTCTTTGCCACCGTCGCGATGTCGCTATGGCCGAAGCCAGCCGTAGCCGTCTAAGGCGATTCGCCGAACGGCGAACCGCTTTATCTCTTTGTTTTGACGCAATTCCCCAGGGAAAGCGCGATGGGCTTTTCCCGGGAAAACCGCCGCACACTTTTCCTGGAATTGTTCTAGAGGCTGGACGCCCCAAGGCCGCCCGGCTAGAGCTTGTCAAATTGGAAACACGACAGCCAAGGGCGCGGACGATGCAGGGCAATGTGGGCAGCAAGATCCGCGATGCGCGCAAGGAGCAGAACATCACGCTGCGCGATCTCAGCGAACGCTCCGGTCTTTCGGTTTCACAATTGTCGAAACTGGAGAACGGCAAGGCCCGGCTGACGGTCGACGTCGCGCTGATGATCGCCGGGGTGCTGCATGTGCCGGTGGCCTCCTTCCTGTTCAGTCCGAAGCCGGGCATGCAGGCGCGGCGCTCGATCACGCGCGCCGGCAGCGGCATCCTGCACCAGGGCAACGCGATGGAATTCGAGGTCCTGTGCAGCGATTTTCGCGACAAGACCAACATTTTCTGGCGTGTCACGCTGCGCGCGAGGAGCTTCGAGGAGAACGGCGGCTGGCGCAGCCATTCGGGCGAGGAATTCATCCACGTGCTGAGCGGCAGCCTGGAACTGCACACGATCCATTATGATCCCACAGTGCTGCAGCCGGGCGATAGCATCCTTTTCGACGGCGAAATGCAGCATGCCTATATCGCGCTGGGCGACGAGCCGGTGATCATGCTGATGTCGAACACCGTGCCGCGCGACGGGCTCCCGGCCGGAGCCGGGGTCTGATCCCGGCCCGACCGGAATCCGGGCTCGAAAGTTCGAGCCCTCTAAGAATATTTTCTAAAATGGAAAAAAATACTTGTTATGGAAAAGTCCGGGGTCTAGCATCCTGTTGACCGGCCGACAGGAGAAATAGCCATCGGCCGGATGGGAGATGTGACCGATGCTGTCGGTTGAGGCAGTCAGCAAGACTTTTGGCGGCGTGCAGGCGTTGCGCAGTGCCTCGCTGGCCTGCAAGGCCGGCGAGATCCTCGGCCTGATCGGCCCCAATGGCGCCGGAAAATCGACCCTGGTCAACGCCATCTCCGGCGTGCTCAAGCCGGACACCGGCAGTGTCAGGCTGGCGGGCAAGGAGATCACCGGCCACGGCGCCGAGTACTGCGCCCGGGCGGGCGTCGCGCGTACGTTCCAGACCATCCGGCTGTTCAAGGATTTGACCGTTAGGCAGAATGTCGAGGTCGCCCATATCACCTGCCAGGCGGTGCGGCCGGAAGCGGCGGCACGCATCGGCGTCGATCAACTGCTTGCCCAATATCAGTTGGACGGCTTCGCCGACGTTCCGGCCGGCACGCTGTCCTATGGCAGCCAGCGCCGGCTCGAAATCGCCCGCGCGCTGGCGCTGGGGCCGTCGCTGCTGCTGCTCGACGAGCCGGCGGCCGGTCTCAATGAAGGTGAGTCCGAAACGCTCGCGGTGGCGATCGAGGGCATTCGCAGGGATGTCGGCTGCGCGACCATCGTCATCGATCACGATTTGCGCTTCATCAACCGGCTTTGCGACCGGCTCTGTGTCATGGACCAGGGCCAGGTGATCGCGTCCGGGCAGACCGAAGCTGTGTGGCGCGATCCGCGCGTCATCGAGGTTTATGTCGGGCAGTCCGAGACATCGTGACGGCGCCCCGCAACGTCAACAACAAGGGAGAAGGAGGGGTTCAATGGACAAGATGATTTTGGGGGCCGCGGTCGTGGCGGCGGGGCTTTTGCAGGTGACGCATGCCGGGGCCGCCGATTTGAAGATCGGTCTCGCGGTGGCGATGACCGGCACCTACGCACCCTACAGCGAGGCCGAAGGGGCACGCTGCATGGCCGACAAATTGAACAAGGCTGCCGGCGCCGGCGATCCCAAGGTCGAGCTGATGATCGAGGACAACCGCTCCGATCCGCAGCTTTCAGTGTCGCTCGGCCAGAAATTCCTCGATGCCGGCGCCCAGATCATTACCGGCGTGCCGTTCCCCGATGCGCTGATCCCGACGGCGCAGATCGCGGCGCCCTATGGCGCCACCGTGTTCTCGGCGCCGAACACGCAGCTCGAGATGCAGCAGGCCGGCCTCGACAATTTCATCGCCGGCGCGGTTCCCGATCCGATCAATGCGGCAGCGACCGCCAATGCGCTCTACGGCAAGGGCGCGCGCACCGTGGCGCTGATGGTCTCGCCCGATGCCGGTTCCTACTCGGAAAAGCTGCCGGAATGGTTCGGCGAGGTGTTCGAGCATCTCGGCGGCAAGGTCGTCTCCAAGCTCAACTATTCCTGGGGCACATCAGACTGGTCGCCGCAGATCGCCAGCATCAAGGCGTTGCCGCAGAAGCCGGACGCCATCCACATCTGCGGCGTGCTGCCGGATGTCGGCATTTTTATCCGCCAGCTGCGCGCCAATGGCTATGATGGCTGGGTCGCCGGCTGCGACGCCTTCGACGACAAGTCGCTGGAAGGCACCGTCGGTGATCCGGCCTCGCTGGAAAAGGTGATGTTCGCCACCCATGGCGCGACCGGCGTAGACAGCCCGATCGACAAGTTCCTGGCCCAGTGCAAGGCCGACGGCTACAAGATCAACGGCATCTTCGACGCGCTTGGCGCAGACATGGTGCAGATCAGCTACGAGGCGGCGAAGAAGTCCGGCACGGTCGAGCCCGCCGCCTTGCGCGAGGCGATCCGTGCGCCGGGCGGCTATCCCGGGACCACGGCGCCGATCATCTCCTTTGCCGAAAAGAAGGGTTATCCGGTCAAGGCGGTGCCGGTGATGGGATTTGCGAACGGCAAGCGGGTGCTGATCACCGACACGCCGCCGACCTTCGTTCCGGCACTGAACTGAGGCAGGTAGGTCAGGTGATGATGGATCGAGCCTTCGCAGCGCAGGCGCTGTCGTGCTGAGCGTCGACAATCTGGTTGTCCGCTACGGCGCGGTGAGCGCGGTGCGCGACCTCAGCCTGAAGGTCGGGCGGGGCGAACTCGTCGCCCTGCTCGGCCCCAACGGCGCCGGCAAGAGCTCGACCATCAATGCGCTGACGGGTCTGGTCACACCGGCTTCCGGCCGCATCGTTCTCGACGGCCAGGACATTTCGCGTGTCCGCACCGAGGATCGCATTCGCGCCGGCCTGACCTCGACGCCGGAAGGCCGGCACATCTTCGCCAATCTGACGGTCGGCGAGAACCTGCGGCTTGGTGCGGCGATACGGCGCGATCCCAAGGGCGTGCGCCAGGACATCGAGCGCTTCCTGGCGTTGTTTCCGGTGCTTTCCGAACGCTACGGGCAGGCGGCCGGTACGCTTTCCGGTGGCGAGCAGCAGATGCTGGCCATTGCCAGGTCGCTGATGTCGCGGCCGAAGCTGCTGTTGCTCGACGAGCCGTCGCTGGGGCTGGCGCCGAAGATCGTCGTGCAGATCTTCGATTTCATCGGCGAGCTTAAGGCGGAAGGGCTGACGCTGCTGGTGGTCGAGCAGAACGCCAGGCAGGCGCTGCGCTTCGCCGACCGCGTCTATGTCGTCAGTGCCGGCACGCTTCGCCACAGCGGGCCGCCGTCCAGCCTTGCGGACGAACACGGTCTCTTCAACCTTTATATCGGCGGGTAGGCGGCGACATGGATTATGCCTTGCAGCAGCTTCTCAATGCGCTGGCCTTCGGTGCGGAATATTCGCTGGTGGCGCTTGGCCTGGCGGTGGTGTTCTCGATCATGGGCCTGGTCAATTTCGCGCATGGCGAAATCATCGGCGTCTCGGCCTACAGCGTATTCCTGGCGGCCGCTCTCGGACTGACCTCGCCTATCGTCGCCGTGCTGCTTGCGGTTGCTGCCGCCGCCCTTGCGGCCGTCGCCTTCGAGCGTGTGGCGTTCCGGCCTGTGCGCTATGCGCCGACGACGACAGGACTGCTGACCGCCTTCGGCGTCTCGATCGTCGTGCAGAACCTGTTCATGCTGCTGATCTCGCCAAAGCCGCAATCGGTTTCGATCCTCAATGGGCTGAACCAGATGTGGTTCTTCGGCCCCTTCGCGGTGTCGTCGCTGCAGGTGATGGAGCTCATCGTCTCCGGCCTGACCATCCTGGCCCTGGTGCTCTTCCTCAACCGTTCGACGTTGGGCTTAGCCATCCGCGCGGCGTCGCGCGATTTCGCCACGGTGCGGCTGATGGGGATCAAGGCGAACCGGGTGATCGCCACCGCCTTCGCCATCTCCGGCGCGCTGGCCGGCATCGCCGCCGTCTTCATCATCGCGCGGCGCGGCAGCGTCTCGCCCGATCTCGGCTTCAGCCTGGTGCTGAAGGCGTTCGTCGCCTGCGTGATCGGCGGCTTCGGCTCGCTGGCGGGCGCTGCGGCCGGCGGCATGCTGCTCGGCTTCATCGAGGTCGGCCTGCTGGTTGCGTTGCCGCAGGAATATGGGGGCTTCAAGGACGCGCTCACCTACGTGATCATCGTCGCACTGCTTGTCTACCGGCCGGAAGGCCTGCTCGGCCAGCGGGTCGAACTCGGCGACAAGGAGATTTGAAGGTGGCGAGATTTGAGGTGTCGCAGGCAATCGAAGAGACCGCATCTCCGCCTGCTGCTGTCGCACAGCCCCGTGCTGCGCTGACGCGCTCGCTCATCGGTGGCCTGGTGACGTCGCTACCGGTGCTGGTGGTCGGGCTGCTGATCCTGAATTTCGCACCGACCTACTACACCTATCTGGCGCTCGGCGCCTTCGTGAACCTGATCGTCGTCGTCGGCCTTCAGGTGTTCATGGGCAACAGCAACATCGCCAATCTCGGCCACAGCGCCTTTGTCGGCCTCGGCGCCTATGGCGTCGCCATCCTGTCGACGCCGCTGGCCATGAAGAAACTGTCGATCCCCAATGCGCCGTTCGGCTTCGCCACGCTGCAACTCGATCCGGTGTCATCGGCGCTCATCGCGCTCATCATGGTCGGCATCGTCGCCGCCGTCAGCGGTAAGGTGATCAGCCGCCTGTCGGGTGTCGCCGCGACCATCGTCAGCCTGGCGCTGCTGATCATCGTCCATTCGGTGTTTCTCAACTGGACCAACCTGTTCAAGGGCAACCAGGCCTTCTTCGGCATCCCGAAGGTGGTCGGCCTGCCCTGGATGATGGTGTTTTCGGTGGTGGTGATCGTGCTGGCGCGACTGTTCAAGGACAGCCGCTGGGGCCTGCAGCTCCGCGCCAGCGCCCAGAGCCCGCAAGCCGCTGCAGCGCTCGGCATCGACGCCCGGCGCCTGCGGCTGATGTCATGGGTGCTGTCGGCGCTGATCTGCGGCCTGGCCGGCGTGCTCTACGCCTATTTCGCCGGCACGATCAGCCCCAAGCTGTTCTACTTCCAGATGATTTTCAACACGCTGGCGATGCTGATCCTGGGCGGCATGGCGACGGTGACAGGTGCCGTGACCGGCGTCATCGTGCTTTCGGTCGGGCTCGAATTCATCCGCAGCATCGAATCGGGCGTGACGATCGCCGGCATCCAGCTGCCGCAATTGCTCGGGCTGTCCGGTGTGGCGCTTGGCGTCGTCATCGTGCTTTGCATGGCCTTTCGTCCGAGCGGCATCAGCGGCCGCTACGAGCTCGATGAACTGTTGTCGCGCCTTTTCAGGCGCAACGCGAAATAGCGTAGCGTCTATCTCTTTCTTCTAACGCAATTCCGGACGGAAAACCGTCTCACGCTTTTCCTGGAATTGCTCCGAGTTTTCCTGGTGGAGGTCTGAACGTGGAATTTGAGGACAAGGCTGCAGAGTATGCGCCGAAGCTGGAGGCGCTACAGCGCGAACTGGCGACGCGCGGCGTCGAATTCATCGAGGTGCATACAGTCGACACATCAGGCGCGTTCCGCTCCAAGATCACGCCGCTGAAGCTTTCGACCTATGGCGAATCCATCAACGCCATCCTTTATTGCGTCACCCATGGCGACGGCCAGCCGATGGGCGATGTCGCCTTCGCCTCGCCGAGTGCCAATGAGGAGAATGGCTTCCCCAACATCAAGGGGATCATCGATCCGGCGACGGTGGTCCAGCACGGCTGGAAACCGAAATTCGCCTCGGCCATCACCAGCTCCTACATGCTCGACGGCGCGGTCTGTCCGTTCGATCCGCGCGGTGTGCTCGCCCGCGTCGAGGAACGCGCCAGGGCGCTCGGCTACGAGCCGATGATCGCGCTCGAGTATGAGTTCGGCATCTTCCACGCCGACCACGATCTGATGCGCGCCGGGCGCTACCGCGAGCTGAAGCCCTGGGGCCATTCGCTGATCAATTATGATCTGGTGCGCAGCGGTGAGTATCAGGATTTTGCCGCCGAATTCATCACCCGCATGAAGAGCATCGGCATCGGCGTCGCCTCGCTGGTCACCGAATATGGCTACGGCATGTACGAATATGCGCTGACGCCGAAATCGGCGCTGCAGGCAGCCGACGACGCCATGCGCGCCAAGCTGCATCTGCGTGAACTGTGCGCCGAGCGTGGCCTGGTCGCCACTTTCATGACGCGCTTCCAGCCGCCAGGCAAGGAAAGCGCCTGTGGCGCGCATCACCATGTCAGCCTGTGGCGCGACGGCAAGCCGGCCTTCGCCGCCGGTCCGAACCGGCTGACGCCGGTCGCCGAAAAATTCCTTGCCGGCCTGCTTAACCGGATGCAGGAAACGCATCTGCTGTTTCGGCCGACGGTCAATTCCTATCGCCGCTTCGATCGTGGCGCCTGGTCGCCGGAGGACGTCGCCTGGGGGTTCGAGAACCGTACAGCACCCATCCGCGCCATCACCACGCCGAATGACGGCGCCTGCCGGCTGGAGCATCGCGCGCCTGGCGCCGACATCAATCCCTATCTGTCGATTGCCGCGATCTTGGCGGCGGGCTGCGAGGGGATTGAGAAGGATCTGCCGCTCGAAGCGCCGGTGACGTCGAACCTGGCCAATCTCGACAAGCCGAAGCTGCCGCGCACGCTCAATGCTTCGATCGAGGCGTTCGCCGCCTCGGATTTCTGCGCTGATGCCTTCGGCGATGCCTTCCGCGACAATTATGCCGAGAGCCGGCGGGCCGAGCAGGTGGCGTTCGACGCCTGGCAGGCGTCGCACATCACCGACTTCGAATGGCAGCGCTATTTCGTCAGCTAATCATGCCAGAGCGAAACCGGCCGGCTTTCGCTGGCCGGTTTAGGCATCAGCCGCAGACGCGGACCTCCTCGATCACCCTGTGGTGGTGGCGCCAGTGCTTGACCAGTTCGATATGGCAGCGGTGATGCCGGTGGTGGCGGCGATACTCGCCATCGTTGTAGTCACCGTACTGCACGCTGCCGTTCTGATCGTCACCATACTGGTTGTCGTTGTTATACCGGTGATGGCGACGAACGACAATTTCGCCGTTGTCGGACTGATCGTCCTGTGAATACTGGTTGTTGTCGTCGGACTGGATAATCACGCTTGCGGCTTGCGTGGGTGCAATGACCGCAGCTGTCGCGGCAAATGCCAACATGGAAGCTAAAATCAGTTTTTTCATTTCATCCTCCTGCGAGTCAAAGACATATCAACTCGACATATCAACTCGCGGAAGAACCGGGCGGTTCCACTGGAAATCTACACGCTTTGCGACGCCGGAGATATCAAGGCGTTATCGGAGACACGCTCCAGGCGCACGAAGGCCGTCAGCGGCAGGTGGTCGGAGGCAACGCGCGAAAGCGGCGTGTCATGCGCGTCGACAGCGGCAATCATGCCATGCCTGTTGGCCATGATCCGGTCGAGCGCCAGCAGCGGCAGGTTTGAGGGGAAGGTGGGGACCGCCGGCGGCTGCGGGCCGAACGTCGCATGCAGCGTGTTGAGCGCGGAGCGGTTGCCGAGCCGCCATTCGTTGAGGTCGCCGAGCAGCAAGGTCGGCTTTTCGTCCGGGCTGTTCATCAGTTCAAGCACGACACGTGCTTGCTGGGAGCGCGAACGGCGCAGCAGGCCAAGATGGGCGGCGATAATGCGCAGCGTCTGACTTCCATCGAGGTCGATCTCCGCCACCACCGCGCCGCGCGGCTCCAGACCCGGAAGCTTGATCTGATGCACGTCACGAACGACGCCCTTCTTGAACAGCAGGACATTGCCATGCCAGCCATGGCCCTTGCCGGTCGCGGAAATCGGCACCGGAACCAGGCCGGTTTCCCGCTCGAGCCGCGGCAGGTCGAGAAGCCCGTCGCGGTCGCCGAAGCGGTTGTCGGCTTCCTGCAGCGCAATGACATCCGGATCGATTTCGCGGATGACGCGGATGGTCCGCTCCGGGTCGAACTTCCTGTCGACGCCGATGCATTTGTGGACATTGTAGGAGGCAACCAGCGTGCCGGTGATGGCTGTCGTCTTGTGTGCAGCGGCGTTTGCCTTCTGCATCCGGCGGTCACGAATGGATAGAAGCATGCTTGCCGGGAGGCTGCGTCCGTTCATTCGCATCGTGTGCCTGCCATTTCAGCTGCTTTCACCATGCACCTCAAATAGAGTCTTTGGGCTTATGTTCCATGATCGACACCAAACTATCCGGCAAACACGTCGTTTTGTTAAAGATAGGGTGAACCCATCTAGGGCTAAGCCCATCTAGAGATAGGGTGAACCCAGCCAAAGCACCCGGTCGAACAGCCTGATAAGGAATGGCCGGGCCCGCAACGCGTCCAGCGTCACCGGCACGGCGGAGGCGATTGCCGACCCGATCCGCGCCTCGATCTCGCTGGCAAAGCCGGCGTCGAGCACCTCGAGGTCGATCTCGAAATTCAGCCGCAGCGACCGGGCGTCAAGATTGGAAGAGCCGACATAGGCCCACACACCGTCGATCGAAAGCAGCTTCGAATGGTCGAACGGTCCCTCGGTACGCCAGACGCGGCAATAATGTTTCAGCACCTGGTCGAACTGCGCCGTCATCGCACGGTCGACTAGGAAGAGGTTGTTCACGGCCGGCACGACGATGTCGATTTCGACACCGCGTCTGCCGGCGGTGATCAGCGCACTGATCAGTTCCCGATCCGGCAGGAAATAGGGCGACATCAGGCGGATCGACTTGCGGGCGACTGAGAAGGCACCGATCAGCAGCTTGTGGTTGGTCTCGTTGCTGGCGTCCGGGCCGGACGCGACCGCCCGTACCAGCATCGGCACGCCGGGCGACGGTGACAGCGGGGCAATTCGCCAGGCATCCCCCTTTAGAGCCTCATTGGTGGCGAAGCGCCAGTCCTCGGCGGCGACCGAAAAGAGGTCGGCTACGACCGGACCGGTCACCCGGAAATGTGTGTCCCTGGCGCTGTTGGAGCCGGCGAATTCGGCGGAGAAGCCCTTGCGGATGTTCATGCCGCCGGTGAAGGCGGCCATGCCGTCGACCACCAGGATCTTCCGGTGGGTCCTGAGATTGGCGTAGGGCAGGCGCAGGCCCATGACGATGTTGCCGTTGAAGACATCGGCGGGGATGTTGGCCTCGCGCAAATGCCCAAGGATGCTCGGCACGGAGTAGCGGGCGCCGACGGCATCGATCAGCACGCGGACGGTGACGCCGCGCCGGACAGCTCCAGCCAGCGCTTCGACGAAGAGCAGGCCGACGGCATCATTGTCGAAAATATAGGTCTCGAGCAGGATGCTGCGCTCGGCGCCGTCGATGGCCGCGCACATGGCGGCATAGGCCTCGTCACCTGTCTCCAGCACATCGATTGCATTTCCCGGGTTGAGCGCGCGCCGTGCCACCCTGTCGCCCAGTGTTCTCAAGCCCGTGAAGCGCTGGCCGTACCGCTCGACGATCAGGGCCTCTTCGGCGGCGAGGTCGCGTTCATACTTGGCGGACACCGCGTCGCCGGCCAGCGGACGCTGTGCGGTGATCGTGGCACGACGAATGCGGTTGATGCCGGCGACGGCATAGATCAGCACGCCGAGGATCGGCGACAGCACCATGACGCCGACCCAGCCGGTGGCGGCGCGGACATCCTCCTTGGTCATGACGGCGTGGGCGATGCCAGCGGTCGCCATCACCACCGAGATGATGGCGAGAATTTGTGGCCAGTGAGTCGCCAGGGTCTCCAACATGGCCGAGACTATCCAGCGAGCGATTGCAGAAGGCAATGCGGCCTATCATGTCGCCGGATTGCGCGGGTCGCGCGTCCGCAGATAGCCGCTAGAGACCCAGAGAGGCCTTGAAAGCAGAAAGCTGCTCGTCGGCGACCGCAACCACGTGCTGCGGCTCGGGATAGGCGCCGGTCTGCACGTCGGATATGAACTCACGATAGGCGGCGATGCGCTCGCGCTGCAGCCGCTCATATTCGGCGGCGAAGTTGCGGTAGGTCTTGGCGTGGCGCGGCCTGTGGCCAGCAGTGTGGCCAAGCACGTCCTCGCTGAACAGATACTGTGCGTCGGCATGCGGCCCGGCGCCCATGCCGAGCATGATCAAGGGTGTATTCCGGGTGATCAGTTCGGCAACCCGGTCGGGCACCACTTCCAGCTCGGCGCCGAAGCAGCCGATGGCCTCCAGGCGCTTGACGTGATCCCACACCGCCCGCGCACTCTCGGCCGTCCTGCCGACGGCCTTGAAGCCGCCGGTCCAGGTGCATTGCGAGGGGATCAGGCCGACATGGGCGACGACCGGCACCGCATTGTCGCAGAGCGCCTTCTGGATATCGAGCGAGGCGGCGCAGTAGAAGCAATCGCCGCCGATGCGCATGAAGTGGTAGGCGGTTTTCAGATAATCCTCCGACGTGACCAGATCGCCGGCGGGGCCATAGGGCAGACCGACCTGCACGAAGCAGCGGCCGGTCGCCTCGCGCATCTCTGGCGTGAAGAAGCGGCCCTCGATCGACAGCATGTCGACGCCGGCCGCATCCGCTGCCGCCGCCTCTTCGACAGAGGTGACGTACAGCATGGAAATCTTTTGTCCGCGGCCCTTCATGGCGCGGATGTCGGCGACGGTGGGGCGGCTGCTCTTGGTGACCATTTCGTTCCTCAGACGGTGAAAGCTTCGCGGAAGGCCTGCAGGGCAAATTCGGGATCACCGGAGGCAAACGCCTCCATGCCCACCGGCCCACGGTAGCCCATGTCCTTCAGTGCGCGGGCGATGCCGCGATAGTTTATCTCGCCGGTGCCGGGCTCCATGCGTCCGGGCACATCGGCCACCTGGACCTCGCCGAGCCACGGCAGGCAGGCGCGGCACAGCTCGATCAGGTTCCCTTCGCCGATTTGCGCATGGTAGAGATCGAGATTGAGGCGCAGGCCCGGCCGGTTGATATCAGACACCAGTGCAAGCGTGTCCTCGGCGCGCCCAAACGGCACGCCGGGATGGTCGACCGGCAGGTTCAAATTCTCCAGCGTGAACGTCACGCCCTCGGCTTCGGCGAGGTCGGCAATGCGGTTCAGCGTGTCGCGCGCCTTGAGCCACATCGCGCCGGTGACGATCTCGCAGGGCGTGACCGGCAGGCCGCCATCGCCCAGTCCGGTACCATGCAGATTGAGCCGCGCGACGCCGAGGCGCTTGCCGACCGCCGCCGTCTCCTTAGCCGTCTTCAGCAATTCGGCGGCACCCTCGTCATCGGCCAGCCGGCCGTGCAAATATCCATTCATGATCGAGAAGGTCGCGCCGGATCTTTCCAGCATTGCGAGATCGTGCTCGGGCCAGTTCCAGAGGCCGACCTGGAAGCCCATTTCGGTGAGGCGCTTGACGCGCCATTCCATCGGCCGGTCGCGCCACAGCATTTCGACGCAAGCCGCAAGCGTAAACGTATCGGACATGTCAGACCTCGATGTACACGCGGCCGTCCTCGACCTTCGTGGTGTAGGTTTTCAGGTTCACGCAGACCGGTGCGCGCAGCGCTTCGCCGGTCCGGTAATCGAACACGCCGTTGTGCTTCGGGCATTCGATCCTGTGTTCCATAACCAACCCGCCGCTCAGATGCACCTTCTCATGCGTGCACAGCCCGTCGGTGCAGAAGAATGCATCGTCGGGGCTACGGTAGATGGCGAATGTCCGGCCCTCGTGATCGAAGCGGATGACGTCCTCTTCCTCGATGTCATCGGTCGCACACGCATCAATCCACTTTGCCATTGCTGGTTCCTGCAAGCCTGTCTTTGGTTGGTTGAAAAAGGCGGCCGGCGGACCACGCATTCCGCCGGCCGTACAGGAAGATGCCCGGGAGGAGGAGATGGGCGTCTTCACTGGTCACGCATGGCTCGCGCCCTGCGGCGCATGCCCGTTATCAGCCGCCGAGAAGCTCTCGATCTCGGCTTCAAGCTCGGCCATCTGCTCGCCGCCGGCCATCAGGTCGGTGATCGCCTCGCGGCTCTTCTCGCCCTTGCGAAAGTCGGCGGCCTTTGAGCCTCTGATGAGGACGGCGAAGTGGTCGCCGACGGTCAGGGCATGGACGACATTGTGGGTGATGAAGATCACCGCAATGCCCTTGCGGCGCGCCTGCAGCACAATGCGCAGCACGTGCGCCGCCTCCTTGACGCCAAGCGCCGCGGTCGGCTCGTCGAGGATCAGCACGCTGGCGCCGAAATGCACGGCGCGCGCGATCGCCAGCGCCTGGCGTTCACCACCGGACAGCCCACCGACGAGGCGGTCGCCGTCATCGATGCGGGTGATGCCGAGCTGGCGCATCTCGGTGACGGCGATCTCGTTGGCCCGTTTGCGGTCGTAGATGGTCAGCGGCCCCCAGCGTCGCGTCGGCTCGGCGCCGACGAAGAAGGAGCGGCCGATGCTCATCAGCGGGAACGTCCCGCCGAACTGGTGGACGGTGGCGATGCCATGGTCGCTGGCGTCGCGCGGGCTGTCGAAGGCGACTGATTTGCTGTCCATATCCATCGTGCCCGATGTCGGCTTGTGGACACCGGAGAGGATCTTGATCAGCGTCGACTTGCCAGCGCCATTGTCGCCGAGCAGGCACAGCACCTCGCCTCTGTTGACCTCGAGCGAGATGTCGTGGAGCACATCGATCGGACCGAACGACTTGTTGATTCCAGTCAGCCTGAGCAGGGGCGATGTCATCAGCGAGTCCTCGATTTGGCACGTGGTGCGTAGGTCAGCGCCATGGTGCGGAAGGTGTTGTTCATCAGCACGGCCGCCAACAGCAGGACGCCGATGATCAGGCTTGCCCAGTTGGCGTCGAAGCCGGTGTAGAAGATACCTTGGTTGACGATGGCGAAGGTCAGCGTGCCGAGCACGATGCCGACGACCGAACCGTAGCCGCCGGTGAGCAGCACGCCGCCGATGACCACCGCGATGATCGAGTTGAAGATGAAGGATTGGCCTGCGGCCACTTGCGCGCTGTTGTAGAGGATCGCCTGTGACATGCCGACAAAGGAGGCGCACAGGCCGCTGCTCATGAACAGGGCGATGGTCACCCGGTCGGTCGGGATGCCGGCGTTGCGGGCGCTGACGGCATCGCCGCCCATGGCCAGGATCCAGTTGCCGAAGCGCGAGAAATTCAGGATGAAGCCGACGATCAGGATGGCGGCGATCCACCAGAACAGCGTCACCTCGAACTTGCCGCCGAGATAGTCGCCGAACAGAAGCTTGGCGGTCGGTCCGCTCTTCAGCGCGACGCTGGTGCTGCCGGAGAGGATGACCGAGAGGCCGAGCGTCAGGCCGGCGAGCGCAAACAGCGTGGCCAGGGTGACGACGAAGGACGGCACCTTGGTGCGGATCACCAGCACGCCGTTGATGAAGCCGACGGCGAGCCCAAGGCCGAGCGCGGCGAGGATGCCGACGATGATCGGCAGGCCGTAATGGCCCGACAGGATGGCGATGGTCATCGAACTGGCGGGGACCATCGAGCCGACGGAGAGATCGAGATGCCCGGCGATCATCAGCAGCCCGATCGGAAGCGCGATGATGCCGAGTTCCGAGGCGACGTTGAGCCAGCTCGCGGCGCCGCCGGCCGACATGAAATTGGCGCCGCCGAAGATCGAGAAAAACACCAGAACGGCGACCATGCCGATCAGCGAGCCAACTTCGGGGCGGCGCACGAGGCTGCCGATCGAGGGCATCGAAGAGTGCGGGGCGGGCGGCGCGGTGGCTGCCACGGCGGATTGGTGATGGGCTTGGGATGTCATCGAAATGTCCCTGGCTTGAACAATGGGAGCCTGCCGCGGCCAATCGTCGGCGGCGCGTGGCAGATGATGTCCGGCCCGCGAATGGGCCGGACACTCTGTCTGCAGAAGCTAACGGGCGCCGGCCGCGGCACCGGCCATCGTCGCGTCGACATTGGCGGCGTCGACGATTCCCGGTCCGGTCAGCACCGGCTTGGTCGGCAGGTCGAGCCCATAGTTGACGAGGCCGTTCAGTAGCGACACCGCAAGAAAGCCCTGCAGATAGGGCTGCTGGTCGACCGCGAACATTTGCGTACCAGCCTTGATGCGCTGCAGGCCGGTCTCGTCCATGTCAAACGAAGCGAGCTTGACCTTGTCGCCGGCATTGGCCTGGCTGATAGCGTTGGCGGCGCTGTTGGCGTCGCCGGCGCTGATGGTGATGACACCGTCGATGGTGTTGTCCTTCAGCACGGCGGCCTTGATCGCCTCGGCAACCGCGGTCGGGTTGCCGAAGCTGGACGAGGGCAGCGGCAACTGGCTGGATTTGCCGCCGCTCTTGGCGATGGCGTCGGCAATGCCCTTGCAGCGATCTTCGGTGTTGGTGGCACCGGGCAGTGTGTTGACGCACAGCACGTTCTTGGAGCCATGGCTGCCGTAATAGGCGCCGCCGCCCAGGCCAGCCGCGTATTCTTCATTGCCGACATAGTTCATGGCGCCGAGCCGCTTGGCCGCGTCCATGCCGCCGGAGTTGTAGATGATCAGCGGCACGCCGGCTGCAACGACTTCCTTGAAGGCATCGTCCATGGCCTCCGGGACCCAGTCGGGGCCGACAATGGCGCTCGGCTTCTGGCTGAGCGCGGTGCGGATCAGCTTGGCCGCGTCCGGACCGAGATTGTCGTAGTTCTGCGGGCCGAGCCAGGTGACCGAGCCGCCGGTCAGCTCGGCGACCTTGCCGGCATCGTCGGCGCCCTTCTTGACCTTCGACCAGAACGGGTCATCCGCCTTGCCGCCGATGACGAAGATCTTCGCCCCGTCAGCCATTGCCGAAGTGGCCGATGTCGCCGCCACGCCCGCAAGCATGATCGCTGTCAGCAGTTTCGTGATAGTTTTCATTTCATTTCCTCCCGGTTGCCGTCGTCAGACGGGTTTAGAAAAAATAATTCATCCGCAGGCGCGCACCTCTCCCGATTGCGCGCCGCGTCATGTGATCAATGGTTCGCCTCGGCTTTGGCGTTCATGCGTTCCTTCTTTTTCTGGAAGCGGGCGTCCATCATGGCTTCGCCCTCCCTGGTGCCGTCGTGCCAGGTGCCGAACCACCGATCGAGCGGGATCAGCCCGTCGCCGCCATAGTTCACCTCGAAATATTTGTGGTGCAGGTAATGCGCGTAGGCGTGGCTATCGACGGCCTTGTCGTCGGTCACTTCCAGCTTGTCGAAGCCGAGATGGCCATTGACGGCACCGAAGCCGGCAACATGCAGCTGGAACAGCGCGACGATCGGATTGGACGGGATGACCAGGTGCCAGAAGGCGACAGCGTGATAGAGGAAGCCTTCCACCGGATGCATCGACAGCGACGACCAGGGCGAGGGGTTGATCGAGTTGTGGTGGACCGAATGGATCCAGCGATAGAGCGGGCCCCAGTGGATCAGGCGGTGGATGAAGAAGAAGTGCACCTCGTGGATGGCCGGCGCGACCAGCACCAGTGCGGCGAGGTAGACCGGATGATCCGCCCAGCCGACCCACGGCACGTAGCCATTGGCAAAACACCAGAGGAAGACGACTTCGACCACGGTCCACAGCGGGATCGTGATGAAGAACGAGCGCAGGAAGTTGTCGAGGTTCTGGCTCTGGAACCAGAACACGTCGGAGGGCGCATCGCCGGGGAATTTGTGGTTGTATTTGAACCGCGTCGCCTGGGTGCGCTTGATGTAATAGCGCAGCTCGAAGATGCCGTAGAAGACGAGGATCGTGGCGGCATTGACGGCATAGAGCCACAGCGCCCAGCCCCAGCTGATCGTCTTCATCGTCTCGACGCCAGGCACGATATAGAACCAGTAGATCAGCGCCGTGGCCATGTGGAAGGCATTCCACGGCCAGATATAGCCGGGTAGCCATGCCAGGATCTTCGGCAGCCTGGGCGGCCAGTTCCATAACGGCGCCCCCTCGATGCGTCCGTTCGGCTTCCAGTCGCCGCGCTTGTCGCGCACGCCGTATTTGAGATCGTCCATGCAATCCTCCATCCGCAATGCCGCACCCGCAACGTCTTGGGATGGGCCGCACGCGCACGCTGCCTCACACCGCCTGAGAGCGGTGGGCGAAAACCCGTCTGCGCTGTGCTGCTGCTATCCCTGGGCTGGCGGTGCGTCCGCCTTGCTTGCTTTTGACGAGATAAACATCTTGATCCAAAATGAATCAAGAATAGAATGTTTGTTCCAAATGGATTGTGTCATTCATATCAATCTGACGCGATGAATGATATTTTCGTATCAATTGCTACAGGCGGATGAGACGAAATGGATCAGAACAAGCGCCCGACGATCAGGGATGTAGCTGCCGAGGCGAATGTTTCGGTGGCCACCGTCAACCGGGTGCTGAGCGGCGCTGGTGCCGTCCGCCAGGGCACGCGCGAGCGCGTCAGGCTGGCCGCCGAGCAGATTGGCTTCTACGGCATGGGCGCGCTGCGCAGCCGCATAGCGGCCGCACGGCCGCACTACCGCTTTGGCTTCCTGCTGCACCAGCCGGGTCGCGCCTTCTACCGCAACATCGCCGAGGCGCTGCGCGCGGTGGCGCCGGCCATGCCCGACTGCGAGATAGAACTGCGCATCGAGTTTCTCGACGATCTGTCGCCGCAAAACGTCGGAGCGCGCCTGCTGGCGCTCGGTGCCGAATGCGACGCCGTCGGCGTTGTCGCCGCCGTCCATCCGCTGGTCACCCAGGCGGTCGACGCGCTGCAGGCGCGCAACGTGCCGGTGTTTGCGCTGATCTCGCAGATCTCGGCGACGGGTCAGGTTCACTACATCGGACTGGACAACTGGAAGGTCGGGCGCACCGCCGCCTGGGTGTTTGAGCATGTCTGCCGGGCGCCCGGCAAATTGGGCATCCTCGTCGGCAATCATCGCTACCGCTGCCAGGAAATGAACGAAAGCGGCTTCCGTTCCTTTTTCCGCGAGCACGCGCCTGGCTTCACCCTGCTGGAGCCGCTGCTGACCTTCGAATCGAGCGCCATCGCGCAGGAGATGACCGAGAAGCTGCTGAACGAAAATCCGGATCTGTCCGGCCTCTATGTCGCCGGTGGCGGCATCACCGGCACCATCGCGGCGCTGCGCTCCACCGGGCGGGCCGGCAGCCTCGTCGTCGTCGGCTATGAGCTGATGGACTCGACGCGCCCAGCCCTGCTCGACGGCACGCTGACTTTTGTCATTTCGCATCCGCTCGCCCGCATCGCGCAAGAAGCGCTGGCCGGCATGGTCCGCGCCGTCTCCGCCCCGAACGAAGGCGGCAACTTCACGACGATCCTGCCCTTTGAGATCTACACCCGCGAGAACATCTAGTCGGCGCCGACAGGCTGCCGAGAGCGTGTTTTGGCGGGAATTGCTATCCTCGATGGCACGCGGCACCTAGCGTGGCGCTGTCCGAAACAGCGATCCAACTCCGGATTTAGTCGTCAAGAACGGCTGTTCGCGCCTGCTACGATTCAGCCCGCGTTGGCCGGCGGCCCTCATGCTTTTGCGGTTTCCCACACGTGACAGCGTCCGGGTGCAACCGCAGCGGGTCGATGTTTATGTGCTATTTTTGCTACATCCCGCAGCCTTGTAGCGCGAATCAGCCCTTTTAGTGTTCTCTAAATTAATAATCACTCACATATTTCGTGAATCTGTTGGATAGTTCTCCAACGGCAGCCCCTGGGCTTGGTTGTAGCGCTGTGAAAAGGCGCTGGGGAAACGTTAGGGTGGGTTGAATGAATACGACAAGCGTGTCGACCATAGGCAAGCGCCTTGGTCTCTTGATGGCGGCCACCATGCTGACCTGCGCGAGCGCTCATGCGCTCACGCTCAAGGAGGCGATGGCTGTTGCGGTGGAATCCAATCCCGAGATTGGACAGGCAATCGAAAACCGCGAAGCAATCGAGTTCGAGCTGCGGCAAGCCAAAGGCCTTTATCTTCCCAGTGTCGATGTCGAGGCATCGGCTGGCGTTCGCCGGCTGGACAATCCATCCAGGCGCTCGCTTTCCATACAAGACGATGCGCTCTATCCAGCTGAAACGGATCTTACCGTTTCGCAGACGCTTTATGACAGCGGCGCAAGGCGGGCCGAATTGAACCGCCAGGCATCGCGCGTCGATGGAGCTTCATTCCGGGTGCTGGAACGGTCCGAATTCATCGGGCTGTCCGTTGTCCAGGACTACCTGGAGTACATGCTGCAGGCGTCGATTGTCGCCGAAGCGAAGAAAAATCTCGGCTTCCATCAGGCAATTCTCGGCGACATCCGGCAAGGCATCTCGGGCGGCGCGCTGAACGAGGCCGACCGGCAACAGGCCGAGGAACGGCTGTTCGCCGCCAAGGCGCGCATGCAGGAGGCGACCGAGGAACTGGAAGCGGCCAAGATCCGCTTCTTCAAGACCGTCGGAAAGCCGCTGATCAGCCCTTCGAGACCGGGCGACGTCTCGGCCGCACTCCCGCGCTCGCTTGACGAGGCAATAGGGTTGGCGCGCGAAAGCAATCCGCGCGTGCACATGGCCAACAGCGACATCGACGCGGCGGCCTCCCTCGTGGACGCTGCGCGGGCAAAATTTGGCCCCTCCATCATCGCTGAAGGTGTCGCCCGGGCGGGAACTGACATTGACGGTGACAATGGCGACACTTCCGACCTGCAAGCGCGCGTGGTCCTGCGCTGGAACCTCTACCGCGGTGGCATCGACAAGGCCAATGAGCAGGAGCAGATCCGCCGCACCAGTGAACAGCGTCTCGCGCTGCATCAGGTCCAGCGCGAAATCGAGGAAGCTGTTCGCACCTCATGGGATCGCCGGTTCCGGCAAGCCGATCTGGCAAAGACCCTGAGGCAACAGGCCGCCGCCAATGAGAAGCTGGTCGCTTCCTATCGCGAGCAGTTCAAAGTCGGACAGCGCTCGCTGCTCGACGTGCTCGATGCGCAGAATACGCGGTTCAACACGGCAACGCTGGCGGACACCGCTTCCTATGCATCGCTGTTTGCCCAGTACCGGCTTCTGGCCGCGACTGGACAGCTGCTGAAAACGATGAACCTTCAGCCGGCAAAGCAAGCGACGGCCTATGCACGAGCCGAGTTTGCAGCACCGGAAACCGCAGATACGGAAACCTATGCGCGGACGCCATCGGAGCAGAAGAACGACCTGCCTTTCGATATCCTCGCCCCGGTGAGGAAGAAATAAGACGGCACAAGGTCCAGCGAGAGTCCTGACGGGCAGATCGTGAACCAGCAACCCAACATCCTCTCCCCCAAGGAGGCGTTCAAGGCCTGCTTCTCAGCCGTTGCCGGATATCTCGGCAGGCCGAGCGCGGAGACCGTGCTGTTCGCCGGCGTGCCGCTCTCGGACACGCGAATTGAAGTCGACGACATCAGGCACCTTGCCGAGCGCATCGGCCTGGAAGTGACCGAGTTCAGCCACCGCGACTTTCTCAGGGGACGCGTAGACCTTCCCGCCATCGTCTTTCGCGTCAGCCAGTTGCCGGTCGCCCTGCTCGCCCAAACCGAAGCCGGTGCATACATCACCGCGCCGCAGGAAGACGGCCGCACCGCAATCGACAGATCGGAACTCGCCGCCAGCTATATCAGCGGTGGCGTATCCTTCTCGATAACCTACGCCAACGCCGCCGAAGGCATGACGGTCGGCTCGGCAGCCAAGATCGAGAGAAGACACTGGCTGACCGGAACGATGGGCGCTTTCTGGCGGACCTATTCGAAGGTCGTTCTGGCGGCGGTGTTCATCAATGTGCTGGCCATAGCCTCGCCCATCTTCACCATGAACGTCTACGACAGGATCCTGCCCAATAAGGCAGTGTCGACGCTGTGGGTTCTGGCGATCGGCATTGGCGCTGTCATCCTGTTCGACCTGCTCTTGAAGACGGCCAGGGCTTCACTCATCGACTATGCAGGGCGCAAAGCGGATCTTCGGATATCCTATCTCCTGTTCGAGAAAGTGCTGAACTCGTCGCTGTCGGCGCGTCCCGGCTCGACCGGTGAATACGCAAACAGGGTCACGCAATATGAGTTCGTCAGAGAGTTCTTCACCTCGAACACCATCAGCGTGTTCATCGACACGGCCTTCGTCTTCATCTTTCTTCTTGTCATCTACGCGATAGGCGGCTGGCTGGTGATCATACCGGCGCTGGCCTTCGTGATGTCCGTCATCGTCGGTTTGATCACCCAGCGCCGCATCGGCAAGCGCGTCGCTGCGTCGATGAACGAAGCTTCGCAACGCCAGGCCCTGTTGGTTGAATCCATCTCCACGCTGGAGACCATCAAGTCGCTGCGCGCCGAGGCGTATCTGCTGCGAAAATGGGGGGAGCACTCCAAGAACGCCGCCAACACGTCCGAGAAGATCAAGCAGCTTTCGGCGGCCGCGGGCAACATAACCCAGTCCATACAGCAACTGGTGACCGTCGCTCTGGTCGTGGCCGGCGCTTATGCCTTCTCGGAAGGGCATGTCTCGACGGGAGCAATCATAGGAACGGTGATGCTGGCGAGCAGGGCCGTAGCGCCGCTCGGCCAGATCGCCATCACCCTGTCCCGGTTTCGCCAGGCCATGCTCTCGTTGAGAATGGTGAACTCGATCATGGCTCAACCGGAAGACCGACCGGAAACGGTGGGTTTCGTCAACCGCCCCATTCGCAAGGGGGCGATGGTGTTCAGGAATGTCGGGTTTGTCTATCCGGGCTCCGAAAACGAGGTTTTGACCGGTCTGAATTTCTCGGTCAAGCCGGGTGAGCGGATCGGCATCATCGGCCGCATAGGATCGGGAAAGACGACGATGGGCCGGCTGATCGGTAGGCTTTTCCTGCCGACCTCCGGCGAGCTGCTGCTGGACGGGATCGATATTCGCCAGTATCACCCGTCCGAGGTTCGCGCCGCGGTCGGCATCGTTGCGCAGGCTGGCGATCTGTTCTCGGGCACCATCAAGGAGAACCTCCTGATGGCATGCCCCGAGGCTACCGATGAGCAGATCATCGAGGCGGCAAAGGCGGCTGGCGTCGACGATTTCGTCTCACGTCACCCGCGCGGCTACGACATGAATGTCGGCGAGCGCGGCACCAATCTTTCAGGCGGCCAGAGGCAGACGGTGGCGATCGCACGCCTGCTGCTGACCAAACCGAAAATCGTCTTTCTGGATGAGCCGTCGGGCTCGATGGATCTCGCATCGGAACGCCAGTTGATCAAGCAGCTCAAAGTCGCTTTTGACCGCGACACCACGCTGATCGTCTCGACACATCGCTTCAGCATGCTTGAACTGGCCGACCGCCTGATCGTTATCGAACAGGGCAAGATCGTTGCTGACGGACCGAAAGACCAAGTCATACAGGCGTTGCAGAAAACAAGCGCCTGACAAGACAAATATTGCATCCAATGCGTTGGGGCGTGGGAAATGCTTGCCAGAGAAGATCGACCGCCGCTGTTTGCGTCGGCGTCCATATTCATCATCGGAGCGCTCTTCGTCGTTTTTGTCGCCTGGGCGTCCTTTGCCGAAGTCGATGAGATCGCACGCGGCGACGGCAAGGTCATACCCGCTTCCAAGACCCAGATCATTCAGGCGAGCGAAGCCGGTGTCGTTCAGGAAATCGCCGTGACGATTGGCCAGATCGTCAAGAAGAACGATCTCATCATTCGCCTGGACAACACGCTCAACACCTCCAGTCTTGGCGAGCAGCAGGCCAAGGCGCGCGCGCTGGAAGTGCGCATAGCAAGGCTGAAATACGAACAGGCCGGCAATCTCTCGGGCCCATTTCCGTGCCCGCCGGACATTCAGTCAGTCGCTCCGCAAATCTGCGACAATGAACAGAAGCTGCTCATCGCCCGACGCGAGAACTTCGACAACAAGCTGTCCGTGCTCAAGTCACGCCTTGACCAGCGCGAGAGGGAACTGGCCGAGGCGGTGGCCAATTCCGACCGTCTGACCAAAAACCTGGTGGTCAGCGACCAGGAGGCAAAACTGGTCGACGCGATGGTCAAGAAAGGCCTGATGGCACGGACCGAGCAACTCCGGGTAGAGCGCGAACAGACCGAACTCAACGGCCAGTTGAACCTGGCCGGCGAAACAATAAAGAAGATCAAATCGTCGATTACGGAAGCTCAGCTTCAGGTCGAAGAACTCGGCCTGCAACTGCAGCAGGAGGCATTGGACGACCTTACCCAGGCGCTGGCGGACCTTTCGGTGGTGGACGAAACCATAAGGGGGGCCACCGACAAGGTCGCGCGCACCGATATCCGGTCTCCGGTGGACGGCATCGTCAACACGCTGGAGCTGAACACGGTCGGGGCCTTCGTCCAGCCTGGTGCTGTCGTGGCGGGCATCGTGCCAACCTCCGAGACCTTGCTTGTGGAGGCACGGGTCTCGCCACGAGATGTCGCGTTCATCCGTCCCGACCAGGAAGCACTTATCAAGGTCACCGCCTATGATTTCTCGATCTTCGGCGGCATCGAAGGCAAGGTCTCTAACATTACGGCAGACAGCTTGGTCGATCAGAAGACAGGGGAACCCTATTACCAGGTGCGCGTGTCGACGGACAAATCGACACTTGAGAGAGACGGCAAGGCTTACTCGATCATCCCCGGAATGATCTGTTCAGTCGACATCAAGACCGGGCGCAAGACGATCCTGCACTACCTCTTGAAGCCGATCAACAAGGCACGTGAGGAGGCGATGAGTGAGCGGTAGCGCCAGCTTTCACCATCCTGATGGCGAGCGGCTGCTTCCTGCGGTCACGGCCCAGGATTTTGGGCTGGAATTTCGGGTCGTGGCACGTGGCGGCATACGACGCGGCATCCGTCTGGAGCGGGCATTCTGGATGTCGCTGAAGCAGATGGCTGAAAGCAGGAAGTGCACGATCGGCATGCTCATCGATGAGATCGCCGAAAGCCAGGCACAGACGGGTAACCTGACATCCGCGATCAGGGTGGCTTGCATGCGTGGATTGGCGGACGAAAACCTGACTTTGCGAAGGCTTGCATCGATCAATACCATCAGCGCTATACTGCTCGCTTGCCCGTCACCGGCCTTTGCCCTGGCTTCATCGAAGAAGATCCTGACGTTCAACGCGCCGTTCCAGCAACTGGTCAAGCGTCAATTGCCGATCGTTCCAAACGATGATGCCCGGCACGACCTCAAGCTGGCGCTGGACCTCAATGTGGCCGACATCTTCGCGCGGCTCGACGCCAATGGCGAAGCGCCCGTGGCTACCGGTTTTGTCATCGGTGCCGGTGACCGTCGATACCGAGGGCAGTTGAATGTGGTGAGGGCTCCGGTGGTCGAGCCGGAGTTGCTGATGGCGTTCGTCTTCGGCGGTTAGACCACAGATAGACTGTCCCCCCGCGCCGGAATGCATCGCACAATCTTGCCGAAACCTATGGCTGAAAACCTTCGCCAGGTGCGACGGTTGCGAAACCGCCTTTGATGTCAGCCATCTGGGCTCCGCCCGGTCTCGAGCCGTGGATCCAGGCCCGGTCCGTGCTGAACGAATAGAGCGGAACGTAATCCGGGAGATCGCTATCGCGCACAACAGTGTTGCTGAGGCTGTCGAGAATGAAGGTGCCGCTGCCTGTGCTCACCGAGAGTACAGCGTGAAAGAATCCTCGCTTGCGGTCCTGGAGAACAACGAGCGCCATGCTTTGCGTTGGAATGCCGGCTCTCAGCAGGGCCGTCATCTTGAGGATGGCAAAATCCTCGCAGTCGCCGGCGCGCCGCTCGAGAATCTCCGAAGGCTTCGCCCAATAGTCGAGTTTGCCGTAGACGACGCTGTCTTTCCGGTAGGCGATCAGGCGATTTACGCTGCTGTTGACGAAAGATAGTTTCTCGCTGAATCCCTTGCCCTGAGCGGCGGAGACCATGTCGGCAAAAGCCGCGCTCTTGCGCTCGCAGGCGCTGCCTGCCGAGCAGGCGGTGATGGCCCGGTAGACGGGTGTCCAGCGCGCCGCGACGGGAAAATTGCGCATCGACAAGGCAACCGATCCGAACACGCCCGGAATGATCGACGCCGTCTGCACCGGATCTATCCCGGCCTCGCCTTGTGCCACTGACGAGCCATCCCCGCGGTCGCCAACCGCCGCGCCATAGCTGCCGAAAACCATGCCGATCCGGTAAGGGGCCACAGGCTGCCAAGGCTGAGGCTTCGCCAGCGAAACACCGCCGAGACAGGGCGGCGTCTGGACCTTTTCCAGAGCCGTGCCGGATGCGGCGACCTTGCTGGAAACGGCCTTCGCGAAGGATGGCCCCGCCAGGCCGACAAGCCCGATTGCCAGCAAGAGCACCTTGAGCCTGGTTTTTGCCAGGGAGTTTTCTTTTTTCATAACGCCCACCTTTGACTGTGGACGCTACCAATCTTGTCTCAAATTATTGGAAAGGAAGGTGGATAACTTTCCCGCAAATCACTACGTCTATTTTCTATAAAATTTTATTCAATTTTATACTTTCATTTACCAGAAAACTCCGGCCTGCCATCGGTCAAGCAAGTCACATGGAAGCAAACATATATCAGGTTATATGTTTGAGGTTTACCACGTGTAAAAAATGCCGAACACTGCATATCAGAATATATGAAATAGATTTCGAGACTGTTGCAAAGTAGAAGCGGCCGCTGTCTCTATCCGGGAAATATCGGAGGGGTTTCAGCCATGACGACCAATATCGAGTTGGACAGCTTTTCGGGTTCCTTGAACGAGCATTCCGCGTCCAATGAACACGGCGATCAGACATCGCCGGCCGAGATCCGGGTCGCACAAGCAAATTCGACGCAGCAGCCTGCGGCAGCGTCCGAACCGGTGCCGGTCGATGTCGGCGGCGGAGCTTCTGCCAAACCAGAAGCCCCCGCGGAAGCAAAGGCACCGCCGGCAGCTGCGCCGCACGAATATGTGGCTGACGCCAGCCACGTGGTAAGGCTTCCGGCCAACGTCTCGATCGACAACATCAAGGTCGACGGCCACAACCTTGTGCTCGAACAGGCTGACGGCTCGGTGATCGTGATCAAGGATGGTGCCCTGAACGTGCCGACCTTCATCATCGGCGACGTCGAGGTGCCGCGCGTGGCGCTGCTGGCAGCGCTGGAAGCCAGCCATGTCGATGTCGCCTTCGGCGCCGACGGTTCCATGTCGGCCGGCCCGGGCGGTTCGAATTCAAGTGCAGGCGGAGACTTCTCGGTCCCCCCCGGCGGCATCGGCGACGGGTTCGACCTGTCGGCACTGCTGCCCCCGACTGCCTTGCAGTTTGGGCTTCTGGATCACCGCGAACTGTTCCCGTCCATCGTCGACAGGCCGGTTTCAGTGACGGCCACGTCATTGCTTGCTCCCAGCGAAGCGGCCAGCGAAACCGGCCTTGATGGCGGTGGGGCGCAATCGCCAGGCAGCGACGCGCCGAGCCATTCGGAAACCTCCGGCAATGGAACGATCAGCATCACCGCACCGGATGGAATTGGGTCGATCGTCATCAACGGCGTCACCGTCACCGGCGTCGGCCAGGAGATCCCGGGGCAGTTCGGCTTCCTGACGATCGTCTCCTACAATCCGAGCACGGGTGCCATCGAATACAATTACACGGTGACCGAATCGGTCACCCATCCGAATCCGACGAACGGATTCGACCCCACCGACACGGTTCCGGACAATTTCAGCATCACTGTCACGGATGTCGATGGCGACACGGCCAGCAC
This sequence comes from Mesorhizobium loti, assembly GCF_003148495.1. GTDB lineage: Bacteria > Pseudomonadota > Alphaproteobacteria > Rhizobiales > Rhizobiaceae > Mesorhizobium > Mesorhizobium loti. Next base: position 787,870 of record NZ_QGGH01000001.1, read on the forward strand.
GACCTTTGCGGTCGCCATCGTCGACGACGTGCCGACGGCGCATAATGACAGCGGCACGCAGGCGAGCGAGAACGCGGCGGTGACGGTGAACGTGTTCGCCAACGACGTGCCCGGCGCGGACGGGGTGGCCATCACCGATCCGACCAAGGTGAGCTATGTGGCGAACTCGCTGAGCGGCGCCGGCACGCTTACCTACCACAATGACGGCACCTTCACCTACGCGCCGGTTGCCGGCGAGGAAGGGACGGTGACGTTCCAGTATCAGATCATCGACGGTGATGGCGACTCGTCGATAGCGACAGTGACGATCAACCTGTTGAAGGACTCGACGCCGACGATCGATGTGACGCCGGAAGGCGGAACGCCGTCGGTCGACGCGACCGCGGTTGTTGACGAGAGGGGCCTGCCGGCTGGGACCGGCGAGCTTGCCGACCCGGCCTTGAACTCGGATCACTCGGAAACCACGGTAGGCACGTTCAACATCAGCACGGGCGGCGACACGCTGCAGAAGCTCGAGGTGATGGACAAGAACAGCACCCTGGTGGATGTCACTTCTGGCGGTACGGTCCAGGGCGTCAACGGCGTGCTGACGGTGACCTTGAGCGGTGGCGTCTACAGCTACAGTTATACGCTCTCGAACAACGTGGCGAATGCCAATCCCAACCAGATCGGGGCCGCCGACCAGGCGACCGGAGAGAATTTCGCGGTAAAGGTCACCGACAGCGACAACGACACGGCAAATGCGTCTCTGACCGTCAAGGTTAACGACGATGGGCCGACGGCTGCGACAGAGTCCTCGCAGAATGTCGCTGAAGGCGCGACGGTGACCGGCACGCTGGACTTCGTCGCCGGCGCCGACGGCGCCACGGTGACGCATATTGGCGCCACGGCGCTGGTCTTCGGCGGCGACGGCTACTCACAGCCGATCGACATCGGCGACGGCTTAATCAAGGTCACCGTTGACGGCCACTACTCGTTCACCGCCGACAATCCGGTCATCGGTGCCGGTGCGGCTTCGGCAACTTACACGGTGACCGACGGTGACGGCGACACGGCGACGGCCGGCATCAGCTTTGCGGTGACGGACGCCAATGTTCCGACGACTGGCACGGCTGCGGCCACGGTTGACGATGACGGCCTTGCCGGCGGCAATCCGGCGAGCACGACGGGCGACATCGACGCCAATCTCGGCGAGGTTCCGTTCAGCGCCAGCGAAGCAACCTACAACGGCACGCTCGGCGGCAGCGTCGGCGGCGACGGCGCCGGCGCCAACGGCTTCTCGTTCGCGACGCTGAACGGCAGCGTCGGGACGGTCGGCCAGGAGAGCGTGACCTACAGCTGGGACGCGGGTAATAACACACTGACGGCGACAGGGCCGCGCGGGGATCTGTTCACGGTCCATGTGACGGACCCGGCTACGGGCGCCTATACCGTGACGCTTCTCGAAAACGTCCTTCAGGCTCAAGGTCCTAATGACGAGAACAATGCGACGGTCAACCTCGGCTATGTGATCACCGACGCCGACGGCTCGACGGCACCGGGCACGCTGACCATCACCTTCAACGATGATGCGCCGACGGTTACACTGGCCGACGTGAAGGTGCCGACGCTATCGGTGGACGAGAGCTTCATTCCGGTGATTGGCTCGGTTGGCGTCGGGGGCGGCAACGTCTCGACGGGCGACTTCGGGACGCACTTCACGGTGACGCCGGGGGCGGACGGACAGTCTGGCTCGACGGCCTATTCGCTGACGATCACCAACCCGGACACGGGCCTGATCGACTCGAAGACGGGCCTTGCGGTTGTCCTGGTTCTGAACGGCAGCACGGTCGAGGCCCATGCCGGTGCTGGCGGCCCGCTGGTGTTCACGATCGCGGTGGACGCCACCGGCCACGTGACGATGACGGAACTGCGCGGCGTGCATGAGGGCTCGGGCGAGACCCCGGACGGCAGCGAGGGCATCACGCTGAGCGCTGGGCTGGTGTCGCTGACGGCGACGGTGACCGACAACGACAGCGACAAGGCGACGGCGAGCATCGACCTTGGCCCGCAGATCACCATCCATGACGACGGCCCGCTGGTGACGGCGCCGGGCGCCAGTGCATCGCTGACGGTCGATGAGACCGATCTGACGGCGAATGCGACGGCAAGCTTTGCGGCCGCCTTCATGCTAAACTTCGGCGCCGACGGCCCGCTAGATGCCGACCATAACGGTGTGGCCGATGCCGGCGCGGTGACCTACGCGCTCAACATCAGCGCCAGCGGTGCCGATTCCGGTCTGGTCGACACGGCCAGCGGCAACCATGTGTTCCTGTTCCTGGTGGGCGGCCAGGTGGTCGGCCGCGAGGGCACCAGTGCCGGCGCGGCGGTGGGCGGCCCGATCGTGTTCACGGTCTCGGTCAGCGGCTCCAACGTGACGCTCGACCAGGTGCGCGCCGTGATGCACGCCGATCCCAACAATCCCGACGACAACACGACGCTGTCGACGGCCAACCTGGTGACGCTGACGGCAACGGCGACGGACGGCGACGGTGACAAGGCCTCGCAGTCGCTCAACATCGGCACCTCGCTCAACTTCCATGACGACGCACCCTCGGTCATATCTCCCGAGACAGCAGTCCTCGTCAACGTCGCCGGCAGCATTGCGACATTCGATCTGGATGGAGATGCCAATATTGACAACAATGTCGGCGCTGACCAGCTTGGCTCGATCAGTTTTGCCAATATCATCAACGGCCAGCTGGCCACTGGCATCATAAATGGGAGTTCGGTCAACCTGACATCGGCAGGTCAGTCTATCCAGCTGTTCCTTGTCGACCATGATTCCAACCCTGCTACCCCGCTACAACTGCAAGGGTGGATAGGCGGTCAAGGCACCGGAACCGAGATATTCCAGATAACGCTGCAGCCAGACGGAAGCCTACCGTCCAGCGCCGACCACTATCAGGTTCAAGTGTTCGCCGCGATTGGCGCGACGCAGCAGACGCACATCGACAATTTTTCGACGCTTGGCTCGAACACCCAGCAATTCAAGGCGCTGGATGTGGCTGGAACCACTCACGATGTGCTGTTCTCCGGCTATGAGCGGCTGGCTAACGGCACAAGCAATGCCACATCGGGATCGTCGGTCTCTGCAAGTACGACTGGCATCGGCGTCGCCAACAACTCGATGAATGACGGCGACAACCTGCGGATTGATTTCGTCAATGATTTGACTGCTTCCGGCGGCAACAACAATACCTACAATTACTCCACCCATTATGACGTCAATAGCTTCCAGTTCGCCATCGTACAGGTGAACGGTAGCCCGCCCGCAGACTCGATCGAAACCTGGGTGCGTATCTACAACGCGGCCGATGACAATCCAAATAGCACCTCGGCGGCAGACTCTGCCGCCCTTGCGAACGACCCGCAACTCAGCACGATCACCGATATCAAGGTGAACGGCGTAAGCGTCAATCTTGCTTCGCTGACGACGGATGGACATGGCGGATACCTGGTCACAGGTCTCGACCTCCATGACACCGTTCTCGTGACCGCCTCTGGGACTGGATATGACAGGATTGAAATCGAGAATGCTATCGCTACCGCACCCTCGAGCCTTAATGGCGAGTCGTTCGATATTGGCGCATTTGCATTTGTGACCACCGTCACAAACGTCCCGTCAGTCGAACTCAACTTCGACGTCGCATTGAAGGATGCGGACGGCGATACTTCCACCAGTCCTCTGGTCGTCGATCTGCTTTCTTCAGGTAGCGCGACCACGGATCATTCAAGTTCCGGCTCTTTGGTGAATGAGACGGCTGGTGCCGGAGTGGACAACATCATCGGCTCGAATTTTGGGGATTCACTCACCGGGAATGGCTCGGCGAACGTACTGGCCGGGTTGGACGGGAACGACACCCTGAACGGCCTCGGCGGAAACGATCTGCTCATTGGCGGCTCGGGTGATGACACCCTCAATGGCGGCGCTGGCAATGACATTCTTTTTGGCGGCGCTGGCCATGACACGATGACCGGCGGCACCGGCGCCGACACGTTCAAGCTCGACAATCTCGACCTGAACATCAAAGATCTCATCATCGACTACAACAAAGGCGAAGGAGATCAGATCGACCTGACTGCGTTGTTCGACAAGGCTGCAGGGACCATCGACGACTACGTGCATTACGACACCAGCACCAAGACGTTGAGCGTCGACACCGATGGCTCGGGCAATGCGGCCAATTTCGTGGCCGTTGCCGATTTGCAGAACGGACCGACTACTGCCGGCGCCATCACGATACTCTACGACGACACGGCGCACGTACAACACACTGTCACGATCTAACGCCATAGCGCGCGGCCACGCGACTATGTTATACGTCGCTAATATTTAGGGGAGCTCAACATGAAACGTTCTGCAAGACTGCTGGTTTCCGCTGCGACGCTGTTGCTGGCAGTCGGGTCGACGGGTTACGCCGCCGACATCATCGAAGGTCCGACGGCCGACTATTGCCGCACCGTCGGCACGTCCAACTTGGTGCTGAACGACAACATCGTCGACCTCAAGGAGCAGGTGGTGAAACTGATGGACGAGTCGGTCGCCGCCGCCAACAGCTCGGAGTGGATCAACTCGTCCCGGCCTGTCTTCGTCTGGGCGTCGGAAGCCAAGGTCGCCTGCGGCATGGCTTACGGCTATCTGAAGACGAACTATAAGGACGAAGACACCCTCAACAAGTGCGAGTGTTTCCACGATCGCATGGTCGAGTACATGCACTGACCGGATAGGCGAACCCGCCTGTTGGCCATCATGACAGCCGACGGATCATTCTTGAAGGCGATCGCAGGCGCGATCGTGTTCGTCGGCTTTGGCCTAACTGTCACGCTGGCCCGCGCCAACTGGCTGGAACGACCGTCCGTGGAACAGCGTCAGTCGTCCAATCTGCCGCGACCGGCTCGTTGTGACGCAGCCACGGAGTGGACCCGGCAGACATTCAAGGCGTTTGCGAGCTGCCAGGCATCGATCTATGGCCTGGAGCCGATGCTGGTGCATGCCGTGATGGAGATCGAAAGCGGGTTCGATCCCGGCGTGCAGGGCGCCGATGGCGAAGTCGGCCTGATGCAGGTTATGCCGGCTACGGCCAGAATGCTTGGCTTTCGAGGCTCCGTGGACGATCTGAGCGCACCGGCGACCAACATCGCCCTTGGGGTCAAATATCTTGCGCAGGCCAACAGGCTCGCCGCGGGCGATCTGTGCACCACCGTCATGAAGTATCGCGCCGGGCACAATGAAAGCCGATTCTCGGCCCTTTCGGTCCGCTACTGTCAGCGTGCGCGGGCAATCCTGGCAAGGGAAGGGATTGAAGTGACCGGGCCGTTGCCGGTGGCGACGTCAGGCTTTTCCGCATTTTCGCCAGGAGGAGAGGGTGGAGCCTCTGCCCAGGGAAAAGGTGTGTGCGTGCGCCGCCTGTTCGTGCCGGGGCCACGATACATGAAATGCGCCGACTATCGGACTGCCGGGCAGGCACGACAGATCAAGACGCTCAGAGCCAGGCTCTTCGGGGGTTAAAGAAAAACAGACGGCGCAGCAAGTCCGCCGTAACATGACTTGAAGACCAGACCGGGAAGAATATCCGGCGGCACATAGGGGTGGAGCATTCATGGGAGCTGGCCGACACGTCCACTGTCCGCGGACATGGGCAATCGCCGTTGCGCTCGCCATGATAGTGTCGGGCTGCCAGTCGAAAAACGGCGTTTCCGAAGCGCTCGATCCTGCGGCGATCGCTGCGCCTGCCGGGCAGAATGGTGCCGGTCCGGCCCAGGCGACCCAGTCGTTGGGCACTGGTTCGACAAAAATCACGATGTTGCTGCCGTTGTCCGCTGCGGGGCCGGCAGGGGAAAACGGCAGGAAGATGCTCGATGCCGCCAAGCTGGCGATGACGGATATCGGCAATGGATTGCTTACGCTGACGGTAGAAGACACCAAAGGCGATAGCGCACTGGCCAGCAAAATGGCGATAACGGCCATAACGACGGGCTCGAAGGTCGTGATCGGCCCGACCGAACTGCCGGCAGCCCAGCATATTGCCACGCTGTCGGGATCGAAGCGGCCACCGGTCCTGGCGCTTGCCGATAATTTCGCCGGCGGCGCCGGGGTTTATGCCGTGCTCCTTGGCGAAGCGGACAGCGCCGCTGCGGGCGCCGCGGGACTGGCGGCGAAAGGCAGCAAGAAGTTCGTATTGTTTGTCGCGGAGGGCCCAAACGCCAGCGCCATGGAGAAGCGGGTCGCGAACAGCCTCAGCATCTATGGTGCGACCCTCGCGGTCACTCTCCCGTATTCGGCCGGTGACGGTGGCGCGAAGGTGGTCGACGAAATGGGCTCACTCGTGGACGCCCCCGACGCCGTCATCGTTGCCAGCGGCAATGACAGCCCGGCGACTATTCTCGCCGCCCTCAAAGCAAAGGGCATTCCGGGGAAGACAATCTCCGTCGTCGGAACGAACCGTTGGCTGGAACACCCCATGGATCCGCTGTTTGGGGGGGCATATATCGCCACGCTCGATCCAAGTGAAACCGGGCCGATCGCCGACCGCTTCAGGACGGCATACAACTATCCGGCCGACGTCAATGTGGCCTACGCCTATGATATGGTTGCCCTGACTGCAGGGATTGCCAGCGCGGTCGGGCCTGATGGTTTCAGCAAAAAGGTTCTCGAGAATCCAAATGGGTTTCGTGGGTCGACCGGCCTGTTCCGGTTTCGGGCCGACGGATCCAGCGAACGATCGATGCCGTTCTATCGGATTGAAAAAGGTGCTCTCAAGCTGGTTGCCAAATCGACGTCGGGTTTCTGACCGGCGAGACTCCTTGAGATCCTGTTCGCGCTGATGGGCCGGCCGGGCCGCAGCAGCTTGGCGATCGCGCTCGGAAGCCTCCTGCTTCTGGCCGGAGTCCTGCTGATCATTCAGGCCCGGGCTTTGCTTTCGGTCGATCGGCCTGTCCTTATCCCTTCGCAGGATATTGACGATACGCAGCCAATCCGGCCAGTTGCCCCCGTTACCGGCGCACAACGCCGAGAACCAGCCCGCAAGGTTGCTCAGGACCTGATCGCTCCGCCGCGGCTTGATCCCGCGGAGATCGAACGGGCCGAGCCCCGTCCACCACTCAGCGAGCTCGGTCTCGCCGTGCCCCTGAAAACGCCGCTGCCCGGGGACTGGCGGGAGGTCTTGCTCTACCGCCCTGTTGCCACGTCGTCGGCGATGTTCGAATCCATGGGCCGGAAGGTGGTCATCAGCGGGGTGCAAGACATCGACCTCGACAGATCCTGCTCGTTTCACGAGGCCACCTGGCCCTGCGGAGAGCGTGCACGCGCCGCTTTCAATTCCTGGCTGAGGGGACGCGCGCTGAAATGTTTCGTGCCGCCGGACGTCGAGCGTTTTGCCATCGCCGCACCGTGCAGCCTGGGCAAGCAGGATGTCGGCGCCTGGCTTGTCTCCAACGGCTGGGCCATGGCGCTGCCGAGCGGTATCTACGGCAAAGCGGAGGCGACAGCCAGGGATGCGGAGATGGGCATATTCGGGCCTGCACAATAGCTGGTTGCTCAGCTCCTGATATTTTGTTTGTCAACCGTCACGGGCGCAGCTTTCCCTGGGACAGACCGATTCCGTCCGCGACCTCGACGAGATCATTCCGCCGATGCATCAAATTGGAAGGTTCCTCGAAACCGAATTGCAGCACGCCGGCTCTATACCAGCCCATCCACAGGAGATCGGCCAGTGACAAAGACAATGGCGACCACCACCGCCCAGGCATGGAAAGGCGTCGCTTGGCTGACCTTTCTGGGAACCGCGGGAATCCTGGCCCTTTCCATCGGTCTCAACTATCTGCTCCTGTTCTCGGAGGGGCTGACGCCGTTTGGGCGCAGCATGGTGACGGCAATCCTGTTGCCTGTTGTCCTTGGTGTTCCGCTCTTTCTGTTCATTGGATTGAAGCAGATCGAGCTTCGTCGCTATCGCCGGGAACTCGACAAGTCAGCAACCTTCGACACCATGACAGGCTGCCTGAACGGAGCGGTCTTCACGTCGATGGTCGAAAGAAGAACAGCAAGGCCAGCGGCGCCGGGTCCGGGATCGGGCGCCTTCTTGGTCATCCATTCGGAACATTTGCGGTCCATCAACCTGCGCTTTGGTCTTGAATGGGGCGATGAGGCTTTGCGGCTCGTCGCCTCAACCATACAATCATCGGTGCGCGCGGAAGATCTGGTTGGACGCATAGGCACTTCGATGTTCGGGGTTTTCCTCTCAGGCGCCACCGAAGCAGAAGCCAGGGAAATCGGCGAGCGTATCCGGGCGCGTATCGCGCAAGTTTATTTCGCACCAAAAGGAACCGAGGATGCCCTGACCGTCAAAGTCGGCGGCGTGGTGTTCGAAAACGAGGTGGAGTTCGCGGACATGTTCCGGTCAGCCGAGCAGCGCATGGCTGGCATCCCGGACGGAGCCGCGTTTGAATTGACGCATCTCCACAGCTGACTACCCGCCGGGGGGCGCCAGCGCCATTCAAACACCAGGGGAATTGTCAGACGCCGCCGCCGCCGTTCACGCTGCGGACTCGGTAATCCCTGTAGACGCTGCCCAGGTTTCCGCGATGGCGACGATTGCGGCGTTGATCGGTCCGCTCGGGATCGCCGGCATCACCGAAGCGTCGACGATAGAGATGTTGTCAAAACCGTTCAGCCGCAGGTCAGCGTCGACGATGGCGTCGGCGTCACGACCCATCCGGCATGTGCCGGCCGGATGATGATGGGTGGAAGCAGCCCTGGCGATGAAGGCATCGAGCTCGTCATCGGACTGAACCGGAGCGCCCGGCAGGATCTCCGCATCGCGCCATTCGTCCAGAGCCGCATGATGGCCGACCATGCGCGCCCGCTTCAAGGCCATCCTGAAGACCGTGCGGTCATGTTCGGTTTCGAGATAATGCGGATCGATGATCGGCGCATCGTTGCGGCCCGGCCCGCTTGGGGCGATGCGCCCGCGGCTTGTCGGATGGGTGACGCCGCACAGGATCGTGAAGGCGGAGCCATAGGGCGGGGCGTCCAGGCCCTCGGCCGCTGACGGGGCGACGACGCAGGCGAGCACGATGTCGGGACTTCCCGTGGAACGGGTAGGGTCGTCGCCATGCAGGTACATCAGCGATTCGGAATGCTGCAGGCGGGACGGCGGCACCGGCTTTTTCGTGCTGTAGACATTCCCAAGCGCCAGCAGATGGTCCTGCAGGTTGCGGCCGACATCGTGTCGATCGGCAAGGCAGCGTATCCCCGCCAGCTTGAGGGTATCGGGACAACCAATGCCTGACCGCATGAGGATGAGCGGGGTGGACACGGCGCCGGCGCAAAGGACAATCCGGTCGGCGCAGAGCGTTCTGGTCTCACCCTCGCACACCACGCTCACGCCCGTGACCTTGTGGCCGTTCAACGCCAGATGCTCGACCTCGTGGCCGACGAGCAAGGTCAGGTTCGGCCGCGCCATGACCTGCGGCGGCAGATAGGCGTCGGCGACGCTCAGGCGCCTGCCGTCGCGTATGTTGAGCGAATTGGTGCTGGTGCCGACCAGTTCGCCGCTGTTGTGGTCAGTCAGGCTGGGAGCCCCCATGGCTTGCCCGGCGGCGATGTAAGCACGCACGATCGGACTGACCTCGGCGTCTGGCAGATAGACGTCCAGCGGGCCGCCCTTGCCGCGTGCCGGCCCGTCGAAGGCGGTGAAGGCTTCGCTGCGGATGAAGCCCGGCAACAATCCCAGATAGGACCAGCGCTCGCCGCCGGCTTGTGCCCAGGATTCGAAATCAACGGGATGGCCGCGCACATAGGCCATTGCATGCAGGCAGCTCGAGCCGCCGACGATCTTGCCGCGTGGCCATTCATGGACGCGGTTGGCGGTGAAAGGCTGGGGCACGGTCCGGTAGCTCCAGTCGTAGGCGCGGCCCTGAAGCATCGTCCATTTCAGCGGGTCGGCGATATCGGGATCGGCCGGCATCGCCCCGGCCTCGATGAGGCCGACCTGGCACGACCGGTCTTCACTGAGCCGGCTGGCAACAACCGAGCCGGCGGATCCTGCGCCGATGACCAGCACGTCGAAATGACGTTTCAATTTGAAACTCCCCGCACAGGCTCGACGTCAGAGGCTGATACGATCACGCGGCAAAGGCGCCGGCATTCGACCGTTCCATGATCTGTCTCTGCACGGACAAAAGGTGCGCGCGCATTGCGGCCTCCGCCGCTTCGGGATCGCGCTGCGAGATCGCTTCGGCGATCAGCCGATGCTCGCCGTCGCGCTGGGCGATCCGCTTGGGGCAGGTGGGCGCCGCGGTGCGCGCTACCTTCACCCGCGCATCGACCCCGACCTGACGCAGCATCTTGTAGAATTCCGCGGCGAGATGGTTGCGGGCGGCGGCGACGATCGCGAGATGGAAGGCGAAGTCGACCTCACCCGACGGGGCATTCTCCGGCGTGGTTGCCGCATCGAGGATCCGCGCCGTCTCGAAGGAAGAAGCGCGCAGCGACGCCAACCGGGCAAGGCCCGGCTCCATGATGAGGCGCAATTCCAGGACCTCGATCGGGTTGGTTACCCTGACCAGTTCCTCGCCATATCTTGGAAGGGCGGTCGGCGCCCGCCTGGCGCGCGCCGGTTTGAGGTCGCCTGAATGGCGTAGCGCTTCGAGCGCCTTGCGAAGCTGATGGCGCTTTACGCTCAGATGTTCCGCAAGATCGCGCTCGGACGGAAGCTTGCCGCCGCCCTGCTGCAACTGGCGGACCGCGGCAATGATGTCGTCGAGATCCGATGGTCCGACCTGCGGCTCGAATGCGTTCAAAACCAAATCTCCTGTCCGATCGGCAGACCGCCGACTCAACGTCCTGACATCATATTGTGACACGAAAACCTGTTCGACGGCACTCAACCAATTCAACCAATCTACAACTGTACGCAATGGTTGACAACACCAGTTGCGCGATGGTTGACTGCCTTCGTCGACGGTTGCCATCGCGGCGGGCCGTCTTTCTCCCGAGGATCACGCATGCCGGCTGGCGAAACCTTTGACTACGTCATTGTCGGTGCGGGATCGGCCGGCTGCGTGCTGGCGAACCGGTTGAGCGAAGACCCCGCGGTGTCGGTGCTTCTGCTGGAGGCGGGGGATTGGGACCGCGATCCGATGATCCACATCCCGCTTGGCTGGGGCAAGATACTGACCGAGCGCCGCCACGACTGGATGTATTTCTGCGAGCCCGAGGCCAATGTCGGCGGACGCAAGGTCGAATGCGCGCGCGGCAAGGTCATCGGCGGCTCTTCCTCCACCAATGCCATGGCGTATGTACGCGGCAATCGCGGCGATTACGATCGCTGGGCGGCAAGCGGCCTGACGGACTGGTCGTTCGACAAGGTGCTGCCCTACTTCAAGAAGCAGGAGCGCTGGGAGGCGGGCGAAAGCCGGTATCGTGGCGGCAGCGGGCCGCTGAACACCCAGTTCTGCCGCTACAAGGATGAACTGATCGATGCCTTCGCCACGGCCAGCCGTGATGCCGGATACCCGCAGACCGACGACTACAACGGCGCCATACAGGAAGGCTTCGGCCGCCTGCAGATGACAATTGCGAACGGCCGGCGCTGCTCGACCGCGACCGCCTATCTGCGGCCCGCCATGCGCCGCGGCAATGTCAAGGTGCTGACCGGCGCGATGGCGACGAAGATCCTGCTGAAGGATGGGCGCGCAACGGGCGTTGCCTATGCCAGAGGCGGGACGAGCCATGAAGTTCTGGCGCGACGCGAGGTTCTGCTTGCCGGCGGCGTCATCAACACGCCGCAACTGATGATGCTGTCGGGTATAGGCGATAGCGGCGAACTCGCGGCGCATGGCATCGAGACGAAGGTCGATCGTGCGCAGGTCGGCAAGAATTTGCAGGACCATGTTTCGGTCATCCTGATGTATCGACGCAAACAGCCGGGACCGTTTCTCAAGATGATGCGGGCCGATCGTATCGGGCTGGATTTCGTCAAGACCTATCTCACCGGAAAGGGCTTTTCGGGAGATGTGCCTGGCGGCGTCGTGGCATTCCTGAAAAGCGATGCAAGCCGGCCGCTGCCGGACGTACAGTTGCTTTTCACCGCCGCACCGCTTGGGGCATGGCCTTACATGTCGCCCTTCAAGGCGCCGTTCGCCGACGGCTTTGCGACCCGTATCGTTGCCGTGCAGCCGGAGAGCCGCGGCAGCGTCAAGCTGGCATCGAGCGATCCGGTCGCCGCGCCGCTGATCCACCAGAACTTCCTGTCCTCGCAGCGCGACTGGCAGTCGCTTCGCGCCGGTTTTCGTGTTGCGCGCAACCTTGCCAGCCAGCCGTCCATGGCCCCGTTCGTTGGCGTGGAATTCTTCCCCGGCCCGAAATGCGAGAGCGACGAAGAGATCGACGAGCATATCCGCAAGACCTCGATCACCGTGCATCATCCGGCCGGCACGTGCCGTATGGGTGTCGATGCGGAGTCGGTGGTCGATCCGGAATTGCGGGTGCGGGGCGTTGCCGGACTTCGTGTCGTGGACGCCTCCGTGATGCCGGATCTCGTCTGCGGCAACATCAATGCGGCGGTCATCATGATCGCCGAAAAGGCCGTGGATCTGATCCGCAGCCGCGCTCAACAGAGCGTGGCGGCCTGATAGCGGTCGCCGGTATGCAACCAAAATCTTTTGGTTGAGATAAAAATCTGTGTTGGTTGGACTGCCGCGTGAGCCTGCGCGGCCGTGGCGGGTAGGCTTCATTACGCCTTTCTGAGTGCATTTTGTGCGAATTTTGACCATCTATGCCCATTTTTAGGCATTTGCCTGCCGAAAATGCATCTCAACCAAAAACTTATAAATTTCGCAATTTGGGGATTGTCGAGCAAAACCAATGCGAATACGGTTGAGTTGGTTAGAAGCATTTTCTTCGTGACGAGAGGTCCGATATGTCCCTGGCGCAACCAGCTAACGATGTGCTCACCAACAAGAAGGCAGCACTCAAGGGCCTCTATGACGCCCTCTATGCGAAAAACATGTTTCCGTTCTGGGCGACGTCGGAAGGCGTCGACCATGACGAGATCAAGCAGCTGATGGCGACGTCGAAGGCCGTTCCCTTCGTGTGGTCCTATTCGGACATCGAGCCGCTGCTGCAGCGCGCCGCCGAACTGGTGACCATGGACGACAGCGAGCGCCGTTCGCTGATCCTGGTCAATCCTGGACTTGCACCCAAGCGTGCATCGGTCAGCACCATGTACACCGCCTACCGCCTGAATGATCCCGACGAGATCATGCCGCCGCACAAGCACTCGCCGAGCGCCATCCGCTTCGGCCTGACCGGCAAGGGCAACTTCACCGGCGTCGAGGGCGAAGACGTGGTCTTCGGCCCGGGCGACATGGTGCTGACGCCCAACGACGCCTGGCACAATCATGGCACCGTGGGCGGCGAGCAGGCAGTCAACCTGTCGGTGCTCGACCTGCCGCTGGTCGAAACGCTGCATGCCGTCCATTTCGACCACAAATACACCGAGATGGTCGACGGCAAGGAAGTCGAGAAGAAGGTGCAGACCGCCCGCTATCCGAGCGACTACTCACAGCGCATCTATGGTGAGGGCGGCCTGATGCCGCGTTTCGTCGACCACAAGCGCGGCGGCGGCCTGTCGTCGCCCATGTATGTCTATCGCTGGGAGAAGATGGAAGCGGTCCTCGATGCCCACAAGGATTGGGATGGCGACCCTCATGAAGGCATCGTCATCGACTATGTCGATCCGACCACTGGCGGCCCGGTCTTCCACACCATCAATTTCTACGTGCAGATGCTGCGCCCCGGTGAGAAGACCTTGCCGCAGCGCGAGACGGCCAGCCTGCTTTTGGCGCCGTTCCGCGGCAACGGCCATTCAATCATCGACGGCAAACGCTATGACTGGAACCAGTTCGACACCATCGCCATACCCGGCGGTTCCTGGGTCGAACATGTCAACGGCTCGTCGAGCGAGCCGGTGATCTTCTTCGGCGCCACCGATGCGCCGACGCAGAAGGCGCTGCTCCTCTACAAGCGCTGGGGCCGCAACCAGGCCGGCGATCTGCTCCGCCTCGTCTAGTCCAGTCCTTCGGCAAGCACTGTCCCGCCGCCAATGGCGGCGGGACATCGAATGACGTTTCAGCAGCAAGGGCGTATGCATTTGGTTTCGGCGTTCAACACCAAGCAGATCGGCCACGTCGACTGCCCAGGCGGCGGCCAGGTCTGGGTCGACGGCAACATCCTTTATATCGGCCACATGCGGCCGCCGAGCGGCACGACGCTGGTCGACATTTCCGACCCGCGCAATCCGCGCAAGATAGCCACGATCGATGTTCCGCCAGGCTGGCACTCGCACAAGGTGCGCGCCAAGGACGGGCTGATGATCATTAACCACGAGCGCTTTGGTGATGCCGGCCCGGCCGATTTCGGCGGCGGACTGGCGCTCTACGACACCACCAAGCCGGCACAGCCCAAGCTCATCTCGAAGTGGATAACCGGCGGCAAGGGCGTCCACCGCTACGACTTCGACGGCCGTTACGTCTACATCTCGCCGACCGCCGACGGTTATGTCGGCAATATCGTGATGATCCTCGACCTGATCGATCCCACGAAGCCGGTCGAGGTCGGACGCTGGTGGATACCCGGCCAGTGGACCGGCGGCGGCGAAGAATACCCCTGGCATGACTATGTCACGCCGCGTTGCCACCATCCGCTGCGCATGGGCGACCGGCTCTTTGTCAGCTACTGGCATCACGGCCTGTTCATCCTCGACATTTCGGACATCACCAAGCCGAAGCTGATCTCGCACGTCAATTCGAGCCCAAGCTTTCCGCATCCCACCCACACCTGCCTGCCGATTCCACAGCCGCTCAAGGGCCGCAACATCATGGTGGTGGCGGACGAGGACGTCGCCAAACTCCGCCCTTCGCCGCCGGCCTTTACCTGGATCTACGACATCACCGACGAGACCAACCCGTTGCCGATCTCGACCTTCCAGGTGCCGGGCCTTGACCCGGACGGCGCGCCGCAACCGCCGATGACGGGCTGCCATCAGCCTTCCGAACGGTTCAAGGGCACGATCATTCCGTTTGCGTGGTTCGCGCAGGGGCTGCGGCTGGTCGACATCGCCGACCCGTTCGCGCCAAAGGAAGTCGGCCATTTCATGCCCGACGCGCCGGAGGGGGCGGAGCGTTCCTCGTCCAACGACGTGACCATCGACGACCGCGGCATCGTCTATCTGATCGATCGCATTCGCGGCGTCGACATCATCGAAACCAGTGTTCTCTAGGAGCAGGCATTGAGCGACAGCACGCGAAAATCCGCCAGCCACTACGCAATCGGCAACAAGAACCCGAACCTGCCGTTTCATCCGGCGGTGCGTGCCGGCGATTTCATCTTCGTCTCGGGCCAGGTGCCGAAGGACGAGAACAACAACATGATCAGCGGCACGATCGAGGAAGAGACGCTGGCCACGCTGAAGACCATCGCGCGCGTCATCGCGCATGAAGGCGCGACGCTGTCGGATGTCGTGCGGATCACCACCTATCTCGAGGATACGCGCGATTTCGGCCGCTACAACAAAGCGTTCCTCGAAGGGATCGGCGACGCCGTCCTGGCGCGCACGACCGTCGAGGCAAAGGCGGTCATCAACACCAAGATCGAAATGGACGCCATCGTCTACAAGCCGCTGCCGGCGGGCAAGTAGGCCTTGGACACAATCGAGGAGACGACATGTACAAGCTGTTAGGCCGCCAGACATCAGGCAACGTCCAGAAGGTGCTCTTCATGCTCGAGGAGCTTGGCGCTGCATATACGCGCGAGGACTACGGCCGCCAGTTCGAGAACACGCAGACGGCGGAATACAAGGCGCTCAACCCGACCTCCAAGGTGCCGACGCTGGTCGACGGCGACACCGTGATCTGGGAGTCCAACACCATATTGCGCTATCTCGCGGCATCCGGCGGCGAACAGTTGATTGGCGCCACACCCGCGGAAAAGACCGAGGTCGAGCGCTGGATGGACTTCCTGCTGGCGGCGGTCAATCCGGGCTACCTGGCGGCCTTCAAAGGCGCCAAGCTGACACCCGAGGAGCAGACCGCCGAATACAAGGAACAAGTGAAGGATCTTGTCGCGCAGCTCAAGATCGTCGACGGCCACCTGGCCGGCAAGGACTTCCTGGCGCTCGGCAAGCTGACGCTTGCCGACATCGCCTGCGCGCCGATCCTGAAGCGCTGCGTCGACTTCAAGATCGACCGGCCGTCGATGCCCGATCTGGAGCGCTGGGTGGCCGCGATCGCCGCTCGGCCGGCCTTCAAGGCGGCAACCACTGCTGCTCCCGCAAAGGCGGCATGATGATCAAGCGCGCCGCTCTCATCGGACTGGGAACGATGGGTCCAGGCATCGCCGCGCGGCTTTCGCGCGGCGGGCTCGATGTCACGGCGTATGATGTTTCGCAGGCATCGGTCGAGCGTGCCCGCGGCATGCTTGATCTCGCCGGCGGCGTGCTCGACCGTCTCGACATCAAGGCGCCGGGGACGGGCGCCGGCAGCGTGCGTTTCGTCGAGACGCTCGCCGAGGCCGTCGACGGCGCCGAACTGGTGATCGAGAATGTGCCCGAGAATATCGACATCAAGGCGCAGACCTATCGTGACATCGATCCGCTGATCGGCCCGTCCGTCATCGTCGCTTCCGACACGTCGGGCATCCCGATCACCAAGCTGCAGGCGCATATCTCGCACCCCGAGCGGATGGTCGGAATGCACTGGTCGAACCCGCCGCACATCATCCCGATGATCGAGGTGATCGGCGGCGAAAAGACCGCGCCAGAAACGGTGGCGACGATCCGCGACCTCATTCGCTCGATCGGCCTGCTGCCGGTGGTGGTGAAGAAGGACGTTCCGGGCTTCGTCGAGAACCGCGTGCTCTATGCGCTGTTGCGCGAAGCGGTCGACCTTGTCGAGCGCGGCGTCATCGAACCGGAAGATCTCGACACCTGCGTGTCCTGGGGCATCGGCTACAAGATCGCCGTCATCGGCCCGATGGCGCTGCTCGATATGGCGGGGCTGGATATCTACAAATCCGTCTCGTCCTTCCTGAATGCCGATCTCTCCAACCGCGACGATGTCGCGCCGATGGTGCTGGAGAAGACGGCTGCGTCGAAGTTCGGCATCAAGACGGGCGAGGGCATGTTTGCCTACACGCCCGAGCAGACAAAGGCGCTGCAAGGCGAACGGGCGCGCAAGCTCGTCGCGGTGCGGCGCATCCTGGAAGGCCGGGAGTAGCCAATGTCACATGGTGCGCAGAGGGCAGGCCGGTTTGAGGAGTTCCACCGGTCGGCTGTTTGTGTGAAGGGCGCCTTCGCAATGGCGCGGGTGCGGCCGACGACAGCGCGCGAGGTGACAAGCCATGCGCATTGAAACCATTCGAGCTGCCGGCGACAGGCCGGCCCATATCCGCCATGACGACCTGATCTCCGCCAAGGGCATTTCGGTGGTCATCGCCCGGCAGCTGATCCTCCAAAACATCGATCTTTCCGTGCCAAAGGGGTCGTTTGTCTCCCTTATCGGTCCTTCCGGTTGCGGCAAGAGCACCTTGCTCAAGGTGCTGGCCGGCCTGGTGCAGCCGACCCAGGGCAGCGTTTCGATCGCCGGGCTCGCGCCGGTCGAGGCGGCGCGCAAGCGCATGATCGGCCTCGTCTTTCAGGACGCCAATTTGCTCCCCTGGAAGAACGCCGTCGACAATGCCTCGATGCTGCTCGGCATCGCCGACAAGTCGCTGTCGCGCTCGGATCTGCGCGCGCGCGGCCAGGAGATGCTGGAACTGGTGGGGCTCGGCGATAGCGCCCACAAGCGCCCAAACGAGCTGTCGGGCGGCATGCGGCAGCGGGTCGCCATCGCACGGGCCCTGGCGCTCGACCCGGCGGTGCTGCTGATGGACGAACCGTTCGGCGCGCTCGACGCAATCACCCGCGATTCCATGGGCCAGTCGCTGCTGGAGATCTGGCAGCGTACCGGCAAGACGATCGTGCTCGTCACCCATTCCATCGACGAGGCCATCCATCTGTCGCGCCATGTTCACGTTCTGGGGATCAAGCCAGGGCGGATCACCGAGAGCCTCGACATTGCGCTGCCTTATCCGCGCGACCTGTCGGTCACCGAAGATCCGGAGTTCGTCAGGCTGGTGGTTCAGTTGCGGACGATGCTGCGCTCCAGCCATCAACCGGGAGGCGCGTCTTGAGCGACCAACCCATCACGGATCTTTCCGAGCCGCGGCTCGCCTCCAGCTGGAGCGCTGCGACCGGCAGCTGGCTTCCGGCGGTCATCCTGCTGCTGGTGACAATCGTGCTGTGGGAAGCCGCCGTGCGGATCTTTGCCATATCCGCTTTCATCATTCCGGCCCCATCCGAGATCGCGAAATCGCTGGCCGCGCAATGGGGCACGCTGATGCAGGCGACGCTGGTGACGGCGGGCGAGATCCTGTTCGGTTTCCTGGTCTCGGTTGTGGTCGGCATTGCCATTGCGCTGGTCATCGTGCGCTTCGATTGGCTGGGACGCGCGCTGTATCCACTGGTGGTGCTGTTCCAGAACGTGCCGAAAGTCGCGCTCGCGCCGATCTTCATCCTCTGGTTCGGCTATGGGCTGGCGCCCAAGATCGGCCTGATCCTGGTCATCGCCTTCTTTCCGGTGACGCTCTCCATGCTGGCGGGCATGCAATCGGTCGACCGCTCGCTGCTGGCGCTGATGAATTCGGTCGGGGCCAGTCCGACGCAGATTCTGTTCAGGATCCGCGTTCCGCACTCGCTGCCGAACCTGATGGCCGGAACCAAGATCGCCGCCACGTTGAGTGTGATCGGCGCCATCGTCGGCGAGTTTGCCGGCGCTTCCGACGGTCTCGGCTACGTCATCCAGTTCGCTTCGACCCAGCTCGATACAGCGCTGGTCTTCGCAGCGCTGCTGCTCGTCTCCGTGCTTGGCATCGCCTTCTACTACGCCGCCGAAATTCTCGAACGCATCGTGGTGCCGTGGGCGCCGAAATTCAGCCAGTCCTAGGCCCGCTCGATCAATCAAATTCATAAAAGGGAACAAAAAATGCTGAGACGCTCACTTATCAAGGCCGCTACCTTCGCGGCGTTTGTCGCAGCACTCGGTTTCTCCAACGCGGCTCTGGCGGCTGACAAGGTTAACGTCCAGCTCGACTGGGTGGTGCGCGGCAATCACGCCATGTTCTTTGTCGGCAAGGAAAAGGGCTTCTTCGCCAAGAACGACATCGATGTGGCCGAGATCCGCAAGGGATCCGGCTCGCCGGACGCAATGCGGCTGGTGGGCAATGAGAACGCGGATTTCGGGTTCGGCGATCTTCCCACGCTTGCCGTCGCACGGTCGCAGAATGTTCCGGTCGTGGCGCTGGTGGCCGTCAATCAGCAGTCGCCGCTGGGCATCATTTCGCTGGCCAAGACATTGAAGCTCACCAAGCCGTCCGATCTCAAGGGACTGACCATCGGCATTCATCCGGCCGGCTCCACCTACATCTTCTTCAAGGGCTTCCTGGCCGCCAACGGCCTGACCGAAAAGGACATGACGCTGAACAGCGTCTCGCCGCCCTATGAAAGCTATCTGCTTCTAGGCCGGGTTCAGACGGTCGTCGGCTATGTCGACGCCGAGGTTCCCGAACTTGAGGCCAAGGCCGGAGGCCCAGGCTCGCTCAGCATCATGATGGGGGCGGACTACGGCTGGAAGGCCTATGGCTCGGGCCTGTTCACCTCGCAGGCGATGATCAAGGACAAGCCTGATGTCGTGCGCCGCTTCGTCAAGGCCTACAGGGAGGCCTTCGACTATGTCGTCGCGCATCCGGAAGAGGCTGCCGAGATCACCGCCAAGGCAGCACCCGGCTATGCGGACAAGAAGGGTGTGCTGCTGGCGCAGATCAACGCCGACATCGCATCGACGTTCAGCAGCCCCGACACCAAGGAACACGGTCTCGGCTGGATGACGAAGACACAGTGGGAGGAGACCTTGAAGACGCTGACGGATCAGGGCGTGCTCAAGGCGGCTCTGTCGGCGGACGATGTCTTCACCGACACATTCCTGGCGAAGGAATAAGGGCGCGCAATGTTCGAACGGAAAGCTCGATGAGCGGCTACCGGCAGACCAGACTGTCCTGCGCCATGGCGCAGGACACCGCACGCTCGCCTTTCGCCGCATCGGTGCGGTCGAGCGTGACCTGCACGCGGGTGGCATATGCGCGGCCCGCCAGGCCGCACCAGAGCCGCTCGACAGGCAGGTTCTCGCGTTTGTCGTTGAGGATCGTGAATGTGCCGGTCTTCGCATCGAACCAGAGTTCGATGCGAGCGCTCTTGCCCGGTTCGACCGTTGCGATCCCGGCCGAATACCAGTGGGCGAAGTCGGCGTTGCAAGACAGGCCTTCGCTGCCCGCATTCGAAATCGTCAACGGAACCATGTCGAGCCCGTCAGTGCCGGTGCGGACGGTGACATGGTGCAACTCAACCGCGTTGGCGAAGGACGATAACGCCAACATCACCGGAAGGGCATAACGGATCTTCACTTTGCCTGAGCTCCATATGTAATTTTTCCCTAGGCAGTCTATCTCGCTTTCGCGCAATAACAATAAGAATATTGATTGGTAAAACAACAGAGAGGGTAAAATGTTAAAGCTTCTTAAGAGCAGTGTAAGTGCAGTTATATTGACTGGTGTCTTGATGAGCGGCGCGCTTGCCGGCGAGGTCAAGTCGATTGCCATCCTGACGCCCGAAGAAGGCACGGACTATGGCTGGAACCAGCAAGGCATCGACGCCGCCAAGGCGGCGGGCAAGGCCGCCGGCGTCGAAGTGGTCGTGGCCCAGGGCCTCGGCTATGGCGACGTTCGTCCGACCTTGCGGGAACTTGCCTCCGACGGCGCCAGCCTGCTGATCGCCCATGCCAGCGGCTACAACACCTCGGCTCCTGAAATCGCCAAGGAACTGAAAGTTCCGGTGGCAATCGTCGACACGCCGAACGGCCTGGAGAAGGGCCTCGTCGCCGACTACACGCTGAGCGGCCACGAGGGCGCCTATCTCGCCGGTCGCCTCGCCGCCAAGGTGTCGCGCTCCAAGTCGGTCGGCATCGTCGTCTCGGGCGAACCACCATCATGGAATTCGCAGTCAGCGGCGTTCGCGCAAGGCGTGAAGGCGGAGAACCCGGACGTCAAGATCACCTATGCGGTGATCGGACCGGCTGCCTACAGCGATGCCGCCGGCGGCAAGCGCGTCACCGAAAGCGTGATCGCGTCGGGCGCCGACATCATCTTCGGCCAGGGCAACGGTTCGAGCTTCGGCATGCTGCAGGCGGTCGAGACGACCAAGGCAGCTGATGGCGGCAAGGTCTATTTCATCGACGTCATCGGCGACAAGTCGCCGATCGACAAGGGCTTCCTGCTGTCGTCGGTGGTGTGGAACATCGAGCCGGTCTATGCGGCGATGATTGCCGACCTGAAGGCCGACACGTTCGGCACCAAACACTATACGATCGGGCTCAAGGACGACTCGGTCAAGCTGCTGAAAACCGCCGCGATCCCGGATAATGTCTGGGCAGAAATCCAGGCGCTGCGCGAAGACGTCATTTCCGGCAAGATCAAGGTCGATCCGGTCTATGACGCGGCCGCTGTCAGGGCGCTGATGACCAGCGTCGCCCAGTAAGGCGATCACGGTCAGCTGCCGGAGGGGTGATCCGTTCACCCCTCCGGTCGATTCCCGTTTTTTAGTGCTGGGCTTTCATGAGCAGTCTTTCTTCATCGTCCGTTGCCGGGCGCGACATCGTCGCGCTTGAAGGCGTGACCAAACGGTTCCCCGGCATCGTTGCCAATGACAGCGTCGACCTGTCGATCCGCCCGGGCGAAGTGCATGTGCTGCTGGGCGAGAACGGCGCTGGAAAATCGACATTGATCGGCATGCTGTCCGGCCTGCAGCAGCCGGATGAAGGACGCATATTGGTCGACGGCAAACCGACCCCGATCACCTCGCCGCGCCATGCGCTGGCACTCGGAATCGGCACCGTATTCCAGCATATGATGCTGGTGCCGACGCTGACGGTGGCGGAAAACCTCCTGCTTGGCGGGCCGTGGTGGCAGCGTCCCAGGACCGAGGAACTGGCGGCGCGCGTCGCCGAGATCACCAGCACGCTCGGCATCACCGTCAAGCTGCATGCCAAGGTATCGGAGCTGTCGCTCGGCGAGCAGCAGCAGGTCGAGATCCTGCGCGCGATGGTGCGCAACAGCAGGTTGCTCATCCTTGACGAGTCCACCTCCATGCTGACGCCGAAAGGCATCGACGAACTGGGCGCGCTGATGCGCCGCCTCGTCGAGCAGGGCCTGGCGATCGTCTTCATCACCCACAAACTCAAGGAGGCGGCTGCCTTCGGCGACCGCATCTCGGTGCTGAAGCTCGGCCGCAAGGTCGGCGAGATCCCGCCCGAGCGGTTTCGTGCGCTGGGCGAACAGGAGATCGTCTCGGAGATCGTGGAATTGATGTTCGGCAAGCAGAAGGATGACCCGGAGGCTGTCGAGCGTCCTGTCCGCACTGCCCGCGCCGGAACGGCCCCGCTGCTTCAGGTCGCGGATCTGACGGTTGCACCGACGGACAATGCGCCAGGCCTGTCGTCGATCTCCTTCGACATCCGCCCGGGTGAGATCCTGGGCATCGCCGGCATCGACGGCAACGGCCAGAAGCAGCTGGCGGAAGCGCTGGCCGGCCAGCGCGCAGCCACCAGCGGCTCGGTGCGGCTGGACGGCGCCGCGATCGAGACGCTGAGCGTCGGCGATCGCCGCCGGCGTGGCCTTCGCTACCTGACCGACGACCGGCTCGGCGAGGGCACTGTCGGAACCTTTCCGGTCTCGATCAACTTCTTTCTCAAGCAGGTCGGCGCGGCGCCGTTCTGGCGCAACGGCGTCGAGCAGCGCGCGGAGATCGACAAGCGCGCCGCCCAGCTCGTGCGCGAATACGATGTGCGCACGCCAAGCCTGAAGACGCCGGTCGCGCGGCTGTCCGGCGGCAACATCCAGAAGGTGCTTCTGGCGAGAGAACTGGCAGAAGGCGCCAAGGTGGTCATTTTCAACAAGCCGACCTATGGGCTCGATCTCGCCAACACATTGGCGTCGCGCCAGCGCATCCGCGACACGGCCGCGCGTGGCCTTGCCGTGCTGCTGATCTCCACCGACCTCGAGGAATTGCTTGGCATGTGCGACCGTATCGCCGTCATCGCGAACGGAGCTTTGGTCGGCACCGTCGAGAATGCCGACGACGCCCGCACCAAGGTCGGTCGCCTGATGATCGGACTTGCCGCATGAGCATCGACACCGCCCCCACGGTCAGTGCCACCGCACTCGATGCCACGAGCGGGACAGTGACGCGCCGCGACATCCTGCATCGGATGCTGATGACGCTCGGCCCGATCCTTGCCGCTCTCGTCATAGCCGGCTGTATCCTGCTTGCCGTAGGCGTCGACCCGCTCGCCTATTATGGCTTCGTGCTGGAGAAAGGACTGTTCTCGCCGCTCGGCATCCAGCAGACGCTGACGCGCATGGCGCCGCTGCTGTTTCTTGCCGCCGGCCTGATCGTGGCCTTTCGCGCGGGCATGTGGAATCTCGGCGGCGACGGGCAGTTCCTGCTTGGCGCGGTGACGGCGGCGGCCAGCGCTCCCGTGTTCGTGCAGATCATGCCAGCCTGGCTGGCGCTGTTCTGCTCATTCCTCATCGCCATGGTGGTGGCGATGATCTGGTCGCTGGTGCCGGCCCTGCTGCGTGCCTATCAGGGCGTCAACGAGATCATCACCACGCTGATGATGACGTTCCTCGGCACGTCGCTCGCCAATGTGCTGGTCAAGCTGGCGTTTCGCGACCCGAACACGACCGTGCCGCAGACGCGCACGCTGCCGGTGGAAGACCGGTTGCCGCGACTGTTCGAAACGACCATCACCAGTGGCCTGCTGCTTGGGCTGGCAGCGATCCTCATCGTGCATCTGGTGATGACGCGCACGGCGTTCGGGCTGAAGCTGAGGATCGTCGGCGCCAATCCACGCGCGGCGGTTCACTCTGGGCTCGGCGTCCCCGGCCTGACCGTTGCCGTCTTCGCCATTTCGGCCGGGCTGGCCGGGCTTGCTGGCGCCGTCGACATCATCGGCGTCCAGGGCAATGTCCGCGCCGACTGGAATCCCGCCTATGGGCTTGCCGTGATTCCCGCCGTATTTCTCGCCCGCATGAACGGTTTTGCGGCCATCGGCTTCGTGTTCCTGCTCTCGGTGCTTTCGATCGGCGGCGAGAGCGCGGCGCGGCGGCTCGGCGTGCCCAATCATTTCACGCTGGTGCTGGTTTCGATCGTGCTGATCGTGCTCGCGCTCGCGGAATATTTCGATCACCGATACAACCAGTCGCGGAGGGCCTAGGGCATGACCGGGCTCTTCAGTGAAGTCTTTCTCAGCGCGCTGCTGTTCGGCGCCGTCACCGCGGCGATCCCGCTGCTGCTTGCCGGGCTCGGCGAGCAGATTTCCGAGAAGGCGGGTGTTCTGAATATCGGCATCGAAGGCATGATGCTGGCCGGCGCCTATCTCGGCTTTGTCGGTGCTTTCTATTCCGGGTCGCTGTGGCTGGGCTTTCTCACCGGTGCCGCCGGCGGCGTTTCAGTGGCAGTTGTGATGGCGCTGCTTTGCGTGCGCATCGGGCTGAACCAGATCGTCATCGGCATAGCGCTGACCTTGGGACTGGAAGGCCTGACGGCACTGCTCCACCATTTCCAGTTCTCGCGCAGCTACCCCCGCCTGCCGGCGGCGGATGCGACCGTCATTCCGCTGCTTTCGGACATTCCGGTCATCGGGCCTGCATTCTTCAAACATCATCTGATCGTCTATCTGGCGGTCGCACTGGTTTTCGGCATGGGTTACATCTACCGGCGCACGCAACTGGGCCTCAACCTGCAGGCGGCAGGCGACAAGCCGGCGGCGCTCGATGTCGCCGGCATCGATGTCGTGCAAACCCGCACAATAGCCGTGTTGACGACCGGAGCGCTGGCCGGGCTCGGCGGCGCCTATCTCGCCAATGTCGGGGCCGGCCTGTTCATTCCGTTCATCACCAATGGCGCGGGCTTTCTCGGCATCGTGCTGGCCATGCTGGCGCGCGGTCGCCCGGTCTGGGTGCTGTTCGGCGCGTTGCTGTTCGGCGTCTGCCTGTCGCTGACGACAGCAATGCAGGTGGCCGGCATCAACATACCGACCGACATCATCCAGATGCTGCCGTTCCTGGCGGTGATGATCATGCTGGTGCTGTTCGGCCGGCGCGCCAGCCTGCCGGCGGCGCTCGGCATTCCATACGAGCGCGGCGCGCGCTGAACACAATTCATGCGCGGACGGGACCCGCGCCAATAAAGGAGGCAAGAATGTCGGATACCAAGGTCTACCTGCTCGACGGCGGCTCGCTCGTTCTCGACGGATACCACGTGTTCTGGAACCGAGGCCCTGGCGGCGAAGTGCGCTTCCCCGTCTATTCGATCCTGATCGAACATGCCGAGGGCCGGTTCCTCATCGACACCGGCTACGACTACGATCACGTGATGAAGGTGCTGCCATTCGAAAAGCCGATCCAGGAAAAGCACCAGACCATCCCCGGCGCCCTGGCGCTGCTCGGCCTCGAGCCGAAGGACATCGACGTTGTCGTCAATTCGCATTTCCATTTCGACCATTGCGGCGGCAACAAGTATTTTCCGCATGCCAAGAAGATCTGTCACCGAACCGAGGTGCCGCAGGCCTGCAATCCGCAGCCTTTCGAGCATCTCGGCTATTCCGATCTGAGCTTTTCGGCGGAGGCTGCCGAAGCGCGTGGCGCGACCGGGCAATTGCTCGCGGGAACGACACGGGCGAATTCGACCTTCGAGGGCATCGAGGGCGACGTCGATCTCGCCAAGGGCGTAAAGCTGATCTCGACGCCCGGTCATTCGATCGGCCATTACAGCCTGCTGGTCGAGTTTCCCAAGCGCAAGCCGATCATGTTCACGATCGACGCGGCCTATACGCAGAAGAGCCTTGAAACGCTGTGCCAGGCTGCCTTCCACATCGATCCTGTGGCAGGCGTCAATTCGATGCGCAAGGTCAAGACGCTCGCCGAGGACCATGGCGCCGAGCTGATGTACTCGCACGACATGGAAAACTTCAAGACCTACAGGACCGGCACGCAATTCTACGGCTGACCGCCGCCAATCGGGAGACAAGACGATGCGCTATCTCGAACACGCCGATCCGGTCATCACCCTGACCGCGGGGCCGGTGAACGCCTATCCTGAAGTGCTGCGCGGCCTCGGTCGCACGGTGCTCTACGACTACGACCCGGCGTTCCTGCTCTTCTACGAGGGTGTGGTCGACAAGGCGCAAAAGGCGATGCGGCTGTCGAACAAGCCGGTCATCCTGCATGGCGAGCCGGTGCTCGGCCTGGAGGCCGCCGCAGCCTCGCTGATCGCGCCTGACGATGTCGTGCTCAACCTTGCCTCTGGAGTCTACGGCAAGGGCTTTGGCTACTGGGCGAAGCGCTATTCGCCACATCTGCTCGAGATCGAGGTGCCCTACAATGAGGCGATCGACCCGCAGGCGGTCGAGGCAATGCTGAAAGCGCATCCGGAGATCACCGTCGTTTCCGTCTGCCACCATGACACGCCGTCCGGCACCATCAATCCGATCGACGCCATCGGGGCGCTGGTGTCGGCGCATGGTGGCTATCTCATCGTCGATGCCGTCTCGTCCTTTGGCGGCATGAAGACGCATCCGCAGGATTGCAAGGCCGATATCTATGTCACCGGCCCGAACAAATGCCTGGGCGCGCCTCCCGGCCTGACGATGATGGGTGTCAGCGAGCGGGCCTGGGCCAAGATGAAGGGCAACGAGGCGGCCCCCCGCGCGTCGATGCTGAGCATCGTCGACTGGGAGCATGCGTGGTCGCGGGACAAGCCGTTTCCGTTCACGCCGTCGGTCTCGGAGATCAACGGGCTCGACGTCGCGCTCGACCTCTACCTCAATGAGGGGCCGGAGGCGGTATGGGCGCGCCACGCGCTCACCGCCAAGGCCATGCGTGCGGGCGTTGCCGCGATGGGCCTGTCGATCTGGGCCGCCAGCGACAAGATCGCGTCGCCGACCACGACCGCCGTCCGCACGCCCGACGGTGTCGACGAGAAGGCGCTTCGCCAGGCCGCGCGCGCCCGCTACGGCGTGGTGTTTTCGTCGGGTCGCGGCGAAACCTTGGGGAAACTGACGCGCATCGGCCATATGGGTCCGACCGCCCAGCCGATCTATGCGATCGCGGCACTCACGGCACTTGGCGGCGCCATGAACGCGGCCGGCCAGAAACTGGCGATCGGCAAGGGTATCGACGCGGCGCTGGCCGTGATCGACGCCGACGCCTGAACAGACATCACCAGATCACGGATTGAGGGAGCATTTTCATGACTGAACGGCTTGCGGGAAAGACGGCCCTGGTTACGGGCGCCGCGCAGGGTATCGGCAAGGCGATCGCCGCACGGCTTGCCGCCGACGGGGCAACCGTCATCGTCAGCGACATCAATGCCGAAGGTGCCAGGGCGGCGGCCGCGGCGATAGGCGGAAAGGCGAAGGCGATCGCCGCCGACATTTCCGATCCGGCCTCCGTCAAGGCACTCTTCGCCGAAATCCAGGCCCTGACCGGGGGCATCGATATTCTGGTCAACAATGCCAGCATCGTGCCGTTCGTCGCCTGGGACGATGTCGATCTCGACCATTGGCGCAAGATCATCGACGTTAACCTGACAGGCACCTTCATTGTCAGCCGCGCCGGTACGGACCAGATGCGTGCGGCAGGCAAGGCCGGGCGGGTGATCAGCATCGCATCCAACACCTTCTTTGCCGGCACGCCGAACATGGCGGCCTATGTCGCGGCCAAGGGCGGCGTCATCGGCTTCACCAGGGCGCTCGCCACGGAACTCGGAAAATACAACATCACCGCCAACGCGGTGACGCCTGGCCTGATCGAGAGCGACGGCGTCAAGGCGAGCCCGCATAACGAGGCGTTCGGCTTCGTCGAGATGCTTCAGGCGATGAAAGGCAAAGGGCAGCCGGAACATATCGCCGATGTGGTTTCGTTCCTGGCCTCCGACGATGCGCGCTGGATCACCGGCCAGACGCTCAATGTCGACGCCGGGATGGTGCGCCACTAACCAAAAGCGCATCCCAAAAACGCTACGACACTTCTGGGCGACCTGCATTTTGGGTCGCAACAGCGGATGAGCGCGGCCGCGTCCGCAAGGCCGTGCCGCAAATGGCCAATCAAAGGGAAATCATAGTGGACTTCGGATTCGACACGTCGATGTTCGACGGGCTGACGATTGCAATGCTGGTCGCCGGTCTGGCCATAACCGGCGTGGCGTCCGGCGTGCTGGCCGGCTTGCTGGGCGTCGGCGGCGGTATCGTCATCGTCCCGGTTTTGTTCTGGGTGCTCAGCCTGTTTCACTTTTCGCCTGCTGTGACCAGCCATCTGGCGGTCGCGACATCGCTTGCGGTTATCATTCCCACCTCGATCTCATCGATGCGGTCGCACAACAAGCGCGGCAATGTCGATCGGCCTCTGCTCAATCTGTGGGGACCGGCGATTTTCGTCAGTGCCCTGATCGGCGGCATCATGTCGAAATTCATCCCGGGTGCCGGCTTGCGGCTGGTCTTCGGCGTCGTCGGCCTGCTGGTGGCCGTCAACATGGCGTTGCCGAAGCACCTCGTGATCTCCGATCACCTGCCGCAAAGCGGCTGGATCAACCGTGCTATCGCCTCGGTCATCGGCTTTGTCTCTTCGCTCATGGGAATCGGCGGCGGCACGCTCTCGGTGCCGACACTTTCCAGCTTCTCCTTTCCGGTGCACCGGGCCGTCGGCACATCATCGGCGCTTGGCCTGCTTATCGCGCTTCCGGCGGTGGCGGGCTTCATCTGGTCGGGTCTCGAGATTGCCGGCCGGCCTCCGCTCAGCCTGGGCTACGTCAGCCTGCCGGCTGTTGCCATCATAGCGCCCGTGAGCTTCCTGTTCGCACCCTTGGGCGCAAGGCTCGCCCACGCGCTCAACCCGCGTTACCTGAAACTTGCCTTTGCGTTTTTCCTGGCAATCACGGCCGGGCGAATGTTGCTTTCCTGATTTTCGGTGGCCCGAATCCCGTTAGGCGGCCTACGGCTATTTTTCCCGCATGGCTCGGCGGAAGTTCTGCGTGATCGGCTCGGCGAGGTAAGAGAGCACGGTGCGAGCACCCGTCCGGATCATCGCCTCGCTCGACATGCCGGGCAGCAGCTTGCGGCCCTCCAGCTTGGCGAGTTCGCTCTTGTCGATCAACACGGTCGCGGCGAAATACGGTGCCCCGCTGCGTTCGTCCACCATGCGGTCAGCCGATACGATCTCCACAACGCCGTCGAGCGGCGGCAGGTTGTAGCGGGCGAAGGCCGGGAAGCTGACGTGCGCCGGCTGTCCGGGGGCGATCGTCTCGACATCTTCTGGCTTGACCATAGCCTCGACCACGAGTTGTTGTCCGAGCGGCACGATTGTCATCAATGTCTCACCGGGTTTCACGACACCGCCCGGCGTGTGGACCTTCAGGTCCATGACGATACCGTCAACCGGTGCGACAACATCGGTACGGGTAAGCACGTCCTTGGCGGAACGCTCCTCCTGTCCGAGGTCAAACAACTCCGCCTCGACCTTGCTCAACTCGTCGACGGCTTCGTTCAGCCGCACTGTGCTCAGGTTCAAGATTTGCATGTCAATCTCGGCCATGGCGCTTCTGGCACGAGCGATTGCCGCGAGGTTGGTAGCGCGCTCCCCCTCGATCTCCTGCTGTTGTCGTCTGAGCAACAGGTTCCGCTCGCGGGTGGTCAGCCCCTTATCGAGCAGAGTCTGAAGGTCCTTGTTTTCACCCTCGATCGCCTCGATCTGCTTGTCCT
Source organism: Mesorhizobium loti (assembly GCF_003148495.1). Lineage (GTDB taxonomy): Bacteria > Pseudomonadota > Alphaproteobacteria > Rhizobiales > Rhizobiaceae > Mesorhizobium > Mesorhizobium loti. The sequence continues at coordinate 817,876 of NZ_QGGH01000001.1, forward strand.
TGGTGACGATAAGCTGCTCTAACCCCGTTATCTCTTCCTCGGTCTGGTGACGGCGCTGGCTGAGAATTTCCTGCTCGTCCGTCAAGTTGTGGTGCTTCGCCGCGAACACGTCACGCTGCGAGGCAACCGCGTCCTTTGCGGCGGCGGCGGGGTTTGCGAGCAACGCCGAATCAAACTCGATCTCGGCCTTGCCGTCACGCTCAGCCCTGAGACGCGCGGCCAGCGCCTCACGCGTTGCTATCCGGTTCTGGATCAGGTCGAGCTGCGCCTTTGCCTGCGTGTTGTCGAGTCGGATGAGCACTTCTCCCGCCTTGACGATATCACCGTCGGCGGCGTTCAATTCCGCGATGATGCCGCCCTCGAGGTGCTGGATGAGTTTGCGGTCGCCGGCGACCTTGATAACACCCGGCGCCACTGCGGCGCTGTCCAACGGTGCCAGCGCCGCCCAACCCCCGGCCACGCCGAAGAACAGGAACATGATCGCGAACCCGGCGCACGTCACGCCCATGAGACGCAGGGGTACCGGTTCCAGCAGGGAGGGCGGCGGGACGGGTAACGGCACGACGTTCATATCTGTTCCCATTTCATGCCTGGTTCGCCACGATGGTCGTGCCCAATGCGCTTGGACGCGGCGTACGTTTTGAAGAGGGACGTGGCCCGTTGCTGACGCCGAGCACGGCGGCGGAGATTTCCGGCGTCGAATCAGCCGGCATCTGAGTTACCTGGTGAGTTATCGGGCGGATGCGCGCGGCGAGTTCGTTGAAGACATAGTCACGTGAACCGAAGAGGTCTTGTTGGCCCCGATTGAGGACCAATATCTTGTCGACCTTCTCCATGATGTTCGCTCGGTGTGCGATCAGGATAATGGTCGCGCCCGCCATCTTGACCGCGCCGAGGGCTGCGATCAATGCGTCCTCACCCTCGCGGTCGAGGTTGGAATTGGGCTCGTCCAGGATAATGAGCGGCGGGTCGCCGTAGAGTGCCCGCGCCAGCCCGATGCGTTGGCGCTGCCCACCCGACAGCACCGCGCCGGATTCGCCGATCTCGGTGGCGTAACCCTTCGGCAGTCCTTTGATCAGTTCGTGAACTCCCGCCAACTGCGCGGCCTTGACCACGTTGTTGAAGACCGCTGGGTTGATATTCGCGAAGCGGCAGATGTTTTCCGAGACCGTACCGGCGAAGAGCTCGATGTCCTGCGGCAAATAACCGACATAATGACCACGGTCCTCCGCCGCCCATTGGGCAACGTCCATCCCGTCCAGCAACGCACGCCCCCCGGATGGGCGCCAGGCACCGGCCAGTATCCGCGCCAGACTGGTCTTGCCGGCCCCGCTCGGGCCGATCAATGCCATTGCCTCACCCGGATTGAGCCGGAAGCTGACCCCCTTCAGGATATGCTCGCCGCCCTGTCGGGCAAGCACGAGATTGTCGGCCTCGAACCTGCCTTTCGGTCGTGGCAGCGGCATAACCGGCGTGGCCTCCCGGTGTTGTCCGGCGACTGCGGTGAGACGCCGGTAAGCGGCACGCGCTCCGACCGTCGCCTTCCATGTGCCGATCGCTTGCTCGACCGGCGACAACGCGCGCCCCATCAGAATCGAGGCGGAGATCATGATGCCGGGTGAAGCCTCGTTTCGAAGCACCAGATACGCACCAAGGCCCAGTATGGCCATTTGCAGGGCCAGCCGGTGACAACGCGCGATGGCCGCGATGACGCTGCCACGGTTGGCGGCAAGAACTTGTCCTTTGTTGGCCTCGTCTTGCTGTGCCTTCCAGCCCTCCAGCAGTGGCTTCAACATGCCCATCGCCTGTACGACCTCGGCGTTGCGGATCGCCGCCTCGGCTTGCACATATGCCCGTGACTGTGCGCTTGCGGCCTCGTTCAACGGCTTGCGTGTGAGGTATTCGTTGAGCAACGCCAACGCAAACAGGACGATCCCGCCGCACAGCGCCAACCAGCCCAGCCAAGGATGCATGACGAATATGGCGGCGAAAAACAGCGGTGCCCAGGGCGCGTCAAGGATTGGGAAGATGCTCGGGCTGGTGAAGAAATTTCGTACTTGATCCAGGTCGCGCAGCGGACGGGCGTTGGCATGACCGGGCGCCGAGGCGGCATACTCTACCGATGCTGTCAGGAGAACCGGTGCCAACCGTGCGTTCATCCACGATCCGACGGTGGCCAGGAGACGCCCGCGGACCACCTCCAGCCCCGCCATTGTCACGAGTGCCCCTGCCGCCATCAGCGACAGCATCACCAACGTCTCCAGACTGTGGCTGGACAGCACGCGGTGGTAGACTTGGAGCATATAAAGCGCCCCGGTCAACATCAGCACGTTGATGCCGCCGCTGAACCAGATAAGCGGCCGGATGGCGCGTCTGGCCTCTTTCATCACCACCTGCAGGGCAGGGGGCTGTTGGCTGGTTTTCATCATCTGGATGACATCTCCGTGCGACAGATGCGGAACGGGGGCAGCATTGGCCGCCCCCGTTGGTCAAGCGTCAGGCGACGTCAACAAGTATGTGCTGCATCGCTGTCTGGTCCGCGTCCGCGTCCGCCACCTGGAAGGCGAAGTCGAGGTGGGCATCCGGCGTCTGGGTCGAGGTCGAGGTGAAGCCGATGTCCGTGATCTTCAGCACGTCGTTGTCGGTGGGGTCGAAGTTCACCAGGTTGGTGGTCGCATTGCTGCCGCCGCTAGCGCCGGTCGTCGGGTTCAGGTTGATCGCCGTGCTGTTGCCGGTGATGCCGTTGCCCGACTGCATGATCTGGACACCCTGCAACACGAAGTGCTCGCCGGCAGCGTTGTAGTCGTTCTGCTCGATGATGACGAGGCCGTCATTGTTGTCGAGCGTGAACTCGCCGCTGTACGGGGCCGGGACGTGACCCATCTTGAAGATGTCGGCGTTCTGCACGTACATGGCCCGCGTGATCGAGACATCGTCGGCTGTGGACGCCGTGCCCTTGTCGTCGATCAGGTTGAGGATCAGCATCAGGTCCTCGCTGTTGCCGATGCCGTCGAACTTGATGGCCATGGTGCCGGCGGTCGCTGTCGGGGTGATGGCCTCGTTCGCTATACCGACGTTGCTGTCGAAGAACCGCAATGTGAGCAGTTCGCCTTTCTGGATCGTGTCACCGGCGACACCGTTGGTGCTCTGCGTCGCGGACACCCAGGTTTCATTGGCGTTGCTCACCATCTCGTGACCACCGAGGGTGAAGGTGGCGTCGCCGGATGCCCCCTCGCCATTGGCGGTCAAGCTGAACGGGTTGGCTTTGTTGATCAAGTTGCCCGTGAACTGCACGTAGAAGTTTTCGTTAGCCGGCGTATTCGGATCATCAGCCTGCAATTTTTCCAGCACGATCGGCGGGTGGCCCGTGTTGCCGAGGGGCTCCTTGGACAAGAGTTGACTGGTGTGGATAACGTCGAAGCTGAAGCCCTCGAGAGGGTCGGTCAGGTGGATGGTATAAGTATCGGCAATCTTGTCGAAGACGAGGGTGCCGCCCGCCGTGCCCGTCTGGACGCCAGCCGCCGGATCCTTGTCGTAGGTGAACGTGAAGTTGAACGTCGCGGAGGTAAGGCTCTCCGATGCCAGCGTCACCTCCGAGGTGAGGATGTTACCACCGCCGCCGCCGGTGATCGTGCCGGTGAGCCCGATCTGGACGCCGGCAAGCGCGCCGTTCTGGTCGACAAAGTCGGAACCGCCGCCCGCATAGAACGCGGCCGGATGAGCATCCGCGCCGATGTCGTAGCCGAAGGCTCCGGTGGCCGACGCGTTGAGCGTGTTGGCCAGAGTCTCGGGGGTCCCAGGAACGCCGGTCTGGTCACCGTCGAACGGCACCGTGATCGTCGGCGCATCATCCTTGAAGACAAGGCTTGTACCGATGTTGACACTGTCCGAGGCCTGGTCGCCGTCACCGTCGGTGATGATCGCCGTCAAGGTGACGAGATCGTCGGACGCCAGCGATGTTTGCTGATCCGGCCCGGTGTCGGGCGAGTGTATGATAGCCCGTGCCTGATCGAGTGTCACGGTTCCGTCCGCAGCCACGCTCACCGTGAACACGATATCGCCAGCGGCTGAACCGGCACGACCGACGACCTCGCCTCCTTCGACGAAAAGCAGGACGGACAGGCCGGTCAAGGTGTCGGTTAGGCCGCTAACGTTCGTGACCTGATTGATGCCGAGCGCATAGCTGATGGCGTCACCATCTGCGCCGGCATTCGGGGTGAAAACAGTCGCGAAATCCGCGCTGTTGGCACCCAAGTTGGACTCGTCAACGGTCAGCGTCGGTTCGGTGCCGGTGGTGGAGATGCTCGGGCCGTCGTCCTTGAAGTTGAGGTTCTGGCCGATGTCGAGGCTGGCCGACAGGTGGTCACCGTCCTTGTCGGTGACGGTCGCGGTGAGCGTGACCAGATTGTCGGCGGTCAGGCTGGTGCTGTCGTCGGGGTTGCTGGTGTTCGCATGGACCACCGCGCGGAGCTGATCGAGGGTAACGTCGCCGGTGGCGCTGACGGAGACCGTGAAGACGAGGTCGTTGGAGCCGGAGGTGTGGCCTTCAACGACGCCGCCATTGAGCGAGAGGATGACCGCCTGGCCGGTCGCCGTGTCGACCAGACCCGAAGGGCCTGCCACGACGCCCAGCGCATAGGTCAGCGTGCCAGCGCCGTCGGCGCCGAAGGCCGAAGTGAAGTTGCCTGCAAAGCTCTTCGTGTCATTGGTCGTAAGAACCGACTCGTCAACGGTCAGCGTCGGCTCGGTGCCGGTGGTGGAGATGCTCGGGCCGTCGTCCTTGAAGTTGAGGTTCTGGCCGATGTCAAGGCTGGCCGACAGGTGGTCACCGTCCTTGTCGGTGACGGTCGCGGTGAGCTGGATCAGATTGTCGGCGGCCAGGCTGGTGCTGTCGTTCGGGTCAGTGGTGTCCGAATGGACCACCGCCCGCGATTGGTCGAGTGTCACGTTGCCGGCGGCGTCGACCGAGACACGGAATACTTCGAGCCCGCCCGACGCCGTGGTGCCGATCACCACACCGCTGGCATTCAGATTGAGGACCACCGCCTCGCCGCTTTGAGTGTCGACAAGACCGCTGACGACATTCGTGCCGCCGCCAAGGACGCCAAGCGCATAGGTCAGCGTGCCGGCGCCGTCGACGCCGAAGGCCGAACTGAAGTTGCCTGCAAAGCTCTTCGTGTCGTTGGTGGCAAGAGCCGACTCGTCGACGGTCAGCGTCGGCTCCGCACCGGTGATGGAGATGCTCGGCCCGTCATCGTCGAAGTTGATGTGGGAGCCGACCTCTTCGCTGTAGGCGTTGGTGCTTGTCGAGGAGAAATGGAACTCGCTGATGTCGCATCCTTCGTTCGAATCGACCCCCTTGACCTGCAACCGATCCATTGGGCTGCTGGTGGTGATGTCGACGGTGGTGGTGTTATCGAGCCCGGTGATGGTCACGGCGTTCCCGGTCCCGCTGAGCCCGGTGACGGTGACGTTGCCGCTTGCCGTGGCATAGGTGCCATCGACGGTGATGACGGATGCAAACCCCGATGTACCCGTCAATTTGATGCCGGTGATGTCCACGGGGCTGGTCGCAGTGCCGTCAAAGAAGTCCGTGCTTTGCTCGTTGCCCGTATTGTTGAAGGCACTGATGCTGACGTCCACACGCGCAGTCGGAGTGGAAGGCGTGATCTGGCTGATCGTGAACCCGGCCTGCGTGACAGTCTCGAGATGGCTGCCGTACTGGATTTGCGACGCACTACCTGCGTTCAGATTGCCACCGGTCACAAAATCGACCTGCAGCGTTTCGTTTGGATTGATGCTCTGGTTGTTGATGCCGAAGCCCTGTTCGCTCACGTTGGCGGTGCCACCGTTCAGACCTATCACCAGAAGCTGCTTGGACGCGTCATTGGACGAATTGATCAGGTAGAAATCATGATTGCCGGGCGCGGCGGCCGTGCCTGCGAAACTAGCCACGCTGGTGCCCGTGACCGAGGCGAACACCTTGTCGGTCAGATCGATACGGTCGTCCGGGTCCGTCGCGTCCGGATGGAGCAACGGCACGTACTCGACAGTGTAGAGGTCCGCATTGGTGGTGCTGGTGGGGATCAGCGCAAACGAGAAGGCCAGCGGCCCGGTCTCGGCGGGCTCGGCGGTCGCGTCAGAGGTACCAATGACGCCAATCACGACGTTTGGATGCGTTGGATCCTGGAACAGCCAGACATAATTGCCATCGACCGTCTGAATGCCGCTGTTCACGCCGACGGTGGTGGAAAACGGGGTGCCGGACAAGTTCTGGGAGAGAGCGACCGAGGTGATGGTTTCGCCCGCGCTCGCCGAGGCCACCACGAAGTTGGTCTGGAAGGCGACCTCCGGTGAGGGCAGCCCGCCAGCCGCGTCGAGACCCAGGAGATATGTCAGCGTGGTGTCGGTGTTGTACGGCGCAATGGACGGGTTAATATCATCGTCCTGAAGGCCGATGGTTTCGTCGATGATGATGTCTTGGGTTGTGATATCGAGTGCCATGGAGATTCTCCCCCTGTTCAAAACGCATCAAGAAAAGGGGGTCATCCCCTCCAGATGCTGGATGCCCCTACCCGAGTGCACCCGCTGACCCGCTGAATTGCGGCCTTTAATCCTCCATTGTGTCGCCGACGCAGAGGGCGCGTCCATTCCCGGTTCGATAGTGTTAGGGTGAATGGCCGTACCTGATCGAACGATATATATCCTTCGATAGATCAGGCTGGCGCGGGCGGTGGTGCGGGCCTTACGGCCGATGGCGTCAGGCGGCTTTCCGGCCTGTTGCCGTCATCATGTCGATGTCAGCTGAAGGCGATGGTCAGATCAGGTCGGTGCGGCGCGTTGCTGGAACGTCCGCGCCTTTGCCATGCGCCACCCAGGCCAGTTCCGCTCGGCTGCCGAGGTGTAGCTTCTCGTAGACGTGATGCAGGTGCATCTTCACCGTGCCTTCGGATACGTGCAGCCGTTGCGCGATGGTCTTGTTGCGCAACCCGCGCGAGACGAGATCGGCGATCTCGGTCTCCCGCCCGGTCAACCTGGACGTCGGCTGCGGCTGCGATCGGGGCATCAGCAGTTGCTGGACGATGTTGTTGTCGATCCACTTCTTGCCTGTCGCCACCGCATTCACGCATTCGATGAGATAGCGGTGGCTGATGCCGTCCAGAAGCAGGCCGTCGACGTCGAGCGTCTGTATTTCCTTGATATCGAGCCTGCCGGTTGGCTGCACGATGAAGATGATGCCGAGAGCGCTGTTGCAGGCCTTCAGCCGGGAGGAAAGAGCTGATGTCTGGGGGTCCGCGATATCCAGGCCGACGATGACGATATCAGGCCGTTGGCGCTCCACATGAGGGAGAACGTCGACAGGGCGGCGGCACTGGGCGACAACATCGTGTCCAGCCCTCTGCAACACCCACTCCAGACCGGCGAGATACACCCCCCGCGGGTCCGCGACAACCAAAGTCGACATACGAACACCGTCCGGTAAAAACGCAACTAACTTGGTTAAGTACCCGTTAAATCAGGAAACCAGAGCTTAGACTGTTTGTCAAGGAATAGCTAATATAGTGACTGCTATAAAAATAATCTGAGGCTGTCAGGTCGGCCGGCCCGGGATTTCGCCGCCGTACGATGTTGCTCGGCGGATTGCCTTTTGATGGCGCAAGGCGCGTTTTCTCCACGCTGACTGCGAAGTCAAACCTCGCCTAAGATTGCGACAACTTCTGACCAAAAAAAGTGCTGCCAGCCCAACCTGGATACATTCGAGGCAATGGCGGCGGCCCGGAGCGGCTGCGTGCTAAGTTCTTGGTAACTCTCACCAGTCGAACACTACTCGAAGGTCAAAAAAGGCATTGGCTTCTCGTGTCGTCCATAGATGCTGGGGCTGACATCGAGGCGAGTCCAAGGAGCTGAGACCAGCATGGCCACTGTCCTGAACGCCAAGGGCGTTCCACTTCCCTACAGCGGGTCCTCGACCAAGTGGTACTCGGCGACGAATTCCGGCCCGGCGCTCTATGGCAGCATCTACAACGACTCGCTCCATGGCGACAGTAATGTCAGCGTCACGATGTATGGCGGCAAGGGCGATGACATCTACTATCTGTATTCCACGAAGAACAAGGCGGTCGAGCTGGCCAACGAGGGTGTCGACACCATCTCGACCTGGATGAGCTACAGGCTCCCGGCGCATTTCGAGAACCTGACGGTCACGAACGACAAACACTATGCTTTCGGAAACGAGCTGAACAACATCATTGCCGGCGGCTCCGGCCAACAGACGATCGATGGCTTAAAGGGCGACGACGTTCTCAGGGGTGGATCGGGGGCGGACATTTTCGTCGTGGCCCCCGGCAACGGCAGTGACCTGATCCTGGACTTTAGCGTCGAGGATACAGTGCGCATCGGGAGCTACGGCTTCACCTCCTTCGAACAGGTGCATGCCAACATGGCCGGCCTTCTGGCTTTTGCCGGCGGACGGCTCCTGGCCACCGGAACTGGACATCATAGAGATGACCGGTCAGGATCCAAATAAGCTCCTCATGACAAGCCACTCGAACGAGACGGGAACGCATACGACAGCGGCATCGATGCCCTTTGTCTCGGATACCGCAGGGTTCCACAAATACGGTGTGCTGTGGACGGAAGACGAACTCGTCTGGTATTTCGACGACGTCGAAGTTGCCCGTGCCGCAACACCTGCCGACATGCACGAGCCGATGTATATGCTGGTCGATCTGGCAGTGGGCGGCATCGCGGGGGCGCCCGCCGACGGGCTTGTGACGCCCGCGCAAATGCATATCGACTACATCCATGCCTATTCGTTGAACGATTGGGTTATCTAGGCGCAACACCTGACGCTGGGGTCGGCACGGACACATTCGTCATCAAACCATGTCGGGCACCTCCCGTAGGACGTCCAATCGTTCGACGGACCATTGCCGAAAACATGGCGTTTCAAAACCTCAGATGGCCCCGGACGAGATATTGACGGGGCGGGCGCTGCCCGGCGGGCACGATCTCATCGTCCATCTGCCGGAAGGCTACGACGCGCGGATCGGCCCTCGCTCGGGACCGCCGGGAGCACTGCTCAGCCACCCATGGCTATCGCGAAATCACTCCATCTGCTACCGTCCACGCCATTCCAGACTTCATCTGGGAGTATCGGCTTAGACAGCCTATGAGGGGCACCAGGCGATGACCCGCGACCAGATGCTCGCCCACCTGCGCGCCGCCGATGCGGTAGCGCGCGAAACCGCCACGCACGGGCATCATCCTTTCGGCTGTGTGCTCGTCGGCCCTGACGATCGCATCCTCATGCGGCAAGGCAACATCAACACCGTGCGCCACGCCGAAACCGAACTCAGCCGACGTGCCGCGGACGCCTATCCGCCGGATTTTCTCTGGTCCTGTACGCTGGTCTCAACCGGCGAGCCCTGCGCCATGTGCACCGGGACGCTCTACTGGGCGAATATCGGCCGGCTGGTCTACGGCTTCGAGGAGACCAAGCTTCTCGCGCTGACTGGCGACCACGCCGAGAATCCGACGATGGACCTTTCCTCGCGCACGGTGCTCGGCTCGGGGCAGAAGCAGATCGCTGTCCACGGCCCCTTCCCCGAGATGGAGGAGGAGCTCCTCGCCCCGCATCTCAGTTTTTGGCGGCGCTAGGGGCGGCAGAACTTTTGCCCGGGAGGCCGGCTGCCACTCTGTCGATTGGAACGATGGTAGCGGGAGAGCGCTACCGCCTTTCCCCACACTCGTCGGATCGGCGGTTCCTGCTCCGTTGTCTTGGATGAGCATTCATTTTTGAACTGCCCCTCTACTCAATGTACGAGTTGGTCATCTAGTCCCAGCATTTGGATTCGAAGACCTCGTTTTGTCTGCAGCCGAAATCGTCAGACTGGCAGCCCTAGTTGTTTTCTCAGGCTCTTGTCGAATGCGGACGCGGGGACGAAGCGTCGCAGGAAACTTACCTGACGCGCCATTTTTCCCGCCGCATAGCGTTTCTTCGGAGTGGGATCGATCGCAGCGGCCAAAATGGTCTTGGCTACCACTTCGGGCGCGTCGCCTTTTTCCATCGATTTCCGAACGGACATAGTCATGCCAGCGCGCGCGGAATCATAGATATCAAGCAACTGATCGGGGGCGGCGAGATTGTCCTCGAATGCCGTACGGGTATAGGCGGGCTCCACCAACGACACGCGAATGCCGAACGGGCGCAATTCGTGATCGAGCGACTCGGAATAACCCTCGATGGCATGTTTGGTCGACGCGTAAAGTGCGAAATAGGGAGCGGGGATGAACCCCTGTACCGAACTCAAATTAACGATTCTGCCCTTTCCTTGGCGTCGCATTGTCGGCAACACCGCGTTGGTCACGCGGAAAACGCCGAAGACGTTCACGTCGAACAGCGCCTGAGCCTGGGCGATCGAGGACTCCTCCGCGCCACCAAACAGACCCATGCCGGCATTGTTGACAAGCAGGTCGATGCGTCCGGCCTTGGCCAGAACGTCATCGACCATTTTCGCAACGGACGCGTCGTCGGTCACGTCGCACGTCAGCATGGTAACGCCGTCGGATTGGTTGGAAGCAGTGCGACGACTGGTTCCGAATACGCGATAGCCCGCGCTTAGCAAGGCATCGGCGGTAGCCCGCCCGATGCCGGAAGATGCCCCTGTGACGAGAGCGACGCCAGGATTGGTCTTGTTCATTGGAATCATTTCTTTCTTTGTGTTGGACCGGAGATGGGGAAGCATGAAAGGTCCGAGCGAATGGGGGCGATTATGAGCGCCCCCGGTGCTCGCGTCGGGTCGCCGGGGCGCTCCAGCGCCTGAACAAGGCGCTGGCATTCACGCCGCCAAAGCCGAAGCCATTGGAGATCGCATACTCCATCTCCATTGGCCGGGGCTCGTTTGCGACGAAGTCGATGCCGTCGGCGGCCGGATCGGGAGCGCTCAGATTGAGCGTCGGCGGTGCCACCTGGTCCCTGATCGCCAGGATCGCGAAGATGGCACCAAGCCCGCCGGCCGCGCCCAGCAGGTGTCCGGTCGCCGATTTCGTTGCGCTGACGGCTATCGCGAAATCGCGACCGAATAGGCTCTTGATCGCTTCGATCTCGCCCAGGTCGCCGACTGGCGTGGAGGTCGCATGCGCGTTGAGATGACGAACCTCGTGCGGCGAAATCCCCGCTTGCGCAATCGCGATCTCCATGGCCCGGCGCGCACCGCCGCCGTCCTCAGGCCCAGAGGTGACGTGATGAGCATCCGCCGTCGTGCCGTAGCCGACGAGTTCGGCGAGCGGTTTTGCGCCGCGCGCCAGCGCGTGGCTCAACGCCTCGATGACCAGCACGCCGGCTCCTTCGCCCATGACGAAGCCGTCCCTCGATACGTCGAAGGGACGCGAGGCTTGCGCCGGCGCCCAATTGAAGCCGGTTGAAAGAGAGCGTGCGGCAGCAAACCCACCGAGACTGACGATGTTCATGCATGCTTCCGTGCCGCCGCACACGGCAATATCAGCTTCGTTCGCGCGGATGAGACGGGCCGCGTCGCCGATCGCCTGGATGCCGGCCGCGCACGCCGTCACCGGTGCGCCCAACGGACCTTTGAAGCCATGACGGATTGAGATCTGGCCCGCTGCGAGGTTCACCAGGAAGGATGGCACCGTAAAGGGCGACAGGCGGCGGGCGCCACGCAGGTCGACCGTGCGCACCGCCTCGGTGATGGCGGGGAAGCCGCCGACTCCTGAAGCGATGATCGTTGCTGTGCGCAGGCGATCCGTTTCCGAGGCAGGCTTCCATTTCGCCTGCGCAAGCGCCTCTTCCGCCGCGGCCAGCGCAAAGAGAATGAACCGATCTACCTTGCGCTGATCCTTCACGGACAGGACGCCATCAGGATCGAAGCCAGCGTCGGGGTCTTCTTTCAAGGAGGGAACCACGCCGCCAATCTTCGCCGGCAGGTCTCCCACCACATCGTCCGGAAGCCTACGGACGCCCGAACGACCGGCCAGCAGGCGCGACCATGACGCTTCGACATTGGCAGCAAGGGGCGTGACCGCCCCCATGCCCGTAACAACAATCCGTCGCATCTATTCTCCTATCACTTGGGTGCGCCGACAGCACTGCCCACGCCGTTCAAGCGGCGACTGCTTCGCGAACCTGATCGGACGCCGCATCCAGAAAAGCCTGCGCAAGGTCGGCGTCGTTGACGACCCGTGAGAGCAGCACCGCCCCGACCATTGTCGACAGAATGGCCATGGCCTTGCCGCCGGTCTCCTCGCCGTCGGCCTTGCCAACCCAACTAGCGAGCATCTCAAGGTATTCCTTGATCCCGGCTTCGAATGACGCCTTCACCTCGGCGCCCTGCCTGGCAGCATCCGAGCCGAGCGCAACGACCGGGCAGCCGTCCATCCTTTCTCCGCGATGGTCCATGCTGAGATAGAATGAGATCACTGCCTCGAGTGGATTCTCAGGGTTTGCCGCAGTTGCGTCCGACCACCTGTGGGTGGCGCTCTCCATCGCCCGCCTGGACGCCTGCGCCGCCAGGTCCTCCTTTGACGCGAATTGCTTGTAAAAGGCGCCCTGGGTCAGCCCCGCGCCCTTCATCAAATCCTTGAGGCCGATGCCGTCAAAGCCGCGCTCCCGAAAAAGGCGGCTTGCCACATTGATCACGGTTTCGCGGTTTTCTGCGGCTTGAATTCGGCTCACGCGCATCGTCGATCTCCTTTTTGATTGCGTTCGTAATCTATAATCGATATAGAAATCGAACGCAATCTAATTTGAGATGAGGCGACGAGCGTGAAAAAGAGAACCGTTATCGTATTGGGATCGACCCTGACGGCGATGTCATGGGTGGCGGCATTCGCCACATTTGCTACTCCCGCGCAGGAAGCTCCTTTGGTGACCGACCCAAGGCAGGAGGCACCATTCGTTAGACTTGTGTCGGCAGCGCCGGTCACCGAATCAGAACGTGGCTTCACCGGCGTCATCGGGGCGAGGGTGCAGAGCAATCTCGGCTTTCGGGTTCCCGGCAAGATCGTGGAACGGTTGGTGGACGTTGGTCAGCAGGTCAAAGCCGGTCAGCCGCTGATGCGGATTGATGATACCGATCTGCGCCTTGCGCTTTCGGCGAAGCGCAATGCCGTTGCGGCAGCGCTGGCAACAGTCGCTCAGACACAGCCGGATGAACGGCGATACGCCAGTTTGCTTGGCAGTGGGTGGGTTACACCGCAGCGCTACGAGCAGGCGAAGGCTGCGATGGATACAGCCCAGGCGCAACTTGCCGCCGCCGAAGCCGAAGCACGGGTCGCCGAGAACGAGGCGGCCTATACAGTCCTGTTGGCGGACGCGGATGGAACGGTGGTCGAAACGCTTGGCGAGCCGGGGCAGGTCGTCGCAGCCGGCCAGCCAGTGATCCGGACCGCCAAGGCAGGCCCGCGCGAAGCGGTTGTCGCCCTTCCCGAAACGATCCGGCCGGCGATCGGCTCGGCGGCTGAGGCGAGCGTGTATGGTGGCGATGAGCGTCGTTATACAGCGCATCTGCGGCAACTGTCGGACTCCGCCGATGCCCAGACCCGCACGTATGAGGCGCGCTATGTGCTCGACGGCGAAGCTGCCGCTGCACCACTTGGCGCGACGGTTACCGTTCGGCTCGCAAGCCAGGCGCAACAGCCGGAGGTTCAGGTGCCACTGGGAGCCGTGCTCGATGACGGCCGCAAGACTGGCGTTTGGGTGTTGGACGGCGCCACCTCAACCGTACACTTTCAGCCCGTGCAACTCGTTCGTGTAACCAGCGAAACCGCTGTGATCTCCGGATTGAACTCGAACGTTCCCATTGTGTCGCTCGGCGCCCACCTCCTGCAGGAGGGCGCTCGCGTCCGGACCGAGTCCGAAAGCGGGAGCAACTGATGAGCTTCAATCTTTCCGCGATCGCCGTTCGCGAACGCGCCGTCACCCTATTCTTCATCCTCTTGCTGGTGGCTGCCGGAGCCTACGCCTTCCTCATGCTCGGCCGGGCCGAGGACCCTAGCTTCACCATCAAGACCATGACGGTTACGACGGCATGGCCGGGCGCGACGGCGCGCGAGATGCAGGATCTCGTCGCCGAACCGTTGGAGAAGCGGCTTCAGGAGCTGACCTGGTACGACAGGGTGGAGACGACCACACGGCCAGGTTATGCGTATATGACGGTCACGCTGAAGGACAGCACACCGTCATCCGCGGTGCAGGAGGAGTTCTACCAGGCTCGCAAGAAACTCGGTGATGAAGCCCGCAACCTGCCGCCCGGCGTCTTCGGCCCCTTCGTGAACGACGAATATTCGGATGTGAGCTTCGCCCTTTATGCGCTGAAGGCCAAAGGCATGCCGATGCGGGAGCTGGCGAGGCAGGCCGAGGTGATCCGCCAGGACCTCCTGCACGTGCCCGGCGTCAAGAAGATCAACATCCTTGGTGAACGTCCCGAACAGATATTCGTCGAGTTTTCCTACGCCAAACTGGCAAACCTCGGCGTGTCGACACAGGACATCGTCGGTGCCTTGCAGCGGCAGAACACCGTCACGCCAGCAGGTTCGATCGACACCCTAGGGCCGCGCCTCTTCATTCGGGTCGACGGCGCCTATGACAGCGTTCAGGCGATCGCCGACACCCCGATTGTCGCTGGGGGGCGGACGCTGAAGCTATCCGACATCGCCGAGGTCAGCCGCGGCTATGAGGACCCTCCCACATACCTCATCCGACGCCAGGGCGAGCCCACCATCATGCTCGCGGCCGTTATGCAGGAGGGCTGGGATGGTCGCGCGCTCGGCAAGGCCCTGGAGGACAGGACTGCCGCGATCACACAGACACTGCCGCTCGGCATGACGCTCGACAAGGTGTCCGACCAGGCTGTCAACATCACCTCGGCGGTCGACGAATTCATGTTGAAGTTCGCGATGGCGCTCGGCGTCGTGCTGCTGATCAGTCTGCTTAGCATGGGCTGGCGCGTCGGGATCGTCGTGGCGGCTGCCGTCCCTCTGACGCTCGCCGTGGTCTTCCTCATCATGCTGGAAACCGGCCGGTTCTTCGATCGCATCACGCTCGGCGCCCTCATCCTGGCGCTTGGTCTTCTCGTGGACGACGCCATTATTGCTATCGAGGTGATGGTGGTGAAGATGGAAGAGGGGATGGACCGCATTAAGGCGGCGGCCTATGCATGGAGCCACACTGCGGCGCCGATGCTATCGGGAACTCTGGTGACGATCGCCGGCTTTGTGCCGGTGGGTTTTGCGCGCTCGACGGCTGGCGAATACGCCGGCAACATCTTCTGGGTCGTGGGGTTCGCCCTCATCGTCTCCTGGATCGTCGCGGTGGTCTTTACGCCCTATCTCGGTGTCAAGATGCTGCCCGCGATCAAACCGGTCGAAGGCGGTCACCACGCTATTTACGACACGCGTAACTATCGACGTTTGCGGCGGGTCATCACGTTTGCTGTGCGCCATAAGTTCGTAACCTGCGGTATCGTTGGCATAGCCTTCGCGCTTTCCGTCGTCGGTATGGCCGGCATCAAACAGCAGTTCTTCCCGACATCCGACCGCCCTGAAGTGTTGGTGGAGGTTCGCCTGCCGGAAGGTGGTAGCATCGAGACAACGACCGCTGCGGTCGAAAAGCTCGAAAATTGGCTGGACAGCCAGCCCGAGGCCAAGATTGTCACGAGCTACGTCGGCCAGGGCGCTCCGCGCTTCTTCTTTGCGATGGCTCCGGAACTGCCTGATCCTGCTTTCGCCAAGATCGTCGTGCTGACCCCCGACGCGGAGGCGCGTGAGGCGTTGAAGCACCGGCTCCGAGAGGCAGTGGCGCAAGGGCTTGCGCCCGAGGCGAATGTCCGCGTTACGCAGCTCGTGTTCGGCCCCTACACGCCGTTCCCCGTCGAGTTCCGGGTCATGGGCCCCGATGCGACGCAGCTCTACAGCATTTCCGAAAAGGCTCTCGACATCATGCGGAGCGTCCCGGATGTGCGGCAGGCCAACCGCGACTGGGGCAACCGCACGCCCGTGCTTCGCTTTGTCCCCGATCAGGATCGACTGAACCTCATCGGCCTCTCGCCGGCGGAGGTGGCTCAGCAACTGCAATTCCTTCTCACCGGCATCCCCGTTACGCAGGTTCGCGAGGACATCCGCAACGTCCCCATCGTGGCACGCAGCGCCGGCGGCGAGCGGCTGGATCCGGCGCGTCTGGCGGATTTCTCGCTGATAAGCCGGGACGGCCGCTCGATTCCGCTCGACCAGATCGGGCATTCGGAAATCCGTCAGGAGGAGCCAATCCTGAAGCGCCGTGACCGCACGCCCGTTGTCACGATCCGCGCGGACATCAATGAAGCTACCCAGCCTCCGGAGGTCTCCAAGCAGATCATGCAGGCCCTTCAGCCGCTGATTGCGTCCCTTCCGGTCGGCTATCGCATCGAAATGGGCGGATCGATCGAAGAGGCGGAAAAGGCCAACACCGCGCTGGCTAAAGTCTTCCCGGCCATGATAGCCGCCATGTTGATCGTCATCATGCTCCAGGTGCGATCTTTCTCCACGATGTTCATGGTCATGCTGACAGCACCGCTTGGCCTTGTCGGAGTCGTGCCGATGCTGCTCACCTTCCACCAGCCCTTCGGCTTCAACGCCATTCTGGGTATGATAGGACTGGCTGGCATCCTGATGCGCAACACGCTGATCCTGACTGAACAGATCAAGGAAAACCGCGCTGCCGGCATTGACGACTATCACGCCGTCATCGAGGCCACGGTGCAACGCACCCGGCCCGTCATTTTGACCGCACTTGCCGCCGTGCTGGCCTTCATCCCCCTCACGCACTCCGTCTTCTGGGGTTCAATGGCCTATACACTGATCGGCGGCACGGCGGCCGGCACGGTATTGATCCTGCTCTTCCTCCCCGCGCTCTACACTGCGTGGTTCCGAATCAAGCCGACTGCGGATGAGGTCCCGACTGCGGATGAAATCCATGAGGTTTCGACGGAGGAACTGGAAATGCGACCAGTTATGGCTGCTGAGTAGGGCACCGTTGCCGAGCCTCGTTTGTCTGCACGGGGCGCTGGCGGGTTCGTGTGTCGATGCTAGTGAGAGCAATCAGTATGGCCAACGGTAGCGGATGCCCACGTAACCGATTGATCTTATTGACCAAATGGTAGCGGGAGAGGGACTTGAACCCCCGACCCCAGGATTATGATTCCCGTGCTCTAACCAACTGAGCTACCCCGCCAGGGCGGCGAAAGGCCCGAAATCCGCCTCAAATCGAAAGGCACGTCGGGGGCGTTCGCCAAGGTCGCGCGGATATAAGGTTGGGAGGGTGAGCCTGTCAAGCTTCGAAGCAACCGGCTTGCCGGCTTATCGTCATTATCGAAAAGCTTTGCCGCGCAGACATTTGGTTGCTGCCGCCGGGGTTGAGTTCGACGGGGCACGTCGCTATGTCTCGGCCACGAGTTTTTAGAGTTTGAAACAGATGAAGCCGCGCATTGCAGTCCTCGGTTGCGGATACTGGGGCAGCAACCACATCCGCACCCTCAAGGCGCTCGGCGCGCTGCACGCGGTCTCCGACACCAACCGGGCCCGTGCCGAAGGCTTCGCCAGCGAACAGGACTGCCTGGCGATCGAGCCGGACCAGTTGTTCGTCCGTGACGATATCGACGCCATCGTCATGGCACTGCCGCCGCAATTCCATGCCGACCTTGCCGTGCGTGCCGTCGAGGCTGGCAAGGACGTGCTGGTGGAAAAGCCGATCGCGCTGACGGTTGCCGACGCCGAGCGTGCGGTGCAGGCGGCCAAGGACAATGGCCGCGTCTTCATGGTCGGCCACGTCCTGCGTTTCCATCCCGCCTTCGAGACGCTGAAAGGGCTGATCGACAAGGGCGAACTCGGCGAAGTCCGCTACATCCACTCGCACCGGCTCGGCCTCGGCAAGTTCCACACCGAGAACGACGCGCTGTGGGACCTGGCGCCGCATGATCTGTCGATGATCCTGGCGATCACCGGCACTGAGCCGATCGAGGTGCGCGGCGAGGGGGCCGCCCTGCTCGACAATCTCAGCGACTTCGCGCATCTGCACATGCGTTTTCCCAACGGCCTGCGCAGCCATCTCTTCACGTCGCGTCTTAATCCCTATCGCGAGCGGCGGCTGACCGTGGTCGGCACCAAGGCGATGGCGGTGTTCGACGACGTCGAGCCATGGGAACGCAAGCTTGCCGTCTACCGCCATGCGGTGTGGCAGGACAGCGGCCAATGGGCCTTCACCACCAATGAGCCGTCCTATGTCGCGGTTGCCCAGGGCATGCCGCTGACGCGCGAGCTGGAGCATTTCATCCAGTGCATCGAGACGCGTGCCGAGCCGCGCACCAGCGGCGAGGAAGCCATCAGGGTGCTGCGCATCCTGACCGCGGGCACGGTCACGCACACCAAATCCTGAGACCGTTTGGAAATTCCACTCCGGCGGCCATCTAGTGGCGTTTTCTGCGCTTCCCAGTTCTACTGCGTCGACGCAGTAGAACTGTGCTCACGGACCCAAATGTCCGCTCATGACTCGCCAGAGCGAATTTCGAAACGGTCTCCGAGAGGACGGAGCCCCTACTCCGCGGGAATCTGCGTCGGCCTGGCGGCCAGCCGGGTCAGCATGGCCTCGGCCTCGGCGCCACGCTCCGAACGCTCGATGAAGCCGCCGCCGAACACGCGGGCCTCGTTGCCGTCATCGGAATAGAGCACGCAGGCTTGCCCGGGCGCGATGCCGGACTCGCCGTCGACCAGTTCCACCCATGTGGCGCCTTTGCCGTGATGCAGCACGGCCGGGCGCGGCGGTCGCGTCGAGCGAACCTTGGCGAACAGTTCCAGGCCGCCAGCGGGGACATCTGTGAGCGGTCCGTCGCCCAGCCAGTTCATATTGCGCAGATAGATCTTGTGCGTCTCCAGCGCCTCGCGCGGGCCGACCACGACACGGGCGCGGTCGGCATCGAGATGGACGACGTAGAGCGGCTCGCCGGAAGCTATGCCGATGCCACGGCGCTGGCCGATCGTGTAGCGCAGGATGCCCTCATGGCGGCCGAGCACGCGGCCGTCGATGTGGACGATGTCGCCCGGATTGGCGGCAGTCGGCTTCAGCTTGGCGATGATGTCGGAATATTTGCCCTGCGGCACGAAGCAGATGTCCTGGCTGTCCTGCTTGGCGGCAACCGTCAACCCCATCTCCTCGGCAATGGCGCGAACCTGTGGCTTCGACAGGCCGCCAAGCGGAAAGCGCAGATAATCGATCTGTGCCTGCGTGGTGGCGAACAGGAAATAACTCTGGTCACGGTCGGCGTCGACCGGCCGGTAGAGCGCGCGGTGGGCGCCATTGGCACCGGAGCGGATGTAATGGCCGGTGGCCAGGGCGTCGGCGCCAAGCTCCTTGGCGGTGGCCAGGAGGTCGGCGAACTTCACCGTCTGATTGCAGGAAACGCATGGGATCGGCGTCTCGCCGGCGACGTAGCTCTCGGCGAAGGGATCGATCACCGCCTTGCGGAAGCGCTCCTCGTAGTCGAGCACATAATGCGGGATGCCGAGCGTCTCGGAGACACGGCGGGCATCGTCGATGTCCTGCCCGGCGCAGCATGAGCCGGCCCGGTGCGTCGCCGCGCCATGGTCGTAGAGCTGCAAGGTGACGCCGACGACATCATAGCCCTCGCGCTTCAGCAGGCCGGCGACGACCGATGAATCGACACCGCCCGACATGGCGACGACGATACGGGTGTTTTCGGGACGTCCAGGAAGATCGAGGCTGTTCATGGTTCTTTCGTTCTGCACGGCGTCTGAATGCCAATGACGCGAATATAGGTCAAGCTTTGCGGCTACGCCAGCTTGCAGGGCGGACCGACAGGCGGCGACCGGTTCCGGTGAACGGGTGGATTTTTCGCGCACTGCCGCCGCTTCCAGGCGGATGTTTCAAATGCCAGCGAAAAGACTAACGCGGCGTTCATGATCCTTACCTAGTCATTAGGGTCTGCTTAGGCAATTTTTAAAGCTGTGGCGGTAACGTGGCGGGGATTGGGTCTTTGAGTTTTTTGTAGAGAGTACGATGACCGATCTGGTTAGACCGAGAGTCAAATATGTTATCGGGCCTGACGGCAGCCCACTTACGATTGCCGATCTGCCGCCGACGAATACACGTCGCTGGGTTATCCGGCGCAAGGCGGAAGTGGTTGCGGCCGTGCGCGGCGGGCTTTTGAGCCTGGACGAGGCTTGCCAACGCTACAAGCTCACCACCGAGGAATTCCTGTCCTGGCAGGCGTCGATCGACGAATATGGCCTTGCCGGGCTGCGCACGACACGCATCCAGCAATACCGGCACTAGCAAGATTTGCTTCTGGAACGGCGGTCGTGAATCGAGGGGCGGCGCAACCGTCCTTTTTTCGCTCGCGGGCCGGTGAGCGCGGCCCCCCTCGATCGCCACAACGCAAGCTCGCTCGCAGACCCGCGGGGGTGAGCCATGGGTCGTCCCTCCTTCGGGGTTCCACAGGGCGAGGAGAAGATCGCGCTTCCCCGATCAGGTATGAAAGAAATCTATTCCACAAATGAGCCGAGGAAGTCGTTGACCAAATCCTCGTTCGTCTTCGAAAAAAGACTTTCGATGGTTAGGTCCATCTCTTTCTGGGCAATAATCGCGTCGATATGTGCGGTTGGGAGCGGATTGCTGAATCGGCAACTTAGCGCGTGTTGTGTCCTTTGAACCAGGTAGCAGCTCACGAGTTCGGATTTTTCGTCACCAAATTGCAGGTAAAAGTGATCCGGACTGCCTGAAAAGCTGCCGATATACAGCGCCGCTCCGCCCTCAGACAGGTCCAGCATACGGAAATTGGCGCTCAGTACCTCTCGCAGGCCATGTGACGGGAAGATGAGTCGAACAAGGAAGTTGACGTCTCTTCGAACCCATCTGCGTTTTTCCTCGGTACTCCCGGAATATACCACACGCTTTGTCCCAAAACTTGAGATTCCAAGTATTTCTTGTTAACTACTTCGGTAACATGGGTTAAAAGGCTTAAAGATCGATAGGAGGTTCCGTTCGAATTGGTTCTACCCATATGGATTCTCGAGCGCGCACCCGTTTCTCAACGTCGCCGATCTCGCATATAACCGGGCAGAGGCGAGACGATCCAGCGCGCCGCGCTAGGTTCGTCCGCGCCCGCGCGCTCGAAATAAGGGCGCGACAAGCCGCGCCTTCGTTTTCGAAACGAGTCTTTTGGCGCTCAAACCGTCAGCGCAACCTTGCCGATCGGCTTGGTGGCGAGGAAGGCGTGAGCAGCCCCCGCCCGGTCGAGCGGGAAGCTTTTCGCCACATGGACGGCGAGCTTTTTCGCATCGATCAACTGAGCCAGTTCCTGCAGGCCCTTCCTGTCGGGCACGACGGACATGCGCTCGACCCGGATGCCCTGCGCACTGGCCTGCGCCCTGGTGGCGTCGCTGACATTGAGCAATGACACCAGCACGCCACCGCGCTTGAGCACCTTCAGTGAGCGTTCGGCATGCTCGCCGCCCAGTGGCTCCAGCACCAGATCGATGTCGCGAACCTGGTCGGTGAAATCGCCCTTGGTGTAGTCGATGACCTCATCGGCGCCGAGTTTGCGGACGAAATCGAGCTTTTGCGGTCTGGCGGTGGCGATAACATAGGCGCCGCGCGCCTTGGCGATCTGCACCGCCAGATGGCCGACGCCGCCGGCCCCCGCATGGACCAATACGCGCTGGCCCGATTTCAGCCCGCCATGGCGGACGAGGCCTTGCCAGGCGGTCAGGCCGGCCAAAGGCAAGGCGCCTGCCTGGAGGTGGTCGGCGCCCTTCGGTTTCAGTGCGATTTCATCGGCCGGCACAGCCGCCAGTTCGGCATAGGCCGCCGCCTGCTTGGGAAAGCGCGGCATGCCGAACACCTCGTCGCCGATCTTGAAGCCGGTGACGCCAGCGCCGAGCGCCTCGATTGTTCCCGAGATATCCCAGCCCAGGATGAAGGGCGGCTCGCCGAGCAGCTGATAGTGGCCGGCGCGAACGGAGCCATCGACCGGATTGATGCCGGCGGCTTTGACGCGGACCAGCACCTCGCCGGCCTTTGGTGTGGGGTCGGGCTGATTGGCAATGACAAGGACGTCGGGTCCGCCGACGGAGTTCTGGATAACGGCACGCATTGAGATATCTCCTGCTTGGTTGCTGCCACTATCATTTGGATAGTAATAGTCCCTTGTCCAGTATGTACCTTTCTGATATATACGCACCTCATGGATAGTGAGAACGACTGCGGTTTCGGCTATGACGCGTTCCGGCGAACGTGTCCTTCGCACACCGTGCTGGAGATGCTGGCCAGCAAATGGGTCTATCTGGTGGTTTGCGCGCTGCGCAAAGGCCGGCTGCGCAATGGCGAGCTTGCCCGCAAGCTCGAAGGCATTACGCCGAAGATGCTGACGCAGACGCTGCGCGTGCTTGAGCGTGACGGACTGGTGCGGCGCGATATCTTCCCGGTCATCCCGCCGCGTGTCGAATATGAGTTGACCGAACTCGGCCAGAACCTGGCGGGGCTCCTTACCGAGATCAGATCATGGGCGGAGCAGCATGCACCGGACATCAAGGACGCCCGTGCGAGGGCAATTGCCGATGGTGAAGGGGATTGGGCCGCCTAATGTATGTCGCCCAAAAGTGACCTCGGTTTTGGGAAAACGACATGCATAAAAACTTAGGGCGGCTCTCAGTTTTCTTGGCGGCCTTCCACCAGGGCCGGCCGAGATCATGCACTTGCCAGATGGCAAGCGCCAATGTCGTGGACAGGCCGGTTTCAGCCGATCATGGCGCTGCGGCCGCCGATTTCGGCTTCGCGGATCTTGGTGTCACGCGATTCCAGCATTTCCGCCTTGGAAAGCTCCGCTTCAGCTTCGCCGAGTAATGATTCGGCAGTGCTTCGCTGCTGCGCGAGGTCGCTTTGCGAATTTCTGAGGTTGTCGCGGCGCAAACGCGCCGCCTTGGCGAAGGTCGGATAGGCGAAATGGTTGATGTCGGTGATGCCGGCCTTCTTTTCTTCAGCGGTGATCTGAAGCTCCAGCTCGACGGCCATGCGTTCGAACTCGGCGATCATCATGTCGAGCTGCAGCAGCTGCCGCCGCTTCTCATTCACCTGAAACTGTTTCAGCCGAACGAGGTTTTCACGTGACTTCATGATTCGTACTCCCGGAAACGCACACCCGCACTTATCGTCCAAACCACCTGGAAGAGCCCAGGCCGCACCCGTGTCCACCGGCTTTCCCCGAACTATGGGAAACAAAACCCTAAAGTTTTTTGCCAGCGGTAACCATTCGTTTACGGGCATTGTTAATCATACGGGTCAGGACTTAAGGCCGGGTAAAAATTCCGGCCGCCGATGCGGAAGCGACGTCGATGAGTCCCTGGAGTCACTTAGTCCAGATTGTTGATGTGTTGCATTAGGATTTGGTTCTGAGATTCGTTATTAGATTCAAGAGGGTGTAGAAAGAGGTTAAAAAATCTGGTACCGTCATGGGCGGGAAATTAGGTTTTGTTAACCATTTGATGGCAGCCTCTGCACAAGGCAACCACTGCTCCGGGTCCGGACGGGTCGTGAAATGGTCCGGCAGCAGAAAAGGGGAATGAAATGCGTGTTCTGCTGATAGAAGATGACAGTGCAACCGCACAAAGCATCGAGCTGATGCTGAAATCGGAAAGTTTCAACGTCTACACGACCGATCTCGGTGAAGAGGGCGTCGATCTAGGCAAGCTCTACGATTACGACATCATCCTTCTCGATCTCAACCTGCCTGATATGTCGGGCTACGAGGTCTTGAGAACGCTTCGCCTTTCCAAGGTAAAGACGCCAATCCTTATCCTCTCCGGCATGGCCGGCATCGAGGACAAGGTGCGTGGCCTCGGCTTCGGCGCTGACGACTACATGACCAAGCCGTTCCACAAGGATGAGCTGGTTGCCCGCATTCACGCCATCGTGCGGCGCTCCAAGGGGCACGCCCAGTCGGTCATCACCACCGGCGACCTGGTGGTCAACCTCGATGCTAAGACCGTCGAAGTCGGCGGCCAGCGCGTGCACCTGACCGGCAAGGAATACCAGATGCTGGAGCTGCTCTCGCTGCGCAAGGGCACGACGCTGACCAAGGAAATGTTCCTCAACCATCTTTATGGCGGCATGGACGAGCCTGAGCTCAAGATCATCGACGTCTTCATCTGCAAGCTGCGCAAGAAGCTCGACGCGGCATCTGGCGGCCAGAATTACATCGAGACGGTCTGGGGTCGCGGCTATGTGCTGCGCGAACCGGAAGACATCCGCGTCAGCGCCTGATCGACGGGCATCGTTCGGACTTTCTTCAATAAAAAACCCGGCTCTGGCCGGGTTTTTTGCGTGATGGGCTGGTAATTATCTCTTTTTACGCAATTCCTGACAGCAGGCGCGTCACGCGCTTTTCCTGGAATTGCTCAACACCACCGAATCAGGTGCGATCTTCAAGGTGCGAAAACGCTCGAGCAGTTGCGGCCTGTTGAATGGCTTCAAGAGGTAGCCCTGGGCGCCGGCGCGCTTGGCCCGCATGATCGAAGCGATATCGAGCTCGACCAGTGAAATCAGGATCTGCGGCCTTATCGGGCTCTCCATGGCGCGCACGCGACGGATGAGATCGACCGCCGGCACATCAGGCAAGGCGCCATCGACGACGATGATGTCGGGCATGTCGGCGGCGCACATCTCCAGCGCATCAAGTCCGCTGGCTGCCTCGATGACAATCATTTCGGAGCCGCCCAGGATGCGTTTTGCAACCTTCCTGATGACACTTGAATCGTCGACGAACATGCAGCGTTTCATTTCCGGGTCCTCTTTGCCGTCTGGCAATCCGGTAGCGTCGGGGGTATCCAGACGCACCATAGGCCAATCTGGTAAAGAAGCCGAAAAGGCGTTAGGTAAAATTTTTACAAAGACTGCGGCTGTTCGCTTTTATTCGCGAATGCTTCAACGCTGCCCAGGCGATCAAACGCATTTCATGTCGATGGGCCGGAATTACAGATTTCGATGGAAAAATACTTCGGCTTCCCGGCTGCGCTATCAGGCAGCCGAAAGCACGATTTCTTCCGGCGTCGCGTGGATCGATATCGTCATGCCGGCTTCGCGCGCCAGAAGCAGCGTGTAATAGGGCTGCACGGAATGCGCGTCGATCGGCTCCTCCGGCTTGTGGCCGGAATGCAGTTCGAGGAATTTCGGCGGCACACGCAGCATCGGGCCAGCCGCCGCAAGCGCGAAACGCGGCTCGGTCTCGAGGTTTTCCAGCGTTACCGAAAGCTTGCCGCCGCGCGGAATGGCGGCGTTGGCGACGAGGATCAGGTTGAGCAGCAGCTTGACCTTGTTCTTGGGCAGCAGTGCGCGGGTCCCGTTCCAGGTCAGTTCCGGCTTTTCGTTCTTGAGGAAGGCGATTGCGACCGCTTCGGCATCGCCGGTATCGATCAGCATGCCGGCCGAGCCGGCGGCGCCGAAGGCGATGCGGGCGAACTGCAGGCGGGCCGAAGCATTGCGGGCGCTCTGACGGATCAGCTTCATGGCGTCTTCGTCAGCGCCGCCTTCATCGAGCAGCTCGAGCCCATTGTTGATCGCGCCGACCGGCGAGATGATGTCGTGGCAGACCCGGCTGCATAATAGCGCTGCCAGATCGGGTGCAGAAAGGGTGAACAGATCGGCCATCGGCGAAAATCCCTGCAAAATCTAATAACTCACGGTCGAGCGATCGATCGTCGCCTGCCCACACGAATCACGCACTCTCTCCTCGGGCTTTCTGAATACACAGCACCCGTGCGTGCAGCAACAAATCCAAAATTGTGGATGTGGCAAATGGCGTGTTCACGCAGGCCGCCGACCCACTTAAGCGACCCCAAAACAGCCTTCGAACCGCCATGTTCATGTGGGAGCTTAATGGTTGAAAAAGGATTACGGCATAGTTTGCCCGTAACAGTTACCCTTAACGGCCGGCTAAAAGAGCCGTACGGGGTGCGAGGCGTCGGCGAAGGTGCTCCCTGACGGAGATTGGAAGCATGTTTTCCCGATACTACGACCGGAGCTTTCTCCGTGTCTTCTCAATGGCGGTCACGCTCCTGGGCGTTCTCGTCTTCTCGACTTCAGCCCTGCGGGCCCAGGAATATACCGCTCAGGAGATTGTCGATTCCGGGCACAAGTTCTTCGGTGCGACATCGGGCGGGCTCGCCACGGTCGTCGAGAAGATTTTTGCTTCCTACGGCCTGCCCAACGGCTATCTGCTGGGGGAAGAGGGCTCGGGCGCGCTGATCGGCGGCCTGACCTATGGTGAAGGCACGCTCTACACCAAGAATGCCGGCGATCACAAAGTGTTCTGGCAAGGCCCGTCACTCGGCTGGGATTTTGGCGGCGAGGGGTCACGGGTGATGATGCTGGTCTACAATCTCGACGATGTGGGCAGCCTCTACAACCGCTATGGCGGCGTCGCCGGTTCGGCCTATGTGGTGGCTGGTGTCGGCTTCAACGTGCTGAAGAACAACAACGTGATTTTGGTGCCGATCCGCACCGGTGTCGGTGCCCGGCTTGGCGTCAATCTCGGCTATCTGAAGCTTACCGAGCGCGCCACCTGGAATCCGTTCTGAGCTGAAGATCTTTGGCTTATGCATGTCGTTCTCCCAAAACCGGGACCACTTTTGGGCGGCATGCATTAAACCCGTCCCGTTACGGCAAACCCTTGCCGCAACGCTGGATTTCAGCCATGTCAACGTGGCACAGTCAAAAGTGCTCGACGCGCTTTTGGTTTTATCTTGTTGCATGTCGTTGTCCCAAAACCGGTTCCCACTTTTTGGGCGACATGCATTGGTTTGATGGTTGCCGTCCACAACGGGTAGTCACTTGGTCCAGTCGGTCCTGTTCTTCGTCCTCGGCTTTCTCTGCGCCGGTTTTCTGGCGCTTATGGTGGCTCCGGCCATATGGCGTCGCGCCGTCGCCCTGACGCGCAAACGTATCGAAGGCTCGATCCCTCTGACGCAAACCGAGATCCAGGCGGACAAGGACCGCATCCGCGCCGAGTACGCCATGTCGACGCGCCGCCTCGAAATCAGCGTCAAGGCGTTGCGCGAGAAGGCGGCCGAACAACTCGTCGAGATCAATCGCGGTCGCGAGGCCCTGAAGGGGCTGGCGGTCGAGCGCATGGACAAGAACCATGCGCTGACCGAACTCGGCGCCAAGAACGAAGCGTTGCGTCAGCGCGAGGGCGAGTTGCAGCAGCTTTCGGAGCGACTGAAGGAAACCGAACGCAAGCTGGAAAAGCGCGCGCTCGAGCTGGAAAAGCTGGAGCACATGTATGACGACGCCAGTTTTTCCTCCAGCAGCCGGCAGATCGAGCTCGTGGCGCGCGAATCCGAAATGCAGAAACTCGCCAGTGACATTGCGCTGCTGCGCGGCCAGCGCAAGGAAGCGGACAGGCGCAGCCAGGAGATCGCGGCCGAAAGCAAGGCCACGCGCGACGCCCTAAAAGCCGAGAAGAAAAGGACCGCCGAGCTCGACAAGAAGGTCGAACGGCTGCTGGCCACGCTTGCCGATCGCGAGGACAAGCTCGACCGCCGCGAAAAGGAACTGGCGCGCATGCGCGAAAAATCGAAAGCCGAAGATAGCGCACCGGCCTTGCGGCTGGTCGGCAAGGGCGGCGACGTTGCCAGGAGCGATGACCTCGACAAGGCGATCGCCAAGCTCGACAGCGACCGTGAGCGGCTCGAGGCGAGGCTGACGGCGCTGGCGCGCGAGAACAAGCGGCTGAAGGCGGATCTCACCGCGCTGGCCGCGTCCAATCCCACGGACGGCAGCTCCGCCCTGCGCGAGCAGATGAACGAACTGGCGGCGGAGGTCGTCCATCTGACGGCCAAGCTCGAGGGGCCGGGTTCGCCGATAGCCAAGGCGCTGGCGGCACCTTCGGATGCACGCTCCGGCAACCGCAGTCTTGCCGACCGCGTGCGGGATTTGCAGAAGGCTGACGCGACAAGCTGAAATCAGCTCTCTTTTGCCGAAAAATGATGCAGCGCGATGGCTGAGGCGGCTGCGACGTTCAGGCTGTCGAAACCTTCCGACATGGTGATCCGCATGCCATGCAGGCGTGCGAGCAGGCTGTCCGGCAAGCCTTCACCCTCGGTACCGAGATAGAGCGCCATGCGTTCACTCCGCTGCGCATCGCGGATGTCGGTCCGCCCGCGTGGTGAGAGCGCGAATTGTTCGAAGCCGCGCCTGGCGAGCATTGCCGTGAAGCCGGCGGTGTCGGCGAACGATGCGAACGGGATCTTGAGCGCGGCGCCGACGGAAACGCGGATCGCCTTGCGGTAGAGCGGATCGCAACATGTCACATCCAATAGAACTGCGTCGGCGCCAAAGGCGGCGGCGTTGCGGAAGATCGAACCCATATTGTCATGGTTGGCGATGCCGACGAGCACCACGACCAGCGCCTGGGCTGGCAAGGCATCGAGAAGAGCCTCAGCCGACTGCGGCGCCCCCTTGCGTCCCATGGCCAGGATGCCGCGATGCATGTGAAACCCGGCGATTGCGTCCATCACCGCGCTGGTGGCGACATAGACGGGGAGGTCGGCCGGCGCCTTGCGCAGGATCTCCTCAAGACCGGCCAGCCGATTTTCCAGGACCAGCGCCGATTCGGCGGCAAAGCGCCCAGCCGAGAGCAGCAGGTCCAACACCACCTTGCCTTCGGCGACGAAGCGGCCTTGCCGGCCGGCGAGGTCACGCTCGCGGATGTCGAGATAGGCAGCGACGCGCGGATCTTGCGGGTCGTCGATGCGAATGGGATCCATGCATTCCTCGCGGCCGTCGCATCGGCCCGAATATCCGGAACGATCCCCGGCGCTTACCTTTGGCCATGAAAGCACGATGCGACAATTCGCGACGATCAGCTACCTCTGTGCGCCCGGATGGGCGCATGTCGCTCTGACAACGATCAGCTACCTCTGTGCGCCCGGATGGGCGCATGTCGCTTTGAAATCGCCGGTGAGGTCAGCGGGCTACAGTGTGGTCAGGTTCCGGCACGGCGCAAACGGTGCGCCATCTGGGACAGGTCGTCCTTGCCGCTGCCGAAAATACCGTCCAGCATGTGGAGCAGTTCGCGTACGGCGTCGGATTTACAGGAATAGTAAATCATCTGCCGGTCGCGGCGTGTGTCGACGAGGTCGAGCGCCCGCAACTTGGCGAGATGCTGGGACAGGGCGGATTGGCTGAGCATCACCTTCTCGGCGATGGCGCCGACCGACATTTCACCCTCGGCGAGATAGCTCATGATCAACAGGCGCTTCTCATTGCCCATCAGCATGAGAAACTCTGCCGCCGCTTCGGCGTTGACGATTAGCTTTGTCGAGACCATCGATCCCCCATGCTTCCTGTTCATCCTGACGCCATGGGGGCAATGGCATCTGATTCCATAAACTCACTCGTGAATCGGCACATGCGATTCAACGTCACCAACAAAAGGTAGAGCATTTCATTTAAATCTCAAGTGTTGCTTTTGATCAATCATAATTAAGTCCAGTGCCGACGTCGACCGAGGCCCGTCCGACCCTGGCCATTTCGACCAGAACGTGTCGCAATTCGCGTGCTGCTGCCAAGGGTTGTGGGAAGAAGACCCGGCAAACATCGTCGCCCGACACCAGATCCATACCATCGGCATCGAATCCGGCAATTATCCAGCCGTTGCCGGACACTTTCGTGAAATGCTTTGCATAAACGGCGATCGCGTCGAGATGGTCGGCGTTCATGTGGTCGATGGCGGATTGTTCGCTCGTCGCCAGTTCCTCGACGATCGGTCCGCTTGTGAGCACATCCGATTGATCGAGATGATAGGCCTTGCCGAAGCCGCCGTTGAGGCTGGCGCGTTGCGGCTCGAGGCGAAAGATCGAAAAGTCGCCGAGACCGGCGTAAAGTTTCGCCTTGGGATTGCGGTTGAGATAACGGCGCTCGGTGCGGGCGTGTTCGCTTGATCCGCGCTCAAGCCGTGCCGCCTGGCAGACCAGTGTCAGGCGCGGGTGCGCCAGCGGGTCACCTTTGCCGGGTTCGCCAAGCAACAGGGAGCAGCGCGGATCGGCAAGCAGGGCGCCGGTGTGCGCCGAGAGCATCGAAACCAGGATCAGCGGCGCGCCATCAATGTCGGAGGCCACGCCGACCCTGCTGGCCAGCGGCGAGCCGGTTTGCGGTTCGATCACCGCCAGAGCGCCAAAGCGGGCGTTGCGCAGAAGCGTCTTGCCCAGCCGGATCGCTTCGGCGTCTGTCTCGCGGATCACGTCCTTCTTCGGTTCGTCCAAGGCGTCACCGCAATAAGTTGATTTATCTTCTCTAGTTATCGGTCAGCAAGCCGGATTTGACAAGGCCGTCGATCTCGGCTTTCGCAAGGCCGAAACGTGCCAGTATTGTCGCCGGCGACAAATCGTCATCGCCGGGCATGGTGGCCAGTGTTGGTTGCGAGCTCGAGAAACGCGGCGCCGGGGCAGGGCGCTCGAATGCACCCGCCGTCACAAAGGCGTTGCGTGCCCGATTGTGCGGATGGTGCTTCGCCTCTTGCAGCGACAGGACGGGGGCAACGCAGGCATCGGTTTGGGCAAACAGCAGGTCCCAGTCGTCGCGCGATTTCTGCCGGACCCGATCGGCAATGGCCGCGCGCATCGGCGACCACAATGCCCTGTCGTACTGGCCGGATATAAAGCGCTCGTCTAGCGGCAGCAGCTTGGCGAATTCGGCGAAGAACTGCGGCTCGAGGCAGCCGATGGCGATATGGCGGCCGTCTGACGTCTCATAAGTGTCGTAGAAGGGGGCGCCGGAATCGAGCAGGTTCGCGCCGCGCTTTTCGCTCCACAACCCGGCCGCCATGAAGGCGTGCAGCGGCGTCGCCAGCATCGAGGCGCCTTCGACCATCGCCGCGTCGATGACCTCCCCCTTGCCGGTGCGTGAGCGCTGGAACAGGGCGGCCAGCACGCCGGCAATCAGCATCATGGCACCGCCACCGTAGTCGGCGACGAGGTTGAGTGGCGGGACGGGACGGCCGTCAGTGTGACCGATGGCGTGCAGCACGCCGCAATAGGCGAGGTAGGTGATGTCGTGGCCGGCGCGGCCGGCGAGCGGGCCGTCCTGGCCGAAGCCGGTCATGCTGCCGTAGATCAGCGCCGGGTTGCGCGCCAGCACCGCTTCAGGGCCGAGGCCAAGCCGTTCCATGACACCGGGACGAAAGCCTTCGAGCAAGATGTCCGCCTTTTCGGCCAGGCGCAGCAGCAGATCGGTGCCTTCCCGGCGCTTGAGGTCGATGCGCAGCAGTGCGCGGCCGTGGCGGTCGATGTTGTACTCATCCGGCAGCGACAGGAACTGGCTCGCCCCCGCCCGTTCGATGCGCAGCACTTCGGCGCCCATCTCCGACAGCAACAGGCCGGCCAGCGGCACGGGGCCGAGCCCGGCCATCTCGATCACCTTCAAACCGGCAAGCGGACCGGTCTTCCCGGCAGCTGGCAAGCCGGCGCTCATGACCGTCTACTTCGGCGCCATGCGGATGGCGCCGTCGAGACGAATGGTCTCGCCGTTCAACATCTGGTTCTCGATGATGTGAAGGGCGAGAGCGGCATATTCGGACGGCTCGCCCAGACGCGATGGGAAGGGCACTGCGGCACCCAGCGAATCCTGCACCTCTTGCGGCATGCCGGCCATCATCGGCGTCTTGAAGATGCCGGGCGCGATGGTGCAGACGCGGATGCCGGAACGGGCAAGGTCGCGCGCCACCGGCAGCGTCATGCCGACGACACCGCCCTTGGACGCCGCATAGGCGGCCTGGCCGATCTGGCCATCATAGGCGGCAACCGAAGCGGTGTTGACGATGACGCCGCGCTCGCCACCTTGCAGCGGCTCGAGCTTCGACGCGCGCTCGGCGACGAGGCGGATCATGTTGAACGTGCCGATCAGATTGACTTCGATCACCTTGCGGTACTGATCGAGGGGATGAGGACCATCTTTGCCGATCGTCTTCACGCCAATGGCGATGCCGGCGCAATTGACCAGGATACGCGGCTCGCCAAGCTTGGCGGCGACGTCGGCGAGTGCAGCGGTTCCGCTGTCGGCGCTGCTGACGTCGCACTGGACGGCAATGCCGCCGATCTCGGCCGCGACCTTGGCCGCGCGATCAATACCGACATCGAAGATGGCGACGCGGGCGCCCTTGGCGGCCAGCGCGCGCGCCGTTGCCTCGCCAAGACCGGAGCCGCCGCCGGTGACGATCGCGATCTGGCCGTTCGGGTTCATGGCGTCATCCTTTGATCTCAGGAACAGTGGGACGGATCAGGCGCCAGATCGACGGGAAAGGTCAAGCCATCGCCGCGATGGGATCGGCCACCCTGGCCTGATCGGCGTGGCAGACCTCGCCCGAGAGCCTGGCGACCGCGCCCGGCGCGATCTCGTGCGACAGCAGCCGGTCGAGATCGACAGGGCGCGGCATCGAAATCTGGCCGCGCGGAATCCGCTTGAAACCGAGCGGACCGTAATAGGGTTCGTCACCGACCAACATGACCGCGGGCGCGCCGGCCTTGGCGGCGGCCTCCAGCGCGATCGCCACCAGTCGGCGGCCGATGCCGAGATTCTTGAAGGCCGGCCGCACCGCAAGCGGCCCGAGCATCAGCGCGCGACCGGCGCCGGCGGCGACGCGGGTCATGCGCACCGAGGCGACGACAAGGTCACCATCGACGGCGACAAAGGACAGCGAGCGTTCGTGCCCTCCGGCTTCGCGGATCTTGTAGGCGGCCAGCACAAAGCGGCCGGGCCCGAAGGCTTCGTCGTTGATGGCTTCGATCTGGAGGTCATGCACCGGGGTTTCCGGCAGGTATTTCACGTCGGCAAGGCTCATGGTCTTTGCGTTCCGGTAAGGAGGAAAGGTTTGCTGCAAACGGCAGCATTCGCCAGTCAGCGCTTCATCAAGCGCGGGCGCCCTTTCGTCGTCGGTCAAACCGGATCAAAGCAAAGTCGAACATGCGGATTGTCCGCTAGCATCAATTTCCTGCCGCTGCAATCGGCCGTTTTTGTCCGTCGTTTCTGCCAAGTGACGGTCTGTTCAGCACCTGACGTCTTCGACAGGACAGCCTTGCGCCTACATAAACCAATAGGACGCAAGGAGATTTGCATGGGATTGCTGGTTGAAGGCAGGTGGCAGGATCGCTGGTATGACACGGCGGACAACGGCGGCAGGTTCGTGCGGACGCACTCGCAATGGCGCGATTGGATCACCGTTGACGGAGCGCCGGCCGAAGGCCGGACGCGCGGCTTCAAGGCCGAGCCCGGCCGCTATCATCTCTATGTCTCGCTTGCCTGTCCGTGGGCGCACCGGACGTTGATCTTTCGCGCGCTGAAGAAGCTGGAAGGCATCATATCGGTGTCGGTGGTGCATCATTTCATGGGCGCCAACGGCTGGACGTTTTTGGCTGAGGACGGCGCTACCGGCGATACACTTTACGGCCTCGACTTCCTGCACCAGATCTATGCCAAAGCCGATCCCGCCTATTCGGGCCGGGTGACGGTGCCGGTGCTGTGGGACAAAAAGGAGCAGACCATCGTTTCCAACGAGTCTTCCGAGATCATCCGCATGCTGAATTCGGCTTTCGACGAATGGGGCGATGCCAGGCTCGACTTCTATCCCGAGGACCTGCGCCGCGAGATCGACCGCATCAATGCGCTGGTCTATCCCGCGGTCAACAATGGCGTCTACCGCGCCGGCTTCGCCACCACGCAACGCGCCTATGAAGAGGCGTTCGGCGAACTGTTCGCGGCGTTGGATACGCTGGAGGAGCGGCTGTCAAAACAGCGCTATCTCGTCGGCAGCCGCATCACCGAGGCCGACTGGCGGCTGTTCACCACGCTGGTGCGCTTCGACCCGGTCTATGTCGGCCATTTCAAATGCAATCTGCGCCGCATCGTCGACTATCCGAACCTGTCCAATTATCTGCGGGATCTCTATCAGGTGCCTGGCGTGGCCGGGACCGTGAACCTGCATCATATCAAGGCGCATTATTACGCCAGCCATCAGACGATCAATCCGACGCGGATCGTTCCGGTAGGGCCGGAACTGGATTACGGCGCACGGCATGACCGGGCGCGGTTCGAGCAAGCGGCGGCCTGATCTACCAGTAGGGCGAGGGCTGCTCGCCGCCGAAAATCTCGGCGATCCGGCGCAGCGTCGCCGGCGTCGTGCCCTCAGGCAGGCGGTCGAGCGGGAAGAAGCCGGCTTCGGCGATCTCGTGGTCCGGCAGCTTCGGCGCCGTCTGGCTGAAATGCTCGATCAGGTAGAAGCCGACATGGTCGCGGCGGCTGGCGCGACGATTGAAATGCATCGACTTCAGCACCGGCGGGGCGGTCAACGCGATGTTGCCTTCCTCGGCCAGTTCGCGTGCCAGTGCCTCGGCAAGCGTCTCACCGACTTCGACGCCGCCGCCGGGAAGCTGCCAGCCCGGCACATAAGTGTGTCGAATGAGGAAGACGGAATTGGACGCCGTGTCGTGGATCAGGCCGCGCACGCCAAGCGTCATCGGCCGCCGCAGCACGAAATAGAGATGGAACAGCCTGGCCCTGAGTCCAGCCCAGCCGGTCTGGCGGAAGGCATCTTCAGGTTTCGCCATCAGCTGCGAAACCGTGGGTGGAAAGGAAACCTTGTGTGGAAAGCCGCGCGCCCGTCGCCTATGAAAGAGAAATGTTCAGGCTCGCGCATATTTCCGATGTCCATCTGGGGCCGCTCCCCGATGTATCCTATCGCGATCTCGCCTCCAAGCGTGTGCTCGGCTATGTCAACTGGCAGCGCAACCGCCGCCGCCATATGCATGACGCCGTCATCGACACGATCGTGGCCGACATCAAGGCGAACGCGCCTGACCACCTCGCCGTCACCGGCGACCTGGTCAATCTGGCGCTCGACGGCGAGATCGAGATGGCCAAGCACTGGCTGGAGACGCTGGGATCGCCGCACGATGTTTCGGTCGTTCCGGGCAACCATGACGCCTATGTGCCCGGCGCCTTCGACAAGGTCTGCCGATCCTGGGCGGCGTGGATGAGCGGCGACGGCGTCAACACGCCGGTCGACCGCAACGCCTTCCCCTATCTGCGCGTGCGCGGCAATGTCGCGCTGATCGGTGTCTCGACGGCACGCGCCACAGCACCCTTCATGGCCAATGGTTTCTTCATGGAAGGCCAGGCGGAGCGGCTTGGTAAAATCCTCGGGGATACCGCCGGGCAGGGGCTGTTCCGCGCCATCATGATCCACCATCCGCCGGTGCGCGGCGCGGTCCCGCAGCACAAGCGGCTGTTCGGCATCGCCCGCTTTCACAAGATCATTCGCCGCCATGGCGCCGAACTTGTGCTGCACGGCCATTCGCATCTGCCGTCGCTGTTCTTCATCGGCGGTCGAGGCGTCAGGATCCCGGCGGTCGGCGTCGCTGCCGCCGGCCAGGCGCCGGGCGGCAAGCACCCGGCGGCGCAGTACAATCTGTTCGACATCGACGGTGAAAAGGGAAACTGGCGAATCCGACTGACACGGCGCGGCCTGACCGGGCCGTCCATACCGCCATCCGATCTGCAGACGCTGGAGCTTGGCGTCGAGGCCGCTATGGCCGCAAGTTGACAACCATGGCCACAATGCGGTCCCAGAACAGGACGACCGACACCACAAGGCCGACCAGTGCGCCGGCAGCGACCAGGCCAAGCCCGGACAGAAAGGCCGACCAGCGTTTGCTGCGCGTCGTCGCACGCAGTGGCGGTTCGGCTTCCGGGACATCGGCGCGTTTCATGCCGGCGATAGCCGGTTCGACCCCGCCTTCCATCATCCTCTGACGCTCGACGATGCGCTCGGCGACATAGCGTGTCACGGAATCGGCAACCGGCTTCATCTCGGTGGATTCGGCAAGCACCACCCGGCCGATGCGGGTGTCCTTGAGGAAGCGATAGGTGCGGCGGTCGCGTCCCATGGCGACATGGCTGACGGCGTCGATCCACAGGCGCGGCTGCAAGCCGGACGAGACGACAAAGTCGAAATTGTCCATGTCGGCGGGAACATCGGCAAAAACCGGCGCTAGCTCGGCGGCAAGCAGATCGAGGCGCATGCGATGCGCCTCGCGCATATCGACGACGACGTCGTCGCGGTCGGCGAAGGCATTTTTCACATCACGGATGGCATCGGACAGCTTCTTCGACTGGTCGATGGTCTTCTCGCCTGCTTCCTTCATCGGCGTTTGCCTCGCGGGTTTGGTTAACATGGGGTTAACACAGCCGCCGGCAAAATGCACTGGCGAGATCGATGGGATCGAGGCTCAGGAAAATGTTGTGCGCGAAAAGGTCAGCTGGCCGCGGCGGCAAATTTCTGGCGATGTGGCCTGGCGCGGCGCCTGGTGTTGCGGCGAATGATCTCGGCAACGAGCTCGGGCGCTTCCTCGGTCAGCATATGGCCGGCCTCCAGCACATGGTGCACGTGAAAATGCGCCGGCAGATCATCCGCCTGGGTAAAGGGCAGCACCGCGTCGTCGGTTCCCCACACCACCATCACCGGCATGTTCAGGCTGTCGAGACGATCATGCGGGATGACGCCTTGCCGATCGTCCATGGTCATGGCGACTGCGATCTCGACGAGTTTTTCCAGTTGGCCGGGTCGCCGGCGCATTTCCCAGAGAGCGTCCACGGTGCGATCGAAGGGCCGGGTCCCTGGCCCCGACATAGCGACGAGGCAGGCCCTGATCTCGGACCGATCGGCTGCGCCAGCATAGCGACGCAACAGTGGTCCGTTGATCTCGGGGCCAAGGCCGCCCGGCGCCAGAAGCGTCAGCGAGGCTATTCTTTCGGGCGCAGCCAACGCCATCAGCGCCGCCACCGCACCGCCCATCGAATGACCCACGAGATGAACGCGCTTCAGGCGACGCTCCGAGAGATCGGCGAGCACGGCCCTTGCCGCCACCTTGGCCGGACCGGCGGCGGGAAAATCGAGCGACAACCCATGCCCCGGCAGATCATAGGCCAGCGTGTGCGTGGAAGGCGCCAGTGAGGAAATCACCTCGCGCCAGACATCGTGGCAGCCGCCGTAACCATGCAGCAGGACGATGGCCTTTGAGCCAACACCCTGTTCGGCGGCAAAAAGCGATGCGGTCATGAAAGCTGAGTTTTTTGCTATTGTCAGGATGCGGAACACCAATTGTGGCTGGATTGCTCCTAGTCCACAGCGATGGCCAGTAAAATTTTCGCGATTTGTACGGTTGCGGACAGAACTCGGCGCTGACCGGCATCATGCGAAAGAGCGCAGGAAATCCATTGAACGCGGCGCGCTCGATCCGGACGTCGATTGGTGTCAGCTTGGGTTGCCGAGCCCGGCTGCGCGCAGCGCCTGGACCAGCCGCTCGGTCAGGTCGGCCGGATATTTCCGCTCGACGAAGGTCGCGCGCGGATCGGCGGCAAATTTAGGGAATTCGGTGGTCAGTTGGGTCAGCAGTGTGCTCACCAGATGGTCCTGTCCGGCAGCCTTGGCGCCGATTAGCCGCGCTGCCAGATAGTGCGATTTCGTTGCCGTCGTTCTCAGTGCCATGCTGGCCGCGATGGCCTTGTTCATGTCGCCCTGCATGAACTCACCGACGAACAGCCCGTAATCCCACCATGTCGAGTGCCCGCTGAAGGTCTCCGCCGCATGGTCGAGGATCGGCGTTCCCTCAGCATAGCGACCGGCGAATATCAGCCCGTAGCCGTAAGCGGCAGCCATGCCGAGATCATAGGGATTGAGTTCATAGGCCTTGCGCATCCAGCGGATCGCTTCGTCGGTGTTGCCGAGGCGCGAACTGACGTAGCCGTAGGAGCGATGCGCATAAGGGCTTGTCGGCCCCATCTGCACGCCGCGATGGGCAAACTCCACGGCTTTTTCAATCGTCGCATTGGGCGGATAGGCGTAATGATCGGAGACCGCCTCGAGATGCAGGGAGGCAAGTTCCGAATAAACGAGCGAGGATTTCGTGCCGCCATTGGCCAGCTTCTCGAGGCAGCGATAGGCAGCCTCATGGGTCCTGGCGTTCTGGTCGAGATAATATTTGTCGTTGAGCAGCAGGCATTGCGTCAGACCGTTCGGCGCGCCGGTCTGCTCGATGTAGTTGTAGATCGTGCCCGAGGCGGGAAGCGCCGAGCTCAGCATGTCGGCGATACGGTCTTCGACCGCGGCAGGTGCGCTGTCGGCAGGGGTCAGATTGCGCGAAAGAAGCACCCGTCCGGACGCCATGCTTTGCAGCTCGATGGTGATGTCGCCGGCGTCCGGTCCGGGCAAGATGTCGAATATGAAGCTCGTGGTTTCGTCGGCCGGATCGGTGGCGGTGTCGCGGCCGATGAAGTCGATCGTATCGAAGCCGCTCAGGCCGGCGCGCAGCGACGCGGCGACACGGCTGGCGTAGGTGCCTTCAGCCTTGAGGCCGATATAGACTTGCGGCAGGGCGTCAGCCATTGCCGATGGCACGATGCTTCCGGTTGCGCCGGCGGTCTCGAGCGTTGCCGACATGTCGCCGCCTGCCAACAAGGCACTGCTGCCCTGACGAAGGATCAGCACCCCCAGCATGGCGATGACCAGGGCGATCGCGATCCAGAAAAAGCGGAGATGGCGCGCCACCGAGGGGGCGGGCGAAGACGGTATGGAAGCCAGCGATGCCGCGTGCAGCATGCCCGTGCTGGCGTCGTTGGGCGGATCGGCGGATACAGCGCCGTCGAGCTTGAGTTCGGGGACATCCGGCAGCCGGATTGCATTCAATTCATAGGCAGGAACATAGCCGCCGCGCGGAATGGCGATGCGGACGGGTTCGGCGATGCCCTCATTGGCAAAATAATGCTGCAGAAGCTCGCGCAGCCTGCCTGCCTGCACGCGCACCACGGCATCGGTCGACGGATCGAAATCGCCGTCCTTGCCGAACACATCCATGGCAATGGAGAAGCCCTTGAGCCTGTCGCCTTCGCCGGCCTGTTCACGTTCGACAAGATAACGCAGCAGCTTGCGCGCACGCTCGGACCGGCCGAACGTTTGGCTGGCAAGCAGTCGCTCCAGTGTCTCGCGCACTGCGGGGGCGGCAGGCGTGGCATGCTGCAAGTGTCGATCCTCTCGAAGTCGGCACAGGTTGAGGCGCGATCATATAGGTCCCGCACCACCACACAAGTATACACCCCATTATGCGATCGCGTACCCCACCGGATAATTCGACGGTGGTTAATGGCCGAAAGATCGGAACCGATCACCCGGTTGGGACGGTCCCGATCCTTGTTCTGGCCGTGCGTCAGCCGGCTTTCTTGCCGACGATACGGTTGGCGGCGGACATCACCGCTTCCAGCGAGGCGGCGACGATGTTGGTGTTGATGCCGGCACCGAACAGCTTGCCACCAGGATATTCCATCTCGACATAGGAGATGGCCGACGCGTTCGAGCCGCGCTGCAACGAGTGCTCGGAATAGTCGAGCACCGACATCTCGACACCGAGATGACGCGACAGCGCATCGACGAAGCCGTCGATCGGACCGGTGCCTGTGCCCGTAATCGTCACTTCCTTACCCTGGTCGAGGATGACCGCCTCGACCACGCGCCGGCCCTTGATTTCGGTGCTGGGATAGGTCTGGTGATCGAGGAATTTCAGCCGCGCGGCAGGCTGATCGACATAGGTCTCGAGAAAGCGCTCGTAGATGCGCCGGGCCGGCACTTCCTTGCCCTCGGCATCGGTGATCGCCTGGATTTCCTGGCTGAATTCGATCTGCAGATTGCGCGGCAAATTGAGGCCGTAATCGGCCTGCAGCACATAGGCGATACCGCCCTTGCCGGACTGCGAGTTGATGCGGATGATGGCTTCGTAGCTGCGTCCGACATCGGCCGGATCGATCGGCAGATAGGGCACCTCCCATACGCTCGTGTTGGCCTTCTTCAGCGCCTTCATGCCTTTGTTGATGGCATCCTGGTGCGAGCCGGAAAAGGCGGTGTAGACGAGTTCACCGACATAGGGGTGGCGTTCGGGGATCTTCAACTGGTTCGAATATTCGTAGACGTCCTTCATCCGGTTGATGTCGGAGCAGTCGATCAAGGGATCGACACCTTGCGTGTACATGTTGAGCGCCAGCGTGACGATGTCGACATTGCCGGTGCGCTCGCCATTGCCGAACAGCGTGCCTTCGACGCGATCGGCGCCGGCCATCAGGCCGAGTTCGGTGGTGGCGATGCCGGTGCCGCGGTCATTGTGCGGATGCAACGAGACCAGCAGGTTCTCCCTGTTGTCGAGGTTGCGGCACATCCATTCGATGCGGTCGGCATAGATGTTGGGCGTCGACATCTCGACCGTCGACGGCAGGTTGACGATCAGCTTGTTGTCCGCCGTCGGCCTGACGATCTCGGTGACGGCGTTGCAGATCTCCAGCGCCACTTCGAGCTCGGTGCCGGTAAAGCTCTCCGGCGAATATTCGAAGCGAAAGCCGCCGCCGGCCTTGGCCGCCATGTCGGTGATCATCTTGGCCGCGTCGGTGGCGATGCGCTTGATGCCGCCGACGTCCTTTTCGAAGACGACGCGGCGCTGCAATTCGCTGGTCGAATTGTAGAAATGGACGATCGGGTTGGTGGCGCCCTTGAGCGCCTCGAAGGTGCGGGTGATCAGCTCCGGCCGGCACTGCACCAGAACCTGGAGCGAGACATCGGCGGGTACGTTACCTTCCTCGATGCACCAGCGGGCAAAGTCGAAATCGGTCTGCGAGGCCGAGGGGAAGCCGATCTCGATCTCCTTGAAGCCCATGTCGAGCAGCAGGCCGAACATGCGCGCCTTGCGCTCGTGGCCCATCGGATCGATCAGCGCCTGGTTGCCGTCGCGCAGGTCGACCGAGCACCAGATCGGCGCCTTGTCGATGACCTTCGAGGGCCAGGTGCGGTCGGTGAGGCCAACGGTGGGATAGGGCTGATATTTGCGGGCCGCGTCGGGCATGCCCCGGGCTGCATCCTTGCCGGCTACCGCGGCATCGGAGCGGATCTCTTCTCGTGCGTTCATCGTCGTTTCTCCCGGCGGCTCATGGATCCACCTTCAGGTGGATTGATGGCGAGCGGCGCCTTTACCAGAATTTCGTTCGCGTGATGTGACTTGGCAAGGAGCATGCGCTTGCGCGGCGGTTCGACCGCCGGGCGCTCCTTCAGCGAACCCGGCGATCGCCGATAAGGCCGAGAAGAAGCAGGGTGGAAGCCAGCGCGCGCACGGTCTCGCCGGAAAAACCGGTCGGACGGGAAGCGTTGGTGGCGCGCGTGTTCATGGCGGTTCTCATACAGGAGCGGCTTGTGAGAGGCAAGTGGGGGCCACAGGGCGGGCCGTGATCCGTCGGATATTATCCGAACGTGGGTGCTCTTCCCCAGGCGCTGCAAATGCGCCAGACTTGGGCATCGACGGGGTTGCGATGTCCCGTCGCCGGGAGGGAGTCGTCCATGAATTTCGTGTTCTTCTCGCCGCATTTTCCCGCCAATGGCGCGGATTTCTGCGATCGTTTGAAGAAGGCCGGGGCCAGGGTGCTGGGTATCGGCGACGCACCCTATGAGGCGCTCGACGCCAAGCTGAAAGCAGCCCTTTCGGAATATTATCGCGTCGCCGACATGGAGGACTACGATCCGGTGTTCCGGGCGATGGGGCATTTCATCCACAAATGGGGCCGCATCGACCGCTTTGAATCGCTCAACGAGCACTGGCTGGAGCTGGAAGCCAACATCCGCACCGACTTCAACATCTATGGCACCAAGCTCGATTTCGTGAAGAATCTGAAGCGCAAGAGCCGCATGCGCGCCTTCTTCCGCAGGAGCGGCGTCGACACCATCGCACAGCGCAAATGCTCCGACCGCGCCGGGGCCATGACCTTCATCCGCCGCGTCGGCTATCCCGTCGTGGTCAAGCCCGACAGCGGTTCGGGCGCCTCGAATACTTTCAAGATCTCCAACGCCACAGAGCTGGACCAGTTCTTCCGGGACAAACCCGAGGACGTGACCTTCGTCATGGAGCAGTTCATCGAGGGGCTGGTGGTGACCTTTGACGGGCTGGTCAACCGCGACGGCGAGGTGGTGCTGGCGGCCAGCCACCGCTACGACCAGAGCGTCATGGAGGTGGTCAACAAGGACCGCCACATGAGCTACACCTGCTTTCCCAGGATCAGCCCGGCGGTCGAGGAGGCCGGCCGCAAGATCCTGAAGGCGTTCGACGTGCGCGAGCGCTTCTTCCACATCGAATTGTTCGAGACCAAGGACGACCGCGTCATCGCGCTGGAGGTCAACATGCGCCCGCCAGGCGCCTGGATGACCGATGCGATCAACTACACGTTCGACATCGATGTCTACGCGGCATGGGCCGACATGGTGGTCAGGGATGCCGCCGGCGGCCCCTACGAGGGCAAATATTTCACCGCCTATGCCAGCCGCAAGCGGCGCCTCCACTATTTGCACAGCCATGAGGACGTGCTAGCGGCGCACCGCGACAAGATCGTCCACCATCAGGCCATCGAAGAGGTTTTCAGCCGCGCCATGGGAAATTACGCCTACCAGATGCGCTCGAAGGACGAAGCAGCGCTGCGCGAAGCGGTCGCCTATATCCACGCGGAAAAGGCGTGAGGCGATGGACATTTCCTATCACAAGAATTTCTCGGGCAAGCTCGGCCGCGACATGGAATACAAGCGCTACGGCCATGCCGGCCGGCCGGTGGTGGTGTTCCCGACCTCGCAGGGGCGGTTCTACCAGTTCGAGGATTCTGGCGGGGTGGGCGCACTCGCCGAATTCATCGACACCGGCCGCATCCAGCTGTTCACGGTCGACGGCATCGATTCGGAATCCTTCTTCGACAAGCATGCCAACGCCGCCCACCGCATCGCCCGTCACGAGGCCTATTTCCGCTATGTGCGCGAGGAGGCTCTGCCGGAGTTCCTGTCCACGGCAGCAGCAGCCAATGGCGGGCGCCAGCTGAAGCCGCTGTTCTCGGGCTGCTCGATGGGCGGCTACCACTCGTCGAATTTCGTCTTCCGCTTTCCCGAACTCGCCTGCGGCGTCATCGCGCTATCGGGCGTCTATTCGGCCCGCGACTTTTTCGGCAAGGCGCTTGAAGGCGACATTTTCTACAACTCGCCGCTCGATTATCTGCCGGGCATCGTCGATCCCAAACTGCTGGCCCGGCTGAAGACGCTCAGGCTGATCTTCTGCTGCGGGCAGGGCGCCTGGGAGGAGCGGATGCTGGTCGAGACGCGAAAACTGGAACAGATCCTGCGTGACAAGTCCATTCCCGCCTGGGTCGATTATTGGGGCGGCGACGTCAGCCATGACTGGCCGTGGTGGCACAAGCAACTGGTCTATTTCTTCGGCCGCTGGCTGGATGAGGATCTGATGCACAGGCTAGACTGAGGTGCATTGATATTCAGGTGAGGCTGGCCTGCAAATGGCTGATACCTGCGCTTCCGGTGCTCACGTACTCAAGTACGCTCCGCTCCGGTTCTCGGTATCAACCATTTTCGACTCAGCCTGACCTGAATCTCAACGCACCTTGGGGCACAGAGGAATGACCACACCCAACCCGATCCGCCGTTTCGTCGAGGCCACCAATGCCGGCGACACGGACGCCTTTCTCGACACGTTTACCGCCGACGCATCCCTGACCGACTGGGGACGGTCCTTCCACGACCGCGAGCAGATCGCGCGCTGGAACCAGTCGGACAATATCGGCGTGAAATCCCAGCTTCGCATCGTCCGCATCACGTCGGCGGGAGGCAGCTACCGCGTCCGTATCGCCGTCACAGGCAACGGCTTCAACGGGGAGGGCGACATGAGCTTCACGCTGGACGGCGATCGCATAGCGAGTCTCGTCATCGCCTGACTATCCTTCCTGGCATGCCGGCAGAGCATTGGCCTCATGTTCCGAAGCCGCTCCGCGACGCAGGCCAAGGAAGACGACGATGGCGGTCATGACGGTGATTGCCGCCAACACGATCAGCAGCCTGTCGAACGCCGTCTCGTAAGCCTGGACAAGA
Organism: Mesorhizobium loti; assembly: GCF_003148495.1. Taxonomy (GTDB): domain Bacteria; phylum Pseudomonadota; class Alphaproteobacteria; order Rhizobiales; family Rhizobiaceae; genus Mesorhizobium; species Mesorhizobium loti. The sequence goes on from NZ_QGGH01000001.1 coordinate 861,924, forward strand.
ACAGCGGCTCCGGCTTGCGGCAAATGTTGCGCCGTTGCACCGAGATTACCGGTCACCAGCAACTGCGCGGCAGCCGTTGAAGACGCCGTTCCCTGCGCGGCGAGTTGCGCGGCGGTGAAGCCCGACAGGGTCGCCATGACGATCGCGAGCGCCACGCCCTCGCACGCGACGCGGGTGGTGTTGAAGATGCCGACCGCCATGCCGGCGCGCTCCCTCGGCACGACGCTGACGGCAAGCCCGTCCATCAATCCCCAGGGCAGGGCGATGCCGACGCCGATCAGCATCAGCGGCGCCACCAGCGCACTGTCGACCGGCGGTGTCAGGCTCAGCCAGACAAGCCCGGCGGCAGCGACGAGCAGGCCGACGCCGCAGATCGTGGCCGGCGCGATCCAGCGCGCCAGCTGGCCGGCGAGCATCGGCAGGATCAGCAGCGGGCCCGAGAGGCAGATCATCAATTGCCCGGCCTTGATCTCGTTCATGCCCTCGATGCCGATGAAGCGGATCGGCAACAGCACGAGCAGGACGACGAAGCCATAGGCGGGTGCCGCCGCCAGAAACTGGACGCCGACGAAGCGAGGGTAGGCAAACAGCGTGAGATCCAGCATCGGCCGCCTCACGCGCCGCTCAACGACGACGAAGGCAACAAAGAAGAGCGCCGCCGCTGCGAGAAGCGTGACGACAAGGGGATTGGCCCAACCGCTCTGCGGGGCCTGGAGCACGCCATAGGTCAGCGACGCGAGCGCGATCGTGAAGGTGCCGGCTCCCGCCCAGTCGACGCCCGTCGCATCCGGATCGCGCGAGTCCCTGATGGTGCGCTGGCCGAGGGCTGCCGAGGCAACCGCGAGTGCCGCGACAAGCAGAAAGATCGACCGCCAGCCGAATGCAGAGATGAGCAGGCCGGAGGCGATCGGGCCGAAGGCGAGGCCGATGCCGAAACTGGTGCCGAGGAAGCTGAAGGCACGCAGCCGCAATGGCCCTTCGAATTCCTGGGCGAGCGCCGACGCACCACCGGCAAAGGCGGCGGCGCTGCCGATCCCTTGCACGGCCCTGAGGATGTCGAACCAGACGATGTCAGGCGCGAGCATCGCGCCGAGTGAGGCGAGGACATAGAGGCAGAGGCCGGCGAGGAAGATGCGCTTGCGGCCGTGGTTGTCGGCCAATGCGCCTGATGCCATCAGGGTAGCGCCGAAGGTCAGCATGAAGGCATTGGTCACCCAGTTGAGTTCAACCGGGCTGCCGCCAAGATCGGCCGCGATGCGGGAGAGTGCGACGGCCGGGCCGGTGAAGGTCAAGGGCATCGTCATCGCGGCAAGGCATACCGACAAGAGCACGAGCCATCTCTCGGCAGAGCCGGTTGTGGACTTCAAGGTCATGGATTTTCCTATCTGAAGCAGCATTCGCGGTAGGCCGCGCGGTTGCGGAGCCGGTCGCAATGACGAGATAGGTCGGCGGCGTTTCAGGAAAAATGGTACTATATCTCCTGATATACCGGACTGAAACGCTTGAATGGAAAGATGCGATGGATCGCCTTAGCGGCCTCATAGCCTTTGCCCGTACCGCCGAACTCGGCAGTTTCATCGCTGCCGGCCGGGCGCTCGGCATCTCGGCTTCCGCCGTCGGCAAGAGCGTCGCAAGGCTCGAACAGGAGCTCGGTGTGCGGCTCCTGCAGCGCAGCACGCGGCGCATCGGCCTGACGGAAGAGGGCAGACTGTTCAACGAGCGGGTGCGGCGCATCCTCGACGACATCGACGATGCCGAGGCGATGCTGTCGCGGACACGGGAGACCCCGCATGGCCGGCTGCGCGTTTCGACCCCGATCGTCACCTATCATCTGTTGTTGCCGGTGCTGTCGGAGTTCATGGCCCGCTATCCCGAGATCGAGCTCGACATCGATTTCAACGATCGGATCGTCGACGTGATCGACGAGGGCATCGATGTCGCGATCCGAAGCGGCGAGCTGCCCGATTCACGCCTGGTGTCGAGACCCGTTGCGCCCTTTCGCATGCTGCTGTGCGCGGCGCCCTCCTACCTAGACCGCCATGGCACACCCGGCGAGCCGGCGGATCTCATCAGGCATTTCGGCGTAAACTTCCGCTTCCTCAACAGCGGCAGGCTGCTGGAGTGGCCGTTCATAACCGGAAGCGCTGAGCCGCAGATACGCTCGATGCTGACCTGCAACAATATGGAAGCGTTGAAAGGCGCCACGCTCGCCGGCCTCGGCATCGCCTGCATGCCGGATTTCCTGGTGCGCGAGGCGCTGCACGAAGACAGGCTGCGCACCGTCCTCGACGATCATGTCGACGGCCGTGGCCAGTTCCGGATGCTGTGGCCCTCCAATCGCCATTTGTCGCCGAAGGTGCGCGTGTTCGTCGATTTCCTTCCCGAACGTCTTGCCGCGGGGGCCAGCCAGCGCGTCACGGCCTTGTGATTTCACAACCGGGTCGTGAGGTTGGCGCAGGCGGCTTTGTCTATTGCTTGACGCTTCTTGCCACCAGGCGCGCCACGCTCGGGCCAACCAGCAGCACGATCAGGAAGCGGGCCGACTGCAGCGCCATGACGAAGGAGATGTCGACGTTCTGTGCCGCGGCGGCGATGATGGCGATGCTGTCCATGCCGCCGGGGCTGGTCGCCAGATAGGCGGTCAGCGGATCGATGCCCAAGAGATGACTGATCATGAAGGCAAGGCCGCCGCAAAAAGCGATCAACGCCACAATCGAGGCGATGATCTGCGGCAGCGCGCGTGCCGCATGGCGCAAGATCGCCCTCGTGAAATTCAATCCGATCGACCAGCCGACCATGGCGTAGCTGACTGCCAGCAGCCATTGCGGCAATTGCATCTCCACGCCCAAGCCGAGATGGACGACGGTGCCGAAGATGAAGGTGCCAAGGAAGAAGGGCGAGGGCAGCCTCAGCAGCTTCCCCAGGAGGCCGCCGACAAGCGCGATGCCGATGGTGGCGGCGAAGGCTTGGGCATCGATCGGCGGAAACCAGATGATGGCGGGGACTTTGACGCCCGACGTGTCGACCCACATCTTGGCAACGAGTGCTGCCGTCATCGAGACGAAGATGACGCGCAGATATTGCATGAAGGCGACGAGGCGCTGGTCGGCGCCGAACGCGCCGGCCATTAGCACCATCGCGGTGGCCGCACCTGGCGACGAGCCCCAGACGGCGGTGGTGCCGGGCAGGATGCGCCAGCGGCTGATCAGCCAGCCGAGCAGGCTGGAGGCCGTGACGGTGGCCACCACGACGCCGAGAAACAGCGGCCATTCCTGGGTGAAGACCGGAAAGATGTCGGCTGAGATCGAGCTGGCGACGAGGCAGCCGACGATCGCCTGTGCGGCGCCGAACAGAAGCCGCGGCACGCGCACTGTGGCGCCATTGGTGCCGGCGACGATGGCCGCCAGCATCGGCCCGATCAGCAGCGCCGCCGGCAGGGCCGCGAGTTCCAGCGCACCGGCAAACAGCAGGGAGACGATCAGCAGGGCCAGCCATTGCCAGAGCTTGCGCATTCGCGCCATGCGTTCGATGGCGGGCTGGTCTGGGGGCTGCTCTGCCGAGGAATCCATGTTTTGGTCTTAGACGCGAAGCGAGGTGATGCGAACCCCGCTGCGTCGAAAAAGGATGCTTGCGCGCCTCAGTCGCTTTTGCCGTCGGCCAGGCCGAAGCCGCCGACGGGGTGGGTCTCGACCTGGAATTCAAAGCCGGCAATGAACGGCCGCGCCTTGGCGATCACCGCCTGGACTTCGGGAAGCTGCAGCGAGGCTTTGTGGCTTTCGGCGTCGGTCCATACTTCGGTGACCCAGATCGCATCGGCGTCCGCGGGGTCGCGGGCGATGATGTAGCTCAGGCAGCCCGGCAGGGCGCCTGTACTGGCGCGCAGGACGTCCATGACCGCGTCGCGCTGGCCGCGCGCCGCCCGCATCTTGCCGATCAGTCCATACATTCCGTTGTCTCCCTTTGAGGTTTTCGACAAGAACATGCAGATCACCAGTATGCCGACAGCCGCTCAAGGCATCAACTGGCCGCCATTCACCTCGATCACCTGGCCGGTGATGTAGCCGCTCAGAAGATCGGAAGAGAGGAACAGATAGGCGCCGACGCAATCCTGCGCCGTGCCGGCGCGTCCCTGCGGAATGGTGGCGACCATGCCCTTCATCTGCTCGTCGGTCGAATAGCGCTCGTGGAACGGGGTGAGAATGGTGCCGGGCGCCACCGCGTTGACGCGGATGCCGAAGCCGATCAGCTCCTTGGCCATGCCGCGCGTCACGTTGGAGACGAAGGCCTTGGCCGAGCCGTAAAGCCCGGCTCCGCCGCCCGCACCATTGCGCGCAGCGATCGACGAGGTGTTGACGATGAAGCCGCCCTGTTTCTTCAGCCACGGGATCGCCTTGCGCGAGGCGGTCAGCACCGAACGGGCGTTGAGATCCATCACCGCGTCGTAATGTGCTTCGGTCTGCTCGGCATAGGGGATGCGGCCAAGCATGCCGCCGGCATTGTTGACCAGCCCGTCGAGGCGGCCGAAATACTGCGCGCTGTCCTCGACGACGCGTTCGACATCGGCGGCAACGGAGAAATCGCCCTGGACCAGAAACACCTCGCCGCCCTTGTCGGCGATCGTCATGCCGAGTTTCTCGGCGGCGCCTTGACTCGAATTGTAGTGCAGCGCCACCTTGCATTTCTGCGCTGCATAGGCCAGCGCGAGCGCCGCCCCGATGCCGGTCGACGCACCGGTGACCAGCACTGCCTTGCCGGCAAGATCGGGTATGCTGAGTGTGGTGGCTGGCACGGGTTCTTCCTCCGGGATTTCAGCCTGTCCTTCGTAGGCCCTTGCCGCCCCGGTGTTCAAGTCTCAGGGGCGCAGATAGGCGTAGCCCTGGCCTTGCAGTTCGGCGAGCTTGACGACGCCGCCCTTGTCGGCGGCATGGAAACCGGCGAGCAGGTCGGCGAGCGTAATGTCCATGCCTTGCATGGTGTTGGCGCAAGCATGGGACTCCAGCCCCTGCTGCACCAGGCCGGCGAAGCGCCCGGAAATCGCGGCCGATATGCCTTTCGACTTGAAGGCGGCCAAGGCCGGACCATGCACGACCAGCACGATGTCGACATTGCCGCCGGTGCCTTCATAGTGGTTCTTGATGTTGCCGAGCACGAAATTGACCTTGTCGACGTCGCTCAAGTGATAGGCGACCTTTTGCCTGGCGGGCTCTGGGGCGGCTGCCTGCACTACCCGCAGGCCAAGAAGCGTTCCGGTTCCGGCAAGAACCGCGCGGAACATATCGCGCCGGCGCATGGCATCCTCCCCCGCTTGGCGGCTCGCCGCGAATTGCGTGACTCCAGCCGCAATACTAGCATAAATTGACGTTACGTCCTGTCGATGCGGAGGAGAGGTCACATGGCGTTCAGGGTAGGGGAATGGAAGACAGTCGCCGGCGCCGGGTTTGGCGTTGCGCTGCTTGGCGCGCTTGCCGGTTCGGCCTTCGCCGACGATGCGCTCAAGCTCACCGAACTCAGCCCGAACGGGGCTGATGCCTGCTTCGGCCGGATCTATGACGCCGCGCACCTCAAGGCGCATCCGAAGCAGAAGGTGGCGCGGATCTTCTTCCTCTATGGGCACGACCCGGTCAGCCGCCCGAACGAGGAGCCACCGACAAACTCCGACTCGTCCTATAACGGCTTTATCGCCACCACGGTGCGCGGCGCCAAGGCGCCGGAATGGGCCAGCGGCTGGTGCAATCACGAGTCCGAGGACGGAAAGAGCGGTTCGATCCGTTGCGGCATGGACTGCGACCGCACCATGGCCTCGCTGAAGCTCGATGACAAAGGGCGTCTGATCCTCACCGATGTCTCGGCCGATCTTTATCTCGACGCAGGATCGGAAGATGAACTCGGTGAAGCCGAATATGACAGGCAGGCGCTGGGCAGCGAGGACGACAATTTCCGCCTCGACCCGATGCCGGCCGCAACATGCCAGGCCGAATTCGCGCGCATCGATCCGATCGATCCGGCTCTTGGAACTCCCTTGCGTGAGCGGCTGAAGCCGGACCAGGCCTTCTGCTACGGGCGCGACTATGATGCAGCCCATCTCGGTTCGCATCCCGACCAGCTGACCCAGTCGATCCGGGTTTTCCGCGGACCGGTGGAACTGGCGTCCTTCGCCTCGGGCGGCGATGCGGCCAACTGGCCAGACGGCGCCGACATTGCCGTTACTGTCACCACACGGCAGAAATCGGCCAAGGTGACACAGACCTATTCCTGCCAGGGCGAGGCCGACCAGTGGCGCTGCGCGGCGAGCTCGAAGATGAGCGATTTCTCCTGCGACATCGCGCAGAAGGAGATTTTCCTCAAGCGTGGCGTCGACGGCACCATGATGCTGGCCAATCCCAACAGCGCACTCGCCATCGTCGATCTGTGTTCGAAGGCCGCCGACGGCAAGACGAAATCCGACGACAAGGTCTATCGGCTGCAGCCAATGTCGCAATCGGCCTGCGCGCCTTGAGCTCGGACTTGTCTGCGTCGCCATGAAGGGATATATCTTTGCTATATCTCATTTGAGGATAGCATGATGGACAAGGCAAAAGTGTTCTGGTCGGGCCGGTCACAAGCTGTACGTCTGCCCAAGGAGTTCCGTTTCGAAACAGACGAGGTTTCGATCCGCCGTCACGGGCAAACCGTCATCTTGGAACCGCTAGCGCAGGATTGGGCGTGGCTTGACCAAGTGATCGGACCGCTTGACAACGATTTCGCCGAGGCAGCGCTGGAACGTCAAGACGGGCAGGATCGGCCTGCTTTGGATGACGTTTTCAAGTGATCTACCTGCTCGACACCAATGCCGTCATCGCAGTCATCAAGGGCGACGCCGGGCTGTTGGCGCTGCTGAAACGGCACAAGCCGCAGGACTTTGCCCTCTCTGCGATCGTCGCACACGAACTATACTATGGTGCTGAAAAGAGCCAACGAAGGGCTGAAAATTTGGCGCGCATCGAAGCTCTGCAGTTCCCGGTGCTCGAATTCGATCGAGAAGACGCAAGACATGCTGGAGAGATTCGGGCAACGCTCGCGACGTTGGGAACTCCGATCGGTCCCTACGATGCGTTGATCGGCGGGCAGGCTCGCGCTCGGAACCTTACGCTGATGACCCGCAATGTCCGGGAATTCGAGCGGATCAAAGATCTCTCAATCGAGACCTGGTGAACCCCGCCTCACGCGAACGGCACGGCCGTCGTGCCCTTGGGCAGCTTGGCCTCGTCGTCGGGTTCGACATGGATGGTGACGCGCACCGAGGGGATTTCGGCTTTCAGCGCGTCCTCGATGCGGTCGCAGATGACATGGCTGGCGCCGACCGACATGTCGGCGTCGACGACCAGATGGAATTCGATGAAGGTGGCGCGGCCGGCGATGCGCGTCTTGAGGTCGTGAACCTCGAGCGCGCCCTTGCAATTGGCCGAGATGACGTCGCGGATGCGCATGTGTTCTGCCGTATCGACGGCGCGGTCCATCAGGCCATTCATTGACGAACCGATGACGTGCCAGCCCTGCCACAGGATGTTCAGCGCCACGATGACGGCAAGCGCCGGATCGAGGATCTGCCAGCCGGTCAGGATCGCTCCGACAAGGCCGCCGAAGACGCCGATCGAGGTCACCACGTCGGTCATGATGTGGTTGCCGTCGGCGACCAGTGCCGGCGATTTCTCGGTCCTGCCGGCGCGGATCAGCGTCCAGGCCCAGAAGGCGTTGATGACCGTGGCAACGCCGTTGACGGCAAGGCCGCTCCAGGGCTGTTCGAGCGGTGCCGGCGTCTGCCAGGAGCGCCAGACCTCGTTGAGGATCAAAAGGGCGGCGAGCACGATCAGCACGCCTTCCAGCACTGCCGAGAAATACTCGGCTTTGTGATGGCCGAACGGGTGATCCTGGTCGGCCGGCTTGTAGCTGACCTGGATCGCCCAGAAGGCGGCGACCGAGGCGATGACGTTGACGATCGATTCCAGCGCGTCCGAATAGAGCGCGACAGAGCCGGTGACGTACCAGGCAGCAAGTTTCAGAGCGAGCACGACAAAGGCGACAGCGATCGACCAGAAGGCGAGGTTGGCAACCTTGCGCTTCGCGGCCGCCTTGGCCGTGATCGCCATCGTGTTCTCGGCTTCAGCCATGATCGTCAGGCGGCCTTTTCCCTGGCCTTGCGCGGCAGGTGGGCGACGATGTTCTCGATGATGCGCATGCCGGCATTGTGGCCGAGCGTCATGATCGATTCCGGGTGGAACTGCACCGCGGCGATCGGCTCCTTGCGGTGCTCGAAGGCCATGATGATGCCGTCCTCGGTTTCGGCAGTGACGATGAAATCGTCGGGCAGGCGCACCGGGTCGGCAAAGATCGAGTGGTAGCGGCCGACGGTGACTTCCTTAGGCAGGCCGGAGAAGATGATGCCGGGCTTGGAGACGCGGATGCGCGACGGCTTGCCGTGCATCGGTATGTGTAGCTGCCTGAGTTCGCCGCCATAGGCTTCGGCCAGCGCCTGCAGGCCAAGGCAGACACCGAAGATCGGCAGGTCGCGGGCACGCGCTCGTCTGATGGTGGCGGCGCAATCAAAGTCCTTCGGCGTGCCGGGGCCGGGCGACAGCACGACAAGGTCGGGCTTCAGCCGGTCGAACACCTCCTCGGGAACCGGCGTGCGCACGGTCGAGACATTGGCGCCGGTCTGGCGGAAATAATTGGCCAGCGTGTGGACGAACGAGTCTTCGTGGTCGACCAGCAGGATGTTGACGCCGTCGCCGACGCGCGCGGTGGTGCGCTCGGTGCTGGCGGAATTGCCGGTCTTGGCGTCGCGAATGGCGGAGAGCATGGCGGATGCCTTCAGTTCGGTTTCGGCTTCTTCTTCCTCGGGAATGCTGTCGAAGAGCAACGTGGCGCCGGCGCGCACTTCGGCAATGCCGTCCTTGATGCGGATGGTGCGCAAGGTGAGGCCGGTGTTCATGTCGCCGTTGAAATTGACCATGCCGATCGCGCCGCCATACCAGGCGCGCGGGCTCTTCTCGTTCTGTTCGATGAAGCGCATGGCCCACAGTTTCGGCGCGCCGGTGACGGTGACCGCCCAGGCGTGCGACAGGAAGGCGTCGAAGGCGTCCATGCCTTCGCGCAGCCGGCCTTCGATGTGGTCGACGGTGTGGATCAGGCGTGAATACATCTCGATCTGGCGGCGGCCGATGACGCGCACCGAACCTGGCTCGCAGACCCTGGACTTGTCGTTGCGGTCGACGTCCGAGCACATGGTCAGCTCGGATTCGTCTTTCTTCGAGTTGAGCAGTTTCAGGATTTGCTCTGAGTCGGAAATGGCATCGTCGCCGCGTTTGATGGTGCCGGAGATCGGGCAGGTCTCGACGCGGCGGCCGTTGACGCGCACGAACATTTCCGGCGAGGCGCCGATCAGATATTCGCCTTCGCCCAGATTGATGAAGAAGGAATAGGGGGAGGGATTGATGGCCTTCAGCTTGCGCGAAATCTCGGATGGCTGTGTTTCGCAGCGCTCGTAGAACATCTGGCCGGGCACCACCTCGAACAGGTCGCCGCGCTTGAACGAATCCATCGCCTTGCGCACCAGATTGGCGTATTCGCCCGGTTCATGGTCGCCGCGGGGCGGGATTCGGTCGGGGCTCTTGAACGGCTCGGTGATTTCGTCGCGCGGCAGCCCCTCGGTCGAAAACCCGTCGCCGGCGTAGTCGTAGCGATCGGTCCAGGCTTTGGCCGAATAATGGTCGACGACCAGGATCTCGTCGGGCAGGAACAGCACCAGGTCGCGCTGGTTTGGCTTGCGCTCGAGCTTGTAGTCGACCGGGTCGAACTGGAAGGCGAGGTCGTAGCCGAAAGCGCCATAGAGACCAAGATTGGCGTCTTCCTCGGTCTTGAACAGAGCGGTGATGGCGCGCAGCACGGTAAACACCGAAGGGACGCGGCTGCGCTCTTCTTCGGTGAAGACACGGCCTGGCTTGGCGACGTCGAGGCGGATGAGTTTCTTCGATGTCTCGGCGATGGCGACATCGGCCAGGCTGGCGAGCGCCTTGCCGATGACCGGCAACAGCGCCTCGCCACGGCCGTTCAGCGCCTCGATGCGCATGGCGCGGCCACGTGCTGAGATGACCAACGGTGGGTCGATGATGGCGGTGTCCCAGCGCGTGTAGCGGCCGGGATATTCATAATTGGAGGAAAACACCGCACCGCGGCGCGAATTCAAGCCGTCGACGTAAGCGTCGATCGCGCCCGCATAGGGCCGGTCGTGGCGCTCGCGGGTGATGGTGATGCCACCCGCGGTCACGAAACTTTCCGCCCCGTTTTCCAGAACCTTCATCGTCATTGCCGTCTCCATCAGCTTCTTGGGGCAACGGACCCGGGAATGGCTTGGAAAAAACAAATGGCCGCCCGGACTTTCCGTTGCGGCCACCCTCTCTTTTCACGCGCACGTGTTCGAACAGGCCGCTGTCAGCAGGCCCACCACCAAATGGTCTTGGTCGAACGCATGTTCATGGCGAAATCCATAGCTGCGAAAAGGAGGATGCGCAACAGGTTTGAAAGTCTCTTCGTTGGCTGCCGCTTCCCAGGCTCATGGCACATCGCCAGAGCCGACAGTGCTGCCTAGATTGTATATCCAACAGCAGGAAGATGGGTAAAAGCCAATGACCGAGCAGATCGAGCGCGCGCGGACGTTCCATTCCCTCCACGTCAAGGGAAACCCGATCGTCCTCTACAATGCCTGGGACCCGGGCTCGGCCAAGATCGTCGAGAAGGCGGGCGCCAAGGCGATCGCCACCGGAAGCTGGCCGGTGGCTGCCGCGTTCGGCTACGCCGATGGCGAGAAAATCCCGCTGGAGCTGGCGCTCGACAACATCAAGCGCATCGTCGGGTCGGTCGACCTGCCGGTGACCATGGACCTCGAGGGCGGTTACGGCGTCGATCCGGAAATCGTTGCTCGCACGGTAACGTTGGCGCTGCGGGCCGGCGCTGTTGGTTTCAATTTCGAAGACCAGATTGTTGGCGGCAGCGGCCTGCATGACATTGCTGTCCAGGTAAAACGCATCGAAGCCGCGGCGGCGGCCGTCAAGGCTTCCGGCATACCGGCGTTCATCAACGCCCGAACCGACATCTTCCTCAAGGCGAAACCGGATGCGCATGATGACGTCCTGCTCGACCAGGCCATCGAGCGCGCACAGGCCTTCGAGAAAGCCGGTGCGCACGGCTTCTTTGCGCCGGGTCTTGGCGATGAGGGCCTGATCGAGACGCTCTGCAAGGCAATTGCGTTGCCGGTCAACATCATTGCGCTGGCGCATGTGCCGCCGCGCCAGCGGCTGGCGGAACTGGGTGTCGCCCGCATCAGTCACGGCCCGGTGCCTTACCGGCAGATGGCGGAATGGTTGGAGGCGAAGGCGCGGCAGGCTATTTCGGGTTAGGTCAGTCCTCCAGCGTCCCCGACCGGGCATCGGTGCTCTTCTTGTCGCCGACCAGCTTCAACAGATCCTCGCCGGCGCGGATGATGCGGCGGGAGCGGCGGGTCAGGATGATGCCGTCCTGCGGTGCGAAGACTTCGGTGCGGCCATCGGCTTCGCCCGGCGCATGGACGATGGTGGCGAGGCGCGCGCCCTTGGCGACGCGGTCGCCGGGTTTCACGTCGTAGAGCACGGCACCCGCCCGAGGCGACGGCATCATGTCGATGTTTTCCAACGGGGCCACAAAGCCGGCGAAAGGACCGGGGGTGTGCAGGGTGGTATCGGTGATCACGCCACGCGCCACCAGCAGCCTGTAGAGGCCTTCGGCGTCGGCGGCGGCCAGGGCGCCGTCGACATCGAGGATGCCGCGATATTCGACCGTGGTGGCGACGCGGCGGTCGAGTTTGGCCACATCATCGGGAACGTTCTGGTAGGGCATGATCGAGGCGCCCTCGAACGTGCCGGCGGTGTCCTCGCTCCACAGCACGACCGCATCGACGCCCATGGCGGTGGCACAATCGGCCATGGCCGGCCACAGGCTGGTGTGGACGTAGAGATAGGCGAGACCCTCGTCGTCGCAGTGCAGGTCGAGCACGATGTCATGGCCGAGCGACAACTGCACCAGCCGGGTCTTCAGACGCTGGTCGACGCTGCCAAGGGTGGTGTCGGGCAAGAGTGCTGTGTCGGGCGCGGCGAGCAGCGGGAAGCCGCGGTTGAAATTGGTGCGCGTGCCCAGATGAAAACGGCCCTGATGCTCGCCGAAATGATATTGCGCCCGGCCGATCGGGTTGGCCCAGGGCACGATGGTGAGATTGCCCTTGATGCGGCCTTCGGCTTCGGCCTTGGCCAGCATCGGCATCAGCGCGTCGATGGCGACGACGCCCGGCAATTCGCCGGCATGGAGCGCTGCCTGCAGATAGGCCGAAGGGGCGACCTTGTCAGTGCCCGCGAAGCGGAACAGCGGGAATTCGTAGGAAACGCCTTCGCTTTCGCCGGCGATGCGTTCGATCGATTTCTGCATGACTTCCTCCATCTAGAGCAGTTCGCCGTTTCATGGAAACGCCGAACTGCTCTATCTCTTTGTTTTGACGCAATCCCGGACGGAAAACCGCTTCACACTCTTCCTGGGATTGCTCTAGAGCCAGAAGACATGCCCATTTGAACGCGCCGATGTCGATTGGTCCAGCCTGCCGCGCTATGGGCGCAAGCGGTTACTCTGCGGGAGCCTGAAGCGGGATGACGGGCGCTCGCCGGTCCAGCGCCTGCGACAGCACAGCGACGGCGACCGCCAACAAGGCGATCACCGCACCGACCAGCGGTAGATTGGCATAGGAAATACCGGCGGAAAGGGCCACTCCGCCGATCCAGGCGCCGCTAGCATTGCCGACATTGAAGGCGCCCTGATTCAGCGTGGCGGCGAGGTTCGGCCCCTCGGAGGCCGCCTCGACGACGCGGATCTGCAGCGGCGGTACGACGACGAAGATCAGCAGGCCCCACAGGAAGACGATGCCGATGGCAACGCTGGCGATAGTGCCGAACTGCATGAAGCCGACCAGCAGCAGCGCCATCGCGAGCAGCGTGCCGATCACCGTCGGCATCAGCTTCCAGTCGGCCAGCCTGCCGCCGATGATGTTGCCGATGGTCATGCCGGCGCCGAACAGCAGCAGCACCCAGGTGACCGCAGAGGTGGACAGACCGGAGACGTCGGTGAGGTAGGGCTTGATGTAGGTGAAGACGGTGAACAGGCTTGCGGAGGTTAGCGCCGCGATCAACATCGCCAGCCAGACCTGCAGCTTGCCCAGCACGCGCAGCTCGCCGCGCAGGCCGCCACCGCTCGGCTCGGCAACGTCGGACGGCACCAGCCAGGCAATGGCTGCCACCGAGATCAGGCCGATGCCGACGACGGCGAGGAAGGTGGCGCGCCAGCCGAGGGCTTCGCCTAGTGCCGTGCCGGCGGGAACACCAAGGATGTTGGCCAGCGTCAGCCCGGCGAACATCAGCGCGATGGCACTGGCGCGCTTGTTGCGCGGCACCAGGCTGGCGGCAACGACCGAGCCGATGCCGAAGAAGGCGCCATGGCCGAAGGCGGTGAAGACACGTGCGGCCATCAGCGTCCAGTAGTTGGGCGAGATGGCACAAAACAGATTGCCGACGACGAACAGCACGGCCAGCCCGACCAGCACCGGCTTGCGCGGCAAATGCGCGGTGGCCATCGCGACGATCGGGGCGCCGAAGACGACGCCCAGCGCATAGCCGGTGACCAGCAGGCCCGCCGAAGGGATGGACACGCCGAGATCGGCGGCGACCTCCGGCAGCAGGCCCATGATGACGAATTCGGTGGTGCCGATGCAGAAGGACGCAATGGCACGCGCAAGGATCGGCAAAGGCATGGGGCGTCCAGACTGAATCGGTTCAAATTGAGACTGCGCGACGGTATGCCCGGTTCACAAGCACCATTGCTGCAATGCAGCAATGCAGAAAGCGAGGAGCAGACAAGAAACGGGGCGCTGGCGCGCCCCGTTTGATGACCCCGATCGGATCGGGAGTGAGATCCCCCTGGTTTCCGGGATCACGGCGCCTTCGGCAAGGCATAGGCGACAATGTAGTCGCCGCGATCAGGTGACTGGCGCGCGCCGCCCGCCGAGACGACGACGAACTGACGGCCGCTTTCAGGCGAAGTGTAGGTCATCGGCGTCGCTTGTGCCCCCACCGGCAGGCGGCCCTTCCAGAGTTCCTCGCCGGTGGCGACGTCGAAGGCACGCAGATAATAGTCCTGCGTGCCGGCGTAGAAGACGAGGCCGCCCGCCGTGGTCACCGGACCGCCGAGCGACGGCATGCCGACCGGGATCTGCAGGCCGGTCTTCATGCCGAGCGGGCCTGTATCCTGCAGCGTGCCGGCGGGAACCTGCCAGACGAGCTGGCGCGACTTCAGGTCGATGGCGCTGATGGTGCCATAGGGCGGCTGATGGCAGGGAACCCCCAAAGGCGACATGAAGCCGTTCTTGAGCGCGCCATAGGGTGTGCCGAGCTGGGTGCCGAGACCATCATGCGCGGCCGACGGGCCATAATTGTCGGCCACGGCGCGCGGCAGCAGCACGACGAATTGCGGCATGCGGATATCGTTGACGATCAGATAGCCATTGGCCTCGTCGATGGAGGCGCTGCCCCAGTTCATGCCGCCATAATAGCCGGGAAACTGCAGCGAGCGCGTCAGGCCCGGAGGCGTGAATTCGCCCTCGTAGCGCAGCCTCTTGAAGCCGATGCGGCAATAGAGCTGGTCGAGCGGTGTGGCGCCCCACATGCTTGCCTCGGTGAACGGCTTGTCGCCGATCGAAGGCATGCCGACCGAATAGGGCTGGGTCGGCGACAGGAAATCCTCCTTGGCGCCGCCATCCTGCGGCACCGGCTTTTCCTGCACCTCGGCGATCGGCTTGCCGTCGCGGCGATCGAGCATGAAGATCTGGCCGCGCTTGGTCACCTGGATCAGCGCCGGCACCTTGCTGCCCTTGCCGTCGGGCACGTCATAAAGCGCAGGCTGCGAGGGGAGGTCGTAGTCCCAGAGGTCGTGATGCACGGTCTGGAATTTCCAGCGCTCGCGGCCGGTGGCGACGTCGAGCGCGACGACCGAAGCGGTGTAGTCTTCCGCCGCCTTGCTGCGCTCGGCGCCGAAGAAGTCGGGCGTGGCGTTGCCGGTCGGCAGATAGACGAGGCCGAGCGCGTCGTCATAGCTCGGCGTCGACCAGACGTTGGGCGTGCCGCGCGTGTAGCTCTGGCCTTCCGGCGGCAGCTTGGTAATGGCCGGATTGCCGAGATCCCAGGCCCAGACCAATTCGCCTGTCTTGGCGCTGAACGCTCTGACGGCGCCGGAAGGCTCGCCGGTCTCGACATTGTCCCAGACCCAGCCGCCGATCATGATCAGATCGCGCATGACGGTCGGCGCCGAGGTCTGGATGTAGAAGCCGGGCTTGACCTCGCCCATGCCTTGCTTGAGGTCGACGGTGCCGCCCTGGCCGAAATCCGCGCAAGGCTGGCCGGTCTTCGCATCGATCTCGATCAGCCGCGCGTCGATGGTGGTCATGACGATACGCCCAGCGCAGGCAACCGCGGTGGCCGCTGGCGCGGCGGCGTCGGCCGTGGGCTCGTAGTAGCTGACGCCACGGCAGCGTTGCCACAGCGGCGCCGAGGCCTTCGGATCGAATTTCCAGCGCGGCTCGCCGGTCTCGGCGTTGAGTGCGTTGACGATGTTTTTCGAGGAGCAGGTGTAGACCGTGTCGCCGACCTGCAGCGGCGTGTTCTGGTCTTCGGCGCCCTTGGCAGGGACATCGCCGGTGCGGAAGGTCCAGGCGACCTTCAGGTCCCTGACATTGTCCTTGGTGATCCCGGCGATCGGCGCATAGCGCGTACCGGCCGGCGTGCGGCCGTAGTGGCGCCAGTCGGTGGTGGAGGCTGCCGCGGCCGGCGTCGGTGCTTCGGTGGCGGCGACCGTGTTGCGGATCACGCCATGCGGCTGGAAGGCATAGGCCGCGGTGGCGACCAGGCCGAGCACGAGAACACCGGCAAGGGCGAAGGGGCCGCGCTTGCCGCAGTGCGATGACGGAAACAAGGGCGCCAGCAGAAGGGCGATCACGGCGAGAACGGCAGGTGCCACCAGTCGCGGCACCAGAGGCCAGAAATTCAGCCCGGCCTCCCAGAACGCCCAGGCAACCGTGGCGAGGAAGATGACGATGTAGAGCCAGAAGCCGGCTCGCCGGCGCAAGGCGAAGAGAAAACCGGAGACGATGATGCCGGCACCGGCCAGTGCGTAATACCAGGAGCCGCCGAGGCCGATGAGCTGGACGCCGCCATAGAGCAGCGGCAGGCCGATAATCATCAGCACGAGGCCGAAAAGGACGAGCAGCCAGACGCCGCCGGAGGTGTTGGTATCTTGGTCTGACATGTTGATCCTCACGCTTGCCCGGATGGCGAGGTCTCGCGGTCGCGGCGGCCGAGAAAAGGCCGTAGGGCGATCAATGGAGGCCGGCTTCCGGTTTCGGCGACGGGGGCTTCGCCAAGGAAAAGAATTTATCGCATCCTAATAGATAGCATGTTATCTTTTCCGCCATGCCCAAGCAAGACCCGGATCGTGCCAGGTTTGGCCAACTCGTTATATCAGTCGCCAGGCTGTGGCGGCGCGCGGCCGACAAGGCGCTTGACGATTGCGGCCTATCGCATGCCACCGCCATGCCGCTGGTGATGCTGTCGCGGCTCGGCGACAATCTCCGCCAGGGCGTGCTTGCCGATCATCTCGGCTTCGAGGGACCGTCGCTGGTGCGCATCGTCGACCTGCTGGTCGAGGAAGGGCTGGTGACGCGCACCGAGGACGCGTTCGACCGGCGGGCCAAGATCCTGTCGCTGACCGATGCCGGCCGCAGCCGAGTGACCGAGATCGAGCGCTTGCTGTCGGTGCTGCGGGCCGATCTGCTCAAGGACGTTGGCGATAGCGAACTGAATGGCGCCGTGCTTCTGCTGGGCCGGCTGGAGGCGATGTTGAGCGAACTGGGCTGACCGGCCAGAAGCCCGGGCCTCAGACCAGCGGCTTGAGTTCCTGGGCAATGGTCGGCAACAGCTCCGAGACATTCGGGTGGATGTGCACGGCGCGCGCCAGCGTGTCGACCGGGGCCTTGGCGTACATCAGGTCGAGCACGCAATGCACCGCCTCGTCGCCGCCGGGGCCGAGGACCGAGCAGCCGAGGATCTCTCTGGTGTCGGCGTCGACCAGGATCTTCATGAAGCCCTGCGTCTCGCCCTTTTCGACGGCGCGGCCGACGCGGGTCATCGGCCTCTGGCCGACCAGCGCGCGACGGCCGGATTTCTTCACCGCGGCCTCGGTCATGCCGCAACGGCCGAGCGGCGGGTCGATGTAGAGCGCATAGGCTTCGATACGGTCGCTGACCTTGCGCGGATCGTTGTCGAGCAAATTGGCGGCGACGATCTCGTAGTCGTTGTAGGAAGTATGGGTAAAGGCGCCCTTGCCGTTGCAGTCGCCCATCGCCCAGATGCCGGGTGCGCTGGTCCGCAGCTGGTCGTCGACGGTGACGAAACCGCGCTTGTCGACCTCGACGCCGGCCTTGTCGAGGCCGAGATCGTCGGTGTTGGGCGTCCGTCCCAGAGCCAGCAGCACATGCGAGCCAACCGCCGGTGGTTTGCCGGCCGAGAAGGTCACGGCAATGTCCTTGCCCTGTTTGGCGAAAGCGATGTCGTCGGCGCCGGTATGAACCGATATGCCTTCGTTTTCGAGGATGGACAGGATGGCGGCGGAGACATCCTCGTCCTCGCGGCCGGTCAGGCGCGGGCTCTTCTCGATGACGGTAACTTCGCTACCGAAGCGGCGGAACATCTGTGCGAATTCGAGCGAGATGTAGCTGCCGCCGACGACGATGAGATGGCGCGGCAGCACGTCGAGATCCATCATCGAGGAATTGGTCAGATAGTCGATGTCGTGGATACCGGGCAGGGCGGGCACCGAGGCGCGGCCGCCGGTGTTGAGGAAGATTTTCTCGGCGGTCAGAAGGTCGTCGCCGACGCGCACCGTGTTGGCAGATTCGAAACGCGCATGACCGTGATAGAGCGTGCATTTGTCCATGCCGGCGATCCAGGTCTCGAGCCCGGTGCGCGCGTCGATCGTCACCTTGTCCTTGCGTGCCTTGATCGCCTTGAAATTGACGCCGACTGGACCCCCGAGCGTCACGCCGTAGTCGGCGGCGCGGCGCGCCAGATGCGCGGCATAGGCGCTGGCGACCATGGTCTTGGTCGGCATGCAGCCGGTGTTGACGCAGGTGCCGCCGATCAGCTTGCGCTCGATCAGCGCCACGCTCATGCCGGCGGCATTCAGCCGGCCGGCCAGCGAAGGGCCGGCCTGTCCGGCGCCGATGATGATGGCGTCGAAGGTCTTGGCCGTCATACCACCGCCGCTACGATCAGCAGGCCGCCGATAATCGCCACCGCGTCCTCGATGAAGGCGGCGGGCTGATCCTTGCCGAAGGCGGCCGCGAGCCGGCCGCGTGCTTCGGCGCCGCCCAGCGTGCCGATGACAGCGCCGATGGCGCCGGCAATCAGGCCGCCGATGGTGGCGCCACCGGTGGCGCCGATCACCGCACCGGTGAAGGCGCCCATGACAATGCGGGCGCCGAATTGCTGCGGTACCTTACGGCTCGGCGTCGATGGCAACTGGTCGGTGACCAGTTCGACGATGGCCAGGATGGTGAAGATGCCGACAGCCACCCAATGGCTCATGAAGCTCGCCCAGGTGCCGGCAACCGGCAGCCAGCCGAGATAAGCACCCCAGGCAATTGCGGCCGGCGCGGTCATGGCGCGAAGACCGGCAATGACCCCGATCAGAAGTGCAAGAATGTACAGCATGGTTGATCCCCCTCGATCACCGGGCCAGGACGGCCCGGCAACAGCAGGCTAGCATAGGACCGGCATTTGACCAGCGCATGACTCCGAAAAATCAGAATGGATTTTCGCGCACGGTGCTGCCGGATGCTGGCACTTTCCCGTTCACTGCAATTGTGCTTTGGCAGTGACGTCACAGGGAGACATCGTCATGGCTGGAGGCGAGCGCGCAAAGATGGCGGCCGGCGAATGGTACACGTGCCTCGATGACGAACTGGAGGCATTGCGGGTAATAGCGCGTGACGCGGTGTTCGAACACAATTCGCTGCCACCCCGTCAGCGCGGAAACCTCGGGCCTGGCCTGAAGGCTCTGCTCGGCAAAGCCGGCGAGGGGGCTCGCATCGAAGCGCCGTTCCACTGCGCCTATGGTTTCAACATCTTCCTCGGAGATGGCGTCTTCCTCAATGCCGGATGCACCATTCTCGACACGGCAAACGTGCGTATTGGCAAGGCAACGCTGCTTGGCCCCAATGTGCAGATCTACTGCGCCGAGCACCACAAGGCGGCCAGTGGGCGGCAGGCCGGACTGGAGATCGCCAGGCCGGTCGAGATCGGCGCCGATGCCTGGATCGGCGGCTCAGCCGTCATCCTTGGCGGCGTCAGCATCGGTGAAGGTGCCATCGTCGGCGCCGGCGCGGTGGTGACGCGCGACGTGGCCGCGAACACCACCGTGGTCGGCAATCCGGCACGAGCGGTCAAGCGGAACTGAACAGATCAGGACGACAGGACGTACGTCATGCGCTCGTCCTGATCAGCCCGCCTGGAGAACTCACGCCGGTATTGTGCCGGCGATGTCTTGAGCCTTGCGGCGAAATGCTGGCGCAGCGACGTGGCGCTGCCGAAGCCGGCTTCGAAGGCCACCATGTCCATCGATTTCTCCGTTGCCTCCAGCAGGCGCTGCGCCAGTTCGATCCGCTGGCTGGCCAGCCATTCGCCGAAACTGGTGCCGATCGATTTCTGGAATCGGCGGGTGAAGGTGCGACGGGCGAGGCCGGCGGCCTCGGCGACGCTGTCGAGGCTGTGCGTCTCGCTAAGCGTCGCTCGAACCGCGTCGAGGGCCTGGGCGAAACGGTCGGCGTCCGCGCTTCTTGCCACCGGATGCTCGATGAATTGCGCCTGCCCGCCCTGCCGATGCGGGGAAAGGACGATCTGGCGGGCGAGCCGGAGTGCTGCTTCCGCGCCATAGCGGGCGCGCACGAGATGGAGACAGCAGTCGAGGCCGGCCGCGACGCCGGCGGAGGTCACGACGTCGCCATTGTCGACATAGAGCACCGTGGCATCGACGGCGATGTCGGGATGGAGTGTTTGCAACTGCTCGGAATAGGCCCAGTGCGTCGCGGCTCGGCGGCCCGAAAGCAGCCCGGCCGCGGCAATGGCGAAGGTTCCGAGGCACAGGCCGACGATCAAGGCGCCGCGCCCGTGCGCTCTGCGTAGTGTCTCCATCAACAGCGGCGACACCGGTTCGCCCAGATGATGCCAGCTTGGGATGATGACGATGTCGGCGCCGTCGAGCCCGTCGAGCCCATGCGGCGCCGCAACGGTCAGTCCGGCCTCGGTGTGGATCGGGCCGGCCTTGGCCGCGCAGATGCGGAAGTCGAAGCGCGGCAGGCCAAGCGCCGTCCTGTCCTCGCCGAAGACCAAGCACGGCACGGAAAGATGGAACGGGCTGATGCCGTCGAAGGCGAGGACGGCAATGGTCGGGTTGGTCATGTTTGCTTCCGGCAGTTGAAAGCGGATTGTCCCAATTCTTTCGAATGATGTCAATCGGGCCACTTTCGACTGTCTGGGAACCCGCCTATTTTTGATCCATCGCATTCAAGCCGGAAAGGAAAACACCATGTCTGACCCAGCCAACACCACGCCGCGCCGGGCGCTGATCGTCGTCGATGTGCAGAACGACTATGACGGCGGCAATCTCGCCATCCAGCATCCGCCATTCCGCGACAGCGTCGTCAATGTGGCGCGCGCCATGGATGCAGCGACTGCTGCCGGTATCAAGGTGGTGGTCGTCAAGCAGATGGCGCCCGAGACATCGCCGATCTTCGCCAAGGGCAGCCATGGCGGCGAACTCCATCCCGAAATCGCCAGGCGTGAGCGCGATCATTATGTCGAAAAGAACCTGCCCTCCGCCTTCACCGGCACTGACCTCGAGGACTGGCTGCGTGCCAACGCCATCGATACGATCACCGTGGTCGGTTACATGACGCACAATTGCGACCTGTCGACCATCATCCACGCCGTGCATATGGGCTTTGCCGTCGAGTTCCTGTCGGATGCGACCGGCTCGGTGCCTTACGCCAACAGCGCCGGCTACGCCTCGGCCGAGGAGATCCACCGCGTGGTGACGATCATCCTGCAGTCGCGCTTCGCCGCCGTGCTCAAGACCGCCGAATGGGTCGAGTGCCTGAAGACAGGCGCGCTGCCGGAACGTGACACGATCTTCGGCTCCAACCAGCGGCGCTGTCACGCAGCGCTGCCTAGGGCGATCCGAAAACGAAAAGGGCGCCGCATCGCTGCGGCGCCCTTTTCGTCGAAACTGCAAAGTCTCAGAACAGGCCTTCGATCTGGCCGGCCTCGTTGAGGAAGATCTTTTCCGAGGACGGAGCCTTGGGTAGGCCGGGCATGGTCATGACCTCGCCGCAGATGATGACGACGAAGCCGGCACCGGCCGAAAGCCTGACCTCGCGAACCGGCACGGTGTGACCGGTCGGCGCGCCGCGCAGGTTCGGGTCGGTCGAGAAGGAATACTGGGTCTTGGCCATGCAGACCGGCAGGTGGCCGTAGCCGGCGTCTTCCCAGGCCTTGAGCTGGTCGCGCACCGACTTGTCGGCAATCGCTTCCGAGCCGCGATAGATGCGCTGGACGATGGTGTTGATTTTCTCGAACAGCGGCATGGCATCGGGATAGAGCGGCGCGAACTGCGAGGCGCCGGATTCGGCCAGCGCCACCACCTTGTTGGCAAGCTCCTCGATGCCGGCCGAGCCGTGGGCCCAATGCTTGCACAGGATCGCTTCTTCGCCCATCGAGGCGACATAGTCCTTCATCGCCTGGATCTCGGCGTCGGTGTCGGAATAGAAGTGGTTGATGGCAACCAC
Source organism: Mesorhizobium loti (assembly GCF_003148495.1). Taxonomy (GTDB): domain Bacteria; phylum Pseudomonadota; class Alphaproteobacteria; order Rhizobiales; family Rhizobiaceae; genus Mesorhizobium; species Mesorhizobium loti. The sequence continues at coordinate 883,921 of NZ_QGGH01000001.1, forward strand.
CGCCGGCACGCCGAACTGGCGGATATTCTCGATGTGGCGGCCGAGGTTGGCGCAGCCCTTCTTCACCGCTTCGACGTTTTCCTTGCCGAGGTCTTCCTTCTTGACGCCGCCATTCATCTTCATGGCGCGCACGGTGGCGACGATGACCGCCGCCGCCGGCTTCAGTCCAGCCTTGCGGCACTTGATGTCGAAGAATTTTTCAGCACCAAGGTCGGCGCCGAAGCCAGCTTCGGTGACGACATAGTCGGCAAGCTTGAGCGCCGTCGTGGTGGCGACGACCGAATTGCAGCCATGTGCGATGTTGGCGAACGGGCCGCCATGGACGAAGGCCGGGTTGTTCTCCAGCGTCTGCACCAGATTGGGCTGCATGGCGTCCTTGAGCAGCACGGCCATGGCGCCGTCGGCCTTGAGGTCGCGGGCATAAACCGCCGACTTGTCGCGACGGTAGGCGACGATGATGTCGCCGAGGCGCTTTTCAAGGTCCTTCAGGTCGGTGGACAGGCACAGAATGGCCATCACTTCGGAGGCGACGGTGATGTCGAAGCCGCCTTCGCGCGGGAAGCCGTTGGCGACGCCGCCGAGCGAGCAGATGATCTCGCGAAGCGCGCGGTCGTTCATGTCCATGACACGGCGCCAGACGACGCGGCGGGTGTCGATGCCGAGCTCATTGCCCCAGTAGATGTGGTTGTCGATCAGCGCCGAAAGCAGATTGTGCGCCGTGGTGATGGCGTGGAAGTCACCGGTGAAATGGAGGTTCATGTCCTCCATCGGCACGACCTGGGCATAGCCGCCGCCGGCGGCACCGCCCTTGACGCCAAAATTCGGGCCGAGCGACGCCTCGCGGATGCAGACGATCGCCTTCTTGCCGATGCGGTTCAGTCCGTCACCAAGGCCGACCGTGGTCGTGGTCTTGCCTTCGCCGGCCGGCGTCGGGTTGATGGCGGTGACGAGGATCAGCTTGCCGTCCTTGTTGCCCTTCACCGACTTGATGAATTCGGCTGAGATCTTGGCCTTGTCGTGGCCGTAGGGCAGCAGATGTTCGGTCGGGATGCCGATCTTCTGGCCGATCTCCTGGATCTGCTTTTTCTTGGCGCCGCGCGCGATCTCGATGTCGGACTTCACTTCGGCCATGACGGCTTTCCTCTGGATTGGACTGTGGAGGGGACGGGTTTGATCTTACTGGCAAGCAGGTTGGAACCGGGCGCGGGCATGTTCTAACCCTGTCGCGGCCGCGGCGTCAACTTGCATGCAACTATGTTTCCTATGAAGAAAATTCCTCTGCGGACCGGCCGACCTGTCATCGGTTCTTCCTGGCTCCGTTGCCGCGCCGTATAGAAGCCAGAGGACGCGTCGCTCCGCCGTCTCAAAACAGCCGCACAATGCACGGAATGCGACAGAGGCGACGGCGCAAATTCGCCATCGCATGCCTAAAGCGCACCGCGCTTTAGGCTTTTATTTTTATGCATCTCGTTCTCCCAAAACCGGGACCACTTTTGGACGACATGCATTGGGCTGAACAGCCTTACTGCGTTAGAACGTTGCTGATTTCGACCATGTTGGAGCGCACCCTGAGCACATAGAAGCCCATCGTCGTCAGATGCGTCGGCAAGATCCAGCCGTCCTCGCGGCCATTGGCGATGATGAAGGGCTGGATGCGCAGCGCCGAGACGAACTGCGAGTCCATCGTGTCCCACAGGTTCTGCAGATGCTTTTCCTTGATGACGTCCTCGAAGTCGGCCTGGGCGCCCTTCATCAGGCCGTAATAGCCATAGAGCTGGCCATAGGCGAACCAGAAGCGGTCGTCGGCGCGGAAATCGAACCAGCCATTGTTGTGGTTCTCGGCGCGTTCCTTGAGGATGGCCGAGGTCGAGCCGATGTCGGACGAGATGCGGTCGATATATTGTTTCAGATTGTCGGCGCGGGCGTCGAACGTCGCCTGGCAGGTGGCGAGGCGAGCGTTGAAGGAACGCAGCATGCGCACGGCGTCGCGATAGTAGCTTGGCGTCGGCGTCTTGGGGCCGAACGGATTCAGGCCGAAATACCAGGTCTCCTCGTCGAACTGCAGGTTGCCACGGGCATTCTGCAGATCGCTGTCGATCTGCGAGGTGGTGCGCACACGGCCGAGATTGTCGGCAAGTTCCGTCGCGGTGCGCCGCACCGCCTGGTTGATGCCGCGCTGGAACGAAGCCTTGTTGTCCATCCACGGCGTGTTGTCCCAGTCGATGCCGAACAAGCCGAGCTTGTAGAGGATCATCGACGAGATCCAGGCATTCTGGTTGACGTTGAAGTCGGTCAGGTCGGCGGCTACCTGGGCGATGCCGGAATTGCCGCAGGTCTTGGCGGTGTCGGTGCCGGCGCCCGCCGAGACCTGTTCGCCGGCGGAGACATTGCGCTTCTCGAACGTGTAGGTGTCGGGATAGTTCGGGTTGAAATTGTTCCACCACTGGGTGGCGTAGAAGAAGTTGGCATAGAGGCCGATCAGCACCAGCACAGCGACGCCGACCGCCGCCTTGAGGATCCAGCCGCGCTGCGTGTACCAGCGCCCGGCCCACAGGAACGGCCACAGGATCACGCCGATGAGCAGGCCGATGCCGCGGCCGATCCACTGGAAAATCCGGGTGAAGAAGTTCACGATCGGATCAAGCATGGCGATGTCACCCCCTCAAAGCATAATGCCAAAAAGTTGCAGACTTTTTGGATAACATCATGCGCCAAAACAACAAGTTAGAACGAAATAACGGGTCATTTCGTTCTAGAGCAATTCCAGGAAAAGTGTGAAACGGTTTTCCGTCCGGAATTGCGTCAAATCAACGGGATAGAGCGGTTCGGCGTTTCCGTTAGACGGTGAACCGCTCTAGTCAGTCAGGCCGTAGAGGCGTGTGCGAAACGCCACCTTGTCCTTCAAATATGTGGTTTTGAGAACGTCCACAACATGCGATCGCCAGGCGTCGCTGAAGCCGTCATAGTCCTTGTAGAAGCCCTGCTTGTTGAAGATGTAGCGCGAGACGAAGTCCGACAGCACGAAATCCGAGATCAGCCGGTTGGTCAGCCAGGCGTCAGGATGATCCGGCTTGGCGCGGATCACCAGGAAGCGCTGCTGCGGGAAGACATCCTCGATCTTGAGGTGGCCGAGCTGGGCGATCTCGCGCTTGGCAGCGTTGAGGAAGGGAAAGTTGCCGTCTTTGGTGATCAGGTCGGCATGGCTCTGGATCCAGGTCTGCAGCCAGACCTTGTCGACATCGGTCAGGTTGCGGTTCGGCTCGGCATCGCGGATCAGCGCGCGCACCACCATCTCGGCGCGGTGCTCGAGATAGCCTGAGGCCTCGATCCAGGAGGCGCGCGGCAACTCGATGCGGCCGGTGGTGGCGAGGAACTTGAACACCTTGTCGGCGTCGTTGATCGAGAGATAGCTGACCTGCCACGGCCGCGAACGGCGAAAGCCAGGTGCAGCCGGATCGCTGATCACCGTCGTCATGTCCGGGTCGACGAACACGTAAAGGCCGCCGAAATGGCTGGTCCAGCAGGCGTTGTGGCGGAAGATCACCTGGTCCGGCACCAGCGCGTTCTCGCGGATGTCGCCGCAGATCTTGGCGAGCTCGACCATGCGGGTCAGCATGGCGTTGTCACGCCAGGCGTCAGGCTCCTGCTTCAGCCGGTCGACGAGCTTGCCGAGTTCGGCGGCCTTGCCCAACACATCCTCGGCTGACAGCACCTTGAACTCGACCTGGCTGATCGACAGCAGGTCCTCGATGTCGTTGACCTTGGGAACGGAATCCTCGATCTCGCCGTAGATGACGTCCTTGATGGTCAGCGCGTCGATGGCGCGCTGGTTCTTGGACATGAACTCGAACATCAGCTGCGAGGTGTTGGAGAAGGCGGTGTGCACCACCGGCAGGTCGATCTGCGACGGCGTCAGGATGATGAAGCGGCGGTTGACCTCGTTGGGATCGAGATAATCATAGTCACCGCATTCCTCGGCCACTTCGGGCGAGAAGCCGGTGCGGTCGATCTGGAAGCTCTTCAGCTTGGTCGGCTTCAGGCCGAATGCAGCCAGCGCCTTGTTATAGCGCTGGATCAGATGCGGCTCGTCGACCGTCAGCAGCCGGCCATAGATCAGCTCATTGTCGCGCAGAAGATCGGGTTTCTTGGCGTGGGTCATTGCCTACCTTTAGGCATTCCATAGCCCCTTCTTCTTCATCTCCTCCATCTCGCGCGCGGCCCGTTCGCGCAGGCGGGCGTCGCGCAGCAGCTTTTGCACAGCGGAGTCGTCGGACTTGTCGGAATAGCGGAACTCGCTATCGGCGTAGCGGTTGATCTCCTGCATGACCATGTCCATCGAGAACGGTCCGCGCAGTTCCTCGATCATCGCTTTCTTCTCGTCGTAGCCCTTGTGCATGAAGACTTCCGGCTTCTCGAACCAGTCGTCGGGAAGCTCGATGTCCATGGCGCGCATCTTGATGGCGTCGGTGACGTTCTTGATGGCGCGGCCGGTGAAGCGCGGCTCGGCATCCTTGATCAGGTGCAGATAGGTGCCGATGTCGGCCATCGACTTCGGCGCGCCGTTCTCCTTCATGTAGCGTTCGTAGACCTTGATCAGCCCGTCCTCTTGCGGCTTCTCGTGTTCCTCATAGGCTTCGGTCACGGCGCGCTGGATTTCCTGCGCGGCGTAGAGATCGTGGTCGCCGAGCGGGATCTTGTGGTTCTTGCCGGCGAGCAGCACGAAGATGTCGATGTAGTCGTCGCGCGACTGCGGCCCGTCGACCAGCCAGCGGGCGCCGGCGCGCTGGCGCAGCGCGTCGTCGACGTTCTCGGGATAGTTGGAGAACATGCCGAACGAGCAGTTGCCGCGCACCACGGTGGCGGCGCCGGCGAAGGCATCCATCAAGACGCCTGTGATCTCCTGCTGGCCGGCCGAGGCGCGGTCGTCGGAGCGGCGCGCCGCCACCTGATCGATGTCGTCGATGGTGCCGAAGCCGATGACGCGCGGGTTCAGCACATTGTTGATGAACTGGCGGCAGTTCTGGCCCGACTTGCCCTGGTAGGACGAGATCTGGTCGACGCCGAAATTCTCATAGGCGAAGGGATAGCCGGCGACCTGGCAATAGCCGTTGACGAGGCCGGCGATCATCTGGATCAGCGTCGTCTTGCCGGTGCCGGGCGCGCCGTCGCCGATGAAAGTGAACAGGAAGCCGCCGAGCTCGACGAACGGATTGAGTTCGCGCTCGAAGTCGTAGGCCATCAGCATCTTAGCGAGCTTGACCGACTGGTATTTGGCGATGTGGTTGCCGACGACCTCTTCCGGCTTCTTGAAGGTCATCACCAGCGGCTTGGAGCGCTTGCCCGGCGCGACGTCGAAACCATCGAGGGTGAAATCGTCGGCATCGATGCGGATATGGGCGTTCTCGAACGGGCCGATGCCGTCGAAGCGACCCTTGCGCGCCAGAAGCCCGTCGATGGCGACGCGGGCAAAGGCGCGTGCCCTTGTCATCAGGTCGGCGTCGTCGGACGATCCCGAGATTGCCTTGTCAAGGCCGGCGAGGATCGACTTCACCGCATCCTGCGGCGTGTCGAACAGGAAGTCCGGTTCGGGACTATCGTTGGGCGCCTCGCCGTCGCTGTCGATCAGCTGGAACAGATAGGAGGCGAGGCTGAAGGCTGAGATGTAAGCCGAGGCCGACAGAAGCTTCTTGAAGGTGGACGCCTCGTCGCCTTCGAGCGGTGCGCGCGTGTTCCTGGCCTGCAGGCTTTCGAGGTCCGAGCCTTCGGCAAAGACGTCCGATATGGCCAGCGCGATCGCCGTGCCGCGCCGGGCGCGAAACAAGAGCGTGTGCTGCGGAATGGTCAGCAGCTGGTCGTCGGGATGGACGGCGCCGACTGTCTTCGACAGCTCGACCTCGCGCGTGCGGCGCACCGAACCGACCGAGACGGTGGAGACGAAGCGGCGGTTGGTGCCGGCAAGTGCTGTGCCGGACTCGCGTGACGGATCCTCCAGCACGACAATGCGGGTGATGAAGCTCTGCGCGGTGGCGCGATGCTTCTCTATGGCGGCTTCCGGGATGGTGGTCAGGCCGGTATCCATGAAGGGTGCTCCGTGGTGTGACGGTCAGACGTCTGAGATGACCTGTCCGTTGGACAGGATGTGAACCTTGTAGCCGGCAAAAATCTTCTGCGCCTCGCCGGCTGCGTAGAGCGCCTGGTAGGCTTCGTGCGGGATCAGCGCATGGTTTTCGTAGCTCGACACGCCCTGGCGCGCGGCTTCCAGATCGTCGGTGTTGATGAAGAATTCCTGCGTCGTCTTCTCGCTCGAAAACAGCCCCTTGCGGCCGGGTTTCTCGCCCTTGGAGTAGACCTCCTGGATGGTCCAGGTCAGCAGCCAGGCATTTTCCGGCTTGCGCACCTTGGCCAGAACCTCGGTCACCGTCGAATTGTTGTCGGTGATGCCGGCCGAATAGAACGGGCCGAGCACGACGCGACGCAACTGCTTGGGGTGCAGCGGCTCGAAATCCTTGTCGAGGTTGACGGCGATGGTCGCCGGCGACAGCGTATAGGCGGAATTCTTCTCTGTGAAATCGTCGAAACGGTGGGCAAGCTCGGGATTGAGCAGGCCGTCGACCGGCAGCGGAATGTCGATCGTCTCGTTCAGCTTGCCGTTTCTGTCGACGAGCTGGCGGATCATCGCTTCGGAAGAATCCTCCACCGTCACCATGTAGACCAGCGGCAGGTTGGCACTGCCGTCGAACGTCGCCCAGTGGACGAGATAATAAGGTCGCGCCGTCTTCGGATTGACCGAGACGTTAGCCGTTTGCGCCAGTGTGAACGGGCCGAACGTGTTCTCGCTTTTCACGTCCTCGAGATAGAGCCGCTCGGCCATCGACTTCTGCAGCGCCTCGGGGAATTCCTTGTGGCGCAGGATGAAGTCGGCCATTTCCTCGCGCAACTCGCCGGCCAGCGGAATGTTGGCAAGCCGCGCATCGGCCTGGCGGCGGTCGTTTTCCAGTTCGAGCAGGTTCTGGAAGACCGGGAAGCCACTTTCGGCGCGCGAAATGCGGAACGTGTCCATGAAGCCTAGCCGGTTGCGCCAGCAGGCAAACGACTTGTCGAGCCGGGCAATGTATTCGGCGACGATCTTGGCGACGATGCCATGCCGGTAGAGCGGCGAGCGATCGTCGCGCATGAACACTTCAAGGCCGCTGAGCGCGGCCGTGATGGCGGAGAAATACCGTGCAGCCGCTTCGTTTTCGGGGGTCATGCCTGTGCGCTCGCGGGCAGTCCTGTCACCCCTAAGACTGCACGTAGTTTGCCGAATTGTGCTTCTTCAACACCTCGTCGAAGCGGCGGGCGAAGGCATCGTCGGCCAGCTTCTTGCGGCGCTGGATGTCGGCGCTGGCGACCATGTTCTTCTCGTGCATCTCGAGCAGGTCGCCGATGTGCTTCTGCGATGCAGCACCGATGCCGGCCATGGTTTCCTCGGCCGTGTTGTCGACCTGGCTGCCCAGCGTGTTGATCTTGTGGGCGACGTCCTGCTGGGCGGCGGTCTTCAGCGAATCTTCCAGCGCCTTGTAGAGCACGATGCGCTGCTCGGTATCGATGGTCAGCTTGTTGATCAGCGTCGATTGCGCGGCGATCTGGTTGTTGAGCGAATCAACGAAGGTCTGGAACATCGAGGTGTAGCGCTCGAGCGTCTGGCTTTCGGCCAGCAGTTCCTGCTCCTTGGCCTGCTTTTCGTTGTATTCCGTCGCCAGCTTGGAGCGGTCGCCTTCGAGCTGCGTGCGGTCCTTCTGGCTGGTCGAGGCTGCGATCTTGTTTTCGATGTCGAGCAGCATCGGATTGAGTTCCTCGATGCGCTTCTGCACGGCTTCGAGGTTGGTCATCGTGGTCTTGCGGCGCTCGATGACCTGCGACAGGCTGGTCTCGGAGGTCTTGTAGCGCTGATCGAGGACTTCTTTTTGCGCCTTCAGGATGCCGACGATGGTGTCTGACTTGACCAGCAGTTCCTGCAGATTGCCGGCCAGCGACATGTTGCGGACGCGGTCGGTGCGCATGCGCTGCTTGCTCTGGCTGGAGAAGACGCCGATGAATTTTTCCCAGCCGGTGTAGTTCTTCATGCTCTCGAACTCGGCGCCGAAGACGTTGGTGGCGTCCTCCAGCCCGATGATCAGGTCGGCGATGTTGCCTTCCATCACCTTCTGCTGCTTCAGCACGTCCTCGATGCGGGCGTTCTCGATGTCGAAATTGGCGTCGCCGATCTTCTTGTCGGCGGTGGCGAGCGTATCAAGCACGGTGCCGGACTGCTCGATCTTGGTGCGCATGTCCTGCACGACCTGCTTGGTCTTGGCAATTTCGGCGTCGAAATTCTGCAATGTCGCCATTGGGGCCTCCCGCTTCGGCATCACGTCGCTGGTAGCGAACAGCGGCGAATATATGTGGGGCATCCGGGGATTGAAAGACGCAAGACAACACCCGCCTCGAAAACAAAAGAATCCGTCGCGGTCTTGAAAGTTAGTGAAGGTGGGGTCATGGCGTGATTAGCTTGCCGGTTAGGCATAGTTCAGCTGTCATTGAACTTTCATGCGGCAAAGCGATGGCGCATGGATGCCTTTGTATTCGGCAAACCACTGAAGCAATCGTGGCCGCGATATGCGACGCGAAAGCCGGCTTTACAGAGGCGGACGAACAGCGGATCAGGGCTTGGGATCGGCCTTCAGATAGGCGATGACATTGGCGATGTCGTCGTCCTTGGTCAGGCCGGCAAACGCCATCTTGTTGCCGGGCACTTTCAGCTTGGGGGCCTTGATATACTCGGCGAGATTGGCTTCATCCCACACCAGGGCGGCAGCACCGGCACTCTTCATCGCCTCGGAGTAGTGACCAAGAAAACTCTCGGCGCTACCGGCGGTGCGGCCGACGACGCCCATCAAATGCGGGCCGACCTTGTCGCGGTCGGTGGCCGCTTCATGGCAGGCGATGCATCGGTTGAAGACCTTCTTGCCCAGGGCCGGGTCACCGCCGGCATGGGCGGCAAGGGAGGTGGCAAGGACAAGGGAGGTGGCAAGGAGAAGAAAGCTGGCGGACGAAGCGGCTCGAAACATGGCTGACCCCGGAGAGCTCTGGCTGTCGGCCTTATAGGGCCGAGGCCTTAACAAACGCTGCATCGTGGCGGGATTGCGGAAGACAGGCCCTGACAATGGTATTGCAAGTCAGGCCTGCTGTGCCAAGTCGCGGCGCAGGAAGTCATTCAGCCGTTCGACCGCCGGCGTCATCGACAGAGGGTTGCGCAGGATGCCGATTTCGAGGTCCGGCAGCACCGGAAGCCCTTCATTGCCGCCGATGATGCGCAGCGATGGCGGTACGCTGCGCAGGGCGAGGCCAGCCACCGCGAGTCCTGCTTGGACGACCGCGATCAGGCCAAGCAAAGAGGCGCTGGAATAGGTGCAGCGATAGGAGCGGTCGGCATCGCCAAGCGCCTGCAGGACATTCATCCTCGCGGCGCAGCCTGGTTCGAACAAGGCGACCGGAAGCGGGGCGGTCTCCCATGCCACATGGTTTGGCGAGGCGACCCAGACGAAACGTTCCAGCCGGATCACGTCGAGCGGCTGCTCCGGCAAGCGGGTGACGATGGCGAGATCCAGCCGTCCCTCGGCCAGCGTCTTCACCAGCGCGGTCGATTGTTCGCAGATCAGTTCCACCGTCACCAGGGGATGCTCCGCAGCAAAGCGCGACAGCACCGGCGGCAAGAGGAAGGCCGCGTAGTCGTCCGGCACACCCAGACGGACGCTGCCGATCTCCTTCGGCCGGGTGACGCTCGCCCATGCCTCATCCGACAGCTTCAGCAACCGGCGCGCATAGATCAGGAAATCCTCGCCGACGGCATTGGGGATGACGGTTCTGGGGCCACGCACCAGGAGCTGGTTGCCGACCATCTCCTCCAGCCGCTGCATCTGCATGCTGACGGCCGACTGGCTGCGGCCGACCCTGGGTGCTGCATTGGAAAGGCTGCCGCTCTCGACGACGGCGACGAAGGTTTTCAGCAAGTTGAGATCGAGTGGCGCGGCCATGGTGCTATCAGCATATCGAATAGATCATTCCAAATCTATTCGCTTGTTTGAAGGCCGTGCCGGTGACCAGATGGCTGGGAGTACCGGCTGGACGAAACACCCATGACAGACGCCTCGACAGCCCGCTTTCCGGCCGCGAGCCTTGCTCTGGCAATGGTTATCGCCGGCACGGTCGGCGCCTTCGCCACGGAATCGGGGCTGCATCCCGTCGCCGTCGTCTTCTGGCGATGTGTGTTCGGCGCGCTGTTCCTTTTCGTATGGTGCCTGTTGCGCGGCTATCTGCCGGACCGGACGCTGTCGCCATCCCGGCTTGCCCTTGCAGCACTTGCCGGCGTCTGCATGGTGCTGAGCTGGACGGCCTTCTTCGCCGGCTTCGCCATGACGTCGATCGCCACGACGACGATCGTCTATCATGTCCAGCCGTTCTTCGTGGTCCTGATCGGCGTCATCTTCCTCAAGGAACGCATCTCGCTCGACCAACTGTTGTGGATGCTCGGTGCGTTTCTCGGCGTCGTGCTGGCCAGCGGCCTCGTCTTCGCGCACGGCCATGCCGATGCCAACTGGGCGCCGGGCATTGCGCTGACGCTGGGCGGCGCAATGCTCTATGCCGTTACAACGATCCTGGCCAAAGGCCTTGGCCAGCAGCGCGCCGAAATCACGGTACTCTGCCAGACGGTGGTGGGGGTCGTCATGCTCGCCCCGTTCGCTGACGTCGGCCAACATATTGCGCCTGCGTCATGGGGCTGGCTGCTCGGCATCGGCGTGCTGCACACCGGCGTTGCCTACGTGCTGATGAATTCGGCCTTTCCGCGCCTGACGACACCGGTGATCGGCGTCATCACCTTCATCTACCCCGTCGTCGCCATCATCGTCGACTGGGCGATCTATGGGCATCCGCTCGGGCTGGCGCAGGCTGCCGGCATGGCGCTGATCGCACTGGCAACACTTGGCGTGCGGCTTGGTTGGCGGTTTCCGAGATCGCGTGTTTCGACCGTATGAACCTGGTCAGCCCTTGATAAAGCCGATGAAGTCGTCGGGCGCGGCGCGGCCCATCTCTTCCTCCCAGTGGCGGCGGCAGAGTGAGACATAGACGTCCTTGCCGATCGCCACCTGTTCGCCTTGCCTGGCCACCTTGCCGTCGGGGCCGAGGCGCACGACCATCGTCGCCTTGCGGCCGCAGCGGCAGATGGTGCGCACCTCGCGTAAATCGTCGGCGATGGCCAGCAGCGCGCGCGAGCCGGAAAACAGCTTGCCCTGGAAGTCGGTGCGCAGGCCGTAGCACATGACCGGAATGTTCAGGCGGTCGGCGATGCGGGCGAGCTGCCAGACCTGTTCTTCCTCGAGGAATTGCGCCTCGTCGACGAAGACGCAATGCACCGATGTATGCGCGTGGTGATCGGCGACGCGGGCGAACAGATCGTCACCGTCGCGGAACATCTCGGCTCCCGTCTCCAGGCCGATGCGCGACGAGATCAGGCCGGTATCGCCCTTGCGGTAGTGGCCGGCGACGAACAGCATCGTGCCCATGCCGCGCTCGCGATAATTATACGACGCCTGCAACAGCATCGTCGTCTTGCCGGCATTCATCGTTGCATAGTGGAAGTAAAGTTTGGCCATGCCATCCTACGGTCTGTTGATATTCAGGTGATGCCGGCCTGCAAATGGCGGCTCCTGCGCTTCCCCGTTCTACCGCGTCGCGGTAGAACTGAGCTCACGTACCCAAAAGTACGCTCCGCTCCGGTTCTCGGAGCCCACCATTTTCGTCTCGGCCTGACCTGAATCTAAACAGACCTTATGCCGAGTTGGCCTGATACGGGGAGGGGCCGCCGCCGGCATTCCCCTGAAAAAGCCGACCTGTCTCTGAAAAAGCTGTCTGGCACGACAAAAGCGTCGGTCGTGTCGCTGATTGGCCAGCCCGCGCCGTTGATCGTGATTGCCTTAGCGCTTGAATCCACACCAGAATGGTGTTTGGCTGACGAAACAAGGCGGGCAGAGAAACCGTGACTACGCTTCGCCAAAGAATCACAATGGGAGAATATCTATGTCGCGCATGAATTCCTTCGTCGCCGGCCTCGGCCTGGCGGCTTTTTTGTCCACGAGCGCTGCCTTTGCCGGTGATCCGGCAAGCTGCAAGGCGGTGCGCCTTTCCGATGTCGGCTGGACCGACATCCAGGCGACGACCGGCATCGCTTCGGTGCTGCTGACCGCGCTCGGCTACGAGCCGCAGACGATCCAGCTGTCGGTGCCGGTGACCATGGCGTCGCTGAAGAACAAGGATCTCGACGTGTTCCTCGGCAACTGGATGCCGTCGATGACCAACGACATCAAGGACTACACCGCCGACGGCTCGGTCGAGACGATCAGCACGAACCTGACCGGCGCCGGCTACGGCATTGTCGTGCCGACCTATGTCGCGGATGCCGGTGTCAAGTCGCTGACCGATATCGGCAAGTTCAAGGACAAGTTCAACGGCAAGATCTACGGCATCGAGGCCGGCAATGACGGCAACCGCATCATCCTCGACATGATCAAGAACCCGAAGGACAATCTCGAAGGCTTCGAGTTGGTCGAATCCTCGGAGGCCGGCATGCTCACGCAGGCCGAGCAGTCGATGAAGAACAATGAGTGGATCGCCTTCCTCGGCTGGACGCCGCATCCGGTGATGGGCGCCATGAAGATCACCTATCTCGACGGCATGGGCGACAGCGGCTTCGGCGCCGCCACCGTCTTTACCAATGTGCGCAAGGGCTACACCACCGAGTGTCCGAATGCCGGCAAGTTCATCGCCAACCTCAAGTTCAACCTGGACATGGAAGGCCAGATGATGGACGCGATCCTCAAGGGCGGCGACGCCAACACGGTGGCGGCCGACTGGCTGAAGAAGCACCCGGACGCGGTTGCCCCGTGGATCGCCGGCGTAACCACCTTCGACGGTGGCGACGCGGCCGCTGCCGTCAAGACCGCGCTCGGAAGCTGAGCCGACTGAATTCGGCAAAGCCGAACCAGGAAGGGCAGCCATCTTAGAAAAGGCTGCCCTTTTTCATATCCTGTGACAAGATGACGTTGCTACCGTTGAGGCCGAGGGCAGGGCGGTCTCCTGCACGAGAGGGGCGATATGGATCCGATTTCGAAATTCATGGTCGATCACAAGATTCCGATCGGCGCCTGGGGAAAGGCGTTTTTCGGTTTCCTCACCGACAATTTCGACACTGTGTTCAGGGCCTTTTCGAATGGCCTCAATTTCCTGCTCGACGGGCTGGTCAACATCCTGCTGATGGTGCCGCCGGTGCTGCTGGCGCTGATCATCGCCATCATCGCCTGGCTGCTGCAGCGCTCGCGGCCGCTCGCCATCGGCGTCTTTCTCGGCCTGATCTTCATCATCAACCAGAACCTATGGAAGCAGACGGTGCAGACGCTGGTGCTGGTCGTCGCGGCCGCTGCCATGGCCATGGCCATCGGTGTGCCGCTCGGCATCTGGGCGGCGCACAAGCCGAAGGTCTATCGCGTGATGCTGCCGGTGCTCGACCTGATGCAGACGCTGCCGACCTTCGTCTACCTGATCCCGGTGCTGACGCTGTTCGGTCTCGGCAACGCGCCCGGCCTCATCGTCACCATCATCTTCGTCATTCCGACCGCGGTCAGGCTCACCCATCTCGGCGTCGTCTCGGTGCCGAAGTCGATCGTCGAGGCCGGCGAGGCTTTCGGCGCTACCAAGAGCCAGCTGTTGTGGAAGGTGGAACTGCCCTCGGCGCTGCCCACCATCATGGCCGGCCTGACGCAGTCGATCATGCTGTCGCTGTCGATGGTGGTGTTCGCCGCACTCATCGGCGCCGGCGGCCTCGGCACCGAGATCAACCGGGCGCTTGGCTCTCGCCGCATCGATCTCGGGCTTGAGGCTGGCCTGGCAATCGTCGTGCTCGCCATCGTGCTCGACCGGATGACCCGAATTGCGGTTGGAGGCAAGAAATGACCGTCGCCGTCGATTTCAGGAACGTCGATATCGTCTTCGGCGCCGACCAGGCCGGATCGCTGGCGATGATCGATGCCGGCGCCAGCCGCGCCGAGATCCTCGAAAAGACCGGCAATGTCCTCGGCTGCGCAGGCGCCAGCCTGACCGTGAACGAGGGTGAGATCTCCGTGCTGATGGGCCTCTCCGGTTCGGGCAAGTCGACATTGTTGCGGGCGGTCAACCGGCTCAACGTGGTGTCGCGCGGCCAGGTGCTGGTCAAGGATGGGGACAAGACCGTCGATGTCGTCACTTGCGACCAGGCGACCTTGCGGCGGCTGCGGCAGAAACAGGTGGCGATGGTGTTCCAGCAGTTCGGCCTGCTGCCCTGGCGCACGGTGGAGGAAAATGTCGGCCTCGGCCTCGAACTCGCCGGCGTGCCGGAAGCCGAGCGCAAGGAGCGCGTGCAACGCCAGCTCAAGCTGGTCAATCTCGACCAGTGGTCGAAGAAATACGCGCATGAGCTGTCGGGCGGCATGCAGCAGCGCGTCGGCCTGGCCCGCGCCTTCGCAACCGAGGCGCCGATCCTGTTGATGGACGAGCCGTTCTCGGCGCTCGACCCGCTGATCCGAACCAAGCTGCAGGATGAGTTGCTGCAGCTGCAGGCCGAATTGAAGAAGACCATCATCTTTGTCAGCCACGACCTCGAGGAGGCGCTGAAGATCGGCAGCCACATCACCATCATGGAGGGCGGCCGCATCGTGCAGACCGGCGCGCCGGAAGATATCGTGCTGCGCCCGGCCAACGACTATGTCCGCGACTTCATCGCCAATGTGAACCCGCTATCGGTGCTGACCGCCTGGAACGTGATGCGCGACCGTCGCGATCTGGAGCATGGCGACAATGGCTGGGTGTGGCTCGACCGGCGCAAGACGACGCGCTTCAAGATCGACGATCACGGGCTGGTGGCGGCGGCCGAACGCGACGGCAAGCCGGCGGTCTGGGTGTCATGCGCCGACGTCGAGGGCCAGCCGGAGGAACTGGCGCAGGTGTTCTGGGCCAATCCCGGCACCTCGCTGAAAACCGTGATGCTGGCCATGCACCGTTCGCAGACTGCACCGGTGGCAATCGCGATTTGTCGGCGCCATCGGCATCCGCGATGTGTTGAGCGCGGTGCTGCGGCGATAGGAGCCGCGAGACTCCAGGACCATCGGCGATCAGGGAAGGCGCTTTGGAGAGGATTTGGGGTTGGTTGTCTAAACCGGGGACCGCGCAGACGGCACTCGGAATACTGCTGGTGGTTGCGATGCGATCGATCCTGGAGTTTTTCAGGATTGGCGGTGCGACCGGCACGCAGCTGAGTGCACATCAGCTCTTTTATATTGAAGGGACGCTGGCAGCGATCACCGCCGCGTTGGTGGTTCTTGTCCTGCATGCATTCGGGCGGCACGGTTGGGCGACCCTCTTCAGCCTGGCAACAATAGTTGCCCTGTTGGCATGGAAGATCGCCGTCATCCGTTGAAAACGGCAAAACATCCCTGGTTCGTGCCGGTCTTGATATCTTGCTGCCGGTTTCCTGGGTTTCGGGAATGCTGCTAAAGCGCTGCGTTGCAGGGCCGGCACTTTAGGCCCGGCATTAAGCCGCCAGCGGCAGGCGCAGTTGCGTCAGCAGGCCACCGCCCGGGTTGTTGGACAGGCTGATCTCGCCGCCGGCGGCGCGCGCGATGTTGCGGGCGATGGTCAGGCCGAGCCCAAGACCACCGGTCTGGCGGTTACGCGATTGTTCGAGGCGCACGAAAGAGCCGAACACGGCGTCGATCTGGGCTTGGGGTATCCCAGGCCCTTCGTCGCGGATGGTGAGCAGGATCATGTTTTCCGACCGGCGCAGGCTGAGATGCGCCTTCTTGCCGTAAGTGACCGCGTTCTGCACCAGATTGGTGACGCAGCGCTTGAGCGCGACCGGCCGCGCCATGCAGATGAGGCCGCGCGAACGGGTATCGTCGTCGAAGGAAACGTCGTCATAGCTGTCGGCGATCGATTCCACGAGCGACCAGAAGTCGATGCGTTCGTTCTTCTCCTCCGTCACCTCGAAGGTGGCGAAGTCGATCACCGAGCTGGCGATGCTTTCGACATCGGCGAGGTCGTGCGCCAGCGCCTCGCGAACCGCCGACTTGCGCAACAGTTCCAGGCGCAGGCGCATCCTGGTCATCGGCGTGCGCAGGTCATGCGCCAGTGCCGCCGCCAGATGCTCGCGGTCCTCGACATATTCGCGCAACCGGGTCTGCATGGCGTTGATCGCCTTGGCCGCGGCACGGACCTCGCGGCTGCCGCCTTCAGCGATTGGCGGGCTCTTCAGGTCCTTGCCGATCCGGTTCACGGCGGTTTCCATCATCCGGTAGGGCGCTGTAAGCCGGCGCAGCGACCAGATCGACATGATCACCACCAGGCCGGCGATCAGCGAGTAGAGCGGCAGGCTGTCGAAGCTCAGGATCGGACCGACCGGCGTGATCGGCTCGGTGAAGTTCAGCCATTGGCCGTCGGCGAAGCGTAGCGACGCCGTCAATTTATCGCTCTGGGCGAAGTCGGCTGCCAGCACCAGAAGGTCGCGCTCTACCTGGCCGATATCGGGTCCCGGCGCCATGCCGTTGGCGTCGTCGGCCTCGCGCGTCGCCGGATCGCGCCGCACGCGTGCATCGGTGATGCCGAACTTCGACAGCCGGCCAACGAGAATGTCTTCGAGCTCGGCCAGTTGGTCGTCGCTTGCGATCGACGAGGTGACCGCGGGCGTGTCCGAGACGGTGAGCGCGTAAGTCGAGTTGAACAGGCCGGTCGCCGTTGCCTTGCGTTGGTCCGGACTGGCGTCATGCATCAGCTGCACCAGCGAGAAGGCACGGTCGTTGAGGCGATAGAGGTCGACGACGTCGTTGGCGGCGGCACGGTCGCGCGACACAATGTAAAGGGTCGCGACCTGGCTGATCAACAGGCCGGCGATGACGATCAGCAGCACCCAGACAGGCAGGGTCTGCGGCAGGAAACGTCTCATTCGGAAGTCGTCTCGGGCAAAAACTGATAGCCGCCGCTACGCACGGTCAGGATCAGCTTGGGCGTTTTCGGGTCGTCTTCCATCTTGCGCCGCAACCGGCTGACCAGGATGTCGATGCTGCGGTCGAAGGAGTAGTCGCTGTCGCCGCCGGAGAGTTCGATGAGCTGGTCGCGGGTCAGCACACGCTGCGCGCTCTTGACGAAGGTCTGCAGCAGGTTGAATTCGGCCATGGTTAGCTCGACCCTGACATCGTCGGGTGCGATCAGCCGGCGGCGCGAACAGTCCATCGTCCAGCCGGCGAAGCGGTAGATCTGCTTGGTGGTGGCGCGCTTGGGCTCGGCGGCGCCATTGCGCCGCAGCACGGCGCGGATGCGCGCCAAAAGCTCGCGCGGGTCGAAGGGTTTGGGCACATAATCGTCGGCGCCCATCTCCAGACCGACGACGCGGTCGGTCGTCTCGGTGACGGCGGTCAGCATGATGATCGGCGTCGAATACTGGGCGCGCAGGTCGCGGCACAGCTCCAGCCCGCTCTTGCCGGGCAGCATCACGTCGAGGACGATGAGATCCACCTGCGTGCGGCGCAGGATGGTCTCCATCTCGATGCCGTCGGCGGCAACCGAGGTGTGCAGGCCCCGCTTCTGGAAGAATTCCTGCAGCAGGTCGCGGATGCCCTTGTCGTCGTCGACGATCAGTATGTGTGCGTCGGATTTCACAGCAGCCCTGTCATTGTTGATTGCCAAGCCGTTCTGTCGCAACCCACACGATAGAATTCAGGCCATATGTTGGCCAGTGGTGATGATGGGTTCACACCGGCTTTCTCAGACACAATCCAGAAACAAAATTCTACAGTTCAGAAAAACTCCTGAAAAATTTCAAAGGCATAACTGATCTCGTGGCGGTCAGGTCATCGGCTGCGACGCTAGTCTCCGGGTTTACGGATAAACCGATGCCAAGGTTGTCGATCAGTTTGTTGGGTGCGTTGCTGGGCCTTGGCCTGGTCACTGCCGCTGTCGGACAATCGGACGCAAAGGTGACGCCCACAACCCGGAGCGAACGGTGCGCCAATCTCAGCCACCAATTCGATGAAGCCCTCGAAACCCATGCCACGGCAACGCAGGTCACCGCGGCAAAGGCACTTCAGAGAAAGGGCAACCGGTACTGCGCCGCCAAGAAACAGGCACAGGGCATCCGGATGCTCGCCAACGCTTTGAAGCTGCTTGGAGTGACACCGAACGACCCGGTTCAGTGACATCAGAAATTCGACCCGCATAAAAAGGAAATGAAGCCATGAAAAAGTCCCTCCTGTCCGCCCTCGGCCTCTCCGTTGCTCTCGCCTTCTCGATGCCGGTTCTCGGCAACGCAGCCGCCACCACGACCGCTGCCCCGGCTGCTGCCACCACGACCACCGCCCCGGCTGCTGCCGCGACGACCACCGCTCCGGCCAAGGCTGCTCCGAAGAAGGTCGCCAAGAAGACCGTCTGCAAGGTGACCAAGAAGCACAAGTGCCCGGTCAAGAAGGCGCCCGCGAAGGCGGCCCCGAAGGCTGCTCCGAAGAAGCCCTGATCAGCTTCGAGGTCAGTTCTAGCAAGGCCGTTCCAGCCGTAAATCGGCTGGGGCGGCCTTCTGCCAAGTGCATGGTCGATGAGCTGAACACCGGCGGCTTCCAACCACGCAACTAGATTGTGCTTAACCCGTTTGCAACGCCGGCCGTGTAGGGCAATCCGCATGAAGAAGCGGCTTTCGTCCATTTTGCGTTCGATGGTGCTCGGCGGCCTGGTGGCCACCGGCGTCGCCAGGGTGCTGATCCTGTTCACAGCCAGCCCGGTGCCCGATCCGGCCAGCGGGCGCACCGAACCTTCGCTGTTTGCGCCTGCGATTTCCACCAATTGGGACTACATCACGCCGGCACAGACCTGGCTGCTGATCGTGCTGACCGGAGCGACGCTGGTCTGCGTTGCCGCGTGGCCGATCGCGGCATGGCTGGAACGCCGGGCCGATGCGGGCGCAAATCGCCGCATCTTTGGCCGCGAGGGCCGTTGAACGGCAACCGACACTTTCCCACATGACGGTGAATGGCCGCGCCTGCCGGATATCGGCTTTGTGCGTCTATCAAAATGGACGACTGCTGTCGCTGGTGCCAGAATGGCGGCAAGGTCGCTTACGCAAAATTGTCGGTTCCGATGCCTGAAATCACCACAAAACCGCGCGTCCAGGTCAAGCCGCAGGTCGAACGGCCGAAGCTCTACAAGGTCATCCTCATCAATGACGATTTCACACCGCGCGAATTCGTGGTGACGGTGCTGAAGGGCGAGTTCAAGCTCAGCGAAGACCAGGCGCACCGGGTGATGATCACCGCGCACCGGCGAGGCGTCTGCGTCGTCGCCGTCTTCACCAAGGATGTCGCCGAGACCAAGGCGACGCGCGCCACCGATGCCGGCAAGGCCAAGGGCTATCCGCTGATGTTCACGACCGAGCCGGAGGAGTAGCCTACCGTCCCTCGCGGTACCACATCGAACCCATTGCCAAAAGCAGCAGGCCGAGACCGAGGAAGCCGCCGAACAGCGGCACGCGCGAGACGGCCTTGAGCACGCTGTCGTCCGTCGTGCGCAGGCCGATCCAGTCGCTGCCGGACGCAGCACCAGCCGAGCGCACGGGCACGATGGAAGGCAGCGTCACGTCGCTGCCAAGGGCCGTGGATGGCGCCAGCCGGCGCACGCTGCCGCCGGTGGCTTCCGCTGGCGCCTTCAGCCGGTTTTCGGTGGAAATGACATCGGCGAATTCCGGTGCGTTGACCGGGCCGACATGGGCGAGCGCCGTCAGGTCGCCATTGGCGACCTGGTAGAGGCCGATCTCGCTGGTCTCGACGCTGCCGAGGAAGACGCCGGGTTCGGATTTCTCGAGCTTGACGGTCAGTGTCTTGCCGGATGGGGTGATGATCTGCGCGGGGCCAGGATCGTCGGCCATCGTCTGGCGGCGGATTTCCAGCACCATGCCGCGGCCGTCGGCGGTCAGCCGCTCCTCCTCGAGCTCGGGCTCCTTCATCAGCCAGTGCGCAATGCGCCGGTAGAGCTGGACATGCGGGCCGCCGCCCTCGAAGCCGCGCGCCCACAGCCAGCCCTGGTCCGACAGAAGCATGCCGACGCGGCCTTCGCCCTTGCGGTCGAGCAGGAGCAGGGGCCGGTTGTCGGCGCCCTTCATCACCACTTCGCCTTCGGGATTCTGCACGCCGATGGTGCGGTACCAGCGGCTCCAGTGCGGCGGCTCGCTGGCCGAACCATCCAGCCCGCGCGTCACCGGGTGGCGCTGGCCAAGATCGGTGAGGCGCGGATAGAAGGCTTTGTCGACAACCTCGCCGGTCGGCATCGCCGGCAGGGCCGCCATCAGCGGTGTGCGTGCGATCGAGCTTTCGCCAGCATATTCGGGGCCGGCCGCGATCAGCAGTGCGCCGCCCTTTTCGACATATTCGGAGATGTAGTCGTAATAGAGGATCGGCAGCACGTCACGGTGCTGGTAGCGGTCGAAGATGATGAGGTCGAAATCCTTGATCTTCTCGACGAACAGCTCGCGGGTCGGGAAGGCGATCAGCGACAATTCGTTGATCGGCGTGCCATCCTGCTTTTCCGGCGGCCGCAGGATGGTGAAATGGACGAGATCGACCGAGGCGTCGGATTTCAACAGATTGCGCCAGGTGCGCTCGCCGGCATGCGGTTCGCCGGAGACGAGCAGCACACGCAAGTTCTCGCGGATACCGTCGATCAGCGCGATGGCGCGGTTGTTGGTGTCGGTCAATTCGCCCGGCTCGCGATCGATGGCGAGTTCGACGATGTTGCGGCCGGCGCCCGGAATGGTCACCTGCAGCGGCATAGCCTGGCCGACGGTGGCGTGCTCGACCGCCACCTGCTCGCCATTGACCGAAACGCGCACATCGACCGGGCCAGTCTCGTTTTCGGTCGAGATGACGCGGTAGGTCATGTCGAGCGGCTTGCCGACAAGGCCGAAGCGCGGCGCGTTCTCGAAGCGGATGCGGCGATCCTTCTCGTGGTCGTTGCCGGTGATCAAGGCATGCAGCGGAGCGTTGAAATCGGGCGCGCCCGGGGGCGCGTCATGCACCTCGCCATCGGTGACCATGATGGCGCCGCCGATGCGTGACGGCGGCACGTCGCGGAAAGCGCCTTCGAGCGCGCCGAACAGCCGTGTCTCGGTGCGCTCCTCGGCGGCCTCGGATTTGCCGGCCTCGACGACGCGCACGTCGAACTGCTTGAAGCGGCCAAGACGCTGCTGCAGCCCGGCCAGCGCCTCGTCGGTCTGCTTGGTGCGATCGCCGATATCCTGGCTCTGGCTGCGGTCGACAATCAGCGCGACGACGCTTTTCAGCGGCTCCCGCTCCTCGTTGAGGAACACCGGGTTGAACAAGGCGGCGGCGAGCGCCAAAAGGGCGATGAAGCGGAAGACCGAGCCGCGCTGGCGAAACCACAGGCCGACCAGTGCCAGCAGCGCCAACGGCACCAGCGCCAAGGCCAGCAAGGGCCAGGAGATCAGCGGTTCGAAGGAGATCGACCAGTTCATCTCTTACCCTCCCCTTTGTGGGGAGGGTTTATCCGCGACCGGAGGGCACCAAACAAACTCATCTTACTGCCCCAGCCGTTCGAGCAGGATGGGCACGTGCACCTGGTCGGATTTGTAGTTGCCGGTCAGCATGTACATCATGATGTTGACGCCGGCGCGCAGTGCGTAGATGCGCTGCATCGGGTCCGCCGGCACGGTCGGCAGCAGCGGGTCGCCATTCTCGTCGACCGCCCAGGCGCCGGCGAAATCATTGGCGGTGATCATGATCGGCGAAACGCCGTCGCCGGTGCGCACCGGCCGGTTCTCGGCATTGCTGGCGTCGAGCGACGCCTCGACCCACAGCGGGCTGCCGGCGAAGCGGCCGGGGAATTCGGGCAGGATGAAGAAGGATTTGGTCAGCACGTGGTCGGACGGCACCGGCTCCAGCGGCGGCACATTGAGGTTGCCGAGGATGTCACGCAGCCGCTCGGTCGCCGGGCTGGTCGAATCGGCGCCGATGCCATTGGCGAACTGGTCGCGGGTGTCGAACAGCACCGTGCCGCCCTGCTGCATGTAGGCGTCGATGCGTGCGATCGCGGCCTGGCTCGGCATCGGTGCGGCCGGATCGATCGGCCAGTAGATCAGCGGATAGAATGACAGCTCGTCCTTCGAAATGTCGACGCCGGCCGGCGCGCCCGGTTCAAGTGCCGTCTTCTCGACCAGGAAGCGGGTCAGGCCCTCGAGCCCGGCGCGGCTGATCGAATCGTCGCCCGGCACGCCGGTCAGCACATAGGCGATGCGGGTCTTCGAAATCGCCTCTATGGCAACCTCGTCGCCCGGCTTGGCATCGTCGGCGCGGGCAAGATCGGCGTGGCCGAACAAGGCACCGAGCGCAATCAGGACCGCGGCGGTGGTTGCCACCGCACCGGCACGGCGCGGCCGGCGCGAAAACAGGCCGCCCATCCAGAACACCGCCAGCGTATCGAGCAGCATCAGCACCAGAGCAGCCGCGACCAGCGCGCCCTTCAAATTGCGCGATTCGTCAAAGGCATATTGGATCGATGTGACCGGGACAGTGATTTGCGGGCGTGCCAGCGGGGCCAGCGTGCTGTCGGCTTCAAGCAAATTGTGGGCAAACACGCCCGTCTCGGAACCATAGAGTCCGGGCGGGTTTTCAAAAGTCACCGGCAGGGCACCGGCGCCCGGCACCAGCGGCCGCGCGTCCGGCGTCGGCGGCACCAGGGTGCCGTCGGCTGATATCATGCGGTAGGGCGCCAGCGAGGTGGCGGCGGCTTCGGCATTGGCGATCGCCGCGCCCTGGTTGCGTGACAGCTGCACGATACGGCGCAGCATCTCGACGAAGCTGCCCGAGATCGGCAGGTTCGACCAGGTCGCCTCGGGGGTGACGTGGAACAGCGCCAGCGTGCCCTTGCCTTTCTTCAGTCCGGTGACCAGCGGCGTGCCGTCGGCAAGAGCCGCCCAGGTGCGTTCGACGATGTCGGGCGTCGGCTCGGCCAAGACCTGCCTGGTGACGGTGACTTCGGTCGGCGGAGCGAGATCGGCAAACGGGCCGGCCTTGGGGAATTCGGTGACCGGCTGCGGCGACGTCCATGACAGCGCGCCGCCGAGCGAACGCTCGCCGGTGCGCAGGCGGACCGGCAGCAGGTCGTCGTCATTGCCGGCGGCGGCCAGTCGCGAACCGGCGAAACGCACCAGCGTGCCACCATTGTCGACCCAGTCGACCAGCCTCTGCCGGACCTGTGCGGGAATGGTGCCGATGTCGGCCATGATGATCATCGCCGGCTTCTGATCGAGGATCTGCGGGATGGCGTCGGCGAGGTCGGCGCTGGCGGGTTCGACGAGATCGGCGAAGGGCTGCAGCGCGCGCCTGATGTAGTAGAGCGGCGACAAAAGCGGCTGCGCCTGGTCGGCCTCGGCCTGCGACAACAGCCCGACGCGGCGGCGCTTGGAGCTTTCGTCGAGGACGCGGACGGCACCTGCCTGGCGCTCGCCGTCGAGCGCGATCGAAGCGAAGTCGTTGCGCAGCTCGAACGGCACCGCCATGGTGCCGGTGGCGGTGGTTTTGCCAGGCGAAAAGGTCAGCGTCGCATCGGCGATGCGGCGGCCCTTGTCGTCGAAGGCGCCGGCGGTGACCTGCGCCGGGGCAGGGTCACCCGGCGCGCGAATGGCGGTCAGCGCAAAGCCGTCGACCTGGTTGTCGGCGGCGGTCAGGCCGGTCAGCGACAGCCTGTCGGCGGTTGCCCAAACGACGCGGGCGGCATTCTTCGACAACAGCGTGTTGAAGGCGGCCTCGTCGCCCTTTGCCGCCAGGCCGTCGGCAAGCACGGCGACGCTGGCGCCGGGCAAGGTCTCCAGCACGCCGGCGACGCGGGCATAGACGGCGGGCCGGTCGGTCGGGATCGGCCGCGGCTTGGCGGCGCGCAGCCGGTCAAGAGCGGCGGCGGCATCGAACGGGCCGATCTCCGCATTGGCCTTTTCGGCGGTGAAGGCGATGACGACAGGCACGCCGTTAGAGCCGGCATCGTTGATCAGCCGCTCGGCGGTGGCGACGCGCTTGCCCCAGTCGGCGGCACTGGCCCAGTCATTGTCGATGACCAAGGCCAGGGCAGCACCCTCGGCCGGCAGTTTTTCGCGCGGGTTGAAGACCGGGTCGGCCAATGCGGCGACGATGAGCGCCGCCATCAGCAGCCTGAGCAGCGTCAGCCACCACGGGCTCTGCTGCGGCGTCTCCTCGCGCTTCAGCACGCGGGCGAGGATCTTCAGCGGCGGGAAGATTTCGGTCTGCGGCTTGGGCGGCGTCAGCCTGAGCAGCCACCAGATCACCGGCAGCGCCAGCAGGCCCCATAACACCATGGGGGCGCCAAAAGAGAGCGGCAGCCAGCTCATGCGACAGCCGCCTTTCCGATGGAGGGGCCATCGGCGGTCATCGCCATGTGCAGGCGCACCAGCGCATCGGAGGCCAGCCGGTCGGTGTGGTTGACGGTAAAGCTCCAGCCGAGCCGCTTGCACCAGGCGGCCAGTTCCTGGCGGCGGGCGGTGTAGAGCAGGCGATACTCGTCACCCAGCATTTCGGCGCGGCCGGCGGTCAGCTTGTCGCCGGTCTCGGGATCGGTGAATTCGGTGCGGCCGGCATAGGGAAAGGTCTCCTCGGCCGGGTCGGCAACCTCGATCAGATGCGCGCGCACGCCGTGGCGGGCGAGCACGTCGAGCCAGGCCATCGTCTCCTCGATGGGATCGAGGAAATCGCTGACGACAACGATGTCGCAGAAGCGCCTGATATCGGACAGGTCGGGTTTTGCCGGCAAGTCGCCGGCATGCATCAGCTGGGCGGCGATGCGCTCGGCGCCGTTGCGGGCGGTGAACGGATCGGTGAGGCCGGGCCAGGCTATGCGCTCGCCGCTGCGCGACAACAGTTCGGCCATGGCCAGCGCCAGCACCAGCGCGCGCGATTGCTTGGAAACGCTGGCGCCGGTCGACTTGTAAAGCATCGACGGCGAGGGGTCGGCCCATAGCCAGACCGTATGGGCGGCTTCCCATTCGCGGTCGCGCACATAGGTGTGGTCGTCGCGCGCTGAGCGGCGCCAGTCGATGCGTGAGGCGTCGCCTTCGACATAGGGCCGGAACTGCCAGAAATTCTCGCCGATGCCGCGCTTGCGGCGGCCATGCCAGCCCGCGATCACCGTGTTGACGATGCGTCGTGCCTCGACCAGCAGGTCTGGCACAAGCGAGGCCCGCAACCGGCCACGGGCGAGCGCGTCGCGCGTCGCAACCGGTGCTTGGAGCTCGCCAATACGCGCCATCAGATACCTTTGGCCAGTTTCGCCACCACGTCGCGCACGCTGGTGCCTTCGGCGCGGGCGGCGAAGGTCAGCGCCATGCGATGCTGCAGCACCGGCTCGGCCAGCGCACGCACATCGTCGATCGAGGGCGCCAGCCGTCCGTCGTAAAGCGCGCGCGCCCTTGTGCACAGCATCAGCGCCTGGCTGGCGCGCGGGCCGGGGCCCCAGGCGACATGCTTGTCGGTCTCGGCATTGCCCTGGCCGGGACGCGCCGAGCGCACCAGCGTGAGGATCGCCTCGACGACGCTTTCGGGCACCGGCATGCGGCGGATCAGCGTCTGTATCTCCTTCAGCCGCGCCGGCTGCAGTACGTTCTGGGCCTTGGCGTCCTCGATGCCGGTGGTCTCCAGCAGGATGCGGCGCTCGGCCTCGATTTCGGGATAGAGGATGTCGACCTGCATCAGGAAGCGATCGAGCTGGGCTTCAGGCAGCGGATAGGTGCCTTCCTGCTCCAGCGGGTTCTGCGTTGCCAGCACATGGAAGGGCGCCGGCAGGTCGTAGCGGGCGCCTGCAATGGTGACATGGTATTCCTGCATCGCCTGCAGCAGCGCCGACTGGGTGCGCGGCGAGGCGCGGTTGATCTCGTCGGCCATCAGAAGTTGGGCGAAGATCGGCCCGGAGATGAAGCGGAAGGAACGCTTGCCGATCTCGTCCTGCTCCATCACTTCGGAGCCGAGGATATCCGACGGCATCAGGTCCGGCGTGAACTGGATGCGGCGCGAATCGAGGCCGAGCACGATGCCCAGCGTTTCGACCAGCTTGGTCTTGGCGAGGCCCGGCACGCCGACCAGCAGCGCATGGCCGCCGGCCAGCAGCGCCACCAGCGTGCGCTCGACGACGCTCTCCTGGCCGAAGATGACCCGGCCGACCCCGTCGCGGATTCTGGAAATATCCGCCAGCGCCTTCTCGGCCTCGGCGATCATGTCCTTCTCGCTGATCGGGCTTTCCTTGACCATCACGCTCATGCCGCATCGATCCTCGTGGTTGGAAATACCAGCCTGCAGCTTACCATGACTGCCGCGATTCGGCCTCGCCTAGCGTCTGCATTTGAACTTAAATCACAGACTTAGGCTGACAAGCGGAACAACAGTGACTATTTCGTGACCATGACGGGACCCTTGGAACATCGTGAAGAAAGCCTGACTGATGCCACCGAGGCGCGGGGGCTCGAGGCGCTGATCTCGCGCGCGGCCCGCGCCGGCAAGGGCGCAGCACCCGTCGAGCGCTGGAATCCGGACTTTTGCGGCGATCTCGACATGGAGATCAAAGCCGACGGCACCTGGTTCTATTTGGGCACGCCGATCGGCCGCATGCCATTGGTGCAGCTTTTCTCCTCGGTGCTGCGCAAGGACGAGGACGGCAAGACCTATCTGGTGACGCCGGTGGAGCGAGTCGGCATCCGCGTCGCCGATGCGCCCTTCATCGCCGTCGAGATGGATGTTTCGGGTGACGGCGACGCGCGGATCATCACCTTCCGCACCAATGTCGGCGATGTCGTCGAGGCCGGGCCGGAGCGGCCGCTGCGCTTTGTCGATGAGCACGAGACCGGTGGCCTGAAGCCCTATGTGCTGGTGCGCGGCCGGCTGGAGGCGCTGGTGGCGCGGCCGGTGATGTATGAGCTGGTCGGGTATGGCGAGGAGATCGAGATCGGCGGCAAGACGATGTTTGCCGTGCGCTCGAAAGGCGCGGTGTTCCCGATCATGCCGGCGGACCAGTTGAAGCGGCTGAGCGCGTGATGGACCAGATGTCGCCGGCGCCGTTTTCATCAGCGGATTTTCGCGCGCGCTTTGCCGCGCAGCCGGATGCGCATGCCGGTGACGATTATGGCGACCATCGCTTCAATCCGGGTCATCCGCGCCTTCACCAGGGCAAGGCGTTGCGCGATGCGGCCGTGCTGATCCCGGTGGTCGATCATGAGGGCGATGCGACGGTTCTTTTGACCAAGCGAGCTGAAAAGCTGCGCAACCATTCGGGGCAGGTGGCCTTTCCCGGCGGCACCATAGACCCGACCGATGCCAGTCCGGAAGCGGCGGCGTTGCGCGAGACCTTCGAGGAGATCGGCCTTGCCCCGGATCGCATCGAGATCATCGGCCGCATGCCCGACTATGTCGCCGGCAGCGGCTACCGCATCGCACCGGTGCTGGGCATCGTGCGGCCGGGTTTTGAGCTGGTGCTCAACGCCGACGAGGTCGACGCCGCCTTCGAAGTGCCGCTGCGCTTTCTGATGGACCCGGTCAACCACAAGCGCGACAGCCGCATGTGGAACGATCTCGAATGGTTCTTCTACGACATGCCTTATGGCGACCGACGCATCTGGGGTGTCACCGCCGGCATCATCCGTACGCTGTATGAAAGGCTCTATGCGTGAGTGTCTCGATCGCGGGCAGGGCCGACTGGCTTACCGACAAGCATCTGCAGCGCCTGCTGGCCGCACTGGCCGAGGGCGGTGAAGAGGCGCGTGTCGCGGGCGGTGCGGTGCGCAATACGCTGATGGGCCAGCCGGTCGCCGACATCGACATCGCCACCACGTGTTTGCCGCAGGAAACCATCCGCCGCGCCGAGGCGGAGGGCTTCAAGGCGGTGCCGACCGGCATCGAGCATGGCACGATCACGGTTGTCGCCGGTGGCAAGCCTTATGAGATCACCACCTTGCGCGCCGATATCGAGACCGATGGGCGGCGGGCCAAGGTGTCGTTTGGGCGCGACTGGAAGCTCGACGCCGAGCGGCGCGACTTCACCATCAACGCGCTTTATGCCGAGGCCGATGGCAGGATTGTCGACCTAGTCGGCGGCATCGCCGATATCGAGGCGCGCCGGCTGCGCTTCATCGGCGATGCGGAAGCGCGCATCCGCGAGGATTACTTGCGCATCCTGCGCTTCTTCCGCTTCTTCGCCTGGTATGGCGATGGCCGGCCGGATGCCGAGGGACTGAAGGCCTGCGCCCGGCTGAAGGAAGGGCTGGCCCAGCTTTCGGCCGAGCGTATCTGGTCGGAACTGAAGAAGCTTCTGTCGGCACCTGATCCGTCGCGGGCGCTGCTGTGGATGCGGCAGGCCAGTGTTTTGACCGCCGTACTGCCGGAAAGCGAGAAATGGGGCATCGACGCGATCCACGGGCTGACCAAGGCTGAGAAGGATCTGGGCTGGACGGCTGATCCGTTGTTAAGGCTGGAGGCGATCGTGCCGCCGGATGCGGCGCGTATGAAGGTGCTCGCCGAGCGGCTCAAATTTTCGACGGCTGAAGCGGATCGCCTGCGCCACTGGGCGCTTGCCACCGCCGTCGAGCCGAAGATGACCGAGGGCGAACTGGCGAAAAGGCTCTATCGCGGCGACCGGCAGGGATTTGTCGATCGGCTGCGGCTGTCGCTTGCCTCAGCCAGGGTGCGCGCTGTCGAGGACAATGCGGCGCTGCTCGAAGCCGGTGGCTTTTCGCGCCTGCTTGCCTTCGCTACCAAATGGGAAAAGCCGTTGTTTCCGCTGAAAGGTGCCGATCTGACGGCGCTCGGCGCAACTCCAGGGCCGAAACTGGGCGAAGTCCTCAGGAATCTGGAAGCGGAATGGGTTGAAGCGGGATTTACGTCTGATCGCGGCGCGCTGCTTGAACGCGCCGCGGAAGCACTTCGCCCTTAATGGCGGTACCGTTCATTTGATCGATACGGGAGCCAGGGCGCGCGAAAGGCTTGCCTCGCCCTTGCCATAGACCGAGGGGCTATAGCCAATCAGCGTGTCGGTCCGGGCCGTATTGAGCAACTGGTTGGTGATCTGGGTCGGCGTTGCCTTGGTGAATTTGCTGCCCACGATCGCCGCGTAACCGGAAATGATCGGTGCGGCGAAGGAGGTGCCGTAAAGGCCTGTCTTGTCCCCCGCGACCCCTACGACCAGGAAATGGCTCTGCACAAGCGGATTGGAGCCGGCAGTGTTGGAGTACCAGGCCATCCCGGTCGGGTTTGACGTTGTGCCGTTCGCGTTGAGCGCGCCGACGAAAATCGCGGACGTCTTTCCGATCAAAGCGAGGTCGAGATAGTCCTGCTGACCGCCCGTGATACCGCCCACGGCAACCGAGTCATTGCCCGCGGCCTTCGAAACCACCGCCGTTCCTTTGGTGGCGTAGGAGATGATGGAAGCTTCCTCGGCGCTCCATCCGATCTGGTTCGCGCTGTAGCCCGCCTTGGCGTACATGCCATAGCTCAGATTGAGCACGTTCAGGCCCGGCGCCAGCGTGACGGACGAAGCTGTGGAGAAGTCTTTCGACCTTATGGTTGCCAGGGGCGCAATCATGCTGGCTTCCTCGCGCGTCCATTCGCCGTGCCGCTGGGTTTGAACTCCGACGCCGAAATTACCTGAGAAGCGCGATGTGCTGGAGAAGTCGTCGACGATCGTGATCGTGACGCCTTTTCCCTTGTAGCCAGCACGCCAGGCGGCACCGACATCGGGGCTCATCCAGTTTTGCACAGTCTGCGATGGGGTTGTAGGCAGGGTAGCGCTCAGACAGATGGAAGCGCTCGATTGATCGCTGACGCAAAGCGCCGACAGCGGATCGGGACCAACAGCGTCTTGCGCCGCCGCCATCGATGCCGGCAGAAGGGCGAGCGCCGTGGCGACACCGAACTTCCAACGATTATTTGACATGTTCTTACCCCGGTTCAAACAAGAGCTAGGACGCACCATCGCGACTTTCCGGCAGCTGGGTGACATTTCATGCACGCCCCCTCGCGATTAGAAGGTAACACGGTAGTTCAGCCAGAGATGCTGCCTCTCCGGTTTAGCGTTAACCAGATATTTCAAGGTTTCCTCCGGCGCCATCTCGCTGGCAGCGAGCCGGCAATTGACGCCGTAGGTGCCCAAAACACCATAGTCGGCTTGGCAGGACTTTTCGGTGAGATTGCCGCCGACGGTCGTGGTGAGCGACAAGGAAAGAGTGCTGTTGGCACTCGGATGCATCTGAGTGAGGAAACCAAGCTTGAGGCTGGGCTCGATCCGATACTTCTCGCCCGCTTCTCCGGTCCCAAATCCCCAAAGGATGCCGGTATCCTCCGTGATCTGTGTCAGCAGGTCCACGTGCATGTCGACCCAGCTTGCCCGGTACCATTGGTTGAACGATATCCGGTTTCCATTCTGCAGTTCATAACCCCCGTCGCCGAGCCCTCTGGCGCGGTCACTGAGCGGCGAGCCCTGATGGATGTCGACCAGCGATGTCGTCATTTCCTGGGCAATCACCGGAGATGCGGCAAGGAGCGCGCACAACAGGAGCGCGGTCGTGCGGAAACTCACCCGATTGCCGGACTTTTCGCGCATGCGCGAAACACCTCGCCCCACCGATTCCGGACCAGTGCCTGGTGGCGACGGGCTTCTCTTGCAGCCCACTGTAGCCCGGATTGTCAGCCTGACAGTCGCACGGGTTCAGTTACCGCAGGGTTTATTTTAGCTGAGGCAAATGTAATTTTTTAACCCCGCAGGGTCTGAATCGCGACGCGTGGAAACGGATATATGTGACGCGCTTTACGGCCTTGCCTTCATGCATGTCGCTGTCCCAATACGGGGGCTACTTTGGGGTGACATGCATCAGACCGCCCGCGAAGGCGTCTACGCCAAGCGCGGGCGTCACGCCCAATGCTGTTTATCTGCTTACACTTAATCTTGAGCTGACAGACCCGAGGCCGCGCAAATGCTATGCCGCGTCGCGGGCCTTCTCGATGCGCGAGCGGATCGCCTCGATCATCGTCTCGCGGATCACCGTTTCGCCATGCGTCTCGCGCATGTGCTCGACGGCACGGCGCATGACCTCGGCCTCCTCGTCGGCACGCGTGTGCCAGTCACAGCCGGGAACAAGCGACCCGCAGTGAAATTCCTTCATGGGATTTCTCCTTTTCCTCCGTGGAGCCTGAGGCTCCGACACTTTTTTGGCTCACGGTCCAAATCCGAGATCGGATCCTGGGGCCGCGAGCGGGAGAACAGCATAACACAAATGGGGTGGCATTGGTTGCAGTCAACGGCGAAAAGGCGGAGCAGCGCTGCTCCGCCCTCTTACGCTACCCCGAAACAGGACCGGATATCGTCTCATCCTGCTCTGGCAGGCAAGCCGTCATTTTGCGACCTTGACGGCCTCGGCGACCTTGTTCTTGCCCTTCATATCCCATGAGACGCGGACCTTTTCACCAACCGTCAGGCCAGGATCCTTGAAGGTCTTGGGAAGCGTAAAAGACGATCCATCATCGAGGACCAGGCTCATGGCCGTCGTGTCGAAGGTCTTGATCGTCCCGGTGGTGTGCTTGACGGCGGCGAATGCCACCGAACCGGAAGCGAGAAGGGCAGCGGCGGCAGCCGAAACAATGATCTTGCGCATTGCGAAGTACTCCTGGAAAGGCGGGTATCTTTTTGACGAAGATGTCCCGCATCGTCTTGGGTCGTCCGGTCGCGTCGGGTCGCGGCTCGCTTTGCCTTGACGCAATTCCGGTCGAAAAGCCGTTTCGCACTTTCCTGGAATTGCGCGCAGGCGAACCGCCGGCGCTTCCCGACCCGGCGCCACAAATAGACCAGTCTTTTCAATAGCCTATTAGACGAAAAAGAAATTTTTCGCCGCACCGTGTGCCACATTCCGTGCCCATTTCGAACGAATGGGACATCAATGCGGCTCACGCCGCGCTCACCATTTTGTTACGGCCAGCGAACCTCGGGTGGCAGGCTGGAGAGGATGGCCGCGACATTGCCGCCGGTCTTCAGCCCGAAGATGGTACCACGATCGTGAAGCAGGTTGAATTCGACATAGCGGCCGCGGCGAATGAGCTGTTCGTCGCGGTCGCCGTCGGTCCAGTTCTCGTTGAAGTTAGCGCGCACGAGGTGGCCGTAGACGACGAGAAAAGAGCGGCCGACATCCTGGACGAAGTTGAAATCGGCATTCCAGCCGCCTTTGTCCTCACCCGAATGCAGCCAGTCGAAGAAGATGCCGCCGGTGCCGCGCGGCTCGTTGCGGTGCGACAGATAGAAGTACTCGTCGCACCAGGCCTTGTATTTCGGGTAGTCGGCAACGGCGGCGTTCTTCTCGCAAGCGAATTGCATGGCGCGGTGGAAGGCGACCGTGTCGGGATCGTCCTGGGTGCGGCGGCGGTCGAGCACCGGCGTCAAATCGGCGCCGCCGCCGAACCATTGGCTAGATGTGACGACCATGCGCGTGTTCATGTGCACGGCCGGAACGTTGGGGTTCCAGGGATGCGCTATCAGCGAAATGCCGGATGCCCAGAAGCGCGGATCTTCCTCGGCGCCGGGCATCTGCTTCCTGAATTCGGGTGAGAACTCGCCATGGACGGTCGAGGTGTGGACGCCGACCTTCTCGAAGACGCGGCCGTGCATCATCGACATGGTGCCGCCGCCGCCGCGGCCCTCGTCACGTTCCCATGGTGTCTTTTCGAAACGACCAGGTGACCACGAGGCCAGCGGCCCGCCAAGATCCTGCTCGATCTGCTCGAAGGTGGCGCAGATGCGTTCGCGCAGCGCCTCGAACCATAGGCGCGCCTTCATCTTCTTCTGTTCGATGTCGGCGGGCAGGCCTGCCGGTATTTCAGGTCGTTCCAAGTGCCGTCTCCGGTTGGGGCGGCGAGTCCTACAAATGACTCGTCTTTTGCCGGCGCGATCCCTAATCTGTTAGGGAACAGGGTCAAGTGTCATTACGGTGCAAGGAGTTGTTTCGTGCGCACCCCGGCAAGACCGCCGCTGGATGGCCTGAAGAAAAGGCTCGACCAAAGCCGGGCTGAGCGCGCGCGCATGCCGCGCGACGGTTTCCTGCGCGAGACCTTCGTGCTGCCGCGCTCCGATGCGCGACTCAAGGCCAAGGAATGGTTCGAGCGTTTTCCCAAGCAGGCCTACTGGACCGAGATCGAAAGCTGGTTCGAGCGGCCGGGCGATCTGATCGAGTTCACCATCAGGCGGTTGCCGGTGGCGGATTAGGACTCTACCAACAGCCGCCTCGCCCCCGTGCCTTCCCTTGCCAGCCTGTCCCCCTTGTTGCGCAGCGGGCATTTGTCGATCGACATGCAACCGCAGCCGATGCAGTCGGTCAGCCCGTCGCGCAGTTTCTTCAGCTGGGCGATCTTGTGGTCGAGCCCGTCGCGCCAGGCGGTCGACAGCAGGTTCCAATCCTCGCGTGTCGGCGTGCGGCCCTCGGGCAGCGATGCCAGGGCTGTGCCGATCTCGGCCAGCGAGATGCCGACCTCCTGCGCGACCTTGATGATCGCCACGCGCCTCAGCACGTCGCGGCCGTAGCGGCGCTGGTTGCCTGACGTGCGGTGGCTGCGGATCAGGCCACGGGCCTCGTAGAAATGCAGCGCCGACACCGCCACCCCGCTGCGCATGGCCACCTGGCCGACTGTCAACTCCGTAACTGGTGCCATTCCTGATTTTTCTGCCCTTATTTTTCCGCTTGACCTCAAGTTAAGTTGAGCTTGTAGCGAAGAAATGTCGATTGGGCAAATGCAGGAGAAGGCGATGTGCGCCTGGGT
This sequence comes from Mesorhizobium loti, assembly GCF_003148495.1. Classification (GTDB taxonomy): domain Bacteria; phylum Pseudomonadota; class Alphaproteobacteria; order Rhizobiales; family Rhizobiaceae; genus Mesorhizobium; species Mesorhizobium loti. The sequence goes on from NZ_QGGH01000001.1 coordinate 917,859, forward strand.
GAGAATGAGTGGAGAAACCACCGTCGTCGGCGACGGCAAGCACGGTGTTATGGATGGGACGTGGATCCTATCCGAGCTGCCGGATGGCTTCGCCCGCCACCATGGCGACGGAAAGCGCGACGTTGATGCTGCGCGCCGCGCCTTGCATGGGGATGGTCAGCCGCGCATCCGCCGCCTGATGGACAGCATCCGGAACGCCTGCCGATTCGCGGCCGAACAGAAGTATGTCGCCATCGGCGAAGGTGAAGCCGGTGTAAGGGGTCGTGGCTTTGGTCGACAGCAGCACCAGCCGGCGCGCGCCAGTTTTGCGCCAGTCCTCGAAGGCGTGCCAATCGACATGCCGGGTCAGGGTAGCCATTTCGAGGTAATCCATGCCGGCTCGCTTGAGCGCTTTGTCGGAGAGCGGAAAGCCGGCCGGTTCGATGATGTCGACGCCGAGCCCGAGGCAAGCGGCGAAGCGCAGGATTGTCCCGGTGTTGCCGGCAATGTCAGGCTGGTAGAGCGCGATGCGGAGACAAGTGTTCATTTCCGCGTCCTTCAAATAAGTGGCAGATCGGCCACAGCGGGCTCGCGGTTTTGGAATTTGCTGGACCTGCGGGTGGCCATTTTCTGCGAAGTCGGGTATACGCCCAGCATTGTCAACCCGAACCGATGGAGGGGAAATTCATGATGGCCATGTACATCCAGCGCCCCTCTCGTGGGCTTACCTGCCTACCGGCGGTTTCGGTACGACGATTCTCCTGACTCTCTAAGACTTGATCGCACCGATTCCCGCCGAAACGATTTTTCGGCTCTCGAAGGAATCCTGCGATGTTTTTCAAAAAGTCAAAAGGGCTGAGCGCCCCACCTGAACCTGTCCAGACCGATGCTTATCGTGTCCAGACTGACGCAATGCGTGCCTCCGGCCGAATGCCGGCGGACGAAATTGCTTCGCCTTTTTATCTCGATTTTCACACGGAGGACGGACCGATGTTCGATCCCTACAGAATACCCGGCTCAAGGAGCCTGCATATCCACCGACTGCCGACCTGGGCGCTGCTGATCGGCGACACCTATTCGTCGGCGGTTCACGCCGAAGTCCGCCGCCGGCCGCATCGCGGCATGCTGCCGGACGTCGATTTCTCGCGCGCGGTTCCCGACCCGAGCCGGCCGTCGCTGGTGCGCCGGATCATTCGTTTGATCAGGCCGGGCGCGAAAAACCGGGTTGGCAGCACCGTGTCGTCAGGATCGTCAGGCGCGCCTGTCGGCGAAAAGCCTGCGAACCCCTATATTGCGCGAAGCAGGGCCGACGGTCCGGATGATTCCGGACCGTCGGCCCTCGACGCCAAGGGTTCCGGGGACTTCGTACGCTCCCGTGCCGCATAAGCGGAAAACAGATTTGTGAGCATGACCTATGTTGTTGTTTAGCTGGTTTGAAAGACGGCTCGATCCGTTCCCCGCGGCGGAACCGGTCGAGCCGCCCAGGACGCTGGTTGCCTTCTGCGTGCATTATACGCGCGGCGCGTGGCCCTATATCCTTCTCGACGCGGTGCTGGTGACGGCCATCGCGATTGCGGAAGTGTGGATGTTCGGCTTCCTCGGCCGCATCGTCGACTGGCTGTCGGGGCAGAATCGCGAAACCTTCCTGCAGACGGAAGCCTGGAAGCTCGCCGGCATGGCCTTCATCGTGCTGTTTGCGCTGCCGGGCACGGTGTGGCTGCATTCGCTGCTCAACCAGCAAACGCTTATGGGCAACTATCCCATGCGCATCCGCTGGCAGGTGCACCGCTATTTGCTCAAGCAGTCGATGAGCTTCTACCAGGACGAGTTCGCCGGCCGCATCGCCACCAAGCTGATGCAGACGGCGCTCGCCGTGCGCGAATGCGTCATCAAGCTGATCGATGTCCTGAACTACGTCATCGTCTATTTCCTTGGCATGCTGGTCATCGTCGGTTCGGCTGACTGGCGGCTGGCCGCGCCGCTTGGCGTCTGGCTGGTCGGCTACATCCTGCTGCTGCGCTATTTCATCCCGAAGCTGGGCAAGGTCGGCGAGGAGCAGGCCAATGCGCGCTCGACCATGACCGGCCGCGTCGTCGACAGCTACTCCAACATCCAGACGGTCAAGCTGTTCAGCCATGCACGCCGCGAAGCGTCGTTTGCGCGGGAAGGCATGGCCGGCTTCCTGCAGACGGTCTACCGGTCGATGCGGCTGGTGACGGTGCTTTTCGGCCTGCTCTACATCATGAATTCGCTGCTGCTGTTTTCGGTCACGGCGATGGCGCTGTGGCTGTGGCTCGGCCAGTCGGTGACGATCGGCGCGGTCGCCGTGGTCATCGGGCTGGTGCTCAGGCTGTGGGGCATGTCGCAATGGATAATGTGGGAAATGTCGGGCCTGTTCGAGAATATCGGCACGGTGCAGGACGGCATCGCCTCGATCTCGTTGCCACGCCTGGTCGAGGACAAGCCGGGCGCGAAGGACATCGCCGTTTCCAGGGGTGAGATACGGTTCGAGGACATCCGCTTCCACTATGGCAAGCAGAAGGGGGTGATAGAGAACCTGTCGCTGGCGGTGAAGCCGGGCGAGAAGGTCGGCATCGTCGGCCGCTCCGGCGCCGGCAAGTCGACGCTGGTCAACCTCCTGCTGCGTTTCTACGACCTCGAGAGCGGAAAGATTCTGATCGACGGCCAGGAGATCGCCGATGTGACGCAAGATTCGCTGCGCGCCCAGATCGGCATGGTCACGCAGGACACCTCGCTGCTGCATCGTTCGGTGCGCGAGAACATCCTTTATGGCCGGCCCGACGCCTCGGAAGAGCTGCTTGTCGAGGCAGCGGGGCGCGCCGAGGCGCTGGACTTCATATCGGGGCTTTCGGATGCCAAAGAGCGCAAGGGCTTCGATGCCCATGTCGGCGATCGCGGCGTCAAATTGTCCGGCGGCCAGCGGCAACGCATCGCCATTGCTCGCGTTATGTTGAAGGACGCACCTATACTTATCCTTGACGAAGCGACCTCGGCGCTTGATTCCGAAGCCGAGGCGGCGATCCAGGAGAATCTCTACAAGCTCATGCAAGGCAAGACCGTCATCGCCATCGCGCACCGGCTGTCGACCATCGCGGCGATGGACAGGCTGGTGGTGATGGACAAGGGCCGTGTCATCGAGGAAGGTTCGCATGAGGAACTCGTCGCCAAGGGCGGGCTCTACGCGCAGCTCTGGCAGCGCCAGTCGGGCGGGTTCCTGCTTGAGGACGGTCCCGCCGACGCCGCCAATGATGCACTTGCAAAGGGCCAAGCTGCCGAATGATGACTGCTGTCTATCGCTGGTTCGAGAACTGGGTCTATCCGTTCAGGGAGCCAGCGAATCTTCGGCCACCGACCAGCGTCGGCGGCTTTCTCTGGCACTATGTCGGCCAGGCGAAGTTCGCCTTCTTCGCCATGCTGGTCATCGGCGGCATCGCGCCGCTGGTCGAGGCCGGGCTGTTCTACTTCGTCGGGCGGCTGGTCGATATTCTCGACCAGCTTCCCGCCGAGCGCAGCTGGCACGCTTTGTGGAACGCCGCAGGCCCTGAACTGGTGTTCATGATCGCGGTGGTGCTGGTCATCCGCACCATCGTCGTCGGCCTATCGGCGCTGGTCGACGAACAGACGATCACGCCCGGTTTCTACAACCTGGTGCGCTGGCAGGCGCACCGGCATGTGTCGCGCCAGTCCTACGCCTTCTTCCAGAACGATTTTGCCGGCCGCATCGCGACAAAAGTCTGGCAGGCGGGCCAGGCGACCGGCGACCTGATGGAAAGCTTCATCGAGGTCGTCTGGTTCATGATCGTCTACACGGTGACGACGCTGGCGCTGGTCGCCGGGCTGGATCTCAGGCTGGCGGTGCTGGTGGTGATCTGGATTTCCGCCTTCGGCTGGCTGGCCAAGCTCTATCTGCCGGCAATCCGCAAGCATGCCGAGGAGACCGCCGAGGCCGGCTCGATGATCACCGGCCGCATTGTCGATTCCTATTCCAACGTGCAGACGCTGAAACTGTTCTCGGCCGATGGCGACGACCGCTACATCAAGAACGGCTTCGATATCTATCTCGACGCGCTGCGCCCGTTCACCCGTCGGCTGACCGGCGTGCGCATGGCGCTGACGACGCTGTCGGGCATCATGATCACGGCGATCGGCTGTTTTGCCGTCTATCTCTGGGTCGAGGGCTCGATCACCGTCGGCGCTGTCGCCTTCACGCTGTCGCTGGTGCTGCGGCTCAACATGCTGCTCGGCCGGCTGATGATGCAGCTCAACAGCATCTTGCGGAATCTCGGCGTGCTGGAAAATTCCAAGGCGCTGATCTCGCAGCCGCTCGGCCTGGTCGATGCACCCGACGCCAAGGAGCTCGTGGTGGCCGGCGGACGCATCGCGGTGAAAAACGTCGAGTTCCACTACGGCAAAGGGTTCGGCGTGCTCAACGGCATCGACCTTGTCGTGCGGCCGGGCGAGAAGGTCGGACTGGTCGGACCGTCGGGCGCCGGCAAGACGACGCTCGCCAATCTGATTCTGCGGCTCTACCATCTCGAGAGCGGGTCGATCACCATCGATGGCCAGGATGTCGCCAAAGTTACGCAGAATTCGTTGCGCGCCAATATCGGCGTGGTCAGCCAGGATACGGCTCTGTTCCATCGTTCGCTGCGCGACAACATCAAGCTCGGCATGCCGGACGCGAGCGACGCCGAGGTGATCGCGGCGGCGAAAAAGGCCGAGGCGCACGAGTTCATCCTGACCTTGCGCGACAGCAGGGACCGCGCCGGCTACGAGGCCTTTGTCGGCGAACGCGGCGTCAAGCTGTCGGGCGGCCAGCGCCAACGCGTGGCGATTGCCCGCGTCTTCCTCAAGGACGCGCCGATCCTGATTCTCGACGAAGCGACCTCGGCGCTCGATTCCGATATCGAGGCGGCGATCCAGGAGAATCTGACGCGGCTGATGGAAAACAAAACGGTCATCGCCATCGCCCACCGGCTGTCGACGATCGCAGCACTCGACCGGCTGGTGGTGCTCGACGGTGGCCGCATCGTCGAGCAAGGCACGCATGACCAGCTGGTGGCGCTCGACGGGCTCTATGCGCGGCTGTGGAAGCGGCAGTCCGGCGGTTTTCTCTATCACGAGGACAGCGTGCTCGAAGAGACACGCCCGGCGGAGTAGGCCATGGCTGGGTCAGCGGAGGTCAATCCAAAGGTCAGCCCAGAGGTCAGCCCAGAGGTCAGCTATGTGCTCAAGCGGCTGCGGCCGACCATGCCGGCCTTCGACGCGCTGAAGCAGGAAAGCCGGCTGGAAGGCTACTGGATGCTGGTGCGCCTGGCGGATGGCTGGGCAAGCGGCCGCAACAAGTTCCTGAAGCGCGGCGAAGCGCTGTACGGAGCCTGGCATGGAAGGGAACTCGCCGGCGTATGCGGGCTGAACATCGATCCTTATTTCGAGGGCAGGGACCACGGCAGGGTCCGGCACCTGTTCGTCAGCGTGCGCCACCGTCGCACGGGCCTTGGCCGGATGCTGGTCGAGACCGTTGTCGAGAGGGCGCGTCACCATTTCGCCGTGCTGAACACGCGCGCGCCGCAAGAAGCCTTCGGTTTTTATGAACGGCTTGGCTTTCAGCGCGTGGCAGGCGAAGACTTCGTCACACACCGCATGATTTTCGGGAAAGGGGGCTGAAATGTCCTTGCGTCCGCCATCTCATCTTGCCGGCGCCTCGGCTGCCGAAGCCGCCTTCGACGCACTCGGCCATGAAATCCTGGCGGAGAAGGCGGCAGCACTCGGCCGCGCCGGCCAGCGGGTCGAGGAAACGCTGGCCAGGCTGCGCGACAATAGCGACGAACAGCTGCGCCCCCGGTTTCTGAAGGACGCCGCCGAGGCGGTGCACGGTTATTTCATCCAGCGTGAACTCTGCGGCTTGCGCAAGCACGATGCCGTCATTCGCGAATACAACATCCCGAAGGCGGTTCTGGTCAGGCTAGGCGCGAAATAGATCTATCCTTGACCATGATCTCTGGACAAACGGAAACCGTTTGTCCGAGAAAACCGGTTCCCACTTTTCGGGATCATGGTCTACTCAAGCCATTCGGTGATGAAGCTGCCGTTCTCGTGAATGTCGGTCGTTTCCAGTGGGCCCGGACCGAGATTGGTGAATTTGTGCGGCGTGTTGGGTGGCACGATCAGGATCTGGCCGGCCGAGGCCTCGATCTCCTGGTCGCCGACCGTGAACAGGCCGGTGCCCTGGCGGATGATGAAGATTTCTGCGTAGGGATGCGTGTGCAGCCGGGGACCGCCGCCGACATCAGGCAGGTAGTTGAAGATCAGGCAGGAGTTGGAGCCGTAGGCGCCGCATTGCAACTCGCCCTTCCAGCGGTCGGAGCGAACAGCCCAAGTGTCGCGGTCTATGACATGTGCCATGGCGGCAAGGATAGACCCGGCTGACGCCCTGTGTCGAGACGAAGGAGGACGTCGGATTTGCGGTTGTTTCCCTGTTGTTTAGCGACGTTTGGCGGCTATCTGGCGCCGCGTTGCCCGGCTGTGGATTTTGTCCCCGCGACAATCTGCCCTTGTGCCTTCACCCGTCTGGACAAAAACGGGCTTCACGCATAAACCGAAGTCCAAATGCCGGAGGAATTCGCAAGCCTGTTCGCCATGCGCTGTCGGGTTGGCGTAATTGAGCGGGGAACAAGGCTCAACCACCGGCACGGAAGAGGCGAAAGGATCAGGCACCCGTGAGCGCAACCGACACCCAGGATCCCAACCGTCGTGATTTTCTCTACGTCGCCACCGGCATGGCCGCAGTGGTCGGCGCGGGTGCCTTCGCGTGGCCGTTCATCGACCAGATGCGCCCCGACGCCTCGACGCTGGCGCTCGCCTCCGTCGAGGTCGACGTCGCCTCGCTGACGCCGGGCATGTCGCTGATCGTCAAGTGGCGCGGCAAGCCGGTCGTGGTGCGCAATCGCACCGAACAGGAAATGAAGGACGGCGAGGCGGTCAAGCTGGCCGATCTCAAGGATCCGATCGCGCGCAACGCCAATCTGCCGGCCGACGCACCGGCGACCGACGCCAACCGCACCACGCCCGGCAAGGAAGCCTGGATGGTGATGGTTCAGGTCTGCACGCATCTCGGCTGCATTCCGCTCGGTCAGGAAGGCGATTTCGGCGGCTGGTTCTGCCCGTGCCACGGTTCGCAATACGACACCGCCGGCCGCATCCGCAAAGGCCCGGCGCCCGAGAATATGGCGGTTCCGGTATTCAAGTTCATTTCCGATACCAAGATCCTTATCGGTTGAGGCAGGGGATATTTCGATGAGCGAGGGACACTCGACCTATACGCCCAAGACCGGTATCGAACGCTGGTTCGACGCCCGCATGCCGCTGCCGCGGCTGGTCTATGACAGTTTCGTCGCTTATCCAGTGCCGCGCAACCTCAACTATGCGTGGACCTTCGGCGGTATCCTGTCGATCATGCTGGTGGCGCAGATCCTGACCGGCATCGTGCTGGCCATGCACTATACCGCCGACACCAATCTCGCCTTCGGCTCGGTCGAGAAGATCATGCGCGACGTGAATTCGGGCTGGCTGCTGCGCTACCTGCATTCGAACGGCGCCTCGTTCTTCTTCGTCGCCGTCTACATCCACATCTTCCGTGGCCTCTATTACGGCTCCTACAAGGCGCCGCGCGAGCTGCTCTGGATCCTCGGCTGCATCATCTACCTGCTGATGATGGCGACCGGCTTCATGGGCTACGTGCTGCCGTGGGGCCAGATGAGCTTCTGGGGCGCCACCGTCATCACCGGCTTTTTCAGCGCCATTCCGCTGGTTGGCGACTGGATCCAGCAGCTGCTGCTCGGCGGCTTCGCCGTCGACAATCCGACGCTCAACCGCTTCTTCTCGCTGCACTATCTGCTGCCGTTCATGATCGCCGGCGTCGTCGTGCTGCACGTCTGGGCGCTGCATGTCGTCGGCCAATCGAACCCGACCGGCATCGAGGTCAAGTCGAAGACCGACACCGTCGCCTTCACTCCCTACGCGACCATCAAGGACGCGTTCGGCATGATCGTGTTCCTGTTCGTCTTCGCCTATTTCGTCTTCTACCTGCCAAACTATCTCGGCCACCCGGACAACTATACGGTCGCCAATCCGCTGAAGACCCCGGCCCACATCGTGCCAGAATGGTACTTCCTGCCGTTCTACGCGATCCTGCGCGCCATCACCTTCAACGTCGGGCCGATCAACTCCAAGCTCGGCGGCGTGCTGTGCATGTTCGGCGCCATCGCCATGCTGTTCCTGGTGCCGTGGCTCGACACCTCGAAGGTGCGCTCGGCGGTCTACCGTCCCTGGTACAAGCTGTTCTTCTGGCTGTTCGTGGTCGACGCCATCCTGCTTGGCTGGCTCGGCTCGCAGCCGGCGGAGGGCAGCTATGTGTTCATGGCGCAGATGGCAACGCTGTTCTACTTCGCCTTCTTCCTGATCGTGCTGCCGGTGCTCGGCCTGATCGAGACGCCGCGAAGGCTGCCGAACTCGATCACGGAGGCGGTGCTCGAGAAGAACAAGGGCGGCGGCGGACATCCGGCAGGCGCCACGGCCGCGCCAGAGACCAAGGGCTGAGCGGTAGAGAATCTAAGGGGATTTGGCATGAAAAAGATTCTCACCTCGCTGGCGCTGGTCGGCCTTGTGGCCGCTGGCATTGGGGCGGCAGGCACTTGGGCGAGCGCCGCCGAAGAGGCACACAATGCGGCCGCGCCGACGCATTTCCCGATCGACGAGCCGAAGGAAATGAGCTGGAGCTTCGCCGGCCCGTTCGGCACCTATGACAAGGCACAGCTGCAGCGCGGCCTGAAGGTCTACAAGGAAGTCTGCTCGGCCTGCCATTCGATGAACCTAGTGGCGTTCCGTACGCTGTCGGACCTCGGCTATTCCGATGCCCAGATCAAGACGCTGTCGGCCGAGTACACCATCCATGACGGCCCCAACGACGCCGGCGACATGTTCGACCGTCCCGGCAAGCCGTCCGACCATTTCCCGGCACCCTTCGCCAATGAGGAAGCCGCTGCTGCCTCCAACGGTGGCGCCGCTCCGCCCGACATGTCGCTGCTGGCCAAGGCGCGCGGTGTTGAACGCGGCTTTCCGCAATTCGTCTTCGACATCTTCAGCCAATACGACGCGGGTGGCCCCGACTACATCCATTCGCTGCTGACCGGCTACGACCAGACGCCGCCGGCCGGCATGGTGATCCCGGAAGGCACCCACTACAATCCGTACTTCATGTCCGGCGTGTCGCTGAAAATGCCCAAACCGCTTTCGGACGGCCAGGTGACCTATGATGACGGCGCGCCGCAGACAGTCGACCAGTATTCCCGCGACGTTTCCGCCTTCCTGGCGTGGGCGGCCGAGCCGCATATGGAAGACCGCAAGAAGACCGGGTTCCGAGTGCTTGTGTTCCTGCTTTTGTTCGGCGCGCTGGTCTATCTCACCAAGCGCAAGGTGTGGGAAGGCGTGGCGCATTAAGCCACACAGCCAAGTGATCACAAAAAAGGGCGCCGAGAGGCGCCTTTTTTCATTTTGAGAGGACGGTCGTGTCACATGGCCGTCACCGCATCTGGCGATCCTGTGCTGCTCTCATCAAAGGATCGCACCCATGAAAAGATACGCATCGCTCGCGGCAGGCCTGCTGCTGCTCATCGTCGGTTCGGCCGCGCAAGCGGAAGACGCCCAGCCCTTCGTCACCAACAAGGATGTCGACCTGACGATGATCCTGCCGCCGCCGCCGGCAAACGATTCGGTGCAGACCAAGGCCGAACTCGGTGAGGTGCTGACCCTGCAGGTGACACGCACGCCGGAGATGGTAGCCAGCGCCGTCGCTGACGCCGAGGAGAATGTCTGGCGCTTTGCCAACGTCATGGGGCCGAAATTCAACAAGGAAACGCTGCCGAAATTCAGCGCCTTCTTCGATCGCGTCGTGGCCACCGAAGGCGCCGTCGTCGATCCGGCCAAGGATGTCTGGAAGCGCCCGCGCCCGCATCAGCTCAGCGATCTCGTCAAGCCGGCGGTCAAGCTGTCAAGCTCCGGTTCCTGGCCGTCCGGACATGCCACCGTTGGCACCATGATGGGCATCATCCTGTCCGATATGGTTCCGGAAAAGCGTGCCGAGATCATGGCGCGTGCGGCTGAATACGCCCACAATCGAGAGGTCGGCGGTATCCACTATGCGTCCGATATCGAGATGGGCAGGATTTCCGGCAGCGTCATTGCCGCGGTCCTGCTCAACCGGGACGACTTCAAGGCCGAATATGAGGTGGCCAGGGCCGAGCTTCGGTCCGATCTCGGCATGTAAATTTTCGTCAGTCGGGTTTCGACGGAAAGGGGCGCTTCAGGCGCTCCTTTTTTGTTCATGCCCTTGCTTAGGCGGAAGTTCGGCAATTAGTCCGTTGGCATAGCGGCATCAGGTTGATATTCGCATCAAACGGCGCGAGAGGCTTGTCGTGCCATAGCCTTTGGAATCGGATGATGCGGCTCAGCGACTGTCACAATTTTTCGGACTTCCGCCGCATGGCGCAGCAGCGGCTGCCGGGGCCGATCTTCAATTACATCGACGGCGCGGCGGACGATGAGGTCACCTATCGTCGCAACACCGAAAGCTTCGAGACCTGCGACCTGGTTCCCAACGTGCTGCGCGGAGTGAGCGAGGTCGACATGTCGGTGACGGTCATGGGCCAGAAGCTGGCGATGCCGTTCTATTGCTCGCCGACCGCCTTGCAACGCCTGTTCCACCATCAGGGCGAGCGCGCGGTCGCTAAAGCCGCGGCCAAATACGGCACCATGTTCGGCGTCTCCTCGCTTGGTACCGTCAGCCTTGAGGAAGCGCGCAAGATCAGCAGCAGCCCGCAGGTCTATCAGTTCTATTTCCATCGGGATCGCGGCCTCAACCGGGCGATGATGCAGCGGGCAAAGGCGGTTGGCGTCGAGGTGATGATGCTGACCGTCGACAGCATCACCGGGGGAAACCGCGAACGCGACAAACGCACCGGCTTCGCCATTCCCTTCAAGCTCAATCTGACCGGAATGCTGCAGTTTGCGCTCAAGCCGGCCTGGGCGATCAACTATTTCACCCATGAGGGGTTCAAGTTGCCCCAGCTCGACGAGCATGTCGACATGGGCGGCGGCACGATGTCGATCAGCCGCTACTTCACCGAGATGCTCGACCCGTCGATGACGTGGGACGACGTCGCCGAGATGGTCAAGCTTTGGGCGGGTCCGTTCTGCCTCAAGGGCGTCATGTCGGTGGAGGATGCCAAACGCGCGGTTGACATCGGCTGCAGCGGCATTGTGCTGTCGAACCATGGCGGCCGGCAACTGGATGGCTCGCGGGCGGCGTTCGACCAGCTTGCCGAGATCGTCGATGCGGTCGGTGACAGGATAGACGTCATCATGGATGGCGGCGTGCAGCGCGGCACCCACGTGCTGAAGGCGCTGTCGCTCGGTGCCAAGGCCGTCGGCGTCGGCCGCTACTATCTGTTCCCGCTCGCGGCGGCCGGCCAGCCCGGCGTCGAACGAGCGCTTGAGCAGATGCGGGTCGAGATCGAACGTGGCATGAAGCTGATGGGCTGCAGTTCGATCGAACAATTGTCGCGCAACAACCTCCGTTTCAGGTAATCTCGAACCATGAAATCCTCGCTCGAAGACACGCTGCTTGCCGCGATTCGCACCATTCCGGACTATCCCAAGCCCGGCATCCTGTTTCGCGACATCACCACGCTGCTCGGCAATGCGCGCGCGTTTCGCCGCGCCATCGACGAGCTTGTGCATCCCTATGCCGGCCAGAAGATCGACAAAATCGCCGGCATCGAGGCGCGCGGCTTCATCCTTGGCGGCGCCGTCGCCCATCAGCTCTCGGCCGGTTTCGTGCCGATCCGCAAGAAGGGCAAGCTGCCTTTCGAAACGGTGCGAGTCGCCTACAGCCTGGAATACGGGTTGGACGAGATGGAGATGCACAAGGACGGCGTTGCTCCGGGAGAGAAGGTGATCCTGGTCGACGATTTGATTGCCACCGGCGGCACCGCGGAAGCCGCGGTCAAGCTGCTGCGCCAGATCGGCGCCGATATCCTCGCCGCCTGCTTCGTCATCGACCTGCCGGACCTCGGCGGCCGCGCCAAGCTCGAAGCGCTCGGCGTACCGGTGCGGACCCTGATTGGCTTTGAGGGGCATTGAGGAGCGGTTTTTCCTTCTCCCACAGGGGGAGAAGGTAAGAAGCGCCGGCGCTACTCAGCCTTCACCAGCACGGCGCTCTCGAACTCCAGCACCTTGTCGCCGGTCGAATCGAAAGCATCGGCGCGCAGCGCCAGCAGCCGCCAGCCGGGGCGCGAGGCGATCGGGCGGTGCGACAGTGCGGTGCGGGTGAAGGTGATGGTTTGCCCGGCATGGACCGGCTTCAGCCATTTCAGGTTCTTGAAACCGGGCGAGGGGCCGAATTCCGGCACCGGCCCGGGGCCGCTCCACGCAGCAATCTCGGCGTCCATGCGGTTTTCGAGATTGAGTTTCATCCAGGTTGCAGCGGTGTGCCAACCGGATGCGCAGAGGCCGCCGAGCACGCTCTTCTTTGCGGCCTCCTCGTCGACATGGAAGATTTGCGGGTCGTATTTGCGGGCGAAGGCCTTGATCGCCTCGGGCTCGAATGTGTGCGAGCCGAGCGTGACGGTGATGCCGATGCGGAAGAACTCGTCCAGGGTCATGCTTGGCTCTTCGCGGCATCACGCGTGAGGAACATGACGGAGTTCTCGAGCTCGAAGACGCTTTCGCCACGCTGGTTGAACAGCTCGCTGCGCATGGTGACGAAGCCGAGCTGCGGTTTCGATTTGGACAGGCGCTTGGCAACAATCACCAGGGTGCCGGCAAGCTGGTCGCCGGCCAGGACCGGCTTCTTCCATTTGACCTGATCGACACCGGGCGCGCCCTGGCAGGTGGAGTCCAGCAGGAACGCATCGCACAGCATGCGCATGAACATGGCGCAGGTGTGCCAGCCCGAAGCGGCCAGTCCGCCCAGAATGCTGGCCTTGCCGGCTTCCTCGTCGAGATGCATCGGCTGCGGATCGAATTCCCCGGCAAACTCGACGATCTCGGCGGCGCTCACCAGCTTCGAGCCGAGGTCGATCGACGCGCCCTCGACGAAATCCTCATAGGCCCATATCTTTATCTTTGCAGTCATGGTCTGAAATCCGGCTCACGAACCTGCGATCCCTCAGGATCAGGGTTTCCGGATGCAGGCCGCAGCGCATTTGGTCAAGAGATTTCTATAGCGCCACGTCGTGGCTCCGTGGCCTCCGGTGGGCAGATCAGAGCCAGCCGCGGCGGCGGAAATACCAGAAGGGCAGGATCGCCGACAGCACCATCATGGCGATGGCGAAGGGATAGCCCCACTCCCATTTGAGCTCGGGGATGACGTCGAAATTCATGCCGTAGATCGAGGCGACCAATGTTGGCGGCAGGAAGATAACGGCGGCGACCGAGAATATCTTGATGATGGCGTTCTGCTCGATCGAGATCATGCCAAGCGTGGCGTCGAGCAGGAAGGAAATCTTCTGCGACAGGAAGGTGGCGTGGTCGGCGAGCGACAGCACGTCGCGCGACAGCGTCTTGATGCGCGCCTTGGTGTCCTTGCTCATCTTGGTGCGGGTCGAGGCATGGGCGAAAAACCCGGCCAGGCGCTGCAGCGAGATCAGGCTGTCGCGGATCGAGGAGGCGATGTCCTCCTTGCGGCCGATGGCCTTCAGCAGTTCCTGGAAGTCGCGATTGCGCTTGGAAACCTTGGTCGATCTCGCCTCGAAGATATCGCGCGAAATCGCCTCGATGTCGCGGCCGGCGCGCTCGAGGATATCGGCGAGACGGTCGACGATCGCCTCCAGCAAGCCGATCAGGATGGTGTCGCCGCTGGTGCAGCCGGTCGCCACCTTCTCGGCGCGCTGCGGAAAGGTCTTGAAGGCCTTCGGCTCGTGATAGCGCACGGTGATCAGCCTGGTGCCGGCGAGCACGAAGGTGACCGGCGACATCAGGGGATCGTCGACCTCGGTCTGGGCGGGCAGGGTGGCGGTCATGAAATAGGCGCCGTCCTCGACATAGAGGCGGCTCGAAATCTCGATCTCCTCCATCTCCTCGCGTGTCGGAATGGCAACGCCGAGCCAGCTCTCGATCGTCGCTTCCTCTTCCTTTGTTGGGTTGAGCAGGTCGGCCCAGACGATGGTCTCGCTGTTTGCCAGGAGATCGTCGACGGCGCGCAGGCGGTCATTGTCCACGACGAAGGCCTTGATCATCGCCGGGTCTCCCTTGCTGGGGCCAAAGGGTGCGTTCGGATTGACGCGTTGTGTCGGATGGCGCGGTTCCCGGCGTTAGCGCCGACCGTGCGCCTGCCGCTTAGACCTGTGGCGTGACAAAATCAAGACAAGGGGCGGTCCGGCGGATGGCCACCGGCCGCTCAGAAAGCTCGTCGAGAAAGCTTCGCAGACAGCTCGCCGGGATGTTTGGATACCCGGCCGCCGAGACGTCAGGTGTTGAACTTGAACAGCAGGATGTCGCCGTCCTGGACGACATATTCCTTGCCTTCGTCGCGGGCCTTGCCGGCTTCCTTGGCCGCCACTTCGCCACCCAGCGTGATGAAGTCGTTGTAGGCGATGGTCTGGGCGCGGATGAAGCCGCGCTCGAAATCGGTGTGGATTACTCCGGCCGCCTGCGGTGCCTTATCGCCCTTGTGCACGGTCCAGGCGCGCGTCTCCTTCGGCCCGACGGTGAAGTAGGTGATGAGGTGCAACAGCTCGTAGCCGGCGCGGATGACCTTGTTCAGGCCGGGCTCATCGAGGCCGAGCGAGGACAGGAATTCCATCTCTTCCTCATCGGAGAGCTGGGCGACTTCGGCCTCGATCGCGGCCGAGATGACGACGGTGCTGGCGCCTTGCGCCGCAGCCATCTTCTCCACGGCCTTGGTGTGCTCGTTGCCGGTGGCGGCGTCGGCTTCGGCGACGTTGCAGACGTAGAGGACCGGGTGCGAGGTCAAAAGGTTGAGCCCCTGCAGGATGCGCAGGTCTTCCGCCGAAATGCCCTTGAGCAGGACGCGGGTCGGCTTGCCGGCTTGCAGCAGTTCGAGCGCTGCCTCCATCATCGGCAGCACGGTGGTCGCTTCCTTGTCCTTGCTGCCGGCGCGCTTGCGGAATTGCACGATGCGGCGCTCGAGGCTGTCGAGATCGGCGAGCATCAGCTCGGTTTCGACCGTCTCGGCATCGGCCACCGGGTCGATGCGGCCCTCGACATGGGTGATGTCGTCATCCTCGAAGCAGCGCAGCACATGCACGATGGCATCGACCTCGCGGATGTTGGCAAGGAACTGGTTGCCCAAGCCTTCACCCTTTGAGGCGCCGCGCACCAGGCCGGCAATGTCGACGAAGGAGATGCGGGTCGGGATGATCTCCTTCGACTTGCCGATCGCCGCGATCTTCTGCAGGCGCGGATCGGGCACCGCCACTTCGCCGGTGTTCGGTTCGATGGTGCAGAACGGATAGTTGGCGGCCTGCGCCGCCGCCGTCCTGGTCAACGCGTTGAAAAGCGTCGACTTGCCGACGTTGGGCAAGCCAACGATGCCGCATTTGAAACCCATTTTTGTCCGGTCCTATCGGGAAAATAGAAATTTGATCAGGGCTATGGGCGATAGGGGTGATCAACGTCAAGCCCTGTGGCGCCGATCCCGCTCAGTCCTTGCCGCCGAACAGCTTCTTCAGCATGGCGGCCATCGGGCCGGATTCCGGCAGCTTGGTGGGTGCCTGCTGCGGCCGTGCCTGGCGGATGTGACTTTGGGCTTTCTGGCTCTGCACCTTTGGCGCCTTGGGGGGCGGGCGGTCGTCATCGCCGGTCGGCACCAACTTGTCGCGCAAGGCCAGCGTCACGCGGTTCATGAAGGAATTGTCGTCGCCCTTGGCCAGCAATCCGGCATCGCCGGCGATGGCGTCGAGCAGGACATCCAGCCATTCGCGGTCAGCCTTGGCAAAATCGCCAAGCACATGGCCATGCACCATTTCCTTGACGCCGGGATGGCCAACGCCGATGCGCACGCGGCGATAGGCGTTGCCGACATGCTGGTCGAGCGAGCGAATGCCATTGTGGCCGCCGGAGCCGCCACCGACCTTCACCCGCAGCTTGCCGGCGGCAAGGTCGATCTCGTCATAGAAGACGGTGAGCGCCTCGGGGCCGAGCTTGTAGAAGCGCAGTGCTTCGCCGACCGACTGGCCGGACAGGTTCATGAAGGTCTGCGGCTTGATCAGGACGATCTTTTCGCCATCGAGCGTGCCCTCGGCGATCAGGCCCTGGAATTTCTTCGACCAGGGCGAAAAGGAATGGCGGCGGGCGATTGCGTCCGCCGCCATGAAACCGACATTGTGTCGATTGTCAGCATATTTCGCGCCCGGATTGCCGAGGCCTGCAAAGACAAGCATCGTCTGCTCCGGGCGGAAAGAGTTACTTCTCTTCGGCGGCAGGAGCCGCTTCAGGTGCAGCCGCTTCAACCGTCTCTTCCGTCTCCGGCTTCATCGCCGACGAACCGGCAATGGTCGCGATGGTGAAGTCGCGGTCGGAGATCACAGGCTTCACACCAGCCGGCAGCGTAACCGCCGAGATGTGGATCGAGTCGCCAATGTTGGCGCCGGTGAGATCGACGGTGATGAATTCCGGGATCGCATTGGCCGGGCAGTGGAACTCGACTTCGTGACGCACGATGTTGAGCACGCCGCCGCGCTTGATGCCGGGCGACTTGTCTTCGTTGATGAAGTGGACAGGCACGTCGACATTGACCTGGGTGTCCTTGCCGATGCGCAGGAAGTCGACATGGACAGGGAAATCCTTGACCGGGTCGAGCTGGAAGTCCTTTGGCAGGACCTGAATCTTCTTGCCGTCGACATCGATCGTGGCGATCGTGGTCAGGAACCCGCCGCCATGGATCTTGTAGTAGATGTCCTTGTAGGTGAGCGCGATAGCCAGGGGAGGCTGCTTGTCACCATAGATTACTGCAGGCACTTTACCGTTGCGGCGAACTGCACGGGCGGACCCCTTACCGACCTGTTCGCGTGCTTCGGCCTTGAGCTCGTAAGTGTCGTGGCTCATGGCATTTCCTTTCGGTTTGTTCTGGAGCGCTCACGGTTGGCAGAGTGCCTGGACCGTAAACGTCGAAAGCCGCCGGGTGAGGCGGCCTTCCGCCGCGTTGCCTCCAAGGGTGTCTACGCGGGTGGCGGCTCTATAGCGGAAGGCGGCCGGACGTGCAAGCCAAAGGCATGTCCGCCGGCGCGCAGCCCAGGCGGGTGCTATCCGCGCTTTTCGATGACGGCATAGAGGACGTTGTGGTTCTCGCCAAAGAACACTTGCGCCTCGACGGTGTTGCGGTCGACGCTGGCATTGACGATGTTCCACATGTCGACCTCCGACCGCAGCAGCAACACCCAGTCCATGAACGTCTCCCGGTACCCGGCGTCAGGGGTGCCCTCGGCGTAGTTCGCGAACAGGAATGTTCCGTTCGGCTTCAACATCTGCAGGCACGTTTTCGTGAGTTTCACGGCGACGTTGTGCTGGAGGTAGTCGTAAAGGCCGGAGGCGTAGATAAAGTCGAACTTGCCGAGCTTGTGGCCCCTCGTGAGCACGGTTCGCACCGAGCCGTCGATGGCCTCGACCGCGGTGCCCTGGAAGTCGCGCGCGATCAACCCAACGCTCTGGGGATCCTGATCGAGCGCAACCCAACGCTTGAGGCGCCCCTCCGCCAGGGCGACCGAGCGGTTGGCCTCCCGCAAGTGGCCGGCCGCGATCGCCAGAACCTCGGTTTGCGATCCGTTCTTGGCCGCAATCTCATCGACATATCGGGTCAGGAGGTCGCGCCGTTCCCGTGCAGCGACGCATGACGGTACGTTCTGGGTATGGCTATAGAGTGCCTTGCCGATCTCCGAGGCGTTCGCCACGCTCTCTGCCACATGCGGATCGCAATAGATGTAGTCGAGCAGTTGCGCGTCGCCGGAATAGCCCCTGGGCTTGCTGAAGGACCAGTGCGTCAGCGGATCCTCGAGGAAATACTCCAGGATCGGGTGGTTCTGCGCCACCGGTATCAATGCATGCCAAACGTCGGGATGAACCTTGGAACGCAGCGCGTTGAGGTACGACAGAAGGCGACGAACGATCTCGGCGGGATCCTTGCTTTGTTCGACCTGCTGGTGTGTCGCGTGGAGAATGATCGCGAGCTCCGCGCGAGCGGTTTCGAAGGCTTCGCCATGATGCTCGAGCTTTCCTCGAGGGAGATTGCCGGCGATCATCTCAGCGGTGATCAGGCTTTGGCCATCGAATACAGTTTGCACACCGGAACTCCATAGTTAACAGTCGGTTAACTTATTGCGTAGAATGCTCCATTTGCCAATGATGGCGCGAGTGCATTTTAGCGGTATGATTAATTTCCCGCTAACTATCTTTATTCATTGCACATCTTCCGGGCCGGATTCCGGGTTCGAGTTAACGGAAACTTGTCTTGCGTGATTGCATTTGTGTGCGAGGCGTCGCAATCGCTGTCGCGTCCCAGGGAGTCGGCCTGCGTGGGGGCAGAAACTAGAAATGAGTTCGGAGCCGAAAATCCCCTTCAAACGGGGTTTGCTGTGATGAGCGATCACGCGTCATCCGCATTGGCTGATACGGCTCATGGGGAGCCTTACGAACCGCGCTACGAACTGGGGGCCGACAAGCTCCGCGCCCTTTACCGCACGGAAGCCCATGCGACGCGAAGAGGGGAAGCCCGGCCAGGGCTTTGGATCGCCGTTGCCATCTATCTCTTGTTTTCGGCAACGGATCTTCTGCTGATACCAGATGTGGCCGTCTATACGATCACGGCGCGCTTCGCGGTCGGACTGACCGCGCTTTTGATCCTGGAAGCACAGCTTCGCCGGAGGGTTGCAACGCAATGGCTTGACGTGACTTGCGCTGGAGCTATCATTTTTGGCTATGTCGGTTGGCTCTGCCCTGCGGTTTTCGGTGCGGACAAGGAAAGCGTCTCCTACTATATGGTCTTCGGCACCATCTTCATGATGAGCGCCAATCTTTTCTTTACGTTCAATTTTAAACTTTCAATAGTAACTTCTGCAATAATTTTATGTATACTTTATATCGTAAATTACTTCGTACCTTCTACTCTAACATACAAAATGGTATTCGGGGCTTTCTACGTTTCTTGTTTCACGTTCACCTCGTATGTGAACTGGAAACTGAATGAGGAACGCTACAACGTCTTCCTGAACGCCCTGGAAGCCAGGATCCAGCACAACGAGGCGACCGAACGCGGCAAGGCCCTGCTGAGACTGTCGCGGACCGATCCACTTACGGGTTTGGAGAACCGGCGGGCGATCGACGAGAAGCTGCGAGACTACTGGAGCGACTGGCAAAGGGTTGGCACCAGTTTTGGGGCGATCCTTATCGACGTGGACTTCTTCAAGAAGTTCAATGACTGCTACGGCCATCAGGAAGGCGACCGCTGCCTGATCCATGTCGCCAATGCGCTTAGCGATATGATCAAGCAGTACAATGGCTCCATCGGCCGCTATGGCGGTGAAGAGTTCATCGTCCTGGCTCGCATGGAGAAAAAAGAGCAGATCCTGGACATAGCGGAAGCCATTTGCAGCACGGTGGAGAACTTGGCGCTTACCCATGAGCTGCGGCGCGACGGCGTCTCGATTGTGACAGTGAGCGTTGGCGCCGCGTTCACCAGGACGCAGACCGGCGCCAAGCTGGAGAAGATCATCCATGAGGCCGATCGCGCGCTCTATCTGGCAAAAGCCGGTGGCCGAAACTGTGCCCGGCTGTTCGACCCAACCGATCCTCAGAGCAGCGACGAGAGTGAGAACATTGCGGCTTTGCTGAAGATCGCGATCGGCCAGAATCTCGTTTCACTCGTTTATCAGCCTATCCAGGATGTCAAAACGGACCGGGTTGAAGCCGTAGAGGCTCTGATGCGCCTCAAAATGCTGGACGGCACATCGGTTCCGCCGAGCCTGTTCATTCCCGTCGCCGAACGAACCGGCGCGATCCTGGAACTCGGGCGCTGGGCCATAAGGACAGTGTGCGCCGAGCTCCTGGCGGACGACCACGTCCGTGTCGTCAGTGTCAACGTCTCTCCAATCCAGCTCAAGACACCGGGCTTCGCAACGTCCGTCGCGACCATTCTGGGCGAGACCGGCGTCGCCGGCAGCAGGCTGGCCTTCGAGATCACCGAAGGACTGGAGATGGAGATGCATTCGGACATCCTGCGCTGCATCAGTGATCTGAAGCTGCTCGGGATCAAGATCTGGCTTGATGATTTCGGGACGGGCTTTGCCGGCCTTTCGTGGCTTCGTCTGATCGATTTCGATACGGTGAAAATCGACCGCTCGTTTCTGCACGACTGCAGCTCCCCGAGCGGCAAGGCAATGCTGCAGGACATCATCACCCTGGTTCGAAATCGCGGCCACAAGATCCTGGTCGAAGGGGTGGAAACCGACGAGCAGATGGCCCTCATGCGCGAATTCGGCATCGACAAGATCCAGGGCTTCCATGTCGGCCGCCCCGCTCCCGCGGCTAGTTTCCAGGCAAAGCGGACCATGCGCAAACGGTCATTTGCTGTGCTCAAGTCCGCGTGATTGCGGTGCGGCGGTAGCGTCGCGATTTTGGGTTGAGCCGCTATTGGGCTTTCATGGTCACAAGGGTCTGGTCCAACCGACTTCATCCGATCACCGCGTCAGCCTTCGGTTTTCCGGTATCCATCTTGCCCAGAGTGGATGCGGCGGGACGCAATTCCCAAGGGCGCCATGCGCTTACCTGGGAAAACCGTTATCCATTTTCCCCGGAATTGCTTTAGGCTTCGGCGTCGCCACAGCGGGGAACCAAGATTCCGAAGCCTACCTTCCTTGAGATCGCCCGCCGCGCCGGGGTCGGCACGGCGACTGTCGAGCGCGTGCTTAACGGCAGGGGCGGGGTCAGGCCCGCGACCGTCGAGAAAGTTGTCGCTGCCGCGCGCTCGCTCGACTATCCGCGTCGCCTGCCGGAAGCTCATCGCGGCGTGATCAGGATCGAGGTGATCCTGGTTCGTCCTGACGCCACCTTCTTTGCCCGTCTGGCGCGCGCCTTCGAGCGCATCGCCGCAACGCTAGACAGGACCATTGCCGTCCATCGGACGTTTCTCGACGAGACAGATCCGGCTGCTATCGCCCGGCGGATACTCGACCCCGACATGCGTCGGGCGGCCTTGATCCTGGCGGTTCCCGACCACCCACTGGTCGGCGCTGCGCTGAGGCAACTGGACCTGCAAAACATTCCGACAGTGCAGATCGTAACGCAGATTTCCGCGACCTCCGGCTCGTATGTCGGCATCGACAATTATGCGGCCGGTCGCATGGCTGGTCTGCTGATGTCGCGTATGCAGAGGCGACCGGGCAAGGTGGTCGCCCTTTGCCACAGCCAGATCTACCGCGTGCACCGCGACCGCGTGCGCGGTTTTTTCGACTATCTGATGGAGGCCGGTGGCGGAGACTTCGAGCTAGTGGCAGCTCTTTTCGGCCATGACGAAAGTGATCGCAATGCAGGGCAATTGATCGAAGCGCTGACGCGGTGGCCGGACCTTGTGGGGCTATACAATGCCGGTGGCGCCAACGCGGCACTCAACGACGTGCTGCGACGCCACCCGCTGGGGCGCGAGATTTTCTTCGTCGGCCACGAACTCACCGAGCGCAGCACTCGTGCCCTGCGAGAAGGTACCATGGATGTCGTGCTCGACCAGGCGCCGGAGGCACAGGCGAGGCGCGCCATGGATCTGGTGCTGGCGATGCTCAACCTGCACGACCTGCCGGTGGAAAATCCCCCGATCCGTTTCGTTACCTTCACCGCCGAGAACCTTTGATCTGATTTGATCAAGGAACATGCGGCCTCGCGCCGGCCGCGATGGTATCTCCTCTCGCAAAGAGGAGGTGACGGTGACCAGACGGCTGACGGCTTACGATCTCAGCAGTGCCAAAGGCAGCCGCAAATGGCTGCAGTTGCACGTAGACACGCCGGCCGAGGCGGCCGCTGCCGTGGCCTGCGACATCGTCATCCTGTCCTGCGAGCCTGACCACAATCTCGAATTGATCCGCCAGGCGGCGCCTTTCGCCTTCCTCTCGGTCGGTATGCCGCATGGCGCCGTCGCCACGCCCGACGAAGCCGTGCGGCTCGGCTTTGCGATGATGCGGCGCGGCGCCGATGCGATTTACTGCTCGCATTCCCCGCGCTTCATCGAGGCGATGGCTGCCGAAGGCATTCCTGTCACCGGCCATGTCGGCCTGGTGCCGAACCGCTCCACCTGGACCAATTTTCGCGCCATCGGCCGCACGGCGGAGGAAGCCCTCAAGGTGCTGCGCGTGGCCAAGGACCTGGAGAATGCGGGTGCCGCCTGCATCGAGGTCGAAGTCGTGCCGGTGCGGCTGGCCGAGCACATCACCCGCTCGACGCCGCTGATCACCATGGGCATGGGCTGCGGTTCGGCCTGCGACACGCAGTATTTGTTTTCCAGCGACGTGCTGGGCACGCATGCCGGCCACTATCCGCGCCATGCCAAGCGCTACGCCGATTTCGTCACGCTCGAGGCGGAGTTGCAGGAAAAGCGCATCGCCGCCTTCCGCGCCTTCGGGCGCGACGTGGCCGCGGGCAGCTACCCCGAAGCTAAGCACCAGGTCGGTATGGACGATGCCGCCTACGACCGCTTTTTGACCATTTCCCAATCCCTGTGAGATCAGAATGGACGACCTGAAATACGGCAAACGCAACAAGCGCGGCGACTGGGCACCGGACGAACCGGCCGGCAACGCGCCGTTGTTCACCTTTCCGCCGCGCCCGCTGGCGCTGCTGAAATGGCTGCCGAGCTATTTCCTGCCCTACAATCTGCTCTTCGCGCTTTCGGCGGTCGCGTGGTGGCACTACGTGCTGCCTGACGTCGAGGTCATGAAGACGCTCGCCTTCGGCTGGATCGCAAAACTGTTCCTCGTCAACTGCGCCGCGCTGCTTTTGTTCTTCGGCGCTTTCGAGCTCCGACTCTACATCTTGAGAGCCCAGGGCAACCGCTTCAAATACAACGGCAAATGGCCGTCGGAGCAGAAGAGCAAGGCGTTCTTCTTCGAGAACCAGAATCTCGACAACATGCTGCGCACCTTCGGCACCGGCATGCCGATCTGGACGGCGATCGAGGTGGCGATCCTCTATGCCTACGCCAATGGCTACGTGCCGTGGCTGACGGTCGCCGAGCACCCCGTCTACCTGTTCTGCCTCGCGCTGGTGGTGCCGATCATCCACGAGACGCACTTCTTCCTGCTGCACCGGGCGATCCACTGGCCGCCGCTCTACAAGTGGGTGCATTCGGTGCACCACAATTCGGTGAACCCGTCGCCGTGGTCGTCGCTGTCGATGCACCCTGTCGAGCAGTTCGGCTACCTCGGCGTTGCATTCTGGCACCTGATCATCCCGTCGAATCCGCTGCTCGCGCTCTACCAACTCCACTATGCCGGCTTCGGCGCCATTCCCGGCCATGTCGGCTTCGACAAGGTCGAACTCGGCGAGGACACCAGCATCGATAGCCACGCCTACATTCACTACCTCCATCACAAATATTTCGAGGTGAACTACGGCGACGGCCTCATCCCGTTCGACCGATGGTTGGGCACTTTCCACGACGGCAGCAAGGAAGGCGAGGCCCGCATGCAGGCCCGCTACGAGAAGAAGAAGGCGCGCGCCAACGCCGCCCAGTGACAGTCCGATCAGACAGCCACGCGAGGCGGTTCCGGCCGCCACCGCAAGCCATCCCGCAAGGGCCGGAAGTCAAAGGAGGAGTGAACCGGCACTCCATCCGCAAGGGAGGAAAACCGTGAAGAAACTTTTCATTTCGACCGCGTTGGCGGCCTTGATGTCGACCAATGCGATGGCTGCAAAAATCGGCGTCAGCATCGTCAACTTCGACAACAATTTTCAGACGTTGCTGAGGGACGGCATGCAGGCCCGCGCCAAGGAGAAGGGCGCCGGCATCCAGGTCGAGGACGCGCAGAACGACGTCGCCAAGCAGCTCGACCAGGTGAAGAATTTCATCGCCACCGGCGTCGACGCCATCATCGTCACACTGGTCGACACCAATGCGTCAAGGACGCTCAGCGAGGAAGCTGCCAAGGCCGGCATCCCACTGGTCTTCGTCAACCTCGAACCGTCAGACATGGCGAACCTGCCGGAGAAACAGGTCTATGTCGGCTCCAACGAGGTGGAGTCAGGCACGCTGGAAGCGTTCGAGGTGTGCAAGATACTGCGCGCCCGGGGCAAGTCGGCAGGTGCCAAGGCCTATGTCGTCATGGGCAGCCTGGTTCACCAGGCGGCCCTGCAGCGGACCAAGGATGTCGAGCAGATCTTCGCCACCGACATGTGCAACTTCATCAAGGTCGTCGACAAGCAGTCGTCCGAATGGTCGCGCGACAATGCGCAAAACCTGATGACCAACTGGCTGACCGCCGGCGGCGCGCCGGACGCCGTCATCGCCAACAATGACGAATCCGCTATCGGCGCCATCCTGGCGCTGAAGGCCAACGGCATCGACATGAAGAACGTCGTCGTCGGCGGCATCGACGCCACGCAGGACGGGTTGCAGTCGATGAAAGCGGGCGATCTCTCGGTTACCGTATTCCAGAACGCCAAAGGACAGGGGGGCGGCGGCGTCGACGCGGCCCTTGCGCTCGCCAAGGGCGAGAAAGTCGAACGCGTCGTCTATGTACCATTCGAGCTGGTGACGCCGGCCAACGCGGCCGACTACCTCAACAAGAATTAATCCCAGGGCTGGGGCCTCCGGGCGGCAATCATTGCCGTTCCGGAGGCTCGACCACAACTCACAGAGGAAAAAATGTCCAGCTGGATCACGGTCTGCGGCCTCGACGACATCGAACAGGAAGGTGCCCGCCGTTTCGACCATGAAGGCCGGACCTACGCTGTCTTCCGCTCACCCGACGACGAGGTCTTTTGCACGGACGGCCTGTGCACGCATGAGGCCGTCCATCTCGCCGACGGGCTGGTGATGGACTACGAGGTGGAATGCCCCAAACATGCTGGCGCCTTCGATTATCGGACCGGCGCGGCAAAGCGGTTGCCGCCTTGCGTGAATCTCAAAACCTATCCAGCAAAAGTCGAATCCGGTGCGGTGCTGATCGCCATCAGCCAATAACGAGATCGGCAACCGGCTGACTACCGGTCCCCGGTCAACGCGTCGCGTAGCGCCTGGATCTGCCGGTTCAGGGCATCGAGCTCAGCCAGCGTCATGCCCGAGCGCTCGATCAAGGTCTCGTTCAGACAGTTGCACTGGACAAGCAGCGCGCGCCCGGCTGATGTCAGGTCGACCTGCACCTGGCGCTCATCGGTCTGGCTGCGCTGGCGGGTCACCAGCGCGGCCTGCTCCATTCGCTTCACCAGCGGCGTGACGGTGCTCGATTCCAAAGCGAGCCTGTGGGCGATGGTGCCGACCGACATGCCGTCGGCCTCTCCAAGTGCGTTCAGCACCAGGTATTGCGGATAGGTGATCCCCATCTCGTCCAGCATCGGCTTGTAGGTGCGGTTGATCGCCATGCTGGTGGTGTAGAGCGTGAAACAGAGCTGGTTGTCCAACGGAAGAGGCACGGCGCGTTCCTTCTTGCCGACACAGGCGTCAATTCGATACCACGAAAAATGATATCGCGATACATATTTTCGTGGACAAGGGTATCGAGCTACGTTAGGCATATTGATATCGCGATATTGTTTATCGTGACAACAACTGAAAGGAGATTGAGATGACCTCGCAAACCAAGCCCAACTCCGGCAGCGGCACGATCACCACCAAGGACGGAACACAAATCTACTACAAGGACTGGGGGACCGGGCAACCGATCGTCTTCCATCACGGCTGGCCATTGAGCAGCGACGACTGGGACGCCCAGATGCTGTTCTTCCTGGCACAAGGCTACCGGGTCATCGCCCACGATCGCCGTGGTCATGGCCGCTCGACCCAGACGGATATCGGCAACGAGATGGACACCTATGCCGCCGATGTCGCGGAACTCGCCGACCATCTGGACCTCAAGAACGCCATCCATGTTGGTCATTCGACCGGCGGCGGCGAAGTGGCGCGCTATGTCGCCCAATATGGCGCCGAGGGCCGCGTCGCCAAGGCGGTGCTGATCGGCGCGGTGCCGCCAATCATGCTCAAGACTGCCGCCAATCCCGGCGGCCTGCCGATCGAAGTGTTCGATGGCTTCCGCTCCGGCGTAGCGGCCAATCGCGCCCAGCTTTACAGGGATGTCCCAGCCGGCCCATTCTATGGCTTCAATCGTCCCGGCGCGGCAGTGTCGGAAGGCGTCATCGACAATTGGTGGCGCCAGGGCATGATGGGCGGCACCAAGGCGCACTACGATTGCATCAAGGCCTTCTCGGAAACTGACTTCACCGAGGATTTGAAGGCGATCGACGTGCCAGTGCTGGTCATGCATGGCGACGACGACCAGATCGTTCCGATCGCCGACTCGGCGCTGTTGACGATCAAGCTGCTCAAGAAGGGCGAGCTCAAGATCTACAAGGGCTACCCGCACGGCATGGCCACGACCCATGCCGACATCATCAACGCCGACCTGCTGGCCTTCTTCAAGGCCTAGGACATTTTCGAAGAAAAAAGGCGCCCGCCATCAAGCGGGCGCCTTTCTCGTCCGGTTTCAAGTCTAGCGGATTGCAGCGACCGCCTGTGCCTTTCTGGCTTCCTTCATGTTCGGCAGGAACACCGTCAGCAGCCCGAGCAGCGGCAGATACGAGCAGATCTGGAAGACATAATCGATGCCCTTCATGTCGGCGACGACGCCGAGCACGGCAGCAGCGATGCCGCCCATGCCGAAGGCGAAGCCGAAGAAGATGCCGGCGATCATGCCGACACGTCCCGGTACCAATTCCTGCGCAAAGACGACGATGTTGGAGAAGGCAGACGACAGGATCAGGCCGATCAGCACCGTCAGCACCATCGTCCATTCCAGATTGGCGTAGGGCAGGGCCAGCGTGAAGGGCAGCACGCCGACGATGGAGAACCAGATCATCGACTTCTGTCCATAGCGGTCGCCGAACGGGCCGCCGAGCAGGATGCCCAGCGCCGAGGCGCCGAGGAACAGGAACAGCATGACCTGCGACATCTGCACCGAAACCCCGAACTTATGCATGGAATAGAAGGTATAATAGCTGGCGAGGCTGGCGATGTAGGCATTCTTGCTCAGCACCAGCAGCGTCAGCACGATCAATGCATTCATGACCTTGCGGCGCGGGAAGGGCGAGACGAAGCTTGCCGTCTTGCGGCTGCCCTGTGCGGCGCGCAGCCGGCTGTACCAGCCGCCGACCTGCCACAAAACGATGATGCCGATCAGTGAGCCGACGGCGAACCAGGAGATGCTGGTCTGGCCGAACGGCACAACGATGAAGGCCGCCAGCAGCGGCCCCATGGACTGGCCGAAATTGCCGCCGACCTGGAACAGCGACTGCGCCAGGCCGAAGCGGCCGCCGGAGGCGAAGCGGGCGATGCGCGAGGATTCCGGATGGAAGATCGCCGAGCCGATGCCGATCAGCGAGGCGCCGATCAGGAGCAGCGAATAGTGGCCGGCATAGGCGAGCACGACCAGGCCGATCAGCGACGACGCCATGCCGTAGGGCAGCGAATAGGGCATCGGCCGCTTGTCGGTGATCATGCCGATCACCGGCTGCAGCAGCGATGCGGTCACCTGGAAGGTGAAAGTCAGGAGGCCGATCTGCCAGAAATCGAGGCCGTAATTCTCTTTCAGCAAGGGATAGATGGCCGATAGCAGCGACTGCATGATGTCGTTGATGCAGTGGCAGAAGCTCACTGCCAGGATGACGGTGAAGGCCGTCGCCTGGGCTGAAGCATGACTGGCGCTCGCCGGTGGGGCGACGCTGGCGGCTGTCGTATCGGTCAAGGTAGGCTCCGTGGTCTTTTTGGCGGGCACACCCGCAGGCAGTTGACGGACGCTCCTGCGGCCGCCTTGAGGACGGTGCCTTATAAGCCGCTTGCGGCACGACTTCTTTCGTGGTTTGGTCCAATAGTTTCGCAAGTGGGCCATACAGGATGCCGCACGGCAAAGAAGTCTTTCACGCCGGCAATGCCAATCTCGGTCAGCTGCACGAGAGCCGCTGGCAGTGGCTGGAGCAAGTGGCCGGGCCGGCGGTGGCGCTGCCGACGGAATATCCCGATGGCTACCGTGTGCCGCAACACCGCCACAGCCGCAGCCAGCTGCTGCATGCGTTGGTCGGGGTGGTGCTGGTGACGACGCGCTACGGGCGCTGGATGGTGCCGCCCGACCACGCGATGTGGATTCCAGCCGGCACCGAGCATTCCGTCGAAATGCTGGGCGATGTCTCGATGCGTTCAGTCTATGTCATGCCGCAGGCGATCCCCGGGCTGCCCGAAGGCTTGCGCGTCGTCGGCGTCACCGACCTGATGCACAGCCTGATCGTAGAATCGGAGAAGCTGCCGCAGGGCGGCGAACTGGAAGGGCGCGGCGGGCTGATCATGAACCTGTTGCTGCATGAAATCCCGACCTTGCCGGAACGGCCGCTCGGCCTGCCATTCCCGTCCGATCCCAGGCTGTCGGCGCTGTGCCGGCGTTTCGTCGCTGCGCCGTCGCCGCACGCGACGATCGACGAGTGGGCCGATGCCGCCGGCATGAGCCGCCGCTCCTTCACCCGCGCCTTTCAGCGCCAGACCGGCCTGTCGCTGTCGACATGGCGCCAGCAGGCCTGCCTGTTCGCGGCGCTACCGCGGCTGGCCGACGGCGAGCCGATCACCAGGGTGGCGCTCGATCTCGGCTATGACAGCGTGCCGGCCTTCATCACCATGTTCAAGCGCATGCTGGGCGCGTCGCCGCGCGGTTATATGCGCGGCGCCCGCGAAAGCGTCGAAGTCGCCCGTCGCCTGATCGGCCCGGTTCGGCTGGAAAGCCCTGCGCCGTAACGGCAGGCCGGTCTAGTCGAAGAGACTGGACACCGATTCCTCGGTCGCCGTGCGCGAAATGGCCTCGCCCATCAGGTCGGCGATCGAGATGACGCGGATGTTGGGAGCGTCGAGCACGCCCTGCGTCGGCTGGATGGAATCGGTGATCACCAGCTCCTGCAGTTTCGAGCCGCTGATGCGGGCAACCGCGCCGCCCGACAGCACGCCGTGGGTGATGTAGGCGGTGACGCTGGTGGCGCCGTTGGCCAGCAGCGCATCGGCGGCATTGCACAGCGTGCCGCCGGAATCGACGATGTCGTCGATCAGCAGGCAATCCTTGCCGGCGACCGCGCCGATGATGTTCATGACTTCCGATTCGCCGGGCCGCTCACGGCGCTTGTCGACGATGGCCAGTTGCGCATCGAAGCGCTTGGCCAGCGCACGGGCGCGGACCACGCCGCCGATGTCGGGCGAGACCACCACGACGTTGCCGAGTTGCTTGTATTTGGCCTTCACGTCGCGGGCCATGACCGGCACGGAAAACAGATTGTCGGTCGGGATGTCGAAGAAGCCCTGGATCTGGCCGGCATGCAGGTCGAGCGTCAAAACGCGGTCGACGCCGGCGCGGGTGATCATGTTGGCGACCAGCTTGGCCGAGATCGGCGTGCGGCCGGAGGCGCGGCGGTCCTGCCTGGCGTAGCCGAAATAGGGGATGACCGCCGTGATGCGCTTGGCCGACGAGCGCATGAAGGCATCGATCATGATGAGCAGTTCCATCAGGTGATCGTTGGTCGGGAACGATGTCGACTGCAGGATGAAGACATCCTCGCCGCGAACGTTTTCCTGGATCTCGACGAAGATTTCCTGGTCGGCGAAGCGCCTGACACTGGCCTTGCCCAGCGGGATGTTGAGGTACCGGGCGACCGCTTCGGCCAGCACCCTGTTGGAATTGCCCGCGAAGAGTTTCATGCACCGTTCCTGGTGGAGGATGGAAAGACCTGACGGACTCGCCTGCGCCCTTTAACCGGGCTTTTAGCGGCCCGCGCCGGTATTGCAAGCGCCGAGATCGGGAATCCGCCGGCTAAACTCAAGAAAGCTCCGCGCCATCACCAGGCTGCAACATTTCAGCCCGCCTTGCCGCCGAGCCAGGCCGCGAATTGGTCGATGGTCTGGTCGGCGATCGACTGCATGGTGGCCGGCGAGACCCCCTTCCAGCTGTCGCCGCCCCCGCTGTCGCCGGATTTGACCGACGGCGCCTTCTGCTGGCCGTTGATGCGGTGCAGGCGGTTGCCGGCCGGGTCGTAGACGTCCCAGACATAAATGACGGTGGTGTCCGTGCCTTCCGACATTGTCGAGAAGTAGCCCTTCAGCACATGGGTCGCGGTCTGGTCGGCGCTGCCGGCGAGCGTGATACCGCGCTGCCTGGCGCGCGTCTGCAACTCCGCCGTCAGCGGTGTCGCCGCTTCCACCGACGCGCCGACGATCGGCGCGATCTGTAGGCGGGTCTTCGACAGGATCGCAGCGCTTTGGGCAGATGTGACCGGGGTGGTGGCGGTTGCAGGAGCGCCCGCCGTGGTGCCGGCCGGTGCCGGAACCGTGGCTGCCGTGTTGCCTGACGTGGCGGGCAGCGTCTGTGCCGACGTCGCCGGCGGGGTGATGGCCGACGGTTCAAGCACGTCCTTTGCGTTGGTGCAGGCGGCAAGAGCCAATGCCACAAGCAATGACACGGTCGTCACATGCGATCGTCTCATTTGCCTTCTAACTCCTTGGCGAAGAACGCCTCCCATTATGGATTCACTGTACGATCAAGTCGAGATCATGGCGGGACAGCGGCTTGGGCTGGGATTCGGTGGTCAGGTAGGTGCGGCCAAGCGTCATCGCCGTCTCGGTGTCGGAATCCATGATGATCATGTGGGCGAACAGCGTCATGTTCGGCGCGATCGGTTCGGGGTTGCCCTGGTAGAACATCGGCATGTCCATCCAGGACGGCGTGAAGCGGGCGCCGACCGAGTAGCCGCAGGCGTTCAGCCGGTGCTTGGTCAGGCCGTGCGCTTCCATGGTGCGGGCATGCGCATCGAACACGTCGCCGAAGCTGTTGCCCGGCATCATCACCTTTTCGACGGCCAGAAGTGCTGCGCGCGCGGCGTCGAACAGCTCCTGATGGCGCTTCGACACCTTGCCGGTCAGCACCGTGCGCATCATCGGCGCATGGTAGTGGTTGAAGACGCCGGCCCATTCGAGCGTCAGCTGGTCGTTCTTGGTGAGCTTGCGGCGGCCGGCCTTGTAGCGGCACAGCAGCGCGTCGACGCCGGAGCCGATGATGAACTCGTTAGCCGGATAGTCGCCGCCGCCGGCAAAGACCGCGCCTTGCATGGCGGCCAGGATCAGGGCTTCGTCGCCGCCCTGCTTGATCAGCGGCAGGGCCGCGTCGAGCGCATCGTCGGAGAGGTTGGCGGCCCTCTCGGCCTTGGCGATTTCGGCCGGGCTCTTGAACAGGCGCAGCCGGCCGACAATGCCGGACGCATCGGCGATCTGGCCGAAGGTCTGCAACTGTTCGTCGAGCCGTCGGCCATTGAAGGCGGTCAGGCCGTGGGTGTCGTATTCGACGCCGATGCGGGCGCCGAGCAGGTCGAGCTCGTTGAGCAGATTGCGCAGGTCGACCGCCGGATTGGCACCGTTGCGGTCGGTCCACAAGACGATGTTGTCGATGATGGAGGTTTGGCGCGCCTGGCGCAGATCGGCCGAGCGGGTCAGAAGCACCATCGAACCGTCGGCCTTCACCACCAGGCACTGGAAGAAGCAGAAGCCGAATGTGTCGTAGCCAGTCAGCCAGTACATGCTTTCCTGCGCGAACAGCAGGATGGCGTCGAGCTTCTTCTCGGCCATCTCGATCATGAGCCGGTCGCGCCGCGCGTCAAATTCCGATCGTTCAAAATGCAACGCCATTATTCCCTCTCCAAAACGATTGCCGAAACCTGCCGGCCGTAATCGGGTTCCTTGCGGTGCGTGGTGCGCCGGTAGGAGTAAAACAGATCTTCCTCGGCATAGGTGCAGCGGCCGAGGCCCTCGGCCGTCACCCCGGCCTTGGCCAGCCGGTCGACCGTGTAGCGGTTGAGGTCGAACATCGCATGGCCGGGGGTTGCCGAGGGTGCGAAATAGAGGATGTTTTCAGCGTCGGCCTCGACGAAGCGGGCGATGAATTCCGGCCCGACCTCATAGTTGCCAGGGCCGATCGAGGGGCCGAGCACGGCGACGATGTTGTCGCGCCGGGCGCCAAGGGTTTCCATGGCGAGGATGGTGTTCTCGAGCACACCGGTGAAGGCGCCTTTCCAGCCGGCATGTGCGGCGCCGATGACGCGCGCCTCGGCATCCGCGAACAGTACCGGACCGCAATCGGCGGTCGAGGCGCCGATGGCGATGCCGGGCCTGTCGGTGACGATGGCGTCGGCCTTGGGCCGTTCGCCGGCAAAGGGTTCGCTGACGATGATGACGTCGGGCGAATGGATCTGCCAGGCGGTCAACAGATGGCTCGCCGGCACGCCCATCCAGGCGGCGACGCGGCCGCGGTTCTCGGCCACCAGCGCCCGGTCGTCGTCCGATCCGGTGCCGATGTTGAGGCCCTGATAGATGCCGCTGGAGACACCGCCGATGCGGGTGAAATAGCCGTGCCGGATGCCTTGTGCCTGCGCCTTGTCCAGCAGCGGCGACCGAACGGGATCCGGTTTGGTCTGATTCAACATGCGGGCGTTGTTGTCCGTGTGGGCGGTTTCGTCAAGAAAAAGGTGCTTCGTCAAAAAGAAGGCGGAGCAGGCGGGTTGGCCGCTCTTTCGCCGGACGGGAGATTGGGAGGGACGGCGGTGAAAAGTCAATCCGCCGTGGCAAATGGCGTCGTTGCTGAGAGTGGGGCGGCCACGCCGCGCGGCAGCATGGCAAGCACCTTGAACAGATCGCCCATCGCTTGCGGCCCGGCGAGGCGCTCGACGGCTTCAGCGATCTTGTCGCGTGCCGCCTGGTCGGCATCGGCGCCGAGCCGGCCGGCGCGTTCGAGAATGCCCATGCCGAGCAGAAAGTCGCCCTGCGTCGACAGATGGGCGTCGAGGCCATGCGCGCGCACGGTTGCGGCAAGGGCGGCGAAATCGACATGGGTGGTGAGGTCGGCCTCACCGGGATTGGCCAGCACATCTTCGTGATTGTGGCTGCGCAAGGCCTGCAGCGTGTCGCCTACACCCGGCTGGAGATGGCCATAGTCGAGGAACAGGCCGGCGCCGCCATCCTGGGATATACGCTCGGCGATGGCTGCCATCAGTGCGGTGCGGGCAGGCGCTATTTCGACGATCGCACCTTGCGTCGCCTCAGTGGCATCGGCGGGCAACAATGCCGGGTCGACCGAGCCGGCGCCGGCGAAGAAGCAAAGGTCATTGGTGTCATCGAGGCCAACCATGCGCTCGCGCCAGCCGGCACCGGCGCGGACGAATTGGCGGACGGGCACGGCGTCGAACAACTCGTTGCCGACGATGAACAGCGGCTGTTGCGGCAAGGTCTCGATGGTTTCGTGCCAGCGAACCGCGAAAGGTGTGACGCCAAGCGTCTGTTGCTGGACCTCTGTCAGGCGCGGGCTGGTCTCGATCATGGCGAAGATGACGCCGTTGGCCAGATCGGGATCAAGCCGCGATAGCGTGCGCAGCATGTCCTTCATCAGCGTGCCGCGACCGGGGCCGATCTCGGCGATGGTGGCCGGCAGCGGCCGGCCGCTCGCTGCCCAAGCCTGGTACATCCACACAGCGACCAGTTCACCGAACATCTGGCTGATCTCGGGTGCGGTGATGAAATCACCGGCCGCACCAAAGGGCTCGCGCGTCGTGTAGTAGCCGTCCGCCGGGTCGAACAGGCACAGCGCCATGTACTCGTTGACGGGAAGCGGCCCCAGTGCCTCGATCAAGTCGACGATGCGGGTCTTCAGCCGTGTCATGCCGGCTGCGGCTGTGTCACCGGCTTGGCGGTCAGCATCGCCCAGATACCGGCCAGCACCATCGGGGTAGAAAGGATCATGCCCATGGTCAGCCAGTTGGTGCCGAGGAGATAGCCGAGCTGCTGGTCGGGCTCGCGGAAGAACTCGACGAAGATGCGCGACAGGCCATAGCCGCAGATGAAGGCGCCGCCGACGAAGCGCGGCGTCTTCAGCTTGAGGCGCGAATGGGTAAGGATGCGCAGCACGAGGAACAGCACCACGCCCTCGAGCAGCGCCTCGTAGAGCTGGCTCGGATGACGGGCAAACGGCCCGCCATTGGGGAATTCGAACGCCCAGGGCACGTCGGTTGGCCGGCCCCAGAGCTCGGAATTGATGAAATTGGCGACGCGCACCAGGCCAAGGCCGACCGGCACGCCGGCCGCCACGACGTCAAACAGCGACCAGGTGCGGATGCCGCGCTTGATGGAGAACAGCGTCATGGCAAGGATGACGCCGAGCAGGCCGCCATGGAACGACATGCCGCCCTGCCAGACGGCGAAGATGTCGAGCGGGTGGGCGATGTAACGCTGCAGGTCGTAGAACAGCACATAGCCGGTGCGGCCGCCGAGCACGACGCCGATGGCCGCCCAGACGATGAAATCGTCGAGGTCCTCCGGCTTCATCGGCAGGACGCCGTTCGGCCACAGCCTGGCATTGGCGGCGAGCCGCTTGGCGTACCACCAGGCGAACAGGATGCCGACGATGTAGCCGACACCGTACCAGTGCACCGCCAGCGGTCCGACCTGGATGAGGATCGGGTTGATGTTGGGGAAGGGCAAGGAAGCCAGGGGCAGCAGGAAATATTCGTTCAACGGGGAACTCTCGGTTGCAATCGCGCTTGGGCGCGGACCATGCGGCAGGGTTTTGGCAGGGTCAAGGCAAGGTAGATGCTCCCGACTTGATGCCGCAGCTGCCTTCAACGTTCTTGCATTCCGCGCGCAGCGCCACTAACTCAATTCAAGCAAGCGCGAGGATTTGCCATGTCGACCGGACCGAACCGCATTCTCGATGAATTCGCCAAGCTGATGACCGACGCCGCCGGCGCCGCCCAGGGCGTGCGCCGTGAGGTGGAGACCGCGTTCAAGGGGCAGGCCGAACGCATTCTCAACACCATGGACGTGGTGCAGCGCGAAGAGTTCGAAGCCGCGCGCGAGATGGCCGCCAAGGCTCGGGAAGAAAACACCCGCCTTGCCGCCCGCATCGAGGCGCTCGAGGCGAAGCTTGCCGAGCTGGCCGGTGACGCCGCACCAGCGGCGGCGGCCAAGCCCCGCGCAAAAAAATAATCGTTAAACTTTTCCACATAGCCCGATCCTGAAAAGCGCTTTGCCGTGAATCGCTTAACGGCATTGCATGAATCTTTGTGACAGCGGCTTTCCACATGCGAATGACGCAGTGCGAAAAATTGGGCTGTTCACGCGACTCCCGATCAATAGACTGAATTTGTTGCATGATTCGGAGCAGGGTCATGCGGCCGGGCGGTGGGGTCCGGTCCGGGGTCTTTGTGTCGAGAAGTAGTCTTTTGCGCGAAGAAAGTCCTGACCGTCCGAGTTCTAGACAAAATTGTTCGTTGTGTGTGCCCTCCCGCGGAGCGTGTGGCGGCGCTCGTACAGAACGACAGGAAGCATTCCATGGAACTTCTCGAACTCGAATTCTCCCGCGAAATCCATCCGGTGGATGTTATCGAGCAGGTGGCCCACAACAACGACTGGTCCTTTGAGCGGGCCGGCGACGACGAGATTTCGATCTCGGTTGCCGGAAGCTGGACCGACTATCACGTCTCCTTCTCGTGGATGGAGGATTTCGAGGCGCTGCACCTGGCCTGCGCCTTCGACATCAAGGTGCCGGAGACCCGCGCGCTGGAAGTGATGCGGCTCTTGTCGCTGATCAACGAGCAGATGCTGTTCGGCCATTTCGACCTCTGGGAGCAGGAGGGCGCGATCATGTTCCGCCAGTCGCTGCTTCTGGCCGGCGGGGTCGAGCCGTCGAGCCAGCAGGTTGAAGTGTTGCTGTCGTCGGCGCTGGAAGCCTGCGAATGCTATTTCCAGGCCTTCCAGTTTGTTGTCTGGTCCGGAACCTCGGCCAAGGACGCACTGGCCGGCGTGCTGTTCGAGACCTACGGCAACGCCTGAGTCAAAGACCAAGATGAGTTCGAGCAGCGAGCGCAAGCCCGAGATCAGTTTTGCCGATTTCGATCGTGTCGATATCCGCGCCGGCACGATCGTGGAGGCCGAACCGTTTCCGCAGGCGCGTAAGCCCGCATTCAAGCTGAAGATCGATTTCGGCACCGACATCGGCATCAAGAAATCGTCGGCGCAGATCACGAAATACTATGCGCCGGAGACGCTGATCGGCCGGCAGGTGTTCGCGGTGGTCAATTTCCCGCCGCGCCAGATCGGCCCGTTCATGTCGGAAGTGCTGACGCTCGGCTTTCCCGATGAGGAGGGCGCGGTGGTGCTTGGAGCCATCGAGCGCAAGGTGCCGGATGGCGGCAGGTTGTTTTAGGATCCCAACTGGGGATCAGAACTCACGCCTTCAGGCGAGCCGAGATAGATTGATAATCCTTTCGGCTGATGCTTCAGCATCGATTTGATGCCAATGACGTGACAGGAGGGGGCGCGTGAACATCATCCGCTTTTCCTGTCAGCGTCGACCAATTTCCTTATCCGGTATAATTTGAACTGCTTGCCTTCGGCGATTAATTCAAGATTGCCGTGTCGTGGCGGGCCACTCTCCGGCGCAATTACCAGCAGATAGTCAAAGTCACAGGTCCAATGCGCTGCATACGCCGCCTCGACCGGTGGGGATGCACCAGCGGCGTAGGCCTCCAGCTCAGACATCGGGATAGGCCCGCCTTGCGGTATGGTCAGGTTTGCTACTTCCGGCCGGGGCCTCACCGGCTGTTTTCCCGGATAGGTGAATAGCGTTGGCATCAGTGCATCGCGTGTGACTACGGCCAACGCGGCAGCATTGTACATTGGATAAAGGAGCAGATTTGTTGGTGGGTCGTCTGGAGGGCCATTCTGGCCGGTAAGGATTCGCGAGCCCATTGGAATGGCGTCGAACGCGGTCATAAGCGTACGATATTCGCTGCGGCACGACAGTTGCGCCCAGATCGTGATGCCACTGTTTGCAAGCCCGGCGCCAAACGCTAGCGCGACGAAAAGTGTTCCGCGCGGGCCTTGCGGACACTTGATCGTGACGAAAGCTGGCAGGATCAGAATAAGTGCCAGAAGAACGCGCCCGTCGACAAAGGCCGTGTCTGCAACGCGGAACGGCATGACAATGAACAGGCACAGGAGCCCAAAGCCTATCCAGCAGCCGACGCGAGAGACCGCCACCATCCTGTGCTTCACCGCAAGGTAAGTGAGAATGATCAGCACCACGGTCACGGCTGAGGAAGTGTATCTGCTGAAGCCGTTGACTTGAACCAGCGCTAACAATTTCGCCGACAGGGCCCATTCGGTTCCTTCGCCACCCACTTTGCCGCCGAAGGCGAGCGCCAGGGCGCCAACTGCGACGGCCGGAGCAGCCATTCCGGCAACCAGCAAGATCGTGCGTTTCCAGTTCTCAATGTGGTCGGGCCAGCGGGAGAGTTCGTACAGCCCCACCACAATGCCATACAGGCCGAGGGCAAATAAGTGAGAGATATACAGAACCACGACGAAGACGGCGTGGATGGCAAGGCGCAGCGGCAAAGGTCTTTCCACGAGCCAAATCCAGACCGCGACGGCCCAAAGAGCGATCCCTAACGCAAATTCGAAATTCACGAATCCGAAAGCGAAGGGCATGGCGTAGAGGAAGAGCGAAGCAACGAAGCCGCTGAGGATCACACGCCCCCGTGCGGCCGCTCCGACGGCCATTGCTCCGCTAACGACCAGCATTTGCGCGATCAGATAGAAGAGCCTTGATGCCAACTCGATCCCGATCAAGCGTCCAGCGAACGGGACAATAAGGTCCATCGCTAGATTAGGGTAGGGTGCCCACGCGGCTTCATAGTAGGGATGGGCCTCGGGCGTGCCGGCGCGCATCAGGATCGACATTCTTGCGAGATGATTTGGATAGTCTGCCATAGCCGGTATGTCGACGAGCAGCACGGGCAAGAAAGCCACCACCAGCAGAACTATCAGCAAGATACCTTCGGGCCTGATGAAATGGCTCGTGTAACTGTTGATTTTGTTGGAGGATGTTGCTTCGAACATGCCGCAATGTAGGTAGAAATGGTAAATTTTGAGTCGCCGACAAAGACTATGGATTCTCCATGTCTTTGGGATGGTGAGATGGCGGCGCGCTTTATATTAGCTGTCGATGATTATACAGTCTTGGACTGCATTATCATTTGAATCATTTGATCTGACGCACGCTTAGGCCGCCAGCTTGCGCGTCGTGCCCAGCGCTTCCTCGACCGTGTCGAGGAACATTTCCGCGCAAGCTTTCCAGCTGTAGCGCATGGCGCGTTCGCGTGCCTGCGCGCGGTCGACGTTGAGCGCGGCGAGCGAGGCCTCGCGCAGGTCGTTGGAGACCGCGCCGCCAAAGCCATCGCCGACGATGTCGATCGGCCCGGTCACCGGATAGGCGGCGACCGGCGTGCCGCTCGCCAGCGCCTCGATGATGACGTTGCCGAAGGTGTCGGTGCGGCTGGGGAAGACGAAGACGTCGGCCGAGGCATAGATCTCGGCCAGTTCGTCATTGGGACGATGGCCGAGGAAATGCGCCTGCGGGTACTTCGCCTTCAGCCTGGCAAGCTCGGGGCCTTCGCCGACGATAACCTTGCTGCCCGGCAGGTCGAGGTCGAGGAAGGCGGAGAGGTTCTTTTCGATGGCGACGCGACCGACGCAGAGGAAGATCGGGCCGGGGAAGCCGAGATCCTTCTTCTTGTCCGGGCGGAAATGATCGGTGTCGACGCCGCGCGTCCACGGCCGCAGCTTGGTGAAGCCGCGCGCCGAAAGGTCGTCGGCGAGCGACTGGGTGGCGACCAGCGTGCCCTGGCCGGAATTGTGGAAATCGCGCAGCCAGCGATAAGCCCAGCTTTCCGGCACCGGCAGGCGGGCGCTGAGATATTCGGGAAAGCGCGTGTGGTAGCTGGTGGTGAACGGCCGGCCGGCATTGCGGCAATAGCGCCGCGCCATGATGCCGAGCGGACCCTCGGTGACGATGTGGATGTGGTCCGCCTTGCCGGCTTCGATCAGGCGAGCGACATGGCCGGGCGTGGTCAGCGCCAGCCTTATGTCGGGATAGGTCGGCAGGGGCAAGGTGCGAAAGATGTTGGGCGTCAGGAAATCCACCGCGACATCGAAGGATTTCAGCGTTTCGGTGAGCCGCTCCAGCGTGTGGACGACGCCGTTGACCTGCGGGCGCCAGGCGTCGGTGACCATCAGTATGCGCATGGCGGCCCTTTGCAGGAAAGGTCGACGGTTGCCTTGAGACGATGCCGGAACGGCGACCAGCCTGCGGCTCTCGCTTCGCTCCAGCGCACCCGGGCGGGCACGGGGTCGAAGTGAGGCGGCAGGGCCGAATCAATTGAGGTCGCGCGCTTCATGCGCGCTCTTGACCATGGTTTCATGACGGGCGGATGAAGCCCGTCCTCCGCCGACTATGCCGGAACCTGGATGACGGCGCGAAGTCCGCCGAGCGGGCTGTCGTCGAGGGTGATGTCGCCGCCATGGCTGCGGGCGATGTCGCGGGCAATCGACAGGCCGAGCCCGGTGCCGCTGGCATCGAGGTTGCGGGCCTCGTCGAGCCGCACGAACGGTTTGAACACGTCTTCGCGCCGGTCTGCGGGAATGCCCGGACCATCGTCGTCGATGGTGACCAGAAGCGAGCCGCGGCCATGGGTGGCGTTGACCTCCACCGTCTTGGCATAGCGGAAGGCGTTGCCGATGACGTTGGACATCAGCCGGGCAAAGGCGTTCGGCCGCACATGCACATCGGGGTCGCCGGCAAGCGTCGTCGACAGCTTGCGCTTGCGCAGCCTGGCTTCCTCGCCGAGCTTCTCGAAATAGGCCTCGAGATCGAACCGTCCGGCGTCTTCCGAAGCCTCGCCACGGGCAAAAGCGAGATAGCCTTCGAGCATCGACTGCATGTCGTCGATGTCCTGGTCGAGCGCCGCCTTGGTCTCGGCCTTGCCGCCGGAAAGCGCAAGCTGCAGCTTGAAGCGGGTGAGGATGGTTCGCAGGTCATGGCTGACGCCGGTGAGCATGGCGGTGCGTTGCTCGATCTGGCGCTCGATGCGCTCGCGCATTTGCATGAAGGCAAAGCCGGCGCGGCGGACCTCCTCGGCGCCGCGCGGCCGGAAATCGCGCGGCATCGGCCGGCCCTTGCCGAAGCTTTCGGCGGCTTCGGCAAGCGTCAGGATCGGCCGGATCTGGTTGCGCAGGAAGGGAATGGCGATCATCAGGAGCACCAGCGAGGTGCCGACCATCCAGATCAGGAAGATGTGGGTGTTCGAGGCATAGGCCTGGCTGCGGCGCACGAAGACGCGCAGCACCTTGTTCTCGAGCTGGACGCGCACCTCGACGATGTTGGAATTGCCGACCGTGTCGATCCAGAACGGTCGATTGATCTGGCGCGTGATCTCGGACGACAGAACATCATCCAAAATCGAGAAGAACGGCTTTGGGCCGGGCGCGGGCAGCGGGTCGGGCGGCAAGAGGTCGACCTTCAGCTGCATGCGGTCCTGGGCGATGCGGATGATGTTGGTGTAGTCGGCGTCGCGCGGATAGGTTTCGATCAGGTCGATGATGGCGGCGATGTCGCGCACGGTGGCCTGCGACAGGCGCTGCGTCACGGTTGCCCAATGGCGTTCCATGAAGACAAAGGCGACGACCGATTGCAGAAGGATCATCGGCGCGATGACGATGATCAGCGAGCGGGCATAGAGCCGCTTTGGCATGTAGAGCGAGACGAGGCGCCAGAAGCGGTTCCAAGCGCGCGGCACCGCCTTCAGCGTCCGCGTGGCGCGTGCGCTCAAGCCGCCATTGCCCGGCTGTTCCAGTTCCGTGGTTGCCATTCGCTCTTTTCGCTTGCCCGCAGCCGTTCAGCCAGCCGCAGGCGGCATTCTATTCCACGCTGAGCCGATACCCAATACCGCGTACGGTCTGCAGCCAGACCGGATTGGACGGATCGCGCTCGATCTTGCGGCGCAGCCGGTTGATCTGGACGTCGATGGTGCGCTCGCCGACTTCCGAATCGTCGCCGACAAGCTCGTGGCGGGGTATCGTCTCGCCTGCCCGCGCGGCGAAGATCGCCAGGATCTCCTGCTCGCGGTCGGTCAGCTTCAGCGCCTCGCCGCCACGCTTCAATTCGCGCCTGGCGATCTGGAAGGTGTAGGGGCCGAAGACCAGCTGCTCGACCTTGGGCGTGG
This sequence comes from Mesorhizobium loti, assembly GCF_003148495.1. Classification (GTDB taxonomy): domain Bacteria; phylum Pseudomonadota; class Alphaproteobacteria; order Rhizobiales; family Rhizobiaceae; genus Mesorhizobium; species Mesorhizobium loti. Next base: position 959,250 of record NZ_QGGH01000001.1, read on the forward strand.
TGGCAGGGCCACCACGGCGCAGGATGTTGTTGATGCGCAGGATCAGCTCGCGCGGATCGAAGGGCTTTGGCAGATAGTCGTCGGCGCCGGCCTCCAGCCCTGAGATGCGGCTGTCGGTCTCCGACAGCGCCGTCAGCATCAGGATCGGTACGTTCTTTTCGGCCCGCAGCGACTTGGTCAAGTCGACGCCCGTCTCGCCAGGCATCATGACGTCCAGCACCAGAAGGTCGAAGTCGAGGCCGGCAAGCTTGCGCCTGGCTTCGCCGGCATTGCCGGCGACGGTGACGCGAAAGCCGTTTTCGGTCAGATACTGCTTGAGAAGATTGCGGATGCGGGTGTCGTCGTCGACCACAAGCAGATGTGGCGCGTCGTCGTCCGGTGCGGCCGCGTGATCGACCCGTTCAGTGCTCTCCATGGCTTTTCCCTGACATTTTTGCGGATCCAACGTCGATCTGCGCCCTCAGTTCCGGATTGACCATCGCTTCGAGGAACCGTTCCACCAGGATCCGTTCGGTTATTCCGGAATCTCCCAATGCAGCATGGATGCGGCGCGACTGTGGCCGCGCTAGCGCCAGCGCCAGCGCACGGCCCTTGGCCGTCGGATAAAGCTCGCGCTGGCGGCGGTCGCGCGGCCCTTGCAATTGCACGACATGGTCGGTGTCGATCAATTGCTTGAGCACGCGGGCCAGGCTCTGCTTGGTGATCTTCAGCACGTCGAGCAGTTCGGCGACCGTCAGGCCGGGCCTGCGGTTGACGAAATGCAGCACCCGGTGGTGAGCCCGGCCGAAACCGTAATCGGCCAGAATCTGGTCCGGATCGGAGGTGAAGTCACGATAGGCGAAGAAGAGCAGCTCGATGATGGCGAAGTCGATGCCGTCCTCGTCGGTGATCGCGGTCCTGATCGGTTTTCCGGCTGCGTGGCTTCGATCCGTCATCATTTCTCCGTGGGAAAGAGAGATTATGTCAGTACTATTGACGTAATTTCCCTGCAATGGTAATTTTTGACAAGCTTTTGGGCGGATTGCGAACGAAAAGGCAAGGGAAGCCGGTTTTTCCGGAACTTCCTGAGTTTGCCAGAGCGCAATTATCCGCCTACGCTCCAGCATAAAAGCCGCTTTGGGCGGCCGACACGAAACACCAACGATACAACACTATGCGGGCTGCCGCCCGCGGGAGGTTACCATGGCATCCGTTCCCTTCGACCAACTGGATGGTTTCATCTGGATGAACGGCGAATTCGTCCAATGGGGTGACGCCAAGATCCATGTGCTGACCCATGGCCTGCATTACGCCAGCGCCGTCTTCGAGGGCGAGCGCGCCTATGGCGGCGAGATCTTCAAGCTCAACGAACACACCGAGCGCCTGCATGAATCGGCGCGCCTGCTCGGCTTCAAGATTCCCTATTCGGTGGCGGAGCTCAACGACGCCTCCACCACGCTTCTGAAGAAGCAGGGTTTCCAGGATGCCTATGTCCGGCCGATCGCCTGGCGCGGCAGTGAACAGATGGGCGTTTCGGCGCAGAACAACCGCATCAACTGCGCCATCGCCATCTGGCAATGGCCGAGCTATTTCGATCCCGCGCAGAAGCTGAAAGGCATCCGCCTCGATGTGGCGGAATGGCGCCGGCCAGACCCGCGCACCGCACCTTCCAAGTCGAAGGCCGCCGGCCTCTACATGATCTGCACCATGTCCAAGCATGCTGCCGAAGCCAAGGGCTATGCCGACGCCATGATGCTCGACTGGCGTGGCCAGGTCGCCGAAGCGACCGGCGCCAACATTTTCTTCGTCAAGGACGGCAAGATCCACACGCCCAAGCCCGATTGCTTCCTTGACGGCATCACCCGCCGCACGGTCATTGGCTTGGCCAAGGATCGCGGCCTGGAGGTGATCGAACGCGCCATCCTGCCGGAAGAACTCGAGGGCTTCGAGCAATGCTTCCTGACCGGGACGGCAGCGGAAGTAACGCCGGTTTCGGAGATCGGACCTTACCGATTCGAGGTCGGTGAAATCGCCAAAAACCTTATGAATGACTATTCTGCCGCCGTTCAGCCCAAGCACGCGATCGCCGCAGAATAACGAAAGTCACAGCTTTTTTAGCAAGCAGGGGCGGTTTTAGGGCCGCCCCTTTTATTTAAGCGTTCCTGCATTTGACTTTCGTCCAATTCGGCGTCTCATGATGCTGTCGGCCCGGGAGGCTGGCAGCTATGGAGGGACTAATCATATGGACATGAACACGCTTCTTCCGATCATAATACAGGTGATTACGGGTATCATCGGTGGTCAGGCGGTCGGTGCGGCGCTCAAGACGGCGGCGATGGGTCAGCTTCCCAAAATCCTGGGTGGAGCCATTGGCGGTGTCGGCGGTGCGGCGATCCTCGGCAGCCTGCTGGGTGGCGGCGCGGTCGATCCGGCGGCTGCGGCAGCAGCAACGAGCGGTCTCGGCAGCGCGCTGAACCTCAACAACATCGTCGGCGGCGCCGGCGGTGGCGCGATCCTGACCGGCATTCTCGGCGCGGTCATGGGCGCCATGAAGAAGTAAGCGGCCATTCGGTCTTTTCAAATGGGCGGCTTCGGCCGCCCATTTCCGTTTTGGGACTACTGACTGTTCGTCTTTCGAGGGTGGACGCCCTTCGCCCGCGCCTCTACATCACCGCTGGCATAGCGAAAGGACGATCATGGGTCAGCTCAATGCCGGCATCGTGCCGGTCACACCGTTTCAGCAGAATTGCACCATCCTGTTCGACATGGACGACAAGCACGGTGTCGTCGTCGATCCGGGCGGCGACATCGACAAGGTGCTGGCGGCGCTGAAGGATAATGCGATATCAGCCGGGGCGATCTGGATAACGCATGGCCATATCGACCATGCCGGCGGCGCCATGGAGCTGAAGGAGGCGCTCGGCGTCGAGATCATCGGCCCGCACGAGGCCGACAAGTCGCTGCTCGACAATCTGGAAAACCAGGGCAGGCGTTACGGCATCGCCGGCGCGCGCAACTGTGTGCCCGACCGGTTCCTGACCGAAGGCGAGACCGTGTCGTTCGGCGGCCATGTGTTCGAGGTGTTGCACTGCCCCGGCCATGCGCCCGGCCACGTCGTCTACTACAACCGCGCAGCCAAGTTCGCCCATGTCGGCGACGTGCTGTTTCGCGGTTCGGTGGGCCGCACCGACCTGCCGGGCGGCGACCACGCGGCGCTGATCGCTTCGATCAAGGACAAGCTCCTGCCGCTCGGCGACGACATCGGCTTCATCTGTGGCCACGGTCCCGGCGGCCGCTTCGGCGAGGAGAGGCGGACCAATCCTTTTCTCGTTTAGGGCGTGCCGATATTCGCCGATCCCAAATCCTGCGGTGTTCCAAACAAAAAAGCGCTGGCCTTGCGGTCAGCGCTTTTTGTTTTCGGGCAGGGAAGCCTCAGTTGGCAGTGCAGAAATGCTGTTCGCCGTCATTGCCGGTGAACGTGCCGGTACGGGAATTGAAGCTGCGGTAGCGGTCCGAGCAGTATTCGTACCAGTCACGCGTCCACGGCTCGGCATAACGATCGGCGTAGACAACCCTCGGTTCCGCATAGTAGCGGCGGACCGGTGCCGGGCGCACCACAACGTCACGATCGTAGTAACCGTCATCGTAGTAGCGGTCAGCGTAGGGCGGGGGCTGGTCATTGGCCAACGCGCCACCGATCAGCGCGCCGGCCGCGAGGCCGAGGACGCCGGCGGCGATCGCATCGCCATTGCCGTGATGGCCGTGATGGCGCCAGTCACGCGCATTGGCGGCGGGCAAGGTTGCGAGCGTGGTGGCGGCCACGGCAGCGGCCAGGACGGCGGTTTTGAAAATTCGGTTCATGTCGGTCTCCTTCGTACCGGCCCGTGCAGTTTCGGGGGATGCGGTCCGGCTTTACCAAAGACTAATATGCGACCGTGGCTGAACGGGGGCTGAACGGATTTCGACGTGTTTATTCAAAACAGACGTCAAAGATCACACGCTCTCAAGGGGCGAAACCGCCCGCCGCAGCCGGTCTGAAGCCGGCTCAGCCGACCGACAGGTTGACGGCTTTCGGTCCCTTGCCACGCTTGTCCGGCTCGGTGTCGAATGACACTTTCTGGCCATCTTCCAGACCGGGAAGACCGGACGCCTGCACGGCCGAAATATGGACGAAAACATCCTTCGCGCCATCATCGGGCGTGATGAAGCCGAAGCCCTTGGCATGGTTGAAGAATTTGACGGTGCCGGTCTGCGGCATGGGAAGCTCCTTTGTCCCATAAATTCCAGTCTCGGGCCGGCAAATGCCCGAGTGGAAATTTGTCCTTTATTTTAGCGTCATCGGCAAGAGAAAGTTTTGCGGGCACCTGAAGCGCCTCGCAACTCGCTTTAAGTCTTTGTTTTCATGCGTATCGTTCCCCCAAAACCGAGACCACCTTTGAGCGACATGCATTAAGGTCTGTCGATATTCAGGTGAGGCCGGCCTGCAAATGGCCGTTTCCTGCGCTTCCGGTGCTCACGTACCCAAACGTACGCTCCGCTCCGGTTCTCGGTATCAGCCATTTTCGGCTCGGCCTCGCCTGAATCTCAACAGACCTTGGTCTGCTTTTTCGGTACGAAAAAGGCGCGACGAAGATCGCCGCGCCTTTCAAAATTCAAATCCCTCTCCAAGCCAGGTTCAGGCATTGGAGCCTCCGTCGCGCGTCCGAGAGACGTGCGGCGTGCCGATGGCTCAGGCAGCGCGGAGGTTGACGGCCTTGGGGCCTTTGCCCATGCGGTCCGGCTCGACGTCGAAGGTGACCTTCTGGCCGTCGACGAGCGTGCGCAGGCCCGAAGCCTCGATCGCGGAAATATGGACGAACACGTCCTTGGCGCCACCATCGGGCGTGATGAAACCGAAGCCTTTGGTCGCGTTGAAGAATTTAACGGTGCCGGTCTGGGCCATTGGGGAAACTCCTTCACCCGTTCAGTCTTTGGTGGTCCTGCCCGCCGCCTGGCGCAAAGGGCAGTTCCCGGTGGTTGCTTCGGCAGTCATGCATTGGCGCATGGTCAAACCCCCCGCCGAAAACGGGGCCGTCAGAGATTCACAGTATCGGGGAAAGGTCGTCCAAAACGTTCCGCTCTCCGGGTCGCAAATGCCCGAACACGGAATTTATCGCACGGAAACGTGATGGTTGCAAGATAGCGCCGCGGGCCGCCGCACTGGCGCATCCCGACGCATGAATCGACTGACCTGAGCATCGATCGGCCCGGCATAGGCTTGCTTGCCGACCGGGTCATCGGCCAGAGCCGGGCCACGAATGGGCCAGATGTCGAGGTGGCCGAGGAAGCTGATGCCGCCCACGGCCCAGGCGCCGTTTCCGGCTGTAATGGCTGCAAACGGGGGTTGCATTTGGCAAGGGAATGGCGAGGATCGGCAACCGGGACGCGATCGTGGGAGATCATCATGAAATTTCTGGCGACAATCTTTTCGCGACAGGGTTTTGCCATCCTGTTGCTGTCGGCAATTCTTACCGCCTGCACCGTCGTGGTCGATGAGGGACCAGGGCCGCGCCCGCGTCCGCCACGGCCCGAACCGCAATATTGCAGCAAGCAGTACGAGCCGGTCTGTGCCCGCCGCGGCGGCGACCGCCAGACCTTTGCCAATGCCTGCCTTGCCGACCGGGCCGGCTATCGCATCGTGCGCGACGGTCCGTGCCGCGACGGTGGTGGTGGTGGCGATGGTGGCGGCGAAGAGCAGACGTTCTGCACCCGCGAATATGCGCCGGTGTGCGCTCGCCGGCACGGCGAGATGCGTACCTTTCCCAACTCCTGCGAAGCCCGCGCCGCGGACTATCGCGTCGTTGAAGACGGGCCGTGCTGAGGGGCAGGGCGATATTCGCAGGACATGATCAGATCGGCAAAGGCAGCGCATGAAGATTGAAGCTCGCGCTGCTGGTCACGGTGCCGGATACGCCCCGTCGGCCGGGCCGGCGTAAAGCTCGCTGCCATCGTCGTCGCAAATGCGCAGGCGATCGGGGGTTTGCGGCATGGCGAGCGTGTGGAACAGCGCGGTAGCACCCTGCAGCGCGGCGCGCAGGTTCGGCGCTTCCAGCGATACCTTGTCGAGCGTGGCTTCGTCGGCGTCGCGCGACCGGTAGAACTCGATGACGAAGTTCAAGCGCGCCTCCGTGGCAGAGCATTGCGCGGGCCTGTTCAATCAATTCGCCGCCTCACATAGGGACGGAGAGGGCGCACGAGGCGCGCCCTCCAGTTTGTCAGCCCTTCGACTTCGGCTTAAGGCTGCTCTCCGCCTGTTTGACCGACGAGCCGAACGGGGAGGCGGGCTTGGCCACGACCTTGTCCTTCTTCGGCTTGCGTGTCTCGCGGTTGCTTCGCTGTTGACCCTTGGACATGTCGTGCTCCTGCTGCGTGTTGGCTTGGCGGTGGGGTCTCAGACGACCGGGTTGCTGGCAACAACCGGATTGTCAGTAACAACCGGGTCGTTTGCCGGTTCGAGATTGTCTTCGGTGGTGACCCGCTCATGGGTCTCCTGCTCGCTGCGGATGCGGTATTGCGGCGAGCCGTCCTTGACCGGCAGCCTGCTCTTGATCTGGAACAGTTCGGCGGTCTTCTGGACGAGGCCGGTGCGGCTCTTCATGCGCACGGTCTGACCGATCGCAAACTGGTGCGCGGGCGTGTCGGTGCGCGGGCGCGCATTCTGCTGGAAACGGATCATGCTGCATTCTCCCTGTCGCGCTTCAGCGCTGTTTCGAGTTCGAGGTAATCGATGGCGACAAGCTGGCTGGTGGGCGGGTTTTTCACTGCCCTTGCCGGCAGATGGATGAAGGTGGCGACGCGGCGCCAGGCAAGCCGCGACATGCCCTCGATCAGCTCTTCGTCGTGATCGATGTCGTAGTCGCCGGCCGGCAGCTGCCCTTCCAGTCCGCCGAGCACGAAAGGTGCCGCGAAATGCGCGATGGAGTGGGTGGTGCGGTCCGGCATTGTCTTACCTGTGCAAAGCAGCGGTCCTGAAAGCAAAAAAGCGGGGACGAGCCCCGCTTTCCTATTTCCGGCAGTCGCTGGAAATAAGCCGCTTTCGAGAGCTGCCAGTACATCCGTGGTCAGCGTTCATCGAATTCGGCCGGATCAGATCAATTGCAAATTGGCGGCCGACTCGCGGCCCTTGGTGTCACGCTCCAACTCGAACTGCAGCTTCTGGCCTTCGGCAAGTCCGGGGAAGCCGGCGCGCTCCAGTGCGCTGACATGGACGAAAACGTCCTTGCCGCCATCGGTCGGCTGAATGAAGCCGAAGCCCTTCTGGCCATTGTAGAACTTAACGGTTCCGGTGTTCATGTGGATCTTTCGAAGAATGAGACATGGCCGCGGAGCGAATATGCCGCGCGCCCGGTATCGAAGATTTGGAATGAGATTGGCGGGTCGAGAACCTCTGACGCCGCGAGATGCCAATTCTGGCCCAAAGCCATCCCGTCTATATAGGCTGATAGGGCTGATTGTTCAAGAAGATTCATGAAAAACTCGGACGGCGGCAAAAAAATAGATCGCTGTAATTATTTGAAAAATCCTGATATGGCTCAGTGGCTTTCAAAAAATTGCTTAAATTTACGCTGGCCGATTTTCCCGGCACTTGCATTTTATTTATTCCTGGAAGGAAAAAGCCATGGTTTCCGTCAGAACTCCGAGAGGCATGACCGTAGCGATCAACCCGATCATCAAGCCAACCATCATACACGCCCTTGCCGCCGGCCCGAACGGCAAGCCGATGATCGTCAAGTCGGCGCGGCTGACCATCAGAAGCGATGAGGCGGCAAGGCGAACGATCGCCGATACCGATGGCACCGTGAGGCGGGCCAGGCAGGTCGCCGAGACCAACCGCCTGATTTGATCGCTTTCACGGCGACGGAAAGGGCGCGGAACCACGCGAAGACTTGAACCTGGCGCGCCAATGGCCTAGATCGCGGCAGGCGGACAAACACGGCAGGTTTCCCATTAACAGAGATCAGAGACGAGCGGCGGGTGCGGGAGCCAGGTCTGGCGCGGGAGGACAGCCGCCGCTGGGCCTCGACCAGTATGTGCAGCAGGCGCTGCAACTGCATCAGGCCGGGCGCCGGCAAGAGGCCGAGACGATTTACCGGCAGGTGCTGGCGCGTCAGCCCAAGCACGCGGCCGCCGCGCATTTCCTGGGACTGCTGCTGCACCAGACCGGGCGCAGCGAAGAAGGGCTGGATCTCATCGAACGGTCGGTGAGCATGCAGCCGACGAATCCCGATTTCCTCAACAATTTCGGTACGGTGATGCGCGACCTCGGCCGCCCTGCTGCGGCCATCGATTTCTTCCGAGGCGCGGTGGATCTGCGGCCGGACCAGCTCGCGGCGCGCGACAATCTCGGCTCGTCGCTGAAGCAGGTCGGCCAGTTCGAAGAGGCCGAAGAGATTTATCGCGGCACGGTTGCTCGCAACCCATTTCATGTGCGCGCCCGCATCGGGCTTGCCGAAACCCTGCAGGAAGCCGGGCGGCTGGACGAGGCGCTGGCTGCCTTCCGCGAAGCGCTGGCGATACGCCCCAAGGATGCCGACCTGCTGCACGGGCTCGGCGTCGGGTTGATGGAAAAGGGCAAGCTCGACGAGGCGGCGGATCTGTTCCGGCAGGCGTTGGCGATCAACCCCGCCATGGCCACAGCCTGGCTGATGCTGACGCAGGTCAAGCGCCAGAAGGAGCGCGACAGCGAATTGACCGGGATGGAGGCTCAGCATGCCAAGGCGCCGCAGGACAGCCTGTCGCGCATGCAGTTGTCCTTCGGTCTCGGCAAGGCCAATGACGATCTGAAGGATTATGGCCGGGCCTTCGACTATTTCGCCGAGGGCAATGCGATCCGCCGCAAGGGCATCGATTACGACAAGGCCAAGACGCGGGCCGAGTTCGAGGCGATGAAGGCAACCTTCGATGCCGGCTTCTTCGAGAAACACAGGCCCAGCTCAATCGGCGACGACACGCCGATCTTCGTCGTCGGCATGCCGCGTTCGGGCACGACGCTGGTCGAGCAGATCATTGCCAGCCATCCGCAGGTCTATGGCGCAGGCGAGCTCAGCCTCTTGAAGAAGGCGGTCGGCAAGCAGTTCCCGGCGACCATGCCGGGTGGCTTCCCTTGGGGCGTATCGGATACCGGCGATTCGGATTTTGCCGAGGCAGGCCAAGCCTATCTCGACATGCTGCATGCCCGCTATCCGAACATGCGCCACGTCACCGACAAAATGCCGGGCAACTTCCTGCTTGTCGGCTTCATCCACATGATGATGCCGAAGGCCAGGATCATCCACTGCACGCGCGATGCGGCGGCGACCTGCCTGTCGATCTACAAGGTGCATTTCCGCGGCGACAGCCACCGTTACGGCTACGATCTCGGCGAACTCGCCGACTTCCACAATCTGTACACCGACATCATGGCGCATTGGCACACGGTGCTGCCAGGCGTCGTGCACGATGTGCGCTATGAGGATTTCGTCGCCGACCAGGAAGGCCAGACGCGGGCGCTGATCGCCCATCTCGGCCTGCCCTGGGACGATGCGGCGCTGTCCTTCCACGAGACCGACCGGCCGGTGCGCACCGCATCCGCCGCGCAGGTGCGCCAGCCGATGTATCAGGGCTCGGTCGATCTGTGGAAGCGCTATGGTGACCGGCTCAAGCCGCTGCTGGACAAGCTGGATTAGCACCCTGGCTGCAGTTTAGCCGAAGTCCCCAAGCTTCGTCATCCACGGGCGGAGCAGCCGCGAAGCGGCGTCGCGGGGACCCGAGGATCCATTCCCTGACTTCGATCGAAGGATGCAAGGGGGCAGAATTCGTCACCGTTGCAACGCCTTTGCGTCACGGCATGGATCCTATGGTCTGCGCCGCGTCGCTTCGCTCCTTGCTCCGCCATAGGATGACGAAGCGGTGGGGGCTCAGTTGCTCAAAGCTCCATGAATGGCTTGAAGCCGCCGAAGATCATGCGCTTGCCGTCGAACGGCATAGGGCCCCAATCGGGTGTCAAGCGCGGGTCGGCCATCACCTTGGCCATGACGGCATCGCGGTTCTCCCGCGATTCATAGACGGCCCAGGAGAAGACGACGATCTCGTCGTCTTTTGCCTGCACGGCACGCGGAAACGAGGTCAACTCGCCATAGGGCACGTCGTCGCCGATACATTCGACATAGGCGAGCGCGCCGTGTTCCATCCATATAGGGCCTGTGAGGTTGGCCAGCCTCTTGTAGTCATCGAGATTTGCCTTGGGCACGGCAAGCACGAAGCCATCGACATAGGACATTGTGGGTTTCCTCCTGGAAGTTCACAGGGCCTCACCGACGCCAGCTGGTGAGGGACTTCGCCATTGGCGATAGATCAGGCTTTCTTCGCCGGCGCGTTCATCGCCCACTCGACGCCGAACGGGTCGCGCATATTGCCCCACTGGTCACCCCAGAACATGATTTGGAGTGGCACGGCGACTTCGCAGCCGGCATCGACGGCGCGCTTCCACCAGGCATCGATTTCATCGGCGCCGAGATGGAGCTGCATGGTGTAGCCCTGCGGCTTGACGGCGGGCATCCCGTTTTCGGGATAGAAATCGGAGAGCATCAGCGTCGAGCCGTTGATGTGGAGATGGATGTGCATGGTGCGGCCTTTTTCGTCCGCCGGATAGGCAAAGACCTGCTCGGCGCCAAAGGCCTTCTTGTAGAATTCAGCGGCCTTGAAGGCGCCGTCAATTTGCAGGTAAGGGGTCAATCCGCCGAGCACTTTGGCTGCGGGCTGAACGGGGATCTGATCAGTCATGTCTTGCTCCTCTTTGGGTTTGGCCTTGCCAGTCATAGGACGCATGAGGTGACGGCGATCCTACATGGTCGCGAAATTTTTTTTGGTGACCGGCCCTGGATAGGCCGGGCAGCCGGCGGGCTTGAACGAGAGGCGTGAAACGAACTTGCGTCGGTGGCCCCCAATCAGAGCGCTGACCAGCAGCGTAGCGGCCGGCGTCGATGGCCTGGTTCCGCGGCTGCATGGGTCAGGGAGCCCTGCAGATCCGGGGGCCATTTTGCGCGTCGGTCACGATTTCCGGCCAGCCGATGTCCTTGCGCAATTCGATCGGCAGCGAAAGCAGGGCGCGCTCGCTGCGATGGCGGGCGCGCGCTTGCATGTAACGGGTGGTGATGCGGCCTATGGATGACAGGGTGAACATGATGCTTTGTCCTCGGTTGAAGCCGGCATCATCGTGTCGGCATCCCAAGGACGGGGCGGGCTGAGGCTATCCGACAGACCGTCGGAAATTTTTTGCGGGCAGCGTTTGATTCTATTCAGGCGCCGCCGAACGGCGCCTACGCAACCTTGAGCGTCGGGATAGCTGAAACATCAACTTCACGCTCTGCGTGCCAGGTATCGAAAGCCGCCTGCATTCGAAGCCAGATCGCGGCGCCGTCGCCGAACAGCTTTCCGAGGCGAGCGGCCACAGCCGGCGAAACCGGCTTCTTTTCGCGGATGATGTCATAGAGCTGCTGCCGGGAGATCCCGAGCAGATTTGCAATTTCCACCTTGGTCTTTCCGGTTGCCGGGATAATGTCCTCAAGCAGCGCTCCCGGGTGGGAGGGACAACGCTCGATAGGACGCGTCGGCTCGTGCATGGTCATAAGTCGAACTTCTCCAATCTGGCCGCCTCAGTGATATGCTCGAAATCGACGCGGACCTGTAAGTAAATAGCTTACAGGCGTAGCGCCTTAAAAAGCGAACCGAGAACCCGAGTTCTGTCGTTTCCGTCGCCATCAACCCGCCGCTTCGGCCACCGACCAGAAGAAATCCTCCGGGTCCTCGACTTCGATCAGCCGCCGCTTGTCGATCAGCCAGAAGCGGTTGCCGATGGCGCGAATGAAGGAGCGGTCGTGCGAGGCGAGCACGCAGCTTGCCTGATGCGCCAGCAGTTCGGCTTCCAGCGCTTCCTGGCCGTCAATGTCGAGATGGTTGGTCGGCTCGTCGAGCAGATAGAAGTTGGGATTGGCGAGCCTGAGCGCCAGCATCATCAGCCGCGCCTTCTGGCCGCCGGACAGCACGCCGATCTTCCGCTCCTGCATGTCGATGCCGACACCGGCACCGGCCAGCAGCGAACGGGCGCGCTGCTCGCCGACATCGTAGCGTCGTGAGACCATCGCCAGCGGCGTGTCGTCGCCGCTAATGCCGGACAGCGCCTGGTCGCTATAGCCGAGCACCGTCGACGGCGTCACCTTCACATTCTGCACCGTGTCCGGTTCGACAATGGCATTGCGGATCAGGGTGACGAAGCGGGACTTGCCGACGCCATTGCGGCCGAGCAGGACGATGCGATCGCCCTGGCAGATGTGGCGCTTGCCGGTCCTGAACAACAGCGTGCCGTCGGGTGTTTCGACAGCCGCGTCGTCGAGCGTGATCAGCACCTTTGGGTGGGTGCCGCGATTGGCCAGTTTTATGGCACCCGCCGACCTTTCGCGGTGCGCCGGTGCGGCCGCTTCTTCCAGTCGCTCCGCGCGCTGGTTGAGCTGCTTGGTCTTGACCGTCAGCAGATCGCTGCCTGAATTGATGCCGATGTTGTTGAGTTTGGCCGCCTGCCGGCGCAATTGCTGCGCCACCTTCATGTCGCGCTGGAACTTGCGCTCCGTCGAGGCATCGACGTCGTCGAGCGCCTGCCTGGCGCGGGAGTAGGGCAAGGCAAACACCGGCGACTGCTCCGGGCGCAGGAACAGCGTCCGGTTGGTGGTGGCGTCGAGGAAGGCGCGGTCGTGGCTGGCGATGACGACAGGCACCTCGCGTGGCAGCGTGTTCAGCCAGGACTCAAGCTGGCTGATGCGGGCAAGGTCGAGATGGTTGGTCGGCTCGTCGAGCAGCAGCACGTCCGGATCGGTGACCCAGACGCGGGCGATCAACGCCAGCCTCTGCCAGCCGCCGCTCAGCGCCTTCATTGGCCGCTCGCGCATCGGCTCCGGCACATCGAGCGAATCCAGCACTACGTCGACACGCCACATCTCGCTGTCGGCCTGCTCGGCCGGCAAGGCATCCGCCACCACCTGGTGGAACGTAAGGCTGAGAAGAGCCGGGGCAACGGATTGCTCGACATGGCCGATGCGCAGGCCGCGCGTGCGGGTGATGTGACCGGAGGTCGGCTCCATCTCGCCGGTCAGGCATTTGAGCAAGGTCGACTTGCCACGGCCATTGGCGGCAACGATGCCGAGCCGGTCGCCGCTGCCGATGGTGAGGTCGAGATTGGAAAACAGCGGCGCACTCATGGTGACGCCGAGAGATTTGAGGCTGATCAAGGCCATTTTGATTTCTCTGGTCTGTCCGGAGGAAAAGTCCGGTTCAATGCACTTTGACGGTGCGCAGGCTGGCCATCAGGCTCGGCGTTGCAACACCACGAAGGGCAGACCAAAAAATCGAAGCGGGAAAAAACCCGGACCGTCCCTGGTCAGCCCTGCAAGCAAGCTCGCAGGGCAGAAATCGGGCCACGCTGACGATGGTGACGAAAAAACGTAAACACGTGAGCCCTCCTTTCAAGACAAGACGTTGAGTGTGCGGAGTGGTTACACCAGAGGCGGGGGTGGTGGCAAGTGGGCGGTCCAGGAGGGAGCGATGCGGTGAAGCTGCCAATCTCCCCCCTCGTGGGGGAGATGTCCGGCAGGACAGAGAGGGGGGCGCAGTCCCGCCGGCGTTTCGAATAATTTGAACCTACTTCCCCGGCCTGCCCGTCTTGCCCGGCCTGCGCTTTTCGCGGCGGGCGTCGCCCGGATCCTCGTAGGAGCCGATGCCGGCGCGCTGACGAACAACCGGCTTGGCGGAATCGTCGCGTTCCGTCGCGCCCGCCTCTGCCCTGCCGGGCATCTCCCCCACTTGGGGGGAGATTGACTGGGGCTTGGTTGGCACTTTTCCTTCGACCGGTTTTTCGGTTCGCCGCACGGTCATCTCGTCCAGCGAGTTCTTCTTGAACAGCGGCTTGGGGGCGTCGCCGGGAATGCCGAAGTCGGAACCGTGCGCCTCTTCTGCCGACTGTTTCTTGAACAGCGAGCGCGACATCGCCCCTGCCGGCGTCGGCATGTCGGTGCCCGGACCCATGGCGTCGAGCGAGGGTTTGGCGAACAGCGGCTTCTTGACCGGCACGGCGCCGTCGGCGCCCATCTCGTCGAGAACAGGCTTGCGGAAGAGGTTGGGCCGGGCTGCCTCTTCGGCGGCACGTGCCTCGTCGAGCTTGCGGAAACGCTCCTGTTCCTCTGATGTACGATGTTTGGCCACGCCCTTGTTGTGCTTGCCCTTTTCGCGACCCGAGACCGGGCTTTCCATGTCGGCATATTTGGCCAGCGGGTCTTCGGAGATGGACAGTTCCATCTCGCGCAGCCGCTTGATCTCGTCGCGAATGCGGGCAGCTTTCTCGAAATCGAGATTGGCGGCGGCGTCGCGCATCTGCTTGTCCATGGCGTCGAGATGGGCTTTCAGATTGTTGCCCATCATGGCGCCGGCGTTGTCGGTGAACTGCGAGATGTCGGCGCGGACATGATCCTTCTCGTAGACCGAGTCCAGAATGTCGGAGATGCGCGACTTGACCGATTCCGGGGTGATGCCGTTGGCCTCGTTCCACTCCACCTGCTTTTCGCGGCGGCGGTTGGTTTCAGCCATCGCCCGCTCCATCGAGCCGGTGACCTGGTCGGCATAGAGGATGACCTTGCCGTCGACGTTTCTGGCAGCGCGGCCGATGGTCTGGATCAGCGAGGTTTCCGAGCGCAGAAAGCCTTCCTTGTCGGCATCGAGAATGGCGACGAAGCCGCATTCGGGAATGTCGAGGCCTTCCCGCAGCAGGTTGATGCCGACCAGCACATCGAAGGCGCCAAGCCGCAAATCGCGCAGGATCTCGATGCGCTCCAGCGTGTCGATGTCGGAGTGCATGTAGCGGACGCGGATGCCTTGCTCGTGCAGATACTCGGTCAGGTCCTCGGCCATGCGCTTGGTCAACACCGTGACCAGCGTGCGGTAGCCGGCCTTGGTGGTGTCGCGGATTTCGCCGACGACATCGTCGACCTGGTTCTTGGCCGGGCGCACCTCTACCGGCGGGTCGATCAGCCCGGTCGGGCGGATGACCTGTTCGGCGAAGACGCCGCCGGCCTGTTCCATTTCCCAGCCGCCCGGGGTCGCCGAGACGGCGACCGAAAGCGGGCGCATGGCGTCCCATTCCTCGAAGCGCAGCGGCCGGTTGTCCATGCAGGACGGCAGACGGAAACCGTATTCGGCCAGCGTCGCCTTGCGCCTAAAGTCGCCGCGATACATGCCGCCGATCTGCGGCACGGTGACATGGCTTTCGTCGATGAAGACCAGCGCATTGTCGGGAATGTACTCGAACAGCGTCGGCGGCGGATCGCCCGGCTGGCGCCCGGTGAGATAGCGCGAATAGTTCTCGATGCCGGCGCAGGAGCCGGTGGCTTCCAGCATTTCGAGGTCGAAACGGGTGCGTTGCTCCAGCCGCTGCGCTTCGAGCAGGCGGCCGGCCCGTTCGAGTTCGACGAGCCGGTGCTTGAGCTCTTCCTTGATCGACTTGATCGCCTGGTTGAGGGTCGGGCGCGGCGTCACATAGTGCGAATTGGCGTAGATCTTGACGCTTTTCAGCTCGCCGGTCTTCTGGCCGGTCAGCGGATCGAACTCGGTGATCTGCTCGATTTCATCGCCGAACATCGAGATGCGCCAAGCGCGATCTTCCAAGTGGGCCGGGAAGATCTCGATCGTGTCGCCGCGCACGCGAAACGAGCCGCGGACGAAGTTGATGTCCTGGCGCTTGTATTGCTGGGCGACGAGATCGGCGAGCAGAGCGCGCTGGTCGAGCCGGTCGCCGATCTGCATCTGGAAGGTCATCGCGGTATAGGTCTCGACCGAGCCGATACCGTAAATGCAGGACACCGAGGCGACGATGATGACGTCGTCGCGCTCGAGCAGCGAACGCGTCGCCGAGTGGCGCATGCGGTCGATCTGCTCGTTGATCGAGGATTCCTTCTCGATGAAGGTGTCGGTGCGCGGAACGTAGGCTTCCGGTTGGTAATAGTCGTAATAGGAGACGAAATACTCGACGGCGTTTTCCGGGAAGAATTTCTTGAACTCGGAATAGAGCTGTGCCGCCAGCGTCTTGTTCGGCGCCAGGATCAAAGCAGGGCGCTGCGTCTCCTCGATCACCTTGGCCATAGTGAAGGTTTTTCCGGAGCCGGTGACGCCGAGCAGCACCTGGGTGCGGTCGTTGTTGTCGACGCCTTCGACCAGATCTTTGATCGCGGTTGGCTGGTCGCCGGCCGGTTCGAAATCCGACACCATCTTGATGGTAATGCCGCCTTCGGATTTTTCCGGGCGGGCGGGGCGGTGCGGCGTCCACAGCACACCGTCCTTGTGCAGCGGATTGCCGGATTCGATCAGCGCCGACAGCGCGGCCACCGTCGCGGTGACGCTGCCCGAGGCCATCGTCTCGGCGTCTTCCAGCGAGATGTCGAGGCCGGCGACCGGATTGAGGCCGGCTGCCGTGCGCTCCCTGGCCGTTGCCGCGCCACCCATCGAGGTGCCGCGCGAACTGCGCCCCGGCGAGCTTGAGCGCTCGGGTATCTTCTTCGACGGCTTCGGCGATTTGCCGCCGTCGCCCTTGCCGACGAGACGTCCTTCCTTCTCGGCTTCCTGCTCGATCTGCTCGGCCCAATCCGCGATCGAACCGGTCAGCGGTGTGCCCGACAGTTCCGGCTGCGGCATCTCGGCGAAGCCGCCTCTGTGCAGCGGCTCCGAGGCGTCGAGGAAATCGGTCAGCGGACTGCGCCGCTTCGGCGCGGCGCGGTCGTCATTCGCCGTCGGCGGCGCTTTTTGATCGGGAGATTTGGCCATGTCCCGAATATGGGATTTCCTGGCCAAAATGGAAAGAGTGGGATGAGGTGAGGCGCCTCGCCGGATGCGGCTCCTGACAGAAGGCTGTCAGGAGGAGACAATGGTTGCGTGCCTGCCCAGGAGGATCAGGCGCCGCGTGCGTTGTCCGCCGCCACGCGGGTCGGCGATCCGTTCAGGCGCGGCACCACCACGAGGCGCTTGATTTTGCCCTTCTTGAAGGCGGCGAGGAAGCGCGCATAGTCCTTGAAGGCGACGCAACCGCTCGACTGGGCGTAGCGGCCCCGAAGCAGGTAGGTATGGGCCAGCAGGCCGTCGCGATTGTATTTGTTGCGGCCATCGACCGGTGTCAGGCGCAAGGCCTCCACACCATGAAAGCGCGACTCGCGCAGCGACAGATTGTAGGTGTTGGGCGGTGTCGGTCCGCGGTTCTTCTGGTTGGCATAGCGAGGCTGGTCCGCCATGGGGCCGATGCCCGAATGCGCCTCGAGCCTCGAGCCGTCAGGCATGTAGACGGTGCCGGCGCTGATGTCGTAGACGGCGACGCCATTGCTGGCTCCGCTGCTGGACCCTGGCGAGTTGAACAGGTTCCTGAATGCCTTGCCGAGGCCGCCCGAAGGCGTGTCCGGCTTGGCATAGGCCAGCACATTGCCGCCATCGGCCGGTCGGCCTTGCCGCGCCGGCTTGGTCGGCTGAGCCTGCTGGACGGTCTCGCGCGCCGGCTTCGGCTGCTGGACGGGCTTGGACTGCTGCTGCACGACCTTGGGCTGCTGCGGTGCGTCGAATTGCGGGCGGCGGGTCGGCAACGGCACGTCGTCGGTGAGCGCGTCCGGCAGCGAGGCGGCATCGCCGGGTTGGTCCTGCTGGGTTTCGACGGGCGAAACCGCGACGTCAGCCGACGATTCCTCGATCGGCAGCGGTGAGGCAAACGCCTCGTCGTCGACCGGCAGCGACTCCACGAGGGCAAGCGCCAGCTGCGAATTATCTGGCGTCTCCGACTGGGCAAAGCCTGTCGGTTGCGGCGCGGTCTGCACGACCACTGAGCCGGTATCCAGCCGGGCGAAGCGTTCCGCCGCCGGAGCCGGCATGTCATCCGACAGGCTGGCCATGACCTGGACGGATGGCACCAGCGACGCCTCGGCAATTTGCGGCGCGACCCTGGAAATGACCGGAAGTGCGGGTGTGTTGGCTGCCGGGGCAGGCTTGCCGGCACTCGCGAAGACAGCGGCGAGCTTCATCGGCGACAACGACGCTTCCATGCGTTCGAAGCGTTCCTGCGATTTCGATTTTGCAACGGTGGGTACGGGCTTTGCCTTCGCCACAAGGCGCTCGGATTTCTCCGCCAGGGGGCTCACCTCAGCCGGTTTGAAGCAGCTGGCGCCGCATTGCACGGCCTGGTCATGCAGCGCCTGAGCGCCGCCATGGGCATTGGCCAGCACGAAGGGTGCTTTCAAGAAATGCTGTTTCAGCGGATCGACAAGGGCGAGCGATCCCGACATCGACAGCGTCTGCGGCAGGCTACCCGAGGTCGCCGACAGCGAGGCGCCGACGGAGCTGAGGCCGGCCATGGTGCCGATCAGCCACAGGCCGATGGCGGTGCTGGCGCAAGGCAATGCGATCCAGCGGACGACCCGGCCAGTATTGAAGGAAGGGGAACGCGGGGCATCGACGAACTCGCCGCCTTCACGCTGGTCCCGGATTATTTTTTGTTTACTCGACAACGCCATGCAACCAATCTCGCTCCAATCGGTTTCCCCCGTACGTGGCCTTGTGAGCCGCGACGACCATTCTGCGAGTGATCCCAGGTGGTCCCCGACGCGTTTGCCGCGCCTGTCGTTGGTTGCCGATTGCTTCAAAATATGGACAAAGTTGGTTAATCAATCCCTCTCAAAACCAACGACGAGATGTGGATTTGGGCCAAATGAGGCTTCGTCCACAGCCAGGAAGTGGTGTTGTCGCCCTTCCGACGCAGTTTTGCTGCCTGTTTTTGACGGCCGAGTCAAGCAAAACAGCCCTTGCTAATTTTTTCGCAGTGCCCTGCAGTTGTACCTGCAGCGCAGCGACTGCCGACAGGAATTGCCTAAAAAGGCGCCTGGCGCCCGCAAAACTGTTGCTCGCCTGCCACAAATTCGCTGCCCGGACGGGCGCTTCCGGAGGGCCATTGACTCGTTTTGGGAGGCGGTGCAATCGAATTGAAGTGCTTGGTTTTGGGTGGCAAAGGCCACTTTGGGAGACTTTTCCATGAGGCGTCGGGACTTCTTGGCGCTGTCGGCGGGTGCGGCGGCGTTTTCCATTCTTCCGGGCGCCGCCAGGGCTGCCCTGCCAGCGCCCTACGATCGGAACGCCGAGGTGCCGGTGAACGACAAGAAGGCGTTCATCGAGTGGATGGTGGCCAATCGCGGCGAAGATCCGAAGTTTCTGGCTGAGCGATTCGATCGCTTCCAGATCATGGTCTACAACAAGGACGTGCTGGACGACCGCAACAAGCGCGCCTTCCTTTCCACACCGCGTGAAGAGTTCGTGCTGCCGCAGAATCTGGGGCGCGCCTATGATCACGCCTTTCTCGATATCGGCTATGGCGTGACCATTTCCGGTCCGCATCTGGTCGGGCGCATGACGACGGTCATCGACGTGCAGTTCGGCGAAGCCGTGCTCGAGATCGGCACCGGCTCGGGCTACCAGTCGGCCTATCTGGCCAATCTCACCGACAAGGTGCACACGATCGAGATCATCAACCCGCTGGCACAGCGCACCCGCCGGACCTATGACGCGCTGATCGAGCGCGGCTACAGTGTATTCGGCTCGGTCACCAGCCGGAATGCCGATGGCTATTACGGCTGGGAAAGCGTCGGCCCATTCGACAAGATCATCGTCACCTGCGGCATCGACCATATCCCGCCGTCTCTGTTGCAGCAGCTCAAGCCCAATGGCGTCATGGTCATCCCGGTCGGCCCGCCGGGCGCGCAGCATGTGCTCAAGGTGATCAAGCAGCAGCTTGCCGACGGCACGTTCAACATCGTCCGCTCGGATATCTACAATGGCAAGGTGGTGCCTTTCGTGCCCTTTACCAAGATGGAAGGCGACCAGATCGTCGGGACGCATAACAGCTGATTTGGCTATGCCGTGACGGCCTTTGTTTGTCGCAGGTTCTTGTCGCAAAACCGTGGGACACTTTTGCAGAACCTGCTGAGCTGAACCACCGCATCAAGGGGCCTCATGGCAGCCGTCGCATCGACCTCTCGACCAAGTATCGCCTCGCTTGAGGCGCCGCGGCTCGCCCACTATCTCGCGGTCGGGTTGATCGCCGGCGCCATCATCGCCTTGCAGATATCGGTCATGCGGGTGTTTGCCGTCGGCAGCTGGTCGCATTTCGGGTCGCTGGTGGTCAGCCTCGCCATGCTCGGCTTCTCGCTGTCCAGCGTCGTCATCTTTGCCGGCAAGGACTGGTTCGACAAGCACTGGCAAGGGGCCGCAACCGCCGCCCTGCTGCTGATCGGCCCGCTTGCCGTCGCCTCCAACCTCGTCGCCCAGACGGTGCCGTTCAACGCCATCTTCCTGGTCTCCGACCCCGAGCAGAAATGGCGGCTGCTGGCCAATTTCCTGCTCTACCTCCTGCCGTTCCTGGCCGGTGCGTTCTTCCTCGGCATCGTCTTCCTGAAAAGCCGCACGGCCTTTGGCCGCGTCTATTTCGCCGACCTCACCGGCTCGGGGCTCGCAGGCCTCGTCGTTCTGGTGTCGATGTATCTGTTTTCGCCGGAAACCATCATCGTCGTGCCGCTGCTGTTGTGGGCCGCCGGTTCGCTGCTGTGGTTCTTGGCCTTCGGTGCCTGGAAGAGCGTTGTCGCCGGCGTGGTCGTGGCAGCGCTGTCGATCGCCGGTTACCTCATGCTGCCCGGCCTGCTCGGCATCCCCGACATCGCCGTGTCGCAGTACAAGGGCGTCGCCTATGCCCGCAACTTCCCGGACGGCAAGCGCATCTACCGCAGCGTCTCGCCGTTCGGCGACCTGCAGGTCTATGCCAGCTCCTACATGCATTTCGCGCCGGGCCTGAGCGACAATGCCGCCTTCGGCATGCCCGAGGTTCCCGCCAACACCTATGTCGGCATGTATCGCGACGGCGACGGGCCGGAAGGCATCATGCGCAACCTGGCGCCGGCCGAGCAGGTCTATTTCCGCTATCTGCCGATGCACTACCCCTATGTCATCAAGGCTAGACCCAAGACCTTCGTCGTGCAGTTCGGCGGCGGCATCTCCACGCAGGCCGCGCTCGATGCCGGCTCGACCTCGGTGACTGTCGCCGAAAGCAACCCGATGACCTTGCGGGCGTTCCGCGACCCCATTCTCAGGGACGTCACCGGCGACATCCTGGCCGAGCCGCGCCTCAAGGTGATCGACTATGACGGGCGTCTTTTCCTCGCCAACACGACAGAGCGCTACGACGTCATCGATCTCAGCCTCGCCGACAGCGTCGGCCTGTCCAATCCGGGCGGCTTCGCCATCTCGGAGAAGTATGCCTACACGCACGAAGCGATGCTGAGCTACATGCATGCGCTGGCCGATGGCGGCGTGGTGTCTGTGACCTTGTGGAACAAGGAAGAGCCGCCGAAATCGGTGCTGAAGCTTTACTCGACCATCGCCGAGGCGGCCCGAACGTTCGACGGCCAAGGTGCCGCCAACGACATCTTCGCCGTGTCGAGCTATCTCTCGACGACGACGGTGCTGTTCAAGCGCGGCGGCTTCACCGAGGCGGAAATCAAGACGCTGCGCGACTACACCAGGTCGATGTCGTGGGAGGAGATCTATTATCCCGGCATGGCCTATGACGGCTCGGCGGCGCAAAAGATCCTCGACGATTATCGCGCCTCGATCTTCGGCAGCGGCGAGGATGCGACGCTGACCCAGCCCGCCGCCGATGCGACGGCGCCGGCCGATCCGACCGCCCCAGCAAATCCCGACTGCGATCCGACGGCGCCCGCCGATCCGACGCTCGATACCTGCGCGGGAGCTGGTGGCGACGCCGGTCCGCAGGTGCTGCCGGCGACGGCGCTGGAGCGCATGGCCTGGCACGCGCTGCTGACCGGCGGCTGGGAGAAGCTCGCCAGCGACTATGTCTTCGATGCACGTGCGCTGAGCAACGACCAGCCCTACTTCGCCGCCTATGTGAAGGTCGCCGACCTGCCGCGGACGCTGGACAGGCTCGACCTGTTCCAGGACGACTGGGGCTATCTGCTGATCTGGGCGACGCTCGGCATCGCCTGCATCACGGCCGCGTCGCTGGTGCTGCTGCCGGTCCTTTTCGGCTGGCGCATCGTGTTCTCGCGCTCGCGTGGCAAGCTCGGCACCATCCTCTATTTCGCTTGCCTCGGCCTCGGCTACATCATGGTCGAGGTCGGGCTGATCAGCCGCTTCACCGTGGCGCTGGCCAATCCGACCGTATCGGCTTCGGTGCTGATCTCGTCGATGCTGGTGTTTTCCGGCCTCGGCAGCCTGTTTGCCGAGCGCATTTTTGACCGCGCCAGGACGCTGCTGCCTGTGGTGCTCCTGGCGATCTGCGTGCTGCTTTTGGCGTACGGCTTCTATCTGTCGCCGGTGCTCGACTGGATCGGCGCCTATCCCTATGCCGTCCGGCTGCTGCTCTGCTTCCTCCTGGTGTCGCCGCCTTCCTTCCTGATGGGCATGCCGATGGCCACCGCCATGACCTGGCTGGCGCGGCTGGGCAAGGAGCATCTGTTCGTCTGGGCCTGGGGCATCAATGGCTGCTTCTCGGTCATCGGCTCGGCTGCGGTGCCGATCGTCGCCACCAGCTTCGGCCTCAGCGCCGTGCTGCAATGGGCGGCGATCGCCTATCTCGTCGCCATCCCAGCCTTCTTTGCGGTGCTGTTGCCGGCGAAGGCGCCTTCTGTCCGGCTGGTGACGGCCTGATGCCCGACCGGCGCGCCATCGTCGCTGGTTTGCTGGCCACGGCGGCATTTCCGGCGGCGAGCCAGGGCGCGCGTTTGCTCAAGGCGATATCGACGATCGTGCCGTTCAAGACATCGCCCTTTCCCTATCGGGGCAAGCTGCCAGACGGTTCCGGGCCGTTTCTCGATGTGACCGCCAACGGCCGGCATGGCCACACCTCGCCGCGCGGTGGCATCTATTGGGAAGACGAGACCTATTCCGACCGTAGCACGCTGCTGGCGGTGCCTCGGGGTTTCGACCCCGCCAGGCCGGCGGTCATCGTGGTGTTCTTCCACGGCAATGGCGCGACCTTGCAGCGCGATGTGGTCGGGCGCCAGCGGGTCGTCACCCAGGTCGAGGCGTCCGGCCTCAACGCCGTCCTGGTGGCGCCGCAATTCGCCAGCAATGCGCAGGATTCCAGCGCCGGCAATTTCTGGACGCCGGGCTATTTTGCCGGGTTCATGACGGAGGCGGCCCATGGCCTAGCCAAGCTGACCGGCGCCAAGGCGGCGAAATTCGACGCCATGCCGGTGGTGCTGGTCGCCTATAGCGGCGGCTACAACCCGGCCGCCTCCGTGCTCAGGAATGGCGACGTCAGCGGCCGGCTGCTCGGCGTCATCCTGCTCGACGCCGTGTTCGACGAAGCCGATATTTTCGCGGATTGGATCGCGCGCCACAGGAAGAGTTTTTTCGTCAGCGCCTATGGCCAGTCATCGGCCTCCGGCAATGCGGAGATCCGGCAATTGCTGGCGAGCCAGGGCATCGACGCCAACTCGGACCCGCCGCGCCACCTCGAAGCCGGCACCGTCGCCTTCCTCGCCTCGGATGCAGCCCACGACAGTTTCGTCACCCGCGCCTTCGTCGGCAATCCATTGCAATGGCTACTCGGTCGGCTGCACGGTTTTCCGCGCTAGTTGAACCAAAGCGCAAAAGTCAGGAACCCGCCGCCGCCGAACTGGCGCTGGATCTGGTCGAAATCGTCGCTGGTCAGGATCTTGCCGCTTTCGAGATAGGGCGCGATGGCAGGGCCGGTGATCGACAGCACCAGGTCGAAGTTTTTTGGCTCGTCGAAGAAGCGCTTCATGTTGATGCCCTTGCCGGTGATGCGGAAATGCGGCAGCAGCGTGCGGCCTTCGAGCAGACCCTCGGCCATGGTCAGGGCGGCGAGCCAGGCCTGGACCTGCTCTTCGCCAACTTCGAGGCCGGTGAGCGGGTTTTCGCCCTTCTGCTGCGGGCCGGGCAGCCATTCGCGGTCATTGTCGGTCTCGGCGCGGATCGCCTTCCAGTCCTCGCGCGACAGCCGGATCATTTCGAGCAGATGGCGGCGCGCCGCTTGCCGGCGCTCCGGTTCAACCACCGGCCAGTTGACGAGATGCACCAGCGAGATGAAATCGGCGATGCGCCATTCCGAGGCGAAGATGCTGCTGCCCATGTCGCCGGCCGGCGGCACGAGAATGTCCTGCAACGGCAGCTTGGCGCGCGGGAACAGCATGTGGAACGAACCGTCGAAAGTGCTCCTGAAATCATGCGCCAGCCAGAAATCGGCCTGCGCCATCAGGAACTCGGCATAGCCTTGTAGCCAGAAACCGTCGGCGCGGTCGAAGCGGAATGTCAGCGTGGGGGCGGCGGCGTCCGACGAGATGCCGCCGCGTGACAACGAGGCGATGATCGCCGCCATGCTTTCATCAGGCGCGATGGTGCCGTCCTCGTTGAGGTCGATGCCGGTATGGGTGAGGTCGATGACCATGCCGATATCGGCGTCTGCCGGCACCGACGCAAACGTGGCGGCGGATTTTTCGAGCCGGTCGCGGAAAGCGACCAGGATGGCGCGGAATTGCTCATAGGTCAGCGGCTCGGGGTTGGCGTTGTCCGGCACCGGCAGCCGCATCAGCGGCAGCATGAAGGATTGCGGGCTTTCGAAACCATGGCGGTGCAGGCCGCTGGCCAGTATCTCCAGCGCGGTGAAGAACTCGCCGGCCCCGGCCGCATAGGCCGATGCCGGGTCTTTTGGCGCGGCGGCTTCCAGCGTCGAGAGAGCGGTGTCGCGCGCAGCCACGGTCTTTGCCTCGAACAAGGTGGTTGCCGCTTCGGGCATTGCCGCCGAGGCGGAAGACAGCGGCACGATCAGCATGAAAGCGGATGTCAGCAGGCCTGCCAGTCGTGTCATCTCTTCCCCCAATATTTGTCGCGCAGAGCAAACATACACCATTTGCAGCGCCGCGCTTCAACCCGCCCCGCGGACGGTCTACACAGGGCAAACAATTGGGCGCCGCGTGTCGAACTATCCGCTTTCCTACAAGCTGTCCTGGTTGCCGCGTTTCGCGAAGCCATCGCTCGCCGGCGACGCACGCGACTTTGCGCCGATGACGGGAACGCTGATGCATCCGCCGCCAAGGCAGACGGTGCGGCTTGCCTTCGTCGGCGACATCTCGGCTGTGGCCAATCGCAGTGCGCCGGGCTGCGATCCGGAGATCAAGGCACTTCTCGGCGCTGCCGATCTGGTGATCGGCAATTGTGAAAGCCCTGTTGTGGACAGAGCAAGTGCGGCGCTGGGCACGAGGCTCGGCACGCATCACGCGATGAGCGAGCGGTTCCTGGCCGAGGCGCTGGCGGTGGCGGGTATTTCGCGCGAAAAGCTCGTGCTGTCGCTGGCCAACAACCATGTGCTCGACCAGGGCGTCGCCGGTTTCGACGAGACGGTCGCGGCGCTGCAGCGGCTCGGCATCCGCACGGTGGGCCTCGTTGCCAACGGTCCGGTGGTGCCTGTCCAGGTCGGACCGCTTGATATCGGCTTTGCCGCCTTCACGCTGTGGCGCAACGCCGATGAAAGCGTGTTCACGGGGCGCGTATCAATGGACAGTGATCCGGCGCGTTGGTCGCGCGATGGTGTCGATCTTCTTTGCGCCGTGCCGCATTGGGACTGGGAGTTCCGGCATTTTCCGCGCGCCGAGACGCGGGTGCTGGCCAGGCGGCTGGCCGGACAGGGCGTCGGGCTGATCGCCGGCCATCACGCCCATGTCGTGCAACCTGTGGAAAAGATCGACAGGACGATCGTCGCTTACGGGCTCGGCGATTTCCTCGGCACCGCCTTCGCCCGCCAGCCATGGCCCGGCCGCATCGGCGGAATATTTGTCGTGGATGTCAGTGTCGATGCCGGCTCCCAGGGCGCCATTGCGTCTTACCGGCTGCATCCCTTCATGCGCCTGCGCGCCGGCGACCACGAGCGGCTGCTGTTGGTGGAAGGGATGGAGGGGCGAATGCGCGGCAAGGTCGAAGCTCGGTTGAGGGCGGTCTTTCCTTCCTCTTCAAGCGAAGAGGGCGTCACCGCTTAACCGTCTGGCGGCCCTTGCAAAACCGACTATCATGCGACGGCAGAGGCAGGCTTGCGAGGGTAGCGGTGGAAACAGCGGATTTCATGCCTGGTGAGGCTGACATCGCCAGCATCCGGAAAGACATCGAGGCCTACGAAGCGGCCAGGGCCTCGGCGGTTCGGCAGGTGCGCTGGCGGGTGCCGCTGTTCGTCGGCCTGGTGCTGGTGGCCGTGGTGCTGGTCGCCTGGCTGTTCAACAAGGTCGCCGACCCCAACGAGCAATGGGTCTCGACGCCGCATGTGTTTCTCTATGTCATCGGCTTCGCGGCTTCGATCCTGCTCTATTTCCAGGCCAGGAAACCGGCGACGCGGCTGCAGCAATCGTTCCGCGAGACGCTGCTGCCGATCATCTTCGGCTTCATCGCGGATATGCGCTACCAGCACGGCGGGACGCCGAATTCCTTCGACCGGCTGCCGCGCACGGCGGTCGGTCCGTTCAACCGGCAGGCGTTCGACGACATCGTCGCGGGCCGCTATGAGGGGTTTCCGTTCGAGCTCTACGAGGCGCATCTGCGGGAAGGGTCGGGCAAGGGCTCGTCGACAGCCTTTCAAGGCGTCATCGTCGCTTTCGAGACCATCGCGCCGTTCCCCGGCATACTGGTGGCGACGCGGCGGACCAACGCGGTGATCAGCTTCTTTCGCGGCATGTTCGCCAGCAAGCTGCAAGAGCTGTCCAGCGGCGACGCGGCGCTCGACGCTGCCTACGAGTTCCGCACCGACAATGTCGGGGCGGCACAGCCACTGGTGAGCGGCCGGTTGGCGCAGGCGCTGAAATGGCTTGGCGAAACCTGGCCGGACGACCCGGCCCGCGTCGCGCTCAACGGCAGCGATGGTTTCCTGCTGCTGCCCCAGACGAAGAACTTTTTCGAGCTGCCGGATATTTCGGTGCCGCTCGACTACACCACACATGTCGCGCCGATGATCGCCGACATGGGCGCGATGCTGGCTACGGCGGCACTTGTGCGCAAGATCGGCGGGAGGGACGAGGCAAGCTAGTCCGGCCGGGCATACGATCAACAATCGTAACCGGATTTGTCGCGCAAATAGTCCGCTTCTTCCTGCGACATTCTCTTGAACATCACGCAGACGGTGAAGCTGCCGACTTGCCGCCCGTCGCGTCTGTATCCCCAGTCGGAAACATCGTCCCTGGTGAATTCTATGTTCTGGCCGAGGACGACATTGCGCACTGCTTCCGGCTGGTTTGCCAATATGCCGACGAAGCCGGTTTCCGTGCGCCGGAACGGGATGACCCAGAAGTGCTCGCTGACATTCCCATCTAGCACCTCGACCTTCAATTTGAACCTGTCCGTGCCTGAGGGCGGTGCTTCGGCCAGGGCCAGGAACTCATCCAAGCTGGCAAGCGCCTTCGCAGTCGCTACCGCCATCTCGGGATCGTCCTTAGCAAAGATAACCGTTTTGTCGTCGCCTGGGTCCGTGGCTTGTGCGCCGGCCAATCCTGGAGCAAGCGCAAGCATCAGGGACATCATGGTCCGGACTGCAAGTTTCATGGAAGGCCCCCCTTCATCGTAACAACGCACCATGCTGTATCCGTTCCCGATTTGCAACCGGAGCGCGAGTTCCATCCACTTTGGAGTGACGGTTTGAACTGATCCATGAAACAAAATGTGTATCGATGACCGGTCGGCAGTCTGTTTCGTGATGCCGCTCGAGACGGATTGCGGCGGCGGCGCCGTGATCGAAACCGCCCGCCACAATCCGGCTAAGCGACTCTTTTCGCGGACAGAAGTGCGCTCATCGGGGGAGCCGAAACGGCCGGAAATGATGTCGGCAGCAAGCAATGTGTCGGAATTAAGCCTATGATATTGTTTGCGAAAATTCACCCAACGTGATTTGCGGAGGGAGCGTTTTCCGTTCCAGTTTCGGGCCGTCCGGTGCTGTCGTTTGCCAAGGCGGCGGTCCGGAAAAGTGAAACAGCACGGAGTGCTTACCCATGAAGAAGACCCTCGCAACCACCGCCGCTCTGCTCGCCTTCCTCGGCACGGCCTATGCCGCGACCGTTCAGGGCACCATCCAGGCTGTCGACCCGACGACCAAGTCGATCACCCTCGACGACGGCAAGATCTACCAGCTGTCGCCGGAAGCGACGATCGGGAAACTGAAGGTCGGAGCCAAGGTGGCGGTGACCGTCGATGACAAGACCGGCATCGTGACGTCGATCAAGAAGGCTTCGTAAGGCGTGAGCGTCGTGCGTCGGCGGACCTGCTGACGCAGTTTTCAGACCCTGTTCCAATTCTGGCCGGTTCCTGGGGGGACCGGCCATTTTCGTGCTCTCCAGCCCTCGATGTCAGGCGGAACGCCGTCCCGACGGCGCCGCTATGGTTTTTGCCAAAGAGCCGCGCTATCCCTTGGCCAATGGGGGATATTCATGGCTGACGAACAAAAAGGGTTTCGCCTGTCGCGCAGGCTGCTGCTGGGTGCGGCTGTCGTCGGCGGCGCGGTGCTGTGGGGCGGCACCACGGTGGCGCGGCTGGCGCGCGGACCTTCGGGACCAAAGAACGCCGGCCGGATTGCCGATATTGACGGCATCGCGCTACCACTGAAGCCACTGGAGAATGCGCCGGCCTTCGATGCTTCGCTGCCCTGGTCGGCCAAGGGCGGCGACATCAACGATGCCAGCGGTCTGTCGAGGACGCCGGTCTATGGCGTCGTCGAGATCGGCGAGGAAGAGCACATCGCCAAGGCGCTAGCCTTCGCACGCGCCAACGGCTTGAAGGTTTCGCTGGCCGCCATCCGCCATTCGATGGGCGGGCATGCCTTCGACGACAACGCTCTGGTGCTCGACCTCAGAAAATTCAACAAGGTGACGGTGGATGCGGCGGCGAAGACCATGACGCTGCAGCCGGGTGCACGCTGGCACGACATCCAGAACCTTCTGCATCCGCGCTTTGCCGTGAAGGCAATGCAGTCCACCGACATCTTCTCGGTCGGCGGCTCACTGTCGGTCAATGCGCATGGCATGGACCATCAGGCGGGTTCCGTGGCGGGTTCGATCCGCTCGATGCGGGTGATGCTGGCCGACGGTTCGGTGACGACCTGCTCGCCCACCGAAAACACCGATCTGTTCCGCCACATCGTCGGCGGCTACGGCCTGTTCGGCGTGGTGCTGGAGGCCACGCTCGATATCGTCGACAACGCCGTCTACCGCACCTCGCGCGAAATCATCAAATCGGACGATTTTCCAAAATTCTTCGCCGAGGTGCTGGAGCCGAACAAGGAGATCGGCCTGTTCTACGGCCATCTGTCGACGGCGCCGGGCAATTTCCTCGAGGACATGATCGTCTACCGCTATGACAAGGTGGCCGATCAGCCGCCGGCTGACCAACCAGCGATTGGCGAACCGGGATCGGTCGGGTTGAAACGGGTGATCATCAACCTGGCGAAATGGGGCAGCCTGTTCCAGGAGCTGAAATGGTTCACCGAAAAGACGCTGGAGCCGAAATTCGAAAGCTGCACGGTGGCGCGCACCTCGGCCATGGCGGAAGGCGAGGCCTGCCTCGTCACCCGCAACAACCCGATGCACGATTCGGTGCCCTATCTCTTCAACGATCAGATGGATGAGACCGACATCCTGCACGAATATTTTATTCCGCGTGCCGCCTATGTCGAATTCATAGCGGAAGCCCGCGAGATCCTGCGCAACCAGACGCTGCCGGTGCTCAACGCCTCGGTGCGCATCGTCCACAAGGAGGATGTGGCGCTGACCTACGCACCGGAGCCGGCCTATTCGCTGGTGCTCTACATCAACCAGCCGACCGATGCCGACGGCAATGCCAGGATGCGGGTGCTGACCCGAGCGCTGATCGACGTGACGATCAAGCATGGCGGGCGCTTTTTCCTGCCCTACCAGCTGCATTATACGGCCAAGGAGTTGCTGGCCTCCTATCCCGAGCTGCCGGCCTTCCTGGCGGTAAAGCGGCAATATGACCCTACGGAACTGTTTTCCTCGACCTTCTACCGTGCCATCAAGGCGCTGAGTGGGGTGGCGTAAGAAGCAGTTCCAGGAAAGTGTGACGCGGTTTTCCCGGGGAAAGCGCGCAGCGCTTTCCCCGGGGAACTGCTCAAGAATAGAGCAGGAGAACAAGCCATGCGGATGGTATCAGCGGCGGCACTCACCCTCATCGCGCTGTGCGCTGGACCGGCCGGGGCCGAGGATCTCAAGGCCTTCAAGCTTACCATCGACGGCGTGACGATCGATATCGATCCCGGCGAGAGCACTGATGTGACGCTGCCCGGCGGCAAGCACAGCAAGGTGACGCTCGAGCGCAACGACTTCGCCACCTTCTCCGGCAGCGATTTCTCCTTCGTCCATCCGAGCAATATTTCGGTGACCAAGACCGATCTCGGCGAGAACATCACGCAATATCTGATGGCGTCGGCGCTGGGCACGATCGTCGTCGTGCAGGAATATGGCAAGATGAATCCGGTGTCGCTCAACCAGCTGATGCTGCAGGAGATGACCAGGGAATCGGTGCAGGCCGGCGCCACGCTGACGCAGCAGCCGACCACTCGCAAGCTCGCCGACGGCAAGGAATTGACCGGCATCCGCGCTCAGGTGAAGACACGCACCGACACGGCCGATTTCGAGATCGTCGGCTTCGGCCGGGCCGATCAAGGGTTGCTGTTCATCACCCGCATTGCCGGCGAGGACGCGGCGACTGAAAAGCCGCTGATCGACAAGTTCTGGCAGAGCCTGAAAGTCAAGCTATAGGAGACCAGGGTCGTGTCTCAGCTTGGATTTCGGCTGGAGGTCCACACTTCTGCGTAACGGCGGCCCACGTTATTCTGACGATCCGGGGGTTGGAGGTCCTACAGCATGGCGAAGCTCATTTTCAGAATGAACCAGTCTCTCGACGGCTATGTCGACCACCTGAAAATGTCGTCGGGCCCGACAATCTTTCGTCATTGGATAGAGCAAGTGCGCGACTTGGCCGGCAGTGTGTATGGTCGCGGCATGTACGAGGTCATGCGTTATTGGGACGAAGACAGTCCTGAGTGGAGCGCGGAGGCGCACGAATTCGCGGCGGCGTGGCGGAGCCAACCGAAATGGGTTGTGTCGCGCTCGCTGAAGTCGGTCGGCCCCAACGCCACACTTGTCGAGAATGACGTCGAGGCGGTGATACGTGGGCTGAAGGCTGAGCTCGTTGGGGAGATTTCAGTTTCTGGACCAAACCTGGCGCGAAGCCTGACCGACCTTGGTCTTATCGATGAGTACCAACTCTACTTCCATCCATTCGTGCTTGGTCACGGCAAGCCATTCTTCGCCGGCCCCCGGTCGCCGCTTCGCTTTGTGGCCAGCGATATGATTGGCGACGACGTGATCAGGTTGACCTATGTGCCTGCCTGATCTCGAACACCCGGTGCGACGATAGGATGCCGCGCTTGCATGTTGCGGTCGTCAAACCGAGACGCTAGCAGGACTACAGCCCCTTTGGCATCAACCCTGCCAGCCAGTTCACAGAGCGTTTCGCGGCGTCTGCGGTCGCCGAGGCGGCGCGGCCAAGATCGGTCTTGACCACGGCGTAGCCGTTTTTGGTGCGATAGAGCACGCCGGTTCCGCCATCGACCACTTGTTCATAAGCGACGGGCCGGGCGGCGTCGGCTTCCATGGCTGTCGTCGGCGAACCCACCGAGACGCTCGGCCGGTGGCTCAGTTCAGGCGGCAACGGGCTTTGGGTTCTAACCACCCGGCTGGCGGGCTTCAATTCCGGGCGCGACGCTGTCGCGGCCAGCTGCGAGGAGGACGACGAGCCCTTCGTGCGGCAGATGCCGGAGACGAGCGGATAGTTGAAATTGCGCTCGTGCAGCATCTGGCTTTTCATCGCCGCTTCGCACTCGGCGACGGTCGACCACTTGGCCGGCGTCTCGCCGATATATTCGCACAGCTTGGCGTCGCAGTCGCAGCCGACAATGGTCATGGCGACAAGGGCGGTCTTGATCACGGTCTTGTCCCTTCGAGATGCCCCCCGGCAGCCCATACTTCCTTCCCATTCCTTCGCGCGCGAACAAGGCGGGATTTGGCCGCGATTGTGAAATGAGCGTGGCGGAGCGCCAAACAGCCGGCCTATCGCGTGGCCGGCAAGGTCCGTTTGAGGAAATTCGCGATCAGCCGCACCACGTCTTGTGGGCGTTCAACCTGCGGGATGTGATTGACGCCATCGAGAACCGCCAGTTCGGCGTGTGGAAACAGCGAAGCAATCTCCTCACCCTGTTCGAGGGGCGTGGTCGTGTCCTCTCGCCCCCAAATGATGAGAACAGGCGGCGTGAAGGCGCGATAGTTCGCCTTGTTGGCGGCAAGCGATTTTCGCTCGTCGTTGAAGAGGCCGCTGAACAGCCAATGGCCCACCGCATTGGTCGTGCCTTCAACGTTGAGTGGGCGTGCGTAAATCGCGATGCGCTCAGGGGTCACCACGGCATCGTTCCCGATGAACGAGCGCAGACCCGGGCCGACCATGAGCGGATTGGTGAAGGTCGAGGCGGTCAGCAGCTGGCGAGGCCAGGCCATGTTCAGGAAGGATGCGAACGGCAAAGCCGGCGCCTCGGTCCGGCCGAGGCCAAGTGCCACGTCGAGCAGGATCAGCGAGTCGATACGAGCCGGGGCGGAGAACGCGGCTTCGATCACGCCACCGCCGCCATAGGAGTGGACACCGACGCTGAAATGACGAAGGCTAAGCGCGTCGGCGAAACCGAGGACGCGTTTGGCGTGGGCGGCGCGCGAATAATCCTGATCGGCCGGTCTCTCGGAATAGCCAAAGGGAGGCATGTCGGGCGCGATGACGCGAAAGCCCTGTTCTCCCAATGGCGCGGCGATATCGCGGTATGTTTCGGCCCAGGAGGCCGTGCCGTGGAACAGGAGCAGCGGCGGCCCGTCCGGAGGGCCCCAGACCTGATAGTGCATCTTCAACCCGTCGACCATTACGAACAGCGCTCCCGCCGGGGCTGCCTGCTCGGGTGACAGGGTCTCTCGCAACGCTGCCGCGCCGCGAAAGCCGACAAGCACAACGGCAACGAGCACGACCAGCGTGAGCGCGAGCCAGGCGACAACGCGGATCAGTCGGCGCATTGCCGGGCTATCATCTCAATAATCATAGACGTGTTCGAGCCTGGCGCCCGACTTGATCAGCGCCGGCAGAACGAGATGCAGCTTGCGCACGGCAACGACCAGCCCGGTGCGGCGCGTTGCCGGATCGGCCGGCAGCGGATAGCTGAACAGGATGCGCATGCCTTCGGGGACGGCGATCGTATCGGTGGACAGCACGGTGACCATGATCTCGTCATTGCCGCCGATCTCGACGAAAGAGACGCCCTTGTCGATCAGGCGCGGGATCATTTCGGTGAACACCTGATAGCGCTTGGTGACGAAGACGGTGCCGTCCGCACCCATGTCGCGCTCGAGCAAGGTGTCGGGCTCGTTGCGCGTGGCTTCGCCGACCGGCCCCTTGGCCCAGACATGGATGTCGAGGAAGGCAGGGTCGGACGTCGCGGCGAGTGCCTTTTTGATCAGGTCGGCATAGCCCTGCTTGATGGTGTCGGCGAGGCCGAAGGCAAGTTTGCGTTCGCTGGTGCGGACGGAACTGTCACCCGGCGCCGGCTGCACGGCAAACAGGCCGGCGCGCTTTTCGGCATAGGGGAACTGATACCAAGGCACCTGGTCGAGGAAAGCGGCATAGTCGGCCGCCACCTTGGCCTGATAGATGTCGGCGGCGGTGCGTTTGGCAGATGTCGCCTCGGTGGTGCGGCCGACCGTGTTCTCATAGGCCCATTGCAGGATATGCTCGATCGAGTGGCTGGTGCCGATGATGACCAGCATCTGGTGGTTGGCGTAGTTGAATTTGTAGGGAGCGCTGGCGCGGATCACCATGGCGTAATCCTGCCAGAAGCGGCCGACATAGGACCAGTAAGGAAAGCCGCTCGGCTGGTCCTTGTCGACGAAGCCGGCATATTCACGCGCGGCGTAGACGATCGCCCATTCCGGATAGGTGAGGAAGGTCGATTCCTCCGGCCGCTGGTAGAAGGGGATCTCGGCGCGGATCTTGTCGGCCAGCGCCTTGGGCGGCGCGCCGTCGGCAATGCCGGGCAGCGGCGTCTTGTCGAGCGACGACGTCGTCAGGAAGCCGTAACTCAGCCCGACGATCGGGATGAGGATGACGATGACGATCAGCCAGAGGATCGTCTTGATGATGCGCTTCAGCCAGCGGAACAGGAACATGGCCGATCAGGCCGTGGCGAAGTGGTCGTGTACGCGCTTGGCTAACCAGAAG
Source organism: Mesorhizobium loti (assembly GCF_003148495.1). Classification (GTDB taxonomy): domain Bacteria; phylum Pseudomonadota; class Alphaproteobacteria; order Rhizobiales; family Rhizobiaceae; genus Mesorhizobium; species Mesorhizobium loti. The sequence continues at coordinate 993,690 of NZ_QGGH01000001.1, forward strand.
CCGACATAGACGGCGAAGCCGCCAATGACGATGTGCGGCAGGTTGGCGAAGAAACGGGCCGGGAATTCGATATCGTTGAGGGAGCGGAAGCCGTTGATGAAGATGCCGGCATCGAGGCAGCCGGAACCGGTGACCAGCCCGAGCACGCCGTCGAACAGGTAGACCGAACCGAACAGCTTGAAATAGAACACCGCCTGGCGGTGCGAGATGAAGGCGGCGGCCAGTGCCCAGACGCCGGAAAAGGCGTGCAGCAGGTCGTCATACCATTGCAGCGAGAACAGGCCGAACAGATTGCCGTTGGCATCGTTGAACGCCGGTATGTAGCCGATGGCGACGACGCCGAAGAACAGGAAGGCGTAGGCAACGGCAAGCTTCTGGATCAACGTCATGAAGTATCCCCCTCCTACGAGCCTGCTTTGCAAACAGACTCTGACGACACAGCGATACTAACCGATTTTAGCGCGCGGTGAAGCGGCGCTCGCAAGATCGCCGGCAAAGGGCATCGAGGGGGGAAAAGACAGTCGGCGCCGGGATTTCTCCCAGCGCCTCCCTGTCAGATCAGGACACGGTCGCGGCAGCAACTTCCGTAAAGTCGTCGCGCCTTGCCGGCCTTGATTTTGACGGTCCTGCCAGTCCGCCACCCGAGAGCAGCGTCCGTTCGGGACCACGCCGGTTTCCACCCTTGCGAGCTTTGCCCTGCGCACCATCGAAGGTTTTTGCCGTCCTTCATGGCAGCATCGGTCCGCCGTCGGCGTTGGCACGCTTTCCGCGGCCCCGTAGGTCTCGGCATCCGTCCCTCGACCAGGCAAGCCTGCTCTCGATCCGGGCCGTACGGGCCTCAGGAAATCCGCCTTTCACTTCGCCTTTCGGCTTGATGATCGGTAGCCGCCTGAGATGGGTTTAACGTACGCCGGGTAAGGGTCGTAGGGAATGGCCATGGGCCTGTGGATAACGGGATTATCGGGGATCAATCAGGGATAGCGGGATTTTCGTATCCGTCATGATGGGCGGCGGAGGCGGACATTCGGCCCTTGCCCTGCCGACCGGTGCGGGCTTCAATGCCGGCAAAGGATTCGAGGCCCAAGCGTCTTCGATGTCCTTGCGGGAGGGTGTGCTTGAAAGTCGGGGTGGTTCTCAATCCGATTGCCGGTGGCGGCCGGCTCAAACGGCATTGGCCCGAGGTCGCCGCGTCGCTGAAGAAGCATTTCGGCGAATTCGAACTGCGCGAGACGCAGGCCGAAGGCGACGCCGAAAGGCTGGCAATCGATCTTGCGATGAGCGGCTTCGATCTGGTGATTGCGGCCGGCGGTGACGGCACCGCCAGCGAAGTGGCCGACGGGCTGCTGCAGGCGACCCAGGAGAGCGGCCGGATCACCGAGCTTGGCCTGTTGCCGTGCGGCACCGGCATCGATTTCGCGCGCGGGCTCGGTCTGCCGAAAGAAGTGGACGCCGTGCTGAAGCGGATCGCCGAGGCCAAGGGTCGCAAGGTCGATGCCGGGCGCATCTGTTACATCGACGACCATGGCGCGCTGGCCAGCCGGCACTTCATCAACATCGCCAGCCTGGGGCTTTCCGGCGCCACCGACCGCGCCGTCAATGCCGACAAGCGCAAGGGCAGGATGTCGGCCAAGGCGCTGTTCCTGTGGCGCACCGTGGTCGAGTTCATCCGCTACCGCTTCCAGGACGTCAGGATCACCGTCGACGACGGCGCCCCGGTCGAAGCGCGCATGGCGCTGGTGGCGGTGGCCAATGGAAAGTTCTTCGGCGGTGGCATGATGATCGCGCCGGACGCCGAACTGACCGACGGGCAGTTCGACATCGTCATCCTGCGCGCCGCCGGCAAGCTGAAGTTGATCTGGGACATCCGCCTGCTCTATGGCGGCCGGCACCGCAACCATCCGGCGATCACCATCCTGCGCGGCAGGAAAGTGGTGGTCGAACCGCTCGGCGATGTCGAGAAGAACGGCGCGCTGGTCGACATAGACGGCGAGTCGCCGGGACGCATACCCGCGACCTTCGAGATCCTGCCGGGGGCATTGACGCTCAGATACTGAATCAAGCCGTTGACAGATTGATTCAAATGGATCCGCCGATCCAGTCAACGCCTTGAAATCGCTTGATATCCGGCTGGCGTCAAAGTTCGAGTTTGGCCGGGAAACCAGGCGCGCGCAGGTCGGTGCCGACGGCATCTTCCAGCAATTTGACGATCTGGGTCGACCAGGCGCCGCCGCCATAAGCAGCCTTGCCGTGCTCGAAAATCGTGTTGACCCGCGATGCCAGGTCGAGCGGCACGCCTGACTGTTCGCCCATGGCGAGCGCGAAGCCGAGGTCCTTCAGCGCCAGGTCCATGGTGAAGCCGATGTCGTAGGAGCCGTTGAGAACCAGCTGGCTTTCGGTCTCGTGGACGAAGCTGTTGCCGGAGGAGGCAACGATGGCGTGGTAGGATTGGGCGAGGTCGAGCCCGCCCTGTTTGGCCAGCATCAGCGCTTCGCCGGCGGCTACGAGATGGATGAAGGCGAGCATATTGGTGATCACCTTGATCACCGCCGCCGAGCCTACCGGACCCATCAGGAACGATTTTGCACACATCGCCTCGATGGCCGGGCGATGACGCTCGTAGAGCGCTGGATCGCCGCCGACCAGCGCGGTGATCTTTCCGACCGCGGCCAGATGCACGCCACCCGTGACCGGGCATTCTAGGGTCTCGACGCCCCTGGCCGAGGCGAGCGCGGCCAGACGCATGATCTCGTCGCGGCCATTGGTCGACATCTCGATCCAGGTGCCGCCCTGGGGCAGGCCTTCGAGCAAACCTCCGGGGCCGGCCAGCACTGCTTCGCTGACCTTGGGCGAGGGCAAGCATGTGATCGCATTGCCGGCCTGCGCGGCGGCCTTGGCAGGGCTGTTCGCTGCCACTGCGCCGAGCGCCACGAGCCGCTCGACGGCGGTGGGATCGCGGTCGAAGACGGTGACGGCAAAGCCGTTGCGGATCAGGCTGGCGGCAAGGTTACCGCCAAGATGGCCAAGGCCGATGAAGGCGTAGCTTTCGCTCACGGCATCAGCGGCGTCTGCATCATCTGTAGATGCAGGTCCTTGCCCGTATAGGGGTGCGCATCGCAGACGGCTTCGTTCAACTCGACGCCGAGGCCGGGCTCCTTCGACGGGATGACGTTGCCGTCCTGCCATTCGATCTTCTTCTTCAGGAGCGTGGCGTGGAAACCGTCCCACTGCTTCAGCGATTCCAGGATGAGGAAGTTGGGCAGCGTCACCGCCAGCTGGATGTTGGCGGCACCGACGATCGGCCCGCAATAGCAGTGCGGGGCGATCTGGATGTGATAGGCCTCGGCCATGGCGGCGATTTTCTTCGTCTCCAGAATGCCGCCGGAGCGGCCGAGATCGGGCTGCAATATGGTCGCGGCACGGTTCTCGATGACGCGGGCGAATTCGAACTTGGTCGTCAGCCGCTCGCCGGTGGCGATCGGGATCGAGGTGCCGCGGGCGACCTGCGCCATCACTTCGGGCATGTCAGGCGGCACCGGCTCCTCGAACCACAGCGGATCATAGGGTTCGATGGCGCGCGCCATGCGCAGCGCGCCGGACGCGGTGAACTGGCCGTGCGTGCCGAACAGGATGTCGGCGCGGGTGCCGACCGCCTCGCGGATCGCCTTGATCATGCGGGTGGAGACATCGATGTCGACGAGGCGCGGCTGATGGCCGTCGAAAGCGGTATAGGGGCCGGCCGGGTCGAGCTTGACGGCATTGAAACCCTGCTCGACATATTCGAGCGCGCAGGCGGCGGCGAGATCGGGGTCGTTGTAGACGTTCTTGCCGTCAGGCGCGTCCTCGGAATGAACGCTGCCGGTGTGCGGGTAGAGGTAGGTGTAGGAGCGCAGCGTTTCGTGTACCTGGCCACCGAGCAATTTGTAGACCGGCTTGTTGGCCTCCTTGCCGATGATGTCCCAGCAGGCCATTTCCAGCGCCGAGAAGCAGCCCATGCCGGACACATCGGGGCGCTGGGTGAAGCCGGACGAATAGGCGCGGCGGAAAAAGTTCTCGATGTCGTGCGGATCGCGGCCGACGAGATAACGCTCGGCCATGTCCTCGACCATCTTCGCCGTGACATGGGCGGAGAAGGTGGCGTTGTAGGCCTCGCCATAACCGACGACGCCCCCATCGGTGGTGAGCTTGACGAAGATGAAATACTTGCCGCCGATGCCGGGCGGCGGGTTGCCGACAACCCAGGTCTTGACGTCGGTGATCTTCATTTTTGGTCCTCCAGAACCAGTTCGGCGCCCTTCCGACCGGTCATGATCGAGGCGGCGTTGGTGTTACCGGTGATGTTGTCGGGAAAGATCGAGGCGTCGATGACGCGCAAGCCTTCAAGACCATGCACCCTGAGACGTGGGTCGACGACGGCGCGCGCGGGATCAGGCCCCATGCGGCAGGTCGAGACCGGATGATAGACGGTGCCGGAGCGTTTCCTGAAATCCTGAATCAGGTCTGCATCGGAAGTGATTGAAGGACCAGGCAAAACCTCTTCCTCGATGATCTCGGCCATTGCAGGCATCGAGGCGATCTTGCGCACGAATTTCACGGCGTCGAGCATCTCATCGACATCGGCATTGGTGGAGTAGGCGTTGGCGACAATTTTGGGATAGTCGCGCGGGTTGCTGGAGCGGATCATGATCTCGCCACGGCTTGATGGCCGGCAGTTGGACAGGCCGATGGAAAAGCCCGGCCATGGATCCGGCGTCAGGATCGGGCGCTCGCCGCTTTTGGGAATGACGGTCGAGAACGCCTGGAAATAGAGCTGCATGTTGGGCCGCGTCGCCGCAGGGTCTGTGCGGAAGAAGCCGCCGGCATTGTTCATTGACAGCGACAGCGGGCCCGAACGGGTCAGGATGTATTGCATGCCGACCAGCAGCTTGCCCCACCAGGGACGCAGCGTCTGGTTGAGCGTCGGCAGCCTGCCCTTGAAGGTGTAGTTGATGCCGACATGGTCCTGCAGATGCGCGCCGACATTCTCGTTGGCATGAAGGACGGGAATGCCCAGACCACCAAGCAGAGCGGAGGGGCCGACGCCGGACAGCTGCAGCAATTGCGGCGAGTTGACCGAACCGCCTGATAGAATGACCTCGCGGCCGGCACGTGCCGTCTTCGTCTCGCCGTTCTGTTGATACTCGACGCCGATGGCGCGCTTGCCTTCGAACAGGATCCTGGTCGCCAGCGCATTCATCTCGACGCGGACGTTGGCGCGCTTCATCGCCGGGCGCAGGAAGGCGCGCGCCGCCGACATGCGGCGGCCGTTGCGGGTCGAAATCTGGTAGATGCCGACGCCTTCCTGGGCAGCACCATTGAAATCCGGATTGAGCGGCAGGCCGGCCTGCTGGCCGGCGGCGAGATAGCGTTTGGTCAGTGGATGGACGGCGTTTGAACAGTCGGTGACATGCAGCGGGCCCCCCGTGCCGCGCCATGCATCGGCGCCGGCCTGATTGTCCTCGAGCGCCTTGAAGGCGGGCAGCAGGTCGTCATAGGCCCAGCCGGGATTGCCGGCAGCCGCCCAGGCATCGAAATCCTCGCGCGCGCCCCTGATCCAGACCATGGCGTTGATCGAGCTCGAACCGCCGAGCAGCTTGCCGCGCGGCCAGTGGTCGGCATTGCCGGCGAGCCCCGGGTCCGGCTCGGCCTTGTAGTTCCAGTTGACATCAGGATCGAAGAAGGTCTTGCCGTAGCCAAGCGGCATCTGCACGTAGAAGCGGCGGTCGGTGCCGCCGGCCTCTAGCACCAGCACCGAGAAGCGCCCCGAGGCCGACAGTTTGTCAGCCAGGACCGAGCCGGCCGAGCCGGAGCCGACGATGATGAAATCATAGGTCTGCATGATTGAAATGAGCGGCTCCGGAAATCTGGCTGCAGCCTAGACGCGACGGGTTGACCGCGTCGCCGCGCCATCCGGCATCAGTTGTGAAAAAAGCGACCGTCCAACTGGTCGGGTTTGCGGGGATTCCCGACAATCGCGCTTGATATGCACCGGCCCGACAGCCTATGCGATGGCATTATTTTGGCGCATGATTTTTTCCGAAAAGTCTGCAACTTTTCGGAATCATGCTCTGGCCACTCTGCGGAAGGCAGGAAATCATATGCGTGTCCTGTCGGATGCTTTCATTCCCGAACTGCCGGGTCACTACAGCGGCAAGGTCCGCGAAAATTACGACCTGGCGGATGGCAGGCGCATCATCATCGCCACTGACCGCCTCAGTGCCTTCGACACCATCCTGACCTCGATCCCGTACAAGGGAGAGATTCTCACCCAGACGGCGCGCTACTGGTTCGAGGACACCGCCGATATCTGCCCCAACCATGTTCTCGAATACCCCGACCCGAACGTCGTCGTCGGCACAAGGCTCGACATCCTGCCGGTGGAGATCGTCGTGCGCGGTTATCTGGCGGGAACCACCAGCACCTCGATCCTGACCCGGTACCGGCGCGGTGACCGCGACATGTATGGCATCCGCCTGCCGGATGGCCTGCGCGACAATGAAAAGCTGGCCGAACCGATCATCACGCCAACCAGCAAGGCTGCGCATGGCGGCCATGACGAGCCGCTGTCCAGGGCCGAGATCCTTGACCAGGGTCTTCTCACGCAGGCGCAGTGGGACACCGTGTCCGGCTACGCCTTGCGGCTGTTCGCCCGTGGCCAGCAACGTGCCACTGAGCGCGGCCTGATCCTCGCCGACACGAAATACGAATTCGGCACCGACAAGAACGGGACCATCATTCTTGCCGACGAAATCCACACCCCGGACAGCAGCCGGTACTGGATCGCCAAGAGTTACGGACAGGCACTCGCCAGCGGCAGCCGGCCGGAGAGCTTCGACAAGGATTTCATCCGCTCGTGGGTCTCGGCGCGGTGTGATCCTTACAGCGACCCGATCCCCAAAATACCCGACGAGATCGTCGAACAGGCCTCCAGGGTCTATGCGCAAGCCTATGAGGCGATCACGGGCAGGAAATTCTCTCCTGATGTTTCCGGGGATACCGTGCTCGATCGCATTCGCACGAACCTCGAGCGTTACTTTTAGCGGCCAGGCGAACCTTCACAGGGGGTACAGTCGGCAGAGGCGCGTTGACCTGTCGGCGCCGTGACGATACGGGATCGAGGGCAACCGCTTTCGAAGGATTTTCCCCATGGTGCAGTACGCTGAAGGACGGCCGCTCGGCGATCTGACGCTGCGCACGCTGGCCATGCCTTCGGATGCCAATGCGGCCGGTGACATTTTTGGCGGCTGGGTGATGGCGCAGATGGATCTGGCCTGCGGCATCCGGGCCGCCGAGCGCGCCAAGGGCCGCGTGGTGACGGCGGCGGTCAAAGAGATGTCGTTCGCCAAGCCGATGAAGATCGGCGACACGCTGTGTATCTACACCCATGTCGAGCGCGTCGGCCGCACCTCGATGACGCTCAAGGTCGAAGCCTGGGCGCAGCGCTACCTCTCCGACCTGATGGAAAAGGTCACCCACGCCGATTTCGTCATGGTGGCGCTGGACGGCGAGGGCAAGCCGAAAGCGGTTCCCGCCGAAGGCTGACGGAAGCCGTTTCTCCCAAGATCGGCCATTTGTAACAGCGTCCGTGCGGGAGGCGCTTTTCGCGACATCCAACGGTTGCCTCCAGGCCCGATTGTGCGGGCGTCGGAGGGGAGACAATGCGTCAACATATGCTGAACGGCTGGCTTGTGGCAGCCCTGGTCGCCTTGGTCTGCCTGCTTGGCGTGACCGCCTATGCCGAAGTCAAAGAAGACCTTCCGCACACCGTCTGCTCGCATGGCAATGTGGGCGTCAGGGAGCCAGCCGCGACATGCGCGATCTGCAGCCCGGCGCCTTGCGAAGTCATGGCGCCAAGAGCCTGAAATGGCCGCCTTTGGTATGCGATTATCGTCGGCAGAGTGGCGCGCGTGTTGGTCGACCTTAGGCACCGCAAGACAAAGTTGATAGGCCTCGTTTAGAGAACCACGAATTCACCTGTCGTCAGGCAATTTCGCTCACCGCGAAACTCCGGATTCCTTGCCATGCAAGGGTTTCAGGCATGCATGCCGTCGAATTTTTCGCGCGCCGCCTTGACGCGCGTGGTGTTCTTGCGCGCCCATTCGCCCAGCGCGCTGACCGGGATCAGCAGCTCGTGACCGAGCTCGGTCAGCTCATAGTCGACACGTGGCGGAATGGTCGGGAACACGGTGCGGGTGACGAAGCCGTCGCGCTCCAGCCCGCGCAAGGTGGTGGTCAGCATCTTCTGTGAAATGCCGCCGACCGCGGCACGCAATTCGTTGAAACGCAGCGGTCCGTCGCCCAGCTTGCCGACCACCAGAACGGTCCATTTGTCGCCGACGCGCTGCAGGATTTCCGAGATGGCGCGGCAGTCCTCGGTGCGGTGCGGGTGCCTCAGTAACAAAAAGGTGCCTCCTTGCTTCTCGAGTTGACAGTATCTCATATAGCGCCGGTATCCAAACGATACCAGCTTTACTTGCAAGGAGAGCCCCCATGTCAAAACCCAAGATCGCCATCATCATCGGTTCGACGCGTGCTGCGCGCTTCGCCGATGTGCCGACCGAATGGATCGCCAAGATCGCCAAGTCACATGCCGACATCAACGTGGAAGTCGTCGACCTGCGCGACTTCCCGCTGCCCTTCTTCGACGAGGTCGCATCCTCCGCCTGGGCACCGTCGCAGAACGAAGTGGCACAGCGCTGGCAGAAGAAGGTCGCCGAATTCGATGGCTTCATCTTCACCGCCGCCGAATACAATCATGGCCCGACGGCCGTGCTGAAGAACGCCATCGACTACGCCGCCAACGAATGGAACAAGAAGCCGGCCGGCTTTGTCGGCTATGGCAGCGTCGGTGGCGCCCGCGCCGTCGAACAGCTGCGCCTTCATGCGGTCGAATTGCAGATGGCGCCGGTCAAGTCGGCCGTCCATATCGCCTGGGGCGATTTCCTCGCCGTCCGCCAGGGCGAGAAGAAGCTCGAAGATCTCGAGCACCTGAACCAGGCCGCCGCGGCGCTGGTCAACGACGTTGCGTGGTGGGCCAAGGTGCTCAAGGCAGCGCGTCAGGCCGATGCCGTCGCCGAGGAAGTCAAGGCGGCCTGACCGCCGGTTCGAATTATCCTCCCAAGGATATGGGGCGGCGCTTGCGCCGCCCTTTTCAATTCCGGTCGCCCCTTTTCAGTTCCGGGAAGTCATGGCGTCGTGTTGTGCTTGTCTTGGCCGGATGATGCAGTCGGCGAGACGGTCCATCTCGTTGAGCTCGTCGGCGTGATGCTGGCCCCATTGGCAGAGCGCCAGCAGGATCGGCTCGAGGCTGAGGCCGAGACCTGTCGCAGAGTATTCGACGCGCGAGGGCACTTCGGCGAAGATTTCGCGGCTGACGAGGCCGTGCTCTTCCATTTCCCGAAGTTGCTGGATCAGCACTTTCTGGGTGATGCCAGGCATCAGCGCCTTCAGCGCCGACAGCCGCCGGGGACCATCGAACAGGTGGTAGAGGATGACCGCCTTCCAGCGCCCCGCAATCACTTTCAGCGCCCGTTCCGCCGGCAGCATCGGCAGCCTTTTGATGGGCATTCTCCTGGGATTGGGCATGGTCACCTCCTGGTCAGCAGGGGACAAATGAGTGTGTAGTCGAGGCTCCGCAGATAGTGGCAAACAGCGGCCGACGCCAGTGCGATCGGAGTTTGCCATGAAAGCCATTCAACTTAGCCGTTTCGGCGGTCCCGACGTGCTGGAGGTGGTCGATCTGCCGGCACCGGTGCCGCAGGCTGGCGAGGTGGTGATCCGGGTGCAAGCCGCCGGGATCAACTTCTTCGAAGTGCTGATGCGGGCGGACCGCTACGCAGTGACGCCGCAACTTCCCATGATCCTGGGCGTGGAGGCGGCGGGCGTCGTCGAGGCCGTCGGAGAAGGCGTGGATGCACAATTGCTGAGGCGCCGCATCGCTGCGCCGCTGTTCATGTCGCAGCGTCCCCACAGCGGCTATGCGGAGCAGGTGACGATGTCAGCCGATCTCGCCGTGCCGCTGCCGGATGCGCTGCCGTTCGAGGATGCGACGGCGCTGATGGTGCAGGGGCTGACGGCTCTTCATTTGCTTCGGCAAAGCCCGCCACGGGCCAAGTCGGTGCTGGTCCCGGCCGCGTCTGGCGGCGTGGGATCGTTGCTTGTCCAACTGGCCAGGCTGAAGGGCGCACGCCAGGTGATCGCGGCCGCCGGCGGCAAGGCGAAATTGCATTTCGCTCTGTCGCTCGGCGCCGATGCCGCGGTCGACTACAGCAAGCCGGATTGGCCAGCCCGGGTGCGCGAGATTGCAGGCGGGGAGGGCAACGACATCATCTACGACACAGTCGGCGGCGCGCTGACGGCTGCGTCGCTGCAGGCTCTGGCGCCTGGCGGCGAACTGGTGTTCGCGGCGCTCGGCCGCTATGCGCTCACGGCTTCCGATCTGGAGGCGATGATCGGCCGCAACCAGTCGCTGAGGGGTTTCGCGCTGCTGCCGCTGCTGTCTCCCGACGTATTGAGAGCCAGCCTGTCCGAGCTGTTCAATCTGGCGGCAAGCGGCCGGCTTCGGGTTGCGATCGGCGGCCGCTTTCCGCTCGATCAGGCCGGCGAAGCGCACCAGCTGCTGGAGGAGCGCCGCTCGACAGGGAAGGTGGTGTTGATGCCCTAGCATCGCCATAGCGGGGATGCGACGCCAATCGGGATTGGACCTCTACATCGATGGTCCTGCCATCTGGCCGCGCCGTCTTGCCCTGATATATCCGGCTGCAATCCATCACATGAGTGAAGCCGTGAAGACATCCAGCCTGACCGGCGCCGTTTCCCCGATGATCCCGGTGCTCGTATGCGCGCTCGGGATCTTCCTGCTGTCCGGGATGGATGCGGCGATGAAGACGCTGGTCATTGCGGTCGGCGTCTACAACACGGTGCTGTGGCGCAGCATGGTGGCGACTGTCGTCGCGGGTGCGGCCTGGTCAGTAGGGACGCGCTCAAAGCCGGCCCTTCCGGTGCTGAGACTGCATGCGCTGCGTGCCGCAATTGTCGGCATCGTTCTGATATCCTTTTTTTGGGGCCTCGCCAGGCTGCCGCTCGCCGAGGCGATCGGGCTCAGCTTCGTCGCGCCCCTGTTTGCGCTGTTCCTCGCCGCGCTGCTGCTGGGCGAACGGATCCGGCGGCAGGCTGTCTGGGCATCCTTGGCCGGCATCGCGGGCGTCGCGATCATCATGGCCGGCCAGTTCGGGCAGGCAAGCTATTCCAGAGATGCCATGCTTGGCACGGCAGCGGTGCTCGTATCGACGGTGTTCTACGGCTACAATCTGATCCTCGCCCGGCAACAGGCGCAGTTGGCCAAGCCGATCGAGATCATGTTGTTCCAGAACCTATGCGTTGCAATCATCCTCGGCCTCGCCGCACCCTGGCTCGCCGTCGCCCTGCCGACCGATCTCTGGCTTCCTTTGGCCGGGGTGACGGTGCTGTCGCTTGCCGGGCAATTCCTGATGAGCTGGTCCTACGCCCGTGCCGAAGCGCAATATCTGATCCCGACCGAATACTCGGCCTTCATCTGGGCGGTCGCGCTTGGCTGGTTCTTCTTCGGCGAGGAGGCGACCTGGACCACGCTGACCGGAGCATGCCTGATCGTCGCCGGCTGCCTGATCGCCGCGCGGGCAAATCCCAGGCTTGCCGAGCCAATCGAGGCGGCGGTTTGAGGAAGTCATGTGATGCCGGGATCACGCCCGCGCGTTACTCGGGAAGACCGGCTTTGCGAAAGCCATCAACGAAATGCTCGAGCGTAGCGGCGTCGCGGAACGGCTCCATCGTGACCCAATGGCTGGTTGTAAAATGCGGGTTGCCGACGAGGAACAGTTCGGCCTCCGCGTGCGCCTCGTCGAGCCGGCCGAGTTGCGCCAGGCTTGCCGCCAGGAAACGGCGTGAGCTTGTGCGATAGGTCTCGTCCCTGAGCAGGGTCTCGACAGCGGCGTCGTAATCGCGCGCCGCATATTGCGCCTGGCCGAGCGTCATATGATACCAGCTTGCCGGAAACGGGTTCAGCCGGAACGCCTTGCTGATATGCTCGAGGCCCTCTTCGACCCGTCCGGCCAGGACCGCGATGTCGGACAATGCCGCCCAGGTGTCGGCCTCGTTCGGGTCGAGTTCGATCGCCTTGGCGAATTCCGCATCTGCTTCAGTGAAGCTGCGCTCGTAGGCAAGCAGGTAAGCCAGTATCCAGCGACAGCCGGCATCGTTGGGATCGATCGCCACGGCCTTGCGGGCCAGTTCCAAGGCAACGCTGCGGGCGGCTTCGGTTGGTCCGCCCCAATGCACCTGTCCCATCCAGTGGTTCATGGCAAGCCAGCGATAGGGCTCGGCGTATTCGGGATCGAGCGACACCGCGCGCGTGAGCATCAGATGCGCTTCCTGCGCCATCTGCGGCGAGTCGTCGATCAGCTTGCGCGCCCGCACGCAGAGGTCGTAGGCCTCGAGATTCTTGGGCCGGTTGCGCGGCGGCGATGCGCGCAGCCGGCCGAGCAACGCCTCCACGATCTTGGCCGTCACCTCGTCCTGAACGGCAAAGATGTCTTCCAGGCCGCGATCGAAGCGTTCCGCCCACAGATGATCGCCGCTCACCGCGTCGACCAGTTGGGCGTTGATGCGCACACGCCCCGCGGCACGTCTTGCGCTGCCCTCCAGCAGATAGCGCACGCCAAGATCCCCGGCGATCTCGCGCACGTCCATCGCTTTTCCCTTATAGGCAAAGGCCGAGTTGCGCGCGATGACGAACAGATCCGAGATCCTGGACAGGTCGGTGATCAGGTCTTCGGTCAACCCGTCGGCGAAGGAGTCCTGCTCGGGATCGTTGCTGAAATTGACGAAAGGCAGCACGGCAATCGATGGTTTGTCGGGCAGTGGCAATGGTTTTCGCTTCGCGTCGGCGAGCTGTTCGACGGCGCCTGCGAAGCGGTAGCCGACGCGCGGAACCGTGGATATCCATTCACCGCCGTCGGCCACCGGACCAAGCAGCTTGCGCAGCTGCGCGATCTGGACGGTGAGGTTGCCTTCCTCGACGGCCGTGCCCGGCCACGCCGCGTCCATCAGTTCGGCCTTGCCGAGGATGTCGCCGGGCCGTCCGACAAGTGCTGCAAGCAGACTTAGTCCGCGGTAGCCAACGGCAACGGGCACATCATTCCGAAGCAGCGTTCCCGCACCCGGATCAAGCACGAACGGACCAAAGGCAAAGCGCGATCCCTGCATAGGCGCATCTATAGCTCGTTTGGAAGTTTTGAGAACTATTTGGGAGGGCTTAATTACGGCGCCGTCCGTATCGCGCAGAATTCAACCTCATCGAGAGCCACCGCGCCCTCAAAACCATATGGAGGTTGCCATGACCAATACCCTCACTTCTTCCTTGCATTGTGCAGCGCGGCCGGGAACGCCCGTGCGGCCGGCATCGCGCCGGCTCCTGACGACCCTGCGAAGCATCATCGCGAGCTGGCACGATCGGACCTGGCGCGAGCGGATACGCTTTCGCTGGCAACTCAGGCAAATGTCGAAGGATAATCCGCATCTGATCGACGATATCGGTCTGACGATACAGCAGGTCGAGGGAGAGATCGCCAAGCCCTTCTGGGAACGATAGAGCGAATGCTGCACATCGCGTCGACCGTCAGCGCACCGCCTCGCGGTGGCCGCCGGGCAGGCGGGTGGCGATCAGCTTGTCGATGCGGCGGCCGTCGAGATCGACCACCTCGAAGCGCCAGCCCTGCGCGTCGACGCATTCGCCGGTCGCCGGCAGATGGTGCATGTGCGCCAGCACGTAGCCGGCGACAGTCTCGTAGTCGCGGTTTTCCGGCAGGTCGATGCCGAGAATGTCGGCCATCTCGTCGGCCTGCATGTAGCCGGCAAGCAGCCACGAGCCATCCTCGCGCTTGACGGCATTTTCTTCATCGCCGGCGTCGGTGTCCGCCCGGAACACGCCGGTGATGGCTTCCAAAATGTCGGCCGGGGTGACGATGCCTTCGAAATGGCCGTATTCGTCATGCACCAGCGCCATCGGCACGTCGGATTCCTTGAGCTTCTGTAGCACATCCAGCGCATCGGCCTGATCGTAGACGATGGGGGCGGCGCGCACATGCCTGCGCGGATCGAGCACGCGGCCGGCAAGCAGTGCTGCCAGCACGTCGCGCGTCTGGACGACGCCGACCATGACATCGACGCCGCCGTCGCCGGCCGGCAGCCGGGAATGCTGGGTTTCCATCAAAAGCTTGCGGATGGTGCTTTCGTCGGACTGCAGATTGATCCAGTCGACCTCGGTGCGTGGCGTCATCACGGCGCGCACGGCGCGGTCGCCAAGCCGCATGACGCCGGCGATCATGCGCCGCTCGTCGGATTCGATGGTGCCGTGATGCTCGGCCTCGGCGACCAGCATCTTGATCTCTTCGTCGGTGACCTTTTCCTCGCTTTCGCCGCGCTGGCCGAGCAGCCACAGGATGGCGCGGCCGGAGAAGTCGAGCAGGAAGACCAGCGGCGCCGAGACGGTGGCGAGGATGGTCATTGCCGGGGCGACCCTGGCGGCGACCCTTTCAGGATCACGCAAGGCGATCTGCTTGGGCACCAGTTCGCCGACGATCAGCGAGAAATAGGTGATGATGGCAACGACGATGCCGACGCCGAGCGGATCGGCGACGGTCTCACGGATGCCGGTCGAGGCCAGGAACTGCGCCAGCCGCTCGCCGAGCGTAGCGCCCGAAAAGGCGCCCGACAACACGCCGACAAGGGTGATGCCGATCTGCACCGAGGAGAGGAACTTGCCGGGATTCGAACCAAGCTCGAGGGCGCGGCCGGCGCCATTGATGCCGCGGTCGATCATCGCTTTCAGCCGGGCCGGGCGCGACGAGACGATGGCCAGTTCGGACATCGACAAAAGGCCGTTCACGCAGATGAGGACGACCACGATAGCGATTTCGACGTATAGCATGAGCGGTCAATAGCATTGCCGCGCGGTCTTCGAAAATAGTCCGGCGTGTTTTTTGAGAAATGACCGGTATTTCGCTCACGCGGCATCCCAGGGCGGCGCCGAAAAATGTTCGACGAGAGCGTCGACGACAACCCGCACCTTTGGCGTGAGCGTGCGCGTCACCGGCCAGACGGCATGCACGACGATGTTCTCGACCAGGCAGTCCGACAGCACCATTTCGAGATCGCCGCTTTTGAGGCTGTCGGCGGCCAGCCATGTCGGCAGGAAGGTGATGCCGCAGCCGGCAAGCGCGGCATCCAGCATCGGCTCGCCATGGCCGAGGACGAGCCGCGCCCTGGGCACGAAGGTTGCCAGATGGCCGTCGGCGTGCCTGATGACCCAGGGACGGACGACACCCTCGCGGCCATAGCCGATGACGCTGTGATCGGCGAGATCCTCGACCGATTGCGGCCGGCCATGCCTGTCGAGATAGGCAGGAGCAGCACAAATGGCCGAGCGCTGGGCGTAGAGGCGCCTGGCCGCAAGCGACAGGCTGTCGTCGAGTTCGCCCATGCGGATCGCCAGGTCGATGCCCTCCTCGATCAGGTCGACGCGGCGGTCGTTGAAGGAGATTTCTACCGTCAGGTCCGGAAACTTCCTCGAGATCTCGAACAGCACGGGGGCGACGCAGCGGCGGCCGAAGGCCAGCGGCACGTCGATCCGAAGCCGGCCGGACGGGACCTGCCGGCGCGAGGCGAGCAACGACTGTGCGGCTTCGATCTCGGCCAGGGCCCGGACGCAGGCTTCATAGTAGCTGACGCCTTCGCTGGTCGGGCTGAGGCTGCGGGTGGTGCGGTTCAGCAAGCGAACGCCGAGTCTCTGTTCCAGCTGCGCGATCGATTTGCCGATCGCCGACTTCGTCACATGCAGCCGCTCGCCTGCGCCCGTGAAGCTGCCAGCCTCGACCGATTGAACGAATGCAACGATGCCTTGCAGGCCGGCCGTTTCCATGGCGATTTCCTATTGTCGACTTGTAGTCCGCAATCAGTCGCCGAATATGCCGCACAGAAGCACTATTTTCCATAGTCGGAAGGCATAAATGTCTCGCGTGGCATCACTCAAGGAGCGCGAGACGACATGAGCACCCAAACCAACAGATCCTGGCAGATGAGCGGCTTCGGCCTGTCGAAGCTAAGCCAGGTGGAAGGCAAGGTTCCCCAGCCAGGGCCGCACGATTTGCTGGTGCGGACCAAGGCCGTATCGCTCAACTACAAGGACAAGATGATCGTCGACGGCGTGCTGATCCCGGATCTCGCCTTTCCCTTCGTGCCGACATCCGACGCGGTGGGTGAAGTGGTCGCCATCGGCAGCGCGGTCAGGCGCTTTCGGGTCGGGCAACGCGTGCTCGGCCAGGTGATCGCCGACTGGCCGGATGGCGACGCGCCGCCGGTGCTGCACAAGCACACGTTGGGATCGTCGCTGTCGGGCATGCTTTCCGATCATGTCGTCTTCGGCGAGGACGCCGCAGTGCTGGCGCCGCCGTCGCTCAGCGATATCGAGGCCGCGACGCTGCCGATCGCGGCGCTGACGGCTTGGTTCGCCATGGCCGAGGCGACCAGACCCGTGGCGGGCCAGACCATTCTGATCCAGGGCACCGGTGGCGTGTCGCTGTTTGCGCTGCAGTTCGCCTCGGCGTTTGGCCTGCGCGCCATCGTCACCTCAAGCAGCGATGAGAAGCTTGAGCGGGCAAGAAAACTCGGCGCCTGGCAAGGGATCAACTACCGCACGCAACCGGCATGGGACGAGGCCGCGCGTGAGCTGACGAATGGGCTGGGCGTGAACCACGTGCTGGAAATGGTCGGCGGCGACAATGCGCGGCGATCGCTGAACGCGCTGGCCGCCGATGGCCGGCTGTCGATCATCGGCCTGCTGGGCGCGATGGAGCTCAGCTTCCCGATCATGCCCTTCATGCGCAACCGCATCACCGTGCAGGGCCTGTCGGTCGGCCATCGCCGCGCCTTCGAGCGTATGAATCAGGCGATCGAGGCGCTGGCGATCAAACCGGTCATTGACAAGGTCTTTGGCTTCGACGAGGTGCCGCAGGCCTTGCAGCATCTGGAGAAAGGGCCGTTCGGCAAGATCGTGATCACCACAACCTGACCTTTGCGATGTGTCAGGGCAACGGCTTCAACAGACCGACAATCGCCTCGCCGTCGGTGACATAGGGATCGCCGCCGCCATTGCGCCCGGTGGCTGTCGCGCCAATGCCTGCAAGGTAGCTGGTCGAGCTCAACGTGCCGGCGGTCGCCAGATCGCGCATCAGAAAATCGCGCTCGGCGTCGATGTCGGGGCCGATATGGTGGGTGACGGCGCCGGTGTCGTGGCTGAGGCCGACGCCGCGGTCGAAGCTGGCCGAGCCCAGCCACAGCGGCCGGCCATCATCGCCGGCAGCATTGGTCTGCCAGAAGCGGACATGATGCCGGCGGTCGGCGCTGGGGCCCTCCGGCTTTTCGAAGGCGAGATCCTGGGCGCGGCCGTCGAACAGCAGCCGGCTGACCGGCGCATCGGGGTAGGGGTGGTCGAACAACACGCTTTCGCCGATTTCGATCGCGGTCTTCAAGGTCACCGCGTCGGCGGTGTCCCAGCCGGCAACGGCGAAGGCATGGACCACCTCCTTCTGCGTGCCGACCAGGCCGACATTGATAGGGTCACCGGGAATGCCTTGCGGCGTATGCGTCACCATCTCGAAGCGCTGCGTGCGAAAACCGCGATCGTGAAACGTCCAGAATTCCGGTGCGGCGAAATAGGCCAGCGCCAGATAGGCCGCGCAGAGCGCCACCAGCCAGGTCAATGCGCGTCGTCGCAGGCTTCGTTGGCTCATGAATGCGGCTCGATCCGTGCGGTATCTGTTGCCTGACGGACCCTGGAAATCAATGGTCAGCAGCGCGCAGCCGTTCTATCGTCTGCCATCGTTTTTGCGTGGGGTGAGCAGGAATGGAGTGGAAGCCGGTGGGTCGCAGCTCGATGGCATTGACCGCTGACCTTGTCGCAAGGGTCGAGCGTATCGAACCGGATCCGGGTCCCGAGCCCGGAACAACCGAGCATACAGACGCGGAGTTCGATAGTCTTGTCGAGCAACTCCTGTCGGAACATCGGCCTGAAGCGCTGTGGGTTTTTGCCTATGGGTCGTTGATCTGGAACCCCGAATTCGCCCATGTCGAGCAGCGCCCGGCCACGGCGCCGGGATGGCACCGCTCGTTCTGCCTGAAGCTGACCCGCTGGCGCGGAACCCGCGATTTGCCGGCCTTGATGCTGGCCCTCGATCGAGGCGGCAGCTGCAACGGCATCGTCTATCGGCTGCCTGCGGAAGACCATTTCGGGCAACTTGGCCAGTTGATGCGCCGCGAGATCGATGCCAACCCGCCAACCAACGTGCCATGCTGGATCAAGGTCAAGACCAAGGACGGGCCGCTGCGTGCCTTGGCCTTCGTCGCCGCGCCAGACGGCAGGGCCTATGCCGGCCGGTTGCCATTGGAGCAGGTTGCCGACACGCTGGCGCGGGCTGCCGGTCATTGGGGCTCGTCGGCGCAGTACCTATTCCGAACCGTCAGCAAACTGGAGGAGAGCGGGATTCGCGACCAGAATCTCTGGCGCATCCAGGATCTGGTGGCACGACAAATCATCGCTTCCACAGGTGGCGCCCAGCGCACCTGATCTTTCCTAGCGGCAGGCGCGATAACCGTTCTTGCGGTTCTTGATGTCGAAATGGAAATGGTTGCGGTGGTCGTAATTGTAGCCGGGGCCGAGCACGGTGGTGAAATACTGGCAGCCATCGGCGCGCACATTGTTGAGGAAGCCGCGGGTGCGGAAGGCGAACAGGCCGGGCTTGCGCACATCGATATCGTCGCCATTGTTGAGCTCGATGCTCATGACGTCGAGCGCATTGCCCTTACCGTGCTCGGACAAGACACCTTCGCCGGCGATGTTGCGGCAGGAATAGCTGGAGCCCTGGTGGATGGTCTTCACGCCGGAGAAATAGCGCCAGCGGGCCGAGGGAACGAGTTCGTTCCTGGTCCAGCCGGCAAAGGTGGCGGCCATGTCGCAGGTCAGCGTCGCGGCGGGCTTCATCTGGATGTTGCCGATGGCCGAGACCTTGACCGGATAATCGATGCCGCACTGGCCTTCATGGATCGGCACCAGGTCGGTGAAGGCAACATCGAGGCGCTTCAATTGCTGGCGACAATCGGTTTCGCTGGCCGGCATTTGCTCGACCGGGGACATCGGCTCGTCCATGCGCGGATAAGCGGCCTGGGTCATGTAGGGATTGGAGGGAACGAGCTTCTGCATGCCTGTGTATTGCGGCACGGCTGAAGTCTGGGAGCCGACGTCGACGGCCGGTTCAAGCGACAGCACGCTGCCGGTGTTGCAGGCGGAAACCGCCACGAGGGCAAGGCCGGCGGCAAGCCCACCGATTGCCATGCGCATGCGTCTCGATTGCCGTACGGCGGCAAATATCCCGGCCATTCGCGGAATCCCTGTCCCTAGATCTCGGGCATTTTAACGATCAAGGGTAAAGGAAAACTCAGTGCCCGCGTTCATGCCTGCGGCCGAATTGCGGCACGCGGCCCCGGCCAACCATCTTCACTGGCAGAACGTCCCGCCGTGCCGGCGCGGTTCGAGATCAAGATGGAAATGCAAGGAATGATCGGCGTCGGCGCCTGGGCCGAGCACGGTCTTGAAGGGTCCGCAGGCGGCCTTGCGCACGGCGTTGAGGAATTTGCCGTCCTTCTCGGGCGGCGCAGGGCCGACCTCGATCTTTTTGCCATCCGATAGCGTGAAGCTGGCGATGTCGAGCGCGTTGCCGAAGGCGTGCTCCGACAGTTTCCGGGTGCCATGACGTGGCCGGCAAACAAAGGCCGATGCCTGGCTGATCGATTTCAGGTCTGCGCCGAATTCGACTTTCGCCGCCGGCTGGATCACATCGGCGGCAAAACGGGCCGCCGCCTCGGCCAGCGGGCAGTTGAGTTCGGTGCCGGGGGCAATCGCGATCGACTTGCCGAGTGTCTTCAACACCAGGGGATAGGGGATCGAGCAGCCGATTTCTGGATCGCTTTCCGCCTTGTGCTCCTCGAATTCGACGCCGAGCGCCTTCAGCCGTTCGCGGCAAGCGACTTCCCCGGCGGGCATCTTGCTATCGGGGAGATCGGCCGAGCGCGGATCGGGCAGCATCTTCTCGTCGCCTGCTTCGGCCGGCTTTTGCTGCGGCGCAACGGCCGGCGGCTCATCCTCGGGTTCTGCGATGTCCGGCTTTTGTGTCGGAATCGGCGCGACCGCTGGTGGTTTCGGCTCGCTTTCCGTATCGGTTGAGGGTTCGTGTGCCGACGGCTCGGGAAGTGCCTGCTTCTTCTGGTGGGATTCTTCTTCACCGATACGGGCGGGCGCTCGGGCGGTGTTCGGAGCTTCCGTTTTCTGCTCCTCGGTCTTTGCAGCGTCGGCCTTTGGAGCGTCGGCCGGTCGTGGCTCGGGCAACGGAATACCAGGCTCTGGTGCCGGGACACCGGATCCGGGTATCGGGATACCAGCTGGCGAGGACGGCAAATCCTGCGGTTTCTGCCGTGCCTGGTTCGGCGTGACGTGCCGTTTGCCCCGCGGTTTCAGGCGCTGCCCGCCCCGCGGTTTGAGGGGCTGGTCGGCTCGCGGTGTCAGAGGCTGCTCCATCCGCGGCGTTAGCGGCTTGTGATGCCGATGGCGATGTCTGGCCTCGGCCGGCATCACCAGCAAAGCCGTGACGGCCATGAGCAATGCGACCCTGCATGTTCGGGAAAAGACAATCGACCCCATGGCCCTCAACGGCGCCGAGGCAAGGAGGTTGCCTTGGCCGCATCACGAACGGTAACCACGTCGTTACGCGCCGATCGCTTCCAGCCCTTCCTCCAGCCAGTCGGCGAGCAGCGGCATGCCAAGCAGGTATTTTGCGGTGCGCTTGTTGGCGCGTTCGCGCGCCGCGGCAAGCGCGTCCGCCCATTCGGCGGCGTCGTAGTCGCCGCGGCCGACCCAGGCCAGCGCGATCAGTTCGGCTGCTTCATCGACATTGAGGTCGTTAATCAACTCGCGCAGCTCTTCTTCGGTAAGGTTCTCGGAGCTTTCCTCGGCAAGGCCATCATGGTGATGGTTGACATGGGACTCGCCGTCGAGCTCGACCTCGTGCTCCGAGCCATCGGCATAGTCTTCGTTGACGGCGGCACTCAGCGCTTTGGCCTTGAGGATGAACAGACGCACGGTGTCGGGACCGATCGAAAGCTCCCAGTCCTTTTCAAGCCGCTGCTGCACGAGCAGTCTCCCAAGTGCCGAAATCCTGGCAAGTGCCGAAATCCTGGCAAGTGCCGAAATCCTGGCCGATGATAACGGATTTGCAGCATCCGTCACCTGATGTTCTCCCGCACGCATTTTTCCGGGATGAAACGGCGGGCGCTTGGCGTTAGTGTTGCATTCTCACCCCTCAAGGAGGCTTCGATGCATAAAAGAATGCTGATCCAGGCGGCGACTGCCCTTGTCGCGCTGCAGTTCCTTGCCGTTCCTGTGTTTGCCGCGGGCAGTGGCGGTGGCAGCGATCAGACCGTCACCCAGTGCAAGAAGGGCGAAGTCTGGGACAAGAAGAAGAAAAAGTGCGTCGCGCCCCAGGAAGGCATGCTCGACGACGACAGCATCTATGATGCGGGCCACGCGCTGGCGATGGCCGGGCGCTACGACGAGGCGATTGCCGTGCTCAGCCTCGCCGCCAACAAGCAGGATCCGCGTATCCTCAACTATCTCGGCTATTCGCATCGCCATTCCGGCCGCGTCACCGTCGGCCTCGGCTATTACGAGGAAGCGCTGCGCATCGATCCCAACTATACGCTGGTGCGCGAATATCTCGGCGAAGCGCATCTGCAGATCGGCGATCTGGCCGGCGCCCAGCAGCAGTTGATGGAGATCGAGAAGCGGACCGGCAAGGGTTCGCGCGAATACGGTATGCTGTCCGAGCAGATCGACCATTTCATGAGGAGCTGAAAAGACACCAGGGGTTCTTAGGAGCGGCCGCGAGCGATCGCGGCCGCTTTTTTGTTACCCCTCGGACTTATTAGCCGCTCTCGACTGATGAAAGCGGGGATGATTTTTGCAAAACCGATTTTTGGACGTGAAAAACCCGCGAAGATTGCTATATTCAGGGAAATTGCGGTGAAACGGTTCCGTTAGCCCGAGGCTGCCGGACCGTTTTCTTTTTGTACCCATCGACAAGGCTTTCCCCGAAACGCGGGGGTGGCAGCAGGAAAGGTCAGGCATCATGAACAAGGTCCCGATGACAGGCGAGGGGTTCGCGTCATTGAAGGAAGAACTGCGTTGGCGCCAGCAGGAAGAGCGGCCGCGCATCATCGAGGCGATCTCCGAAGCGCGCTCGCATGGCGACCTGTCCGAAAATGCCGAGTATCATGCCGCCAAAGAGTCGCAGAGCCTCAATGAGGGCCGCGTCAACGAGCTTGAAGATTATATCGCGCGCGCCGAGGTGATCGACGTGAGCAAGCTCAGCGGCGACAAGATCAAGTTCGGCGCCACCGTGGTGCTGGTCGACGAGGACACCGAGGAGAAGAAGACCTACCGGATCGTCGGCGACCAGGAAGCGGACGTGAAGTCCGGCCGCATCTCGATCTCCTCGCCGATCGCGCGTGCGCTCATCGGCAAGGAAGTCGGCGACGCCATCGAAGTCAACGCGCCGGGCGGTGCCAGGGGGTATGAGATCGTCCAGGTGCAATTTATTTAGGTCGAAAGCCCGGCTATTAAGCCTTTAGCGGGCTATTTGTTTCAATCACAAACGCCGCGCCGCCCCTCATCTGGCTGCCGCCATCTTCTCCCCGTGAACGGGGAGAAGGACGCCTTTATTGATGATTCCGGCAATTCTCAGCGTTGCAAAGAAGGTGCCGGCGTTGCCGCCAGCTTCTTTCCCGTTCACGGGGAGAAATGCCCAGCAGGGCAATGAGGGGCAGCGCCAGCCTCCCGATTGAATTCAATTCTTACCAGCATTGGGCCTGCCAAGGACCTGAAGTCCCGCCAGCCTCTCTGCTTCCGCCACCGCCTCCGCCGGCGCAACGCGCTCCCCAGGCGCGGCCAAAAGCGTCGATGCATAGGGCCCGCGCGGGCCGGTCAAACCCGGCTCGGTCGCCAGGAACACCGCAACCGTCGGCAGGCCGAAAGCGCTGGCAAGGTGGGTCAGCCCGGTGTCGGCGCCGATGACCAGCGTCGAGCGGCCGATGAATGCGGCGATCTCGGCCAGCGGCGATTTCGGCACCACGACCGTTGACGGAACGGCCCCCGCAATCGCTTCGGCCACGGTTTTCTCACGCTCGTTCGACCATGTGGTGAACGGCGTCATTCCCCGCTCAACCAGCAGGCGGGCGGCTTCGATCCAGTCCTGGACGGGCCATTTCTTGTCTTCGCGGCTGGTGCCGTGCAGCAGGAAGGCGGTTTTACCGGGGATGTTGGCCAGATTGCCGGCCGGCGGCACGATGCCGGAGTCCAGCGTCGAAAGATCGGGCTGATAGCCGAGCGCCAGGCCGAACAGCCGCCGCGTCCGCTCGATGGCGTGCAGGTTGCGCGGCACGGCATAGATGACATCGTAGAACAGCGTCGCTGAGGGTTCGCGCGCGCTGGAGCGGTCGAAGCCGGCAATGGGTGCGCCCGCCTGTCTTGCCACCAGAGCCGATTTCAGCAGGCCTTGCGCGTCGATAACCAGGTCGTAGCGGCAATCGCGCAAGGTGCGACGCAAGGCGGCCGCCTCGCGCCAGGTACCGCCATCGAGCAGCGCCTTGCGCCAGCGCCGGATCGCCACCGTGTGGATCCTGTCGATTGCCGGGTGAAGCGCCACGATGCCGGCGAATGCTTCTTCGACGCACCAGTCGAAGGTTATGTCCGGCCGCTGGCGGCGGACATCCTCGACGGCCGGAAAGGTGTGGATGACATCGCCCATCGAGGATGTCTTGACGATCAGCACCTTCATGCCGCGGCCGGGATTTCCAGCAGGCGGTCCGCTGCCGCCGCGACCTGGCCGACTTCAAGCGTCTTCAGGCAGTTGAGGTGGCCGAGCGGGCAGACCTTCTGGTGGCATGGCGAGCACGACAGGCCAAGCCAGACCAGTTCCCGGTGCTCGGCCAGCGGCGGCGTGTTCTCGGGCGAGGTCGAGCCATAGACGGCTACGATCGGCGTGCCGACGGCGGCCGCGACATGCATCAGCCCGCTGTCGTTGGACACCGCCAGCCTGGCGGCTGATAGCAGGTCGATGGCGTCCTCCAGCCGCGTCTGCCCGGCGAGGTCGACGAGGCCAGGGGCAAGGGCGGCGATTTCCGCCGTCACGTCGCGGTCGTTCTTCGAACCGAACAGTGCGACTTTCAAACCTTTGCCCATGAAATCGCGGGCAAGACCCGCATAGCTTTCGCTCGGCCAGCGCTTGGCGGGGCCGAATTCGGCGCCGGGCATCAGTGCCACGAATTTCTGCGGCGCCAGCCCGAAGCGGTCGAGCAGCGTGACCTGGTTTTTCGTGTCCACGCTCAGCCGGGGCGCCCGGAAGCTGCCGCCCTGGGCGAGGCCGAAATAGGCCTGCGCGGTGCGTCGTTTGACGCTGTCGGGCAGCGGTACGATGTCGGTCAACAGGCCGTAGCGCATTTCCCTGAGATTGCCGACACGGCGCGGAATGCGGGCAAAGAACGGGATCAGCGCCGATTTCCAGCTGCCCGGCAGGATATAGGCCATGTCGTAGCGGCCGCGCAGCAGGCGGCCGAAGCGGCGGCGATGGGTGAATTCGAGCGCGCCGGGTTTGAGCGGAAAGTCGATCTGCTGGCGGATTTCGGGCATGCGCTTGACCAGCGGCGCGGCCCAGGCCGGCGCCAGCACATCGATGGCTGCGTTGGGATGCAGCTCCTTCAGCGCCGAAAACAGGCACTGCGCCATCACCATGTCGCCCACCCAGCGTGGGCCGATCACGAGGATCGTTGGGCTTTCAGCCATTCGACATAGTCTCTGACACCGGTTTCCACTGTCCGGAATTGGCCATTGTAACCGGCCGCGCGCAAACGGGACATATCAGCTTGCGTAAAGCTCTGGTAGCTGCCCTTGAGATGGTCGGGGAAGGTGATGAACTCGATTTCGCCCTTGCCCAGCGTGTCGATCACCGTTTCGGCGATGGCGCGGAAGGGCTGGGCGCGGCCGGTGCCGCAATTGAAGATGCCGCTTGAGCCCCGTTTCCACAGCCACAGATTGACGTCGGCGACGTCGCCGACATGGATGAAATCGCGGCTCTGTTCGCCCGGTCCGAAGCCATCGTAAGCGCCGAACAGTTTGGGATTTTCGCCGCGCCCGACCTGGTTGAACAGATGGAAGGCGACCGAGGCCATAGCGCCCTTATGCGCCTCGCGCGGGCCATAGACGTTGAAATAGCGCAGGCCCGCGACCTGCGAATGATCGGTGTCGAAGACGGTGCGCCTGACATAGTCGTCGAACAGTTTCTTCGAATAGGCGTAGACGTTGAGCGGCCGCTCGAGCGCCGGCTCTTCGCGAAACTCGGAACCGCCGCCATAGACGGAAGCCGAGGAGGCGTAGAGGAAGGGCACGCGCAGCGCCTGGCAGGCATGCAGCAGCCGCTTCGAGTAAGCAAAATTCACCTCCATCATGAACTTGCCGTTCCACTCGGTGGTGGTCGAGCAGGCGCCCTGGTGGAAGACGGCCTCGATGCGGCCGAGCGAGCCGGCCTCCATGCGGGGCAGGAAATCGTCCTTGTCGAGATAGTCGGCGATCTGCAAGTCGGCGAGATTGGCGATCTTGTGGCCATCGGTGAGGTCGTCGACGACGAAGATGTCGTCATGCCCTTCGGCATTCAGTGCGGCGACGATGTTGGAGCCGATCATGCCGGCGCCGCCCGTGACGATGATCATGTGGTTGGCCCTGATACGCGTTTCACTTGCCGATTCCGGCCCTTATAAGGGAGGCAGGGTGGGCTGTCGATAAAGCAGGCAACGGAGCGGATGTCACAGTGGCGCCGCAAAGCTTCCGCTTCAGTCGGTTTGTGCCGCTCGGCATGATCGTGAGGGACAAAGAAATGCCGTCGACCGAACTGCTGCTGGCGTTTTTCGCCACCACGGCGATCTTCGCCTACATTCCCGGCCCGGCGATGCTCTACGCCGCCGCGCAGACGATGGCGCGCGGCCGTTGGTCCGGCCTGACGGCGGCGCTGGGCATTCATCTGGGCGGCTATGTGCATGTCTTCGCCGCCGCCGCCGGCCTGTCGGTGCTATTTCACGCCGTGCCGACGCTGTACATGGCGGTCAAGCTGATTGGCGCGCTCTATCTGATCTGGCTCGGCGTCTCGCTGTTTCGCAAGCGCGCGGAGGGTGACACGGCGCTGCCCGCGATCGAGCGGAAATCGGCACGACGTGCCTTTTTCGAGAGCATCACCGTCGAGGTGCTCAATCCGAAAACGGCGATCTTCTTCATGGCATTCCTGCCGCAGTTCATCGATGCCGCGGCGGCATTTCCGGTCTGGCTGCAGTTCGTCGTGCTGGGCACAACAGTCAATCTGATGTTCTCTTCGGCCGATGTCGTCTGCGTGTTCCTGGCGGGCGCCGTGATCGGCCGTTTGCGGCGTTCGAGCCGTGCACAGCAACTGATGCAGCGGGCCGGCGGCGCGATGCTGGTTGGGCTTGGTGTCCATGTCGCCTTGCAGAAGAGCTGACCGCCCGGGCCTCGCGGTCATGCCCTGCCGTTGCACTGCATGGATTTGCGGTATATCGGCTTTTGCCATGAACGATCTGGGCCATGAACGATCCGGCCTGTCTGATGATGATGACCAGCAAGATTGAAATCGGCCTTTTCCATGCGTTGCCAGTGACATGATCAAGCACAATCCGCCTTCTCCCGAACCCCTGCACCGCGCCATTGCGCGGTTCGGCCAGGCCACCGTGCTGGTGGTCGGCGACTTCATCCTCGACCGTTTCGTCAATGGCGTCATCGAGCGGATCTCGCCGGAAGCGCCGATCCCGGTGCTGCACGGGCGCGGCGAGACCTCGACCATGGGCGGCGCCGGCAATGTCGTGGCCAACATCGTTTCGCTCGGCGCTGCCGCTGTTCCTGTCTCGGTCATCGGCACCGATGTAGCGGGCGACAGCCTGGTGCGGATGCTCGGCGAGCTTGGCGTCGACACGGCTGGCCTGGCGCAGGAGCGCGGCCGCATGACCTCGTCGAAGAGCCGCTTCAGCGCGCTCAACCAGCAGGTGCTTCGCTTCGACGAGGAGGAAATCAAGCCGCTGGGTGCTGCGGAGCGCGCCGGCCTGATCCGGCATTTCCGCGATGCACTGCCGCGCGCCGACATCGTCATCCTGTCCGACTACGGCAAGGGCATCCTGCTCGACGGCGTCGCCGCTGATCTGATCGCCATCTGCCGCGAGGCGGGAAAACCGGTGCTGGTCGACCCGAAGGGCCGCGACTATGCGCGCTATGCCAGGGCGACCGCCATCACCCCCAACCGCAAGGAACTTGGCGAGGCGGTCGGCCATGCGGTCTTCGCCGATGACGAGATTGTGGCTGCGGCACGCCAGCTGATTTCGGCGCACAGTTTCGACTTCGTCGTTGCGACGCGCAGCGAAAAGGGCATGAGCGTGGTCGGCCCGACCGAGGCACGCCACATCGCCACCCAGGCGCGCGAAGTGTTCGACGTCTCGGGCGCCGGCGACACGGTGATCGCGAGCTTTGCGCTGGCATTGGCCGTAGGCGCCGATACCGTCATGGCGGCCTCGATCGCCAATGCGGCTGGCGGCGTCGTGGTGGGCAAGCGCGGCACCGCGCGGCTGACGGTCGAGGAACTCACCGGCGCGCTGTTCCGCTCGCATGGACCGACCGCCCACAAGGACGCCATCCTCGATGCCGCATCGGCCGCGCGCATGGTCGCGGCGTGGAAGGAAGAAGGCTTGAGCGTCGGCTTCACCAATGGCTGCTTCGACATCCTGCATGCCGGCCATGTCAGCCTCTTGCACGCGGCGCGCAGCCAGTGCGACCGGCTGGTGCTCGGCCTCAACAGCGATGCCTCGGTGCGGCGTCTGAAGGGGGCAGGGCGGCCGGTCAACGACCAGCACGACCGCGCCTGCGTGCTGGCGGCGCTCGCCTCGGTCGATGCGGTCGTGGTGTTCGAGGAAGATACGCCGCTGGCGCTGATCGAAGCGCTGCTGCCCGACATACTGGTCAAGGGCGCCGATTACACCGTCGACACCGTGGTCGGCGCCGATGTGGTGCAGAAAGCCGGCGGCCGCGTCGTGCTGGTCGATCTCGTCGCCGGCAAGAGCACCACCAACACAATCGGCAAATTGCGCGCTGGCGGCACGACAAACTGAGGGTTTCATGTCCGACTTGAACGATTATCTGGTCCGCTCGGCGGCTGCCATATCAGCCACGGTCGAGCGCGACCTGACCAGCGAGATGGAGCGGGCGGCGAGCGCCGTCGTATCGGCGCTTTCGTCGGGGAAAGCCTTGCTGATCTGCGGCAATGGCGGCTCGGCCAGCGACGCCATCCACATTGCCGGCGAACTGGTCGGCCGTTTCCTGAAGGAGCGCAAGGCCTACAACGTCATCGCGCTGCCGGCCAATGCCGCCGTGCTGACGGCCTGGGGCAACGACTATGGCTTCGACACGGTGTTTTCGCGCCAGGTCGAGGCGCATGGCGCGGCCGGCGGTGTGCTTCTGGCAATCTCGACCAGCGGCAATTCGCCGAGCATCCTCGCTGCCGCCGAACAGGCGCGGATGATGGACATGACGGTGATCAGCCTGACCGGCGACACCGGCGGCAAGCTGAAGCCTTTGTCCGACATTCTGCTCAACGTGCCGTCGACCTCGACGCCGATCATCCAGCAGGGGCATCTGTGCCTCTATCATTATCTGTGCGAGGTGGTCGAAGCGCGTCTCAGCAATGGCTGACTCCACGACGTCCGGCCCCTATCCGCTTGCGGAGCCCGGCCTATGGGTCGAGCGGGTCGGCCGGACGGTGTTTCCCGCCGGTACGCCGGCGCTGTTCCTCGACCGAGACGGCACCATCAACGTCGATACCGGTTATCCCGACGATCCAGCCGAAATGGTGCTGCGCGCGGATATAGCCGCAGCGATCTCTGCCGCCAACCGCGCCGGCATTCCCGTCATCATCGTCACCAACCAGTCGGGCATCGCGCGCGGCTATTACCGTTGGGGCGATTTCGCTGCCGTCAATGGCCGCGTGCTGGAATTGCTAGGTGGCGAGGGCGCATTCGTCGACATGGTGCTGGCCTGCGCCTATCACGAAGCGGGCTCCGGCCCGCTTGCGGTCGCCGATCATCCGATGCGCAAGCCCAATCCGGGCATGCTGCTGGAGGCGGCCAAACGCCTCGGGCTCGATCTGCGGCGTTCGCTGATCGTCGGCGACAAGAAGGCGGACATGGAGGCGGGACAGCGTGCCGGCCTCTCGCAGGGCTGGCTGGTCGACGGGCAAGCGGCAGTTCAATCGGGCTTCACGGTCGGGCCATGGCGCGACCGCGAGGATTTCAACGGCCTGCTCGCCGCAATAGCGGGACTTGGTGCCGTGTCAGGCGAGCGGTGACGGCTCACGCCGGATCGTTGTCTCGCCAGGCTTCATAAAGCTTGGCCTCGGTGGCGAACGAATAGACCATCACCATCATCGAATAGACGAAGCCGTGCCGGCCGCACAGGAAGTAGCGCTTGGCCAGGTAGAATTTCAGGAAGTTGCCGAGCGGCGACAGCACTAGCTTTACCAAGCCTGGCTTCTTGCCCCTCTCGACCAGCGTGGCAACCTTGAGGCTGGAGTAGGTGTTGGCCCTGGCCAAGTCCTCCGCGATGCTCATTTCGCGGCGGTGCAGCAGCACGCCATTTTCAATCGTGCCGGTTTCGCCCGGCACCTCGAACGATTCATGGACCCGCAAGTTGAGGTCCATGGTGGCCTTGTCTCGGCGGAAGAGACGCAGCAGCCTGTTGTGCAGCACCCAGCGGTGCGCATAGCCATAGCCTTTCAGCTTGTCGCGGCGCCTTATGTACCATCCGTCGAAGCCGACATTGCGAGGCTGCGTCACGTCCATGATCGACTGCCTGAGCAGGTCGTCGATGGCCTCATCGGCTTCAATCGAAAGGCACCATGGCTGCGTGGCCTGATCGAGGGCGAATTGCCGCTGGCGGGGAAAACCCGGCCAGTCGTTGTGAAACAGCCTGATCGGGTAGCCCTTGGCGATGAACTCCTGGACGACGTCCAGGGTGCTGTCCGTCGAGCCTGAATCGACGACGATGATCTCGGCGCAGAAGTCGACGCTTTCCAGGCACTGGCCGATCATGTCGGCTTCGTTCATGCAGATGACCAGCGCCGAAACCGGGCTAGCAAATCGAGTCATGGTCCCACCCTACGGCACACTGTTCTCGGAATTGCGCTGCTTTGCGCCATCTGTTTTTACGCAATCCCCAAGCGCTAAGCGCTTTCCCAGGAAAACCGTTACACACTTTTTCTGGAATTGCTTTAGGAAACCAACAGGGCGGGCCACGGCAGAACGATCCGGCTTTCTACACGACAGCCTATCGAATGCCAAAGCGGCCCTGATATGGCGAAGCCCGCAACCCGCATCTGCCACGCCCGATGTGGCGCTGGCGTTCAAACCGACTCAGGGCTGTGCAAACGAGACCAGCCCTTCATCCTTGACCCGGCGGATGGTGAGTGCGGTGCGCACCGTGTCGACATTGGGGGTCGAAGTCAGCTCCTCGATGACGAAGGTCTGGAAGGCGCCGAGGTCGCTTGCCACGCAATGCAGCAGGAAATCGGATTCGCCCGACACCATCCAGGCGTCGCGTACGATCGGCCAGCCGCGGGTGCGTTCGGCAAAGGTGCGCAACTCGGCGTCGGCCTGGTGATGCAGGCCGATCAAGCAGAAGGCGACGACATCGAGGCCGAGCGCCGGTGCATTGAGCAAAGCGCGGTAGCCGCGGATGATGCCGGCTTCCTCCAGCCGCTTGACGCGGCGCAGGCATGGTGGCGCAGAAATACCGACGCGGTTCGACAGTTCGACATTGGTCATGCGGCCGTCGCCCTGCAGTTCGCGCAGGATCTTCCAGTCGATGGCGTCGAGGTCGGCCTTGAGCGGCATGAGGGCTCTCGAGAAGTCAGGGGCAACACGCAAGAATCTTGCGTGATTTTGTAATTAAACGACTTCGCTGTCCATTCCATCCCTCGCCCGGAATATTTCGCAGGATCAGGCGGGCAACAGGGTGCGACAAAGCTTTCCGGGGACGAACGCCAACTTGCCTTGCTGGTGTCGTGGGCAACACTTACATTACGCGCGATACAGACCGAGTTTTCCATGCCGCAATTGCCGGCAGCCCTCCGCAGAGGCTTTAGATGACCACCAAGCACGCGCCCGTTCTCATCATCGGTTCCGGCCCGGCCGGCTATACGGCAGCGGTCTACGCCGCCCGCGCCATGCTGAAGCCGATGCTGGTTGCCGGGCTGCAGCAGGGCGGCCAATTGATGATCACCACCGATGTCGAGAACTATCCCGGCTTCGCCGACCCCATCCAGGGTCCGTGGCTGATGGAGCAGATGCTCAAGCAGGCCGAGCATGTCGGCACCGACATCATCAACGACATCATCACCGAGGTCGACCTCAATGTGCGGCCGTTCCGCGCCAAGGGCGATTCCGGCACCACCTACACCGCCGACGCACTGATCATCGCCACCGGCGCGCAAGCGAAATGGCTGGGCATTCCGACCGAACAGACCTTCATGGGCTTCGGTGTCTCGGCCTGCGCCACATGCGACGGTTTCTTCTATCGCGGCAAGGATGTCGCGGTCATCGGCGGCGGCAATTCAGCGGTGGAAGAGGCGCTCTACCTGTCGAACCTCGCCAGGAGCGTTACTGTCATTCACAGGCGCAACGATTTCCGCGCCGAACGCATCCTGCGCGAGCGGCTCTTGAAGAAGGACAATGTCCGCGTCATCTGGGACACGATCGTCGACGAGATCACCGGCCGTCCCGGCAAGACGCCGCTGCCGCCTTCGGTCGAGGGCCTGAAGCTGCGCAACGCGGTGACTGGCGAGGAAACGCATCTGAAGATCGACGGCGTGTTCGTGGCCATCGGCCACGCGCCGGCGGTCGAACTGTTCGCCGGCAAGCTGAAGCAGAAGCCGAACGGCTATCTGTGGACGGCGCCGGATTCGACCCGCACCGACGTGCCTGGCGTGTTCGCGGCCGGCGATGTGACCGACGACATCTACCGCCAGGCAGTGACGGCGGCAGGGCTCGGCTGCATGGCCGCACTTGAGGCGGAGAAATATCTGGCCGGCATCGAAGTGCACCGCGAAGCGGCCGAGTAGAGAGTTCAGAGAGCGGCTTAGAAACGCCGTGTAAAAGCCTGATTTTTCATTCAGACGCCAAAACAGAACGAGGGGTATCATGGCGTTGGACTGGGACAAGCTACGCGTGTTTCACGCTGCGGCGGAGGCGGGGTCTTTTACCCATGCGGCCGAGACATTGCATCTGTCGCAATCGGCGATCTCGCGGCAGGTCAGCGCACTCGAGCATGATGTCGGCGTGCCGCTCTTCAACCGCCACGCCCGCGGGCTGGTGCTGACCGAGCAGGGCGAAATGCTGTTCCGCACGGCGCATGACGTGCTGATGAAGCTTGAGACCATCAAGTCACGACTGACCGAGACCAAGGACCGCCCGTCGGGCGTGCTTCGGGTGACGACGACGGTGGGCTTGGGCGCCGGCTGGCTGACCGAGCGGGTGCAGGAATTCATCGAGCTCTATCCCGAAATCAGCCTGCAGCTGATCCTCGCCAACGAGGAACTCGACCTCACCATGCGCCAGGCCGACTGCGCCATCCGGCTGCGCCAGCCGCAGCAACCGGACCTGATCCAGCGCCGCCTGTTCACCGTGCATTTCCACCTCTACGCGGCGCCATCCTATGTCGCCAAGCACGGCAAGCCGGCTTCCGTCGCCGAGCTGAAGAGCCATCGCATCGTCACCTTCGGCGTGCCGGTGCCCTCGCATCTGTCGGAGCTGAACTGGCTTGAAACGGTCGGTGATTTCGACGGTGGACAAAGGGTGCCGACGCTGCAGATCAACGACATCTTGTCGATCAAGCGTGCGGTGCAGGGCGGTGCCGGCATCGCCATGCTTCCCGACTATGTGATCAGCAAGGACTCCGACCTGGTGCAATTGCTGCCGGAGACCGAAGTGCCGTCCTTCGACACCTATTTCGCCTATCCCGACGCGATGAAGAACCAGGCCAAGCTGCACGTGTTCCGCGATTTCATCATTGCCAAGGCCAGGAGCTGGTCCTTCTGATTTTCTCGCTGTTCTGAAGTTAATCCCGCCAGGGCGTCAGGCGAGGCAGCCAGCCGGGCACGTTGCGGCGGTAGGTCTCGTATTCGACGCCGTAGCGGTGGGCCAATGTCGGCTCTTCGTAGAACCGCACGAAGGAGCCCATGGCAATCGCGCCGATGACGACATAGGCGACCAGCGTCCAGCTCGAGAACAGCAGCGCCTGACCCAGGATGATCGACAGCACGGCGACATACATCGGGTTGCGGACATGGCGGTAGATGCCGCCGATCACCAGCCTTTCGGTCGGGGCGACCGGAGCGGGCGTGCCGAGGCCCTCAAGCGCAAAGCGACCGAAGGCATGCAGGAGTGCTGCGATCGCGGCGACGATCAGGAGCCCGCCAACAGGCGCAAAGCCCGGCAGGCTTGACCAAGGCAAGCCCCAGCGGTCTGTCAACAGCCAAGGCACCAGCCCGGCAACCACGCAGGGCGCCGCAATGAAGAAGGCCGCACTGCCGGCGATCGCCGAAAACGCCCGCATTGGCTGCTTCCTCCCCGATTGCCTTAGAAATGAACGCCTGCTGCCCGCTTCCACATCATCACGCAGTTTTCGCAATTTGGGGCAAAAACCGGTGGGGATTCGCGATTCTCTAGTGACAATCGCCCGGTTCAGCGCTCCATTTTGACGATTCTGCTGGTCCTATTGGCTCCTGGAATGGGTTAGACCACAGCCTGCGTCTTTTTGCATGCGTGTGTTGCAAAATAGATGCTTGTTTCTTGGGCATGATGAGCACATATATAGATCATCTCCTGGGCGCGTTCTCCTCCCATTAGCGCCCTAGAGTGTTCCCCTCTGGAGGTTAGCCTTAACAGGCACTTCCAATCAAACTCAGCCGGATCTTCGTTGATCCGGCTTTTTTGTTGCCTGTGCCCTGCTGGGTTGACCAAAAAATCCATCACAATTGCCACGTAACAGTGACATGTAACCTCTGGTAACATATCCCGGACGGCCGCGACCTGCTATGTACAGCATAGGACGCGGTGTGGTTCGAACGGGAGATGGGGGCATCACTCGTACGGCCCGGGCTCAGGCGGCTACCGCGTCCGAACCGTTTCTTCCGCCGAGTTCGGCGGCATCAAATGCGGCGGACCTGCCGTTTTACCTCCCAAGGAAACGGTCCGCGAACAAAACGACGTCCGGTCCCCGCCGGGCGTCGTTTTCTTTTTGCCCCTCGAACCGAGGTTCGAGGGGTGTGTGATGGTGCTACGGGTCAGGCAGCCTTGCCGTCGGTGTTCATCGCCTCGTCGGCCAGACGGCCGGTGAGTTCGGCCATGTGGTCGAAGACGGCACGGTAGCTGGCGACGCCCGCGGTCGCCGAGCGCAACTCGATGATCAGGTCGCCGATCTCGGCTTGCGGCATGGTTGCCTCGACAACATCCCATCCCGGCCAGTCAGGCCGCGCGTCATAGCCGAGGATCTGGCCGCGCCGCTGCGGGATGAGTGCGATGATCTTCGAGGTGGCGTCGGACGGTGTGACGATCTCGACCTTCATCACCGGTTCCAGAAGCACAGGCGAGCACGCGGCCATGCCTTCCTTCATGGCCAGCCTGGCCGCCATCTGGAAGGCCATGTCGGAGGAATCGACCGCGTGGTAGGAGCCATCCGACAGGTTGACGGCGACATCGACGACGGGAAAGCCGAGCGGCCCAGACTTCAGATAATCGCGCACGCCGGTTTCGACCGACTGGATGTAGGTCTTCGGCACGACGCCGCCGGTGATGGTGTCGGTGAACTGGAAGCCGGAGCCGCGCGGCAGCGGCTTGATCTCGATCACCACGTCGCCGAACTGGCCATGGCCGCCGGACTGTTTCTTGTGACGGCCGCGCTGCTGCGCCGGTTTGCGGATCGTCTCGCGATAGGGCACCGCCGGTGCATGGCCTTCGACCGGTATCTGGTTCTTGCCCTCCAGCCGTTCGCGCACGACACGCAGATGCATCTCGCCATGGCCCGACAGCACGGTTTCGGCCGAGTCCTGGTTGTGACGCAGGCTGAGCGACGGGTCTTCCTCGGCCAGCCGCTGTATGGCGGCCGACATCTTCACTTCGTCCTTGCGCTCCTTGGGGCGCAGTGCGAAGGCGAAGACCGGTTGCGGCGGCTCGAACTGGAACAGCTGTTTGGCGCCGCCCTTGGCCGAGCTCAGCGTCTGGCCGGTCTTGACCTCATCCAGCTTGCCCAGCGCCACCGTGTCACCGGCCTTGGCGATGGTCAGCTTGGACTGGTCCTTGCCGAGCATCCG
This sequence comes from Mesorhizobium loti, assembly GCF_003148495.1. Classification (GTDB taxonomy): domain Bacteria; phylum Pseudomonadota; class Alphaproteobacteria; order Rhizobiales; family Rhizobiaceae; genus Mesorhizobium; species Mesorhizobium loti. The sequence continues at coordinate 1,029,326 of NZ_QGGH01000001.1, forward strand.
GTAGATGCCGGAGACCTTGGCCGTGTCGCCGCCGGGCAGCCAGAGTTCGGAACCGTCGACGACCTGACCGGACAGGACGCGCGACACCGACAGCTTGCCGCCATGCGGCGTGTGGATGGTCTTCATCACCTGGACCAAGGTCGCGGCGCCGTCGGGTGCGCCGAGCCGCTTGCGGGTCGCCTCGATGTCCGGCGCGTCGTGGCGGATCGCCTTCAGGAGGCGCAGCACGCCGTTGCCCTTCTCGGCGGTGCCGATCAGCACTGGCGTTACCGCGCCGTCGCGCAGATCGGCGGCAAGGTCGTCGAAGATCGCGTCCTTGGGTGGCTCGATCTCCTCGAGCAGCTGTTCCATCAGATGGTCGTCATGGTCGGCCAGCGTTTCCAGCATGGAGAAGCGCGCCTCCAGTTCGCGCGCCTTGTCGTCGCCCGGTATCTGAGCCACCTCGCTTTCGGCATACTCGCGATAGATGTAGGCGCGCTCCAGCGCCAGATCGATCGAGCCGATGACGACGCCATCCTTGCGCAACGGAATCTGGCGCAACAGCAGCGGCACCGCGCTGGCCGGCTGCAGCATCTTCAGCGTGTCGCGCACGCCGGCGATTGCCTTGTCGACCTTGTTGAGGAACAGGATGCGCGGCACGCCGAGATCGTCGAGCTTGCGCATGATCAACTGCAGGGCGGGGATCTTCTTTTCGTCGGCCTCGGCTACGACCACCGCGAGGTCGCAGGCGGCCAGCACCGGCTCGGCCTCGAAGGAAAATTCGATGGAGCCGGGACAGTCGACGAAGGTGATCTGCTCGCCCATGAATTCAGCGGTGGCGATTGTCGCCTCGACGCTCATGGCGTGGGCGCGCGCCTCGGGCGAATGATCCGAAACGGTATTGCCTGATGAAACGGGATTTTGTCGGGGAATTGAGCCCGTACGGGCCAGTATGGCTTCGAGAAGTGTCGTCTTACCGCTTGCAAAGGGACCGACTATGGCAATGCATTTCGGTCCCGTGCGTCGTCCTCCGGCGCGAGTACCCATAACTGACCTCCACTCAGGCGTTTCCCGTAGGACCGACTGGCATGCATGGTTCAGGCGTGGTCAATCGGTCCTGAGCGGCGGCCGGCCTGTTCGACCGTCGCGGGCGGGGTTCTTTTCAAGTGCCACCTGCCCAAAGCCATCGTCCCACTTGTTTGCCGGCAGGGCAAGAAAAATAGAAATCTTCGCTGTGGCCTCAGGCGCTCAGCGCCAAGGGTTCGGCGTGGACGGCGCGCAGGGAAGCAACCTTGTCGCGCGGTGCCGGCCTGCCGAAGAAATAGCCCTGGAACCGATTGCAGCCGGCGGCCTTGGCGAGGGCGAACTCCTCTTGCGTCTCGACGCCTTCGGCGACGATAGTGACGTCCTGGATGCGCGCGATCTGCGCCAGCGCCGAAACGAAGATCTGCGCCACCTGGTCATGGGCGAGGCTGCGGATGTAGGAACGGTCGATCTTGATGCTGTCGATGGGCAAGGTCTTCAGATAGTTGAAGCCGCAATGGCCGGTGCCGAAATCGTCGAGCGCGATGTGGAAGCCGAGGCCGCGCAACGCTTCGAGGCGTCGCAGGATCTCGGGCGTCGCGGCGGTCGCCACCGTTTCGGTGATCTCGATGACGAATTGCGCGGCGGAACGGCCGGTCTCCTTCAACACGCGGTCGCACATGGTGACGATCTCGTCGCGCTTCAGCTGTTCGCCGGAGACGTTGATCGAGATGCGGCGACCGGGGAGGAAGTGGCCGATGTCGGCGCAAGCCCGCTTGAACACCCATTCGCCGAGCATGTCGATCAGGGTCGAGCGCTCGGCGATCGGAATGAATTCGGCCGGCGAGATCAGGCCGCGAACCGGATGGCGCCAGCGGATCAGCCCTTCGAAACCATAAGCGGATCCGTCCGGGTTGACGATGGGCTGGTAGTGCAGTTCGAGTTCGCCGAGATAGACGGCCGCACGCAGTTCCCGTTCGATCAGGCGGCGGTAGCGCTTGTCGGACAGCATCTCCTCGTCGAACACGGTGACGCGGCCACGGCCCGCCGCCTTGCTTTCATAGAGCGCCAGGTCGGCAACCAGCATCAGTTCCGTCGTGTTGGAGGCATGTGTCGGCGCCAGTGCCACGCCGATGGAAATGGAGAGCGGGATGGTCTTGCCCTCATGCGATTTGCCGGCCCGCATGGTGTCGAGCAATTGCCTGACATCCTTGTTGATGGCGGCGAGATCGCCGTGGGGAATGATGACGCCGAACTCGTCGCCGCCGAGCCGTCCGACCAGGCCGCCGGCAAAGATGCGCTCTGACGTCTTGACCAGATATGCCAAGGCGAGGTCGCCGAACTGATGCCCGAACGTATCGTTGAGCTGCTTGAAATGATCGACGTCGATCAGCAGCAAGGTCGCATCGCGCCGGTCGCGCATGCTGCCGAGACTGTCATGAAGCGCTTCCAGGAAATAGCGGCGGGTCATCGCCCCCGTCATCGCGTCCCTGGTCAGGAAATGATGTTTTTCCGCCTCGGCGACGGCCGCCGACCGCAAGCGATGGACGACGCTGCTGCGCATATACATCAGCGCCAGCAGGGCCAGGCCGGTGGCCAGGATCGAGACGGTGAAGGAGGCGCCCGAGGGCAGGTTTTGCGAGATGTCGAAAGCGCCGAGCACCGCGGCACCGATGCTGATCAAAAGCAACAATTGAATGCCGCGATAGATGCGGCCGCTGTGGTCCCTGATCGTCGCCAGTATGCTCATCTCATCACCCCTACACCCCGCCGGCAAGGGCTAGAGGGCAGGCGTTAAAAAGCCCTTGAGGCGGCCACGCCTGGTCGGCGATTTGGCCGCCAGTCCCGGTGATCGAACGTTCATGGTTAAGAAGCCTGCCGCGGATGCCGTCAGGATGGCGGAGAAGGTTGATCGCAGTTGCACGGCGCGGCATATCGGAGGAAGGTGCCGGCTTGCGCCAATGTCATTTGCGCCAACGCCCGGACAGGCGGTGTTCTGCCGCCAGCCGGTCAGAGATCAAGGACCATCGACCATGAAGATCATTGCCTGTGGCAGCGTGCCAACCGTCATAGCGCCCGAAAAATACTTCACCGGCCGGGTGCTGCAGACGCCCATCATCGAGAAAGAGGCACCGGCGCGGCTACGGGCCACGCTGGTCAGCTTTGAGCCGGGCGCGCGCACCCACTGGCATACGCATCCGCTTGGCCAGACGCTCTATGTCACCGTGGGCGCCGGGCTTGCCCAGACATGGGGCGAACCGGTTCAGGAGATCAGGGCCGGCGACGTCATATCCTTTGCGCCAGGCGAAAAGCACTGGCATGGCGCGGCGCCGAAATCGGCGATGACGCATATCGCCATGCAGGAGGCGCTCGACGATGTCCATGTCGATTGGCTGGAGCCGGTCAGCGGCGAGCAGTATGGCAAGTGATGTTATCTGGCCAATACGAAAAACCCGGCGTCGAGCCGGGTTTTCATTGATTGCGATGCCATGCGCCGATCAGGTCAACGAGGCGGTAAAGCGCTGGATGCGCGTGCAGGCTTCCTCCAACAGCGTCTCCGAGGTGGCGTAGGAGATGCGGAAGTTGGGGCCAAGGCCGAAAGCCGAGCCGAACACCACCGCGACACCCTCGGCCTCGAGCAGCTCCGAGCAGAAAGTCTCGTCGGTGTCGATCAGCTTGCCGGCCTTGGTCCTCTTGCCGATCAGCTGGGCGCAGGAGGGATAGACATAGAAGGCGCCTTCCGGCGACGGGCAGGTTATGCCGCGCGCCTGGTTGAGCATCGACACGACGAGGTCGCGCCGCCCTTGAAAGATCGCCTTGTTCCTGGCGATGAAGTCCTGCGGGCCGTTGAGCGCCTCGACGGAGGCCCACTGCGCGATGGTGCAGGCGCCCGATGTCTGCTGGCCCTGGATCATGTCCATCGCCTTGATCAGCGCGACCGGACCGGCTGCATAGCCGATGCGCCAGCCGGTCATGGCATAGGCTTTCGATACGCCGTTCATGGTCAGCGTGCGCTCGTAGAGCTTCGGCTCGACCTCGGCGATGGTCTTGAAGACGAAATCGCCATAGGTCAGGTGCTCGTACATGTCGTCGGTCAGCGTCCAGACATGCGGATGCTTCAACAGCACATCGGCCAGCGCGCGCAGTTCGGCTTCCGTGTAGGCGGCGCCAGACGGGTTCGACGGCGAGTTCATCAGCAACCATTTGGTCTTCGGCGTGATCGCCTTTTCCAGCACGGAAGCGGTCAGCTTGAAGCCGTTGTCGATCGAGGTGTCGGCAAACACCGAGGTGCCGCCGCAGATCGCCACCATCTCGGGGTAGCTGACCCAGTAGGGGCGGGGGATGACGACCTCGTCGCCGGGGTTCAGCGTCGCCATGAAGGCGTTGAACAGGATCTGCTTGCCGCCGGTGCCGACGATGGTCTGCTCGGGCTTGTAGTCGAGATTGTTCTCACGCTTGAATTTCTTCGCGATCGCCTCGCGCAGCGGCACAATGCCCGAAACCGGCGGATACTTGGTCTCGCCACGACGGATCGCCTCGATCGCCGCATTCTTGATGTTGTCGGGCGTGTCGAAATCCGGTTCACCGGCGCCGAGGCCGATAATGTCACGGCCGGCATTTTTCAGCTCGCGCGCTTTCTGCGTCACCGCGATGGTGGCAGAAGGCTTCACGCGGGAAAGGGTGTCCGCAAGAAAGGCCATGACCAGATATCTCCAAACTAGGTCGGCGCGGGCCGGGAGCGGCCGCGGCGCTTCTCATGTCGCATGATTTCGCGCAGTGCAAGCATTGTCGGCTGATCCAGGTCTCAAGGAGCTGTGATCGGCAACAATAAATTCATTAACAGACGGTAGAGGCTTGAGTGGCAGGATCGCAATCCAATTGCGGAGCGAGGAACCGTGTCGCGCAGCGTCGGGCTTGCCCACATCATCCGTCAGGACGACGGCACCTCCACCGGTGTCTGGGGCATCTACACGCTGCAAAGCGCCTTCCAGCCGATCTTCGCCTTCAACGAAGGCAAGCTGTCGGTGGCCGCGTTCGAAGGGCTGATCCGGCCGTTCCGTGACGGCGAGCCGCAATCGCCGATGAATTTCTTCTCGACCTGCCCGGCCGCCGACCGTCTGCACATCGAGGCGCTGACCAGGACGCTGCATCTTCTGAACGCCGGCGCCTGCCTGCCGCAGGAGGCGTCGATCTTCGTCAATTTCGATCCGTCGGTGTTCACCGAACGCACCGTTGCCGACGCCGCCTTGCGCGAAATGCGGCTGGTGCTGCATGAGGCCGGCATCGATCCGCGCCGTGTCGTCTGCGAGGTGACCGAGCAGCGGTCGGCATCGCAGGAAACCCTGCACAACTTTGTCGCGGCGCTGAGAGCCAACGGCTTTCGCATCGCCGTCGACGATTATGGCGCCGACGATTCCGACATCAACCGCATCAAGGAGCTGAAGCCGGATATCGTCAAGTTCGATGCCTTCTGGATCACGCAACTGATGGAATCCGGTGCCGGCTTCGCGTTGCTGACCACCATGGTGAAAAGCTTCGAGGAGCAAGGCATCCGCACGGTATTCGAGGGCATCGAGGAGGGCTGGCAATTGGAGCTTGCCGAGAAGTCAGGGGCGTCGATGGTGCAGGGTTTCGTGCTGGCGCGGCCCGAACTGGCGCCGACCAGTTTTCGCGTCTTCGGCAAGACCAGGCAGGCACCTGTCGTTGCTGCCGTCGGCGACACGCCTGCTCCAGCCCCGGCACCGCATTCGGCGCGGCCGGTGAAGGCGTTCGGGCGCAGGGTGGCGTCATGAGGCCTGAACGGCGGCGCAATGTCGGCGATGCGATCCAGGTCGACGAAGTCGGCATCGAATACGGCATCTATGGCGAGTTCCGGCTGCGCAGCGCCTATCAGCCGATTTTGGCGCCGCGTGGTCGGTTCCTTCATGCTGTCGCGGTCGAAGCTCTGATCGAGCCGCACCGTGCCGGCCGGCCCGGCGCACCGCGGGTTTTCTTCGAAAGCATTGCCGCCTCGGACCGGCTGTTTGTCGAGACCATGTGCCGGGCGCTGCATCTCAGGAATTTTCGCAACATCGGCGTCGACGGGCTCGATCTGTTCTTCAACTACAATCCGCTGATCAACGACCATCCCGGGCGAGCGTTGGCCGAGATCCGGCTGATGACCAGGCATCTCGCCGATTTCGGCCTCGCGCCGGCCATGCTGGTCTGCGAAATCACCGAACAGGCCGCCGATGACGCGCTTCTTGCCCGGTTGGCGCGCGAAATGCGGCGCGACGGCATCCGCATCGCCATCGACGATTTCGGCACCGGGCACTCGACCGAGGAGCGGGTGAGCCTGCTCAGGCCCGATATCGTCAAGATCGACGGCACCTGGTTCGCCGAGTTCTGCCGCCACGCTGCCGCCGAGCGGTTCTTCCGCCCGCTGGTTTCCAGCCTGCATGACCGTGGCGCCAAGGTGCTGGTCGAGGGCATCGAGCAGCCCACCCATCTGCGCGTCGCGCTCGAAGGCGGCGTCGACCTGCTGCAGGGTTTTCTTCTCGCCCGCCCCGCGCTTGCCGGCACGGTATTCGAGGAAAAACCGCTGGTCATCGATACGCTGCTGGGCAGGGACAACAAGGTCGTGCCCCTTTTTGGCTAGGGCATGCCGACGATTGGTGCCGTGAGCGCCCTTGGACGCTTTGCATCAGCGGCGCTGATGGTCGTACCAAAACAAATCATTGGTTGAGGACGCCGCCGCTGCGATAGTTGCGCCAGTGGAGACAGCGCTCGGGGGAATAGCCATGATACTGTACAGCATGATCGACAGCGGCAATTGCTACAAGCCGCGCCTGCTGATGGCCAAGCTTGGCCTTGCGTTCACCACTATCGAGGTGAGCTCGCACACCGGCGACACGCGCAAAGCCGATTTTGTCGCCAAGAACCCGAACGCCATGGTGCCGCTGCTCGAACTCGATGACGGCCGGCGGCTGGCCGAATCCAATGCCATCCTGCTCTATCTCGCCGAAGGCACGCGCTTCCTGCCGGTCGACAGATATGAGCGCGGGCTCGCCTACCAATGGCTGTTCTTCGAACAGTACAGCCACGAACCCTACATCGCCGTGCGCAAGGCGCTGCTGACCTTTCCAGAAAGAGCCGCGGATGCAACGCCGGAGCGGCTGGCGGTGACGCTGGAGCGCGGCAACAAGGCGCTCGGCGTGATGAACAAGCATCTGGAAAACAACGCCTTCTTCGCCGGTGGCGCGCTCAGCGTCGCCGATATCGCGCTCTATGCCTATACGCATACGGCAGAGCAGGGCGGCTTCCAGCTCGACGCCTATCCGGCGGTGGCGGCGTGGCTGAAAAGGGTGGAGGCCGATCCGGGGCATGTGCCGATCGAGTGGGTGGGATAAGCAACGCCGACGATTGGCGAAAGCCGTACCACAGCGTCCTTCTCCCCGTCTCTATACGGGGAGAAGATGGCGGCAGCCAGATGAGGGGCGGCGCCAACCTTTCCTAGTCAGTACTATACTAAATGGGCAGTTCTGAAGCGTCGGCGCTGCCCCTCATCGCCCTGCCGGGCACTTCTCCCCGTATAGAGACGGGGAGAAGGATGCTGTATCGCCGGCAGCGCTCAACCCCAGACAGCAAAAAGGCGGGATAAATCCCGCCTTCCCATGCTTGGTAGCCTGATCGGGAGCGTCCGGTCCGGGCTGGCAGCTATCTGCTGATCCAGCTTGTCGGGTCTTTCCGCTCCAGCGCGCTTCTCGCGCGACTGTCAGTACATCCGTGACTTGCCGCGCGCCCCGAACTCTCGCCCGGCGCGCGCACTTCGCAAAATCAGGCTGCCTTGCTCAGAGATCCAGCGGACGACTTGCCAGTGCGGCGGTCCTGCTCGATCTCGAAGTTGATCTTCTGGCCTTCGACCAGGGTCGACAGTCCAGCACGCTCGACAGCGGAGATGTGGACGAAAACGTCCGCGCCGCCCGCGTCAGGCTGAATGAAGCCGAAGCCCTTGGTGGCGTTGAACCACTTGACCGTTCCAGTTGCCATTTTAGATAGTCCTTCAACATTTGCTTTAGTTTGACCAGACCGAGGTCCAGCCGGTGTGCATCGAGATTTTGGAGATAGACGTCAGCAAACGCGAAGATCGCGAGGCCCGGATCGATCGGCCGAAATATCAATGGAACGCATATAGGCTGGTTTCGCATAAAAAACAAGACTGCGTGAGAAAGCCGTGATCGCGGCGCTGCCCAACGGCTGCCCCAATCTGCTGAAAACGTTGCGACAGATCACGCTGTCCTCGAGCGGCGGATCAGGGGAGAGGACCATGAAAACCATTCTGCTTGCCGCCTGCCTGACGCTGGTGGCCGCCGAGGCGCAGGCGGTCTCGCGCTACGATCCGACCCGCATGAGTTGCGGCAAGGTTCAGGCGACGATCGCCCGGCAGGGCGCCGTCATACTGCGCTACCAGTCGACACGTGTGCCGGGATTGCCGCTCTATGACCGCTATGTGCAGAGCCAGCAATTCTGCACCATGGGCGAGGTGAGGACGCGCGCCTACGTGCCGAGCGCCGACACCAAGTCCTGCCCGGTCTACAATTGCAAGCGGCCGGACAATGACCGGCATTTCCGCCGGCGGTTCTTCCATAACAATTAAGGGCTTCTCAACCGGCAGCGATTGCTCTCAATCTCGAATGTGTTCCATGAGCATGGACACGAACTGCGTCACTTTTTGTGGGCGAAAGCGCGCCGCCGGATAAACCACGTGAATGCCGCCCGAGGGCAGCTCCCAGTCCGGCAGCATATGGACGAGGCGACCCTGCGACAGATAATCGACGACGAGATAGTCCGGCAAAACCGCCACCCCGCCGCCGGCCAGCGTGGCTTCCAGTACCGCCGGGGTTGAGTTGATGGAGAACGCCTCGCGCATGGTGACGGTGCGAGGCTCAAAATCATCTCGCGTGAAGCTCCAGGTAAAGGGCTTGCGCAGCACGGCATTGGCAACGAGCGGCAAGGGAGAAAGATCTTCTGGCTTGTCCACCCTGACCCCGGCGGCGAAATCCCGCGACGCGACCAGAATTTGCCGGAAAGTGCCTATGCGGCGGGCCTGCTGGCTGGAGTCTTCAAGCCAGCCAACCCGGATGGACAGGTCTATCTTGTTGCCGATCAAATCAATTATGGCATCGGAAATGAACAGTTCGACGCCGCAGGCAGGAAATTTCTGGCGAAAGCGGGCGGCGATCGGGGCCAGCACGATCGCGCCATAGTCATTGGATGCGGAAACGCGCAGCACACCAGCCACTTCGGTATTGATCTCGCCGACCTCAGCGACTGCCTCTTCAACATCCCGCAGGATCAGAACGCAGCGTGCGTGCAAAAGGCGGCCTGCTTCGGTCGGCTCGAGCCGCCGCGTCGTACGCACGAGAAGCGCGGTCTTAAGCTCGGTTTCAAGGCGGGCGACCTGTTGGCTGACGACGGCTTTCGTGATGCCAAGTCGCTCGGCTGCCCGGGTAAACGAGCCTGCGTCGATCACGGTGGCAAAATAGGCGAGGCGGTTGAGGTTGATTGGTTCCACGTGACGCCTCAGATTGTAAGCTTATGCCATACAGTGTGTATTATTATAGACAATTTATCAATTAATCCAGTGGAGGTACCTTCCGCGCTGTTCGCTCAACCAGAGACGGACCCGCGGACTGCCATCGCGGCCTGACCTCATTCACGCACCGGAGATATTCCATGTTCACGAGGAGACAGATCATGAAGACCTCATTGGCCCTTGGCGCAACCGCCGTTTTCGCCCCCATCGACAGCAGCCAGGCCGCCAGCGCCAAGCTTGGCTGGAAACATTTCCCGGCAGGTCCAAACGGCTTCTTCCGTGCTCCGGTGCTGCTGTCGGGACCGAGCGAAGCCCTGTTGATCGACGGCGGCTTCACCTATCCGGACGGCAGGGCGCTCGCCGATGCCATCAAGGCAACCGGCAAGAAGCTGACCACCATCTACGTCACTCAGTCCGATCCCGATTACTACTTCAGCCTGAAGCCGGTGCGGGAGGCCTTCCCGGAAGCAAAAGTGATCGCTGCCTCCACCACGCTGGACGCCATCAAGGGCAATGTGGAAAAGAAGCTCGCCGTCTGGGGCCCACAATTGAAGGAAAATGGTCCGCAGGCGCTGTCCGACATCGTCTTCCCGGAGGCCTTCGACGGCGCAAAGCTGACCGTCGATGGCGAGACTGTCGAGATCGTCAATGCGGAACAAGGACTAGCCAACCGCCGATATCTGTTCGTGCCGTCGCTCAATGCCGTTTTCGGCGGGGTGATGATCTTCTCGGGCGTTCATGTCTGGACCGCTGACACGCAAACCAAGGAAAGCCGCGCCGCTTGGGTCAAGACGCTGGATGCGATCGCTGCCCGCAAGCCCGCCGTCGTGGTGCCTGGCCACATGGCCCTCGATGCCGCGATCGGTCCTTCGGCCGTGGAGTTCACCAGGTCCTATCTGCTCGCCTTCGAGGAAGAGCTGGACAAGGCGGCCGACAGCGCCGCGTTGAAGGCAGCCATGGAGGCCCGCTTCCCCGGCCTCGGTATGGGTGTAGCCCTCGATATCGGATCCAAGGTCGCCAAGGGCGAGATGAAGTGGGGCTGAGATGGCGACGAACCTCGATTTGATCCGCAGAACCTACGAGGGAACTTCCGAGGAGAACGGCCGCAATCTGCTGGCCGTTCTTTCCCCCGATATCGAATGGACCGAGGCGGAAGGATTCCCCTATGCCGGCACCTATGTCGGTGTCGACGCCCTGATGCAGGGTGTCTTCAAGCGGCTTGGCTCGGAATGGACCGGGTATCACGCCGACGTGCACAGCTTCATTGCCGATGGCGAGCGGGTGGCGGCCTTCGGCGTGTATTCCGGTACGTACAAGGCGACAGGAAAATCCATGACGGCTCCCTTCGCTCACCTCTACGAACTGCGGGACGGCAAGATCATCCGTATGCGGCAGTATGTCGATACGGTGCTCGTCGCGCGCGCACTGACCTGACAACCACACAACCCAAGGAGACATCGATGCTGCAACTTAAATCCTTTGCGGCCGCTGCTTTCGCAGTCGTGGCCCTTGCCGCCGTCGCAAATGCGGGAACACCAAGCCCGTCAAGGCAGTGCAGCAACAGGAACTAACCCAGAAAAACAAGGCGCTCGTCCTGAAGGCCTATCAAGCGCTGTTCGGCGATCATGATCTCACCGCGCTGGACCGTTATTGGGCCGAGGCTTACATTCAGCATAACCCGACGATGACGGATGGCCGAGACTCGGTCAAAAAGCTTCTCAAAAGCGTGGGAGTTGCTCATTGGCCGAAACAGACGGTCGACTTCAAGCGGGTGGTCGCCGAAGGCGACCTCGTCATGACCCAGGTCGTTCAGCCTAAAACAGCTGACACGCCCGAAACCGTCATCATGGATATTTTCCGCGTTAAAAACGGTAAGATCGCCGAGCATTGGGACGTGATGCAGCCAGTGCCTGCCAACCCGGCCAACAAGCGCCCGATGTACTGATCCAGGCTTCTAGTCCGGCACCGGCAACCACTCAAAACCCGAAGGAAACCTGCGCCGGTGGCGGCGGGCCGACGCGCACGCCTTCCATGGCCAGCATCTTCTCCTTGGTGACCGAGCCGCCCGGCGCCGAGAAGCCGCCGATCTTGCCGCCGGCGGCAAGGATGCGATGGCAAGGGATGACCAGCGGCACCGGATTGGCGCCAAGCGCCGCCCCGGTCTCACGGGCGAGCCCTGCATGGCCGGCGGTTTTTGCCAGCTCGCCATAGGTGGTAGTTTCGCCGAAGGACAGTTTTCGCGCCGCGTCGTAAATGGCGAGGCGGAAATCGTCGACGCCGTCGAGATCGACCGGCACGCCGGAGAAATCGACGTCCTCGCCCGCCGCATAGGCTTTGATCGCTGCGATCAGCTCGACCACCCATGGCGGCTGCGCCGTGGAGGCGGAAACGCCGCCATGGCGCAGCAGGCGCCGCTCCACCGCCTCGCGGCTGCGTTCGGGCAGGCAGAGCCGGATCAGGCCCTTTTCGCTCCACGCAATGCCCATGAAACCGATCACTGTTTCTAACACTGCGTGGCCGGCCGTGATCGAAGCTGTCGTGTCCATCATGCGTTCCTTTCCGCAAAGTGGCGAAAACCGGGATTCGTCCCAGTACATATCCAGAACAATATGGCATCACCGCCCGCGTCTCGCCACCCGAAAACCACCTGGTAGCCCCGATTGCCGGTCATGAATCGCTGGTGTAAGGGATTTCTTAACAACCCGACAAATCGGACCCGAGCGCGGCTTGCCAGCAAAACTCAACCTTATCGCGATCGGCGTGATCCTGGCCGCCGCCGGCATCAGCGGCTGCACGTCGACCTCGCAGATGAAATCTGCGCCTGCTCTTACCGAAACCGCGACCGTCGCCGGCACTGACGCCGGCTTCACCGTGCCGCTGCCGGAGACCGTTTCGGTGCTGCCGGAATCATCCGGTATTGCCCCCGTTCAGACAGCCGAGCTGCCGCTCGATCCCACCGCGCAACCGGCGGCAGTGACCGCCGCCTTCGCCGGTTCGACGCCGGCGGCACCAGCCGTGCCCGCCGTGATGACCGCCAATGCCTGGCAGGCGCCGCCGCCGGCAAATGCGAGCGAGCCGGTCAAGGCGGCCGAGAGCTATACGACCGCGGGGCTCGTCATGCCGGCGACCGCCAAGGGCGACCGGATGCCCGGCGTCCAGCAGGTCGCCTATGTCGTGCCGCAGAATCCGGCCGCCCTGGTGCAGGGTCCGGTCGGGCCGACGGAAGAACACGCGACGGGCGTGCGTGGCGATGTCGAGCGGCTGATCGAGAAATATGCCGCACTCTACCAAGTGCCGGTGGACCTGGTGCGCCATGTCGTCAACCGCGAGAGCACCTTCAACCCGAAAGCCTACAATAATGGCCATTGGGGGCTGATGCAGATCAAGCACGCGACGGCGCGCGGCATGGGCTATGACGGACCGGCCAAGGGCCTGTTCGACGCCGAGACCAATCTGAAATATGCGGTCAAATATCTGCGCGGCGCCTGGCTGGTGGCGGGCGGCAATGCCAAGAAGGCCGACTGGCTCTACCAGACCGGCTACTATTTCGACGCCAAGCGCAAGGGCCTGCTCGAGGCAACCGGCCTCGGTGTCGACCGCAAGCGCCGCCGCCTGCAGCCCGACGCCTGAGCGCGATGCCTGAACCGCGCCCGCCGGCTCTGAACGACATCCGGCTGCGCAAGATCCTCGACGAGACGCTGGTTCCGCCGCATTGGCCGGACGGTTTTGTCATGCGTAGCTTCGAGCCCGGTGATGCGCTGCCCCTGCATGCGCTGTTGACCGAGGTGTTCGACGACGGTGCCGATGGTCCGTTCGACGAGTGGTGGCCGCGTATCGCGGACGATCCCGAATTCGACCCGGCACTGTGCTTCCTCGTCATCGACGCCAAGGGCCGGCTGGCGGCGGCGGCGCTGTGCTGGACCCGCGCCTTCGTGAAGGACCTTGCCGTTCATCCCGAGGCGCGTGGCAAGGGTATTGGCGAGGCGCTGATGTGGCACGCCTTCGCCATTTTTCACGAACGCGGCGCCGATCATGTCGACCTCAAGACCAACACGGTCGAGAATCCCGCCGCCGTCCGGCTCTACGAGCGGCTGGGGATGATGCCTGTCGCCTGGGAAGGCTAAAGCGCGTCGCGTTTGAACGGATTCAGGCGACGCGCTTTAGGTCTTTGTTTTTAGGCATGTCGTTTTCCCAAAACCGAGGTCACTTTTGGGCGACATGCATTAGGGTGTGCTGATATTCAGGTGATACCGGCCTGAAAAGCGACGGTTCCCTGCGCTTCCCCGTTCTACTGCATCGCAGTAGAACGGTGCTCATGTACTTCAAGTACGCTCCGCTCCGGTTCTCGGTATCAGCCGCTTTCGACTCGGCCTGACCTGAATCTCAACACACCCTAATGCATGTCGCCCCACGCAGGAATGGCGTGATTTGGGAACCCAAAGCGCTGCTTCGCATTCAATGGAAGGTGGGGTCTGACAAGCTGCCGGCGCGTGGGAGGATTTTCCGTCGCCGACCGCAGAGGACATCCACCATCATGAAGCTTTTTCACGCACTCCTGGCGCTCGGCGTCGCCACCATGCTGGTTGGCACGCCGGCGCGGGCCGTCGAGCTGTCGATCGTGTCGGGCGATACCGGCGACGGCATCAAGGTGCTGCGCGAGATCCTCGACCGTTACGAGAAAGACAGCGGCAACAAGGTCAGCATCGTCGTCATGCCGACGTCCGGGACCGACCAGTTCGGCCAGTACCGGCTTTGGCTCGCCGCGGGAAACAGCGACATCGACGTCTACCAGACCGATGTCATCTGGGCGCCGCAGCTTGCCAGCCAGCTCGTGGATTTGACCGCAGCGACCAAGGACATCGTAGCTGAGCATTTCCCATCGATCATCCAGTCGCAGACCGTCAATGGCAAGCTCGTCGCCTTGCCGATCTTCACCGATGCGCCGGCGCTCTACTACCGCAAGGATCTCCTCGACAAATATGGCGCCAAGGCGCCAGCCACCTGGAAGGAACTGGCAGACACCGCCAAGCTGGTCATGGACAAGGAGCGTGCGGCCGGCAATCGGGATATCTGGGGCTTCGTCTTCCAGGGCAATGCCTATGAGGGGCTGACCTGCGACGCGCTCGAATGGGTGATGTCGAATGGCGGCGGCCAGATCATCGAGCCGGACGGCTCCATCTCCATCAACAACCCAAAAGCGGCGGCGATGCTCGATATGATCAAGGGCTGGGTCGGGACCATCGCGCCTCCCGGCGTACTCGCCTACCAGGAAGAGGAATCGCGCGGCGTCTGGCAGACCGGCAACGCGGTCTTCATGCGCAACTGGCCCTATGCCTATGCACTCGGCAACGGCGAGGGCTCGCCGATCACGGGCAAGTTCGACGTGGCACCGCTGCCGGCCGGCACCGGCGAAGGCGCCCGAGCGGTCGCGACCCTGGGCGGCTGGAACCTCGCCGTCTCCAAATATTCGAAGCATCCGGATGCCGCGATCGAGCTGGTCAAGTTCATCGCCTCGCCCGCGATGCAGAAATACCGGACGCTGAAGACGTCCAACCTGCCGACTATCCAGGCGCTCTATGACGATGCCGACATCGCCAGGGAACAGCCGATTGTTCCGCGCTGGAAGCGGATCTTTCTCAATGCGGTGCCGCGCCCCTCGGCCGCGACCAGGATCAAATACAACGAGGCGTCGAGCCAGTTCTGGAACGCCGTTCACAACACGCTCTCGGGCGACGGCACTGCCGCCGACAATCTGGCCGACCTCGAAGCGATGCTGACCAAGCTGAAGGGCCGGGGCTGGTGACGCGACGATGCCGGGGCATCCGCCCGGCGGGACCACAACGAGCGGGTGCGAGATGACAAGAATGAAACCGCTACCTGAAACAGCCAGGGCTGCGCACTCGCCGTTGACGGCACAGCGCGTTCGCTCGGCGTGGCTTTTCCTGGCGCCAATGCTTCTGGTGCTCGCCGCGGCGGCCGGCTGGCCGCTTGCCCGCACGGTCTATTTCAGCTTCACCGACGCCTCGCTGGCCGACCTCGACGCGCGCCAATGGGTCGGCTTTGCCAATTACTTCTCGGTGCTGCACATGCCGAGCGGCCGCAACCTCTACGATGGTCTGCTCGTCGACCCGGTCTGGTGGCGTGCCGTCTGGAACACGGTGCGTTTCACTGTGATTTCGGTGACCTGCGAGACCACCCTCGGCATGATCGTTGCCCTGGTTCTCAATGCCGAATTCCCAGGCCGCGGCATCGTCAGGGCGGCGATCCTGATCCCTTGGGCTATCCCGACGATCGTCTCGGCGAAGATGTGGCAATGGATGCTCAACGACCAGTTCGGCATCATCAACGTCGTGCTGCTCAACCTCGGCCTGATCAGCGGCAAGATCGCCTGGACGGCCAACGCCGACACGGCGATGGCGGCGGTCCTCATCGTCGATATCTGGAAGGCGACACCGTTCATGACGCTGCTCATCCTGGCCGCGCTGCAGATGCTGCCGAGGGAGATCATAGAGGTCGCCAGGCTAGACGGCGCCAATCCGTGGCAGATCTTCTGGCGGGTGACCTTGCCGCTCATCCGCCCGGCGGTGATGGTGGCCGTGATCTTCCGCGCGCTCGATGCACTGCGCATCTTCGACCTGATCTATGTGCTGACGCCCAACAATGTGCACACCAAGTCGATGTCGGTGTTCGCCCGCGAGAACCTGTTCGAGTTCGACAAGTTCGCCTATGGCTCCGCCGCCTCGACCTTGCTCTTCCTGATCCTCGCTCTGCTCACCATCGTCACCATCCGGATCGGCCGGATAAGCCTGGACGGAGGCCGCTGATATGTGGATCCTGAAGCGCACGGCCTTTTACCTGCTGGTCGGGGGGATCGTCTTCGTCGCGGTGTTCCCGTTCTACTACGCCATCGTCACCAGCCTGAAATCGGGGACCGATCTGTTTCGGGCCGATCTGTGGCCGACGACGATCAGTCTCGCAAACTACAAGAGCGTGCTGACCGAGGGCAGCTTCGTAAGAAACCTGTTGAACTCGCTCTTCGTCTCCGGCGCGGTCGTCGGGCTGTCGCTGTTGCTCGGGGTCACCGCCGCCTATGCGCTGGCACGTATTCGATTCCGCGGCCGCTCGGCCCTGCTGTTCACAATCCTGTCGGTGTCGATGTTCCCGCAGGTGGCACTGCTGGCCGGGCTGTTCGAACTGGTCCGCATGTTCGGTCTCTACAATTCGCTGTTCGCGCTGATCTTCTCCTACATGATCTTCACCTTGCCGTTCACCGTCTGGGTGCTCACCACCTTCGTCCGCGATCTGCCGGTCGAGGTCGAGGAGGCGGCGATCCTCGACGGCGCGACGCCGTGGATCATCATCACGCGTGTCTTCCTGCCGCTGATGTGGCCGGCGCTGGCGACCACCGGCCTGCTGGCCTTCATCGGCGCGTGGAACGAGTTCCTGTTTGCGCTGACATTCACCTCCAACAACGCACAGCGGACCGTGCCGGTGGCGATCGCGCTGCTCTCCGGCAACTCGCAGTTCGAGATCCCATGGGGCAACATCATGGCGGCATCGGTGATCGTCACGGTGCCGCTGGTGGTGCTGGTCCTGATCTTCCAGCGCAAGATCGTCTCCGGCCTCACCGCCGGCGGGGTTAAAGGGTGAGGAGTGGTCGGCGAAGTTCTCAGATGTCCGGCGCGTTGCCGATCTTCCGCTTGAGATCAATTGCCCAGGCATTGTCGGCCACCACTTGCGGGCAGCGCAGGGACGCCGGCGCTGCGACCCAAGGCGCCGGTCGCTCCATGTCGATTGGCGTCAGCGGGTTTTCCAGCGCATTGTGAACCGCTTCACATAGGCGGCCGCCGGCCAATGCTAACGTTGCGTCACTACACCATTTCAGCCGATCCGGGATCGTCGATTGGCTGGGCACAGGAGGAGGCTGCACCGGCTTGCGTCAGCTCCTCCATGGCGGGTTCCGGGGCGGGTTTCGGAACCCGCCTTCTTGCGCGATCTTCTAGATATCCGGTGCGTTGCCGATCTTCTTCTTCAGCTCCAGCGCCCAGGCGCGGCCCTCGTCGCCGCCCCACAGCAGCCAGGCGATATAGCCGGCCGACGGGTTTTGCTCATTGCCGTAGTTCTTGCCGCGCTTGTCGATCTCGTGGCGGGCGAAATAGCTGACCATACGGCGGATGGTGGAGGGGGCGAGCTTTTCGCGGTTCTTCAGTTCGGTGGCGCGGGCGACGCCAATCTCGGTGCCGCCACGGCCAAATTCTTCGCGCAGCCTGAGGCCCTTGGCGGCATTGTCGGCCACCACTTGCGGGCAGCGCAGGTCGATCTCGCCGTCGTGCATTTTGTCCCCCAGGCTGGGCAGGCTTTAACCCGCGGTGAGAATGCGGGAAAGCCGGACGGGTTCCACATCCGAGGAATTCGGAAAGAAACTGTCCACCAAGGCGGCAGGTCGCACCTTGCCTGCACTCATCCGGTTGCTAAGCTTCGCCCGCGTGGGGCTTTGCTAGAACCGGAGGAAATATGATGCGGCTTCTGCTCTCCAGCCTTGCCACCCTGATACTTGCCGCTCCGCTCTTTGTCGGCGCCGCACGAGCCGCCGACGACTGCGCCAATGCGCAGGACCAGGCGACCATGGACGAATGCGCCGGCAAGGATTTCGACGCGGCCGACAAGAAGCTCAACGAGGCCTACAGGCAGATCGCGGGCCGGCTGAAGGACAATGCTGGGTCGAAGAAACTTCTGGTCGATGCACAGCGCGCCTGGGTCGCCTTCCGCGACGCCGAATGCGCCTTCCAGGGCGGCCCACCCGAAACCGCCGGCAGCGTCCGTCCGATGGTGGTCGCCAATTGCCAGGCGGGGCTCACCAACCTCAGGCTGAAGGATTTTCAGGGCTATCTCCATTGCGAGGAAGGTGTCCTGGACTGTCCGGTGCCGGCGGCGCAGTAGCGTACTCCGACGCTCGGGAAGGTTTGGCCCGTCATCGCCGCGCGCGTGCAAGAATGTCGGAACCGATCGTCGCCAAACGTCCTTGGGTCGCAGAGCAACCGCGCCGGTACGCCGGCGCCGCGACTTGAAGGAGCCGACCATGATCACCTTTCCCAACGAATCCGCCAGATACCGCACCGCGCGCGAAAAACTGCTGCGCAAGGAAATCGAGCTGCGCCGCGTCATGGAGGAGGTCGCCGAGGCTCGGCGCGCGCTGCCGCCGGGCGGGCTGATCCGCCAGGACTATGAGTTCGACGCGCTGGATACCGAGGGAAGGCCCGCCAAGGTCAAATTTTCGGAGCTGTTCGCGCCGGGCAAGGACAGCTTGATCCTCTACAACATGATGTTTCCGCGCCACCCGCAGGAGACGCGCGAGGTTGCAACCAGCGGCGGCACGGCGAAGCTCGCCCGGCCGGACCAGCCATGCCCGTCCTGCACGGCGTTGCTCGACCAGTTCGACGGCGCGGTCGGCCATCTCGAAGCCGCCGGCCTCAATTTCGCTGTGGTGGCCAAGACCGCACTCGAAAACCTGGTCACGCTCGGCCGAGACAGAGGCTGGCGCAACATGCGGCTGGTGTCGTCGGCCGGCAACAGCTTCAAGCGCGACTACAATGCCGAGGATGCCGACGGCGCGCAGATCCCGCTGCTGTCGGTGTTCCATCGCGACGCCGACGGCATCCGCCATTTCTGGTCGTCGGAGCTCGGCTTCGCACCGTCGGAGCCCGGCCAGGACCCGCGCGCCATCGGCACCTGCGAGATCCTGTGGAATTTGATGGATTTCACGCCGGAAGGGCGGCCAGAGTGGAACGAGCAGCTGCAGTATGGGGAGGCGTGTTGCCACTGAGGGGCCGGGCGAAGCGCAACCTCACCGCATCTGCCGCGTTGGACCTTCGAGGATCCAACACGGAGAGTATCGATGAGACGCCATCTCACCATTGCCACGCTGGCCCTTCTGGCCGGCGTGCCCGCGGCTTTCGCCCAACAGTCCTTGCCTGCCGACGTGCCACCGGTTTCGGGCAACAAGGTCGACACCGAGACGTTCTCCAGGTCGCTGGTCAGCGCCAACCGCTTCAAGATCGAGAGCAGCAAGCTGGCCGAGGAGAAGGGTGTCGCCGCCGACGTCAGGGAATTCGCCGCGCTGATGGTCAAGGACCACACCAGGGCCGGCCAGGATTTCGTGGCAGCGCTGGAGAGGAGCCAGACCACCGCGTCGGTGACCCCGGAAGGCCCGCCGCTGCTGCCGAAGGACCAGGCGATGCTGGACCAGCTCAAGGCGCTGGATGGCGAGGCCTTCCAGGCCAAATACATCACCTTGCAGACCGAGGCGCACAAGCAGGCGGTGGCGCTGTTTTCCACCTACGCGCGATCGGGCGACGACCCGGCGCTGAAGGAGTTCGCCAAGAAGACGCTGCCGACGCTGAAGATGCATGAGAAGCGTCTGAGGGATGTGGCGGCGGCGCATTAACGCGTGCCAATATTCAGGTGATGCCGGCCTGCAAACGATGGTTTCCGCTCCGGTTCTCGGAAACCATCGTTTTAGGCTCGGCCTGACCTGAATCTCAACACACGTCGGCGGCCATTGTGAGGGAAGGCACCCATGCCCAAGATCGACCTGTCCGCCGTGCCCGTCCGCAAAGGCTCCGGCTACCCTGCGCCCTTCGATGCCCCCTGCGCCACCCGCACGCGTCGCCGCCTGGGCGATGCCGGTGGCCTCACCGATTTCGGTGTCAACCTGATGACATTGCCATCAGGCGGCTGGTCCAGCCAGCGCCACTGGCACAGCCATGAGGACGAGTTCGTCTATCTGCTGGAGGGCGAACTGACGCTGGTCGAGGATGGCGGCGAGACGCTGCTCAGGGCCGGCGATTGCGCGACGTTTGCCAAGAACAGCGGCAACGGTCACCACCTGATCAACCGGTCCGCCACGACCGCGCTTTATCTGGAGGTCGGCTCGCGCTTTCAGGACGATGTCATCACTTGCTCCGACATCGACATGATGAGCCCGAGCTCCGACGGGCGTTTCCTGCACAAGGATGGCACGCCGTATCCGGGGCAGGGGTGAGCCCTGGACTATGGTTCGGCGCTGGCGTTCCACCGGCGGAAGGATAAGCTCCCGGCAATTACAGGATGGCGCCAAGGCCCCCTCATCCGACCGCTTCGCGGCCACCTTCTCCCCGAGGGGAGAAGAGGGAAGCGTTGGCGCTGCAAGTTTCCTCTCCCCTCGGGGAGAGGTCAGCCGAGCGAAGCGGAGGCTGGGTGAGGGGGCTTGCGCGACGATCCTGCAAACCCAGGGAGGAGTGCCATGAAGAAGGAAATCATCGAAGTGCCGGTGCTGTCGGCCGCCGTGCGCGCGCTCGGCGTGCCGCTGTCGCTGGTGACCAGGGCCGCGGGGCTGGTCTTCGTCTCCGGCACGCCGCCGCTCGACATCTCGACCGGCAGGCTGGTCAAGGGCGACATCGAAACGCAGACCGAAGCGTCGCTGAAGGCGCTGAAGCACTGCCTGGAAGCGGCCGGCACTTCGCTGGACAATGTGGTGATGGTGCGCATCTACGCCGTCAATTCCGGCTTCTACAACGCCATCAACCGTGTCTATGCCAAGCATTTTCCCGAAAACCCGCCATCGCGGACCTTCGTGCCGGTGGCGTCATGGCCGATGGAGTTCGACATCGAAATCGAGTGCGTGGCAACGGCTTGAACCCTGGACCATGCGTCGGCGCTGGCGTTCCGCCAGTGCCGGGATAAGCTCCCGCCAATTGAAGGTTGGCGCAAAGGCCCCCTCATCCGACCGCTTCGCGGCCACCTGTGCCTGGGCGAGTCACTTGCCTCGCCCGTCCTTCGGACCCCCGAGGGGAGAAGAGGTTGCGTTGGCGCTGGTTGGCGCCCGACGCTGACGGGCTCCTCTCCCCTCGGGGAGAGGTCAGCCGAGCGAAGCGGAGGCTGGGTGAGGGGGCCTTGGCGCCAGCCCATCTAAACCAGAGGGAGGATCACCATGAAGAAAGAAATCATCGAAGTGCCGGTCATGTCGGCCAAGGTGCGGGCGCTCGGCCTGCCCTGTTCGACAGCGGTGAAGGCCAACGGCTTCGTGTTCATTTCGGCGACGCCGCCGGTGGACATGGTGACCGGCGAGATGGTGCGCGGCGACATCGAGGTGCAGGCCGAGGCGTCGCTGAAGGCGCTGAAACATTGCCTGGAAGCGGCCGGCACCTCGCTGGACAATGTGGTGATGGTGCGCATCTACGCCGTCAACTCCGGCTTCTACAACGCTATCAACCGGGTCTATGCGAAGTACTTCAGCACGAACCCGCCGGCGCGGAGTTTTGTGCCGGTGGCGTCATGGCCGATGGAGTTTGATATCGAGATCGAGTGCGTCGCGGTGGCGTGAGCTGGGTCTCCCTTCTCCCAAGGCTGGGTCAGGTTCGTACCGGATTCGGCCTTTCTGATTTGCGACACGCATGCCCTTCAACGCAGTCGCCGTTTGCCTGCGCTGTGCAGCGGCGTTAGGTTGCCCACGGGTGGTCCGGTGCCTCCACGCGCCAACGCGACTGCTCGAGGAAGCTGGAACCATGAGCACGAGCCCACTACGCGTGGCGGTCGTTGGTGGCGGGATCGGCGGCGCCGCCACCGCTGCCGCCCTGCTTCAACGTGGCATGGACGTCCGTCTCTACGAGCAGGCGGCGGTGCTGGCCGAGGTTGGCGCCGGCGTCGCGATCCAACCGAACGGTGTGCGGATGC
Organism: Mesorhizobium loti; assembly: GCF_003148495.1. Taxonomy (GTDB): domain Bacteria; phylum Pseudomonadota; class Alphaproteobacteria; order Rhizobiales; family Rhizobiaceae; genus Mesorhizobium; species Mesorhizobium loti. The sequence continues at coordinate 1,051,614 of NZ_QGGH01000001.1, forward strand.
TTCGGCGGCTCGGCCTCGGTGACGAGTTGATCCGTTCGGGTGCCAGATGGATCGACCCACAGTTTCGTCGCGCCGATGGCTCCTATGCGGCTGCGATGTGGCCGCCCGAGCTTGCCGGCCAGATCGAGTTTTACGGCATGCACCGCGCCGATTTGCTGGCAATGTTCGTCGACCGGCTACCTGCCGACATCGTCAAGGCTGGCCACAGATGCATCGCCTTCGAGCAGGATGATGATGAGGCCGTCATCACTTTCGCCAATGGTGTGCGCAGCACGGCCGACGTCGTGATCGCGGCTGACGGCATCCATTCGACCCTTCAGCAGTTCGTCGTCGCTCCGTCCGCCCCGCTCTATTCGGGATCGGTCGCCTATCGAGGGGTGATATCGGCGGCTGGTGTCTCGTGGTCGCCAGGAGCGATGCGCAACTGGCTCGGTGCAGGCAGGCATTTCCTCGTCTTCCCGGTGCGCGCCGGACAGCTCATCAACTACGTCGGCTTCGTCACGACCGATGAGCCGATGAAGGAGTCATGGTCGGCACGGGGCGATCCCGCCGCCCTTGCCCGGGAGTTCGCCGGCTGGGATCCAATGGTCGAGACGATCATTGCCCAGGTGAAAGCGACGTTTCGGTGGGGCCTGTTCGATCGCGAGCCACTCGCAGCCTGGACGCGCGGGCGCCTGACCCTTTTGGGTGACGCCGCCCACCCGATGCTGCCGCATATCGGGCAAGGAGCCAATCAGGCGATCGAGGACGCCGTTGCCTTGGCGACGGTGCTGAGCCACGCAGACCGCAAGTCAGCCCCACGGGCGCTGCTGCTCTACGAGCAACTGCGGCGCGAGCGCACTGCCGGCGTCCAGCGCATGTCGCGCGTGAGTGGTGCTCGCTATGACGCCTCTAGCGGCGACTTGCATAGCCGCGACCGCAAGCTTGACGCCCAGCGGCAGGAACGCGCCTGGGTCTGGAATTACGACGCCTATGCCGAAGCCGAGGCCGCCGCCGCGTCGCTCTAAAGCGCGTCGCGTTTGAGCGGATTCAGGCGACGCGCTTTAGGTCTTTGCTTTATGCATGTTGTTCTCGCAAAACCGGGGCCACTTTTGCGCGATGCATTAGGCAAAATACTCCTGCAACGGCCTCACTTCGAGGCTCCCCGCCTTCAGCGCCGCAATCGCTTCCGCCACCGCGGCCGCTCCCGACAGCGTCGTGTAATACGGCACCTTCTGCATCAGCGTGGCGCGGCGCAGTGACTTCGAATCCGACACCGCCTTCTGGCCATCCGTCGTGTTGAAGACGATCTGCACCTGGCGGTTGCGGATGGCGTCTTCGATGTGTGGGCGGCCTTCCAGCACCTTGTTGATTTTTTGCGCGTCGACACCGTTTTCGGCGAGGAAGCGGGCCGTGCCTGATGTGGCCAGCACCTTGAAGCCGAGGCCGGCGAGGCGCTTGACTGCCGGCAAGATGCCTTTCTTGTCCTCGTCGCGCACCGAAACGAACAGCGTGCCGGAGCGCGGCAGGTCGACGCCGGCGCCCAGCTGGCTCTTGGCGAAGGCCAGCGCGAAGTCGCGGTCGAGGCCCATGACCTCGCCGGTCGAGCGCATTTCCGGGCCGAGCAGGATATCGACGCCGGGGAAACGGGCGAAGGGGAACACCGCTTCCTTGACCGCGATGTGACCGGGGTTCCTGGGGTCTGGCATGGCGCCGTAATGGGCGAAGGCGTCTTCCAGTGTCTCGCCGGCCATGATGCGGGCCGCGATCTTCGCGATGGGACGCCCGATGGTCTTGGCGACGAAAGGCACGGTGCGCGAGGCGCGCGGGTTGACCTCCAGCACATAGACCGTGCCGTCCTTGATCGCGTACTGCACGTTCATCAGCCCGCCGACATTGAGCGCGCGGGCCAGGGCCGCCGTCTGGCGCTCCAGCTCGTCGACCAGCTCCGAAGGCAGCGAGTGCACCGGCAGCGAGCAGGCACTGTCGCCCGAATGGATGCCGGCCTCCTCGATATGCTCCAATATGCCGGAGACGAAGGTCGACTTGCCGTCGCACAGGCAGTCGACATCGACCTCGATGGCGCCACTGAGATAGGTGTCGAACAGCAGCGGGTTCTTGCCCAAGAGCGTGTTGATCTGGCCGGTCTTGTCGTTGGGGTATTTCTGCTTGATGTCCTCCGGCACCAGGCCGGGCACGGTGTCGAGCAGATAGGATTGCAGCATGCTCTCATCATGGATGATCTGCATGGCGCGGCCGCCAAGCACATAGGACGGGCGCACGACCAAGGGGAAGCCGAGCTCGCCGGCAACGAGGCGGGCCTGCTCGACCGAATAGGCGATGCCGTTCTTCGGCTGGGTCAGACCGAGCTTGTGCAGCAGCTTCTGGAAGCGGTCGCGGTCTTCGGCCAGATCGATCATGTCGGGCGAGGTGCCGAGGATCGGGATGCCGGCTTTTTCCAGCGCATCGGCGAGCTTCAGCGGTGTCTGGCCGCCGAACTGGACGATGACGCCGACCAACTCGCCCGACGCCTGCTCGGCGCGCAGGATCTCCAGCACGTCCTCCGCCGTCAGCGGCTCGAAATAGAGCCGATCGGAGGTGTCGTAGTCGGTCGACACGGTCTCGGGGTTGCAGTTGATCATGATCGCTTCGTAGCCGGCGTCGCGCAGCGCAAAGGCCGCATGGCAGCAGCAATAGTCGAACTCGATGCCCTGGCCGATGCGGTTGGGGCCGCCGCCGAGGATGACGACTTTTTTCCGCGACGAGACCTGCGCCTCGTTGGCCAGCGCGCCGGCGAACGGCACTTCATAGGTCGAGTACATGTAGGCGGTGGGCGAGGCGAACTCGGCCGCGCAGGTGTCGATGCGCTTATAAACCGGATGAACGTCGAGCTTTTCGCGAATCTTCGCAATCACTTCGACGTCTGTTTTCGTCAATGACGCGAGGCGGGCGTCCGAGAAACCCATCGCTTTCAGCATGCGCAGATTGACGGCGTCCTCGGGGATGCCGTGCTCGCGGATGCGGGCCTCCATGGCGACGATGCCGGCGATCTGCTCGAGGAACCACGGGTCGATCTTGCACATGGCGTGCACGTCTTCCAGCGAGGTGCCCATGCGGATTGCCTGCGCCACCATGCGCAGCCGGTCGGGCGTCGGCGTGCCGAGTGCGGCGCGAATGGCGTTGCGGTCGTCGGCGTGGTTGGCGGTCGCGGCACCGTAGCCGAGGCCGGGGATCTCGATCTCATCAAGGCCCGTCAGGCCGGTCTCCAGTCCACGCAGAGCCTTCTGCAGCGATTCCTGAAAGGTGCGGCCGATGGCCATGACTTCGCCGACCGACTTCATGGCGGTGGTCAGCACCGGCTCGGCGCCGGGGAATTTCTCGAAGGCAAAACGCGGGATCTTCGTCACGACGTAATCGATCGACGGCTCGAAGGAGGCAGGCGTGGCGCCGCCGGTGATGTCGTTCTCCAGCTCGTCCAGCGTGTAGCCGACGGCGAGCTTTGCGGCGATCTTGGCGATCGGGAAACCGGTCGCCTTCGAAGCCAAGGCAGATGAGCGCGAGACGCGCGGGTTCATCTCGATGACCACCAGGCGGCCATCGGCCGGGTTGACGGCGAACTGCACGTTGGAGCCGCCGGTCTCGACGCCGATCTCGCGCAGCACCGCGATCGAGGCGTTGCGCATCATCTGGTATTCTTTGTCGGTGAGCGTCAGAGCAGGGGCGACGGTGATCGAGTCGCCGGTGTGCACGCCCATCGGGTCGATGTTCTCGATCGAGCAGACGATGATGCAATTGTCCGCCTTGTCGCGGACGACCTCCATCTCATACTCCTTCCAGCCGAGCACGCTCTCCTCGATCAGCACTTCGGTGGTCGGCGAGGCGTCGAGGCCGGACTGGACGATTTCGTAGAATTCGGCGCGGTTGTAGGCGATGCCGCCGCCGGTGCCGCCCATGGTGAAGGACGGGCGGATGATGGCGGGCAGGCCGACATGGTCGAGCGCTTGTGCTGCGATCGCCATGCCATGGCTGATGTAGCGCTGCTTGCGGTCGCCTTCGCCGAGGTTCCAGCGGGTTTCCAGTGCGTCGAGCGCGGCGTCGAGATCGGCGGGGGCCTCGGCCTTGACCGCGGCGCGCTCGGCCTCATGCGTCTTGCGGTCGGTGTTCTTGACGTCGGTGGCGTTGGCCAGCATCGACTTCGGCGTTTCCAGCCCGATCTTCTTCATCGCCTCGCGAAACAGCGCGCGGTCCTCGGCCTTGTCGATGGCCGTTGCATCGGCGCCGATCATCTCGACATTGTAGCGCTCGAGCACGCCCATGCGGCGCAGCGACAAAGCGGTGTTGAGCGCGGTCTGGCCGCCCATGGTCGGCAGCAGCGCGTCGGGCCGTTCCTTGGCAATGATCTTGGCGACGACTTCAGGCGTGATCGGCTCGATATAGGTGGCGTCGGCCAGTTCCGGGTCGGTCATGATGGTGGCCGGGTTGGAATTGACCAGGATGACGCGAAAACCCTCTTCCTTCAGCGCCTTGCAGGCCTGGGTGCCGGAATAGTCGAACTCGCAGGCCTGGCCGATGACGATGGGGCCGGCCCCGATGATCAGGATCGACTTGATGTCAGTGCGTCTTGGCATGTCATAGGTCCGTTTGGCGGGCGGCTTGCACAAAAAACCGGGACGGGAAGACCCGGCCGGTTGTGCTCGCGATTCTGGTATCAGGCTAGGAGGGCCTTATAGGGAAGAGTTTTGCGGGATGTAACCCCGAAAATGAGGGATTGGGCAGTAGGGCAGTAGGGCAGTAGGGCAGTAGGGCAGTAGGGCAGTAGGGCAGTAGGATGGCTTCGTGCGCCTTCTAAAACATACTGCCTTACTGCCCTACTGCCTTACTCCCCTAAATTCTAATCCCCCAGCGCCAGCTGATCCGTGATCTCGAAGCGTTCGGACACGCCGACGCGGATCATGTTCAGGCTGCCTTCGCGGGTGAAGCGGAAGTCGCTGGGCGCGTCGGAGCCTGCCGGCTGGCCGGCGACGAAGGAGATGATACGCGTGCCGCCGTCTGGCCAGGTGATCGTGACGTCGGCCTTGTCGCTGCCCTTGCGCACGACGCTGACCGCGCAACGCGTCATCGGTTCGCCGACATAGCGGGCACACGGAATTTCATTGGCGGCATGGCCGGACGGCGGTTCCAGCCGCGCGACGGTCTGCGAGTCAGGTGGCGGGGCAGTGGATGCCCGGGCCGCGACCGGCTCTTCGATCTCGCCGGTCGTCGGGTTTTCCTGCGCAGCGAAAGCCAGGCCGTAGGCATCCTGCATGGCCGTCCGGCCGATTTCGGCGGCTGATTTCTGCGTGCTTTCGGCGCCGGTCACCGGATCGGCGCCGCCAAGCCGCGCCGTCAGGTCGGGCGGTGGCTGTGGCTGTGCAGGGATATCCGAGCCGGTGGCGACAGCATCCGCGCTGTTTGCCGCGGCCGGCGCATCGGCCGGTTTTGTCTCGCCTTCGACATAGGGGGCCGGATTGAGCGGGATGAGGTAGCGCGCCGGCGCCCATCCGCTGGCCTTCGGATCGTCGGATTCAACCTTGCACCACTGATGGCCGTCAATGTCGTTGCAACCGAGATTTTTCACACGCGCACCACTGGCCAGGCGTGTCTCGGTCTTGCCGATCGGCGATGGCTTGGTGCGGAGATTGAGAAGATCATCCGGCGCCAGGCCGGTCACGATGGAGATGACGAGTTCCGGCGCCTCTTCGGCCATCTCTTCAGCCATAGTGGGGGCAATGGCCAGCCATGCCGCCATCAGCAGCGGCACAGCAATCAGCGCATGCAGGGTTGTTCGGAGCGTAACTGTGCGCCTCATCATTTGGCCGTGCGCGGATACTCAAAGACACCATGCCGCGACGGATCGAGCCCGCCGCATGCCCGGCCGGTTTTATAAGGGACGACGCGTCGCCATGTAAGTCCGAAAATTCGACCGCCGTTTCGCCCGTGCCAGCCCAGCCCGCCAGACCGTGAGCAAGCTCAGCCTGAGGCATGAGCAAGCTCAGCCTGACATAAATCCGGTCCTGAGCCCGTGAGCCCATTCCGGCCGGCCCGCTTGTTCGGCCTGTCTGGCCGCGGCCTCATGGTCGTAGTCGACGGCGATGGCCTCGAAGCGGTCGGGCTGACCCGCGCCGCCCAAGGTGACGATGCCATAGCGCGCATGCGGCGAGCCCTGCTCGGAAACATGGGCCGGCGGCGTCGAATCGTCGTAGGCAGGGCAGCCGATGCTACCCGGGTTGAAGATGACGGGACCGTCGGGGATGCGGATCAGTTCCGGGCGGTGGCTGTGGCCGCACAGCGCGATGCGGTAGGCGGGGTCGAGCACCTTCAGCCGGCGCCGGATTGCCGCCAGCGGCGCGCGCACCAACTGGCCATTGACGATCGTATCGGCGAGATATTTCTCGTCGTGGTCGGGGCGGGCGTGGAAGGCGATGACGCAGGGAGTGATCTCCAGCGTCAGCGGCTGGGCGAAAAGCACCTGGCGCTGTGTCTCGGTCAGCCGCTCCTGCGCATAGACATCGGAGGCCCACATGGTCTCGTCGGCCGGGTCGGCGGCGACGCGGCGGTCGTGGTTGCCGCGCACCGTCGGCAGGTTCAGCGCCTGCAGCCGCGCAAACGTCTCGCGCGGCCACAGCGGGCCGGACACGCTGTCGCCGAGATTGACGGTCAGATCGGCGCCGCCGCGCCGCCGCAGATCCTCCAGCGCAGCGTCTAGCGCCAGCACATTGCCATGGATATCGGCGAGGACGGCGATGCGCATAAGAGGAGCTCCGGTGGTGAGGCAGCGTTTCCTCTCCCCCGTTTTGCGGGAGCGAGGAACATCCTCAGGCGTGGATTTCGATGTCGTGGCCGCCGACCGCCGGCAGGGCCGGATCGTCGCCGGCGGCGGCGATGACGCTGTCGAGCAGGCCGGGGAAGCGGGCGTCGAGATCGGCGCGGCGCAGCGTGATCATGCGGTTGGTTCCGACCACCTCGGCGCGGGTGACGCCGGCCTCGCGCAGTTTGGCCAGGTGGTAGCTCAGATTGGTCTTCGAGCCGAGATCGAGGAACTGGCTGCAGTTCAGCGGCACGCCTTGCTTGCTGGCGAGATAGCGCACGATGGCGAGCCGGGTCGGGTCGCCGAGCACGCCAAGCACGATCGGCAGGCTGATCTGGTCCGTATTGGGGTGTGGCAAGGTCATGGCTCGAAACTAAGCACAGTCGGGGCCGATTTCAACGCATCCGTCCTTTTGTGCCCGTACACACTGTTTCTCCGCTTCGCGACCGTGCTGACCGACCGTGCTGACACAGGGCTGTCAGGAGGGTTCTGCTATTTTCCCCTGACTTCATTGACATCATGCCCTGTTATGTCCAATTGTTCAATAACTTTTGAACTAAGGATATCAGCCATGGACAAGCGCCTCTTCTGGCTTGCGCTCGGATCGTTCACGATCTCGACCGAAGGCTTTGTCATCTCCAGCCTTCTGCCCGATATCGCGGCGGACGCCGGCATCTCCATTCCGCTGGCCGGCACGCTGATCACCGCCTTCGCACTCGCTTACGCGGTCGGTACGCCGATCCTGGCGACGCTGACCGGCGAATGGGACCGGCGCCGCGTCATCCTGTGGACGCTGGTGTTCTTCGTGCTCGGCAACATCGCCGCCGCCCTGAGCTCCTCCTTCGAACTGCTGCTGATCGCGCGCATCGTCATGGCGCTGTCGTCGGGCCTGTTCGCGGCAACCGCGCAAGGCACCGCGGTGGCGCTGGTCGATGACCATCACCGGGCGCGTGCCATCGCCGTCGTCGTGGGCGGCACGACAGTGGCCGTTGCGGTCGGCGCACCGCTCGGCGCCCTTGTTGCGGCCTTCGCCGGCTGGCGCGGCACCTTCTATGCCATCGCCGGGCTCGGTGCGCTTGCCGGTGCGATCCTGTGGTACCGACTGCCGCAGGGCATCGTTGGCACCAGGCTGCCCTTGAAGCGCAGGCTGGCGGCTGCGATGCGTCCAGGCGTGATGCCGATCCTTTTGACGACAGTGCTGGCGCTGATCGGCGCCTTCACCGTCTTTGCCTATGTCGCGCCATTGGCCATCGAGGGCGGCGGGCTCAGCCAGATCGCGCTGCCCGGCATGCTGCTCGCCTTCGGCGTCGGTGCCGTCATCGGCAACATTGCCGGCGGCCAGGCAGCCGATCGGTTCGGCGCGACGCATACCGTTGGCTGGTCGCTGGCGCTGAGCGCCGCCATGCTGGTCTTGCTGTCGGTCATACCGGCCTTCCTGCCGCACCATATTGCCGGGCCGGCGCTGATGGCGATGATGGTGCCGTGGGGCATCGTCGGCTGGGCGTTCCCACCAGCGCAGGCGAGCCGCATCATCAAGCTGGCGCCCGATGCCGCCCCGATCGTGCTGTCGCTCAACGCCTCGGCGCTCTATCTCGGCGTGGCGCTGGGCGCCGTGGTCGGTGGTGCGGTGCTGCGCTACGGCGCGCCGGCCGATCTCGGCCTAGTCGCCGCGATCTTCCCGATCATCGCGCTGGGCGTCGTACTGGCCGGCCGCTGGGTGGCCCGGCCGGCCGCCATGCCGGCTGAGTAGGTCCTGTTGGCAACACCGGCCCAACGCCTCAGGGCGTGGCCGGCGGCAGATCGAAATCCAGCGCGGCGATCTCATCGAGAGCCGCGCGCAGCCTTTCCGCCTTGTCGTTGCCGGCCACGTCCTCGAAACGCTGCTGGGCGATGTGCCACAGCTTCATCGCCTCATCGAGCTTGACCAGACCCTGCGGCGTCAACCGCACGCGCTTGATGCGGCGGTCGTCCGGGTCGGCGAAGGTCTCGACATAGCCGTCGCGGATCAGCGGCTTCAGCGTATGGCCGAGCGCCGACAGGTCCATGATCAGCGACGCGGCGATGGCGCCCATCGCCGGCTCGTCGCCGATATGGATCTGGTAGAGCAGGCCCTGCTGCGTGGCCTTCAGGCCCGAAGGAGCCATGACATCATCATAGAACTGGCCGAGCTTGCGCGCCGCTCGACGCAGCATAGCGTTGTTGCAGAGGGTCAGGCCGGGCAGGGTGTCCTTTGACATGATGGGTCCTTGGCGCCGACGAATGATATCCGGCCGCTGCCTCCCAAATAATCCTCGTTGCGATCATTGACAAGATAGTGGCATATGCCTATTTCGCCATTAGTGGTATATGCCACTAATTGAAATCAGATAGCTTTGCCGGCAAGGCGAGGGTGATTGCCCACGGTACCGGCGGCCAGGTCGAAACGAAGCAAATCAGTCGAAGAAGGAACAGGACAATGAGTGGACAGAGCAACAAGGGCACGGCGGTCGTCACCGGTGCTTCGGCGGGCATCGGCGCGGTCTATGCGGACCGGCTGGCAGGGCAGGGCTACGATTTGGTGCTGGTGGCGCGGCGCGCCGACCGGCTGGAAGAGCTGGCCGAGAAGCTGCGTTATGCCTACGGCCGCAAGGTCAGCGTGATCAGCGCCGATCTCGCCGACGACAATGACGTCCGCCGCGTCGAGCAGGCAGTATCAGCCGACGAGAGCGTGACGCTGCTGGTCAACAATGCCGGCATTGGTGGTGCGCAGGTGGTGGCGACGGCAGACGCCGATGCGGCCGAGCGCATGATCAAGGTCAATGTCATCGCCTTGACACGCCTGACCCGCGCCGTGCTGCCGGGGTTTTTGGCGCGCAACCGTGGCGCCGTCGTCAACATCGCCTCGGTGCTCGCCTTCGACACCTCGTTCGGCGGCATCTACAGCGGCACCAAGGCCTATGTCGTCAACTTCACCGAGGCCCTGCAGCGCGAGGTCGCGGGTACCAAGGTGAAGGCCCAGGTGGTGCTGCCCGGCGCGACCCGGACAGATTTCTGGGAAATTGCCGGCAGCGATATCGACCAGCTTCCGAAGGAAATCATCATGACGGCCGACGATCTGGTCGATGCCGCACTTGTCGGCCTGGCCAAGGGCGAAGCCGTTACCGTGCCGGGGCTTGCCGACGCCGCCAAGCTCGACACGTTCCTTGGCGCACGGCAGGCCTTCTACGGCAGCCTGCACGCCGACAAGCCAGCGGCACGCTACGCGGCTTGAAGCAAGGCGTGGCGGTTGGCATTACGCCGACCGCCACATCGGGACGATCGAGGCGGCCAGCACCAGTCCCAGCACGATGTTGAGCGCGCGCCATTGCCATTCGGTCTTGAGCAGCCGGGCCAGCAGCATGCCGGCCACGCACCAAAGCGACAGCGAGGCGGCGGCGGCGAGGCCGAAGGTGGCGCCGAGCAGCAGCGCGAGTTGCATCGGCCCGCTGGCCAGGGCCGCGAACGAGGCTGCGGCGCCCAGCCCCATCGCCCAGCCCTTGGGGTTCATCCATTGGATGCCGGCGCCGCCGAGAAAGCTGTTCGGTCTGGCCATGGTCACATCCAGATTGGGCGGTCCGCTGCGACCGATCTTGATCGCCAGCCAGACGAGATAGAGCGAGCCGATGACCTTCATCGCCAGCTGCAGCGAGGGCACGGCAAGCAGCAGGCCGGCGAGCCCGGCGGCAGCGGCACCCGTCACCGTGGCAAGGCCAGCGGCGCTGCCGACCAGCAAGGGCACGGAACGGCGAAAGCCGAACTGCGCGCCGGATGCGGTCGACAGGGTCGTGGCGATGCCGGGCGTGGTGGTGGCAACGATGGCAAACAGGACGAGAGGGATGATGGGCTCGAACATGCAGCTTCCTCTGTGGGACCGCCATCGTAGCCATGCACTAACTTCAGTAAATGCAATGTTTGCTATGCTTGGCATTAGGATACATAATGCCAAGCATGATCCGAAATCTCGACATGGCGCTGATCCGCACCTTCGTGACCGTCGCCGACAAGGCCAGTATGACGGCGGCGGCCAACGCGCTGCACCTGACGCAAGGTGCTGTCAGCCAGCAGGTCAAGCGGCTCGAGGAGGCGCTCGGTTCCAGCCTGTTTGAGCGCGATCGGCGCGGCTTGCGGTTGACGCGTGCCGGCGAACAGCTGTTCGGCAAGGGCAAGCGCCTGCTTGGCCTGAATGACGAAATCTGGGCCGAAATGGCAGGTACGCCGATGGTCGGGCAGGTGCGGCTCGGCGTGCCTTACGACCTTGTCGGCACCTTGCTGGCGCCGGTGCTGAAAACCTATGCCGAGACCTATCCGCAGGTCGAGATATCGTTGGTCTGCGCCTCGTCGCCGGAACTGACTGCTGCCCTTGCGGCCGGGACCATCGACCTTGCGGTGATCGAGGAACGCGTCGGTCCGTCGGCGGGCGAATGCCTTGCCATCGACCGGCTGGTCTGGGTCGGCGCCAAGGGCGGCGTTGCCCGCGCCAAGCGGCCGCTGCCGGTGTCGATCGTCGCCGACACCTGCGCTTTCCGCCCAGCGGTGCTGGCGGCGCTCAGCGAGCATGGGCTGGAGTGGCGCACGGTGTTCGAAAACGGCAACATCGACGCGACGACGGCGACGGTGCGGTCGGACCTTGCGGTGACCACCTGGCTGGCCTCCACGGTGCCGGCCGATCTCGACATATTGCCATCTGAGTCAGGCCTACCGCCGCTGCCGAATTTTGCCATCAACCTGCATCTTCCGAGGCATGGGGTAGGCCCGGCGGCGCAGGAATTCGCGCGGCATATCCGCGAGGGGCTGGCACGGCGGCCGCAGGCGGCTTGAACGCTTCGCTCCGCTGGAGCACCCCTCATCCGTCTCGGCGCTGCGCGCCGATCCACCTTCTCCCACAAGGGGAGAAGGCAAGATTGCGCGCATGTCCCTGCCAATTACCGACGTTAAAGATTGGCCGAGCCACATGCCCCAGGCTCCGCCTTCTCTCCTTGTGGGAGAAGGTGGCCGAGCGAAGCTCGGTCGGATGAGAGGTGCTCCAGCTTGGCGCCACGTTTCGGCAGTTCTATTTCCAGTTCTTGCGCCGCTCGATCTCGGCGTCGGATGGCTCGCCTGTGACAAACGACCCGGTCTTGATCTCGCTGGATCGTTCGTAGGTCGCCATGATGACGCCGGTGCTGGAGGCCTGCGACTTGATAAGCTTGAAGGCGGCCGGCATCGCGCCATCGCCGAACAGCCGCTTGCCCTTGCCCAGCAATAGCGGGAAGATCATCAGCCGGATCTCGTCGATCAGCCCGTTGGCGAGCAAGGTCTGGATCAGATTGCCAGATCCCTGGATGAGCAAGTCAGGTCCATCCTCCTGCTTGAGGCGGCGCAACGTCGCGACGATATCCGGCCCAAGCGATTGCGTGTTCTGCCAGGTGAGAGTGTCAGGCCGATGCGTCGCCACATATTTGGTCGCAGGGTTGAAGGCATCCGCGATCGGATCTTTCTGATACGGCCAGTACGCGGCGAAGATGTCGTAGGTTCTGCGGCCGAGCAGCAGGGCGAAGGGTTTGGAGAAGAGTTCATCCATTGCCACGCCCGCCACCTCGTCAAAGTAGTGGAAGGTCCAGCCGCCGAACTTAAAGCCGCCGACCGGGTCCTCTTCCGGACCGCCGGGCGCCTGCATGACGCCGTCGAGGCTGACGAATGTCGCAGCGATGATCTTTCTCATTCCAATCTCCCGTTTCTTCAACCCACGCCGTCGTGGCCGGACTTCAACCCAAGGACGGGCGACCGCCTACCGGTCCGACAGGACATGTGAAATTTTGGCAAGCCACCGTCATTTGCGAGGTCCGGTGCGCGGTCTGGCGTCGAGACTTTTCGACGAGAACCAGACATCGCCGAAGATGGCGGTGGCGGTGCGGTCCGGCGCCTTGTCCTGCACCAGCCAGATCGAGCGGCTGCTCGCGGCCTGCTCGCGCGTCGGGATCGTCGCCGCAGGGTCGGCAATCGAGGCGCCGACACAGGGAATGAACCACGATCGCATGAACGGATCGCAGGCGAAGCCGTTTTCGGTGCGGGTCACCATCACCGCCAGCGGGACGCGCTCGGCCGGGCGCCAGGGAAAGATCATGCGGCCGCGTGGCCGCAACGCCTTCAGCCACCCAGCCGGCGGTGCAGCAACGCCCGCATTGACATAGATGATGTCGGATGCCGGCAACGGCGTCGTCACGGCATCGCCATGGACGACCGTTACATTGCCATAGGCTTCGAGATTTTGTCGCGCGAGATCGGCCAGCTTTTCGTCGAGTTCGAAAGCGGTGACGGTGCCGCTGGGCGACACCAGCCTGGCCAGCGCCGCGGTGTAGTAGCCGGTGCCGGCGCCGATATGGCAAACGGCTTCGCCGGGTTTTGGTGCGAGCTTTCCGATCCACATGGCGTGCAGGAACGGCTCGCCATTGTTGATGCCCTTGTCGTCGTCGAGCGCCACCAGCACGTTCTGGTAGATGTGGGCCGGATCGGCGCTCGGCGTCGTGACCTTGCCGTTGCCGGCGATGATCGTCCACGGTCCGGGACCGAGAAACGCTTCGCGCGGCACCTCGGCGAAAACCGTCTCCAGGCGCGGATCGGGCGAGGAGGCGTTGGCGGCCATCAGCCGCGCGTAGAATTTCCTGATGTCTTCGATCCGGGTCATGATGCCGGAGAACATAGCGCGGATTGCCGATTTGTCGCGAGGCTACCCTCTGCGCAGAGGGCAGCCGGCTCTCGGCGAGGCGGCGCTCAGCCGACCCCGAATATGGTATCGTAAAGCAGCTTGAAGTTAAGCACCAGGATGATCGCGGCAACCACCCAGGCAAGGGCTGCGACGCCGCGCGGAATGGCGAGGTTGCCCATCTTCTTCTTGTCTGAGACGAACTGTACCAGTGGGACGACCGCGAAGGGCAACTGCATCGACAGGATCACCTGGCTGAACACCAGCAACTGGCCGGTGCCCTTTTCGCCATAGAGCGCGGTGACGATCACCACCGGGACGATGGCGAGGCCGCGCGTCAGGAGCCGGCGTGCCCAGTTGGGAATGCGCAGGCGCAGGAAGCCTTCCATGATGATCTGGCCGGCAAGCGTTGCGGTCACCGTCGAGTTCAGGCCGGATGCCAGTAGAGCGACGGCGAACAGGATCGATGCGATGCTGAGGCCGAGCAGCGGCGACAGCAGCTCGAAGGCCTGGCTGATTTCGGCGACATCCTGGTGGCCGGTGTTGTGGAAGGCGACTGCCGATACGATCAGGATCGAGGCGTTGACGAACAAAGCCAGCATCAGGGCGATGGTCGAGTCCGTCGTTGCCCATTTGATGGCGTCGCGCTTGCCCTTGTCGGTGCGTTCATAGGCGCGGGTCTGCACGATCGAGGAGTGCAGATAGAGATTATGCGGCATGACGGTGGCGCCGATGATGCCGATGGCGATGTAGAGCATCGCCGGATTTGTGACGATTTCCGACGACGGCACGAACATGGCATGCAGGATCGAGCCGGCCGGCGGGGCGGCGACGAAGATTTGGATGGCGAAGCAGCTGAAGATGATGATCAAAAGCGCGATGACGAAGGCTTCGAGATAGCGGAAGCCCTTGTTCATCAGCAGAAGCACGAGGAAGGCGTCGAGCGCCGTCAGCATCGCGCCGCCGATCAGAGGAATGCCGAACAGAAGCTGCAGCGCGATCGCCGTGCCGATGACCTCGGCCAGGTCGCAAGCGATGATGGCCAGCTCGCAGGCGATCCACAGCACGAAGTTGACCGGACGCGGATAATAGGCGCGGCAGGCCTGGGCAAGGTCGCGGCCGGTGGCGATGCCGAGCCGTGCTGCCAGCGCCTGCAGCAGGATCGCCATCAGGTTGGACAGCATGATGATGAACAGCAGCGTGTAGCCGAACTGCGCGCCGCCGGCGAGGTCGGTCGCCCAGTTGCCTGGGTCCATATAGCCGACCGAGACCATGTAGCCGGGACCCATGAAGGCGAACAGGCGACGGAACCAGACGCCCGAATTCGGCACCGCGATGGAGGAATTGACTTCGCGCAGGCTGGGCTGTTCGTCCTCGTCGGGCCCGGCGAACCGCCATGAGGAACGGGAGGCTGTGGCTTCGGCTTCGGACATGAGGGGAGGCTTTCCGCGAAACTGGGCGATGTTCCCTTAAGCTATGCCATGGCTCAACATTATGCAATATGCTATATTTCATTGTTCGTGCTTTTTATTGAGCTGCTGCCAATGTGCGAAAGGGGGCAGGCGGTTGCGCCTGTGGGGGAATGCAAATAAACGGCCTGAAGAATCAGAGCCCGTGCTATAAAAGCAGCGACGGCTAAAACTCCGAGGAGGAGCGCGTAGTGGCGCTGAAGAACAGACCAGTCCCGCGCGAGCCACTGCCTGACGCCAACGTCCATTCGGAGGGCTTCCGGCAGACGCGCGAAGCGCGCCGCAGCGCGCTTGTCGAGGACTATGTCGAGTTGATCGCCGACCTGATCGAGGACGGCAACGAGGCGCGCCAGGTCGACATCGCAGCAAGGCTTGGCGTTGCCCAGCCGACCGTGGCCAAGATGCTGAGCAGGCTGTGCGCCGACGGTCTGGTGTCGCGAAAACCCTATCGCGGCGTGTTCCTGACCGATGCCGGGCGCAAGGTCGCGGAGGAAAGCCGCATCCGCCACCACACGGTGGAAGCCTTTTTGCGCTCGCTCGGCGTCAGTGCCGAAACGGCGCGCATCGATGCCGAGGGTATCGAGCATCATGTCAGCGCCGAGACGCTGGAAGCTTTTCGGAAGGCGATGACGGCGGCGCGCTGAGCCGCACCCGCCGCCGGATTTCCACTGCCTCCGGAACCCTCGCACGCCAAGCACGTTGCTTCTGACACCCGCGCAAGTCGCGCGGCAAGGGAGGAAGCGATGGGCGTTGAACAGGCACCGACCGCAAAGGGCAAGCAAGCGGCCAAGGGACTGAAACAGGCGGCGGCGAAGGACGAGCGCAAGACCGAGGCCGAAACCGGCCATCCGCTGAAAAAGGGCGCGGCGCGTTTCGAGGAGCGTTCGAAGAGCTCCGACGGCAAGAGTGCCGGCGCCAAGCAGAAAGATTAGACGTCTGTCAGGCCGACGTCAGCGGTTTTGGGTGAAAGCCGTCGGTCGAGACGTGGTGGCGCTTCAGCAAACCGTTCTCTCACTCACGGACATCCTGCACCCAGCTGCGCGGGTGGCCGTCGACGCGGAACTGGAAGATGAAATAGGGCGGGATGCAGGTGCCCTTGCCGGCTTTTGCTTGCGCCAGATCGTCATAGCCTGCCGTGCAGATATAGTCCTCGCGGCAGGGATGGGCCTTGTCGCAGGCGCGCAGGCCGGCGGTCTTGGTGAACTCCCTGGTGCAGAATTTGTGGTCCTTGCCCGACGCGACACAGTCGTTGAAGCCGGTCTTGGCCAATCTGCCGCACGTCGCCTCGTCGGGAAGCTTGTCGCAGCTTGCCTTGCTCAGCATGCCGCCGGGAAAGCCGCCGGTCTTCTGCTGCGGATTGTCGTAGCGCTGGCGCGCGGCACCATAGCCGGCGAGCTTCACTAAGGGTTTCTTGTCCCTTGCCGGGTCGATGGCGCAGGCCTTGGCGGTGGCCGGCGACAGGCGGCAATACTGGTCGTTACCCCAGGTCGACATTTTGATCTCGCCGAACTCGACGGGATCACCTACCGCCGTGCCGGCCTCGCTGACGCAGGTGCCGAAGCCCGGATGGATGGCGCTTTCATGGACGCCAGCGCAGCGCAGGCCCGCGCCGCAGCTCCAGTCCTTGAAGCTTGGATCCTCGCCGCGATAGCAGATCGAGCCCCAGCCATTGTAGAGGTCGGTGCCTTTCAGCGCCGCGGCATATTTCGCATCAGGTCGGGCGGCGAAGCCTCTGACGAAATCCGGATGGCCGCCGGCGGCGAACTGCTCGACGATGGCGCGGCGGCGCGGCAGGTCGGCGAAGAAGACGGCCGAGCCCGGCACGAAGACGGCGTTGCGGCGCGGCTCGCTGGCCGGATCGGCGCCGGTGTAGTGGAAACCGGCTATGCCATGGGTCTGATGGCAGCCGGTGCAGCTCATCTCGTTGAGTCGCAATTCGAAGCCGGCCACCGACTTGATGGTCGAGAGCGTGTTGCCTTTGGCGACATAGTCCCTGAGCGCCTTGTCGATGTCGGCGTCGTCGACCAGCCCGTAGGCGATGTTGTTCTGCGACCGGCTCAGCCCGCCGGGTGCAACGGAGACGGCGCTCTTGGCCAGGAATTTTTCGTCGATGACCAGCCGGCCATGATCGAGGTCGTAGATGTTGCGGTCGGTGAGCAGCCATTTGGTGAAGGACGGCTTGTCGGCCAGCACGGTGGCGCGGTCGATCTGGTTTTCCATCTTCGCTTCATAGAAGCTGGACGTCGCCGGATCCCATTTGAAGATCTTCAGCAGATACTCGGCGTGGCCGCCGAAATCGCGCCGCGTCGAGGCCGACAGCCTGAGCACCTGCATGTTGAGTTCGAGGCGCATGATCTGCGACGAATTCAGCATGGCGCCTGACAGCGGCCCTTCGTCGGAGCGCAGCCAGGCGGCAAGCTGGTCGGGTGGTAGGTCCTTCTGGCCGGCGGCGAGCCAGCGCTGGGCAACATCGGCGCAGGACACATCGGTGGCGCTTGGCAGGTCCTTCGAGGCGCGGGCCTGCGCCTGCCTGGGTTTGGCGTTGAACACCAGGCTCATGGTCAGCGGCAGGCGCGAGGAAATGCGCTGGCTTGCCTTTCCCTTGGCCGGCTTTTCCGCCACCGAATAGTGGAAGCGGTAGATCAGCCGGATCTCGCCGCATTCGGTGTGGCCGAGATAGCCGCGATCCATGCGGTTGACGACGCCGGTGAGGTCCAGCGTCGAGCCGTCGTCATCGATGTATTTCGGGTTGAATTTCTGGCTGGCGTCCTTCGACTTCGCCATGGCAGCGACATAGGGGTCCGGACTGGTCTTCGGTTCGTCGGCGATCTGCTGTTTGACGGTGTCGCGCACCGTCGCCAGTGCCGGCACCGAAAACAGGCCGCGATTGTCGACCTCACGGGTGAGGCCGAGTGCCGGTCCGAGCAGACGGCTGATCGAGAGGCCGCCGCGCTCGAGCGCCTGCAAGGTGGCGGGGTCGGTGACGGCAACGCTGGAATCGAGCGTCACCGCGCCGGCGGCCCGCAAGCCGAGGCAAAACAACGCCGCAATCAGCGACAGGAACGAACCGATCCTCCTCAAGCCCAATACATCCCCCATTGTACGGGCAATGCTACAGGCCTCGCACACTCTCGACCAGAGCGCTGAGGCCGCCATGCCAGCACCGCTGCGGTCTGGAAAAATGCTGTGACTTGGCGCAACCATTGGGATAATTGTTTGTTGGGTTGAGCCGGCCTTGCCGGACAACGGGGAAGTTCGCAGCGCGAGGAGTTGCCATGCTCTGGAAGGGCCGTCGTCAGAGTGACAATATCGAGGACGACCGCAGCGACAGCGGCGGTGGCGGACTCGGTGGCGGCAGCCCTGGTCAGTTCCGCATTCCGATCGGCGGCCGCGCCGGTGGCGGCGGCAGCATCTTCCTTGTCATCCTGGTGGTGCTGGCTGGATGGTATTTCGGCTTCGATCCGTCGACGATCCTGGGTGGCGGCGATGGCGGCCTGCTGCCGGGCGGCGGCGGCCAGATCACCGACAACAGCGGCGGTAGCCAGGACAGCGGCGCCACACCGGCCAATGACGAGATGAAGCAGTTCGTGGCCACCGTGTTGGCCGAGACCGAGGACACCTGGACCGGCATCTTCAAATCGCAGGGGCTGACCTATGAGGACCCGAAGCTGGTGCTGTTTTCCGGCCAGGTCCGCTCAGCCTGCGGCTTTGCCTCCGCGGCGGCCGGACCGTTTTATTGTCCCGGCGACCACAAGGTCTATCTCGACATGACCTTCTTCCAGCAGCTCGACCAGCAGTTTGGCGCTTCGGGCGAATTCGCCCGCGCCTATGTGATCGCGCATGAGGTCGGCCACCACGTGCAGAACCTGACCGGCATCATGTCCAAGTTCAACCAGATGCGGCAAGGCATGAGCGAAGCCGACGCCAACCAGATGTCGGTACGCATCGAGCTTCAGGCCGACTGCTTCGCCGGCGTGTGGGCCCACTACACCGCGCAGAAGGGCATATTGGAGCAGGGCGACATCGAGAGCGCTCTGAACGCCGCCAAGCAGATTGGCGACGACACGCTGCAGAAGAAGACGCAGGGCTATGTCGTGCCGGAAAGCTTCAACCACGGCACCTCGCAGCAGCGGCAGACCTGGCTGGCGCGCGGCTACAAGAGCGGCAAGCTTTCGGATTGCAACACGCTGAGCGGCCCGATTTGACGAGACTGTTTCCCGAGATGACCTGACGGCCAAGACGCCGTCAGGGGATGTCAGGATGAAAGAATCCGGCCTGTTCCCTTATTGTTCCTTGCGGCCGGCTCGCCTATAAGGTGCGTCCGCCTGCGCCCCAGGGCGAGCAGAGGAGCTTGACCCATCATGATCGACCCCAAAACCGCCAGACGGGGCCTTGCGCTCGTCTTCACCACGCTGCTGCTCGACATTATCGGCTTCGGCATGATCATGCCGGTGCTGCCGGCCTATCTCCGGGAATTGACCGGGGTCAGCATCAGCGGAGCGGCGATCGAAGGCGGCTGGCTATTCTTCGTCTATGCGGCGATGCAGTTCTTCTTCGCGCCCATCATGGGCGGCTTGAGCGATCGGTTCGGACGCCGGCCGATCCTGCTCGCCTCGGTGCTGACGTTTTCCATCGACAATCTGATCTGCGCCGTCGCCTGGTCCTATCCGATGCTGTTCATCGGGCGCGTGCTGGCCGGCATTTCGGGCGCCAGCTATTCGACGACATCGGCCTTCATCGCCGACATTTCGAACGATGAGAACCGGGCGAAGAATTTCGGCCTGCTTGGCATCGCCTTCGGCGTCGGCTTCGTCATCGGGCCGGTCCTGGGCGGGCTGCTCGGCACGTTCGGACCCCGCGTGCCGTTCTATTTCGCCGCCGGGCTTGCCTTCGTGAACTTCCTGATTGCGTTGTTCTTCCTGCCGGAAACGCTCGATGACAAGCATCGCCGCCGCTTCGAGTGGAAACGCGCCAACCCTGTCGGCACGCTTCTGCAGATGCGCCAATACAAGGGCATCGGCTGGATCGGGCTCACCTTCTTCCTGATGACGCTCGGCCACATGATGTATCCGGCGGTCTGGTCGTTCGTTTCCAATTATCGCTATGGCTGGAGCGAGCAGCAGATCGGTTTCTCACTCGGCGCCTTCGGCCTGTGCGGAGCGATCGTCATGGCGACGGTGCTGCCGCGCGTGATCCCCAGGCTTGGCGAGTGGAAGACGGCGGTAATCGGTCTTGCCTTCACCGCGCTCAGCGCCTTCGGCTACGCCTTCGCGTCGCAAGGCTGGATGATCTATGCGGTGATCGTCGTCGGCTGTCTCGAAGCGCTGGCCGATCCGCCGCTGAGGAGCCTCGCCGCTGCCAAGGTGCCGCCTTCGGCGCAGGGTGAGTTGCAGGGCGCGATGACCTCGATCTTCTCGATCACCTCGATCATCACGCCGCTGCTCTATACCGCGATCTTTTCGTGGTTCACTGGGGCAAGCGCGCCGGTGACCTTCGGCGGCGCGCCCTATCTGGTTGGTGCGTGTTTCCTGACACTGGCAGTCATCGTCTTCGTCACGAAAGTGGCAAGGCCCGTGGCGCGCACGAATGTCACCGCCGGTGTTGCCGAAAATGGAGCACAGATATGAGCCATGACAGCCGCATCCGGTGCGAGGCTATGAGAGGTTTGCGCCGCCCCTCATTGCCCTGTCGGGCATTTCTCCCCGTATAGTGACGGGGAGAAAGACGCCGTTTTCGCTGCTTTCGCTAATCGTCGACGTTGCAATAAGAGCGCCGAGGTCGCCACAGCTCCCTTCTCCCCGTTCACGGGGAGAAGATGCCGGCAGGCAGATGAGGGGCAGCGCTAACGGATCGAGTTAAGCCCGCTCGGCCAGCAATTCCTCGCCACGCTTTTCGCGGATCAAATTGACGAAGCGGCGGAACAGATAGTGCGAATCCTGCGGGCCGGGTGAAGCCTCGGGATGATGCTGGACCGAGAACACCGGCCGGCCGGTGAGCGTGATGCCGCAGTTCGAACCGTCGAATAGCGAGACGTGGGTTTCCTCGACGCCTGAAGGCAGCGAGTCGGCATCGACGGCAAAGCCGTGGTTCATCGAGACGATCTCGACCTTGCCAGTGGTGTGATCCTTGACCGGATGGTTGGCGCCGTGATGGCCCTGGTGCATCTTGGCGGTCTTGCCGCCGAGCGCCAGCGCCAGCATCTGATGGCCGAGGCAGATGCCGAACACCGGGATGTCGGTTTTCAACAGGTCCTGGATGACAGGCACGGCATAGTCGCCCGTGGCTTCCGGATCACCGGGGCCGTTGGAGAGGAAGATGCCGTCCGGCTGCATGGCGAGGATTTCCTCGGCACCGGTCTTGGCGGGCACCACGGTGACCTTGGCGCCAAGGCCGGCGAGCAGGCGCAATATGTTGCGCTTGACGCCGTAGTCGATGGCAACGACATGCATGGTCGGCTCGGCCTGTTCGCCAAAGCCTTCATTCCAAACCCAGGGCGTCTCGCGCCAGACGGAGGACTGGCCCGACGTGACTTCCTTGGCGAGGTCAAGCCCGATCAGGCCCGACCATGCGGCGGCGCGGCGCTTCAGATCGTCGAGGTCGAACACGCCGTCGGGCGCATGCGCGATGACGGCATTGGGCATGCCCTTTTCGCGGATCAGCGCGGTGAGCGCGCGCGTGTCGATGCCCGAGAGCGCCACGATGCCACGCTTCTTCAGCCATTGGTCGAGACCGGTGCCGGCGCGGTAGTTGGACGGGTTGGTGACATCGGCCTTGAACACGGCGCCGACGGCGCCGGCGCGGGCGGCTGGATTGAGGTCCTCGATGTCCTCGTCATTGGTACCGATGTTGCCGATATGCGGGAAGGTGAAGGTGACGATCTGGCCGGCATAGGACGGGTCGGTGAGGATTTCCTGGTAGCCGGTGAGTGCCGTGTTGAAGCAGACTTCGGCTACGGCGGAGCCGGTGGCGCCGAGACCGCGACCTTCGATGACGGTGCCGTCGGCCAGCACCAACAGCGCGGTCGGCTTTTCTGTTGCCCAGGCGGGCGTCGAGGCGGCGGTCATCTCGGCCATGGCGGCACTCCTATCGGGTTGCGCGCTTCCATAGGCCAAGGGGCCATCCGCGCAGCAAACGGCGCCAAGCGGCGATTTCGCAGCTTCCACGCAGTCAAGCTTCAGTTCATGCAAGGCCCAGTACATAGGGGAAGGGGCCAGGGCGGTCAATGATCATGCGAAATGCGGCCCCGATTTATTTCATCGAGCAATATCATAGGCTTGCCCTGACATATCAGGGTTTGCGTTGGCTCGCACCCGGCGCTATTGTCCGCGCCGATCGAAGGAGAATGCACCATGCGCGGCAAAATCGCCGAATCCCTGAAGAGCGCGATGAAGGCGCAGGACAAGCACCGGCTGCCGACATTGCGGCTGATCCAGGCCGCCATTCACGACCGCGACATCGCCAATCGCGGTTCGGCCAAGGAGCCGGCCAGCGACGAGGAGATCCTGCAGATCCTGGCCAAGATGGTGAAGCAGCGCGAGGAATCGGCCAAGGCCTTCGACGACGGCAAGCGGCCGGAACTGGCCGCGCAGGAGCGCGGCGAGATGGAAATCATCCGCGCCTTCCTGCCGACGCAGCTGGACGATGCCGCCATCCAGGCTGCGGCACGCGAGGCGATCGCGGCGACGGGAGCGGCCAGCCAGAAGGACATGGGCAAGGTGATCGCCGCGCTGAAGCAGAAATATGCCGGCCAGATGGATTTCGGCAAGGCGAGCGGCATCGTCAAGAACCTGTTGCAGTAGGCTTTCCCGCCCCGTCGGTAGTGATGCGCGGAGGCGAGGTTGGAGATCAAGGCAAAGGCAAACCCGGTTCTTGCCAGTTGCGTTAGCGACCCCTGCCGGTTTTACGGCCCCTTGCAGATCGGCACCGGCTGCGGCGGCGGTGCCGGGTGATCCTTCCTGTATTGAGCGATGATCGGCTCGAGGGTCTTTCGCGGCCAGAATTTCGGCGTGCCGATTTCCTTCAGGCAGGATGCGTTCCAATAGGCGCCCGACTGCGAACGGTTGGACGCTACCGCGGCGATGTCGCGCGATTCAGGGTAGATGTAGAGCGTCGTCGGGTTGTCCTTCACCATCGAGATGATCTGTTGCGCGTCCGCCGGCGACCAGCTGGTGCAGCCATTGCTGCGGCCGCCGGCATAGTCCACCAGCTTGCCGAACGGCACATAACCGTCGTGGTCGGCATGCGAGCTGTTCGGGCTTTTGCGCAGGCACATGCCGTGCAGCACCTGGGCCGCGTGGCCGCCGATCACCCTCTGTCTGGCGTTCGCAGCTTCGCCTTCGCCGTCGAACTGGATGAAGGTGCGCTGGAAAGCCACGTCCTGTTTCGCACCGGTGCGGTAGTAGCCTTTGAACGAGGTTTTCGCCTCGCGGGTCATGTAGCCGCCGCCGGCCGTCAACGATGAATCCATCGCATTGCCGAAGTTCTTCGCGCATCGTTTGCCATTCGAAAAATCGACAGTGCCTTTCAGGTTGCGGCCGCCGCCATGACCCGACGAGATCGCGCGAAACGACTGGCTGGCTTCGCATATGACGTAATACCGGCGCCCGAGCACGCCATTACCCAGATCGCCGGGGCGTGTGGCATCCATGGCGAAGTAGCAGGGGTTCTTGACGGCACCTTGCGCGACCTTCATCAGGTAAAGCGCGCGCGCTCGTTCCAGAACCACCTGTGAGATCTGACCGTCGCTGTCGCCAACATGGGCCTGCAGCCAGGCTGGAACGCCTGATGGTGCGGCAGAGGATCGAGCCGACACCGTCAAGGCAATGACGGCGACGAGGAGGCTGAGGATCGGGACGATGCCCAGGGGGACGAATCTCAGCCGCACGGGTTCACTTCTCCTGCCAAGACCGTTTCCTTGCGGTGTTGCCGCCGGGAATCAATCATAAAGGGCCTCGCATTATCAGGCGAAACACATCTTGTTTAGCGCCCCCTTTGTTTAGCGCGCTCTGCCGAAGCCCGCACAAAGAGCCCATGAAAGGAGGTCGATGCGCGCAAACGCGACCTACGCCGACATGCTGGCTCCAGGCTTGCGGCGAACGTCTCCGCATCTTTGACTGTCCGCGATTTTCGTTCCCTACGGATTGAGCTATCATTTGATTCTGGCGCGGCCCGCGCCTCCTCCCTCCGCTGGGAAAGCATAATTCGTGCGGGGCTATCCGATCATCGAAACCGACTGTCCGAGCACTTGGCATAAGGAGGGGTTGCGAAAACCGCTCGCACCAGGAGGTTTTGCAATGAAGCTATCTGCGCCCGTCTACCATTTGAAGCGTCAAGCCAGGTTGTTGTCCCGCGAGGGCAAGATTGCGCTCCACGAAGCGCTTGATCGTGTTGCAGTACAGGAAGGTTTCAGCAGCTGGAGCCTGCTTGCAGCCAAGGCAGCCGAGGTGGGGCCTGCCGGAACATTGTTTGCGCAACTGGCGCCCGGCGATCTCGTTCTGGTGGGTGCACGACCCGGCCACGGCAAAACGCTGATGAGCCTCGAACTCGCAATCGAAGCCATGAAGTCCGGCCATCGCGGCGTGTTCTTCACGTTGGAATATACGCAACGAGATGTGCTCGACCGGTTTCGCGCCATCGGGGCGGATCCTGCACGGTTCAACGACCAGTTCGTCTTCGATAATTCCGACGCCGTCAGCGCCGACTACATCGTCAGGACGTTGAGCTCGGCGCCGCGCGGCACGTTGGTGGTGATCGATTATCTGCAACTGCTCGATCAGAAGCGGGAGAACCCGGACCTGATGGCGCAGGTCCGCACGCTCAAGGCCTTTGCCCGCGACAGGGGATTGATCCTCGTCTTCATCTCGCAGATCGATCGGTCATACGATCCGGCGAAGAAGCCGGTTCCCGATATCAGCGATGTCCGGTTGCCGAACCCTTTGGATCTGTCGCTGTTCAACAAGACATGCTTCCTGAACAGGGGCGAAATCCGGTTCCAGGCAGCGAACTGACGGATCTGTCGAGCAACCTCATTGGGCGGCTGCCGTCAGGTTCAGGAGGTGCGCGACCGATGCAGGATTGTGCTGCGCGCGCAGCGCGTCGGCCGACTGGCGAACGATTTCGGAAATCCGCAGCAGCTGTTTGGCGATCGGGCTGGTGTTGCGCCAGACCATGCCGATCGTGCGCGAGGGCTGGGGACTTCTGAAACGCGCAATGGAAACCGGCGCCGAGCGCGTCTCCACCGCCACGGCCATTTCGGGGATCAAGGTGACACCGATGCCGGCACCGACCATCTGCACCAGGGTCGACAGCGAGCTGCCGTCCAGCAACTCGCGCGGCCGTGCCGAATGCATGCTGCAGAACGACAGCGCCTGGTCGCGGAAGCAATGGCCTTCTTCCAGAAGAAGCAGCCGCATTTCGCGCAGCATCTCGCGATTGGGCACCGGCTTTCCCTCGTCCTCGCCGGGCCGGACCAGGACGAAGTTCTCGGCAAACAGCACGACCTCCGTCAACGACGGTTCGGACACCGGCAGTGCGACGATAGCCGCATCGAGCCGACCGTCGGCCAGTTCCTGGATCAGCTTTTGCGTCAGCGTCTCGCGCACATGGATGTCGAGGCCGTCATGCATGCGCGAAAGGTTGCCGATGATGGTTGGCAAGAGGTAGGGCGCGACCGTCGGGATGACGCCGATGCGCAGCCGGCCGACCAGCCTGTCACGCGAAGAGCGGGCGAGATCAGCCAGTTCGTCCACCGAGCGCAGGATGTCGCGTACGCGCAGGGCAAACTCCTCGCCGAAATTGGTCAGCCGGACTTGGCGCGGGCCTCTTTCGAACAGTTCGGTGCCGAGCGTCTCTTCCAATTCCTTGATTTGCACCGAAATGGCAGGCTGGGAGATCGCACAGGCATCCGCGGCGCGTCCGAAATGGTTGTGCCGCGCCAGCGCCTCGAAATAGCGCAACTGCTTGAGGGTCAGGTTTGCCATAAGCGCACCTTATCTCTGTGATCAGTAAATCCAACTTAAATTAATCGAGCCGCTTTGCTATAGAGTCTGGTAGGGAGATGAAAGGCAGCCGACGCCACACAGTCCGCATCATCGGTGCGGGCGTGCGTTCGGGGCTGTTTTTGTTTCAACACAATCTTGTCCAGGGCAGGCTCAGGGCAGTAGGACATTTCGCATATTCGGGCTCCTCACCGTCGCGGCGGCCGTGGAGCCGTCTCGAAGGGCATTCCAGGCCCTTGTTCACGCAGCCGTTGAGGCAAAGCTCAACACAGCCACGATCGGAGAAAAACATGGACGCCAACACAGACGATAACAGCAAGGGCAAATGCCCGGTCGTGCACACTGCCGTTGGCAGGGTCAACCGCGACTGGTGGCCGAATCAGCTTAATGTCCAGGTTCTCCACCAGCAGTCGCCGCTGTCCGATCCGATGGGCGAGGCGTTCGACTATGCCGAGGAATTCAAAAGCCTCGACCTCGACGCCGTCATCAAGGACCTGCATGCGCTGATGACGGACTCGCAGGAGTGGTGGCCGGCCGACTTCGGCCATTACGGGCCGCTGTTCATCCGCATGGCCTGGCACAGCGCCGGCACCTACCGCATCGCCGATGGCCGTGGCGGCGCCGGGGCCGGCCAGCAGCGCTTCGCGCCGCTGAACAGCTGGCCGGATAACGTCAACCTCGACAAGGCGCGCCGGCTGTTGTGGCCGATCAAGCAGAAATACGGCCGCAAGATCTCATGGGCCGATCTTCTGATCCTGACGGGCAACGTCGCGCTGGAATCGATGGGCTTCAAGACCTTCGGGTTCGCCGGCGGCCGCGCCGACGTGTGGGAGCCCGAAGAAGACATCTACTGGGGCCCCGAGGGCAAGTGGCTCGCCGACGAGCGCTACAGCGGCGACCGCGATCTGCAGAACCCGCTTGGCGCCGTGCAGATGGGCCTGATCTACGTCAATCCGGAAGGACCGAACGGCAAGCCTGATCCGCTGGCCTCGGCGCGCGATATCAGAGACACCTTCGTGCGCATGGCGATGAACGACGAGGAGACCGTAGCCCTCATCGCCGGCGGCCACACATTCGGCAAGACCCATGGCGCCGGCGACGCAACGCTGGTCGGCGTCGAGCCGGAAGGCGCTGACATCGAGCAGCAGGGCCTCGGCTGGGCGAGCAAGTTCGGCACCGGCAAGGGTGGCGACGCCATCGGCAGCGGCCTTGAGGTGACCTGGACGACGACACCGACGAAGTGGAGCAACGACTTCTTCGACAATCTGTTCGGCTTCGACTGGGAACTGACCAAGAGCCCAGCCGGCGCACACCAGTGGACGCCGAAGGGCGGCGCGGGTGCCGGCACCGTGCCGGATGCGCACAACGCTGCAAAGCGCCACGCGCCCTCCATGCTGACCAGCGATCTCGCCCTGCGTTTCGATCCTTCCTACGAGACGATCTCGCGGCGCTTCCATGAGAATCCGGATCAGTTCGCCGACGCGTTCGCCCGCGCCTGGTACAAGCTGACCCATCGCGACATGGGCCCGCTTGTGCGCTATCTCGGCCCGTTGGTTCCGAAGGAAGAGCTGCCCTGGCAGGACGTCATTCCGGCGGTCGATCACGTGCTGATCGACGAAGAGGACGCTGCAGCGCTCAAGGCCAAGATCCTGGCGTCCGGCCTGTCGGTGTCGCAGCTGGTCTCGGTGGCATGGGCGTCGGCCTCGACCTTCCGTGGCTCCGACAAGCGTGGTGGCGCCAATGGCGCGCGCATCCGCCTTGCGCCGCAGAAGGACTGGGCCGTCAATCAGCCGGCTGAGCTCGCCAAGGTGCTCGACAAGCTCGAAGCGATCCAGAAGGACTTCAATGCTTCGCAGACCGGCAGCAAGAAGGTCTCGCTTGCCGACCTGATCGTTCTCGGTGGCGGTGCTGCTGTCGAGAAGGCCGCGAAGGCCGCCGGCCACAGCGTGGACGTTCCCTTCTGGCCGGGCCGTATGGACGCCTCGCAGGAGCAGACGGATGTCCACTCCTTCGCGCCGCTGGAACCGACGGTTGACGGCTTCCGCAACTATGTAAGCGGCAAGCAGCGGCTGACCGTCGAGGAGGCGCTGGTCGACCGTGCGCAGCTGCTGACGCTGACCGCGCCGGAGATGACGGTTCTCGTCGGCGGCCTGCGCGTTCTCGGCGCCAATGCCGGGCAGTCCAAGCACGGCGTTTTCACCAAGCAGCCGGAAACGCTGAGCAACGACTTCTTCGTCAACCTGCTCGACATGGGCACGGATTGGAAGGCGGCATCGGAGGCCAAGGACGTGTTCGAAGGCCGCGACCGCAAGACCGGCGAAGTCAAGTGGACCGGCACCCGCGCCGATCTGATCTTCGGTTCGCACTCACAGCTGCGGGCGCTGGCCGAAGTCTATGCAACGGCGGACGCCAAGGCGAAATTCGCCAGGGATTTCGTCGTGGCATGGACCAAGGTGATGAACGCCGAC
The DNA here is from genome assembly GCF_003148495.1 of Mesorhizobium loti. Classification (GTDB taxonomy): domain Bacteria; phylum Pseudomonadota; class Alphaproteobacteria; order Rhizobiales; family Rhizobiaceae; genus Mesorhizobium; species Mesorhizobium loti. The sequence goes on from NZ_QGGH01000001.1 coordinate 1,080,074, forward strand.
CGCTTCGACATCGCCTGAGCTTGCCAATGGCACTCCGGCGCGGCCGCGCCGGAGTGCCCGTCCTCCCAAGGACTTAAGATCGGGGCCGCGTTTCCAGCGATGGGAGCGCGGCCCTTGTCGTAAGAGGCAGCGCTTTGGTGGATCGTGCCTTCCCGGGCAAGGATGCTATTTTACCGGCGTAGCGTCTCCACGGTGTAACATGATCGAAATCGTCAAACCCGCGCTTGAACATTTGCCGTCCTACAAGGCGGCGCTCGAACGCGGCTGGTCGCCGGACAATGTGCGGTTGCTGGAAGCGACGCGCGAGCAGCTTGCGGCGATCGAGAAGGATCCGGTGGCTTTTCTCGCCGACCTCGATGATCCCCAGGCCAAGGGCGGCCCGATCGCCTTGCCTGACGGGACGAAAGTACCGCGCTTGCCGGGCTTCCGCCGCTGGATCTGGGACGGCGAAGCGTCGGGCTCGATCGGCTTTCGCTGGCAGAAGGGCACTGCGGAACTGCCGCCGCATGTGCTCGGTCATATCGGCTATGCAGTGGTGCCGTGGAAGCGGCGGCGCGGTTACGCCACCGAGGCGCTGCGGTTGATGCTGGATGATGCGAGGGCGATTGGCCTGCCCCATGTCGAGATCACCGCCAAGCCGGGCAATCCGGCCTCGCACAAGGTGATCCTGGCCAATGGCGGCAAGCTCGTCGAACGCTTCTTCGAGGACGCCGCCTATGGTGGGGTGGAGAGTTTGCGGTTTCGGATCGAGCTGTAGCTCGCTTTATCGCTTTTCGGCCTGATCGCGCAGCCAGTCGGCGAGCGACGTGCGACGCGTGCCAGCCCTGCCTGTGAAGGCCTGGGCGGACAGCATGGAGTTCAACACAGCTTCCTGCGTGGCCTCCGCCGCTGCCCGCAAAAGGATGTCGATGCGCGCTTCGTTGAGGGTGAGCAACGGCACCAGGTCGCGGGCTTCGTCGTGGTCGACCATGTTGCCGGTGCTGAAGGCGATGGCGATGTCGCCGCTGCCATGGCCCCAGAAGGAGCCGAGCCTTGCGATGCCTGCTCCGGTGCGGCGCGCCACGCGCTCGAGCTGGCGGTGTTCGAGCGGCACATCGGTTGCCAGAATAACCATGATCGAGCCGCGTTCGGCCCGGTCCGATTGCCCGGGATCGGGCCTGCGCCCATCGGGGAGCACGAGGTCTCCGGACTTGCCGAAATTAGACAGGACGAGAACGCCAAGATGACGTTCGCCGCCGGCCGCGATCTTTCTGGACGCCGAGCCGATGCCGCCCTTGAAGCCGAAGCAGCTCATTCCCGTCCCGGCGCCGACGTTGCCCTGTTCGACCGCGCCTTCATGCGCATCCGCCAGCGCCGCAAGGGCGTGTTCCTCTGATATCGCCAGTGCCTGGATGTCGTTCAGTGGCCCGTCATTGCACTCGCCCACCACCGGGTTGACGGTGCCGGTCGAGCGGCCGATGTCCGGGTTCAGGCGGATGGCGTCGCGGATCAGCGCCGTTGCGCAGGTGCCGACCGAGAGCGTGTTGGTCAGGAGGATCGGGGTTTCGATGGTGCCGAGTTCCTGCACCTGCGTCAGGCCGACCGTCTTGCCGAAGCCGTTGATGACATGGCTGGCCGCGATCACCTTGTTGCGAAATATATTGCCGCCATGCGGCAGGATGGCAGTCACGCCGGTGTTGATGTCGCCGTTGCGTAGCGTGCAGTGACCGACACGGACGCCAGGCACGTCGGTGATCGCATTGTTGGCGCCCGTCGGCAGGATGCCGCAGGTCAAGCCGAAATCGCCGACAGTCCTGGTCATGCCTGCTCCTGGCTCACAAACGACCCGCGTCCAGGTCGAGGTCCGCGCCGGGACCCTATTGGAGTGTCAACCATGCTCGTCAGCGCACAGCGCGTGGTCGGACAGGGCGCGGATGACGTAGCAGTCGCCGACCGTCTTGCCATTGCAGCAGGTGGCGATGCGTTCGAGCTCGGCCTCCAGCCGCTTCAGCTGGGCAATCTTCTCCCGCACCGAGATCAGTTGTTCCTCGGCGATCCGGTCGGCGTGTCCGCAGGGCTGCTCGGGGTGGGCGCTCAACTCGATCAGCGAGCGGATGTCCTCGACCGCGAAGCCGAGGTCGCGGGCGTGGCGGATGAAGGCCAGCCGCTCCAGCTCCTGCCTGGAATAGCGGCGCTGGTTGCCTTCCGAGCGCTCGGGTGCCGCAACAAGGCCCATCTGCTCGTAGTAGCGGATGGTCGGCACCTTGACCCCGGTGCGGCGCGAGAGATCACCGATGGAAAACATGAATTTGCCTCTTGAAGCTCTAGTGACTAGAGCAATTACAGTGCCTGACATCAGCATTCAAGACCCATGCGGCGACGCCAAGCGGACAAGACAGACAGGTGATGTGATGACGACGCCCCTCAGGCAGACACGGTTCAAGATCGGCGGCATGGACTGCGCCTCCTGTGCGGCCAAGATCGATACGGCGGTGCGTCGCCTCGACGGCGTCGACGATGTCTCGGTTTCGGTGACCGGCGCCAGCATGACGGTCAGCCATGGCGGTTCGCTCAACGATGGCAAGGTGCTGCAGCAGGTGGCGCGGCTCGGCTACGGCATCGTCAAGGCCGAAGCCAAGACCGATGGGCGGGCTTCAGTGGCCTCGGCGCATGACCACGCTGACCAGAAGGGCCACGATCACGCCGGCGACGATCATGAGCATGGCGGCGAACAGGTCGCCAACGAGGCTGCCGGGTCATCTCATCTCCACAGTGATGTCGAGCCGGGGCAGGCGTGGTGGCGCTCCCGCCGTGCAGCGCTGACTCTGGCTTGCGCGGCGGCGCTTGTTGCCGCCTATGGCATCGGCCATCTGTTCCCAGTAGCCGAGCGCTGGGTGTTCCTGGGCGCGCTGTTGGTCGGCCTGGTGCCGATCGCGCGGCGCGCGCTGATGGCGGCATTGGCCGGCACGCCGTTCTCGATCGAGATGCTGATGACCATCGCGGCGACAGGCGCTGTGATGATCGGCGCCACGGAAGAAGCCGCCGCCGTGGTGGTGCTGTTCCTGATCGGCGAACTTCTGGAAGGTGTCGCCGCCGGCCGCGCCCGGGCGAGCATCCAGGGACTTGCCGATCTCGTGCCGAAGACAGCGCTGGTCGAGCGGGCGGGCGGCACATCAGAGGTTCCAGCCGAAGACCTTGCGGTCGGCGACGTCATCGTGGCGCGGCCGGGCGACCGCATCCCTGCCGATGGCGAGATCGTCGAGGGGTCTGGTGACATCGACGAGGCGCCGGTGACCGGCGAGAGCACGCCGAAGCGCAAGGGTGTTGCGGACGCCGTCTTCGCCGGCACGATCAGCATCGACGGAGTGCTCAAGGTTCGCGTGACCGCAGCCGCGTCGGACAACACCATCGCCCGGATCGTGCGGCTTGTGGAGGAGGCGCAGGAGGCCAAGGCGCCGACCGAGCGCTTCATCGACCGCTTCTCGCGCACCTACACGCCGGCCGTGCTGGCGGTCGGCGCACTGGTGGCGCTGCTGCCGCCGCTGCTTGCCGGCGGCGATTGGAACGAATGGATCTACAAGGGCCTGGCGATCCTGCTGATCGGCTGCCCCTGCGCCCTGGTCATCTCGACGCCGGCGGCGATCGCCGCAGGGCTGGCGACCGGCGCGCGGCATGGTCTGTTGATGAAGGGTGGTGCCGTGCTGGAAGGCTTTCGCCGGATCACGGCGGTGGCCTTCGACAAGACCGGCACGCTGACCGCGGGCAAGCCTGTCGTCACCGACATCGTGGCCTATGGCCGCGAGGAACGCACCGTGCTGGCGTTGGCGGCAGCGCTGGAGCAGGGCTCCAGCCATCCGCTGGCTATGGCGATCCTGTCGAGGGCCAAGGCCGACAAGGCGCCGGTGCCGCCGGCCTTGGCGGCGAAGGCGATCTCGGGCAAGGGTGTCGAGGGCAGCGTCGGCGGCGTTGCCGTCTTCCTAGGCTCCGGCCAGGCGGCGGGCGAACGCGCCGACATGACCGAGGCGCAGCGCCTCGCCGTCGACAGCCTCAATGGCCAGGGCAAGACCGTCTCGGTGCTGGTGGCCGATGGCGTGGTGGCCGGGCTGATCGCCATGCGCGACGAGCCGCGGCAGGATGCGGCGGCCGGGATCGCGGCGCTCAAGGCTGAGGGCATCCGTGCGGTGATGCTGACCGGCGACAACCGCCGCACGGCCGAAGCCATCGCCGCTTCGCTTGGCATCGAGGCGCGGGCGGAGCTGTTGCCTCAGGACAAGCAGCGCATCGTTGGCGAATTGCAGCGCGAGGGGTTCAAGGTGGCCAAGGTCGGCGACGGCATCAACGACGCGCCGGCGCTGGCCGCCGCCGACATCGGCATCGCCATGGGCGGCGGCACCGATGTGGCGCTGGAGACCGCGGACGCGGCGATCTTGCATGGCCGCGTCATGGACGTCGTGCGCATGGTGAAACTGTCGCGGGCGGTGATGGCCAATATTGGCCAGAACATCAGCGTGGCGCTCGGGCTGAAGGCAGTGTTCCTGGTCACCACCATTTTGGGCATCACCGGCCTGTGGCCGGCGATCCTGGCCGATACCGGCGCCACCGTGCTGGTCACCGCCAACGCCATGCGCCTGTTGCGCTGGCGCGGGTGATCCGGCGTTCGGCGGCCGCCGCTCAACCGCTAGCCGTCAGGGGTCGATATCCATCGCGAGCGCTGCGTCCTTCTGGTTCTCCAGTTCCGTGAGCCTGCCTTGGAGCGCGCTGCGGATCGAGGCGTAGGCGGCAGCGCCGAAGGTCAATCGGCGCGGAGCGGGATTCTGCTCGACCGAAGCAATCATCGCTTCGACCATCTTGTGCGGGTCGCCCTTGACGTCGAACGAGCCCTCGGCAAAGGCCTTGCGCAGGTCGCCGACCGGCGTGTTCGCATAGATTTCCTCAGACTGGGAACTGATCAGGCTGGCGCCGAAGTTCGTCTGCGTCGGTCCGGGCTCGACGAGTGTCAAGCCGATGCCAAAGGACGCGACCTCCTGCCGAACGGATTCGACGAAGCCTTCGATGCCCCATTTGGTGGCGTGGTAGAGGCTGAAACCGGGATAGGCCATCTGGCCACCCTCCGAAGAGACTTGCAGGATGCGGCCGCCGTGCTGTTTCCTCAGATGCGGCAGTGCTGCCCGGATTACCTGGATGGAGCCGACAAGATTTGTGTCGATCAGGTCGCGGATCTGGTTGTCGTCAAGCTCTTCGGCGGCGCCGAACAGGCCGTAACCGGCGTTGCTGACGATGACATCGATGTGCCCTAGATCGTCAAAGGCTTTGCCGATCGTTGCCTTGATCGCATCGCTGTCGGTCATTTGAAGAGAAGCGATCCAGAGGTGATCGCTATGATGCGCTTTCAAATCGGCGAGCGCCTGCGGCCTCCGCACCGTTGCGGCAACTCGATCGCCACGGACCAGAAGCCTTTCCGTCAGAAGCCGTCCGAAACCGGACGAGGTGCCGGTGATGAACCATGTCTTGGCCATGGGAGAAGTCCTTTCGTTGTTGACTTCGGCCAAGACTACTCCACTCAACTCATGATACTATCCGTTCAATTTTGGATAGCTTGATGAAGATTCACCATGAATTCGAAGCCCGGACTTCCCGAATTGTCGGCGCTGGCCGCAATCGTCTTGCATCGCAGCTTCCGCAAGGCGGCCGACGATCTTGGCCTGTCCCCCTCGACGCTCAGCCACATGATGCGGACGCTGGAGCGGGGCATGGGCGTGCGCCTGCTCAATCGCACCACACGCAGCGTTGCGCCGACCGAGGCTGGCGAACGGCTGGTCGCACGCCTGCGGCCGCTCTTGTCGGATATCGATGCGGCACTAGCCGAGGTTGATGACTTCCGCGGTCTTGCGTCAGGGACGCTGAGGATCAACACCAGCGAGATCGGTGCCCGGCTGTTGCTCGGATCCGTGGTGCCGTCGTTTCTTCAGCGCTACCCCCAGGTCTCGCTCGATCTCGTCACCGAGGGAAAGCTGGTCGATATCGTCGCCGAAGGCTTTGATGCCGGCATCCGCCTGGGCGAGGCCGTACCGCGGGATATGGTCGCGGTGCGCTTCGGTGGGCCGACACGCTTCATCGCCGTTGCATCGCCGGCCTATCTCGCCGGCCGCCCGGCTCCGCACACGCCAGATGATCTCGGGGATCAAGCCTGCATCCGGTTCCGCTTGCCGAGCGGTAAGCCCTATCGGTGGGAGTTCGAGAAACATGGCCAGGAGATTGCCATCGATGTTCAGGGCGCACTGACACTCGACAGTATGGAGTTGATGGCCGAAGCAGCGGCTTGCGGCATGGGCGTTGCCTACATATCGGACAAGACTGCCAAGCCTTACCTCGATCAGGGATCGCTCGTCACCGTGCTGGACGATTGGTGTCCGCCCATTCCCGGCCTGTTCCTCTATTATCCAGGCCACCGGCTGGTGCCGCCGGCGCTGCGCGCCTTCATCGACGTGTTGAAAGAGACGAAGGGCTGAGGTCGCTACTCGGCTGGGGCCGTCAGCGGCGGCGTGGCGTTGCTGCGCCCTTCCCAGACATAGGAAGCGAGCGCCACTGCGACGGCGACAAGCATCGCGATGGCGCCGAGCAGCGGCAGGCTGCGGTAGCCATAGCCGGCATTGAGCATGGCCGCGCCCAGTGACGCGGCAAGCGCGATGCCGACATTGAAGCCGGACGGAATGAGCGACGAAGCGAGATTCGAGGCGTCTGCCGTCCAGGCCAGGATGCGGGTCTGGATCGGCGTGCCGATGGCGAAGTTGAGACCGCCCCAGATGACGATCGCGACAACCATCGGCAGGGGATAGGGGCTGACGGCATAGATGACGGCCAGCGTCACCGCCTGCAAGCCCAGCATGGTGATCAATGACGGCATCAGCTTCCAGTCGGAGAGCTTGCCGCCCAGGAAGACACCGAGCGTGGCGCCGACGCCGTTGAGCAGTAGCACCCACGGCACCAGGTTCTCGTCGAGCCCGGTGACCTCCAGCAGTGTCGGGGTGATGTAGGTGAACAGGCCGAACTGGCCGATCATCAGCATCAGCATCAGGATCAGCGAGGTCCAGATCTGCTGGCGTGCCAGCACGCGAACCTCGCGGGCGAAACCGGCGGGCCTGGCCGACGATCCCGTCGTGCGCGGCAACAGCGCTGCCATGGCAAGCGTTGCCGCCACGCCCAGCGCGCACATCACCCAGAAGGTCGCGCGCCAGCCCCAGATGTTGCCGATCGCAGTGCCAGCCGGCACGCCGATGACGTTGGAGACGGTGAGGCCGGACAGGATGACGGCAACCGCCATGCCGCGCTGGTCCTCGCGCACAAGACCGACGGCAACGACCATGGCGACGCCGAAATAGGCGCCGTGCGCGACCGCAACGGCAATGCGCAACAAAAGCATCGAGGTGAAATCGGGCGCTAGCGCGCAGGCCGCCTGGCCGATGGTGAAGGCGATGGCGAGGCCGAGCAGCAAGGTTTTGCGCGACAGCGACTTGGTGGCGAGCGCCAGCAGCGGCCCGCCGATGGCGATGCCGCAGGCATAGCCGGAGACGAGATAACCGGCGGAGGGAACCGAAACGCCAAGACCTTGCGCCACTTGCGGCAGCACGCCGGCTATGACGAATTCGGTGGTGCCAAAGGCAAAGGCGGCGATGAACAGGGCGATGAGCGGAAGCGACATGGGAAGGCCTTAGCTGGAATGGCCTCAAACCACGGATGGGCTTTGCGGGCAATCCAGAAATTTTTGGCGCCGCTTTAGCTTTTCTTGACCGATGGCATTAGGCCGGGGTCTTGCGGCCATAGGGAATCTTCAGCCACGCCCGCTCGTGGAGATAATAGAGCAGCGATTTGGTGACGACCTCGGTCAGGCCAATGGTCGCGGCGAGCTTGATGCTTCCCGTCACGACCAACGAAATGATGATCGTGTCGATGGTGCCGGTCGCCCGCCAGGAGAGCGCCTTGGCGAAACTGCGCGAATGGGTGTCCATCGATTTCCTCCGAAAGGCTGGGCTAATGGACCCTTATCCCGACTGGAGGAAGCAGAGCAAAGGTATTTTTGCCGTCGAAACGATGGATCAGCTCGCCTTCAGCCGCGACCCCGTCAGCAGCCCGCGCTCTTCGAGCACCGGATAAGCCATCGAGGCCAGCAGCGAATTGATCTGCTTCAGGTCGCGGATGGTGTCGAGATGGATCGAGCTGGTCTCGACGCTCTTGGCCGTGCCGTCGCGCAGCCGCACGAAATGGCTGGCGCTGGTTTCCTTCTCGCGGTCGCGCAGCTGGTCCTTTTCCAGCACCAGCTGGCGGGCAGTCTCGGGATCGCGCGACACCAGCACGTTGAAGGCGAGCCGGGCATTGGCCAACACCGAGCTGTGGAAGGCGAACAATTCACTCCAGCCCTCGTCGGTGAATTCCAGTCCGCGCTCGAACTTCTTCTTCACATGCACCAGCATGTTGCGCACGATGATGTCGCCGACCTGCTCCAGCTTGACACAGGCGCCGATCAGCTCCTGGCAGCGCAGCGCTTCGTCCTCGGTCAGCGGGTTCCTGGTAAGCTTGGCCAGATAGAGCTTGATGGCCGCATGCTTCCTGTCGACGCGGTCGTCGAGTGCGGCCAGAGCCTTGATCTTGTCGGCGTCGGCGCTCTCGTAGAGCTCGATGATGCGCTTGAGCATGATCTCGACGGTCTCGCAGACCCGCACCACCTCGCGGGTGGCGTTGGCCAGCGCCTGGCTCGGCACGTCGAGCGCGCTCTCGTTGAGCGCCGACAGCTCGACGACGTCGAGCGTGCTGGCCGGCGCCGGCTTGGTGCCAAGCGCCACGATCTTCTCCGAAGCGCGGTAGACGAACCCTGCCAGCGGCAGCCCGGCAAGCAGGATCAGCACATTGAACAGGATGTGGGCATTGACGATCTGGTCCGCCGCCGTCGAACCGAGAAAGGCAAAGTGCGGCCTGAAGATCATGACCAGGATCAGCATGACCAGCGAGCCAAGACCGCGCATCAGGAGATTGCCGATCGGCACGACGCGCACTTCGGGGCTCGACGAGCGGGTCAGCATCGGCGCGATGATCGAGGACCCCAGATTGACGCCGAGGATGAGGACGACGCCGAGTTCGGGCGTGATCAGGCCACGGCCGGCCAGCGTCGCCATCAAGAGCACCGCCGCGATGCTCGACTGGAACAGCCAGGTGATCAGCGCCGCCAGCAGGTAGGCGGTGATGGAATCGGTCGAGAAGTAGTTGATGATGACCGGCATGAGCTGGCTGTTGCGCAGCGGCTCCGATGCCTGGCCGATCATCTCCAGCGACAGGATCAGAAGGCCGATGCCGACCAGGATGCGGCCGGACTGGCGCCAGTCGCGCCGCTCGGTGGCCATGAACATCACCGTGCCGGTAATCAGGCAGAGCGGCACCAGCAAGGTCAGATCGAAGGTGAGCAGCTTGACCACCAGAGCCGAGCCGATCTCGGCGCCGCGCACGGCAAGCTGACCGGCGGCGCCCGAGACGATGCCGGAGCCGGCGAAGGAGCCGACCAGCAGCGTGACGGCGGTGGAGCTCTGCAGGGCGATGGCGAGGCAGGTGCCGGCCAGCACCGCCATGATCGGATTGCGCATGGTGGCGCGCAGGCGATGGCGCAGAACGTCGCCATAGGCGCGCTCGACGCCGGTCTTCACCATGCGGGTGGCAAACAGCATCAGCGCCACGGCGCCGGCCAGATGCAGGAGGACGACGGACCCGCTCATGTCGCCGCCTGCATGCAAACAGGGCGCGCGCCCTGTTTGGCGTGGCGAGCGGGATGAAAAACGGGGTTACGAATCATGACCATGGCGTTGGTGGATATTAGCTCGAATATTTTAGCCGGATAATAAAATCTTGTCGATTTCAAGGGGCCGTTGCAGCGCGACAAGCGGTGTCGGAAAATGGACGGACGCGCAAATGGTTGCATGCCGGGCCGTCGCGGCACGGGCGGATCGCGCGGTGCCGCGATTGGTGCCTTACCTTTGCGATGATGTTCAAGTCTCGTGGGTAAATGGAGGAATTCATTACATAATTGTAATGCAGGTGTTCAGTTTCAGTTCATCCTCCTGCGGCTACTCCTCTGGCATCGACAACCAAGGAGACTTCTCATGAAACGCATTGTCCTTTCCGCCCTCGCTTTCTCGATGCTGGCCGCCACGTCGCTCACCGGCCAGGCCGCACCGCTGAATGCACCGGTCGCTCCGCAGTCGAACCCCAGCCAGGTCGACTGGCAGAAGCCCGGCCACCACAGCGATGTGAAGAAGCGCGTTTTCAAGAAGAAGGTCGTCGTGAAGCGCAACAACTGGCGCAATGGCCAGAAATATTCCAGCTGGAAGCGTCATCAGCCGATCCGCGACTATGGCCGCTACGGCCTGCATCGTCCCGGCCGCGGCCAGGAATGGATCCGCGTCGGCAACGACTATGTGCTGGTCGGCATCCTCTCCGGCGTCATCTTCGGCGCGCTTGCCGCACAGTAACCGGCACCTGGCCGGCCATTGAAGCGAGGCGGCCCGCAACGGCCGCCTTTCTTTTTGGCCTGTGGAAACCGGGTATGGCCCGCATTAGGGGTCGTCGGACTTCGCAGGCATGATTATATGGTGGGGAAACGAGTTCCCCGATGCGCTTTCCACCCGCCTTCCTCGACGAGATCCGCGACCGCGTGCCGATTTCATCGGTTGTCGGCCTGCGCGTCGCGTGGGACCGGAAGAAGACCAACGCGCCGCGCGGCGACTATTGGGCCTGCTGCCCGTTCCATGGCGAGAAGAGCCCGTCCTTCCACTGCGAGGACAAGAAGGGCCGCTACCATTGCTTCGGTTGCTCGGTCTCGGGCGATCATTTCAAGTTCCTCACCGAACTCGACGGGATGAGCTTTCCCGAAGCGGTTGAAAAGATCGCCGACATGGCCGGCGTGCCGATGCCGGTTCGCGATGCGCAGGAGGAGCGGCGCGAAAAGGAACGCGCCAGCCTGACCGACGTCATGGAGATGGCGACCAGCTTCTTCCAGGAACGGCTGCAGGGACCGGAAGGCGCCAAAGCGCGCGCCTATCTCAGAGATCGCGGGCTGACGCCGGCGACGCAGCAATCGTTCCGGCTCGGCTTCGCCCCCGACAGCCGAAATGCGCTCAAGGAGCATCTCGCCGCCAAGGGCGTCCCGAAAGCCGATATCGAGGCCTGCGGACTGGTGCGCCACGGCGACGACATCCCGGTTTCCTACGACTGGTTCCGCGACCGCATCATGTTTCCGATCCCGGATTCCAGGGGCAAGATCATCGCCTTTGGCGGCCGCGCGCTGCAGCCCGATGCGCTGGCCAAATACATGAATTCGCCCGATACCGAGCTCTTCCACAAGGGCAACGTGCTCTATAATTTCGCCCGCGCCCGCAAGGCGCTCGCAAAGGGCGGCACGGTCATCGCCGTTGAAGGCTACATGGACGTGATCGCACTGGCGCAGGCCGGCTTCGAGAATGTCGTGGCGCCGCTCGGCACCGCGCTCACCGAGAACCAGCTCGAGCTGCTCTGGCGCATGGCGCCGGAGCCGATGTTGTGTTTCGACGGCGACAAGGCCGGGCTGAAGGCGGCGTGGCGGGCCGCCGACATGGCGCTGCCGTCGGTGCAGGCCGGGCGCTCGGCGCGCTTCGCGCTGTTGCCGGAAGGCAAGGATCCCGACGATCTGGTCAAGGCCGCAGGGCCGGATGCGTTCCGCATCGTGCTGGCCGAAGCACGGCCGCTGGTCGATCTGTTGTGGATGCGTGAGACGGCGGGCGGCGTCTTCGACACGCCGGAGCGGCGGGCCGAGCTCGAGAAGACCCTGCGCGAGCTGACCAGCCGCATCCGCGACGAAAGCCTGCGCTACCATTATCAACAGGAGATGCGCGAGCGCGTGCTGAGCTTCTTCGGCTCGCAGCGCAGTGCGCGCCAAGGGCGTCAAGATGGCGGCCGGCCAGGCGAGCGTGGCCAGGGCAAGGCGGCCGCTCCCGGCGGGCAGTTCGCCAAGCCTGGCGGCGGCCGCATGGCGATCACCGAAAGCCTCGGCCAATCCGCGCTGGTCAAGCGCGGCGGCGAGGGGATGTCGGTGCGCGAAGCGACGATCATCGTCGCATTGATCAACCATCCGGCACTGATCGACGAGAATTTCGCTCATATCGAGTTTCTCGATCTCGCCAACTCCGATCTGAGGCGGCTGCATGCGGCGATCCTCGATGCGATGGCGCATGACATGGCCAATGACCGTCAGGCCGTCATCGCGACGATCGAACGCGCCGGCTGCGCCGAGATCTGGGAGCGGGCCGTCGGCCTGATCCGGCGGATGCGGCAATGGCCGGCGCTGGAGACCGCTGCCCTTGAAGATGCCCGCGATGCTTTCAGCCAGGCACTGCACTTGCAGCGCAGCGCGCGCACCTTACATAAGGAACTGAAACAGGCGGAAGCGGCGCTCGCCACCGATCCCACAGACGAAAACTACCGGCACCTGATCGAAATTCAGGCGCAATTTCAGGATGTACAGGCGACGGAAGCGCTGATCGAAGGTTTCGGCGTGTCCTCGGGCAGGGCTGGGCGAGCTTAGTTTGAAGCGAGTGAGACGCGAAGGCGTCGTTGCGCGTCGAAATGGCGCGTAACGGGCTAAGTCGGGTAATTGATTCGCTTTTTTCATGCGAATCATGCGAGAGGCGCTTGACCTTCTGGCAGATTGGCGGAATCAGGACGATTCGAAACGTTAACCCGAACCCGCGTCGACGGGAAATAAGCGATGTGAGGGTACTGGTCACTGGACAGGCAGCCTGCCTGCCACAGATATCAGGGTTAATCTGGACTTAATGCATGTCGCCCAAAAGGGAAACCGGTTTGGGGCAACGACATTCACCAAACGAACGAGTTGATGCAGTTACTGGCCCGGTGAAGCGCGTTTCATAAGAGCGCATCCGATTTGACTGGTCCGACAGCTTACGCGGCTTCGATGTTCGGCCGCGAGGAGAAGATAAAGACTATGGCGACAAAGGAAAAGGAAGAGGTCGAAACCGAACGCGAAGGCGCCACCGATGGCCCTCTGCTCGACCTTTCCGATGATGCTGTCAAGAAGATGATCAAGGCCGCCAAGAAGCGCGGCTATGTCACCATGGACGAGCTGAATTCGGTGCTGCCCTCCGAGGAAGTGACCTCCGAGCAGATCGAAGACACGATGGCGATGCTGTCCGACATGGGCATCAACGTGGTCGAGGACGACGAGCAGGGCGAGGAGCCCGAGGCCGCCGACACGGCGGCCGATGCCGAGGAAGACGCCAACGAGCTGGCTGAGCAGACCGGCACCGCAGTCGCCGCCACCACCACCAAGAAAGAACCGACCGATCGCACCGACGATCCGGTGCGCATGTACCTGCGCGAGATGGGCTCGGTCGAGCTTTTGTCGCGCGAGGGCGAAATCGCCATCGCCAAGCGCATCGAGGCCGGCCGCGAGACGATGATCGCCGGCCTGTGCGAAAGCCCGCTGACCTTCCAGGCCATCATCATCTGGCGCGACGAACTCAACGAATCCAAGATCCTGCTGCGCGAGATCATCGATCTCGAAGCCACCTATGCCGGCCCCGAGGCCAAGCAGGCGCCGGTGGTCGAGCGCATCGAGGAAGCCAAGGTCGAGGACAAGCCGCGCCGTTCGCGCGACGAGGAAGAAGACATCACCAATGTCGGCGCCGATACGCGCGGGCTGGTCGATGACGACGAGGAAGACGAGGACGAAGCGAGCCTGTCGCTGGCGGCGATGGAAGCGGAACTGCGCCCGCAGGTGATGGAGACGCTCGACGTCATCGCCGACACCTACAAGAAGCTGCGCAAGCTGCAGGACCAGCAGGTCGAGAACCGTCTGGCTGCGGCCGGCACACTTTCGCCCAGCCAGGATCGCCGGCTGAAGGAGCTGAAGGACCAGCTGATCAAGGCAGTGAAGTCGCTGTCGCTCAACACGGCGCGCATCGAGGCGCTGGTCGAGCAGCTCTACGACATCAACAAGCGCCTGGTGCAGAACGAAGGCAAGCTGCTCAGGCTCGCCGAAAGCTATGGCGTGCGCCGCGAAGAGTTCCTGAAGGAATATCAAGGCTCGGAGCTCGACCCGAACTGGACGCGCGCGATCGGCAATTTGACCTCGCGCGGCTGGAAGGAATTCACCAAGAACGAGAAGGACGCGATCAAGGACCTGCGCGCCGAGATCCAGAACCTCGCCACCGAAACGGCGATCTCGATCCTGGAATTCCGCAAGATCGTCAACCAGGTGCAGAAGGGCGAGCGCGAAGCGGCGATCGCCAAGAAGGAAATGGTCGAGGCCAATCTGCGCCTCGTCATCTCCATCGCCAAGAAATACACCAATCGCGGCCTGCAGTTCCTCGACCTGATCCAGGAAGGCAATATCGGCCTGATGAAGGCGGTCGACAAATTCGAATATCGCCGCGGCTACAAGTTCTCGACCTACGCGACATGGTGGATCAGGCAGGCGATCACGCGTTCGATCGCCGACCAGGCGCGCACCATCCGCATTCCGGTGCACATGATCGAGACGATCAACAAGATCGTGCGCACCTCGCGCCAGATGCTGCACGAGATTGGCCGCGAGCCGACGCCGGAAGAACTGGCCGAAAAGCTCGCCATGCCGCTGGAAAAAGTGCGCAAGGTGCTGAAGATCGCCAAGGAGCCGATCTCGCTCGAAACGCCGGTCGGCGACGAGGAGGATTCGCATCTGGGCGATTTCATCGAGGACAAGATGGCGATCCTGCCGATCGACGCGGCGATCCAGGCCAATCTGCGCGAGACCACCACGCGCGTGCTGGCCTCGCTGACGCCGCGCGAGGAACGCGTTCTGCGCATGCGCTTCGGCATCGGCATGAACACCGACCATACGCTGGAAGAAGTCGGCCAGCAGTTCTCGGTCACGCGCGAGCGTATCCGCCAGATCGAGGCCAAGGCGCTGCGCAAGCTCAAGCACCCGAGCCGGAGCCGCAAGCTGCGCAGCTTCCTGGACAGCTGAGCTCGGACGGCGGTCGCCGGCCAGTTCAATCCATTCGAAGGCCCGGAGCGTCCGCCGTTCCGGGCCTTTTTTACAACGGCACGTTCAGCCGCGTCCCCTTGACGATGATGCCGCCCCGGTCGCCGATCTCAATCGAACCATAGCGCTGCCTGAAGCACTCGGGCAGCGGACGGTCGCCGGGGACCGACAGCCACAGGCGCAGCATATGGCGACGCTTGTCCGGGTCTGGCCAATCGCGAAAGCCCATGCGGTCGTGCAGCAGCGAATGATTGTAGACAAACTGCATGTCGCCGGGCCGAAGCCGCATCGACAGGTTCAGCAGGGGATCATTGGCAAGCCTGTCGAAGAGATCCAGCGCTTCGATATGCGCCGCGCTCAGCCGCATGGCATCGGGGAAGCGTTGCGCGCTGTCGATATATTGGCGCTGATAGATACCGGTCAGCAATCCGGCATGCCAGTTGAGGACCGGGATTTCGAAGTAGGGCTTTTCCCCTTCCGGTATCTCGCCGCGCCGGTCGGTGGCGATCGGATCAAACAGCAGGCGCACCAGATCGGGCCGTCTTTTGCGCATCTCGTTGTAGATCGTCACCGTGCTAACCAGCAGGGACTCGCCGCCTTGCATGGCATCCCTTAGGCAAAGCAGACCGACGACATCGGCGGAGTCGGTGTGAAACGTCTGGCGCTCCGACGTCTGGTAGATGCGTGTCGTGGCGTCCCTGGCGTCGGCGCCGATGTCGCGGACATGGCCGAGGACATGGCCCTGGGCATTCTGGGACCGTGCGCTCCCCAGATGCGCGCCGACCCCGCAGAAGACCGTTGCCGCCATTTGCGCGGAGTATCGCTCGACCGGGAGGCCGCGAAGCACCTCGAACCCAATGCCTGCGATGAGTTTTTCGCGAAGGGTGGCAAGATGGCCGGCAAGCCTGGGCAAGGGGAAATCAGCCTTGGTCAAATTGCCGATATCCTGCGAGCGGGCGAGAAAGCCGGTTGCCGCCATTTCCAATTCCGCGACGTCCTGCGGGTCCAATTCGACCAGCCAATTCTGCGGATGCTTCGCCATGTCCTCGCCGGTCCACGCGGCAGGACTTTCGATCTTTCCCGGCGGCAGCTCGATGGTCTCGCGCATGAAGCTCTCCTGCGGCCGGACCCGTCTCGGACACCGCCGGGGATTTCCCAGGCTGACGGCCACGACGGAGATTGCCGCAATCGGGCGGGTTTTTAAACCGGCTTTCCCAGGTCGGCGCCGACTGTTTGCCGTCGTCGCCATGCCGCCGTCTTCGTGGCGCCTGGCGCGAGGCTCGCCTTCACCCAGCAATCGTGCGCCGGAGCGATAGTCCTTGCGGGACGTTCGCCGCGGGAGGATAATTTCGTATCGGATGCATTTCTGGGCGACAACCCGGATGCCCGCCCCGGCGAAGCCGCCGTGCTCCGTGGCCCCGGAGGAGGTGTGCCATGACAAGCTACATCGTGCTGATGAACTGGACGGAGCAGGGCGCCAAAAACGTGCGCGATTCACCGAAGCGGCTCGACGCCGCAAGGAAGCAGCTGGGAGATATGGGTGGATCGTTCAAGGCGTTCTACCTGACCATGGGCGAATACGACATGGTGGCGGTGGTCGAAGCGCCCGACGACGCGGTGCTGGCGCGTTTCTCGCTGATGCTGGCGGCGAGCGGCAATGTCAGGACGCGGACACTGAAGGCCTTTCCCGAATTCGCCTACCGCGAGATCATCACCTCGCTCGGATAGGGCCGTGACGAAACAGCGCGTAAAGCGCATCGCCATTCCTGGGGAGCTTGCGCTAGGATATAGCCATGTCCGAACCGCATTCGCATTCTCATCTGTGGCCTGGCGTGCCGCTGGCGCTTGGCTCGGCCGCCTTGTTCGGGGCGACGCCGCCGCTCAGCAAGCTGCTGCTCGAGGGCGTCAATCCCTTCATGCTGGCCGGGCTGCTCTATCTCGGTGCTGGACTTGGCCTCGCTCTGTACCGCCTGCTCCGGGGCAGGCAGGCCGCGGCCGGGGAAGCGCAGCTGACCGCTGGGGATATTCCCTGGCTGGCGCTGGCAATCGGCATGGGTGGCGTTATCGCGCCGGTGCTGCTGATGTTCGGCCTGACCCTCAACACGGCGTCCAGTTCGGCGCTGCTGCTCAATCTGGAAGGGCTGGCGACGATGGCCATCGCCTGGCTCGTCTATCGCGAGAATGTCGACCGGCGTCTGCTTCTGGGTGCCTTCGCCATTCTGGCGGGCGCCGTTCTGCTGTCGTGGCAAGGCGAGGGTATCGCCTTCAACCGTGGCGCCCTGCTGGTGGCAGGGGCTTGTGTGGCCTGGGGGATCGACAACAATTTCACGCGCAGGATCTCGGCCACCGACCCGGTGGTGATCGCCATGCTCAAGGGGCTGGTGGCGGGTGTCGTCAATGTCGGGCTGGCGCTTGCCGGCGGGGCTTCGTTCCCCCCGGCGTCGGTCGTGGCAGTCATCGCGGCCGTAGGCTTCTTCGGCATCGGGGTCAGCCTGGTGATGTTCATCGTGGCGTTGCGTCATCTAGGCACGGCACGGACAGGGGCCTATTACTCGCTCGCCCCCTTTATCGGCGCGTTGCTGGCAATCGCCATACTGGGTGACGCCGTCACGCTCAAGTTGGCGGTTGCCGGGCTGCTGATGGGCGCCGGCCTGTGGCTGCATCTGTCGGAACGCCATGAGCATGAGCACGACCACGAGGAACTGGAACACGAGCACAGCCATGTGCATGACGAGCACCACCAGCACCAGCATGACGGGCCGGTGAGCGAGCCGCATTCGCACTGGCACCGGCATGCGCCGATGCGCCACCGGCATCCGCATTATCCCGACCTGCACCATAGGCATGGCCACGGATAGATGCTGACTGTCTGGTACAACACGCGATGCCCGGTTTGCGATGCCGGCATTGTCAGGCAGAAGCGGCGGTTGATCGAAGCGGTCAAGGCTGGGCGGATCGAGTTCCGCGACATCAATTTTGAACCGGCAGCGCTTGCCGGACATGGCGCGTCGCTTGAGGATATCCGCCGCCGGCTGCACGCCACCGACGCGGCGGGCGAGCTGCTAATCGGCGCCGACGTTGCCATCGCCGTGTGGGAGGTCACGCCCGGCGAGGGCTGGCTGGCGACTTTGTTCGGCAATCCGGCTGTCTTGCCGCTGACACGCTTCGCCTATGATCGTTTCGCCGACCTGCTCTATGCCTGGAACCGGCGCAAGGGTCGCTGGTAGCAATTCGTCATTGATGACCAGAAGTGCAAAGGTCCGGAGGACATCTCCGGACCTTTTTCGCGCGAGCTATCGGCGGGCCGGTTCGCACAGCGCGCCGACGATGCGGCGCACCACCGGCAGCACCAGCAGCAGCATCGGAAACGCCACCAGCCAGGACAGGCCCCAGGCGGTTAGCCAGATGGACGGCAGGTCGGGGTGGAGGCCAAGGCTTTTCAGCGTCGAGATGAACGAGACGATGAAGGTCATCAACAGCGACAGCACCAGCGGGCTGAGAACAGCGGCATAGCGCGCAGGCAGCTTCCTGCGCTGATGTCTTGCATTCATTTTGAGGGTTTCCCTGAAGTGTCCGGTCCGTCGCATTGGCATCCATTCGCCGGTGACCGGCAAAATTGCCCGGAAAGACCGGGGTTGGATGCGTTGCTTGACGTCAGACGCTTACGGAGCAGCCGGGGCGCTCGCGGTCCTTTTAGCGGCACGTTTCGCTGAAGGCAAGCCTCTGGCGCCATATCGAGATACATCGTAAGATATATCTTGACTCCACCGATTGGCTTGCCTAATTAAGATATATCGTAAGATAGAACTCAAGGAGCAATCAATGCACAAACATTTTGGGAACAATCATTTCGGCGAGCGCATGTTCATGCACATGGCCGGCAAATTCGGCGGGCGCGGCGGCGGCTTCGGCCCGTTCGGGCACGGTGGTCGTGGCGGTGGACGCGGCGGCCCGGGCGACATGTTCCGCGCTGGCCGCATGCTGGCCGACGGCGATCTCAAGCTGATCACGCTGTCGCTGCTGGCCGAGGCGCCGCGCCACGGCTACGACATCATCAAGGCTCTGGAAGAGCGCACCAGCGGCATCTACAGCCCGAGCCCGGGCGTCGTCTATCCGACACTGACCTTCCTGGAAGAGGCCGGCTATGCCGCCTCCGCCGCCGACGGCAACAAGAAGGTGTTCTCGATCACCGAGGCGGGCCAAGCGCATCTCGCCGACAACCGCGAGATGATCGATGGCGTGCTCGAGCATCTCGAGCGCTTCGGCCGCAAGATGGCCAAGGCGCGCGACTGGTTCGGCTGGAACGACGAGCGCGAAGAGGGCGGGCGCCGCGGCGGCCGCTCGGAGGCGCGCGACGAATTCCGCGCTGTCCGCCACCGGCTGCGCGCGGCTCTCGGCGACTTCGTCGATGCCCCGGCTGACAAGCAGGCCGAGGCAATCGCCATCCTCGAAGCCGCCGCCGAGGCGCTGGAAGCGCTGTCGCACAAGTAAGCTCTTCCGGCATGGCAGGGCGCAGCCCTTGCCCGCCAGGCCAAGGACCGATAGTGAAATTCATCCCGCGCCACGCTACATGGTGCGGGATGAATGCTGTTGGAGGAAGCCCGATGTCTTTTCTGAAGCGTCTTTTCGGCGGTGGTGGCGGCGGAGCCGAGGCGGGTGAGCCGAAGAGCACGGCGCCGGCCAAGCAGGTCGAGCACAAGGGTTTCCTGATCAGCGCCACGCCCTACAAGGCGGATGGCCAGTACCAGACCTGCGGCATCGTCTCCAAGGAGATCGACGGTGTGGTGAAGGAACACAAATTCATCCGCGCCGACCGCTTCGCCGGGCTCGACGACGCCGTCGACATCTCGATCAAGAAGGGCATGCAACTGGTCGACGAGCAGGGCGAGCGGATTTTCGGGTAAGCAAGACCGGTCGAGGCGAAGATCCTCGGCATCTCGCAATGAGCCCAATCGTTCAAGATGAAGATGCTGCCACGCCTGTCGGGAATTGCCAAAACAAGACCTGGTCTCCGCAATACGCCCCGCTATGCCGTCAAAGCCGGCTCACTCTAGAGGCCGCCTTGCCGGACGCTATGGCAGTAAATGCATGAGCTCGTCCGGCAT
The DNA here is from genome assembly GCF_003148495.1 of Mesorhizobium loti. Lineage (GTDB taxonomy): Bacteria > Pseudomonadota > Alphaproteobacteria > Rhizobiales > Rhizobiaceae > Mesorhizobium > Mesorhizobium loti. The sequence continues at coordinate 1,100,216 of NZ_QGGH01000001.1, forward strand.
TGGGGTAACCGCCGGCACAGGAGTAGCCGCCGGCGTGGGCGCGGCCGGATCGGTAACATCCGTTCCACCGATGACGTAGCCCGGTTCTTCCGACTCCGAGTAGACTTTCGTTATGATGCCTGATTTGAGCGCTTCAGCGTCCCAGACATTATAAAGGCCCTGCGGCGTTGCCAGCCCCATCATGGCGAACACATCGGCACTGTTGATGCCCATTTCGTCGAAATAATCAGACATCATCTGCTTCAGCGCCGGATCAGGCACCGTCGAAATCTCGTCGAGGTCTCTTCTGCCGTTGTGCATTCGGGGTTTCTTCCGGCCGTTCGTTATCTGATGGACGGCGATCCGGGCATTGGCAGCCGCGGCGCGGACCTGGCCTCCAGCCAGGGCCCATGGGCAGGCCGAGAAACAGTATGCCCCGCCAGAATGAACTTCCCCTTCCGACCAGCCGTTCCTGACCATCTTTTCTGGACAGCGCGGCACCAGCATCGGACAGCCGTTCAACTGCGTCCTGCCTATCGCAGTTTCGAGGCCGGCGGTGCGGATCATGCGTCCCATTTCGAGCGCAGCATCCACGTTCCCGCCGCCAGACTGAAACACGACAGGAAGCTTCTGGCCTTTCAGCTTTCTCAGAAACTTCTCAAATTGTCCGGCTGTGTCAGGTTTGATGATGCCTTCGGCAGAGATCCATTGGACGCAGCTTACCGTGCAATCACCGTTCCGAACCAAAATGAAATTCATCGGCCACACTTCGGGCGTTTTCTGCTGTGCGGCGGCCGATGCGGTAGCAACCAGGGCCGCAAAGAAGCCTGTGACGATCAAGCAAAAGGTTGCGAGCGGACGCAGGCGAGTTGTCACGATGAAAAGTCCCCGCAAACAGCAGAATAATTGCTATCGTCTCAGGCCTGTCCGACACAACCTTTTTTAGAATTCCGTCGGCAAGGGATGGCGTCCATGAAGAAGAGTCTCGACAATTGAGCGTAGCATTTGCCAAGGAGGAAAGCGCCGAGGCGGCATCGGAAACCATCCTGCCGGCTCGCCCTATCTCCGATCGGATCAACTTCGTCACCGAGGTGGGCCTCAAGATGCTGCAGGTTGAATTGGCTCGCGCTCAGCAGGCTCTCGAGGCCGCGAACGTGCTGGAAGATGTCAACGAGAGGCGACGGCAGTCAGCGGTTCCGGTTCGGGATATGCGCTACTATGCCGAGCGCGTCCGTACGGCTCAGCTTATGTCGGTGCCGACGTCCAACGAAGTGATCGCCTTCGGTCACACCATTACCTTCGAGCGTGACGATGGCCGCACTCAGACCTTTCGCATCGTCGGTGAGGATGAGGCCAACCCGTCTCAGGCTTCCATATCGCATGGTTCGCCGGTTGCCATCGCGCTGACTGGCAAAACCGTTGGCGACTTTGTCCAGCTGGGGCAGCGCGAACTTGAGATCCTGTCCATTTCCTAGTTGGACATCAGGTATGGCGTACGACCGGGGCGAGTGCCTGGAACCAATGACGGGCGAGACTGTTCAATTGTAACTTTGGTACCACGCTGACGAGCCCAACCGTTGGGCAAGCGGCCACTTGAGGAGCTCTCATCATGATGATTTCGTCCAGACTTCGTTCACTCGCGGTTGCCGCCATAGCCGCCGGGGCCGTCAGTGTTGCCAGTGCCGCGCATGCCGACAGCGGCACGATTCGCTTCGCCGTCTACAAGGCGGCATTCTTCATCGGTGGCTCCGGCGGCGAAGGCACGCTGACCTTCCATGGTCGCAGCTACCCCATCTCCGTCGGCGCCGTCTCGGGCGGTCTCGCCTTCGGGGTTTCGAAGACCTATTTCCGCGGGACAGTGCGCCATATCAGACGCGCCCGGGATGTGACGGGGGTCTACGGGGCAGCGGGCGGCGGCGGCGCTCTCGGCAAAGGGGCTCAGGTGATCGTCATGACCAATGACAAGGGCGCCCAACTCGAACTCACAGGCAAGCAGGTTGGCCTGCAAGTCAACGCCGATCTCAGCGGTATGGCCATCACGGTGAAGTAAAAAAGGTTCGTCAGTCCTTGGATGGGCGGACCGAAAGGCTCCCGCAGCGCCGGCAGCTTCTGCAAGGCGCCGTCGTTCGCATCGTGGAAGACGTAGGTCGGCTTTGGATCAACCGACCTTCGCTCTTTCAATCACAACTCCTGTTGCCCGCTATGCCGCCTGCAACTCCCGTCGCGGCAGTGGCGGGAAGGCGATCGCGATGCCGACCGCGCCAAGGCCTATGATGGCCGAACCGATGAACAGCCAGTGGTAGTTGGCGTAGGCATCAAACACCATGCCGCCGGCCAGTGGTCCCAGCGCCATGCCGAGGCTGGACAGCATGGTGGCGGCGCCGAACACGGTGCCGAGGATACGCTGGCCGAAATATTCGCGCGCCAGCACCGCGTAGAGCGGCATGACGCCGCCATAGGTGGCGCCGAAGATGACGGCCAGCATGTAGAACTGCTCGAGCCGGCTGATCGAGAGATAGGCGGCAATGACGATCGCCTGGATCGCCAGGCCCGCGATCAGCACCGGCTTGACGCCAAGCCTGTCGGCCAGCACGCCGTAGAAAAGCCGACCGCCGAGGCCTGCGAGACCCTCGACGCTGTAGATCGAGACGGCCGCCATGGGGGCGACACCGCATAGCATGGCATAGCTCACCATGTGGAAGATCGGCCCGGAATGTGCGGCGCAGCAGGCAAAGAAGGTGAGGCCGAGTACGATGAATTGCGGCGAGCGCAGTGCCTGGCCTACCGTCAGGCCAGCGCCTTCGGGGGCCGGCGCCGAGGCCACATCCGCCGTTGCGGGCTTTGGCGGCTGGCGGACCAGCAGCACCGCCGGCAACAGCAGCACCCAGGCGGTGATGCCGATGTCGAACATGGCGGTGCGCCAGTCATAGGCCGAGATCAGCCAGCGGGCGAAGGGCGAGATCGTCATCGGCGCCACCCCCATGCCGGCCGAGACCAGCGAGACGGCTAGGCTGCGGTTGGTGTCGAACCAGCCGGTGGTCAGCGCGATCATCGGCGCGAAGAAGGCGCTGGCGGCGAGGCCGACCAGCACGCCATAGGTGATCTGGAAGCTCAGCAGCGAACCGGCGCGGCTGGCCAGCACCAGCGCCAGCCCGAGCAGCACAGCGCCGATCATGACGACGATGCGGGCGCCAAAACGGTCCGAAATGGCGCCCCAGGCGAAGCCGCCAAGGCCCATCACCAGGAAATTCAGCGTCATGGCGCTGGAAATGCCGGCGCGCGACCAGTTGGTGTCGATCGCCATCGGCTCGAGGAAGATCGCCAGCGAAAACATCGTGCCGATGGCGACACAGGACATCAGCGCGCCAGCGGCGACGATGACCCAACGATAGGAAATGCTCATTCAAATCTCCCATGCCAGAGGGCAGCGCTGCGCGCTGCTTGCGTCCGAAGGACGCTGGCACCGAGGCCGACCCTACAATCCGGTTGCATTTTTTATCCAGTCTGAAATGGCGCCGTTTTCGGTGGCATGGTCTTTTTGGACGCATGTCGTTATCCTAAAACCGCTTCGCACTTTTGGGCGACATGCGTTAGATCGGCAGTTCCGACGTGTATTTGATCGTCTGGCTGGGAACGTCGGTCTTGACGTTCTGCACGCCCTTGATGCGGCTCAGATGCTCCGACTGGAAGCGGCGGTAGTCGTCGATGCCGGCCGCCACCACGCGCACCATGGCGTCGCAATCACCGAGCATCAGGTAACACTCCATCACCTGCGGCAGCTTGGCCACTTCGGTGGCGAAATGTTCGATTGTGTCCTCATCCTGCGTCTTCAGCCAGATGCGGGTGAAGAAGGTCAGGCCCTTGCCGATGCTGGCGGGGTTAAGCACGGCGACGTAGCGGTCGATGACTCCGGCCTCCTCCAGCAGCTTCACGCGCCGCAGGCAAGGCGAGGGCGACAGCCCAACTTCACTGGCCAGATCATTGTTGGCCATGCGCCCGTCGCGCTGCAGTGCCCGCAGGATCCGCTTGTCGACCTCATCCAGCTTCATGGCTTTGGATTCCATTTATTTTTGTATTTGTGACACTCAATGCCAAAATTTGGTGAAATACAACAATCTTCGCAACCAAATTTTGAGCCAGCGTCGGTATGTTTGTCGCCGACATCACGAGATTCCAGACGCAACCAGAGGCGGCGGCCGCCAGGCTAGCCGATGGATAGCCATGAGCATTTCACAGGCAGTCGAGGCGGCGGGCGATGGCTCGGGATCCGAGTTCCGCCGTGGCGTGACGTCCTGCGCGCCGGTGCTGTTCGGCACCATCCCTTATGCGCTGGTGCTCGGCGCCCAGGCCACGCAGAAAGGGCTGAGCACGGTCGAACTGTCCATGATGACAGGGCTGAACTTCGCCGGCGGCTCGGAATTCGCGGCGATCCAGTTGTGGACGTCGCCGCCGCACATCGTGCTCATCGTCGCCATCACTTTCCTGGTCAACAGCCGCCATTTGCTGATGGGAGCGGCACTGGCGCCGTTCCTGCGCGATCTGCCAAGGCGCAAGGTGTTTCCGGCGCTGTTCTTCCTATGCGACGAAAGCTGGGCGCTCGGGCTTGCCGATGCCAGGCAGCGTGCAGCGGCAGGCATCACGCCGGCCTTCAGTCCGCGTTATTATATGGGCGCGGCACTGGCGATGTATCTCACCTGGGTGGGGTTCACCACGCTGGGTGCCGTGCTCGGCCCGATGCTCGGCCATGTCGAGACCTTCGGTTTCGACATGGCGTTTCCGGCCGTCTTCCTGGTGCTGATGCGCGGCATGTGGACGAGCATGGCCGCGGCGCGGCCGTGGCTGGTCAGCCTCGTCGTCGCGGCGCTGTTTTATCTCTTCGTCCCGGGCGCCTGGTATGTCGCCGCAGGGGCTGTATCGGGGCTCATCGCGGCCTGGCTGATGGCAGGTGATGCATGATCAATGCTGCGACCCTTCTCACCATCGTTCTGATCGCCGGCGTTACCTATCTGACCCGGATCGGCGGCTACGTCGTGTTGCGCAACCGCACGCTCAGCGCCCGCGCCGCGGCGGTGATGGAGGCGGCGCCCGGCTGCGTGCTGATCTCGGTGATCGCGCCGGCCTTCGTGTCGCGGAATCCGGCCGATCTTCTGGCTCTGGCCATCACTTTTGTTGCTGCCACACGGCTTTCCATGCTGCCGACCGTGCTGATCGGGGTCGCTTCGGCGGGCCTTTTAAGACATCTGATCGGCTAGAACGAAAAAAGGCAGGCGCGAACGCCTGCCTTTCGATGCGGATGAACTTTGGCGCCTTATGCGGCTGCTGCAACATCGCGGCTGGCTGCCACCACGGCATCGACCTTGGCGGTCGCCTTGGCGAGCGCTGCGGTCACCGCGTCAGGGCCCATGCCGACGCCTTCGATGCGGATGACGTCGACATCGGTCATGCCGAGGAAGCCGAGCACGCCGCGCAGGTAGGGAATGGCGTGATCGAACTGTACGGCAGCGCCTTCCGAATAGATGCCGCCGGAAGCCAGCACGATATAGACCTTCTTGCCGGTGACGAGGCCCTTGGGGCCGTTCTCGCCATAGGCAAAGCTCTTGCCGGAACGGGCGATGTGATCGACCCAGGACTTCAGCGTCGAAGAGATGTTGAAGTTGATGAAGCCGGTGGCGAGGATCACCGTATCAGCGGCGAACAGTTCGTCGAGCGCGACGTCGGAGACGCCGACGACTTCAGCCTGGCGGGGCGTGCGGGCTTCGACAGGCGTGTAGATGCCGCTGGCATAATCGGCGTCGATATGCGGCAGCGGGTTGGCGACGAGGTCGCGCACGACAAGCGTGTTCGACGGGTCGGCGGCAAGCAGCTTCTCGGCGAATTCGGTGGCGATGCGGGTTGAGTGCGAGGCAGCGCCGCGCGGGCTCGACGTTACAAGAAGAATGGACATAGCGGGTCTCTCCAGTGGAATTGAATTGTCCCGCCACATATGGGGCTATCGACCCATTCGATAAACTGGTATATTTTCTATACGATCCATCAACAAAATAGATACAGCAATGCAGCCGAACCCGACGCTCGACCAACTTCAGATATTTGTGACGGTCGCTGAAGCCGGCAGTTTCTCGGCCGCCGGCCGCAAGCTCAACCGGGCGCAGTCCGTTATCAGCTATGGCATCGCCAATCTCGAGGCGCAGCTTGGACTGAAGCTGTTCGAGCGCGAGGGCACGCGCGAGCCGCAACTGACCGAGATCGGCCGGGCGATGCTGGAGGACGCGCGGCGCATGGTCGGCGTGCTGCAGCGCATGCGCTCGCGGGTCGATGGCCACCATCACGGGCTGGAGGCGGAAGTGGCGCTGTCGGTCGATGCGTCGCTGCCTTCGCCGGTGCTGGTGCGGGTGCTGAAGGCATTCGAGGCGCAGTTTCCGACAGTGATGCTGCGCCTGCATATCGGCTCGCTCGGCCTTATCCCGGATCACGTCGTCAACGGACAGGCCGATCTCGGCATTGGCGGCTTGCTGGGCGAGGTCGACGTGCATCTTGTGCGCATCGGCTTCATGTCGATCGTGCTGGCTGCCGCGCCCAGCCATCCGCTGGCGCTGCTGCCGAAGCCGGTGGCGCTCGAGGATGCGCGTGAACACACCCAGCTCGTCGTCACCGACCAGTCCGAGCGTACCAAGGGACGCGACTTCGGTGTCTTCGCCTACCGCACCTGGCGGCTGACGGATGTGCGCACCAAGCATATTCTGATGCGCGAGGGGCTGGGCTGGGGCGGGCTGCCGCGCTGGCTGATATCAGACGATCTGGCGAGCGGCCGGCTGGTGGAAATCGACCTCGAGTCCTTCAGGGAGGTGAGTTCGCCCCTGTTTGCGATGCATCGCAACGACCGCAGCCCGAAGCCAGCGGCGGCCTGGCTGATCGACCAATTCAAGCGCCAACTCGGCTGCTTCAACGAGTTCGAGCCGGGCGAGGTGCCTGAAGAGGAGCTGGAGACAGCCCATCGATCAGCGCCATGAGAACAGTGCGATAATCCTGCGCTGAGGCGCCGGCCTCGATCGCCAGGGCGGCGCGGTCGAAGGCTGCGCCGAGCAGCGCGGTCAGCGCTTCCGCCGGCAATCTCGTCATCGCCTGCGCCCGCATTGCCGCGACCAGCCCTTCGCGCAGCGAGCGGTTGCCGTGGCGGTTGTCGATCGCGTCCATTGCGGGGCGTCCAAGCACGGCCGGGCCATCGAGCAGCAACAGCCGCGTGCGGCCGGGTGCGCGCATGGCGGCGAGATAGGCATCTGAGCCGGCAATCAGTGCTTCGCGCGCATCGAGCGAGGGCGGCGAGGCGCGCTCGATCTCTTCGGCGACCGCTGCCGCCTCCTGCTCGACCACGGCTGCAAACAGCGCCTGCTTGTCGGCAAAATGGTGATAGAGCGCACCGCGCGTCACGCCGGCGGCGGCAGCGATCTCCGGCGTGCCGGTCTCGGCATAGGATTTTTCCGTAAACAGCTTTCGTGCCGCGGCAATCAGGTCGGCGCGCGTCGCTTCGGTGCGGTCGCGGTTGGAACGGCGTGTGGTTTCCTGTTGCATACATGCAGCCTGTATGTTAATTCAATCTACATGCAGACTGTATGTTAATTGACGGGAGAAGGAAAGATGAAGACCACGAGCTACTACCCGGTGCTGATGACGGGCGACGTCGCCGGCACGACGGCGTTCTATGTCGAGCATTTCGGTTTCCAGCCGCTGTTTACGAGCGACTGGTATGTGCATCTGCAATCGGTGGACAACAAACGCGTCAATCTGGGCATCGTCCAGGGCGACCATGAGACTATCCCGGAAGAGGGGCGGGGCCGCACCTCGGGCCTGCTGATCAATTTCGAGGTTCGCGACCCGGACGCGGTCTATAAGCGTGTCGTCGCTGCCGGCTTGCCGATCCTGCGTTCGCTGCGCGACGAGCCCTTCGGCCAGCGCCATTTCATCACCAAAGACCCCAATGGCGTGCTGATCGACGTCATCAAGCCGATCCCGCCGAGCGAGGCGTTTCTGGCGCAGTATGCAGAGGGAGCGGCGGGAGCCTGAGCGCCCGCCTCAGCCAGCCCTTGCCACCGGCGTCACCGTCACCTGGCTGACGCCGGTGCGGCGCACGACGGTGCACAGCGTCTCGCGGCCGATGCGTTCGGCGTCGAGCATGCGCACGAGGTCGTCGACGCCGGTGACAGGACGGCCGTCGATGGCGGCGATGATGTCGCCTTCCTTCAGGCCGGCCTTGGCCGCCGGGCCATCCTTCTCGACGCTGCGCAGCCGCACTGCGGTGCTGGTCGAGACCTGCGATAACAAGGCCGCGCGGCGCGGCAGATTGGTGGTGTCGGCCGAGACGCCGATGAAGGCGCGGCGCACGCGGCCGAAGCGGATGATCTCCGAAATGACGAAGTTGGCGGTGTTGGAGGCGACCGCGAAAGCGATGCCTTGCGCGCCGTGGATCATGGCGGTGTTGACGCCAATGACCTCGCCCGCCGACGACACCAGCGGCCCGCCGGAATTGCCGGGGTTGAGCGCCGCGTCGGTCTGGATGACGTCGTCGATCAGCCGGCCGGTGGAGGCGCGCATAGAGCGGCCAAGCGCCGAGACGACGCCAGAGGTGACGGTCCATTCGAAGCCGAGCGGATTGCCGATGGCAATGGCGATCTGGCCGCGCCGCAGCCGCTTGGAATCGCCCAGCGGCGCGACGTCGGCAAAGCTGCCATCGGCGCGCACCAGCGCGATGTCGGTGTCGGGGTCGCGGCCCAGCACGCGGCCTTCGCTGGACGACCCGTCCGGCATCGAGACGCGCACTGTCCTGGCGTCGCCGACGACATGGAAATTGGTGACGACCAGCCCGTCCGGCGCGATGACGAAGCCGGAACCATGGCCGCCCTGACCGCCGACGCGCTCGATGCGGCAGACGGCCGGGCCGATGCGGTCGACGGCGTCTGCAACGGTCGTCGAATAGGCGTCGAGCAACGTGTCATCAGTTTGGAATTTGGTGGCGGCGAGGGCCATGATCAGGCTCCCTGTTTTCAGGCGAAAGGATGACTATATGTGCGGAGCGGGCCGAACCGTCGCGACCTGACCAGATGGCCAGTCAAACCAGCAACTAGCCGTCAGGCGAGTACCTCCGGGCGCGCTGTCGAGCGATATCTGGGGCATGGATGAACCCAGGAGATATTCATGAGCGACTTCAATCTGAATGCATTTTCCGACGCCATCGCCGATCTCGCGGCACAAGCGGCTCCGGCAACGGCGAGTTTCGCCACGCATCATCACCGCACGGCAAGCGCCTTTCACTGGCGTGACGGCTATTTCGTCACCGCCGAAGAGGCCGTCGAGGCCGGCGAGGAGATCGAGCTGGTGCTGGCCTCGGGCGAGACCGTGAAGGCCGAACTGATCGGCCGCGATCCGTCGACCGGCGTTGCCCTGCTGAAGCCGGCGGGGGCCGTCAGCGCCGTGCCGTTGGCCATGGCCGATGCAGTGCGGCCGGGCAACATCGCCATCGCCATCGGCAACAGCCAGGGCTCGGCTCTGGCCGTGTCGGGTTCGGTCGGCGAAGTCGGTCCGGCCTGGCGCTCGATGCGCGGCGGCACCATCGACCGGCGCATCAATCTTGCCGTCGGCGCCGGCGGCCGTTTCGAAGGCGGTCCGGTGCTCGATGCCAAGGGCGCACTGATCGGCATGCTGTTGTTCGGACCGCGCCACCGGGCGCTGGTCATGCCTTACGAGACGATCGAGCGGGCGGTCGCGACCCTGCGTGAGAAAGGCCATGTCGCGCGCGGTTATCTCGGCGCCGGCCTGCATCCGGTACGCGATCGCGATGCGCAGGGCGCGATGGTGATGAGCCTCGACGACGATGGTCCCGCCAAGGCCGCCGGTCTCTCACTTGGCGACATCATCATGGCGTGGAACGGCGAGGCCGTGCATGGTCCGCGCGACCTGATCCGCAGGCTTGGACCCGACAGCGCCGGCGCTTCGGTGACGCTGGGCGTGGTGCGCGGCGGCGAACAGCGCGATGTCGCGCTGACAATCGGCGAAAAGCCGCTGAGCTGAGGTGATCGATGGACACGCTCACCAGCGACCGGATCATGCATGACGGTGCCGTCTCGCGGCGGCTGGTGGTGCTGATTGCGCTTGGCGATGCGGAGCGCGCCGAGCGCCTGGCTACCTCGCTTGCCGCCAGCGATGACCTGCTGCCGGTCGTGGCCGGCAGAGCCGATGTCGCCATCGTTGACGACCGGAGCGGTGAGGCGGTGCCGGCCGCCATTCCAAGGGTGCTGCTGTCGGGACGCGGCGACGAGCGGCCCACCGGTGAGGTGTTGGCCGTCATGGCGGCGGGCGCGGACGATTTGTTGATCGCCGCAGCAGTGCGGCTGGCTGCGGCCGGCTATCGCGTATCGAACGATGGCAGAAGCGGGCGCCATGAGCATTTCCATGCCGGTGATGGCGAGCCGTTCGAGGAGGAAACCCCCGACGAGCATGCTGTCCGGCCTTCGCTGTCGCCGCGCGAAGCGGAAGTGCTGGCGCTGCTGGCTGAGGGCGCTCCCAACAAGGTGATCGCGCGGCGCCTCAACATCTCCGTGCACACGGCGAAGTTCCACGTCGCCGCAATCCTGATCAAGCTCGGTGCGGCCAACCGCACCGACGCGATCGCCATTGCGATGCGGCAGGGGTTGGTGCTGGTTTAGGAACGACGTGTCCGGCAGTTTTTGGCGATCATTGGAAGAGTCAGCGCCGCCCCTCATCCGCCTGCCAGCACCTTCTCCCCGTATAGTGACGGGGAGAAGGGAGATAGCCGCGCCGCTGGCGCTTGCTCTGCAATATTGATGATTGGCGAAATCATCGGCACAGCCTCTTTCTCCCCGTCACTATACGGGGAGAAATGCCCGGCAGGGCAATGAGGGGCGGCGCGACGCTGAGGTTGAGATATGCATCATCTGGTCGGGATCCCGAGTTCGTCGTAGCCGAGTATCTCGTCCTCCGTCATCGGGTGGTCTCTCACAGGTATCTGGCCTGCTTGCTCTGAAATTTCCATAAGCCTCACGATCAGGTCAGACTCGTTTTGCTGAGAAGTCAGGTTTTCGCGAGCAATTTCGTTTTCGAGGCTCTGCCGGATCGCTTCCGTCACGGACACGCCACGGCTCATGGCGAGTTCTCGGGCCAGCCGCTCCACTTCGACATTCTTAATCAACAAAGCCATTTGGTGATCTGCCATCCGGTGTGGGAATTATATGCCAAATCGGTTGTGACGCCACGTCGTTTGCAGCCGGCAAGACACGGGACCCTCCGCAACGTCACCATAGCTTCCGCCTCAAGCTCTTGTATCCGGCAGCGCCACAGGCAAGGATTGCGCAACGAGATAAAGCCATTGGAGGGAAAAATGTCGCTCAAGGGAAAGACGCTGTTCATCTCCGGCGGGTCGCGCGGCATCGGGCTGGCGATCGCGCTGCGTGCGGCACGCGACGGCGCCAATGTGACGATCGCCGCCAAGACCGCCGAGCCGCATCCGAAGCTGCCGGGCACGATCTATACGGCGGCCGAAGAGATCGAGCAGGCCGGCGGCAAGGCGCTGCCCGTGCTGTGCGACATCCGTGAGGAGGCACAGGTGGCCGAGGCGGTCGCCAGGACCGTGGAAAAGTTCGGCGGCATCGACATCTGCGTCAACAATGCCAGCGCCATCCAGCTCACCGGCACGCTGGAAACCGACATGAAGCGCTACGACCTGATGCATCAGATCAACACGCGCGGCACCTTCCTGGTATCCAAAATGTGTATCCCGCACCTGAAGTTGGCTGCAAATCCTCACATCCTGAATCTGGCGCCGCCGCTCGACATGAAGGCCAAGTGGTTCAAGAACCACGTCGCCTACACCATGGCCAAGTTCGGCATGTCGATGTGCACGCTGGGCATGAGCGCCGAGTTCGCCAAGGACGGCATCGCGGTCAATTCGCTGTGGCCGATTTCGACCATCGATACGGCGGCGGTGCGCAATCTGCTCGGCGGCGCGACGGTGGCGGCGATGAGCCGATTGCCCGACATCATGGCCGATGCCGCGCACGCCATCTTCATGCGGCGGGCGCGCGAGGCATCAGGCAATTTCTACATCGACGAGGAGGTTCTGCGCGCCGAGGGCGTCAGCGACTTTTCGGTCTATGCGCCTGATGCGACCGGGCCTTTGGCCGGCGATTTTTTTGTCCCCGATGAGGTGTTTGCGCGGACGGACAGCAAGATCAAGAATATCTACTGACGAGGATCGAGCCGCCGGCGGTTTGTTTCGATAAGTAGGTCGAAGTCGAACAGCTCCGGCTCGCCGATTCATCGCCCTCGTCGATTGCCTGACGAAGTCGATCGAGCCTTGAAAGATCGTCCTCTTCCATTGGTGTTACGCCTCGTCCTTCTTGCCTTTGCTCAGACCCATCAGCCGGTCGATATAGGCGAGCATGAGGGCCGAGACGACGAAGGCGAGGTGGATGATGGTCAGCCACATCAACTGGTCGGTCGTGTAGGACGACGAGTTCAGGAACACCTGCAGCAGGTGGATCGACGAGATGGCGACGATGGTCGAGGCGACCTTGACCTTCAGCGAGCCGACATCGATCGTGCCCAGCCAGTGCACGCCGCCGTCCTAGTCGTCAAAGCGGCTGACGAAGTTCTCGTAGCCCGAGATGATGACCATCACCACCAGCGAGGCAACCAGGGCGGCATCGATCAGCCCGAGCATCTTCAGGATGGTGTCGGTGTCGCCGAGCGTGAAGGCCACGGTGACGAACTCGTAGAGCTTCTTGCCGAAGGACAGCGCATAGATGGCCAGTGCCACGCCCAGCCCGAGATAGAAGACGACGAGCAGCCAGCGCGAGGCGAGAATGATCGATTCGATGGCGAGTTCGAGACGCTTCATGAAGTGGTTCCGGTTGGTTCTCAGTCGGGCCGTATCTCCTTCAGGTCGCCACTGTTTGCAAGACAAAAAACCCCGCCGGAGAGGGTCCGGCGGGGCTCAATGCGTCCCGCTGGAGTCGGGACGGGGCAGGGAACGCCCAGCCCTGAATCTGGGGTAGGTGCGCCGTCGATTCAATGAGCCCGGTTGCATACCGGTACAATTCTTGTTGAACCCGGCACGTCGATCCATCCCCGGCAGGGCCGGGGATGGATGCTTCTCGCGCCGATTCCACAAACCAGGTCATGGTTTTGAAAACATGACCTAATTGTTGCTGGCCACAGGCGCCACCAGCGAGGTGATGCGGCGGATGGCGACGCGCCGGTTCTCGCGGTTGGGCGCCGCGGTGTTGACCTTCAGATACTCCTCGCCATAGCCCTGCGTGGTCAGGTTCTCCGGTGGGATGCCGAAGGCGTTGGTCAGCGCTTCCGCCACCGCTTCCGCGCGGCGATCGGACAGAGCGAGGTTCGCTTCCGGTGTGCCGACCGCATCGGTGTGGCCTTCGATCAAGAAGGTCTCGGCCGGGTTCTTCTTCAACAGTTTCTCCATGGCGCTGGCTACGCCCTCGAGCTTCTGCACCTCGGTGTCGGAGATCGAGGCCGAGCCGAATTCGAAGTTGAGCGTGTCGAGATCGACGCGCCGTGCAATATCGCGCACGCGGGCCGAGCGCTTGACCTCGTCGATCGAATAGAGGCGCTGCACCTTCTCCACCGGCGGCTGTTCGAGGAAGTCGTAGTAATCGTCCGGGCTCGAGACATCCTCGGAATCGAGGATGTACTCCCGGCGCGGGATGGTCAGACGCATTGGCGGCAGGTCGTCGCCGGGATCGCGCCAGTCGCCTTCATCCTGATAGTCCTGCTCGTCGACATAGCTCAGCACATATTCGCGCCCATCAGGCGTGATGCGCGAACGCTGGATGACGTCGCCGTAGCGGTTGCGGATGGTGACGATCTGGACGCCATTGCCGCGCTCTACCGTCTCGCGTGTGCGGCCTTGCGGCAGATCCTCGTAGTAGACGTCCTTGGCGCCGCGGTTCATGCGCGGACCGTCATTGCTCTGGACGATCGTCTGGCCGCCGAGCTGGATGATGACGCGGTCGCCGATCTCCTTGAGCACGTCGACGCCCTTGGGACGGCGGCGGTCGCGGATGTTCTCGTCGGGCGCGCGATCGAGGCGCTTGCCTTTTTCCTCAGTCACCGGAATCATCTTCTCGGGCTTGATCTCCTGCTGTGCGGCCTTGTCGTCGGTCGGGGGCGGGCCCTGGTCGACGGGAGCGACCACCGGCTTCTGGCCCTGATCGCCGCCTTGCTGGGCGTTCTGCCCGCCATTCTGCTGCCCGCCATTCTGCTGAGTGTTCTTGTCGCCATGCTTCCGGCCGCCGCCCTTGCGCTCGGCATCCTTCTGGCTGTCCAGGATGGGGGCAGCGTTGGGATTGGCAGGGGCTTCGCCCTGCACAGGGTTTTCGCCCTGGACTGGTGCTGCCGCCTCGCCATTGGCCGGTTGCTTGCCGGTGGCTGGCTGTTCGCCGGTCGCCGGCTTTTCGCCATTGGCGGGTTGTTCGCCGGTGACGGGCTTCTCGCCATTGGCAGGTTGCTCACCGGTGGTCGGCTGCTCGCCGGCCGGTTTCCTGCCATGCTTCTTGGTCTTGTCCTGGGGCTGCTCGCCCTGGGCCGCAGGCTGTTCGCCGGCAGGGGCCGTCGCCTCTCCAGCGGGAGCTTCCTTCGGCGTCGGGGCGACTTGAGGTTCGGCCTGCTGGTCCTGCTTCTTCTTGCGCGGCTTGGCCTGCTCGGCGGGCTGATTGTCGTTGGCCGGTTCTGCCTGGCCTGCCGGCGCCTGCTCGGTCTGCTGCTGCTGATCGCGCTTCTTCCTGCGCGGCTGCTGTTCCTCGGCGGGTGCGGCCTGTTGAGCCGGCGCCTGCTCGGTCTGCTGCTGCTGATCACGCTTCTTCCTGCGCGGCTGCTGTTCCTCGGCGGGCGCGGCCTGTTGGGCCGGCGCCTGCTCGGTCTGCTGCTGCTGATCGCGCTTCTTCCTGCGCGGCTGCTGTTCCTCGGCGGGTGCGGCCTGTTCGGCTGGCACCTGCTCGGTCTGCTGCTGCTGATCGCGCTTCTTCCTGCGTGGCTGCTGCTCCTCGGCGGGCTGCGCGCTCTGGGCAGGCGCTGCCTGCTGCTCAGGCTCGGCCTTCTTCCTGCGCTCGGGCTTCTGTTCGGGTTCCGCCTGCTGCTTCTGCGCGCAGGCCTCGGCCGATTCGCCCTCGGCGCACGCTGCTTGCGCCAAAATGAATGGGGCTGACGTGCGCTGGGCGGGGCCAAACGCGGCACCTCCCTGAAGCGGGAACGCGCCCAACGGCGCGGATGCCATCAGCAGGCCAAGTGCGGTGCCGGCCAGAATCCGTGGTTGGCGTTTCATCGAAAATTCTCCTTGTGGGGTCCCATCCTTGCCGAAACCGATCTTGCGCCGATTGGTTCCGGTTTGGCGTGAATAGAGGCCGTGCAGGGCGATTGGCCGACCTTTTGAAGGCAACTTCGTGTCATTCCCCTGGCGATCGCCGAATTCCGACCATTGCCGCGCTTGACCTTACCGGCGGCTGGGGCCACATGCCGGGAATGGAAACGCCATTCTGGAAAACCAAGACGCTTGAGGCGATGAGCCCGGCCGAGTGGGAGTCGCTCTGCGACGGATGCGGCAAATGCTGCCTGTCGAAGCTCGAGGACGAGGACACCGGCGAGATCTACTGGACCAGCGTCGGCTGCCGGCTGTTCGACGCCGAGACCTGCCGCTGTTCGGACTACGCCAACCGGCTGGCGCGTGTTCCCGACTGCGTCGGGCTGACGCCGCAGAACGTGCGAACCATCAGCTGGCTGCCCAGCACCTGCGCCTACCGGCTAGTGGCCGAGGGCCGCGACCTCTACTGGTGGCACCGGCTGGTGTCGGGCAGTGCGGAGACCGTGCATGAAGCCGGTATCTCGATGCGCGGCCGAGTCAAGGCGAGCGAAACCGATCTTGCCGAGCCGGAAGACTATTTTGACTACATGCTGGACGACGAACCCTAAGGCTCGCGCCGGGACGAGGAGCCAGGGCTCGCGTTAGAGAACGACGAACTGCTGGGGTTCGCGCCGGGGGCGCCTGATCCTTGGCCCGCTGGTAGGGAACAGGGTCTGTGTCGGGCGTTTGGCGTTCACCGCAGGCTGCGGACGATGGCGAATAGCCGGAATTTCCCTTTTCTCGCCACATGAACCGAAGATGAACAGCAGGTTCGTAAAGAGTTCAGACAGGCAAGTGCATTCTCCCCCCATCGGTTCACGAGGACGGGCGAAAGCCCAAAAAAGGAGAGAAGACGATGTTCAACACGATCAAGACGGCAGCCCTTTCGGCCCTGGTCGGTCTCGGCACGCTGACGGCTATCCCCGCTCACGCCGACAGCCTCTATCTCGGCTTCGGCAACAACAACGACCCGCGCTTCGGCGTCTATGCCGGCGATGATGGCTATCGCCATCGCCGTGACGAGCGTCGCGACGGCTGGCGCCGTGGCTGTTCGCCGGACCGCGCCCTCGACAAGGCCGAACGCATGGGCCTCTATCGTGCCCGCATCGTCGACGTCAACCGCCGCACGGTCAAGGTGATGGGCCGCCAGGACGGCGACCGCGTCGTGATCGTGTTCGCCAACGAGCGCGGTTGCCCGGTTATCTATCGCTGAGGCTGAGGCTGAGGCTGAGGCTGAGGCTGAGGCTGAGGGTGAGGGCCGGTCAGAAGACACGACCTCTGCGAGCCTCAGCCTGGAGACAGGACCTTCTGCGAAGGTCGACGCGGCATGATCCTCTGCGAGGATCAGCCGGGACTAGCCGAGCCCCTTTCCAGTTGAAGGGTGTGGCTCGAAAAAACCCCGCGGGAGCAATCCCGCGGGGTTTTTCATGCTCGCTATCGACTGGTGATTGCATCCGTGGCTGGGCAAGGCTCAGCCACGGATCGTCAGAGCTGCTTATTTCAGTTCGAAGGTGACGGTGACCTGCACATTGTAGGAATTCTCGCCGGCCTGCACCGGAGCCGCAGCACCCGCCGCGGCGTCGAAAGCCTTGGCGTTGATCGGCATTGGCGTCGGCGCGATGTTCTGATCAGTGATCTCAAGCACACGGCCGAGGCTGACGCCTGCGGCCTCGGCCAGCGTCTTGGCCTTGGCCATGGCGTTGGCGACCGCCTTCTTGCGCGCCTCGGTGACCGTGGCCGCCGGGTTGTCATTGGTGAAGGCGATGCCGCCGCCCTGGTTGACGCCGAGCGACACCGCCTTGTCGAGGATTTCGCCGGTCTTGTCGACATCGCGCACCCGCACCGAAAGCGTGTTGGTCACCTGATAGGCGACGAGTTCGGCTTCCTGGCTGCCGTCCGGCTTGTTGGTGTAGTTGTAGCGCGGGTTGATCTGGATGCCGGCGGTCTGCAGGTCGCGGTCTTTGATGCCGGCCGACTTCATCGCTGCGATCACGGCGGCCATGGCGTCATTGTTGGCGTCGAGCGCCGCGCGCGCGGTCTTGGCCTCGCGCATGACGCTCAGCGTCAGGACCGCTAGATCAGGGGCTACGGTTGCTTCGCCTTCGCCTGACACGATAATGCGGGGCGGCGTCGGCAAATCGGTGGCTCCAGCCATCGCCGGAAAAGCGATTGCAGCGGCGAGCGCGAGAGGCAAAAGGTGTCTGGTCATGAAAATCTCCTTGGTCTGCGATCAAGTCGCAGAGGTCGCCTAGAGCGCGATTATGGGTTGATTTGGGCGATCTCCGAAAGCCTGTCGGGAAAGCCTTGTGCCGCGACGGGAAAAACATTAATCCAGCCCGCGTGGGGCCTGTAGCTCAATGGTTAGAGCCGGCGGCTCATAACCGCTTGGTTGGGGGTTCGAGTCCCTCCGGGCCCACCAGAATTAACCTATAACTATTTGACTTTATTTTATTTTTTCTAAGATGCCCACAACGTGGACTCGAACCCCCTTCCGTCGCCAACCGCTCCTTGGCGGGAAGCGGCATCTTTGGGACCAGGTGCACGACATGCCTACAGGCTGTTAGCGTCGACCGAGGCAATCATGTCGAAGGGTGGGACCGTATCCTTAGAAAGCGCAGACAGCCAATGACCGCAAATGGCGCATAGTTGCCGTCGCTGTCATGGCTGCAGTCCTCGACATTGATAAAGCATCTTGGTCAAGGCGTGAGCCGGACACCGCTTACTGGAAATATGGTGTTACAGTTGGTCCAGAGGCTACGGTTGCCCCGCCTCGAACGGATGGACGCTTCGACAAAGCGAACGTAGTCCAAAGCTTTGTGGAGGTAAGACTTGCGACGCACTCCCTTGGAGTCCCTCACAGCGGAGGCGAAGCAAGGCATAGAGCGCCCACATATCTGCCGCGATCTCTAATGTCCTCGTGTGTGAAATTCAGACGTGCAAAACATGGCCTCACCGGAAATGCGGCCCACCAAAGGCGCCACAAGCAGGACATGTCATTCCATCGGCCGTTTCTTGTCCGAACGGGCGACAAAATAGAGCACCGTGATCGCGGCAAACACCAGAATGTTGATGATCGACGAAAGCGCGTAGAGTTCGGGCTTGACGCCGTAGCGCAGTGCGCCCCAGGCGACCGATGGCATAGTAGGGGTTGCGCCGAGCAAATAGAACGAGATGTCTAGGCCATTGAGCGACAGCACGAAGGCTACGATCAGGCTGCCCAATATGCCCGACCAAGTCAGCGGTAGCATCACCTCGTAGAAGGCGCGTGCCGGCGAAGCGCCACAGACCACAGCTGCCTCGTTCATGCGCCAATCATAGCGGTAGAGCAGGGCTGCCATGATCAGGAAACAGAACGAGAAGCAATGCACCGAATTGGCGATTATGGCGGTGACCATGTTGCCCTGCAGTTCGAAGACCAGATAGTAGAGCGACATGGACGAGATGCCGAGCAGTATCTCGGATACGAACAATGGTCCCGCAAAGAAGGCCGCGTAGAGGAGGGCTTTACGCCCGCCGAACCGCAACACCCCTACCGTTGCCAGGAAGCCTAGGACTGTCGAGAGGATCGATGTACAGGTCGCGATGATCAAGCTGTTCAGGAATGCGTCCTGGTATACAGTATTGGTGTAGAGCCTGATGTAGCTCCCATAGTCGAACTCCGGAGGATAGGGAAAATTCGGCCGACTCGACAGCGAGGCGAACAGGATGTGGATGATCGGCATGTAGAGGAACGCATAGGCTATCACCAGGATCGCGCCCATCAGCCATTTCGTCAGCCTTTCATTGCTTGCCTGTGCATACATCACTGTCGTCCCATTCCGGTGAAACCTGTGCGGCGCAGGTCGATTCCGAGGCTGAAGACACCGAGCACCAGCATCGAAAACAAGAAGAGCACGACACCCATGGCGGCGCCGAGCGCCCATGTGCCGGACTCACCAAACTGCTGCGCGATCGACATGCCGTAAAGAACGCCATTAGGACCGCCGAGAAAGCGAGGCGCCAGCGCGGCCGACAGCGTCGGGATGAAGCAGAGGAGGAACCCGACGATTGTACCCGACAGATTGAGTGGCCAGACGATCTCTGAAAATATCCGGAAACGGTTAGCACCACAGGCGCTCGCCGCGCTCGCCAGCCGAAAGTCGAAATTCAAGAGCGACAAATACACTGTCGTTACCACCATAGGCAGGTAGAGATAGACCAATGCGATGAAGGTGGCCGAATTCGAATACATGATAAAACGCAGCGGTGCGGCCCCTAGCTTCAGAAGCACCCCGTTGACCAAGCCAGTCGGCCCCAGCATGCCCTGCAAGGCGATAAGGCGCAGCACTTCGCCAGAGAGGAACGGCACGGCAAGCAACAGCGAAAGGATCAGCTTGTAGCGACCCCCGTGACGCACGATGAAGAAGGCGATCGGCCAGGAGACGACGACCGAGAATACTGAAACGAAGATCGCCATGAACAGCGAACGTATGAAGAAAATGAAATAAGCTGGCTCGGTCGCGAGCGTCACATAGTTCATCGCCGTCCATTCTCGGACGATTTTGTAGTTCTCGGTTTGCCAGAAGCTCAAAACGACCAGTGCGATCAAAGGCAAGACGAAGAAGATGACCAGGAAGACGGTTGGTATGTGCAGGAACAGGCGCCTGTTAAGCCTATTTTCGGCCTCGGACATCATTCACCTCCCTGCCGGAAATACGTGGCACTGTGAGGGGTTCCACGACAACGAAAGCTTGGTTCCGAGTGCCAGAGGTTCCTCTCTCTTGGGCTGCACCGCGATAATGCGCTCGTCGGCCTCGGTTTCGAGGATGTATTCCACGAAGGGTCCTCTCAGCACCACGTCGGCGACAGTGCAGGGAATGCCGGCACTCCCTGATCTTGATGGCAGCAGTTCGAAGCGCTCGTTCTTGACGAAGACCTCGACGCGGGCGTTGCCCTTGCGCTCGGCAACCTCCTCATAAGGGAAAGAATAGTTATAACGCTGCAGATCGACCTTCTTGGAGGCTGCATCGAACGCCCCATCAAAGCGTGTCGACTTGCCAACGAAGCGCGCGACGAAAGGCGTCGGCGGATGGTCGTAGATCAACTGTCGTTCACCGAGGGCTTCGAGCTTGCCACCGTTGATCACGGCGACGCGATCGCTCATTGACAGCGCTTCCTCCTGATTGTGGGTCACATAGACGAAAGGGATTCCGAGTTGCTTTTGATAGCGGCGGATTTCCACTTCCATTTCGTTGCGCAATTCACGGTCGAGATTGGCGAGCGGCTCATCGAGCAGCAAGAGGGTGGGGTGGGTGACCAATCCACGGCCGAGCGCGACGCGCTGCTGCTGGCCGCCGGAAAGTTGATTTGGGTACCTGTCCATCAGCCCGTTAAGCGACAATATTGCCTCGGCCCAGTCCAGGCGCTCGAGGATCATCTGCGGCGGCTGGTTGGTCATCCGCAGTGGGAAGGCCAAATTTTCGCGAACGGTGCGGTGCGGAAACAACAGGAATTCCTGAAACACCATCCCGATGCCGCGTTTGTGCGGCGGCAGGTCTGTGACGTCGACGCCGTCAAAAAAAATGCGTCCTGCGGTGGGCCGGTCAAGTCCCGCAATCAGCCTGAGCAGCGTGCTCTTGCCCGAGCCGCTGGGGCCAAGAATGGCGATGAACTCGTGTTTGTCGATATCGATGCTGAGATCGTGCAGCGCGCGGACCTGGCCGTATTGACGCGAAATATTGGCAATCCGGATGTAGGGGGCCTCGGCGCCGTTTTGGCTCTGATTCATGTTGGATCACCTGACATTGAGGGCCGTGGTCCCTCCGACGGGGCAACGCCCTGCCGGAGGGTAGCGTCATTGCTTGGGAGAATGACGGACGATTAGGCTGCCTGCACGTTCGACCACACGCGTTCCCATTTCTCGGGAGAGGATGGCTGATCAAACATGAAAAGATCCGCGATCTCGCTCGACCGATCCATCAGATAGACTTTACGCTCTTCCTCGGTCGAGATTCCTCTTAGATCGATTGTGGTCGAGCAGCCGGCCACCTCGCCGATCCGCTTCATGATCTCAGATGAGATCATTCTGTCGATGAATTTGTTGCACAGGTCGAGCTTGGGGCCATCCTCGACACCGGACGTTACAAGCCAAGTGTCGACCCAGCCCAATCCCCCTTCCTTCATCTTAAGCGTATGGCGGAAATCCTGTTTCGGGTTACGGTCTTTGGCCGTCAGAAGCTGACGGAATACTTGCGCGAATTCGGTCGCCGCCACGACGGCGCCACTCTGCAAAAGCTGGAACAACGTCGGGTTGTCCTGATAGCGGGTCAGAAGCAGCGCCTTCTGTTCGATCAGCAATTTCTTAACACCGTCAAGTTCCTCATCGGTCAGGACATATGGGTTGAAAGGCTTTCCATCCGGGCGAGGTTTTTCGCGCGAGCCCAACCGGTCCGTCACCAACAATGCCGCCAGGGCGATGTTTTCCTCGAAACGCGCGCTAGTGGACAGTTGGCCTGACAGGGCGGGATCGAACATGCATTCAATCGTACCCGTCTTCTCCGGCGCGACGACTGCCGCGTTGTACGTGATCCCATAGGCGCCCCAGCAGAACGGATAGCCGATCTTGCTGCCGGATGCCGGGTCGGTCAGCACCTTGAACTTCTCGGCATGGAATTCCGGAAGGTAGTTTGCCGCGCTCGGCACGTGAGCGTAGTCGACACTGCGGATCAGTCCGTCTCGAAAATAGAGCTGCGGCCAGAAGCCATCGGCCTGGACCAAATCGAATTCCTTGGCACCGCCGACGCGCAGCTTGTTATAGGCTTCGGAATTGCCGTCGAAGAAAGTGGCGACAAACTTGACGTTGTTCTCTTCCTCGAACTTCGAAACGACATCGGGAAGTACATAGGCCTCCCACATCAGCGCCCGCACCGTCTGTGTCTGCGCCCAGGCGGGCCGGATGAACGGCATGCATAGCGCAGCGCCTGCACCGGCGGCTAGGACGGAGCGTCTGCTAATCTTTTTTTCCTGCATAGTGATCCCCTTTTCGATGTTAGTATCTGCGTACTAATTTTCATGGTCTGTGGTATACGTTGAGGCTGGTCTGATCCTCCTGATCGTTCCGGCTTGTGTTGACGGTTAAGCGATTCCATCGGCCTCGATCGAGCCGAGCACATCGTCGAGCACGTCGAGTGCGTGCGACATGTCTTCATGCGTGCAGTCCAGCGGCGGCTTCACCTTGATCAGGTTGCCGAGGCCGGCATAGCGGCTTTCGCCAAAGAGCACGCCCTTCTCGAGACCGCGCCGGTATACTTCCGAGGCGGCCTTTGTGGCTGGCTCTTTGCTGACCCGGTCTTTGACCAGTTCGAGCGAGACGAACAGGCCAGGGCCGCGGATATCGCCAATCAGCTTGCGGCGATCCGCCATTTCGTGGAGCCGCTGTGTTGCAAAGGCGCCGTGGTCGCGTGCCTTGCCGCACAGATCGTCGGCGATGATCGCGTCGATCGTGGCGACGGCCGCCGCCATCGCGACCGGAAACTGACCGAAGGTCAGCGCGTCCTCGCCCGACTCGAAACCGGTCAGCCGCTCGCTCGCCAAGATGCCGGCCAACGGGAAACCTCCGCTGATACCCTTGCCGAAGGTCATGATGTCGGGAACGATGCCGAAATAGTCGGCCGCGAACATTGCACCCGTGCGGCCGAAGCAACTCTGGATCTCGTCCCAGATCAGGATGATGTCGTTCCGGTCGCAAATGTCGCGCACGCCTCTCAGGAACGACAGCGGCAGATCGATGTGGCCGCCATTGCCGGGAATTGGCTCCATCATGATGGCGACGACACCACCATCGACGCCCTTGTGGATCGTCTCTTCCAGCAGTCGCAGACAGAGCTTTGATTCCATCTCGACATCCATACCCAGCCGCGGACGATAGGGATCGGGATGCGGCACACGGGTAAAGCGCGGCTGGATCGGCAGGAAAGGGTTGTTTGGATGCGGCCAGCTGGCCGCCATCGTGGTCAGCGAACGGCCATGATAGGCGTCCTGCAGCACGATGATATTGTGGCGACCAGGCTTGTTCTTGAACGCAAGCTTCATGGCCATTTCGACGGCCAGGCTGCCGTGCAGGCAGTAGCCGATGCGATTCAGGTCGCCGGGCGAGATCTCGCGCAGCTTGGCGGTGAGCTTGAGCAGTGGGATCGTGTTGAAGTTCGGCCGGGCGTGGGTGATTTCGCGCAACTGGGCGATCGCCGCTTCCACCACACGTGGATCATTGGCGCCGAGATTGTTCGACCACGCCTGGGAGGTGCAGTCGAGATATTGGCGGCCTTGGTCGTCCCAGACATACGAGCCTTTGGCGCGCACCAGCGTAATCTTTGCTTCGTCGCCCCCCAATGGATCGTGGATCAGCGACTGCTTACCCTGTTCCAGAATGTTTCTAGAATGAGACGTGTCTGTCTGGCTGATATTCATGGCTCACCTCAACCTATTGGGATGTGGCTGATTATCGGCGTGGACCGCTTGACAACAAGGACGAATAGCTGAACGATTAATTCGTGACGCTTATGAATATCCAAGTTCGCCATATTCATTCCTTCATCGCCGTCGCGAATGAGAAAAGCTTCGCGCGGGCTGCCGAGAAGCTGAATGTCTCTCAACCAGCCCTGTCGCAGACGATCATCCAATTGGAACAGACCCTGGGCTTTCCGGTGTTTGAGCGCACCACCCGAAGTGTCAGTCTGACGCCGTCGGGCGAAAAGCTGTTGGCTAGGGCGCGGGCGATTAGCCAATCGCTCGAAGCCCTGTACGGTGAGGCACGGTCGCTGCAACTCGCGCTCAAGAACGAATTGCGCGTTGGGTACATGATCGGTACCGCCGTGCAGTTTATCCCAGCAATCGTTCGTGAGTTTGAGCGAATTCGTCCGGGTGCCTCCCTCCACCTGCAAGAGTTTGATTTCTCGGATCCGAGCGCCGGCCTGAGAGACGGCAAGGTCGATTGTGGTATCATTCGGCCGCCGATCGACCTGGACGACATCGACCTTGTCGAAATCGCACGCGAGAAATGTGTCGCATGTCTCCCTACGGGACACCGCCTTAGTCGGCAGGAAACGGTTGTGCTCGACGATATACTCGACGAGCCGATCATTGCCGCGCCGGTGCCGGGCGTATGGCGCGACTACTGGTTAGCAAATGACTACCGCGTCGACAGGCCGGCGAAAGTTGTGTTCGAGGCTGCCACCGTCGAATCCGAGCTTCAGGCGGTCGCATCCGGTCGCGGCATAAGCATCACCGCCGACAGCACCGCGCAATACTACGCTCGGCCAGGCGTGGTCTTCAGGCCGATTCGTGACATGCGGGAATGCGTCATCGCCATCGGTTATCGAGGCACGCCGAACAAGCTGGTCGCAGATTTCATTTCGGTGGTAAACCGGGTTTCCCAAGGCCACGATGGCTAAGTTGGGAGATAGCGGCGCGCCATGTTTCTGCTGTCCATGTCCTCCGCCTAACAGCACCTCGATCGAGGCATGAGGATTGCGGAGTTGCAGGCACTCCCCCGAGAATTCCAGCCTGCCGTCACGCACCCTGGCCGCAGACGCTTCAACACGCCGTGATCATTGGTAGGCAACCCCCGCTTCGCCAGCGGAGGGGAAATCATCCGCGGGTATGATGAAGTCAACAACCCTGCACAGTGCATCCATATCGCGTCGTTCAGGACATATGTCCTTAGTCGCCATGCAGAGCGCTCCCGTTTTCGCGGTCGAAGACGTAAATGCTTTTGGGATCGACGCATAGGGTAAGCCGGGTTCCACGTCTTAGCGAGGCATCAGGCGACACGCGCGCAACGGCCTTCGTGCCGGCGATGATGAAGTGTACCAGGGTATCCATTCCAAGAGGCTCGACAAGCTCTGCAACGGCTTCGATCCGGGTCGATATTTGGCCTCCGTTTGGACTGAGGGATAAATGTTCGGGCCGGATGCCGAGGTCGACTGTCCGCCCCACCGCGTCGGCGAATCTGGAAATGCCTCCAGGCAGTTCGAGACGCGAGCCATCGGACAGGACGCCAATCAGTTGTTCTCCATGTCGTTCTAACGCTGCGCTGACGAAATTCATGCCAGGCGACCCGATGAACCCGGCTACGAACTTGGTCGCCGGTTTCAAGTATAGTTCCTGAGGCGGCGCGATCTGCTCTATCTTGCCGGCATTCATGACGACCACCCTGTCGGCAAGCGTCATCGCCTCGATCTGGTCATGGGTGACATAGACCGTTGTGGTCGGCACCGCCTCGTGGATCTGTTTTATCTCCGCGCGCATCTGGACGCGGAGCTTGGCATCCAAGTTCGAGAGCGGCTCGTCGAACAGGAATACCGCCGGATTTCTGATCATGGCGCGCCCCATTGCAACGCGTTGGCGCTGTCCGCCAGAGAGTTGCCTTGGTTTGCGTTTAAGCAGGTGGCCGATGTCCAGGATCCGGGCGGTCTCGATCAGTCTCGTTTGGATTTCACCACGTGGCGTCTTCTTCAAACGCAGCCCGAACGTGATGTTGTCCTCAACCGAAAGATGCGGGTAAAGCGCATAATTCTGGAAAACCATGGCGATGTCACGTTCTCCCGGCAGGAGGTCGTTAACCCGTCGCTCGCCGATTTTTATCTCTCCACCCGTGATGGTCTCGAGTCCGGCGATCATGCGCAGTGTGGTGGATTTTCCACATCCGGAAGGGCCGACCAGCACCACGAACTCGTGATCCTTGATGCTGAGGTCGATTCCGTGGACGGTTTGAACGTCCCCATAGGCCTTGACGACTTTGTTCAGCTCGATGGCGGCCATAAGCCCTCCGGTGTTGGGTCTTGGCGGTTATCGATCGCGGACGAGGATGTTATCGCTCTTGAGCCAGAACGGCGCGAAATAGAGCGGTGTCGAGGAAAGCGGCAGGATGTCCGCCCGTAGTTCCACGCCAATCACGTTCTTCATGAAATCGCGGCGCGCGGCGATGCGCTTGAACGTCGACGGATGCTTGACCTCGATTTGGGATCTCAGCGGTGCGTCGGCAAACACCACGGCGTCCTCGCAGTTCAACGCCCAGCCGACTGCGATCGGCGTCGGGATCACGTCGACCTGGAAATGCATGCCCGAGCGGATGCGGTCGTTCGAGCCAGGCCGAACCGGGCTATGTGTCCACTCCTCGTAGCCGCCAAGATGCCCCGGATTGAGAGCCGGCCCGAGCTTCGATTTTGCGAGCGTCGATACTACCGTTTCATGAAGAGTGCCGCCCTCGACGCCGATCGCGGCCGTCTCGTACCAGGAAATCAGGCCTTGAAAATAACCCTTGGCGATAGCGAGAAACTCGTCGTTGGCGACATCGAAAAGGCCCGCTCGGGAGGAAAGACCGCCCCAATGTCCGATTGCGGTCGTAACACCGTCGCCACGCTTGAGCTTGCGGCCCGTTGCGCTTCGCAGGCCAATCACGGTTTCACCCTTGCTGGCCGACGCGAACATGGTATGGACGTTCAGCGGGTCTCCAGCATATCCCATGCGCGAGACGGCATCGAACTCGCTGTCACCCTCCTGGACCCCGGAAACGATCCTCCACGTCGCCAGTGAGCTGCGTGTTGCAGCCCATTCGAACGCCGCGATCTGATCAGCATCGACGGTGACGGCGACGCCGTTTTCCGGGTGCATCAGGATATGGGTCGCATCCCGCAGCCTGCCGGAAGGGCCGACCGCTCGCTGAAACGCCTGTACGTAGACCGCGGGGACGAAATAGGCTGTTTCGGAAGCTTCGTCCTCAAATGGCTCGAGATACTTCCAGCCCACCAGCCCTATGGTGTCGCCTGCCTTGATTCCAGCGTCGCCAAGACGGTCGGAAAAGCGAGGGAAACGAGAGCGATCCTGCGCCATGAGGCTCAGGGTCTGGCTCAAAAGCACCGTCAATCCCGACAAGCGCGCGAGTGGAGCGTAGCTTTCGGACTCGTTGCCGGTGAGCAGTACACGCTTGTTGTTCGGCCCAAGAAGAAGGAAGGCTTCTTCGAAGCGCGGCTCGAAACCCGTCAGGAAAGCGATGTTGCCGAAATGCTCCCGATCGGCATAAACGGCCAGCCAGTCGCACCCCGCTTTGTCATAGGCGGCGCGGACACGAGCATCATATATCTCAGCGGGAACGTGCGGCCTTTCGCCGAGGATGCCGAAGTCCGGCAACCGAACGGATGTGAGGGAAATGGTCATTTGGCATCCTTTTGTTTGTGCCGGCGCGAGAGCTGTTGAAATTGGCTGCGAGGGAGATCAATCGCCGTACATCCGGGCCTGCGCGTCCCATTCGAAATCTTTGTCGAGAGGGTAGGTCGGACGAGGCAACAGGTTCCATTGCAACTGCGTCATGTCCAATTGCGAGGTGCCGTCGCTCAGCAGCAGGATATGGCGAGCCGAGACATCTTCGAGCTGAGGATGGAGATACCCAAGCTTGACGACATATGCCTTGTGCTCGGTTGGACTGATGTCCATTGCAACGAAATGGTGCGGCGTGGTTATGCCGATGGCATTGGCGTGGAATGTTGCAATCACGTTGCCGCTTCGCACCTTGGCCCACGCGCCCTCCTTGGATCGGTATGGCTGAAATCCCGGCAGCACCAACTCTTCTCCGCATGCCTCCACGAGCACGCTGACGCGGCGCGCCGTCTTCGGACGGGAAAGATGCTCGGCCCCCAATTCGATTTCCACCGTCGAGCCGACACCGGCCTGGACGAGTTTACGGACAGTCTCGGGAGCTGTAATGCCGGCGACAACGACATCGCGGACCTGTTCGTCGTCGAGCGCTGCCTGCAAGACAAGGGTCAGATCTCCGGCCGCACCGGCCGTGGTGTTGTCTCCCGAATCGGATACGAACACGGGGCGCTGCGGGCATTCGACCGCGAGTCTCAGTCCCTGCCGAACCTCGGCGGTCTCCATCTTGAGATTGAATTCTGCGCGCTTCGCCCATATGGCTTGCGCCAACCGTGTGGCCTGCACGCGCGCCAGCTCGGCGTCGCCGTCGCTTACTGCAATCGCCGATACGGCGGTCCAGGGCCTGTCGTTCCACGCGAATCCGACAAGGATGTTCGCCTCCATCATGCCTGGCACGCTGTCGTATTCGGGCAAGGAGCCGTAGAGGCTTTTCGCGGGCTCCAGGGTTGTGACCGCCGTCTCCCCGGGGACGAGAATTGGTAGGCTCACGACGGATTTCTTGGGCGTAATGCCGGTTCGAATGACCCGGATAAGCTGGTCGGCGGCTCGGTACCCCGTCTGCCTGTCGTCACGATGCGGCGCGGTGCGCAGAACGCTGATGACCGTGGACGCCTCGAGAAGTTCCGGAGTCATGTCGCCATGGAGATCGAGCGACACGCCGATCGGCACATCAGGCCCAAGGACATTCCTGATGGCCTGAATGAAATCGGTGTCTGCGTCGATGTCCAAACCCTGGACCTCCAACGCGCCATGATTGGCAACGAGCATCCCGTCGAACGGCCCGCGTTCGCTGATCAGCGCGAGCGTCTTTTCCTTGACGTCTTGATATGCCGACAGTTCCAGCGGCCCGCCGGGCAGCGCAGTGGCCCAGTACAACGGGACCGCCTCGACGTCGCTATCCTGCGCCATGCGCGCTAGCATGCCCCGGACCATCCAGACATCGCCTTCGGACAAGTCCCTGCCGGTGTAGTGTTGTATCGCGTCCTGCGTGGTTGGAACCGGAGAGGCGAGCATGATTTCAATGGAGAGGCCGACGATAGCTATGCGCATTCTCTGACTTTCGGACGGACTTGGATTGAGTTCATGGAAGGACGTGCGGAGAATCGAGACCCGTGACACCGTCCAGCGCGAGTGCGACACCACCGAGAAACGGGCTGACCGTCGACAACTGCGAGAAAATGACCTTGGTCTGGACCGACATCGAAGGATGCGCCAGTCGCTGCAGGGCGCGTTCGACCGCTGGCCGAAGGTAAGGTTCTGCGCTCGCCATATCGCCGCCAAGGCAAACCAATGGCGGATTGAAGATGTTCACGAGACTGGAAATCGCAGAACCGAGGACTGCGCCAGCATTGTCGAGCACACCGACAACGACCTCATCATTCGCGTTGGCGCGCTCAATGATCTCTTTGAAGGAGGATGGCAGATTGCCGGTCAGCCTGCCGATCTCCTCTGCCAGCGCAGGCTCGCAAAGGTAGGCTGAAAGGCAACCCGAGGCGCCGCAGGAACAATAGCGGCCTTGCGGGACCACCTTGATATGTCCCAGTTCTCCCGCCAGTCCCGTCGAACCGCGATAGATGTCGCCGTCGAGGAATAGAGCGCCGCCGACGCCAGAGCCCGAGAACAGATAAATAAAATCTCTGACGTCGACGCATTCACCGAACATGTATTCCGCCATCGCGGCGGCCTTGCCGTCATTGCCCGCAAAAACGGGAGCATCCAGTGCAGAGGAGAACATATCCACCACAGGGACGCCGCGCCATCCAAGGACGGGAGCGTGAAGCAGTACGCCCTCGTCCGTGAGGAGGCCTGGAAGTGAAATGCCGACTCCGAGCGTCTCGCTGTCGCGACCGCATTCACTGACTATTTCCTTCACCCCCCGAGCGACGACATCGGCGACTTCGTCGAGCTTTCCATCGAAAGCCTGGACCTTGGAGCACACAGGGATTCCGTCGAGTGCGGCGGCGACATAGCCGATTGTGTCAGCCTCGATCTGAACGCCAACGATCAGACCGCTTTCGGGAGAGATGGTGAGGCCTTCCATAGGGCGACCAGGTTTGTTGCTGGTCGCCACAGGGTTGCGTTCAACCAGTCCCAACTCACTGAATTGATTGACAATGGAGGAGACGACAGACTTGTCGATGCCCGTCTTGGCGACGATGTCGCGCTGCGAAACGTTAGGCTCGATGCGTATCCTGTGAAAGATCGCATTGGCATTGAAATGCCTGATGTACGACTTGCTCAAGCCTTGCTCCGATATTTTTCTTGTTTTGAGAATAATTCATACGAGGAGGCCGTATGGGTTGTCAATCGACGAACACCTGTGAATTTCATTTTTCGTATTAATATCGTTATATATCAATCTGTTGCGTGAATTGTCTTCATCGTATGGCTCGCCCACTGGGATATTTTGAACGCGATCTGTTGACGCGCATCGTTTTTTGGAGGTAGGTTTTTCTTGTTTACAGAATATATGCCGACGGCAAAACGCTCGGCTGAACAGAGGGTAGAACAATGAGTAACTTGAAATGGGTCGGCATGGCGCTCGGGGTGCTCGCGAGCGCATCAGCGGCCAGGGCCGACGGTCCCAAGGAGCTTTGGCACTATTATGCGGCGGGATCTGAAAAGGCCGGTATCGAAGCCCTGATCGCTTTCGCCAACAAGCAGAATCCCAACAACCAGATCGTCGGCAAGGTGATTCCGGGCAACGCCGTTGAAATGCGTCGTCAATTGCAGACCGCGTTCATGGGAAACACGCCGCCCGCCGCCTATCAGAGCTCGATGGCATCGGAGCTGAAGACGTTCGTCGACAGCGGCAAACTCCATGATCTCTCGGAGACCTGGGCAAAAATCAAGGGCGACGAGATTTTCCCGGAGGGCGTTCAGCGGGTCGTCAAGATCGGCGGCAAGCCCTATGGCATTCCCTATGACCTGTCGCTGATCAACAACATCTTCTACAACAAGGCCATCTTCGAAAAAGCAGGGCTTCAGCCTCCCAAGGACTACGAAGGCCTGGTGGCCGCATGCGACAAGCTGCGCGCGGCGGGCGTGGAGCCTTTGGGCAATGCGGGGGGGCCGTTCTGGAGCCTGTATAACTTCTACGCGCCCCTCGTCTCCACTGTGGGCACCGAGGGCTACTACAAGATCGCGAGCGGCGAACTCGGCTTCGATAGTCCGGATTTCCGCAAGGCCCTCGACCTCTACCGCAGCACCATGGTGAAGTGCTACGCCAAGAACTGGAGCGGCAAGACCTGGACTCAAACGGCCGACGATGTCGTCAACGGCAATACCGGAATGTTCATGATGGGCGCCTGGGCGGCGGCCTATTTCAAGCAGGCGGGTTTCGCACCCGTTGAGAAGTTCGATGTGTTTCCAGCGCCAGGGACAGAGGGCAAGGCGATTTTCCAGATGGATGCCTTTGCGGTTCCGGAAGGACCGGCCGATACGCTTGAAACCGCTGAAAAATTCGTCATCTCCGCGGCGTCGGCGGAAGGTCAGGCGGCATTTGCCATTCCGAAAGGTTCACTCGCACCAAATGTGACGGTTGATCCGTCGATCTACGATGCCGTGGGTGCCAAATTCGCGAAGGAACTGGCGGATGCATCAAAGGCCAACGCTGTGCTGCCGAACCTGTTTTTCCTGCTGCCCACCAAGGTCGGCACGGAATTGGGCGTCCAAATGGAGAAATTCGCGATCGACCCCTCCGATGCAAACGAAAACGAGATGATAACGACGCTTGAGGGCTTGCGGCAGGAAGCTTTGACGGAGGGATCTTATCTGAAGTGGTGATACCGTGGTCGGGCCGATACATGTCGGCCCGACATCCAGGGACGCTGACGATACGATTTGTTGATTCCGCTCGCCGAGAGAACAATCCGACATGCCGAACTTCCAACTTATGCGCCGGAAGTTTCAGACCGAAGGGGTGACCCACGCAGTCTTTCTGTCGCTTCCTGTAACCCTTTTTGCTGTTTTCTATGTCTATCCCATCGTTTCCACATTCAATCTGTCGCTTCACAGCTGGGATGGTTTCTCACCCTCTCCGAAGTATGTCGGGCTGCAGAACTACGTCGTGCTGCTTCACCAATCGCGCTTCTTCCACGCTCTTTTGAACAACATTTCCTGGCTCGTCTTCCTCCTGCTTGGGCCAACGAGCCTCGGCCTGCTCCTGGCGGCTTTGCTCGACAGGGGCATGAAGGGAGAATCGGTGTTCCGGGTCATCTTCTTCCTGCCCTTCACGATCCCGGCCGTGGCCGTGGCCGCGATCTGGCGCTGGATGTATGAGCCGACCAATGGCCTGCTGACGACAGTCATGCGGTCGGTCGGGTTGGGTGGCCTGGCTCAGAACTGGCTGGGGGACCCCTCGATCGTCAACTTCGCGCTCATGGGCTCGATGATGTGGTGGACGACGGGTTTCGCCTTCCTGGTGTTCTTCGCGGGCCTTCGCAATATTCCGGTCGAGTACATAGAGGCCGCGAGGATCGAGGGGGCGACGCCCTGGCAGGTCTTCTGGAAAGTCAGCTTCCCGCTTCTATGGCCCTCCACGATCGTCGTCCTCGGTATGGCCGCGGTCGACGCGATGCGCCTGTTCGATATTGTCTGGGCGATGACCAATGGCGGCCCCGCATATGCCTCCGAGGTCCTGGCCACGCAGATGTACGACACCGCCTTCGGTAGATTCGAGATGGGCCGCGCCAGCGCGATTTCGGTCTACCTTCTGGTGATCGCCGGGGTCATCATCATGCCCTACATCTACCAGCTGGCAAAACGTGTCCAGGACAGCGAGGCGGAATAGATGAACACTGCAACCGCCAAGCGCACGGCTCTACCGTTTTCGATCCTGGTGGCGGCGGCGGCGATCTTTGCCGCCCCCCTGGTCGTTGCGTTCCTGACGTCGCTCAAATCGCCGTCCGAAATAACGCGAGTGATCGCGTTGCCGAACGAACTCTTCTTCCAGAATTACGCCATCGCCTACGAGCGGATGGGGCGAAGCTTCCTGAACTCGATTGCGATTACGGTGCCATCCGTGATCCTGTCGCTGCTGGTGGGGGCGATTTCCGGCTATCCGCTTGCCTACATGCGCGGAGCTGGCGGACGGGTGGTCTATCTCTTCCTGCTGACGGGCATGCTCGTTCCCTTCCAGATCGTCCAAATCCCTCTGTTTTTTCTGATCAGGGCGATTGGTCTTTACGACACTATTCCCGGCATGTGGCTGGTCCACACCGCCTACAGCGTTCCCTTCTGCACCTTCTTCATGCGGAATTTCTTCGCGTCGGTACCCAGGTCGATGTATGAGGCGGCACTCATCGACGGCTGCAGCCCGGCAGCCTACTTCTGGCGGCTTCTTCTTCCGGCGTCGGGATCAGGTCTCGCCGCTCTCGCGATCATCCAGAGTCGCGCCATCTGGAACGACCTTCTCTTTGCCATTACCTTGACAACGAGCGACGAGGCCAGACCTGTCACGGTGACGATAGCCGGTTTCGCCAGCAGCCTGCAGGTTGAATACGGTCCGCTGATGGCCGCCACGCTTATCTCGCTTCTGCCGGTGATGCTCGCCTACCTGCTCTTCCAAAAAGCCTTCGTGCGCGGTTTGCTTGGGGGAGCCGGGAAATAATCGGATCCAGATCCATCAGATCTGAAATAGTGATCACCAGTTTTAGTCTGACGCATGCTTGGTTGAGTCAACGACGTCTCCTTACGATGAGGTGGCGCCAGCTCGACGTCGTCGACAAGCGCGCGTCAACGCATTATTCCAAGCCCCGCTTCGAGCTGTTCGCCGAACAGCCGGCTGCCTATCGCGCGTCCGTCATCGGCAATACGCCGGTCAAGATCGCTGTCGAGGCCGCCATTCGCCAGGGCTGGGATTGCTTCATTGGGCGGGATGGCGATTTCGTCGGCATGCAGTCCTTTGGCGCATCCGGCCCGGCAAGGATCTGTTCCGGCATTTCGGCATAACCGCCGAAGCGATCGTCGCTGTCGCGCGGAGCAAACTGCCCCCTGCGAGATAAGGCCGAGGCAGGCCCGCAATGTCCCAGAACCATGCCTGCGGAGTGGTGCCAGGCGAACTGAGGATCGGGAAGATGGTTGGTGCAGATGGCGGATGATCCGTTTCTATCGCAAGCGCATCCGTGCATCAATGTCTCGACGGGCGCTCGGCGACATCGGTGGAAGTTCCATTACGGCAAACTGCGTCCTGCTACATGTTAAAGTGCTACATATTGTGACACAGACAGATCAAGACCTTTCCCAATCCAGCCCGATATCGAGGATCGGCGCACCGTGTGTGATCCAGCCAATCGAAATCAGGTCGACGCCGGTCGCGGCAATTGCAGGGGCCTTCTGCGCGGTCACGCGGCCCGATGCCTCGGTAATCGCCCGTCCGCCAACCATCGCCACGGCCTGGGTCAGCTGCTCGACCGACATGTTGTCCAACAAAACCGCGTCGGCTCCGGCCGCGAGTGCCAGTTCGAGCTGCTCAATCGTGTATGAATGGGATGGTTTGAGCGAGCTCGATCGTTCGGCGCTATAACGGACTACGGCTCTGCAAATATATCCGCCGTGCTTCCGGGCTGATCGAGCCTCCAGATGCGGGCCATGCAGAGGCGGATCTCGTCAGCGGTAGCGCCGCCTCGAAATTCGGCAAGGCGTATGGCCTTGGCTTCCAGTTCCTGTTTCGCAAGCGTGTTGCCGGGGTCGCCCTTGGGCTCGTCGACGCGGGCATCGAGTTTGCGGCCGTCAACAGTCGTGACGCTCACCTTGCCGACCCATTGCTTGGGATAAAGGGTGTCGACCTCGGCGTCGCGTTCCATCCGCACCTTCGCGCGGAAGCGGGCGATGCGGGTGTCGGCAAGTGCGTGGCGTTCGAACGCGTCGAGGTCGGCGACGCCATGGACGGCGATGAGCCCCAACACCGTACCCATGGAGAACTTCGCCTGATGGACGGTTTGCGGAATGACCACCGCGCCCAGGACATCGATGGCTCCCTGGTGGACATGGGTCACCACGTCAGTGATGTCGTCCGGACCGAGCCCCTCGCGGAGCATGAGAAGCTGCAGCGCATCAGCGGCCGGATGGGTGTGCCGGCAGGCGGCGTGCCATTTGAAGGACGTCTCCTCGGTTGCCCAACGGCTGCCGAGGCCGTCCGTCAGGCGGGCCGGATCGGCGTCGCTGGACATGCCGGCCGCCATGCCCTTTTTCCCTTCGAGGATCTGCGCGGCCCCCTTGAAGCCATCGCGCGCCAGATAGGCAGAAAACAGGCCGTTGGCGGCCGCTCGCGCCGTATGAAGCTGCTTGGAATCGGCGGCACCACGCAGGAATTCCCAGAGCCCCGCCGCCTGGGTGCCGGCGGAGCCGAGCGCATGGTTGAGGCCGGCTGCGTCCAGCCCGATCAACTTGCCGACCGCTGCGGCCGCGGCGACAGAGCCAGCCGTGCCGGTGGTGTGGAATATCTCGTAGTGCGAGCGTCCGAGGAACTCGCCAACACGAATACCCGTCTCGTAACCGGC
This sequence comes from Mesorhizobium loti, assembly GCF_003148495.1. Classification (GTDB taxonomy): domain Bacteria; phylum Pseudomonadota; class Alphaproteobacteria; order Rhizobiales; family Rhizobiaceae; genus Mesorhizobium; species Mesorhizobium loti. The sequence continues at coordinate 1,135,808 of NZ_QGGH01000001.1, forward strand.
TATGCAGGCCGTCAGGATGTCGCGGCCGGACTTGTTCTCGGCCTCGGCAACCGCCAGGACGGCCGGAAAGATCACTGCCGCCGGATGAAAGACCGAGCCGTTGTGAACGTCGTCCTGTTCCACGACATGGGAGGCCGCGGCGTTGACCATCGCCGCAAAATAGGGGCTGGTGCGCCGCCGCGTCGGGATGATGGTGCTTGGGCCGTCCGCCGGCCCCATCGCGCGCGCAAAGCCATCAATCATCTCGACCTGGTGCGCGCCCTTGCCGGCCAGCGCCGAGCCGAGCCAGTCGATCATCAGTCCTTGCGCGAAATGAACGACGCGGGGCGGAATTTGTTCGAAGTCGAGTGCGGCAATGAAGGCGCAGAGCCTGGCGGTCGGCCAGTCGGCGGTGTCCGTGCTCATCTGTTGCCCCTCCTCTGCATGCCCTTTAGACCAAAGCGGCCCGGCGCAGCACCTGCCTTGCACGTTCGATCACCGGCCGATCCACCATCTCGCCGTTGACCTGGCTGGCTTCGCCTGATGAGGCTGCACCAATGATGTCGCGTGCCCATGTGATTTCATTTTCGCGCGGGCGAAAGCCATTGCGAATCGGCTCGATCTGCCTCGGGTGAACAGCCATCTTGCCGCCGAAACCCATCTTCATGGCATGGCGTGCGTCATCTTCGGTGATTTCGGGACTGCTCAGGTCGGTCGTCACGCCGTCGATCGGCGCGGCCCGGCCAGCCGCGCGCGAACGCCAGACGATTTCGTTGCGCGCCGCAAGCAGGATCAGCCGATCATGCGCGCAACCGAGATCGAGCGAGAAGTCGACCGAGCCGAAGGCAACGGCAACGACGCCGGGCGTGGCCAATATGTCCGGCAGGTTGGCGAGGCCTACGGCGCTCTCGACCAGCGCGATGACGGAAACGCTGCGTGCCATGTGCCTGGTCATATCAGCAATGTCTTCCGGGCGTTCGGCCTTGGGCAGCATGACGGAGGCGCCGTCGAGGCGCCGCACGGCATCGATGTCCGCTTCGTGCCAAGGTGTGCCAACGGCGTTGATGCGGACCACGACCGCGGATTTCAGCGCGGCTGCATGAGCGACAATTGCTTCGCGAGCGCGGTCCTTGTCGCCAGGGGCGACGGCATCCTCGAGGTCGAGAATGACCGCGTCCGCGCCGCTGCTGTCGGCCTTGGCAAACCGCTCCGGCCGCGAGCCGGGTACGAAAAGCGGCACGACAGGCGTGACGAAGCTCACCATTGCGCCGTGGCCTTGACCGTCACATGGCCGTCGGCCGACCGTACCTCGAGAGCCATGCCGTCTTGGCCTGGGGATGTTGCACTCAGAAGCAGGCGCTGTGGGCCGCTCGCCGGACGCACGCCGCGGAACGAGAAGCGGCGCGGCGCGGCGCCTACAATAGCGGTGGCGAAGTTCACGAGCAGTGTCGCCTGCAGCGGACCATGGATGACGAGCCCGGGATAATGCTCGACCGTCGTGGCGTAGGGCGCGTCATAGTGGATGCGGTGCCCGTTGAAGGTCAGCGCCGAATACCGAAAAAGCAGCACCGGATCGACGTCGACCGAAAGCTCGTGCGGTGCGGTCGGGTTTGGATTTGCTGGCGGGGCAGAGGGCGCAGCATTGGCTTCGGCACCGCGATAGACGATGGTCTGGTCCTCCTCGATCACCGGGCCGGCGTCGTTGGCAATGTCGTGCCGGACCGTGACGAAGGTGAGCGGGCCGGTGCGGCCCTGCTTCTCCTCGATAGCGGTCAATGTCGAGCGGCGGCGGATGCGATCGCCAGAGCGGATCGGAGCCATGAAACGCACATCGCTGGCAGCCCACATGCGGCGTGGAAGCAGCACCGGCGGCAGGAAGCTGCCTTTGGCCGGGTGCCCGTCAGGTCCGAGTTCGCGCCTATCGGCAATATCGGGCGTCAGGCACCAGTGCAGTCCCGGCGTGGCCGCGCCCTCCGCAGTTTGCGCTGCGTAGTCGCCAAGCGTGGCGCCAAAGCTGGCCAGCAGGCGCGGGGTCACAACATCCTCGACCTCGTATGTGCGTCCAACCCATTCCTGCAGCGTGCTTGTGTCCAGGCTCATGAGGTCCTCGTCAGGCGGCGAATTCGGACCGGATCCGGTCTGTGTCGGCGCCAAGGGCGGGAACGCTGGGGACCGTTGCGAATCCCTCCGCCCGCCCTGGCGGCACCGGCACGGCGATGCGCCTGCCGTCCGGCAGCGCCACCTCTGTCCTGCGCAACGCCTTGTGGTGAGGCAGGTCGCGCATTGCGCTCACCCGACCCCAGGCGATCTGTGCCTCGTTGAGACGGTCTATGGCCTCTTCGCAGTCGATTGCCGCGAAGATCGGTTCGATCTCGGCGTCGAGCGCCGTGCGGTTGGCTACCCGCCAGGCATTGGTGGCGAAGCGTTCGTCGGCGAACAGGTCCTGTCTTTGCAGCACGACGCTGCAGAAGCGCTTCCATTCATTGTTCTGCTGGATGGACACGACCACGCTGCCGTCCCGACAGGCATAGGGTCGATAGGGGTAGATCGAAGCGTGCGCCAGGCCATATCTCTGCGTCTCGCGGCCCGCATATTCGTAGTGCAGCAGCGGCACGGCCATCCAGTCGGCCATGGCGTCGAACATGGCAATTTCGACAATGCGACCGCGCCCGGTCTTTTCGCGCGCCAGCAAGGCTTCGAGGATCGCCGCATGGGCGTTCATGCCGGTGGCGATGTCGGCGGCGGAAACCCCGACCTTGCTCGGCGTGTCCGGTGTGCCGGTCACCGCGCAGATGCCGCTTTCGGCCTGCACCAGCATGTCGTAGGCGCGCATGGCCGCGTAGGGCGTGTCCTGCCCGTAGCCGACGATGTTGATGGCAATCAGCCGAGGGAATTTTTCCGCAATCACATCGGCGGAGAGGCCGAGCCTGTCGATGGCGCCCGGCGCGAGATTCTGCACCAGGACATCCGCGCGCGCCACCATCCGGTGCAGCAGAGCCAGGTCGTGCTCGGTCTTCAGGTCGAGAACCGCGCTTTCCTTGCCGCGGTTGAGCCAGACGAAGTAAGCCGACATGCCTTCAACAGCGGAATCGTAGTGACGCGCGGTTTCGCCTTCCGGGCGCTCGATCTTCACGACGCGTGCGCCGGCATCGGCGAGGCGGACCGTGCACAGCGGAGCGGCGACGGCCTGCTCGATGGAAACGACAAACAGGCCCTCCAGCGGGCGGGCGTCGTCAGACATTGCGCTGCACCCCGGAGCGGGCGAGCACACCAGGCTTCAGCCGCTCGTTCTTGCCGTAATCCTCGGCGGCGTGGAAGAACAGATGCGGCGTGCCGTCAATGTCCTCGAGCCGCTTGCGGTAGGCTTCCAGATAGGCCTGGCGGCCATCGTCGCCGACACGGCCCGGCATATAGGCGACGAAGGGCGGCAGCACGTCGAAACCGGAATAGCGCAGCAGACCATTGTGGATCGGCCACAGCACCGTGAGGATGTCGCCATCGATGCCGTCGGGCGCGTAGGTGTCGGCCGATGTGCCCGTGGTGGCGGCCACCATGGCGAACTTTCCCCTGAACATACCGGTGTCGTATTTGCGGCCCGGCAGATAGGCGAAACCGCGCGCGAAGACACGATCGGCCCAGCCCTTGAGCATTGCGGGCATTCCGAACCACCAGACCGGGAACTGGAACAGCACGAAGTCCGCCCGCTTCAGTTTCTCGATCTCGGCGCTGATGTCGGCCGACAGTGCGTCGGCCTCGTAGGCTACGGTCTGCTCGCGCGGCAGGCTGAAGAAGTCCGCATCGTTGCGCTCGCCTGATATGTCGCCCGGCCCTGCGACAGGATTGAAGCCCTTCGCATAGAGGTCGCTGACGACCACATCGTGGCCTGCGCGGGTCAAGGTTTCCACAGCCAGATCCTTCATGGCGCCGTTGAAGGATTTTGCTTCCGGGTGTGCATAGACAATGAGGACGTTCACGGACGACTCCTAGTAGGAACGCGGTAGTCCAAGCACGTGCTCGGAAAGGTATGACAGGATGAGGTTGGTCGAGATCGGCGCGACCTGATAGAGACGCGTCTCGCGGAACTTGCGCTCCACATCGTACTCTTCCGCGAAACCGAACCCGCCATGCGTCTGGATGCAGACATTGGCGGCCTCGTTCGAAGCGTCGGCTGCCAGCATCTTGGCCATGTTGGCTTCAGCGCCGGGGTTCTTGCTGGCCTCGTAGAGGTTCAGCGCCTCGCGCACCATCAATTCGGCCGCGCGCATGTTGGCGTAGGCTCTTGCGATCGGAAACTGGATGCCCTGGTTCTGGCCGATCGCCCGGCCAAACACATGCCTTTCCTTGGCGTAGGTGCCTGCCTTTTCGATGAACCATTTCGCATCGCCGACGCATTCGGCTGCAATCAGGATGCGCTCGGCATTCATGCCCGAGAGGATGTAGCGGAATCCCTTTCCCTCTTCGCCGATCAGGTTTTCGGCCGGCACGCGCAGATCGTCGAAGAAGACTTCGGTGGTGGCATGGTTCATCATGGTGCGGATCGGCCGGATGGTGAGGCCGTTGCCAACGGCTTCGCGCATGTCGACGATGAGGACGGAGAGGCCGTCGGTCTTCTTCATGCCGTCCTTGAGCGGTGTAGTCCGCGCCAGCAGCAGCATCAGATCCGAATGCTCGGCGCGGCTGGTCCAGATCTTCTGGCCCTTGACCACGAAATGATCGCCATCAAGGCGAGCCGTGGTCTTGAGCGCGCCGGTATCCGTGCCGCTGGTCGGTTCCGTGACGCCGAAGGCCTGCAGGCGCAATTCTCCCGCGGCGATCTTCGGCAGGTATCGCTGCTTCTGGGCTTCCGAGCCGTGGCGGACAAGCGTGCCCATCGTGTACATCTGGGCATGGCAGGCGCCGCCATTGCAGCCGGCGCGCTGGATTTCCTCCAGCACGGCAGCGGCGGCCGAAAGCGGCAGGCCCGCGCCACCATACGCCTCGGGGATCAGGATCGAGAGCCAGCCGGCCTCGGTCAACGCTGCGACGAATTCACCGGGGTAGGTCATGTCCCTGTCGAGGGCGCGCCAGTATTCTCCGGGAAAGCGCGCGCACAGCCTGGCGACGGCATCGCGAATGTCCTGATAGGATTCCATGAGGTTTGTCCGGCTTTTCGTCTTGCTGCGGGCCTCACTATCGCGCCTCAATGCCCTGTCAGCAATGCAAGGCGGACGTGAGCAGATATAACGGAATTCGAATGCTTAGGGCGGGGGGCCGAGAAGCTGGCCAACCCAGACGGCCCGCCCGACAAGATCCTTGACGACGTCCTCTATCGCTTGTCCTGCAAACCGCGCCAGCCGCGAGGCAGGCCGGTCTGCCGGGTAGGCAAGGATCAGGCGGCGCACGGGCACCGGGTCGATCAACGGCGCGGCGGTGAGCAGCCCGGCGGTCACGTCGGCATGGATGGGAGCGAGCGGCAGGATCGTCCAGCCATGGCCGTTGCGCACCAGGTCCTTCAGCGCCGAATACGAATCCGCTTCGATGCCGACATCGAGCGTGATGCCGGCATCCGTGGCGCAGCGTTCGACAATGATGCGCAGCCCGTGCTTGATGCTGGGCAGCAGCAGGCGCTTGCCGGCGAGCGAGGCGAACGATACGGCGCGCACGGTCGAAAATCCCGCGTCGGGCGGTCCGATCAGGAAGAGGTTTTCCAGGAGCAGCGGACGCGAGCGCAGTGAACGTGCCATGCGTGGGTCGTAGAGCACCGCAACGTCGACCTCGCCGCGATGCATCCAGTCCAGCAGATAGCCTGTGTAGGCGCTGACAAGTCTGAGTTTCGCCTTGGGATGGGCCTTGCCGAAGGCGGCAGCCAGCGGCAGCGAAATAATGTCGGCAACAGTGGGTGGCAGGCCGATGGCCACTTCGCCGGTCAGCGGCGCATCGGCGGGCGTGGCCGTGGCGCGGATCTCGTCGATCTCGGCCATCACGCGCATGGCGTGCGTCAGCACCTCCTTGCCCTGCTCGGACAGCACCATGCCGCGTCCGTGGCGCAGGAAAAGGGCAAAGCCCAATTCCTCCTCCAGCATGCGCACCTGCCGGCTGAGCGCCGGCTGCGCGATGTGCAGCCGGTCGGCAGCCTTGCTGAGGCTGCCGAGTTCAGCGACGTGGATCAGGGTGCGTAGCTGCGACAATTCCATGAGCTATCGAATATCATTATATCTGGTCACAAGAAAGAGACGAAGATTAGATCGGACGGCCGAGGTAACCTGGTTCCAATCCAAATTCCCGGAGGTCCAAGGTGACGGCGAGCGTAGAAGCAAAACATCCGCAAGCAGCAGCGCTTGCAGCCGCTCCGGCGGCGTCTGAAAGGCAGTGGCCAGATCAGGTCTATGACGTGCTCAAGGCTGCCGGCATCAGTCATATGTCCTATGTGCCGGACGCCGGCCATACCACATTGATCCGCCTTTTCAGTGAGGATCCCGAGGTCGTCACCAATGTGCTGACGACGGAGGAGGAGGGTATCGCCATTGCCGCAGGCTCCTGGCTCGGCGGCAAGCGGAGCGTCGTGCTCATGCAATCCTCAGGCGTCGGCAATTGCATCAACATGCTGTCGCTTCCCGTGCAGGCGCGCTTTCCCTTGCTCGTCCTAGTGACGATGCGGGGCGAATGGGCCGAGTTCAATCCGTGGCAGGTGCCGATGGGGCAGGCGACGGAGGCCTCGCTGAAGGCTATCGGCCTCAGGGTGCTGCGCGCCGAGACCGGTCCCGACCTCGTGGAGACGGTGGCGCAAGCGGCCCTGATGGCTTTCGACGCGGACCAGCAGATTGCCGTGCTGATCGGGCAGCGGCTGCTCGGCAAGAAGAAGTGGTGAGCGACATGAATTTACCGACGATGGACCGCCGGGTTACGGTGAAGAAGCTGCTCGACGCCCGCGACGGCGCATTGGTCGTGACCGGTCTCGGCTCGCCGAGCTACGACGTGCATGCCGCCGGCGACCGCAACGACAACTACTATCTGTGGGGCGCCATGGGGGGTGCTGCGCTGATCGGCCTCGGGCTTGCCCAGGCCCAGCCCGACAAGCGGGTCATGGTTATTACCGGAGATGGCGAACAGCTGATGGCGTTCGGTTCGCTGGCGACGATCTCGGTGGCGCGGCCGAAAAATCTCGACCTAATCGTGCTCGACAACCAGCATTTCGGCGAGACCGGCATGCAGTCCAGCCACACCGGCAAGGGCATTGGTTTCGACAAGGTCGCGGCCGCCTGCGGTTTTTCGAAAACCGCCGAGTTGCGTTCGCTGGAGGAGGTCGACACGCTGTGTGAAGAGCTTTGCCGCCCGGCCGACGGCCCACGCCTTTTCGTGCTGAAAATCACCGCCGAGAACCTGCCGCGCTCGCTGCCGCCGCGCGACGCGGTCGAGGTCAAGAACCGCTTTCGCGCCCATCTGGGCTTTGCCACCTGTTGAGGGCCGATATGACGCTGGTCAGTTTCCAGAACACGGTCGGCGGTCGGCTGCAACCGATTGCCGATACATTCGAGAGCCATGATCCGTTTACCGGCAAGCCCTGGGCCCTGATCCCGCGCGGCGGAGAGGCCGAGGTGGACGCTGCCGTGGCGTCCGCCAAAGCGGCTTTCCGGTCGAAGGAATGGGCCGGCATTACGCCCACCGCGCGCGGCAAGCTGCTTGTGCGACTGTCTGAGCTGATCGCCGAGAATGCGGATCGCATTGCCGCCATCGAGACGCGTGACAACGGCAAGCTGATCACCGAAATGACGGCGCAGCTGCATTATATCCCGGAATGGTTCCGCTATTTCGGCGGTCTTGCCGACAAGATCGAAGGGTCGGTGCTGCCGATCGACAAGGCAGGGATGTTTGCTTTCACCCGCCACGAGCCGCTGGGTGTCATTGCGGCAATCGTGCCGTGGAACTCGCCGCTTCTGCTTCTGACTTGGAAGCTCGCGCCGCTGCTGGCGGCCGGCAACACTGTCGTCGTCAAGCCGTCGGAACATGCCTCCGCCTCGACGCTGGAGTTCGTGAAACTGTTTGCGCAGGCGGGCTTTCCCCCTGGCGTGGTCAACACCGTCACCGGCATGCCGCTGGATGTCGGCGTGCCGCTCGTTGCCCACCCCGACGTCGCCAAGATCGCGTTTACCGGCGGTGAGCCCGGCGGGATCGCCGTTTACCGCGCGGCTGCCGAACAGCTCAAGACCGTCACGCTGGAGCTCGGCGGCAAATCGGCCAACATCGTCTTCGACGATGCCAATATCGAGAGCGCGGTCAACGGCGCGATATCAGGCATTTTCGCCGCCAGCGGCCAGACCTGCATTGCCGGCTCTCGCCTGCTGGTGCATCGCAAGATCCATGACCGGTTCGTGGAGAATGTCATAACGCTGGCGGCCAGCGCTCGACTGGGCAATCCGGCGCTGGCCGAGACGCAGGTGGGACCGATCACCACGCAAGCCCAGCGCGAAAAGGTGCTGTCCTATCTCGGCATCGCGCGCCGCGAGGGTGCACTTTGCGTGCTGGGCGGTGGCAAGCCGGCTTCCGGCGAACTGGCCGAGGGCTGGTTCGTCGAGCCCACCATTTTCACCGGCGTGAACAACACCATGCGGATCGCGCGTGAAGAGGTGTTCGGGCCGATCCTGTCGGTCATTCCGTTCGACGACGAGGACGAGGCCTTCGCCATTGCCAATGACAGCCCCTACGGACTGGCGGCCGGGATATGGACCAGCGACATGGGCCGGGCGCTGCGCGGCGCGGCCGCGATGGAAGCGGGGATGGTCTGGATCAATTCATATCGCACCGTCTCCTACATGGCGCCCTTCGGCGGCTACAAGAGGAGCGGTATCGGTCGCGAAAGTGGGCAGGAGGCCATCAATTCCTATCTGCAGACCAAGACGGTGTGGATAGACACGGCCGGCAAGACCGCCAATCCCTTCGTTATCCGCTAGGGTAGGCTTCGGTGGGAGAATCTTCCTTATCCGTGGCCAAGCTCGGCACATCGCTCCCTGAGACGGTGGCCGACTTACAATGATCGAGGGACTGGACATGAGACAGGCAGGCAAGGTGGCTGTTGTCACAGGAGCGGCGCGCGGCATCGGACGCGCTTGCGCGGAACGCTTTCTGGCCGAAGGCGCGAAGCTCGTGCTCGGCGACATCGATGCCACGGAACTGAGAAAATGTGCCGCGGAAATCGGCACCACCGACAGCGTCCTGGCTCTCGTTACGGATGTCAGCAAGAAGGACCAGATCGATGCGCTGGTTGCGGCGGCGGTAGCGAAGTTCGGCCGTGTCGACATCATGGTCAACAATGCCGGCATCGCTCCGGTTCAAGACTTTCTCGACATCACAGAGGCGGACTACGACAGGGTTCTCGCCGTCAATCTGAAGGGCGCGTTCATGGGCACCCAGGCGGCAGCCCGGCAGATGATCGCGCAGGGTGGTGGCGGCGTTATCATCAACATGTCGTCGATCAATTCCGGCCTCGCCAACCCGCGCGTCGCCACCTACGCGATCTCCAAGGGCGGCATGAACCAGGTCACCAGCACCGCGGCCGTCGCCTTCGCTCCCCACGGCATCCGCGTGGTCGGTGTCGGCCCGGGCACTATCGCCACGGACATGGTCATGGACGGGACATTCATCGACTCGGAAGAAATGCGGCGGGCGGTTCTTTCGCGCACACCGCTCGGGCGCCTCGGCACGGCAGCCGAGATCGCCTCGGTCGTGGCGTTCCTGGCCAGCGACGACGCTTCCTACATCACCGGCGAGACGATCTACCCCGACGGAGGGCGCCGGGTGCTGAACTATACGGTCCCGATCAAGGAGTGAGGATATGGGTAATTTCGACAAGCTGCATCACATCTGCATCGTCGTGCACGATATCGACAAGGCGCAGGCCTATTATGACTCCATCGGCATCGGGCCATGGGAGTCCTATCCGCCGCTGGCTGAATACGAAGAACTCCAGGTCCCAAGCCCGGAGGGTTTCAAGGCGATGCAATACCGGATTTGCAACCTGCCGAACACTCAGCTGCAACTGTGCCAGCCGAACCACGATCCTTCACCACAGCGGATTCATCTCGATACAAAGGGTGAAGGCGTCTTCCACATCGGCTTTGAGGTCCGTGATGCGGACGCAGCCGAAACCAAGGCGAAAACCGACGGCCTTGCCGTGCTGATGCGCGGGCGCCGGGAAAACCGCACCGGCTTCACCTACTACGACACAGCCGACAAGGCGGGGGTGATCCTGCTGACGCGGGCGACCAATCTGCCCGGCAAATGATCTTCGCGCGAAGGATTGGGGCTGGACAAGGAGACGGGGCGATTGATCAGCTGCCCCGCAATTCCTGAAGCCGGTCGACCAGGAATTTGCCGCTGGTGATGATGTGCATTTCCAAAAGGCCGACTGCGCGCAGTGTGTCCTTGGCTTCGCACAGGTCGATGAGCTGCCAGTGGTCGCGGTCGGACTGGGCTTGGATCTCGGTGAGCGTCACCATCATGCGCGTGTAGCGTTCGAGCTGCTGGTAGATGCGCCCCACCAGTTCGATCGTCGCCTTGCGGCCGGACGGCGCGTAGAGCGCTGCGTGGAAGTTCCAGTTGAGCTGGTTCGAGTACTCGCCGGTCTTGCCCTGCTCCTGGTGCTGTTTTGCGCGCTCGCGGGCCAGCGCGAGGTCGGCCTCCGTCATCCTTGGAATGGCTAGTGCCAGTAGCCATGTTTCGATCCGGGCCCGCAATTCGTAGAGCTCGAGGATCTCGTCCAGGGAAATGGAGGTGACGACGGCGCCCTTGTGGGAAACCAGCGTGACGAAGCCTTCCGAATGAAGCTGATGCAGCGCCTCTCGCACCGGAATTCGGCTGACGCCGAACTCGGTGGCCAGATGCTCCTGCCGCAGCTGGAAGTTGGCCTCGTATTCGCCGATCAGGATCTTCTGCCTGATGGCATCGGCGACCTGGGTCGAGATGGTTTTCTTCTGTACGAGCATGAATCAGCCTGGGGCGGCCGCCGTGTTTGTCGACTGGCGCCGTTTTGATTGAAGAAGTGGACGCATAGCACCGTTGTCACTGCGATGCCATGTCGCCCGTTTCGCTTCAGTAGACATGTTCCTCGATGGGCTGGTTGCCAGCGATCCGTTCGTAGCGGAAGGCCGATAGGTCGACAGAGCGGTACTCGCCATAGGCAATGAGATCACTGACGCCCGACCCGGTTGCCGCTGCATGCATCATGCCGTGGCCGCTGAAGCCGGTGGCCAGGACAAAGTTCGAGATCTCGGGATGCCGGCCGATGATGCCACTGTGGTCGAAGGTGTTGTACTCGTAGAGCCCCGCCCAGGCGCGCAGCATGCGCAATTGTTCGAAGCCGGGTACACGATGGGCCAGCGCCGGCCAGATCAACTCGTCGAACAGGTCGTAGTCCACATCCAGGCCAAAATCGTCCGGGTCGTTCTCGCGCACCGGCGGAATACCGCACAGGAAGAGCTGACCTTCCGGCCGCAGCCAAAAGCCGCTTGTGTCGAAGACGAAGGGGCAGTTGTCGATCCTTGCCGGCGTTTCGAAGACGAAGACGCAGCGCTTGCTCGGGACAACCGGCAACTCGGCGCCGGCCATCCTGGCAATGCCCGCGCTCCATGGTCCGGCCGCGTTGATCACTGTGCCGGCGGCAAGCCGTTCGCCATTGTCCAGAACCACTTCGCCGACCTTGCCGGGAGACGCCATGCTCAGTCCGGTCACCGTCGCGGCGAGATAGTCCACGCCCTGCGTGCGCGCCTTGCGGCGAAATGCCTGCATCAGGCCAGGGCCGTCGAACCAGCCTTCGCTGCCAAGGCCGAGTGAGCCAAGCGCGAGATCGTCCGTGTTGAGCCACGGGAAGCGTTGTGCCAGTTCGACCTGCTCGATCAGCTCGGCGTCGACGCCCATGCCGCGCTGAACGCGGTTCTTGGCGCGCTGCGCGTCGGCCCGCTCGGGCGTCGCCAGCACGAGATAACCGGGCTCATGCAGGCCGATGTCGGCCAACTCATCGCCAATGGCAAGCCGTGTCTTTACCTGGCGCAGGAAGTCGATGCTGAACTTCGACATGGCGATGTTCGGCGCCGTGCCGAACTGCTGGCGTATGGCGCTGGTCGATAAGGAAGACGAGGACGCCGTGTAGTAGGGGTCCCGCTCGATCACCGCGATCCTGCCATCGAAATCCGGATTGGCTGACAGGAAGTAGGCGATCGAGCTGCCGACAACGCCTCCGCCGACGATCACCACATCATAGTTTGTGCCCATTCCAATCGTGTTCCCTATCTCGAATGTTATCGGTGGCGACGAAGGATTGGATACTTTTCTCTATCGACCCACCTCCAAAATGAGACATAACCCGGTCTTCGACGCAGAAAAAGGGGTTTGACGCGAAAATCAGAATACATTATCCAATTTTTACCAAATATCAGGCATGCCGAGGATTGTTCCGTGGGCCTCATCGCTCCCCGTCTCGACGTCATCAAGCCAAGCCCCAGCATGGCGGTCACCGCGCGGGCAATCGAAATGCGCTCAGCCGGCATCGACGTCATCAGCCTGAGCGCCGGCGAGCCGGATTTTCCGACGCCTCCGCACATCGTCGAGGCGGCCTACGAGGCGATGCGCAGGGGGGAGACGCGCTATACGGCGGTGGATGGCACGGCCGCGCTGAAGAAGGCGGTGGCCGGAAAATTCAGGCGCGAGAACGGCCTCGACTACAAGCCTTCGCAAATCAGCGTCGCGGGTGGCGCAAAGCAGATCATCTACAACGCCCTGCTGGCAACGCTGGCTCCCGGCGACGAGGTGGTTGTCCCCGCGCCCTATTGGGTTTCCTACACCGACATCGTCCTGCTCGGCGAAGGCAAGCCCGTGGTCGTTCCCTGCACGGAGGCGCAGGGCTTCAAACTGACGCCGCAAGCCCTGCGAGCCGCGATCACGGGGCGCACGAAATGGCTGCTGCTCAACACGCCCTCCAATCCGACCGGCGCCGTCTACAGCCGCGACGAACTTGCGGGCCTGGCCGAGGTGTTGCTCGATCACCCGCATGTGCACGTGCTGACCGACGACATCTACGAGCATATCCTGTTCGACGGGCGCGCCTTCCACACCATCGCCGGCGTCGAGCCACGGCTGAAGGACCGCACGCTGACAGTCAATGGCGTGTCGAAGGCCTATGCCATGACCGGCTGGCGGATCGGCTACGCCGGCGGGCCGGAAGAGTTGATCCGTGCCATGGCGACCGTGCAGAGCCAAAGCACGTCGAACCCGTCATCCATCTCGCAGGCCGCGACCATAGCAGCACTGGAAGGTCCTCAGGACTTTCTTCGCCCGCGGGCGCTCGAATTCCAGGCGCGGCGCGACCGCGCACTGGAGCTGCTGCGCGCGATTCCCGGTCTCACCTGCCAGACGCCCGAGGGCGCCTTCTACCTCTATCCCAATTGCTCGGCCCTGATCGGCCGTCGCCGCCCGGACGGCACTCCTATCGGCAGCGACGACGATTTCTCGCTCTACCTGCTCGATCAGGCACGGGTCGCGGTGGTGCAGGGCTCAGCCTACGGCCTGTCACCGCATTTCCGCATTTCCATAGCCACGTCGATGGACCTGATCGAAAAAGCGATCAGGCGCATCGCCGAGGCCGTCGAAGCGCTGCGATAGGCCGGCGATGGATCTCGACTTCGTCCAGAAGCTGATCGAATTTGTCTCGCGTTCGCCCATTGCCGAACTGGAGATCGAGCGCGACGGCGTTCGCATCCGCATGTCCAGGCAGGCGGCGCCGGCGCAATCCGCGTCGCAGGTGCAGCCTTCGCCGCAGCCAGCCGCAGACACCGCCGTCTCTTCAAATCCAGCTTCGACAACTCCGCCCATCGCGTGGCATTCAATCCGCGCGCCGCTGACAGGCGTGTTCTACCGTTCCGGCACCGAAGGCGAACCGCCGCTCGCTTCGCTTGGCGATGTGGTCGTGGAAGGGCAGACGATCGGCGTCCTAGAAGCCATGAAGACGTTCAACGTCGTGGAATCCGATCGCGCTGGGCGGATCGTGCAGATCGCGTTCGACGACCATGCCGCCGTGCAGTCCGGTGACGTGCTGTTCGTTCTCGAAGATTTGGGCTAGCGGCGATGTTCGATACCGTCCTTATCGCCAACCGCGGTGAAATTGCACTGCGCATCCTGCGTGCATGCCGCGATCTCGGATTGAAGACGGTGGCGGCGCATTCGGAAGCCGATGCGGGCCTTCGCCATGTCGCGCTGGCGGACAGGGCGATCTGCATCGGACCGGCTGCCGCGACGGATAGCTATCTCAACATCGCCGAGATCATCACCGCCGCGCAGCTCGCCGGCGCGGGTGCGATCCATCCGGGCTATGGGTTCCTCTCGGAAAATGCTGCCTTCGCCGGGGCCGTCGAAAACGCCGGCCTCATCTTCATCGGGCCGTCTGCGGCGGCGATCCGTACCATGGGCGACAAGGTCTCCGCCAAGCGCACTATGATCGCCGCCGGCGTTCCCTGCGTTGCGGGCTCGCAAGGTGCGCTGCCGCAGGATGAGCAAGAAGTGCGCGCCATTGCCGAAGCCATCGGCTATCCGGTCATCGTCAAGGCGGCGGGTGGCGGCGGCGGGCGCGGCATGCGTATCGTGCGCGAGGAGCGCGCGCTGATGGAAGCCGTTTCGATGGCGGTGAAAGAGGCGGACCGCGCCTTCGGCAACCCGCAAGTCTATCTGGAAAAATTCCTCGAGCACCCGCGCCATATCGAGATCCAGATTCTGGCGGACAAGCACGGTAGGGCGGTCTGGCTCGGCGAGCGGGATTGCTCCATGCAGCGCCGCCACCAGAAGATCATCGAGGAGGCGCCGGCGCCCGGCATCGCCCGCGAGGCGATCGCCGAGATCGGCGACCTGTGTGCCAGCGCATGCCTGACCATCGGCTATACCGGTGCCGGCACGTTCGAGTTCCTCCACGAGGACGGACGCTTCTCTTTCATCGAGATGAACACCCGCGTGCAGGTGGAGCATCCCGTCACCGAACTCGTCACCGGTATCGATATCGTGCGTGAACAGATCCGCATCGCCCGCGGCGAACCCCTGTCGTTCAGCCAGGAAGACGTTCGCATTCAGGGCCACGCCGTCGAATGCCGCATCAACGCTGAAAATCCGTACAGCTTTCAGCCGCATCCGGGCCGGGTCGAGCGCTGGACGCCGCCGGGCGGTCCCGGAATCCGCGTCGAATCGCATCTCTATTCCGGCTACACCGTGCCGCCGCATTACGATTCGCTGGTGGCCAAGCTGTTGGCACATGGCGCGACGCGGGCCGAGGCGATCCGGCGCATGAGCGGGGCGCTGGGCGAGATGGAGGCGGTCGGCATCGCCACCAATGCACCGCTGCACGGCCTCCTCATGGAGGAGCCCGGCTTCGCCGCTGGCGGCTTCGATATCCACCATCTTGAACGTCTCATTGAAGGCGGTCTGCTCCGGGGACGAGGCGGTAATGACGGTTGAGGAGATCGAAAGGCTGACCGCCTGGTGCGCAAGTGCCGGCATCGGCGAGATCGAGCTGGCGGAGGCCGGCTTTTCGCTGCGCCTGCTTGTGCAGTCCGTTGTTGCCCCGACACCCGTGGCCGCGACCGAGGCGCCGAAGGCCGAAACGGTCTTCAAGGGTGTGCGCGCGCCCGGCGTCGGCGTGTTCCGTCTCGATCATCCAACGACCGGTCGGTCGGTTGCCGCACCTGGCCAAATGGTCCGCAAGGGCGAGACGGTCGGCGTCCTGCAGGTCGGCCCATGCCTGAAGGCCGTGCTCGCGCCGGCAGACGGCGTGCTGGGCGCGGCGCTGGCCGAGGACGGCGCGGTCGTCGGCTACGGCACGCCGCTCTACGAGCTGGTGTGAAGGCAGAGGCGATGGTTCGAACCACTGAGGAAAGCGCCATGGCGACCAAAGGATTGCAGGTCGATATCAATTCCGACATGGGCGAGGGTTTTGGAGCCTACAGGCTCGGCGACGATGCGGCGATCCTCGACATCGTCAGTTCCGCCAATGTGGCCTGCGGCTTTCATGCCGGCGACCCCGAGATCATGGCGGCCACGTTCTTGATGGCGCGCGAGAAGGGCGTCGCCGTTGGCGCGCATCCGAGCTTCGCCGATCTGTGGGGATTCGGACGCCGCATCATCCCGCATTCCATGGATGAGATCGAAAGGCTGGTCGCCTACCAGATCGGCGCGGCGCAGGCGCTTTCCGCCTATGCCGGCCACCCGATCCGCTATGTGAAGGCACATGGCGCGCTGGGCAACCTCACCCAGACGGACCGAGGCGTCGCCGAAGCCGTGACGCGCGCGGTCAAGGCCGTCGATCCCGGCCTGATCTGCCTGGCGATCGCGCTCGGCTTCCAGGACAGGATCGCGCGCGACGCGGGCCTGACGGTCAGGTCCGAAATCTTCGCCGACCGCGCCTATACGGAGGAAGGCTTTCTTGTCTCGCGCAAGCTGGACGGCGCGGTCATCCACGATGCCGAGAAGGCGGCGGAACGGGTCGTGCGGATGGTCAAGCAAGGCGCCATCGAGACGCTTTCCGGGCAGCTGCTGCGGACGCCGATCGATTCGATCTGCGTCCACAGCGACACGCCGGCGGCCGTCGCCATCGCCGCGCATGTCAGGAGACGGCTGGAAGCGAACGGTGTCAGGGTCCGAGCGTTCGCGGCCTGAGCACGGCCGAACGGTTACGCGGCCGTGCTGGCGGGCACGGCCGCCATCGTTTCAGAACCAGACATCGCTGAGGCGATGTCCGCGTGGATAAGGGTCTATCGGGTCAAGGCCATGCTGGCCGATGCTGGTGATCCAGGCCTGCCCGGCGATGGTGACCACGACGGCGTCGCGCTCGCCGACGCGCGCATTGGCGATCACGCGGGAATCGAAATGGGTCCCGATGATCGACTTGTTGCGGAACAGCTCACCCTTGGCGATCTGCCCTTTCGCAGACATCACTGCCAGCCGCCCGGTGGTGCCGGTGCCGGTCGGCGAGCGGTCGAGCCTGCCATGCAGGCACACCGTGCCGTTGACGCTTTCCACGCGCCCGTCGATGCGCTCGATCGGGCCTTCGAAAATCACGTTGGACACGTCGCGGATCTTCGCGTTCTCCGGATGCACGACCTCGAGCTGCTCGTTGACCGCCTTCTTGATGCGTTGGCCCATCAGCGACATCTGGTGAGCCTCGTCGGGTGTTATGGAAAAGCCGAGTGCGCGAGCGTTGACATGGGCGAAAGTCATGCCGCCATAGGAGGTGTCGACGGTGATCGTGCCGAGCCCTTCAACCTCGACTGGCGTGTCGAGATGGACCGCGAAAGCCGGCACATTGGTGAACTCCACCTGCTTCACCTTGCCGTTCTCGCAGAGGCAGCGCACCTCAATCATGCCGGCCGGTGCTTCCATGCGCAGCAATGTCTCGGGTTCCTTCATCGACACCATGCCGGTCTCCAGCGCCACGGTGGCGACGCAGATGGTGTTGGAGCCCGACATGGGCGGGTATTCGGTGCTTTCGAGGATCACATAGCCGAGGTCGGCCGAGCTATCGCAGGGCGGCAGGATGATGTTGGCGTTGACGTAGGGTGCGCCGCGCGGTTCGAAGAGGACCAGCCCGCGTATGTCATCCATATGCTCTTGCAGATATTCCTTCTTTTCGAACATGGTCTTGCCGGGCACGTCCATGACGCCGCCGGTGATCACATTGCCGACTTCTCCCTCGGCATGGCAGCCGACGACCGTGAATGTTCTAGACCAGCGCATTTCTTCTCCTTCTGAACGATCGGTTCTCAATTCCTGCGGCGATGAGGGGAATGGAGTGCTTTCGCAAAACGCGGATGAGGCGGACGAATGACTTCAAACGCCGTCCAGCCCTTGCTCGAGACAACGGTCGAGCTGTTCGATCTCCTGGGCTGAGAGGCTGATGCCGTCTCTCTCCGAAGCCGCACGAGCAAGGAACCGCCGCTGCGAGGGCAGGCGTGCACCCTGACCTACGATCGCCTCGAACAGGGCTTCAGCACGACCCAGAGGATTTCCGGGACGGCCGGCGGAAAAAGCTTGCGGCGAAAAGGCGATGATCAGCTCTCCATGCGATGGATAAAGCGTCGTGGTGCCAAGCAGATCGAGTGCCTCGGGGCTGGTCAGGTCGCCGATCATAATGCCGGCGAGCAGTTCGATCATCGTGCCGATGGCAGAACCCTTGTGCCCGCCGAAGGAAAGCATGGCGCCTGCCAGGGCAGCTTCCGGATCCGTCGTCGGCCTGCCGTCGACATCGATCGCCCAGCCTTCCGGCAGTTTCTTGCCGGCCCGGCGGTGCAGCTCGATCTCGCCGCGCGCGGCAACCGAGGTCGCGAAGTCGAAAACATAAGGTGGCTGCTCTTCGCGCGGCCAGCCAAAGGCAAAAGGATTGGTGCCAAGCAAGGGTCTGTTGCCACCGGTCGGGGCGACTGTGGCATAGCTCGGGCACATGGCCAGGCCGGCAAGGCCTGCCTGCGTCAGGGCTTCGACCTCCACCCAAAGGGCGGAAAAATGTACCGCATCGTTGATCGCGAGCGCGGCAATGCCGCACGAGCGTGCTCGTTCGACCAGCACGGGCAGACCCAGTTCGAAGGCCGGGTTGGCGAAACCGTGCTTCGCATCCACTTTGACGAGGGCGGGAGCGTCTTGAGGCAACAACTCGGGCACCGCGTTCGGCTCCACCTTTCCGGCCTTGATCGTCCGCAGGGCGCCTTCGATCCGGTAGACACCATGCGATTTGCAGGCGTCGCGTTCCGCCGCGACGATGACCCGTGTGATGGCGCTGGCCTGGATGGGGTTCAGTCCGGCCTTGCGGAAAATTGCATCGACGCGCTCATGCAGGGCATCGATGGTGAGAACGGTGTTGCTCATTTCTGGCCTTCGGGTTTTGGCTGCGCGCAAACGCTGCCTTTAAAAATCCAGACCGCCGGCAAAGGCTCTTAGATCCTTTGCAAGCAAAGCGGGCTGCTCGAGGGCTGCGAAATGACCACCGCGCGGCATCGCTGTCCACCGGCGGATGTCCTTGAAGACGCGTTCGACCCAGCTTCTTGGCGGCATCGGCAGCTCTTTGGGAAACAACGCCACCGCAAGCGGGACGTTGATCGTCGTGCCGGGCGCGAATGCAAGCGGGCGAGCGCGCGTTTCCCAATAGAGCCGCATCGACGAAGCGACGGTCCGGGTGAACCAGTAAAGCGAGATGTTGGCGAGCATGTCGTCGCGCGAAAAAGCGGCGTTACCCAGATCGCCGTCGCAATCGCTCCAGTCGCGGAATTTTTCGATCATCCAGGCTGCCAGTCCGACCGGCGAATCCATCAGCCCGTAGGCAAGCGTTTGCGGACGCGTCGCTTGAATATGAGCATAGGCGCCATGAAGATCCGCCCATCCGGCTTTCCGTTCCAGGAAGGCGCGTTCTTCCAAGGTCAGGTCGCCATCCGGGCTTGGATCGTGAGGGGGGGAGAATGAGCCGGGGATGAAATTGAGATGCACCCCGGCGAGACTGTCGGGATGCGCGTGTGCCAGACAGGTCGACACGCCGGCGCCCAGATCCCCTCCCTGGGCGAGATATCGTTTGTAGCCGAGACGGCTCATCAACTCGGCCCACAGGTCGGCAATTGTGAACAGGTTGAGACCAGGCTTGGTCGGCCGGCTCGAAAAGCCATAGCCGGGAATCGACGGGGCCACGACATTGAAGGCGTCCTCCTGTCTTCCGCCATGCGAAAGCGGGTCGGTCAGAAGCGGGATCAGCCTGTGAAATTCGAAGACGCTGCCTGGCCAGCCATGTGTGAGTATGACCGTTCTGCCGGTCGCAACAGCGGGGCGCGCATGGATGAAATGGATGGTTTGGCCACCGATTTCCGTCTGGTAGTGCGGATGGATGTTCCAGGCGGCTTCCTGCTTGCGCCAGTCGAAGCCGGAGCGCCAGTGCTGCATAAGTAGCCGCAGTTCTTCGTATTCCGTTCCCTGCGCCCAGCCTATCGCCTGCAATTGGTCCGGCTCGCGCCAGTTCGAGATGCGCTTCTTCAAATCGTCGATTTCAGACTGGGCAATCTCGATCGTGAAGGGGCGAATTTTCATGGGGCCCTCTGCTTGCCGACGATGAGGTTGCGGGCGGCGATAAAGTCGCGACGTCGCTGCCGGTTGGCGCGAAGCGCTTCCGTCGACGCTTCGATCGACACAGGCAAGAAACGCAGGCGCGCGCCGACCGGCGCTTGCGCCAGCCGCCAGAGGTCGGCTTCGATCACCGTAGCGATCTTCGGATAGCCGCCGCACGTGTTGGCATCGGCAAGCTGGATGATCGGTTGGCCGGACGGCGGCACTTGAACGGTGCCCGGCACGATACCGTGGGAGAGCAATTCCAGCGGTGAGAGGAGGGAAAGCGTCTCTCCGGAAAGGCGATATCCCATACGGTTGGCGTCGTTGGTGATGCTCCATTCGTTGCCGGTGAAAGCCGCCTGGGCCTCCGGCGTGAAGGCGTCGAATTCGGCGGCCGGCAGAACCCGCAATTCGATTGCGCAGGCAGCGCCGTCCGCCGCGCCGCGCCGCTCCTCCAGCGCTGAGCCAAACCCGCCCGCAGGAAGGCCGCATTGCGCAGGGTTGAGCGCAAGCCGGTCGCCGCGGGACAGCCCGCGTCCGGCGAGCCCGCCGAAACTGCCTTTCACATCCGTCGCGCGCGACCCCATGACTGGCGGCAGATCGAGCCCGCCGGCGAAGGCGATGTAGGAACGGGCACCGATGCGCGGCGCTTCGAGGACAAGGGTCTCGCCGGCGCGGATCGCCATGGCCCACCAGGGCGGGCAGGGCCGGTCGCCGACGCTGACGGCGCAATCCGCGCCGGTGATGGCGACGGCGGTGTCGATGTGCACGCGCAGCCGGAACGGATGAAGCGCGACCTCGATCCCGGCGGCCGAGGGATCATTGCCCAGCATGAGATTGGCGATCGCCAACGCCTGCCTGTCCATGGCGCCGCCATGGCTGACCCCCAGCGCCAGATGGCCGGGCCGGCCGAGATCCTGGACGGTGTTCGGCAGGCCGGTGGTGAGGATCTCGATCATGCCTCGATCCCTGCGATTGCGAAGCGGATCGTGTCTCCAGGCCTGAGCAGCACGGGCAATTCCGCTTCGGCCCTGAACAGCGTCACGTCCGTATGGCCGATGATGTGCCATCCGGATGGTGCTGTCATCGGCATGATACCCGCCTGCGCGCCGCCGATGATAACGGCGCCCTCGGCGACTTTGAGGCGAGGCGTGCTGCGCCGTGCCCACGCCAGCCGCGGGTCGAGACCGGACAGATAGGGAAAGCCCGGCATGGCGCCGATGGCAGCCACGGTGTAGGTGGCCGCCGCGTGGCGCCTGACGGTTTCATCGACAGACATGCCGCAATGCGCGGCCCAGCCGGCGAGGTCCTCGCCGCGCGCGCCGCCATAGCTGACGGGAATGGTATGATGCGTACCGGCTATCGCGGAGGCTTCCGTGCTGGCCCAGAGCGACTTCAGCTGCTCGCCGAGGCTTTGTGCGTCGGTGGCGAGCGGGTCGAACACTACGAGGAGGTTGTTCATGCCGGGAACGGCCTCGCGTACTCCCTCGAGGTTCAGCGCGGCATCCGCTACCGCCCAGACCAGTTCCTGGGTGGCATCATTGAAAGCCCCCTGCGCGCCATCGAGCAGCAGCGCGCCTGATCCCGCAAGACTGATGTGGGGCGTACCTGCAACCACGGGCGGTCAGTCCTTCACCGGCACTGTATAGTTCAGGATCAGGCGACCGCCATCCGGATAGATGGTTTGGCCGACAATGTAGGAGGCGTCGTCGCTGGCCAGGAAGGAAGCGACGCTGGCGATCTCCGAGGGTTCGCCACAGCGGCCGCTCGGCGTGCGCGACAGGATGGTCTGGCGCTGCGCTTCGCTGGCCATGACGGAACTCTTGACCATGTCGGTCAGGATGGTGCCGGGGCCGATGGCGTTGACGCGGATGTTGTGCGGGATCAGGCCGACGGCCATCACCGCCGTCAGCTGCTTGATGCCACCCTTGGACACGGCATAGGCGACGGAATTGGGAATGGCCAGAATGGCGTTGATCGACGACATGTTGATGATCGAGCCGCCGCGTCCCTGCGCGATCATGGCTCTTGCCGCAGCCTGCCCAAGAAGGAAGGGCGCCTTGAGATTGACGCGCTGAACCAGGTCGAAGGCCTCCTCGGGGAAGTCGACGAAATCGTCCAGATGGATGATGCCGGCATTGTTGATGAGCACGTCGACACCGCCGAAGCTTTGCATGGCCTTGGCAATGATGCCGTCGGCCATGTCCCTGCTGATTTCGGAAAGGTCGGCGGACAGCCAGACGGCGCGCTCGCCAAGACGTTCGGCATGCTCGCGCCCGCGATCGGCCTGCACGTCGACAAGCACAACCTTGGCGCCATCGGCATGAAAGCGCTCGGCGCAGGCAAGGCCAAGGCCTTGTGCCGCCCCGGTAACGATCACGACTTTTCCTGCGTGCTTCACGATCCAAATCCCTTTTATGATTTTTGACAATTATGGATATGTTATCCAACTTATCTTGAACTTCGACGCCATTGCAAGCCCGGATGAATGGCTGCCGGATGACTGCACTAGGCCGGCACGCAGCGGTTTTGGGCAGTCTTTGCTTTTTTCAGAGGACTATCCGCAAGTCGGTTGACACTGCCGAATTAATTGTGATTGGATACTATATTCACAAAAGAGGACCGACAGTGGGAGAACGGGAGATGGCAGATGCACCTCAGGGAAGCGAACTGATAGACGCGTTCCGCGCTCTTGCGACGCCACTGATCAGCGACAATCTCGCTCGTGTCCCCGGAGCTGTCGGGTTGCGGCCATTTCATCGGGTGAGCGGCGTCATGGCGGGGAGGGCGCTGACGGTCAGGACCCGTCCCGGCGACAACCAGTTCATCCATCGTGCGCTCGATCTGTTGCAGCCCGGAGACGTCATCGTCGTCGATGGCGGTGGCTATGAGGGCCGCGCGCTGGTCGGCGAAATCATGACAAGTGTCGCGGCGTCGCGCGGCGCCGCAGGCATTGTCATCGACGGCGCCATCCGCGATGCCGGTGCCATCGGCCGCAGTCCGTTTCCATGCTTCGCGCGATCGGCCATCCATCTCGGGCCGTACAAGGATGGTCCGGGAGCCATTAATGTTCCCGTCTGCATAGGCGGCATGGTCGTCGGTCCAGGTGACATCGTCGTGGGCGACGAGGATGGCGTCGTGGCATTTCCAATCGACGGTGCCGCGGCCTTGCTGGCCGCCGTCCTGGCGCAGGAAAGCCGCGAGGCCGACATCATGCAGAGCATCCGGGAGAACCGCTACCAGGGGGCGTATGCCCGGGCCTCCGGCGGCAGTCACTGATCTGCCGGGTCAGTCCTTGCCGGTGACAAATCGCGTGGCCGGCTGGCGATCTTGCTCAACATAACCGCTCCCCAGCTAACCGAGGGGCGAAACAATGCATTTCAGGTACGCCGCC
The DNA here is from genome assembly GCF_003148495.1 of Mesorhizobium loti. Taxonomy (GTDB): domain Bacteria; phylum Pseudomonadota; class Alphaproteobacteria; order Rhizobiales; family Rhizobiaceae; genus Mesorhizobium; species Mesorhizobium loti. Next base: position 1,159,266 of record NZ_QGGH01000001.1, read on the forward strand.
TGGATGCGCCAACAGGGGAAAATGGAGAGAATTAATGGTTGTTTCCTTCAAGAGGCTCACTTGTGCCACCGCCCTTGCCGGGCTGGCTCTGACCACGATGGCCGCGGCTGCCGACATCAAGATCGGCATCGTGGCTCCCATGACTGGCCAACTGGCCAGTGAAGGGCAGGATATGGAGAATGCCGTGAAGATGGCGATCGATGCCGTCAACGCCAAAGGCGGCGTCAACGGCGACAAGATCACCACCACGACCGCCGATGACGCCTGCGATCCGCAGCAGGCGGTGACCGCAGGCAGCAAGCTTGTCTCGGAAGGCGTGACTGCCATCGTCGGCGGCTACTGTTCGGGCGCCGTCTTGCCGACGTTGAAGATCTACGGTGACGCCGGCATCCCATTCGTCATCATCGGAGCGAATTCGACCAAGCTGGTCGCTGCCAATCAGGGCAATGCCTTCCTCGCCAATTCGACCGGCGACATGCAGGCGACGACGGCCGTCGAACTCTTCAAGAAGAACGGCTTCAAGAAGATCGCGGTCGTGGACGAAGGCGATGCCTATTCGTCCGACTTGGCCAAGCTGACCGCCGAAGCCTTCAAGAGCGCAGGCGGCGAAATTGCCGCCAAGGAGACCACCACGGCCGGCGAGCAGGATTATTCGGCGGTCGTCACCAAGATCAAATCAAACGGCGCCGACGCTGTCTTCTGGACCGCCTATCATGCCGGTGGCGCATTGCTCACCAAGCAGCTTCGGCAGGCCGGTTTCCAGGGCGGCATTGTGCTGGGCGACGGCAACAATTCGCCGGAATATCTGGAAATCGCCGGTTCGGCCGGTGAGGGCGTGTACCTGTTGTCCCCGCCCACCGTCGACCTCCTGTCCGGCGCGGCCGACTTCAAGGCCAAGTACAAGGAAACCTATGGCCGCGATGCCGGCGCCTATGCGGCGCTCTCCCACGATGTGGGCGACTTGATCGCCGATGCGATCACGCGGGCCAAGTCGGTGGATCAAAAGGCGATCATCGAAGCGCTCAAGGCAAGCGACTTCAAGGGCCTTGCCGGTGAAATCAAGTTTACCGACAAGAACACGCTCCAGACGTCAAATTTCCGCCCGGTGATCGCCAAGGGCGGCAAGTGGGTGGCTGTCGAATAAAGGCGAACCAGATTGACGCCGAGGCAGGCCTTGTGGCGGCCTCGGCGTCACCGCCGATTGTCTGGCGCCGACGCTGCGCCCAGGCAAGACTTTTTCAATTCTGCCCCCGGAGCATCAATGACGCTCGACCTGCTTATTCAGCAACTGGTGAACGGTCTTATCGTCGGCTCGTTCTATGCCCTGATCGCGCTTGGCTACAGCATGGTGTTCGGCGTCATCAAGCTCCTGAATTTCGCCCATGGCGACATCTACATGAACGGCGCCTTCGTTGGCCTCATCGTGTTTTCCTTCGTCGGCATATGGGTTGGCAACGGCTGGCTGGGCGTGGTCTGCGCCCTGCTGGTGTCGATGTTGGTTGTCGGCTTGCTCGGCGTCGTCATCGAACGCTTCGCCTATCGGCCGATGCGCAATGCGCCGCGCCTCTCCATCCTGATCACGGCGCTCGGTGCGTCGATGGTGCTGAACGGTACGGCACTCGCCCTGACGGGCGGGCGGCATTACGCCTTCAACACGGATCTCGGTTTTGCCGGTGTCGACATTTCCACCGTTCACATCACCTACACGCAGATGGTGCTTGTGGCCGCCTCCATCGCTCTTATGGCCGGGATGCAGGCCTTTGTCTCACGCACCATGTACGGCAAGGCGATGCGCGCGGTGTCCATCGACATGGGGGCAAGCCGCCTGATGGGCATCGATGTCGACCGGGTGATCGCATTGACCTTTTTCATGGGTTCGGCGCTCGCCGCCGGCGGCGGGGTCATGGCCGGCGCCTATTATGGCAGTGTCCATTTCTTCATGGGCTTCATCATGGGGCTCAAGGCCTTCACCGCCGCGGTCATAGGCGGGATCGGCAGCGTGCCGGGCGCCATGCTCGGCGGCTTGCTGCTCGGCCTGCTCGAGGCTTTCGGCTCGTCCTTGCCCTTCGTCGGCTCGGAGTGGCGTGACGTCTTCGTGTTCGGGACCTTGATCCTGTTCCTTGTGTTCAAGCCGACCGGCCTTCTTGGTCGCTCGGTGGTGGAGCGGGTGTGATGACCGACGAAGTGAGGACCATGCCGGCCACCGCGCAACCGCGACTGATGCGCTGGTCCGTTGTGCTGCCTGGCCTGGCGGCACTCGCCTGCGCGCTGGTGTTGCCGCAATTCGCCAACGCCTATGTGACTGAGGTGGCGACCACGGCGCTGCTCTATGTCGTTCTGTGCCTCGGGCTCAACATTGTCGTCGGCTATGCGGGTCTGCTCGATCTCGGCTACGCCGCCTTCTTCGCGGTGGGCGCCTACACATCAGGCATCCTGACCGCGGAGTTCGGCTTCAATTTCTGGCTCACCATCCCGGTCGCCATGGCGGCAGCCTGCGTGGCCGGCATCATCATCGGCGCTCCGACCTTGAGGCTGCGCAGCGACTATCTGGCGATCGTGACGCTGGGCTTCGGCGAGATCGTGCGCATCATCGCCCGCAACCTGGACATCACCGGCGGCGCCAGCGGCCTTATCGGCATCGAGCGGCCGGAGATCTTCGGCTTCAAGCTGATGCAGGTGCAGCACTTCTACTATGCGTTCCTGGTGCTGGCGCTGCTCACCGCCTTCGTCTGCCTGAGCGTCGAGCGGTCGCGAATGGGACGAGCCTGGTTTTACGTTCGCTATGATGAGGACGCCGCCGCCGGTATCGGCATCAACCGTGTCACGGCCAAGCTGCAGGCCTATATGATGGGCGCGGTGATCGCGTCCGTGGCCGGATGCCTCTACGCGGCCAAGATGACGGCCATCTCGCCGGAGAGTTTCACCTTCAACCAATCGCTGCTCATCCTGCTTGGCGTCGTGCTGGGTGGCATGGGCCGCATTCCCGGCGTTGTGCTCGGTGCAGTTCTCGTGGCCCTGCTTCCGGAGGTGCTGCGCGGGGCGGGCACCTATCGTCCCCTGGTGACCGCGGTTGCGCTGCTGGCAATCATGCTCTTCAGGCCGAACGGGCTCTGGCCGGACAAGCGAGTTTGACCATGGCCTTGCTGAAAGTCCGCGATCTGCGCCTCAGTTTCGGAGGACTGAAAGTCCTTCACGACATTTCGTTCTCGGTCGAGAAGGGCGCTATCAACAGTCTTATCGGGCCGAACGGGGCCGGCAAGACGTCGCTCTTCAATTGCCTGACCGGATTCTACAAGCCGAAGGGCGGCTCGATCAGTCTGGGCGGCCGGCCAATTACCGGTTTGCCGCCGCATCGCATCACCGCGCTCGGGCTCGCCCGCACATTTCAGAACATCCGGCTGTTCAAGGAAATGACCGTTCTGGAAAACGCCATGTCCGGCCAGCATTGCCGCAGCCGCCACGGCATTGTGTCGGCGATCCTGCACTTGCCGGCACAGCGGCGCGAGGAGGAGGCGATCCGAGCAGCCGGCATGCGCTGGCTCGATTTCGTCGGCATCCAGCAGCACGCGCATCGCCGCGCCGGCGGTCTTTCCTATGGCGATCAACGGCGGCTTGAACTCGCAAGAGCCCTGGCGTCGGCGCCCGAGCTCATCTTGCTGGACGAGCCTGCCGCCGGCCTGAACGAGCGCGAGAAGTTGGACCTTGTGCACCTGATCCGCCGCATTCGCGACGAGACCGGCGTCACCGTCCTGCTGATCGAGCACGACATGGGCCTGGTCATGCAAGTGTCGGAGAAGATCGTGGTGTTCGACTACGGCCAGAAGATCGCCGACGGGCCACCGGAGGCCGTGCGAGCGGACCCCAGGGTTATCGAAGCCTATCTCGGTACGGAGGAATGATGGACGTCGAAATCGTTCTTTCCGCGGACCGCATCGTCGCGCGCTATGACGGCATCGAAGCCCTTCATGGCGTCAGCCTTTCGGTCAAGCGCGGCCAGATCGTCGCCCTGCTTGGCGCAAACGGTGCGGGCAAGAGCACCACGCTGCGCACGCTATCGGGCCTTGTTGCCGCATCCTCTGGAAGTGTCCGCTTCCTGGGCGAGGACATAACCAGGGTTCCTGCCCATCGCCTGCCGCATCGCGGGCTCGTCCACGTTCCGGAGGGAAGGCGTATCTTCGGCGACATGACGATCAAGGAGAACCTTGACCTCGGCTCGTTTACGCTTGCCGACGATGTCGAGCGCCGCCGGCGGCTGGACCACGTTTTTGAACTCTTCCCCATCCTGGCCCGCAGACAGAATGGCGATGCAAGGAACCTCTCGGGAGGTGAGCAGCAGATGCTGGCGATCGGGAGGGCCCTCATGGCCGCGCCCAAGGTTCTCCTGCTCGATGAGCCTTCCATGGGCCTGGCGCCGCAATTGATCAAGGAAGTCATGAACATCGTGCAACGCCTCAATCGTGAAGGCGTGACCATTCTGCTCGTGGAGCAGAACAGCAAAGTCGCCTTGAAGTTCGCCGACTACGGCTATGTGCTCAAAGCCGGGCGCGTCGTTCTTGAGGGACCAGGCAGCGATCTCGCGAGCAATGAAGCGGTCATCAGCGCCTATCTAGGCGGCGTCGCCGCCTAGATACATGGGCTCGAACCGCTTATGGCTGGGTCGCGGGGCCGTACGAAACAATGCAGGAAATTTGCGAGACCGGTCGCGAGTTGGCTGTCGCGCTATTTGACCGTCATGCGGGTTTGTCATCCGGGTGGCCTAGTTCGCAAAACCAGCCGCCCAGATATTTCACCGAGGGTGCCTTCGGATCGGGAACCGGCGTCCTCGCCTCCACCGCTGCGCGGAACGGCTCGGCACTGTCCTGGGGAACAAATCCGATATGGTCTGCGCCGCTGTTGTCGACCATCTTCAGCTTGTTGTCTGAGATGCCGAAGGAGATCGTGTGGCCGACACGCGGCGCGGTAAGAGCTGCCTCGACCAGGCGCACGCAGTCGGCGAAAGAAAGATACGACCACAGCATGCGGCGGTCGGCCGGCTCGGGGAAGGACGAGAAGATGCGCAGGCACGCGGTCTCGATGCCGAACTTGTCCCAGTAGAGCCGACTCAGGCTTTCGACGAAATTCTTCGAGACGCCGTAGAGGCTGTCCGGACGCACCGGCGCGTCGATGCCGATATGAGCTTCGACTTCATGGTAGCCGATGGCATGCACCGAGGAGGCATAGATGACGCGCTTCACACCGTGTTTCCGGGCGCCTTCGTAGATGTGATAGGAGCCACGGATGCTGGAATCCAGGATCGTTTGCCAGGCGCATTCAAGCGGCGCGCCGCCGAAATGCACGATCGCGTCGCAATCCCTGGTGGCTGCGATTGTCGCCTCCATGTCGGCGAGGTCGAAGACCGCCTCTTCTTCGTGCGGGGCAAGGTCGCCGAACGGTTCGCGACCCGCCAGGCGGATGGTTCTTGCCAGCGGCACCAGCCCCTTTCGCAGTTCCGAGCCGAGGCGGCCGGCTGCGCCGGTGATCAGGATGCGTTCGTAATGGGGCATGGTCTACTCCACTTGCGCGACGGCGGCGTTGATCCGCGCGATCGCTTGGGCGAGCACCTCTTCGCTGGTGGCGGTGGAGATGCGGAAATAGGGTGAAAGTCCGTAAGCAGCGCCGGGAACCGAGGCCACGCGGCCCTCGTTCAGGAGATAGGTCGCCACCGCCGTATCGTCCTTCAGCACGACGCCTTTGGGTGTCTTGCGGCCGATCAGGCTGGCGCAGCCGACATAGGCATAGAAGGCGCCTTCCGGCGGTGGAAGCGTCAGGCCGTTGATGCGTCTTATGCCATCGACCACCAGATTCCTGCGCGCCTCGAATGCATTGCGGAAACGAGCCACCTCGTCCTGCGGGCCGTTCAGCGCCGCGACCGTCGCCGCCTGAGCAATGGAACAGACCGAGGTGACAGACTGGCTCTGGATGGTCGACATCGCCTTGACGAGTGGCGCCGGCCCGGCTGCGTAACCGACGCGCCAGCCGGTCATTGCATAGGCCTTGGCCACGCCGTTGACGATAAGGCTTCGGTCCCGAAGGTCCGGGCAGGCCTTGCCAAAGGAGACGAATTCGCGACCATCGAAGATGATGTGCTCATAGATCTCGTCGGACAGGATGAGCACCTGCGGATGCCTGGCAAGGACAGTACCTAGCGCTCTGAGGTCGTCGGCCGAGTAGACCGCGCCGGATGGATTGCCGGGCATGTTCAGGAAGAGCCATTTGGTTCTGGGCGTGATCGCCTTTTCCAAGAGCTCGGGCGTCAGCCTGAAGCCGCCGCTTTCCCCGCATTCGACCGTGACGGGCGTGCCGCCAAGCAGCTTCACCATCTCAGGATAGGATACGAAATAGGGTGCGGGCAGAATGGCCTCGTCGCCGGGTTCCAGCGTCGCCATCAGCGCGTTGAAGATGATCTGCTTGGCGCCGTTGGCCACGACGATGTCGTCGGCTGTGTAGTCCAGTCCGTTCTCGCGCCTGAACTTCCCGGCCACGGCCTCGCGCACTTCCGGCGAGCCGGCTGCGGCGGTGTAGAGGGTCTGGCCCGCCTTTGCGGCTGCATAGGCCGCTTCGATGATGTGAGCTGGCGTCGGAAAATCCGGTTCGCCAAGGCCAAGGTCGATGACGTCGACGCCTTTGGCCCTCAGCGCCTTGGCCGCCTGCGAGGCCGCCATCGAAGCCGACGGCTTGACCACCGACAGGCGCGAAGCAATGTAGCTCATCGGCTTTTCTCCGAAATATAGCCCCTGGACACGTCCTGTGCCCGCGCCTCCGTACTGCGCTTGGCCGGATCGCCATAGCCGCCACCGCCGGGAAGTTCCAGAACCAGACGACGCCCTTCCGGAACGTGCTGCCAGCCCTTGGGGCGCATCAGCGTGCCATCGTCGAGTCTGACGATGCCGGCAATCCCGTCCTTGCCGCCATTGCGGCCCTTGGCTGGATGTTTGACCCGGTCGAACATGGCGGAGAAATCGAACTCGTGGCCTTCGGTGGCCGCGATTTCGAGGATCTGGCCGAGGCCGCCGCGAAATTCCCCATCGCCGCCGGAATCGGGACGCAGTTCCTTGCGCCAGATGACGATTGGTCCGGTGTGCTCGGTGGCCTCGATCGGCATCGTATGGACACCGGACGGAAAGGCGGTGGCGGAAAGCCCGTCCAGCGTCGGGCGCGCGCCCATGCCGCCGGAATTGAACATCAGCACCTCGGCGCGGCGCCCGTCGCCACCGGCGACCGGCCTGACCGAAATGTGGATGTTCCAGAGTGCCGCCGCGCCTTCGGCCAGGATCTGACCCGGCAGCGCCTTGGCCAGCGCGCCCAGCACCAGGTCGGGCACCATATGGCCGATGACGTGCCGCAGGGAGACCGGCGCCGGCCGCGGGGCGTTCAGGATGTTGGTCGGCGACGATATGGTGAACAGAGCAAGCGAGGCCGCATTGTTCGGGATCTCCGGCGCCACCACGCATTTCAGGGCGTAGCAGGCATAGGCCTTGCTGTAGATGATCGGAACGTTGATGCCCCAGCGGCTTATCGGATCGGTTCCGGAGAAGTCGACATTCAAATGGTCGTCGCCAATCGAGACGGCGGCCACCAGCGTGACCGGCGTGTCGTAGCCGTCGGTCACCAGCTCGTTCGACCAGGTGCCTTTCGGCAGCGCCTTGATGCGCTCCAGCGTCGCGTCATGGGTGCGCGTGAAGATGAACTCTCCCAGCCTGTCCAGCGATGCCAGACCGATCTCCTTCATCATGTCGACCAGGCGGCGGTGGCCGACCTCGTTGCAGGCGGCCAGCGAATAGAAGTCGCCGACAACCTGGTTCGGCTCGCGCACATTGGCGCGCAGGATCTTCACCAGATCGAGGTTCACCTTGCCGCGCTCGGCAAACTTCATGATCGGGATCTGGATGCCTTCCTCGTAGACCGACTTGCCGTCGGCGCCGAAGCCACGTCCGCCAACGTCGACCACATGGGCCGTGCAGGCGAAGAACGCCACCAGTTCGCCGTTCAGGAACGAGGGCGAGACCATGGTGATGTCATGCAGATGGCCGGTGCCTTTCCAGGGATCGTTGGTGACATAGGTGTCGCCTTCGTACATCTCCTCGCGCGGGATTTCGTTCATGAATTGCAGCACGGCCTCGGCCATGGTGTTCACATGCCCGGGCGTGCCGGTCACGGCTTGTGCCAGCATCTCGCCGCGCGGATTGAACACGCCGGCCGACAGGTCGCCCGATTCACGCACCGATGTGGAGAAGGCTGTCCGCAACAGGGTCAGTGCCTGCTCCTCGACCACCGAGATCAGGCGATTCCACATCACCTGCATCCGGATTTCCAAGATGTCGCTCATGCCTGGACGCCTTTGCGGATCAGGAGGATCGAACCGTCGCTCTGCAGCACGGCATCGAAGAGGGTGGTGACGACCGTTGACGTCTCACGCTCGACGATCACCGCCGGGCCGCTGATGCGATCCCCCGGCGAAAGGTCGGCGCGTTCGATGATGGCTGAAACCTGGACCGTTCCGGTCGCCGGATCGAAAACCTCGCGCGTCTGCGAGGCGGTAACAGTCCTGGTCCCCATGCTGATCTCGTGCCTGGCGGGGGCCGGCCGTACGTCCTGCGCCTTGACCGACCAGGTGACGATCTCGATTTCCAACCCGTCGAGGCCATCGATGGCACGGCCGAAGAAGCGCGCGTAATTGTCCCTGAAGGCGTCCTTGACGCCGACCTCATCGCCGGGCGTGAACGGCCTGTCGGGCAGCGGCACCGGGATTTCCCAACCCTGGCCGGCATAGCGCATGAAGGCGGTGATCTCGCGGGTGATGGCGCCATCCGTGCCGGCCCGCACGAAGCTCTCGGCGGTGGCCTTCAGCCCGTCGAGCAGCGCATTCACCTCGCATGCATCGAAACGCGACAGCCGCATCAGCTTGGAAGCCAGCGCCTCATAGCCGAACGGCGCCTTGAGGAAGCCGATGGCCGAGCCGACGCCGGCGCCTTGCGGAACAAGGCACTGTTCCACGCCAAGCTTTTCGCACAGCCGTGCCGCATGCAGGGGCGCAGCGCCGCCAAAGGCGATCATCACATTGTCGGAGATGTTCTTGCCGTTTTCCACCGCGTGGACGCGGGCGGCATTGGCCATGTTCTCGTCGACGACCTCGCAGATGCCGAAGGCGGCGGAAACGGAATTGAGCGAAAGCCGGGTGCCGACATCGCGGGTGATGGCCTCCTCCGACGCCCGCGTGTCGAGCCTGATGGCGCCGCCGGCGAAATTGTCGGGATCGAGCTTGCCCAGGACGAGATCGGCATCGGTGATGGCTGGGCGGCTGCCGCCGCGCCCGTAGCAGGCGGGACCGGGTTCGGACCCGGCACTTTCCGGGCCGGTCTGGATGCGCCCCATGGCGTCGACCCAGGCGATCGAGCCGCCACCGGCGCCGATTTCGATCATCTCGATCACCGGGATCGAGATCGGCATGCCGGAGCCCTTGCAGAAGCGATAGGTGCGGGCGACCTCGAAGGTCCGCGCCGTGCGTGGGGAATAATCCTCGATCAGGCAGATCTTCGCAGTCGTTCCGCCCATGTCGTAGGAGACGACGGAGTCCAGGTCGAAGCGCCGCGCCACGTCGGCTGCGAAGATGGCGCCGCCGGCCGGACCGGACTCGACCAGGCGCACCGGAAATTCGGATGCGGTTTCCACCGAGATCAGACCACCGCCCGAGTGGATCATGAACACCGGGCAGTTCGCTCCCATCTCCTTCAGCCGCACCTGTAGGCGCACCAGATAGTCGGCCATCTGCGGCCGCACATAGGCATTGGCGCAAACCGTGTTGAAGCGTTCGAACTCGCGCATCTGCGGCGAGACCTCGGCGCTGATGGAGATCGGTATGTCCAGCTTTCCGGCGAGGATTTCGCGCGCCCGCCGCTCGTGCACCGCGTCCATGTAGGAATGAATGAAGCCGATGGCGACGGCGCCGAAGCCGCCGGCGGCGATGCTGTCGGCGATCTCGTCGAGTGCAACTTCGTCCAGCGGCTGCAATTCCCGCCCATCCGCGCCGATGCGCCCTTTGACCGTATAGCGATGCTCGCGCGGGATCAGTGGCGGTGGCAGCTTCAGGTTCAGATCATACTGTTCGAACCGGTTTTCCGTGCGCATCTCGATGACGTCGCGAAACCCTTCGGTCGTGACCAGCGCCGTCTTGGCGCCGCGCCGTTCGATGAGCGCGTTGGTCGCCAGCGTGGTGCCGTGGATGACGATGTCGAGGTCCGCCAGCGTGATGCCGGCGTCGCGCACGACGATCTCGATCCCGTCGAGGATGGCCTGCTCTGGCGCGGCATAGTTGGTCAGGATCTTGGTCGAGAAGATCGTGCCGCGCACATCGACCACGATATCGGTGAACGTGCCGCCGATATCCGCGCCGAGACGGATGTCATTTGCCGTGCTGATCATGCGTTGGCCTTCTGCGAAGCGAGCGCTGCGTCGCGCATCTGGGAAAGGGTCTGACGCGGCGTGATCGCCTCGGGCGAGATATCCAGCTCCAGGACCGCGCCGGTCGTAGACGCCAGCGCCCTGCCGAAAGCGCCGGCGAAATCCCCGGTCGCGCCGACCCGCTCGGCATGGAAGCCATAGGCCCGGGCGATGCCGACGAAATCCGGGTTCTCGATGTTCGTTCCCGACACGCGCGCCGGATAATGCCGCTCCTGATGGGCGCGGATGGTGCCGTAGATGCCGTTGTTCAGGATCAGCACGATGGGCTGCGCCCCGGCCTGCATCGCCGTCCCCAGCTCCTGGCAGTTCATCTGGAAATCGCCATCGCCGGCAAAGCAGACCACCGTGCGTCCGGGAAAAGCCACCTTGGCCGCGATGGCCGCCGGCAGGCCGTAGCCCATGGCGCCGGATTGCGGGGCGAGCAGCCGTGCCTTCGGCCCGAATTTGAAGAACTTGTTTGGCCAGACGGTGAAATTGCCGGCGCCATTGGTCAGGATCACGTCATCGGGCAGTGTCTCGCGCAGCCAGCGGCTGACCTCGACCATGTCGACGGGGCCCGGCTGGGCCGGAGCCGTGAACGTGCCCTCATAGCTTTGGCGTGCCTGCGACCGCCACGCGCCCCAGTCGCCCTTGATCGGCGAGAGCGCCTTGGCGAAGGCGTTCGGCCCGGCATGGATGCCAAGCGAGGGCACGTAGATCTTGCCGATCTCGCGATCCGAACCGTGGGCATGGATCAGCTTCTGCTTCGGCTCGGGCACGGACAAAAGCGTGTAGCCGTCCGTGGTCATCTCGCCAAAGCGCACATTGATCGCCAGGATCAAATCGGCATCGCGGATCAGCTTCTTGACATGCGGGACCATGCCGACGCCCGCCTCACCGACGAAGACCGGCGAGCCATTGTCGAACTGATCCTGGAAGCGGAACGCCGCGACCACCGGAATGTCGGAGGTTTCGGCGAAAGCCTGGAGCGCGGCGCGCCCGTCAGTGGACCAGTTGGCGCCGCCGATCAGGATGACCGGCCTGCTCGAGGCGGCAAGCATGGAGCGGGCCTCGGCCAGCGCATCGGCATCGGCCGCCGCCTCGAACATCCTGGCCGGTCCGCTGAGTGCGGCGACATCGGTCAGCGTCGTCAGCATGTCCTCGGGCAGGGCGATAACCACCGGGCCGGGCCGCCCGGTGAGCGCCGTGGTCCAGGCCCGGGCAACGATTTCCGGCAGGCGCTCGACATCGTCGATCTCCACGGCCCATTTCGCCATCGTGCCGAACACGGCGCGGTAGTCGATCTCCTGGAACGCTTCACGGCCGCGCATGTCGGTGCCGACCTGGCCGACGAAGACGATCATCGGCGAACTGTCCTGCATCGCCGTGTGCACGCCGATGGACGCATTGGCAACGCCCGGTCCGCGCGTCACGAAGCAGATGCCCGGCGAGCCCGTCAGCTTGCCATAGGCCGAGGCCATGAATGCCGCACCGCCCTCGTTGCGGCACAGCACGTAGTCCAGCTTTCCATGAGTGTCGTGCAGCGCGTCCAGCACGGCCAGGTAGCTTTCGCCCGGCACGCCGAAGCTCTTGGTCGCGCCGAGCGCGATCAGGCACTCGACAAGGAGGCGACCGCCATTGCGGATCATGCTTCGACATCCTTCATTCAGGCGGCAAGCGGACCGAGCCTGCCTTTCGGATTCATACCTGCACGCTGGCGGATCGAGACGAAACCAAGAAATGCCGTCTATTCGAAAGTTTTTCTTTACTGAGAGACGCGCACCAGGACATCCGGGTTCATTGTGCCCAGCGGATCGAACACAGCCTTGAGCCGCGCCATGAGCTCTCGCTCCACCAGGCCTCGATTGCGGTCGGCCATGGCGACCTTGGCCCGGCCAAGTCCATGCTCGGCTGCAAAGCTGCCGCCCATCTGCGTGGCAAGAGATGACAGCGCCTCGGCGAACAGCTCGGCCTTGCCGTCGAAATCGGCACGACCTTCCGGCGGCGACAAGTTGTAATGGATGTTTCCGTCGCCAAGGTGCCCGAACGGGTTTACCCGCACGCCGGGAAGAATGCCGCCGCAGATCTTCGCGCCTGCCTCGACGAAACGGGCGATTGCGGCTGGAGGGACGGAGATGTCGTGCTTGAGCTGCTCGCCTTCCAGCCTCTGTCCCTCCGGTTGCTCCTCGCGCAGCCGCCAGAATTGTGCCCGATGCGCACCTGTCGCCGCCAGCGCGCCGTCGACGACCAGGCCCTGTTCCATGCCCCATTCCAGCGCCGAAGCCAGGATCTCGTCCAAGGGAACACGTAGCGATCCCGATGCCAGTTCGACCAGCAGATAGACGTCGCCCCGTGCCTCCAGTTGGTAGGCAAGGTCGGGCAAGTGCTTGAGCGCCAGTTGCAGGCCGAAATCGGAGAAGAACTCGAGGCCAGTCAGGAATTCCCCGGCCTCGCCGCGCAGGAAAGCACCGAACGAAACAGCGGCGGCAAAGCCGGGCAGGACCAGAAGGGCGCTCGCCTGCTGCCGAGGCTTGGGGTACAGCCGCAGGATCGCGCGCGTCACGATCCCGAGCGTGCCTTCCGCGCCACAGAACAGCTTGCGCAACTGATAGCCGGCATTGTCCTTCTGCACCGCGCGCAGTCCGTCCCAAACCCTGCCATCAGGCGTCACGACTTCGAGACCCAGAACGAGATCCTGCATCATGCCGTAGCGGAAAGCCTGGCTGCCGCCGGCATTGGTGCCAATCAGGCCGCCGATCCTGGCGCTGCCTTCCGCGCCGAGATGCATTGGAAACATCAGGCCATCCGGTTCCAGCGCCTCGTGCAGCGCGGCCAGCACGACGCCGGCTTCGACGACGATCGATCCGCTGTCCAGATCCGGATTGCCGATCGCCGTCATGCGCGAAAGCGAGACGATCACCGCATTCGACTGCTGGGCGACGGCGGCGCCGCAAAGCCCTGTGTTTCCGCCTTGCGGGACCACTGCCAGTCCGGCCTCGCGGCAGAGTTTGACAACACTGGCAACCTCAGACGTATCCGCGGGCGTGGCAACGCCCAGCGGTGCGACGCCGTAGCGATTGAGCCAGTCGCGCTGGTAAGGCTCGGCATCGCTGCCCGAAAGCCAGCCTTTCGGCCCGAGAATCTCGTGCAGCGCGGTGGCGGGATCAATCATGGAGATGCCTGAAGGCGTGCGGCGTGACGCATTCGGATCGTTGCTTCCAATCAATGGCCCAGCACCTGCGACAGGAATTGTCGGGTGCGCTCGTTGCGGACGAGGTGAAGAACTCGTCCGGAGGCGCTTCTTCGAGGATCTCGCCGCCGTCCATGAATAGCACCCGGTCGGCCACGCGGCGCGCAAAGCCCATCTCATGGGTCACACAGATCATCGTCATGCCTTCCGAAGCAAGCGTGACCATGACGTCAAGCACTTCGGAGACCATTTCGGGATCGAGCGCCGAGGTCGGCTCGTCGAACAGCATGATCTGCGGCTGCATGCAAAGAGCACGCGCAATCGCGACCCGCTGCTGTTGGCCGCCGGACAATTGGCTGGGATATTTCAGGGCCTGCTCGGGAATGCGCACCTTTTCCAGATAGCGCCGGGCGGTCGCCTCGGCTTGCGCCCGCGGCTGTTTGCGCACGATCATTGAAGAGATCACGCAGTTCTCCAGAACCGTCATGTGTGGGAACAGGTTGAAGTGCTGGAACACCATGCCGACTTCGCGCCTGATCTCATCGATGTTGCCGACGTCGTCGTTGAGCTCGGTGCCGAGCACGACGATGCGGCCGCCATTGTGCTGTTCGAGGCGGTTGATGCAGCGGATCATGGTCGACTTGCCGGAGCCGGAGGGGCCGCAGACGACGATTTTTTCGCCCCGCTTTACGGAAAGGTTTATCCCGCGCAGCGCGTGGAACGTGCCGTAGTATTTGTCGAGGTTTTCGATGCGGAGCGCCGGCTCACCGGTCGAATTGGTCGAGATCACCTGCACGCCTCCTTACCGTTCGCTGACCGACATGCGGCGCTCGAGAAAGGCGCCATAGCGGGACAGGCTGAAGACGAAGATGAAGTAGATAAAGGCGATGAAGGCATAGACTTCGACATAGGCGAAGCGCCATTCGCCGGTGCCGTAGGCGGCATTGCCGGAGGCCAGGATCTCGAAGAATCCGACGATGACCACCAGCGAGGTCTCCTTGAACGAGATGACGAACTGGTTGATCGTCGCCGGCATTGCGTTGCGCATGGCCTGAGGCAACAGGATTCGACTGATGCGTTGCCAATAGCGCATGCCAAGCGCCATGGCAGCCTCCTCCTGTCCTGTCGCGACGCCCTGCATGCCGCCTCTCACGATCTCCGCCTGATAGGCGGAGAAGAACAAAGCGGAGCCCAGGATCACGCGGTAAAGCTTGTCGCCCTGCAGCCATTGCGGCAGCGCGAACGGCAGAACCACGGCAAATGTGAAGAGGATCGATATCAGCGGAAGCGAACGGACCCCGTCGATGATGAGGCCCGTGGTCCGCGAGATCCAGGGCAGCTCCGACCGGCGCAGCAAAGCGAGGCAAATGGCCAGCGGGAAGCCGATCAGGCAGGTGGTGACGAAGATGAACAGGGTCAATGCCAGCCCGCCCCACGCTTCCTCGCCGACATGGGCAAGACCAAGCACGCCGCCTTTCATCAACACGTAGAAAAGGCCCGTTCCGGCTCCCCATACCAGCGCGATCCGGCGGCCGGTCCAGAATGCCGGGATACAGCTCAGCACCGTCATGACCACCACGGCGACGCAGGCGAGCGCCGAGCGCCATTGTTCTTCATAGGGATAGAGGCCGAAGAAGATGATCCGCCATCTCGCTGCGATGACCGACCAGCAGGCTCCGGCGGCCGCCTGGCAGGCTTCCGGCCCGCCGCTGGTGGTGAAGACAGCGGAGAAAACCGCCCAATTCAGCAGCTTCCAGACCAGGAAGACCATGATCGTCAGGCAGGCCAGCGACACCACCGCCTGAAGCGGCGTCGCGAAGAAGCGCCGCTTCAGATCCTCGAGCCTGCCGGGAGCGGGTGGAGCGACAAGGACCATCTCCATCTCTCAGCCCCTCAGTTGATTGCCCTTGAGGGCAATTGCCTTGTTGATGCGGTTGAAGACGGCGGCAAGGCTGAGATTGATGGCGAGGAAGCCTGCCATCAGGATGCCGATCGCTTCGAGGGTCTGCCCGGAATGGTTGATCGTCAGCGCCACAATCATGAAGAAGTCGGTGAGGCCCACCGCGATCCCCATCGTGGTCGCCTTCATCAGCCAGACATACTGGTTGGCAAGGATTGGCAGCATGGCGCGCAGCGCCAGCGGCAGTCGCACCAGCGTGAAGACCCGCCAGGGACTGAGGCCCAGGGAAAGGGCTGCCTCGACCTGGCCGGTGCCGACAGATTTGAAGCCGCCGCGTACGATCTCCGCGATGTAGGAGCCGCCATAGATGGCGATGGCGATCGCGAGGGTGGCAAACTCCGGTGGGATACGCAGGCCGCCTCTCAGATTGAGGCCTTGCAAAGCGGGGAAGTCGAGCAGCGGCGTATCCGGCAGACGTCCGAGGGCCAGAATGATGGCCGAGCAGGCAAGTGCCGCCGCGGCGGCGGCGAACTGGATGGTATGCCGCTGGCCGATTGGCTGGGCAAGGCGCGACGTCCTGCCCAGCCATGCCGGCAGCACGATGGCCGCGATAACGGCCACCGTGGCTGCGGCAAACGCGGCACTGCCGACGTTCGGGAATGGAATGTAGAGGCCGCGGCTGGTTAGCAGGAAGCCCCAGGCTTCGTGCGCGCTGCGCGGCGTCGGCAGGTGCGTGATGATCGCGTACCAGAAGAACACCTGGAGGATCAGCGGGATGTTGCGGAAGATGTCGACATAGGTGCGGCCGAGCAGCCGCGCCAAATCGTTCGAGGACGTCCGCGCCAGACCGACGATCGTTCCCACGATGGTCGCCAGTATCAGGCCGACGCTCCCCAGGAACAGCGTGTTGATGATGCCGATGAGGAAGTACCACCAATAGGGATCGTTGGCCGTGGCGGGCAGCAGCGAGAAATTCACATCCCAACCCGTCGACTTGAACAGAAAGTCGAATCCGGAGGTGATCCCCTGGTCAGCCAGGTTGCGGCGCGCGATCACGATGCCGGCAAGCACCATCGCGGCGATCGAGCCGACATAGAGAACCTGCAACAGCGCGTTGTGGACCTTTTGATTTCTCAGCAGGCTGACCATCCAAAGATCCTTGCCGAATTGTCGCCGGCCCCGCCCGGCAGATGCCGGGCGGGGCCGGCGCGAGATGCGTTAAGAGCGGATCAGTCGATCACCAGCGGGAACAGGACACCACCATTGTTCCAAAGGTTGGTCAGCTCGCGGTCCATCTTGTAGGGCGAGTCCTTGCCGAGGTCGCGCTCGAAGATTTCGCCGTAATTGCCGACGTTCTTGATCACCTTGTAGGCCCAGTCGTCATCGAGACCGAGACCCTTGCCCATGCCTGGCGTGACGCCGAGGAACTTTGCGACTTGCGGCGAGGTCGGCTTGGCCTTGATCTCGTCGACGTTCTTGGAGGTGATGCCTTCCTGCTCGGCGAAGATCAGGGTGCTCAGCGTCCAGTTGGCGATGTCGACCCAATTGTCGCCGCCTTGCCGCATGATCATGACTTCAGGTTCGACAGCGAGCACGTCGGGCAGGATGACATGGTCGTCGACTTTGCTCTTGGCGATGCGCGCAATGGCCAGTGTCGGACCCCACTGCGCATAGAGATCGCAGCGTCCCGAGAAATAGGCTTGCTCGAGCTCCTCCGTCTTTTCGATGAGTACGGGTTCGAGCTTGATGCCAAGCTTGGCCGTATAGGCCGCGACCTGCTGTTCCTGCGAGGTACCGGCGGGAATGCAGATCGTGCCGCCAGCGGCATCCTTGAGCGACTTGAGGTTGAGCTCCTTGTGCGCCATCACCTTCGTGGTTCCGAGGTAGTAGGACATGGAAAATTGCAGCCCGAGCTCGGTGTCTCGGCTGAGCGTGCCGCCCGACGCCTTGATGATGATGTCGACATCGCCTGACTGCAGGGACGGCCAGCGCTGCGCCCAGCTGATCGGAACGATCTTCAGCTTTGCCGGGTCGCCGAGCACGGCCGTGGCCACCGCCCGGCAGAGGTCGATGTCCATGCCCTTCCAGTTGCCCTTGTCGTCGACTTCGGCGAAGCCGAGATAGGATCCGTCATGGCCGGTGCAGTTGAGCACGCCGCGCGCCTTGACGGTCTCCAGCGTCTTGCCGCCGGCGGCTTCTGCCGGCGCTGCAAAATGCACAAGTCCAAGGGCCATGGCTGCGGCCCCCCATTTCATCGTTTTCATGTTCCGTCTCCACTGTTGAGGCTGTTTGGTTTCTTGTTGTTGGAGGTCCGAAAGTTTTCTTTCGGAGCTCGGTCTCAAAGCCGCTCCTAGTCGGAAAGCGGGGTCGGTTTCGGCACGGAGGAAATCTTCAGGTCGCTGCTCCAGTCCTGCTGGGCGAGCCATCGATGAAGGGCGGCGACCGCCTTCACGCGCAGATGCCCGCGCGGGACGATCAGGTAGAAGCCAGGGACCTCCTCCGGTCTCATATCGGCAAGGGCGTCGCGGCCGACCGGCGCGACAAGCGCCCCCGACCTCAAATCTTCCTCAGCGTCGATGACGGAGACGAGACCGACGCCGATGCCTTGCAGGGTTGCACGGCGCATGGTTGCGGCGTCGTCGAAGCTGATGCTTCGGTTGCCATCCGTCTGCTCGATGGCAAGGTGGCGTAAAATGTCTGGCCAAAGGCGCTTCGATTTGACGGTGTCCAGCAAGGTGAACAGCGTCAGGTCCTGCGCCGACTTGATGCTTTCGCCGATGGCCGGAGTGCAGCAGATGACCTTCGGGTCCGGCACGAGCAGGATGGTCTCGTAGTCCGGCCAATTGCCGTAGCCCCACTGGACGGTCATATCGATGTCGTCGCGCCCGAAATCGGGCAGGTCGACCATCGTCGTCAGGCGCAGATCCGCACCCGGCAATATCTCCCGGAACAGGGACAGACGAGGCAGCAGATAGTGGGTCGCAAAATAGGGGCTCGCATTCAGGTTGATGCGGTCCCGGTAGTTCGACTTGGTGACGCGGCGAACGCCTTCGGAAAACTCGTCGAACCCGGCTTTGACATAGTGCGAGAGAAGGATGGCCGATTCTGTCAATTCGACCGACCGTCCCTTGCGCTCGAACAGCGTCACCTGAAGCGTATCCTCCAGAAGCTTGATCTGCTGTCCGACGGCCTGCGGCGTGACCAGCAATTCGTCCGCCGCCTGCCGAAAGCTCTTGTGCTGCGCGACGGCGTGGAAGACGCGAAGCGCATTCAGCGACGGAAGGCGGAGCTTGCCGGTCATCGTGTATTCCACCTCCTTTCGCTTGCGTTCCTGTTGGATCATTCAGCGCCGCAGGCGCCGCTAAGACAGCTCAGGCGTATATATAACCACCTGAAACAATTACGTTTTCTCCGGTCATATAGGTGTTCTTGGGACCGCCCGTCATGAGCACCCACTCGGCAATCTCCGTAGGCTCGGCACCACGACCCAGCGGGCTCGCCTTGGCCAGTTCCTCCAGGAAGCCGAGGGCCTTGGCCCGCTCCGTGGCCATGCCTGCGGGGGCCACCGAATTCACTAGGATTCCGTGTTTTGCGACGTCATGGGCGAAGGAGCGCGTCAGGCTGACCACGGCGGCCTTGGTTGCCGCATAGTGGGCGTTCTGCGGATGCGCCTTGAAAGCGTCGACAGAGGTCAGGTTCACGATCCGCCCGCGCACATGGCTCTTCGGCTCCTGCGACTGCATATGGCGAACGGCCGCCACCATCATGTGGTAGGTGCCTTTGATGTTGATGCCATTGGAGGCGTCCCAATCGGCATCGCTGATCTCGAGGAGCGGGCGGCGAGGGTAGATCGCGGCGCAATTGATCAATGTATCGATACGCCCGAGCTTCGAAACGATGGCGTCGAAGGCGGCGTGGCACTGAGGACCGATCTGTATATCGCATAGGGCGGTCGCGGTCGGCAGGCCGTTGGCCTTTGCCGGCTCTAGCGCGGCTTCGGCGGCGTCCTGGTTGATGTCGATTATGCCGATCTTCGCCGCTCCGGCCTCTACAGCCATCCGGGCCAGAAGCGCGCCGAGGCCGGCGCCGCCACCAACGATCAGAACGGAAAGATCCTTCATTCAAGTTTTTCCTTACTTGGTGCCGCTTGGCGAGGTCGGCCAGGTCGGCATGATGTCAAAACGGGTAACGTCGGCCCATGCGGGCAGGCCGAGCACCGCGACGACCATTCTGGCCACGTCGTCCGGCTGCACCACTTTGCTGGCGTACATGGCCGCGCGCGCCTTGGCGTCGAGGATGTCCTGGTAGAGCTGCGTCTCGACACGGCCGGCGACGATCTCGGTGACGCGTATGCCTGATGGGGAGAGGTCGGCGCGCAACGCGGCGGCAAAGCCGGAGATCGCCGCCTTGGTGGCTGAATAGACGGCAATGTTGGAATATGCCGCGTGGCCCGCGGTGGAGCCGGTGAACAGGATGTGGCCAGACTGCCGCTCGCGCATCTGCGGAACGACGAGGCGGGTAAGCATGATTGCTGCGCTGAGGTTTACCTCCAGCGTGGAGTCGATGTCGGCGATCTTCATGTCGGCGAAATTGCCCAGCGGCGGCATGATCCCGGCATTGTTGATCAGCACGTCGATGGTGAGATCCGCCAGAACAGCCTCCAGCGCCTCGCGATCGGTGATATCGACAGCGATGGGCACGATGCCGGATCGCTCGGCCTGCAACGCCTTGAGCGCGGACTGGCTGCGCCCGACCGCATAGACGTCATAGCCGGCGTCGCTCAACGCGATCGCCATGGCCCGCCCTATGCCGCTCGTTGCACCTGTGATGAAGGCTGTCGTCACGTGGGTTTCCCTGATTGCCTGGTTTCAGTCTGCGGCCTGGGCCGATGCCGCGAAACCAAGAAAACCAGCAAAAAGGAAAGATAAACTTTCGAAAGCCCGTTCAGCCTGCGAAACTTACTGGGGTGTCCGCACAATCGCGGAAGCCGAAAACCCAAGGAAACGCTGGGAGAATGGCGCTTTCAATGCGTCGGAAAACGGGTGTCGCTGGCCGGCAGAGCAAAAACAAGGCTTTCGCAATGCGTGGCCAATCTGGTCCACGCGCCTGCGCATGCGAAGCGAAGTCGCCGGCCTCACCCTCCTGTCGGGGCAGGCCTCTTCATATCGGTAAAGAGCGATGCCGCGGCCGCCTTCTGCTCGGCCTCGGTCGCCGCGACGCCTGAAGCCCGGGCCAAAGCGCGCACGCGCCCGAGGCTGTTGTGCAGATGCTTGCGCATGGCCTGGCGAGCAGCGCGACCGTCCTGCCTTTCGATAGCGTCCACGATGGTTTTGTGTTCGTTATGGATGCGGGCGTAGTAGCTGTCCTTGAGCGCTGATGTGACCACATAACCCAGTTGAAAGCGTGGAACGATCATCGGCCTGAGATAGCTCAGGAAGCCGTGGATGAATTCGTTGCCTGCGGCTTTGGCGATCGCCAGATGGAAATCATAGTCATAGTGGATCTGGACGGCTGCGGGATCCGCCTGCTGGGCGTCGACCTGTTCCATCAGGGCCCGGATTGCATTCGCCTCCGCATCGGTGCGCCGTTCGGCGCACAGCCCGGCGGACTCCACCTCGACACTCAATCTCAGTTCGAGCAGAGCGATGGTTTCCGGCAAGGTCCTGAGGGCCTCGTCCGGTATCGAGAAATTGCGCGGCGCCGGCGTTTCGCTGACGAACATGCCGCGTCCTTGCTGCGGCACCACCATGCCCTCGGAGCGCAATCGCGCCACCGCTTCCCGCACCACCGTGCGGCTGACGTCGTATTCGGCGCAAAGCTCTGCCTCGGTCGGCAATTGGGCGCCGGGCAGCAACTGCCCGGAGCGGATCTTTTCGGACAGGCTCTCGGCCACGACGGTGGAAAGTGGCTTGCGCTTCGTCATCAGTGTTCCCCAGTCCGATGCCAGATGCAGGATGATGCCCGAACCGGCAAGGCCATTCAAACCGCCGCGGTGACGATCAGCTCGACCAGCATTCCGGGCTTGGCCATGCGTCCTTCGCCGGAAGAGCGCGCCGGTGCGTGCTCCTTCGGCATCCATGCGTCCCAGACCGTGTTGACTTCGTCGAAATCCCTGATGTCGTCCAGCCACATCTGCACGTGAAGGATGCGGGTCTTGTCCGTACCGGCCTTGGCAAGCAGGACGTCGACCTTGCCGAGCGCCTCGCGCATCTGGTCAGCGGCGGACTGACCCGGCTTTGCGACCTGGCCGGTGAGGTAGAGGGTGCCATTGTGGATGACCCCGTGGTGGATGCGGGTGTCGAAGTCGAAGCGCTTGATGTCACTCACTGGATTGTCCTTGTCAGATTTCCGGCCTCCGCTGGATGGGGTCAGATTGCCGGCGTCTGCCGGATGGGGTTTCCCTGCAGATATTGCGCGTAGGGCGCCTGAACGAGCCAGCCAGCGTCGACGGGCAGGGTCACACCGGTTATCGATGCGGCGCGGTCGGAGCAGAGGAACAGTGCGGCCTCGGCAACGTCGCGCGGCTCGACGAAGCGGCGCAGCGCGGTGGTTGCCTGGATGGCTTCGGGGTTGCGCTCTCCCTTGGCGATCCTGGCTTTCAGACCGTCCGAAAGCGTGTAGCCGGGTGCCACCGCATTGACGCGCACACCATGCGGACCGAGTTCGGCGGCCAGGATCTGGGTCAAGGCCAGAACGGCATGCTTTCCGGGCGTGTAGGCGGGCAGGGACAGCGGCGCGAAAGAGGCGAGCGAGCCGACATTCAGGATCGCGCCTCGCCCGGCAGCCGACATCAGCCGGCCGAACACCTGGCAACCCAGCAGGGTGCCGCGATAATTCACCCGCCACATCCTCTCGTCCTCGTCCAGATCCTGGTCGAGGACGTGCTTGCCGCTCTGCAGGATGCCGGCGCAATTGACGACGATTTGAGGTGTGCCGAACGCAGCGCTGACGGCCTGCGCCAGCGCTTCCACCGAGCCGGATTCGGCAACATCGGTTTGGACAAATAGCGCGCGCGGTGCGCCCGCCGCCTTGCAGGCGCCAACCGCCTCATTGCCCCGTGCCGCATCCCTGCCGGCGACGACCACATGGTAGCCATCCTCGGCAAAGCGCAGCGCTATCGCGCGTCCGATGCCGGAAGTGCCGCCGATGACGACGGCCGTCAATGTCTCAGCCATTGCCGCGGCCCTTGCGCTCGATGTCGAAGAATTCGGACATGGCCCGGACCTGGAAATCCATCATCGGGCGCCCCGGCTGAATGCGGCAGCCAATCTCTTTTGCCGCCTTTAGCAGGGCGGTCTCGGCGGGCTCCATGATGATGTCCACGACCGTCATGTCCGGGGTCAGCCGGCTCACGTCCAGCGGCAGCGGGTCGCCGGCATGCATGCCGACCGGTGTGGCGTTGATGGCCATATGCATGCCGGAAGGATCTGCCTCGCCGACATGGATGCGGCATTTCGGGAAGACCAGCGCAACCAGCGCCGCCAGTTTTTCGGCGCGGCCGGTATCGATGTCCGCAAGGCGGATCTCTTCCGCGCCGGCTTCGGCGAGACAATAGGCCAGGGACGCGCCGGCGCCACCGGCTCCGACCTGGAGAATGCGGCGGCCGGCAATCTCATGTCCGCCTGCGTTGAGGCCATCGATGAAGCCCACGCCGTCGAAATTGTCGGCGTACCAGCTGCCATCGGGCAGCCGGCGCACGGAATTGGCGCTTTGCACCCGCGCGGCGCGGTCGTGAGCGGCGGTGCATTTGTGATAGACCGCGACCTTGTACGGCACCGAGATGATGACACCGCGGATGTTCTCGGCCGCCGTGATGCCGGCCCAAAAGGTTTCGAAATCCTCCGGGCGGCAGCTCAATGGCACCATGAGGCTGTCGAGGCTCTTTTGCTCGAAGATCTCGTTGAATATGCCGGGGCTCTTGGCGTGTGCCACGGGATGGGCCAGCATCACGAAGATGTCGGCCTTGCCGGTTCCGCGCATCGGTTCACTCCTTTTCTTTTGACAGTTCATGGGCGCTGAGGATCTCCAGTGCCTGGACGAGGGACGAGTGGTCGGCCTCAAACCCTGCACCAAGGTCGGCATGCACAGCACTTGCAGCAAATTATTGCCGTATGATATAGGACATCATACAAATTTCAACATCCCTTTCGCACATCGGAGACTGACCGGAAAATGCAAGAGCGCCCCAATACGCTGAAGGCTGCCGTGACAGCCGGGCGAGCCCATATCGGCATCTGGTGCTCGCTGGCTTCAGCCCTCACCACGGAAATTGTCGCAGGCTCTGGAGCCGGCTGGCTGCTGATCGATGGCGAACACAGCCCCAACGATTTGCGCAGCATCATGGCCCAGCTGCAGGTCATGGGCGGCTTCGACAGTGAGGCGGTGGTGAGGCTGCCCTCCGACGATCCCAATTTGATCAAGCAAGCGATGGACATCGGCGCGCGCAGCCTGATGATCCCCAATGTGCGGACGGCGGATCAGGCGCGCAGCATCGTTGCCGCGATGACCTATGCTCCGGCCGGCTTCCGGGGATTCTCGGTCGCCCACCGCGCCAACGCATTCGGCCGCATCGCCGGCTATCATGGGCGGGCGCGCGAGCAGCAACTGCTGGCCGTGCAGATCGAATGCGAGACGGGCGTGGCGAACGCTGCCGAGATCGCGGCGGTGGATGGCGTCGACGTCCTCTTCGTCGGACCCGGCGACCTTTCCACCAATATGGGCGCGATGGGCAATCCCGGTGCGGCGCACGTTCAAGAAGCGATCGCCTCGGTGCGCAAGGCAGCAACAGCGGCAGGCAAGGCCAGCGGCATCCTGGCTCCTGCAAAGACCGATGCCGACCGCTACCTCGCCGACGGCTTCACCATGGTTGCCGTTGGTTCCGATCTCGGCCTGCTCGCCCGGGGCTCGGATGCCCTGATCGCTTCGTTTAACCAATAGGCCGGACACAGAATATGGCGATCCCTTCCTACAAAGCGCCGTCGCGCACCGCCTACGACATCGTCATCGTGGGCGGCGCCGTCGTCGGTTCGTCGACCGCCTACTGGCTGAGCCAGGCGCTGGGCAGCGGCGCCTCGATCCTCGTGGTCGAACGCGACTCGAGCTACGAGTTCTCGTCGACAGCGCTCTCCACCAGCGCGATCCGGCAGCAATATTCCAATCCGATCAATGTGAAGATCAGCCAGTTCGGCATCGAGATCATCCGCGGTTTCGAGGAGCGGATGGCGCCCTTCTACAAGGACGAACCGGCACCCGACCTCGGCTTCAAGGAGCATGGATATCTTTACTGCTGTTCACCTGACGGCGTCGAAGCGGCGCGCGAGCGTGTCGACCTGCAGCGCAGTCTCGGAGCCCACACGGTCTTCCTCGAGCCGGGCCCGCTGAAGGAGCGCTTTCCCTGGCTCAATGTGGAGGATCTCGGCGGTGGTTCCTGGGGCTCCCGGGAAGAGGGCTGGTTCGATTCGATGGGGCTGTTGAATGGCTTCCGCCGCGCCGCCCGCGCCAGCGGCGTCGAGTATATCGACAATGCCGTGACGGGGCTGGATATCGCCGATGGGCGGGTCGTCTCGGTGCGCCTCGCGACCGGACAGACGGTTCGTTGCGGAACATTGGTCAACGCCGCCGGCCCACGCGCGCAACAGGTCGCCGCCATGGCCGGCCTGTCGATCCCGGTCGCGCCCTACAAGCGCTACAGCTTCGTCTTCGCCAGCGCCAACCCGATCCCCGGCCGGATGCCCAATGTCATCGACCTTTCCGGAACATTCGTGCGTCCAGAAGGCGAACTTTTCCTCACCGGCAACACGCCGCAAGGCGACGGGCCGGCCGGCTACGATGACTTTGAAATGCACCATGAAGAGTTCGACGACTACATCTGGCCGGCACTCTGGCACCGCATTCCGTCCTTCGATGCACTCAAGGTCCAGACGAGCTGGACCGGCCACTACGAGTACAACATGCTCGACCACAACGGCATTGTCGGCTTCCACCCGCAGGTGACGAACTTCATGTTCGCCAACGGCTTCTCCGGGCACGGGCTGCAACAGTCGCCAGCCGTCGGTCGGGCCGTTTCAGAACTCATCGTCCACGGGTCTTTCCAGACGCTCGATCTGTCGCCGTTCTGTTACGAGCGCATAGAGCGCAATGAGCCGTTCCTGGAAGAAGCCGTGATTTGAGACCGGCTCTTGAGTTGCCGACAAGCTCGGTACACGGATGCAAAGTGCTATACGCAATGCATAGGGCGGTGGTGTAGAATGATGTGCAATTCGGCGGCTCTGCTGCCCACCGACAACTTGCGAACGAGGTGGAGGATTTGATGCGGAACACGATGCTGGGCTTCGCGGCACTTGCCCTGGCCGCGTGCCAATCGGCTCCTGAAGCGCCGCAATCAGCCGCTCTCGAACCTGCGTCAGATACTGTTGCTGTTTCTCCTCAACCTGCCCCTCCTGGCTCCGCAATCATGGATCAATCCATGACAATCACTCCCCCTGCGAAGGGCGTTCCAACAAGGTACGCCGCATTTTCGGGCATGTGGGTTGGACGATTGGAGGGGACGGATGAAGCCAAAGTCGCTGTGCAGACGATTTCTCCGAACGGCAAAGTGACGGTCACCTTTGCGTGGGGAAT
Source organism: Mesorhizobium loti (assembly GCF_003148495.1). Classification (GTDB taxonomy): domain Bacteria; phylum Pseudomonadota; class Alphaproteobacteria; order Rhizobiales; family Rhizobiaceae; genus Mesorhizobium; species Mesorhizobium loti. The sequence goes on from NZ_QGGH01000001.1 coordinate 1,185,452, forward strand.
GCTGGGCGATAACAATCCGGGAGAGGCCGCCGGAGCAGGAAAAATTGTAGGGACTACGTTGAAGCTTGGGCGCCTCCCGAATGGTGCGGACGTCAGTTTTATGATGCTGCCCGACGGAACCCTGGCCGGAACCGTTGCGCTTGCCGGCCAGACCTACACGGGCGTATTCATCAGGCGATGACCATCCAACTGGTCACATTGTGGCCGGCTGAATATCCCACTCGTCCTAGGCAAGAATTACGGTGACAGCGCACGTTTTGCCATGTTCGGTCATCGGCGACGCCGAAGCGCCGGGCCCGATCGCCTGGGCAACCTACGCCGGCCACCGCTTCGCTCGCGAGCTGGATGAAGCCGATATCGGCGACGCACTGCCCTTCCGCCGCGAGGTCACGGCGCTGGCGGCGGAATAGAGGCTGGTCTGCGAATGTCGGGATTGTTCAACCATACCGCATTGCACAATTCCTTCGCTTGGTCACAATGCATGCATGGTCCGAACCGCACTCGCCGTCCTGGTGATCGACGAAAACCGCATCCGCGCCGCGATCATCGAGGCGGGGTTGCGCGAGGCCGGCCATGAGCGGGTCACCGTCATCCATGACGTGACCGGTATTGCGCGGCGGATCGCCGAGATAGAGCCGGACGTCATCGTCATCGATCTCGAAAATCCGAACCGCGACATGCTGGAAAACATGTTCCAGCTGTCGCGCGCGGTGAAGCGGCCGATCGCCATGTTCGTCGACCGCTCCGACCAGGCCTCGATCGAGGCGGCGGTCGATGCCGGCGTTTCGGCCTATGTCGTCGACGGCCTGCGGCAGGAGCGCGTCAAGCCGATCCTCGACATGGCGGTGAGCCGCTTCAACGCCTTCTCGCGCATGGCGCGCGAACTGGAAGAGGCGCGCAATGAGCTCGAGAGCCGCAAGGTGATCGATCGCGCCAAGGGCATCCTGATGAAGTCGCGTGGCCTCTCCGAAGAGGCCGCCTACACGCTGTTGCGCAAGACGGCGATGAACCAGAACCGCAAGATCAGCGACATCGCCCAGAGCCTGGTGACCGCCGCCGGGCTGCTGGGACCGGCGGAGGACGAATGAGCATGGGCGCCGAGCACCAGATCACCGCCGGCTTCATGCCGCTCTTCGACAGCGCCGTGCTGGTCGCCGCAAGCGAGTTGGGCTTTGCCGCACGCGAAGGCATCGATCTGACGCTACACCGCGAAACGTCGTGGGCCAACATCCGCGACCGCATCGCCATCGGCCACTTCCATCTCGCGCATATGCTGGGGCCGATGCCGCTGGCCTGCAATCTCGGGCTGACGCCGCTCGCTTCCGAGACCATCGTCCCGTTCTCGCTCGGGCTCGGCGGCAATTGCGTCACGATTTCCAACGCCGTCTGGGCCGGCATGGCGGCGCATGGCGCCGCGCCTGATCTCGATCCGGCGCGCGCTGGTGCAGCACTTGGCGCGCTCATTCGCGAGCGTGCTGCCGCCGGCCATGATCCGTTGCGCTTCGCCGTCGTGCATCCGCATTCCGGGCACAATTACGAACTGCGCTACTGGCTTGCCGCCTGCGGCATCGATCCGACGCGACAGATCGAGATCGTCATCGTGCCGCCGCCGTTCATGGCCGACGCGCTGGCCACCGGGCGGATCGACGGCTACTGCGTCGGCGAGCCCTGGAACAGCGCCTCTGTCGCCGCCGGCACCGGCCACATCGTCACCGTCAAGGCCCAGATATGGCGTAACAGCCCGGAGAAGGTGATCGGCGTGCGCAAGGCCTGGGCGGACGAGAACCCCGAGGCACTGGCCGCACTGCTGCGCGCGCTGCATCATTCAGCTCGCTGGTGCCAGGATCCGGCCAACCACGGCGAATTGGCCGCTGTCATGTCGCAGCCTGGTTTCCTCGGCCTGCCGCCGGCCGTGCAGATGCCGATCCTGACTGGACATCTCCAACTCGGCGACGGCGCGGAGCGGACGATCGACGACTTCTTCCTGCCCTTCGACAAGGCCGCGAACTTTCCGTGGAAGAGCCATGCGCTGTGGTTCTACACGCAGATGGTGCGCTGGGGGCATGTGGCGCACACGCCTGAGAACCTCGCCATTGCTCGGGATTGCTATCGTCCCGACCTTTATCGTTCGGCGCTGAAGCCGCTTGGCGTCGCACTTCCCGGCGCCAATTCGAAAGTCGAGGGCGCGCTCCGCGTCGCCACCGCGGTCGGCGCGACAGGCGCGGGCCTTATGCTCGGTCCGGACGGGTTCTTCGACGGCCAGATCTTCGATCCCGACGAGATCGACGCCTACATTGCCGGCCAGAAATCGGCTCGCGCGGACGCCTGATCATTTCCGCGCCATTCTTGTGCATTGCACAAAAATTGTGCGTGCGATGGTCCTAATGAACAATCTTTGGCCTGCCAGCCATAGGGACCGGTGTGCCGGCGACCGGTACGCACCACTGATTTTATTGTTCTTTTTCATCTCTTTCGAAACTGGCACGGTTCATGCTTTGAGATAGTCAGGCCCTTCACGGGTCACGGAACAGGCGTCCAATGGCGGGCGCCACAGGCAAAGCTGCCGCTCAGGTTCATGCGCTCCCGGTCACCGGGACGCGAAGACCTGGCTGGCGGCTTTTTTGTTTTGATCAACACGCAATCGACGACGCGGATCCCAAGCCGCGCCCAACCGGAGACGACGATGACGAAACGGATCAGGACTGGAACGACCCTCAAAGACATGACGCGCCGCGATTTTCTGGTCAGCAGCGCGATGACGGCGGGCCTGTTCATGGCGGCCCGCAAGCTCTTTCCATCCGGCGCCTATGCCGCCACCACCGCTCCGGAAGTCACCGGCGCCAAGCTCGGCTTCATTGCGCTCACCGATGCGGCGCCGCTGATGATCGCCAAGGAGAAGGGGCTGTTCGCCAAGTTCGGCATGCCCGATGTCGAGGTGCTCAAGCAGGCCTCCTGGGGCGCGACACGCGACAATCTGATGCTCGGGGGTGCAGCCAACGGCATCGACGGCGCCCATATACTGACGCCGCTGCCTTACCTCATGCACACCGGCAAGGTGACGCAGAACAACCAGCCGATGCCGATGGCGATCGTGGCGCGGCTCAACTACGACTGCCAGGGCATTTCTGTCTCCCAGGAATACGCCGGCACCGGTGTCGGCCTCGACGCCTCGAAGCTGAAGGACGCCTTTGCCGCCAAGAAGGCAGCCGGCAAGGACATCAAGGCCGCCATGACCTTCCCGGGCGGCACCCATGATCTGTGGCTGCGCTACTGGCTGGCAGCCGGCGGCATAGATCCCGACAAGGACGTCTCGACCATCGTCGTGCCGCCGCCGCAGATGGTGGCCAACATGAAGGTCGGCAACATGGACGTGTTCTGCGTCGGCGAGCCGTGGAACGAGCAGCTCGTCCACCAGGGCGTCGGCTTCACCGCCGCCACGACGGGCGAATTGTGGAAGGGCCATCCGGAAAAGGCGCTCGGCCTGCGCGCCGAATTCATCGAAAAATACCCGAACGCCACCAAGGCGATCCTGATGGCCGTCATGGAAGCCCAGCAATGGTGCGAGGCCAAGGAAAACAAGGATGAGATGGCCGCCATCATCGGCAAACGGCAATGGATGAACGTGCCTGTCGCCGACATCATCGGCCGCCTCAAGGGCGATATCAACTATGGCAATGGCCGCGTCGCCAACGGCACCGATCTCTACATGAAGTTCTGGAAGGATGGTGTCTCCTATCCGTTCAAGAGCCATGATGCATGGTTCCTCGCCGAGAACATCCGCTGGGGCAAATTCGCGCCGACCACCGACATCAAGGCGCTGGTCGGCCAGGTCAACCGCGAGGATCTGTGGCGCGAGGCGGCCAAGGATCTCGGCGTCGCGGCAGCCGACGTTCCGGCGTCCTCGTCGCGCGGCATCGAGACCTTCTTCGACGGCAAGATCTTCGATCCGGCCAACCCGTCCGCCTATCTCGACAGCCTGAAGATCAAGGCATCGGCTTGACCAGCACAAACGGCGCCTTGCGCCGTTTGTCGCTCGAATTATCTGCCCCACGGAGTTTTTCCCAGACATGTCGATCCAGACTATCGAGGACACAACAGTGAAGGCGTTCCCCGCGAAGCCGGCGGCGGTCATCGCCTTCACCGCCAGGGCGCGGCGCCGCTTCGATCCGCTCGCCATCGCCGGCAAACTGGCGAGCGCGCTGGTGCCGCCCATCATCGTCATCGCGCTGATGCTGGTCGTCTGGCAGATCGCCTGTTCGTCGCCGACATCGAGCCTGCCGCCGCCGACCCAGGTGTGGAACGAGGCCTATGATCTGATCGCGCATCCGTTCTTCGACAATGGCCCGCAGGATATCGGGCTCGCCTGGCGGGTGCTGATCTCGCTGCAGCGCGTTGCCATCGGTTTCGGCCTGGCGGCGATCGTCGGTGTCGCGCTCGGCGCGCTGGTCGGTCAGTCGATCTGGGCGATGCGCGGCCTCGACCCGGTGTTCCAGATCCTGCGCACGGTGCCGCCGCTGGCCTGGCTGCCGCTGTCGCTGGCCGCGTTCCGCGATTCCAGCCCGTCGGCGATCTTCGTCATCTTCATCACCTCGATCTGGCCAATCATCATCAACACCGCCGTCGGCGTGCGCAACATCCCCGAGGATTACCGCAATGTCTCGCGCATCCTGCGGCTCAACCAGTTCGAATTCTTCGTCAAGATCATGGTGCCGGCCGCCGCGCCCTACATCTTTACCGGCCTGAGGATCGGCATCGGCCTGTCCTGGCTCGCCATCGTCGCCGCCGAAATGCTGACCGGCGGCGTCGGCATCGGCTTCTTCATCTGGGACGCGTGGAATTCGTCGCGGCTGCCCGACATCATCGTCGCGCTCGCCTATATCGGCGTCACCGGCTTCTGCCTCGACCGTCTGGTCGCGGCGGTCGGCGCCTTCGTCACCCGCGGCACAACGGCAAAGTGAGGAGAGGGGCGATGACGGCCTATCTGAAGCTCGACCATATCGACAAATCCTTCACGCGTGGTGCCCAGGTCAGCGAGGTGTTGAAGGACATCCGACTGACCATCGACAAGGGCGAATTCGTCTCCATCATCGGCCATTCCGGCTGCGGCAAGTCTACCTTGCTCAATCTGATCGCCGGGCTGACAAAGGTGTCCGCCGGCGCCGTGCTGCTCGAGGACAAGGAGGTCGACAGTCCCGGTCCCGAACGCGCCGTGGTGTTCCAGAACCACTCGCTGCTGCCGTGGCTGACGGTCTACGAAAACATCAACCTGGCGGTGGCGAAGGTCTTCGGCCGTACCAAGAGCAAGGCCGAGCGGCATGACTGGATCATGCGCAATCTCGACCTCGTGCAGATGGCCCATGCCAAGGACAAGCGCCCGGCCGAGATATCGGGCGGCATGAAGCAGCGCGTCGGCATTGCCCGGGCGCTGGCCATGGAGCCGAAGATACTGCTGCTCGACGAGCCGTTCGGAGCGCTCGATGCGCTGACGCGCGCGCATCTGCAGGACGCGGTGATGGACATCCATTCCAGGCTCGGCTCGACGACGATCATGATCACCCATGATGTCGACGAAGCGGTGCTGCTCTCCGACCGCATCGTCATGATGACCAACGGCCCGGCGGCGACCATCGGCGAAGTGCTTGCCGTGCCTCTGGCGCGGCCGCGCCGGCGCGTCGAACTCTCTTCCGACCGGACTTTCCTGCGCTGCCGCGAGGCAGTGCTGAAGTTCCTCTACGAACGCCACCGCTTCGTCGAAGCCGCGGAGTAGCACCATGAGCGAAAGACTTGTCATCATCGGCAACGGCATGGCCCCCGGGCGCATGCTCGAGCACCTTTTGGAACAGGCGCCGGGCCGCTACACCGTCACCATCTTCAACGCCGAGCCTCGCGTCAATTACGACCGCATCATGCTGTCGCCGGTGCTGTCGGGCGAGAAGGCCTATGAGGAGATCATCATCCACGGCGACGGCTGGTACATCGCCAACAACATCACCCTCTACAAGGGCCACAAGATCGTCGCCATCGACCGGGCGGCGAAGACCGTCACCTCCGATCATGGCGTCACCGAACCCTACGACAAGCTCGTCATCGCCACCGGCTCGGTGCCGTTCATCATTCCGGTGCCCGGCCATGATCTGCCGGGCGTGCTGACCTATCGCGATCTCGACGACGTGCAGGCGATGATGCTCGCCGCCCAGTCGCGGGCCAAGGCGGTGGTCATCGGCGGCGGCCTGCTCGGGCTGGAGGCCGCGGCCGGTTTGAACGCGCAAGGCATGGACGTCACCGTGCTGCATGTCATGCCGACATTGATGGAGCGCCAGCTCGATCCGGCCGCCGGCTATCTCTTGCAGCGTGCGGTGGAGCAGCGCGGCATCAAGGTCATCACCAAGGCCAACACGCGGGCGATCACAGGCAATGGCAAGGTCGGGCAGGTGGAACTCGCCGACGGCACCATCATTCCAGCGACGCTGGTGGTGATGGCGGTCGGCATCAGGCCGAATTCGGCGCTGGCCAAACAGGCCGGCATCGCCGTCAACAGGGGCATCGTCGTCGACGCCGGCATGCGCAGCAACGATCCCGACATCTACGCACTCGGCGAATGCGCCGAGGTCAACGGACAGGTCTACGGCCTCGTCGCACCGCTCTACGAGATGGCGCGCGTGACAGCCAGCCAGCTTGCCGGCAACGAGGCGGCTGCCTTCGTCCATATGGACACGCCGACCAAGCTCAAGGTCACCGGCATCGACCTGTTCTCGCTCGGCGACTTCGCCGAGGGCGAGGACCGCCAGGAGATCGTGCTGCGCGACGCGGCCGCCGGCGTCTACAAGCGCCTGGTGCTGAAAGACGACCGCATCATCGGCACGGTGCTCTATGGCGAGACGGCCGACGGCGCCTGGTTCAACGATCTCAAGAAGAAGCAGACCGACATTTCCGAGATGCGCGATACGCTCATCTTCGGCCAATCCTACCAGGGGGGTGCCCCGCTGGACCCTATGGCGGCCGTTGCAGCCTTGCCGGATGATGCGGAAATCTGCGGCTGCAACGGCGTTTGCAAGGGCAAGATCACGGGCGCGATCACGGCCAAGGGCCTGACCTCGCTCGATGATGTGCGGGCCCACACCAAGGCCTCGGCCTCCTGCGGCTCCTGCACCGGGCTGGTCGAGAAGCTGATGGTGCTGACCATCGGCGACAAATACAATCCGGCGGCGGTGCAGCCGATGTGCGGCTGCACGACGCTCGGCCATGACGAGGTGCGCCGGCTTATCATCGCCAAGCGCCTGAAGACCATTCCCGCCGTCATGCAGGAACTGGAGTGGACGACCTCCTGCGGCTGCGCCAAATGCCGGCCGGCGCTCAACTACTATCTCGTCTGCGACTGGCCGGACGATTACGCCGACGACTACCAGTCGCGCTTCATCAACGAGCGCGTCCACGCCAACATCCAGAAGGACGGCACCTATTCGGTGGTGCCGCGCATGTGGGGCGGGGTGACCAACGCCGCGGAGCTGCGCGCCATCGCCGACGTCGTCGACAAGTTCGAGATCCCGATGGTCAAGGTCACCGGCGGCCAGCGCATCGACATGCTCGGCATCCGCAAAGAAGACCTGCCGGCGGTGTGGGCCGATCTCGGCCAGGCCGGCTTCGTCTCCGGCCACGCCTATGCCAAGGGCCTGCGCACGGTGAAGACCTGCGTCGGCTCCGACTGGTGCCGCTTCGGCACGCAGGATTCGACGGGGCTGGGCATCCGCATCGAGAAATTCATGTGGGGCTCGTGGACGCCGGCCAAGGTCAAGATGGCGGTATCGGGCTGTCCCCGAAACTGCGCCGAGGCGACCTGCAAGGATGTCGGCGTCATCTGCGTCGACTCCGGCTACGAGATCCATTTTGCCGGGGCGGCCGGCTTGGACATCAAGGGCACCGAGGTGCTCGGCATGGTCAAGACCGAGGACGAGGCGCTGGAACACATCGTGGCGCTGACGCAGATGTACCGCGAGCAGGGCCGCTATCTCGAGCGCATCTACAAATGGGCCAAGCGCATCGGCATCCCCGAGATCAAGCGCCAGATCATGGACGATGGCGACAAGCGCAAGGCCTATTACGAGCGCTTCGTCTTCAGCCAGAAATTCGCCCAGGTCGACCCGTGGTCGGAGCGCGTTTCCGGCAAGGACAAGCACGAATTCCGGCCGATGGCCTCGGTCGGGTTTGCGCAGGCGGCGGAGTGATCATGATGAACTGGATATCAATCGGCTCCCTCTCGGACATCCCGCGCCGCGGAGCGCGCTGCGTCGTCACGCCCGAGGGAAAAATCGCCGTCTTCCGTACCGCCGACGATCAGGTCTATGCCATCGACGACCATTGCCCGCACAAGGGCGGGCCGCTCAGCCAGGGCATCGTGCACGGCACGGCGGTGACCTGTCCCTTGCACAATTGGGTGATTTCGCTGGAGACGGGCAAGGCGCTCGGCGCCGACGAGGGCGCGGTGCGCAGCATTCCGGTGCGGGTCGAAGGCGAGCGTCTGTTCATTGCGCTGGAAGCGCTGGCCAGCCGCGCGGCCTGAACCATGGAGATCGACGCAGCGCGCGAGGTGAGGACCACCTGCCCCTATTGCGGGGTGGGCTGCGGCGTGCTGGCGAAGGTCGCCGCGGACGGGCAAGTGTCCGTCCGCGGCGACCCCGACCATCCGGCCAATTTCGGCCGGCTCTGCTCCAAGGGCTCGGCACTGGCCGAGACCATCGATCTCGACGGCAGGCTGCTGCATCCGGAGATCCACGGCCGTCGCGCCGGCTGGGACGAGGCGCTCGACCTTGTCGCCTCGACCTTTTCGCAGACAATCGCCGAGCACGGGCCCGATGCGGTCGCTTTCTATGTCTCCGGCCAGTTGCTGACCGAGGATTATTACGTCGCCAACAAGCTGATGAAGGGCTTTGTCGGCTCGGCCAACATCGACACCAATTCGCGCCTTTGCATGGCATCGTCGGTTGCCGGCCACCGCCGCGCCTTCGGCTCCGACACCGTGCCGGGAACCTATGACGATCTGGAGCTTGCCGACCTGATCGTGCTGGTCGGCTCCAACCTCGCCTGGTGCCATCCCGTGCTCTACCAGCGCATCGCGGCTGCCCGGGAAAAGCGACCGGAGATGAAGATCGTACTGGTCGACCCGCGCCGCACCATGACCGCTGATATTGCCGACATGCATCTGGCAATCGCGCCCGATGGCGACGTCGCTTTGTTCACCGGGCTGCTCGCTTATCTCGGCCAGCACAACGCGCTCGACCGCGCCTATATCACGGCGCACACGACCGGCTTCGGGCAAGCGCTGTTCGCCGCCTCCGTGCTCGACCTTGCCGGCGTCGCCGCCGCCACGGGCCTGAGCGAGGACGAGCTTGGCCGCTTCTACGGCCTGTTCGCGGCGACGCCGAAAACAGTGACGGTCTACAGCCAGGGGGTGAACCAGTCGTCCTCGGGCACCGACAAGGTCAACGCCATCATCAACTGCCATCTCGCCACCGGCCGCATCGGCAGACCGGGGGAAGGGCCGTTCTCGGTGACCGGCCAGCCCAACGCCATGGGCGGCCGCGAGGTTGGCGGCATGGCCAACATGCTCGCCGCCCATATGGAAATCGAAAACCCAGAGCATCGCGAGCGCGTGCAGCGCTTCTGGAATGCGCCGGCCATTGCCGGAAAGCCCGGCCTGAAGGCGGTCGAGATGTTCCAGGCGCTGGCCGAGGGGCGCATCAAGGCGCTGTGGATCATGGCCACCAATCCGGTCGATTCGATGCCGGACGCCGATGCCGTCGAAGCGGCGATCAAGGCCTGCCCGTTCGTCGTGGTGTCGGACGTGCTGGCCGAGACCGACACCGTCCGCCACGCCCATGTCCGGCTGCCCGCCGCTGCCTGGGGCGAAAAGGACGGCACCGTCACCAATTCCGAGCGCCGCATCTCACGCCAACGCGCTTTTTTGCCCATGCCCGGCGAGGCAAGGCCCGACTGGCTGATTGTCGCCGAGGTGGGCATGCGGATGGGGTTTGGCGGGGCGTTTTCCTATGAGACCCCGGGGGAGGTTTTTGCCGAGCACGCCGCTTTGTCGGGGTTCGAGAATGACGGCGCGCGGGATTTCGATATTGGCGCTTATGGGGAGATCGATGGGGAGGGGTATGAGGCACTTGAACCGTTCCAGTGGCCAGCGCCCAGTCGTGCCGACCCCTTCTGGCCTGCCGGCCATCTCCCCCTCGAGGGGGGAGATACGCAGCTTCGCGGCCTGCGCACATCCAGCAGCGCAGGAGATTGGCGAAAGCCGAGCGGCGAGCTGATCTCCCCCCTCGAGGGGGAGATGGCCGGCAGGCCAGAGGGGGTCGGCACGACTGAGCTCCAACCTATTCGCTTCTTCGCCGACGGCGGCTATTTCACACCCGACCGCAAGGCGCGCTTCATTGCGATCCGCCCAACCACGGAAATCCGCACCAGCCCCGACTATCCGCTGATCCTCAACACCGGCCGTATCCGCGATCATTGGCACACCATGACACGGACGGGCAAAAGCCCGCGGCTGTCGCAGCACATCGCCGAGCCCTTCGTCGAAATCCACCCGGTGGATGCGCAACGCTTCGGCATCGGCGACGCCGACATCGCGCGCGTTTCCAGCCCGCGCGGCGACGTGCTGGTGCGCGCTCTGGTGACGGCACGCCAGCGCCAGGGCAGCCTGTTTGCGCCAATGCACTGGACCGATCAGTTTGCCGCGAAGGGCCGGCTCGACACGCTGACTGCGCCGCTGACCGATCCCATTTCCGGCCAACCGGCGCTGAAACATGTCGCAGTCCGCATCGAGAAATTCGCTGCTAAAGCCTTTGGCTTCGCCGTGACGCGGCAGAGGCCGGCGCCTGATACCGCGGCCTACTGGGCGGTGGCCAAATGTAACGGCGGCTGGCGGGTCGAATTGGCCTTTGCCGATGACGACATCGACTGGGCCGGCTTTGCCGGGTCACTGTTCGGCGCGTCAGCGGGTGCCGAAATGTCAGCCTATCATGACAGCGACGCCGGCCAGCATCGCATCGCCGCCTTCGACGGCGATCGATTGTCAGGCGCCCTGTTCGTCGCGCCCGGCCCGGTCGCCGTGTCGCGCGGCTGGGCGGCGGAACAGCTGAGCGCCGATCATGTCGACCGGCGCGGCAGGCTGGCGATCGTGGCCGGGCGGCCGGGCGGGATCGATGTCGACCGCGGCGCCATCGTCTGTTCCTGTTTCGGCGTCGGCGCCAACCAGATCGCGGAAGCGGTGCGCCGCGGCTGCGGCAGCGTCGCGGCAATCGGCGCGGCCCTGCATGCCGGCACGAATTGCGGCTCATGCCGCGCCGAGATTAGGGTTATTGTCGACGCACAGAGTCTCCAAGCAGCCGAGTGATTGTCCTCGCCAAGGGGCCTGCGCGACGGTGCTTGTTGGGCTATGGTGGCGCAAGCGTGCAGCGTCAGCACGAATCGTCTTCAGTCAGGGTCATCCAAATGGCAAATCCCCCGCGCCGACCGACAAATCCGATGACTGCCGCCGAAGCGGCTTTCAAGCCGGTGAAGAAGCCGGTCGCCCCGGTCCGCGAGCCTACGGCCGCTCCGGGTGTCAGGGAGCTTGTTTCGATCCGGATCGACCGCGCCGTGCTGGACCATTTCCAGGAGGATGGTCCTGGCTGGCAGGACCGCATCAACGACGCCTTGCGGCAAGCGATAGAAGGCAAGCCTGCTGTCACCGGGGATGATCGTTCAGACGACGAGTAGCGGCTGTTCCAGCCGGCTCACGCTTCGAAGTGCAGGATATAGAGCTTGCGCGTCTTCTCGTGGATCGTCCATTCGCCTTTCCAGCCTTTCGGCAGCACCAGCATTTCGCCGGCGCCAACATCCTCGCTGCGGCCATCGGGACTATGCAGCGAGACCCGTCCTGAGACGATGTGGCAGGTTTCGGAATTGCTGTCGCGCGATGCGGTGAACCGGCCCGGCGTGCATTCCCAGACGCCGACTTCCAGTGTGCCGTCCGGCGACGTCCACAGCGTCTTCGACGCTTCGAGCTGATTGCCGCTGATCGAGGTCGGCTTGGGCTCGGGCTCGCCGAGATCGATAGCGGCGAGATGGGCGAAGGTCTGAAAGTCGGTCATGGCGGGTCTCCAGGCAGGCACTGAAAATGCAGAAGGTTTTTGGAATCGTTCCGAAGGCTCAATGCCCGGTGATGCGGTCGGCGATCGCGGCCAGTTTCGACGTGTGCTGGAGGCCGGCCTCCTCGCGCTCGTCGGCGACGCGGTAGAGCTGGTACATCGAGTGGACACCGAGCCAGCGCATCGGCTCGGGCTCCCATTTGCTGACCTTGCGGTTGACCCAGGGCAGGCGGGTCAGTTCGGTGTCGCGGCGCAAGATGAGATCACGCAGCGTGCGGCCTGAAAGGTTGGAGCTCGACACGCCGAGCCCGACATAGCCGCCGGCCCAGCCAATGCCGGTCTCAAGGTCGAGACCAGCCGTCGTGCACCAGTCGCGCGGGACGCCGAGCACACCGCACCAGGCGTGGTCGATGCGAAGCCTGGCTGTCTGCGGCAGAAGGCGGATGAGGATGGCGTGCAGGCTTTCGATGGTCGCCTGCTGCGTCTGGCCGCGCACGTCGGTCTGTGAGCCGTAGCGATACGGCACGCCGCGCCCGCCCATGGTGATGCGGCCTTCCCTGGTGCGCTGCGCGTAGCAATAGGCGTGCGCGGCGTCGCCCAGGAGCTCATGGCCTTGCCAGCCGATCTCGTCCCACAGCGACTGCGGCAGCGGCTCGGTGATGATCTGCGCGCTGTTGAGCGGCAGCCAGAGCCGCTCATTGCCCGAGATGCCGGCCGTGAACCCTTCGGTGGCGCGGATGATGATCGGTGCGCGCACGGTGCCGCGGTTCGTCGTGACCTTGCCCTTCTCGATGCCGGTCACGGTGGTCTGTTCATAGATCGGCACGCCGAGCCGCTCGACGGCTTCGGACAGGCCGCGCACCAGCTTGGCCGGCTGCACGCGCGCGGTGCCGTGGTGGATATAACCGCCAAGCACATTTTTGATGTTGATGCGGGCCTTGGCCTCTTCCTGGCCAATCAGGCTGACGCGGTCCTGCGGTACGCTCCAGCCGATCGCATCGGCATAGGCGGCCTTGATCCGTTCGAGCTGCGGCGGGTTGGTGGCGACCGTCAGATTGTCGACGCGGCGGATGTCGGCATCAATGCCTTCGGCCTCGGTCACCTTGATCACTTCATCGACCGTGCCATGCATGGCGGTTTCCATGTCGATGACGGCGCCGCGCGTCGACATCTGCAGATATTTCTCGCGCGACCAGCTGAAGCCGCCGGACAGCCAGCCGCCATTGCGGCCCGACGCGCCGAAGCCGGCGAACTCCCGCTCGACGATGGCGATGCGGATCGAAGGATCGGCCTTCTTCAGATAGTAGGCCGTCCACAGCCCGGTGTAGCCGGCGCCGACGATGCAGACATCGGCTTCGATATCCCCCGGGAGCGGCGCGCGATAGGCCGGCAGGCCGATGTCGGCATACCAGAACGAGACGTTGCCGTTGACTTTGGCGTCCATGTCTAAAAATCCTGCGGGGAAAAAGAGCGGTCAGGTCATCGTCATGTCGGCGCGGTTGTCGTCGGCAAGAAGTTTTGCATCGACGACGGACCAGCGCAGATCGACTGTGTCACCAATCGAGAACGGTGCGGCTTCCAGCGACGAGCGCACGATGGCGACCGAGCCATCGCGAAGCGTCACCTGGTATTTCGAACCCGACCCCAGATAGATCGCCTCGCTGACTTCACCGGTGAGGCTGTTCTGCCCTGCGGTCAAAGGCGTTTTTGCGCTGGCAAGCGAGAGCTTTTCCGGTCGCAGCAGGACCACCGGCTTCTGGCCGCCGGCGAGCTTGCCGCCGGCAACGATCTTCTGGCCGGCGATCGTCAGGCTGGTCTCGTTTCCGGACGTCTGGGCATCGCCGCGCAGGCTGGTCGATTCGCCGATGAACTTCGCTACGAACAAGGTCGTCGGCTCGTCATAGAGCTGGCGGCCCGTTCCCACCTGTTCGATGCGTCCCTGGTTGAACACGGCGATGCGGTCGGAAAGCACCAGGGCCTCTTCCTGATCATGCGTGACGTAGACGAAGGTGGTGCCGAGTTCGCGGTGGATACGCTTGATTTCCAGCTGCAGCCATTCGCGCAGTTTTTTGTCGAGCGCGCCGAGCGGCTCGTCCATCAGGAGCAGCGGCGGATCGAAGACGATGGCGCGCGCCAGCGCCACGCGCTGCTGCTGGCCGCCAGAGAGTTCGGCTGGATAGCGATGCGCGAAATCGGCCATCTTGACCATATCGAGGGCGCGCGCGACTTGGCGATCTCGCGCCGGCTTGTCCATGCCGCGCAAGGTGAGGGGATAGGCGACGTTCTTGCCGACCGTCATGTGCGGAAACAGCGCGTAGTGCTGGAAGACGACGCCGATGTTGCGCTTGTGTGCCGGCAGGGCGACGATGCTTTTGCCGCCGACGGCGAGGTCGCCGGAGGTGAGGTCGGTGAAGCCCGCGACGACGTTGAGCGTGGTGGTCTTGCCCGAGCCGCTGGGTCCGAGCAGCGTCATGAACTCGCCCGGCTCGATATGCAGGCTGACATCGTCGAGCGCGGTGAAATTGCCGTAACGCTTGGTTGCGCCCTTGATGTCGATGGCCGCGCCACGTTCCCTCGCAGTCATCTCAACTCCTCGTCGATTTCGAGCTGATGATCAGCCCGGCGCTGATGATCAGCGTCGTGGCAATGAAGATGATGGTTCCGACCGCCGTCACGGTCGGGTCTGCGTCGCGGGTGATGCTGGTGAAGATCTGCACCGGCAGGGTCTTCAGGTACGGGCTGGTGATGAACAGCGCGACGATGATTTCATCGAAGGAGGTGACGAAGGCAAACAAGAGCCCCGACAGGATGCCCGGCGCGATCAGCGGCAAGGTCACGGTGCGGAAGGTGGTGAAGCGGTCGGCGCCGAGGCTTGCCGCCGCCGTCTCCAGCCGCACGTCGAAGACTTCGAGGCTCGCCGACACGGCGATGATGACGAAGGGGATCGCCAGCATCGTGTGCGCGATGACGAAGCCGGTGGTGGTGCCGACGAGTTGGTAGTCGAGATAGACGGCATAGATGCCGATGGCCAGCACCACGCCGGGTACGATCATCGGCGTGATCAGGATGGCGCGCAGCAGGCCGGCGCCGGCATGTTTCATGCGGCTGAGGCCAAGCGACGCCAGCGTGCCGATCAGCGTAGCGGCGACGGCGACGAGGCCCGCGACCCTGAGCGAATTGAAGAAGCTCGACAGCCAATCGGGATTGGTGAAGAAATTCGCGTACCACTGCCAGGAGAAGCCGGACGGCGGGAAGGCAAGCGACTTCTTCTCGTTGAACGACATTGGGATGATGACCAGCGTCGGCATCACCAGCCACACGGCGACCAGCAGGCAGAACAGGCCGAGCAGAATGCGGAATGGGGCCAGCCTCATGATCTGGACGCCTGCTTGTGGCGCTGGCGCATCAGCGGCGCGGCGAGCGCCAGAAGCACGAAGGTCGCGACCAGCAGCACGACGCCCATGGCGCCGCCACGGCCCCAGTTGAGCAGGCTGAGCACCTGGCTCTGCACCAGCGTCGACAGCATGGTGCTGCGCGGGCCGCCGAGCAGGGCCGGGGTGATGTAGAAGCCGAGCGACAGGATGAAGACGATGATGGCGCCGGCGAAGACACCGGGCAGCGACAGCGGCAGATAGATCTGCAGGAAGGCACGCGCCGGCCGCGCGCCGAGGCTGCGTGCGGCCTGGACGAGGCGCAGATCGATGCCGCGCATGACCGAATAGAGCGGCAGGATCATGAAAGGCAGCAGCACCTGCGCCATGCCGATGACCACGCCGGTCTGCGTGCGGATCAGCTTCACGCCGTCAAAGCCGAGCAGCCTGATCACCGAATTGATGATGCCGGAATCCTGCAGCAGGATGACCCAGGCCAAGGTGCGCACCACGCCGCTGACCCAGAACGGCACCAGCACGCACAGGATGAGGACGAGGCGCAGGCGCGGCCCGACCGCCGTCATGAGATAGGCGTAGGGATAGGCGGCGATGACGCAGACGATGGTGACCCAGGCGGCGATGGAAAAGGTGCGCCACAGGACCGTGACGTTCACCGGCGTGGAAAAGAACCAGACGTAATTCTGTAGGCCCCAGGCCGGGTCCGAAAAACTGCGCAGCGTGACGGTCAGCAAGGGATAGCCCATCGCGGCGATGAGCAGGAGCAAGGCCGGCATCGCCAGCAGCGAAGGATAGGCGGCAAGGCGCAGGCGCCGCTGCGGCCCCTGCACGGCACCTGCCGGCCGGGGATGATCACCCCCGGCCGTCGGCGTATGCGATGTCTGGTTCACGCCGTCACCTTGGCGGTAGCCGGCTCAGTTGCCGGCCATCAGCGCCGTCCACTTGTCGGACGCGGTGGCGAAGTTGGCGACCCAGAACTTGATGTTCTGCTGGTAACCGAGCTTGGCGTGGTCCGGCGTGTTGGTCAGGAAGGCGCCGACGGATGCGTCTACCTTCGGCTGAGCCTCGCTGTTGATCGGCGAGTAGGACGTCTGCTCGGTCAGGATCTCCTGCGATTTCTTGCCGAGATAGGCGTTGATCAGCGCGTAGGACGCATCGGTGTCCTTGGCGCCGACCGGGATGGTCAGCTGATCCATGACGACCAGCCAGTCCTTCCACACGGGCGTGTAGGCAGCGCCGTTCTTGACCGCCGTCATGGCGCGGCCGGTCCACATGATGATCATGTCGGCCTCGCCGGATTCGGCGAGCTGCTGGGATTCGGCGCCGGTCTTCCAGAAGATGGTGTCCGGGCCGATGGCCTTGATCTTGGCGATGCCCTTGTCGATGTCGGCCGGCGTCATGGCGTCGACCTTGCCGCCGTCGGCCAGGATGGCCTGTTCTATCAGGCCACCGATCGGGCTGCCGCTGCCATCGATGGCGCGGGTGCCGGGGAATTTCGCGGTGTCGAAGAAATCCTTCCAGTCCTTCGGCGGATTGTCCTTGTACTTGTCATTTTTGTACATCAGGACCATGCCGTAGTTCATCGCCGGCACGCTGCATTCGCCGACCTGTCCGGCCGGGATGTGCGAGATGTCGAGCTTGGTCAGGTCGAGTTTCTGGAACAGTTTTCCGCAATGCACGAAGGGCGGAAAATCGTCGGTATCGACGACATCCCAGGTCACATTGCCGGATTCCACCTGCGCCTGAAGCTTGGCGATTTCGGTCGGCCCGTCGTTCAGAAGCTTGACGCCGCTCTTGTCGACGAATTCCTTGAGCGCGGCGACCTGGCCGTCCTGGTAGATGCCGCCATAGGAGACGAAGGTCAGCGTCTTTCCCTTCAGCGACCCGTCCACCACGGTCCCGGCCGGCGGTGCGTTCTGCGCGTGAGCGGCGGCTGCGAGCAAGGCCAGTGCGGCGGCGCCGACAAACCCGGCCAGTCTTGATCTGCTTCCCATTTTCTAACCCTCCGATGGCTCGCTGTTTGATTTTGGCAGACCGGGCGCGAGCGTTTTCCGGGCTACATATTGGTCGAGGTCGACGGCGCCGCTGGTCGGCGGCGCGATGATCCAGAGCACTTCGGCCACCGTGTCACCGACATTGATGGTTCGGTGGGGCGTCGAGGTCGAGTATTCGATGCTGTCGCCCTCTTCGAGGATGAAGCTCTCGTCTCCGAGCGTCAGTTGCACGCGCCCGCGCAGCACGAGGAACATCTCGTGCGCGTTGCCATGCGTGTAAGGCACGTCGCCGGTCGAGCCACCGACGGCGAATTCGCCGCAATAGACTTCCATCTCGCGGATTGGCCGGCGCGACAGCAGCGTCTTGCGGTAGCCTTCGCTGGTCGGCAGCGCCGGCCGCTCGGCGCGTGTCAGCACCGTGTGCGGCGACACTTCGCAGTCGTCGAAAAGATCGGCAAGGCTGATGCCGAGCGCATTGGCGATCAGCATCAGCGTGCTGGTGTTGGCGCCCGAAAGGCCGCGCTCAAGCTGGCTCAGGAAACTGGCGGTGGTGCCGATCATGTCACCGAGCTGGCGCAGCGTCAGGCGTCGCGTGGTGCGATAGGCCTTGATGCGATCGCCGAGCACCGTCGAGCGGCGCGCTTCCGCGCTGGACGCGGCGCTGTCGTCTGGGATGTGGTCCTCGGTAATCTTCATGGCGATCTCAGGGTTCACTTAACATGCTATTAAGTGAGGTCTCCTGGCAAGTGGATTCGCCTGCTCATCTGAAAATCGCTGATGGACCTGCAGAAGGTGCATGCTCGGCCGGCCGGCGGGAGCAGGGTGCCGGTTCGGCCCGATCACTGGATCATGAAGCGCGAACTGAACGGCAGGCTTGCCGCGCCGACTGCCTTGGGGCTGATGGTGACGCGCGCCGGCAGCGCCTGGATGTCGGGGAATTCCCGGCCGATGTCTGCGCACAAGGCCTTGGCGATTTTCTGCGGCGCATAACTGGACAGGACCACCGTCCTGAACTCGACAAACTGGGTCAGTGCGGAGATCGACGCTTTCAGGCGATTGGAGCATTCCCCCAGCCATTCGCTGTAGGCCTCGCCAAGGTCAGGCCACTCAGGGCTGCTGCTCCAGATGATTTCGGACGGGCGCCCGCGCCTGGTCAGTTCGCTCTCCAGGCGCACAAGGCCATGATCGAAGCTGGCGCTGGAGTTTCCCTTGTAGATCTGGTGGTTGAGGATGAGCCTGCTCTGCAGCCGTGCTCCGAGATAGAAGAACAAATAGTCGTTCAGCGGCTTGGCGACGCCGAACATGCTTTCGCCGCCGGCCACCGCGGTGATGTCGTTCTGCACGAAAACCGGCAGCTTGCTCTGCTCTTCGATCTCGCCTTGCAGGGCCTTGAGGGAGGTGCTCGATCCGTTGCGGGTTGCAGCCATGGCGTCGACCTCGTCGGGGACAGCCAGCCCGATGCCGGCGACGCGGCTGCGCGCCTCGACCGGCAGGCTCGTCATGGCTTGCCCGATCGCTCCCAGCAAATCACTGCTTTGCGGAAACGGATTGGCTTCATCCGCCGGCAACTGCTTGTGGAAGCGCACGGTGCCAATGAAGTCGATGAGCGCGATGTCGATCCTGCGCCGGCTGAAGCCGACACCAACCGCATAGGCGCCCTCCGGATTGAGCGAAAGCGGTATGGTGGGCGGCCCGACCCGGCCGCGCTGCGCCTCGCCTTGCGAGACCAAGCCTTCCTGCTCGAGCGAACGGACGATGACCGAGGCTGTCTGCGCCGACAGGCCGGTCTTCTCGCCGATTTCCATCCGCGAAATGCCTTCGTTCTGAAGCAGCAGCGACAGCACCAGCCGCTCATTGTAGCTGCGCACGCTCAACGCATTCAGCCCGCTCGCACGATCGGCGATGCGCAAGGGGTTGGGTGGTGCGAATCTCATGTCAGGCAAGGGTCGCCCCGTCGGTAAGAGCGCGTTGCCTGGTGGCGCCGGGATTGCTCATGTCGAGCGGCTCCAGCCGATGGCATCGACCGCGCGGGCGAGCGCGGTGCCCAGCAATCTGTGCGCTTCGGCATCGATGTGAAACCCGTCCGCTTCGCTGCAGGACACCACCGAGCCGGCATCGAAAAAGTGGAGTTCAAGCGAGTCCGCCAGAACCTCGAACTCGAGCGCCAGCAGGCGCGATTTCTCCGGCGCGCCGGCGAAGATGGACTTCCATTCCTTGACGTCGTCCTGCATCGGCGGCGGCGCCACGATCATGATCTCGGGCGTGGTGCCGCCCGGCCCGGGCGCCAGCTCCTTGATGTCGTAGACGAGGCAGCCGATGCCCATCGCCACTTCCGACGGCGGCTTGTTGAAGCGGATCTTCAGGTCGTTGGTGCCGAGCATGATGATGACGAGGTCGAGCGTCGCATGGCTCTGCAGGCAAGGGCGAAGATAGGTTCGGCCGTTCTTGTGGGCGCCCTCGATCGGATCGTCGTGGACAGTGGTTCGGCCGCTCAATCCCTCCTCGATGACGTACCAGTCGGCCCCCAGCTGAGCACGCAATATCCCCGGCCAGCGTTCACCCGGACCATAGCGCTGGAGCGGTCCTTTGCCGGGCATTTGGCCGTGCGTGTTGGAGTCGCCGTAGCACAAGACAGATCGCATGTTTTTTCCCGTCGGAACTGACAGCACGCCGAAGCCGGCGAGCGCCATTCATGATGGATAGCGGAGCGGTGAAAGGCAAGCAAGGGAATAGTCATTCAACATGACTAACTATTGACAGGCCGAATCCGCTGTGCTTCTAAAGTGCCCGGAGGAGTTCTCGACCGTCATCATCGTCCAGCAGAAGTTGGGCTTCGACACGCATGTGTCGGGGGCGGGAGAATTGCGTGCATCGGTCGGTTTGCGACGCCGGGCATGCATTGGGAGAGCGTCTCGCGGTCCGTGCGAATTCGTACGGCCGGCCATACGAATTCGTAGGCCGGGGCAACCACAAGGAGGAGAATTCAATGTTAGGATTGCTGAAAACCGTCGGCCTGGGGATGCTCGTCGCATCAGCGCTTGCCGTGACGTCCCTGGCGCATGCGGAAGACGTCAAGCTGATGGACGGCGTCGCGCCGCGCTCCGACGACACGCGCATGACCGCGGCCGGTGCGTTCAAGAAGGACCCGCCCTGGGTCATCGGAATGAGCGACTTCGGCGTCAACGCAAACACCTGGACGGTGCAGGTGGCGCATGAGGCGGAGAACGCCGCGGCAAAGGACAAGCGCATCTCGAAGTTCATCCTGCTCGATGCCGGCTTCGACCAGAAGAAGCAGGTGGCCGACATCGAGGATCTGATCGCGCAGCATGTCGACGCGATCATCGTTCAGCCGGTGACCAGCACATCGGCGAATGCCAGCATCGCCAAGGCGGTCGCCGCCGGCATCCCCGTCATCCTTCACACCGGCCGCATCGATTCCGACGCCTACACCACCGAAATCCAGGGCGGCGCCGAGCACTTCGGCAAGGTGATGGGCGACTGGCTGGTGAAGACCGTCGGCGACAACGGCAAGATCTGGGTCCTGCGTGGCCTGGCCGGCCATCCGGAAGACACCAACCGCTACAACGGCCTCCTGGAATCGCTCAAGGGCACGCATGTGCAGATCATCGCCGAGGAGCATGGCGACTGGCAGTACGACAAGGCCAAGAAGCTGTGCGAGACGCTCTATCTGAACAATCCGCAGGTCGACGGCATCTGGTCGTCCGGCGCCGACATGACGCGCGCCTGCGTCGATGTCTTCAAGCAGTTCGGCACGCCCATTCCACCGATTTCGGGCGAAGGCAACAATGGCTATTTCGGCCAGTGGATCACGGACGGATTCAAGTCGATCTCGCCGGAATACAGCCCCGCCCAAGGTGCGGCCGGCGTGCGCGCCGCTGTCGCCCTGCTCGAGGGTCAACAGCTCTACAAGCGCTATGTCTACAATCCCGACGGCTGGGACAAGGACAAGGCCGCCAAATACTATCGCGACGACCTGACGGCCAATGTCTGGTGGCCGAGCGAACTGCCCGAGGACAAGCTCAAGGAATATTACGGCAAGAAGTGACGGCGCCGTGGCTGGCGGGGAGTGGACAAGCATTCCCCGCAGGCCGTTCCATCTTTTGAATCCGGTTCGTTCGAGGGTTTCGTGACCAATCTTATCGAGATGTCCCACATTTCGAAGGCGTTCGGAGGGAGCAAGGCGCTCCACTCGGTTTCCCTCGATCTCAAGGCGGGCAGCGTTCATGCCCTGATGGGGGAGAACGGCGCCGGCAAATCGACTCTCATGAAGATCCTAGCGGGCGTGCATCAGCCTGATTCCGGCGAGATCTTCATGAATGGGGAAAAGCTCGATCTGAAGTCGCCGCGCGACGCGCTGAATGCGGGCATTTCGACCGTTTTCCAGGAGCATTCGCTGCTGCCCAATCTGTCGATCGCCGAGAACATGTTTCTCGGTCGGGAACCGACGACCCGGTTCGGCTCGATCGACTATTCCGCGATGAGCAGCCAGACCGCCAGGGCGCTTGGCGAACTCGGCCTCACGCTCGACCCGTCACAACTCGTTTCCAACCTGACCATCGCCGAGCGGCAGTTCGTCGAGATCGCGCATTGCATCCAGGCCGACGCCAGTGTGCTCATCCTCGATGAACCGACGGCAGCCCTCAATGCGGCCGATGTCGATGTGCTCAACCGCAACATCCGCCGGCTGCGCGATAAGGGAAAGGCTGTCGTCTACATCTCGCATCGCATGGAGGAGATCTTCGAGCTGTGCGACACGGTGACGGTGCTGAAGGACGGCGCACTGGTCGGCACCAGGATGGTGTCCGAGATCACCACCGACGAACTCATCGCCATGATGGTCGGACGCGAACTCCAGGACCTTTTCCCCGATCGCACCGATGACAAAGGCGACGAGATCCTGCGCGTCGAGAACCTCAGGATCACCGAGACAGCGCAGCCGTTGTCGCTGACTTTGCACAAGGGCGAGATCGTCGCCCTGGCCGGGCTGGAGGGGCAGGGCCAGCAGCGCTTCCTGCGATCGCTGATCGGCCGCTACCATCCCTTCGCCGGGACGATTTCCATCAACGGCAAAGCGCTGAAGATGCCGCTCTCGACATCGGCGGGCGTCCGTCATCTGCAGCAACTGAAGGTCGGCTTCGTGCCCGAGGACCGCAAGGAAGAGGGGCTCTTCCTCGCTTTGCCGATCGCCCACAACATCGCCATCGGATTGCATTCGAGGCGACCCGAACTTGCGCCGGCGCGACCCTATCGAAGCGTCATCGCGCACATGATGGAGGTCATGAACATAAAGGCGGCAGGGCCGTCCGCTCCGGTCGGCTCCCTGTCGGGTGGCAACCAGCAAAAGGTCTTGCTCGGCCGTTATCTTGCCGCCGATCTCGATCTTCTGCTGGTCGAGGAGCCAACCCGCGGCGTCGACATCGGCGCCAAGTCCGAGATCTACCATCTGCTGCGCGACTTCACCCGCAAGGGCGGCGCCGTGCTGGTGCTGTCTCGCGAGACGATCGAATTGATCGGGCTCTGCGACCGCATCTACGTCGTCCATCACGACACGATCGTTGCCGAAATGCCGGCAGCGCAGGCGACGGAGCACAAGATCCTCGACGCGGCCCTGATGGGCGGCTCCACGCGCCAGCATTAGGGGCCTCCATGCATCGTTCGCTGTTTAACATCTTGAGTGGCCGGAACACACGGCAAGGCCTGTGGGGCCTGCCGCTGCTAGTTGCCTTGCTCATTTCGCTCTGGCTGACGGTCGAGACGACACAGTTCGCGACGGCTGAAAACCTCTTCAACCTGGTTGCCCAGGCGATGCCGCTGATCATTGCGGCGATCGGACAGCTCGTCGTCGTGCTCATCGGCGGGCTCGATCTATCGGTCGGCTCGGTCATCAGCTTCACCACGGCGGTGCTGGCGCTCGACCAGCCGGCGATCGTGCTGATCCCGGCGGTCTTTCTGCTGGCCGCACTCATCGGGCTGATCAACGGCCTGGCGATCACCCGCTTCAACGTCCATCCGATCATCGCGACGCTGTCGACGCAGTACATCGTGCTTGGCATCACGCGCATCTTGCGTCCCGTCTCCGGCGGCACCGTGCCGGAGATCGTCATCGCCGCCGTCTCGGGCAGTTTCCTTGGCATTCCCTATCCGGTCTTCTGGGGCATCGTCGTGATCGTGGCAGCCTGGAAGCTGCTCTACGGATCGCGATACGGGCTGCACCTGTTTGCGATCGGCGGCGGCATCGCGTCCGGCGCCGAGAGTGCCGCCCGCAATTTCGGCGTCTCCGACCGCCGCAACATCATCCTCGCCTATATGGTCTGTTCCTGTTTCGCAGCGGTTGCCGGTGTCTTCCTGGCCGGGCGCATCGTGTCGGGCGATCCGAATGTCGGGCTGCTTTTCGAACTCGACACCGTCACCGCCGTAGCTCTTGGAGGCACCCAGCTCTCCGGCGGCATAGGCAGCCTGCACGGCACGGTGATCGGTGCGCTGGTCATGGCGCTGCTGGCCAATGGCATGAACCTCGCCAACGTCTCGCCCTTTGTCCAGACAGCGATCAAGGGTGGCATCCTGCTGGCGGTGGTCGGGCTGCAATCCCGCAAGAAGATGGGGCTCTGAGAAATGGCTGCCGTTCTCGCAAATCCGATTACCCGGCGTCTGCTGCGCATCCCGCCGTCCTATTTTGTCTTCCTCGTGCTGCTGGCGACGCTGTGGATCGCGCGGCCGAACATGCTCAACCTCAACATCATGGGTATCTTCATCAGGCAGATCGTTCCGCTCGGCATCCTCGTGCTGGGGCAACTCGTCGTCATGCGGGTGAAGTCGATCGACCTCTCCGGCGGCGGCATCATCCTCTTGATCAACTATTTTATTTCGTCGGGCAGCTTCCCCGGCGCGTCGCTGCCATTCTTCGTCGTGCTGGCGCTCGCCACCGGCCTCGTCATTGGCCTGTTCAACGGCTTCATGATCGGCAACCGGCGGGTGTCGGCCGTCATCGTCACGCTGGCGGTCAGCATCATCCTGGTCGGGCTGGTGCAGTTCCTGTCGAGCGGCAATCCGCCCGGCGACGTGCCGAAACTGTTCAACGACCTCTACAACACGAAATTCCTGTCGGTTCCGACGCCGGTGCTGTTCTGGATCCTGCTGACCGCCGCGGTGTCGCTGCTTTTGTCGCAGACGGTGTTTGGCCGCTACGTCGCCTCGGTCGGAGAGAATGCCGAAGCCGCCCATTTTTCCGGCGTACCGGTTCAGCGCACCGTCATCCTGGCGCATACGCTCGCCGGCCTGATCGCGGCGATCGCGGCCCTGGTGCAGACCGGTTCGATTGCCGTCGGCAGCGTCCGCGTCGGTCTCGATCTGCCGATCTTGGCTGTCGCGGCAACGATCCTCGGCGGCGTCGTCTTCGGCCGCGGCGACGGTGGCGTCTGGGGACCTTTCTTCGGTGCGCTGTGTTTTGCGCTGCTGTTCGTGGTGATGACGGTGCTCGGCATCGACGAGCCCGGCAAGCTGATCGCCCAGGGCGTCATCATCCTCGGCGCGGCGATCTTCTATGGAGTGCGCGTGCGAACCCCCTGACGTGAAACAGCGAAAAGGCGAGCCGGCACCGGCGTTTGCCGGGACCGATAGAACCGCGCGTTCAGACAAATTGGCAAACAGATGGAGAAACATGGATGTCACCGCCAAAAAACATCATGTGCTACGGCGACTCGCTGACCTGGGGCTGGGTTCCGGTCAAGGAGGGGTCGCCGACCTACCGCTATCCCTATGACCAGCGCTGGACCGGCGTCATGGCGGCGGCGCTGGGAGCGGGCTATCACATTATCGAAGAAGGCTTGAGCGCACGCACGACCTGTCTCGACGACCCCAACGACCCGCGCCTGAACGGCGCCAATTACCTGCCCTCGGCCATCGCCAGCCATCTGCCGCTGGATCTGGTCATCGTGATGCTCGGCACCAACGACACCAAGTCCTATTTCCGCCGGACGCCTTACGAGATCGCCAATGGAATGGCGAAACTGGTCGGGCAGATCCTGACCAGCGCCGGCGGCATCGGCACTCCTTATCCGGCCCCGAGGGCGCTGGTCATTGCGCCACCGCCGCTGACCCCGATGCCCGATCCGTGGTTCGAGGGCATGTTTGGCGGCGGTCACGAAAAATCCAGGGATCTGGCCAGGCAGTACAAGGCGATGGCGGATTTCATGAAGATCGACTTCCTCAATGCCGGCGACTTCGTCACCACGGACGGTGTCGACGGCATTCATTTCACTGCCGCAAACAACGCCGATCTGGGGCGCGCCGTCGCCGACAAGGTCAAGTCGATCCTCGAGCCGGGCAAGGTCAGCACCGCCGCTTGAACCCGCCACGCCCGTCGGCTTGCGGCACACAGGCCCAGGGCGCAGGTGTATCGCTCGTTTCCTCCGGCGATACACATAGATACGGGGCCGTTTGGCCCCGTATCTATGTGGTGCTCGACGGTGGCAGACCTGTGTTGATCAGGGCTTTGTTCCCGGAACATCATCGGCGGACGCTTTGGTCTGGCGGTCGAAAACGACCGCCAGCCCGTTCTTGACGGCAAGCGTGGCGACCATGTCGTCGAGTTCGCGATCGGGAATGGCGGGTTTGAGGACGTGCCGGATGGCCTGATAGGCCTGCTCGGTCGACACATAGTCGTAGCGCTTTTTGCGCGCTTCCACATATTGTTCGATGAGAATGCTCAATCGGCGGGCGGCGATGTCATCTCGTTGCTGCAAGGGAGCCTCCTCAAGCGTCGATCATCTGCAGACCCCTAGGATGTAAAAACCCGCGCCGCGAAAGTTAAGGCCTGCCGCAGGCTCGAAGCCAAATAAATACGCTGTCGTCACCGACGAACAGCGCGGCGGCCGGCGAGCCTTGCTTAGGGCCTCGTCAAAATCGGCGGCAACGAGCAGGCCCCGAGCGCGGAGCGATCCGCCAGACCTGCATTCACAACAACTCCGACAGAACGGCCATGAAGTGGTCGTTCTCCGATGCCGAGCCGATGCTGACGCGCACATAGGTGTCGAAGCCCTGCTGCTTCCACGGTTTGACGATGACGCCTTGGCGCAGCAGGCCCTCGACGAAGACGGAAGCATCTTGCCGGCAGTTGAAGAACAGGAAATTGCCCCTGGAGGCCGCGACGTCGACCCCCTTACTCCTGAGGAAAATCTCGACGCGTGCTCGTTCCGCCATGGCCAGCGCGACGACCCTGGCGAGGTGTTCATCATCGGCGAGCGCCGCCAGTGCGGCGGCCTGGGCCATGGCGTTGGCATTGAAGGGCGTGCGGACACGATCGAGCAGCGCGCGCAGCTCCGGGTCGCCGACGATGCCGAAGCCGATCCGCAATCCGGCAAGCCCGAACGCCTTGGAAAAGGTTCGAAGCACGATCCAGGGCCGGTCGCGTCGGCTTAGGTAAGGCAGGGACGACGTATAGTCGTCGCCCTCGGCATATTCCGCATAGGCTTCATCGATGACGATCAGTGTCTCGTCGCTCACCGTATCCAGAACCCTCGACAGATCGCCGCCGGTGAGCCAGCTGCCGACCGGGTTCATCGGGTTCGAGAACAGCAGCATGCGGGGCCGTTCGCGCACCGCCTCGACCAGCGCGTCGACATTGATGGTGAGATCGTCGTCGACGGCAACGCGTTTGACGGTCGCGCCCATCAGCGTCGCATAGTCCTCATGCAGCGGGAACGACGGATAGAGCGTGACGACGGCGTCGCCTAGCCGCAACACGGCCCGGCTGATGACGGAGAGAAGGTCTTCGGAACCGTTGCCTAGGATAATCTGGTCCTCGGTGACGGCATATTTGTCGGCGATCGCCTGGCGCAGCTTGCGTCCGGCAGGGTCCGGATAGAGGCGGAACATCTCGGACCCGGCATGCATCGTCGTGGCCAGCGACGGGCTTGGCCCGAGCGGGTTTTCGTTCGAACCTAGTTTGGCGATCCTGGCCGGCGCGTATCGTTGTTGCACCTCGTCAATGGTCAGCCCGGAATTGTAGGGCGAAAGGCGGTTGACTTCGGTGCGAACCATATCCGAGGCTTTCGACACGGGCGGGCTCCTCTGCGGCGGATTTCGTCATCAGTATCGCAGCTGAAATAGTTTGTATATGCTTGTATATGTAACTTGATCTGATAGTCTCGAAACTGATGCCGAAGCCGACACCGACCAGGAGGATCACATGCGCAATGCTTCTCTCTTCGATCTCTCCGGCAGGAAGGCGCTTGTCACCGGCGCCAGTCGCGGCATCGGGCGCAGCATCGCCGAAGCGCTGAGCGCGGCCGGCGCCGACGTTGCGGTCACGGCGCGCAGCCTCGCTTCGCTGGAGGACACCGTGGCAGCCATCCGCGCCGCCGGCGGGGTGGCGCATGCCATCGCGCTCGATGTCACCGATGTCGGCCGCTGCCGCGCAGCCACCGACGAGGCGGCCGGCCTGCTTGGCGGCCTCGACATTCTCGTCAACAATGCCGGCGTGGAAGAGGTTCGGCCCTCGCTCGATGTCGACGAGGCGCTGTGGGACAGGATCGTCGACACGAATCTCAAGGGAGCGTTCTTCTGCGCCCAGGCCGCCGCGCGACAGATGCGGGACGCCGGGCGGCCTGGCGCCATCATCAACCTGTGCTCGCTGACATCCGAAGTCGGAATCCCCACGGCGGTGCCGTATGGCTCGTCGAAGTCGGGCCTGCTCGGCATGACGCGGGCGCTTGCGGCGGAGTGGGCGGAGCTTGGCATAAGGGTCAATGCGATCGCGCCGGGCTATTTCAGGACAGCGATGACTGATGTTTTCTACAGCAACGAGGCATGGCAGCACTCCATGCTGGCCAAGATCCCGCAGCGCCGTTTCGGCGACCTCCACGACCTGCACGGCATCGCGGTGTTCCTCGCTTCGGATGCGGCAGCCTACATAACCGGCCAGTCCATCCCGGTCGATGGCGGCTTTCTCGCCTCGATCTGATCTTGCGGTTTGTCTGCGTCGTTTCGATCGGAAGGATGATGGAAAAATTGCTGGCGACCATCATACATACATGTATATACTTTTGCCCGAGTGAAGCCTCTCGATGGCTTTGATCCTTGTCCCGGGTCGACCTGTCGGCCTGCAGAACTATGGCCGATCAGCGCCAACCGTCATTGCGTTCCAAGAGTTCCAGGAGAACGAGCAGCCATGTCCGACATCAGCTTCCACGATTTGTCATCCATCGATGCCGACCAGCGCGCCAGTCTGCTGAAGCGCGCCGAGGCCGATCTGACGGTCTTCGTCGAGAAGGTCCGGCCGATCATCCAGGCCGTCAAGGACGAAGGCGACGCCGCCTTGATCCGCTTTGCCAGGGAACTCGACAAGGCCAATGTCGCCGAGGGCGAACTGCAGGTGTCGGAAGCCGAGTTCGATGCGGCATTCGACAAGGTCGAAAAGGATGTCGTCGAGAGCATCCAGTTCGGCATCGACAACATCAGGCATTTCCATGAGGAGCAGAAGCCGGAAACGATGTGGCTCAAGGAAGTCCGGCCGGGCGCCTATGCCGGCGACCGGTACACGCCGATCGCTTCCGTTGCGCTCTACGTGCCGCGCGGCAAGGGCGCCTTTCCGTCGGTGACGATGATGACATCGGTGCCGGCGGTGATTGCCGGCGTGCCGCAGATCGCTATCGTGACGCCGCCGACATCGGATGGGTCGGTGGATGCGGCAACGCTCGTCGCCGCGCGCCTCGCTGGCGTGGGGACCGTCTACAAATGCGGCGGCGCGCAAGCGGTCGCCGCCGTCGCCTACGGCACGGAAACGGTGAAGCCCGCGCTCAAGATCGTCGGCCCCGGCAGCCCGTGGGTGGTGGCGGCCAAGAGCGTGTTGTCATCGGTCATCAACACAGGCCTTCCAGCCGGTCCGTCGGAAGCGATCATCTTTGCCGATGACAGCGTCGACGGCGGCCTTGCCGCGCTCGACCTGTTGATCGAAGCCGAGCACGGGCCGGATTCCTCGGCCTATCTGGTGACGCACAGTCGCAAGGTCGCCGAAGCCGCATTGGCTGCAATCCCGGAGCACTGGTCGCGGATGACCGAGCAGCGTGTGGAGTTCTCACGCGCGGTGCTGACCGGCAAGCGCGGCGGCATCGTGCTGACGGCGTCGCTGGAAGACAGCTACCGCTTCATCAACGACTATGCGCCCGAGCACCTCGAGATCCTGTCGAAGGAGCCGTTCGCGCATCTCGGGCGTATCACCGAGGCGGCCGAAATCCTGATGGGTCCGCACACGCCGGTGACGCTGGCCAACTTCGTCCTCGGACCCAATGCGGTGCTGCCGACCAGTCGCTGGGCGCGAACCTATGGGCCGCTTTCGGTGACGGACTTCGTCAAGCGCTCGTCGGTCGGCTATGTCACCTCGGCCGCCTATCCGGAACTCGCTCTGCACGCCCGCAGGCTCGCCCGTTATGAAGGGTTCAGTTCGCATGAGAACGCGGTCTCGGAAATCCGCGACCGCTATCTCGCCGGCTGAGCGGAAACGATCGCGATGAAGGCGGCACGACTCTACGGACCCGGCGATCTGCGCGTCGAGGACATCGCCGCGCCTGGCGCGCCGGATGCGGGCTGGGTGAAGCTCAGGGTCGACGCCGCCGGCATCTGCGGTTCGGACCTGCACAATTTCCGCACGGGCCAGTGGATAAGCCGGTCGCCTTCGACGGCCGGCCATGAGCTGGCCGGCACGGTGACCGCCATTGGCGCGGGCGTCGACACCGTCGCCATCGGCGACAGGGTCGTTGCCGATTCCCGTTTCTGGTGCGGAGACTGCGCGCAATGCCAAGCCGGCAGGCGGCATCTCTGCGCGTCGCTGGGCTTCGTGGGGGAGATCTGCGACGGCGGATTTGCCGAACAGGCGGTGCTGCCCGCACGGCTTTTGCATATCATCGATGCCGGGCTCGACGAGCGGGTCGCGGCGATGGCCGAGCCGCTGGCGGTGGCGCTGCACGCGGTGCGGCGCCTGCCGAAGGCGGCAGGCGCGGTGCTGGTCGTCGGTTGCGGGCCTATCGGCGGTCTTGCTGCGCTGCTGCTGTCGCGAACCTTCGCCGGCACCGTGCTCGTCGCCGATCGCAACCAGAACCGCTGTGCCCGCGTGGCGCGAGTGACGGGTGCGACGATTGTCGATCTGAACCGGGATGCCATTGCCGCCGCAACCGCCAATGCCCCTTTGCTCGCGGCCGTTGAGGCGACCGGCAGCATCGCGGCGCTCAATCAGCTGCTCGGCGTTCTCGATCCCGGCGGCACGGTCGCCATGGTTGGCATCTTCCATGGCCGCCTCGACATCGATCCCAACATGCTGGTCGAACGCGAAATCGGGTTGCTGGGATGCCATGCCTTTGCCGACGAACTGCCCGAGGCCGTGCGGATGCTGGGCGACCTGAGCGAACCGCTGCTGGCGCTGATCGACCAGGAGATCGGCCTCGATGAGATTCCCGCCGCCTATCAGCGGCTGTTGGCGGGTCGCAGCGACGGCTTGAAAACAATCATCCGCATGCCGCAACCTGTCGAGCAGTCGTGATTTCCGATAAATCGCCGGAAAGGACTTTTGAAATGATCACTTTGCCCGATACGGCCAGCCCTCTCTACGAGAAGGTGAAGGACTACATCCTGTCGAACATCGGAACGGGCCGGTGGGGCAAGGATCGCAAGCTGCCGTCCGAAAATGAGTTGGTGGCGTCGCTCGGCGTGTCGCGGATGACGGTTCACCGGGCCCTCAGGGAGCTGACCTCGGCGGGGTTTCTGATCCGGCTGCAAGGTGTGGGAACCTTCATCGCGCCACCGCGGCCGCAATCGACGCTGATCGAGATCAACAACATCGCAGCCGAGATTGTCGAGCGCGGCAACAGGCATCGTTCCGAAGTCCTCGTCCTCGAAACCATCATGCCGACAAAGGATCTGGCGCTGTCGTTCGAGTTCGCAAAGCGTGTCTCGATCTATCATTCCGTCGTCGTCAATTTCGAGAACGATCTGCCGGTGCAGCTCGAAGAGCGTTTCGTCAATCCGAGCCTCATCCCCGATTATGACAAGCAGGATTTTTCGAAGACGGCGACCTATGACTACCTCATGCAGAAAACCCCGGTGACCGAGGTCGAGCATATCATTTCGGCGGTCCCGGCCGATGCCGAGACAGCGCGGCATCTGGGCATCGATGTCGGCGCCTGCTGCCTTTTCCTGCACCGCCGGACCTGGACGGGCGCGGTGGTGGCGACGATCAGCAAGCTGACTTACGCCGGCAGCCGCTACTCGCTCGGCAGCCGTTATTCCCCCTCCAAAAACAGCTGATGGCAATGGGCGAATGCAGCCGGAGAGGTTCTGCTGTCAATGTATATACATGTACTGATGAGAATGATTTCGCCCTTGGCGGACGAACTGGCTGGAAGGAGCAACAGATGACGCCGATACCGAGCCGCACGGCGCGGATCCGGGCGCTCGCGCAGCATGATGTTGCCGAAGCACAAAGCGCGCTGGCGGCGCTGCTGGGCGACCTGTTCGCGATGCGCCCCCGCAATGTGCGCATCAATTTCGACAAATACAGCCTCAATTCCCTGAACGGCTTCTTCGAAGACGACGGCAAGGCCTACTTCTTCAAGTTCCATCAGGAGGAACGGGAAGAGGCGATGACGGGCGAGTACTACCGCGCCGAGATCCTGTCGCGCGCTGGCCTGCCGGTCGATCAGCCGGTGCACATGTCGGCTCAGCCCGGCGAGCAGATCCTTGTCTATCACCGCCGCACGGATCCGAGATTTTCGGATGTGCTGTTCGCGCTGGATGCTCGGGATGATTCCGAGAAACGGGGTGAAGCGGTTCTCGCCGAGCGCGACCTGTCGGCCAGGCTGCTCAAGGTCTATCTGGAGACGCTGCATCCCGTGACTGTCGAGGACATAGCGGCGGAGCCGATCCACAGGCTGTTTCATGAGCGCCTGATCGATGCCGACACACGCTTGTCGCCAGGCGGCCGGCTGGCCGACTTCTATGTCGGCAAACCGTTTGTCTTTCCCGGTTCTGAACTGGATTGGGATCAATTTTCCCAGCTGAAATTCGTCATCAACGGCCAGCGCTATGCCAGCAGCGTCGGTGAGCTTTTCGATACCGCGGCAGTGCGCTTGCGGCCGGACCGGCTTGCCGATGCCGGCGGCGTGGTCGCGCATGGCGATGCCCACAACGCCAATGTCTGGTACACGGCGAAGGCGGGAAGGGCGGAGCTGTCCTTCTTCGATCCCGCCTTTGCCGGCTCGCATATCCCGACGCTGCTGGCGGAGGTGAAGGCGACGTTCCACAACATCTTCGCCCATCCGTTCTGGCTCTATGATCCGGCGGCCGCGACCGAGGCATTCCGCGCCCAGGCGCGGCTGGACGGAAACCTGCTCCATGTCGACACCGACTGGGACCTGAGCCCTGTCCGCCGCGATCTGCTGGAGGTCAAGGCGACAGCGCTGTGGCAGCCATTGCTGCTGGAGCTCAAACGGCGCGGCATGCTTCCGGTCGATTGGCGCGCGGTGCTGCGGGCGGGCCTTTTCTTGTCGCCGACGCTGGTCATGAACCTGCGCGCCGGCGCGCGCAGCCACACGCCGGTCTCCTCCCTCATTGCCTTTTCAGTCGCCGTCATGGTCGGTAGCGAGCCCGTTGCCGGGGCCGATCGGGTGACCGCTTTCCTCGACCGGATCGATCCGGAAAAGCGTGAAAATTGAGTCTGTCCAACTTGTATATGCATGTATGTATTTTAGCCTTGACATCCGCTCCCGCTGACGCTGAAATATCCTCGCACTTCACCATGAAGTGGCAGGTAAGACGCCGAGGCACAGTGCCGCAAGAGCAGAAACCCGCAGTCTCACCAGACCGGCTACCTGGGTTAGAAAAAGCGGTCTGATCATCAAGGGGAACAAAGATGATGCGTAACCTAACAGGACAATTTCGCGCGCTCGTGATGGCCGCCGCCATCGGGCTCGCCGCTGCTCCAGCAGCCCACGCGGCCGATGCGGCCATTCCCACCACGCCCGAGGCAGGATCGTTCAAGATCGGCATCGAGCCCTGGCTTGGCTATGGCCAGTGGCATGTCGCCGAGGCCAAGGCGCTGTTCAAGGCAAACGGGCTGAGCGACGTCCAGATCGTCAATTTCGCCGAGGACAAGGACATCAACGCAGCACTTGCAAGCGGCCAGCTCGACGCCGCCAACATCGCCACCCACACGGCGATGGGCATGGTGGCGGCCGGCCTGCCGGTGAAGATCGTGCTGCTGCTCGACGTCTCCATGACCGCCGACGCCATCATCGCCGGTAAGGACGTCACCTCCATCGCGGACCTCAAGGGCAAGCAGGTCGCCTTCGAGGAAGGCACGACGAGCGACATCCTGCTCAAATACGCACTCGCCAGGAACGGCATGTCGATCGACGACGTGAAGCCGGTTCCGATGCCGGCTTCCGACGCCGGCAGCGCCTTGATCGCCGGCCAGGTGCCGGTCGCGGTGACCTATGAACCCTACCTCACCGTCGCCATGGCGCAGAACAAGGATCTCAAGCTGCTGTTCACCGCCGGCGAGGATCCCGGCCTGATCAGCGACGTGCTGGTGGTGCGTGACGAGGTGATCAAGTCGCGACCCGGCCAGGTGCTGGCCATGATCAAGAGCTGGGACGCGGCGCTCAAGGATTACAATGCCGACACGCCCGGTGGGCGCGCCATCATCGCCAAGGCTGTCGGCTCGGACGTCAAGGATCTCAACACCGCCTTCGACGGCGTGCGCTACTATTCGCTCGCCGAAAACAAGACGGCGCTGACCGGCGACTTCACCACCAAGACCTTCGCCGATGTCGAAGCGGCCGCCAAGAACGCCAAGTTGCTGCAGGCCGATGTGACGCCGGAGCAGATGATCGACCCGTCCTTCGTCAAGGCGGCGGAATGACCAAGGCCGGATCGCGGTGGTGACGCAGATGCCGGGGGAGCGTCCCGCTCAAACGGATCCGGCTCGTCCTACATCGGAGCCGGTCACGAAACCGGCGAGGCGCCGCCGATCCTCCGGGATCGGCGTGCCCATCGCCAGGTCGCGCTTCCTGACCATCGCGGTGGCCGTCTTTGTCGGGCTCGGCCTTGCCTGGTGGGCGGCGACCGGACTGGGATTGGTAAAGGCGATCTTCCTGCCGTCGCCGGGCAGTGTCGCTATGCAGATCGCCAAGCTCGCGGCCGACGGCACGTTGTGGCTGGACCTCAAAGCCTCGATGTACCGCATCTCCATCGGCTTCCTCATCGCCTCGGCCCTGTCGATACCGATCGGCGTGCTGATCGGCAGTTTCCGCTCCTGGGAAGCGGCCATCGAGCCGCTGGTGGATTTCATCCGCTACATGCCGGTCGTCGCTTTCGTGCCGCTCTCCATCCTGTGGGCGGGCACCGGCGATTCGCAGAAGTTCCTGATCATCTTCATCGGCACCTTCTTCCAGCAGGTGCTGATGATCATGGACAATGTGAAACGGGTTCCCGCCGATTTCATCGGCCTTGGGCGCACGCTCGGCCTGCCGGACCGCAAGATCCTGACGCGCATCGTCGTGCCCAGTGCCTTGCCGGGCATCTGGGATACGCTGCGCATCAGCCTGGGCTGGGCATGGACCTGGCTGGTGCTGGCCGAACTTGTCGCGGCGACATCGGGGCTGGGCTATCGCATCACCGTGTCGCAGCGCTATTTCCAGACCAACACCATCATCGGCTACATCCTGCTGCTTGGCCTGCTCGGCCTCATCACCGACCAGGTGATGAAGGCGTTGGAAAAGGTGCTGTTCAAGCAAGAGGGCCGCTCGCAATGAGGTCCAGCCGATGAGCCCCCCCAAATTGCGGATCGCCGGTCTCCACAAGAGCTTCGGCACCGGCGAGCGGCGCACGGAAGTGCTGCGCGATATCAACCTCGATCTTGCCGACAACGAGTTTGTCTCCCTGGTCGGCACGTCGGGCTGCGGCAAGAGCACGCTGCTGTCGATCGTGGCCGGGTTGCAGGACTTCGACGCCGGCGATCTCAGCATCGATGGCGCGCCGATCCTGCAGCCGGGTCTCGACCGTGGTGTCGTCTTCCAGTCCTACACGCTGCTTCCCTGGCTGACGGCGCGGCAGAACATCGAGTTTGCCCTCAAGGCGGCGGGTTATGATCGCGCGGCCTGCCGCAGGATCGCGCTGGAGCATCTCGAACTCGTCAAGCTCTCCGGTAGCGCCGACCGCTATCCGGCCGAACTCTCGGGCGGCATGAAACAGCGCGTCGCCATTGCGCGTGCGCTTTCCTATCGGCCCAAGATGCTGTTGATGGATGAGCCCTTCGGCGCGCTCGATGCCTTGACCCGGCATCAGATGCAGGAACTGCTGACCCAGATCTGGGAGGAACACAGGTTGACCGTCCTGTTTGTTACCCATGACGTTGAGGAAGCCGTCTATCTGTCGGACCGGATCGTCGTCATGGGCATCGGCCCGGGGCGCATCACGCAGACCTTCAACGTCGACATCGAGCGCCCGCGCCGCGAAGAGGTGATGGAAAGCCCTGCGTTCATGGATCTGCAGCGCGGCGTGCACAAGGCCATCCGCGAGGGTTCAAAACGCCCCGAAATGGCGTAAGCGCCCGCGGTCACTTGCCGGCTCTCGGGGCACCAATCACGTCGCCTTGCCGACTGCCGCTTCCAGTTCCAGCTCGCCTTCGGAAATATCGTCGAACGAGGCGTAGTTCATGTTGTAGAGGCGGGCGTAGAGGCCTTTTCTTGCCATCAGCTGTTCGTGGTTGCCGCTTTCGACGATCTCGCCATTCTGCAGCACGATGATGCGGTCGGCGCCGCGGATGGTGGCCAGACGGTGGGCGATGACCAGCCCGGTGCGGCCTTCCAGCAGGGTGATCAGCGCCTTCTGGATCAGCATCTCGGTGTAGGAATCGATGCTGGCCGTGGCTTCGTCGAGCACCAGGATCTTTGCATCGGCGACGAGTGCGCGCGCAAAACTGATCAGCTGGCGCTGGCCGAGCGAGAGGTTGCCGCCGCGCTGCTCGAGTTCGGTGTCGTAGCCATCGGGCAGGTTCTCGATGAAATCGTGCGCGCCAACGGCCTGTGCGGCGCGAACCACTTCCTCGCGGCTGGCTGATGTCTTGTGGTAGCGGATGTTTTCCAGCACCGAGCCTGAGAACAGGAACGGCTCCTGCAGGACCATCGCGACCTGATCGCCGAGCGAATCCTGGGTGAGGTCACGCACATCGTGGCCGCCGACCAGGACCTCACCCGACCAGACGTCGTAGAAGCGGTGCACCAGCGCCATCGAGCTCGACTTGCCCGACCCGGTCGGGCCGACAAGGGCTACGGTCTCGCCCGGATTGACGCGAAAGGAGATGTTCTTCAGCACCGGCTGGTTCGGCCTATAGCCGAAGGTGACGTTCCTGAACTCGACCGAGCCGTCCATGTCGCGCGACAGCGCCACCGCACCTTGCCTGTCGCTGACGTCGACCGGCACGTCGAGCACTTCGGAGATGCGCTGGCCCGAAGCCATGGCACGCTGCATGACGCTGTATTGCATGGTCAGCGAGCGGATCGGGTCGAAGAAGCGCTGGATATAGAACAGGAACGCCACCATGACGCCGATGTCGAGGCTGTGCGAGAGCACCATCGAACCGCCGACGACAATGACGGTGGCCATGGCGATGCCGGTCAGCGTGTCGACGATCGGCACCATCACCTGCGCGTATTTCGCCGAGGTCAGATGGGCATTGAGATTGGCCAGCACCTTCTCGTCGTAGAGGTCGAAATTGACGTGCTGGCGTTCGAGGCTCTGCACGGTGCGCACGCCATGGATGCCTTCGGCCAGCGCGCCGTTGGCGATAGAGTTGGTTTCGTGCGCGGCCATGAAGGCGACCTTGGCGCGCGGCAGCCAGAACAGGCGCACGATGAACAGCACCGGCATGGTCGACAACGTCAGCAGGCCGAGCCGGAAATCGAGCCACAAAAGCACGCTGACGATACCGAACAACAGCACGATGTCGCCCACCGACATGACAGATGTCTCGAGGAATTCCTGCATCGAATTGACGTCGCCCTGCAGGCGCGACATCAGCCGGCCGACCTCGGTCTTGTCCATGAAGCTCAGCGAGACCCGTTGCAGGTGGCTGAACATGGCGCGGCGCAGGTCGGACAGCACATTCTCGGCCACCTTGCCGACGACGCTTTCCTGCACATAGCTGGCGGCGTAGTTGATGAGGATGATCACCGTGAAAGCGCCGATCGCGGCGATCATCACCGACTGGTCGAGCCTGCCCGCCGTCATGCCGTGGTCGATGGCGTAGCGGATGACCAGCGGGATCGCCAATTGCGTCAGCGTGAACACCAGAATCGCGGCGACCGAGATGAAGATCCGGCTCTGATACGGCTTCACGAAGCTCCAGATGCGCCTGACGATGCGCGGGTCGTAGGCCTTGCCGAAGACCTCTTCCTCGTCACGATGCGAGCCGACCACGGCTTTTGTTGGCCGGCCGCTGGTGTCTTCCTTGTCGTCGTCGCTTTGTGTCGACATCACGCGGCTCTATCTCTTTAGTTTTGACGCAATTCCCAAGGGAAAGCGCTACGCGCTTTTCCCGGGAAAACCGGTTTCCACTTTTCCTGGAATTGCTCCCGCCACGACAGGCCGGTCATCGTCCGGCCGCAGCTGCAAATCGTAGAGCGCGCGATAGCGCCCACTGAGCGCCAGCAATTCCTCATGCGTGCCGCGCTCGACGATCCGGCCGCCTTCGACGAACAGGATCTGGTCGGCATGCATCAGCGAACTCAGCCGGTGCGAGATGATCAGCGTGACGCGATCCTTGGCGAAGCGCTTCATGGCCGCCCGGATGCGCTGCTCGGTGCCGGCGTCGATGGCCGCGGTCGAATCGTCGAAGACCAGCACCGATGGCCGTAGCATCAGGCTGCGAGCGATGGTCAGGCGCTGCCGCTGGCCGCCGGAAAGCGAGGCGCCGCGTTCGCCGACGACCGTGGTGTAACCCGCCGGGAGCCCGATGATGTAGTTGTGCAACTGGGCGTACTCGGCCGCCTGTCCGATGCGGGTCTCGCGCGCCCAGGGATTGCCGTAGGCGATGTTGTTCTCGATCGAGGTGGTGAACAGGAACGCGTCCTGCTGCACGACGCCGACGGCCTTGCGCAGCGATTGCAGCGTCACCTCACGGATGTCCTGGCCGTCAATGGTGATCTTGCCCGAGGTGACGTCGTAGAAGCGCGGGATCAGGTGCGCGATGGTCGACTTGCCGCTGCCCGGCGGTCCGACAAGGCCGATGGTCTCGCCGGACCTCGCCTCGAAGGAGATGCCGGACAGCGTCGGGCGGTCGCCCGCGCCCTCATAGCGGAAGCCGACATTGTCGAAGCGCAGCACGCCGTCGGTGACGACGAGGTCCTTGGCACCGGGCGCGTCCTCGATGTCTAGCTCGGCATCGAGCAGTTCGAACAGGCGGGTGCCGCAGGTCGAGGCGCGCGCGAAGGAATTGACCATCAGGCCGAGCTGGCGCACCGGCATCTGCAGGATGGTCATGAAGGTGAGGAACTGGGCCAGCGTGCCGACGCTGATCTGGCCTGCGATCACCTTCTGGCCGCCGAACCAGAGCACCAGGCCCATGGCGGCCAGGAACGAGAAGTTCATGGCGCTGGTGTTCGAGACGCGGATGTCGACGCGCTGATTGGCAAGCTCCAGCGCCGACAGCTTGGCGCGGTCGAATTTTTCCAGCTCATGCCGCTGTGCCGCGAAGGCCCGCACGACGCGGATGCCGCCGAGATTCTCATCCATCACCCGGCTCAGCACCGAGAGGCGCTCCTGCAAAGTCAGCCAGGTGCTGCGCAACGCCAGCTGGGTGACCGAGGACCGCCAGGCGACGAACGGCACAAAACTCAGGCTGAGCAGCCCGAGCACGAGATCGGTGCTGATCAGGAGATAGGCGCCGACGCCGATCAGCACGCCGAGCAGCACGACGCGCAGGATGCCGGTGGAAAAGAACATGCGCACGCCGTCGAGATCGAGCAGGCCGAGCGTGATGAGATCGCCGGTATGGACCCTGTCGTGGTAGGCGAAGCTCAGGCGCTGGATCTTCTCATAGAAAGCCAGGCGCAGTTCATAGCCGGTGCGGTGGCCGACGGCCTCGCCATAGTAGTTCTGCGCCATGGTGAAGAGGCCGCGCAGGATGCTGACGACGAGCAGCGTCAGCGCCGTGTTCCACAGCGCCTGTTCCGCGGCAGCACCGGCGCCCGCGGCCATCACGCCCTGCGCCTGGTCGATGGCGCGTCCCAGCAGGCGCGGGATGAAAAGCTGCAGCGTCGCCGCGATGAAGGTCGAGACGATGGTGATGGCGACCTGCCAGGGATGGCGCAGCGTCATGCGCACGATGCGGAGCAAGGTGCTGAGGCCCTTGCCCCAGGAGGCTTCCGCCACATGGGCAAACGATTTGCCGCGCTCCGGCGCGCCGCCGATTGCTTGCGTGTTCAAGGAAAATATCCAAGCCAATCCGGACGTTAGCCCAGACTAATAAAGCAGACTCAATTCAGATGGCGCAATGTTACGCGTGTCCGAGTTGGCCGTTCAAGAGCCAATTCCGACATCGCACTGTGCCTGAACGGAAACGTGCCGCTCTGCGGACCTTCGGACTGCTGTCGAGCCGTTCAAAAACCCTGGCCGTGCCGCCAGCAGGCAATCTGGTGGCCGGCTGCGACCTCTCTGGCTGATGGTTTCGCCTTTCGGCAGTCGGGCAGGACTAGGGGGCAGCGGTCGGCGAAGGAGCATCCCGTATTCGGGATGCCAACGGCCTCGATCTCGATGGGAGCGGATGTCTTTGGCTCGACCTCATTGGAGGACGCGGCCAGAAGCAGCTCGGTATAGGGGTGATTGGGGCCTTGGAAAATCTGGTCGGAGGAACCGGTTTCGACGAGGTGGCCGCGATAGAGCACGCCGATCCTGTCGGCCATGTAGCGCACGACCCTGAGGTCGTGGCTGATGAACAGATAGGTCGTGTCCTTGTCGCGCTGCAAATCGTTGAGCAGGTTGAGGACCGTCGCCTGGACGGAGACGTCGAGCGCCGAAGTGGGTTCGTCGAGCACGACGACCTTCGGCACGCCGGCGAAGGCGCGCGCTATGGCCGCCCGTTGCCGCTGGCCGCCGGACAGCGATCGCGATTTCTGTTCGGCCGTGATGCCGGCGAGGCGAACCGAGGCCAGCAGGTCGCTGACGCGCGCTCTCACCTCGCTCCGGCGCAGGCCGGCGAGCCGGCGCAGCGGGCGGCCGAGGATTTTGCCGATCCGCTGGCGCGGATTGAGCGTGCGGTCCGGCGACTGGAAGACCATCTGCACGTCGCGCCGTTCGGCAAGGTTCCTCTTCTCGACGCGCGGCGCGACTGTCCTGCCGAACAGCTCGACCGATCCGGCATCAGGCGTCTGCAGGCCGGTGACGATCCGTGCCAGGGTCGACTTGCCGGAACCGGACTCGCCGATCAGCCCGAAGGTTTCGCCCTGGCCGATGTCGAGATCGACGTGGTGCAGCACTGACTGGCTGCCGAAGGCATGGCTGACGTCCTTGCAGGCGATCGCGATCCGGCGTTCTTTCGGCGCGCCGGCGTCTTCATCCTGGACAGCCGCGTGCGGTGGCAGGTCGGGTCTATCGGTCTCCGCCAGCCTTCCATCCCGCTTGGTGTAGTTGAT
Organism: Mesorhizobium loti; assembly: GCF_003148495.1. Classification (GTDB taxonomy): domain Bacteria; phylum Pseudomonadota; class Alphaproteobacteria; order Rhizobiales; family Rhizobiaceae; genus Mesorhizobium; species Mesorhizobium loti. The sequence continues at coordinate 1,226,665 of NZ_QGGH01000001.1, forward strand.
GGCCGGGATCGAGGCGATGAGCGCCTTTGTGTAGGCATGAGAAGGATTGTCGAAGACATCGCCGGCGGCGCCGCTTTCGACCACCGTGCCCGACTGCATCACCGCCACCCGGTCGCAGGAGCGGCGGATCATGTGGATGTCGTGGCTGATCAAAAGGATGCTGGTTTTGTGATCCTTGCGCAGGTCATGCAGGATGGCGATGATCTCGGACTGGACGCTGGCGTCGAGCGCCGTCGTCGGCTCGTCCAGCACCAGCAGCGACGGGTCGAGCGCAATGGCGATGGCGATGTTGGCGCGCTGCTGCATGCCGCCGGAGAGTTCGTGCGGATAGAGCCCCAGCACACGCTCCGGATGGCTGACGCGGACACGGCCGAGCAGTTCGGCGGCACGCTCGTGCGCCTCGTCGAGGCGCACCGGGCGGTGCCGCATGATCGTCTCGGTGATCTGGCGGCCGATCGTCATGCTTGGATTGAGCGCCGCGCCCGGGTGCTGGTAGACGGCGGCGATGTGATTTCCCCTGAGCTGGCGCAGCTGCTCGGCGGAAAGGTCGCGGATTTCCCGACCCTGGAATTCCAGCGCTGACGCCGCGAGGCGGGCGTTCTTCGGCAGATAGCGCAGTATGGCGAGCGCCACCGAGCTTTTGCCAGATCCCGACTCGCCGACCAGGCCGAGCGCTTCGCCTTCGCCGATGTGCAGCGACACGCCGCTGACGGCGGGATGCGATCCCTTGCGCCCGTCATAGGCGATGGACAGCTGGTCTACGTTCAGAACCGAGGAGGACATGGGGACTTGAAACCACTTTCTTCCAGCGCTGCCATCGAGGGCAATCGCTTCCGCTTTCGCAATGCATTATCTCTATAAAATTACTCGGATTAAGCCGGAGCGCAATCTATCTTTCTCGGATCAGCAGAGATTGTCGCCGCTTGCCGAGGCAGCGCGACGGTCTCCGGAGCAGATCTGGAAGGAGGCCGGCATGGCTCGAGACCACATGATCCTCAGCGCATTTTTCTTCAACCCGCAGGGCGATCATCGGATGTCGTGGCGCCATCCGCGGGCGCCGGGCCGGGAAGTGCTGGACTTCGAATTCTATCGCGATCTCGTGCAGGCGGCCGAGCGCGCCAGGATCGACACGATCTTCGTCGCCGACCACGTTTCGATCTGGGATTCGGTCAAGAGCGGCGTCGCCCACTACGCCAATGCCCGCCTCGAACCGCTGACGCTGTTGTCGGCGCTGGCCGGTGTGACCAAGCATATCGGCCTGATCACCACGGCGTCGAGCTCCTACAGCGAGCCCTACAATGTGGCGCGCATGTTTGCCTCGCTCGACCACATCAGCAAGGGCAGGGCGTCGTGGAACGTCGTCACCTCGGCCATGGACGAGGAAGCGCGCAATTTCGGCCGCGACGGCAATATCGAACATGCATTCCGCTACGAGCGCGCGGCCGAATTCCTCGATATCGTCAAGGCGCTGTGGGACAGCTGGGAAGACGAGGCGCTGCTGATCGACAAGGCGTCAGGCTATTTCGCCGACCCCGACAAGGTCCATCCCATCGATCACAAGGGCAAGCACTTCAGGGTGCGCGGGCCGCTCAACGTCTCGCGGCCGCCACAGGGCCATCCGCTGATCGTCCAGGCGGGCTCCTCAGAGGACGGCAAGAACTTCGCCACCGCCCAGGCCGATGCGCACTTCGCCATCTACAGCACCAGGGAGGATGGCATCAAATATCGTCAGGATATCAACGAGCGTCTCGCCCGCCACGGCAGGCGGCCGGAGAGTTTCAAGATCCTGCCCGGCATCCTGCCGATCGTCGCGGCTTCAGAGGCGGAAGGCCGGGAAAGGCAGGAGTATCTGCAGACCCTGCTCCCCGATCAGGTTGGCATCGACCTTCTGTCCAGCTGGAGCGGGCTGGACCTGTCGGTGTTCCCGCCGGACGGGCCGCTGCCGCCGCTGCCGGACGAAAGCACCTTCAATGGCGGGCGCACCTCGCTCAACCGCGTCAAGCAGTGGGCGAAGCAGAATCTCAGCCTGCGCGAGATCGCCCGCAAGCTCGCCAACAGCGGTTCGGTGCCGACCGTCGCCGGCACGCCGGTACAGATCGCCGACCAGTTGCAGGACTGGTTCGTGTCGGGTGCCGCCGACGGCTTCAACCTGATGTTCCCGCTGCTGCCCGAGGATTGGGTGAACTTCGCCGAACAGGTGGTGCCGGAGCTGCAGCGCCGCGGCGTATTCCCGACCGAATATGCGCCGGGAACGTTGCGCGACCGCTTCGGCCTGGCGCGGCCCGCCAACCGCTTCGCCGAGCAGCGCGACAATGCGCGCGCCGTGTCCTGACCGGGAGAACAATCATGACCATCGCACCGAGATTGCAGCCGCGCGAAGCCACCGCTCCGCGGCTCGTCAATGTCCTGCACAGCCCCAAGCGCGTGCGCGTCAAATTCGGCGGCCGCACCATCGCCGACAGCCGCAATGTGCTGGTGCTGCGCTCCAACCATTTCCTGCCGATCTACTTCTTCCCGCCGTCAGCGGTCGACCCATCGGTGCTGAAACCCTCGCTGCATCGTGAGCCTCATCCGGTCGGTGGCGAGACCGCCTATTGGGACATCGACAGCGGCGATAGGCGCAGTGCCAACGCCGCCTGGTCGTTCGTCTCGCCGCCGGATGAAAACCTGTCGCCCCTGGCCGGGCGCATCGCCTTCACATGGAAGGCCGTCGACCATCTTCGTCCATGCGCGAGACCCGTATGCACGCATCGATGTGCTGCAAAGCTCGAGCCATGTGCAGGTCTGGTTCGATGGCGAGCCGATCGCCGACAGCCATCGTCCGGTGCTGCTGTTCGAGACGCATCTGCCGACGCGTTTCTATCTGCCCTCGGAAGACATCCGGCTGGAGCGGCTGACGGCGTCCGTCACAACGACGCGATGTCCCTACAAGGGCATCGCCTCCTACTGGTCCGGCCTGCTGAGCGACGGAACGGTGCGCCCGGACATCGCCTGGAGCTACCGGGATCCCATAGAGGAAATGCCGAAGATCAAGGGCCTCATCGCCTTCTATCCGCAGGCCGTCGACCGCATCCATCTCGACGGCGAACCCGTCGCATAGCTTTTCAATCTTCATTTCAGAGCAGGGGTTTAACATGACCAAACGCAGAGATATCGACTCACTTCGCAATCTGTCGGGGGACATCTGGAATATCGCCGTCGACGAATATCAGGGTGGCTTTCTCAAGCGCCGCGATCTCCTGAAATATGCCGCACTGCTTGGCCTGACCGGCTTTGCCGCCTCACAGGGGCTGGGAGGCGCCCGCGCCGCGGGCGCCACAGGCGGCACCGTTCGTGTCGGGCTTGGCCAGCCGACCAAGGCGATCGATCCGGTTTCGGTGACCGATCCGGCCAGCATCGGGGTGATCAGCCAGGTCGGCGAGTATCTGATCCTCGACGACCCGAAGGACGGGCTGCAGCCGAAGCTCGCTCTGTCCTGGGAAGCCGACGAGACCGCCCGCCGCTGGACCTTCAAATTGCGGCCAGGGGTGAAATTCCACGATGGCCGCGTGGTCACGGGCCGGGATGTGGTGGCGAGCTTCGAGCGGTTGGTCGATCCGGCCAGCGGCTCGTCGGCCTTGTCGGCCTACAAGGGCATCCTGTCCAAGGGCGGCGCCAAGCTGGTCGATGACGAAACCGTCGCCTTCGATCTCGATGGTCCAAACAGCAACTTCCCGTTCTATGTCTCCTCCGACGTCTACAATGCCGTCATCCTGCCGGCCGACTATGCCGGTGATTTCGAGAAGACGTTCAACGGCACCGGTCCGTTCAAGCTCGAATCCTTCCGTCCCAAGCAAGGCGCCAGCTTCGTGCGCAATGAGGATTACTGGGGCGACAAAGCGCTGCCCGACCGGGTCGAGATCAAGTTCTTCGACGACGAGCAGGCGCAGGTGCTGGCGCTGCAGGCCGGCCAGCTCGACGTCATCCCGAGCACGACGCGCCTGGAGCTGGCTATTGAGGGCAATCGCAATTTCAAGCTGCTGAGCGTGCAGGCAAGCTCGCATGACCAGGTGCATCTGCGCACCGACCAGGCGCCGTTCACCGACAAGCGCATCCGCCGTGCGCTGGCGCTCACCATCGACCGCGAGGCGGTGGTCAAAGGTCTGCTGAAGGGCCGCGCCATCGTCGGCAACGACACCCCGTTCGCGCCGATCTTCCCCTCGGCCGATCCGTCGGTGCCGCAGCGCAAGCAAGACATTGCTGAAGCCAAGCGGCTGCTTGGCGAGGCGGGCGCGCCGAACGGCTTCGAGGTGACGCTGACCACCGAGCGCGCCTATGACATTCCCGATTATGCGGTGATCATCCAGAACTTCGCCAAGAAGGCCGGCATCGACGTCAAGCTCAATGTCCTGCCACAGGATGCCTATTACGGCTCGGCGACCTTCGGCAGCTCGCCCTGGCTGGATTCGGTGCTCGGCATCACCGACTACGGCCATCGCGGCACGCCCGACATCTTCCTCAACGCGACGCTGAAGAGTTCGGGAGCCTGGAACGCGGCGCATTTCAACAATCCGGCCTATGATGCGCTGCTGCTCGACTACTCCAAGGCGCGTGACCTGCAGGCACAGCGCCTCGTTGCCGGCAAGATCCAGACCTTGCTGCTCGACGAGACGCCGGCGATCATCAGCTACTTCTCGCAATACAGCCGCATCGTCAGCTCGAAGGTCGAGGGCGTGCGCTTCACCGCGATCTCGCATCTGCTGCTCGACCGCGTTTCCTTCGTCCAGGCATGATCGCGACATGCTGACGAGCCGCATTCTGTCAGCGCGTGTGGGCACACTTGTCCTCACGCTATGGCTGGTCAGCATCCTGGTGTTCTTCGCCGGGCAGGTTCTGCCCGGCGATGTCGGCCGTGTGATGCTCGGGCCTTTTGCCGACGCGCAAGCGGTGGCGGAACTGAACAAGCGGCTCGGCGCGGACCAGCCGGTTCTCCTCCAGTACTGGCTCTGGTTCAGCAAGGCCGTCACCGGCGATTTCGGCACCTCGCTGTCGATGCGCGGACCGGTGGCGCCGTTCGTGCTGGAAAGCCTCAAACGCTCCGCGGCCCTTGCCGGCATTATCTTGATCTTTCTCGTTCCGCTCGGCGTTGGCGCTGGCGTGGTTGCCGGTCTCAATGCCGGCCGCCTCATCGATCGGCTGATCGTCATGGCGGGCGTTTCCTTCGGCATCGTTCCTGATTTCGTTTCCGGCCTGATGCTTCTCATCATTTTCGGCCTGTGGCTGAACTGGTTTCCGATCTCCGGCGTTGCGCCCGATGGCGCGGGCTTCTGGACGCATGGCTACTATCTGATCCTGCCGGCGCTGCCGCTGGTGCTGAACCTTGCCGGCTATATCGCCCGGATGACGCGGGCAGGGGTGATCGAGGCGATGGCCGCCGATTACACACGCACCGCGGTCCTGAAAGGGCTCGAGCGGCGCGAGATCATCTTTCGGCACGTGCTGCGCAATGCGCTGACGCCGACCATCGCGGTGCTGGCGACGCAGACTGGATACATGCTTGGCGGGCTGGTGGTGATCGAGGCTTTGTTCGGCATCCAGGGACTGGGCAATCTGGTTCTGAACGCGGCCAAGGCCCGCGACTTCCCGATGCTCGAGGCGGGCGTGCTGGTGATGGCGGCGATCTTCGTGCTGTCGGCAGCGGCGGGCGACCTCGTGCTGGCCCTGCTCGATCCGCGGCAACGCCGCCGGATCTCGCCATGACGGATCTGGCGGAATTTCCCGCGCCGCGGCGCGCTGTGGCCGGCTTTCCGGCAGTGCGCAGGATCCGCAGTGCTTTCTCCGGACTGGCCCCGTCGATTGTGATCGGATCGCTGCTGCTGCTGTTCTGGGTCGCCTGTGCGCTGTTCGGCAATCTCTTCGTTCCCTACGATCCCTATGCCGAGGATTTCCTCGCCATGCTGACGCCGCCCGACGCCGCGCACTGGTTCGGGACCGATCAGCTCGGCCGCGACGTGCTGTCCCGCATCGTCGTTGGATCGCGCGACATCCTGCTGGTTGCGCCGCTGGCCACATTGGCCGGCGTTACCGCCGGCAGCATCATCGGCCTTGTGCTCGGCTATTTCGACGGCCTCACCGATGCCATCGGCGCGCGGCTGCTCGACACGCTGATGGCGTTTCCGTTCATCGTTCTCGTCACCATGACGCTGGTGGCGATCGGACCGTCGAACCTCACCGTCATCCTGGTGATCGGCATCGCCTACGCGCCGCTGGTGGCGCGCACCGTTCGCGCCGCCGTGCGCGAGCAGAAGGAGCGCGACTATGTCAGCGCCGCGCGGCTCGGCGGCGAAGGCGCTCTCGCCATCATGTTCCTGGAGATCCTGCCCAACATCCGGGAAACGATCCTGATCGAGCTGGTCACAAGGCTGGGCTACGCGTTCTTTTCGATCGCGACGCTGAGCTTTCTCGGCCTCGGCATCCAGCCGCCATCGGCCGACTGGGGACTGGCTGTCGCTGACGGCTACGGCTTCTTGACCGGCGGCAAATGGTGGGTCGTCGTCTTCAATTCCGCGGCAATCGTCTCGCTGGTCATGGCGACCAACCTGATCGCGCAAGGCATCGGCGCCTTCGAGAACAGCGATGCATGAGCCTTGATCGGGCGTGCCGAAAATCTCTTTTGCATTGAAGCCTGACGCGCATCCTTATATCGCATGGCTATGAAGAAAATCGGTTTCCTGTCATTCGGGCACTGGACGCCCTCGTCGCAATCGCAAGTGCGCTCGGCTTCGGACGCGCTTTTGCAATCCATCGATCTCGCCGTCGCGGCCGAGCAGCTGGGCGCGGACGGGGCGTACTTCCGCGTGCATCATTTCGCCCGCCAGCTCGCTTCGCCATTCCCGCTGCTGGCGGCCGTCGGCGCCAAGACCAGCCGCATCGAGATCGGCACCGCCGTCATCGACATGCGCTACGAGAATCCGCTCTATATGGCCGAGGATGCGGGTGCCGCCGACATCATCGCCGGTGGCCGCCTGCAGCTTGGCATCAGCCGTGGTTCGCCCGAGCAGGTGATCGATGGCTGGCGCTACTTCGGCTACGTGCCGCCGGACGACAAGAGCGACGCCGACATGGCGCGGCATCACGCCGAGGTCTTCCTCGAGACGCTGCGCGGCGAGGGGTTCGCCCAACCCAATCCGCGGCCAATGTTCCCCAATCCACCCGGCCTCTTGCGCCTCGAGCCGCATTCGGAGGGTTTGCGCGAGCGGATCTGGTGGGGGGCGGCCACCAATGCCACGTCGGAATGGGCGGCGAAGCTTGGCATGAACCTGCAAAGCTCGACGCTCAAATTCGACGAGAGCGGCAAGCCGTTCCACATCCAGCAGGCCGAGCAGATCCGCATCTATCGCGAGGCCTGGAAGGCGGCCGGTCACAAGCGTGAGCCGCGCGTCTCGGTCAGCCGCAGCATCTTTGCGCTGGTCGACGATCGCGACCGCGCCTATTTCGGACGCGGCAATGAGAGCCGCGACCAGATCGGCTTCATCGAGGAGAACACCAAGGCGATCTTCGGGCGCAGCTACGCGGCCGAGCCGGATGTGCTGATCAAGGAATTGGCGCAGGACGAAGCGATCACTGAGGCCGACACGCTGCTGCTCACCGTGCCCAACCAACTCGGCGTCGACTACAATGCGCATGTCATCGAGGCGATCCTGACCCATGTCGCGCCGGCGCTGGGCTGGCGCTGACGCCGGATCGATCAAGGCGAATAGTTCCAGGGAGGTACACCGTGGCGAAGAAGGCTTTGATCGCCTGGGGCGGCTGGGAAGGCCACACACCGGAGCGCAGTGCGAAGATCGTTCGCACCCTGCTTGAGCGCAACGGCTTCGACGTCACGCTGGGCGAAGGCACGGCGATGTTCGCCGATCCGCAGCTTGCTTCCTTCGATCTCATCGTGCCGGTCATCACGATGTCGACGATCGAGAAGGCCGAACTGCAGAACCTGACACTTGCCGTTCGCGGGGGAAGCGGGCTCGGCGGCTTTCACGGCACAATGGGCGACAGTTTTCGCAACGAGCCCGACTATCAGTTCATGACCGGCGGCCAATGGGTCGCGCATCCCGGCGACATCATCGACTACAGGGTCGCCGTCACCAGGCCTGACGACCCGATCACATCGGGCGTCAGTGATTTCGCCTACCGGTCGGAGCAGTATTACATGCATGTCGATCCGAGCAACGAGGTGCTGGCCACGACCATTTTCACCGACGCGCATTTCCCCGGGATAGGCGGCGTTGTCATGCCGGTCGTCTGGAAGCGTCGCTATGGAGCGGGCAAGGTTTTCTACAGCGCTCTCGGGCACAATGCCGACGAGTTCGCGGTGCCGGAAATGGCCTTGATTGTCTCGCGCGGCCTTGTCTGGGCCGCCCGCTAGGTTTTGAGGACACGAGCATGACCGTACCGGTGAGAGACTTGCCGCTGCACACGCCCATCGATGGCCGGCACCGCAAGATGCTGATCGACGGCCTCTGGTGCGATGCGCTCAGCGGCCGGACCTTCGAGACGCGCAACCCCGCCACCGGCGCTGTGATCGGCACCGTGCCGCTCTCCGATTCAGGCGATATCGACCTCGCGGTGGCGGCGGCCCGGCGCGCCTTCGACGGGCCGTGGAGCCGGTTCAAGCCCTATGAGCGCCAGGTGCTGCTGTTGAAGATCGCCGACCTGATGGAGCGCCATTGGGAGGAGATCGCGCTTTCCGACACCACGGATATGGGCATGCCCATCGTGCGCACGCTGGCCAACAAGAACCGCGTGCTCGGCATGCTGCGCTTCTATGCCGGCATGGCGACGTCGATCCATGGCCACACGATCGGCAATTCGCTGCCGGGGGAGATCATCTCCTATACGCGCAAGGAGCCGGTCGGCGTGGTCGGCGCGATCATTCCCTGGAATGCGCCGACCGCGGCGTCGATCTGGAAGATCGGTCCGGCGCTGGCGACCGGCTGCACCATCGTGCTGAAGCCTTCCGAGGAAGCGCCGCTGACGCCGCTGCTGATCGGCGCGCTGATGATGGAGGCCGGCGTGCCGCCCGGCGTCGTCAACGTCGTCACCGGTACCGGTGCGGAGGCCGGCGCGCCGCTTGCCGCCCATATGGACGTCGACAAGATCGTCTTCACCGGCTCGACAGCAACCGGCCAGAACATCCTGCGTGCCTCAGCCGGCAACATGAAGCGCGTTTCGCTGGAGCTCGGCGGCAAGTCGCCGGTCATCGTCTGCACTGATGCCGATCTCGAACGGGCCGTGCCGATCGCGGCGATGTCGGTGTTCGCCAATTCCGGCCAGATCTGCATCGCCGGCTCGCGGCTATTCGTCGAACGGCCGATCCATGACGAGTTCGTCGAACGGGTCTCTGCCTATGCGGCGAAACTCAGGATCGGTGACGGCGCCGACCCCGAGACCGAGATCGGGCCGCTGATTTCGCTGAGGCAGCTCGAACGCGTCACCGGTTTCATCGAAGACGGCACCAGGCAGGGCGCCAGGCTGGTCACCGGCGGCAACCGCATCACCGAAGGTGCGCTTGGGTCAGGCAACTTCATCGCGCCGAGCGTCTTTTCCGGCGTCACCGACGACATGCGCATTGCCCGGGAAGAAATCTTCGGCCCGGTGATCTCGGCGCTGCCGTTCGACACGCTGGACGAGGTGGTGCGGCGCGGCAACGACACGCCTTATGGGCTGGGCGCCGGCGTCTTCACCCGCGACCTCGGCAAGGCGCACCAACTGGCCAACCGCCTGCGCGCCGGCTCGGTCTGGGTCAACACCTATCACGCGATCGACCCGGCGGTGCCCTTCGGCGGCTACAAGATGAGCGGCTACGGACGCGAGGGCGGGGCGGAGCATCTCGACGAATATCTCAACACGAAAGGCGTGTGGATCAGGACGGATTGAGAGGGGCGGAATTTTGCCGGTGGCGCTCTATGGCGCCCCCTTTGTCCTGCCGGACATCTCCCCCACGAGGGGGGAGATCGGCCGTCACCGCGACCTTCGCCAATCTTCGGCCTAGCAGGAAGAGAGCCGGCGCCGAAACTGCCAATCTCCCCACCCGTGGGGGAGATGTCCGGCAGGACAGAGGGGGGCGCCACAGAACTCGACGTTTGTTGCTGGTTTCTTCCCGCTCCGCTCACCCGATGCCGCCGGTGACCGCGTAGACGCCAGCCGTCCGCCCATCCTCCAAGCGCACCACCGCTGTCACGATCGAGCCATAAGAGCCGCGCCAGGCGCTGTGGGACCGCTGATGCTCCGCGGCCGGGACGAGGGCATGCCCGCTGAAGCGCTGGCCGCTCCGCTGCAGCGCGACGGCCTCTCCGTTGACATGCACCTTGACGCTGGCCGCCTCAGTTGCCTCGCCGGGCAGGTTGAGCGTGATGACGATCTCTTGCTGATCACCGGAAGGTCGCGTCTCGGCGGCAAGCGTGATGGTGAGCGCCGGCGCCTTGCCGTCACCCGCCCTGCCAGCGCGGCCCGCAAACACATCGTCGGGCAGTTCGGGCGTGCGCGGGGGGCGCGTGCGACGCTGACTGGACTGTTCGAAATCGCCGGCTATGCGCAGCAGCCTTTCGTCGTCATAGGCCTTGCCGGCGAAGGTCAGGCCGACCGGCATGCCGATATCGGCCATCGTGCCCATCGGCACGGTGACGGTCGGGATGCCGAAATGGCGCCAGACCAGATTGCCGTTGGCGACCCAGGTGCCGTTGCGCCAGGCAAGCGCTGCGGACGCCTCGTTGATATCGGCATCGGCCGGCCCGACATCGGCGGCGGCGGGCAGCATCACGGCGTCGATGCCCTGCGTGTCCAGCCAGTCCTCGAAGTCGATCCGCCTCGTCGCTTCCAGCCCCTTCAGGCCTTCTTCGAGCGTTGGAATGTCAGTGAAAGGCGTGACGCCGGCTCGCGCCCGCTCGACATATTCTCTGAGATCGAAGCCGCCCTCATAGCGGTCGGGCAGCGTGCCGGGCGGTTGCGGGAAGATCTTTGGGCCATCGACCGAAACGAGATCGGGCAACGCCGGGTCGGCATTGGCGCGCAAAAAATCGTCCCAGCCCCAGATGCAGAGATCCCAGAGCTCGCGCTCGGCGAAGTCCTGCGGCACCAGCCCGCGCTCGACCATGCCGCGCGCGCCGGGGCGGTCGCGTTCGTAGTTGGAGACGACGGGAAAATCGACCTCGACCACCTCGGCACCAAGCCGCTTCAGGTCGGCCGCCGCCTGCTCCCACAGGGTAAGCACCGAGGCCCGGGTTTCGATCGGCTTGTCGGTCTCGCTGTCGCGGCCGATATACATTCTGGGCACGCCGAGCCGCATACCTTTCAGCGACCCCGCCAGTGTGAGACCGGTATAGCGTGGCGGCCGCACGTCGGAGCTTTTCGGCAACTTGACCCAGGGCTGCGCGCGCCAGAAATCGCCTCGCGTCACGGGGTCGTCGGCGACGATCACGTCGAGCAGTTCGAGCATGTCGGGCACGCTGCGCGTATGCGGCACCACGACATCCATGGTCGGCACCAGCGGCCAGTTGCCGCGCACCGAGATGACGCCGCGCGACGGCGTGTAGGCGACCAGCGCGTTGTTGGTGGCCGGCGCGCGTCCGGACGACCAGGTTTCTTCGCCAAGCCCGAAGGCGCAGAAGCTGGCCGCTGTCGCCGTGCCGGAGCCGTTCGACGAGCCCGATGCGAAGGCGGCGGTCAGATAGTCGGTGTTGTAAGGGCTTTCGGCGCGGCCATAGACGCCGCGCTGCATGCCGCCATTGGCCATCGGCGGCATGTTGGTGAGGCCGATCAGCACCGCGCCGCCGGCGCGCAGCCGGGCGATGGTGAAGGCGTTCTCATTGGCGACGAGATGTTCGAAGGCCGGCGAACCAGCAGCGACCGTCAGCCCGGCGACCTTGTAGCTGTCCTTGGCGGTGTAGGGGATGCCGTCGAGCGGCCCGAGCACAGCACCGTTGCGGCGGCGCTGGTCGGAGGTGGCGGCCTCCTCGAACATATCGGGGTTGAGCACCGGAACGGCGTTGAGAGCGATGCCGTGCCGGTCGAAATGCGCGATGCGCCTTAGATAGGCTCCGACCAGTTCGACGCTGGTGACTGTGCCATTGTCGAGCGCGCGGCGCAGTTGGTCGATCGTCGCTTCGACGAGATGAAGGCCGGCATCGGTCATCGCTGGTCCCAAATTTCCACACACCATGGATGAGCGAGGCCGTTAGCTTCGGCAAGGGCCTATTGCGGTCTTCGTTGGAACTTTTGTCCGGCTGGCGATTTTGGATGTATGATGCGATTCCGGAATGGCCAGGAGGGTGTTGCCGATGACCACGAAATGCGTTGCGATCCTAGCTCTCGCTCTCGTCATGGGCTCAAGCCTTTGCGCCCCGGCCTTCGCCGGCGACCGGCATCACGACCGCCGGGTCCAATCCGAACGCTACGTTCCCGCCGATGACGATCTCATCAACTTCCTGTTCGGCGGCCCGCGTTACTACGATCAGCAGCTGTTCACGACGGCTGCTGGAGCCTGCTCCTACCATCGCGTCGGACCGGACGCGAATGCGTTGAACAAGATCAACGATCATCACTGCGGTAAGTAGCCAGTAGGGCAGTAGGGCAGTAGGGCAGTAGGGCAGTAGGGCAGTAGGGCAGTAGGGCAGTAGGGCAGTAGGCTGCGCCTCAACGCTGGCCGCTCTCCTTCATCCGCTCGATGATCTCGGCCATCAGCGCCAGGTCGCGGCGTGAATCGGCGAGGTCGGTCAGCGGCTTCGTGCCTTCGGTGATGTGGCGGTGGAAAATCTCCAGTTCGTTGGAGAAGGCGTCGCCATAGAGCGGGCCGAAGGTTTTCGTCACCGGGCCGAGCGGGCCGGCATCGGTGACTTCCAGACGCGTCGGCAGGCTGCGGATGTAGGGCGTGTCGTAGAGGATGCGCACGCGTCTGGTGTTGGAGCGCACCTCGATCATGGCGTCGAACAGGCCGAGATCGTCGACCACTGCGTCATACAGACAAGCGAAATGGCCGTAGTCGAAAGTGATGCTGGTGTTGGCGCCGCCATTGGTGCGGTGCGCGGCTAGCACGCGTGCCGGCTCGCCGATCAGCCCGCGCATCGCCGAAATGTGGTGCGAGGAAAGCGCCGTCAGGCCGCGATAGGCGCGTACCAGATCGGCCGGTGCGTCGGCGCCGACCACTTCGCGGATCAGCGCGTCGCGTTCCTTGGCGCCACGCGCCAGCAGGGCAGGGTCGATATCCCTGGGATAGAGGACGTTCTGGCTCTTCTTGAGAAAATGCCGGCCTTCCGAGATCAGGTCGAAGATGCGGACATGGGTGATGTCGGCGAAGGCAGGCAACTCGTCCCTGGCCGCCAGATAGGCCGGCGCGTAGCGGCGCATATAGCCAACGAACAGGGTTTTTTCGTAGCCCGGCATCAGCACCAGCAGATCGTCGATCTCGCGCACCGTCAGGCAAGCGGGCTTTTCCAGCAGGATGTGCTTGTTGGCAGCAATCGCCGCGCGCACGAAGCGGCTGTGGGTGTCGTCGGACGACAGCACGAACACCGCGTCGATGTCGGGCGAATTGATCAGCGCCTCGGCCGTCTCGAAAGCCTTTGCCGTCGGATGTTGCGACGTGCACAGCGCCACCAGGCTCGGCGACACGTCGTACACGCCCGCGACCACCCAGCGCTCCCGCTGATCGCTCAGCACCGGCAGATGGATCGACTGCGCGACCTCTCCAAGACCGACAAGCCCGACACGAATTGGTGCCACTCGTAAACTCCCTTTGATTTCAAGTCTCGGGCTGGCCAGGACGGCCAGCTGTTGATTGACCGATCAGGCCGCGCCGGTGACCAGCGCGACGAGCTCGTTGCCTGACGTTTCCGAGGCACGCACGGTCGCTGCCATCTTTCCCGCCCGCATTACCCAGATCTGGTCGGACAGACGGCGGACCTGATCGAAATTGTGGCTGACCAGGATGACGCTGACGGACTGCTCGCGCAGGCGCCGGATCAGCGCCTCGACATTGGCCGTTTCCTGCACGCCGAGCGCCGCCGTCGGTTCGTCCATCACCACCAGCTTGGCGCCGGAGCCGACGGCGCGGCAGATCGAGATCGCCTGCCGCTGGCCGCCCGACAGGCGCCGCACCCGTTGGTTGATCGACGGCACGTTGATCGACAGCCGCGACAGCATGGAACGGGCCTCGCGTTTCATCGCCTTGCGGTCGAGGAAAGCGAAGGGGCCGATGCGGCGCACGATCTCGCGGTTGAGGAACAGGTTCTGCGCCACCGTCAGTTCGTCGATCAGCGCCAGGTTCTGGTGCACGGTCTCGATGCCGGCCTTGCGCGCCTCGTCGGGGTTGGCGAAGGGCCGCGCCCTTCCGTCGAAGAACAAATTGCCGGCGTCCGGCTGATGCACGCCGACCAGGCTGCGGATCAGCGTCGACTTGCCGGCGCCATTGTCGCCGATGACGGCGGTGACTTCGCCGCGACGGGCCTGGAAGGCGACGTCGGTGAAGGCGCGGATGCCGCCGAAATGCTTGCTCAGCCCTTCGCAGGCGATGATCGCCTCCGTGGCGGGGATGTGATGGGGAGCGCTCATTTCTGATACCGCATGATCAGCGCCGCCAGCACCACGATGGCGCCCACAGCAAGCGGTTGGTAGAAGGCCGACACGTTGAGCAAGGTCAGGCCGTTGACGAGTGCTGTGAGCATCAGCGCGCCGATCGCCGGCCCAAGAATGCTGGCGCGGCCGCCGAACAGGCTGACGCCGCCCAGCACCACCGCCGCCACTGAATTCAAGAGCAGGCTGGTGTTGATCTGCGGTTCGGCCGAGCCGATGCGGGCGACCAGAAGAATGGCCGCTATGCCGGCGCAGAAGCCCGAGACTGTATAGGCAGCGATCTTGACCCGGTCGGTGCGGATGCCGAGCGCGCCGGCACTTTCGGCCTGGCCGCCGGTGGCCAGCAGATGCACCCCGAAGCGCGTGTGGTAGAGCGCGATATGCGCGACGATGACGGCTGCGATCGCCACCCAGACCGGATAACCGAACGGTCCGAACGAGCCTGAGGCGAGCCTGAGCAGGAAGGTCGAGCCGACCATGGTCGGCTCGCCACCCGACAGGATGAGCCCAAGCCCGGTGATGCCCGACAGCGTACCGAGCGTCACCACGAAGTCGGGAATTTTGCCTGCGGTGATGATCAGGCCGTTGAGGAAGCCGACGGCGCTGGTGGCGAGAACCGCGAGCACGCAGGCGATGAAGATGCCGTAGCCGGCGGCGTTGACGAGGCCGAGGATGATGGCGCCGAGCATGACGGCGGCGGCCAGCGACAGGTCGATGCCCGAGGTGGCGATGACGAAGGTCTGGCCGATCGACAGCACGACCAGGATCGCCGCCGCCAGCAGCAGCGCCTGCAGGTTGGCGACGCTGAGAAAGACCGGCTGAGCGATGCCGAAGACGATGACGAGGCCGACCAGGCCGACGACGGATGCCCAGTCGGCCCAGAAGGAGGGATCGAGGAGGAGAGCCGCCAGGGAGGGACGGCTCTCCTCCGCACCCGCCGAATGGGCGGCGGGCGCGTTGTCTGCAGGTGTGCTCACTTCAGCATCTCGCGGAAGGGATCGGGATAGTCGCCGCCGGGACGCGGAAAGTTCTTCAGCGAGGCTTCGGCATTGTCCTTGTTGATCAACAGCACAGGCGCGGGCACGTTGGCGGGCAGTTCCTTGCCCTTGGCCGCGATCGCACAGGCTTCGACGCCCATGGCGCCGACGACATAGGGGTATTGCGCGACGGTGGCGGTGAGTTCGCCTGATGCAATCGACTTCAGCGCGTCGACGATGCCGTCGAGGCCGATCACCTTGACGTCCTTGCCGGAG
This sequence comes from Mesorhizobium loti, assembly GCF_003148495.1. Lineage (GTDB taxonomy): Bacteria > Pseudomonadota > Alphaproteobacteria > Rhizobiales > Rhizobiaceae > Mesorhizobium > Mesorhizobium loti. The sequence goes on from NZ_QGGH01000001.1 coordinate 1,242,519, forward strand.
GTCTGCACGGCGCGCTCGACGCCGAGCGCCATGATGTCGTTGGCGGCAAAGAAGCCGGCGAGGTCCGGATGCGCGGCAAGGATGTCGGTGGCGGCGGTCAACGCCTTCTCGCGATCCCAGTCGGCGCTGACCATCACCACGACTTCGAGCTTGCCTTCGACGGCCTGCTTGAAGCCCTTGATGCGGGCATTGGAGCCGACATCGCCGACGATGCCGGCGACCAGCGCGACCTTGGCGCCCTTCGGCACGAGCTTCAGCATCTCTTCGCCGGCCAGCGCGCCGGCGGCGACATTGTCGGTGCCGATATAGGTCGAGACGGCAAAGCCGGCGGCCTTGGCCTGCTCGGGGTCGATGGTCGAGTCGATGTTGACGATCGGCTTCTTCTTCTGGGCGACCGGCACCAGCGCCTGGACGAGGTTGGATACGCTGATCGGGTTGACCAGATAGCAATCGAAATCCTGCATGGCCATGGCGGTCAGGCGGTCGGCCTGGCCGGTGGCGTCACCCATATTGGCGGCGGCCTGGACGCTGACATTGACACCGTTGGCCTTGGCCTGCTCCTCGATGCCCTGCTGCATGGTCTGGAAGAAGGGGTTGTCGAGGCCTTTGACGATGGCCGCGACTTTCGCCGCATCCTCGGCGTGGACGGGCGCTGAGACGATGGTTGCAAGCACGCCTGCGCCAAGCAGGCTCGTACCGAGTTTCAGGCAATTGAACACGCGCATGGTTTTTCCTCCTCCTGATTGTTTTATGTGCTGCATCAATGTCGCTGTCCGGCGACTGCAATGTCCGACGGTGCGCAAGCGACCCCGGCGCCTGGCGCGACGATCCGCCAACAGGTTGCTGCCCGCTTTGTGGTGTGCGGGTCGCAGCCCCGGTTCGGGCGCTTTTTGATGTCAGGCATTGCTCCTCCCAGAGCGCCGGCCGATGCCATGCCAGCGTTTCCGCATGTTTTAGAAAAAATTGACACGCGTCAAGATTTAAAATGGTGCGCAGCGATTTTGACTGTGCGGTCCCTACGGCATGACTGGCCAGCCGATATGCGCTACAACCAAGGCGCGAAAAAAATGCCGCCCAGAGGGAACCTTTGGGAGGCATCGGCGTTTGTCGCTGCTTTTGTGCAAGGGGAGGTTTTGGGGATGGAGCGTTTCGAAATCCTAGAAGAGCCAACAGGCACATTCTCGATTTTCGATACATTCACGGAATTGCCGGCAACGGTCGAAGGCGGTGCGTGCATCGGGCTTTACCGGCACGAAGTGCCGCTGGCGCTGCTTGCAGCGATTGAAACGGTTCAGCCCGGCAATTTCTCGCTGCTGCCATCCTTGGCGGCGTTGAACGGCTGGCGGGCCAATGAAGACGATCGGTCGCTTTCAGATGACCTGCTGGCGTGAGCAAAGCCAGCCGCCATCGCATCAAAAAATCATACCGTAGGGGAAATCACGCCCTGTCGTCGAAAGCGGCGGTCAGGCATGGGGGGCAAGGGGAGGTTGTAGAGCGTTGGGAGGTGAACAATGTCTGATCAGGACGACCTGATCCGAGCGGCCATCGGACGGCTGCTCGCCGAGAAGACAGGCGCCGCCGTCATCTCGATGAGAGAGAGCACTACGGAGCTTCTGGCGCTGACCGGTGCCGCGCTGGACGAAAGACTGCAGGACCTTCTGCTGGAAATGGCCGAAGTCCGCGGCATGATGGTCGCGCTCGATATTTAGGACGGCCATCGATCTGGCAGCCAGTCCGCCGACCAAGGCGATGCCGTTTTGCCGAAGGGCTGACGCGGAGTTTGGGGGCAGGGCGCGGGTGACCTGAAGGGTGGCGCCCCGCCCTAACGCTGCTCGATCAGTGTCCGCGCCGCATCTTTCCCCGCCGAGAGGATACGATCCGACAATTCCGTCCCTTCGACGGCGCGAGCCAATTGGAGCGCGCCGATGAGCGTTGCAAAGACAGCCAGCGCCACGCCTTCCGGATCCTTGTCCTGCGGAAGTGCGGCAGACAATTGGTGGGCCAAAGCCAGCAAGCGGTCGGTATAGACCTTACGCGTTTCAGGCGGTTGACGCGCGAGCTCCGGCAACAGCGCGGCCGACGCGCAGCCCGTTCCCGGATTATCCCGGTGCTCGGCCGACAGATACGCCTCTATCGCCATCTGCGGGCCACCGGAGGCCAAGGCTTCCGCCAGTTGCTGCGACTGAATCTCCATGGCTGCCGCCACGCTCTCGCGGACAAGCTCGGCCTTGGATTGAAAGTGCGGATAAAACGCCCCGTTCGTCAGCCCGGCGTCGCTCATGATGGTCGCCAGTCCGGACGCGGCTATGCCGTCACCGCGAAAACGGTCGGCGGCGACTTCCATGATCCGGCCGCGTGATGCGTCCTTCCGGCCCTTTTCGTAGCGCATGGCTGCATTGCCTTTCTGCTATTGCATTATGGTCATAATTTGATAGTATGAGTGTAATTCAAAGGACGCGAAAAAGCTAGCCCTCATGATTTTGGAGCACGAAATGAATATGAATTCCGGAAGAACCGCTGTCGTGACCGGCGCCTCCTCGGGCATCGGCCGCGCCAGCGCCGAGGCACTGGCGCGGGCAGGCTTCACTGTCTTTGGAACGAGCCGCAAGGCCAGCAACGGCCCGGACGGGGTGACCATGCTGGTTTGCGACGTGACCGACGATGAGTCGGTTGCCGCACTCGTTTCGACGGTGCTCTCGCAGACCGGCCGGATCGACCTCCTGGTCAACAATGCCGGCGTCGGCCTGCTTGGAGGCGCCGAGGAATTCTCGATCGCGCAGGTGCAGGCCCTGTTCGACGTCAACCTGTTCGGTGTCATCCGCATGACCAATGCCGTGTTGCCGTCGATGCGGCGGCGTGGCGAAGGGCGCATCATCAACATCGGCTCGGTGTTGGGCCTCGTGCCGGCGCCGTATTCAGCGCATTATTCGGCGGTCAAGCACGCGCTCGAGGGCTATTCGGAATCGCTCGACCACGAGGTTCGTGCGTTCAATATCCGCGTCTCGGTCATCGAGCCGGCATTCGTTCGCACCGTCTTCGACCAGAACGGAATCCAGCCGGATTCGCTGTTGAAGGAATACGATCAGGCTCGAGCCGGACTCGAAGCGCTCCTTCGCGATGTGATGCCTGTAGCCGACCGGCCGGAAGTGGTGGCGCAGGTGGTCGTCAAGGCAGCGACCGATGCCCGCCCGCGGCGGCGCTACACCGCCGGCAAGGCAGCGCGCCAGGTCAGCCTACTGCGCCGTTTTGCCCCCGCGGCGATATTCGACAAGAGCCTGCGCAAACAGTTCCGCCTGCCGGTTTGAATGACAGAGGGGATTTAACGCACATGCGACACGCCAAAATCACTTTGAGAAAGTCACTGCCATGAAGGCATACGTCGTTGATAAGTATAACAAGAAGGGCACTCTCCGGCTGGCTGAGATGCCGGAGCCGGAACTCGGGGACAGCGATGTCCTGGTCGAGGTTTACGCCGCGGCGGTGAACCTGCTCGATTCCAAGGTCAAAACCGGAGAGTTCAAGCTGATCCTTCCCTATCGCCGGCCCTTCATCCTGGGTCACGACGTAGCCGGGAGGGTTGTCCGCGTGGGATCGAAAGTCCGCAAATTCAAACTCGGCGACGACGTCTATGCGCGGCCGCGCGACGGCCGCATCGGGACGTTCGCCGAGTTCATCGCCATGGATGAAGCCGACGTGGCCTTGAAGCCTGTGAACCTCAGCATGGAGGAGGCGGCCTCGATCCCGCTAGTCGGTCTGACCGCCTGGCAGGCGCTCATCGAAAGGGCGAGCTTGAAGAAGGGACAGAAGGTTTTCATTCAAGCTGGCTCCGGCGGCGTGGGGACATTCGCCATCCAGCTGGCCAAGCATCTCGGCGCAATCGTTGCGACAACCGCCAGCGCAGCGAGTGCCGATCTGGTCAGGGGGCTCGGCGCCGATGTGGTCGTCGACTACAGGAAAGACGACTTTGAGAAAGTCCTGTCGGGCTACGACGTCGTCTTGAACAGCCAGGACGCCAAAACGCTTGAAAAATCCCTGAATGTGCTGAAACCGGGTGGCAAGCTCATCTCCATCTCCGGTCCACCGGATCCCGAATTTGCCAGGAAGCAGGGACTGAACGTGGCGCTGAGGCTAGTGCTGCGCTTTCTGAGCCGTGGAATCCGGGCCAGGGCCAGGCGCCGTGGCGTGAAGTTCTCGTTCCTTTTCATGTGGGCGCAGGGCGAGCGGCTGAGCAAGATCGCGTCGCTCATCGAATCCGGTGCGATCCGCCCGGTTGTCGATCGGGTCTTTCCCTTCGAAGCGACCAACGAGGCTCTGGCCTACGTCGAAACAGGACGCGCCAAGGGCAAGGTGGTCATCAAGGTCAGGTAGGATACCTGTCACATCTTCGATGTCATGGATCAATTCGTCCCGGTAGGATCGATCGTTGTCAGGCGTGCCCTGGCCTCGATGAGGCGCCTTTGCGCGGCCCTTATCCGGCCGCACAATGCGAGATTAAGGGCGACGCCAGCTTCCTCGTCCAGCAAGTCATTCGCGCGCTTGAGAGAGTTTTCAGCTCGTCTTATGCGCAGTCTGGCGTTGGCCGTTTCGATGCTGTGAATTTCAATCATCTGTCCAGAGTCCTTTGGAGTTCCGGTCCCTTCCTTGAGTAAACCGCCGCTGATCGGATTGGTTCCAGCCATGGCGGGCACCGCCCGTGGCAGGCGGAGCGATCCAGTCGGGCCTACAACGCTGTCGCTGCGGTGGTGACCATGCCTGCCAGGCGCTGCGCTACGTCCGAGCCTCACTGCAACGCTGACTCTTTTCCCTGCCCTCAAACGTCTTAGCTACAGTGAAGCAACGGAGCAGGGTCGATGAGCCTCAAGGACAAGAAAATCGTGGTCACCGGTGGCAGCCGTGGGCTTGGCCTCGGACTGGTCGAAGCGCTGGTCGAACAGGGCGCCAGCGTGACTGTCGTTGCCCGCGGCGCCGAGGCGCTGGAGGCGGTCGGTGCGCGGCTCGGGGTCGCCACCATCTCAGCCGACGTCACGGACGAGGACGCGGCCTATCGCATTCTTGGCGAAGTCCGCCCTGACATCGTGGTGCTGAACGCTGGCGCTACGCCTCGGATGGGGCGGCTGGATCAGCTGAAGTGGGAGGATTTCTCCATTGCCTGGGAAACCGACGTCAAGGCGGGGCTCTACTGGCTGCAGGCGGCGCTCAACCTGCCGCTCAAGCCGGGCAGCCGGGTGCTGGTGGGGTCGAGTGGGGCTGCCGTCACCGGATCGCAGATGTCGGGTGGTTATGGCGGCTCCAAGCGCATGCTCTGGTTCATGGCCAAATATGCCAATGGTGTTGCGCAGGAAAAGAAGCTCGGCATCCGCTTCCAGGCGATCGTACCGCGGCAGATGATCCTCGGTACCGGAACCGGCGATGCCGCGGCCAACGCCTATGCAGGCTCGATGGGCATTACGCCGGAACAATTCGTCACCCGCTTCGGCGCGCCGATGCCGCCCAGGGCGTTCGGCGACAGGGTGGTTTCAGTGCTCGAAGACCCGCAATATGCCGAGGGCGTCGTCTTCGGCCTCAACGGCGATGCGGGCGTGACCGTGATGGAGGGCGCGGCGGCTTGAGCGAGCGAGAACCTGCCGTGGACCGCGACCGACAGGAAGGGCTGCTTGCCCTTGCCGCCGCGCTGCGGCCGGAGCTGCACCGCTACTGCGCGCGTCTGATGGGATCGGTCATCGACGGCGAGGATGTCGTGCAGGACACCTTTGCCCGGGCCTTCGTTGCGCTGGACGAGCTGTGCGAGGTGCCGCAGTTGCGGCCCTGGCTGTTCCGGATCGCCCACAACCGCGCGCTGGACCTGCTGCGCAGCCGTGCGATCCGCGTCGCTGAGCCCATCGAGGCGGCGCTTGAGATTGCCGACACCAAAGCCGACCCGGTGGAGACGCTGATGCGCAGGCAAGCTGTACAGACCGCCGTGTCGCGCTTTGCGGAGCTTCCGGTTCTCCAGCGCAGCGTCATCATCCTCAAAGATGTTCTCGACGAGCCGCTGACCGAGATCGCCGCTCTGCTGGACATCACGGTCGATGCGGTGAAGGGGCATCTGGCGCGCGGCCGCGCCCGGCTTCGGCAGATCAATGCCACTGCCGCGGCGCTTCCCGACGCGCGCATCGCATCCGCCGCCGTGGTTTGCTATGCGACCCTGTTCAACCAGCGCGACTGGGACGGCTTGCGCGCGCTGCTTGCCGACGACGTCAGACTTCATCAGTCCTTGCATCCGCCGCGCTCGGGCGCCGCCGACGTCGGCATGTTTTTCACGATCTACGCCAGGAGCGATCGCGTATGGCTGACGCCGGCATGGCTCGAGGGCCGCGAGGTGATCGCGGTGTTCGAAAACCAGACCGACCCGAAGCCCCATCATTTCATGCGGCTGGAGTGGCGGGAGGGGCGGATCAGCTTCATCTGCGACTATCGCTATGTCAGCTATATCGCCGAGGATGCGGAACTGGTGCTGGCCAGGGACGCCGGATCTTTCGGTCGCGGCACCGGGCGCTGAGGGAGCATTAGCCGCGTCGGGCTGCGTCAATCGCCGCGACGTCGATCTTCCTCATGTCCATCATCGCATCAAACGCGCGCCTGGCTTCGTCGCCGCCGGCCGCCATCGCCTCGGTCAGCGTGCGCGGTGTGATTTGCCAGGACACGCCCCATCTGTCCTTGCACCAGCCGCACGCGCTCTCCTGGCCGCCATTGCCGACAATGGCATTCCAGTAGCGGTCGGTTTCCTGCTGATCGTCGGTGGCGATCTGGAACGAGAAGGCCTCGCTTTGCCTGAACGCGGAGCCGCCGTTCAATCCGATGCAGGGAATGCCGGCAACGGTGAATTCCACCGTCAACACGTCGCCCTTCTTGCCGGACGGAAAATCACTCGGCGCACGGTGAACGGCGCTCACCTTGGTGTCGGGAAAGGTCTTTGCGTAGAAGTGGGCCGCAGCCTCGGCGTCCTTGTCGAACCAGAGGCAAATCGTGTTCTTTGGCGTCTTTGGCATTGCGTGTTCCTTTCGATCTGAAGCCGGATTTCCGTCCTTGTGTCCCGCCCACGCGCTCTTCCGAAATAGGTCGCCAACCGCTTTTTCTCCACCCTTGCGCAAGCAAGCCGACAAGCGCGGCTGACCGCTTTGCGTCCCTTGGCGGAATGGTGTTTTCGGCGTCAGAGTTGATCTGGCAGACGTCAGCCCAGAAGATTGCGTGCGGTGCGCATGAAGATCTTTGAGCCGATCGGGATCAGGTCGTCGGGAAAGTCGTAGTCCGGATTGTGCAATGCAGGGTGCCGCTCGCCTGCACCGAGGAAGAACATTGCCGACGAAGCGCTGTGGCCGAACAGGCCGAAATCCTCCGAGGCGCGCATCGGCAGGGCTTCTTCGCCGTGCACGACGCCCTCTTCGTCGAGCGCGCGTTGCAGGTGCTCCACCGCATCCGGCGCGTTGACGCTGGCGACGAAGATCTCGTGATAGTCCCAACGAGCGGAAAGACCATGCTGGCCGGCGATCTTCGTGACCAGCGCTTCAGCAGCAGTGCACAGGTTTGCCATGCGCTCGTCGCGCCGGGTCCGCAGCGTCGCCCAAACCTCGGCATGCGCCGGTGCGATGCCGTACACGGCTTCGCCCATCGCGGCATGGGTGACGGTCACCATGGAGAAGTCGTCATCGGCGAAGGTTCCGCTGCCGAGCGCAGGGAGCGCCGGCATCAACTCACTGATCGCCAGCATCGGCGAGGTGCCGGTCTCGGGCATGGACGAATGCGCGGTCTTGCCCTCCAGCACGATGCGCATGCCGCGTGAAGCGCAGTTGACGACGCCGGTTTTGACCCGAACTTCGCCCAACGGCACGCCGGGCAGATTGTGCAGCGAGAAAGCGAAATCCGGCGCGATCTCGGTGAAGCGCGGATCGGCGACTACGCCGGCTGCGCCATTGCCGGTTTCCTCCGCCGGCTGGAACATCAGCACGACGCGGCCGCTTGCAGGCCTGTCGCGCCCGAGCTGACGGCCAAGGGACGCCAGGATCGCAGTGTGTCCGTCATGGCCGCACATATGCGACTTGCCCGGCACCCGCGAGGAATGCGGCACGCCTGAAAGCTCTTCGATCGGCAAGGCATCGAGTTCCGAGCGGAACAGCACCGTCGGCCCTGCCTTACCGCTGTCGTATATGGCCGCCACGCCGTGCCCGCCCAATCCGGTGAGCACTTTGTCCGGCCCGGTATCGGCGAGGAAGTCGACGACCTCTTTTGCCGTCTTCTCCTCCTCGTTGGAGATTTCCGGCTGCTGGTGCAGCTTACGCCGCCACGTGGTCAACTCGACAATGTCTCGGTTGGTCAGGGTCACGCGTTTCGGCCTCCGTTTGCTCCGATCGGCACAGTGTCGCAAACGCTTCTAGCGTACGCGATTGGGGCAGAGCGCTTTGAACTGGTCCAGCGTAACATCGTATGACGAGGCGCCGGAGCCATCGAGCAAGACGTTCTCATCCGTATCGGTTATCAGATAGTCCGTCGTCACATCCGTGCCCTTGTTGCGGCCCTGGAACAGCATGTTGGCGCCATAGAAGGTGGTGAATTTGCCGGTCTTGCAGTTGGCGATGATCTCGAAGTGCAGGGGCGCCTTCATTTCCGCGGCAATGCAATCCTCGGAGAAATCATGGCCATATTCGCGGCAGTAGACGCGCGCCTTCTGCCTGCTGTGTTTGGCCAGGATGCCGGCGTGGGTGGAGCCGATGCCTGTCTTTTTGACGATGGTGAGTTCCATTCCCACCTTGTTGCCGTAGTAGATCGTACTCGCTTGCGCCGCTGTCGGCAGGATCAAGGCGGACAGCACAACCAACAGATGTCGCATGGAAAATCCTCCCTTTCACCGGAAGGATTTCACGTGCGCGATCGCCCGGTCAAGGCCCTCGATGCAACACGGCTCGCAGAGGCCGACGCCGCTGCGAGCTGTGTCTAGATTGCTTATTGATTGATCTCGGGTTCGACGAGCTTTGCCAGGTTTCGGAGCGACTCCTGCCAGCCGAGATAGCAGGCCTCGACCGGAATGACGTCCGGAATGCCGGCCTGGGTGATGTCAATCTCGGTGCCGACCGACACCTTTCTCAAGACTATGGTCACCCGGATCTCGCCGGGCAGATTGGGATCGTCGAACCTGTCGGTGTAGAGCAGGCGCTCGGCCGGAACCAGTTCGAGATACTCGCCGCCGAAGGAATGGCTGTCGCCGGTGGTGAAGTTGCGGAAGGACATCTTGAACGTGCCGCCGACCTTTGCCTCGAGGTGATGGACCGTGCAGGTGAAGCCGTTCGGCGGAAGCCACTTGGCCAGTGCGTCCGCTTCAACGAAGGCGCGATAGACCTTCTCCGGGCTGGTCGTCAGAACGCGATGCAAACGTACGGTGCCGGGCATATCCTGTATCCTTTCATGATTGCCTACAGTACCCCAAGGACGAACGAGGCGTGGTCGGTCCGACATAGGCTCTCGGATTTTTTAACGACCGGCGCGGCATGACCTGTTCAGCCACAAGCGAACTGAACTGTTGCCGGCGTTTGATGAGATCTCGAACGGCATTCATGCCCCCGAGCGCCACAATACGGGACGAGCCATCCGGTTCCCGCCGAGCGCTGTTTTTCCTTTGGTTGCCGGGCATTAGGTCAGGGGACAGGCAGGCAATGGTCGGCTATTCGATCTAATTTCTTTGCAAGCCGTTAATGCGGCCATGCTGTTAATCAGTATTCGCTAATGAAGACCGCGGGGTACGCCATGACCAAGAATCTCGGCAACGCACGTTACATGCCGCCAAAGGACGTCAAAGCCTCTGTGTTCAGCAAGGCCGCACCGGCGCTGTTTCCGTTGGTCGTGGCGGCGCTGGGCTACATGATCGGCAAGCAGTTCTTCGGCATCTAGGGCCGGTGGTGCAAACATCCACTAATGTCTAATGTCGCTTGCCGCCTATGCCTTGGGGGCTGCCGGCAAAACAGTCGCGGACAAAGTCTTGGGACGGCGCCTGAGCGTCGGCGGGAGGCGGTTCCCAGCCGAAGACGCTGCGGCCGCCGAGCTGGTGCGATTGGTCGAACTCACCGGCGACGATTTCCTTCAGGCTCGGCCCGGTAACGTAGCGTTCCAGCAGTCGCGCCTGGCCGTCCAGCCGTTGCAAGGCGCCGAGTTCCTCCTCATTGCCGAGCTTTGCCTTGCGGACCGCCGATTTCATCACCGCGATGGTCTCGTCATAGACCTTCAGCGGCACCGGAAAGGGATGCCGGTCCTTGCCGCCATGCGCCAGCGAGAACCGCGCCGGATCGGAGAAGCGGCACGGCGCGCCATGCACGACCTCGGCCACCATCGCCAGTGCCCGCACCGTTCGCGCGCCGACGCCCGGTACCAGCAGCAATTCGGGAAAATCCGCCGGGCCGCCTTCGATCGCCGCGGAAATGTTGCCGTGCAGGCGGCGCATGACGATATCGCTTTCGCGCACATCATGGTGGGCCGGCATGATCAGATTGGGCAGCATCGGCTGGGCGGATTGCGGCTTTGCCGATGGTTCGATGGCGGCAAACTCGCGCACGATGCTATCGGGACCGAGCTGGCGCAATAGGTCCAGTTGGCCGCTGCGCGAGGCCTCGGCGCGGTGATCGGTGAGGTTGACGATCTCGCCCTGCCGCTCGCCCTCGATGGCCGCATGCGGCTCGTCGACGAAACTTTTCAGGCCCTCCGAGAGCCAGTGGTAGCGGCGCGCCAGCTTGCTGTCGCCGTTCATGCCTTGCTGGACGACCACCCAATGGCTGTCATCGGTGACGATGAAGCCGTGCAGATAGAGATCGAAGCCGTCCTGCACGGCGGCGCTGTCGACCTTGGCGACCAGCCGGCTGGCCGTGGCCAGAGCCTTGCCGTCGAAGCCGACACGCTCGCCGATCGCCTCGAGTTCATGCGGCGTCTTGCGCGAATGGGTGCCGCGCCCGCCGCAGACATGGATGCCGAGTTCGCCCGACAGCGGTGTCAGCCCGCGCTTCAGCGCGCCGATCACGCTGGTGGTGATGCCGGAGGAATGCCAGTCCATGCCCATCACCGCACCGAAGGACTGGAACCAGAACGGATGCGCCAGCCGGCGCAGCAACTCGTCGCGGCCATAGTGGTGGATGATGGCTTCGCACAGCACCGCGCCCAGGCGCGTCATGCGATCGCCCAGCCATTTCGGAACCCGCCCGCCATGCAGCGGCAGGTCGGCGCTACCGCTTCGCTGCGTCACTGATACCTCCGGCCGGTGAGTCGGTCACCGGCAGCCTCGGATAGAGATGGCATCAGGGCGACGATTTGCAAGCGGATGCGCAAACGCCGATTCAGAATCTGAATCAAGTCGGGGCTTTATCTCACTGTCTTACAATGATTTTCTTCAACCGGCTCTTTCTAAACATGGACGTCGCCGAAGGAGAGTTCGCCGTCGTCGCCAGGCGTCAGGAAGGCAGCCACCAGGAGGCCAACGTAGAGGAGCGCAACCACGGCGACAATGACTGCGCCCGGAATGGGACCGAGGGCAGCGGCGCTGACGGCCTCGCGCAATGTGCCGACGAAGCCGACCGGCACAGCTTGATCGATCAGGCTCGGCGTCGACAGTTTAAGGATCCAGGCGAGGAGCAGAATCAGCATCATGTGCATGTAGTTGCGGCGCAAACGCCGCGCCAGCGCCACCCTTTGCGAGACCAGGAATTTCGGCGCGCGCAGGCTTTCGCCGACGATCAGCAGCCAGTCAGAAGCGAAGTCCGGCTGCGGCGAGAATATCTGAGCGAAATAGTGGCGCTCGAACTGGCGCACGCGGGCGCGATAGACATCGAAGAACCGGTAGCGACGCGCCTCGATCCACAACAGAAGGAGCACCAGCAGCATGGCGAAAAGCAGCACGCCGTGATGGGCACTGGCCGTTGACAGCGACACTGACAACATGGCGGCGACAACGGTGATCGCCCAATTGCTCGTACGGTCAAGGCGGTCGCGCCAACCGGCCATGCGGGCGATCTCAGCGCGGTGGAAATGCGACATCACGGTGACCAGTTCGCCTGACGAAAGCGGCCTGCCGATGGGCGTTGCCGGCGCATCGTTCATGGCTTCCTCCCAACCAAATGAAACGCATCAGATTTGATCTCGTTCCGTAGCGGTCGGAATGGCCGGGGAGATTTCGACATCCTGGCGGGTTCGCAGGCCTTGTCCGGCCTGTCACTCCGGCCCGCCGATCCAGTCGACCAGGAGGGCGGCAAAGCCGAAGGCGGCGGCGATGGCGCAGACCTCAGGCCAGCCGCCTGAGGCCCAGGCGATGCCGGCGAGCATCGAACCGACGGCGCCGCCGATGAAGAAGATGCCGACGAAGAGGCCGTTGAGGCGGCCGCGCGCTTTCGGCTGCAGCAGGTTGATGGCGCGGCGGCCGAGCGTCTGGTCGCCGGTCACGCCGATGTCGAGCAGCACGGCGCTGACACCCATCAGCGCTAGAGACCATCCGGTTCCGGATTCAGCCGAGCCGGTCCAGGCGGCGAGCCCCATCGCGCCGATCAGCACGAGATGGCAGGCGATGGTTGCGGACCGCGTCCAGCCGCGGTCGCCGGCGCGGCCAAACAGCGGTGTCACAATCGCGCCGCCTGCGCCGACCAGTGCGAACAGCGCGATGCCGCGCTGGCCGAGGTCGAAAGGCGGCTGCGCGAGGCGCAGCGCCACCGCCGTCCAGAACAGGCTGAAGGCCGCCATCACCAGCGCCGCCGTCAGCGCGCGGCGCCGCAGCACCGGCTCGTCGCGCAGCAGGTCGAACAGTGAAGCGATCAGCGCTCCATAGGAGGATCTCGCTGCCGGCCGTCGTCGCGGCAAGGTGAAGGCAAGCACGCAAGCCAGTACGACCAAGGCCGCGGCGCTGATGCCATAAAAAACCCGCCAGCCCCAGGCATCGGCAATCAGGCTGGCCAGCGGCCGCGCCAAAAGGATGCCGACCATCAGCCCGCTCATGACATCGCCGATGACGCGGCCGGCCTGCCCGGGCGGCGCCATCGAGGCGGCGATCGGCACCAGGATCTGGATCGCCGAACAGGCAGCCCCGAGGACGAACAGGACGATCAGCAGCGAGCCGGCGGTGGGCGCCGTTGTGGCGACGCCAGCCGCCAATGCCGCCGCGGCCAGCATGCGCAGGATCAGGGTGCGGTTTTCGGCGAGGTCGGCGAGCGGCACCAGGAAGAACAGGCCGGCGGCATAGCCGAGCAGGGTGGCCATGGCGACGAAGCCGACGCTCGCGGCACTGGCGCCGAGCGATGGCCCGATCAGGCCGACCAGCGTCTGTGGGGCGAACAAATTGGTGACGATGATGCCGACCGCGGTGGCAAACAGCAGCGTCTGCGGGCCGGTGATGGTCGCAGCCGGCCCGGCCATCCGGCCGTCATTGGTGTCGAGCATTGGGGTATCGAGCATTGAGTCCTCAGGGATTTGCATGTCGTGCGAGGACTTTATGCCAAAGCATTATCATGCTACAATTCAATCAATTCGATAATGATTATGCGAGATACGCATGAATATCCACGACCTCGAAGCCTTCATCGCCGTGGTGGAGACCGGCTCGATCGTCGGTGCCTCGGCAAGGCTCAACCTCACCCAGCCGGGCGTGACGCGCCGCATCCAGAACCTCGAGGACGGGTTGGCCACCGCGCTGCTCGACCGCCAGTCGAAGCCGCTGAAGCCGACCGCCTCCGGCCGTGAGGCCTATGAGCACGGCCGGCGCGTGCTGCGTTCGCTCGAGGATCTCAGGGCCGGCGTGTCGCCGCAAGGCGAGGTCAAGGGCGAGTTCCGCCTGGGCATCATGCCCTATCTCTCCGATGCCGCCCTGGCGCTGCCGCTCGACAGCCTGCGCGCTGCCTTTCCGCAGCTGACGCTGCGCATCTCTTCAGGCTGGTCGCCGAGGCTGGTGGAGCAGGTGGCGCGCAGCGAACTCGACGCGGTGGCGGTGTGCCTCGCCGAGGGTTTGGCGCCGCCCGACGAACTGGTCTGCGACGATCTCGGCGTGCAGTCGGTGCTGCTGGTCGCATCACCTGGCCTCGGTGTGCCGAAGCCCGCCGATCTTGCCTCGCTGTCGCGCTTTCCCTGGGTGATGAACGAAAACGGCTGTGGTTTTCGCGCTTTCATCCGCCAGAGTTTCGACGCCCTCAGGCTGCCGTTCCAGGTCGGGGTGGAGGCGCTCAGCGTCGATCTCCGAATGTCGCTGGTGGCGCGCGGCCACGGCATCGGCATCGTCACGCCGGGTGCCTTCGCCGACAGCCGCTGGCGCGACAGGGTGGAAGTCATCGATTGCCCGGACTTCAAGCCGCAAGTGCGCGCCTGGCTGCTGCACCGCCCGCCGGCCGGCCGGCTGAGCCGCCCGATCGCGCTGTTTCGCGACGCGCTGATCGAAGGGCTCGAGGTGCCGATGCCGCTGGTGTCGTAGAGCGGGGGTGGGGTAGCGCTAGGACCGTCTAGTCCCGTTCCGTCTCCAGCCGCTCGCGAAAATCGTCAAGCTCGGCCTGCGCGATGCCGGCGACTTCGGCGTTGGCGGGATAGCTGCCGCTCGCGACCTCGTTGCGGAAGCCCGACAAAGCTTCGACGCGCGCGTCCCTCACTGCCTTTTGCAGTACGGCCAGATTGCCCCAGGCGCGTGCATGGCGCGGCAGGCGGCCGCTCTCGCCGCAGATGTCCGAGGTGAACAGGAAGATCACGTCGGCCTCCGCGCCCGAGCCGAGCGACACGGTGACCAGCGAGGTACGGCGGTTGATCTCGGCCATCACGTCAGCCGCGATGATCTCGCATTCGACGGCGAAGGCGCCGGCATCTTCCAGCCGGCGAAAACGGTCCCACAGCTCAAGTGCCTCGACGGCGGTCTTGCCGACGGCCCGAATGCTGCCGACCCAGGTGGATTTGCGCGGCACGAAACCGAGATGGCCCATGACGGGGATCTGTTCGTTGGCGAGCATGCGCACGGTATCGAGACCGCGCCCGGTGATGACGGCGTCGGCGCCCGCCGTGACGGCGGAGAAGGCGGTGCGCAGGATTTCGTCTGATGTCACCACATCGGCAAAGCCGAGCGCGGCGGTGACGAAGACGCGGCGCGATCCTTCGCGCACGCGGGACACGTTGGCGGCGCGGCAGACCACCATCTCGATGCCGGCGGCCTCGGCCGCCGCCGCCTCTTCGGCGGTTTCGGCCGTCACCTGGGCGGCATGCCGGCCGCCGCCCTTCAGCGCCCGCAGGCTGGCGACGGTCACGCTGCGCTCGACCTCGCGGCCGCCGAAGTCGAAGATGCGCGGCATTTTAGCCCTTCAGCTTCTTGGCATAGTAGTCCGGCGCAACGACACCGGGCTTGGAAAACCAGGCCGGCACGTCGACGCCGGAATAGAGCAGGATGTTGCCCCACGGGTCGAAGGCGCCGGTGCGCACGATGACCTTGGCCTTGGCCGCCATCTCGCCAAGGATGGTCTCGTGCGTCGTGGTCTCGAAATCGGCGTCGGGGAACAATCGCTTCAGCTTGGCCAGCAGCGGCGCATTGTGCACCGGCAGCGTGTCGGCATAGCCGACGCGCTCGGCGATCAGGTTGGCGGCGATCGGCGCCAGCACGGTTTCGAGGTCGGGCACGTCGGGCGAGATGGCGAGGTCGATGCGCCAGGCGCTCGACGGGATCGGAAAGCCCGCATCGCAAACGATCATCAAATCGCCATGGCCCATCGAGGCGATGGCGTGCGCCAGTTCGGCGTTGAGCAGCCGGTTTCGGTTCATGTCGGTCCCTTCCATGTTGTCTTGATTGCCTCGGCGTAGAGCGCATCGGCCTGTGCCCGCTCGGGCAGGCCCGGAATGACGCCGAGCCGGGTGCAGGCGATGCCGCCGCAGACGACGCCGAAGCGGACCGCGTCGACGATGTCGCGGCCTTCGGCCAGCGCCACCGCGAAGCCGGAGTTGAAGGCGTCGCCGGCACCGGTGGTGTCGACCACGGCGACGGGCACGGCTGGCACCATCACGTCGAGCTCATCGGTCAGGATCAGGGCGCCGCTGCGGCCGAGCGTCACCACCACGTTGCGCACGCCTCGCCGGCGCAATTCGCCGGCGAGTTCGCGCGAGGAGCGCGGATCGTCGGCCGGCAGGCCGAGCAGGATGCGCAATTCGCTCTCGTTGGGGGTCAAATAGTCGACGGAGGCGAAGATCGCGTCGGGAAGCTGGCGCGCCGGTGCCGGGTTGAGGATGGTGCGGGCGCCATGCTTGCGGCCAAGCTGCATGGCGCGGGCGGCGGCCGCGATCGGCACTTCAAGCACGGTCATGACGACATCGCTTTGCGCGATGCGCTGTTCGGCCGCGTCGACGGTCGCCGCATCCATCAGCTCGTTGGCGCCCATGTCGAGGATGATGAAGTTCTCACCCTTGTCGTTGAGGATGATGAAGCCGACGCCGGTGGCGCGTTCGGTTCTCGTCGTGACCAGGCTCGCATCGACGCCCTCGGCGGCATAGAGGTCGGTGGCAATGCCGGCGAGCTTGTCGGTGCCGATGATGGCGACCAGCGCCGAGCGCGCGCCGAGCCTTGCGGTGGCCACCGCCTGGTTCGAGCCCTTGCCGCCGGCGCCCATGTCGAAATCGGTGCCGAGCATCGTCTCGCCGAAGATCGGCAGTTTTGGCGCCCGCATGGTCAGGCCGACCGCGAAACTGCCGACGATGGTAATTCTGGGTGTGCTCATCAATGCCTCGTTCAGGACGCCATGGCGCGTGCCAGGATCGCTTCCTCGTTGATGCCGGCTCCGGTCAGCTCGCCCGATATGCCACCATTGCGCAGCACCAGAACGCGTTCGGCGTTCATGATCAATTCGGGAATCTCCGACGAGATCATCACCACAGCCACGCCTTCGCCGGCGATGCCGCGCAGGATGGCGTAGATCTCGGCCTTGGCGCCGACATCGACGCCGCGCGTCGGCTCGTGCAGCACCAGCACGCGCGGGTTGGTGACCAGGCTGCGCCCAAGGATGATCTTCTGCTGGTTGCCGCCCGACAAGGTCGCCAGCTTTTGACCGAGATGTGAAATGCGCGCGTCGAGCCGGGCGACCTGCGCGCGGGCCTCGCGGCGCACGGCACCACGCCGCATGAAGCCGGCCATCGAGAAGCGCGGCAGCGAGGCCGAGACGACATTGTTGGCGACGCTCATCGACAACAGCGCACCGGCGCCGCGGCGGTCGGCCGGCACCAATGCCATGCCGTTGCGGATCGAGGCCTGCGGGTCGGCGGCGCGCAATTCCTTGCCGTCTATGGTGACGCGGCCGCTGCGCTGGCACAGGCCGAACAGCGCCTCGCCCAGCATGTCCTTGCCGGAATCCGGCAGGCCGCCAATGCCGAGGATTTCGCCGGCGCGGGCATGAAAGCTCAGCCTGTCCAGCCCCGGCGCGGTCAGCTTGTCGACAGACAGCACGATTGCCGCCTCATCCGACCGCGCTTCCGGTTGCAGCGACCATTGCGCCGCCGTGTCGAGGTCGCGGCCGACCATGGCGCGGATCAGCCGGTCTTCCGACACGCCGTCATTGTCGATGGTCTCGATGGTGCGGCCGTCGCGCATCACGGTGATGCGGTCGGCAAGGTCGAGCACTTCCTTCAGATGATGCGAGACGTAGATGACGGTGACGTCTTCGCCGCGCAACTGCCTGACGATTTCGAACAGCCGTTCGCTCTCACGCTTGGACAGCGCCGAATTGGGTTCGTCGAGCACCAGCACGCGGGCGCGCTGGCGGATGGCGCCAGCGATCTCGACCAGCTGCATCTCGGCCACCGACAGGCGCGACACTTTCGTGTCGGGATCGAGCGCGCCCATGCCGAGCCGGGTCAGTGCCGCGCGCGCCTCGCGCCGCATCTGGTCGCGCGGCACGAAGGACAGCGACGAGCGCGCCGCCATGTCCGACATCATGATGTTCTCGGCGATGGTCAGCGTCGGGCAGAGCGCCAGTTCCTGGTAGACCACGGTGATGCCGGCGGCGCGGCTGGCCAGCGGCGAGGCAATGGTGGCGCGGCTGCCGTCGATGCGGATTTCGCCGCCGTCCGGTTGCAGGTCGCCGGCCAGGATGTTCATCAGCGTCGATTTGCCGGCGCCGTTCTCGCCGATGACGGCGTGCACCTCGCCGGCGCGGAAGCCGACGGAAATGCGGTCGAGCGCCAGCACGCCGGGGAACCGCTTGGTCAGCCCGGAGATTTCGACGATGGGGGTCTGTTGCTCTGTCATTGGCTGGCTGGCCGAGCAGGTCTGCCGGATCGGCAAACCTGCTCGGCTTGCTTGTTACTTCTTGGCCACCTCGGCGATGTTTTCCTTGGTGTAGATGCCGACGCCGGTGTCGACATTGTTGATCGGCTGGCCCTTGAGGAATTGGACGATCAGGTCGACCGCGGCAAAGCCCTGCTTCTCCGGCGCCTGGTCGATCGTGGCATTGACATTGCCGTCCTGGACAAGCTGCACCGTCTGGTCGAGCAGGTCGAAGCCGACCACCTTGACCTTGTCTGCGGCCTTGTTGCGTTCGACCCACGTGCCGGCGGCGGGCGTCGAGCAGCATTCGAGCGACAAGACGCCTGATATCGAGGGATTGGCGAGCATGGCGTTCTCGATCGCCGCATAGATCTTCTGCGGGTCGGTGCCGGTGTTGAGCGTCGAGACCACCTCGATGCCGGATTCGGCCTTCAGCGCCTCACGCGCGCCCTTCTCGCGGTCGAGCGACCACTGCGCGGCGGCGTCGATGGTGGTGATCATCACCTTGCCCTTGCCGCCCAGCACCTTGGCCATCAGCTTGCCGGCCTCGCGGCCGGACTGGACGAGATCCTGGCCAGCGAAGGCGAGGCGCTTGCTCTCCGGATTGTCGGTGTTGAAGGTGACGACCGGGATGCCGGCAGCGATGACGCGGTCGATCACCGGCGCCAGCGCGTCGGTGGAGACGGAAGAGATCGCCAGCCCGTCCATCTTGCCCATCAGTGTCTCGATCTCCGAGATCTGGCCGTCGGCATCGGCGCCGACGGGGCCGATGAACTGGGCGCCGACCTTGTCCTCCTTGGCGGCGCGCTCGACGCCGGCCTTCATGAACGGCGCGAATTCGTTGGAGACGTCATGGTAGGAAACGTAGATGTCGAGCGGCTGCCCGGCGTCGATCTTGGCCTTGATGCGCGGCGCCAGCGTAAAATCGGCGAGCTTGGATTCGGCATGCGCCGACAGCGGAAGCAGGCTGAGCGTGGCTGCGAGAATGACGTGTCTGATGTTCATGGATAGTCCTCCCTTTTTGGTTCTGGTTGCTTCTGTTTTCTGCACTTAACCCGTCCGGCGCGTGCTCCATTTGTCGATGCCGACCGCGATGATGATGACCAGGCCGATCATCAGTTCCTGCACGAAGGGCGATACGCCCAGCAGCACCAGCCCGTTGCGCATGACGCCGATGATCAGCACGCCCAGAATGGTGCCGAGGATGGTGCCTTCGCCGCCCGACAGCGAGGCGCCGCCGACGATGGTGGCGGCGATGACGTCGAGCTCCAGGCCGAGCCCGGTGCGTCCGGCCTGGCTGGAGGGCAGGAAGGCGAGGCCCAGAATGCCGGCAAGCGCGGCGAGCACGCCCATCAGGATGAAGGCTGATATCTTGACCTTGTTGACGGAGATGCCGGAGACCCGCGCGGCCTTGGCGCTGCCGCCGACGGCATAGACGCGGAAGCCGAAATTGGAGAAGGACAGCACAATCCAGGCCAGCACCGCGACGATGACGAAGAACACCAGCTGCATCGGGATGATGGTGAACAGGTAGCCCTGGCCGATGAAGGAGAAGGTCGGCAGCACTTCCGGCAACGCGCCGTTGCGGGCGTTGACCGTCACCGGCTGGCCGTTGGTCAGGATGAGGGCCGCACCACGCACGATGGAGAGCATGCCGAGCGTGGCGATCAGCGAGGGCAGGCGGCCATAGGTGGAAAGCACGCCGTTGATGAGGCCGATGGCGACGCCGGTCAGCAAGCCGACGCCGATCGCCGGCAGCAGCGTCCAGCCGGCAATGATCAGCATACCTGTGGCGAGGCCGGAGAATGCGTAGGTCGAGCCGACCGACAGGTCGACCTCGCCGGCGATCAGCACGAACGTCATGCCGACCGCCATGATCCCGAGCAAGGAGATCTGGCGCCCGACATTGAGCAGGTTCAGCGATGTCAGGAATCCATCGGTGGCGAAGGACAAAAACAGGCACAGCACGAGCAGCGCGATGAACACGCCTGCCTCGCGCGCCCGCAACAGCCGCGCCATCGTGAATCGGTCCGTGGCTGGCGCGCGCGCGCCGGTCCTGACCGCATCGGCCATACAGCATCCTCCCTGCGCGTGGCCCGCCGGTCCTCACCAGCGTGGCCACTCCTCCGTTTCATCGACCCGAGCCGAGCTCGTGCGCGGGCCGTTGCCTTGGAGCCGGTCCCGAACTGATTCAGGATCAGGCTCTATCTCCCTGTTCCGCCATGATTTTTCGGGAGTCCGGTTGCGGCTCCCTGGATCATGGCCGGGCGTGGGCTGACCGCCACACCCTGTATTTGCAGCGTCAGGACGCCTTGCGGAAGGAGCCGGCCGGCACCTTGTGCATCTCGTCAAAATTTCCGTAGTCGCGCACCTTCTTGAACGGCGCGTTCTCGACGGCGTTGTAGGAACAGATGTAGCCCCAGCGATAGGTGTCCGAACGGTTGGCATCGGAGCGGTGCAGCAGATTGCCGTCGAAGATCAGCGCATCGCCGGCTTCCATCTCGACATAGATGTGCTCGAAGCGCTTCAGCGCCGCGTCCAGGTGTTCCTGCTCGACATTGGTCTGGTCGTTTTCTCTGATATGGTTGAGACGGCCGAGCTTGTGCGTGCCTTTCAGCACCTGCAGGCAGCCGTTCTCGCGGGTCGCCTTGTCGAGCGCGACATAGATGCTCATCATCTCGGGCGCCAGGCAGCCGTAATTGTACCAGTAGCCGAAATCCTGGTGCCATTCCCAGGCGCCGCCCTCATTGGGCTGCTTCATCGTCATCTTGTGGCTGTAGAGGTAGATCGGCTTGCCGACGGCGGCCTCGGCCAGATCGACCATGCGTTCGTCGCGGGCGAGAAGACCGTATTTGTCGTCCTCGGCCTTGGTCCACATCTTCAAAAGGGTGGTCTTGCCTTCCTTGTCGCCCTTGGCCATCACGGCGCCGCTCTTGTTTTCCGCTTCGAGCTGCTTGCGGGCGTGGTCTCGGAAATCCTCCACTTCCGCGACGCTCAGCAGTCCCCTGCGGATAATGTACCCGTCACGGGCGTAGAGCTCGGTTTCCTGCTTGGTCATCGCCAACATCGTCTTGCCTCCCTGGTCCATCGGGGCCGCCGCTGGCGCAAGGCGCCTGGAAAGCCCGCAAAACTTGGGGGATCCGGCCACTACCCGCCGAAATCCCGTCCTCTTGAGATCGACCATAGCGACGCCGGGCAGCGAACAAAATGGACAGCAAGCCACTCGTTTTGTATAAAACGCGCATGATGGCAAAGACGTCGGTTTTCGAGAGTTTCCACTATGTGCCGGCGGCCGGATGGACACGCACGGCGTTCAGCGTGCTGCGCGCCGGCAAGGTCGCCGCGGCGCCCGACTACCGCATCGAACGGCCCGTCTATCCCGGCCAGGACATCCTCTATTGCCTTTCGGGCCGGGGTTTCGTGGAGACGCTGGGGCAGAGGCTGGAGGTGCGCGCCAACCAGCTGGTGTGGATGGCAAACGAGGCGCCGCATGTGCACGCGGCCGATCCGGCCGATCCCTGGACCTTGCTCTGGTTCAGGCTCGACGGGCCCGATCCGGCCATCCTGCGGCGCAAACTGTTCGGCGAAGGGATATTGCGGACCGTGTTCACGGAAGGCACCGGCCCGGCGCCATGGTTCGAGCGGCTGTTCGCGGCGTTGCGGCGGCGCGACGCCGGGCTCGACCTGCGCCTCAACCAGCTGGTCGCCGAATTCCTGCTTCTGGTCGACCGTGCGGTGAACGGCGCCGGCAATGACGATCTGCCGAAGCCGCTTGCCGCCGCACTCGACGCCATGCGCGCCGAGCCCGGCTCCGCCTGGACGGCGCCGGACCTCGCCACCGTCACCGGCCTCGGCGCCTCGCAGATAAGGCGGCTGTTCCAGAAACATCTGCGCACCAGCCCGCACCAATGGCTGATGCGCGAGCGGCTGATGCAGGCGCAGTCGCTGCTGGTGCAGGGCGACCAGCCGCTGGCCGAAGTGGCCGAGGCCTGCGGCTTCTGCGACGTCTATCATTTCGGGCGCGAGTTCAAGCGCTCGGTCGGCATCTCGCCGGCCGCCTGGCGGCGCAGCGAACTGAGTGCGGCGCCGGGGCGTTAGGATAGTCGATACTTACGAATCCTTTCAGGCGGTTGGGCGTGGCTGTTCAGATTTTGAGTCCGCGTGTCCGGCCGTCCCTTGAGAATCTCCTTGCCTTGAGCAACATGGCGACGATGCCCGAGGCGCAAGAATGAACAAGCCGATTTCCACCGCACCACCACGCAAGGCGCCGATGGCTCTGACCGCGGACCTCGTTGCCCGCACCATGCGCGCGGTAGAGGATGCCGGGCCGACGCCGGGCATGGTTTACATGACCGATGCGGACTATGCGCGCATCCGCGACGAAGTGCTGGCCACGGCTCCAGCCGGGCCGCTGAAATTGTTTGCCTATGGCTCGCTGCTGTGGAAACCCGCAGGCGAGGTGAGCGGCGGCGAACGCGCGGTGGCGACCGGCTGGCACCGTTCGTTCTGCTTCACGGTGCAGCGTTTTCGCGGCACCGTCGAGCAGCCCGGCCTGATGATGGCGCTCGATCGCGGCGGCCAGTGCCAGGGCATGGTGTTCGAGATCGCCGAGCCGGTGGCGGCCAATCTCGAAGCGCTGCTGCGCCGCGAGATGACCATCCTGCCGGCCGTCAACGTGCCGCGCTGGCTGCAGGTCAGGACCGCAGGCGGCTCATGCCGCGCGCTCGGCTTCGTCGTCGATCCGGCCAATCCGCGCTATGCCGGCAAGCTCGACAAGCAGGCGATCGCGGCGACGCTCGCGACAGCCGTCGGCCATTGGGGCTCGGGTGCCGAATATCTGTTCGAGACCATCCGCCACCTCGAAGCCTGCGGCATCCGCGACCGCAATCTGTGGCAGCTGCAGGCGCTGGTGGCCGAGGAGATCGGACGCCTGTCGTTCACCCGTCCCTGAGCCATACCAGCATTTCGCCGGGCTCGCGGTTGTCCCAGGCGAAGTAGGGAATGGCGGTCAGACGCGTCTCGGCGGTGGCCGGCGGCTCGGGCCTGTAGAGCCCGCTTTGCCAACCGTCGGCGGCGTCGGCAAGTGCTGTGGCCGACAGCGTCACCACACCGCCGAGAAGCTCCGGCCGGTGCCGTGCTTCGACGCTGGCCGTCCTCGGCAGGGACACGCGATGCAGCTGGCTGTCATTGTCTGATGCCTCGACGCAGTAGATCAGCGGACCGCGCGACAGCGCGACGCGGCCGGCATCCTGGCGCACCTGCGGATTGGCATAGAGCCGCTCGATCGGCATTTCGAGATCGAGCCGCACCTGGTCGCCCTTTTTCCATGTCCGCCGGATCGCGGCATAGCCGTCGCTGGTGATTTCAGCCAGCTTGACCGCCTCGCCATTGATATTCAGCTCGGCGGCGGCGCTCCAGGCCGGGATGCGCAGGTGCAGCGTGAACTCGACCGGCGCCTGTGGTTCAACCGTGATCTCGACGGCGCCGTCCCAGGGATAGCGGCTCGCCTGGGCAAGGCTGACCGGGATGCCTGATATGTCGAAGCGGGCGGTCGAGTCGCCATAGAGATGGACGGCCAGCGCATCGTCGGCCAAGCTGTAGAAATAGCTGCCGATCGAGGCGACCATGCGCCCGATATTGGGCGGGCAGCAGGGGCAGCGGTGCCATTTCCAGCGGTTGTGGGCGCCCCGGCTTTCCAGCGGATTCTCGTAGAAGAACAGCGAGCCGTCGAGCGACAGGCCCGAGATCGAGCCATTGTAGAGGGCGCGTTCCATCATGTCGGCGTAGCGCGCGTTCGGTCCCATGCCGAGCATGCGGCTGGCCCAGAACACCAGCCCGACCGCGGCGCATGTCTCGGCATAGGCGCTCTCGTTGGGCAGGTCGTAGTCGCTGGTGAACCCCTCATTGTCAGCCGACGGCCCGAGCCCACCGGTGATGTAGAGGCTCTTGGTGGTGAGATCGTCCCACAGAAGGTCGAGTGCTGTCCGCAGCGTGTCGTCGCCATACTCGGTGGCGATGTCGGCCATGCCCGAATAGAGGTACATCGCCCTGACCGCGTGGCCGACCACCTTGTCCTGCTCGCGCACCGGCTTGTGCGACTGGTTATACTCATAGGTCTTGAAGTGGAAATCCTTCGGATCGGCGCCGCGGGCGCGGGCCTCCTCGTCGAAATAATGCGGCTGCCGGCCGCGCTCGTCGATGAAGTATTTCGCCAGCTCCATGTATTTCCGCTCGCCTGTCACCCGTGCCAGCTTGACCAGCGCCAACTCGATTTCCTCATGGCCGCAATAGCCATGTTTCTGGCCGGGCTGCGGCCCCAGCACCGTGGCGATATGGTCGACGAAGCGACACATCACATCGAGCAGCTTGCGTTTTCCGGTGGCCTGGTAGTAGGCGACCGCGCCTTCGATCAGATGGCCGGCGCAATAGAGCTCGTGGCAGTCGCGCAGATTGGTCCAACGCAGGCCGGGCTGGATGCGCTGGTACCAGCTGGAGAGATAGCCGTCTTCCTGCTGCAGCTTCTCATACATGTCGATGACGGCATCGATCTTCTTCTCCAGTTCCGGGTTCTTGCGCCGGTAGAGCGAATAGGCCGCGGTTTCGATGGTCTTGCCCCAGTCGGAATCCCAGAACATCTGCGTCGTCACGGTGCGGGCGGTGAAGCCGTCATTGACATGGAAGGGGATGACGATTCCGGGCGAGGGCCGGTCCGGGTCGATCTGCTCCAGCATGCGGGCCTCGACGCAGCGCTCGTAGAGGATGTCGGCGGTGCGCGTGGCGACCGCGTCGGCGCGGTCGCCCCAGAAGCCGTGCACGTCGACCTGCGGCACCGGCAGCGGGCGGAAGGCGAGCTTTGGCTTGGCCGATTTTACGGATGGCGATGCGGTCATGAACTTACTCCATTCGGTCTGTCTATTTGACGGCCCCGGCCATCAGGCCGCGGATGTAGAAGCGCTGCAGGGCCAGGAAAAGGATGAGGCACGGCACCATCATCACGGTGACGCCCGCCTGCACCGCGCCCCAGTCGATGGCGCCGAAGCGGCCCGATTGCAGTGCGGTCATCATCACCGGCAGCGTGAATTTGGACTGGTCGGTCATCAGCACGAGGGCGGCGAGGAATTCGTTCCAGGCGCCGAGGAAGGCAAACAGCGCGATGGTGACGACGCCCGGCCAGACCAGCGGCAGCATCACCTTCAAAAGCATGGTCAGATTGCTGGCGCCGTCCATGCGGGCGGCTTCCTCGATCTCGCGCGGCACCGCGTCGAAGGCGTTGCGCATCATGAAGATCGAGAACGGCAGTTGCAGCGTCACATAGACGCCGACGAGGCCGGTCAGCGTGTTGTGCAGGCCAAGCTTGGTCAGCACCAGGAAGATCGGCGTCAGGATCGACTGGAACGGGATCATGATCGTCGACAGGATGAGGATGAAGAACAGGTCCTTGAACGGAAACCGGAACCGCGAAAAGCCGTAGCCGGCCAGCACGCTGACGGCGACCGACAGCACCACGGTCATCACCGAGACGTAGATGCTGTTCTGTGCCGAGACCCACAGCCCGTCGCCGAAGCTGTTGAGCGTGGCATAGTTCTCCAGCGAGAAGCCTGATGTCGGCCAGGGCGGCAGCGGCGGCTGGCGTGCTTCCTGCGCCGGCTTGAACGCCGACAGCACCGCCCACACGATCGGCGCCGCAAACAGCACCGAGGCGATGACGCCGGTCGAATGCTCACCGATGCGGGCCAGAAGCCGGCGGTTGCGGGAGGCGGCCTGCGCCATCAGTCGAGCCCCTCGGGCTTGCGCAGCAGCCACAGCTGGACGAGGCTGAGCGCCACCAGGACGACGAGCAGCACCATCGACAAAGCCGCGCCATAGCCGAGCTTGAACGACACGAAGGACTGGTTGAAGATCCAGTAGACCGCCGTCAGCGTCTGGTTGCGCGGGCCGCCGCGCAGGATGATGTAGAACTGGTCGAAGGCGAGGATCGAGCCGGCGACCGACAGGATCAGCGCCAGCGCCAGCGTGCGGCGCATCAGCGGCAGGGTGATCGCCCTGAACCTGGCGAATGGCCCGGCGCCGTCGATGACGGCCGCCTCCTGCAGATCCTGCGGGATCGACTGCAGGCCGGCCATCAGGATGATCATGGTGAAGCCGGCGACCTTCCAGACGACCATGGCGATGATCGACCAGAAGGCCGGCTGGAAGGTGGCCAGAAGGTTGAACTTCCTGTCGATCAGGCCAAGGTCGTAGGCGGCCGGGCTGAACAGGCCGGAATCGACATTCAAGAGCCACGACCAGAGCAGACTGGCCGAGGCGAAACCGACAACCGCCGGCATGAAGAACATGGTCCGGTAGAGATTGGTCAGCGGCCGCGGCCGTTCGACGAACAGCGCCAGCGGAAACGCCACCACGAAGATCGCGATGGTGACGATCACGGTGTAATAGGCGGTGAAGCGCAGCGCGTTCCAGAACCTGGTGTCGCGCAGGATGGCGACATAGTTGCCGAGGCCGATATAGAAGTGCTCGCCCATCAAGGGCCAGTTGTGCAGCGACATCCACGCCGTCATGCCGAGCGGGATCAGGAAGAAGACGACGACCAGCGCGACAGCCGGCGCGACATAAAGCAGGCCGATCCACTGCCGGCGGCCGGCGACTTTGCGGGCGCGGGGCGGGGCGGTGGTTGCTGCGATGGAGGTCATGACTGTTCCCTTGGCGCTGCGTCCCCCTCCCCCTTGAGGGGAGGGTCCGGCCGAAGGCCGGGGGTGGGGTCGTCTCTGCAGCGCGCCGACATCAAGAAACGTCGAGCACTGCCGAGACGTCCCCACCCGGACCTGCGGTCCGACCTCCCCTCGAGGGGGAGGTGGGGTTGGCGCTTATTTCTGCGGCGCCTGGTCGATGATCGACTGCATCGTCTCCTGCGCATTGGCGATCGCGCCGTCGACATCGTCGCCGAAGAAGACCTCGTTGATCATCTGCGTCCACGGCCCGTTGGCGGAGTTGATCAGGTCGTTGAACACCACCGAATAGGGCGTGCGGCCCTTGGCCATTGCCTCGGCGGCGATCTGGTAGCGTGGATCGAGATCCTTCAGCGCGTCCTTGGCGATGTCGCCGCGCACCGGCAGGCTGCCGTATTTGGCGAGGATCGTCTGGCCCTCGAGCGAATAGGCGAAATCGAGGAACTCCTTCACCACGGGCAGTTTCGTGGTGCCCTTGGTGACGACGAAATTGTCGCCGCCGGCAAAGGACGACCAGCCGCTATCCTTGCCCGGCAGGAAGGTGACGCCGTAGTCGATATCGGGATACTGGGTGTTGAGCGCGCCGATGGCGAAGGCGCCGGACGGCGAGATGCCGATATTGCCGGCGGCGAAGGCGGCGAAGAAGTTGGCGCCGGTGTCGGTCTGCGCGCCTGCCGGCACCAGATCCTTCTTGACCATCGAGCGGTAGAGATCGATGGCGCCGCGCAATTGCGGGCTGTCCAGCGTCGCCTTGGAGCCGTCCTCCGAGAGAATGTCGCCGCCAGATGCCCAGATCAGCGGCGTGAAGGTGAAGATGTTGCAGCCGCCGCAATTGCCGGAGAAGTAGAAGCCCTTGATGTTGCCGCCGAGTGCGTTGACCTTCTCGGCGTCGGCCGCGATCTCGGCCCAGTTGGCCGGGCCTTTTTCAGGGTCTAGGCCAGCCTGCTTGAACAGCTTCTTGTTCCAGATCAGCACCGAGGCGTCGGCGGAGAAGGGCAGGCCGTAAATGTGGTCCTTGTAGGTTCCGGTCTTCACATGCGCCGGCGACAGGCTGGCGAAATAGGGCAGGGACTTGGCCCAGTCGGTGATGTCCTCCAACTGGCCGGCGGCGGCGAAGGAGGGCGTGTAGATCAGGTCGAGCGAAAGCGCGTCGGGCGCGGTGCCGCCGGCGGCCGCAGCACCGTATTTCGGGATGATCTCGGCATTGGGGATGATGTCCAGCTTGACCTGGTTGGTGTGCCCCTTGTTGTAGGCATCGACGATCCTCGGCATGAAATTCGAGCCGTCGGCGCGCACCCAGATGTTGGCCGTCTCGGCGGCGGCAGTGCCGAGACCGCTGCCCAGAACGGCAGCGGCCAGGGCCAGTTTGGCAATCAGATTCCTCATGTTCTCCTCCTCCAGGGTTGGCCGCGCTTCGCGGCTTGGCGCCGATCACGCGGCGCTTTGGTTTTCAGCCATCCAGCGGATGGCCGCATGACTGCCGCACCACCAGCCGGCATGGCAGTTTTCGAATGCCCGGCGCGGCGGGCTTGCCGCCGACCAGTGAAAGCAGGGTCAGCCCGGCCTCGCGCCCGAGTGCGACCAGGTTCATGTCGACAGAGGTCAGCGGCGGGCGTGTCGCCTCGGCCACGATCTCCCAATTGTCGAAACCGATGACGCCGACATCGCCGGGAACGCTCAAGCCACGCTCGCGCAAGGCATCGATGACGCCACGCGCGATCTGGTCGTTGCCGCAGAAGACGGCATCCGGCCTCTCGCTCTTGCCGCCGAACAGCTGCGCCACCGCCTCGTGACCCCAGGCTTCCGACCAGGAGCCGAGCAGCGGCTCGGTGACCGGCAGGCCGTTTTCCATCAGCACGTCGCGGTAAGCCTGGGCGCGGGCGTGCACCACGGCGAAGCTCGCCGGCCCGGTGACATGCGCAATGCGCTTCCAGCCCAGCCGGCACAGATGCTCGACCGCCAGTCGGGCGCCGTCGGCATCGTCCGAGACGAAGGCAATGGCGTCGGGATCGGGCTGCGTGAAGGCATAGATCACCGGGACGCGCAGATTGGAGAGGTCGACTGGCAGATGGCGGTCGATGCGCTTGCCGGTGGCGATGATGCCGTCGACGCGCTTGTCCAGCATGGCGTCGACATGCATCTGGCCCAGCCGCGGATCCTCCTCGACATTGCACAGGAACACCGAGACGCCATTGTCGACCAGCGCGTCCGAAATGCCCGACATCAGCGGCAGCGAGAAGCGGCCATAAGTATCGTTGGTGAGCAGGCCGACGGTGAAGCTGCGCCGCCTGAGCAGGCTCTGCGCTAGGCTGTTGGGCCGAAAGCCGAGACGCCGGGCCGTCTCGCGGATGCGTTCGCGCGTCTCGGCCGTCATGCGCCCCTGATCGTTGAGCGCCTTCGAGGCGGTGGCGACGCTGACGCGGGCTTCAGCCGCCACGTCACGCAAGGTGACTGGCTTGGAAAAGACCGGACCTGGCTGATCGTCCGATGGCATCGCGCCGAAAATCCTCAGTTGGGAAAAGGTTTTCTCTTAAGGTCCGAAAAAAGACCCGGCACATGGCCAAGCCTGATCGGAACTGTTTGAAAAAACCTTTTCTCAAGTCAAGGCTAGGCCAGATCGGGAGGTCGTTCAAGGAGAAAAGTGGGTTGGAGTTCCGTTGGTGGAGAGAAAGGTCAGAGATAGCAAGGCTTGGGTTCCTCTCTCCCACTCCCGTGGGGGCGAGGAACCACTGATTGTCAGTGAAGTGTTAATCGCTTGCGCGCCATGGTGATCTCCCGCCAAGACAGCAGAGCCTCGACATGTCCGATACGCCCTACAGTCCGAAAGGCCCGGCGCGGCCTCGCGCCGGCGTGACGGCGGCCTTGCAAGGCGCCGACGAACGCCGCCGTAACGCGGCCACCATCGCCCGGCTCAAGGCGGAACTCGCGGCGCAGGCGGCACTGATCGCCAGCCAGGAACTTTCGCTGGCGCACAGCCGCAAGATTTTCGACCGCGCCTCGGTCGCCGCGCGCCTCGGCGTTTGGGAATGCAGCCTGCCCGGCGAGCAGCTGGCATGGACCGATGTGGTCTATGATCTGTTCGACCTGCCGCGCGGCTCGGTGCTCGATCGCTCGGAGATCATCAAGTGCTACCCGGCGGAGTCGCGCAAGGCGCTGGACACGTTGCGCGGCCGCGCGATCGCCGAGCGCAGCGGCTTCAATCTCGATGCCGAGATCACCACTTTCGCCGGCCGCAGCCGCTGGATCCGCATCACCGCGACCGTCGAGTGCGAGGAGGGCGTTCCCGTGCGCATCTTCGGCATGAAGCAGGACATCACCGAAGAGAAGATCCTGTCGGACCGGATGCGCTATCTCGCCGAATATGACGTCATGACGGGGCTTGCCAATCGCGGCCGGTTCCAGGCGCGGCTTGCGCATGCCGACGAGGGCCGCCCGCTCGGCGCGCTGCTTCTGGTCGACCTCGACGGCTTCAAGGCCGTCAACGATACGTTCGGCCATGTCGTCGGCGACGAATGCCTGAAGGAAGCGGCAAAGCGGCTTGCCGCCGGCTGCGGCGAGGCCGATTTGGTGGCCCGCGTCGGCGGCGACGAGTTCGCGGTGCTGGTTGGGCCGCATCTCGATCGTGGGGCGGTCTCGGGTCTGGCGCGCCGCATCATCGAGGCGATGGGCAAGCCGGTCGCCGCCTGTGGCCAGTCGCTCGGGCTCGGCGCCTCGGTCGGCATCGCATTCGCTGAAGCGGGCGCGCCCTGCGATCTGTTCGCGCAGGCCGACACCGCGCTCTATGCCGCCAAGGCGGCAGGGCGCAACACGTTCCGCATCTTCAAGGCGCAAGCCGGCGTGAGAGGCCGCAGCGCCGCGGCGTGAGATCTGGCGGCTGTTTGTTCTACAGCCCTCGCCGACCTGGCCCGCACATCT
This sequence comes from Mesorhizobium loti, assembly GCF_003148495.1. Taxonomy (GTDB): domain Bacteria; phylum Pseudomonadota; class Alphaproteobacteria; order Rhizobiales; family Rhizobiaceae; genus Mesorhizobium; species Mesorhizobium loti. The sequence goes on from NZ_QGGH01000001.1 coordinate 1,273,425, forward strand.
TCCACAGTCGGTGGCGCCCATTTGCATTTGGCATGCAGGGCGCTCGCGAAAAGAGTGCTATGGAAGGGACATGAGCGTCCTTGCTCCGCTCTTCCCGACATTCGAGGTCATTTTCGTGCGTGAACCGTCGCTGCTGCCCGTCTTTGGAAAACTTGGCCTCAAGGCGCCTGTCGCCCTGGTGGCGCCGGCGTCGTCGGCGGGTGTCGTGTCGCGCCTGCGGGAGCTGGTGGCCGCGCATGGCGGCATGATGCTGAAGCTGTCGGTCATCGCCTGGACGGTGCTGATCCTGGGCGCCGTGTTTTTCATGATGCAGGGCTGACCGGCATGGCCAACCGCTACACGCTGCGCATGGAGCTCCCCCAGAGCTGGAGCATCATCGACGTCTTCACCGGCCAGCCTGCCGTGGTCCGGCAAAAGGTGATGGTCGGGATGGGTCCGCGTGAGGCCGAGGACATGGTCGTGCAGATGAATGTCCGCGACGTCAAACGCCGCGAGCGGGCCGAGCGCAAGGCCTGATCCGTACCGGCCGCCGGCAGAAGCCTGCCGCACCGCAAATCAAGGGATTCCCGTGAGAGCCAGCCTGAAGCAGAAGATACTGGAGGTCTGCGACCGCAAGATCTCCGAGAAGGGGGCCGGCGTCGGCGTGTCGTTCTACGCGTTTTTCGCCAACAGGAACGACGACCCCGAACTCCTGATGGAAGCCGCCGAATGGTGGATCAGAACGCACCGCCTCGACCATTTTGAAAAGGCTGCGAAGATACGCGCGATGGTCGAGGAGATGGATCTTTAATCTTTGTTTTGAACGACATGCATTGGGCTGATCAGCCGAAATCGGCTGCCGTCAGCACATACATGCTCTTATGGGTGCGGTCGTAGGCCTTTGTCGCCACTTCGCGGATGGCGCTGCTCTCGGTGTCGAATGTCTGGAGGTAGCCAGCCTCGTCGGCAGCAGTTCCCGGCCGCATCTTGGCCATGGCGTCGGCTGCGACGGAGAACGAGATCTGGAACATGCCGTCATGGCCGACGAAACGGATGCGCTTGCCGGCTTCGTCATAGCTGCGGCTGCGGTTGGGGAAGGTGAGGCTCATGTCTTGACCTCCGTGGCGGCGGCCTTCTTGGTCACCCGCTTCTTCTTCGGCGTCGGGTTCAGGGCTTCAGCGACGCGGTCGGCCTCTTCCTTGGCCAGCCGCAGCTCCCTCAACCTTGCCGTCTTGATCTCCCGGGCCCTTGCCTCGGACATGTATTCGGCTGTTGCCTTGTTTTTCTCCGCCGTCTTTTTCTGCTTGTCGACAAAGCGGGCTTCAGCTTTTTCCATGATCGTCTGATTGCCTTCGGCCATCGAAGAAATCTCCCTTGTGCCTGAAATCGTGAAAGTGAACTTGTCCGATAAATAGGCACTCGATCGGCAAAATTCAATCTTTTGAATTATTTGACACTCTGCGGATAGCACGAAACGGCTGGCCGAAATAATACTTTTGAATATTTAATCTGGCCCGCGAATAATTTTTGGCACTCCTATCTATCGAGTGCCAACGCGTCTATAAAGGACGGGCGTGGCCGCCTGTGCCGGCCCCAGAAAGAAGTTCCCATGAAATTTCGGCCACTCCACGACCGCGTCGTCATTCGTCGCGCTGAAGGCGATATCAAATCCAAGGGCGGCATCATCATTCCCGACAATGCCAAGGAAAAGCCGCAGGAAGGCGAAGTCATCGCCGTCGGCCCGGGTGCACGCGACGAAAACGGCGCGCTGATTGCACTCGACGTCAAGGCCGGCGACTTCATCCTGTTCGGCAAATGGTCGGGCACCGAGGTCAAGATCGACGGCGAGGACCTTCTGATCATGAAGGAAGCCGACATCATGGGCGTTATCGACAAGAGCGCCGTCGACAAGACGGGCGTCGAGAAGACCGTGCCTGCCAAGAAGGCCGCCTGATTGGAGCGCTGCGTGTCCTTCGGGATGCGCAAGGGACACTCCGGGCTTTGATCATGGAGGGCAGGGCTCTGCCTTCCTCAAACCGAACTGGATAAAAAATCATGTCTGCCAAGGAAATCAAATTCTCCACTGATGCGCGCGACCGCATGCTGCGCGGCGTCGAGATCCTCACCAATGCGGTGAAGGTCACGCTCGGCCCCAAGGGCCGCAACGTCATCATCGACAAGGCCTATGGCGCGCCGCGCATCACCAAGGACGGCGTCACCGTCGCCAAGGAAATCGAGCTTGCCGACAAGTTCGAGAACATGGGCGCGCAGATGGTGCGCGAAGTCGCCTCGAAGACCAACGACCTCGCCGGTGACGGCACCACCACCGCAACCGTGCTGGCCGCTTCGATCCTGCGCGAAGGTGCCAAGCTGGTCGCCGCCGGCATGAACCCGATGGACCTCAAGCGCGGCATCGACCAGGCGGTTTCCGCCGTGGTCAAGGAAATCCAGGCGCGCGCCAAGAAGGTCAAGTCATCGGCCGAGATCGCACAGGTCGGCACTATCGCCGCCAATGGCGATGCCAGCGTCGGCGAGATGATCGCCAAGGCGATGGACAAGGTCGGCAATGACGGCGTCATCACCGTCGAGGAAGCCAAGACCGCCGAGACCGAGCTCGACGTCGTCGAAGGCATGCAGTTCGACCGCGGCTATCTCAGCCCCTATTTCGTCACCAATGCCGACAAGATGCGCGTCGAGCTAGAAGAGCCCTACATCCTCATCCACGAGAAGAAGCTCGGCAATCTGCAGGCGATGCTGCCGATCCTCGAGGCGGTGGTGCAGAGCGGCAGGCCGCTGCTGATCATCTCCGAGGACGTCGAGGGCGAGGCTCTGGCGACGCTGGTCGTCAACAAGCTGCGCGGCGGCCTCAAGGTCGCGGCCGTCAAGGCGCCGGGCTTCGGTGACCGCCGCAAGGCGATGCTGGAAGACATCGCCGTGCTGACATCAGGCCAGATGATCTCCGAGGACCTCGGCATCAAGCTCGAAAACGTCACCATCGAGATGCTCGGCCGCGCCAAGCGCGTGCTGATCGAGAAGGACACCACCACGATCATCGACGGCGCCGGCACCAAGGCGACGATCCAGGCGCGCGTCGCCCAGATCAAGGGTCAGATCGAGGAGACGACCTCCGACTACGACAAGGAAAAGCTGCAGGAGCGGCTGGCCAAGCTCTCCGGCGGCGTTGCCGTCATCCGCGTCGGCGGCGTAACAGAGTCGGAAGTCAAGGAAAAGAAGGACCGCATCGACGACGCGCTGAACGCAACGCGCGCGGCGGTTGAAGAAGGCATCGTGCCCGGCGGCGGCGTGGCTCTGCTGCGTGCCCGCTCGGTGCTTGGCGGCCTGACCGGCGCCAATGCCGATGTCACAGCCGGCATCACGATCGTGCTTAGGGCGCTCGAAGCGCCGATCCGCCAGATCGCCGAGAATTCCGGCGTCGAAGGCTCGATCGTCGTCGGCAAGCTCACCGACAGCAAGGACCACAATCAGGGCTTCGACGCCCAGAACGAGACCTATGTCGACATGATCAAGGCGGGCATCGTCGATCCGGCGAAAGTGGTGCGCACCGCACTGCAGGATGCCGGCTCGATCGCAGCCCTGCTGATCACCGCCGAAGCGATGATCACCGACATTCCGGCCAAGGATGCAGCACCGGCAGGTGGTGGCGGCGGCGGCATGGGCGGCTACTGATCCTGATTCAGGTGAGGCCGGCCTGCAAACGCCGGTTTCGGCTCGGCCTGACCTGAATCTTCCACGCCGGTTTCGGCTCGGCCTGACCTGAATCTTCCACGCCGGTTCCAAGAGCCGGGACTACCGCCGGGGGATTTTCTCCCGGCGTTCAGGCCTCTAGCCCAGGAGACCGATCCATGATCACGTTCGTGCGGAAGCCAGAGACGGTCGTCACGACCGAAAAAACCGAGGAAAGCCGCTTCGACCGCATCCGCAGGATTGCCGCCGACAAGCACAAGAAATCCGACTCCGACACGGCAACGCCAGCAAAGAGCGAGCCCAAACGCCCGATGTAAGGCTCTGCGGCTCGTACGCCACTACTTTCCGCTCAACCTCAGCACCACGTCGCGTGTCAGCGGCGCGAGTTCGATGCCGTCGGTCGCTTGCGGGTCCAGCCAGATCATCTCCTCGATTTCGGCGGCCGGCATCGGCTGGCTCTCGATCGGCTGTGCGGCAAAAGTGAGCGCGAACAATTCCGCTTCGACCGTGTAATCCGGCTCATTGGCCGCCTTAGCCGAAAACAGGCCGAGCCGGGCGGCGATGCGGGGGTCGATCACCAATCCGAGTTCCTCGCGCAATTCGCGCACCAGGGCATCGACCGGTTCCTCGTCCGGCTCGATCTTGCCGCCGGGTTGCATGAAGGCGTTGGTATCGCGCTTGCGCACCAGCAGCAATTTGCCCGACGCATCCGTGATCACAGCTGCGGCAATCCTGATCTTGCGGCTTTCGGAGGGGATGGAATTCACGCTAGTATCATCCGTGGTCGTTTGGTGCGGAGCTTGCCAGATTTTGGCAGGCGACCGAGACGAAACCGCGATTCTCGATAGGGAGACAAGTTCATGTTTGCGGCCAAGGCCATCGACACGTCGGACAAGGCCGCGTTCTACCGTGACCTCGCCACCCAGCTTAAGGCGCTGCTCGAGGGCGAGCGCGATTCGATCGCCAACGCCGCCAACACCGCGGCGCTGATCTTCCAGATGGTGCCGGACCTCAACTGGGCGGGGTTCTATTTCCTGCAGTCGGACGAGGAAATGGTGCTCGGACCGTTCCAGGGCAAGCCGGCCTGTGTGCGCATCGCCGTCGGCAAGGGCGTGTGCGGAACCGCGGTCGAACTCGGCACCTCGATGCTGATCAAGGACGTGCATGATTTTCCCGGCCACATCGCCTGCGACGCCGATTCGCGCTCGGAACTGGTCGTGCTGCTCGAGGACGATGACGGCGTCTTCGGCGTGCTCGATCTCGACAGCCCGCTGCCCGCCCGCTTCGACAAGGCCGACCAGGCCGGCATCGAGACGCTGGCGGCGATCTATGCCGCGGCGAGTTCCTTCGAGGATTAGTTCCTCGATCCAGCATCCGCCGTCGAGTTCCTTCGCGCCCCCCTCTGTCCTGCCGGACATCTCCCCCACAAGGAGGGAGACCGGGCAGCTGTGACGCCGGCTCTCGCTTGCAACGCTGAAAATTGGCGATATCGGTCGCGGCATCCAATCTCCCCACCTGTGGGGGAGATGTCCGGCAGGACAGAGGAGGGCGCCGTGGAGCGCTACCTTTGAACCCTCAGACGAACTTCACCAGCATCAGGCTGAAGCAGCCGATGAACAGGAAGGCCGAGAAGGCGAGCGCCAGCGGGCGCAGGCCGCGGGAGCGCAGCTGCGAAATGTCGGCCTGCAGGCCCATGGCGGCCAGCCCCATGGTCAGCATGATGGTGGTGGCGAGCGCCATGGCGGATTTCACCTCGGCAGGCACCGTGACCAGGCTGTTCAGCGCCACGACGGCGACGAAGGCGGCGACGAACCACGGCATGGGAGGCCGCGCGGCTGTCTGATCGCCGCTCTTGCGGCGCGCCATCAGGCCGAGTGCGACGACCATCGGCGCCAGCATGGCGACGCGGGTCAGCTTGGCGACGGTGGCGATCTCGCCGGACTGGGTGCCGTTCTGGAAACCAGCGCCGATGACTTGCGCCACCTCATGGATCGAGGCGCCAGCCCACAGGCCGAAAGCGTGCTGGTCGAGGCCGAGCATGGGCGCCATAAGCGGGAAGCCGAGCATGGCGATGGTGCCGAACAAGGTGATCGAGGCGACGGCGTAGGTGACGTCCTCGTCGCGCGCATCGGTGACGATGTTGGTGGCGACGATGGCCGAGGCGCCGCAGATCGAGGTGCCGGCGGCGATCAACTGCGCCAGCTTGGCGTCGACGCCGATTAGCCGGCCGAGCATGATGGTGAAAACGAAGGTGGCGCCAAGCGTCGCCGCGACAATGCCGACGCCGCCGGCGCCGATCGACACAACTTGTCCAAGCGTCAGCTGGAATCCGAGCAGCACGATGGCGAAGCGCAAGAGCCGGCGCTGCGAAAACGCGATGCCGGCCTTGGCATGGGCGGGCGTGCCGAGCACGTTGGAGTAGATCATGCCGGCGACCACCGCGAGGATCATCGGGCTGAACAAAGCGAAGCCGGAGACGTTGCGGGCCGAGAAGGCGACGGCAGTGATCATCGCGACAAGGACGATGCCGGGGACGATGCCATTCCAGTTGAGGGATCTTCGCCCTTGCGTCAGATCGGCAGGAAACGCTTTTCGGAATATCGTTCGCGAAGTGGGAAACGGAAGACAATGCAATGCTCCAGACGGGTACGCTGGGAGAATGTCATTCCTACACCGATCTTTCCAACGAATTATTCTCGTTAGAACGATCGATTTTTACGAATGATTCCTCGGACGCTGGCAGTGCAAACGCCTGACGGCGTGGCGATCCTCCTATCCCTCGACGCCGGGGATCAGCAGGCAGATGTAGCGCCAGCAGATCCGCCGCGCCCGTTCCAGGTCCTCCTCTTCATATTCGCCGGCACTCTGCCAGAAGAAGCCGTCGATCAGCGCGGCGATGCCGTCGACGGTGTCGTCGACCTGGTCGGCCGGAACCAGCCGCTTGACGGCATAGCGGATGTTGGAAACGAAGCGCGCGCCGGTCAGGTGGTAGAGATGCTTGATGCGCGGCTCGGTCTGCGCTGCGATCATGAACTGCATCCAGGTCACGGCGCGCTTGGGCACGCCGAGGTGCTGCGGTGCGAAGGAGCCGTCGACGATCGCCTTCAGCCGTTGCGCCGGCGTCGGATCGGCAGGCGCCAGCTTCAGAATATCCTGGCGAAACAGGTTCGACAGGTTGCGCATGGCCAGCGCCATCAGCTCTTCCTTGCTGTCGAAATAATGGTTGACCAAACCGGCCGACATGCCGGCGCGCCGTGCGATCACCGCCATCGTGGCGCCGGACATGCCTTCCTCGCCGACGACGGCAATCGCGGCGTCGACCAGCTCGTCGCGGCGCATCGCCTTGATTGATCGTTTTGCCATTGCAATGCCTTCTCGTTTGTATATTGATTGGCCATTCAATACATTATATCGTCATTCAATCCAAGCCGGAGTTCACATGCCCAGCGTCGTCATTTCCGGGGTCAGAACGGTCGAAACCCACTGGATCCCGCTTGCCGACGGCCGCAAGCTGGCCGCCCGTCTGTTCCTGCCTGATGACGCCGAGAAAAACCCCGTTCCGGTAATCCTCGAATACATACCGTATCGCCGCCGCGACGGCACGCGCACCGGCGACGACGAGATGCATCTTTTCTTCGCCGGGCATGGCTATGCCTGCGCGCGTGTCGACATTTCCGGTGCCGGCGATTCCGACGGCCTGCTCGACGACGAATATGTCAAACGCGAGCAGGATGACGGGCTGGAGATCCTGGCGCATCTGTGCGCGCAGCCCTGGTGCACCGGCGTCGCCGGCATGATCGGCATCAGCTGGGGTGGATTCTCAGGCCTGCAGCTGGCGGCGCGTCGACCGCCGCAGCTGAAGGCGGTCATCACGGCGTGCTCGACCGACGACCGCTATGCCTGCGACGCGCATTACAATGGCGGCCTCGTGATCAACGACAATTTCGGCTGGGGCGGGGCGCTGTTCGGCTATTCGGCACTGCCACCGGACCCGGCCGTCGTCGGCGAGGATCGCTGGCGGCAGATGTGGAGAGACCGCCTCGACGACCACAAGAACCATGCCGCCGAGTGGCTGAAGCACCAGCGCCGCGATGCGTTCTGGAAGCAGGGCTCGGTCTGCGAGGATTTCTCCGCGATCGAGTGCGCGGTGCTGGCCGTCGGCGGCTATCTCGACGGCTATACGCAGACCATCTTCAACCTGGTCGAGAATCTCGAGGCACCGGCCAAGGGCCTTTGCGGTCCCTGGGGCCACAAGGAGCCGAACAGCGGCGTGCCGGGACCGGCAATCGGCTATCTGCAGGAATGCATCCGCTGGTACGATCATTGGCTGAAGGGGATCGACAATGGCGCTGACAGCGATCCCGATATGCGCCTCTATCTGATGGACTATGCCAGGCCGCATTCGCACATCGACGCCCGGCCGGGCCGCTGGCTCGGCTTCCCGCAATGGCCGGCAAAACAGATCGGCGGCAAGGCTTATTGGCTGAACGGTGACGGCAAACTCGGCGAAACGCAGGGCGCCGGGGCAGGACCGCTGACCATTTCATCGCCGCTCACCACTGGCGTTCAGGGGCAGGAATGGTGCCCCTACGGCCAGGGCCGCATCTCGGCCGAAGGCGCGCGCGACCAGCGTGCGGACGATGGCGGCTCGCTGTGCTTCGACAGCGCGGCGATGGCGGCCGACCTGCCGCTTGCCGGCATCTCGAAAATCAGGCTGCGCGTTGCATCGGACAAACCGCAGGCGCAGATCTGCGTCAGGCTGAACGATGTGGCGCCCGACGGCACCTCGGCCTTCATCACCTTTGCGCTGCTCAATCTGGCGCACCGCGAGAGCCACGAATTCCCGACGCCGCTGACGCCAGGACAGTTCGAGGATGTCGAGCTTGACTTCAAGCCGGTGGCGCAGATCATCCCCGAAGGGCACAGGCTGCGGGTAGCCATTTCGTCCTCCTACTGGCCGATGGCCTGGCCGTCGCCGGAGCGTACCATGCTGACCTTCGACCCGAAGGGCTGCCGGCTCGATCTGTCGCTCCTGGCCAGCGAGGAGGGCCTGGCGCCCGTCGCCTTCGAGGAAGCGCTGTGGGCCGAGCCGGGTCCGGTGACGGTCAAGGAGCCGGCTCGCCAGCTGCGCTCGCTGACGACAGACCTGCCGACCGAGCGCACCGAACTGACGGCGCTGTCCGACGATGGCCGCTTCGTCTTCGAGGAAATCGGCACCGAGATCACCTCCTGGCGCCGCAAGATCTATGGGATATCAGACAACGACCCGACGAGCTGCGTGACGCAAGTGACCTGCCATGAGGAACTGACCCGCCCGGACTGGAACGCGCGCCTCGATTGCGAAATCACCGTCAGCTGCGACCGCGACAGTTTCCACATCAGCGGCTGGCTCAAGGCCTATGAGCGGGGAACGATCTTCGCCGAACGGACTTACGACGAGGTCATTCCACGCGACTGCCTATAATCAACAAACGTGCAGCCAACAAAAAGGGGAACAAAAATGCGCATGAAACTCGACCGCAGAACATTCCTGGCCGGCTCGTCGGCACTGGCGATCCTGCCCTATATCGGCTTTGCGCGGGCGGCCGACAGAACCAACCCGATCATCGCGCTCGATGCCGACATCGGCAATCTCGATCCGGGCAACCGCGTCGGCACCACCGAAGGCAACATCATCCGCTCGGTCTGCCAGACCCTGGTGCGCTTCGAGCCGGGCAAGACCAGCTGGACGAATGACGCGGCCAAGGAGATCAAGCAGATCTCCGACACCGAGTTCGACTTCGAGCTCAACCCCGGCCAGATGTTCACCGGCGGTTTCGGCGAGATGACAGCGGACGACGTCAAATACTCGTTCGACCGCTACATCAATGGCGACAAGAGCGGCAAGAAGCTCGCCTATGCCGACGACATGGAAGCGCTGAAATCGGTCGAGGTGACCGGCAAATACACCGGCAAGCTGATCCTCAAGCATCCATCGGCGGCGCTCTGGCTGATCGGCATCTGCGATGCGTCAGGCGCGATCCTGTCGAAGAAGGCCGTCGAACAACTGGGCGACAAGATCGCCACGACGCTGATCGGATCCGGCCCGATGGTGCTCAAGGAATGGCGCCCGAAGGAGCAGTTCGTGCTCGCCGCCAATCCCGACTACAAGGGACCCTACAAGGCGCATTTCGAGGAGATCACCGGCAAGATCATCCCCGAGCACAAGACCTCCTTCCTGTCCTATCAAGCCAAGGAACTCGACTTCACCGCTTTCGATGCCGACCAGCTCGACACCGCCAAAGGCCTGCCGGACACCAAGGTTATCGACATTCCCGGCATCGACTACACCTGGATCGGCATCAACGTCGAAAAGGGCGATCTTGCCGACATCAAGGTGCGCCAGGCGATCCGCTGGGCAATCGATGTCGATGCCATCATCCAGGGCGCCTATTCCGGCGCCACCTCGCGCGCCAAGACTCTGCTGGCGCCCGGCCTGCTCGGCAATTGGGCCGACGCGCCGCTCTACACCAGGGACGTCGCCAAGGCGCAGGCGCTACTGGCCGAGACCGGCAAGACGGGGCTGACCTTCACCTTCACCTGCCTCAACGACGCGACCTCGCTGGCGGTCGCGCAGATCGCCCAGGCCAATCTCGCCGAGGTCGGCATCACGCTCACCATCAACGCGATGGATTCCGGCGCCTACTGGGCGCTCGGCGCCGACGATGCCAGCAAGGATCTCGAACTGACGCTCATTCCCTACACGTCCAAGTTCGACCCAAGCTTCCAGACGCAATGGTTCCTCGCCAGCCAGATCGGCCTGTGGAACTGGCAGCGCTGGAACAGTCCCGAATTCGACAAGCTCCACCAGGAAGGGCTGGAGACGCTGGACAAGGCCAAGCGCGAGGCGATCTATATCAACATGCAGAAGCTGCTCGATGAATCGGCCTCCTGCATCTGGATCACGCATGGCCGCAACTTCTTCGTCGACGCGGCCTGGCTGAAGCCGATGTTCCTGCCCAATGGCAAGGACTGGCAGTTCGAGTTCTTCGACAAGGCGTGAGGTCAAACCGGTGGACCTGGGAGGGGTGGTTGACCAGATGACCAGATGTGGCGGGCCGGACCCGGAGCGTTCATGACCAGGTCGCAACGGACCGCTGCTTTCATCGCCAGCCGTCTTGCGTCGGTGGTGCTGACCATCGCCGGCGCCACGCTGCTGCTGTTCCTGATGGTGCGCCTGGTGCCGGGGGATTTCACCTCGGTGATGCTCGGCCCGCGAGCGACGCCGGAGCTGCGCGCCCAGATCACCCATGACATGGGTCTCGACCGCAGCATGGTCGAGCAGCTCTGGTTGTTCGCCAGCCGTGCCGCAACCGGCAATTTCGGCGAGGATGTCGTTTCGCACCGGCCGATCCTCGACATCGTGCTCGATGTCATTCCCAACACGCTGGCGCTTGCCTTCAGTGCCCTGGCGCTGGCTCTGGTTGTGGGCATTCCGATCGGCGTCATCGCTGCACTGAAACCGGGCTCTTGGCTCGACAGCGGCCTGGCGTTGCTGTCGATCTCCTTCATCACAACGCCGACCCTGGTGGTCTCGGTGATCCTGTTCCTGATCTTCGCCATCGGTCTGCACTGGCTGCCGGTGGCGGGCGCCGGCAACCCCGGTGACATCATGGACCGGCTGCGGCATCTGATCTTGCCCAGCGTGGCGCTGGCGCTCGGCTGGGTCGGCTATATCTCGCGGCTTGTGCGCGCCGCACTGCTCGACACGCTGGCCGAACTGCATGTGCGCACGCTGCGCGCCTATGGCGTTTCCGAATACCGCATCGTCGGCCTCTACGCGCTGAAGCTCGCCCTGGTGCCGGTGGTGTCCATCCTCGGCATCGGGCTCGGCGACCTGATCGGCAGCTCGGTCGTCGTCGAGATCATCTTCGCCCGCTCCGGCATCGGCAGCCTGATCTTCAATTCGATCGCCCAGCGCAACTACCCCGTCGTGCAGGCTTGTGTGGTGTTCATCGTCGCCTTCTACATCGTCGCCAATCTGGTGGTCGACATGATCAACGCGCTGCTCGACCCGCGCATCGCGGTGGGCCGCGGATGAGCGGACTGGTCGCGACGCTCAAACGCATCTGTTCGGAACGCGACGGCCGGCTTGGGTTGGCCTTCACGTGTCTCATCCTGGTGTTCGCGCTGGTTGGACCGCTGGTCAGCCCCGACCCGAACGCCATCGACATCAAGGCCCGCTTCGCGCCGCCGGGCGTGATGCATCTTCTGGGCACCGACAATCTCGGCCGCGACCTGATGGCGCGCACCTCGGTCGGCACGCGCTATGCGCTGACGCTGGCGGTGATGATCGTCGTCATCTCGTCGGTCATAGGCTCGCTGATCGGCATTGTCGCTGGCATCGCCGGGGGCTGGGTCGACCGGGCGGTGACGGCGGTGTTCGACATCGTCAACGCTTTCCCGCCGCTCATCCTCGCCTTCGCGCTGATCGCGCTCTACGGCAAGGGCTCGGCCACCTTCGTGCTTCTGGTCACCGTCGTCTTCATTCCGCAATTCGGCCGCATGGCGCGCGCCCGCGCCCAGACCTTGCGCACCCTGAGCTTCATCGAGGCCGAACGCATGCTGGCCGTCCATCCCGTCACCATCGTGGTCAGGCACTACCTGCCCAATGTCGCCGGCCCGATCATCGTGCTGGCCAGCATGAACCTGCCTGTGGTGATCGCCTTCGAAGCTTCGCTCTCCTTCCTCGGCTTTGGCGTGCAACCGCCGAAATCGTCGCTCGGCACGCTGATCAAGGACGGCTTCATCTCGATCAACCAGTCCTGGTGGCCGACTGTTGCCGCAGCCCTTGTGCTGGCCATCGCCACGCTCGGCGCCACCTTGCTCGGCGAAGCGCTGCGGCGCGTCATCGACCCGAAGTCGGCGGGGGTGCGCTGATGGCGATTTCGCTGCGCAACCTGTCGGTCGACTACAGCCTGCCGCAAGGCACCGCGCATGCGCTGCGTGGCGTGTCGCTGGACATAGAAAAGGGCGAATTGCTCGGGCTGGTCGGCGAATCCGGCAGCGGAAAATCGACCGTCGCCTTCGCGCTGATGGGCCTGCTCGCCAACAATGCCAAGGTCACCTCGGGTACGGCGACGATCGACGGCAAAAGCTTCGACCTGACGAAGCGCAATGCGACGGCGGCGTTGCGCGGTCGCGGCATGGCGATGATCTTCCAGGACCCGATGATGTCGCTCAATCCAGTGTTCACCATCGGCACGCAGCTGTGCGAAGTGCTGCGCCGGCGCTCACCCGGCAGCGACCGCAAAGCCCGGGTCGGGATGGCCGAAGATGCGCTCGACAAGGTCAAGCTCAGCAACCCGCGGCGGCGGATGAACCAGTATCCGCATGAACTGTCCGGCGGCATGCGCCAGCGCGTCGTGATCGCCATGGCGCTGCTGTCCGAACCGGCGCTGCTGATCGCCGACGAGCCGACGACGGCGCTCGATGTCACCGTCGAGGCGCAGATAATGCGTGAGATCATCGGCCTGCGCGACCGCATCGGCTGCGCGGTGCTTTTGATCACCCACAGCCTCGGCCTGGTCACCGAATATTGCGACAGGCTTTCGGTGCTCTATGCCGGCGAAAGACTGGAAAGCGGCACAGTGAGACAAGTGCAGCGCCAGCCCGGCCATCCCTATACGCGCATGCTGTTCGACTGCGAGGTGCCGATCGACCGCGAGCGCCAAGCCGATGCCTCGGAGAACCGCTTCACGGTGATATCAGGCGACCTGCCGGACCCGCGCCGGCGGCCGCCCGGCTGCATCTTCAACGGACGCTGCGATGTTTCCTTCGACGATTGCGCCGTTATCAACCCCGGCGATTATCCGGTCGGCAACGAGGCCGAGCACAGGGCCCGCTGCCTTCGGTTGGCGACGCCATGACCGACGCGATCTCGATCAGCAATGCGCAACTGCGCTTTGGCGAGACCGCCGCGCTCGACGGCGTGTCGCTGGCCATCCCGCAAGGCACGTGTTTCGGCATCGTCGGCGAATCCGGTTCCGGCAAGACGACGCTGATGCGTGCCGTTCTCGGCCTGCAGAAGCTTGACCAGGGCGAGATTCGCATTCTCGGCAATCCGCTGGTGCACAGCCGTGCGGCGCTCAAGCAACGCGCCAGCTTCATCCAGCCGATCTTCCAGGATCCGGCTGCTTCGCTGTCGCCGCGCAGCCGCATCCGCACGCTGATGAACGAGGTCGGCACGGTGCTGAGGGAACCGCATGCCGCAATGCATGAGCGGCTGCGTGTCATCCTGAACCGGCTTGGCCTGCCGCCAGGTGTCATCGACAAATACCCGCACGAGATTAGCGGCGGCCAGGCGCGGCGCGTGGCGATCGCGCGGGCGTTGCTGATGAAGCCGTCGATCCTGATTGCCGATGAGCCCACCGCCGGTCTCGACGTCTCCGTGCAGGGCGACCTGCTCAATCTGCTGCAGGACATCAGGCGGTCGGACAACATCACGCTGGTGGTCATCAGCCACAATCTGGCGATCGTGCGCCTGATTGCCGAAAACGCCGTCGTCATGCGCGCCGGCAAGGTGGTCGAGGGCGGTGAAGTGGGATCGCTGTTCAAATCACCTCGGGAAGCCTATACGCGCGAATTGCTGGCCGCGTGGCCTGGTGTCACGCAGTCCAAACCGACGGGCTGAAAGCTGGCTAAAGCTGAGCTTCGATGGCGGCCTTGTCGATCACCGACCAGACATGCCTGATCCTGCCGTCGAGAAATTCATAGAAGACGTTCTCGCTGAAGGACACTTTCCGGCCGTTGATGGGCAGGCCAAGGAAGGTTCCGATCGGCGTGCAGTTGAACTGAAGCCGGCTGGCTATGAAGGGCGTGTCCGAGATCAGCAGCTGGATGTCGAAATAGAGGTCCGGAATCTCCGAAAAATCCCGCTCCAGCACCTTGCGATACCCGGCCAGTCCGATCCGGTCGCCATTGTAATGCACCTCGTCATGAACGAACCGGTGCAGGTGCCGCCAATCCTGATTGTTGAGGCAAGCGATGTAGCCGAGATAGGTGTCGGTAAGATCGGTGTCGGTCACGGCGATTGCTCCGGTGCTGATGCCTGGTCTCGAACCTGTGGTTCGCGCGAACAGGAAGATAGAACGACCGACGATTCATTCCAGATGGGTTGCGCTCTATCGGCGGCAACGCAGAGGACGGCCGGCAGCCGCCAGCCGACCTCCGGGTCACGCCCGGCTAGAACATACCGCGATCGTTGCTGCGCTGGTCGTCTTCCACCAGATGCGGCTGATAGATTCCCGCTCGCGCCGTTCGCCGCCAGGGCCGGGCCGGGTCTGCCGGATTGTTGTCGATATCGGCGACGGAAATCGCGGCGGTTCCATCGGCTGGACATTGCGCCGCCCAGCGGCCACCGGGGGCAACGATCCCCGAAGGCGCGGTCAGGCTGTGTTGCGCGGGGAGAGAGAAACTCGCCCAGTAATTGTTGCTTGCCGCGTGTCCCTGCATCTCGACGGCGAAGGCCGGACCATCGGCGGCAGTGATTGTCGAGAACAGGACGCAGTCGACATCTAGCCTCTCATAGTCGATGAAAATCTCGGGAAAGTGCGCTTCCATGCCGAGCGTGCAGCCGAAGCGGAGCCCGTCGACCTCGAACGTCATGGGGATCGAACCCGGCGTGTACATGAAGGAGATCTTGGTGTTCGACAGCATGCGCTCGTCATAGCGCGTCACCAGCTCGCCGCGATCGGAGACGACATAGAGGCTGTTGTGCGGCCGACGCGGTCCGCTCAGCCGATGCACCGAACCGAAGACCGTCCACAGCCCAAGCTCGCGCGCAAGCGCTGTCGTCGCCTCCAGTTCCTCGCGCAGGACAGCCCATTCGAACCGGCTCCAATCGGCCGGCCCGATATTTTCGCGGCCGCTGGCCGACATGATGCGCTTGTTCGGGGAGCAGGTCGCGCCCTCGGGAAAGTGCAGCAGTCTGGCGCCCGCCTGCCGGGCCTCCTGCATCAGGCGTCGCATCTCCAGCCCGCTGTCGCGCAGCTTGCCGATGTCGTGCGGGTCGTCATGGACGGTGCTTTGCGCCACGGCCAATCGCACCGATCTCACTTCGGGCGCCGGATCATCCGGCGCACCGCGGTGAAAATGCCTGAGAGCAGCCGTATAGGACTCGCCTGTCCTGGCAGCGCGAGCCCGCACACGACGTTTGAAATTTGTATTTTGCGTCATTGTCATGGCCTTTCACGTCCCGGATGGCGTTCCCCAGCAACCACATCCGAAACGGTCGGACCAAGACAGCGGCCTGAGACTGGAAAGCCCCTTTGCCTCCGTTGAAAGGCCGTGCTGGGGACGGTCCCTGGAGGTTCGGCGCAGGCCACGCCGTGGAGAATGATGCCGATGCTGTCCTGCTTCGTCAACCGGGCAGGCAACCGATGCTGACCGGTCGAAAGGCTCACACCTAATCCCGGTAGCGCAGCGCGTCGACCAGCAGCGAGAAGGCTGGCGTCGCCTGCCGGCGGCTGGGGTAATAGAGATGGTAGCCGGGGAAGGGCGCGCACCAGTCGGCGAGCACCCGCACCAGCCGGCCGTCGGCCAGATAGGCTGTCACCTGGTCGTCGGGCATATAGGCGAGCCCCAATCCGGCGAGCACGGCATTCATGCGCAGTGCGGCTGTGTTGAACACCAGCTGGCCTTCGACCCGCACCTTCAGCTCGCGCCCGGCCTTCTCGAACTCCCACGCATAGAGCCCGCCATAGGTCGGCAGCCGCAGATTGATGCAATTGTGGTCGGTCAGGCCCTGCGGCACGCGTGGTTTTGGCCGCGTGGCGAAATAGGCCGGCGACCCGACCACCGCCATGCGCATATCGGGGCCGATGCGCACAGCGATCATGTCGCGTGCCACCTGTTCGCCCAGCCGCACGCCGGCATCATAGCGCTCGGCAACGATGTCGGTCAGGCCGTAATCGACGATGATCTCTATCCTGATGTCGGGATAGTCCGGCAGCAGCCTTGATATCGCCGGCCACAGGATCGCATCGGCGGCATGCTCGCCGGCGGTGATGCGGATGGTGCCGGCGGGTTTTTCGCGCAAGGCGCTGAGCGCCGTGAGCTCGGTCTCGATCTCGTCGAGCCTCGGCCCGACGGTGCGCTGCAGCCGCTCGCCGGCTTCGGTCGGCGAGACGCTGCGCGTGGTGCGGGTCAGAAGCCTGACGCCCAGCCGCTCCTCCAGCGTGCGAACTGTGTGGCTGAGCGCCGATTGGGAAACGCCGAGCTTGGCCGCCGCCCTGGTGAAGCTTTCCTCGCGCGCGACGGCGAGGAAGGCGGTCAGCTCGTTCAGATTGTCTCGCGGCATTCATGAGCCCTTCTCATAAGTACATGCCGGTTATAGCAGCTAATCATGGGCAATCGCAGGCCCTAAATTGGCATCACAAGATCGGGCGGCCCAAAGCTGGGCGGCCTTGAAGCCAATGGCCGCGTCGGGCCCGGCGTGGAAAAGGAACAAAACCATGGATATCAAGCGAAGCGGTTCTCAAGCCTCCGGCAAGGGACCGGGCGACTGGTTCACCGGCACGGTGCGCATCGACCCGCTGTTCCAAGCCATCGCACCGGCCCGCGCGGCCGGCAACGCCGTCACCTTCGAGCCCGGCGCGCGCACCGCATGGCACACCCATCCGCTCGGCCAGTTGCTGATCGTCACCGCCGGCTGCGGCCGCGTGCAGCGCGAGGGCGGCCCGGTCGAGGAAATCCGGCCCGGCGACGTGGTTCGCTTCGAGCCGGGCGAGAAGCACTGGCATGGCGCGGCACCCACCACCGCCATGACCCACATCGCCATCCAGGAAGCGCTCGACGGCAAGGCGGTCGACTGGATGGAGCCCGTCAGCGACGCGCAGTACCAGGCCTGATCGCCGGAGCCAGCAGAATGTCCACGCCCGCACCGCACAAGACGGCCATCCTGGCGATTATCCTCGTCAGCTACGTGATGATCGTGCTCGACACCTCGATCGTGCTCACCGGCCTGCCGAAGATCCATCAAAGCCTGGGCTTCACGGATGCCGGGCTGGCATGGGTGCAGAGCGCCTATACCTTGACCTTCGGCGGCTTCCTGCTGCTGGGGGCACGGGCGGGCGACATTCTGGGCCGTAGGCTGATGCTCATCGTCGGGCTCGCCCTGTTCACGCTCGCCTCGCTGGCGATCGGTGCTGCGCAATCAGCGGCCTGGATGATCAGCGCGCGGGCCATCCAGGGCCTTGGCGCCGCCATCCTGGCGCCGTCGACGCTGGCGCTCCTGCAGACCACCTTCGCCGAGGGCTCCGAACGCACCCGCGCCGTGTCCTACTACAGCGCCGTGGCCGGTGTGGCGGCAAGCGTCGGCCTGGTGCTGGGCGGCGTGCTTGCCGACTGGATCTCCTGGCGCGTCGGCTTCTTCATCAATCTCCCTATCGGCATCGCGATGATCATCGCCGCACGCCGCACCATCGTGGAAACCGAGCAGCGTGCTGGCCAGCTCGACATCGTCGGCGCACTGACCTCGACCGTTGGCATGACGGCCCTTGTCTACGGCTTTATCCGTTCGGCCGACACTGGCTGGGCAAACGCCGGGACGATCGCGTCGCTGGCGGGCGCCGTGCTGCTGCTTGGCGTCTTCGTCGTCAACGAGTGGAACGCGAAGCAGCCGATCATGCCGCTGCGACTGTTTGCCAGCCGCGAGCGCGCTGGCGCATACGCCGCCCGTATCCTGTTCCTGGGCGCCATGATCGGCTTCTTTTTCTTCACCACGCAGTATCTGCAAGGGGTACTCAACTACAGGGCATCGCTGACCGGCATGGCCTTCCTGCCGATGACGATGGTCAATTTCGCCGTGGCGATGGTCGTGCCGCAGCTGACCCGCAGGTTCGGCAACGGCCGGCTGCTCGCCTGCGGCCTCACGCTCTGCCTCGCGGGCATGGTGTGGCTGAGCCGCGCCTCGTTCGATACTTCCTACCTAACCAGTGTGGCGTTGCCCATGGTGCTGATCGGCGCGGGACAAGGCATGGCGCTCAGCCCGCTCACCACATCGGGCATTGCCGGCGTCGCACCCCAGGATGCCGGCGCCGCCTCGGGCGTCGTTAACGTCGCTCATCAGCTCGGCAATTCGCTTGGCCTCGGCGTGCTTGTTGCAGTGGCGGCGGTGGGCGCCGGCGCGCTCGATGGCCGGGAGCTGCTCGCCTACCGCGTCGGCACCGCGCTCACCGCCGGCTCCGCCATGCTGGCATTCGCGCTGCTGATCGTCTGCGCGCTGATCGTGCGGCCCCGCAAGTCGGCGCAAGCGGTTGCGAGCGGCGCGAACGCCTGAGTGCCGGACATGGGGCGACAGCCTCAACAGGAATCGAAAGGAGAACAACAATGCAAAAGCGCACACTTGGAACCAGCGGTCTCGAAGTCTCGGCTCTCGGACTCGGCTGCATGGGCATGACCTCGGTCTACGGGCCGCCAGCCGTGAGGGGCGATATGATCTCGCTCATACGGACAGCCGTGGATCAAGGCGTCACCCTGTTCGACACGGCGGAGGCCTACGGCCCCTTTGTCAATGAGGAATTGGTCGGCGAAGCGCTGGCGCCGTTGCGGGACAGAGTGGTGATTGCCACGAAGTTCGGCTTCGACATCAATCTTGAGACGGGCCAGCGCAGCGGCGGCCTGAACAGCAGGCCGGATCATATCAGGGCGGTCGCGGAAGCTTCACTGAAGCGCCTCAGGACCGATCGCATCGACATCTTTTATCAGCACCGCGTCGATCCGAATGTGCAAATCGAGGATGTCGCGGGCGCGGTGAAGGAGCTGATCGCGGAAGGCAAGGTCAAGCATTTCGGGCTCTCCGAAGCTGGAGCGCAGACCATTCGGCGCGCTCACGCTGTCCATCCCGTTACCGCGGTGCAGAGCGAATATTCACTGTGGTATCGGGGACCCGAGGCGGAGATCCTGCCAACACTGGAGGAACTCGGCATCGGTTTCGTTCCCTTCAGCCCGCTGGGAGCAGGCTTTCTGACCGGCAAGATGGATGCGAACACGACGTTTGCCAGCACCGACTTCCGCGCCAGTGTTCCCCGCTTCGCGCCCGAGGCGCTGAAGGCGAATGTGCCGCTGGTCGACCTGCTGCGCAAGGTGGCGGCAGCAAAGGGCGCCACCCCGGCACAGATCGCGCTTGCCTGGCTGATTGCTCAGAAGCCATGGATTGTTCCGATCCCTGGCACCACGAAGCTGCACCGTCTGGAGGAGAACCTCGGATCTGCCGCCATCGCGCTTGCGCCGGAGGAGCTCAAAGATATCGACCAGGCTGCCTCGCAGATCACGTTAAAGGGTGCTCGCCTGCCGCAAGCGGTGCTGGACATGACGAACCGCTAGGAAAGGAGAACAACAATGCAAAAGCGCACACTTGGTACAAGTGGTCTCGAAGTCTCGGCCATCGGGCTGGGCTGCATGGGGATGAGCCAGTCATACGGGCAACCGATGGAGACGCCGGATGCTGTCCGCCTGATCCGCTCAGCGTTCGAGCGCGGCGTCACTTTCTTCGACACCGCCGAGGTCTATGGCCCGTTCAAGAACGAGGAGGTCGTCGGTGAGGCGCTGCAGCCAATCCGCGACCAGGTGGTGATCGCCACCAAGTTCGGCATCGACATCGCTGGTACGGCCGGACACGACGGCATGGATAGCCGGCCGGAGCATATTCGCGACGTCGTCGAGGCCTCTCTCAAACGGCTGAGGACCGACCACATCGATCTCCTCTACCAGCACCGCGTCGATCCGGTCGTGCCCATCGAAGAGGTGGCGGGCACGGTGAAGGACTTGATCAGCCAAGGCAAGGTCAAGCATTTCGGCCTCTCCGAGGCGGGCATGCGCACCATCCGTCGCGCGCATGCGGTGCAGCCGGTCACCGCACTTCAAAGCGAATACTCGCTGTGGTGGCGTGAACCCGAGGAGGCGATCCTGTCGGTCCTCGAAGAACTGGGGATCGGCTTCGTGCCCTTCAGCCCATTGGGCAAAGGCTTCCTCACCGGCGCCATCAACGCCAGCACGACGTTCGACAGCAGCGATTTCCGCAACACTGTCCCGCGTTTTGCGGAGGGGGCCAGGCGAGCGAACCAGGCGCTGGTCGATGCGATCGTCGCGATCGCGGCCGGGAAGAAGGTGACCCCAGCCCAGGTCGCGCTCGCCTGGCTGCTGGCGCGGAAGCCTTGGATCGTTCCGATCCCCGGCACCACGAAGCTCAATCGCCTCGAGGAGAATATAGGATCGGCGGCGGTTGCGCTGACGGCGGACGATCTTGCCGACATCGAAAATGTGGTCTCGGCAATTGCCGTGCAGGGAGAGCGCTACTCCCCGCAACAGGCGGCAAGGTCGATCGCTGAGCCAGGCGCCAAGGAGAGCGAGATGAGCCAGTCGGGCCTGTTCTCAAGACGAGGTGCGCTTATGACCGCGCTTGCATTGCCACTGGGTGCTGGATTGGGTGCCGGATCGAGCCTGCCCGCCGCCGCGTCGAACGCGCGGCAGGCGGGCAGCGCCAAGGTTCTGGTGGCGTACTACACCCGAACCGGCAACACGCGCGTCATCGCGCGCCAGATCAGCCGGGCTCTCGGAGCGGACATTTTCGAGATCCGCACCGTGGATCCCTACCCGGAAGACTATGAGGAGCAGGTCGCAGTGGCGGAACAGCAGCGGGTGTCCGGTTTCGAACCGCCGCTCGCCACCACGGTGCCGGACATCAGATCCTACGAGACGGTGTTCCTCGGATTTCCGATCTGGGGCATGACCGCGCCTGCGGTGATCCGCTCCTTCCTGGCGAAACACGATCTGTCGGGCAAGACATTGGTGCCGTTCATCACCCATGGCGGCTACGGAATCGGGCAGAGCCTGAAGGTCCTCGCCGACCATGCGCCGGCGGCGAGGCTCATCGAAGGTTTTTCCAAGCAGTGCGACCAGGAGCGCGAGACGCTGGAACAGGTCACACGCTGGCTCGGCAGGGTCGAAGTGCCCGGCTGAGCCACCACATTAAGGGCGTGCTCTATGGCATCGCAGCCGCGCTGCCGCACATGAAGACCCAGAGAGCGGCCACATGTGATCCTGTTGCGGCCGACGGCGCAGAAGTATTGAGGGCACAAGGATCGTGCCCGGATCGGATGGCAGTATCTCAGCTTGGGATTTGGCTTTCTGCGAACTCGCGTCTTGCGGCCGTGAAAACCTCGCGGGCAGCGTCGGCATTCATGACGGCGATCGCAAGGCCAATGACAATATCTGGCCAAGCCGAGTTCCACACAAATGCCGTGACCAGGCCGGCGGCAATGATTGCGATATTCGCCAGGACATCGTTGCGCGCCGACAAGAATGCTGCGTGGGTAAGGCTGCCGCTGTGATGGCGATAGCGAGCGAGCATCAGCGCGCACGACAGGTTGACGAGGATCGCGCCAGCCGCGGTAAGCGTTAGCGGAACGGGCGCTGGCGGGATTGGAACGTTGAACTTCTGCCAAGCCGTCCAAAGGGTCGCCAAAGCCGGGATCAGAAGTACCCCGGCCAGCGCCATTCCAAGCCGCGCTCGATTACGGATAGTCCAGCCCAGCGCAACCATGATCAGCAGGTTGACGGATGCATCCTCGAGAAAATCGATGCTGTCGGCGAACAGAGATACAGATCCGATCCAAACGGCGACGGCAAACTCGATACCGAAATAGCCAAGGTTCAGGATGGCGACCATCCGCACCGCCTTGCCTAGCGTCCCGGTCATATCCTGTCCTCATCAATTGCCGCTGCCGCAAGGCATATAGGGTTTCCATGACATGAGACATTGCCGATTTCAGCGGCCGCCTTGACAACGCTGCGGTTCCTGCTCCAGCTTGGCGCCATGTTCGTTTTCGCGCCCACCATCACCAAGCGACGCCGCTCCTGCACGAGCGGCAAGCTGATTGCGCGACGACAACAACCAGCACGATAGACCTGGTTCGTTCGTTTCCAGCCCCGCCCGCGACATCCGCCGGCGGGGTTTTCATGTCTGGAGCACTTCATGACCATCGTTTCGTCCATCCGACTTCGGCCGGCCACGCCGGCGAATGCCGCCGCGATCCGGGACATTGTGCGCACCGCCTATGCCAAATGGGTGCCGGTGATCGGCCGCGAGCCGCTGCCGATGCGCGCTGACTATGAGAAGGCGGTTGCCGAGCATCCGTTCGATCTCGCCGTCGAGGATGGCGCCATTGTCGGGATGATCGAAACCGTCCTGACCGACGATCACCTCTGGATCGAGAATGTCTGCGTCGCACCGCAGGCGCAGGGCAGGGGGATCGGCCGGCTGCTGCTGGAACTAGCCGAGCGCAAGGCAATCGAAGCGGGCCGCCTCGAGCTTCGCCTGCTGACCAATGGCGCCTTCGAGGCCAATGTGTCGCTTTACAAAAAGCATGGCTATGTGATCGATCGGGAAGAGCCGTTCATGGGCGGCATGACGGTCTATATGAGCAAGAGGCTCGCGGGATCACCGGTAATCTGAGGAAGGAGTTCGACAATGTCCATCAGCGTCAGGCTTAGGCAACTCTCAGGGCATTACGCGGTTTCCCGGCTGGAGGCGGGCGACGCCATTCCCGGTTGGGCGGACGGGCCAGGCTTCGTCAGCATCACAAGGACCGACGACGAACTTTCGATCGTTTGTCTGCAGGATCGTGTGCCGGATAGCGTCAGGCAGGACGGTGACTGGGTGGCCTTCAAACTCCAGGGGCCGTTTGCCTTCGACGAAACCGGTATCGTGCTGTCGGTCATAAGGCCGTTGTCGGAGAACGGGTTGGGCATCTTCGTGGTGTCCACTTTCGATGGCGACCATCTGTTGGTGAAAGCGACGGATCAGGCCGCCGCGAGGCGGTTTCTGGTCGAGGCTGGACATATCTTGCTGTAATCCAGCCTCGCTCTGGCTCAACGACTCGCGCACTGGCTCAACCACTTCCGGGGTTGCGTTTGACAGCGGCGGTTGTGCATCGTTATCTCCAGCCACATATGACGGCCGGCACGGCCATGCGGTGCATCCCAAGGAGCAAACCATGTCACACAATCTGCAATTCTATATCGATGGCGCGTGGGTCGATCCTGTTGTGCCCAACACTTTCGACGTCATCGACCCGTCGAATGAGGATGCTTTCGCCCAGATCTCGCTCGGCTCCAAGGCCGATGTCGACAAGGCGGTGGCCGCAGCCAAGCGCGCCTTCAACAGCTTTGGTTTCACCGAGGTCGGCGAGCGGCTCGAACTCCTGAACCGCATCATCGCGGTCTACAAGAAGCGCAGCGCCGATCTGGCGGTTGCCGTGTCGCGCGAAATGGGTGCGCCGCGCCAGATGGCATTGGACAGCCAGGTCGGCATCGGTCTTGCGCATCTGCAGAAGATGGCCGACGTGCTAGGGAGTTTCGAGTTCCGCCACGTGAAGGGCAATCATCTCGTGGTCAAGGAGCCGATCGGTGTCGTCGGCCTGATCACGCCGTGGAACTGGCCGCTCAACCAGATCACCTGCAAGGTCGGTCCGGCGCTTGCCGCCGGCTGCACCATGGTGCTCAAGCCCTCAGAGATCGCGCCGCTCGACGCCATCATCTTCGCCGAGATCCTGGACGAGGCCGGCGTACCGAAGGGCGTGTTCAACCTCATCAATGGCGACGGTCCGGGCGTCGGCCAGGCGCTGTCCAGCCATCCCGACATCGACATGATGTCGTTCACCGGTTCGACCCGCGCCGGCATCCTGGTGGCCAAGGCCGCCGCCGACACGGTCAAGCGCGTGCATCAGGAGCTTGGCGGCAAGTCGGCCAACATCCTGTTCGGGGATGTCGACCTCGCAAGCGCCGTCTTCAAGGGCGTCGCCGGTTGCTTCAGCAACAGCGGCCAGTCCTGCAACGCGCCGACGCGCATGTTCGTGCCGCGTGACCGCCACGACGAGGCGGCCGGCTATGCCAAGGCGGCTGCGGAAAAGTTCACCGTCGGCCCCGCCGACGCTGCCGGCACCAAGCTCGGCCCGGTCGTCAGCCAGGTCCAGTTCGACAAGATTCAGGACCTGATCCAGGCCGGCATCGACGAGGGTGCGACGCTGGTCGCTGGCGGCCCTGGCCGTCCGGCCGAACTCAACCGCGGTTATTATGTCAGGCCGACGGTGTTCGCGGACGTCACCCACGACATGCGCATCGCGCGCGAAGAGATTTTTGGGCCGGTGCTGGCGATCATGCCCTATGACAGCGTCGATGAGGTGGTCGAGACCGCCAACGACACCGTCTATGGCCTCGCCTCCTACATCCAGGCCAAGGACATGAAGAAGGCGCGCGAAGTCGCGGCGCGCATGCGCACCGGCAATGTCTACATCAACTATCCCCAGTGGGACGCCGGCCTGCCGTTCGGCGGCTACAAGCAGTCGGGCAACGGCCGCGAATATGCCGAATACGGGCTCGAGGATTTCCTCGAGATCAAGGGCATCGCGGGATATGAGGCGGCGGAGTAAAACGGGTCGGGGCGCGCCACGATAAGTGGCGCGCAACTTTCTGGATCTGGGCCAATCGCCCGAAGTTGGCGCTGCCCCTCACCTGCCTGCCGGCATCCTCTCCCCGTATAGTGACGGGGAGAGGGACGCTGCCATCGCCGGTTTCGCCAATCACCAGCGTTGCAAGTAGGGCGCCAGCGTTGCGGCTAGCCCCTTCTCCCCGTCACTATACGGGGAGAAGTGCCCGGCAGGGCGATGAGGGGCGGCGCTGGCCTCGGCGATTGGTGGTCCAAGGTGGAACCGATCATCGGTGCGAACCAGTTTGCCTTGTGCCTCGCAACGCCGTTCCTTGCCAATTGGCAAATAGATGCTATATATCTGCCAATAGCGAGGCAACAAATGCAGCTTCAGTCCATCGTCACCACGCCTGCCACGGTCGGCAGCGTCATCTCGGATGACGAGGCGGGCGCCTTGGCGCGCACCACGGTCAACCTGTTCAAGGCCTGGAATCTCACGGATATGGAGGCCTGCATCCTGCTTGGCGGTATGTCGGCTCGGACCTGGGCGCGTTGGAAGACTGGGGCGAAAGAAGGCGGCATCGGCAGGATCGACCGCGATCTGCGCACCCGCATGGCGCACCTGATGGGCATCCACAAGGGCCTGCGCTATCTGTTCACGGAGCCGGCGCGCGGCTATGCCTGGATACGCAAGCCCAATGCCACCTTCGGCGGCCAGTCGGCCCTCGACCTGATGCTGCGCGGCGAAATCTCCGATCTCTCGGCGATGCGGGAATGGCTCGATGCGGAGCGTGGTGCATGGTGAGTGGGCTTGCGGTCCGTCGCCGCGTCGACTGGCACCAGACCTTCCGCATCATCCGCTCCATCCATCCGCCCATCGATCTCTTCGAGGACGTTGCCGACCCGCGCGACTGGGAGGCGCTTGCCGCCGTCGAGGCGAAAACGAACCCGCGCATCCGGTTCGAGATCGGCGACCTCGGCAAGGTGTCGGCCGCAAGGCGGATTTCCGGTCCCGGCGCGAGCTTCGTGATGGCGCCCTTCGTGCATTGCTCGACGCTCAGGCCAGGCCGTTTCTCGGATGGCAGTTACGGGATCTACTATGCCGGCGACAGCGAGGAGGTGGCGCTGGCCGAGACCATCCACCACCATCAGAAATTCATGGGCGCCACCAACGAGGGGCCGGGCTGGACAGCGGATTTCCGCGTGCTGATCGGCGGCGTCGACCGCAGCCTCGATGACGTGAACGCCGTGCCAGGCGTGCTCGACCCGGACGACTACACCGCCTCGCAGGCGGAAGGGCGGGCGTTGCGGGCTGCCGGCAGCGATGGGCTGGTGTGGAACAGCGTGCGCATGCCGGGCGGCGGCTGCATCGGCATCTTCTGGCCTGATGTCATCACCGTTCCGGTGCAGGGCCGGCACTACAGCTATCACTGGGATGGCGCCCGCGTGGACTTCGTGCGCCAGCACGATACGGGAAAGGTGCTGGCCGTCACCTGATGGCGGGCGGACACGCTTTACAGATCGCGGGGAAGCCGATATCCATAAATCCAAGGATTCGGATATATGGATAAGAAAGACACTTTGAATGCACTGGCCGCACTTGGCCAGGAGACGCGGCTGGATGTCTTCCGGCTGCTCGTGCGCGCTGGGCCGGAAGGCATTCCGGCTGGCGAGATCGCGACAAGGCTGGACACGGTCCAGAACACCATGTCAGCGCATCTGAAGGTGCTCGCCCATGCCGGGCTGATCCGCCCCGAACGCGACGGTCGGATCGTGCGCTACGTCGCCGACATGACCGGCTTGCGCGACCTGCTGGCCTATCTGATGGAAGATTGCTGCAATGGCGCGCCGGAACTCTGCCGACCCGTCATCAATGCTGTGACCTGTGACTGCTAGTCCTGTCTGGGAGCAACCACCGATGAGCGATCCGACATTCAACGTTCTTTTGCCATGCACCGGCAACTCGGCCCGCTCGATCCTGGCCGAGACGATGCCGAACCGCGTCGGATGAAGACCGTGGCGGACGACTTGCCACGCCGCATCGTCGCGGAAGCGCTGGGAACCGCGCTGCTGGTCGCGACCGTGGTCGGCTCCGGCATCATGGCTGCCCGGCTGACTCACGACGTCGCCATTTCGCTGCTCGGCAACACGCTGCCGACCGGGGCGATCCTCGTCGTGCTGATCACGATACTAGGGCCGATCTCCGGGGCGCATTTCAATCCGGCCGTCACGCTGGTGTTCGCGCTTCGCCGCGAGATCGAGGCGAACGCCGCGCTTGCCTATGTCGTTGCCCAAATCGTGGGCGGCATCGCCGGATCGTTTCTGGCTCACGCCATGTTCGAGCTGCCGATCCTGCAGGTTTCCGCGACGGTGCGGACCGGAGCCGGGCAATGGCTCGCGGAGGCGGTGGCCGCCTTCGGGCTCGTCTTCACCATCCTGGCAGGACTGCGCTTCCGCTCAGACGCGATTCCCTGGCTGGTTGGACTCTACATTACCGCCGCCTACTGGTTCACGGCCTCGACCTCCTTCGCCAATCCGGCCGTCGCCGTTGCCCGGGCATTCTCAGACACATTCGCGGGCATCCGTCCGGTCGACCTGCCGGGCTTTATTGCCGCCGAATTGCTCGGGGCGCTGCTGGCCATGGCCCTGGCGGGCTGGCTGCTCGCCGAACCGAAACCAACAAGACAGATGAAGGCTGCCGAATGACCATCACCATCTACCACAACCCCGATTGCGGCACCTCGCGCAACACGCTGGCCATTATCCGGCAGTCCGGCGAAGAGCCGGAGGTGATCGAATATCTGAAGACGCCGCCGTCGCGCGAAAGGCTGGTCGAACTGATCGCGGCGATGGGCATGACGCCGCGCGACCTGCTGCGCGAGAAGGGCACGCCCTATGCCGAACTCGGCCTTGCCGACCCGAAATGGTCCGACGAGAAGATCCTCGATTTCATGCTGGCGCATCCGATCCTGATCAACCGGCCGATCGTGGTCAGCCCGCTCGGCGTCGTCCTGGCGCGGCCCTCGGAAAAGGTGCTGGACATCCTGCCCAACCCGGAGATCGGCGCGTTCACCAAGGAGGATGGCGAGGTGGTCACTTACGCCTCGGGCAAGCGTGCCGGCTAACGCTATTTCCATATTTTTCGAAATTGAGTTGACGGCGCGAAAAGTGTCGCATAGCCTACTTCCATGAAACTCGAAAAAGCAGCCGCCCAACTCGAAGCGCTGGGCAACCCGACGCGGCTTCAGCTCTATCGCATCCTGGTGCGCGCCGGCGATGACGGGCTTGCTGTCGGCAGTGTCCAGGGCAAGCTCGACATTCCGTCCTCGACGCTGTCGCATCACCTCAAGCGGCTGGTCGACACCGGCCTGGTGACGCAGGAGCGGCAGGCGACGACGCTGATCTGCCGCGCCAACTATCCCGGCATGAATGCGCTGATCGGCTATCTCGCCGATGAGTGCTGCGCTGACGCCACTTGCGCGCCCGCCGCCAGCAAAGCCCTGGTTTGATTTTTTTTGCGCTTGTAATTCGAAGATACCGGAAGGATCGAACCTATGGACATGATGGCAAATCTTCCCGTCGGGGTGATCGGCGCCGGCCCGGTCGGCCTTGCAGCCGCGGCGCATCTGGTCGAGCGCGGCATCCGTCCGCTCATCCTGGAGCGTGGTGAAAGCGTGGGTGCGGCACTGCTCGAATGGGGCCATGTGCGGGTATTTTCGCCGTGGGAATACAACATCGACGCAGCGGCGCGGGCGCTTCTCGACCGCTCCGGCTGGACGGCGCCGGACAGCCAAGGCCTGCCGACCGGCGGCGAGATCGTGCGCGATTATCTGGCGCCTCTCGCGGCACTTCCCGCGATCGCCGCCAATTTGAAACTCGGTGCGGAGGTCACCGCGATCACCCGTCAGGGACATGACAAGGTCGCCAATGACGGCCGCAAGGACGCGCCCTTCGTCATCCGCTATCGCGATGCCGGTGGCGAGCACCGCGTTCTCGCCCGCGCCGTCATCGACGCGTCCGGAACATGGTGGCGGCCAAACCCGATCGGTGTCGACGGCCTGCCGGTTCCCGGCGAAGGCGCGGCTTGCGGGCGCATCGCCTATGGCATTCCCGACGTGGTCGGCAAGGCGAGAGAAGACTATGCGGGCAAGCGCGTCCTGGTCATCGGCGGCGGGCACTCGGCCATCAACGTCGCCCTGGCGCTGATGGAACTGCAGGACGCGGCACCTGGCACCGAGATCTTCTGGGCGCTGCGCCATGCCAGCGTCGACAGGCTGCTCGGCGGCGGGCTGAACGACCAGTTGCCCGAACGCGGCGCGCTTGGGCTGGCCGCCAGGCAGGCGATGACGGATGGCAGGCTGAACATGCTGGCGCCTTTCGCCGTCAACCGCATCGAGACGCAGGGCGAGGGGCTCGCCGTCGATGCCAGCCTGGCCGGCAAGCCGTTCAGCCTGGCCGTCGACCGCATCGTCGTCACCACCGGCTTCCGGCCCGATCTGTCGTTCCTCGGCGAAATCCGCATCGCGCTTGATCCCGTCGTCGAAGCGCCGCCGGCGCTGGCGCCGCTGATCGATCCGAACTTCCACTCCTGCGGCACGGTTCCCGCGCATGGCATCGCGGAACTCGCGCATCCCGAACCCGGCTTCACCATCGTCGGCTCGAAATCCTATGGCCGCGCCCCGACCTTCCTGATGGCGACCGGCTACGAGCAGGTCCGCTCGGTGGTCGCCGACATTGCCGGAGACCATGTCGCGGCCCGCGAGGTGCGGCTGGTGTTGCCGGAGACCGGCGTGTGCAGCGCGGTCGGTGTCGTGACGGTATCGGCAAGCGCCGGCTGCTGCGGCGGGCCTGCGCCGGCCGATGTCGACGCTTGCTGTGTCGAGGATGCGCATGCCAAGGCCAAGGGCGCCTCGGGCTGCGGCTGCGCAACCACGCCGGCCAGCACCGAGGCGCAAGAGACGATGGCAGCCAGCATCGATGCCTGACCGGTCCGTTCTGCGCAAGGCGATCTGGGCGCTGGGGCTGACCCAGATCATCGGCTACGGCACGCTCTTCTACAGCTTCTCGATCCTGGCGCCGGCAATGGCCAGGGAGTTCGGCCTCGCGGAAGGCTGGGTGTTCGGCGCCCTGTCCGCCTCGCTGTTTGCCGGCAGCCTGTTCGCGCCGACGGCCGGGCGATGGGCCGACCGCTTCGGCGCCGGCCGCATCATGACCATCGGCTCGGTCGCGGCAGCGGTGGCGCTGGCGCTGTGCGCCGTCGCGCCCGGCCGCGTGACCTTCGTCCTGGCCTTGCTGGCCATGGAGCTGGCCTCCAGCTTTGTCCTCTACAGCGCCGCCTTCGTGGCGATCGTACAGATCGGGGTTCCCCGGCCGCAACGCAGCATCACCCACCTGACGCTTATCGCGGGGTTTGCCTCGACCCTGTTCTGGCCATTGACCTCGGCGCTGCACGCGCAGCTGACATGGCGCGAGGTCTATCTCTTGTTCGCCGCGCTCAATCTCGGGCTCTGCCTGCCGATCCACGCCTGGCTGATGCGCCTGTCACGCCGTAATGCAACCGCAACGCTGCAAGGACCCGCCCGCGCTTCCGAACAGGGCGCACTGCTCGATCCGCGGCGCGGCCGGGCCGCATTCCTGCTCATGCTGGCGGGGTTCGCCACCGAGGGTTTCGTGCTGTCGGCGATCCTCATCCACATGGTGCCGCTGACGGCGGCCCTTGGGCTGGGCACCGCCGGCCTCTTCGTTTCGACCCTGTTCGGGCCGGCGCAGGTCGCCAGCCGGCTGATCAACATGCTGTTTGGCGGGCGGCTTCAGCAAACGCATCTCGCCGTCATCGCCGCGTCGCTGCTCACGGCCGGGCTGTGCGCGCTGCTGCTGACCACGCCGTGGCTGCCCGGCGCCTTCCTGTTCGTGTTCCTGTTCGGCCTCGGTTCCGGCCTCACCAGCATCGTCGGCGGCACCTTGCCGCTCGAACTCTTCGGCCGCGAAGGCTATGGCGCGCGGCTCGGCTGGGCGAGCGCTGCCCGCCAGTTCACTTCGGCCTTCGCCCCGTTCGCGCTCGCCTTCATGATGGCGCGGACATCCGTCGCCAATTCGCTGTGGGTGCTGGTGGTCGTCGCTGCGAGCGGCGTCATCGCCTTCCTCGCCATCGCGCTGCTGAGACGGCGTGGCGGCCGGGTGGCGTTTGCGATTGGCGGCAATCCGGAAGAGGCGACCTAAGGCGCGGCGGGATGCGGTGCCTTCAATGCCTGAGTATCTTGCTGAGGAAGGCGCGGCTGCGGTCGGTCTTGGGGTACGAGAAGAACTCGTCCGGGGTGCCGCTTTCTCCGATCGCCGGCAAAAATGGAATGGTTTTCCTGCCATATCGTCTCTACCCGATCTATATATCGGTTGAGATCGATGCAGGTGAATATGGACCAGGACATCATATTGAAGGCGCTGGCGCATCCGTTTCGACGCGATGTCCTGGCGTGGCTGAAGGAGCCTGAACAGCACTTCGCCGCGCAGGCGCATCCGCTCGAGATGGGGGTCTGCGCCAGCCAGTTCGACCGTCGCGGCCTGGCGCAGTCCAGCGTCTCGGCGCATCTGGCGACGCTGGCGTCGGCGGACCTCGTCACGACACGGCGGGTCGGCCAATGGGTGTTCTACAAGCGCAACGAAGAAACCATCGCGGCCTTCCAGGCCGCCCTGTCCGGTCTCTGACGATCCTCCCCCGTCCTCCCCCCATGAAAGGCTTTTTCTCATGACTACACTCTTTGATCCGCTGCAGGCCGGCGACCTGGCGCTGGCGAACCGCATCGTCATGGCGCCGCTGACGCGCAATCGTTCACCCAATGCGGTCCCCGGCGACCTCTCGGTCACCTATTATGGTCAGCGCGCCACGGCCGGGCTGATCGTGACGGAGGCCACCGCCATCAGCCATCAGGGCCAGGGTTATGCCGACGTGCCAGGTCTCTATGGCGCGGATCAGCTTGCCGGCTGGAAACGTGTCACGGACGCGGTCCATAGAGCCGGCGGCAAGATCGTGGTCCAGCTCTGGCATGTCGGACGCATCTCGCATGTTTCGTTGCAGCCCGGCGGCGGCAAGCCGGTGGCGCCGTCGGCGATCAGGGCAAACTCCAAGACTTTCCTGGTCAGGCCGGATGGCAGCGGCGAGTTCGCCGAGACCTCCGAGCCGCGCGCGCTCGATGCGGCCGAAATCCCCGGCATCGTCGACGATTTCCGCCGCGCCGCCAAGGCGGCGATCGAGGAGGCAGGTTTCGACGGCGTCGAGATCCATGGCGCCAATGGTTATCTCGTCGACCAGTTCCTGCGCTCGGGCACCAACCATCGTACCGATGACTATGGCGGTTCCATCGAGAACCGGACGCGCTTCCTGTTCGAGGTGGTCGACGCGGTCGCGGGCGCCGTCGGCGCCGGCAGGACCGGAATCCGGCTGTCGCCGGTGACGCCCGCCAACGACACTTCGGATGCCAATCCGCAGCCGTTGTTCAACCATGTGGTGGAGGGGCTGGGCCGTCGCAGCCTGGCCTATATCCATATCGTCGAAGGCGCGACCGGCGGGGCGCGTGACTTCAGCCAGGGCGACAGGCCGTTCGACTACGCGGAACTCAAAGCCACCTACCACAAGGCTGGCGGACGCGGTGCCTGGCTGGTGAACAATGGCTACGACAAGGAACTGGCCGAAAAGGCCGTTGCCGACGGCAAGGCGGACCTTGTCGCGTTCGGCAAGCTGTTCATCGCCAATCCCGACCTCGTGAGCCGGTTGAAGCGGAATGCCGAACTCAACGCCCCCGACAAGGCGACGTTCTATGGCGGCGACGCCAGGGGCTATACGGACTATCCGACGGCAGCCTGAGCCACCCCACCGGACGGTTTGCCCTTTCGCCCGCAGCGGAAGGGCAGCCGGTCGGCCTGTCACGACGATCCATGACCGGACTGAACAATTCGGCCCGGACGGCGTACAGATCCTTGCAAGGCAACGCTATTCTTCGATTGATACAATGGCCGCCGGACAGATTGACGGGAAGCGCCGAGAAGGCGCTCCCTGTCGCTGCCTTCAATGCCTGAGTATCTTGCTCAGGAAAGCCCGGCTGCGGTCGGTCCTGGGATGCGAGAAGAACTCGTCCGGCGTGCCGCTTTCGACGATGGCGCCGGCGTCCATGAACACCACGCGCTGGGCAACCTTGCGGGCAAAGCCCATCTCGTGCGTCACCACCATCATGGTCATGCCTTCCTCGGCGACCGCGACCATGACATCGAGCACTTCGGAAATCATCTCGGGGTCGAGTGCCGAAGTCGGCTCGTCGAACAGCATGATCTTGGGCCGCATGCCGAGGCAACGCGCGATCGCCACACGCTGCTGCTGGCCGCCGGAAAGCTGTGCGGGATAGGCGTTGACCTTGTCGGCGAGGCCAACCTTGGCCAGCAATTCGCGCCCGGCCTTTTCGGCCTCGGCGCGCGGGATCTTGCGGACATGGATGGGGGCGAGCGTGACGTTCTCGAGCGCGGTCTTGTGCGGGTAGAGGTTGAACGACTGGAAGACGAAGCCGATCTCGGTGCGCAGCTGCGTCATGTTGGTGGCGGGGTCGCCGAGGCGCTGGCCGTCGACGACGAGGTCGCCGTCCTTGATCGCCTCCAGGCCGTTGACGCAGCGGATCAGCGTGCTCTTGCCCGAGCCGCTCGGGCCGCAGACGACGACCACCTCGCGCGGCTCGACGCTGAGCGTGATGTCCTTCAGCACGTTGAGCGAGCCGAACCATTTGTTGACGCCGCGAAAGTCGATCATGCCCGTTTTGGTCATCGATGTTGGCCCTTTGGGATTGGCTGTCACAACTGCACCTCGCCATGCGCGGCACCCATGCGCCGTTCGAGCCGGCGGGCCAGCATGATCAGGGGATAGCAGACGATGAAATAGCCGACGCCGACGAGGAAGAAGACCAACAGGCCGTTGGGCACACGCTGCACCACCAGCCAGCCGACGCGGGTGAGGTCGGTGAGGCCGATGGCGGAGACGACGGAAGAATCCTTGATCAGCAGCACATATTGCCCGACCAGCGGCGGCAGCACGATGCGCATCGCCTGCGGCAGCACCACCTGGCGCATGCGCTGCCAGCGCGACAGGCCGGATGCCAGTGCCGCCTCGACCTGGCCGGTCGGTACCGAGCGGATGCCGGCGACGACGATCTCGCAGATGAAGCAGGCGGCCAGATTGGTCAGCGCGATGATGCCGGCAGTGAAGGCATCGAGCTCGATGCCGAACTCCGGCAGGATGAAGAAGATCAGGAAGATCTGCACCAGGAACGGCGTGCCGCGGATGAGATCGACCCAGGCCCCGATCAAGCTGTCGATCAGACGGTTGCCGCCGGTGCGCAGGATGCCGAGACCGAAGCCGAGCAGGGTGCCGAGCACCAGGCTGATCAGCGACAGCACCACGGTCATGCCGAGGCCGCGCAGGGCCAGCGGATAGGAGCCGGCGAGGCTTTGCAGCTGTTGCCAGATCATGTCCGCGCCCCCGCCGTGCCGAGCCAGCGGCTGGAGAGGCCAGCCAGTCCCTTCAGTCCGTAATAGAGCAGCAGATAGAAGGCGGCGATGGTGAGAAAGCCCTCCGCCGGCATGAAGCGGTCGGAGGCGAGCAACTGGCCGGCGCGCGTCAGTTCGGAAACCGAGATCAGCGACAGCAGGGCGGAATCCTTGACCAGCACGATCGCCTGGCCGAGCAGCGGCGGGATCGTCACCTTGAAGGCCTGCGGCAGGACGACCAGGCGCATGCGCTGGACATAGGTCATGCCCGAAGCGACGCTGGCTTCGACCTGGCCGCGCGGGATCGACAGGATGCCGGCGCGAATGATTTCAGCGATATAGGCGCCGCTGTTTAGCGATAGCGCGAGGATGCCGACGACCAGCTCCGGCAGCACGAAGCCGAGCCGGGGCAGGCCAAAATAGAGGAAATAGAGCTGCGCCAGCAAGGGCGTGGCGCGCACTGCGTCGATATAGGCCTTGGCCGGCGCGCGAAAC
Source organism: Mesorhizobium loti (assembly GCF_003148495.1). Classification (GTDB taxonomy): domain Bacteria; phylum Pseudomonadota; class Alphaproteobacteria; order Rhizobiales; family Rhizobiaceae; genus Mesorhizobium; species Mesorhizobium loti. The sequence goes on from NZ_QGGH01000001.1 coordinate 1,308,592, forward strand.
AGCCAGCCGCGCTGCAGGTTCATGGCGCACAGCACGATGCCGACGATGAGCGCGCCGACAAAGGACAGCGCCGACAGCCAGACGGTTGTGACCAGGCCCTGCCCGAACAGCGGCAGATATTCGACGATGGTGCGGAAACTGAAATTTTCGAGCATCGTTGGGTGAAATCCCAGAGTGCAGGAAACGACGGATGAAGCGAAATTCCAGGCGGTTTCGCGGCGCTTGAGACGTGCGCGAAACCGCCGGGTTCTATCGCTGCTTAGTGATCCTTCTTCCAGGCGTCGGAATTGACCCAGTAGTCGAGGTTCTTCTGCAGGCGGCCGTCGATGCTGACCTGGTTGAGGAACAGGTTCATCCAGATCAACAGGTCCGGCTCGTCATAGCGGGTGGCGAAGGCAAGCGGCTCCTTCGACAGAAGGTCCGGCATGATGGTGAAGGTGCCGGCCGGATAGGCTGTCGACTGGCCCTTGACCGCCGAGATGTCGTTGACGCCGCAATCGGCCTGGCCATTGTTGACGGCGTCGAGCAGCAGCGGACCGCCGCCCTTGTAGCTCTTGATGTCGGCATCGGGGAAAGCGGTCTTGGCTTCCTTCTCGCCGGTGGCGCCGAGCAGCACGGCGATCTTGGTGCCCTTGGCCTTGCAGTCCTCGGTGGTCTTGAACTTGCTGTCGGCCTTGGTGAAGACGGTGCTGCCCGTGTACATGTAAGGCGTGGTGAACGCGACCTTCATGCCGCGCGCCAGCGTTGGTGTCATGTCGGCGACCAGCAGGTCGGCCTTGCCCGACAGCAGTGCCGGGATCAGGCCGTCCCAGTCGAAGTCGAGGAAGGTGATCTTGACGCCCATTTCCTTGGCCATCAGTTCGGCGAGTTCAACCGAACTGCCGGTGCGCTCGCCATTGGCGCCGACCAGCGAGAAGGGGGGGCCCTGGGTCTGCACGGCGACGCGCAGTTCGCCGCGCTTGGTGATGTCGTCGAGCGTTCCGGCACTGGCCGCGGCGGTGAGCCCGGCGAGGGCAAGTCCGGCGATGAAAAGTCTGGCAATCTTCATTTCGGTATTCCTCCTTGTTTTATTGTTCCACGTTGTTTTTCACCCCTGGGGGTGCTTTTTGAGCGGCAGCGCCGTTGCCGGCGGCAGCCACCGTTCGAAAATCCTCAGTCCCAGGCCACCGTCTCGGCAACCGTGATGCCGCGCCTGGCCAGTTCGTCGAAGAACCTGATGTCGGGCACATCCAGCAGCGGGTTGAGCAGACCGGGTTTGGTGATCTCGCCGCGTGCCAGCATCTGCGCCACGATGCTGGCGGGATAGCCGACGCCGAGGCTCATGCCGAACAGGCCGGAAACCAGGTCGCGCTCGATGATCAGGTCCGACGTCACTGTCTTGGCGCGGCCGCCTTCAAGGCCGGAAAAGACATTGCGCATCACGCACAGGTCCTTTTCGCCGGGGCCATATTGCAATTGCGGCCCGAGCAGCCGGCCGAGGAATTCGCGCGGGCTGTTGCCGGTGCCGGGCACCTTGTCTTCGGAGAGGAAGCCGAGCTCCTTCAGCGGCGCCCAGAAGGCCGACCATCCCGGCCAGCGCAACGTGTAGCGGCCGGAGCGGCGCAGCCCCTTGGCCGCGTCCAGCATCTCGACATAGTGCAGCGCATCGCCATTGGGGAAGGCTTCCAGCCTGCCGAGGCCCGCGATCTCGATCTCATGGATGAACGTATTGTCGTGCTGCTGGCCGGCCGGCACCGCGACGCGTTTTCCGTCCTCGATCATCACGCTGTCGCGGTTCTGGCTGACCAGGACCATGTCGAAATTCCAGCTCACCTTGTAGCAAAGCGGCTTGGCCATCGCCTTCGGCTCGGGGATGCCGCCGCAATAGGAATCGATCGAAGAAATCGAAGAAAACTGCCTTGCGGCGCGCGCGTAGAGCACCAGGTCGATGCCGGGGTCGAGCCCGCATTCGGTCATGATCGGGACGCCTGCCTGTTCGGCGGCCGGCGCCAGGTCGGCGATCGATTTGGCGTAATTGGTGGTGACCAGCGGCGTGCGCGTTGCGATCGCGGCCTGCACCGCCTCGCGCATCAGCGGCTGCGGCAACAGGTCGATGACGGCGTCGACATCATCGAGCACCGTGGCCAGCGCCGGGCCGATCGCGCCCTCAGGTACCACGAAGCGCACGCGGGCAAGATCGGTCAGGCCGGCAAGCCGGGCAGGGCCGTCCGCTGCGGTGTCGACGCAGACGATTTCCTCAACGCCGTCGCTGGCGACGAGGTCGGCGATTGCCGCCCGGCCTTGCAGGCCGAGGCCGCCGAGTACCGCGATCTTCATACCGGCTCCTTGCGGTCGTCCGACCAGCAGCCTTCCGGCAGGCTGACCCATTTGTTGCAGGACGCCATGACGACGAAGGTTTCGCTGCGCACCACTTCGCCGGGCTCGCCGGCGCCGGGGATCAGCTCGCTGGTGACGCGGTAGAGGTCGGCGACGTCGCCGGCCACCGTCACGTCGACGATGATGTCGAAGCGCCCGGTGACCACCGAGGCCGAATTGACGAAGGGCAGTTCGGAAATGCGCTGCGCCAGCTCGCGGGCCCGGCCGCGCCCCTGGGCATTGATGCCGACAATGGCCGAGATCAGCTCGGGGCGCTCGGTCAGGTTCAAGAGCCCGACGATCTTGAGCAGGTTGCGGTCAAGCAGATTGCGCAGCCGCGTGCGCACCGTCGGCACCGAAATCGCCAATATCTCGGCGATGCGGTTGATGCCCGGCTGTGCATCCTGCGACAGCTGTTTGACCAGCCGCCGATCAGTCAGATCGAGATGTTCCCGCAAAGTCCCCGTCTTTCACAAAAGGAAAAAACTTCGGCAATTTTTTTGCCAATGTGCAAACAAGCTACGTCACGAATATTTGAAAAGCAAGGCAATGATTCAGCGCTTCTGAGGATGCCGGCGCCAGTCGGCTCAGCCTTGCGGTCACTGGTCCGGCTTAGACGAGTGCTGCCGCCAGCAGTTTTGCCTGCGGCGTCAAATCGTCGAAGCGGCGGGCGCAGAGGTTGAGCTGGCGCGTCGCCCAGTCGTCGGTCAGGCGCAGGCTGCGCAGCGAGCGTGCCGAGCGGCGCGCCGCACTTTCCGGCACGATGGCGATGCCCGCACCTTGCGCGACCAGCCGGCAGACATTGTCGAGGCCAGGCACGCGGATGCGAACATGCAGATGGCCGCCAAGGCGGGCGGCCTGTCGGGTGATATGCTCCTGCAGCGCGTGGCCGGTGCTCAGTCCAACGAAGGATTCGCCGAGAATTTCGGTGAGGCTGATGGTGCGCAGGCCGGCGAAGCCGGGCCAGTTCCGCGCGGCGATCACCACCAGCCGGTCGATGAAGAACGGTTTCTGCTCGAGATGCGACAGGCCGGCCCACGTCGCGGCGATGCCGAGATCGGCCGCACCGCTGGCCACGGCTTGCGCGATCTCATGGCTGGGGCGCTCGTCGAGATCGATGTCGATCCGGGGATGCGCGACCAGGAAGGCCGGCAGGATCTTGGGCAGCAGTTCGCTGGTGGCGGCGGTGTTGGCCAGCAGCCGCACGCGGGCGCGCAGGCCATCGGCATAAGCGGCGAGGTCGCCGGCCATCGCCTCGATCTGGTTCTGCACGGCGCGCGCATGATGCAGCAGCGCCTGTCCGGCGGCCGTCGGCACCACGCCACGGCGGCGGCGCTCCAGCAGCGGTGCGCCGAGCCGCTCCTCCATGCCCTTGATGCGGGCGCTGGCCGAGGCCAGGGCCAGCCCGGAAAGCTCGGCGCCATGGGTGATGCTGCCGCGTTCGGCCACCAGCAGGAACAGCCTGAGATCGACCAGATCGAAGCGCATTCTTTTGCTCCTGTGAAGATTCGGCGCCCCGGGGGAGGCGGTCGCCCTCCAGCCTTCGTCCTAGCCGAAGGCTGGCAGCGCAACTTCCACATTGTGACCGGCCGGGATGTTCGTCAAACAGTTTCGAAGGAGAAGTGTGATGAACGAACGAACATCAGGCCGGCTCGGCATTCTTGAAAGCACGGCGATTGCGTTGGCTGTTGCCGTGGCTGGCCTTGCCATGGCGCGCGCGGAGCCAGGCCTGCGGGGATGCGCGGCGACGGTCGCATCCACCAGCCGCGATGCCGCGCCGGCAAAGCCGACGCCAGAGGCCGACGCGACGGACATGCTGCTGCATGACTGATCCGGCCCTGAAGATACGATCATGCTGAGCGCCGGCGTCCTCGCCTGGATCGGCGCCGTCTTCCTCGCCGCCGGCTTCGTCAAGGGCGTGGTCGGCATGGGGTTGCCAACCGTGGCGATGGGCCTGCTGGCGGTGACGATGCCGCCGGCGCAGGCCGCTGCTTTGCAGTTGATCCCGTCGCTGGTCACCAATCTCTGGCAATTGCTGACCGGGCCATCCTTTGGCGGCCTGTGCAAGCGGCTGTGGACGATGATGGCCGGAATTGCGCTCGGCACCGTCACCGGTGCCGGCCTGCTGACCGGCGCGCATACGGGCGCGGCCTCGGCGGGGTTGGGCCTGGCGCTGGTGCTCTATGCCATCCTCGGTCTCGCCAAGGCCGGCTTCACCGCGCCGGCGCGCCACGAGGCCTTGATGTCGCCGCTGGTCGGCGTGGCGACCGGGCTGGTCACCGGCGCCACCGGCGTCTTCGTCATCCCGGCGGTGCCTTATCTGCAATCGCTGCGGCTGGACAGGGAGGACCTGATCCAGGCGCTCGGCCTGTCCTTCACCGTGTCGACGGCGGCGCTCGCCATCGGGCTGTTCAGGACCGGCGCCCTGGCATCGCCGAGCGCGCAACTGGCGGGGTCGATCCTGGCGTTGGCGCCGGCGCTGGCCGGGATGTTCGCCGGCCAGGCGCTGCGCCGGACAATGAGCGTCGAGACCTTCCGCACGGTGTTCTTCGCCGGGCTGCTGGCGCTGGGGGTGTATCTCGTGGGGGAGGTGGTGCTGTAGCCGTGCTTCGCAGCAGACCCTACCGCACCACCAGCACCGGGACCTCCGTGTAGGACAGCACTTCCGCCGTCTGGCTGCCCAGAAGCAGCTTGCCCAGTCCGCGGCGCCCATGCGAGGCCATCACGATCAGGTCGCAGCCCAGGGCCTGCGACAGCTCCAGGATGGCTTCGGCTGGCCGCTTGTCCTCGACATGCACGACCTCCGCGGAGACGCCGGCGGCGTCCGCCGACGCCTTGCTCTTGTCGAGAACCTCCTTGGCGTATTTGCGTGCTTCTTCCTGATAGGCGGCCAGTTCATCGCCAGCGGCATAGCCGGCCATGGCGCCTCCCCAGGCGAAGATCGGGAATTGTTCGGAGACGGTAACGAAGGTGATGGAGGCGCCGAGGCCCTTGGCCAGCGTCAGGCCGTGGGCAACGCCCTTGTCGGCCAGTTCCGATCCGTCCGTGGCAATAAGCAAATGTTTGTACATGATGACATGACCTGTTGTGCAAGGGCAAATGCCCTTGAGGGCGGGGAGCCTTGTGGAGGCTGACCTTGATATAGTTGCGGCATCGGGCTGATCACAGGGCCAGCCTGATGCGGATCAGGGCCAGGCGACCACGCAGTTTTGTACCAAGCGGATTCCCCTTTGCCGCATCGTCGCTTAAGGTGCCGGCGACATTGAAAGGCATCCCATGAGCAGCGCGTATCCCCAAATCCATCTGGTCCGGCATGGCGAGACGGCGTGGAGCCTTTCGGGGCAGCATACCGGCCGCACCGACATGCCGTTGACGCCGGCCGGCGAGGCCGCCGCGCGGGGTGTCGCCGAGCGGCTCAAGGGCCTGTCGTTTTCGGCGGTGTGGTCGAGCCCGTCGCAGCGCGCCTACAACACCAGCGTGCTGGCCGGCTTCGGCGCGCAGAGCGTCAAGAAGGACGATCTGCAGGAGTGGGACTACGGCGCCTATGAGGGGCTGACGACGAAACAGATCCTGGCCGAGCGGCCCGGCTGGAATGTGTTTCGCGATGGCTGTCCGAAGGGCGAGATGGCGGCCGATGTCGGCGCGCGCGCTGACAGGATTATCGGACAGCTTCGTGACGCTGGCGGCTCGATCCTGGTGTTTTCCAGCGCACATTTCCTGCGCGTGCTGGCGGCGCGCTGGATCGGCCTGCCGCCCGAGGGCGGCGCGCTGTTCGTGCTCGATACGGCCAGCATCAGCGTGCTTGGCTACGAGCATGATTTGAGCGAGCCGGTGGTTCGCAAATGGAACCAGAAATAGAACGGCTGAAAGCAGATCACGACCATGCATGACATTCAGCCGAGGCTGCTGCTTTCCGTGCAACGCGCGCTTCTGGGTGCCGTTTCGCCCAACCTTCGGGCGGTTATCTGCGGCTGGGCAGGCGTGGAGATCAAGCTCCGCTTTGTGTTTGACGGCGAGATCGCCGAAGAGAACCTTGACGATGTCCGCATCGTCGGAGCCGAAGTGGCCGCCGACTTTCCGGCACCATGGACCACCAGCGAAGATGTTGCTCGACTGGACTATCCCCACGACATACGCCCGGGCGCACTCGACCTTTGGGCATACCTGCGCAAGGAAAGCGTTGCGGCGACAGGAAATCCGTACTGAACCACCAGCTAGCGCCGATGGCCAGGTGCCTGCCGCCGATAGCCGGACGGCAACGCTTTATTTGTCGAACTTCCTGATCGCTTCGGCGGTTACCGGCGTGAAAAAATTGACCAGATTGCCATCCGGGTCGCGAAACAGCAGCGAGCGGTTGCCCCAGGGCATGGTGGTCGGCTTCTGCACCGTAACATCCCTGAGGAGGTCCGAGAGCCTGGCGAATTCCGCATCGACGTCGCCGACGCGGAATTCGAGGATGGCCGTGTGGTTGTCGGCAGGGCGGGCGATGTCGCCGCCGAACAGCATCAAGGTGCGCGTGCTGCCGATCGCCAGCGTGCAGGCCGGCGTCGCCAGTTCCGCGAAGTCTTCCGTGTACACCGTCACGGGCATGCCGGTGATCTCACCATAGAAGTGCACGAGACGCTGGACGTCTGACGTGATGATGCGGACTGAGACGAAATTCATCGCGTGGCTCCTTGATCGTTGAAGCCGTGGCCGGCTCCCAACCGATCTATAGGCCAGGCCTCCTGACAGCTTTCCGTCAGGAGAGGGGCGTAACGATCATTTGTTCGGCGCGGGCCAGACGGGCGGCAGGCCGAAGGCGGCGAACAGTTCGGCCGCGAGCGGGCCGACATAGACCGTCAGCGAGGCGATCCGGCCATCGGCCGGTTCGATGACATGCAGCGACTGCGCGCGCCATTCGGGTTCCCGATGGCGCCGGGCATAGACCGCAACGGCGGGCTGGCCGTTGGCCCTCGTCGCGACGGCATGGTAGCCGGCGAAATTGCCCCAGACGGTTTTGAAGAAATTGTGGATCGCCTCGCGCCCCTGATACCAGTCCAGCCATGGCGGCATGTGGTAGGTGGCGTCCTCGCGCAGCAGCTCGATGAAGCCGTCGAGATTGGCGGCCTGCCAGGCCTGCATGTAGCGTTCGAGCAGCAGGCTCTCTTCGCGATTGGGCCGCTCGCGCTGCAGGGGGCGTCCCTGCGGATAATGCATCGCCAGCGTCGCGCGGGCGCGTTGCAGGGCGCTGTTGATCGAGGCGGTCGTGCCGCCCAGCAAGTGCGCCGTCTCGAGCGCCGACCAGCCCAGCACGTCGCACAGAAGCAGCGCGGCGCGCTGCCTGGGCGGCAGAAGCTGGATCGCGGCGACGAAGGCAAGCTGCACGGCTTCGCGGGTCTCGTAGCGCGCGTCCGGGCCGGGCTCGCCGTCGACAAGATCCGGCAGTTCGGCGTCCGGGTACGGCTCCAGCCAGGAGAGCTCAGTGGCGGGCCCGCCAGCGGCGTGCCCCTCGGTCGGTGGCCGGCCGGGCTGCTCGAGAATGCGATGCGCTGACGACCTCGCCTTGATGGCGTTGAGGCAGCTGTTGGTGGCGATGGTGTAGAGCCAGCCGCGCGGCGAGCCGCGCCCGTCGAATTGCGAGCGGCCGCGCCATGCCCTGAGAAACGTCTCCTGCACGAGGTCGTCGGCCTCGTGCAGCGAGCCCATCATCCGGTAGCAATGCAGCTTGAGTTCGCGGCGGTGGGCCGTTGTCAGGCGCTCGAAGGCCAGACGATCGAGGACCGGCTGGCTTGTCCGGCCTTGGGGCTCAAGCGGGCCGGGAGCATCTGTCATAGTGAGCCTGCGGTGCTGATTTCGGCTGGCATCCTGCGCGCCTCATGCCGCCGCCGCAAGGCCGCTGCCGCTGACCGCGAAGGAGACGCCTGACAGCTTGCCGCCGGCGAGCGTGACCACGGCACGCCCGACATCGGCCGGCGTCTGCACGTCGGTCATGCTGGCGAGGAAATCCGACGGGCTGATGCCGAGATAGGCCGAGATGCCTTCGATGCCGCCCTGGCCGACGCCGGTGCCCGCCATGATGCGCATCGGTACCAGCGCCATGAAGCGCAGGCCAAGGCCCAGCCGGTCGGCTTCCTTCTGGCTATGGCTGGCAAGAAACATCTGCATGCGCTTGGCGCCGGAATAGCCGCCGGAATTCGGCGGCCCGCCGCTGAGTGCCGCGCCACTGGAGATCAGCACCACCCGGCTGCCCGGCTTCAGCCGGCCCTTGAGGGCCGCCTTGCAGAACAGGAACGACGCCTTGACGTCCATGTCCCAGTTTGCGGAAAAATCCTGCCAGCTCTGGTCCGGGATAGGCGCGGACGGGGCAAGCGCCCCGGCGCAGATCACCAGCACGTCCGGTTGCAAGGCGGCGAACACCGCATCGGGTGCCGTGTCCTGCGTGGCGTCTGCGGCAAGCGTCTTGACGCCTGACATCTCCCAGGAGAGTTCTTTCAAATCGGCCACGCCGCGGGCGACGGCGAGCACTGTCGCCCCCTCGCTGAAGGCGGCTTCTACGATCGAGCGGCCGACACCCCTGCTGCCTCCGACAACGACGACATTCTGACCTCGCAACGATCCCATGGATCACCTCGCTTTTCGGCCCGGAGGATTCCGGTGCCTGTAGGTGAAGACAGTGGGGATGGGTGGAAATCATCGGTGTGGGTGAGAAATTTTCTGAGACGCTCTCAAGAACCCACCGCCGAGTTCTGCCTTTGAGCTGTCACTCAGCGCTCAGCAGCGCCAGTTCCTCCGGCGTCAGATGCCGCGCCGCGCCCTTGGCGAGGTCGCCGAGCGGCAGGCGGCCGATGGCGATGCGGATGAGGCGCTTGACTTCGATGCCGTGCGCGGCGAGCAGCCGGCGGATGTGGCGGTTGCGGCCTTCGTCGAGCACGATCTCCAGCCAGGCGGTGCGGCCGCCGCTGCGCAAAAGCTCGATCGAGCTGGCGGTCAGGGTCTCACTGTCGACGGTGACGCCGGCGCGGAACTTGTCCAGCATCGTCTCATCCGGCACCGTGCCGATCTGCACGTGATAGGTCTTGGGCAAATGCGAGGCCGGGTCCATCAGCCGGTTGGCAAACCGGGTGTCGTTGGTCATCAGCAGCAGGCCTTCGCTCGCCTTGTCGAGGCGGCCGACCGGCGAGACGAAGGGCAGGTCGAGCCCTTCGAGGCAGGCATAGACGGTGTCGCGCTGTTGCGGGTCGTCGCGGGTGGTGACCAGCCCGCGCGGCTTGTTAAGCATGAGATAGACCTTGCGCTCGGCAACCACCGGCCTGTCGTCGACGACGATGCGGTCGCGGTCGAGGTCGACGCGCAGGGCTGCATCGCGCACCACCTTGCCGCCGACGCGCACGCGGCCTTCCGCGATCAGCACCTCGGCCTGCGTGCGCGAGCACAGGCCAAGCTTCGACAGCGCCCGGTTCAGGCTGACGCCGGCTGGCTTGCCGGTGGCTCGTGGCTGGCGTGGTGTCATGTCCTGCTTTGTCATCCGGCTGGCTTGTCCGGTTCGCCGGCGAGCTTGCCGCCGGCACCGTCGTTTCATGGTGGGCGGACTTGCCGCCGCACCTTGGCTATCACGCGCATCCGGTGCTGCTCAAGCTGCTGGCATGGGGCGGCCTATCTGGTGGCGGCCGCGACCAGCATTTCGCACGGCCCCTCGAACTGTCCGTCATGCTCGAACTGGCCAAGCGCGGTCTCGATCTCCGCCCAGGCGTCGTCCTGCTCGCTGGGCGACAGGCCGGCCAGCATCTGGTGCAGCGCGCCGAACGATTCCTGCTCGAACTGCAGGCATTCCAGCGCCGACTGCAGCCGCACCGGCGCGTTGACCTTCTCGATGCGCACGTCATGGAAACCGGCATCGGTCAGGAGTTTGGCAAGCACCGCCGGGTCGCCCAGGCTGAACGGTCCGGGCTGGCCGGGCAGGGGGGCGGGTAGGGCGGCGCGGCGGCGGATGATACCGACCGGGATCGAGAAGAACGGGTTCTTGTCGGCGGTGGAATAGACGATGGCGCCGACCTTGCCTCCCGGCTTGAGATGATCGCGCATGCCGCCCAGCGCCCGGTTCTGGTCGGGAAAATAGATCAGCCCGACGCGCGAGATCACGGCGTCGAAAGGTTGGGCTGATATGGCATCCAGCATTTCGCCGTCGGCAACGACCGTGTCGACATTGGCATGGCCGGCTAGCTTGGCGTTGCTGGCGGCAAAGTCGAGAATGCCCGGTGAGATGTCGGTGGCCAGCACATAGCCCGTCGGTCCCACGCGCCGCGCGGCGGTCAGCGTCTGTTCTCCGGCACCGGCGGCGACATCGAGGACGCGGCTGCCCTTGCCGATATCGGTCATATCAAGCATCAGTTCGGTGGCAGGCCCCAGCCAGCGGGTCAAAAGCGAACCCCAGCGGTTCCAGGCTTCGGCGGCGCTGTCCCATTGCTTTCGGGTGGTGTCCTTGAACTTGACCGGATCGAAAACCGGTTGCTGTATGGTCATGGCTTCCTCCTGAAAGGCACTATTGCCTTGCCGGAAACCGTATTGATCGCGTAGTTCTGGTGCCATTCTCGAAATCTCGACGCCCATTTTGCAAAATTGCACGGATCGGGGTCCAGGATGCATTGGGATGACTTGCGGATCTTCCTGGCCGTCGCGCGCGACGGCTCGATCAGCGGCGCCGCAAAACGCATGAACATCCAGCACTCCACCGTGTCGCGCCGCATCCGGCTGCTGGAGACGCAGCTTGGCACGCGGCTGATCGAGCGCAAGAAATCCGGATATGAGCTGACCCCGGCCGGCGACGAGTTGAGGATGGCAGCCGGCAAGATGGAGCTCGAAGTGCTCGAGATCGAGGGCGCGCTCGGCGGTCAGGAAGACCGTGTCGCCGGGGAACTAAGGGTATCGGCGATCAACAACATGGCTTCATCCGTGCTGATGCCGATCTTCGCTGACTTCAGCGAGGCCTATCCGGATATCCGGCTGCATGTGCAGGTCTCCAACAAATATGTCAGCCTGGCCGAACGTCATGCCGACATCGCCATCCGGCTGACCAACACGCCGCTGGACACATTGGTCGGCACGCGGCTCACCAATGTGGCGTCGGCCGTTTACGGAGAAAGGCGCTACCTGGAGGGCCTGCGCGCCAGCGGTGCCACGCCGCTCTGGATCGGCGTGGAATGTTGCGCCTTCCATCAATCCTGGACCCATGCGGCATGCCCGGATCACCGGCACAGTTTCTTCGTCGATGACACGCTGCTGACGCTCGCCGCCCTGAAACAAGGGCTCGGCCTGGCCTATCTGCCATGCTTCATGGGCGACAGCGCCGAGGAGCTGGCGCGCTTTCGCCAGCCGGACCCGATCCACGATCTCGGACTCTGGCTGCTCTACCATCCAGACCTGCGGCGCACCAAGCGCATTAGGGTGTTTCGCGAACACATGGCGGCACGCATCCGCGACCAGAGTGCGCTGTTCGAGGGCCGCCTGCCGCAGCCAGATCGGCGTTAGCCGCGTGAATGCGCAGCATGAGTGAGTCTCCCGCGCCGATCACCAAGACCGTCGTCATCGGTGCCGAGCCGGCCAAGGTCTGGCGGATACTGACGACGCCAGAAATGATCCCGCAATGGATGTCCGACGAGGAGTTGACCGTTAGCCTGCAAGGGCATGCCGGCAGCGCGATCGTGATGCGCGGACTACTGCACGGAATGCCGTTCGAGAACCATGGCACCATCCGCGCTTTTGAGTCGGAAAAGAGCTTCGCGTACAGCTACTGGAGCACGCTGTCGGCAGATCGGCTGGCGGACGTGCCCGAGAACCACACGGTGGTCAGCTTCGATCTGGCGCCGGCGGATGGGGGAACGCTGCTGACGCTGACGCTCAGCGACTTCGCCGAACCGGCGATCCGTCCGCATGCCAATCTCTACTGGGGTCCGACCTTGCAGATCCTGAAGGCGGTCTGCGAGCGCGCTTGAGGGCGGGCGTCATCGCAGCGGATGGGTGCCCTTACTCTTTGGAGTGTCGGGCGAGGGCCAGCGCGCGGATGCGGTCGGCCACCGCGCTGTCGACCGGGTTGTAGACGGTCAGGCTCAAATCCGGCCGGCCGTCGACCGCGAACCCCGAATATTCCAGCTCGATATCGCCGAGTTCCGGGTGCTTCAGGCGCTTTGTCCCGTCGCCGTGGCTGAGCACGTCGTTTGCCCGCCAGAGGGCGGCAAACTCGGGGCTGGCGCCGCAAAGCTCGTCGACGAGCTGGGCGACCTCGGAGACCGCGCCGGCGCGCGCCGCATCGGCACGGAACGCGCCCACCACGAAACGGGCCAGGTTTTGCCAATCGTGCTGCCTGGCGCGGATATGGGGACTGAGGAACATGAAGCGCAGGATGTTGCGCTCGCCCTCGGGCAGGGTGCTGTAGTCGGTCATCACCACCTGCGCGGCGCGGTTCCAGGCAACGACATCCCAGGTGGCGGTCCTGACTATGGCGGGGCTGGCATCGAGCGTGTCGATGAGGCGTTGAAGCCGGGGGCTGACGCCCTCGACGCCCCTGTAGTGGACTTCGGGCGGGCGCCCCAGCCCGAGCATGAAAAGATGTTCGCGTTCCGCCTCGGTCAGCAGCAGGCCCTTGGCGATGCGGTTGAGGACATCGGCGGAGGGCGCGCCGCCTCGGCCCTGTTCCAGCCATGTATACCAGGTCGGGCTGATGTTGGCGCGCTGGGCGACCTCTTCCCGGCGCAGTCCCGGCGTGCGTCGGCGCCCCGAGAAGCCAAAGGACGCCGGATCAAGCCGGGTGCGCCGGTCTTTCAGGAACGCTGCCAGTGAGCCGGCGGAATTGGAGGGCATCCTGTTAGCCATTATACCATGATAAGATCACTACTTTAATAGAATAATAGACCAGCAATATTACGCAGGCAACTGTGCAGGAGATTTTGCATGCGTATCTTTCTCACCGGCGCGACCGGTTTCATCGGTTCGGCGCTGGTTCTCGAACTCATCAAGGCGGACCATCAGGTCGTCGGTGTTACCCGCTCCGACGCTGGCGCCGAGGCGCTGGCCGCCGCTGGTGCCGAGGTGTATCGCGGGACCCTCGAAGATCCCGAGGGGCTGCGAGACGGCGCGGCCAAGGCGGAGGCCGTGATCCACACGGCATTCGACCACGACTTTTCGCGGTTTGTCGAGAATTGCGAAAAGGACAAGCGCGTCATCGCGGCACTCGGCGCCGCACTGGCCGGCTCCGACCGGCCGCTGGTGATCACCTCCGGCGTCGGCATGGGCAGCCCCGGACATGGCCAGTTGGCGATAGAGGATGTCTTCAACGCCAGCCATCCCAATCCGCGCATCGCCTCCGAGATGGCCGGCAATGCCTTGCTGGACGCAGGCGTCAACGTGTCGGTGGTGCGGCTGCCGCAGGTCCACAACCCGGTCAAGCAGGGCCTCATCTCGCCGCTTATCGAGATCGCGCGTGAAAAAGGCGTCTCGGCCTATGTCGGCGAGGGCCGCAATCGCTTTTCGGCGGGGCATCTCTCGGACGCGGCGCGCCTTTACCGGCTCGCCGTGGAAAAGCGGCAGCCGGGCGCGCGCTATCACGCGGTCGGCGAGGAAGGTGTCGAGATGCGTGCAATCGCCGAGGCGCTTGGCCGGGGCCTGAAATTGCCGGTCGTTTCCATCGCGCCGGAAAAGGCGGCGGAGCATTTCGGCTGGATGGCGATGTTCGCGCCGATGGATCTGCCGGCCTCCAGCGCACTGACCCAGGCACGGCTGGGCTGGCACCCGACCGGCCCGACGCTGATCGCCGATCTCGACGCCATGCGATACGCCGATTGACGGGCTGAAACCTCGGCGCTGAAGCGGACGATATAGGGTCGGTAATCTCAGTCAGATTGCCGGCCCTTTTTGTACGAGCGCATCATCCAGGAGTAACTGCGTAGCGCAGATGGACGAGCCCATGCGCCAGCGCCTCGCAGCTCTTCAGGGACAATTGCGTCTTGCCCGCCAGGCCATTCTCGCCGAACTCGACGAAGGCCTGGTTCGCGGCGCGTCCATCAATGGCAGGCGCGACGAGAAGGCTCAACTCATCGACGAGGCCGGCTGCGAAGAAGGAGCCGTTGATGCCGGCGCCGCCCTCGAGCAGCAGCCTTCGGATGCCGAGTTCACGTCCGAGCGCCTCGAGCATCGCGGCGAGATCCATGTCCGCCGTTTCCGCGACGATATAAGACACGCCGTCGGCGGTAAGTTCTGCCAGATGGCTGTCGGCCACGGCATGCCCGAGCAGCACCACGACATGATCGCCGCCGATGTCCGGTTTGGAAAAGTGAAGCTTGCCCGAGGCATCGAGCGCCACGGCATAGCTGCCCGCACCCATTTGCGCGAAATGATAGGGCCGGTCGACCTTGCCGGCTTTGGCCGGCGGATGCGCGCCGGCCTTGCTCATCTCGGCCATGGTGACACGCCCGACGATCCAGCCGTCAGCCGCGAGGTCGTTGTGGATGTGCTCATAGAGGCTTGACCACTCGGCCCGGCTGCCGTCGGGGCTGTTGGTGTAGCGGCTGGGGTGGAGGCTGCCGTCAAGGGATGCCAGCATATGGCAGATGATTTGCGGCTTCATGCGGTTTCTCATGTCAGGGGTTTTGAAAGCTCAGGCTCAGTCCAAGGTAGCGCTGGGCCGAAAGAATGGAAGCAGCGAACAGGTTATTGGCCCGGCCACGCACTCTTATGCGGATATCGCGACAATCCAAACCCGCGCCGTAACCCTTTGTTTTCTTGCGGGGCGTATCCACAAGGGCCGCGTCGCCTGTGGCCGACGCACCAATGGACGCGTGAAGCATGGGTTCACCCTGGTCCGAATTGCTGGCCAATCTCGCCGTCGTAGCGATGTTCGTTTCCGTCTGGATCCACACCCATGTGTGGCTGGACCGCAGGGCGGCTTTGACGCGGGCGACGGCTTTCGGCCTACTGATGGGGGCCGGCGCCGTCATCCTGATGCTGACGCCGATGCAGTTGCAGCCCGGCCTCTTCGTCGATCTGCGCGGCACGATGATCGCACTGGCGGGCTTCTTCGGCGGTCCCGTGGCCTGTGTCATCGCTGGGCTGGCCGCCGTCGCGTTCCGTTTCCATGAAGGCGGTATCGGCGTGTTCGCCGGCGCCATGGGGATCGCCATCGCCACCTTGATCGGTATTGCCGGCCATCTCGCCCTGCGCGGCCGCGCGCCCGGCCGGGTAGACATCCTGATCCTGGCCGCAACGGCCGCCGCCGGCTCGCCGCTCGGCCTGCTCGCCCTGCCACGGGAGATCATGCAGACGGTGCTGCCGCAAGTGGCGCTGCCGACGTCGCTGCTGATCTTTCTTTCGATCATGCTGTCGGGACTTGCGCTCTACCAGGAACGCCGCCGCATCGAGGCACTGCAATCGCGGCGCATCTACAAGGCGGTCGTCGAGGCTCTGCCCGATTGCCTCAATGTCAAGGATCTGGAGGGCCGGTTTATCGCCGCAAATCCGGCTACCGCAAGGCTGATGCGCGCCGTGGATGCCAAGGCGCTGATCGGCAAGACCGATTTCGATTTCTATCCGCAGGAAACAGCCCGGAAATTCCACGAGGACGAGCTCGCCATTCTCGCGGGCGGCGTACCCTCCACCATCGAGCAGCGCCTTCATCACGAAGACGGACCCGACGGTTGGCTGTCGACGCTGAAAGCGCCGTTCCGGGATCACAGCGGAACCATCGTCGGGCTGATCACGCACAATCGCGACATCACCACGCGCAAGCAACTGGAGGACGAACTGGCTGAAAGCCGTGTCCGGCTGGCGGACGCCTTGACGCATATGGCCGACGGCCTGGTGATGTTCGACGGGGATGGCAAACTGGTGCTCGGCAATGCCCAATACATTGCCATGTTTCCACAGACAGCCGACATCCGGATACCCGGTGCCGATTATCGCGATATCCTGCGCATCTCGGCCGCGCGCGGCGAACAGATTGTGCCGCCGGACAAGATCGAGGATTGGATCGGCGGCATCGTGGCGTCACGGAAGCTTCCCAGCAACCGCCAGGAGATCAGGCTTTCCGACGGGCGCTGGCTTGACGTCAGGACGAGGCCGACCAGCGATGGCGGCAGCCTCAGCGTCTACTCCGACATCACCGAGGCCAAGCATGTCGAGGCTGAGTTGCTGGCGGCCAACGAGAAGCTGAACCTGCTGGCCAACCGTGACGGCCTGACCGAACTGCTGACGCGCCGGGCCTTCGATGAAGCGCTGGCGCTCGAATATGCGCGCGGCAAGCGGAGCATGGCGCCGCTGAGCCTGCTCATCATCGACGTCGACTGGTTCAAGCGGTTCAACGATCATTACGGCCATCCGGCTGGTGACGAATGCCTGCGCGCCGTCAGCGGCTGCATCAAGGCAACGGCCCGGCGGGCGGCCGATGCGGCCGCCCGCTACGGGGGCGAAGAGTTCGCCCTCATCCTTCCTGAAACCGATGCGCGCGGCGCATTCGTGATCGCCGAAAATCTCAGAAAAGGCGTGCGCGACCTCAGGCTCGCACACGCCGGCAGCGAAAAGGGCATCGTCACCATCAGTGTCGGGGTGGGGACCTTCGATCCGGGCGGCGCCTCGATCGAGATCGCCGATCTGCTCAGGCGTGCCGACGAGGCCCTCTATGGCGCCAAGGTGGCGGGGCGGGACCGGGTCCACGGCTGGCGCCCGCATGTCAGCGAGCCGCACGCGACAGGCGCACGACGCCGGTCGTAAGCAGGGGCGGGGGCAGCGTCCGGTAGGGACGCCCATGCCCGCAATTCAAAAATCCGACAATTCCGATAATTTGCCCGGCAGCTCTGTTATATCGATGTTGCACAAATGGTTGACCCTGGGTTAGCATCTCCGGGCAGGCGTCGGTGGGAGGCTCTTTTAACAGCGGCGGCCAGCTGGAGCGGCATGCGTTTTCGGGCGCAGGGAGGATGCTCCAACACTTTGAACCGACGCATGATCCTTCCTGAAACCGATCCCGGTTTTCGGGATCGTGCGTTCTTGTGGAGGAGGATCCCATGAACAGACGCGAATTCCTGCTGTCGTCCGCGGCCTTTGGCGCCATGATGCTTGCCGCACCTTCGGTGTTTGCGCAGGACAAGCTCACCATCCTGGGCTCGGTGCCCAATCTCGGCTTTCCGTTCTTCGTGCACATGCTGAACGAGATCAAGGCCGAGGCCGCCGCGCAAGGCGTCAATTTGACCGAGAGCGACGGCCAGAACTCGGCCACCAAGCAGACCGCCGACATCGAGGCGGCCCTGGTGCAGAAGGTCAACGCCATCGTCATCTCGCCGCTCGACGTCAACGCGCTGGCGCCGGCCATCGAGGAAGCGGTCAAGGCCGGCGTTCCCGTGGTGACGATCGACCGCCGCGTCGACGGTGTCGAGGGCATCCTGGCCCATGTCGGCGCCGACAACGTCAAGGGCGGCGAGGCGGAAGCCAACGCCATGGTGGCGGCATTCCCCAACGGCGCCAAGATCTTCCATCTGCAGGGCCAGCCAGGTGCCGGTCCGGCGATCGACCGCAACAAGGGCGTCCACAACGTGCTCGATCCCCTGAAGGACAAGTACCAGATCGTCTTCGAGCAGACCGCCAACTTCGCCCGCGCCGAGGCGCTGTCGGTGACAGAGGCCGGCCTTGCCGCCAACGGCAAGCCGGACGCCATCGTCTGCGCCAATGACGACATGGCGCTGGGCGCCATGGAGGCCTGCGCGGCGCGCAACTTCACCGACGTCAAGATCTACGGCTTCGATGCGCTGCCGGAAGCGCTGGTCGCGGTGCGCGACGGCAAGCTTGCCGGCACCGTCGAGCAATTCCCCGGCGAACAGTCGCGCACGGCGGTGCGCATCGCGGTGGCCTTTGCCAAGGACAAGACCGAGCCGAAGGAGAAGCTGGTGCTGCTGACGCCGATTGTGATTGGCAAGGACAATTTGGACAAGGCGGAGCGGATTGGCGAGACGAAGTAGGGGGTGAGAGCCGGGCGCATGACGGGTGGAGGTCGCGTTCTGTCGCGCCCCCTCTGTCCTGCCGGCAAAACTGCCAATCTCCCCCCTCTCGTGGGGGAGATGTCCGGCAGGACAGCGGGGGGCGCTGTCCCGCATCCTGCTGAAATCCGGGAGCAACCCTTGCCAGCTGAAGCCGCATCGCCCAAACCCGTCCTGCTTGCCGTCGAGGGCATCACCAAGCATTTTTCCGGCGTGACCGCGCTCAGCGATGTCTCGCTCGACATCCGCCCCGGCGAAATCCTTGGCCTGCTGGGCGAGAACGGCGCCGGCAAGTCGACGCTGTTGAAGATCCTGTCGGGCGTGATGCCGCCCTCCAGCGGCCACATCATTTTCGACGGCGCCGACTATCAGCCATCCAGCCCGCAGGACGCCAAGCGGCTCGGCATCGTGACCATCTATCAGGAGCTGAGCCTGATCCCGACGCTGACGGTGGCGGAGAACATTTTTATCGGCCGTGCGCCGGTGGGGCCGCTCGGGCTGGTCAGTTGGCGCAGGATGGAGGCGGCGTCTCGCGACATCATCGCCCGCGTCGGTCTCTCCATCGATCCGATGACGCCGGTGTCGGCACTGTCTGTCGCCGAACAGCAGCTGGTCGAGATCGCGCGTGCGCTGTCGCTGAAAAGCCGGCTGATCATCATGGATGAGCCGACCTCGGCGCTGACCGAAACCGAGGTGCAGAGGCTGCTGTCGATCATGGACCGGCTGCGCAAGGACAAGGTCGCCATCATGTTCGTCACCCACCGGCTGGAAGAGGCTTCCGCGATCTGTGACCGCATGACGGTGCTGCGCGACGGCAGGCTGGCCGGACATCTCAACCGCGAGGGCGGGCCGATCGCGCTGCCCAGGATCATCGAGAAGATGGTCGGCCGTGCGGCGTCCGAACTCTATGCGCGGCCGGCGCAGCGCGCGGTGGCCGGCGATGTCGTGCTGTCGGTGCGCGGCTTGCGCACCGTGCGCGACCCCGAGGCGCCGCATGCCATCGTGCTCGACGGCGTCGACATCGACCTCAAGGCCGGTGAAATCCTCGGCGTTGCCGGCCTCGTTGGCTCGGGCCGCACCGAACTGGCGCGCGCCATTTTTGGCGCCGACCGCATCGCGGCCGGCACCATCACGCTCGACGGCAAGCCGATCGCACCGGCATCGCCGGCGGACGCCATCGCGCTCGGCATCGGCCTGGTGCCGGAGGACCGCAAGCACCAGGCGATCTTTGCCGCACTCGGCATCCTGCCTAATTTCTCCGTCGCATCGCTGGGCAGCTTCAGCAACGGTTTCGGCTTCATGGCCGAACGGCGCGAGCGCGATGCACTCGCCGGTTTTCGCAAGATGCTGTCGATCCGCATGGCCTCGGCTGAGCAGGCGATCGAGGGCCTGTCGGGCGGCAACCAGCAGAAGGTGATCCTGGCACGCTGGCTGGCGCGCGATCCCAAGGTGCTGATCGTCGACGAGCCGACGCGCGGCGTCGATGTCGGCGCCAAGACCGAGGTGCACCAGATCCTGGTGCAGCTTGCGGCGCGCGGCATTGCGGTGATGATGATCTCGTCGGAACTGCCGGAGGTGCTGGCGGTGTCGGACCGCATCGTCACCATGCGCCGCGGACGCATCACCGGTCAGATGCCGGGCGTCGAGGCAAACGAGGAAAGACTGATGGAACTGATGGCACTCGACCGCAAGGAGACACCATGAGCGTGGCGGAGGACCAGCGCGGCGGCATCAATTTCGCGCGGCTGTTGATGAGCTTCGGGCCGCTGCTGTTCCTGGTGGCGCTGATCGTCGTCTTCACGGTGCTGAAGCCGAGCTTCATGGACCCGATCAACCTGTTCAACATCACAAGGCAGATCTCGATCACCGGGCTGATCGCGCTCGGCATGACCTTCGTCATCCTCACCGCCGGCATCGACCTGTCGGTCGGCTCGCTGCTCGCCTTCTGCGGCATGGTCGCCGCCGTGGTCGCCAAGGGCGGTACCGCCAACACGCTGTCGCTGTCGACGAGCGGAACGCAAGGTTATGGCTGGTTCGCAGCACTGCTCGCCGCCGTCGTGGTCGGCGCTGCGGCCGGCGGCGTGCAGGGGCTTGTCATCACCCGGCTCAAAGTGCCGCCCTTCGTCGTCACGCTGGGCGGGCTGACGGTGTTTCGCGGGCTGACGCTGACCATCTCCAATGGCGGCCCGATCTCGGGCTTTGACGCCTCGATGCGCTGGTTCGGTACCGGGCTGATCGGCCCGGTACCAGTGCCGGCGCTCATCTTCGCGGCGGCCGCCATCCTGTGCCACATCGTGCTGCGCTACACGCGCTATGGCCGCGCCGTCTATGCCGTCGGCGGCAATGCCGAGGCGGCGAGGCTGTCTGGCCTGCGCGTCGACCGCATCCTGGTCTCGGTCTATGTCATCGTCGGCTTTTTTGCCGGGCTCGCTGCCTTCGTGCTGTCGGCCAGGCTCAACTCCTCGGAAGCGGTGGCCGGCATCGGCTACGAGCTGACGGTCATTTCGGCCGTCGTCATCGGCGGCACCTCGCTGTTCGGCGGCATCGGCTCGGTCGGCGGCACGGTGGTCGGCGCGGCCCTCATCGGCGTGCTGCAGAACGGGCTGCAGTTCAACAACGTCTCGTCCTACACGCAAAGCATCGTCATCGGGCTGATCCTGATCCTGGCGGTGGCGTTCGACCGGTGGCTGAAGTCGCGGGTAAGGCGGTGAGGGGACGGTTCTCTTTTCTCCCACAAGGGTAGAAGGGGAGCCCCATTCCTTGCAAAACAATCATGCTTTGCTAGAAAGGTTTTGGCGGGTGGCATCGTGAGAGAACCTCATGTTTGCCGATATCATCAGACCGATCACCTTGAGTTTTTCGCTGCTGCGGCAGTTCTGGCCGCAGCTCGCAGCGCTGGTGCTGGCCGGCGTGCTGGTCGGCGATCTCCTCATGCAGCTGGCGGCGAGGGTGGCGCTTGCCAATCACTTCGCCGGGCTGGCGATGCTGACGCTGGTGGCGCTGGCGCAGCTGGTGGTGACGGTGGCGATGTTCCATGTGCTGCGCCCCGGCCTGCCGCATGTGCTGGCTGCGCAGCGCAGCGCGGACAGCGCCGCAATCGCCGAGGCGCAAGCCGCCGGCAAGGAGCAGGGCGCCGCGGCGGACCGGCGCGGCTCGCGGCTGGTGCGGATGATCACCATCGCGCTGCTGCCCTTCTTCGCCTATTACGCGGCCTGGGGATTTCTGGGCGACATCGTGCGCCAATATTCGCGCGCCACGCTCGACCAGGCCGATTTCGGCCAGAGCGCCAATGTGCTTGACGTGCTCGATTCGCGCTGGCTGCTGGTCTCGGTGGCGGTGTCCTGGCTGATCCGCCGGCTGGCCAAATTCATGCAGACCAAGACGAAAGCCGCCTCGTTCTGGCAGATCGTCGTGGTGATCTGCGAGACCAACTGGATCTTCGTCGGTCTTTACGTCATCAGCCGCTGGAAGGACAGCGCGCTGCAATGGCTGATGAGCCGCAATTTCTGGTCGGCCCTGCAAGCATCGGCCGACGGGCTGGCGAGCCCGGTGCCGATCGCCTCGGCCGCGCCCATCGTGCCGGTCGAGATCACCTCGATCGCGCCGTCGACGGTGGCGATCAATTTGTTCTTCTTCATGCTGCTGCCGCTGATCTGGCTGGTGATGGCGGCGCTGATCTATGGCTATGACGTGCGCGACGATGCTGCGCTGATGCGGGTGCATGGCCGGCTGGAGCGCGCCGGCCAGCGCTATGCCGGCCTGCCGAAATTCCTGCGCGATTTCGTCGAGCATTTCATTGCGGGCTATCGCTCGCGCTACCTGCCGATCGCCAATGGGGTACGGCTGACGGTCAGCTCGAGCCTGGTGCTTTTGTGCACGCTGGTCGTCGGCTACCGTTTGCTCGACTGGGGCGCTGCGTGGCTGTGGCTCGGTGCGACGCGGCTGATCGGTCCGCACGAGCTCGACGTCTGGCAGATTTTTTCGCACGGCGTAACGCTGCTGTTCGGCAGCCCGTTCCAGGATTCCTCCACCGGCATCCTGATCGAGCCGCTGCGCATATGCTTTCTCGCCGCCGCGCTGGAGACGGCGTTTTCGATGGCGAAAGGGGCGGGGGCGATTGGTGAGGTGGCTGAATAGCTGGCGAGGAACCCAGGCCCTGAGAGGACGGCTCACTTCGGCGGCCTCTGAAAACGCAGATACCACGGCCGTTCGCTGCCCAATCCAACCGCCGGGCGGATGGTCTTGACGGCATCTTCGGGCACGATGAAGGTTTCGCCGACGGTGATGACGTTGCCTTTCTTGGCGCCGGAGAAGATCGCCGAGGTGCAGTTCATCACGCCATCCGGCAGGCTGACGCCGGAGATGAAATCCGGCAGCCAGCGGCGGCCGGTGGCATCGGTCAGCATCAATTTGCAGCCCAGCCACTGCTTTTGCAGATCGGGATCGCCGACCGTGACGGCGAAGGTGGCGATGACGGCGAAGGCGTGCTCGGGCAAGCGGCCGGCCTTGCCGCCGCGCAAATCGGCCAGCCGCCAGTCGCTGCCGCCGAACGGCATGGACTGGCCGAAGTCGATATCCCTGGCGACGAGGTCTTCGCCGTGCAGCCATTCGCGGACGCTGTCATAGCTTATCTCGGCCAGCGTCAGCGGCAGCAGGATGGCGAGTGCGCCAAGACCGCGCCGGCGCCATTTTGTCTCGGCCTGCCGGACGTCGCCGGCTGGTTCGATGTCGGCCGAAACTGCGCTCATGACTTGCCTTGAACGGATGGCACAGCAGCGTCGAGATCGTATTGCGGCAAGATCTCTGCAGGCTGGCCATCGGCGCCGGTCGGCACCGCGTCGAGGCTGATGCGGGCCTGGGCGTCGAGCGGAGCGAACTGGCGCGCAGCGACCAGCAGGCTGGCGCCGCGGATCTGGTCCGGCGGCACTTCGAATACGAACAGGCCGTTTCTTTCCAAACCCGGATCGACGGCATGTGGCGGCATGTCCTGGCGATAGCTGAGCCGCTCCGTCTGGTGGTAGCGCAGGCCGGTCCGGCCTTGCCAGGTGCCGTCGGCGACCGTGGTGGAGGTGCTGGTGGCGGTGAGATTGGTCGTCACTACCGCCCACAGGCCGCTCGTGGTCAGCACCCTGGTCTGGCCGAACTGGTCGGTCTTCAGCGTGCGGGCGAAGACCACTTTGTCGAGGCGGACATCGAAGCTGCGCGCCCGCACCGTGTCGTGCATGGCGCCATCGATCGGGATAGGCGCGGTGAGCTCGGCATAATGCGGCTTCGACACCTGCATGCCGTAGCTGAGCGCCACGGTGGCGGCGAGGATCAGGAGATTGCCGATGGCTCGGATCTTCATGAGCCGGTTCCCAGTGAGTCTGTCGGCAGGTCGGCGATCGGCAAGGTGACGGTGCCGAGCCGGGTGGGATTGAACCAGCCGGGCGTGCCGTAAAGATTGTCGCGCGGCTTGAAGATTTCGGCGGTGATGCCGAAGCTGAGATTTGCCGGTACGATGGCGTCACCGGCAAGTGGCCAGACATAGGCCATGCGCTCGGTCATGCCGGGATGCAGTTCCGGCGTCAGCGTCTGATCGCGGGTCAGCGCGATCATCGGCAGGCCGTCAGGCAAAGCGAGGCCGTCCGGCGCGAAGACATTGAAATAGGCCTTGTCGGATTGCGCAGTGCGGTTGGTCATGTCGGCCTCCAGCACCAGCGCCTTCTGGCCGGGCTTCAGCGGCACGCCATAGACCTTGGCGCGGCTGACATAGGCGCGCACCGACTGGACCCGCCAGCGCCCGGCATCGATGGCGGCATCGGGCGGCAATTGCGGCGGCGCGTGAGCGGGCAGGGCGCCGAAGGCCCCCATCAGGCCGGCGACGAACAGGGCGGCGATGGTTCCGGCGCCGGCCGTTATCCAAGTCTGAAATCTGCTACGGGCAGTCTTGAACATTCCAAACTATGCACGTCGAACGATCAGCCACCCGGGTGCACTCTAGAAAGAAAAAACGGCTGATGGAACCCGCAATTGGCTGGTCCAGCCCTCGCGCCGCTTCCCTTGCCCAGAGCCTGTGGCCATGGCGGCGGAAGTAGCGCGCCACCAGGCGCTGTTGCTTGGCCCTGATCAGGTCGGGCAGGCGCCGCTCCTGACGCCAGCGCGGCATGTTGCGCCAGCAGGCGATGACGCGGGCGGCATCCTCGATGGCTTCCTCAGCCGACAGTGCCGGGCCGATCGCCGCTAGGAACAGCGCCTCCGACTGCTTCAGCTCGTCGATCACCGCCTTGCGCCTGATGTGATCCAGGCGGGCGTGGACGATGCCGTTGCGGCGGATGGCTTCGAAGGCTTCGAGGAGGGCAGGGCTGTCGCCGGTGTAACCGCAGGCGCGGGCGAAATCGGCGGCGTCCATCGTCACTCCCGGGCTTGATGTGGCGGTGGGTTTGAGCCCCGACTCACACTTACGAGTTGATGTAAGCATAACTCAAAGATAGGTAGAAGAAAAACTTTTGGGACTGTTTGGAAACTGCGACTCGACTCCCGGCGCAAAACGCAGGAATATGCGAACAAATCAGGAACAAAAGGCGAGGAGGGGCGATGGCATTGCGGGGCAGGGAACCAGTGATCGCGCACGTCGCCTCGATCTCGGTCGAGTGCGCCGATTGCGGCCGCAACCGTTGGTGGCGGCCCGATCAGCTGAAGCGGTTCGGGGTGACAGGCAACACGCCGCTGGCCGCCTTGTCGGGCCGCATCGTCTGCTCGGCCTGCCGCGCCGAGGGGCTGCCGGGGGCGACTGTCACGATCCAGGCGGCGTTCATAGACGAGCGCCAGCGCGTGCGCAGCGAAGCGCAGATGCTGAGTAAGCGCGAGGTGCCGCTCGAGGGGTCGCGGCGGGCTTGAGGGGGAGAAGGAAAAAGGGCGCTAATACCCCAGCAATTCCTTCAGCGGAATCACCCGCCAGACGTGTTTGATCGCGTAGCGGTTGAAGGTCAGGGTCTTGGGTGGATTGTATTGCTCGACGACCAGCTCGGCGGCGGTGCGCTTGACCAGCTTCTTGATGAAGGCCTTGCCGTTGCGCTCATTTTCTTCCGGGAAGGTCTCGATCACCACATGGTCGCCGGGCACGGCGTCGCGGCCGCCGCAATAGATCAGGTCGCCGGGCTCGTAGCGCGGCACCATGGAATCCGAGAGCACGTGCAGCGCAAAGACCTTCGGCAGGTTGCGCACGCCCGGTGGGCGCTGGACATAGCCTGCCGGCTCGCCGTTGAAGGTGAAATCGCCATCATCGCCGCCGACGGCCGCGCCCAGTACTTCGATATCCATCGACCCGGCGGGTAGCGGACCGGCATCGGTGACGATCTCGGCGTCGGCGACCGGGCCGGCATCGTCGAGGAAGACGACCTGCCCTTGGCCCAGCGCCACCGGGTCGACGCGCAGGAAGGCGGCGGTCTTCAAGAGGTTCTCGGTCTTGGGCAGATTGCGGCCGGTTTCCCAGTTGCCGACAGCGGCGACATCGGTGTCGTTGTGCTCGGCGATGTGGCGCATGACCAGGCCGCGCTGCTTGCGCGCCTTGCGGATCGCCGCTCCGACCTTGATCGACAGTTCCGTTTTTGCCATGGCGCCATGTGAGCGATGAAAGCGGCTCTCGTCCATGAAAGAATGGCTTGCATCTATTTTTGAGTTATGCTTATATATGATCATGCAAAACCTGTCCAGCTTTGAAGGCGCAAGAGCGCCGGCCTCACGCGAGGCGCATCCGGCGGTCGTCACCGCTGCCCATTCCCTTCCGCCCCGGCCGTCCTCCTCCCCGGCCGAGGTGAAGCCCGAGGCTCAGTGCTTCAATGCACCAGCCGCGGGTCCGGTCCGCCCATCCCCGGCGACCGGAACGGCCGGAGCCGCCGCTCCCAGCGGCTCCGGCCCCCAATTCGATCAGCGTGGCGCCGGTCTGTCCGACAGGTCGTGCATCCGTACCGAAGACGGCACCGTCATCCTGTTCGACAGGCCGACGGGCAGGGCGGTTTCCGCCCCCGACAGAAAGACGGCAGAGGCGCGGCTTTCGCGCCTCGCCCAAACCGCCGGGCTGCAAAGCCGGTCCGGCTGAGCCGGCGTCAGCCGGCCCTCGAACCACACACCCTGACTGCGGCCCGGCGGGCCAAACCTGACGCTGCCTGACGGCGCGCGGCCGAAGGCAGAACTTTGGATGGAGCCTGGACATGGCAAGCTATACCGACCCCGAATTGCAGGAGATCGCCCGCTGGCTGAAGGACGGGCTTTCCGCCTCCAGGATCGCCGCCGCATTCAGCGCGCTGCGCGGCAACGCGGTGTCGCGCAACGCCATCATCGGCATCGTGCACCGCAACGCCATGCTGGGCGCGATCGGCTTTGCCAATGGCAAGGGGTTGCCGGCCGGGGCCAAGCGGGCTGCACGCAAGCGCAGGGTGAGCAAGCGGGCGAACGGAACATCGGCGAGCGCCAGGCCGGCCGCCGGCACCATCGACGCTGCGCTCGCTGTCACCGGCATGCGCAAGGCGGCCACCACAAAGCGCGACGCTTCGCCGGCCTGGCTGCCGCCGCGCCTGTTCGTATGCGAGGTGGGCGTGCTGATCGCCGACGGCGAGGCCTATCGTTTCAAGGTCCCGGTGCCGCCGCGCACGCCCGTCGGCCGACAGCCGCATGGCGTGGCGATGCGCTTCATCGACTGCCTGTTTGACCGCTGCCGCGCGCCGCTAGACCTGACGCTGGAAGAGGACCCGGACAACGACGCTCCAGGCAGCCGGCCGGGCGCCGACATGCTGTGCTGCGGCATGCGCACCAGGGCGCTGAAAAGCTATTGCCCCTACCACCAGGCGCGCTTCCAGCGCCGCGTTTTTGTGGCGGGGTAAGGCTGCTCTCCCATTGCTGCCGCCAGCCCCCTCATCCGGCCGCTTCCCGGCCACCTTCTCCCCGTGGGGGAGAAGAGGGAGGCGCCGGCGCTGCAAGTCTCCTCTCCCCTCGGGGAGAGGTCAGCCGAGCGAAGCGGAGGCTGGGTGAGGGGGCTGCCTCGCCGTCACTACCAGGGGTGGAGGATCTGAGATGAATCAAGCCAAAAACAAAACCACCAAAACCCTATTTCGGCGCCTGCCGGCCCTGCTTGGGCGTGCGGCTCTGCACGCTCCTTGCATCCATCGTCATGGCCGGGCTGCCTTCGTCGACCAATATGTCGGCCACCCGGGCAAAGCCGGTGAACACTTTCATGGCATCGGCTTCGGAAATCTGCGCGGCGATTGCCGCGCTGCAGGCGTTGAGGGCGCTGCGGTAGACATGGCCGCGCCGCTCAAGCGGCCAGCGTTGCAGGAAGTCGGCAGCTTCGCTGACGCTGTCGATCTCTTCAATCTGCTCGTCCATCCGCACCTTGAGCGGCACTCCGGTCTTCATCGTACCCACGGCGTTCACCTTCGCTTTGCGCGCGGCTCTACCTACCGCTTTCATAAACGCGCCGCGCCGGCGGGCGGTTGCATCAATTTTTCGGCCGGCGCGCGCCTGTCACCAACCGGCCACGGCATCCAGCCAGTCATGGGCGCGGCTTTTCGGCTTCGCCACAACTATGTTCTGTTGCCTGGCCGCCTTGGTGAGAGCCTCGAAGGCGATGCGCTGGCAGCAGGTGCCGTCGACGGCGAGCGTGACCAGCCGGGCCGCCTCGACATAGCCAGGTGCTGTCTTGTCGGGCCATTGCTGGCTCAGCGCCCTGGCGGCCTCGGCCACCGAGCTGACCAGCATGGTTGTGTTGTCGCAAAAGCGCAGGGTAACCGGCATGAAGGCTGTCATCGGCATCTCTCCCGTGTCCGTGGACGCCGCATAACGTCGAAAATTCGCGCTGGTTCCATTAGCCCTGATGCGGGCAAGCTCCCGCGTGTGCTGCCATGAGCGAACGGCCCTTCATGCAGCTTTACGTCTCCGATTTCGTCGGCGACACGCTGCAGCTCTCCACCGAGCAGATCGGCGCCTACATGCTGTTGTTGATGGCGATGTGGAACGCCGGCGGCAGCTTGCCCGACGACGACGCCAGGTTGGCGCGGGTGGCGCGCCTGTCGCTGAAAAAGTGGCGTGCGCTGAGTCCCGACCTGTTGACCTTCTTCGAGCGCGCGGGCGGCGAGATCGGCCACAAGCGGCTGACGAAAGAGCTGCGCAAAGCCCAGGTCAAAAGCCAAGCGAGGGCCGCCGCCGGGGCACGCGGTGGCGCCGCCACCGCTTTGAAAACAAAGACGCATGCAGCGGCAAATGCCGGTGGATTGCCGCGGCATCTCCCAGACTCCAGAAACCAGATGGAAAAAGCTGCCGCTTTTTCCCCGGACAACGCGAAGCGTTTGTCCTCCGAAAATGCGCAGCATTTTTCGCTGGGCAATGCGAAGCCTGCGGATTTCTCCCCGGCAGGCAAAAACAAAACGGCTCCCGTTTTTTCGGGAAGAAAGCCCGGCTGGCATCAGCCGAAAACCCACACCGACGCCGCCAACGCCATCATTGAGGAGATACGCAGACATGACCGCAGCCGAATTGCAGCAGGCGACCAAGGCGTTGGCCGCGATGTTCTCATGCTTCCCGCAATCCGCGCTGACTGACGTCGACATGCAGATGCGCGGCTATCTCAGCGCCGTGCAGGATGCCGAGCTGACCGACGTGCAGAGCGCCATCCAGCGCTTCATGCGCGGCGAGGTGAAAACCGGCAACGCCCAGTTCTGCCCCTCCAGCGCGCAACTCTGCATCGAACTGCGCGAACGCCGCGCGATACGAGAGCTGCTGGCGCGACGGGCGGCGGGCACGCTGGGGCCTGCTGCCAACAAGAGGAGCTAGACCCCCTCATCCGACCGCTTCGCGGCCACTTTTGCCGGGGCGAGTCACCTGCCTCGCCCATCCTTCGGACCCCCGGTGGGGAGAAGAGGAAGGCGCCGGCGCTGCAAGTCTCGTCTTCCCTCGGGGAGACGGTGGCCGAGCGAAGCGGAGGCCGGGTGAGGGGGAAGTTACACGGCCAGTTATCAGCCAACGCCCGACCCAACACCCAAACCAGGAGCCATCCATGCCCAGGAAAACCAAATCCGCCAAACCACAGGCGCCGAAACTGCCCAAGGGCGAGGCCGAGCAGGTACGCATCCGGCGCGAGGTCGGCCATGATTTCGCGCTCAGGGACGACGCCTTCGGCCGCAAGCGGCTGGCCGCCGGCACTTCTGAGGCAAGCCGCGTCTACGAAGTGTCGAATGACGGCTTCGCCTCCACAGGCGGCATCGTGCGGGTGCGCACGATCGATCCGCTTCTCGGCATCACCTCGCTGTCGCGCCAGCAGCGCGAAGCCGGCCTGCGCTACCGCGGGGATTTCCGCTGCAGCCAGCAGGCTGATGTCAAGCCGATGCGCTGGACCGAGCGCATCGACGGCGGCCGCCACGGCGGCGGCATCGCCGACAGCGTGCTGGACGCCGGCCGCGCGCACGCCGCCGCCACCAAGGCGCTAGGCCATTGGGAGGTGGCCGCCGTGGTGCGACAAGTCTGCTGCGCGGAAGGCTCGATCAAGGGCGTGGCGGAACAGACCGGAGAGGGTCGCGAGGTGGTGACGAAGCTGCTGAAGGTCGGGCTGGATCTGCTGGCGGTACATTATGGGATGATGATGGGGCGGCGGTGAGGGGCGCAATGATCCGACCAGCGATGCCGGCCGGATCATGATTTCATACGATCAGGTTACCGGCAGACGCGGATTTCCTCAGTGATCCTGTGGTGGTAGCGCCAGTGCGTGACCAGTTCCACGTGGCAACGGTGGTGCCGGTGGAAATAACGCGGCCTGTAGCCGTTGTCGTAGGCGTCGTAGGGGCTATAGACGTAGCGGCCGCCATAATCCCCATAACCATCGTAATAGTCGTTACCGTAGTAGTCGTTATAGCCGCCGATGCCGATAAAGACATGACTGCGGGCATCCGCGGGGGCGATCATCGCCGCCGCCGAAGCAATGGCGATAACCGAAACAAGCAGGAGCTTCTTCATAGCTACCTCCTTTTCAAGGTTGACCTAATATAACCCCTAAGATGCGGCCTCGTTCCACAGATTCGTAAGACAAAGGATGCGGATACCGGCGCGCGAGAGTCCTGGGCCGCGCAATGGGGTGGCTGGCGTGGTGCGACAAGTCTGCTGCGCCGCTTCTCACCCCTAAAACAGCGCCCGCTCCAACGGCCCTTCCAGCGTCTCCGCAAACGCCGTCGCCAGATGGTGCCTGTCGCGGAAAGCTAGCTTGCCGCCGATGACGACGTGGCAGGCTGTTGGGCCACAGAAGTGGTTGGTGAGGTCGACATAGCGCGTGTCGGGCACGCTTGCCACGACCGCGCGCTCGGCGGCGGCGGTGCTGTCGTTGGCGGCGTCCGTCCTTGGTGTGTCGCAGTGCGGCGAGGGTGCTTCGCGCCACCACAGCGCGCGCGCCACGCAGGAGTCGGCGAAGCTGTCGTTGATCGGTGTGTCGCGAATCACGGCCGTCTCGACACCGGCCCGACTGAAGGCCTGCAAGGTCGAGCGCAGGCCTGCCTGCCAGCGCGCGGTCTCGGCTCTGCGGCCGGCGGTGGGCATATCGCGCGTCAGGTTGCCGATGGAGAATTCCGAGATCACCACCAGGCGCGGCTTGGCGCGGATGATGTCTGCTATCGCTTGCTCGCGCCAGGCGTCGCATTCGGTGTAGTCGCGCTTCAGCACCGTGTTGAAGGTGGAGAGCCGCGAGGCGCGGCATGATGATTTGAGGTAGGTGACCACCTTGGTGTCGTTGCGTTTCGCCGCTTCGATCAGCGGCGTCGACCAGTGGTCGGCATGCGAATCGCCGAACAGCACGACGGTATGGGCGGCGTCCGCGGCGCCGAACACGCAGGGTTTTGGCGTCACCGTGTGGAAGTCGAGCAGGCAGCTCTTGTCGACGGCACGCGCGATGGAGGGTTTTTCGGCGGCTTGTTCGATGCCGCGCTGCTCGGGGCCGATGTTGCGCTGGGCCAGATGCGCATTGGCATAGGCGACCGCTACGCCGGCACCGGTCAGCGCCAGCGCTGGAATCAGAGCAATTGCAGGAAAAGTGGGAAGCGGTTTTGCGCCCGCAATTGCGCTGGGAAAGGCGCGGGCGCCCGCCGTCAGCCAGGCGCCGCGCCGCGCCGGGTTCTCGATCAGATGATAGGTGAGCACCGACAGCGCCAGCGCCAGCACACCGCAGCCAAGGCGCTGCGGGACGGAGAGATCCGGCGCCAGCATCCCGGCATAGACGATGACCGGCCAGTGCCAGAGATAGAGCGAATAGGAGAGCGTGCCGATCCATTGCAAAGGCGGCAGTGACAGGGCGGCGGCCGGGCCAAGGGCTGGCCTGCCGGTCCGCCCATTGGTCTGCTCCGCGCCGGCACCGCTCAACAGCACCAGCACCGTGCCGGCCACCGGCAGCAGCGCGTACCAGCCGGGGAAGGGCAGGTCTTCGCTCAAGCAGAGATAGGCCGCCGCGATCAGCGCCAGGCCGAGCCAGCCAAGGGCGGGCCGCAGCCAGGCGCGGTGTTGCTGGAAAGCTGCCGGCACCAGTGTCGCCAGGCCGCCGGCGGCGAACTCCCAGGCGCGCAGCGGCGAGAAATAGAAGGCCCAGGCCGGCGCGACGGTGGTCAGCCAGAGGCAGGCGGCGAAGGAGGCGAGGCCGGCCACGCCGATCACGGCCACGACCGTGCGTCGGCCCGGCCGCAGCCAGGCGGCCAGCAGAAGCAGCGCCGGCCAGGCCAGATAGAACTGCTCCTCCACGGACAGCGACCAGAAGTGGATGAAGGGATTGCTGGTGGCGTCGGCGGCGAAATAGTCGAACGACCAGCGCAGCAGCCACAGATTGATGGCGTAGGCGGAAGCGAACATGGCGCCACGCGAATAGAGCGCCTGCTCCTGCGGCGCCAGGATGAAGTAGCCGGCGGCCAGCGTGACCAGGATGACGAACAAGGCTGCCGGCAAAAGCCGCCGGGCGCGCCTGGCATAGAAGCGCCAGAGGTCGAGCCGGCCGGTCTCGGTGATTTCCTGCATGAGGTGGGTTGTGATCAGCCAGCCGGAGATGACGAAGAAGATGTCGACGCCGGCAAAGCCGCCGGGGAGCGCGGTGAGGCCGAAATGATAGGCGACGACGCCGCCGACGGCGAGCGCGCGCAATCCTTGTATGTCCGGCCGGAACGATGCTGCCACGGAGACTCCTTCGTGTAAGCCCGAACCCGTCGCCAGTGTCGGCGGGGCAGGCTGATATCGCAACGCAACAAATCTATCGCAGTGCAACATGACCAGAATGGGACGACGGTGCAGGGAGTGGGAGACGGTCCAGGTCTGGCGACGCTCACCAAAACGTTCTTGGTCGCAGCTTGACAGGGCGGGCACGGCTGATGCCTCTTGGCGTTGTCATTCGGGCCATGGGGACATCGATGAAGAAGATTTATGAGAAGCCGACGCTCGACAAGCGCGGGAAGCTGTCCGCCGTGACAGCGGGTCCACCCAGTTCCGGGAGATAACAAATATCCTTCGACCTTTGGCTGCTTTCTGTGTGCCATCCCGGTGTTTTTAGCTTTGGCTTGACAACATCTTGCCGCGGGCGCCCTTTAAAGCGCTCGCTTGGGGGCAGAGGATATCCCGTGAAAAAGACCTACGAAAAGCCGGTGCTGGTAAAGCGCCAGAAGCTCTCAAATGTCGTGGCGAGCGCGGTCTCAGTGACGGACTGACAGGTCCCGCTCGACGATCAGGGTTTGAAGCCGACAGGCTGCGGGCTTGCCCGTTTCGAGGCCCGGACGCAAAACAGCCCCGCAAAGGGGCTGTTTTTCTCGTCGGTTCAGTGGATTGCTACTTGCTGCCGCCGTTCGCTTTCACGCTGCTGCAGAATTCCGGATGGCTGTTGGCCGCAGTGGCGTCCTTCGACTCGTCCTCGCAGGCCTTCATCATCGCGGTCTGGTCGTCCGGCGTTAGGGCCTTCCAGGCCTTCACGAAGTCGTCGTTGCTGACCATCGTCTTCATGCTGGAGTCGGTGTAGAAGGGCTGCATCTTGGCCGGATCGTCGAGAGCCGACGTTTTGGCAAACGCCGCGCCGCCGACCATCGAAAGCGCCATGGCGCCCAAGCAGATCATCTTGATGTTCATGGTACAATCCTCCTGTTGCTTTGAGATCGTCGAGCAACGATCGTCTGGAAAAACGACAGGTTTGGATGAAAGTTCCAGGAAGCAGGCCAATCCCGGGTAAAATATAGTCGAAAAAAGCTTGAAACTTTTTCGGATTTTGCTCGTTTCGGCCAAAGTGGGATTCCATGACCGGAATCATTTGCCGCGCGATCAAGATTGTGGGCTGCCTTGCTGTGCCGCGATGCGCATAGGGCCACTGTATTTGCCGCTCTGGTCGACTCCAGACAATCAACCGGCATGTCAGGCAGGAAACAGGAACGCCGCTGTCGGATCGAAAAAGACCTGCCGGCTGCAGGGCGTCAGGTCCTGCAACTGCATGGCGGCGGAGGTCGGCCTGATGTCGACCCCCTCGCCGCCGGCGGTGCGCGCGACGATGCGCCGGCGCTCGCCGTAGAAGGCGACATCGACGATCTCGACGTTGAGTTCCGCGCTCGCCGGGCGCCTCACCATGCCAAACGCTTCCGGCCTGATCATCAGCCTGGTCTTCTGGCCTTTGCCGAACGTGCCGTTGGCCCTGACGCCGGAGACGACCGAACCGTCGGCCAGCCGGATTGTTGCCGTGCCATCCTTGGTGTCAAGATGTTCTGCGGCGAGGAAATTCGAATTGCCGATGAAGCCGGCGACGAAATCGGTGGCTGGCCGCAGATACAGGTCCTCGCCGCTGCCGGTCTGCTCGATGCGGCCGTCCCGGAACAGTGCGATCCGGTCCGACAGATGCAGCGCCTCTTCCTGGTCGTGGGTGACGTAGAGGATGGTGACGCCGGTCTCGCGATGGATGCGGCGGATCTCGCCCTGGATCTCTTCGCGCAATTTCTTGTCGAGCGCCGACAAGGGTTCGTCCATCAACAGGATAGGCGGATCGTAGGCCAGCGCACGGGCGAGCGCGACGCGCTGCTGCTGGCCACCCGACAGGGCGCCCGGCAAGCGCTGGGCGAAGCTTTCGAGCCGCACCAGGGCCAGCATGTCGGCGACCTTCTTCTTCACCTCGGCCTCCGGCCGGCGGCGAACCCGCAGCGGAAAGGCGACGTTCTCGGCCACCGTCAGATGCGGAAACAGCGTGTAGCGCTGGAACACCATGCCGATGTTGCGCCTGTGCGAAGGCACGGCAAGCAGCGATCTTCCTTCCAGCTCGACATCGCCGGAACTCGGATCCTGGAAGCCGGCGATGGCGTAGAGCGTCGTCGACTTTCCCGAGCCTGAAGGCCCGAGGAAGGTCAGGAACTCGCCTTTGGGTATATCGAGGGTGACGTCGTGCACGGCGGTGATGGCGCCGAACGCCTTGCGCAGATTGCGGATGGAGAGGAAGGGCTGGGTCATGTCTTGACCTTTCGCTGCAGCAGTGCCGTCACCACCATCAGGGCCAGCGTCAGCCCGACCAGCAGGCTGGAGGCGGCGGCGATCACCGGGCTCAGATCCGAGCGCAGACTGCCCCATATCTTGACGGGCAGGGTTTGCAGGCTGGGGCTCGCCATGAAGATCGCCACCACGACTTCGTCCCAGGAGGCGAGGAAGGAAAAGATCGCGGCGGAAAAGATGCCGATGCGGATCGATGGCAAGGTGATCCTGAGCCTGGCCTCGAGCGGGCTTGCGCCGCAGACGATGGCCGCGTCCTCGATCGACTTGTCGAAGCCTTCCAGTGCGGTGGCGATCGGGATGATGGCGAAGGGCAGGGCCAGCACGGTGTGGGCGATGACGAAGCCGATCGTGGTGCCGCCGAGGCCGAGGCGCAGGAAGAAGGCGTAGATGGCGATGGCGAAGACGACGACGGGCAGCACCATCGGCGTCAGCAGCAGGCCGCGCAGGATCTCACGCCCGGCAAACTGTCCGCGAACCAAAGCGAAGGAAGCGAGAAGGCCGATCACCACGGACAGGATCGCCGTCATGGTGGCGATCCTGGCGCTGGTCAGCGCAGCGTCGAGCCAGGCCGGATCGGCAAACAGCTCGTGGTACCATTTCAGCGTCCAGCCGGGCGGCGGAAAGGCCAGCCAACGCGACGAGCCGAAGGAGAGCAGGACGATGAAGACGACAGGCAGCAGGAGAAAGCCGGCAACCAGAGCGGTGAAGCCGAGCAGGGCAATTTTCAGCCAGCCCATACGGTCATAGTCGAGCAGCATCTCAGGCGCCTCCGCTGATGCGCCTGGCCCCGACAAGGCGCAGCTGCAGCGCGTAGAGCGCCATGGTGACGACAAGCAGGATGAAGGCTGCGGCGCTGCCCAGCCCCCAGTTGAGCAGCGACTGGATCATCTGCGCGATCATTTCGGCCAGCATCATGTTCGAGGTGCCGCCGAGCAGTGCCGGGGTGACGAAGTAGCCGAGCGACATGACGAAGACCATCAGGCCGCCGGCGGCGACACCGGGCAGCGACAGCGGCAGCAGGATGCGGCGGAATGCCTGGAAGGGGCTGGCGCCACACAGTGCCGCGGCACGCAGCGTCATCGGGTCGATCGCCCGCAACGTACCGACCAATGGCAGGATCATGAAGGGCAGCATGATGTAGACCATGCCGATGGTGACGCCGGTGAGATTGTTGATGAGCGGCAGCGGCTGGTCGATGATTCCAGCGGCCATCAGCGTCCGGTTGATGACGCCGGTGCGCTGCAGCAGCACCATCCAGGCATAGGTGCGGGTCAGCAGGTTCGTCCACATCGACAGGATGATGACGCCGAAGACGATCGAGGCGAGTGCGGAGGGCATGATCGCCAGCATCCAGGCGACCGGAAAGGCGACGAGGACGGTGACGATAGTGACCACCGACGCGACCAGAAAGGTGTTGAAGAACACCCGCGCATAGGTGCCGTCGCCAAGCAGGGCGGCGTAGTTCTGCAGGCCGGGTTCGGGCTCGGTGACACTGCGCAAGAGCAAGGCCAGGACCGGAACGACGAAGAACAGCACGATCAGGACCAGCGCCGGCAGCAGGCCGTTGAGGCCTGCCGGCATGCGGAATGTTGGTAGGCTCTGAGGTGTTTCGACCGACATGGCGGCGACCCGGGCTACGGGACGAGACGGCACAGGCCGTCCCGTCGCTTGCTGTTCAAGGGGCAGGCTTATTTCGCCTGCCAGGCATACCAGCGCGTGGCGATCTCGTCGCGGTGCTCCGCCCAATAGTTCATGTCGAGGTTGATCTGCCCGTCGACATGGGCGTCCGGCAGCGCCTTCACCGCATCGGCCGGCATCTCGGCCTTGGCTTTGGTGTTAACAGGCGCATAGCCGCTGGCTTCGGCAAACTTCGCCTGGCCGGCCGGGCTGCTCGCCGCGGCGAGGAACTTCATCGCGGCGTCCTTGTTCTTGGCGCCCTTCGGCACCACCAGCACGTCGGCCGCCGTCAGGTTCTGGTTCCAGGAGACGCCGACATCGGCGCCGTCCTTCTCCAGCGCGAAGACGCGGCCGTTCCACAGCTGGCCGAACGTCGCTTCGCCGGACGCGATCAATTGCTGCGACTCCGCGCCGCCGCCCCACCAGACGATGTCGGACTTGATGGTGTCGAGCTTCTTGAAGGCGCGGTCGAGATCGAGCGGATAGAGCTTGTCGGCCGGCACGCCGTCGGCCAGCAGCGCGATCTCGATGACGCCGGGCGCCGACCATTTGTAGAAGGTCCGCTTGCCCGGGAATTTCTTCGTGTCGAACATGTCGGCCCAGCCGGCCGGGTCGCCCGAAACGGCGCCCTTGTTCCAGGCGAGCACGAACGAATAGTAGAAGCTGCCGACGGCGTGATCGGTGGTGAAGCGCGGGTCGAGATCGGCCTTCGGCACTGCGGCGAAGTCGATCGGCTCGAGTAGGCCATCCTTGGCCGCCTTGATGGCGAAATCCATCTCGACGTCGACGACATCCCAGTTGACGCTGCCCGCGTCGACCATCGCCTTCAGCTTGCCGTAGTCGGTCGGGCCGTCCTGCATGACCTTGATGCCGGATGCGGCCGTGAACGGTTCGGCCCAGGATTTGGTCTGCGCTTCCTGGGTCGTCCCGCCCCAGGAGGTGAACACCATGTCCTCGGCCCTTGCGGCCGTCGTTGCCAGAAGTGTCGTTGCGAGAAGTGTTGTTGCAAGAAGGCGGGCAAGGACGCCGGTGGTGATCAGTTTCATGTCGTTCTCCTCTGTTTGTTTTCGTTGTTTTCTGTTTGCGACCGGCGTTTTCGCCTTGATCGCGTTTCCCCGGCCTGCGGCGGCTACCGCATGACGAAAGGATCGGGAATCGGGTCGTCCGAGGTGCGTATCCACACCGATTTCGAACGCGTGTAGTCGCGGATCGCGTCCATGCCACCTTCGCGGCCGAGGCCCGACTGGCCATAGCCGCCAAACGGAACCAGCGGCGAGACGGCCCGGTAGGTGTTGACCCAGACCACGCCGGCATGGATGCCGCGCGCCATGCGATGGGCCTTGGCGAGATTGGTGGTGAACACGCCGGACGCCAGGCCGAACGGCGTGTCGTTGGCAAGCGCGAGCGCCTCGGTTTCCGTATCGAAGGCGAGCACGCTGAGCACCGGACCGAAGAGTTCTTCGCGCACGCAGGGCAGGCCGGTGTTGTCGTTGGCATCGATGATCGTCGGTGCGTAATAGAGGCCGCTTTCGTGGCCGGTGGGCCGCTCCCCGCCGGTGACCAGCCGTCCGCCCGCGGCAAGGCTTGCCATCACGATCTTCTCGATCCAGTCGCGCTGCCGGGAGGTGGCAAGCGGCCCCATTTCGGTTGCGGGATCTTGCGGGTCGCCGATCCGGATCGCTTCTGCCTTGCGCTTCAACCGGGCGAGGAATTCGTCCTTCACCGAACGCTCGACCAGCAGGCGCGAGCCGGCGACGCAGCTCTGGCCGGTGGCGGCGAAGATGCCGGCGACGACGGCGTTGGCGGCACTGTCGAGATCGGCGTCGGCAAACACCACGACCGGGCTTTTGCCGCCCAGTTCGAGCGTCGTGTAGGCGAGATTTTCCGCCGTGTTCCTGACGATCTGGCGGGCGGTTGCCGGACCGCCGGTGAAGGCGACACGAGCGACGAGCGGATGGCTGGTCAGGCGCTGGCCGCAATCATGGCCGAAGCCGGTCAGGATGTTGACGCTGCCGGCGGGAAAGCCGGCCACATGGACGAGTTCGGCGAAGGCGAGCAGCGGGGCAGGGCCATCCTCCGAAGCCTTGAGGACGACGGTGCAGCCGGCGGCCAGCGCCGGCCCGAGCTTGACGGCGGACAGGAAGAGCTGCGAATTCCACGGCACGAGCGCGGCGACGACGCCGATCGGCTCGGGCCTGATCGTCACTTCCATATCCGCCTTGTCGATGGGGACGAACGCGCCTTCGTTCTTGTCGGCCAACCCGCCATAGTAGCGGTAGTAGTCGCCGACATAGGCGATCTGGGCGCGGGTCTCGCGGATGATCTTGCCGGTGTCGCGCGTCTCGAGTTCCGCCAGCCGGTCGGCATTGGCGACGACGAGATCACCGAGCAGCACCAGGAGCTTGCCGCGCGCCGTTGCCGTCATCGCTGCCCATGGGCCGGAGCGCAGCGCAAGGTGGGCGGCTTCGACGGCGCGATCGACGTCATCGGATGACGCAGCAGGCATCCTGGCCCATGCCGTGCCGGTCGACGGGTCGATGCTGTCGAAGGTCGCTGCCGCATCCTCGAAGCTGCCGTCGATATAGTTCCTGAATTGAGCGGTGCTCATCGCGATCCCGCTTTCGGTTCGGCAAAAGCCGGCATCACCCTGTCGATGAAGAGCTGCAGCGATTTCTTCTTGCGCTCATGGGACAGGCCGCTGTCGATCCAGATCGAATACTGGTCGTAGCCCAGCGCCTCATAGGCCTTCAGCCTGGCGATCACCTCGTCGGCTTCGCCGATGACGAGGTTCTGCCGGATCTTGTCCGGCGCATATTGCGGCATGGCCGCGATCTCGGCCTCGCTCAGCGGCTCCAATATGCCCTGGCGCACCGGCTTCTTGTTCTGGAACCAGGCGCCGAACTGGCAGTAGAATTGCGACAAATCCTGCACCAGGCGATCGGCATCGGCCGCGTCCTCGGCAACGAAGGTGTGCATCAGCAGCATGATTTCCGGCCGCGCTATGTCGGGGTGGGCAGCACAGGCGGTGTTGAAGCGCTCCATCAGGCTGGCCACTTCGCCGTCGCCGGAGGCCAGCGGCGTCACCTGCACATTGCATTTGCTGGCAACGGCAAAGTCGTGCGAGTTCGGATCACGCGCTGCCACCCAGATCGGCGGATAGGGCTTTTGCAGCGGCTTGGGCGACGACGTGGTCGAGGGGAACGACCAGAACTCGCCGGAGAGTTCGAAATCGCCATCCCACAGGCCGCGGATCGCCGGCACCATCTCACGCATCCGCTGGCCGGCTCCCCAGGCCTCGAGGCCGGGAAAAAGCCGCTGGTATTCGTAAGCGTAGGCGCCGCGCGCAATGCCGATGTCGAGGCGGCCGCCGGAGATGACGTCGGCCATCGCCGCTTCGCCGGCAAGCTTGATCGGGTGCCAGAACGGCGCGACGATGGTTCCGGTGCCCAGCCGGATGCGCCTGGTCTTGGCGGCGAGCCAGGCGATGTTGATGAACGGGTTCGGCGAGATGGTGAATTCCATGCCGTGATGCTCGCCGATCCAGGCGGTCTCGAAGCCTGCCTCTTCGGCCTGCACAACCAGCTCTTCCAGCTCACCGACAAGCTCGGAATGCGGCTTGGCCAGATCCGAGCGCTCCATGTGGACGAACAGCGAGAATTTCATCAGCGTCACCCGCGACCGGAAAGAAGAACTGGCTTGGCGAGCGGCCGGACTTCGCCTTCGACCTCGTTGCCGACATAGACGCCGAATGCATCTTCCGTGCGTTCGCGAACATAGCGGGCAAGCATCGAGCGCACCGCAGGGTCGGCGATCCTGAGATCGGTTATCTGCTCGATGTCGACAAGCCGGATCCGTCGATCATCGGAACACTGGCCGTCGATCGTTCCGCGATAATAGACATGCGTGCGCGACGGAGCGGCTGTGTCGTCCCAGACGGCGAACAGGAAGCCGAGTTGCGCGTCGATAGTCTTGGCGGCAAGGTGCCCCTTGAGGCTGCGCGGATCTTTCGGCGTGCCCAGTCCGCGTCCGGCCGGCAATTCGTGGAAGCCGTCGGATGTCTCGAAGAACAGCACGCGGCCGTCATTCTCGAGAATGGCGCCGACTTCCGTGTCCGGGGGTGCGGCCGCCAGCGCCTCCTGGCTGAGGCCGGGCGTCACATAGGTGCCCCGGCAATAGCCGAGCGGCTGTGCTCCATTGTGGCTGAAATCGCGCACGCGGCCGATCAGGATCGAGTGATCGCCGGCGTCGACCAACTGCTGCATGGCGCAATCGAACACCGCGACGGAACCGTCGATCAGGGGATTGCCGGTCTGTCCC
This sequence comes from Mesorhizobium loti, assembly GCF_003148495.1. Taxonomy (GTDB): domain Bacteria; phylum Pseudomonadota; class Alphaproteobacteria; order Rhizobiales; family Rhizobiaceae; genus Mesorhizobium; species Mesorhizobium loti. Next base: position 1,349,436 of record NZ_QGGH01000001.1, read on the forward strand.
GGTTGCCAGGCCACGCTCGCGAACTTGTCGGCGGCCTTGGAGGCAAAGATGCCGGACTGGGCTTTCTGGCTCTCCGACAGGATGTTGATGGCAAAGCCCTTCGACGTCGAGAAGGCGCTGTGTCCCAGCGCCTTCTTGGCGATGCAGACAAGCACCAGCGGCGGATCGAGCGAGACCGAGGTGAAGGAGTTGGCGGTGAAGCCGCGCGGCTCGCCTTCCGCACTGACCGTGGTGACGATGGTGACGCCGGTCAGGAAGGAGCCGAGCGCGCGCCGGAATTCGCCGCTGTCGAAGGCGGGATCGGCCTGCGGCGTCGCGGCTTCGGCGTCAAGAAAGGCGCTGATGTGTCGAGTCACTTTTTCGGGCGAAGCCATTGCCATCATGTGCCTTTCTCCGCTGAGCACCAGGCATTGACCGTGCGGCGCGAGCCTCGCCATCGCCGCCGACATGGAAGGGGTCGAATTGCCGTCGTCAGACCCGGTCATGAACAGGGCTGGTGCGGCCAGCCCGGCCAGGGCATCGGCATGCTGGGCATCGGCATGGGCAAAAAGACGATAGGTGCGCGCGTAGCCCTCCGGGTCGACGCTTTCAAGAGCCGCGCGGGCGGTGGCGGCCGCCCCCACCAGGCTCTCTGGCAGCGGGTCGCCGAACCAGCGGGCAAGCGTTGCCGCGATGGCGGAAGGATCGCCATGCGTGCCGAGCGCCGCCGCTCGCTGGCGCACGGCCTGCGCCAGGGCCTCGGGTCGGCGGAACACCGCGTTGAGGCAGACGATGGAGCGGACGCGCGACGGCGCGCGAAGGGCGATTTCCAGGGCGACCAGCGCGCCCATCGAATGGCCGACGATCGACACCGAGGCGAGACCGAGATGGTCAAGCAGACGCAGCGCCTGATCGGCGAAATCCGAAAGGGCGGCATGTTCCGGCGGCAAAGGTGAGGTGCCGTGGCCGAGCATGTCGATGGCGATGAGGTCGTGGCGGTCTCTCATCGACGCGATCTGATCCTGCCAGATCGTTGCGTTCATGCCGACGCCGTGAATGAGCAGAACCGGCGCGCCGGAGCCGGCGCGGATGAAACCGGTGCCGTCCGGCGCCGTGTTGCGAACCCATGCGGGGGCGGCGACATCAGCCATGCAGGTCTCCCACCTCCTTGAGGTCCTGATAGCGGTCGCCGATACGGTGATGCGGGCGGCCGCCGATCGAAGCGCCAAGCGCCACCACCAGTTCGTCGGGGGCGGGGGCGTCGCCGATCTGGAAATGCACGGTCAGATAGTGCGAGCGGCGGCCCTCGTCGTTCTTGTCCATCAGCGGGATCATGATCGGCGTGTTCGGCCCGCCGCGCAGATTGGTGAAGGCGAGATAGGTCTTGGCGCCCACCGCTCGACGATAGTGATTGCCGAAATGCAGCGTATGGATCAGCGCCGACGCATGCTCGATCTCGCCCGCCGTGCCGCAGATGGCGGCCTTGCCGTAGCCTTCGATCGCCTCGCCCGAACCGGCGACGGCGATGATCTCGCGCGTCAGCAGTTCGCCGAGGACGGGAGCGATGGCGCGGATCTCAGGCGACAGATCGTCGGTGAAACCACGGCCAGCCCAGGGGTTCGTCAGCACCGCGGCCACGCCGATCAGGCGCAACGGCCTGGGTGCGGCCTTGCCGCCCTCGATAAGCGTGTTCTCGATGTAGGTGGCAGTCTTTCGAATGGCCGGTTTCATCAGCAGTCCTTGGTCGCGATGGCGCGGTGCAGCGCCGTCATCCCTGTATCGTCTTATGGTATACCATGCTATGGAGCGCCAAGGACCTTGTCAATCGGCTGCGGAATCTGTTTTGTGGCGGCGCAAGCGAAGGCGGAGAAAAAATGTCAGACGATACGCTGCGGATCGACCGCTCTGCCAAGACGTTGCGGACGCTGGCGCTGGAACGCATGCGCGATGCGATCATGGGCTTCCACTTCCAGCCTGGTGAAAGGCTGGTCGAGCGGCCGCTTTGCGATCAGCTTGGCGTGAGCCGTTCCGTGGTGCGCGAGGTTCTGCGGCAATTGGAGGCGGAAGGCCTGGTGCAGATGATACCGGGCCATGGACCTGCCGTCGCCAAGCCGGATCTCGGCCGCACCGATGAAATCTATGAACTGCGGGCGCTGCTGGAGGGGATCGCAGCGCGGACTTGCGCCTTGTCGGCCACCGACGCGCAGATCGCCTCGCTCGATGCGGCCTTGACGAACCTGCTCGACGCCTGGGCATCAGGCGCGCCGGTCGAGGTGATGCGGGCGACGACCAAGTTCTACGAAACGCTGTTCGGGGCGGCTGACAAGCAGATTGCCTGGGAAATCGTGACGGGGCTGAATGTGCGCATCAACCAATTGCGCTCGATGACCATCGCGTCGGAGAACCGCCGCGAGCCGGCGATCGCCGAAATGACCGAAATCATGGATGCCATCCGGTCGCGCAAGCCGGACGAGGCGGAAGCAGCGGCCCGGCGGCACGTTGAATCCGCCTGGCAGATCGCACGCAACACGCTTCGCCTTGGCTGACTGCGAACGCCGGCGCGGCTGGTGTATCAGGCCTCACGCGCGAGACTGACCACCAGCTGATCGACACCGGGGTCGTCGAGGCTGACGACATGCGCCATCTGCATCGCCCGTCTCATGCTGATCCTGGTGACGTCCTGGCGCATGATGACAGACACGCAGGCTGGCCCCGATCCGGTCAGGACCAAGGCGCTGCCGACCAGAACCGGCTCCGAGATGGGGGCCCACTGCACGGTCATGATCGAAGGTTCGGCGGTCTGGCGGCGGTTGATGCCGCTGAAATAGATCCAGTTCAGGCGCGAGATCGCCACGCCGTAATGGTTGCCGGGCACTCTCGCGCCGCCCTGACCATCGCCCGGGGCCCACCGCGTCACCCGCCTGAAGGTGACCAGCTCGGCCTCGCGCCGCACGAAGGTGACCGAGCGCATCAGAAGGTCGGGGTGGCCGGGGACCGAAAAATAGGTGAAATAAGTGCCGCCGGCGATGGCGGGCGAGGGGGGACGCACCATGTTCTCATACAGTGTCTGGCGCAGCGATGCGTGGCCGTCGTCAGCCCCTGCTCCGGCTGCGGGCTCGCGATACAGCTCATTCTCGTCGATCTTGAAGTAATCGCAGATCAGCCTGGCGGTGGCCTTGTTGGGAATGGCCTTGCCTTGCAGGTAGCGTTCGAACTGGGTGCGGTTGACGCCAAGCTCGCGGCACACCGCGCTCACCGAAGCGTGGCGCTGGATCAGCCGCCTGAGGTTGGCGGCGAGATTCTCGCGAATTGGCACGACATCTTCCCCGCGACAGACGTACGAACCATTTATTCAAGCGATAGCTTATATAGGGCAATCTCTCACACGGCGAAGATGGCGCAAAGAGGGACCTTTGGCCAATGCCGGAGCCGGCGGCGCGAAGACTGTACGTTTTTGACAGTTTGGCTATGCAAGTCTTGCAAATGGGCGTATTTTGATAGCAAGAGCGACCTCAGATCGGCCTCTCGACATCCTGTGATGGAGGGCGGTTTGGATCATACCGACCTGGTCGAGCTTCTGGACTACACTCAAGCGCAATTGAGCAAGATACGCCAGGCGGTCGCGGCGAGCGACCATGCCGGTGCCATGTTTGCCATCGATTGCCTTGTCGGCGCGGCGGCCGAACAGACGAAATGCAAGCTCGCAAGCCTGGAGCATGCCGGGCTGCCGATTGGCCGGGATGCATTTGAAGGCGGTGCGCCACCGCCCGGCAAAGCGTCGGGCAAGCCAGGCGGCAGCCGCTCCTGATCAGGCCGCGCTGATCTCGCCGATCAGCCTGACATATTCGGCCTCGGGTTCGCCGTAACTGCCATTGGCGAGCTCAATCAGCCCGGCGCGGTCGCGAATGACGATCTCGCCCCGGCGTGCCCGGATCAGTGCACGGCCTTCGAGCAGCTGGAGGGCGACGGTGACGCCCGGCCGCCTGACACCAAGCATGATGGCCAGGAATTCGTGGGTGATGGCGAGATGTTCGCCCGGCACCCGGTCGTCGCACATGAGCAGCCAGCGCGCCAGCCGCTCCTCGAGCTTCAGCCGCGCGTTGACGAGCGCGGTGCAGCCGGCCTGGGTCTGCAGCGCATTGACGAAGCGCAGCAGGAACATGCGCAAGGTCGCGCTTGCCGCCAGTGCCGCATTGAAAGCGCCGGCTTCGATGCGGATCGCATCGCCCTCGAGTTGGACATAGCAGGCGTGCGGCGCGCGGTCGTCGCCCATCACCAGGGAAGAGCCGGTCATGCCTTCGAAGCCGATGAAGCCCACTTCCGCCTCGTGGCCGCTCGCCGTGCTGGCGACCACCGAACCGATGCCCTGTTCGATGAAGTAGACGGCCTCTATCGGGATGCCGGGGGTCGCCAGCATCATGCGCAACGGCAATTCGCAGCGCCGCATATGCGGCTCAAGCAAGGCCAGATCATCCGCGGGCATGCGCCGCAGCAATTGATTTCGATATTGGTGATCTTTGTCGGGAGATTTCTTGCCGGAATCAGTCATGGCGCGGCCCAATGCAGGGCAAGAGCCATCCGATCTCCCAGCCGTCCGCGCCCGTATCGACGTGCCGACGATCGCCTACACATAGGGTCTTTGAACGAACAAACCTAGGAATACGATATGAAATGCGATGCACAGCGTCCCCCACTGCCGTTCGCATACGAAAAGATCGACTTCAACGTTAGTGTCGGAAACGTACCAAGCCCTTCTTGGTACAAAACCGACATTTTGCTGAGAGACGCCGGATCGGGTGATGGTCGATAAAATCCGCCGGCTAACGATCAGGCGCCATGTCGCGCCTGCCCTGCGAACGGCTTGAAAGCATGCCGAATTTCAGTGGGAGAATTGTACGGTTTTTACGGTGATGACGCTGATATTGACTCTCGCTGCGCGCGATTTCATTTTTGATCGACAGCGTCAGGCAAATGGGTCGCTGCTCCGAAAGGGGCTTCTCATGTCGAGCCTTAACAAGCGCAATCCCGGCTTCCATCCTTCCGATCTGCAACTGTGCCAACGCGTCTTTGATCGGGTCTGCTCCGAACGCAAACTTGACCCGAAGTCGAGCGAGCCGGACGTGCAGCGGCTCGCAGCCACGGTGTTCTCGCTTTTCGAGAATGGCTACAGCAATGAAGCCGAATTGCTCGACAGTTTCAGGCGGCCGCGGCAATGACCAAGGTCAGGGTCACGTCCTCGACACCGGGGACTGAAAACGAGCCTTACGACACGGCGGTCTTTGCCAGGAAACATGGCATGTCGGAGAAGGCTGCGGAGGTCGTGCTGTTCGCAAACGGACCGTCCAGAACGGCTTGTGACGCTGCCGCACGCTCCTTTATGGAAGCGGTCGCCCGCAGATCGAAAAAGCAGCCATGAACGCTGTCGATGCGCCTCGGCAGACAGGCGTTTCCATCCAGCCTATCGATGGCCAATGGGCCGTTCGGATCGTCGAGAACGGCGAAACCATACAGCGCCTGTTCGAGGAAGAGCAGTTCGCCCGGAACTTTGCGGCTGGTTAGCGGCTCCGCCTGTGGCTGCTGCCAATGAATGCCGATGATGCCGAGATCATTGGGTGCCAATGATCCCGGCATCATTGGCACCCAATGATCCGAAGGTCGGCTAGAGCAATTCCAGGAAAAGTGTGAAACGGTTTTCCCGGGAAAAGCGCATAGCGCTTTCCCTTGAGAATTGCGTCGAAACAAAGAGTTAGAGCGGTTCGCCGTTTCCGTGAAACGGTGAATTGCTCTAGGCCTCGGGCGCGGTTCGCGCTGCCTCTTCCTCGAGTTTGCCGAGCTTCGCCCTGATGTCTTTCGGGTCGGCATGCTCCAGCCCGACGACATCGTTTCTGGTGTCGTTGAGGGCGACGATGATCTCGTCGAGCTTGGCATGGATCGCGGCGGTGTCGCGGTAGCCCTGGATCAGCACGACACCGGTGATGACGATGGCCGCGACCGACAGCGCGTAGGTGACGGCATTCGTCAGGCCGAACGGTACCAGGGCGGTGCACACCACCATGGCAATGATCATGACGTAGAAGCCCGGCGGGCGAGACAGAAAATCAGCGGCTGCGAAAAGGAACTTGTTCATGGTGCCGACCAACCTTGCAAAATGCTCACAGGCGCTCATGACGTCAGCAAGTTCGCAAAAGGAATTTCGTTCCAGGAACCTAGGTGGCCTCCCGAAGTTTGGCTGACAGGAGGCCAGCAATGCCGCGTTACCAGATTGACGAAATGGACGCAGAGTCACTGTCTGCTTCGCACGTTGCCAGTGGGGCTACGGCACTTGAGGCGCTGCAGAAAATCACGGGCAAGGCCATGTCGCCGCGCGCCTTGCAAACCCACTGGTTCCGGGTGGTCGACGAAAGCGAGGGCAGCGTATTCCAATACAGCGTCGACCCGGAGCTCACGTCACGGCTCTAGTTCTGGGTGTCACTTTCCGCCGGCTTGCTGGGGCGGGCGCTGCCAGATTTCACGATCGGCAAATCTTTGCCAGGCGATTGAAGTTTTGACAGGCCTCGTAAATGACCGACGCGGCTGCCGGTGAAAAGCATTGATCAGGCGGCTACTTTTCAAGGCATATGTCAGGCTTCAAATTCCCGACCCGCTGTATCTGGCGGCTTCCTTCCACAATGCGAGCGCAACGGCAGGTGTCCGTCCCTTCACCTCATATTTGCGATCCCGGTAACTTCCCGCTGCAATCCATACGGTCTTTGAGCGTCGGTAAATCATAATGCCTCGTGCGCTCGCCCAATTGCACAGTTTTTCATCATTCCTATACATCGCCTCTGCTCCCGTTACCCCATCGAGTTCTTCGATGCATCAAACGTGCCACAATTACGTGTAGCTAATGTTACATTTGCCTTGGTTGTGCTGCTACTAGCGGCGGCGCATAGTTTGGATCGTGCGCAAATAGGCGCGAGATGCTTGTCGGATGCGGTGCGTTGGGAGCGTCACTCCAACTCGATAGTCTTGCGTGTCGCTTTTCGGGCGCCAGGCTTGCGCTTTGTCATGGCGGTCCCTGTCGAGATTGGCGCCTCTGAGGAAAGCCGCAGTTCTCGCAGCCGGGCCGTCTTTGCCTCACGCGCCTGACGTTCGATGGCGATGATGGATTGAGCCTCGCGGGTGGCACGTTCAATCCGGTCTTTGTCCTGAGGCAGTCTGGTCAAGGAAGTCTCTCCTGTCTTTCGATGGCACCCAAAATGCTGGCCGGGAGAAAACGTTCCGACCCGCAGCGCCTGGGTACGAAAAAAACATCATCCCGCTCCGATCTCATTTGTTGTTGAGCGCGTGCGCAAAGCCGCTATGTGCGAGGGGTCACCGGCCACGAAACGGGCGCTGGTGCTTGAAAGTGTGATGTATTCCCGCCCCGCCGGGAGACATCGGATGGAAGACGACCAAGGCCCCAGCGGCGTGATATCCGCTGCCTGAAGCGAAATGGGCGGAACATGCCACGGCGATGACGCGCGAACTCACGGGCAATCTCGACGTCGGCGCCGGCGTCATCGAATGGATCATCCGCAAGTGAGGCCGCCAGTCCCCATCGACCTAGTGCACGCCGCAGACCTAGTGCACGCCGCAGACCTGGTTCACGACAAAGCCGAGGGTCACCTGGCGATGGTGACGCTGGGTCTGTACGCCACCCTCAAGGGCCTCGCGGCTCCTGTCGAATTGCTGGCCGAGGCTTTAACGCTCAAAGCCCCTATGGATGCTTTCTCTGGAGGGTGTGGCGACGAATTAGCGGAGGGATCCGCTACATTTGCTTGAGGGAAGCGCGATGCTCCGTCGCCACGCGAACCAACTGTCTCGGCAGAGGATGGTTCCGCGATTGCTCGCTTGTCTCCACCGGGCGACGGAGGGATTCGTTCCGCCCCCGGGTATTCAATACCGGGGCCGTTTATCGGAGACCACGACAAGCCTCCCCCCAACATTTTGGCATCGTTTGCACACCAGCTTCGATGCCAACCGCTTTTCGGTGATGAAATCATAGTGGGTGCCGTAGATCTCGATCAGGCCATCGAGATCCAGCGAACGCAAATGACCGCAGCGCGCATTGCCGCAATATGCACTGAGGCCCATGCCTTGTTCACGAAGCTCACCGAGCCTGGTGGGCAGCGCGACTGGAATCAGGATATCTTCGGACATTGCGGGGTTCGCCACCACCACGAGAATGGGTTTTCGAAACTCGGCCCGGTCAATGTCGCCGATCGCGTGGACTGCCTTTTGTTCTGCGACACCTATAAGGGAATCGATCTCTTCCATTGCTTCGATATGGCCGCGAACAGACAAAGCCCTTCGCAGCACATGCAACGCATCTCTCGTTTCGCAAAGTGTCGTCCGCAAGGTGAGAGGCATTTTCGCGCTCACTTCTTCATGTAGCTGTCGGGGAGACAATCGGCTTCAACCGCTGCCGCAATGAAGGCTCGATGGACGTCCCTTGTGCTGCAACATCCCACTCTTTCCCCCACCAGGGCAGCAAGCGCAGCCAGAAACATTGGCCCATCGGATGGCCAGCCATCCGCCAAAGCGTCGGCCATTTGAGGAAGTGTGCAAAGGACGGAGATGGTGCCGTCACTTCTTTCGATGGGAATTCCGGAAAACATATTTGGCTGGTTGACTGTCATCGCATAGCTCCCGCTGGGGCGGGAGAACGGTAATCTCTCTCAAGCACCAGCGCCCGTGCCATAGCTGATGACAGATTTACTTAACCACCTAAACAAGGTTACGTCTATTAACTATGACGCATTGGGCGAATAATATTCAATTATTCTCACTTTACGATTTACTTGCGGATAACAGTGCGATTCCGACATTTCTCCATCGAGTATTGGTACAGAACCGACAATGTTGAGCCGACCGGAGGCAACAGGCGCCGTGCCCGGTCATCAATCCCCCGAGCCGGTCTCTCCCAAAAGCCTGCTATATTCAGCTTCTGGCTCCCCATATCCACCATTGGCCAGCGCAATCAGTCCAGGGCGGTCCAGTATGATGACCTCACCCCGGCGCGACCGGATCAGAGCAAGGCCTTCCAATTCTTGAAGGGCGATGGTGACGCCTGGCCGTCTGACGCCCAGCATCGTGGCGAGAAACTCGTGGGTAATGGAAAATCGTACTCCCACCACGCGGTCGTCGCACATCAGCAACCACCGGGCCAGACGGCTCGCCAACCGCAGCCGCGCGTTGACAAGCGCGGTACATCCGGTCTGGATCTGCAGAGAATTGACGAAGCGCAACAGGAACAAGCGCAAGGTGGGACTGGTCGTCAGAGCCGCATTGAAGCTGCCTGCGTCCATGCGCATCGCTTCGCCTTCGAGTTGCACGAAGCAGGCTTGCGGTGCGCGGTCGTCGCCCATCACCAGCGAATATCCGGCCATCCCTTCATTGCCGATGAAGCCGATCTCGGCCTCGTGTCCACCGGGCGTGCGCGCGACGACCGACGCGATTCCGTGCTCGATGAAATAAACGGCTTCAATCGGCACGTCGGGCGTCACGAGGGGCATTCTCAGCGGCAGGGCTACCCGGTGCAAATCCGGTTCGAGCAGCGCAAGGTCCTCGGCGGTCATCCTTCGCAACAGTTCATTTCGGAACTGGTTGTCCAAAGCCAGTGCCTGGCCAGCGACAGTCGATTTTGGGATTTCGTAGTTCAATATGCAGCTCCCGCAGGGGCGGGAGTACGATCGGCACTCTCAAGCGCCAGCGCCCGTTAAAGTGGCCAGCGACGGGGAAGTGTACGCTTTCGACAATCCGATAGCGAGTCATTCCGTGCCGGGTTGCTATTCGGAATCTTTTCCCTGGAGGGGGCGTGGTGACGAATTGGCGGAGTCCTCCACCGCATTCGCTTGAGGGAAGCGCGATGCTCCGCCGCCACCCGAACCAACTGTCCCGGCAGGGGTTGGTTCCGTGAGTGCTGCCTCGACCGCCCACAAGGCAGGCCTCTGTACCGATGAGGTTTGGGGATCGACCTCGCCGAGCCATTCGTCGTAGCTGAAGCGCATAGCGGCAAGCAGTTCCGCGGGCATGTCCATGCCGCCTTGAAAAAGCTCCATGGCACGGCACCCGAGACGTTCCCTGGCCGGTTGGCCCGCGGCAATGCCGGCCTGGCGGCAATAGTCATCGAGCACTTTACCCAGGATCGAAAGCTGATCTGAATCCACTGACCCGTTGAAGATCATCGCGCTTCTCCCATCGTTGGGGCGAAAGCGCGATCTGCTCTTTCAAGCGCCAGCGCCCATTCAACGGCCAGCGACACGCGCACCGTATGCTTCCGACAATTGGTTAGCGAGTCCCGCGAACTGTCCGGAAGCGTACCAAGCAATTCGCGTAATTGTTCGCCTTGCGGTAACTGGGTAGCTTTGCAACGCGGCGGACCTTAGATGCCGCCTTGGCCGACGCGGGACCCGGCCCCCCGCCCAACCTAACCCCCGCGTCGGCCATCGATAGCGGTGCCTTCATTGGCGGGCCTTGCGAATGGGACGCTTGATGCCGAGAGACGAAATCGCCTAATGCCAAAAGACAGATTTGAGTGCCTGCAGGAAGCGCCCGGCAGCTGGATGGTGTGGGACCATACGGGTGGAGCGCCGGCAAGGCTCGGCGGCGTCGAGTTGCGAGGCCAGGACAAGCACCGGGCGGAGATCGCGCGCGACATCCTCAGGCGGATCTTTCGGACTGGCCGGGATGTCGACGCCGCGAAGAGCGACCCTTCGGACGCATGAGGCGCAACCAGGTGCTGCGTGTTCCTGCGCGGCGCCCTCTGCGCGCAGAAGACCCGCCACCGACGCAAATCGTGACAGGTCTCCCGGAGTAGACCGGGCGTCCCACCGCCAGGTCTATTTTCAAAACTTCACGGCGGGACAATTGTTCCGCCAAACCGGAAACCAGTGCGTTCCATGGGGATAAAAGAAACCCCGCCGGCCGGAGCCTGACGGGGCATTTGATTGGAGGTGTTCCGGATCGAATGGGAGACGATCCGGGGGAAGAACGCAAAGGCCGCGCAAAGGTTCCGGACGGTGCTGAAGTACATCGCGGGAATGCCCTGTGGTGGCGTCAGCCTGACGGGCCGATCGGGCCCGATGACGGGATTGCCTGCGCCGTCAAGGCCGACAGTTTCTGCCGTTTGACCAGCACCGGCTTTTCATAGGTCTTCTTCATGGTTTGCCTCTCAGTAGAGTTCGATTGCGGCAGCGTCGTCGCCGGCCGCGCTCTGTCAAGCTGAAGCGGCCAAGGCCGGCCAGCGACGAAACCTGCCTCAGTTCCTGTCGGCGGGTTTTGAGCGCATGCGCGAAACCGTCTCGCGTTCGGCGCGCTTGGAGCGCAGCGGCGGCAGGCCGCGGTCGATCAGGTCCATGTCCTCCAGCACCATGTCGCCCATGCGCTTGAAAGCGATGTCGAGCGCGCCGGCGCGATGGGCCGAGCGCAGGAAGCCGGGCAGGGCGCGCACGGGGTGGTCTGACGCCAGCGGCTCCTCCGGGAAGACGTCGCTGGCGGCGACGATGTGGCCGCTCTTCACCGCGGCCATCAGCGCGGGGAAGTCCACCACGCCGGCGCGGCTGAGCAGGATAAAGGCGGCGCCCTTGCGCATGCTGGCGAAGGCATCCGCGCCGAGAAAGCCCTGGTTCTCAGAGGTCACCGAGGCGACGACGAAGACGAAGTCGCTGGTCGACAGCACCGCGTCCAGCGAGGCCGGCTCGACGCCATTGTCGATGAGGATCGACGGCGGCAGCCAGGGATCGAAGACTTTGGTGCGGGTGCGGAAGCCCGACAGCAGCCGGTTCAGCGCACGGCCGAGATCGCCGAAGCCGATGATGCCGACATCGGCGCCCGACAAGAGCCGCGCCGTCAAATTGCCGTCGCCGCCCCACAATTCCCTGCCTTGCCGGAAGGCGAGGTCGGCATCGACGATGTTGCGGGCGAGGTTGAGCGCCATCGCAAGGCCAAGCTCGGCCACCGGCTCGGCGAACACCAGGCCGGTGGTGACGACATGGATGCCGCGCGCGAACAGCGTCTCGTAAGGCATGTTGTTGATGAGGTTGGTCTCGACATTGAAAACGCAGCGCAGCGCCTTCATCTGGTCGAGCGTGTCGGGTGAGATCGGCGGCTGGCCGACAATGTAGCGGGCTTGTGCCAGCACATCGGCCGGCAGGTTCGCCACGCCGTCGGCGGTGGTCTCGACGATGCGGTATTTCGACCTGAGGCGCGCCAGCTGCGGCTGGGTGAAGATGAGATCGAGCGTGCGCGGTTCCGGCGCGCTGATGACCAGCGGCAAGGCATTGTCTGACATGATGATTCCTCCCGGCGCGATCCGGATCGCGTTTTCTGGGAGGTAAATTACCTTCGATTAAACGATTTACAACCACGAAAAATCGATTTACCCATTTCTCCAGCGGACGAGAAATGCTGATGTCCGCATCTCGGGAGGAGGACCAATGGCGCGTCGGCAAGGCCAGCAGCGGCGTGCCTCAATCCATGATGTGGCAAGCCATGCCGGCGTGTCCGCCGCCACCGTCTCCAAGGTCATGGCCGGCGTCACCACGGTGAAGTCCGAAAATGCGCAGCGCGTCTTCGATGCCGTCGAGCTGTTGGGCTACCGCGTCGATCCGCTGGCTTCCGACATGCGCAGGGCCAAGCGCCGCATCATCGGCGCCATCATGCCCGAGTTCGAAAGCGAGTTCTTCGGCCAGATGGTCACCCAGCTCGAGAGCCTGGCCGAGCAGCGCGGCTACACGCTGGTGGCGGCGTCGAGCCGCGAATCCGAAGCGCGCGAAACGGAGATCCTCGCCCGCATGCATGACTGGCGGGTGGCCGGCGTGGTGCTGGCACCGGTGCGCAACGAGCATGGACCGGCGGCCGCATTCATGAAGGCCAACGGCATGACCGGCGTGCTGATCGACCGCGTGCTGTCCGACGACGCCTTCGACACGGTGTCGGCCGACAGTGCTGCCGCAAGCGCCGAAGTGGCGCGCGAACTGCTCGGCAACGGCCACCGCCACATCCTGGTCATCGGCCTTGGCGAGCAGGCGGCCACCGTGCGCGCCCGCCTCGATGGATTTCGCGCCACCGCGCTCAAGCTGGCGCCGGGTGTTCGCATCGACGTCGTGCTCGCCGAAACCGATGTCGAGCCGCTCAGGGCGCAGCTGCGCGACTATTTTGCGAAGGGAGAGCGGCCGACGGCGGTCTATTCGCTGTTCCTCAAGGGTACGCTGGTGGCGCTCTCGGAGTTCCGCCGACGCGGCTGGCACTGCCCCAACGACATTTCGCTGGTCGGCTTCGACGATGCCGAATGGATGCAGGTGACATGGCCGGCCATCGCCGCCGTGGTGCAGCCGGTGCGCCAGATCGCCGGCCACGCCATGGAGGCCTTGTTTGCCAGGATCGAAGGCGGGGAGGGGCCGCCGATCGCGCGGCTCGAGCCTTGCAAGGTTCTGATGCGGGAATCCGTTGGCCCGCCAGGCAACGGCCCGCATTCCGGGACGGCTCGCGGCACGTGACATCAAATGGAGGAAAACGAATGACCCAGTTCGTCCTGAAGATAAATCGATTTACTCTGGCTTCCGGCCTCGCGTTTCCGGCGCATGAACGGAGAGGCTACAGCTGATGAATGTTTTTGGATTGCACACATTCGCCATTGCCCCGGTCTGGGACCTCGACCTGATCGAGCCGCAGATGGAGCGGTTGAAGGTACTGGGCATCGGCCTGCTCGAAATCCCGCTGCTGCGCCCCGAGGAGATCGACACTCTGCGCACGCACGCCTTTGCCGAACGTTGGAATGTCGCGCTTATTCCGTCGCTTGGCCTGCCTGCTTCACTCGACGTGGTGGCGCGGCCGGACGAGGCGCTGGCTTTCCTCGAGCCGGCCTTCGGCGTGTGTGAGGCGGTGGGCAGCGAGGCGCTCGGCGGCGTCACCTATGGCACGATCGGCAAGACTTCCGGACGTGCGCCGATGGCTGAGGAAATGGACGGCATGTGCAGGTTCCTGGTCCGCGCGGCCAAGGCGGCCAAGGCGCATGGGCTGAAGCTCGGCATAGAGCCCTGCAACCGCTACGAGACGCATCTGATCAACCGTGGCATCGACGCGACGCGGATCATCGAGCGCGTCGGCGCCGACAACATCTTCATCCATCTCGACACCTACCACATGCATATCGAGGAGGAGAGTTTTGAAGCCGGCTTCCGCGCCGCCGCACCCTATCTCGGCTACGTCCATGTCTCCGAAGCCAATCGCGGCGTGCCGGGGCGCGGCATGCTCAACTGGGCGGCCTGCATGAAGGCGATATCGGACATCGGCTACAGCGGAGCCATCACGCTGGAAAGCATGAACCATGTCGATGTCGACATTGCCGGCGGGCTGGCCGTGTGGCGGCCGGTGGCCGACAATCCGGACGATGTCATCGAGGTCGGTCTGCCGTTCCTGCGCAAGGAGGCGAGGAAGGCCGGGCTGACGCTGGGGTGAGGGTGCTCCAACGGAGCCGTCACATGTGCCAGCGATGCAACAGTGCAGAATCGTTTGACCGAGGTGCTGCAGAAACGGTGTAAGAACCAGTAACGGCACAATTGACACGAGGCAGGGAATTGGTTCTGCTGGCGCCGTATCCAATGTGGAGGGGACTTTGCGGTGAAGAAATACGAGAAGCCAACTTTGCAGAAGCGCGACAGGCTTTCGGTCGTCACGGCCCAGACTGCCCCCTCGACACCTCCGCCGCCGCCCGCCTGAGCGGTTGGCGTCTGACGCATTCGCCTCATAAGGGCAATCAATAGGGCGCGATTGGCTGATCGCGCCCTATTGCATGTTGGCCACGGGCGCCTGCCGTTGTCCCAGATGCCGCATCTTGCGGCCAATGATCATCAGCCGGCGCGCCGTGTTGTTGCGCAGGCGCCGTACGCGCCATTCCAGCCCGGTTTCGATGGTGATCGACTTGGCATAGTAGCTCACACGCATACCGTCCTCATCGGTAGCCACCTTGACCGGGTCGTCATAGAAGGCATTGATCTTGTCAGCCGCCATGCCTGGTGTTTCCAGCCAGCGCGGAATGTGAACCGAATGGAGCTGGTCGACATCGGTCATCACCCGCCCGATGCCGACGCCCGGCGTTGGACACGTCGTGCAGAAAGCGTCGCCGATGAAGACGACCCCGTCGCGGCGATGGCCTTGCGTCGTATTCAGGCTGACCTGCCTGATCTCGACGGGACTTGCGACTTCGAAGTTGCCGCATAGCGCTGCTATCTCGGGCATCAGCTCGCAAAGCATCTTCTGCGGATCCTGGCGAAACGCCCTCGTCCACGGTTCGGCCACGGTGCGATAGACGAACATGTTCGCCCGCATCTTGTTGCCGAGAGGAAAGATGCTGATGTAGGCGACACGGTCGGCGGCCCGCCTGCCGTAGCAAGTAGCGGACTGATAGGCGAATTCACGCGGCGAGATGGCGAGATCGAATCCCATCGACAGCGAATGCGCCTTCGATTGCTCGACACGCTCGACCCCGACGGCGCGCCGCACCGCTTCGCCGTGGCCGGTGGCCACCACCAGCAGGCGGGCACTGATGACGGAGCCGTCGGCCAGCACAAGCCGCTGCCGGTCCGGTCCGGTCGAGATCTCGGTTACCTTGCCGACCGTCAGCGGCACTTGCGGCGGCAAGGCGTCGCGCAGGCCATTGATCAGCGCGCCATAGGAAAATG
Source organism: Mesorhizobium loti (assembly GCF_003148495.1). Lineage (GTDB taxonomy): Bacteria > Pseudomonadota > Alphaproteobacteria > Rhizobiales > Rhizobiaceae > Mesorhizobium > Mesorhizobium loti. Next base: position 1,365,119 of record NZ_QGGH01000001.1, read on the forward strand.
TGAATTCCGACTTCTTCTCATGCGCGAACAGCTGGCCGAGGCGGAAGACATGGGTATCGGTTGTTGAGGTGACGAGACGCTTGACCGTCGCATCGAGGCCGAGCTTTTCGAACAGCAGCATCTGATCCATGCCGATCTTCTCGGCCCGGAACTCGTCGTGGTGGACGCGGTGCGGATCGATCAGCGCCACCTTGCGCCCAGCTTGTCCCAACACCGTTGCCAAGGTGGTGCCGGCCATTCCGGCGCCGACGATCACCACTTCGACTTCGGTTTGGCCAGCCTCTGCGGTACTCATTTCGCTGCCCTTTCTGGTAGCAACTCCCGAGTGCAACTACGGTGGAAGATATCTCCCGGACCTAATTCAACCTCAAGCAACCGGAGCATGTATCTGGTAGTAACCAATGTTTAGGTTAATCGCGGACCCGTCGTTTCCAGCGCGGTGCGATCGCCGAGCCATCGATGAACTCAAAACCGCCTGCCTCGTTGAGCGTGTGAAGTTTGCGCCCATTCCATAGCGCACCTGGATTTAAGATGGTTTCAACGACTTGCTCCATGCCGATCAAATCAAGGTGAGAAATGCGTGCGATGCCGAGAGCCGCGCCATAGCTCCTGCGGCAGTCCTGAACCGGGCGCAGCAAGTCGTTGCCGCGCTTGACCATGCGCCCGGCCGGCCGCGCCGAGGCGATGTCGATCAGCACGGGATTGTTCGGATGCGGTGTCCAGGGGCCGCGAAAATCCGGCGCCGACCACAGATGCAGCGCGTCGGAGAAGGCGCCGCCGCCATCGCGGATGGTGCCTCCACCATCCCGGACAGTGGCGAACAGCCACCAGGCGCCGCCGTGCTCGACCAGGGTGGCGTCGCTGGCGATGATGCCGGACAGAAGCGTCGCCTCCTTGACCCATCCGCCGGGAAAGGCGGTGGCCCGGTAGAGATCGACCGTGCCGTTGGCGCAGCTTTCTGGCACCATCCAGACCTCGCCGTCGCGCTCGAAGACGAAGGGGTAGGAGAGATGGTAGGGCAGGTCGAGCACCGGCTCAGGGCGGCCGAGCGGGCCGGCCGGGCCGAAGGGCACGGCGGAGATGATGGCCCGGCCCAGCCGATGGATATAGTCCTCGACGAACAGGGTTAGCTGGCCTTGGCGAACGATCGGGAACGGGTCGGCATAGAAGCGGCTGCCGTCGTCCGGCAGCTCTTGCCAACCCGATGCCGGATGCGCGCGCAGGTCGAACAAATCGCGACCCTTGGTCTGCCGCCAGCCGACCTTCCAGTGCGGCGCGTTGTAGCAAAGATGGTAGATCTTCTGGACGATCCGCCGCGCCAGCGCCTTGCCGGCTCTGACGCCAAGCTTGCCGGCCGAAGGCATCGGCGGCGGGCTACCTGCCTGCGGCGGCTCGGGCAGGTCGGGCACGGACTTTGCCGCGCCTGACAGGGCAGCTATGATCAGGCTTGCCGTGCGCGCCAGCATGTCCTGGAAGGATGCGAGCGCGATGCCGCCATATTCGGTTCCCAGGCGCCCGGCTGCAATCGCAATACCGTTCTCCTCGATGCGGGCAAGCGGTGTGCGGCCGGCAAGGATCAGGGCCAGCAAGGCCGCTTCGCCGCTGGCGCCATCGTAGGTGACGCGCCAGACCCGCATGCCCTCCAGCATGACATCGCCGCAGAGGTCGATCACCAGGTCAGGCGAAGCAGAGGACTGCGTCCGGTAGGGGGCGAGCGTCGAAAGCGGCACACGCTTGCCCAGCCCATCATGGGACAGGCCGTGTATCGCCGTTTCGAGTTGAAACAGGGCCGCGGCGCTGCGCGGGATGCCGCCGCCCGCCGGCCTGATATCGACGGACAGCACGACATCGCCAAGCGCGGCAAGGCGTTCCAGCAGCGCGACATGGAAGGCGCGCACGCAATCGCCGTCCAGGCGCAGGCTTATCCGCATGTTGGGGACCCGAAAAGGCGGTGTCCGGCCTTGCCGGTCCGGTCAAATTGTAGCCCCATCCGCATACATCTCCGCTCGCTGCGCACTGAGCACCTCGGTATGTATATTTTTAAGCAAACTGCGTGCCAAAATTCACGTGACCTCTCAACATAATTAACAATCTTTTAACAGTTGAAGGAATAGCTAGGTTAGTGCCGCAATCTGATCTTGCCGGCATATGGAGTATTGTCGGAGGCAGCCATGCAATCATCTCTGCCCATGGTTCCTCAGCAACACGCTCCAGATGCGGGACAAGCGGGATCATACGCGGCTTCGACTGTCGAACTGGGCGATCTGAAGCGCATCCTGGTGCGCCGCCGGTTCTGGATCTTCGGCACCGTCGCGCTGCTGACGCTGGTCACCTTGCTCTACGGTCTCTTCACGCCCGCGCTCTACAGCTCGGCGGCTGAAATCCTCATCGATCCGCAGGATCTGCAAGTGGTCACCAACGACGTCAATCCCAGCCGTATCTCGCCCGACGGCGGCATCACGCAGGTCGAGAGCCAGGTCAGCGTGGTCCAGTCGACAGGCGTGCTGATGCGGGCGATCGCAGCGACCAACCTGACGCAGGATCCGGAATTCAACGGGCAGGGCTTGCTGTCGCGCCTGCTCGGTTCGGCATCGGCCGAAGGCGACAGGTCGGCGCAGACCCTCGACGCGCTGCGCCGACGCCTGGCGGTGAAGCGGGCCGACAAGGTCCTGGTCCTCGACGTCATCGTCACCGCCAAGAGCGCCGACAAGGCCGCCCTTCTGGCCAATGCGATCGCCCAGGCCTATCTGGTCGACCAGGCCAGCGCGCGGGCGCAAATGGCCAAGGACGCTTCGGAGTCCATCACCGCGCGGCTGGACGAACAGCGCAAACGCGTCCAGCAAGCCGAGAATGCCGTCGAGGCCTACAAGTCGGCCAACAATATGGTGATGGCGGCAGGCAATCTGGTCAGCGACCAGGAACTGACCGAGATCAACACGCAGCTTTCAGCGGCGCAGAGCCGCACCGCGGCGCTGAAGGCGCAGGTCGACCAGATGCGCCGGCAGAGCGGCACGGCGGACGCAACCTCGGAAGCGATGCGCTCGGCGGTAATCTCGAGCCTGCGGGCACAAGAGGCGACGCTGGTCGACCAGGTCTCGCAGCTCGGCACGGAGCTGGGGCCGCGTCATCCCTCGCTGATCGCAGCCCAGCAGCAGCTGCGCGACACGCGCCAGCTCGTCGCGCGCGAACTCGGCCGCATCGCCACCGCCACCGAGACCGACTATGAACGGGCGCTCGCCAACCAGCAGGCGCTGGAAGCCAAGGTCGCGGGCATGAAGAGCAAGTCGCTCGACACCGACCAGGCCTCCGTGCGGCTGCGCGAATTGCAGCGCGACCTCGAGGCGCTGCGCTCGGTTTATGCGAACTATCTCCAACGGGCCCAGGAGACGCGCGAGCAGATCAATGTTGACAGCACCAATGCGCGCATCATCTCCAACGCCATGCCGGCCCTGAAGAAGAGCTGGCCGCCTTTGTCGCTGCTGCTCGTCGGCGCGATCTTCGGCGGGCTGGGGCTCGGCACCGGCCTGGCGCTGATCGCCGAATATGCCTCGCCGACGGTGCTTTCAAGCGCCCAGATGCAGTCGGCCATCGAGGCGCCGGTGCTGGGCGTGGTGCCGGCAAGGTCAGGCACTGGCCGGCACTGGTGGCCTCTCGGAGGGAATGCGGCCGCCGCGGCCAGCCAGAAGACCGACGCCGTCGTCGGCCTTGCGCTGAGGCGCATGTTCAGTTCGGGCCAGCGGCCGCCGGACTGGCCGCTGGTGCCATCCATCCTGGTGACATCGTCGCCGGGCGAGGGCGCGCAGCGCAGCCGGGTGGCGCGGCTGCTGGCCAATACCGCTGCGTCCAGGGGCAGCCGTGTGCTGTTCATCGATGCCAATGCCAGCGGCAGCGGTCCGAAAGATCCACAGCCGGGAATCCTCGACGTGCTGCGCGGCGAATACGCGTTTGAAGCCGTCAGCCACTACGCGGCCGGCAGCAACGTCGCGCTGCTGGGCAGGGGCCGCTCAAAGGCGGTCTTCCAGGAAGCGCATGGCATCTACTTCGCGCAGCATATGCTGGCCCAGGCCAGCCGGAGCTTCGAGCTTGTCGTTATCGACGGCGGCGCGCTGGCCGACAATCTCAATGCCTCGCCGCTGGTTGCGATGGTCGACGAGATCCTGCTCGTCGCCACGCTGAACGCCACGCCGATGCGCGACGTCACCGCGACCTCGCAGGCCGTCTCCGTCATGGGGCGGCTGCCGACAGGCGCCTTGCTGGTCGACGAGGCGGCCTGATATGGCCGCCAGCTGGAGCGGAAGCGCTTCGAACTACGGTGCTGCCGCGCCCCGCGCCGGCACGTCGGTCGACGCGCTGACGCGCTTCGGACTGATCGCGGCGGTGGCGGTGCTGTTCAGCGTCTCGGGCGGCATGCTGTGGCTGGTGGGCTACAATTACGACGGCCTGTTCGGCAACCCGGCGACCAAGATCCACCCGTCTACCTATCTCATCGTGCTGCTGCTTGCCTGGCGCTCCTGCACCTTCGGCAATCCGGTCGGCTATCTCGTGCATGTCGCCGACAGGCGGCCGGCCAGCGCACTGATGGCCGCCATCTCGATCGTGCTGCTGTTCGTCGTCATCGCCAGGCAGCGTCCCGGCATGGCCGGCATGATCGATACGTTCGTGGCCGCGGCACTTCTGGTGCTGATGCTCAGCGAGGATGACGAGCGAACATTCGCCGGGCTGCAGACCGTCATTCACGTGGTCATGACGGCGAATGCGTTGCTTGCGCTTTTCGAGTTCGCCACCAAGACGCTTATTTTCCCCTATCGCCTCGACGGCGTGGCGTTTACCACCGATCTGCGCTCGAGCGCGCTGCAGGGGCATCCGCTTGCCAATGCCATGGCGACAGCGATCTACGTGCTTGCGCTGCTCTCGGGTGCCAGATCCCTGTCGATGCCTGTGCGGATAGGGCTGATCAGCCTGCAATGCGCGGCACTCGTCGCCTTCGGCGGCCGCACGGCGATGGTGACGACGGTGGTGCTCGGCGGCTGCTACCTGCTTTTTCAGGGCATCATCAAATTGCGCCGGGGCCGCGTCAACCTGCTGGGTGCGGCACTCGGCTTCATGCTTGCCGCGCTGCTGCCGGTCGTCGTCGTCGTGGCGGCATATTATGGCTTCTTCGACGCGCTGCTGGAGCGCTTCGTGTCGGACAGCGGCAGCGCCAATGCCCGCGTCGAGATGTTCGAGCTCTTCAAGTATCTGGAATGGCGCGATCTGATCGTTGGGCCGGATGTCGACCTGGTCGACAGCCTGCGCCGCATCAACGGTCTCGAACAGGGCATCGAGAACCCGATCATCCGCACGATCGTCTATCAGGGCGCCTTCTTCACCCTTTTGCTGACGTTTGGCTTCGTGCTGTTCCTGTTTGAGGTGGCGCGTCGCTGCCACGCCGGCATCTGGCTGCCGATGCTGGGCTGGATCATCCTGATCAACACCTCGGAAAGCGTCGCGTCGAAGACGACGCTGCTGACCAAATTCGTGGTGCTGGTTCTGGTGCTTTACCGGCCGGCGCGAGCGGTGGTGCGGCAAAGGGCGCAGCCGGCGCAAACGTAGCGCTCGGGATGGCGGGTGCCTATTCCGGCATAATCAGCCCAAGCGCCTCAACCATCGCCGGGTCCAGCGCCCGCGTGCTGTCGTCCATCATACCCATGCCGTCGAAGAGGTCCCAGAAGGCCCAGGGGAAGCCGAACGACTCGGCGCTCTGCCTGACATCGGCGATGTAGCGCGCGCGATCCGGATTGGGCGCGGCGACGTAGCGGGCATCGGTGCGCAGCGCGCCGAACTCGCCCATGATGATCCGTTCCGGCGCAAGGCCGTGGCCGTCGGCCCAGGCGCGAGCCTCGCCAAGATATTTGTCGACAAACCAGCGGTCGGGCCGAGCGTCGAAATAGACCTTCAGCACGCGCTCGGTTTCGGCATAGGCGGCCTGCTTGGCCTCTTCAGGGGTTTCGGTGTCCTGCGCCATACGTGCCCTGACCGAGGCCAGCGTCTGTTCCAACGAGCCGGCGGATGCCGGCCACGGCACATTGTTGAGCGACCGGTAGACCGGCTCGCGCATCCAGGGTGCGCCCTGATGGCTGAACAGATAGGGCTCGTAGAAGTGGAAGGTGAACAGGATCGGCTCGAACCGCGCCAGCGGCGCCGGATCGAGCGCGGTCAGTCCGCTCACCATCGAGCCGCAGCCGCCGGTGACGACCAGCGGCAGGGTCGCTGCCGACGCCCTTGCGGCGGTCAGGAGTGAAAGCTGGATCTGCGACCAGACGTTCGACGCGCAGGCCTGCGCCGGCTCGTTGACCGGCTCGAGCGCCACCCTGCCAGGCTGGAAGCGCTCCAGCCTGCCGGCAAGCTCGCCGACCAGCCCACGATAGAGATCGAAAGCGGGTGCCGCGGTGCTGGAGACCATGCGGTCGGGGTTCCAGTAATGGGTGGCGCCATTGGCCTGCACGTTGACGATGATGCCGAGGCCGGCGTCGAGCGTGGCGGTGACGGCCGCGTCCAGCATGTCCAGCAACTTGCCGCGCGTGGCGGCGTCGGCGGCCAGGAAAGGACCGGGATCGACGGGCAGACGGATGAAATCGAGCCCGGTCCTGCGCAGCCGACCAAGGTCATCTGGGGTCGGCACCGGCCGTTGCGACTGGAAGGGCGGCCAGTCATAGTCGGTGCGGGGTGCGGGAAATTCGCGCGTCAGCGAGAACCAGGGCCAGGCGTTGACGCCGCGCCGAAACTGCGGCCCGGCGGCGCGGGCGGTTGGCGCGATCGGGAGCGAGCCAAGGGCCGCCGCCGTGGACAGCGCCGTCCGCAGCACCCGCCGGCGCGACCAGCCTCTCATACAGTTCCGTGCGATGCGTGATCCATCGCGGTGGTCTTGGCGGCGGTCACGCCGAGCAAGCGGTAGGCTTCATTTTCATAGGCAAGCAGGACATCATCCCAGCGGAAGGCTTCGCGGGCGCGCGCCCTGGCGGCAACGCCGCAGGTCTTGACCAGGTCATCATCGTCCAGCGCCTGGTGCATCCGCTCGGCGCAACTGTCCTTGTCGGTGAAGTAGACCGCGGCCGCTCCCGCGGTCCACCTGTTGTAGGGATTGTCGTGCGCGATCACCATGTTGCCGGCCGCCAGCGCCTCGACCAGCGACGGGTTGGTGCCGCCGACCGTGTGGCCGTGCAGATAGGCGCGGGCGTGGAAGCGCAGCGCCTTCACCGTTGCCTGGTCGTAGATGGCACCCGGCAGGACCACCGAGCCGTTCGCCGCCTTGCGGATGGCGGCATGGTAGGGGATGTCGTCGGACAGCGTTCCCAGCACCACCAGCTTCATGTCGCGCTTGGCGGAGCAGAAGGCTTCGACGATCGGCAGGATGTTGTTGTCGGGTTCGATGCGCGCGATCGAGACCAGATAGCGCCCGGGCTCGAGGCCGAGCGCCCGCACCGGCGCTTCCGGCGCCGATGTCACCGGATCGGCGCCATAGGCGATGGTGGCGATGGCGCTGCGCGGCCGGCGCGTCGCCAGGTGATCGGCGATAGCGGGATGATCGGCGACCAGCCGATGCGAGGCCCACGCGCCGATCCATTCGTTGAGCCAGAACCAGGTGCGCGCCGCCATGCCCCATTTGGGGCGGCGCCACTCGATGCCGTCCATGTTGGTGAAGATCTTGCGCCGCTTCAGCCTGAGCCAGGTCAGGAAGATCGCGCCATTGTAGCCGAGCACCAGGCAGACGCCCGGCCGGCTGGCGGCGTCGCGGACGCATTGCCAGTCGAATTCCAATGTCGCGCGCGGCCCCTTGGAGGCAACCTGGATGTGAATGAGCTCGATGCCGCGCCAGGTTTCGCTGCGCACCCGCTGGTCGATCCGCTCGACCTCATCCTGGCAATAGACGGCGACCTTCCAGCCTCGCCCGACAAGAAACAGCGCCAGTCTTTCGGCAAAGGTTTCAAAGCCGCCATGGGCCGCGGGTATGCCGCGGGTCCCCAGGATCAGAATGGCGGGCGTCTCTGGCTTCATGGCTGGTGGCACTTTCGGATGCTATATATTAGCTGCTGCTTAATTTTTAGGAAGCAGGTGGCAACTTCCATGCCATCCGCCGATTTTCGGCGTACTGGCGGGTGATCATCGCGTGGGGTTGTAAAAAAACGGTATTGAACCCGGTGGTTGTTTCATTCTCGGTCAACCCTTCTGTGCGTAGCTGTATCGAAACGAGGCATTGCCAGGGTCGTGCGGCCGATAGCCGGGCATATCGAACTGATAGCCGGGCATATCGAACCAGGCATGATTCTTGCGGCAAGGATTCTGCACACCCTCGTCGAGCGCGATGGTAGCAGCACCTGGCGGGATACAAAGATGCGGATTGCCTGTGTTCATCAGGGCTATGAACTCTATGGTTCCGACCGCAGCTTCGCGGAGAGCGTTGCTGCGTTGCGCGCCGCGTTTCCGTCGGCCGACATCGAGGTGGTCTTGCCGCGCAGCGGGCCGATCGTACAGATCCTGGAAATGCATGCCAGCCGCATCGTCTTTGAACCGCTCTGGGTGCTGAGGCGTCAGGCCATAGCGCGCCTTGCGACGGTCGAGATGGCGCGATTGCCTATTGCCGTGTTCAGGGCGTGGCGGCGCCTCAGGGAATGCGACCTCGTCTATGTCAACACCTCGATCGTGGCCGACTATGCGCTGGCCGCGCGCTTGCTGCCTCACAAGGCCGTCCTGCACATCCACGAAATCCCCGAAGGCGCCATGCGCAGGATACTCGTCGGCCTGATGCACTGGAGCCATGCGGATCTGATCTTCAACTCGCGCGCAACGCGCGCCGCGTTCGGCGATCCCAAGACCGCGCGCACGCATGTCGTCTACAACGGCGTTGCCGGGCCGGCGGCGGTCGAACCGACCACCTATGACGGCAAGCGCCCGTTGCGTGTGTTGCTGCTCGGCCGCATCAACCGGATCAAGGGGCAGGAGGTTCTGCTGGAGGCGATCGCCTCGATGCCGGCAGAACTCCAGTCGAGGATCGAGGTGCGGCTGGTCGGCGGCGCCTTCGAAAGCACCGAGCGCGAGCGCGCTTTGGCCGAACTGGTCGAGACGATGGGTCTCACCGGGCGCGTCAGCGTCTTGCCCTTCGTGCCTGACCCTTCGGAGCATTACCGCTGGGCCGATATCGTCACCGTGCCGTCGCGGCGTCCCGAATCGCTCGGGCGCGTCGCCATCGAGGCAATGGCCTATGGCCGGCCGCCGCTGGTGTCGGCGATCGGCGGGCTCGTGGAAGTGGTCAGCGACGGCGAGACCGGCTGGCATGTTCCGCCCGGCGACGCAGCAGCCCTTGCCGCGAAATTGCAGGAGATCATCCTCGCCCCTGAGGCCTGGCGCGGTTTTGTCGCCGCGGGCCGAGCGCGCTACGAGGCAATCTTCAGCGAGCCGGTCGCGGCCGCCGCGATCGCTGCGATCGCCGCCGACAAGCTCAAGACGACCATGGCGCGACCGGGGCGGGCGCGGGCTGCCCGCCAAGCGGAGACACGGCCGTGAAGTTTGCGTTCCCGAGCCATCTGGTTCGACGCCTCGTGCTGATGATCGGCGGCGAGGCGATGCAGAGCGGCTTTCACTTTGCCCTCAACATCATGCTGTTGCACATGCTGTCGGCGCAAGGCTACGGCCTCTTCGCCATTGGCATGGTGATGGGCGGCGTCGGCCTGTCCTACATCAGGTCGCTCACCGCCGTTCCCGCCAGCATCTGGATGAGCAAAAGCACCAACAGCGCAGGCGTCGATGCCTATGACGTGGCGTTTGGAACGGCAGCGCTGATCGTGGCGTTGCTGATGGCCGTCGGTACGGCTGTTCTGATGCATCTGCTTGGCGATCCAAGCGGAATTGCCGCCGGCTGCTTCGTCGGCGCCTGGTCGTTGCGCAGCCATATGCGCACGGCTTTCTTCGCCCGTCGCCAGCAGGTGGTCGTTTCCATCAGCGACGGCGCTTTTACAATCGCCGGCATTGTCCTGACCGGGCTGACGATCTGGAAGGTCCAGGACCCGCTGCAGACCGTGTTCTATGCACTTGCCGCGGCAAATGTGTTCGGCATTTTCGTCCTGGTCCGACTGGCTCGGCGCACACTTCGCATCAGCTTCCGCATGCCGACGCGGCGACGCTATATCGGGCTCTGGCACCAGCTGCGCTGGTCGGCGTTCAGCGCGACCACCACCAACATCCAGGGGCAATGTCTGGCGCTGCTGGTCGCTGGCATTGCCGGGCCTGCCGCCTACGCGCCGCTGGCGGCGGTCCTGGTGCTGTTTGCCCCGCTGCGCATCATCAGTCTTGCTTTCGTCAACATGACGCAGCCGGATCTTGCCAGGCTGATGCGCAACAACGAAACAGGCCGTGTCTGGGCGCAGGCAAAGATCTGGGCGCTCGTCATGGGGCTCGGCGGGCTGGTTTATGGATGCGCCATCATGTTCGTCCTGCCGATGATAAAATCCCAGGCCCTCCAGGACGCCTCGGTCGGATTCATCGGGATTTTCGTGATCGCGAATTTTGTCCCGATCATGCTCTATATCATGCCCCGCATCGTGCTTGAGATACTCGGCGATTTCCGGATCGTCGCGTTCACCACGCTGGGCGGGGCGGTCGTCGGGCTGGTGCTGATCGCGATCCTGCTGGCGATTGCGTCGCCGCCGTGGGCGCTGGTGGGTTCCGCCATGTCCGAGATCTTCGTGCTCGCGGCATCATGGTATTTCGCACATCACCGCATATGGAATCTCGAGCATCCGGATGAGGCGCGCGACAGCCGATTGGGTTCGTGGCGGCGGGCGGTCTCGTTCGCGACGGCAAAACGATAGGAGAAGATGAAGATATGGCAGGCCAGGCAGTGCAAAGTGCTGCGGCGACCGGCTTGCCCGAAGGGCAGGTCCCCAATCCCGCAACCGTCGCCGCGAACCACGCCTATACGGCGCGATTGCACACCAGCCTGGAAGCGGCCAGGCCGCTCTGGCTGCGCTACGAGGCGGACGGTGTGTGCACCGCCCACCAGCACTATGCGTGGGCCGAGGGAATCGTCGCGCGGCTGATGCCGAAAGGTGCGGACGTGCTCATCGTAGAGGTGAACGACGCCGCAACGGGCGCGCCCCGTATGCTGGTGCCGCTGATGCGGCGAGCGGCCTTCCGCCATCGAGTGATCGAATGGCTGAGCTGTGGCGTTTGCGACTATTCGGCACCGCTGCTGGCCGACGCGAGTCCGTGGACGCGGCAATCCGCACAGGCCGCGTGGGCCGCGGTGCGTTCCGTGCTGCCGCCGGCGGACCGCATCAACATCACGGGAATTCCGCAATTGATCAGCGGCGTCGCCAATCCGCTGGCCTTGCTCGCGGCTACGCGCGATTCCCTCCATACCAGCTTCGGCCTCGCTATCGACGGCGACCCGGAAACCGTCCTCAAGCGTCTATGCAGGCCATCCTTCGTCAAGGCCTTCAACAAGGACTGGCGCCGGATCGAACGGCTCGGCGGCGTGGAACTGGTCGAGGCCAACACACCGGCCCTGGTGGAGCTCATCTTCGGCAGCCTGGTGCGGATGCGGCTCAGCCGCTTTCGCGAATTGGGCCGTTTCGACCTGCTGACGCAGGGGACGGTTGTCGATTTCTACCGAAACGCCGCTCTCGACGGGCTCTCGGATGGATCGGTGCGGCTCTTCGGGCTGCGCGTTGGTGAAGCTCTGATCGCAGTCCAATACCTGCTGGTCCATCAAGTTACTGTTCATGCTCTGCTGATATCAATCGACCAGGGCGCGGTGCCCAACGTCTCACCGGGACTTCTGATCATGGGCAAGTTGATGAGCTGGGCGCGCGAGAAGGGTTTCGACTATTTCGACCTGTCGGTAGGCAACCAGAGCTACAAGGAACATATGGGCGCCACGGGTTCGGCCCTGCGCGAGCTTTGCCACGGGATCACGGTGCGGGGCAATGCCGTGAGCACCGCCCTCGAGGTCCGCAACCGGACCGAGGTGTTCGTGCGCTCCAAACCTCGGCTGCTCAAGACGATCCAGGGACTGATGCGGGGTTTGCGGCGCTTGCGTGGAGGGCCGGAATGACAGGACAAGCACGTGGCAAGCCGGGCAATGCAAGTGGTTGCGATGACGGACAATGGGCCGGTTTTTCCGATTGCCGCCAGCGCCGGCGCCGGCGCGTGCTATACGGCGCGGCTGCACACCAGCTTTGAGACCGTCAAGCCGCTCTGGCTGCAACACCAGGCGGATGGCGTCTGCACCGCCCATCAGCACTACGCGTGGGTCGAGGGAATCGCCGCACGGCTGATGCCCAAAGACGCGGACCTGCTCTTCGTCGAGGTGAGTGACGCAGCGACGGGCGCGCCGGCCATGCTGCTGCCGCTGATGCGGCGCCGGGCCCGCGGCCACCACGTGATCGAATGGCTAAGCTGCCGCGTGTGCGACTATTCGGTGCCGCTGCTGGCGGATGCGAGAGCGTGGACCAGGCAGAGTGCCGACGCCGTCTGGGCGGCGGTCCGTGCCGTGCTACCGCCGGCCGATCGCATCCATATCGCGGGAATCCCGCAGCAGGTCCACGGCGTGGCCAATCCGCTGGCGCTGCTTTCGGTGGCGCGCGGTTCCATCCAGATCACCTCCGGCCTTGTCCTGCATGGCGAACCGGAGACGCTCATCAAGCGCATCTGCAAGCCGTCCTTCGCCAAGACCTTCCACAAGCAGTGCCGCGCCTTCGAACGGCGTGTCGGCCTCGCTCTGGTCGAGGCCGACACGCCTGATCTGACCGAGGAGCTTTTCGACACGCTGCTGGAACTGCGGCTGAAGCGCTTTCGCGAGCTTGGGCGTTTCGACCTCCTGACGCAGGCCCCGGTCGTCGACTTCTACCGCCACGCGGCGCTGCAAGGCCTGTCCGACGGATCGGTGCGGCTGTTCGGGCTGCGCGTCGGTGAAGCCTGGCTCGCCTCCATCTACGTGCTGGCCAGAAAAGGCACGCTTCACGCTCTTCTGCTCGGCATCGACCAGAACGCGGTCGCCAATGTCTCACCCGGCCTGACGATGATGGGCAAGCTGATGATGTGGGCGCGCGGACAGGGGTTCGACTATTTCGACCTGTCGGTCGGCAGCCAGGGCTACAAGGAACATATCGGTGCCGCGAGCTCGGTTCTGGCCGAGATTTGCGAACCGATGACGCTGCGGGGCAGGGCTGCGAACGCAGCCATTTTGCTAAGCAGCCGGACCGAGCTTTACGTGCGCTCCAATCCGCGGCTGCTCAAGGCCGTCCGGAGCCTGATGAGCCGCTTGCGGCGATTGAAGGACTGAAGCTGGCCGCATTCGAACTCGCGGAGCCCGCCAAGGCGGCCGCGCCTGACCGCCCCGGCAAGGACGTTCTCGCTGAGGACATTTCAGGGGTGGCTTGACAAAGCACTGGTGCATGCCCCACTTGCCGCGGCCATTTGGGGCTTTGGGGATTTCGATGAAAAAGACTTACGAAAAGCCGACGCTCAACAAGCGTCAGCAGCTCTCGCGCGTCACAGCGGTGTTCGCCGGGTCGGCACCACAACCAACCTGACAGGCTAACAGCCGTTCGGCGATCGCGACCATCAAACCCGCCGCCGCAAGGCGGCGGTTTTTTTGTCCTCTGATCCCGGTACAAAGCGTATGATCTCGAACAATTTCGGGAACACCGCATATCGATCCGTTCCAGCATCCACCGGCGCGTTGCTCAATCGCCTGAGATCGTGGACGGCGACAAGAACAAGCTCCTGCTGGGGGCGTTCATGCGCCTGTAGCCTTGCCCAGCAAACCAACGCTTCACATCGCCTCCGACTCGAAAAGCAGCATCATGGCATCGTCGTCTTCAGGCGCGTATTTGCGCCGGTCGACGGCGCAGGCCTTGCCGATCTCGCTGGCAAATGCCGCACGAATGGCGTCCAGGCTGTCGAAATAGAGGGTCGCGACGAGGTAGGGCATCTCGCCCGGCGACAGGTTCACGATCGGCCGCTTGCTGACATCATAGCGCCGCAGGCCGGGAAGCTGTTTTGCGAGCGGCAGATGGATGTCGAAATAGTGCCGGTCGAAGGCGGCCGGATCGGCCGGTGTTTTGTAGATGACAAGCATTTTGGCCATGGGGTGCTCCCTTTGTCTCGCATGATCGGCGCTGCGATGTTCGTTGGCGCCACACCAGTGTCGTTCGCGAAGAGCGGATTTCGACAAAGGGGGCGGATTTTTCGCAAGACCGACAGCATGACGCCGTCCCCTGGTGATATTTCGCGCACCGCCTTGCCTGCCGATAAGCAGCTGATGTGCGGTCGCGTGGGCGATTTATGAAAAGCCGACGCTGAGCAAGCGTCAGCAACTCTCCCGCGTCACGGCGATATCGATCCCGTCAGCAACCTGACAGGCAAATCGCCGTTCGAGGATCGCGATCATCAAACCCGCCGCCGCAAGGCGGCGTTTTGCATGGCCCAGGTGCAGCAGACGGCACCGCGCCACCGCGCACAATATCAGCCGTTTGCACCGAAATTGACAGGAGATCGCGTCTCCGTCATCCTTGAGCCCAGTCGCCAGGCTGCGGACAGCGGCCGCGTTGCGTGTCAGGGCGACCGAGGGCAGTGTCATGGTCAGTCCCGTCATCGGCCAGAATTCCAAGCGCGCCGCGGTGCGCAAGGCGCTCGACCGCCACAAGGTCTACATCACCGCGCAGAGCTTTTCGGCCGGCACCTACCAGGCCCGCGTCCTGGTCGACGGCGAGGCTTACTGGGTCGACGAATTCCGGTTGAGCCAGCTGCAGCAGGGACTGTCGCCGGCGGAGCTCGAGTTGACGCCGGCCACTGACGATTGAGCGTGACTGGCGTGTTCCTGGCCGCCGTGCTTCGCTCCTGGTCATGACAACTCCACCAAAACTCAAAGCCTATCGCGCCAAGCGCGAATTCTCGAAGACGCCGGAACCGGCCGGTGGGCTCATTGCCGGCGACGGCAACCGCTTCGTCGTCCACAAGCACCACGCCACCGCAGACCACTATGATCTGCGCCTGCAGGTCGGCGATGTCTTGAAGAGCTGGGCGGTGCCGCGCGGGCCTTCGCTCAATCCGGCCGACAAAAGGCTGGCGGTCCAGACCGAGGACCATCCGCTCGAATATATCGACTTCGAGGGCGTCATTCCCGAGGGCGAGTATGGCGGCGGGCCGATGATCGTCTGGGATACCGGCACCTGGGCGCCGATGGACGACGTCGAAAAAAGTTTCAAGACCGGCGCCTTCAAGTTCCGGCTGGCCGGCGACAAGCTCAATGGCGGCTGGATGCTGACCAGGCTGAAGCCCAAGCCCGGCGAAGACGAGAACAAGAAAAACTGGCTGCTGTTCAAGGAGCGCGACCTTGCCGCCGACACCGCGCTCGACATCCTCGAAGCGCGGCCGGAAAGCGTCAAATCCGGATTGCGCATCGAGGAGCTGGTGGCGCCGGCGAAACCGGCCGCCAAACCCGCACCCAGGCAGGGTTCGCTGAAGCCGGGCACGCTGCCGGGCGCATTCAAGGCGCCGGCACTCAGCCGCATCGAGCCGCAGCTGGCGACGCAGGTGCCGAAACCGCCCGATGGCGAGGATACCAAGGGCGGTACAGGCGAGGTCTGGCTGCATGAGATCAAATTCGACGGCTACCGCACCATGGCACATCTCACCGAGGGCGTGGTCAAGCTGATCACCCGTGGCGGCATCGACTGGACGAAGCGCTATGGCGACCTGCCGCATGCCTTCGCCAAGCTGCCGTGCCGCGATGCCATCATCGATGGCGAGATCGTCGTGCTCGACGCCAAGGGCATCAGCCGCTTCGCGCTGCTGCAGGATGCGCTGGCCGAGGGCGCCGGCAGCAGGCTGCACTTCTACGCCTTCGACCTTCTTTATCTCGACGGCTGGGACCTGACCAAGGCGCCGCTCATCCGGCGCAAGGCGCTGCTGGCGCAGATGCTGTCCGGCCTCGGCGCCAATTCTGCCATCCAGTTCTCCGATCATGTCGAGGGCTCGGGGCAGGGGCTCTACGACCAGGCGTCGGAACTCGGGCTGGAGGGCGTCGTCTCCAAGCGCGCCACCGCGACCTACCAGAGCGGCCGCACCAAGAGCTGGACCAAGACCAAGGCGCTGCAAAGCGGCGTTTTCGTCATTGCCGGCTACACCACCTCGGACGCGGCGGAGGGGCTGGCAGCCCTCGGGCTTGCCGAATTCGAGGACGGCGAATTGCACTATCGCGGCAAGGTCGGCACCGGCTTCGACAGCGAAACCGCTGCCGAGCTGCTTGCCCGGCTGGAGTCGCTCACATCAGGCGCGTCCGCACCGGAAGGCGCGCCGCGCGAAATCATGCGCGAGATGAACTGGGTGAAGCCGCTGCTCTCGGCCCGCATCCACTACGCCAACCGCACATCGGACAATGCTCTGCGCCACGCGGTGTTTCGCGGCTTGCGCGATGTCGGCCTGTCGACGCCGGTGTCCTCGACGCGCAAGCGGCTCATCTCAGAGGCTGATCTGGCCACCATCTGGGTGACCAATCCGACGCGGCGGCTGTTCGGCAAGACCGGCCCGACAAAGCTCGACATCGCCGTCTACTACGCGTTGGTCGGCGACTTCATGCTGCCGCATATCCTCGGCCGGCCGGTGTCGCTGGTGCGCTGCCCGACCGGCCTGCCGAAGGACTGTTTCTTCCAGCGCCATGCCTTCACCGGCATGCCGCCCTCGGTGGTGACGTTCGAGGCGACCAATTCCGAGGGCGAGACCAAATCCTACCTCTCGGTCGAGGGAGCAAAAGGGTATCTGGCGCTGGCGCAGTTCGGCGTCGTCGAGTTCCACACCTGGGGCACGCATCGCACCAGCCTCGACAGACCCGACCAGATCGTCTTCGACCTCGACCCGGGCGAGGGGATCACCTGGCGCGAAGTGGTCGAGGCTGCGGTGCACATCAAGGGCGAACTGGAGGGGCTGGGGCTGGTGCCCTTCGCCAAGACCTCCGGCGGCAGCGGCATCCACATCACGGTGCCGGTGACGTGCAAGCAGAACTGGAAGAAGCTGCACCAGGCGACCAGCGCCATATCAACGCATCTGACGGCAACCGCGCCCGACACCTTCACCACCACCATGGGCAAGGACAATCGCAAGAAGCGCATCTTCATCGACTATCACCGCAATGCGCGCGGCCACACTTCGGCGGCACCTTACTCGCTGCGCGCCCGCACCAATCTGCCGGCCTCGACGCCGGTGAGCTGGAGCGATCTCGAATCCATCGATGCGCCGCAGGATCTGAACTATTCCTCGCTGCCGGGCTTGCTGGCAACGTCGGGCGATCCATGGGCGGAGATCGAGGACTTTGCGCGGGATTTGCCGGTGTTCGAGGGGGCGAGGTAGATCATTCGTGATGGCGCGACCCTCTCACATTCGTCATCTTAGGGTCTGCGCCGCGTCGCTTCGCTCCTTGCTCCGGCCTAGGATGACGAAGGGAAGGACGGCCACTTCCTCAACCTCCATCGACGCTTCATACAATTTGAATTATCCTCCCGTCCGCGACCCCTTCGGCGAGCTAAAAGATTTCGTCAGGGATTTTCCTGTATTGTGCGGGGTCGGTGTAGGATTTGCGCAAGCTCGTTCGTCCTTCGGACGAAAAGCGCTGCAGAGAGCATGATCCCGAAAAGTGGGAACCGGTTTTCGGATAAGATCATGCTCAAGCTAAAATGTCAGTGCGTGGCCGCGTAGGAGTGTTTCATGGCGCCCAGGGCAAGTTGGAAAGGTTACCTCAAACTCAGCCTCGTGAGCTGTCCGGTGCGGCTATACCCCGCCACCAGCGCGAGCGAGCGCATCAGCTTCAACCAGCTGCACAAGAAGACCCACAACCGCATCAACATGAAGCCGGTCGACCCGGAACTCGGGCTGGTCGAGCGCACGGACCTGGTCAAGGGCTACGAATACGAGGACAAGCAGTACATCATCATCGATGATGCCGACCTCGACGCGGTGCGCATTGAATCCAACCATACGATGAACATCGAGGCCTTCGTCGACGAGGGCGAGGTCGACGTCATCTACCAGGATGCGCCATACTATCTGGCGCCCGACGGCGCGATGGCCGAAGAAACCTTCGCCGTGCTGCGCGAAGCGATGCGCAAATCCGGCAAGCTGGCGATCGCCCGCCTGGTGCTGTCGAGCCGCGAGCGGGTGGTGACGATCGGCGCCCGCGAGAACGGCATGTTCGTGTGCACATTGAGGAACCCGAACGAAGTGCGCGGCACGGCTGAATATTTCGGCAACATCCCGGCCGGAAAACCCGATGCCGAAATGCTGCAGCTAGCCGAAGCGCTGATCAAGCAGAAGGAAACCACCTTCGATCCGAAGAACTACGAGGACCGCTACGAGGCGGCGCTCATGACGATGATCCGCGAGAAGCTGAAAGGCCACAAGCCGATCATCGCGGCGGCACCCGAGCGCGGCAATGTCATTAATCTGATGGATGCGTTGAAGGCGAGCCTGTCGCAATCGAAACCGCCGGCCAAGTCGAAGAGCAAGGCCGACGAAGTGGCAAAGCCAGCCGCGAAGAAGGTGGCAGCGGGTGGTGCTGCTGAAAATCCGCTGAAGGCCAATCTGCTGAAGGCGGTCGGCAAGAGCAAGAAATGAGGGCACAAGCGGTCCTGGGGGCTGTCTTCGGTACCATCGGCGCGCTGGCGGCGTTTCCGCTCAGGCTGGCGGCACGCGAGGTCGAGCGCCAGCACGGCCAGTTGCGGCGCGGCGTCACCAGGCGCACCACGCATGTCGTGTTCGGCCGGACATTGTTGGCCAAGGCCGGGCTCCCCAGGAACGGTGATGTCGGGATCGAGCGCCGTGTCGCCGCCGAGCGCGGAGCCGCGCACAAGCTCCTCAGCGAGAACGGTTTCCTGCGCCTGCTCGGGTTAATGAAGGCGCCGGAGGCGTCTTCGCTGTCCAGGCAATCGCTGATCGAGCAATCGCGGCTATCGGGCGCCGACCTCGACCTGTTGTCGCTGTTCGATGCCTTCGAGCATGACGCAGAACCCTATTCCTTCCGCGACCTGATCCTGGCGCGCAAATATGCCGGGCTCATCGCCGGCGGTGCGACATGGGGCGCGATCGCGCGCTCCGTCCATCGCTCCGGCCCGGTGGCGTCGCTGACCGCGAAGTCGCTCAATGTCGGCTCGCAGCATGGGCGCGCCGACGCGATCTATCTCGAGGGTGGGCAGAGCGAACTCGACGGCCAGTTGTTGTTCGATTTGGGCACCGCCGGGGCAGAGGGCGACGACACGCTGGAAGAGCTCTTCGCTGAAGCGGAAGCGGCGGAGGAGGGCGGCGACCATGAAGGCGCTGCCGCACTCTACCAACGCTGCCTGGCCATCGACCCGAGCGATGCCATCGCCGCCTTCAACCGCGCCAACTGCCTGCGCGCCGGCGGCCACGCGGCGGACGCCGCGCACGACTACATCAGCGCGATAAAACTCGATCCGGCCTTCGTCGAGGCCTGGTTCAATCTGGCCGGGCTGATGAGTGAGCAAGGCCGCGAGGCCTCGGCGCGGAGGCACCTGCAGAAGGCGATCGCACTCGACAAGAATTATGCCGATCCGGTGTTCAACCTGGCGAGGCTGGAGTTTGATGCGGGCAATCTGCTGGAGGCACGCCGACTGTGGGTGCGCTATCTGGAGCTCGACGCGGATTCGGAGTGGGCGCGAGTGGCGGCCAAGGGCGTGCAGTTCGTGGATTTGCAGCTGGCGCGGACGGCGGGGTGAGGGCAATGGTCGCGCTTGGACACCCCCCTCTGGCCTGCCGGCCATCTCCCCCGCAAGGGGGGAGATTACGCGCCCAGTCGCTTTCGCCAATCTCCTACTTTGCAAGAAGGGGCGAAGCGCCCAAGCTGCCGATCTCCCCCCTTGCGGGGGAGATGTCCGGCAGGACAGAGGGGGGTGCGAAGGAACTCGGCCTCTCCAGCGAGGCCGCCCGATGACCGCCTTCTTCTTCGACGGCCACGACAACGCCCCCGTCACCATACTGCTCGCCCATGGCGCGGGCGCGTCGATGGATTCCCCGTCGATGACCGCCACAGCCAAGGCGCTTGCCGAAGCCGGCTTCCAGGTCGCGCGTTTCGAATTCCACTATATGGCCGCTCGCCGCTATGGCCACCGCAAGCCGCCACCGCGGGCCGAAACGGTGAACCCGGAATATATCAAGGCGATCGCCGATTTGAGGGCGAAGGGTGTGACTGGGCCGCTCATCATCGGCGGCAAGTCGATGGGCGGGCGTGTCGCTTCGATGGTCGCCGACGAGATGTTCGCCAAGGGCGAGATTTCAGGCCTGCTGTGCCTTGGCTATCCCTTTCACCCGCCGGCCAAGCCCGAGCAATTGCGAACAAAACATCTGGCCGGATTGAAGACGCCAACGCTGATCTTCCAGGGCACACGTGACGAGTTCGGCACCAGGGACGAGGTTGTGGGTTATGGCCTTTCCGATGCGATCGAGGTGATTTGGCTGGAGGACGGCGACCATGACCTCAAGCCACGCAAGAGCGTTTCGGGATTTTCGACCGCTGATCATCTGAAGACGTTGGCGGAGACGGTGAAGGCGTGGTCGGGTCGGATCGCCTCCTGACCCGCCAATGAAAATCGCCTCCTTCAACATCAACAACATAAACAGTCGCCTCGAAAACCTGCTTGCGTGGCTGGCTGCGGCAAAGCCCGATGTCGTGTGCCTGCAGGAGTTGAAGGCGCGCGACATGCAGTTTCCGCGCTCGGCCCTCGCGGCGGCGGGCTATGGCGCTGTGTGGAAGGGCGAGCCGACCTGGAACGGCGTTGCCATCCTGGCGCGGGGTTCGGAACCGGTGCTGACCCGCGATGCCTTGCCCGGCGACGATGCCGACAAGCAGAGCCGCTACATCGAGGCGGCGGTGAGCGGCATTGTCATCGCTTGCATTTATGCGCCGAACGGCAACCCGCAGCCCGGCCCGAAATTCCAATACAAGCTCGCCTGGCACGCGCGGCTGGAGGCGCATGCCGAACAGCTGCTCGACACCGGCCTGCCGGTGGTGCTGGCCGGCGACTACAACATCGTGCCCGAGCCGCGCGACATCTACGCCACCCGCTCCTATGACGACAACGCGCTGGTGCAGCCGGAAAGTCGGGCTTCCTTCGCCGCCTTGCTCGAGCAGGGCTGGGCGGACGGCCTGCGCAAGAAACACCCGAAGGAGACGCTCTACACCTTCTGGGATTACCGCCGTAACCGCTGGCCGCGCGACGCCGGCTTGAGGCTCGACCACATCCTGCTGTCGAAGAAACTGGCGCGGCGTCTGACCGCCGCAGGCATTGATCGCGACGTGCGCGGTGAGGACGGCGCCAGCGACCATGCGCCGGTGTGGGTGGAATTGAAGTAAGGCGACCTTCAAGCCTCTGCGGCCGCGGTCTCCTTTTGCTGCCGCCAGCGTCGTCTGTGCAGCGACGTTAACGCAGGCTAGTCTGTTGCAAAGTGCTCCAACGCAGCCGGTTTGCCCATGATCACCAACAAGACCTGTGGATCGAGGCCCCATGTTTGACCTCGGCCCTGTCGGGATCGTGCTTGCCATCGTGGTGCTTGCGGCTGCTGCTGCCGTGTTCCGGTTGTTGTGGCAGAGGCGCAGCCGCCGCAAGGGGCGGCGGCTGGCCAATCCGGCTGACGATTACTCTGTTCGCAGCGATTGGAGCGGCAGCGGCGGCACTTTGAACTATTCGTCCTTCGTTTATTTCGACGTCGATCGCGACGGCAAATACGGCGTCGGAGACCGGCCGATGGCCGGGATCATGGTGCGGCTGTATGACGAGGCCGGCAAGTTCACCGCTTCAGCGCGCACCAACAATGCCGGCTTTGCCAACTTTCCTATGTCGGTGAAACGCAGAAAGGCCGTGATCCGCGCGCCAGGCAACTGGCGCTTTGCGGTTTCAGTGCCGCCCGGCTGGCAGGCGAAAAGCGAAAACGACATCCAGTCCCGACACCTCCTGTCGATGCCGGGTTCGCCGGCCGGGCTGGTGTCGCACGAGATGCTGCAGCCGGTCGGGCTGGCGCCACCCCGGCGCCTCGGCGGGCGCGTTGGCGGTGACGGATCGGCGATCCTCTCGGTGATGAGAAACGGACACGTGCTGGAGACGCGGCCGCTGGCGCCAGGTGCTGCCTTCAGCGTCGATGTGAGTGATGACGCCGACACGGTCAGCATCAGTGGCGGCGGCCTTGAGCGGCGGCTGGCGCTGTCGCCCTATCCGGCCGATCTCGGCCTGCTGTCGCCGCAGACCGCTTGCATTGCCGCTGACGCCGCCCTGGAAACGATCGATTTCGACGATGTGACGTCTCGCACCTTCAGGAAAATTCCGTCCGGCTATGCCGGGTTGGCGTGGCGCAACCTGAATGCGATGGCGCGCGACTACACCAAGGACAGCCAGGGCTATGTCAATGGCAACGTCTCCGGCGACCATGTGGTCTACACCAGCAGCGGGCTGCCGGCCGAATTCAGCAGCGAACAGCCGTTCGGTTTTCACTCGGTCATGCTGAGCGCTGCCTGGCTGAAGTCGGAAGGGGAGGTGGCGCTGATCGAAAGCTGGCTTGGCGAGCAGCTGATCTCAAGCGATCAGGTCACGCTGTCGGCGCTGACGCCGTTGCACTACGCCCCGATGCTCAAAGCCGTAACGCGTGTTCGCCTGTCGACGAAACACTATTGGCAAATGGTGTTGGACGATCTGGTGCTAACGCGCTGAAATCAGGATATCGAGGCGCCGTTTGCCGCCGTGATCGCCGAAAGACGGCCTTTTTTCAAAAGAATAGGCTTCACATAGATCTTCTTCATTTTCAGACTCTCCTAAAATCCCAGCTTGATGGTCGCAGACTGCGGCCATCTGTCAACCACGCGGGCTGAAGGCAATAATCTGCAATAAATCCAAAGGCTAGCGACAAAGTGCTCGGTCTGTAATTCTTTGTTTTGCGCAATTCCGTCCGGAAGGCCGGCTCGATCCAGCCAGCCAGAATGCGCCGGGATTATATTGTGGGGCTGCTCGGGCCGTTTGCCGTGATGGCTGAAAGCTTGCCCTTCCTGACGAAGGTCGGCTTGGCGTAAGTCTTCTTCATCGCGGTCTCTCCTGAATCCCTTTAGCGATGATGGCAGACTGGCGACATGTGTCAACCAAGCCGGAAGGCATGCGAGCGTCGGCAAAGGCGCGAGCCCTTCGCTCCGCACGAACTGTCGGGGCGGCGGGCTCTTGGCGATAGGAGCGCGCCGCTGGTAGTCTCGACCATTGCACCATGCGGCGGGCGACCGTCACGTCGCCAAGGGCCACCAATAAACGCCCCGGGGGAAGAAATCCGATGGACAGGTTGGCTGACAGGCTGTTTGCGCTTCCCCTGCTGGCGGCGGCCATGGCTTGCCTAGTGCGCACATATCTGCTCCTGGGCGGCCGGGATTTCACCTGGAGTGGCATGGTGCGGATGCTGCATGGTCCGGCCACGCTTTGGCCGGTGGTGTTCCTGGCGGTGGGTGCGCTCTGCCTGATTGGCGCCCTGTTGTTCTGGGCCGGGCTGCTGCCCGGCCGGCCGAACCATCCCACTGGGACGCCGCTTTTTGGCCGCGACGCCGAGATCGATCCCAAGGGCCGGCCGAACTTGCGGCGCGCCTTCCTTGTCTTGCCGGTGATTGCCGTGCTGACGCTGCTGGCCGACCAGGTCTTGTGGCGGGCGCAGGGCCCGGGCAATGGGGTGGCTTCGCCAAGCCAACCCAAGGCCAACGAACCAAAAATCCCTGAACCGAAGACCAACGAGCCCAAGGGGCAGGATGTCGCCAGCGTGCCGCCGGCGCCGGAGCCAGTTGCCCCGCCAGCGCCGCCCGCTCCGCCGCCAGAGGCCGCCAATCCGCCTGCGGCACCCGTGCCGCCGACCCCGCCTGCGCTGGTGCCACCGACGCCGCCGGAGGTCGCGGTCATTCCGCCGCCCACCGTGGCGCCGCTGCCGCCGGCTCCGCCACCGCTGCCGACGCAGCCCGAGGGCCACCGCGACGCGGTCGTCTGGCTGGCGGTGGCGCCCGACGGGCACTCGATCATGAGCGCCAGCACCGACCACACGATCAAGCTCTGGGATATGGCCGGCAAGCACCTGATCCGCAATCTCGGCATCCACAAGGATATGGCCCGCACGGCGTTGTTCATGCCCGATGGCGTCAGCGCGCTGACGGCCGGTGACGACGGCGAGATCGTGCAGCGCAAACTTTCCGATGGCGCGGTGCTGCATGTCTTCTCGGCGGGCGGCAATGGCGGCGTCAACAAGCTGGCGATCAGCCCCGACGGCAAGCGCGCCGTCAGTGGGCACGATACGGGCAACGTCATCGTCTGGGACCTCGAGAAGGGCGCGGTGCTGCACGTCATGAGCGGGCACGACTGGTCGGTCAGCGCCGTCGCCGTCTCGCCCGATGGCAAGCATGCCCTCAGCGGCAGCATCGACGGCACGCTGAAACTCTGGGACATCGAGACCGGCAAGCAGCTGCGCAGCTGGCACGGGCACGAACAAGGCACCTATGGCGCGGTGTTCACCGCTGACGGGCACCATCTTGTCACCGGCAGCGGCGATTACATGATCAAGCTCTGGGATGTCGATAGCGGTCGCGAAGTGCGCCGCTTCGAGGGCCATGAGGGCACCGTCTACGCGCTGGCGTTGTCGGCCGACGGCAAGCGCCTGGTTTCCGGCTCACTCGACGGCACGGCGCGGCTATGGGACATGGACAGCGGCAACCAGATCGCGATGTTCGACAGCCAGACAGGCCCGATCTATGCGGTGGCCTTTGCCGCCGACGGCACGGTGCTGACCGGTGGCAACGACCGCACCATCCGCGACTGGCCGGCCACCGGCGGCGATGGCGTGGTGCTGTTTGCCGGCGCGCCGGAGTGAGCAAATCCTTGATCACCTTGTCCGCCGTGCTATGTAAAAAACCATGTCAGCTGCCAGCCTCCCAGACAAAGCGCCGCTCATTGTCATCGATCTCCAGACCGGCATGTTCGACGGCGTGCACGAGCCGCCGATCCATGATGCGCCTGATATTGTCGAGCGCACCAAGGCGGTGATCGACTGGGCGCGGCATAGCGGCCGGAAGGTCGCCTTTGTCAGGCATGATGGACCCGAAGGCGATCCGCTGGCGCCGGGTGAGCCGGGCTGGCCGGTGTGGCCCGCCCTTGGCCAGGCAGCGGACGAGCCGACCTTTGCCAAATCCGTGCGCGATGCGTTCAGCAATCCCACATTCGGCGATTGGGTGGTGGGGCAGGGCGCGGGTGCTGTCGTGCTGCTGGGCGCACAGACCGATTTTTGCGTGGCGGCGACGGTCAAGGGCGCGATGGCCAGAGGGCTCGGCGTGACCGTGGTGTCCGACGCCCACAGCACGCTGGACAACGCCAGCGAGAGCGCCGAGCAGGTCATCGCCCGGCACAATGGCGAATTCACTGAAGCCGGCGTCAATCTGGTGACGACGAAGGCGCTGGTCGGCGGCTGAAGCGGTAATGAACGTCGCTGCGGGCTGTCGCCTCGCGTGGCGGGTGCATTGTCCGGCTCTGCCGGCGCACGACTTCACCGATCGCATGATGGCGCCAGTCGGCGCCGTGGTCGACGCGGACGGGGGGGCGCATTGTTGGGATGGCTCGGGCGCCCGCGTCAACCAGGGCGGCTCGTACCGCCGCATTAGCAGCATTGCATATTGCGCGCCGGTCGAAACTTCCGCGAAAGCGGAATAGGCCGGGGCTGAAGTGCAGATTCGGCGCCTGGGATTTCGGCGTGCCTAAAGTGCGTCGCGTTTGAACGGATTCCGGCGGCGCGCTTTAGGTTCTTTGTTTCTATGCATGTCGTTTTCCCAAAACCGAGGTCACTTTTGGGCGACATGCATTAGAAACGGTTTCTCTTTCCTGCCGCATTGACCGCCGGCGGACGAGCGGCGACGACTGCGCTTCAAACGATGGATGGCGCCCTTGAAAGAACAGACGATTTTCCGAAACGCCAAGCTGGCCGACGGCTCGCTGGTCGACCTCACCGTGACCGAAGGGCGCTTCGGTGCCATCGTGCCGGCGCAGAAGATGGCGGACCTCGCCGGCATCGACCTTGGCATTGTTGATCTTGCCATTGTTGATCTTGGGGGCCAGCTTGTCGTGCCCGCCTTCGTCGAGGGCCATATCCATCTCGACACGTCGTTCTATGGCGATGCCTGGCGTCCGCACATCCCTTGCACCAATGGTTTCGACGTGCGCGAGCGTGTCGCCTTCCAGACCAGGAATCTGGCCGCCGCCGCCCCGATGGCGGAGCGGGCGAAGAACCAGCTCGAGCTCTGCATCGGCCATGGCAGTCTCGCCATGCGCAGCCATGTCATGGTCGACGGCTCGGTCGGCCTGACGCATCTGGAAACGATCCTGACAGTGCGCGAACAGTATCGCGACCTCATCGACATCCAGCTCGTCGCCTTCCCGCAAAGCGGCATCCTGGCCTCGCCGGGCACGCCGGAGCTCCTCGAAGAGGCGCTGAAGCTCGGCTGCGACCTGATTGGCGGGCTCGACCCCGCCAGCTTCGACCGCGACGTGAAGGGTCATCTCGACGTGGTATTCGGCCTAGCGCAAAGACACGGCGCCGGCGTCGACATCCATCTGCATGATGGCGGCACATCAGGCCTGTTCCAGGTCGAGGAGATCGCCGCGCGGACAAGGGCGCTGGGCATGCAAGGCAATGTCGCCGTCAGCCATGCCTATGGGCTGGGCGATATTCCAACCGACGCCCTGCTGAAAGCCGGCGAGATGCTGGCTGCCTGCGGCATTGCAATCATGACCAATGCACCGGGCAATCACGCCTTCCCGCCGGTGGCGGCGCTCAGGGAAGCCGGCGTCACCGTGTTCAGCGGCTCCGACAACATCCGCGATTCCTGGTGGCCCTATGGCGATGGCGACATGCTGAGCCGCGCCAACATGATCGGCTACCGTTCCGGCTTCTACGAGGACCACGAACTGGCCGCCGCCTTCGACATGGTGACCCATGCCGGGGCAAAAGCGCTGGGGCTGGCGGGCTATGGCCTTGCGGTCGGCGCCAGCGCCGACTTCGTCACCCTGTCGGCGGAGCATGTGCCCGAGGCGGTGGTGGCGGTGCCCAAGGCGCGGACGGTTTATCGCCGGGGCAGGGCGGTGGCGAAGGATGGCAAGATGCTGACGCACTGACACGTGCCGCATCGCCGGCGCGTGAAAACGGCAAGCGAGAAAAATGGCCCGGCGGCCAGGTGCAAAGGGAGGCTCGCCGGGCCCGGCCGGCTTCTGGCGGTCGCCGGCCGATTTGCTATATTCGCCGTCTCTAATATTAATGCAAGCGCCGTCAAACCTCTTCGGTGGATAAAAGGCTGTCGGGCGTCAGAAGCCGACCGTTCCGGCCACCATCAGGATCAGCATGACGACCGCTGCGCTCCAGACGGCGACCATGGACAAGGTTCTTCCGTCCAGACGAAGCCTGCGATGACCCTCGCGCGGCGGTAATTTCGACATCGCTCAGAAGCGGTCGAAGTCGCAGATGCGCACCTTCTGGATCACCCAGTGGTGATGGCGCCATTGCTTCCTGACCTTCACGAAGCAATGGCGGTCGTGACGCCCGCGCCAATGATGATCACGGTCGTGATACCGACGCCAATGATGACGGCCCATGCCCGTATCGCCGTTGTCCGTCGTAATGACGAGGCTGGCGGCTTGCGCCGGAGCGACGATCGTGGGCGACACGACGGAGATGGCGACTAGGGCCGAAAGAATGAAGTTCTTCACTATGGATCCTCCTTTATTAGTCGTTGCTTATGCCAATTCGAAAGACGGCTGTTTGTTCCGTGGGTGCGGACGCGATCAGTTTGCCGCTCTGCCATCCGCCGCCTGGATCGATCGGGCCGGTGGGGAAGACAGCGCGCGTTGATCCGAGGGCGGCTCGCTGAAGTAGAGCGAACTGCCCAGAACGAGGAACACGAAGCCCACCGCCATCAATCCAACCATAAGCACGGCAATCGCCGTGCCCGGGCCGTGGCCTGTCTTGATGATGGTGGACCGATGGGGCATCGCGCTGTTCTCCGAATTGGGCGCCGGCTGTTGTCATGCCGGAGCCTTCGCGACAAACGACAAGCAGGCCCCGATGTTCCCTTGTCCGGGCTTCAATCGGTCACGTCGGACTTTTGCTTTTTACTGTAGGACCAAGGTCTTAGATGCCAAACGCAAAAGTCCGAGGGGCCCTGTTCGGTTCCGGCAATGTCCATTGGACGTTCCATTATTTTAGTCAGAACTGATATAATGCTCGAGCAAAAAACTTAGCCGGCCAAGCGTCTTCGCCAAGAATTCGGGCATGGAAAATGTGGTTTTGGCAACACCCGAAGCGATTGACAACACGCCGTCGCATCTCGGCGGGCCGGTCTGCGTCTCGGCGCAGGCGGGCCGCGGTTCGAACAGGGTCCTGCCGATAGTCAGGAATTCGAACTTGCAGGACTCGCGCCGGCCGAGCGGTGGCGAGATATCATGGTTCCGCACCGGCATCGCGAAGCCGAATTCACCGCCTTCGCATCCACCACGGTCGAGCCAGTATTCATCCATGTCCGCATGCTTGCCGAGGCGCTTTTGCGGTGTGCGGAAATTGATGGTGTGCCTGGCGTCGGAGACGCCGAGAAAGTGACCGGCGCCGCCGCCGATCGCGATGCCTTCGATGACCAGCAGCGCCGCATCCTTCGGGCGCAGGCCGCACAGGTCGCGCGTGGCGTCGATGACGGCGCGTCGAGACTCCCGGCTGCCCTGGATCCCGCCGATGGCGACCGTGTAGCGGCTGTTGCCCATCCGGTAGAGGATGAAGCTCAGCGTAACCAGATCGAGCCGGTCGCTCTGCCGCGTCAGCTTGATCGAGAAGGCGCCTTCGTGGCTGCTGCCTGAATGGACGGAGAGGAGCATGCTCAAGCCATAGGCATCGCGCCGCCCGTTCACCATGCCGATATCCATCGCCCGCCCGCGCCATGCCGCCTCCAGCAGTTCTCGCGACAGGCCCGCCGCCGCCAGATTGAAGTGGTCGGCCAGAAGATCGAAGCCGCGATGACCTGACAGACCAAGGGCAAAGAACTTGTAGGGCTTCTTGCGCAACAGATCGTCATTGGGGCAGCCCAGCCTATGCCGCCGCCGGAAGCTGGACAGGAAGCGGAACCATTTGAAGAAGCTCACTGGCTTCAACGCGAACCGGGTCAGGAACACCCGGGCTTGCCCGGCGCCCAGGCGCCTGCAGAGGCCCAGGATCTGGCTGACGACGCCGACAGTCTCGTGCAGCCAGGCACGCTTGCTCGTTTCGATGGTCAAGATGCATCCCACACGGCTGGATCGTTCGCCGGTGGGGGTAATTCCGGGGCATTACGTGGACATTGCAGGGATGCGTGGAAGGCGCTTTATGGCGCAAGACATCAGAGTGGCTGAGCGTCGCCTGTCTCCTTCCTCCCATGTCCTGGTTCCCGGGCGCTTGTTCCCATGCCCGCCGGGCAAAGACTGGATCTGGGTTGCCGACGGCCTGGAGGTCAGCCTAGCCACCACCACAGCGCCGCAACCACGGCCACTATCGCCGCGATCGCCAGCCCCAGCATGATGTAGGAGCCCTTGATGATGTCGCGGATGATCTTCTTGATTGTTTCGCGGTCGTTGAGGTTGGGGAAGGGCTCGTTGGGCAGTGCCACGCCGAGGAACTCGCAAAGTGGGCCCCAGCCTTCGGTCACCTTGTAGACCAGCAGCTTTTGCGGCGGCACCGCCGCCTTCACCTCCTCGATATAGGCGTTGTAGCGCGCCACCGCCTTGGCGCGGTCGTCCATCACGCCTTTCAGGGTGCGGCCCCACACCAGCTTGCTCGACATGTCCCCGAATTTCCGGCCGAAGGGCGTCAGCCATTCCAGGATCTTGAACTGCCAGACAGTCTCGGTGAAATAAATCGTGTCGATGGTGCTCTCATACCATGCTTCGGCGCCGCGCGGGTGGAGCGTCAGCAACACCTTGGCGTCGGGGTAGGCGGCCATCAGTTCCTTCCACACGCAACAGCCAGGATTGTCGACGGTGGCCGTATAGTTGGCGAACACACGGTTCCAGTCGTGCTGGCTGCCCGCCGGGCTGTTGGCCACCTTGCGCCAGAAATCGAGATGGCCCTTGTTGGCCTTGTTCATGATCACTTCCTGCATGTGGTAGGAAGGCAGGCCGAGCCTGTTCAGCGCGGCAAAGGTCGACCACGTGCCAGTGCGGCCGAAACCGGCCCCGATCAGTTTGAGCGTCATTTCCCCATCCCCGGACTTGTTTTCTTCGTTACCCCAGTCCGTGAGCATCAAATTGCTCCCGACCAGGCCGGCGCGCAACAAATTTCGAGCGCGCGTACCGGACGGGCGATCACATAGTTGCGAAGTTGCTAAAATAATGGAACGTTGTCCGCGGGTAACGGGAATTTGGCAGGGAGTCGTTTGGAACCGGGCGGTTTCGACGATTTTGGGGAACGATGTATTTTGGACAGTTTCTTGTGGGGATGTCAGCCACGGCCGTCATTGTCGCGGTCTGGACCTATATGGCCACCAGTTCTTTCTGGGAGGCATTTGCCTGGACGATCGTGACGCTGCTTGTTGTGCAGGTCGGCTACTTCGTGCTCGTCGTGAGGCTGATCTTCAGGCGTGCGCACCATGCCGCGACAAGCCAGGATCCAGTCGACGCTGTCCCGCCGCTGCATCGCGACGGTGTCTGGTTTTGAGGCCGGGCACTCGGGTTCGCTGAAACGGCCCATTCATTCGCCGTGCGCACAAGAACTCAAAGGTCGGAACCAGTGTTGACGCTTCGCGTTTTCCTGGCGTGACCGGGTGAGGCTGCCATCTCCACCGGCGCCGTTCAAGGCTCGCTCTGCTCCCGGCAGGGCGGGCCTTTTTCGTGCGGAGCTTTCCTGCGATGCTGAGACCAGCGGCCGGAACGACATGGCCTGCTCTACGTTAGCTGATGCTAAGGCAATTGAGCATATAGAGGCCGGTCCAGTCGCTGCCGGCTGCCGCCTTTCCAGATAAACGGGCGCTTGCCGTTGTGGCTGCCGTACCGCCAGCAGTTTTATGCGCTCTCCGCATTAATATCCAATCCGAATGACGCAATTTATACGCGAGGTTTTTAGCCATTCTCGCGCCTGAATCTGAATATATGATCAGCACACGATCACTATTATAGCCGATCATGTGATGTTTGAATTCTGAATTTGAAATGGAACCTCATGCCGGCGATGGAGTTTCCATGCAGGGCGGAATTTGAATTCAACCTGTAGGAGATGGTTATGAAACTTTATATTAAGAGTGCGGCGGCCGCGGTCGTCCTGATGGGTGGCATGGGCGTGGCCGTGGCGGAAAATGTCGTCGTCGTCCAGCCGGAGCAGGAGACGGTCGTTCGCGAATACGTCAAGAAGCAGCCGCTGGCGTCGGTGAACCTTCTGGGTGTCGAGCTCAAGCTCGGCTCGCCGGTGCCGGACACAGTTGAATTGCGCGAAGTGCCCAACGTCAAGTATCGCGTTGCGGTGATCAACGACCAGACCGTCCTGGTCGATCCCGATACCCATCAGATAGTTGAAGTCTTGCATTGATTGATGCTTGACGCGGGGGTGCCCGCGCCACGCCAGGCTTGCCTTGGGAAAAGCCCGCCCCGACACCGCGTCGGTGGCGGGCTTTCTTTTTGAGGCCGGCTTTATCGGCTGTTCGGCGGCTGTTTGCCCTGCGTCTTCGCATGGCAGGCTTGTGCCTCGATCGCCTCGGCCTGCGCGATCGGCCGCATGCATCGGGCTGGCAAAGTCGTCCGCCAGGGTGCAGGGTTGCAGCGCGCGAACGTTCGCGAGCCGGCATATATCGATGTGCAGCCGGCCTTTCGGCCGAGACCTGAAAGCCCTTCGATGACCATCCCGCCCATCGAGACTGTTCGCGATGACGCACCCCGCATCCTGCTTCTGCTTGGCAGCGCGCCCGACGCGGTGCGTTGCGAGCCCTGGCCGAAGCAGGCGTTCAGCCGGATCGTCGCCATCAACAATGCCTGGCGAGTGCGCCCCGACTGGGATTTCCTCGTCCATTCCGGCGATTTTCCGTCGGACCGGCTGCCCCACGACGCGACCTTGCGACAGGCTCGGATATTCAGCGCCACGCAGTATGTCCCGGCGCAGAACGCCTTCGGTGGCTTCGTCTATGCCGGCGCCACGATGGCGCTGACCGCTGCGTATTGGACCATTCACAGCCAGAAACCCGATGTGCTGGCATTCCTTGGCTGCGACATGATCTACGACCGGCCGGACAAGACGCATTTCTACGGCATCGGCCGTCCCGACCCGCTGCGCGACGACGTCACCCTGCGCAACCTCGAGGCCAAGTCGGCGCGCCTGCTCGTCCAGGCGTTGAAGCACGGCTGCCTGTGCATCAATCTGTCCGACCTGCCGCGCAGCCGGCTGGTGTTTCCCAGGCTCGCCTTCGACGCGCTTGGCGGCCTTTCGCTCACGCGGATTGCCGAAATGAAGGCGGACATTCTTGGCAGCCTCCGGCTCGACAAGGCCGAAAAGGCCGAGGAGATCGAGAAGGACCTCGGCTATTTCTACGAGGACGGCATGTACTGGAACCATCTCGACGAGATCGACGAGACGTTTCTTGCCGACATCGACGGACTGTGGATGTCGGCCGTCGAGCAGAGACGAGCGGGCTGAAGCTGCCAACCTCCCTCGCAGGAGAGCGAGGTCGGCGCGCTAGCTGTTCAGCTCACTCGGCCGCCAGCTTGTCCTGCGTGTTCGTGTCGAAGTCGCTGGCGTCATGGCGCTCATGCAACTGCAGGGCCGGTTCGCCGAAGGCGCGGTTGACCATGCGGCCGCGCTTGACCGCCGGGCGGGCGTCGATCGCCTTCGCCCAACGCCGCACATGCTTGTACTCCTGCACCGACAGGAACTCGGCGGAATCATTGTACATGCGGCCGAGCGCCAGCCCGCCATACCAGGGCCACACCGCCATGTCGGCGATGGAGTAGTCCTTGCCGCCGAGATATTCAGTCTCGGCCAGCCGACGGTCGAGCACGTCCATCTGGCGCTTCACCTCCATCGAGAAGCGGTCGATGGCATATTCGAACTTTTCCGGCGCATAGGCGTAGAAATGGCCGAAGCCGCCGCCCAGATACGGCGCCGAGCCCATCTGCCAGAACAGCCAGGACAGCACCTCGGCGCGCGCCGGCTGTTCGCTGGGAAGGAATTCGCCGAATTTTTCGGCGAGGTAGATCAGGATCGAACCGGATTCGAAGATACGCACCGGCGTGGCGCCGCTGCGGTCCATCAAGGCGGGGATCTTGGAGTTGGGGTTGACCTCGACGAAGCCGCTGCCGAACTGGTCGCCATCGTTGATCCTGATCAGCCAGGCATCATATTCGGCGCCCGTGTGGCCGCGTGCCAGAAGCTCCTCCAGCATGACCGTCACCTTGACGCCATTCGGCGTCGCCAGCGAATAGAGCTGCAGCGGATGCTTGCCGACCGGCAGTTCCTTGTCATGCGTGGGGCCTGCGATCGGCCGGTTGATGCTGGCAAAGGCGCCGCCACTCGGCTTGTTCCAGGTCCATACTTTCGGCGGGGTGTATTCGGTCATCTCGGGGCCTCGTGTCTTGGGGGCTTGGGGAAAGGATGGGCAGGTCCGCCTAAAGCTAGGGCTGCGGATGGGGAAGTTCAACTTGCGTTGAACTATTGTTTTATGCCGCCGCTGCACGGAGCTTCCCCTGCGCGGGGGATGAGGTCAGCACCACACCCCTTGCACCATCTCCCATGCGGCATAGGTATAAGAGGTATCGCGTCGCCAGAGCATTGCATCGCAGGACAAAAGCATGACCATCAATCCCAATCCGCGCTCGGTCGTTGCCGTGCGGGCCACCGTTCCCGAAGATGCCTTTACGGCCGGGGCGCTCGGCACGCTCAGGGAAGGCAGCGGCGTCGTCATTCGCAATGACGGGCTGGTGCTGACCATCGGCTATCTCATCACCGAAGCGGAGGAGGTCTGGCTGACCAGCCATGACGGCCGCGTCATCCCCGCGCACGCGCTGGCCTATGACCAGGAATCGGGCTTCGGCCTGGTGCAGGCGCTGGCGCCGCTCGGCCTGCCGGCCGTGGCGCTGGGCGATGCCGGCAAGGCCAGGATCGGCGACGCCGTCGTGCTGGCCGACGGCATTGGCCAGTCGGTGCAGGCCAGGATCGTCACCAAGCAGGAATTCGCCGGCTATTGGGAGTATCTGCTCGACGAGGCGATCTTCATTGCGCCGGCACATCCGTCCTGGGGCGGCGCCGGGCTGTTCGGCGCCGATGGCTCGCTGCTCGGCATCGGTTCGCTGCGCCTGCAGATGAGCCGCAACGGCGAAGTCGCCGATATCAACATGGTGGTGCCGATCGATCTGTTGCCGCCGATTCTCGACGATCTCCTGACGCGTGGCCAGGTGGCCAAGCCGCCGCGCCCGTGGCTCGGCGCCTTGTCGGCCGAAAGCGACGGCAAGGTGGTGGTGATGAGCGTGACCGAAGGCGGCCCGGCGGCCAAGGCCGGCCTGCGCCAGGGCGACATCATCTCCGACATCCGCGACGGCGCGGTCGATGGGCTGGCCGATTTCTATCGCAAGCTGTGGGAGAGCGGCTCGGCCGGCGCCGAGATCCCGATGCGGGTGCTGCGCGACGGCCGCGAAACCTGGCTGCGCGTCAAGTCGGCCGACCGCGGCAGCTTTCTCAAGAAGCCACAGCTGCAGTAGGCGCGTCAGCCACGCCATGCATCCGAGACTGCTCAAGACTTTCCTGGCGGTGGCGCGAAGCCGCAACATCACGCGTGCCGCCGAGACGGTCCACCTCGCGCAATCCAGCGTCAGCGACCAGATCCAGACGCTCGAAACGGAGCTTGGTGCGGCCCTGTTCACGCGTACGAAGTCCGGCCTTGAGCTGACGCCGGCGGGGCTGGCGCTGAAGCCGATCGCCGAGGACCTGTTGCGGCTCAATGGCGAGGCGCGCGCGGCCGTGCAGGCTGCGGCCGGACGGACGGGCGGACATGTGACCATCGGCGCGCTGGAGACGATCGCCTCGGCACGGCTGGCGCCCTGGCTGCCGGCGTTCCAGGCCGGCCATCCCGAGATAGCCGTGCGGATGAAGGTGACGGACAGCGGCACGCTGCGGCACCTGCTGGAGGATGGCGACATCGACGTCGCCTTCTGCTTCGACCGTCGTGATGTGGGGAGGAAGAGCACCGCCGATGAACGCCTCGCCAGGCGCACAATAGCGGCCGAACCGCTGGTGCTGGTCGCGGCTCCGGGGCAGCGCAGAGCAGAGCATGACCTGGCCGCCCTTGCCACGCTCTCCTTCGTGGCAACGGAGCCCGGATGCAT
This sequence comes from Mesorhizobium loti, assembly GCF_003148495.1. Classification (GTDB taxonomy): domain Bacteria; phylum Pseudomonadota; class Alphaproteobacteria; order Rhizobiales; family Rhizobiaceae; genus Mesorhizobium; species Mesorhizobium loti. The sequence goes on from NZ_QGGH01000001.1 coordinate 1,400,524, forward strand.
CTACCGGCACATGTTCGACACGGCCTTTGCCGAGGCGGGCGTTGCCGCACCCAGACTTGCCGCTGAGCTCGGCAGCATCGGCGCCATTGCGCGGCTGGTGGCGGCCGGCACGGGGCTGGGTCTCGTGCCGCGCCTTGCCGTCGGCGATGCGCTGGCGCGTGGCGACCTCGTCGAAATGCCATGGCCCGGCCAGGTGCTGACAGCGCCGCTGGCGATGATCTGGCGCCGCCGCCGCGTCCAGCCGCCGGCGCTCAAGCAATTTCTCACTGCCGCGCGCGACACGCTGGTGCCGGTTGCGTCGCCCGACAGGACCGGTTCAGGACTTGAATCGGCTAACCGCTCCAAGGCCTTGTTTGCAAACAACTCCTGACGGAAGCAGCGGCGGCCTAGATCAACCGATGGCCGCCCTCGACATGCAGCGTCGTTCCCGTCGTAAAGCCATTGCTTATCAGGAAGGCGATGGCGTCGGCGATGTCGTCGGGTTGGCCGATCCTTCCGACCGGCAGCCGCCCGGCCATCGCGGCCAGCGTCTCGTCCTTACGATCGCCGGCCACCTGCGCCCAGATCGTGGTGTCGACCCAGCCGGGTGACACGGCATTGACGCGGATTGGCGCGAGCTCCACGGCCAGCGCCCGCACCAGCCCTTCGAGCGCCGCATTGACTGATGCAACGACGGAACCGCGCGCGGCCGGCCGGTAGGCGGCAATGCCGGAAACGAAGGTCATCGAACCGGTCGCTGCCAGCCGCGGTGCGCCGTGCTTGGCGAGCAGCAGCGGGCCATACAGCTTGCTCTCAACCACCTTTTGCGCTGCCTTCAGGTCAAGCTCCGGCAACAGCTGGTAGGCGCCTTCAATGTCGGCGGCGGTGCTGACGATGTGGTTGAGCCCGCCGATGCGCGCGAAAAGTGCGGCGACCTGGTCTTCCCGGGTGACGTCGACGATCGCCACATCCAGGTCGGCTGGATTGCCCAGCGCTTCGCGCGCCTGTTGCAGCCGATCCTCGCCACGCCCGGCGATGATCACCTCGATGCCGGCCTCAAGGCAGCGCCTGGCCAGCGCCAGACCCATGCCGGAGCCGCCGCCGACGATCAGGATTTTCTGATTTGAAATGCTCATTTCGCTCTGCCTTTGCTTGGATGACAAGGGCATGGATTGGCAGTTCGGCGCGACAGAAGGAACCGGAAGAAACCGATAGCGCCATCGGAAAGGCCGATGGAGCAGGGCGGACGAGCGCCGTCTCTGGCTCAGCGCACCAGCGGACTTTCCCAGACGACAAACAGCAAAGCTTTCAGCTGGGCAAAGCGCTCCGGCCCAAGTTCGATGCGCCACTCCTCCTCGATCTCGCGCAGGATATCGACCATTTTCCAGAAGGCAGCATGGCCGCGTTCGGTGGACCGCACCACGCGCGCACCGCCGTCGCCGGGAATGTCGGAGCGAACCAGATAGCCGTAACCTTCGAGACTGCTGAGCAGTTGGTTGATGGCCTGTTTGCTCATGCCGGCACGCTCGGCGATGGTGCCGGGCCGCGCGCCGTCCGGTCCGGGAAACTGCAACACCGCCATATGCGGCAGGCGCAATTCGTCGAAACCGGCGGCGTTGAGTTCCTTGATCAGCCGTCGCTGGATCGCTTGTGCCGGCACGCGCAGCAGGGCGCCGATTAGCAGGTTCTCGGTCTTGGTCTGCAGAACTTCCGCTGAGGTGGCCATTGACGATCCGGTAAATTGAGTTTACTGATAGCTAGTAAATGTAATTTACCGGAGGGGTTTGCGCAATGTCAGTCATGAATCTTCAGGTCAATCCAGCCAATGAAATCATCGGCACCACGGGTCTGTCGGTTCGCTTCCTGGTAACGGGCGACAATTCGAACGGCAGCGTTGCTGCCTTCGAGCTGATGGTACCGGGCGCGCAGCGGCTGCCGGCGCCGGCGCACAGCCACGACCACTATGAAGAGACGATCTATGGCATTGACGGTGTGCTGACCTGGACCGTCGACGGCAAGCCGATCGAGGTCGGACCAGGAGAGGCGCTGTGCATTCCGCGTGGCGCAGTCCATCGCTTCGACAACAATGGCAGCACGGATGCGAAGGCGCTGTGCGTCGTCACACCGGCGGCGATCGGCCCGGACTATTTCCGCGAGGCTTTCGGCCTGCTCAACGCCGCCGCCGGCGGTCCGCCGGACAAGGCCAGGATGATGGACATCATGCGCCGCCACGGGCTGACGCCTGCAGCGCCGCCACCGAGTTGAAGTCGGTCGAAGAGGCGCCGGTCATTCGCCGCAAGCGGTGAAGGTGGTGCCCGGGGTCCAGTCCTTGAAGGCGATGGTCTGGCCTTCGACCGAGACGGTCTTGTGCTTCGTGCTGCCGTCCGGCTGCTTTTCGCTGCTGGTGCCTTTGCCGGTCAGCACATTGTACTCGCAGGCGCTTTCGGCATTCTCCTCCATATAGTCATAATGGTCATAGGCAAAGCCGGCGACGATGAAGGCGCCGTTGCGCCAGGCGATGGTCAGCGTCATGTCGGTCCGTTCGCTGCCGATCTCCATCGCCGGCAGGTAGAATTTGATCGAGCCGTTGGGCAGCATCGTCAGTTCCGGCTCGGTGTCGGAGTTCTCGTTGCCCGGGTGGTCGTAGTTGTTCCATTCGCCGAGGATCTGCCCGTGCACGATTTCAACGGGCTTGAGGTAATTGTGCTCCTTGTCCCGGAGGAAGAAGTGAACGTCCATCGGATGGCCGGGCTCTGTCTCGACCACCATGGCAAGGTCGACGGCGCCATCGCCATTGAAGTCGCCGGTCACCGCGGTGATGATTTTCCGGGTTTCGATCGGTTCGGCGAGGGCCATGGTCGGCAGCAAAAAGGCAAGGGCGAGGAGCGGAGATTTCATGTCGTATTCCCCCCGGGAGCGAGATGGCGTGCCCGAGCACGAGCATGGCAGGTATTCCGAGATTTTCTACAGCGGGGCCGGGAGAAAAATGTTCAGGTCGAGGGGGCGCGAAGGTACGCCGTACGCGCCCGACAAGTTTGCTGCCGGAAACTGACAGCGACTCGTGCCATTCTGGTCGATGACGATGGGCATGATGCCGGAGGCGGGATGACAGTGAAGACAGGGGACATGATGGCGCGAGCGACACCGAACAGGCAGGCCAACTGATGGCGCCGGTCAAAGTCGATCCCGACAAAGTCCACGAGTTTCCGGATCCGGCCAGCTTCCACGCCTGGCTCGGCAAGCACCACGCCACGGAAAGCGAAGTGTGGATCAAGGTGCACAAGGCGGGGTCGGGACTGAAGTCGATCACGCCCAAGGAAGCCATCGAGGTGGTGCTGTGCTTCGGCTGGATCGATGCGGTGCGCAAGGGGCTGGACGACAAGAGTTTCCTGCAGCGCTACACGCCGCGCGGCAGGAAGAGCATCTGGAGCCTGATCAACATCGACAACGTCGCGCGGCTGGTCGAGGAGGGCCGCATGACCGAGCATGGGCTGAAACAGGTCGAGGCGGCCAAGGCCGACGGGCGCTGGGCGCGCGCCTACGGCAGCGGCAAGGAGATGAAAATCCCCGATGACCTGCAGGCTGCCATCGACGCCGAGCCGGCGGCGAAGGCGATGCTGGCAAAGCTCAGCGCGCAGAACCGCTTCGCGCTCGCCTTCCGCACCCACAACATGAAGACCGAGGCTGGACGCAAGAAGAAGATCGAGACTTTTGTGGCGATGTTGAAGCGTGGCGAGACGATCCATCCGCAGGGCAGGAAGTAAGCCCCTCAGGCGCCCGAGTGCGGATCGATGCTGTAGGGATGGACCGGATGGCCAGAACCGATGGCGTCGCGCACGCGGCCAGTCCACGCGGCGAAAGCCGGATAGCCCGTCAGCGAGAAGCCGCAATCCTCGGCGCGATGGGCGTAGGCATAGACGGCGATATCCGCGATCGTGAAATCGTCGCCAATGAGAAACGGGGCATCGCCAAGGCTGCGGTTGAGTGCGGCGAGGGTGCGGGCCCCGGCTTCGCGCTTGCCCGCAACCATGTCCTGGTTGCGCTCGAGCCTTCCGGTCAAGGTCCAGAAGCGCAGCGAGCCGATGACCGGCTCGACATTGTATTGCTCGAAGAACAGCCACTGCATGATCTTGGCGCGCCGATAGCGGTCCGAAGGCAGGAACGGCGTTCCTTCGGCGAGGTAGGTGAGGATCGCATTGGATTCAGCGATGGCGCTGCCGTCTTCGAGCTGAAGCACGGGAACCGCACCGGCCGGATTGAGAGCAAGGAAGGCGTCGGTGCGGCTCTCGCCCTCGAAAATCGAGACAAGGCGACTGTCATAGGCGATGTCGAGCAGCCCCAGGAGGACCCGGACTTTCCAGCCATTTTGCGATGGCAAATAGTCGTGGAGCGTGAGCATGGCCCATCCTTTTGCGGCGAGGGGCTAGCGTTTCGCATGCGGCCCCGCCGCCCGCCACCCGATTCCTGCGCGGGGCATCGGACGTCGGTGCGAGGCCGGCGCTAAAAACTGCTGCCGGCAAGGATGATGCCGAAGCCGGCAAGGCAGATGGCGCTGGCTTGTCGCAGCGATCGCTGGCTGAGCAGGTTTGAACCGCTGCGGCGAACCATCAGGCCGACGACGAGCCAGGCCGCTCCCGCAAGACCGACCAGAGCCGCGATCGTTGTCAGAAGCTGGGCTGTCATGCCCTCGGATTGAACCAGCACGGCGACGATCATCGCCTTGGGATTGATGAGCGTGGTGGCGAAAACCTGCCTCACCGTCACCAGCCGGATCTCGACGCCGTCGTCCTTCGTGGTCCAGACGCTGTAGGCGAGCCAGAGCAGCCACAGCACCGCACAGATCCTCACGCCGGTCCGCAGTTCAATCTGGTTGCCCGCCGGGATCAGGGCGACAATTGCGGCAACCGCAAGGGTAATCGCCATATAGGCAAGCACGGCCGCACCCAGCATCGGCACCGTGCGCCGGACGAAACGGTCGAAAAAGCCAAAAGGATGTTGGTTGGTCCGGGCGTCAGCAACAGCCCGCCCAGCGCCAGGAGATCAAGCTTGAGCATCGCAGGCCGTTATCCCGCATCGTGTCCATCGGACCGGACTGTTAGCGGCCGCGGCGCCATGAGTCGAGTTGACACGCATGAGACTTCTCAGCATCTGAATCGCTAAATTGCCATAAACTGCTGTTTTCACGAGGAATAATAGTATGGCCATTGTGCGTCGGGCGGTGGGCGCCGCCATCGCCGGTGGACGAAGGACGGCACGGCGGCTACCCTCTCGAAAGCCGCGATGGTTGGGCGGCAGGCGCTGGGAGTCGTTGCCGTTGGGAAGAATTGCTTCGTGGACGATGGCGCTCGTTCTCACTGTCGTCGCCGTGTGTGTCGGAGCCGGCGCCACGCTTGCCCAGACTTCGCCCGACCCGGCTTCGCCCTCGGCCTTGCCTTCAAAAGAAATATCGGTCGGGATAAAGGAGGCACCGCCTTTCGCGTTCAAGCTGCAGGACGGCAGTTGGTCCGGATTGAGCATCGACCTCTGGCAGAAAATGGCAGGGCGGCTCAATCTTCGCTTCCGCTATGCCGAAGTGCCGACTGTGCAGGACCAGATCGATGGCATTGTCAGCGGCAGGTTCGATGTGGCGATGGCCGCGATCACGGTCACTGCCGACCGCGAAAAGGCCGTCGATTTCACGCAACCCTTTTTCTCGACCGGGCTCGGCATCGCGACACCGCTCAACAATCAACCGTCCTGGCGGCCGGTGCTGCATGCGCTGACCTCGTTCGGCTTCCTGCAAGCGGTACTGGCGCTGATCGTCATATCGGTCGTCGTCGGCGTTCTGATCTGGATGTTCGAACGCCGGCACAATGACGATTTCGGTGGCGGCATCGCCAAGGGCCTGTTTTCCAGCATGTGGTGGTCGACTATCGCCGCGACACAGGCCAGCACCGGCGACTTCGGCCCGCGCACCGTGCCGGGACGGGTGCTGGCCGCGATCTGGATGATGGGATCGATCATTGCGATCGCGGTGTTTACTGCGGGCGTCACATCGGTGCTGACGATAACGCAGATGGAAGGAATGGTGCAGGGCGAGGGCGATCTTGCCGCGGTCAGGGTCGGCGCGGTGCAGAGCTCGTCGACGGCCTCCTATCTGGATTCGACCCAGATACGCTATCAGGATTTTGCCTCCGTCAAGGAAGGCCTCGATGCGCTGCGTGCCGGCAAGATCGATGCGCTGGTTCACGACAAACCACTGCTTAGCTGGCTGGTGGGGCAGAACTACGCGACGAGCCTCCAAGTTCTCGACGCGACCTTCGACCACCAGCAATATGCTATGGCGCTGCCGCTCGGCAGCCCGTTGCGCAAGCCACTCGATGTCGCCTTGCTACAGACCGTCGAAAGCGATTGGTGGAAGCAGGCCGTTTTCCAGTATCTGGGCGAAAAGTAGCCCGGCGGGAACCTGCGCCCGTGACGCGCAAGAGTTGACGGCTGTCGTTCACTGGTTCAGGTCGACCGGTGTCACTCCAAGAAGCTTCAGGGCGTTGGCGAAGGTCCTGATGCCTTGTGCCTGCTTGCGCTCGGCACAAAACCGGTTCGCCTTGTCCTGGAGCGCGGTTGCCTCGGCGATCTCCCTGGCGTTGGCTCCGGGGTCGGCTTTCGTTTGAATGGCCCCGTCGAGTTGAAGACCGAGCCGGCTGCAATATTCGCTTCGGGTAACCGCCGCTGCCGCACCCGGCTGCGCGACCGCAAGCATGGCAAGCGAAATGCCTGTCAGGGCCCCTATCCATCCGGTCGAACGTCGTTGCATGTTTCGGGACCATCCCTTGGCGTTGTGCCGCGGCCCGCTTCGGCCGCCGCGGGGATGGTTATGACAGGGGATTTTTTCGCCAGTTTTTCCGGAGTGTTGAATCTTGTTTCTGGAGTGTGTCTGGCGGGTTTTCCCTTCTCTCACAAGGGAGAAGGAAGAGCGTTCCGCGGTCTGCGGCGCTTGCGCCTCTTCCTTTGCGGCCATCCTTCGCGTAAGGCGCCGGGCAAATCCTTTCATCGCAGGCTCAGCCCCGGAAACCGCATGATCAGACTGGAAAGCATCAGCAAGCAGAACGGCCGTCAGCTTGTCTTCATCGAAGCGTCGGCGTCCCTGCAGAAGGGTGAGAAGATCGGCCTCGTCGGCCCCAATGGCGCCGGCAAGACGACGCTGTTTCGCATGATCACCGGCCAGGAGCAGCCCGACGAAGGCCAGGTGCAGGTCGATCGTGGCGTCACCATCGGCTATTTCAGCCAGGATGTCGGCGACATGGAAGGCCACAGCGCTGTCGCCGAAGTGATGAACGGCGCCGGTCCGGTCTCTGAAGTCGCGGCTGAAATGGCAGCGCTCGAGGCGGCCATGGCCGATCCCGACCAGGCCGACCAGATGGACGAGATCATCGAAAAATATGGCGAGGCACAGCACCGCTTCGAGGAGCTCGACGGCTATGCGCTCGACGGCCGCGCCCGCGAGGTGCTCGACGGTCTCGGCTTCTCGCAGGAGATGATGGACGGCGATGTCGGAAAACTCTCTGGCGGCTGGAAGATGCGCGTCGCGCTGGCGCGCATTCTGCTGATGCGGCCCGACGCCATGCTGCTCGACGAGCCGAGCAACCATCTCGACCTGGAAAGCCTGATCTGGCTGGAATCCTTCCTGAAGAATTATGACGGCGCGCTGCTGATGACCTCGCATGACCGCGAGTTCATGAACCGCATCGTCAACAAGGTGGTCGAGATCGATGGCGGTTCGCTGACCGCCTATTCGGGAGACTACGAATTCTACCAGCAGCAGCGTGCCATCGCCGACAAGCAGCAGCAGGCGCAGTTCGAGCGCCAGCAGGCCATGCTGGCCAAGGAGATCGCCTTCATCGAGCGCTTCAAGGCACGCGCCTCGCATGCCGCCCAGGTGCAGAGCCGGGTGAAGAAGCTGGATAAGATCGATCGCGTCGAGCCGCCCAAGCGCCGCCAGACCGTTTCCTTCGATTTCCAGCCGGCGCCGCGCTGCGGCGAGGATGTCGTCACGCTGAAGAACGTCCACAAGGGCTATGGCAGCCGCTCCATCTATGAGGGGCTCGACTTCCAGGTCCGCCGCCGCGAACGCTGGTGCATCATGGGCGTCAATGGCGCCGGCAAGTCGACGCTTCTGAAGCTGGTCGCCGGCGCTTCCGACCCCGACACCGGCACGGTCGCGCGGGGGCCTAGCGTGAAGATGGGCTATTTCGCTCAGCACGCCATGGAAGTGCTGGAAGGCGAGCGCACCGTGTTCCAGACGCTGGAAGATGCATTCCCCCAGGCCGGTCAGGCGCCGCTCAGGGCACTTGCCGGCTGCTTCGGCTTTTCCGGCGACGAGATCGAGAAGAAGTGCCGCGTTCTGTCAGGCGGCGAGAAGGCGCGGCTGGTGATGGCACTGATGCTGTTCGACCCGCCCAACCTGCTGGTGCTGGACGAGCCGACCAACCATCTCGACATCGCCACCAAGGAGATGCTGATCACCGCGCTCTCGCAGTATGAAGGCACCATGCTGTTCGTCTCGCACGATCGGCACTTTCTGGCAGCCCTTTCCAACCGCGTGCTGGAGCTGACGCCCGAAGGCATCCACACCTATGGCGGCGGCTATACGGAATATGTCGAGCGCACCGGGCAGGAAGCGCCGGGGTTGAGGAGCTAAGGACCTGCGGCTATTGCCCCACGACGGTCATCCGGTCGGTGTCCAAGCATCGCGGCGATCTGCTTGTGGGAAGAAGAGTTCTGTGTACTCTCCACAATGCTTAGGAAGGGCTTCGGGATGAGAATTGCCATGACCGTCGCATTGGCCGCGACAGTTGCTGGATGCGCGACCTCTCCGGTCGATTATGGGGCGTCGCTTTCGCAGCAGGACCAGAAATGGGCGTCGCCGCAATGCCAGCAAGCCAGGGCGGCGGCTTTGGACTACGACGCTCGCGAAAAACAGCACCCGGGTTGGGCATTCGTCGCGCTTGGCCCGTACGGGTTGGGGATACTGGCAGCCGTCAAGGAGCACGAGCAGAAGCAACGAAAGTTGGTCGCCCGCGAGGTGCACTTGCAATGCTCAAGCCTACCGCTGCCGCAGGAGCTGCAGGGCGATTTGAACCCTGCGAGGGTAAATCAGAAATATCCATAGTCACGCGACAGTCTCCTTCGCGACGAAGCGGAGGTGCCAGCGAAGGGCTCCCAGAAAGGCCCGCATCAGCCGGTCGGTTGCTTGCCGGCGTTGACCGCCAATTGCGCCTCAAAGGCACGCTTGTAGGCGGGCCGCGCTTCGCCGCGGGTGACATAGGCGGAGAGGTTCGGATAGTCGTCCAGGATACCCGAGGCTCTCAACCGGAGCAGCACCGACACCATCATCAGGTCGCCGGCGCTGAACGTGCCATCGAGCCAGTCGGCATCGCCAAGGCGACGGGAAAGTTGGCCAAGCCGGTTACGGACGCGATCCTCGACGAGAGGCATGCGTTGCGCGGTCCAGGACTTGTCGGCCTCATGGATCCTGGCGGTTGCGAGCTCAAGGATCGGCGGCTCCACCGTGCTGAGCGCGGCGAACATCCATGTGATCGCACGCACCCGGGCATTCGCGTCGTCCGGCAACAGGCCTGCATGGCGCTCCGCGATATGGAACACGATCGCCCCCGTCTCGAACAAGCCGAGATCGCCTTCTTCGTAGGTCGGAATCTGCCCGAAAGGATGAAGCGCCAGATGTGCGGGTTCCTTCATCGCCCTGAACGAAACAAGACGAACCTCGTAGGGTTGGCCCACTTCTTCCAGCGCCCAGCGAACGCGCGTATCACGCGCCAGTCCCTTGCCGCCATCGGGCGACCGTTCAAAGGCTGTGATGGTGGCAGTCATTGGAAAGCTCCGGGGTTGTCAGGTGTCCAGTTCTTGGCTTTGCCTCCAGAGGACGAACGACCGGCGCTACTCCCGACACCTTACCTCGTTTTAGCCATGGGATTTCGCGTGCCGAACCTTTTCGGGTTCGCCAAACCACCGCGATGCGGCCTGCGCAGCTCCCTCCAGGTCAGGCTCAGCGTCAGCGGCCCAGGCGACGAAGCCATCGGGGCGCACGAGGACAGCGCTCAAGCCGAGCCGATCCTTGGCGTCGCTTGCGGCATAGGCGATCCGCCCGCTCCAGCGGCTTGCAAGCGCCTGAAGGGGAGGGCTGACGTCGAAGCACAGAAGCAGGCCTTGCCCGTTCCTGAGGCGTTCTCCCAGCCTCGTCCCGTCGACCAGCTCGAAGTCCGGTGCGCTGCGGCCCACCAGTGGGTGGCTGCCGTCAAGATCGTAGCGGAGAGAGACGCCCCAGACGCGCTCGGCGAAGTATGTCGCGCCGTCGCGCGTGTCGACGAGATCACGGATGATGGCTTCGAGCGCACGCGAACTCCGGCTCGGCCGCATGAGCGCGACCTGGGCGCGCGACCAGTCGAGGACCTGCGCTCCCACTGGATGCCGTTCGTTCAAATAGCTGTCGAGCAGACCGGCGGGCGCATCGCCACGGATCGTTGAAGCCAGCTTCCAGCCGAGGTTCATCGCGTCGCCGAGCCCGAGATTGAGTCCCTGGCCACCCAGGGGGGAATAGATGTGCGCGGCGTCACCGGCGAGCAGCACCCGCCCCTTGCGGTAAGCGGTCGCCTGGTAGGCTCGATCCGTCCAGGTGGTGGCCAGCCGGAGCGCCGTCACCGTGACGTCGGTGCCGGAAATATGCCGCAACACTGCCTGCACCCGGTCAAGCGTGACCGGCTGGGTTCGGTGGAACGCGCCGCCGTCGAAATCGACCATCGCGATCACCCCGGGCGGCGCGTAAGTATACATGCCGGTCGGCGTGTAGTGGCGGCCCGGTTTGAGCTTGTCGGGATCGGCCATCTCGACCTCGACGGAATAGCCGGTGAATTCGGGATCGGTGCCGACGAACTCAAAGCCGCCAGCCTTGCGAACCGTGCTGCGGCCGCCATCGCAACCGACGAGCCAGCGTCCGCGAAAAGCCTTGCTGCCGGCGCGAACGGTCACGTCCTCGTCCGACTGGTCGAGGTCTTCGACGCCGACGCCGCGCCTGATCTCGACCCCCATCGCGCTTGCGCGGGCGGCCAGGGCGGCTTCGAGGGTCTCCATCTCGACCGCCATGCTGGTGCCGGCCGGACCTGGCAGGCGATACGACCACTTCGAGGCATCGATGCTGTCGTGGTAGAACTGGATGCCGGCAAAATGGCCGCCGGGGCGGCGCGCCTGCTGCATCCAATGGGCGCCAGCCGAAGCGCTGCCCGCGTCGTCTTTCGTGCGTTGCGGCGCCGCGATGTCGTTCAGCAGCCCGCGACGGTGGAAAGCTTCAAGAGTGGGCGCTGACAGGCCACGCATGCCGAACGGAAGCCGCTTCAACGGGGAGCGCGGGTCCTCGGCCTGCTCCAGCACCAGGACCCGGAGGTTCGCGAGGCGCAGTTCGCAGGCGAGAAACAAGCCGACGGGACCGGCTCCGGCAATTACGACGTCATAGAGAGGGGAATGTCGCTCATACATGGAAGACTCCTTGGTCGATGTTCGACCGGAGCGTTCCTCAAGCTTGAGCACCACACGGACGAACGATTGAACGCTTGGCAAGCGTCCGATGTTCGTCGTGGGGATCTCGTGCACGAAGCCAAAGACCAGAGCTTTCCCTGGCGAAGAATTTCGCCTGCGAAAGGACTTGGGCTTACCAAACCAAGTCTGCCTTTTCCGACACGGGCTATATAACGATGTGGCGATTGATCCGCAACGGGTGGCGGTGGTGAAGAGGGTAGTGCCATCGGCCCAAACATTGACTGCCCGAAAGCCGCCTTTCGCTTGGCTGCCGTCCGGTCGTCGGGCGGTTGGACGGTCAGCTCAGCACCTCATTGAGAAACCTGGCCGCCTCGGCGAGGCCGGTGTTCGAAACCTGGTGGCCCAGACCGGGTTCAATCGACGTCCTGGCATGGACACCGGCCGCCGTCAGCAGCTCCGCCGCTCGCACACTCTCGCTTGACGGCATGACCGGATCGGCGCCGCCGTGAATCAGGAGCAATGGGGTGCCGGTTGCAGGGACAAGCGGCGCTGGGGACGCCAGCCGCCCCGAGAAAGCGACCACCGCCCCGACAGGCCAGCGCCCGCTGGCCAGTGCGTCGAGCGCCACGATGGAGCCTTGGGAAAACCCCAGCAGCACAACGCGGTCAACGGCATTCGAAAATCCATGTTGCTCGATCAGATTGGCGATGACCGCGTCAAAGCCGGGCCGCGCCGCAACGACGCGCTCCGGCCGATTGACCTCGGTAACGCCGATGACGCTAAACCACTCACGGCGCGGGCCGCTGCCGCCTGGCGCATCGGGGCTTTCGAAGACGAAGCTGGGCAGTGCGGGTGCCAGCGCCCGCCCAAGCGCTGCCATATTGGCGCCGTTGCTGCCGACGCCGTGCAAAAGAATGACCAGGCCGCGATCCATCAGTGCTGTCCTGTCACGGAGACGGGTGCGAGGCCCGACAGGTCGGGCCCTTTCGGCACGATGCCGTTAGGGTTGAGAGCCTTGATCGAATAGTAGCCGGCCTTGATGTGCTCGATGCTGACGGTCTCAGCGACGCCCGACACGGCCAGAATCGCGGCCAGATAGGCACTCAGCGCCGGATAGTCGACCAGGCGCCGCAGATTGCATTTGAACAGGCCATGATAGGCGGCATCAAACCGTACCAGCGTGACGAACAGCCTGATGTCGGCCTCGGTAAGGGCGTTGCCGAGGAGGAAGGGGCCACCTTTGCCGAGCCGGGCCTCAAGGATCTCCAGCATCGAGAACACATCGTCGAAGGCTTCTTCGTAGGCGATCTGAGTGGTGGCGAAGCCGGCGCGATAGACGCCGTTGTTGAGCCGCGGATAGATATCGGCGTTGAGCGCGTCGATCTCGGCCCGCAGCGGTGCAGGATAGAGATCCGGCCCGCTGGCGAGGTCACCGAAGCCTGAATTGAACATGCGCACGATGTCGGCGCTCTCATTGTTGACGATGGTGCCCAGCTGTTTGTCCCAAAGCACCGGCACGGTGGCCCGCCCGGTATAGAGCGGGTCGGCCCTGGTGTAGATTTCATGCAGATGGCGGGCACCGTTTATGTCGTCCGGGCCAGTGCCGGGATAGCCGCCGAACGCCCAGCCTTCATCATCCAGGTGAGGGTTGACGATGCTGACGGAAATGGCGTCCTCGAGCCGCTTGAGCTTGCGCGCGATCAGCGTGCGGGATGCCCAGGGGCAGATGAGCGCGACATAGAGATGATAGCGGCCCGCTTCGGCGGCGAAGCCCGCATCACCCGTCGGCCCGGCGCTGCCGTCGGGCGTCACCCAGTTGCGAAAGCCGGAAATCTGCCTGACGAAGCCGCCTTTGGCATCGGTGGCCTGCACCGGCTGCCAGTTGGCCGTCCATTTTCCTTCAATGAGCATAGTCTTCGTCCTTCACCGCAATCGCCGGGGGATTGTCCACGGGTGCAGCGGCGCGTCACTTGGGCGATATCAAGTGACGCGTCGCGGCTTGCTATTTGTTGCCTTATGTCGCTCTCCGGCCATCGTCGCCGGGGAGCGATGAGTGCCTGGGTTATTAGATGCCGACCCAGGTCGGAGCGATATTGGTGCCTTTACCCTGGCCATAGCCGAGCCCAATGTTGAGAGCGGCCACGGCTTCAATGTTGCGCGACGCTGCCAGGGGACCGGCGACGATGGCCTTGAGGCCGGCTGAATTCACCAGCGCCTCGACCTCGGTGACAGCGTCGGCGTCGTCGCCTGCGAGCAGTACCGTTGCCGGGATGTCGGCGACCTGGCCGCCATTCTGCAGCACCGAGGCAAACAGCGTATTGAAGCCTTTAACCACCTTGGCCCGCGGGGCGAGCCGCGCGATTTCTTCCGCGGCGCTGGTCGAAAAGCCGATGGCCAGGCCGGAAAAATCGGCCTTCATGGGATTGGTCAGGTCAACGACGATCTTGCCCGCCAGGTCGCCAGCCGCCTTCACCACTTCGGCCGCGGCGCTGTACGGCACGGCGAGGAAGATGATGTCGGCCTTGGCCACGGCATCCCGGATCGAGGCGGCGGAGACGGTGCCGCTAAAGCCAGCGGCGACCGAAGCGGCCTCCGAGGGATCGCGCGAGCCGAAGACCACGGCGTTGCCGGCGCGTGAAAAGACCGTGGCGAGGCCTTTGGCCATATTGCCGGTACCGATGATTGCGAGTGTCATGTTCTGTGCTCCTGTCAGCTTTGCCCTGCGGCGATGACGGGAATATGCATCTGTTCCGGATCGATTATTATCCAGCAAAATTGCAGAAGATTTCTTCCAAAATGGAAAGTCTACCAACCTTGGTCCCAGGGCGGGCTGTCCTGGAAATGCGAGACCAGGAAATCCACCATCACCCGCACCTTGGCCGCCAGGTGCCGGCCGGTGGTGTAGACGGCCCAGAGAGCCATCGGGTCGGCCTCGTGGTCGGCCAGCACCGGAATGAGCTGGCCGCTCCGAATGCGCTCGCCGGCGACGAAGCTCGGACCCTGCACCAGACCCAGACCGATCGCAGCCGCGGCCGCACAGGCCTCGGCGTTGGAAAAGCGCAGCCGGCCGCGGATTGGCACCGTCAAGCCGTGGGCAAAACGCCAGCTGGCCCCGTCGGCGAAGTTGGTGTCGAGAATGCAGGCGTGTCCGGCAACGTCCTCGGGACGATCCGGAGCACCAAATGCCGTGAGATAGGATGATGCTGCCGTCGTCACCAGCCGGATCGGGCAAAGCTTTCGCGCAATGAGGCTGCTGTCGCGCAAGGTGCCGATGCGCAAGGCAAGGTCGAAACCTTCCTCCACCAGATTGACCATGCGATCGGAGAACGACACGTCGAGCTCGATCAGCGGATGCGCCCGCGCGAATTCGGCCAAAAGCGGCGCAAGGACCTGGGTGCCAAAAGTAATCGGCACGGACATGACCAGCCGCCCCCGCGGTTCCCCAGAAGCGCTGCGGATGGTGGAATCGAGTTCGTCCATTTCTTCGAGCAGGCCTTTGATCCGCTCGAAATAGGCGCGGCCGGCTTCCGTGGGCGATACGGAGCGGGTCGTGCGGTGGAGCAACTGCACGCCCAGTTCTTCCTCGAGCCGGGAAACCAGCTTGGACGCCTGGCCCGAACTCACGCCGAGCTTTTGCGCCGCGCCGGACAGGCTGCGGCGCTCAATGACCGCGACGAACATCCGGTCGCATGCCAGTCTGTCCATACTGGGGAACCTCAAGCGCGGAGACTCTTTGAGCACCCACCATAATCGCAAACAGTGCGAAGGGTTTTATGAAATACGGTCGGATCTTGGACGAGTTTCTCGATGGCGATCGGCGCGAAGCGGACAAATTAGCCCGCGGCTAGCCATTTGCGCGACTGGGCGAAAGCCTTGAAGGCCTTGGCCTCCATCGGGCGGCCAAAAAAGTAGCCTTGCAGGATATCGCAGCCGAGCTCTTTCAGGATGCGTGCATGCTCCATCGTCTCAACGCCTTCGGCAACCACCTCGATGCCGAGCGATTTGCCGATCTCGATGATCGACGCCACCAGGTGCCGCTGCGCCATCGAGCCGGTGATGGGCGTGATCAGTTGGCGGTCGATCTTGAGGCGGCGCGGCCGCAGCTTGAGCAGCGAGACGATCGAGGCATAGCCGGTGCCGAAATCGTCGATCTCGATGTCGATGCCGAGATCCTTGATGTGCTCGATGTTCCAGGTGACCAGATCATCGTTCTCGTCGAGGAAGATGGACTCCACCAGCTCGAACGATACGGTTCCCGGCTTGATGGCGAGCTTGCGCAGGCCCTCGATCAAGTCCTTGTCCTCCAGGCGCCTGGCCGAGACGTTGACCGACACGCGCGGGATGTTGAGATGGCTGTGCGACCAACGCTCGAAATTCTCCAGCGCGTGTTTGAGGACGATGCGGTCGATCAACGCCACGACATTGAGCTCTTCGGCCACCTTCAGGTAGGCGTCGGGGGCCAGGATGCCGCGTTGCGGATGCTTCCAGCGCGACAACGCCTCGACGCCGACGATCTCGAGCGTCCTGGCGTCGAACTGCGGCTGATAGTAGGCGATGAATTCGTTCCGCTCCAGCCCGCCCAGGATCTCATCGGCGATCTGCTTGGTCCGCACGATCTCGCTCTGCAGCTCTTCGTTGAAGAACTCGTAGCGGTTGCGGCCTCGGCTTTTCGCCCGGTAGAGCGCGAGATCGGCGTTGACGAGCAGTTGCCTGGCATCGACGCCACTGTTGGCGGCAATGCCGATACTCACTCCGAACCGGCACGGATGGCCGCGATAGTCGACAGGCTGGCGCATCGCCTCGATGATGCGGTCGGCGAGCGCCGAGAGCTGGTCGTCGTCAAGCCCATGGCTCACCACGACGAACTCGTCGCCGCCGATGCGCGCAACGAAATCGGCTGCGTCCGCATTGGCCTTGATGACATTCGAGGCATGCATCAGCATGGCATCGCCGGCGGCGTGGCCGAGCGTGTCGTTGATTTGCTTGAAGCGGTCGAGGTCGAGATGCAGCAGCGCCGTGTGGCGGTCGGGTTCGCCATTTTCGGCCAGCAGCTCATCGAGATAGCGGCGATTGGGCAGGCCAGTGAGCGAATCGTGCAGTGCCGCATGCTCGATATGCGCCTTGGCAAGATTAAGCTCGGCGTTCTTCGATTCCGTCAATTGGCGCTCGCGCACAAGGGTCTCGTTGAGCAGCACGTCGCTGGTCACGTCCCATTCGGCGCCGATCAGCTTTGGCGTGCCGTCGATATCCTGGAAGAAACTGGCGCGCGTGCGCACATGGCGGACCGTGCCGTCGGGGCGCAGGAGCCGGTATTGTGAGGAGTAGAGGCCTTTTTTCGCGGCGGCCGAATCGAAGTCCCGCTTGGCCCGCTCGATGTCTTCGGGATGGATCGCCTGCGCCCAGTCATCATAACCGCGTGGCTTGCCGTCGGCTGGCTTGCCGTAGATTTCGTTGACGCGGTCATCCCACACCATTTCGTTGGTGGCGAGGTCGTGTTCCCAAACGCCGATGCCCGAGGCTTCCAGCGCCAGCTCCAGGCGCCCGGACAGGCGTCTCAGCTCGGCATAGTGTTTCTGCCTTTCACCGAACAGCCGCCCGGCAACGAGGATAGGCAGCACCACCAGCGCGCCAGCGAGCGCCATGAGCGCCCTCAGCAGCCACTCATTCTTCGGCGCAGCCGGCCAGCCACCCTTGGGTATGGCCGAAATCCGCCAGGAGCCTGAAGGCAACTGCACATCGGCAGACACGGGGTTGCCGGCCACGACATTGTCGCCGCCAAAGAAACGTTTGCCGCCGCCGCCGAGCGCATCCGCGCCGGTGAGCGCGACATCGATGTCGAGTTCCGAGTTGGTCAGCCCGCTCGCCGCGTAGAGCCGGTCGACATCGACCACTGCCGAGACGATGCCCCAGAAGCGGCTGCCGCCGCCCGCCGTCGGCACGAAGACCGGAATGCGCCCGATGAAGCCGCGCCCGCCTTGCGCCAGATCGACCGGCCCGGCAAACACCAGCACGTGCTGGTCGCGCGCCCGAAGCGCTGCCCTGCGTTGCGCCTCGTTCTTGCGATAGTCGAGCCCGATCGCCTTCTCGTTGCCTTCCATCGGGTACATCAGCGAGATGACGAGGTCGGGCGCGCCGGCGATGTTGCGCAATTGCGATTTCTGCTGGAACAGATTGCCCGCGAGCGAGGCAAATCTCTGCTGGCCCATATAGGGCTCCGTGACGATGATCGAGACGAGGCCCTGAACAAGCTGGAGATTTCCGCCTATGTTGCCTTCGAGCTTGGCGCGGATGATGTTGACCTTGGCCAGCACATCGGCGCGCGCCAGCTGATCCGAGACCCTGCTGTTTTGCTGGTCGGCAAAGACGGCGCAGACCAAAAGCACGACAAAAGCAATCGCCGCCGGCAAATTGGCGGAAGAAAAAACGGCCTGTCTCACGCGGCCGAGACTGAGTTCCGTTGTAACCAATTCGACCCGAATACCTTTCCTGAACAACAGCCCACTGGTCGAATCTAGTAGCAAACGCTTAAATTTGCCCTTCCAGGCTGGCGGGAAGTTTCAGCATCTATCGGTGTTGAGGGATCTCGAGCGTCCGTTGTTGGACCATGCGACACCTTGTAGATTGGAACGACACCTTGGAGATGGAACATGGCGCTCAGGCGGATGGACAACGTGGGGATCGTCGTCGAAGACATCGGAGAGACGATTGATTTCTTTCGCGAACTCGGCCTCGAGCTCGAAGGGCGGGCCACGATCGAAGGAGAGTGGGCCGGACGTGTCACTGGACTGGGCGATCAGCATGTCGAGATTGCCATGATGCGCACGCCGGACGGCCACAGCCGGCTCGAGCTCTCCCGTTTCCTCACGCCGCCTGTCGTCGAGATCACCGGAACGCCCCGGTCAACGCCCTAGGCTACCTCCGGGTCATGTTCACCGTGGACGACATCGACGAGACGCTTGAAAGGCTCCGCAGGCGCGGCGCGCAGCTCGTCGGTGAAGTCGTGCAGTATCTAGACGCGTATCGGCTCTGCTACATCCGTGGGCCTGGAGGGCTTCTCATCGGCCTCGCCCAAGAACTCAGTTGAGCGCAATACGAAGACAAATGGCAGGAGTGACCAATGTTAGCGAGCGTGTCCGAGGCTGCCTGCCTGTTCGAGGTCCCTCCCTCCACGGTCGGCCGCGTTCTCGCTAAGCTCGATTAGGTCGTCAACCCGGGCCGGGACGCCCGCGAAAGCCGCCGTCAGCAGCCTTTAATGGACCTGCTCTAAAGATCCGCCTCGGCGAAGATGCGCGATGCCCAGTCGAGGAAGACGCGAAGGCGTGGCGACAGCTGCCTGTTCTGCGGGTAAAGCGCCGACAGCGGCGTTGGCGATGGCGGGCAGTCGGCCAGCACCTCGACGAGCGTCCCATCGACGAGATCCTTCTCGAAGCGATAGCGCGGCGCCTGGATGAGGCCGAGGCCAAGCCGCGCCAGATCGGCGGCAGTGTCGGAATTGTTGGCCGCGACGCGCCCCGGCAGCCGGACCTCAAGGGTCTTGCCGGCGACGGTGAATTCGAACGGAAGGGTCTCGCCGGTGCGCGACGAGACGAAACCCACCGCCTGGTGGCCATCGAGCGCACCGGGGGAGGCGGGCGTGCCGTGGCGTTCGAGATAGGCAGGGCTGGCGCAGGTGATCTCGCGGATGACAGCCAGGCGGCGCATGATCATGCCGCTGTCGGGCGGCTCGCCGACGCGTATGACGCAGTCGACGCCTTCGCGCACGAGATCGACCAGCCGGTCGCTCTGGCCGATCTGCAGGTCGATTCTGACATAGCGGGCGAGAAACTGCGGCAGGCGCGGCAAAAGGAACGTGCGGGTGAGCAGCGTGCTGGCGTCGATGCGCAGCAGGCCGAAAGGCTCGGCGTTGCGGAAGGCGGCCTCGGCGTCCTCGATCTCGGCCAGGATCGACAGGCAGCGCCGATAGTAGGCTTCGCCGTCCTGCGTGGCGTTCACCTGCCGTGTCGTTCGTTCCAGAAGCCGCGCGCCGAGATGCACTTCCAGCCGCCGGATCGCTTCCGTCGCGGTTGAACGCGGCAGGCCGAGATCGGCCGCGGCAGCGGTGAAGCTGCGCCGCTCCAGAACGCGAACAAACAGCCGCATCGTGTCCAGTCGATCCATGGCCATTGTTCGCAGTTTCCGAATAGTGATGTCAATAGGCGGCTGATTATCCGGAATGTGGCATGGCCTATATCCGTGTCACCAACAACACGGAGACACTTCCATGACATCTAACCAAACCAGAACGGCGATCGTGACCGGCGCCTCCAAGGGCATCGGTGCCGCCATCGCACAGCGACTCGCCCGCGACGGCATCGCCGTCGTCGTCAATTATGCACGGGGCCGCGCGGAGGCCGAAGAGCTTGTGCGCAGCATCGAGGCCGGCGGCGGCAAGGCGATCGCCGTTCAGGCCGATATCGCCGATCCGAATGGCCTCGCGGCACTTTTCGACGCCGGCGAGAAGGCGTTCGGCGGCATCGATATCCTCGTCAACAATGCCGGCATCATGAAGACGTCGCCGATCGCGCAGGCCGACGATGCTTCGTTCGATACGCAGATCGCGATCAACCTCGGCGGCGTGTTCCGCGGCATGCGGGAAGGTGCGCGCCGGATTCGCGACGGCGGCCGCATCGTCAATTTCTCGAGCAGCGTCGTTGGCCTCTACCAGCGGGGCTACGGCGTCTACGCCGCCACCAAGGCAGGCGTCGAGGCGATGACCCACATCCTGGCCAAGGAGCTTGGCGCGCGCCGTGTCACCGTCAACGCGGTGGCGCCCGGACCGATCGAGACCGCCCTGTTCACGGACGGCAAGAGCGAGGCGCAGATCGAGGCCATCGGCAAGATGATCCCGCTCGGCCGGCTTGGCCAGCCTGACGACATTGCCGGGCTGGTGTCATTCCTGGCCGGGCCGGACAGCTTCTGGGTCAACGGACAAATCATCCGCGCCAATGGCGGCGTGGTCTGAGGAGATAATCATGCAAAAGACAATCCTGATCACCGGTGCTTCCAGCGGCTTCGGCGCGATGACCGCACGCGCCCTGGCTGGAGCGGGCCACACGGTCTACGCCTCGATGCGCGACCCCTTGGCGCGTGGCGGCGTGGCGGCAGCCGAGATGGAAAAGTTCGCTCGCGACGAGGGCCTGGCGCTCAAGCCGATCGCGCTCGACGTGACCTCGGACGCTTCGGCCGAGGCGGCGGTCCGGCTGATCCTCAGCGAGGCCGGCCAGCTCGACGTGCTGATCCACAACGCCGGGCACATGGGGTTCGGACCGACCGAGGCGTTCTTGCCCGAGCAACTGGCGCAGCTCTATGACGTAAACGTCGTCGGCACGCAGCGCGTCAATCGCGCGGCCCTACCGCATATGCGTTCTCTCGGCCGGGGCCAGATGATCTGGGTCGGTTCGAGCAGCACGCGCGGCGGCACGCCACCGTTCCTCGCGCCCTATTTCGCGGCCAAGGCCGGCATGGACGCGCTGGCGCAGAGCTATGCGCTGGAACTCGCCCGCTTCGGCATCGAAACGACCATCGTCGTGCCGGGCGCTTTCACCAAGGGCACCGAGCATTTCCACAATGCGGCGGCACCCACCGATGCCGAGCGCGCCGGCGCCTACTGGTCCGGTCCCTATGCCGGTGTCGATCAGCAGGCGCTGAAAGGGCTGGCGGCATTGGAGCCGGCTGATGCCGATCCGGCTGATATCGCGGCGGCAATCGTCGACCTCGTGGCGATGCCTTGGGGAAACCGACCGCTGCGCGTCCACGTCGACCCGTCCGACGATGGCGCCGCGATCGTCAACGGCGTTGCCGACCGCGTGCGTGCGCAACTCCTGGAACGGATCGGCCTTGCCGACCTGCTCCATCCCAAAGCCTGAAATCCACCCTCAAGAGACAGGAAAACGATCATGCCATTCGCCAACATCAAGATGCCGCAAGCCGCTCTCTCCAAGGCGCAAAAAGAAGACCTCATCCATCGAACCACAGCCATGTTCGTCGACTTCTTCGGCGAGGGTGTGCGCCCCCACACGATGGTGCTGGTGGAGGAGGTCGCCGACGGCGGTTATGGCCGGGCCGACGAAGTGTTCGTCGTGCCGGAGGCCTATCGCGCCAAGGCGTAGCGGCGCAGGGGCGAGCGACGGCTCTGCTTCTCGCAAAACCGGGACGAGGAACCCAGATTCTTCAAGATCTGCGCCAGCACCCTCACCCGCTGCGAAGCAGCGGGGTGAGGGCTGCGCTGCGCTGCAACGCTTGGTTGGCAAGCGCAGACCTCCGCCTCAATCGCTCTTGGTCATCCCAATCCAGTCGGCCGCCACTTCGGCAAAAAGCCAGTCGCGGAACGCCTTGATCTTTTTCTGGCGCAGTGCGCCATCGCGATAGACGACGTAGTAGCGTGAGGCGGATTTGAGCGCGAGGTCGAAGGGCCGGACCAGCCGCCCTGCCGCCAGATCGGCCGACACCAGCGCGCTTCGACCCAGCAGCACGCCTTCGCCATGCACCGCGGCCTCGACGGCAAAGGTGGCGGAATCGAAGCGCACGCCGCGCTTGGGATCGACGTCGCCAACGCCGGCGTGTTGCAGCCATGTCGCCCAGTCGATGCGAAAGGCGTCGTGGATCAGTTTGTGATGCCTGAGATCCCCGGGCAGGCGCAACGGATGTTCGCCTTGCAGCAGCTCCGGGCTGCAGACGGGGAAGACCTCTTCATCGGCAAGAAATTCCGCTGTCACCCCGGCATAGCCGCCCTTGCCGTAACGGATGGCGATGTCGATGCCGTCGCTGACGAAATCGGAAAGCACGCCCGAGGTCGACAGCCGCACGTCGATATCCGTGTTGGCGCGGTGGAAGCGATGCAGCCTCGGCACCAGCCAGCGGCCTGCAAAACCGTCCGATGTGCTGACATTCAAGATGCCCGTGGTGCGGTCGGGCGTTGCGGCGATGGTGGCGGCGGCGATCTGGTCCAGCGCCTTCCTGACTTCCGACGCGTAGGCGGCGCCTACCAAGGTCAAGCGCACGGACCTCGTTCCCCGATCGAAAAGCTGGATGCCCAGCCTGTCCTCGATGTTGCGGATGGCGCGGCTGACCGCGCCATGGGTGACGTTGAGCTCACCCGCCGCCTTCGAGAAACTCAGATGCCTGGCAGCGGCTTCGAAGGCGGGCAGGGCGGTGAGGGGCGGCAGTCTGCGCGGCATGATCCACCTGTGAGCGTTACTCACAAATCCTGCACAAAGAGTCGTTTGTCGTCCAGCCCGGAAATGTCCAATTTGTAGGGGTAGAAGCGCATCCAGATCGGGTTTTCGATCTCGTCGCTGCACTGAATGACCAGAAACAGTGTGAGCAATCGTCATGCTTGTCCCCCTGCGGACGGCGTCGGCACGCTTGCGCCCAGGCAAACACAGGAGACGAACAATGAACCCGACCCTCGAATCCATCAGCGCCGCGATGAGCGGCCTTGCACTCAGAACCTCGGCAGTCGTCGAGCGCCGCCGCATGCTGCGCCGGGTTGCGCGCTTTTCGGACCATCGCTTGCACGACATCGGCCTGGAGCGCGACTGGGACGGTTCCATCCTGCGCAATGGGAGGGCGATATGACCAGCACCCTGATCATCGGCGCGACGGGGCTTCTCGGCGGCGAGATGGCGAAGGCCAGCGCCCGCAATGGCAATGATATTCATGTCCTGGTCCGACCCTCAACAGCCGGCAATGAAGAGCGGCTGCGCCCGCTGAAGGAGCTCGGCGCTAAAATCCATGTCGGCGATCTCGACGACTATGACAGCCTTGTCCGCGCCGCAGGCGCGGTCGATCGCGTCATCAGCTCGGTGCATGTGGATTCGGCCAGCGAGATGACGCTGGTGCGGGCGCTCAGGGATGCCGGCGTCTCCCGCTACGTGCCTTCCGCCGGCTTCGGCCTCGACTTTGCCGCCGCCGCACCGGGCTCGGTTCCACCGCTCGATCTCAAGAGAGCCGTGTTCGACGCAATCAAGGAGGCGGATCTGCCCTATACGGTGATCTACACCAATGGTTTCTTTTCGACATGGGTGGCGACGCTGGGCGATTTGATGCGCTTCGGCTCGTCGCCTTTGCCCCCCGATGAGGTGACGCTCTATGGCGACGGCAATGTGCCGGCGACGTTCGTTAGCGAGAAGGACATCGCCGCGGTCACCTTGCGCGCGCTGAACGACCCCAGTGCCGTCCGCAGCGAAATCCGGATCGCCCGGAACCGGACAACCCAGAGCGAAATGATCGACCTGTGGCGCCGGGTGAGCGGCCGCTCGCCGCGCATCGTGCAGCAGAGTGCGGCGGAGCTTGAGGCGATGATCGCGTCAGCCCCCTGGCTCGGACTGCTGCGGGCGTTCTGGATTCGCGGCGAAACCGCGCTTGAGACGGCTACACCGGAAGCCGGGGCGCTGTATCCGGAGCTGACGTTCGAGACCATCGAGAGCGCTTATGTGGCGATAGCGGACGCCGAGGGTCAACAGCGGCGGGGCTGAGGAGGCATGGTGCCGACGCCGCCGGAGGGCCTACTTGCCGGCCATGTGATCGGCAAGCGTCTGGGCCTGGGCGAGAAGTGCCGGGAAGACAGGCTCGCTCGGCAGGTGCTGGCCCATGCAGGCGCGATAGTCGGCGTCACCTTTTTCCCAGGCGACGTTGGCGGCATCATACGCCGTTTCGTCCTTGAGGTCCGAGGCTTGGTAGGCCTCCTGGAATTTCTGGGCGGCGGCGTCCGCCGAGGTCCACACGGCGTCGCAGGCCGTGATCTTCGGAACAGGCGGTGTCGCGGGTGCCGAGGCGATCATGACGCTGTTGCCCTTGACGATGGTGACAATGACCTGCTGGTCGGGGTTCGGCCCTATGTCCTGCGCCCAGCCGCCGAGCCGTGCAAAGGCGATGTCTGCGCCTTCGGGCTTCTTCAGGGACAAGTCGAGCGTCCCGGTGAACGCGGCGTCGCTGTTGATCGCCTGGGTGTAGAAAGCATCGAGCTTCAGCGCCGCATCGATGTCGGCGGGCAGTCTGAAGTTTTCGTCGAGTTCGGCTGCCCTGGACTGGAGCCAGCGCTCGAGCAGCCCCCGCGTCGTTGCCACGAGGCTCGGGCCGTCGTCGCTTTTGGCGTATCGCAAACCGTCGAGCATGCCGAACCCGATATCGGCATCGCTCAGGCTTCCGAGATTGATCGTGCCGTTTGCCGGGAAATCGGCAACCG
The DNA here is from genome assembly GCF_003148495.1 of Mesorhizobium loti. Taxonomy (GTDB): domain Bacteria; phylum Pseudomonadota; class Alphaproteobacteria; order Rhizobiales; family Rhizobiaceae; genus Mesorhizobium; species Mesorhizobium loti. Next base: position 1,425,254 of record NZ_QGGH01000001.1, read on the forward strand.
CCAAGGGGCCGAGAATGGTGGACAGACGCCCTTCGAGATCGGTCAACGCCTTCGCCCCGGCGGCATCGAGCGTTTCCACGGGGTCGTTCGCACTTGCCATTGCCGCGATGGCGGAAATCGCCTTGTCGCGTGCGGCGATATAATCGTCCTCCGGCGAGGCCGCGAAAACCGTGCCGGTCACGAGCGCGAAGATGATGGTCCAGACCAACCGCATGACATACCCCCCGTGGCGATCCACAAGCTGGGAGCCATCGGGCAGCTTTGCGGCAATTGCGCGGCAGCAACCGCAAGGGATGCAATCGGCCCATTAACCATCGATTAACTATCCGGTCGCCTTTGAATCAAATTTGGCGGATAGTGTTTTTGGGCCGAACGAGGCTGCTCGAGGGATCTGGAAGGACAGCAATTGTCAGCGTGGCGCGCCGCTTTTCGGTCGCGCGCGGCAGTCTGAATTCAAAAAGAAGCGACGGACCACCGTCGCCTTGCGGGGAGGCGCCAGCATCATTTTTGATGAGGAGCGCCAGAATGAAGATCGAAGACGCAGTTACGGCAGTGACAGCCGAGGCCAACGCGCTGCTATCTTGCCTCGGCCAGCCCGTCGTCGCCTACCACGTCACGGCAATCATGCGAGAGGCAGACCTGGAACACGCCAGGCAGATGCAGCTTGCCTTGATGCGACGAAGCATCGAGGCGCTCGTCGATGACGGCCTCGAGAGTGTGGCCGCCGAACATTTTGTTTCACAGTTCCATGGTCGCGTTGGTTTGACCTGGAGGCTGCTGCACGCTGCGGATGGCGTGGCGCATTGATCTCGGCCAAACGGGCGGCGATCGAGCTTTGATTGTCCGTGTTGCAAATGGAAGCAATGCGCCTCATACCCTGTTGTTACGACTGGCCAAGGTTCGAGCCGAAGTTGCTGGGGGCGAATGTGTGGTTGACTCAAAGGGTCGCTTCGTTGGTCCGTGCGATAGCATTCCTCTGTGTAGTGCTGTTGCCAACTTTGCCTTTGACAGATGCCTTCGCAAGCTCCTTGGAGGCGCAGGCGGCCTATGACGCTAAGAACTATGAGGAAGCGTTCAAGCAGTGGAAGCCGCTGGCCGATGCTGGGGATGCCTCAGCGGAGTTCGGCTTAGGTGTCTTGTATGGTCAGGGTTTGGGCCTCGCGCAGGATAAGAAACGAGCCGTATTGTTGTGGCGCAAGGCGGCGGAGCAAGGAAACGCCGACGCCGCGTTCTATCTCGGCTCGTGCTATCTGATTGGCGACGGCGTTGAGAAAAAAGATGCGTCAGTTGCCGCGATGTGGATCCGCCGTGCGGCGGAGGCGGGGCAAGCCCAAGCCCAAAATCAACTAGGTAGTTTGTATTGGCGAGGTGAGGGCGTACCCGCCGATGACAAGCTGGCGTTTGGCTGGTGGCTCAAAGCCGCCCAAGCGGATGTTGCGGAGTCTCAATACAACGTCGGAGCGTCCTACACCTCTGGCAGGGGCGTTGCCAAAGATGATGCCCAGGCGATGGTCTGGCAACTGAGAGCGGCGAAGCAAGGGCTTGCCCCCGCGCAATACGTGCTGGGTTATCGATATGCGCAGGGGATGGGGGTCACCAGAAGCGGGCCAGATGCAATTGGGTGGTGGCTGAAGTCCGCCAATCAGGGGTACGTCGATGCCGAACTGGCCTTGGGATATGCTTATGTCACAGGGCAACTTATTCCGAGGGACACACGATCTGCCGCAATTTGGTTGGAGAAGGCGGCAAATCAAGAGAGCGTTGATGCGCAGTTTAATCTCGGTCTATTAAATTACACTGGAATTAATGGGAATATAGATTACGGGAAGGCAGTTTTCTGGTTTCGAAAAGCTGCCTTAAATGGAAATGAAAAGGCGAAGGCTCAGTTGGAATTGATGAAGTCCAAGGGTCAGATTTGAAAATTGCGGATTGTGGAGAACGACGCGACTACCTGCGTTCGCAACCTGCAATAACCACGTCGTCCGGACAAAGCTTCAGTCACGCCTTCTGCCTGGCCAACCGCTCCAGCGCATCCACAATCAGGTCACAAAACTTCGGATGGTCGAGCTTCATCGCCACGGTGTGGCGGAAGTCGGTCTGCTCGCTCGCCGTGCCGCCGAAATGGTGCATGCCGCCCATCTTCTCGAAATTGCAGACCGTCATGCCCTTGGTCCACCGGCCGGCAAGCTCGACGCGGATATCGGCCTTCTCGGTGGTGAAGACGGTCGGGTCGATCATGGCCGCGACGCAGCATGCGTCATGGACGGCGGGATATTCGATCTGCAGCAGGCCGCCATGCGTGGTCGCGATGAACTCCCAGATATCGAGAATGAACTTGGCCATCGGGCCGCCGACGGCGCGCACCCGGTCCTGAAGCTCTTTGGTGGCGAGCGCCTGATGGGTGAGGTCGAGCCCCACCATGGTGACGTCCCAGTTGGCCCGGAACACCACGTCTGCGGCTTCCGGATCGCCATAGACGTTGAACTCCGCCGCGGGCGTGATGTTGCCCCTGGTATAGCTCCCGCCCATGGCGACGACCCGCTTCACCCGCTCGACGATGCGAGGGTCCTTGCGCACGGCAAGCGCGATGTTGGTGTAGGGACCGACCGGCACCAGCGTGACCGTCTTCGGCGCATGCGCCATGACGGTGTCGATGATGAAGTCGACGGCATGCCGCTTGTCGAGCTCGAACGAGGCGGGCGGCAGTACGGGGCCGTCGAGCCCGGTATCACCATGGATCTCGACGGCCAGCACCTGATCGATGATGAGCGGGCCGGGAGAGCCCTTCGCCACCGGCACCTTGATGCCATAGGCGGTGCATACCGAAAGGGCATTGCGCGTGGTGTTCTCGACATTGTGGTTGCCCGAAACCGTCGTGATGCCGAGAAGATCGATCTTTGGGTTGCCTGCCGCCAGCAGGATGGCGATGGCGTCATCATGCCCAGGGTCGCAGTCCAGGATGATTTTCTCCATGGTGGGCACCTCCCTTGCCGGCCGAATCTGCTGGAACAAGAGACTGCCGTGCCCGCGCCGTCAAGGTTCTGGTGCTCGACCGATCCAGAGCCACTTGGGCCCTGCGTAGCCCCGCTTACCCCTTCCGCTTCTCCACCTCGGCCTTCCTCAGCAGGAACCGCTGGATCTTGCCACTCGGCGTCTTCGGCAGTTCGCTGACGAACTCGACCTCGCGCGGATAGGCATGGGCCGAGAGGCGCTTGCGGACGTGCTGCGCCAGTTCCTCGGCCAGCGCTTCGCTGCCTTGAAAGGCAGGCGCCAGGATGACGAAGGCCTTGACGATTTCGGTGCGCTGCGGGTCGGGCACACCGACGACCGCTGCCTCGTTGACCGCCGGATGTTCGATCAGCGCGCTTTCGACGTCGAACGGGCCGATGCGGTAGCCGGCGGAGGTGATGACGTCGTCGGCGCGGCCTATGAAGCTGATCGAACCATCGGGCTCGAACTCGACCGTGTCGCCGGTGCGGTAGTAGCCGCCGGCTATGGCCGGCGTTTCGGCCTGGTGATAGCCGCCGAACCAGCGCAGCGGCGAGTTGGCGATGTCGACGGCGAGGATGCCGGGCTGGTTGGGGCCAAGCTCCTGGCCCGCTTCGTCGAGCACGACGATGCGGTAGCCCGGCATGGCAAAGCCGGCCGAGCCCTGGCGCACGGGGTGCGACAGGCCGTGATGGTTGTTGACCATCATGCCGTTCTCGGTCTGGCCGTAATGGTCATGGATCGGGGCGCCGAGATGGGCGTCGAACCAGCGGATCACTTCCGGGTTGAGCGGCTCGCCGGCGCTGCTCACCACGCGCAGCCGGCCCTTGACGCGGGCGGCTGCCTCGGGTCCTTCGGCCAGCAGCAGACGGAAGGCGGTGGGCGAACCGGCAAGGCTGGTGACGCCGAGGCGCTCGATGATGTCGTAGGTGCTTTTGGCGGTGAAGGCGCCCTCATTGAAGGTTGTGGCGATGCCGAGCAGCAGGGGACCCGTGATGGCGTAGTAGAGGCCGTAGGCCCAGCCGGGATCGGCGATGTTCCAGAAGACGTCGTCGGGCCTCAGGCCGATGGCATCGCGCATATAGGCGCCAAACGCCATCAGCGCACTGAGCGGCACCGGCACGCCCTTGGGGAACCCTGTCGTGCCCGAGGTCGACATCATCATGAACAAATCGTCGCCCCTGCGCATCACCGGCTGGCACTCGGGTGAGGCGGCGGCGAACGCAACGCGGAAATCGATGTCGCCTGACGGCAAGGCTTCGCCTGGGGCAAGGATGGTCGCAACGCGCGGACAGTCCTCCACCTCGTCGAGCTTGCCGCGATTGGCTGTGTTGGTGACGACGAGCTTGGCGCCACTGGTCTTCAGCCGGTGGTCGATGGCCTTCGGTCCGAAGGCGGTGAAGAGCGGCTGGTAGACCGCGCCGATGCGCCAGGTGCCGAGGATGAGCGCCACGAGTTCGGGAATGCGCGGCAGCATGCCGGCGACGACGTCGCCGCGGCCGACGCCGGCCTGTTTGAGGACATTGCCGACGCGCGCGGACATGTCCTTGAGGTCGTCGAAGCTGAATTCCCGCAACTCGCCGCCGGCGGAGATGGCGCGCAGCGCCAACCGGTTCTGGCCGGTGTGGCGATCGCAGCATTCGATGCAGGCGTTGATGCCCGTGGCGGGATCGCCCTGAAGTTTTGCGATCTCATCCTCGATGCGAAAGTGCGCAATGGCATCGGTGTAGCGCGGCAGCGGCGCCGGTGTCTTTGTCATAGCAGTCCTCCCTGGCGCCGCCGCATCTTCCCCATGCGGCGCTGTCGCGTGTGAGCTTGCCTGAAATTGCTGGCGTGGTCGATGCGGCGAAAGTTGGTGGGCGGCAAGGTTGGCGCGAAGGATCACAGCGCTGACAATCTGCGGCAATGCACGTGGTTGACGCGCCCGCCCATCCGGCCGATAGCACCGCCAGAATTGCCCCGAGAAACTCCGATGCCTTCAGACACCAACCTCCACGATGCGGCCGCCGACCCCGACACTGCCTGGCAGGCCGACGTCCGCGCCGGCGTGCGCCATGTGCGCGATCTCGCCTCCCTGCCGCTGTCGCCGGCCGAGCGCGCGGCGGCTCAAGTCGCGGCGGCGAACCACAAGGTGCGCATTCCCAAAGCCTACCTCGACCTGATCGACTGGAACGACCCCGCCGACCCCATCCGGGCGCAGGTCATCCCGTCGCCAGGCGAGCTGGAGGAGGCCGACGGCGAACTCGACGATCCGATCGCCGACCATGAATTCAGCCCGGTGCCGCGATTGACGCATCGCCATGCCGACCGGGTGCTGTTGTTCCCGACCTATCAATGCGCGGTCTATTGCCGGTTCTGCTTCCGCAAGGAATCGCTGACCTCGATCGGCCGTGGCTATACGCGTGAGGCGCTGGAACCGGCGCTGGCCTATATATCGGACCATCCCGAAATCCGCGAGGTGATCCTGACCGGCGGCGATCCGCTGTCGCTGCCCGACAAGGCACTGGCCGAAATCCTCGCGCGCATCGAAGCGATCCCGCATGTGCGTCTGCTGCGCATCCACACGCGCGTTCCGGTGGCGCTGCCGTCGCGCATCACGTCTGGGCTGGTCGCGGCCCTGCAGGGTCGGCTGATGGTCACCGTGGTCACCCATTTCAACCACGCGCGCGAGATCACATCCGCGACCGAGATGGCCTGCCGCACGCTGCGCCATGCCGGCTTCGTGCTGCTCAACCAGAGCGTTCTGCTCAAGGGCGTCAACGACACGGTCGAGGTGCTGGAGGAGCTCTGCCGCGAGCTGATGTATCGGCTCGGCGTCAAACCCTATTACCTCCACCATGGCGACCTCGCGCGCGGCATGGCGCACAGGCGCACGACGATTGCGCAGGGCCAGGCGCTGGCCGGCGCGCTGCGGGCACGGCTGTCGGGTATCTGCAACCCCGTCTATGTGCTCGACCTGCCGGAAGGCGGCGGCAAGGTGCCGATCGGGCCTTGCTATGTCGAGGCGCGGGACGGGGAGAACTGGCGGCTGCGCGGGCCCGACGGCGAGGTGAGGGACTATACGGAAATTGTTGGCGAATAGGGCTGCGCGCTATCGCGCATCCCCATCGACAAACGCCAACACGACCACGCGCGGGGCGATGCAGTAGGCGAGGCTGGCTTTGCGGCCTGTCTTCGTCGTCGCGTGGCCTGCGTTCAAGTCGACGGTGATGTCCTCATAGCCCAGTACCTCGCGATCGAGCGGATAGGCGGCCTTGTAGACCGCTTCCTTGGCGGCAAAGAGGATGCGGCCGGCAAGATGCCGGTCCGCGGCCTCTATCCTGTCTGAAGGGATTGCAACGAGCGCGAAGATGTCATCGGGGAGAGGCTGCGCGGGCTCGACGTCGATGCCCAGTGAACGGATGTGGCCAACGAGCGCAACCGTCGCCACGGCCATGTCGTCGTCGTGAGCCAGCGATCCGGTTATCCCATCGGGCCAGGCGGGTGCACCGGATGGCGCGCGCAGGATGGCGAAATCGTTGACGCCAAGTTCCGTCAACAGCCCGTGCGCGATCCATCGGGCCGCGCCGCTGGCCCGCCGCATGGCAGGCTGACGCGCGGGGATGGAATGCGCTTCCTCGGGCGAGAGATGGGCCTCGTCGCCGTCGCTTATGACCCGGCATCCGACCCGGACGCTGGCGGGCGCGATGGCGATCATCGCCTGCAGCAGGGATGTTTGCGCAAGCGCGATTTCAGGGGAGGGCGTCACAGATCGCTCATCCCTGCGACAAGGCCGAGGACGGCGATCATTTCTCCGTCCTCGTCGATGCCTTGTTCCACGAAGCCGGCGGCGCGATAGAGGTGGCGTGCGGCCTCATTCTCGGGCTCGTAGCAGATCGAAACCTCGCGCACATGGGCGAGATTGCCGATCTCGTCGAGCAAGGCGCGCAATGCGGCCTTGCCATAGCCTTTGCCTTGCTGGGCGCGGTCGATCATGAAGCGGTAGACCAGCGCCTCGTCTTCCGACGCATCGTACATCAGGAACCCGACGACACGGGTCCCGGCCATGATGACGCGCGGCCGCGCGTCTTCGTCGGTTTCGGCTTCTTCCAGCGACTCTGCATTGCTGGCGACGAAATCCATCTGCTCCGGAGCGAGCTCCAGGGCCGCGACCAGGGCACGGTTGGCCCCGGTCACGGAAACGAGACGGATGTCCGCGCTCTTCAAGCCGATGCCTTCTTCAAGCCGAAGCCCGGGAGCCATCGTCGGTGATCGGCTCGACGAAGCGATGAAGCTTGGCCGGGTTGCCGCGCCATATGGAGTAGGGCTCCAGCTCTTCACCCTTCATCACGAAGGAATCGACATCGGCCACCGAGCCTTCGCCCATCACGACGCCGTAGTGGACAAAGGCTGAAGGCCCGAGCGTGCAGCCATTGCCGATGCGGATGTAATCGGACTTGAACGCGCCTTCCTCCAGCGAATGGGCCTGGATGACGCAGCCCTCGTTGAGGGTGACGTCGTCGCCGATCTCGACCAGCGAGCGCTCGGTCAGGTTGCTGCCGCCGTCATAGACGCGCTTGCCGACCTTGACGCCGAGCAGGCGCAGGATCATCGGCCGGAACGGCGTGCCGCTGAACAGGCGCACGATCGGCGAATCCGCGAGCTTCCAGTGGCGTTCGTGGCGCCAGAACGCGACGTCGTAGATCGTCGTCATTTGCGGCTTCAACCGGCCAAAACCAAGGCTGGCCCGCTCGACCAGGATGTAGAACGGAATGGTGATCGCCGAGGTCAGGAGCACGGCGACGAACAGCGCCACCTCAGCCCATTCGGTGTAGTAGTTCAGCGCCCGATCCCAGATCGCCAGCGTGGCGAACAGCATGACCCATTGCGTTGCGATGAACAGAAGGATCGTCACCAGGTTGTGGCGGTTCTTGTGCCGGATGCGCTGGCGCCGGTCAGCCTCGTCGACGCCAGCGATGAGTTCCTTGTCGCGGTTGACCATGCGCGGGATTTCAAAGGCAGGCGAACCGAGAAGCCCGACATTCTCGCGCAACGGCCCATCGATGGGAATCATCACCTTGGTGCCGAGCAGGACGTTGTCGCCGGTGCGCCCGTCCGGCGGATAGTAGATGTTGTTGCCGAGATAGTTGCGCTCGCCGATGCGCGTCGGCTCGAGCCGGAAGGCGGAGGCGGATTTGTGCATGTTGATCATGAACAATCCGTCCGACACCATGGTCTCGGTGCCGATCTCGCACAGAAGCGGGTTTTCGTGCTGCTGGTTGCTGCCGAAGTTGGAACCTGTCTGCACCACCTTGTTGAGGTTCCAGCCGATGGCGCTGATATAGTGCACGATCGCCGAGCTGTCGCCGAACAGGAGGCCGAGCACGCGGGAGTTGCTGGTGAATTCAGCGGCGGTCTGCAGCCAGTAGCGGAAGCCGTAAAGCGTGTAGGTGCGGCCTGGCTTCAGGATCAGGTTTGTCAGGCGCGGCACCAGCGTCGCCGCCAGGAAGGCCACCGCGATATAGCCGAAAAGCGTGACCGTGGTGCCGATCGCGACAAGGCCGATCGTCTCCTGATAGTCGTCGCCGACATTCTCCCAATAGCTGTGGAACAGCAGCGGCAGCGGGATGACAACGGCAAACAGCCCGATCAGCTGGACCGCTTCGAAGAGGAAGCGGCGGATGTTGGAAGGATCGACATTGCGCACCTTGCAATAGTCGGCCGTGGTCGGCACGGCCGGCGACCCATGCCAGTGTTCACCGTCCGGGATGCTTTGCCCGCGCAGTAGCGCGGACGCATGGCCGAGCTGGGCGCCGTTGCCGATCGCGGTGTCGATGTCGAGCGTTGAACCCACACCCACGAAGGCATCGCGGCCGATGGAGAGCGGACCCATATGGATGTAGCCGGACTGCGCGCGAAAGCCGAGGATCAGCGATTCCTTGCGCAGGATGGTGTTGGCGCCAATTGAAATCAGATCCGTGCAGACGGGTACGGATTTGGATTCGATGACCGCGTTTTTCCCGATCCTGGTGCCCAGAAGCTGCAGATAGAAGCTGTAGAGCGGGCTGCCGCGGAACAGGACGACGGGCGCGGTGCGGATCAGTGTCTTGACGATCCAGAAGCGATAGTAGCGCAGGCCCCAGATGGGAAAGGCCTCTGCCTTCCAGCGGCCGATGAGCACCCATTTCGCAAGGACGGCGAAGCCCGTCATGCCGAAGAACACGCCGGTCGAGAGCACCACGCACCTGATATAGAGCTGCAGCGGATCGTCGAGCGCGTCATACATCCAGTTGAGGCCGCCATTGATCGCCCACAAAGCGACATAGCTGTAGAGCCCGTAGAACAGCAGCTGCGCGGCGCCGCAGGTCCAGTAGGCAAAATTCGAGGCCCGGCGGGTGAGGACAGGCTCATTGGTGGCCGTCGTCATCTCCTCCGCCCCGCCCAGATGGAGCGCCAGGCGCGCCACGGTCGGATGGAGATAGATGTCGCGCATCGACGCCGTCGCCCATTCCTTCCTGGTGCGCACGCGGGCGCAGAAATGGGCCATAAGCAGGGAGTTGGCGCCGAGATCGTCGAAGAAATTGTCCTCGACGGACACCTCGTCGAATTTCAACACGGTGGCCAATGCTTCGGCCAGGAAGCGCTCGTCGTCATTGCCGGGTGCCACCATCGCGCGATCGGCCGAAAGCCGGACGCTTGTCGGTTTCGGCAGCTGGCGCAGGTCCACCTTGTTGGACACCGTCATCGGGATCGCCGGCAGCTCCTCCAGATAGGAGGGCACCATGTAATCCGGCAGGCGCCGCTTCATCGTCTGGGCAAGATCGGCGCGGGAAATCGCCGGCACGCCAGCCTTGGGCGCATAATAGGCGACGAGTTCGACGCGGCCGGGCTCGATCTCCCAGGTGGTGACGGCAGCCTGCGCGATCTCGGGCTGGTCGAGCAGCACCGCCTCGATCTCGCCGAGCTCGATGCGGTAGCCGCGGATCTTCACCTGGGTGTCGATGCGCCCGGCATATTCGATCTCGCCGATATCGTTGATGCGGCCAAGGTCGCCCGTCCGGTAGATGCGCCTGGACGGGTTGTTCGGCAGGCCGAGAAAATCGGCGATGAATTTCTGTTCGGTCAGGTCGGGCCTGTTGAGATAGCCGACCGCGAGCCCGATGCCGGCGATGCCGATCTCGCCCAGTTCACCAGGCTCGGCTAGTTGCGGCAGCGAAGCGTCGAGAATGACGATCGAGTAGGTCGGCAGCGGCGCGCCGATGGTGACGGGACTGTCAGGCGTCAGCGCGCCCATGGTTGCTGTGACGGTCGCCTCGGTGGGGCCGTAGGTGTTGAGGATCTGCCGCCCCGGCTTCGACCAGCGCACCACCAGATTGTGCGGGCAGGCCTCGCCGCCCACCAGAAGCGTGCGCAGGCTGGGCACGTCTGATGTCATCGACGACAGAAGCGTCGGGCTGCAGGCCATGCAGGTGATGTCGTGATGTCTTAGGAAATCGGCCAGTTCCTCGCCCACCAGCGGCATCTGGCCAGGAGCCGGCACCACCGTCGCGCCGGCGACAAACGGCACCCAGATCTCTTCGGAGGAAAAGTCGAAGGCGATGGTCATGCCCTGATAGACACGGTCACCCGGCCGGTAGCCGTAGGAGGCGGCGGCGACGCGGATGAAGTTGACGAAGCTCTGGTGCTTGATGACCACGCCCTTGGGTTTGCCGGTCGTGCCCGAGGTGTAGAGGATGTAGCAGGTGTCATCGGCTGAAGCGGTTTTCGCCTGCGGCTTCAGCGGCGCGTCGGACTGTTTGGAGATCTCGGCAGCAGCGCTGTCGATCAGCAGATGCGGAACCGGCAGTTGACCGGCGCGCGACGCATAGGCGGCGATGGTGACGATGAGGCTGACGCTGGCGTCTTCGATGATGAGCGTCATCCGCTCTTCGGGAAACGCGGTGGCCAGCGGCACGAAGGCTGCACCCGCCTTCATCACCGCCAGCAGCGCGACATAGGTCTCCGCCGAGCGGTCGAGAATGAGCCCGACCCGGTGGCCCGGCCGCACACCGCGCTTGACCAGCAGGCGGGCGAACTGGTTGGCGCGGCTGTCCAGCTCCCGATAGGTCCAGACACGCCCGTCGGAGATCACCGCCGGCAGCGCCGCGAATGTCTGCGCGAGCTCTTCGAACACCGTATCGAGCCGCTCGCCGGGCAGGCCTTGCCGGGCAAAGTCGGCGCCCGTCAGGATTTGCCCGCGTGCGACTGTTGCGGGGGCTGTTTTTACCAGCGCATCGAGGCTTGCCAAGCCGGTTTCGGGCTGGCTGTCCGATCGGTCCCTGTCCAGTCCGGCGATATCGAGACCGTGATCCATTTCCATACTTTCCCGTCCAGGCCGGGAATCGCCCGGCGCGGCCATTTTCCCGGCCGTTGCGGGGTGGTTATGCCATCCGATCTTTTCGGCAGTTTTTCCGAACTGTTGAATATTGTTTCTGGAGTGTGTCTGGCCGCTCTTCAGCCTCCCCTTGTTGGCCCTTGCGGGGGAGGGAATGCCGCAGCGCTCTCAGTGGATATGAGGCTGCCGGTTCAAGGGGCGCGCTGACCCCTGCTGCCCGCATTCGCCGCGCTTTCCGGCCGAATTCAACGCAAAATTCCACTCTTGCAATGGTTGCTACCACGCCGGGTCCCACGCCCGCACAAACACCACGCCCCTATAAGACGCCCCAACAGCGCACCAACGAACCAAGACGGTCGTGCGCTGACAACCTGCCGCCGCGGATCCCGAGGGGATCGCGGCTGGCCGGTTTCGCCCGAAGAGCAAAAGACAGCCTCATGAATGCGATGCGGGCGGCGCGTCGAGGCCGATGTCAACTTTCAAAAGATGGAGACTTGAAATGAAGAAGATCATTTTCAGCATTGCCGCGTTCCTGTTTGCCTCCGGCATGGCTTTTGCCGGCAGCGACCACTTTGACTCGGACTTCGTCCCTGCCGCCGGCAGCTATCCAACTGCCGGTTCCCATTCGATGATCTCCGGCGGCGCAGTCAGCGTCACCAAGAGCATCACCGACAGCACCGTGGAGGGAACTGCGACCTCCGGCATGCCTGCACCGGGTTATGGCCAGGGCATCTGGGGCCGCTGACACCAAATTCGGCCGCCATCGCCGGCATCCAGGCGGCGGCTCGCCCGCCGCCTGGGCTGCGAACTCAGGTCAACAAAGGGCCTGACGACGGCCAGTCCGATGGTGTCTGCAGCTTTATTCCCTGTGGCTTTTCGATAGGAATTTATTCTTTACATTGTGAGGGCGGCTATGCTACATATTCGTCCACGATGCTGATTTGCGCCAATGACCCGCCGCCCAGGCGGGTTTTGCGAATCTCCCCACAAGTGGGGATGGCCGGCAGGCCATAGGGCGCCACCTTCGTGCGGGCCTTCGCGCGCGATCACGCAAATTTTTTGGATCGTTCGGATCGGCGAAGCGTTCTTCCCTGACGCAACCGGAGGAATGATCATGGGTGACGAACGGCACGAAAAAATCCAGCAGCGGGCATACGACATCTGGCAACGCGAGGGCGGCCTTCACGGCGACCCGGAGCGGCACTGGCACCAAGCCGAGGCCGAGATCGACAGGGAGGCCGCGCTGCCGCTGACGGCAGGCGGTGCGCTGCCGGAAACCGGCGAGATCGCCAGTACCGACGTGCTGGAGGTCGAGGCGCTGGCGATGCGCACCGGCCTATCGGGCGACGAGGCGCAGGCGCTGATCGATCGGCTGGGCAACGACCGTGCCGCGGTCGAGCAAGCCGCGCGCAGCCTCAAGGCCAAGCGGAAATCCTGATCAGGGCCAAGCCGGGAGAGCGAGATGATCCGGAAACTGAAAGGCGGAAAATACCGCCTCTATTCACGCAAGAAGGACGAAAAGACCGGCAAGCGGCGCAACCTCGGCACGTTCGATACCCGCGAGGCGGCGGAGAAGCATGAGAGGGAAGTGCAGTATTTCAAGCGGCATTGAGTGGTCTCGAAGCCTGGCGAAGGGGCGCCGGCCACCATTGATCAGGGCCTGATCTTCGCCGTCCGTGCACTCTGCCAAAACCAGATTGCGAGCGAGCCGGATCGCCCACGGATCTGCGTTTCCACAGGTCCTTTCAGGGTGCCGGATTTGAACAACGCGCAGTCGCGGCCGGCGACATCAAGCATTTTGTCACTCACCGCGACGTCAGCATTCTGGTCGGCCGCGATCTCCATCAAGCGACTGGCAACGTTGACAGTGTCACCGATGGCCGCGATGTGCTGACGGCCTTCGCTGCCGAGTCGAGAGGCCACGATTGTTCCGTGGTGGGCTCCAATCTTGAAGCCGAGCCGGGATGCGGTCGATGCCGGCAACGAGGCGAGCCAATCGTTGGTGCGGCTGGAGAGCCCCACACAACAGCGGGCGGCATTGAAGGCGTCGTTTGTCGCTGGTTCCGGCAGGCCGAACAGGATCATGGCTCCGTCACCCATGAAACTCGTGACGACGCCACCGCAGCGCGCCACTTCTTCGTCGACCAACGCATGGAAATTGTTCAGGAGTTCGCGTGTGGCGACCGGCCCCAATGTTTCACTCAGCCCGGTGAAGCCGGACAGGTCGATGAACAGGATGGCGGCGTCTCCCCGCACGGGGTCCGAGAGGAAGTCGCCATGCTTGGCGAGCCACTCCCCCATGCCCGAGGCTTCAACGCGTTGAAGCAATTGGCTCTGCGTTGCGAAAAACTGGGCCCGGCTCCTGCCCAGCCAAAGCTGCGCGGCTCCAAACAAGATAGCCGGCGGAACGGCGGCGGCCATCGGCAACGCGGCGCTCAGCCAGATGTGGTGCGAGAAAGCGGTCATGTTGACCACGAACCAGATCAGGACCACGCCGGCGATCGCCGCGAGGCCGCTGGCGTTTCGCCGCCATGCCAACAGCCCCACGAGAATCATGGGCAGCACCACCGCAAAGCCGGCATCCGCAAGCCGGACATACTGGTCCCGCACTGTACCGTCGCCGCTCATCAGATGGGCAATCGCCGTCGACATGACTTCGACGCCCGGGAGTATTGGATCGAACGGTGTCGGGAAGACATCGCCGGTGCCGGTTGCGGTTGCTCCGATCACGACGATTCGATCCCGGATGGTGCCGGGATCGAGTTGGCCCTCCAGCACGGTCGCCGCGCTGATCGTGCGGATCGTGCCGCGGGGGCCGTAGAATGTCAGAGGCAGGATGTGACCAATGTCGGTCCGGATCGGCCGTCCGCCCAGCGAGAGATGATCGGGTGCGATTTCTGGATCCTCACCTGCTGCCATGGTGGCGACACGCAAGGAGAAAGACGCTTCCAGCTGGGGTCCGGCCCGAAACAGCAACGGCACGAACCGGGGCGTTCCCGTCTTGTCGGTAACCACGTTGACGACGCCGACAGCCGCGGCATCCGAGAACGCCTTCAGGGGCCACAGAAACCGCTCGGCATTCGGCACGCGGGCGAGGGGCCCTTCGCCCTCGGCCACCGTCCATTGTTCACCTCCGGGGTAGACCGCCGCGGCAGCGATGACGCTTCTGCCCCCGCTCAGCGAACGCGCGAGCGCCTCATCGTTGTCCTTTGCTCCGGGATCGACCAGCAGCAGGTCGAGCGCAATGGCTTTTGGTCCAAGGCCGGCGATCGTATCGACAAGCCGGGCAAGCGTGGCGCGGCTGAGGGGATATGTGCCCTCGTGCCGCACCGCTTCATCGTCTATGGCGACAATGGTGATCAGCTCCGGTGGCTTTGCCGTTCCTCGAACGAGCGTTCGAAGGTCGGTCATCGTTGCTTCGACGCGATCGAGAAACCACAGATGACCGCGCCAGTGCGCGAAGCCCAGGCCGGCACCCCAAAGACCCGCGAGAATGAGCGCGATCAGCGTCGGAAGCGCCCGCCTGCTCACCGCGGCTCACAGGCCGAAACGGGCCAGCAATGCGGAAACGCGCTTGGCGGGCCAGCGCTTGACGGTGAGCGGTGCCGTTCCGGGCTCGACGTCGACGCCTTCGCCCGGCTTCAGCACCACCCCGGCATCGGACGCCGCCCTGTGCACGGCGACGCGGCCCCTGAGGACGAAAACAGACGTCTTGCCCTCGCCTGTGTCGACTGCCCATTTGGTGCCTCGCACCGCGGCGATCGCCTGCGGGGTGACAACCGCGAAGCCACCCGGGACCGAGCCGGCTGGTGCATCGAGCAGCAGCGCCTTGCGCCGCAACCTGACCGCATCGGCCTTGCCGTTTCGATCGCCGTCCTCCAGCGTAAAACGAGCGCCCTCTTCCACAATGACGGTGAGGCCTTTGCGACATTTCAGAACCTGCCGGGCCGTACCGGCCACCGGCTCCAGCCTGCACCCTGCGTCCTGCGCCAGGGCGGCATCTACCCAGAAGACACCGGCAAACAGGCCAGCCACCATCAGGCTGCGGAAAAATCGGTCCCTTGCGTTCATCGACGTCCCCTTGCTCCTGCGAAGTTTGCGGCAAGAAAATCTTGCCGGCGCCAGCCCGGCGGATGCTTGCGAACCGGCACTTGCAGCCGTGTTGCGCCGAGGGATGCCGACGGGCGATCCTAGCACGACAACCCTGCTCCGACACCAAGCAAGGTGCGATGCAAATGTCGACGACTATCAGGCGGAGGCGTTTTACATGACACGGTCGAGGGAGGGGCTGGGGGCTCAGAGCAAGAACCCTGCACCACGGCGACCTCGCGCGCCGCGCAGCCTCAAGGGGAAGCGGCGGTCCCAACCATGGGGGACAGATGATCAGAAAACTGAAAGGCGGAAAATACCGCTTCTATTCACGCAAGAAGGACGAAAAGACCGGCAAGCGGCGGAACCTGGGCACGTTGGAGACCCGCGAGGCGGCGGAGAAGCATGAGCGGGAGGTGCAGTATTTTAAGCGGCATTGAGGAGGGCGCTTTTTGGTACCTGCCCTTTGGCTGTGGCAACAGCCATACATTACCGCCGCCACTTCATTGAGGCCTTCACTCTCAGTATATTGGAGGCCTTCATTCTCGGTATACAGATGGCAGCAATGCACCTCAATTTCGTCGTCCAATGACTGGGCATTTGAGCCAAAAGCTGCCGTTGCCGGACGGCAGCTCCAATATTTTCTTTCCTGTTAGCTGACGGTCAGTAGACGGCCCCACGCGTTGCTTTGCGCAGATGGCTGTTCTAGATTCGTTCCATGCTCCGGAGCTACACAAGTTTAAGGGACGGGAAGAATGCATAGGGGTGGGATCGCCGACAAGGTGGGCAACCGCTTCGAAGCGCGCTGGCTAACACATCAGCTGCTCGGATTATTGGATGGCACCGTTCAAGAGGTCACCGTTGAGGCGCTCGGTGACGAGGAGCAGGGGTTCGAGTTTTCGCTTACTCGTGCGGCCGGGAGCGAGTGGCATCAGTGTAAGCGTCAGATCGCCTCGGGGACTTGGTCGATCGCTGCCCTCGATGCCGCCGGCGTGCTGAGGGCATTCCGCGCCAAGACTGCGGCCGACGGCGCACGTTGCCTATTTGTGTCAAGCGATCCATCGCCGCCAGTGAAACTGCTCCAGGACAAGCTGCCAGCGACGCATAGTCTCGAGGCGTTCGAGACCAGTCTTTCGGACAAGGAAACGCAGCATTGGTGCCTGCTCAAGGAGCGATTGGGTTGCAATGGCACCGAGGCATTTCGATTCCTCGGCATGACAGAGTTCCGCACTTTATCCGAGCCCGATCTCGCTGAAAATCTGCGCGCGCGTATTGCCTATTGGTTCAAAGGCGATCCCGATTCGATCGCCGCGCGGTTCCGCTCTTGGCTTGAGGAAGAGCGCAATTTCAACCGGCCGCTCTTATATGACGATATCATTGGCTTTATCCGCGGCGCGGGCATCGAGACCAAGCAGTATGAGCTCGACCGCGCTCTGCCAGGGCGCATCCGCGATGCGACCAGTAGCTATGTTGGTTCCTATCCGCCGCTCGGTGCCGGCCTATATCGCATCGAGCGTGCGGCGGTGCGAGATGTGCTTAGCGAGATGCAGGGGGGTGCTAGGGTGGTGCTGCTTGCCGGTGCCGCTGGAATCGGCAAGTCGGCCATTCTCTCCGATGTAATCGAGCAACTTCGTGCCCAAGGCACACTCCATCTCGCCTTTCGCGTCGATCAGGCCGGCCCCATCGCAACGCTCGACGAACTTGGCGCGCAAACGGTCGGCACCGCCGACAATCCGGCAGTAATCCTCGAGCAACTTGCCGCGAACAAGTGCGCCGTACTGCTCATTGACCAAGCTGATGCAGTCAGCGAAGTATCAGGCAGGATCGCCGAACTGCGACGCGTCGTGCTTGATCTGGTGCGCAAAGCTAAGCAATACCCGCATGTCCAACTGATCTTCGCGTGCCGCAGCTTCGATCTTGATAACGATCACGCGTTTCGAGAGATTGCCGAGGCCAAGGGCAATGCGCGGGTCGATGTCGGATTGTTCGAGCGCGCTGAGGTCGATCCGGTGCTTGCGCGGCTTGGCATCCTTTGCGATCCCGCAAATGCTCGGCTAATGGCGCTGCTGGCGCTTCCAATCGGTCTCACGCTCGCTGCCGCCCTCGCGCAAAGTGGTATCAGCGACTTGCGCCGGATAGAGCATCTCTCCGAACTCTATGGCCGGCTGCTCACCGTGCGCGAGCAGGAGATACAGCGCGACTTTCGTCCTGGTTGGAGTGTCTTCGCGCCGCTGACCACACTCGCCATAGCGATGAGCGAGCGGCAAGAACTCGTCGCTCCGGTGGTGACGCTCGATCCTTTCGCGGGGGCGCTTGAAATCCTCCAGCGCGCTGGATTGATCGTCGTGCGCGGCCAGCGCGTCGGATTTTTGCACGAGTCTCTGTTCGATTATCTGCATGCCCGCGCCTTTGTGCAGGAGCGCAAGCCGCTGATCGATTTCCTGCTGGCCAGCGAACAAACTTTGTTCCGCCGGACACAGACCCGACAGATCCTCGCGTTCGAACGCGAGCTCGAGCGTGCCCGCTACCTTGCCGATCTGAGTGCGATCCTAAATGATGCGCGCGTGCGTCCGCATATCCGCGAAACAGTCGTTCGCTGGCTGGCGACGATCCCCGACCCGACCACGGCGGAATGGGAGATCGTCGAGCGCTACGCCCACCGAGACGGGCTTCCGGTCAAGTCGGGCAGCGTCATTTATGAGCGGAGGCCGTGGTTCGACTTGCTCCATGCGCAAGATGTGATCCAGGCCTGGCTCGCGCATGACGGCGAGGATCTAAACTGGGCACTGGGCCTCCTTCGGTCAGTCGCACCGCTCGCGCCCAATGAAGTCTCCCAGTTGCTTAACGACTTTCTTGAGCGCCGGCCCGAACGTATCCGCGAAGTATTTGGAACCTTGCGCTTCATCGACCCCAAGGCCGATGCTAAGCCGCTCGCCGATTGCCTGATAGCCTCACTCGCCCGCGCGGTGCCTCAGGACTGGGAGACCGGCGGCAACGATTGGGACGACTACTATGGGTCTTGGATTAAGGCCGCACCTAATGAAGCGGCACGCATTTTTGGCGCGCAACTAGAACGCTGGTTCCGCCTTCATCCAGAAGGACATCCCTTCGAGCATCGCTACCGAGATGGCGGGACATCCATCCATTGGCTAAATGAGCTCGCCAAGGCTGCGCCGCTAGCGTTCCTTGAGCAACTACTGCCTTTTATGCGGCTCGCGATATCGCGTTCTATTGAGGGAGTTTCGAAGCCTGCCAACGATTCGATCTGGCATTGGCGATGCTGGGATCAGACCGAAGTGCGATCGGTCGACTTGCTCGATCTGGTGCGCGCATCGCTGGCGCAAGTCGCGCGCGAGAACCCGCAAGCCGCAGTTCGATTGCTTCGCGCGATGGAGCCCGAAACGTATATCACAAGTCTTCATTTTCTGCTTGAGACGGTTGCGGCAAATCCAAAGTCGTTGCGCGACCTTCTCGTTGAGCAACTTGGCAATCCTGGGCTGTTCAAAGCGGGCTGGTACAATGCCGACGCACATTCGGCCGGATGCGCGCTGGCCGCCGCCATGCCTTGGCTCACACCGGATGAGTGCGAGCGCTGCGAAGCAGCAATTCTTGCATTGCGGCCTGAAATCGACAGTGCGAAGCGCGCGCTCGCGCGGCGCGAGAGTACGGAGGGCGAGCCTCCGCTTGTGCCGAAACTGAACGATTATCCGACTTGGTGTCTCAACGATTCTGGGAGGCGCGAATGGTCGGTGCTGCGCCAGATTGGTGCCGAGCGGCTATCATCCCATGCTCTACGCCGATTGGCCGAGCTTGACCGTAAGTTTATTGGGCAAAAGCCCGAGCAACCCGACGGTATCCGCGGAGGGATGGTACGCTCGCCGATCGATGGTGAACGCACCAAGTTCATGAATGACGCTGCCTGGGTCAGCGCGATCGCCAAATTTGGCTTCCCGCGTGAGCGACGTTTCCGGGGCGAAGACGGATTGCGTGGCGGCGCAAGGGAATTGTCGTGCGAATTGAAAGAGCGCGCCAAAGAGGCGCCCGAGCGGTTCCTCGCGCTGCTGGGCCAATTTCCCAAGGGCACGCACAAGGATTTCGCATGGGGTATTACCGCCGGTATTGCCGAGGCCAAGCCCGACGCCGACATGATCGAACGGGTCCTCATTGCTATGGAAGCCAATCCTGCTGCGAAAGCGGACGATCGTTCGTTGATCTGGATGATCCGAGCGTGCAAGTCGCCGATCGGTCCACTTGCTGAAGCTTTGTTGCTTGCCGTTGCTGCGAAAGCCGACGACATCACCGAGATGAGCGACATAAACCGCGGCGAGCGTGCAAAGGAGCCCGACTGGAAACAAGCTTTTACGCTCGGCAGCGACCTTCGCGGCAAGGCGATCAACTCGGCACGCGGCGCAGCGCTCGAAATTCTCGGAAGCGTTTGCTGGCCTTCGAAAGAGGCCTTCGAGAAACACCGTTCGACGATCAGCGCTATAGTTGGCGCCCCCGCAGCGGCGTATGTCCAGTCGGCGCTCAGCGGCTTGTTAATGTGTGCACTCAAGCACGAGGGGAAGCCGGGCGTCGAGTGGGTGCTACGGACCGCACGTGCCTGTCCCGAGGCCCTATACTCCCACCAGGGCCAGCAGATCGTTAGCTGGGTCGCCGACCTCGATATCGAAGGCTTTGCGCAACTGATCAACCTTTATCTGATTAATACAGATCCGCTCGCTCGAGGGTTCGGCGCGCTAGCCGTCTTCCGGCACTGCCTCAACGATCAGGACTGGCTGCCGCTTGCCGAGAATTTGCTCGAAGCCGATGCTGAGTATCGCTCTGCTGCGGCCGCGATCGCCGCTGCCAATTTCGACTCCGCACGCTTCGGTACAACTTGCACCACCTGGCTGGTTCGGCTGTTCGACGATGACGAGAAGGTTGTGCGGAACGAGGCGAGCGACTGTTTTCGCCAGATGAAAGTCACTAACATTGCAGCCCATGCTGAACTGTTCGAGGCTTATTCGGCGTCCAAATATTTCGAGAGCGATCGGACGTATTTTCTGCATCGGCTCGAACATGCCGCGCCCGGTCTTGACGATCTCGTGCTCAAGCTGCTCGAGCATACGGTTAGAGAGAGAACCGACTCCGGCCAGGATCCGCGAGCCTATGAATTACACGAAGTCGGCGAACTGGTGCTCAAGCTCTATGCTTCAAACATCGAACATCCAATTCGGCGGGCACGCGCGCTCGACCTGATCGACCGGCTGGTCGAGCGCGGTCTTATGGGAATGCAAAAGCTCGACGCGGTCTGACCGGCATGCTCCAGCGAGGCTAGCAGCCAACTTTCGGTGTCAGCTCTGGCGTCTCCAGGGCTCGAAATCAGACAGGCCATTCTCGGCCCCTATCAAGACGTACAATGTGTCGCCGGTTGGAGCCGCCAACAGGCGTCTGTCCAACCGTCTAATTTTACGCAGCTGCCAAGCAGCTATCCCCCTCTTATTAACCATTCGTTAACCATTCCCTCGCTAGCGTTTACCTCTCAGTAAGGATTCGCCAGCCGTGACTTTTGCCGCTCCCCTCGAGGCCAAATCCATTCGTTTTCGCGCCCGCTCCTTCGTAGCTTTCACTCTGACGCCGGAGGCGCCTTTGGACGTGTGGCTCGAGGGGCTCGACCACTGGATCGGCAATTCGCCGGGCTATTTTGCCGGCCGCCCGGTGGTGCTTGATCTCAACACATTGAAGCCCGATGTCGCCGCGATCGAATCGTTGGTCGGCGTGCTTGGCCATCGCGGCATCCGCATCTACGCCATCGAGCTCGACGGCCACACCGCACTCGCGCCCAACCTGCCGCCGGTGCTGGTCGGCGCCAAGGAGGCGACGACGGATGGGTTGCTGCCCCGCGAGGCGCGGGCGGAGGTTTTGGACAGGGCCGAGGGCAGGGCGCCGGAACAGCCCGCGGAAGCGCGCGCGGGTACGGGCAGCGCAGGCAAGGACCAAGCTAGCGACGGCAAGGTTGACGCAAGCAAGGCGGGCGATAGCGAGCCGCAGATTGCGCAGGAGGCTTCGGGCACGCTGATGATCAAGGCGCCGATCCGTTCCGGCCAGGCGATCGTGCATCCGCATGGCGATGTCATCGTGCTGGGCTCTGTCGCGTCCGGTTCGGAGATCATCGCGGCGGGCTCGATCCATGTTTATGGCACGCTGCGCGGGCGCGCTTCGGCGGGTGCGCTGGGCAACAGGGGCGCGCGCATCTTCTGCCGCAAGAACGAGGCGGAGCTGCTGGCGGTCGACGGCTGGTACGTCACCGCCGAGGAGATGGAAGGTGTTTCGCGCGGCAAGCCGGTGCAGGCGTTTCTCGACGGCGAGAGCTTGCGGGTTTCGACGCTGAGCTGACATTCGATTGGGGCGGCCGGGTCGCTTGTCAAGAACACGATATTTGGGCGGCCGAGGCCGCCCGGCAAGAACAACAAATGAACAACAACGGAGGCTTTTCAATGGGCAAGGTAGTGGTGGTCACCTCGGGCAAGGGGGGCGTCGGCAAGACGACCTCGACGGCGGCCCTGGGGGCTGCGGTCGCCAAGACCGGCAAGAAGGTGGCGCTTGTCGATTTCGACGTCGGCTTGCGCAACCTCGACCTGATCATGGGCGCCGAGCGGCGCGTGGTGTTCGATCTCGTCAACGTCATCCAGGGTACGGCGAAACTCTCGCAGGCGCTGATCCGCGACAAGCGGGTGGAGACGCTGTTCCTGCTGCCGGCCTCGCAGACGCGCGACAAGGATGCGCTGACCGAGGAGGGCGTCGGCGAAGTCATCGACAAGCTGCGCTCGGTGTTCGACTACGTGTTCTGCGACAGCCCGGCCGGCATCGAGCGCGGCGCGCAGCTCGCCATGCGCTTTGCCGACGAGGCGGTCATCGTCACCAATCCGGAAGTCAGCTCGGTGCGCGATTCCGATCGCATCATCGGCCTGCTCGACGCCCGCACCATGAAGGCGGAGCAGGGCGAGCACATCGCCAAGCATGTGCTGGTCACGCGCTATGACGCGGCCCGCGCGGCGCGTGGCGAAATGTTGTCCATCGACGACGTGCTGGAAATCCTGTCGGTGCCGCTGCTTGGCATCATCCCGGAGAGCCAGGATGTGCTGCGCGCCTCCAACCTCGGTTCGCCGGTGACGCTGTCGGAGCCGCTCAATTCTGCTGCACGCGCCTATCTCGACGCCGCCAGGCGGCTCGAGGGCGAGGAATTGCCCGTCATCGTGCCCTTCGAACGCAAAGGTTTCCTCGATCGTCTTTTGGGAAGGAGGGCGGCATGAACCTGCTCGACATCTTCAAGCGGCGCTCCAGCGCGCCGGTGGCGCGCGAGCGGCTGCAAGTGCTGCTTGCCTATGAGCGCCGCAACCGCAGCCAGCCCGACCTCGTCTCCATCCTGCGCGAGGAGATCATGGCCGTCATCGCCAAGCACGTGCAGATCGACCAGGATTACCTGCAGGTCTCGATGGACCGCGGCGAGACCATGTCGACGCTGGAAATCGATATCCAGATCCCCAACAAGAGCGCCGTGCCCATGGCGATGGCGGGCTGACTTTTTACCCTCCCCCTTGTGGGGAGGGTTGCTGCTAAGCAGCGGGGTGGGGGGCAGCACCCCACCCGGACCTTCGGTCCGACCTCCTGCGCTTTGCAGGGGCGAGGACCCCAAGCTTTTCGACACCCGCGCAGGCTGCTCGCAGCATCCAACCCCCCAAATGTCCCAAATTTACCTTGCCGCCAACAGGGGCTTCCCCTGTGCGGCCAGCGGATGTAAGGTCATGTTAGTAATTCGTTAAGTACCGAGTTGGGGTGTGAGTAAAAGGAGTTCGAGCATGAACTTCAAGGGCTTGCTCAAGCGTGCTGAAGACGTAGACAAGGCATTCCAGGAACTGCAGGTCGATCTGGCGGATGCGCTGGATTCGGATCTCGTCGCCGAGGGCCAGGCGCCGCCAAAGAGCGACACTGTCGCGGATGCCCCGGATCAGGCGGCAGGACCCGACGACCCGCCGCCCGAGGCGAATGCGGCAAATCCGGATGGTGCGGACACTACGAATGATGCGGGCAGTCCCGAAACCGCGCCACGGCTGACGCCCCATACCCAGACGCGGCTGGCTGCGCTGAGTGCCTTTGAAGGGCTCTTCCACGACGCCAGGGACTATCTGGACGAGATCAACGGCAAGCTGTCGGAGATCGCGACCTCACACCATCTGACGCGCGAATTCCTCAACATCCTGCACAACGACATTCTTCGCGCCAACGAGTTCGAGCTTGCCAATGCGGGCCTCGGCGCGGAACAAAGAACGCTGTCGGAAAAGCTGCACGACGCGGTGAGAAAGCTGCGCGAGCGTGACGGCGCTTTCGAAGCGCTGCAACAGCGCGAGACAAGCCTGGTTCAGGACAGGGAGGCGCTTCGCGCAGCGCTTGCCGCGGTAAGGCTGGAGCTTGTGGAGACAGCCAATGCGAGCGCAAAACGCGACGCGGAGTTCGGCGACATCGCCAAGCGGCTGACCGCCAGAACGGTCGAGGCCAACAGGCGCTTGCGCGAGAGCAAGATGCTGCGCGAAAAGCATGTCAACCTGTCCATCGATCTCGACAAGGCGCTGAAGCGGGAATCCCAGGCGCGCCACAGGCTCGACGAGCTTTCGACGATCCATGCTAGCGAAGCAGCGCGGCTCGCGGAACTGCTGGCCGCGCTGGGCAAGAGCGAGAAAGAGGAGATGCGGCTGCAGAAGTCGCTCGAGGCCGCACAGGCGAAGCTGTCGGAAGCAACCGAAGCGGCCCGCATGATGGAAGGCGACAGGGAAGCCGAACTGTCTCGCAGCCAGGCGGAAATGCGCGGCTTGCGTTCGGAGCTCCAGGACCTGCAATCGCGACTGGAGCAGGCCTCGAACGAGAACAGCGAGGCCGCCGGCGAAATCGCCAGGCTCAAGACCGAACTGAACGACGCGCTGGCCGAAAAGAAAATCGCCGACGAAAGATTGTCCGCTCTCACCCATGAGAACGAAAACGACAAGATGAGCCTTTCCAGATTGAACGCCGATCTTTCGCAGCTCACGCTGCAACAGGCATCGGAGCAGATACAGCTCGATGTCCAGAGGCAGGAATGCGACGACCTCAGGGCCGAAATCGAGTCACTCAATGCCCGGGTCAAGGAATTGCTGCCCTACGAGCGGCTGCACAAGGCCACCAATGGCAGATCGCGCGAGAGCGGCGTGGTCGAGATTGCCGGCGTGGTGGCGGAGAAGGCACGGGAAACGGGCAGGCGGCGCATCCGCAGGAACCTCCGCGCGGCGACTTAAACCGTGCAGGCTCTCCGCGTCGTCGCGGAGAACCCGCGAGGAGGCCGGCACCGCATCCGGAGAGTAAACCAATGGGCACCGGCCAAGGCGGATCGACAGGTCCGCCGCGAGAGGCAAGGTAGCGAGCCTCAACACCGCATGGCATTGGTGCGATCACGGAAGGTGCCAGCGGCAATTCCCTGGCCTCTGATTCGAACCATGCGGCGGCCCGCCAACAAGCAAGCCACGAACGCATACGGGAAGCGATCGCGTGCCGACCCGGACCCTGATCAGTCGATCGGCTCGTGCTGGTAGAGCTCGTCCATGCTGAGTGATGCCAGGGCGCCGAAAGGCGCCTGCTTTTTCACGCGACCGCCGCTGAGGATCACCACGTCGTCGCAGAACGAGATGGTGCTGTGATGGTGACTGATGACGATGGTCGTGCGGCGGCCGGCTCTCGACTTCAGGGTCTCGACGATTGCCGCTTCCGACAGCCCGTCCACCGCATTGGTGGCTTCGTCCAGGATGAGGAGATCGGGATCGCGCACCAGGGCCCTGGCCAATGCTATCCGTTGCCTCTGTCCAGCCGAGAGATTGACACCCCTGTAGCCAACCAGCGTCTCGTAACCCTGAGGCAGCCGTTCGATGAATTCATGCGCTTCGGCCAGTCTTGCGGCGCCCTCGGCGTCGCCGGCGGTGGCCGCGTCCTGGCCGTAGGTTATGTTTTCAAAAATGGTGCCGTCGACCAGTTCCAGCTCCTGGCTGGCCAGTGCGATGTGCCGTCGCCACTGGCTGGCATCGATCCAGTCGAGCGGTGATCCGTCGACGAGAATCCTACCGGTGTCCGGTTCCACGAAGCGGCACAGGAGATTGACGATGGTCGTCTTGCCGGCGCCCGAGCGGCCGATCAGCGCCGTCGAGCGGCCACTGCCGATTTCGAACGTCGCCGCATGCAGCACCACTTCACGCCGGTCCGTGCCGGAATAGGTGAACGTCACATCATCGAACTTGATGCCCTGGCGCAGACCGTGGAACGGCCCGTCGCCTCGCGGCGGTTGCGGCTTGCCGGTGGGATCCAGCAGCCATGTCACCTCTTCGAGCGATCCGCTCAGGCCTTGCAGCTGGCTCCACGACCCCTGCAGGGCCCGCATATGCGGCTGCAGCCTGTAGAGCAGTATGACGAACGCGATGATCAGCGGGAAACTCACCTGCGCCAGCCAGGCGCCGATCACCACCGCCAGGAACAGCATGGCGTGGAGAACCTCCGTCAGCGGCGGCAGCGCTCCCTGGCGCACGAGCAGCACGAAAGAGGCGCGGCGAACCGCATCGGAGGCTGTGTCGAATATCGCCTTCTCCCGGTTCTCCTGTCCGAAGATGCGGATCAGCCGTCCGGCATGCACAAGGTGGAGCATCTGCGAGGCGAGGTGGCCGTTGCGCGAAGCGACGCTGCGGCTGGGCTCCTTCAGATTGGCCGAGAGGATGGCGTGCGCGATCTGGACGAGCGCCAGTCCGAGCGTGACCAGCAGCGTCATGCGCCACGAAAGCAGCAGCAGGAAAGCCAAGAGGATGATGGCGGCGGATGCGCTGACGATGGCCGACAGCATGATCTGGATCGCATCGGATGCCCGCCAGGATTCGTTGGAGATGATGTTGAGCAGGCGTCCCGGACTCTGCCGCAGGAAGAACGGGTAGCCGACCCGCAAGAGCTGCTCCGACAGGGCGCTACGGATCGAATGACTTGCCTTGCCGGAGATGAAGGTCGTCAGCAGCGTGTTGGCGAAGGCGAAGACGTTCTTCAGGACGATCGAGCCGAGGATGGCGAGCGAAATGACGACAAGCCGGTCGCTTTCGCTCAAGCCCGATCCGACGTGCTGGAGGACAGCGGAGAAGCCGGCCATTCCCGCCGCATCTCCGTGTCCCATGATGATGCCCAGCAGCGGGATGATCAGGCCGATGCCGAACCCTTCGAGGACGGCGCTGACCAGACCGAGAACCACCACGGCCGGAAGCAGGCGCAATTGCCGCTTTCCGAACGCCCGGAACAGCATCGGCAGGCTTGGCGGTAGCAATGGCATTATAGCGTTTCACCTCACCTGGGCATTGGCTTGTTGATCTTGCCGCACCGGCTCAGCCTGCGGCCGTCTCGCCAGCAGCAGAACCGCGAACCTGGCCGCACCGAGCAAATTCATGGCGACGATCGGCCAGTGCGACAGGTTGAGTTCACGGTCGAACGCAGGCCCACCTGTCAATTCCCGCAAAGCCCCTCGTGCGGCCCAGTAGAAATGGCGAAACAGCCAGGGCGCATGGCGAACATGCTTCAGGCAGAGCCCGCCATTGCCCAGGCTGTAGTCGCGGTGGAGCTTTTCGATGGCCTTGCGATCCCGCCGGCCGTGATGATGGAATATCGTCATGTCAGGCACATACTCGACCGGGATACCGAGCAGCATCGCCCGCACGAGGTAATCGGTATCCTCGGCAGACCGCAATGGTCCCCCGGCGCCGAAGCGTTCGTCGAAATAGCCGATGCTGGCCGCGACATCGCGGTGCATCGTCATGTTGCAGCCCAGCACAAAACCGCCGGGGTGGACATCCGGTGTCAGCCGCTCGCGCACCCACGACCGCTTGATGGTGAACGGCAAATCCCTGGGATCGCCAAGCTCGACACGGCCTCCCCGGATGAGCCATTTTTCCCCGGACGCATAGTGCCGCTCCAGATCGCGCAAATAGTCGCAATGGACCGCGCAATCATCATCGACGAAGACCAGCACACGGCCGCGCGCGCGCCTCAGCCCGGCGTTGCGGGCAGCCGCCAATCCGGGGCGCGGCTCGCAAACGGGCGTGAATGGAATGTCCGACATAGCGGCGATGCTGGCCAGGCGCTCGGCCGTGCGGTCGCTCGAACCGTTGTCGACGACCACGAGTTCGGCCGCAAAACCGGCATGTGCGCGGCACGCGGCTTGCACCGACTTGATGCAGGCATCGAGCACGGCGACGCGGTTGCGCGTGCAGATGATGAAGCTGACTTCCGGCGCCGATCGTTCCGGGCGGGGACCGGCCGGGGCAGGGCCAAGCGCCGTCGAACGATCGCGCTGCAGGGGTTGGTTGGCTTTGACGGTCATCCCTCAGCCCGCCTGATAAGGTGCCAGAACCGCCGCGGCGGGCGCGGATTTGAAGAAATATGCCATGGCGTCCGCTTGCCTGCTGGCCGACAGCGAGGCAAGGCTGAGCCAGGGCGCCCAGGCGCCGGGCCGCAGCGCATATTGCTCGCGGCGCCGGATGACGTTCCACTTCGCGGTCCGCGTCAGCAATTCATGCGTCAGCGGGGGCTGCTTTTCGTCTGCGACGAGCTGGTAGAGGAAATAGAACAGGTTCAGCGCGCCGGCCTCGAAACTCGGCCGTATCGCGGCCGGCAGCGAGCAAATCTCCTCCTCCAGCGCGACGATGAAGTTGGCCGCACGGGTAACCGTGTCGTGGCTGACCGCGTCGCCAATGTCGCGCAGGTCCCGCGTGGCTTGCGCCAGGCCCTCTCGCTCGAGGTTCTCGGCCACGATCCGCAAATGCGTCCTGCGCATCTCCTTGACGTGCCGGCTGGTCACGCTTGCCTGATGGACGCGGTAGACGACCAGGTTTTCGGGCATCATGGCTGCCGGGTAACGGCCGGCCAGCCGCCTGAAAAGATCGAAATCCTCGGCGTGCCTGTAGGTCTGGTCGTAGTGGAGAACGCCGTCGTTGACGACCTTCCTGTTGTAGACGACCGTCGGGTGCATGAAGATCGTGAAGAACATCGCCAGTATGGGGATGCGGCCGAACTGGAACACCGGATCGGGCTTGCCTCTGCCGATGCGGCCGCGGATCAACATATCGACGCCGGCACCGCAGAAGCCGAGTTCGGGCCGCCGCTCAAACAGCGCCACCTGGCGCGACAAGCGCCAGGGATAGGCGACGTCGTCGGCGTCCATCCGCGCGACCAACTCGCCCCGGGCGACCGCCAGCCCTTCGTTGAGCGTCGCGACGAGGCCACGGTTTTCGCGCGAGATGATCGAGATGCGGCTGTCGGCCTCGCGGTAGCGCTCGAGGATCTCGAGCGAATTGTCGGTCGACCCGTCATCGATCGCGATGATCTCCAGGCGGTCGTAATCCTGCCGCAGGATGCTTCCCAGTGCGGCGGCGAGATAGGGCCCGGCATTGTAGACCGGCAACAGGACGGAGACGAGTGGCGCGGCGGTCATCGTCTTGCATCCGTTCGCTGGAGGTCGAGCGATGGCGTGCGGACATCGGGCGATCCGCCAGCCGCCCTTGGGAGCCAGCCGCCACGGCCGGCCTGCGCGGCGTGGGCGCGCGCGACATAGGGGAAGTGGCGCTTGAGGCTGTTGAGCGGCCTTTCGAAAACCACCCAGGAAATCGAGGCCGCGACAATCGTGGCGGCGCCCGCAACCAGGAACCGCCCCGGCCCTTGCTCCGAGACATTGAGCGGAATCCAGGGCTGCGATTTGACGGCGAGCGACAGCAATATCGGGTGATACAGATAGACGCCGTAGCTGATGCGGCCGAGACCAAGCAGCGGCGGCAGGTCAAGAAGCTTGCCGATTGTGCCGCCAAGGCCGCGCGAACAGGCGGCGACGATGACCATCAGCGGCACCAGGGGCAGGACTTGCCGCACCAGCCAATGGGCCCATTCCAGCATCGGATCGGCAGGCGCGGGGACAAACCACTCGATGACAAGGAATGCGGCCGCGAAGGCAGGCCAGCTGAGCTGCATCCAGTGCGGCAGGGCCGCACCCCTGGACCGCCAGCAGGCAAGCAGCGCGCCCGTCGCCAGCGCATCCATGGATGCCGGCGGCAGCAGGTCGCGCGCCAGCGCCGGGGTGGCGGTGACCGGCCAATAGAAGCGATAGGCCAGCGACAGCGCGATGACGCCTATACAGATTTGTTCGAAGCGGCGGCGTGGGGCCAGCAGGACGACCAGCGGCCAGGCAAGATAGAACTGCTCCTCGATGCTCAGGCTCCAGAAATGGCACAGCACCCAAGGGTTCCAGTCATTGCGCAGCGCATACCAGAAGTTCGAGAGATAAAGCGCATGCCAGAGCAGCGATTCCCTGGACTGCTCCAGGTCGACCAGCCAGACGAAACCCAGCACGGCAAAATAGGGCGGGAATATCCGCAGCGCCCGCCTGATGTAGAAGGATCGCAGCGCAGGGCCGGTTTCAAATTCGGCAGCCGAACGCGCTTCCAGGAGCAGGCGCGTGATCAGGAAGCCGCTCAGCACGAAGAACAGCCGCACGCCGATATGACCCCAGAAGGAAGATCCCCCCGCCGCGAAGAAATGGGAGTACATCACCATCGTCACGGCGATGGCCCTCAGTGCATCCAGTTGGATGTCGCGGGCGTTTCCCATCAGCGGCTTCCGCCGGCGTGATGTCCGCGACGAAGCCGCCAGCCGGCCGTTTCGAGCGGCAGGCCAAAGCGGACGAGACTCGCCAGGGCGCCGGCACCGTCAAACCCCCGCTTTGCGAGTCCGATCGGGCCGGGCTCGAAATCGACGGACGGACAGCTCAAGTTGGTCAACCTGGCGGAATCCTCCACGGCGTATGTCCAGTCGCAAACGAGTCCCCCAGGAGATCGTTCGGCTACGGCATTGTGCAGCGCAACACAAAAAATCTACCCGGCTGAAATACTTATGTGAGCAAACGCTAAAAGTTGATAAAACCGGCCGGTTCTCGCCATTTTTGGCGAGTTTCCGCAGAATTTAAATCCTATGATTTAAGCTGTGCCGACATTCCCGCCTCGGTTGATTGAGGAGAGCTCTTGGCTTGAGAGCCTAGTTCTTTGTTAAATCACGAGAAATTTCGGAATCTATATTTTGGCTATATGGATTCGGCCCTGGTTCCGCGGAGAAATGAGTTGGAACCATTGGCTTTGCGCGGTGCAGCATGGTCGCCGTTTTTTCGTCGGTTGCCGCACGCAACGCCCGTCACTCGGCTGAGCGGGCCTCTGCTGTGGGCCGCCAACCCGTCACACCGCCTCAAACATCACCATCTGTTCAAGCCCGCCACCCCGCCGGTTTTCCAGCGTCACGGTGCCGCCGTAGCGCTCGATGATTTCCTTGGCGATGGCGAGGCCGAGACCAGCGCCCGGGATGGATTGCAGGCGGCCGGGGTCGACGCGGAAGAAGGGCTCGAACGCCTTGTTCAAGAGCTCCGGCGGAATGCCGGGCCCGTGGTCCGAAATGGTCAGCACGGCGCGATTGTTGGCCACGGCAAGGTCGATGCGGCATGCCTTGCCATGGGTGGCGGCGTTGACGATCAGGTTGCGGAGCGCCCGGCGCAGGCCGAGCGCGCCGGCCCGCACGCAAACCTTGTCCAGGTGCCCGATGGAGACGGGATGGCCGAGCGACACCATCTCGCCTTCGATGTCGCGAACCGTCTTTTCCAGGTCGACCGGTTCGACGGCGTCCTGGTTGACCTCTTCGCGCACCAGGCGGATGGCGCTGTCGGCGATGCGGTCGAGCTCGTCGAGGTCGTGAAGCCATTTGTCGCGCTCGTCGTCGAGGAACTCGGCGCGCAGCCGCATGCGCGTCATCGGCGTGCGCAGATCATGGCCGGCGGCGGCGACCAGCCGCATGCGGCTTTCCATGGCGGTTCTCAGCCGCGACGAGAGCTGGTTCAGCGCATGCGCGGTGGCCTTGACCTCGGCCGAACCCACTTCCGGCACCGCCGCCAGCACGCCATCCGATCCGATCTTGGAGACGGCGGTCTCCAGCATCTCCAGCGGCCGGATCAGCACCGAGGTGAAATAGACCGACACCGCCGTGGCGCCGGCGACGATCAGCGAGATCCAGCCGGCCAGAATCAGCCATTCGCGCCGTGGCGGATCGATGTGGGGAACCTCCACGATCGCCCAGCGATTGTCGGGCAGGCGCACCGATGCAAGCTGGCCGGGTTCATCCGACTTGTCGCTGACGACAGCCAGAACGTCGAAACCCCGGCGGCGCAAGACGTCGTTGAGCATCGCGGTTTCCGGACGAGCCACCTTGCCCCCGGCCGGGTGGTCGGTGAGCTGCACTTGCAGGACGTCCGGGATCGGGCCGGGCAGCAGCCGCATCACCAGCTCCATCTGCTGGGCGACCCAGGGCACGGTCAGTTCCGGCGGCGGCCCACCGCCGCGCACGCTGATGACGGCGGCCGTCGCCAGGCCGACGACGCCGACGATCGAGGCGACCAGCAGCAGGATGAGGCGGCGGCGCAGCGAGTTCACGCGTGGCTCTCCACCGTGTCGACGCGCGCGGTGAGCTGGTAGCCGCCATTGCGCACCGTCTTGAACAGCGGCCCGTCGCCGGTATCGGTGAATTTGCGGCGCAGCCGGCTCACCAGCACATCGACCGAGCGTTCGAGCGGGTCGCGCTCGCGGCCTTGCGTCAGGTCGAGAAGCTGGTCGCGCGACAGAAGCCTGCCGGGGCGGTCGAGAAACACCTGCAAAAGGTCGAATTCAGCGCCGGTGAGGTCGACGGCGACGCCCTGCGCGTCCGTCACCTTGCGGGTGTCCGGTTCCAGCCTGTAGCTGGCGAAGCGATAGATACGGGCGCGCGGCGGTGCCGGCGCCTCCTCGGGCGTCGAGCGCCTGAGCACGGCGCGGATGCGGGCAATGAGCTCGCGCGGGTTGAACGGCTTGCCGAGATAGTCGTCGGCACCGAGCTCCAGGCCGATGATGCGGTCGACATCTTCCTTCAGCGCCGTCAGCAGGATGACCGGGATGTGCGGCTTGCGGTCACGCAAGCCCCGGCAGATATCGAGGCCGGATCCGTCCGGCAGCATGACGTCGAGCACGATCAGGTCGAACTGACCCACGCCCAGCCGCTGCTCGCATTCGCGCCGGTCCGCCGCCGCCGTGACGCGAAAGCCCTGGCTGTCGAGATAGCGCTGGAGAAGCGTCCTGATCTCGCGGTCGTCGTCGACGACGAGGATATGGGGTTGTGACTGCATCAATCGTGCCCTTGCCTTGGCCGCGATTATAGGGAGAGCCGCGCCCATGCGGCATGGAAAATTGCAACTGAATGTTTCCGGTGGCCTGAGGGAAACATTCGGAAACAAATTGCCCTTTTGCGGAAACCTTCGGCAACACGCCGACGCGAAGCGGACAAACAGGCTTCCTATCCTCATGGTCGTCCGATGCATGAGAGAAAGGAACACCGTCATGCGAAGCAGACTTCTTGCGCTCGGCCTGTTTTCCGTCGCCGCAATCCACCCCGTGCTGGCGGCACAGCCCGATCCGGGCCCCGGCGAGCCCCCGGTCATGGCAATGCAGGATGGACCCGGTCCGCATGGACCGATGCGGCATGGTCCTCAGGGTTTTGGCCCGCAAGCTTTTGGGCCTGAAGGCTTTGGTCCCCGCCGTATGGGGCCGCCGCCGGAATTCATGCTCGCCGCCCGGCTGGCCGCGCTCGAGACCCGTGTCGGCATCCGCAGCGAACAGCTCGATGCCTGGCGCGACTACACCAGCGCGCTGCAGGCCGTGCTGACACCGCCGCGGCCCGATCGCGGCCCTGGTGGTACGGGCGGTCCTGGCGGTCCTGAAGCGAAAGACCCTGATGCAGCAGGCCCGGGCGGCAAGTCCGATCCCTTCGCCTTCCAGGAAAAGCTGGCCGACGACGTCACGGCCCGCGCGGTTTCGGCCGGCAAACTGAAAGACGCGATCGCGGCACTGCGTGCCAAGCTGACGCCCGAACAGCTCGAAATCCTTGCTTCGGCGGAACGTCCCCACGGACCACCCCCCGGTCCCTGGGGCGGTCCGCCGGATGATGCAGCCGGCCCCAGAGGCCTGCCCAACGATGGCAGCCCGCCGCCGCCCCAGCCCGGGAACGGCTGATAACTCTGACCGGCTGCGCCGGCCGGCCCGGTACCCAACCCGATCTCGGGCCGGCCGGTTTCTTCTGGGATGGCGGGCCGCCATCCCAGTTCAAATCATGCCCAATTCAAATCACCAATGGAAAGCACGACAATGTGGGAAGCCATGATGCTGCTGCGGCTGCTCGCGTCCGCCAGCCCGAGATTGTCGCTCGGCCATGCCAGACGCGGTCTTCCGCTGTCCAGACGCGGTCTTCCGCTGTCCGGACGCGGCCTACCGCTGTCCGGTCGCGGCTTGCCGCTGGCTCTGCCGGCCGACACGCTGAAGGGCGCGATCCGCCTGAGCTTCGCCGCCTGGCGCCTGTCGCTTCCGTTTGCGGAGCCGCTCAACAACCAAGGACATCATGACCGCAAGATCGCGTAAGGCTCGGGACCGCGCAGGACTCTGGATCGCGCAGGACTCGGGCAAGACGCTTGGCATGTCCTCGTTGATCGGCATAATGATGTTGGTGGGCATCGCGGCCAGCTACTCGACCTTCGAGCAGCTCCGGCCGCCGAGAAGGAGCGCGACATGAGCCGCTTCGAACCATTGCTCGTCGCCGCCCGCGGACCGGCGCGGCCTACCATCAAGATATCGGTCGGCATGCTTCGACCAAGCGGTCGATTGCCCGCGCACGCAACTCCAGCGAAAGATCATTCAGTCCATGTCTATCCAGTCTAGCCCGTCTCCGCAGCCGGCACTCCGTCTGGCGCCCTGGGCCGCGATGTTCGCTGCCACCCTTTTGCTGGCCGCCTGTTCACAGGAGAACGGCGCTCCCGCCGGCATGGGCGCGGCAGGTAAGCCGGAAGTCGGCGTCGTCACCCTGCATCCGCAATCGGTCGCGATCACAGCCGAACTGTCAGGGCGCACGGCGGCCTCGCTGGTTGCCGAGGTGCGCCCGCAGGTGAACGGCATCATCCAGCAGCGCCTGTTCAAGGAGGGCAGCGAGGTGGCGGCGGGACAGCCGCTCTACCTCATCGATCCGGCAAGCTACAAGGCGGCCTATGACAGCGCGGTCGCGGCCCAACAGAAGGCGGAAGCGGCGGTGCCCACGGCGCAGGCCAAGTTCGACCGCTATGCCGGCCTGTTGAAGCAGAACGTTGTTTCCAAACAGGATTATGACGATGCCGCCGCTACGCTCGCACAGGCGCAAGCCGATGTCGCCTCGGCCAAGGCCAGCGCCGAGACGGCACGCATCAGCCTCGACCGCACCTCGATCACCGCGCCGATCGCCGGCCGCATCGACAAGTCCACGCTGACGCCCGGCGCGCTGGTGACCGCCAACCAGGACACGGTGCTGACCACCATCCGCGCGCTCGATCCGATCAATGTCGATGTCACGCAGTCGAGCACCAATCTGCTCAATCTGCGCCAGGCCATCTCGGAAGGGCGGCTGAAGTTCAGCGGCCCCAATGTCAGCGTCAAGCTGAAGCTCGAGAACGGCACCATATACACGCAGACCGGCAAGATGGAATTCGCCGGCGCCAATGTCGACCAGACCACCGGCACCTTCGCGCTCAGGGCCGAATTCCCCAACCCCGACCGCCTGCTTTTGCCCGGCATGTATGTGCGGGCGCTGGTCGAGGAGGGCGTCGCCCAGAACAGCTTCCTGGTGCCGCAGCGCGCCGTCAGCCGCAACACCAAGGGTGAGGCCACCGCCATGGTCATCAATGCGCAGGGCAAGGTCGAGACGCGCGTGCTCGCGGTGCGCAACAGCGTCGGCAACAACTGGCTGGTGGATTCCGGTGTCGGCGACGACGACCGTGTCATCGTCGAAGGCATGCAGCTGGTGCGCCCCGGCGGCGATGCGACGGGCGTCGAAGTGACGATCGACGAGACGACCGGCGAGGTCAAGGACCGCGGGCAGGGCACTTCGGCCGCACCAGCCGCGTCCAACGCGGCCAAACCGGCGCCTGCCGCCGCGACCGGGAACTGAGCGATGTCCGTATTCTTCATCAACCGGCCGATCTTCGCCTGGGTGATCGCCATCGTGATCATGCTGGGCGGCCTCTTGGCGCTCACCTCGCTGCCGATCTCGCAATATCCGCAGATCGCGCCGACCACGGTCAATATCAGCGCCACCTATCCGGGCGCCGATGCGCAGACGGTGGAAAATTCGGTGACCAAGGTCATCGAGCAAGGCATGACCGGCATCGACAATCTCGACTACATGACGGCGACGTCGACCTCGACCGGTTCGGCCTCGATCACGCTGACCTTCACCACATCAGCCGATCCCGATACCGCCCAGGTGCAGACGCAAAACAAGCTGCAACTGGTGCAGTCGCAGCTGCCGCAGGTGGTGCAGAGCAACGGCATCACCGTCTCCAAATCCTCGACCGGCTTCCTGATGGTCATCGGCTTCGTCTCGACCGACGGCAAGATGAACTCGACCGATCTCGCCGACTATGTCGACGCCACCGTCAACGACACGCTGAAGCGCGTCGAAGGCGTGGGCTCGACGCAGCTGTTCGGCTCCGGCTATGCCATGCGCATCTGGCTCGACCCCGACAAGCTCGCCAAATATGCCCTGATGCCGAGCGACGTGGCCGCGGCGATCGAAGCGCAGAACACGCAGGTTTCGGCCGGCCAGCTCGGCGGCCTGCCGGCGCGCAAGGGCCAGCAGCTCAATGCAACGGTGACTGCCAAGAGCCGGCTGCAGACCGCCGAACAGTTCCGCAACATCATCCTGAAGAGCCAGACGGACGGCTCGCTGGTGCGCCTCAACGACGTCGCCACCGTCGAACTCGGCGCCGAAAGCTATACGACGCAGGCCAATTACAACGGCAAGCCGGCGGCCGGCGTCGCCGTCAACCTGGCGACCGGCGCCAATGCCATCAACACCGCCGAGGCGGTGCGTTCGACGATCGCCCGGCTGAGCTCGACCTTCCCGCAAGGGGTCGAGGTCGTCTATCCCTACGACACCTCGCCCTTCGTGCGGCTGTCGATCGAGGAGGTGGTCAAGACGCTGGCTGAGGCGATCGTGCTGGTGTTCCTGGTGATGTTCATCTTCCTGCAGAACCTACGCGCCACCATCATCCCGACGATCGCGGTGCCGGTGGTGCTGCTCGGCACGTTCGGCGTGCTGTCGCTGTTCGGCTATTCCGTCAACACGCTGACCATGTTTGCCATGGTGCTCGCCATCGGCCTTTTGGTCGATGACGCCATCGTCGTCGTCGAGAATGTCGAACGCGTGATGCAGGAGGAGGGCCTGTCGCCAAAGGAGGCGACGCGCAAGTCGATGCACGAAATCACCGGCGCGCTGATCGGCATCGCCACCGTGCTTTCGGCCGTGTTCGTGCCGATGGCTTTCTTCGGCGGCTCGACCGGCATCATCTACCGGCAATTCTCGGTGACCATCGTCTCGGCGATGGTGCTGTCCGTGCTGGTCGCACTTGTGCTGACGCCGGCACTGTGCGCCACCATCCTGCGGCCGCCCAAGGACCATGCGACGCAGACCGGCCCGTTCGGCTGGTTCAACCGTGTCTTCGATCGCGGCACGCTTGCCTATCGCGACGGCTCGCACGGCATCATCAACCGGTCCTGGCGCTTCCTCGTCGTCTTCCTGGCCATCGTCGTTGCCGTGGGCTGGATGTTTGCCCGGCTGCCAAGTTCGTTCCTGCCGGAAGAAGACCAGGGCATCCTGATCACCAGCGTGCAGCTGCCGGTCGGCGCGACGCAGGACCGCACCGAGCGCGTGCTGGCGCAAGTCACCGACCACTATCTCGGCCAAGAGAAGGACGCCGTCGACGGGGTGTTCACCGCCTCCGGCTTCGGCTTCGGCGGCGCCGGGCAGAATGTCGGCATCGCTTTCGTGCGGCTGAAGGATTTCGGCCTGCGCAAATCGCCGGCCATGGCTGCGCAGGCGATCGCCGGCCGCGCCATGGCCGCCTTCTCCAAGATCAGGGACGCGCAGGTCTTCGCGCTTGCGCCTCCCGCCATCCAGGGGTTCGGCAACACCAACGGCTTCGACTTCTACCTGCAGGACGTCAACGGCGCCGGCCATGACGCGCTGATCCAGACGCGTAACCAGCTTCTGGCCCTGGCCGGGCAGAGCAAGGTGCTCGCCAACACCCGCCCCAACGGGCAGGAAGACCAGCCGCAATTCTCGGTCGATATCGACCAGGAAAAGGCAAGCGCGCTCGGCGTCAGCCTGGCCGACATCAACAACACGCTGTCGACCGCCTGGGGCAGCGACTATGTCAATGATTTCATCGATCGCGGACGGGTGAAGCCGGTCTATCTGCAGTCGGACCCGAACTTCCGCATGCAGCCGGAAGATCTGGACAAATGGCAAGTCCGCAATGCCAGCGGCGCCATGGTGCCGTTCTCGGCCTTTGCCTCCAGCCACTGGACATTCGGTTCGCCCAGGCTCGAACGCTACAATGGGTCGGCGGCGGTCGAGATCCAGGGCGCGGCGGCCACGGGCGTCAGCTCGGGCGCCGCCATGGACGAGATCGACAAGCTTGTGGCGCAGCTGCCCGCCGGTTACTCCCACGAATGGACCGGCCTGTCGCACCAGGAGAAGCTTTCCGGCAATCAGGCGCTGTCGCTCTATGCGATCTCGGCACTTGTCGTGTTCTTGTGCCTGGCCGCGCTCTATGAGAGCTGGTCGATCCCGTTCGCGGTCATGCTCTCGGTGCCGATCGGCATCTTCGGCGCGCTGCTGGCGGCGAGCCTGTTCGGCCAGTCCAACGACGTCTATTTCAAGGTCGGCCTGCTGACCACGATCGGTCTCGCCGCCAAGAACGCCATCCTCATCGTCGAGTTCGCCATCGAGCGGCAGACTGCCGGCATGGGGCTCGTCGAGGCGACGCTGGAGGCCGCGCGACAGCGGCTGCGACCGATCCTGATGACGTCGCTGGCCTTCATCCTCGGTGTGTTGCCGCTTGCGATTGCCAGCGGCGCGGGCTCCGGCGCGCAGAACTCCGTCGGCATCGGCGTGATGGGCGGCATGATCGCGGCGACCGTGATCGGCGTGTTCCTGGTGCCGCTGCTGTTCGTCACGGTGCGGCGCATCTTCAAGGGCAGGGCGGCCAAACCAGATACGGGCGAGACGCCGGTGACGGCCAACCAGCAATAAGGAAACTTCACATGACAGGTTTGGAACGTGGCTCGGTGGCCGCGGGGCGGCTCCTTGCGCCTATGCTCACCGCCGTCCTGCTCGCGGGATGCGTCGTCGGTCCGGATTATCAGGCGCCCATGCTGGCGATGCCGGCGAACTGGAGCGGCCAGAAATCGATGAAGCCGGCCCAGCCGGCGCAACTGTCGAGATGGTGGCAGCGGCTGCGCGATCCCGAGCTGAACACGCTGGTCGACGAAGCGGTTGCCGGCAATCTCGACGTCGCCACCGCCAAGGCCAGGATCCGCGAGGCGCGCGCCACCTATCGCCAGAGTGCGGGCACATTGCTGCCCTCGGTGGATGGCTCAGGCTCCGCTACCCGCAACAAGTCCGCCGAGACCACGTCAGGCTCTGATGCCACCTACAACGAGTACCAGGCCGGCTTCGATGCCAGCTGGGAGCTCGACCTGTTCGGCGGCAACCGCCGGGGCGTCGAGGCTGCCCGCTATGGGCTCGACGCCTCGCAAGAGGAGCTGCGCTCGACGCTTCTGACCCTAGTCGGCGATGTCGCATCGACCTATGCCCAGGCGCGCGGCTACCAGGCCCGCATCGCGCTCGCTAGGCGTTCGGCCGTATCGCAACGGCAGACCGCCGAACTCACCCGCACCATGGCGCAGGCGGGCACGGCAACCGCGGCCGACGTCGCCAAGGCGATGGGGCAGGCGAGCAGCACCGAAGCCGCGGTGCCGACGCTGGAGGCAAGTTATACGCAAGCCGTGCATCGTCTCTCTGTGCTCACTGGCCGCCCGCCGGCAGCACTGAGCGACCGGCTGAAACGCGGTGCACCGATCCCGACGCCGCGCCTGCCGATTCCGACCGGCATTCCCGCCGACATCCTGCTGTCGCGCCCCGATGTGCGCATGGCGGAACGGCAATACGCGCAATACACCGCTAAGATCGGCCAGGCCGAGGCCGCCCGCTATCCCTCGGTCAGCCTGACCGGAGACATCAGCACGGCGGCGTTGAAGCTCGGCGACCTCGGCAAGAATTCGTCGATCGGCTGGTCGTTCGGACCGACGCTCAGCGTGCCGGTGTTCAATGCCGGGCAATTGCAGGCGGCCGTTGAGGTCGCCAAGGCGCAGCGCGATCAATATTTCATCGCCTACCGGTCTTCGGTGCTGACGGCGCTCGAGGATGTGGAGAATGCGCTGGTGCTGTTGGCGCAGGAGCGCATCAGGATCGGCAAGCTCGCCTCGTCAGCGAAGTCCTATGGCGAGGCGGCAAGCCTCGAAGGCACGCTCTACAAGGCCGGCGAGACCAGCCTTCTCGATGTGCTCGACGCCCAGCGCTCGCTCTACTCGGCCGAGGACTCGCTGCTGCAAAGCCGCGTCTTGCTGGCGACCAACTACATCGCCCTCAACAAGGCGCTCGGCGGCGGTTGGGACGGCGCGGTCAACAGCGCCAAGCCGGAGATCGTCGAGGTCAAGACCGGTCCACGGCTGGCGTCGAAGCCGGCCTCGTGAGGCGCTCCCAAGGCCTCGGCTGCTTGCTTCGAGGCGGCTGCGCCACACGCGGCTTATCGCCGACGCGGCGCGTGAAAATGCCGCCTCCAGCTTTGGCGATGGCGGGCCGAACGCATCGCTGATACTGATGGCGCACACGCACAGCACAGGCGCGCCCGCAGATGACATCCGATACACAGAAGGCCGAAGCGGTCGGGCAGTTGCTTGAAACGCCGGACCTTGCCAGCGCGCTGGAGAGCGAACAGTTCAAGAAGTTCCTCGACCAGGTGCCGATCGCCATTGCGGTCTCGGACCTGGGTTCGAAGGAGCGCGTCGTCTATGCCAATCCGGAATTCGAGAAACTGTCCGGCCTTAAGGCGGCGAGGCTCGCCCGGCAACACTGGGCGGCGCTTTCCGGCACCGGCCTGCACCGGCAGAAGGACCGGGTGCTGTTCGAGGCCGTGGTCGAGGAGACCGATTTCGTCGGCACGTTCCGGCTGGAGCGGACAGAAGACCAACCGGCGATCGTGGACGTCTATTCCAATGTCATCGAGGACGACAATGGCAAGGTCTGCTTCCGACTTGTAGCGCTGGTCGACGTCTCGGCCCATGGCGAAACCGAGGATGCGCGATCGATCGACGAGCGCGTCCGCGAGAAGGACACGCTGCTGCGCGAACTGCAGCACCGGGTGAAGAACAATCTGCAGATGATCACCGCGCTGATCCGGATGGAGACGCGCAACGCGGCCGAGCCGGACCAGAAGCGTTTCGAGAGGCTGGCGGGGCGCGTCGACGCGCTGGCGATCCTCTATCAGACGCTGTCGGGCGACGATGACAAGGATGAGGTCGATCTTGGCGTCTATCTCAGCCAGATCGCGTCGGCGGTGATGAACTCGCATGCCGTCGAGGGTATCCGGCTCGACATGAAGGTCGATACCTATCCGGTGTCGATCAAC
This sequence comes from Mesorhizobium loti, assembly GCF_003148495.1. Lineage (GTDB taxonomy): Bacteria > Pseudomonadota > Alphaproteobacteria > Rhizobiales > Rhizobiaceae > Mesorhizobium > Mesorhizobium loti. Next base: position 1,466,371 of record NZ_QGGH01000001.1, read on the forward strand.
GTCGCCATGCCGACCGGGCTGGTGGTGAACGAGCTTTTGACCAATGCGCTCAAACATGCCTTCCAGGGGCGCGACGGCGGCACGATCACGCTGCACAGTATCGTTGACGGCGATGGCTGCCGCATCGTCATCGCCGATGACGGAATCGGCCTGCCGGAGGGCGAGACCTGGCCCAAGCGCGGCAAGCTCGGTGCACTGATCGCCCGATCGCTGACCGAGAATGCCAAGGCGGAATTCGACGTGAATTCGAGCGCCGGCGAGGGCACGCGGGTCACCATCGTCTTCAAGCGCTCGGCTGCCGCCGCCGGCTAGTCCGGGAATACCGGCCCTTGCCCCAGCCTGCAGTCCCCTCCGCATCCATGCCGCCTAATTCCTGCGATAGGGAAGGGTGAAACCCAAGTGCATCGACGTCTGTCGCGAAGCCGTGCTTTGCCGTGCTTGACAGGCATAATTAATTTATTAACATTAGAAAATAATAGGGAGGAAGGAATGGGCGCGCATCACGGAGCGATCCTGCGAATCCTGCGCGACGACGGTCCGCAGTCGCGCGCCGAACTGGCGCGGCGCACCTCGCTGTCGCCCACCGCCCTTACCCATCTGATGGCCCATCTCCTGAGGGGGGGCACCGTGGTCGAGCTCAACCAGGCTGTCGCGGGCGATGCGCCCGTCGGCCGGCCCGCGATCGGGGTTGCACTGGTGCCCGACGCCCTGTCCGTGGTTGGCGTGCACATCGGCGCTGGAACCATCCACGCCACCATCACCGATCTCAGGGCCGCCTCGAAGGCCATGGCCTCGCAGCATTTCGACACCGCCACCAGCGAACCCGCCGCGGTGATCGGCATGGTGGTGCGGATCGTCGAGCAATTGATCAAGAAGACCGGCGTTGCCCGTTCGCGTCTCATCGGCCTCGGGCTCGGCGTGCCGGGACCGGTGGACACCAAGCGGCGGCGCAACCTGCAGTCGGTCAACTATGACTGGAAGGACGTGCCGTTCGCCGACGAGCTCGAAACGGCGCTGCGCATGCCGGTGGTGGTCGAGCACAATGTCAGCGCGATGGCGCTGGCGGAATCGCGCTACGGCATCGGGCGCGACACGACCGCACTGCTCTACATCTATTTGCGCACCGGCCTCGGCGCCGGCCTGGTGATCAACGGCATGCCGTTCCGCCCCGGCGGCTACGGGGCCGTCGAGCTCGGCCATGTCCAGGTGGTCGAAGATGGCGAGCGTTGCGCTTGCGGCAATGTGGGCTGCCTGGAGACGTTCCTGTCCGAACGCGCGCTGGCCCGCGCCGCCCATATCGACACGCCTCATCCCAGGCACCTGCTGGCCGCGGTGGAGAAATACCCCGAGGTGTGGGACGCCGCGCTCCGGCATCTGACGACGGCGATCGCGACGGCGACCAACCTGCTCAATCCCGACCTGATCGTCTTTGGCGGTCATCTGGCCGAAGCGCCGGAAAGCTTCATCGATCACATAAGGCGGGGTGTTCCGCCGCGCGTCCTGCCGCCGATGCGCGACGTGCTGCGGGTCGAGCGGTCGAGCCTCGGTCCCGGTGCCGGCGCCATCGGTGCTGCCGCGGCGGCGCTCGACCATTTTTTCTACTCGGGAGTGTCGCGATGAGCGGCTCGAAGACGACAGGCTCCAGCGGCGGGCCGCCGGAAGGTTCGGGCGTCGATTACTCCGGCCTTGCGCTCAATCTTTGCGGGCTCGTCGCCGGCATTGCCATCTGGTGGGTGCTGACGGCAGGCGGCGCGGTGGGGCTGCCGCCGCCGCCGCAGGTCGCGTCAAGGTTTGCCGATCTCATCGCCAACGGGCAGCTCGCCACCGACATCATGTCCAGCCTGGCGCGGGTGCTGACCGGCTTTCTCCTCGGCGTCATCCTGGCGATCCCGGTCGGCTTCGTCATGGGTTGGTACAAGGTCGCGCGTTCGCTCATCGAGCCGTATCTGCAGTTCTTCCGCATGATCCCGCCGCTTGCCATCATTCCGCTGGCGATCGTGACGATGGGCATCGACGAGACGCCGAAAATCTTCGTCATCTTCCTGGCGTCCTTCCTGGCCAGCGTCGTCGCCACCTATCAGGGCGTCATCAGCGTCGACAAGACGATGATCAACGCAGCGCGCGTGCTCGGCGCGGGGGATCTGACCATCTTCCTGCGCGTCATCATTCCCGCGTCGACGCCGTTCATCCTGGTTGGTGTGCGCATCGGCCTCGGCTCGGCCTGGGCGACGCTGGTCGCCGCAGAACTGATCGCCGCGCAGACCGGCCTCGGCTTCCGCATGCAGCAGGCGCAGCTCTACTACGACCTGCCGACCATCTTCGTCAGCCTGATCACCATCGGCATTCTCGGCCTTGCCATGGATCGCATCCTCTTGGTGATCGAGCGCCGGCTCACCGTCTGGCAGGAGCGCGTGTGATGCCGCCCAAGATCGTCCCAAAGATCGTCTTCGACAATGTGACGCGCCGGTTCGACCTCAAGGACAATGCCTTCATCGCGCTCGACCGGCTGTCGCTGGACATCGCCGACGGCGAGTTCGTCACTGTGGTCGGCCCGTCCGGCTGCGGCAAGTCGACGGCGCTCAACATCGCGGCCGGCCTGCTGAAGCCGAGCGAGGGCACCGTGCTGGTCGACGGCAAGGCAGTCGAGGGGCCGGGCCCGGAGCGCGGCATGATCTTTCAGCAATATGCGCTGTTTCCCTGGCTCACCGTGCGCCAGAACGTCGAGTTCGGGCTGCGCATCAAGGGCGAGGGGGCGGCGCGCCGCAGGCAGATCGCCGAGCGCTTCATCGACCTTGTCGGCCTCGGCGACTTCGCCGATGCGTTGCCGAAGACGCTGTCGGGCGGCATGAAGCAGCGCTGCGCGATTGCCCGGGCCTATGCGGTGGACCCATCCATCCTGCTGATGGACGAGCCCTTCGGCGCGCTCGACGCGCTGACCCGCGTGCAGCTTCAGGACCAGTTGCTCGACACCTGGAGCCGGGAGCGGCGCACCGTGATGTTCATCACCCACGATGTCGACGAGGCGGTCTATCTCGCCAACCGCGTCATCGTCATGGCGGCGCGGCCCGGCCGGCTGAAGGAGATCATCGAGGTCGGCCTGCCTTACCCAAGGACCGAGGAAATCCGGCTTTCAGCCGCGTTCATGAGCATCCGCAACCGCGTCTGGCAAGCCGTTTACCACCAGTAACAGTGACAGGAGGAGAGTATGGTGACACTGACAAGACGTAAACTCATCGCATCATCGGCGGCACTTGCCGCCTTCGCCGCCTCTGGCATTCGCGCCGGGGCGGCGGGAACGGCGGCACGCATCGGCTATAATGGCGATTTCTGGGGCGCCAGCGTCGCCGGCGTCGCCGCCGACCAGGGCTTTTATGCCAAGCACGGCGTCGATGCCGATATCAAGGTCTTCACCAACGGCCCCATCCAGGTCCAGGCGCTCGGCGCCAACAGCCTGGAATTCGGCTATCTCGGACCGGGCGCGCTGTGGCTGCCGGCGACCGGCAAGGCGAAGATTATCGCCGTCAACGATGTCGGCTTCTCGGACCGGGTGATCGCCCAGGCGGGCATCACGTCCATCGCCGCCCTCAAGGGCAAGAAGGTGGCGATCGCGGCCGGCACGTCGGGCGACATGCTGCTGCGGCTGGCGCTGCGCAAGGCCGGTATGGCGATGACCGACCTCGACATCGTGCAGATGGACCCGAGCACCATCGTGGCGGCCTTCGCCTCCAAGCAGGTCGACGCGGCCGGCATCTGGTATCCGTTCGTCGGCATCATCCAGAAGAACGTTCCCGATCTGGTGGAACTGGCCAAGAACGACGACTTCTATCCGCAGACCACTTTTCCGAGCGTCTTCATTGCCCGCAACGACCTGATCGAGGGCAATCCCGATCTCGTCCGCAACGTGGTGCGCGCCATCAAGGACGCGCAGGATTTTCGCGCCGCCAACCAGGACAAGGCGATCGAGATCACCTCCAAGCTGCTCGGCATTCCCGCCGACCAGCTGAAGACGGAGGCCGGCTATGGCCGCTTCATGACGTCGGCCGAGCTCATCAAGCTGACCAAGGACGGCACCGTGAACGGCTGGTTCTCGACGATGAACGACCTGTTCAAGACCTTCGGCAAGCTCGAGACCTCGCTCGATCCCAAGGACTACTATCTCGGCGATCAATACATCTCGGCCTGACGGGCCTTCTTGAAACCGCCCTTTGCAAATCGCAAGCCCCGGCAGCGAGCCGGGGCCTGTTTCCAGACAATCACAGCAGCGACGAGCCATTCATGAACGTTCTCTACATCGACATCGACAGCCTCAGGCGCGACCATCTCGGCTGCTACGGCTATCACCGGAACACCTCTCCCGTCATCGACGGCCTTGCCGGTGACGGCATCCGCTTCGAGAACGTCTATGTTTCCGATGTGCCTTGTCATCCGTCGCGCACGGCGTTGTGGAGCGGCCGCCACGGAATGCGGACCGGCGTGGTCGGCCATGGCGGCACCGCTTGCGAGCCGTTCCGCGAAGGCGCCGAGCGAGCCTGGGCCGGTACCTTCTACGAAGAAGGCTGGATGCGGGCGCTGCGCGATCTCGGCTACCACACCACGACGATCAGCAGTTTCGGCGAGCGGCATGGCTGCTGGCACTGGTATGCCGGCTTCAACGAGATCATCAATCCGGGCAAGGCCGGCATGGAAAACGCCGACGAGGTCTCGGGCCTGGCGATCGATTGGCTGAAGCGCAATGGCGCGGCGAAAAAATGGTTCCTGCATGTCAATGTCTGGGACCCGCACACGCCCTATCGCGCGCCTGATGCCTTCGGCGACCCTTTTGCCGACCAGCCGCTTCCCGACTGGATGACCAAGGCCGTGTTCGAGAAGAGCCATGCCGGCTACGGCCCGCACAGCCCTCAGGAACCCTCCGGCTTCGACGTCGAGCCGGGCGGATCGAAATATCGGCGCATGCCGTCGCCGATCAACGACATAGACACCGTCAAGGCCTGGTTCGACGGCTACGACACCGGCGTGCTCTACGCCGATCATCATGTCGGGCTCATCGTCGAGGAACTGAAGCGTCAAGGCCTGTTCGATGACACGATCATCGTCATCGGCGCCGATCATGGCGAGAACCTCGGCGAGCTCAATGTCTGGGGCGACCATCAGACGGCGGACGAATTCACCTGCAATGTGCCGCTGGTCATCCGCTGGCCCGGCGCCAAGGATATGCGCGGCGTCAACAGCGGCCTGCACTATCATTTCGACTGGGCCGCCACGCTGATCGACCGGCTCGGCGGCAACGTTCCGGCGCTGTGGGACGGACGCTCCTTTGCGCCGGCGCTTGCCGCGAACGAGGAGGGTGGTCGCGATTTCCTGGTGCTGAGCCAGGGTGCGTGGGCGGTGCAACGCGGCGTGCGGTTCCGGCTCGGCGGGGCCGACTGGCTGATGCTGCGCACCTATCACGACGGCTACAAGGATTTTGGCCCCGTCAGCCTGTTCAATTTGAGCGAGGATCCGCATGAGCAGCATGATCTCTCTGCCTCCCGAGGCGATGTGGTCGATCATGCCAGCCGGCTGCTCGAGGACTGGCGCAGCACGATGGCCGTGCGCAGCGACAGCGATGTCGACCCGCTGGTGACGGTGATCCGGGAAGGCGGGCCGTTCCATTGCCTTGGCGAGTTGCCGGGCTACCTCGAAAGACTGCGCCGGACCGGCCGCGCCGATGCGGCTGCGGCCCTTGAGCAGCGCCACCCGGCACCGCCGCCACGGCGCAAATCCCTGAACTGACGGAGGGCATGCGGCCGGCGTGCCTGGCCGTGCCCTAGCAGCCAGTTGCCGCTGCCTCACGACAGGCCGGTCGGTTCGCCCTATCTCCATGCTGCCGGTCGGGTTTGGCCCGGCGGTATGGAGGATGGAACCACGTGACATCGACGCCAGTTGCCAGTCGCGAAGCGGCGCCCTTGCCGGTCGCAGCGCTGATGGGCGCCATGGTGTCGATCCAGATCGGCGCCACCTTCGCCAAGGGTCTGTTCCCGCTGATCGGCGCGCAAGGCACGACGACGCTGCGGCTGGTTATCGGCGCGTTGATGCTGATCGCGGTGCTGCGGCCCTGGCAGATGCGGCCCTCGCGCGCCACTCTGCCGTGGCTGGTCGCCTATGGGGTGACGCTTTGCGCGCTGAACCTCCTGTTTTACGCAGCGCTCGCCAGGATTCCGCTCGGCGTTGCGGTGGCGCTGGAGTTTTCCGGCCCGCTTCTGGTGGCGACGCTGACCTCGCGGCGCGCCAGCGACTTTGCCTGGATCGCGCTGGCGGTGGCCGGCATCCTGCTGTTGTCGCCCTTCGTTCATTCACTCGCGCCGCTTGATCCGATCGGGGTGATGCTGGCGCTGGCGGCCGGCGGCTTCTGGGCGCTCTATATCGTGCTGGCCCAGAAAGGCGGCGCGGAGCTTGGCACCCGCACCACCGCCTACGGCATGGCGATCGCCGCCGTGCTGGTGCTGCCATTCGGCGTGGCGCAAGCGGGAACCGCGCTGCTGGCGCCCTCGATCCTGGTCAGCGCGCTGCTCGTCGGCCTGTTCTCCAGCGCACTGCCGTTCTTTCTGGAGATGGTGGCGCTGACCCGGATGCCGGCCCGCATCTACGGCACGCTGACTTGCCTGGAGCCGGGGCTGGGCGCCCTGGCCGGTTTCCTGTTCCTGCACGAGAGCCTGACCGTCACGCAACTGGGCGGCATCGCCGCCGTCATTGCCGCAGCTTTCGGCACGGCGATCACCTCGAAGCCACCGGTGCCGTCGCCGGAGTAGGGGGGATCGACGGACGCGCAGGATCATGTGTGCCGTTCGAGCGCTGCCTTTGTTCGGCCGGTGCGCTTCTGGCGTTCAGAACCTCAGGCCCAGATTGACCTTGGCACCCTGGTCGGCCGTGCCGCTGCCAAACTGTCCGGTGTAGGAGAGCGCCAGCGTGGCATTGGCCGACATTTTGAGGTCGAGGCCGGCCTCGACCACCGCTGCGTCTCTGGCGATCGGCACGCCGGCAATGGTGAAGGCGTCGCCGCCGGCGAAGGCGAAGCTGGAGGTCGGCGTGACATCGCCGAACGCATGGCGCCAGCCGAGCATGCCGCGCGCGGTGGCGTTCATGCCGCCAAGTGCAAAATCGGTGGAGCCGCGCAGGCCGAGCGTGGTGAAGGTGGCGTCGGTGGTCGAGCCGGCGCTGGTCAATGCTGCATCGCCGCCCGTTTCGGTGAAGCCGTCTGTATGCACGCTGACATAGGCGAGATTGGCGAAGGGTTCGAACTTGAAGCGCCCGGCATCGGCCGCCTTGTAAGCGAGTTCTCCGAAGATCTGCGCGGTGCCGGCATCGTAGTCGGCCGACAGTCCATCCGCGAAGCCATTGAAAACGACGGAGCGTCTTGTCGAAAAACTGCTCCAGCTGTAGGCGGCGCCGGTGCGGAAAGCGATGGCGCCCCAATTGGTGCCGCCATAGAGACCGAGATGGTAGCTGTCGGCCTTGCCGGAGGAGTTGCGATCGTCCGTATCGAAGGAGGAATGGCTGTAGCCGCCGAGCAGTCCGACGCGCCAGCCGCCGACCAGCGTGTCGGCGCCGGCCAGGAGGCCGCCGGTCGAGCGGTCGAAGGCGGCGGCGTTGCCGTCACTGTCCGTGTTGCCCCAGGAGCCGAAGGCCTGGCCCCAGACGGCAAAACGCTCGGTGTCGGCGGCGACCATTTCGGGTCCGCCTTCGCCATAGGCCATGACGGGTAAAGCAGCGGTGCCACTGTCGCCGAAGGCGTCGCGGATGCGGCTGGTGGCGGCATCGCGGACGAAGCGGCTGTCCTCGACCAGCATCCCCCTGGCCGAGGCATGGATCTCGCCCGAGAGCTGATCGAAGGCGGCCTGGGCAACCGCTTCGCTCGGCAAGCCCACAATGGCATCATAGAGTGGATTGCCCGCCCCCAGGCTTTCGGCGCCTCCGCCGGTGGCGATCTGGTTGGGCGTCAGACCGACCGAGGCAAAGGACTTTGCCTGCACCACATCGAGATAGACGTGCGTCGCGTCGTAATTGGCAAGAAGGCCGATGAACGGGCCGGCCCCGTTGAGCGTGTAGGTGCCGGCGACGCCGCTAGCTGCTTGCAGCACCGTGTAATGCGTGCCCAGCACGTAAGGCGCGGCATCCGTCTTGACGACGTCGAGGACCGCGCCGGCGGCGATCGTCGCAGTGCCCGTCGCCAGGATGAGGTCTGACTGGCCGGTCGAGGTCAATTCGACCTGGTAGATCGAGCCCGCTGCCTGGTCGATGTCGCCCGCGACATTGAGCGTGCCGATTGAATTGCCCGGTGCGATGATGCCGTCCGACTGCGCCACGATGCCGCCCACCGTGCCGTTGCCGCCCAGCACGCCGCCTAAGATCGTCACCAGCGAGCTGGCCAGCGAACCGTTCACGGCCAGCCGTCCGCCCACCACGTTGGTGGCGCCGGTGAAGCCGTTCGAATTGGCGGTCAGGTTCGTCGTGCCGGCGATCTGGTTGATCGTCCCCAGCCCGCTGATCGTGGCGTCGAACGCGTAGTTTGCCTCGGTATGATTGAAATTGAGCGTGCCGACGCCACTGCCGAACTGCAGCGCGGTCGGGCCGAAAACGCCGGCGCCTGTGGCTGCGGAGCCTGCCGCGGCGCCGATGTTGAGCGTGCCGGTCGAACCCGCGTGACTGGCAATGGTGACGGTGCCGCCGGCGAAAACCGCGCCGCCGTTCGAAATCGTCAGTGTGCCCGCGCCGTCGAGGCCGACGGCAAGGCCCGCGCTGCTGGTCCAAGTCGAGCCGGTGCCGTCGACCGTCGCCGTGCCGGTCGAGCCTGGATTGTACCCGAGGTAGCCCCAGGCATTGCTGACCGTGCCGCTGTTCAAGACATTCAGTGTGCCGGTTCCGAGGTTGCCAACGTAGAGGTCGCCGCTGTTGGCCCAGACGGAATTCGCACCACCTACGGTCACAACACCCATACCTGTGCTGACGTTACCGACGAAGCCGCTTGCGCTCTGGATGGTTCCCCCGTTTGAAACCGTCAGTGTGCCGGTGCCTCCGGTGCCGATGAACAGCGCTGAGCTGTTGATCCAGCTCGAGCCCGCGCCGTCGACCGTGGCCGTGCCGGTCGAGCCCACCGAGTTACCCAGGTGGCCGACCGTGTTCTTGACAGTGCCGCCGCCTTGGATTGTCAGCGTGCCAACGCCGCCTCCGCTGACACCGACATAGAGAGCCGAACTGCTGTTCCATGTCGAGCCGGCGCCATCGACCATCGCGGTGCCGACAGAATAGTTCCCGACATAGCTCATGGCGCTGTTGACGGTGCCGCCGTTCGAAATCGTCAGCGAGCCGGTGCCGCTGTGGCCGACAATCAGAAGATTCACACTATTGGTCCATGTCGAGCCCACGCCGTCGACCGTCACCGCGCCAGTGGAGCCCGCTGCTTTGCCAACATAGGCCGAGTCACTGCTGACCGTGCCGCCGCTCGAGACCGTCAGCGTGCCCGTGCCATGATTGCCGACGTTAAGGCTCCCACTGTTGGTCCAGGTCGAGCCGGCGCCCGCGACGGCCACCATGCCGGTCGAGCCCACCGAATTGCCGACATAGGCCGCGTCATTGCCGACGGCGCCGCCGTTGGTGATCGCCAGAGTGCCGGCGCCGTAGTTGCCGACAGTCAACGACCCGCTGTTGCTCCAGGTCGAGCCGGCGCCGTCGACGAAGACCATGCCGGTCGAGCCCGTCGAGTTGCCGACATAGGCCGAGTCATCGCTGACCGCGCCGCCGTTGGTGATCGCCAGAGCCCCGGTGCCGTTGTTGCCGACAGTGAGATCGCCGCTGTTTGTCCAGGTCGAGCTCGCGCCATCGACCGTCACCGTGCCGTTGGAACCGGAATACTCGCCTACGCTCCCGAAAGCATTGCTGACCGTGCCGCCATTCAAGATCGTCAATATACCGGCGCCGTTAAAGCCGACGTACAAGCTGGAGCCGCCAGTCAAATTCGACCCTGCGCCGTCAACCGTCACGATGCCTGTTGAGCCTACGTTATAGCCGAGCGCGCCGGTGGCGTAGCTGACCGTGCCGCCTTTCAGAATGTTCAGCGTGCCGGTGCCCTGGGCGCCGATATAAAGGGCCGAGCTGTTTGTCCAGGTCGAGCCCGCGCCATCGACGGTCACCGTGCCGTTGGAGCCCGCGTGCCAGCCGATGGTGCCTGTCACATTGCTGACCGCGCCGCCGTTGGTGACGCTCAGCGTGCCGACGCCAAGTTCGGCGATATAGAGGTCACTGCTGTTGGTCCAGGTCGAGCCGATGCCGTCGATCGTCACGGTGCCGGTGCCCGCACCGTAGCCGACATGACCCACGGTGTCGCTGACAGCGCCGCCGTTCGAGATCGTCAAGGTACCGTTGCTGTTGGTGCCCGAAGCAAGGAAAAGGTCCGAACTGTTGCTCCAGGCCGAGCCTGCTCCAGTCACGGTCACGCTGCCGCTCGAGTCCGAGAGATAGCCCAGATAGCCGGCCGTATCGGCGAGCGTGCCGCCGTTTGTGATCGTCAACGAGCCTGTGTAACTCGCAATGGTGCCGAGAAACACATAGTGCGCGGCCGCATTCGCCGCATTGACCACGGCCGGATTCGGGAACGTCGCGTTGAGAGTAACGTCGTCGCTCGATGTCGGAACGGCGGCGGGGTTCCAGTTTCCGGCGGCAAACCAATCTGTGGAGGCAGCGCCGGTCCATATCTCGGCTGCCGTGGCGGCGATTGGCTGGCCAAGGCCGACCAGTGCGGTCGACGTCAGCGCCAGATACTTCAACGCCTTCGCTTTGCGGCCTCCAAATCTATTCTGCGGCATTCAATCCCCTGACATGACAGTCGTTTCGCCCTGAGGGCTGATATGTCATCGGAGCCAGGCGTTGTCTTGGGCAGGGCCGCACCGGAATTGGACTGGAGAGAGGCGTCGTGCCTTTTCCGCGCACTGTGGCAGTTTTGCGCCATCGAGTGCGACGCTTTACGGATATCTCCGATTTTTTCCGGAATTGCGTCAGCCAAATCGACGAAGTTCGGGAAAATTCTTGTCCAAAACAGCAATGAAATTGTCGTCCATGGCGGAAGTACTTCTTGCTCTGGACAAGCCATTATCTGGTCCAATACGGTGCATGTCTAAAGTGAAGGCGCATATAGAAAAGGCCCCGGATATCCGTTGCAAAAGAATGTCTTCTCATCGGTCGATTTGCCGTCGCATCTGGACCACCGCGCGCGGTTCGCGCTCTGGCAGGACATCCACGTCGCCGAGATCTGGTCGGTCGAATATACGATTTCCGAGAAGCTGTCGTTCCAGGCCGCCATCGAAGCCACGGCCGTCGGGTCGCTGGTGCTTGGGCAGATGGCCGGCACGATCCGGCATGCCAGCCGCAAGGCGGGCAACATCGCCGCCGACGGTCGCGACGGCTATCTGCTGCTGGTCAACAATGGCGACACGGTGCTCAGCGGCACCCAGATTGGCCGCGACTATCAAGTCGGCAAAGGCGAAGGCGCATTGGTCTCGGCTTCGGAAGCGTTGCAGATGACCGGCGGCGACAATAATGTCTGGGCCAATGTGGTGCTCCCCCGTGCCGTGCTGGAGAAGGCCTTCACGCATGTCGAGGACCGGTTGGCGCTGACCATCGGCGCCGACAATGAGGCGCTCGGCATGCTCAAGCGCTATTGCAGCTTTCTGGAAGCAGGCCCCGCCTTGCTGTCGCCCGATCTCGTCAACCATGCCACCGAAACGATCGTCGATCTGATCGGCCTGGCGACCGGCGCCAAGGGCGAGGCGGCCGAACTGGCGGGTCTGCGCGGCCTGCGCGCGGCAAGGCTGCAGGCCATCCTGCAAAAGATGCGCGACAATTTCGCCGATCCCGCCATTTCGGCGCAGAGCGTTGCCGGGCAATTGCGGCTGTCCGTGCGCTACGTCCATGATCTCCTGCAGGAAACCGGGGTGAGTTTCGCCGAGCGCGTTCTCGAATTGCGCCTGCAGAGAGCCTATCGGATGCTGTCCGACAGGCGCAACGACCGCACGCGGATCAGCGAGATCGCGCTGCTCAGCGGCTTCTCCGACGTGTCCTATTTCAATCGCTGCTTCCGCCGCCGCTTCGGCTCGACGCCGGGCAGTGCCAGGTAGCCTGGCCGGTTTCATGCCAATCAACTGAGGCCGAATGGCCACACCGACCGGGAAAGCGCCGCGGTGCTTTCCCGGTCAATTCGGGTGCGGCCCAGCCCAAGACGCGGCCGGCGGACAATGCAACACCGGATTTCTCGACAACAGCTGGATCTCCGCGGGCATCCGCGCGGCGGCGACCACGACAATTTTGGGGCGGCAGACAAACCATGAAAACTCTTCTTCTCGCTACGGCCTTCATCCTCGCGCCGCTCGGCGTGGCGTGCGCGGCTGATGTCACCGAGGCTTCGCCCGCCGGTTACGACTGGTCCGGCCTCTATGCCGGCGTCGACGTCGGCTACGCAGCCGGAAAATCCAATCTGTTCATCGCCGGCGGCGGCATCGGTGGGGCCACTGACCTCAACCTTCCCCTCGATCCAGACGGTTTTATTGGCGGCATTCATCTCGGAGCCAATTACCAAATGGCGAACCGCTTCGTCATCGGCGCCGAGGCTGACCTCATGTATAATAATACAGACGGACTGATACCCCTCGATGCTGGTGGCGGTGGTTTCAGCACATTGCTCAAGAGCGAACTCAAGTGGTCGGGTGCGGCGCGGCTGCGAGCGGGCTACGCTTTCGGTCGGACTTTGCCCTACATCGCTGCTGGCGTGGCCGCGGCAAAGTATGAAGTGACTGCGATCGGCGGCAGCGGCGCCGTTCAAATACCATTCCACGATGAGACCCATGTCGGCTGGACGGTTGGCGCAGGCATCGAGCACGCCTTCACCGACCGGTGGATCGCGCGAGCTGAATATCGCTACTCCGACTTCGGCAGCCAGGACCTCTCGGTGGCTGCTGGTCTGCCCACTGAGACGAGCGTCGATCTCCAGACGCACGATCTGCGGGTCGGTCTCAGCTACAAGTTCTGACCTGCCGTCGTTGAACAAACCCCCGCGCTTTTTTGCGCGGGGGAGGCAATAGTTTCGGGATAGCAAACGATGAAAACCATTCTTCTCGCCACGGCCTTCATCCTCACGCCTGTCGGCATGGCGTCCGCGGCGGACACCAGTGAGGTCTTGCCTGTCGCGGCCACCTACGACTGGTCCGGCGCCTATGTCGGCGCGCAAGCCGGTTACGCCTGGGGGAACGCAAGGGTCGGGCAGGATTTCGCACCCGGCAGTTTCGACAATTACGGCTGGGGCTATGGCCCGTCCGGTGGCTTCGGCGGCTTGTATACCGGCTACAGCAAGCAGTTCGACGGCGGGCTGGTTCTTGGCATCGAGGGCGACTACAGCTTCGCAAGCGTGAAGGACACCACGCTCTATCGGGCGCTCGGCGTCGATGACCCTGCCTTTGGCGGTGAGCTCGAGCTGGAGTCGGTTGGCTCCGTGCGCCTGAGAGCCGGCTATGCGATGGATCGCTGGCTTCCCTTTGTCACCGGCGGCCTGGCCGTGGCAAGCTATAAACACACTACCACCGACATTCCGGGCGGTCCCTATGCCGACGCCAAAGACACCATCACCGGCTACACGCTGGGCGCCGGTGCGGAATACGCCGTCACCGACAGTTGGGTGGTCCGCGGCGAGTACCGGTTCGCCGATTTCGGCCGCCATACGTCCCAACGTCACCTGATCGTCAACGGCGCTCCTCTCAATCCCGACGAGATCGAGTTGACGACGCACGATGTCCGGATCGGTGTTGCCTACAAGTTCTGATTGCTATCTCCCCCCTCGAGGGGGAGATGGCCGGCAGGCCAGAGGGGGGTCGGTTCGACTGGGCTCGGCCTGCTGCTGCAGATGAGGTTGGCACTTTACGCGGCGACCCCCTCTGTCGCCTTCGGCGACATCTCCCTTCAAGGGGGAGACAAAGCCGGCGCTGGCTAAATAAGCTTCTCAAGCGTGATCGGCAAATCCCTTACTCTCTTCCCCGTCGCGTGAAACACCGCGTTGGCGATCGCCGGCGCCACGCCGACGATGGCCAGTTCGCCAACACCTTTACCGCCGAGCACGGAGGAATGCAGATCGGGGATGCCGACCGAGATCACCTCGATGTCGGGAATGTCGGCATTGGTCGGCACGAGATAGTCGGCGAGGTTGTTGTTGACGATGCGGCCGTGGCGGCGGTCGACGATGCCTTCTTCGAGCAGCGCCTGGCCGATGCCCATGATGATGCCGCCCTTCCACTGGCTTTCGGCGAGTTTCGGGTTGTAGAGCCGCCCCGAATCCAGCGCCGACACGACGCGTGAGACGCGCACGGTGCCGAAATCCTCGTCGACGCGCACCTCGATGAAATGCGCGCACCAGGAGTGGCGGGAGTAGTCACCCTCGGTGTGCGGCAGCGCCATAGCGATGGTGGTGTAGTTCTTGTAGCGATCTTCTGGCGTCGAGTTGGCCGGCATGGTGTCGCCGGTGGCTTCGATGTGGTCGCGGCCGACGCTTTTGAGCAGTTCGGCGATCGAGACATCGGGGCCGTCGCCGCGCGGCGAGCCGATACGGCCATTGGCGACGACCAGCGTGTTGGCCTGCAGCGCATGGAAGGGCGAGCGCGGATCGCTGATGGCGAGGCCGACCAGCTGGTCGAGCGCCGATGTCGCCGCCTTGTAGACCGCACCCGTCATCACGCCGGCCAGCCGCGAACCGCCGGTGACGCCGGCACGGGGAAAGCGCGAGTCGCCGAGCTTCACCACCACGTCGTCAGCTCGCACGCCGACCGTTTCAGCGGCGGTCTGCGCCAGGATGGTGTAGGTGCCCTGGCCCATGTCGATCGACGAGCTTTCGACCTCGACGGAGCCGTCGGCCAGGATGCGCACGATCGCCTCGCCATAGGCGCGTCGAACCGGATAGGTGCCGGCGGCTACTCCCCAGCCGATCAGCTGGTTGCCGTCGCGCATCGAGCGCGGTTCTGATGTGCGCCTGGCCCAGCCGAAGCGCTCGGCGCCGGTGGCAAAAGCCTCGCGCAACTGTCTGGTCGACCAGGCTTTTTTGGCATGCGGGTCCTGTTCGGCATAGTTTCTCAGCCGGATTTCCAGCGGATCGATGCCGACCTCGTAGGCGAGCTCGTCGATGGCGCTTTCGATGCCGAAGGCCGAGGGGTTTTCGCCCGGCGCGCGCATGGCGCCAGGCATCACCGAATTCACCCGCACGACATTCTGCCTGGAGGAGAAATTCGGCGTCGCATACATGATCGAGGTGACCGACCCCAGCGGCTCGACCCACATGCCGTCCATCGATGTCTCGTTGACGCCGCGATGCACGATCGACTGGATTTTTCCTTGCCGGTCGGCGCCGATGGTCACTGTCTGGCGCGTCGCGGCGCGGCCGCCGTAACCGGTGAAGGTCTGCGGCCGCGTCATCACCAGCCGCACCGGCCGGCCGAGCATCTTGGCGGCACATGCCGCCACAGCGCCATGGCTGAGCGCCAACGCCTTGGAGCCGAAGCCGCCACCAATATAGGGCGAGACCAGCCGTACGTTCTCGAACGGCACGCCGAACCATTCGGCATAGGTGCGGGCCATACCGTCCAGCCACTGGCTCGGCTCCCACACGGTGAGCTGGTCACCCTCCCAGCGGGCGATCAGGCCGTGCGGCTCCATCGGCGCCTGGTATTCGCGCGGCGTGTTGTAGGCAGCACAAATCCGCACCGGGGCCGAGGCGAATGCACCTTG
Source organism: Mesorhizobium loti (assembly GCF_003148495.1). GTDB lineage: Bacteria > Pseudomonadota > Alphaproteobacteria > Rhizobiales > Rhizobiaceae > Mesorhizobium > Mesorhizobium loti. The sequence continues at coordinate 1,482,160 of NZ_QGGH01000001.1, forward strand.
CGCGTCACCCCATTCCTTGGTCATGGCGTCGATCGGAATGCCGTCGCCGGCCTTGGCGTCGCTGAGGTCGACGATCGAAGGCGTCTCGTCATAGCTGACCTTGACCAGTGCTGCCGCCGCGACCGCCTGCTCGAAGGTCTCGGCGACCACAGCGGCGACATGCTGACCGGAGAAGCTGATGTCGCGAGCCAGCGGGCAATAGGGCTTGTCGGGCGGCGGCGTGCCGAACCAGTCCGCCGCTGTCCTGAGGCTGATGATGGTGTCAGGCGTCAGCACTTGCAGCACGCCGGGCGCTGCCTCGGCCGCGTTCGTGTCGATCGCGCGCACCTTGCCGGATGCAATCGTGCTTTCGACCAGCACGGCGTAGGCGAGGCCTTCGAGCTGCTGCTCGACGGCGTATTTCGCCGCACCGGTGATCTTGGCCGGACCGTCGACGCGCGACAGCCGGCCGCCGACGGCTTCCGCACCGTCGGATGCGTCACCATGTCTGATGTTGTGAACCGTCATGCCGTTTCTCCCATCTTGAGAATAGCCCGCGCGACAACGCGCGGCGCCAGTTCGATCTTGTAGTGGTTGGCGCCATGGTCGGTGGCGCCTTCGACGGCGAGCAGGCTGGCGGCGCGGACAGCGTCCGGCTCCAGCACCTTGCCCTTCAGCGCGTCCTCCACGGCCCGCGCACGCCAAGGCTTGGTCGCGACGCCGCCGAGCGCCACACGCAAATCACGGATGGTGCGCCCATCGGCCTCGAACTCGATGCCGACAGCAGCACTTGCCGCGGCAAACTCATAGGATTGCCGGTCGCGGATCTTGAGGTAAGTCGAACGCCGGGCAGAGGCCGAGCCGGGGATCTCGATCGCGGTGATCATCTCGCCCGGTTCGATCGCGTGTTCCCTGTCCGGCGTGGTGCCGGGCAGCAGGAAAAAGTCGTCGACCGGAACCTGGCTCTGGCCCAGATGCACGACCGCATCGAAAGCGACCAAGGCCACTGCGAGATCGCCGGGATACATGGCGATGCAGGCGTCGCTGGTGCCGAGCACGGCGTGTCCCTTTGTGACGCCGCCGATCGCCGAACAGCCGCTGCCGGGTTCCCGCTTGTTGCAGGCAGGGAAATTCGCCGGGTCGCGGAAATAGGGGCAACGCGTGCGCTGCATCAGATTGCCGCCGATGGTCGCCATGTTGCGGATCTGCGCCGAGGCCGCCTGCCACAGGGCTTCTGAGACGGCGGGGAAGCGGCTCTTGATGTCGGCATGATCGGCGACATGGCCCATCTTGGCCAGCGCTCCGATGATGGCGCTGCGCTCGCTCACCTCGATGCCGTTCAGCCCCTTGAGATGGGTGATGTCGACCAGCGTCTCGGGCTCGGCGACGCCGCATTTGGCGAGGTCGATCAGCGTGGTGCCGCCGGCGAGCAGCATGGCACCGGGCAGGGCGGCCGCCTGGCGCGCAGCATCGACTGAAGCAGCGCGCAGATAGGAAAAATCCCTCATGATGCGACCTCCTGGGCTGCTTGGCGGACGGCGGCGACGATGTGTGGATAGGCGCCGCAGCGGCAGAGATTGCCGGCCATGTATTCGCGGATTTCCTCGTCCGAGCCGGCATGGCCTTCGCGGATGCAGGCGACCGCCGACATGATCTGGCCGGGCGTGCAATAGCCGCACTGGAAGGCGTCCTGTTCGAGGAAGGCAGCCTGCACGGGATGCATTTCGCCCTCCCGTGCAAGCCCCTCTATGGTGGTGACGGTGCGGCCCTGAGCTTGAGCTGCAAGTGTGAGACAAGCCAGCACGCGCTCGCCGTCGACATGCACGGTGCAGGCGCCGCACTGGCCGTGGTCGCAGCCCTTCTTGGTGCCGGTCAGGCCAAGGCGGTCGCGCAAGGCGTCGAGCAGCGTGACGCGCGGCTCGAGTTGCAGTTCGTGATGGTGGCCGTTGATATCGAGATAGACGGGGATTTTCGTCATGGGCGTCTGGCTCCAGTTGCTTGACGCGAAGTCGGTTGATCTCATGTTGGGCAGGCGGCGGACCTAGTGCCCGCTGTCCGGCCCTTCGCTGTCGCTCCGTGCCCTTCGGGCATTCAGCCCCTTAAAAAGGTGTCCACTGGACCTTTTGATCCGCCCGAAGGCGGACCGGGCCTTCACCGTTCGTCGTTCAGGAAGCCAAGCAATTGGCTTCCTGTCCGCTACGCGGATCACTCCTCACCCCAGCAGGTCCTCGATGCGGATTGGAAAGCGCCGGGGCCGCACGCCGGTTGCATGCCAGACCGCATTGGCGATGGCGCCAGCCGTGCCGGTGATGCCGATTTCGCCAACGCCCTTGATGCCGAGCGCGTTAACGTAGGGGTCGTCCTCGTGGACCAGCAGCGCCTCGACCGACGGCACGTCGGCATTCACCGGGACATGATATTCGGCGAGGTTGGCATTCTGGATCCGGCCCGAGCGCCGGTCGGTGATGGCTTCCTCATGCAGCGCGAAGGAAATGCCCCAGATCATGCCGCCATAATACTGGCTGCGCACCAGCCGCGGATTGATGACCCGTCCGGCGGCGAACGCGCCGACCAGCCTTGTGACACGGATCTGGCCGAAATCCGGATCAACCTTCACCTCGGCGAACACGGCGCCATGCGCGTGCTTGGCATAGGTCTCCTGGGACGCTGGATCCGGAGCGCCCTTGCCATGGGCTTCGATCTCGGTGAGGCCCGCGCGCATGAGGATCTCGGCATAGCTTTCACCGCGGCTTTCATCGTCGCGTCGGTAAAGGCGGCCGCCGCGCGCCAGCACGCCTTCGTTGCCGGCACCGAATAGCGGTGAGGCCTCGTTGCCGGTGGCGAGATCGGCGAGCCTGGCGATGACGGCAGCACCCGCATTGTGGATTGCCATGCCGGCCGTCGCCGTGTGACCGGAGCCGCCGGCAATGCCTGCATTGGGCAGGTCGGAACTGCCGGCCCTGAACTCGACCCGGTCGATGTCCAGTCCCAGTCCGTCGGCGGCGATCTGGGCAAACGCTGTCCAGGCGCCTTGTCCCATATCCTGCGCGCCGGTCTCCATCAGGCCGCTGCCGTCGCTTCTCAGCACGGCGCGGGCCTCGGCCTGGAACATCAGGGCCGGAAACGTCGCCGTGCCCATGCCCCAGCCGGTCAGGAAACCGTCCGCGTCGCGCATCAGCCGCGGCTGAAGCGGGCGGCTCGCCCAGCCGAACGTCTCAGCCGCTTGCCTGTAGCATTCGCGCAGCGCCTTGGAGGAAAACGGCTTGCCGGTCATCGGCTCGACCTCGGCATAGTTCCGCAGCCGGAATTCCAGCGGGTCCATGCCGCAGGCGTGAGCCGCCTCATCGATGGCGCTCTCCAGAGCGATCGAGCCGGTGGCTTCGCCGGGTGCCCGCATGAACAGCGGCGTACCGGTGTCGAGCCGCACGGCATCGTGCGAGGTCGCGATGGCCGGGCTGGCATAGAGCGTGTGCGAGGCATCCGCGGCCGGTTCGAAGAAATCGTCGAAGGTGCTCGACGCGGTCCTGGCGTGATGGTCGATGGCCGTCAGCCGCCCTTCGCCATCCATGCCCATGCGCAGCGTCTGGCGCGTCGGCGCGCGATGGCCGACCGGGCCGTACATCTGCTCGCGCCGCAGCACCAGCTTGACCGGTCGGCCAACAAGACGAGCCGCCAGGATGCCGAGCACCTGCGGACCGGAGATCATGCCTTTCGAACCGAAGCCGCCGCCAAGGAACGGACTGCGGATGTGGATGTTTTCCGGCGCGATGCCGAACAGGCCGGCGATGCGGCCCTGCGCCATGGCAAGGCCCTGGCTCGGCGTGTCGATCGACAGCCTGTCGCCATCCCAGGCGACGACGATCGCGTGCGGCTCCATGGCATTGTGGTACTGGGCCGGGGTCTCGTAGGTGGCTTCGATCCGCGTCTTTGCCGATCTGAGGCCCGTCTCGACATCGCCTTTGTGCTGCACGGCCGGACCGCCGATGCCGACACCACGCGGCACGAAGCTCTTGGCGCCGTCGAGGCCAACGCGCGCCGGCAGTGCTTCATAGCGCGGCGACAGCAGTGCTGCTCCTTCGGTCGCGGCCTCCAGCGTCTCGGCGATCACCACGGCGATGCTCTGGTTGGGGTAGCGGACCTGATCGTTCTGCAGCAGGTCGAGCCGGAACATGAAGGGGTTGTCCTTGGCATCCGGATCGATGGCGAGCGCCGGCCGGTTCTTGGGCGTCATCACCTCGACCACGCCCTTGTGCGCCTTGGCCGCCTCGGTATCCAGCGCGGCAACGCGGCCGCGCGCGATGCTGCTGACGGCCAGCACGGCGTAGAGCATGCCGGGCGGATGGTTGTCGGCGGCATAGCGCGCGCCACCGGTGACTTTCAGAAAGCCGTCGCGGCGGGTCAGCGGCTGGCCGATGCTGGAGCCCTGCCGGGCATGGGCGGGTTGCTGGTTGAGGCTGAGTTCAAGCGTCATGGCGCACTCCGGGAATGTTTGAGAACGGGGAGGCAGGAAGGGCTGGCAGACGCTTGGGCGTTCCCGAAAGGGCTGAAATCAGCGCCCTGACCACGATGCGGCGGGCAAGCTCGATCTTGAACGCATTGTCGCCGGAGGGGCTGGCATCGGCCAAGGCGGCGTCCGCCGCGCTGGCGAAGGTCGCCTCGTTGGCATCCGCGCCAAGCAGGACGGCTTCGGCCGAGCGCGCCCGCCACGGCTTCGCCGCGACGCCGCCCAGCGCCAGCCTTGCGGCGCGGATCTTGCCGCCATCGACGACGAGCGCCGCGGCGGCCGACACGACGGCAAAGGCATAGGAGGTGCGTTCGCGCACTTTCAGGTAACGGGCATTGGCGGAGAAGGAGGCAGCCTCCGCCGGCAGGCGCACCGCCACGATCAGGTCGCCGGGCTCCAGCGCATTCTCCCGCTGCGGCGTTTCACCGGGAAGCCGGTGGAATTCCTCCAGCGTCACATGGCGCCGGCCCTTCTTGCCTTCGATCTCGACCACGGCGTCGAGCGCCACCAGCGGCACGCAGAAATCCGACGGATGGGTGGCGATGCAGGCGTCGCTCCAGCCGAGCACGGCGTGCAGGCGGTTCTCGCCTTCCAGCGCGTCGCAACCGGCGCCAGGCTCGCGCCTGTTGCAGGCGCTGGCGGTGTCGTAGAAATAGCTGCAGCGCGTGCGCTGCAGGAGATTGCCGCCGACGGTGGCGGCGTTGCGAAGCTGCGCCGAAGCGCCCGACAGCAGCGCTTCGGCCACCGCCGGATAGGATTTCGCAAACTCCGGATCGTAGGCGAGGTCGGCATTGCGCACCAGCGCACCGATGCGCACGCCGCCATCGTCCAGCCGTTCGATGCGGTTGAGCTCCGGCAACCGGGAGATGTCGACGATACGTTCGGGACTGGCGATGCCGCCTTTCATCAGGTCGAGCAGATTGGTGCCGCCGGCGAGATAGGCCGAACCCGGCTCGGCCGCGGCTGCGATGGCGTCTGGGATGGTGGCGGGCCTGATGTAATCGAAGTCTCTCATGCCGCGGTCCTCCGGTCTGCTTTGGCAAGCTGTTGCTGGGCCTCCAGGACGGCCTCGACGATGCCGCCATAGGCCGCGCAGCGGCATATGTTGCCGCTCAGCCCCTCACGGATGCGTTCGGGATCGTCGCCGGCTTGCCCCTCGGCGATCAGGCCGAGCGTGCTCATGATCTGGCCGGGTGTGCAGAACCCGCACTGGAAGCCGTCATGGGCGATGAAGGCGGCCTGCACCGGATGCAGTTCCTCGCCGTGGGCGACGCCTTCGATGGTCAAGACTTGGGCGCCGTCATGGCTGACCGCCAGCGCCAGGCATGAGTTGATGCGCTTGCCGTCGACCAGCACCGTGCAGGCGCCGCACTGGCCGCGATCGCAGCCCTTCTTGGTGCCGGTAAGATCGAGCCGTTCGCGCAGCAGGTCGAGCAGGGTTACGCGTGGATCGACCTCCAGCTCGTGTCGGTGTCCGTTGATGGTGAGCGTGATGGGAAGGCTGGTCATGGGCGTCTGGCTCCAGTTGCTTGACGCGGATGGGGTTGAACTGGTGCCTTGCCGGAGAAGGGCAAGGTAACCGTTTGGTCAGGTCTTGACGGGGAAAGTGGAAATTGCAGCGAATCTCCCGCGAGATAGGCGGGCAGGGGCGATGTCGGCTTGCAGGTTCGAAAGGCGTGACATACCGGTTCCCCTTCTTATATGATAAAGGTACTCCACTAAAGCGGAGGCGCCTCCGTTTATTACGTGGGGGTTGACCCGGCCGGGTTCAAGCCCCCTGACACGATGTGGAGAAAAAATTGGCCACCGAGCCGTCCGCCATTGCTGAACAGAAGGCCGAAGCCGCTGAGGCAAAGCCGCTGCGCGCGGATGCGCAGCGCAACCGCGACCGGCTGGTCGAGGTCGCCGCCGCCGTGTTTGCCGAGCGCGGCATCGATGGCTCGCTGGAGGAGATCGCGCGCCGCGCCGGCGTGGGCATAGGCACGCTCTACAGGCATTTCCCGACGCGCGAGCATCTGGTCGAGGTGGTCTATCGCCGTGAGGTGGAGGGACTGTGCGCGGCCGCCGGCGAGCTCGCCCAAAGACATCCGTCCGATGTCGCGCTGGAACAGTGGATGCAGCGCTTCGTCGACTACATCGCCACCAAGCGCGGCCTGGCGACCAGCCTGCGCATTGTGCTTACCACCAATTCGACGCTGTTTTCCGACACGTTCGGCCGGGTGTCGCAAGCCTTGCGGCAGCTGGTCGAGGCGGCGGTGGCCGACGGCACCATCCGCGGCGATGTCGATGCTTCGGACGTGCTGCACGCGCTGTCGGGCATCTACTCGGCGCCTGACACCCCGGAATGGCGCGACCGCTCGCGCCGGCTGGTCAAGCTCTTGATGGACGGGTTGCGGTTCGGGGCGGGGAAATCCACCAAGGCCTGATGGCCCACGCCGTCGGTACAAGGCAGACGAGAGCCTTGTAAGCAGGCACGTCCGTTGGTCATGTCCGGCCGGATTGGCACACCGCGCTTGCAACTGAACGAGAGCGGTTGTTAAATTCCTCACATTTCAAGTGACCGACAGGCCCACGCATGACTGCTCGCAAAGCACAAAGGACAGCCCGGCTGATCCATCTTCTGTCGGAACGGCGGGTCATCCATCTCAGCGAGGCGGCAACGCTTCTCGGCGTCTCCGAGATGACGGTGCGGCGTGACATCGCCACCAACCAGGGACAGATCGCCTTCCTCGGTGGGCATATACTGGCGGCGGCCGAGATCGACACCGACGCGCCTTACGAACTGGCGACCGCGGCCGACAGCCATGCGGCGGCGAAGCGCGAAGCCTGCCTGCACGCGGTGCGCAAGATACGGCCCGACGAGACGATCTTCATCGATTGCGGCACGACGCTGATCCATCTGATCGACCTCATTCCCGACAATTATCAAATAACGGCAATATGTTACGCCATGAACGTGGCGGAACGCCTGACCCGCAAGGCCAATGTGACGATCATCATGTTGGGTGGCGTCTATCATCCCGCATCGGCGTCTTTTTCGGGCACGCATGATTTCGATATCTTGAAGAGCGTCGGCATCAACGCCGCCTTCCTGTCGGCCGCCGGCGTCGATGCCAAACGCGGCGCCACCTGCGAGCATTTTCACGAGGCGGTGGTGAAGCAGAAGGTGATGGGCCTGGCGCGCGAGAACTATCTCGTCGTCGACAGCAGCAAGATCGGCAAGCTCAAGCGCGCCTTCTTCTCAGCCATGGACGGCTTCGACGCGGTCATTACCGAACATGGTGAGGTTGGACCGGATTCATTCCAGCTGCCGGCTGACTCCGTTTGACATTTTGCCGACCTGATGGAAAAGTTACAAAAAAAGTAAGAGAAGTCCCAAAAGACGATCTCGATATGCCGGGTAGGGGACGCGTCAAGGGAAGGAAATGCAGGCGTCATGATCGAACAGAGTTCGATTTCGCCATCGTCCGAGGCCCCCTTGCTGCGCGTCGAGGGCGTCAGGAAGCGGTTCGGCGGCGTCAATGCGCTGCGCGGTGTCAGCCTCGAAATCCAGTCCGGTGAAGTTCACGCCTTGCTTGGCGAAAACGGGGCCGGCAAATCGACCTTGATCAAGATCCTGAGCGGCGTGCATGTTCATGATGGCGGCTCGATCGAAATCGAAGGCAAACCTGTCTCGTTCGCGTCGCCCGCCCAGTCGCGCAATGCCGGCGTGGCGGTCGTCTACCAGGACCTGAGCCTGGTCGAATCGCTTACGGTTGCCGACAATCTGCTGCTGGGGCGAGAGCCGAAGACGCGGCTCGGCTTCCTGAAGAAGCGCCAGCTGGTGGCGCAGGCCGAGGCCTTCCTGAAATCGCAGAACATCCCGCTCAATGCGCGCGCCATGGTCGGCTCGCTGCCCTTCGCCTACCGCCAGATGACCGAGATCGCCAAGGCGTTGATGGGCGATGTTCGCCTGCTCATCCTCGACGAGCCGACCTCGGCGCTGACCGACGATGAAGAGAAGATCCTGTTCGAGGCGATCCGCGCGGTCGCCGCGCGGGGCGTCGGAGTGATCTACGTCACCCATCGCCTCAACGAGGTGTTCCGAATCTCGAACCGGGTGACCGTGTTTCGCGACGGTCAGAACGCCGGAACATTTGTCACCTCGCAAACCAACATGAGGCAATTGGTCGGCGCGATCGTCGGGCCGGATCACGCTGTTCTGAAGGCGGATGGCGAGGAAGCCGGGCAATGCGTGCCGCCGGCGGCTCCGCATGGTTCATCTGAAAAGCCTGTGCTCGAACTGACTGATGTCAGCAACGACCGGCTGGACCGGACCGATCTCGCGCTGCGCAGCGGCGAGATCCACGGCCTCGCAGGCCTTATCGGCAGCGGACGCACCGAAATCCTGCAAACGATCTTCGGCCTGCGGCCGGTGCAATCGGGCGAGGCCAGCCTCGACGGCGTTTCGCTGAAGGGCACGGATCCGGCAGCGGCGATACGACAGGGTATTGCGCTGGTGCCGGAGGACCGGCATGTCCAGGGCCTGGTTCTCGAGCATTCGATCGAGCGCAACCTGACCTTGCCCCGGTTGCCCTATTTCTCGCGCCTTGGCTGGCTGCAGCGCCGTTCGGCGAGCGAGCACGCCAATGCCGCGATGCGCAGGCTGGCCGTCAAGGCGCCAGGCGCTTTGACCCTTGTGAAGAACCTGTCCGGCGGCAACCAGCAGAAGGTCGTGTTCGGCAAATGGAACGAGCCGCGGCCGCGCGTGCTGCTGCTCGACGAGCCGACGGTTGGTGTCGATGTTGGCGCGCGCGAGGAGATTTACGGCGTCATTCGCGCGGCGGCCGCGGCTGGCAGCGGGGTGCTGCTGGTGTCTTCGGATCTGTCCGAACTGCTCCAGCTCTGCGACCGCATCTCGATCGTCGTCGATGGCCGGATCACCAGGACGATTTCGAGGGCGGAATTCGGCAGCGCCGAGGACCTTCATCACCTCATTCAACTTTCGCAGCCATCGGAAGAGCACGCGGCATGACCGACACAGAAAGCCCGGCAAACGCACCAATGGCAAAGGCTGCCGCCAATCAGCCAAGCGGCCGCTCGGCGCTGCGGCATCTGCTTCAGGGTGAGCGTCCCTACATGCTCTACGTCGCCTTCGCCATCATGCTGGTTGTCTTCAGCCTGGCGTCGCCGTGGTTCCTGTCGATCGACAATTTTCTCAACATCGGCCGGCAGACGACACTGGTCTCGATCATTGCCGTGGGCATGACATTCGTCATCATCTCCAGGCAGATCGACCTGTCCGTCGCCTCGACGCTGGCGCTTTCGGGCATGAGCGCGTCGCTGGCCATGGCGTTCGTCGCCAACAACTGGGTCGTCGGCGCGCTGGCGGGGCTGGGCACCGGGGCGCTGATCGGGCTGATCAACGGGGTGCTGACCACCCGCCTAGAGATCCCGTCCTTCCTGGTGACGCTGGGCACGTTGAGCGGTGCGCGCGGGCTGGCGCTGATGGTCACCAACACCAAACCGGTCATCATCACCAACGAGTATTATTTCGCCATCTTCGGCGAGGGCTCCGTGCTTGGCATCCCGGCGCCGATCCTGTGGACGCTTGGCGTCACCATCGCCGGCATCCTGCTCTTGCATTACAGCGTCTACGGGCGGCGGGTTTATGCGGCGGGCGGCAATCCGACGGCGGCACTCTATTCCGGCGTCCATATCAAGCAGGTCACCACGCTGGCCTTCGTGCTGACCGGCACGCTCGCCGGGCTGGCATCGCTGATCCTGTCGGCGCGTTCGCACGCGGCGCGGCCCGACGTGGTGCAAGGCATGGAGCTCGACGTCATCGCCTCGGTGATCCTCGGCGGCTGCAGCCTGTTTGGCGGCCGCGGCTTTGTGCTCGGCACGCTGCTCGGCAGCCTGATCATCGGCACGCTCAACAACGGGCTGGTGCTGCTCGGCGTCAGCTCGTCGCTGCAACTCGTCATCAAGGGAGCAATCATCGTCGCCGCGGTCGCCTTCACGAGGAGGTAAGGCGCGCATCCGCGGACACCAGCAGAGAACCGCCGGCTCCAAACGGCAAAACAAACGTCAACGATCAACGGAGGAAGTCATGAACCACTCGGCACGAATCCTATTCGGCACATTGAGCCTCGCCGCCAGCGCCTTTGCGCTGTCGACATCCATGAGTTTTGCGCAGACGCCCGACACCTGCGTTACTGGCGTCGACTTGGCGACGCTCGGCCCCAAGGGAATTGTCGGGCAAGGCCCGCATGGCGAAAAGGCAGCCTCGCCCGATGAGCTGAAATTGACCGACGACGAAGCCGCCAAGGTCAAGGCCGGCAAGTTCAAGGTCGGCATCTCCATGCAGACGGTGAACCTCGACTGGTCGCAGCTGCAAGTGGCGGGCATCAGCGAAACGCTGGCCAAATATGGCGTCACCGTCACCGGCGTGGCGTCGGCCGAATATCAGGTCGACAAGCAGATCGCCGACATCGAAAACACCATCCAGCAGCACCCGGACGGCATCATTTCCATCCCGGTCGACTTCACCGCCACGGCGCCGACCTACAAGAAGGTGGGCGAGGCCGGCATCAAGCTGGTGTTCATGGACAGCATCCCGGTCGGCCTTGAATCTCCCAAGGATTTTGCCTCGATGATCTCGGCCGACAGCCAGGGCAATGGCCAGATCGCGGCGACGATCCTGGCGTCCTGCATGCCCAAGGGCGGCACGATCGGCCTGGTGAATTTCGGCGTCGACTATTTCAGCACCAATGAGCGCACCAAGGGCGTCAGCGAGTGGATGAAGAAGAACCGGCCCGACATCGTCATGAAGCAGGTCGACTTCACCGATCCCTCGAAGGTGTCGCAGATTGCCGGCGATTTCCTCACCGGCAATCCTGATGTGAAAGGCCTGTTTGCCGTCTGGGACCAGCCGGCGCTCGACACGCTGTCATCGATGCGCGCGCAGGGTATCGATATTCCGATCACCACGGTCGATCTCGGCCTGCAGTCGGCGATCGAGATCGCCAAGGGCGGCCCGCTCAAGGCGACGGGTTCGCAGCGCCCCTATGACCAGGGCGTCGCCGAGGCGATGGCCATGATGAAGGCACTGATCGGGCAACCCACGCCCGCCTGGGTCGGCGTGCAGTCGCTGCCGGTGGTGCAGTCCAACGTGCTGGAATCCTACAAGACCGTCTTCCACAAGGATCCGCCGGCCGAACTGGTCGACGCCTGCAACAGCGCCAAGCCGAAGTGTAACTGAGATAGGCGAAACGGCATGGGCGCGGGAGAGGTCCCGCGCCCATTTCTATGACACTAAAAACAAGCCCCCGGTTTGCGGGCGACTACCCCTTCGCTTCGACCAGGATCACCAGCGACTCCGGCACCACGCCGTCGTGAGCCATCGCGTCGGCGGCCGCCTTGCTCTGCATCAGCGCGGCCATCTTATCCATGTCCGGAACGTCCATCATCACGGCCACACGTTTCGGGTTCTGCGGATCGACGAAAGTGCGGATGTTGGTGATCCCAAGCGAGCCGAAAAGCTCCTTGCGCTTGGGTGAATTGAGCCAGTGCTTGCTGTCTTTCGTGATGTTGTGGTGGCCGATAACGGTTGGCATGGCATCCTCCCCTGGTTTTACGCAATTCCCAAGGCAAAGCGCTATGCGCTTTTCCCGGATTGCTGAGGTGTCGCCGGCGGTCGATATCGCCCGCCTGATGCTGCGATCCACCTGTGCCAGGCAGTGAGCGCCGTTTCTTTCTGGCTGTCAATTAGCTGCTACTGATGGATGCTGGGTGGTTTGTGGGGCTGCTGGCGCTTGGGGGAGCGCTCAAACGTCGAGGCAGACCTTGCCGAAATGCCTCTGGGATTCGTAGTGCGCGAAGGCGGTGGCGATGTCCTCAAGCGGGAAATGGCGGTCGACAACGGGCTTCAGGCGGTTGATCGCTATCGCCCGGATCATGTCCTCCTGGTCGGCCCGGCTGCCAATGGAAATGCCGCTGATACGGATCTGGTTCGAAAACACCGCCGGGATCGACACCTCAGCCGCAAAGCCGGTCAGGACGCCGATCAGGGCGATGTGCCCGCCCGTCCTGCAGGCCGCAATGGACTGCGCCAGCGTGGCGGGGCCGCCGACCTCGATCACTTGATCGACGCCGCGTCCGTCCGTCAAATCCCTGGCCTTGCGACCCCAGTCCGGCACGGACTTGTAATTGATGACGGTATCGGCGCCGAGGCGCCTGAGCCGCTCCAGCTTCTGCTCGTCGGAAGACGTGGCAATGACCTGGGCGCCGGCGGCTTTGGCGAATTGCAGCGCAAACAGCGATACGCTGCCCGAGCCGAGGACCAGCACCGTGTCGCCGGGCTTCACCTTGCCGCACACAACCAGGCCTCGCCAGGCGGTGACACCCGTGCAGGTGAGCGTCGCCGCCTCGACATGCGTATAGCCCGCCGGTGCCTTGGTGAAGGCCCGCGCCGGCATGCACACATACTCGCTGGCGAAGCCGTCAAAACTGTCCCCCGGAATGTCGCGCCGGGTCGAGGGCGTCATGTCACCGTCCAGCCACCAGGGATAGAAGACGCTGACGACGCTGTCTCCGGGCTTGAATGCATCGACATCGCCGCCGATGGCGATCACCTCGCCAGCGCCATCGGACAGCGGAACGCGGCCGTCAACGAACGGTGTCTTGCCCTGCACCGCGAAGTCGTCACGCAGGTTCAACGAGCAGGCCCGGATCCTGACCAGCACATCACCCGGTCCTGGCCGGGGTGGATCTTCCTCGACCAGGTCGAGATTGCCCAAGCCGCCCGGCGCTTTCAGCCTGACCAGTCTCATTTGTCTTTCTCCACTATGTCGGCGTGTTGCAAAGGCAGGCAGGGTGGCAACCTATTGCCGGGCTTGCCGGCGGGAGATCACCCGCAGCCAGGGCGCCAGATGGAAGGCGCTCATCAGAAGATACATTGCCGGCATTCCGGTGAATGGCGAGGCATTCTCCCCCATGCACAGCATGGCCGCATCGCCACTGAAGACACAGGTGAGCAGCGCCATCAGGGCGAAGGTGGGGGCCGCGGCAAGGCACAGCCAATCGGCGATGCCGAGGGTGGACGCATTGGTGCTTTCGGGGATCGCTCCGCTGGTGGCTGTGTGGATATCGAGCATGGTCTTTTCCTTGATGGTTGTGCCGTGCCGAGGTCAGGGGGACTGCGCCCTGCGAGCCCCCACTCCGGCCGCTACGCGGCCACCTCTCCCCCGCCAAAGGCGGGGGCGAGGAACCCAAGCTGGATAGCCCTTACTGGTCCTTGTCGCGGAACGCCGCTTCGCCGGCAGCCGACACTTGTTCCCATGTCTTGTCGGGTGCGGCGTCGTAATTGTCGTGCCAGTTCCACCAGCTGTAGAGAGGGGTCTGCGGATAGCCTTCGGGCGAATCCTCCCAGATCTCCTGGCGGCCGAGCGGCGTGGCGTCGAGATAGCTCCAGACGGTGCCCATCGCCTCGTCGCCGCGGCTGTTGATGAAATAGGTGCGGAAGATGCGGTCGCCATCGCGGATGAAGACGTTGTGGCCGTGCCATTCATCGACGCCGAAGTCTTTGTCGAAACTGTCCGTGATGGTGTACCAGGGCATCTCCCAGCCCATCCGCTCTTTCAGCCGGACAATGTCGGCCTGCGGAGCGCGCGAGGCGTAGGCAAGCGTGGTGTTGCGGGCATTGAGATGGGCGAGGTGACCGACCTGGTCGGCGCCGAGCGAACAGCCGCGGCAGGCATGCTCGGGCCAGCCGAACACGCCGGGCTCGAAGAAGGCGCGGTAGACGATCAACTGGCGGCGGCCCTCGAACAGGTCGAGCAGGCTCGCCTTGCCATTCGGCCCCTCGAAAACATAGGCCTTGTCGACTTCCATCCACGGCATGCGCCGGCGCTCGGCGGCCAATGCGTCCTTGGCGCGCAGCGTTGCCTTCTCTTTCACCAGCATCTGTTCGCGGGCGGCTTCCCAGTCCTGCCTTGAAACGATCGGCGGGGTCTTCATTGCAGTGTGCTTGGTCATTGGTCGTCTCCTTGTCAGTTTGCCGCCGCACTGTTGCGACGTGTTGCTGCTTGCTGGTCGTGAGCTAGGGTAGGGCGGTCAGGCGCAGCGGTGGGAGTTACAGACGTGACGGGATTTGAATCGCCAGGCCCGCCGCAGCAGGGATGGCGGATTCGCCCGGCGTGCCTGGCCGTGTCGATTGTCGCGTCGAGGGGTAGATCGGCTGAACTGGGCATCTTCTTCTCCGTTGGCGTGCCGTTGGTTGCCGGCACGGCTTGCTGGTTGACGGCCATGACTTAAGTTAGGGCGGGCAGCGCTGGGGGTGGAAGTTACAAGTTTGACGGGATTTGAATGGACTCGCTGATCACCGCGGCGGCACTGGCGCTGGCCGGCGGCGATCCGCTCGGCGCGCTGGATCGCGTCGCCTTGCGCGAAGATCCGCCGGCGCTGGCGCTGCGCGGCATTGCGATGGCGCAGCTCGGCGATCTCGATCGCGCCAAGGCGCTGCTGCGGCGGGCCGCGCGTGGCTTCGGCCCGAAAGAAGCGGTGGCGCGCGCTAGATGCGTCGTCGCCGAGGCCGAGATCGCGCTGGTCTCGCGGGATCTCGGCTGGCCTGCCACGGCGCTCGATGCGGCGCGCGCGACGCTGGAAAAGCATGGCGACCGGCTGAACGCCGCGCATGCCGGCCACCTCAAGGTGCGGCGCCTGCTTTTGATCGGCCGTCTCGACGAGGCTGAAGACGTGTTGGCCGGGCTCGACCCGGCGCCGCTTCCGCCGGCCTCGCGCGCCGCGCACGAGCTGGCCGTCGCCGGCATCGCGATGCGGCGCCTGAAGACGAAGCCGGCGCGCAGGGCGTTGGAGTGGGCCCGCCACGCCGCCCGCCGGGCCGGCATTCCGGGCCTGATCGCGGAGGTCGACAGCGCATTCCTGGCGCTGGACACGCCGGCCGCGCGGCTGATCGCGGGTGGCGGGCAGCGCCCCGTGCTGCTCGAGGACGTCGAGGCGTTGCAGGCGTCGCCGGCGCTGCTGGTCGATAGCTTCCGCTATGTCGTGCGCAGGCAGGAAATCGTGGTCTCGCTGGCAACGCGCCCGGTGCTGTTTGCGCTGGCACGCGCGCTCGCCGAAGCATGGCCGGGCGACGTGTCGAGGGCGAGGCTGATCGCTGAAGCCTTCGGCGGCAGGCACGCCGATGAATCGCATCGGGCGCGGCTGCGGGTCGAGATCGGCCGGCTGCGCGCCGAATTGCGGGGTCTGGCCGACATCGGCGCGACCAGCCAGGGCTTCGCGCTGGCACCGCGCGAGGCGCGCGAGGTGGTGGTGCTGGCGCGGCCTATCGAGGAGCGGCACGCGGCGGTGCTGGCTTTCCTTGCCGATGGTGAATCCTGGGCGAGTTCGGCGCTGGCGCTGGCGCTTGGCACTGGCCAGCGCAGCGTGCAGCGGGCGCTGGAGCAGCTTGGCGAGGCCGGCAAGGTGCAGTTTTTCGGTCACGGCCGGGCGCGCCGCTGGATGACGCCGCCGGTGGCGGGATTCACGACCACCTTGTTACTCCCGGCGCCGCTGCCGAGCGGTTAGTAAGGGACATTGGACCATCTCAGTGAGGACAGAGACATGAAACAGTCAGCAGCCGAAATCCTGCGCGAATACGGACCTTTTGCCGATGTTGAGAGGGTGCATGGGGTGAGCTTTGACGGCAACAACGTCTGGTTTGCCTCAGGTGAGAAGCTGAACGCCTTCAATCCGGAAAACGGGCAGGCGCTGTGCTCGATCGATGTCGCGGCACATGCCGGCACCGCCTGGGACGGCCAGCATTTCTTCCAGCTTGCCAACGACCTGATACAGAAGATCGACCCTGATACCGGCCAGGTGCTGGCGACCATTCCGGCGCCCGGTGGTGGCGGTGATTCCGGGCTGACCTGGGCCGAAGGGACGCTCTGGGTCGGGCAATACCGCGAGCGCAAGATCCACCAGATCGACCCGGAGACCGGGGCGATCCTGCGCACCATCGAATCCAACCGCTTCGTCACCGGCGTGACATGGGTCGATGGCGAGCTGTGGCACGCCACCTGGGAAGGCGACCAGAGCGATTTGCGCCGCGTCGACCCGCAATCGGGCAAGGTTCTGGAGAAGCTCGACATGCCGGCCGGCATGGGCGTGTCGGGGCTTGAATCCGATGGCGGCGACCGCCTCTATTGCGGCAGCACATCCGCCGGGGTGGTGCGGGCGGTGCGCCGGCCGCGGTGAGGCTTCGGCTGACGCCGAGGTCACTTGCAGGCGCATTTCGGCAATTTGTCGCTGCCGGCTGGCCGTCGCCTGCTGTCGAACCTAGATAGGCTGTGCACCGGGCGGACCGCCTGGACCCACCTTGTAAAGGACCCCGACATGCCTGCACAGCCCACCACGCCTGCACAGATTGCGTTGAACGACGGCTCCGCCATTCCCCAGCTCGGGCTTGGCGTGTGGCAGGTCGACCAGGACATCACCGCCGAGGTGGTGGGTTGGGGCATCGAGGCCGGCTATCGCCTGATCGACACCGCCGAAGGCTACCAGAACGAGGAGGGGGTAGGAGAGGCGATCCGTAGCGCAGGCGTGCCGCGCGGCGAGCTGTTCATCACCTCGAAACTGCGCAACGCCGCGCACCAGCGCGATGCGGCTTTGCGCGCTTTCGACGAGACGATGGCCAAGCTCGGCATCGAGCAGATCGACCTGTTCCTGATCCACTGGCCGGTGCCCAGCCAGGACAGATATGTCGAGGCCTGGAAGACGCTGGTCGAGCTCAGGCAGGCCGGCCGCATCAAGTCGATCGGCGTTTCAAATTTCAACCAGGACCATCTGGAGCGGATCATCGCAGAGACCGGCGTGACGCCCGTCGTCAACCAGATCGAGCTGCATCCTCGTTTCCAGCAGCGCGACCTCAGGGAGTTTCACGCCAAGCACGACATACGTATCGAAAGCTGGAGCCCGCTGGGCAGCGGCCGGCTGCTGAACGATCCGATCTTGGCAAGCATTGCCAAAAAGCATGGCAAGTCTGTCGCCCAGGTGATCATCCGCTGGCATCTCCAGGAAGGGCTGATCGTCATTCCAAAATCGATCCGCCAGGACCGCATCGCCGCTAATTTCGATGTCTTCGATTTCGAGCTCGATGCCCAGGACCTGCAGACGATCCGCGGCATAGATTCGCCCGACGGTCGCACCGGGCCGAACCCCGCTACTGCGACGTTTCTGTTCTGAAGAGAACCGAGCCTAAAGCTGCCAATCTCCGCCTCGTGGGGGAGATTGGCTATCTTCGGCCGTCTCCGCTCAAATCCCCGAGCCGTCCAGCTGTTGGGCGTCTTCGCCTTCCCAAGGCGCCGGCATGGACGCGCGGCTGAGGTTGGCCGTCGGCAGCGGCATCCAGCACTTCAGTTCCGGCTCGGCATATTCGATGACGCGCCCAGGCGAGGAGTCCGACGCGCGCCAGCCTTCCGAGGCGAACTGGTCGGCGCGCGACCAATAGGCGAGGTCGACTTCCGCCGGCCCCTGTTCGGACGGGCGCACCGTGACCAGGATGCGGCTGCCATCCCTCGGCGCCGTCGACATATGGCGCCACCGTTCGGGCTCGTCCATCGCAATTCCTCCTCGCACCTGTTCGTCGGGTGGAGTGTCGCCTTGCGGTCCGAAGGGGTCAACCCAAAGTTTGCGCCGGTGAGCGGCTCTGTACGATGTCAGAACTTGGCGGGATCAGGCGAAGTTGGCGACCGACGTATACTTTGGGGAGTTGGGGTACTTGAAGACGTCGGCCGCCAGGGTGGGGTTGGGACGCACCACGTTGGGGACGCGATGCAAGGTCAGGCTAGGCGCTTGCCTGACATCTGCAATCGGAACGCCGGCCCATGGTGAACGACTGGTTACTATCCACAGGGGTTTACCCGACAGGCCAGTGTCAGGACAGCTGTGCGCAACGCGGAACTGCCGGCCATGCGCGCTCGACGGGCTGTGACCCAGTTGATAAGCCCGTCTGCGAAAGGAGCGCCTGAGTCGAGATGACCGTTGCGATCGAGATGGGACACACGACCGCAGGCGCCCCGGCGAAGCTGGATCTCGAGGAATTGCTGGCGACCCGGCTTTTGGTGCAGGGCAATTCGGGCTCCGGCAAGTCGCATCTGCTGCGGCGCCTGCTGGAGCAGAGCGCGCCCTGGGTGCAGCAGACCATCATCGACCCCGAAGGCGACTTCGTGTCGCTTGGCGATCGTTACGGCCATCTGGTGATCGATGCCGAGCAACATACCGAGCGCGGCCTGCAGGCGGCCGGCGAGCGGGCGCGCATCCATCGCGTCTCCACGGTGCTCAATCTCGAAGGGCTCGATGCCGAGAACCAGATGCGGCGCGCTGCTGCCTTCCTCGGCGGGCTGTTCGAGGTCGCCCGCGACCACTGGTACCCGATGCTGGTGGTGGTGGACGAGGCGCAGCTGTTCGCGCCGGCGGTGGCGGGCGAGGTTTCCGACGAAGCGCGCAAACTTTCGCTCGGCGCCATGACCAATTTGATGTGCCGTGGCCGCAAACGCGGGCTGGCCGGCATCATCGCCACCCAGCGGCTGGCCAAGCTCGCCAAGAACGTCGCCGCCGAGGCGTCCAATTTCCTCATGGGCCGCACCTTCCTCGATATCGACATGGCGCGCGCCGCCGACCTTCTGGGCATGGAGCGGCGCCAGGCGGAAGCCTTTCGCGATCTGGAGCGCGGGCAGTTCATGGCGCTCGGCCCGGCGCTGTCGCGCCGTCCGCTGGGCCTGCGCATCGGCCCGACCGACACAAGCCCGCGCAACGGAACGCCGCGGCTGATGGCGATGCCGGAATCAGCACTCGAGGATGCACGCGCCATCATCCTGGCGGCGCCGCCACCCGAGACCGTGCGCGCGCCGCGCCGCACGACGTCACCGGACCTGCTCGACCAGCTGATGGCGGCCAAGTCTGCGGCGCTGGAAATCCGCCCCGAACCGGTGGAACCGCAAGTCAGCGCCGAGGACCTAGCGGAGCGTCACGAGCGTGTCGACCGTGTGCTGCGCGCCATCCTGGCGCAACCCGACGCGGGTTTTCGCGTGATCGGCGTGCTCTATCAGGAATTCGTGGTCCGTTGCCGCATAGAAGGCCTCGCCTCGGTCGTGCCCGACCTGCCGGAGTTCCGCCGCATGCTGACGCGCGCCCGCGCCGGCCTCGGCTCCGAGACGACGCAGGATGACGCGTGGCGGGACGTTTCCGTCCGCGCGTCGCTGCTGCCCGACGACATGCAGGGCGTGTTCATGATGATCGCCCGTGCCGCGAAGGAGGGCTGGCCGTGCCCGAGCGATGCCGCGATCGCGCGTGCCTACGGCTCGCACTCGCTGCGCCGCGCCCGGCGCCTCTTGACCTATATCGAGGAGCAAGGCCTCATCGTCTGCCAGTTCGACGGAACAGGCCGGCGTACCGTGACGCTGGTCGAACTGGCCTGGGCAACGGCACCGGGCGATCCAAATGCCGCGGAGGTGGAGCAGGGGAGCTTGGCGCTGTGAGGCTGATATGAGGATTTCAGCACAGAGCGGACCGCAGCCTGGCGGCAATGGTGTCCGGATTCGTGTCATGGGGACGCCGAGATCTGGAACAAATCTCGCAAAGGATCTTATCCAACGCTATCTCGGAATACCGGTCGTCTTCGATCAAGGCTTTTGGAAACATGGGATCTTCCCCGCCCTGATGGACGGGCGTGAGCTGCAATATGGAAACTTGCCCATAGTTGTAATGAGCAAGGATCCCGTTACCCAGCTTCTGTCATGGTTCCGCTTCTCCCGGACCGACAGCATTTTCAGGCCGGAGAAAAATCTCGGTTCGTTCCTGAAGAAGCCGTTCGAAGTCAGGCAGGATTTTACCCAGCCAGGGCAGATGGCGTACAGGTTCCGCACACCTGCCGATTACTGGAACCAGTTCTACTTTGCCATGGAAGCGCTTCGCCGCACCGGCGCGCCGGTGCATTTCGTCTGCTATGAGCATCTCGTTGCAACGCCGGCCCTTTGCCTGAATGCGATGTCCCGCTTTCTTGATCTTCCCCGGCCTTTCGACCCCGGCACCGCCGTGGCAATGCCGCAGCACGCGATTGGCGCCAGCAACGACATCGACCCGCCTGCGGACCCCACTGCCAATCAGGGCCCGTTCGATCCCGCCCGTGCGGATCTGGCATCCGCCCTTGCCAGGATGGGGTGGCGCAATGCGAGCACTATCCTGCGGGCCATCGACGACGATGTGCTTGATGCAACGGGGCGACCTGAGTTTCGCAAAACCTGCAGGCAGGCGGCGGGCGCCAAGGCGATGCTGAGGTCGCTGGTTGGGTTTTGGTGAGGGGCGGTCCGGCGGCCGGAGGGCCGCACCGGGAGATTTCATGCCGAGGTGACGGGCGCCGCGAGGGGACTCAGCCGGTGAACGCTTCGAATGTATCCTTGGAGGTCAGCATCGCCTGGCCGTTGAACGAGATCGAGAAATCACCAAGCTGGTACTGGCCTTGGTCATTCTTGACCAGAAGGTCGCCATCAACCTTGTTGAAGCCACTCTCGATGCCTTTGACGATCCTGTCGACGTAGCGCAGGTTGCTCTTGACGGAGAGAATATCGTTCTTGGCCAGCTGCTGCGCGAGACGTTGGAGCTTCGGGTTGTCGCCGATACTTTGCCGCCGCGCTTCAATGGCATCGGGGCTGGTGCGCGCCAACGCCGCGTTCAGAACCGGCAATGCCTTCTGCAAGCTGAACAATGCATCGGAAGTCATCTTGCTTGCGTCGGCGTAGCTCAGGCTTTGGTTGCTGATCGCCTTGTTGGCCTGCGCTTGCGGGATGCGGTCGGCGGCAGCCTCCATCTCGTCCTGGACGGCCCACATATAGTCATGCTCTTCCATTGCCATCACCGTTTCCCGCGTCTCGCCGGCAGGAATGAAATAGCGCGCAACAGTGGAGTCCTTGTGCTGGCGATCCGCCTCGACCATCGAGCTGATGAAGCGTGTATACTCGGCATAGAGTTCGCCATAATTGGCTTGGCCGGCGCGCATATAGGGGTCGTCCGCCGTCGTGGTGGAGGCTTGTGCCGCACTGGCGGATGAAGCCGCTGGTGCGTCCGCCTTGGCGTCCTGGCCAAAGCTACCGAACAGGTCATACTCTGTGTTGTCCTCATTGCTGGCGGCGCCCGGTCGGATGACCGGAGCCTCGGCCCGCAGCGCTGTACCTGCTTTGAGGAACGTCGACTGGCTTGTTGCAGCAAAGCCGCTCCTGGCGGACATCAGCTTCTGTATTGTAACAGTGAGGTGCGAGATAATCTGCATTGAGTAATCCTTGAATTTCCCATGCCTTGCATGCGATTCGCAGAATGAAGCACAGCAGTTAATCAACGGTTCAAGGTGAGCATTGGACAAAATAGTTAGTCTGGTGCCAACGGCGTCTCCAATATAATTCAACAACAACTAATATAGTTGGCAAAGCCGCGAAAGCGACGAGCTTTCGAAACCCCGATTCATTCCGATGTCCAGCATGAGGAATGCGCCGCAGTGATCGCGGATCCTTCGCGCCACCAGCCGCGCAACGTGGCCGGCGAGGTCGATGTCGGCCGCGATGAGATAGGACGCGTTGGCGGAGACGGCATGGAATGCCGCATCCCGATGCGACCCGACATGGACACACAGAAAGGGCAGGGGGGGATCCATGTGCAAACGGTTGCCGTTGCCGAATTCGCGACGGATCGGCTTGCCGTCCCGGGAAAGCGCGTCCAGATCCGCTTCGATCAGCGCCAATGGAGACGCGGACTCGACGAGCTTCAGCTTCATCGCATGGCCCGCAGCGCCTCAGCCAGGACGGGCACGGTCGATGCCAGCATGGCGCGCAGCCGCTCGATTGCGCTCCAGTCGGGGTCGCCGCTCCATTCGTCCATGAAGATCTTCTTGAACTCGACCGCGATGGCGCACCCGGTTTGTGGAAAATTGGCATGGACGAAGCGGGTCTGTTCGCCCTCGCCCTGGAAGGATACGTTCTCGCGCACGTCGATCGGCTCGCCGTCGAGACGCTGGCCGCGAAGCGCCTCGATGAAAGCGTCGACGACCGGCGCCCAGCGCTCGCGGTCCATCGAGAATGTGCCGATATTGATATCGGGCGCGCCATCTTGTGACGCGGGCGCTCCTTGCGGCCCTTCGCGCCGGTGGTTGTAGCTGTGGACGTCGACAAGGACGAACCTGCCGTAGCGTTTTTCGACATCGACGAGGACACGCTTGAGCTCGGCATAGAACGCGTCGTGAAACGCGAGGGACTCGTTCACGATCTTCTCGGCCGGTGGCTCTCGCCACACATTCAAGCCCCAGGACTGGTCCGGCGACAGATAGATCGCAGCCTCGCGTGCCCGGTTCAGATCGACCTGAAAGCGCGATCGATGAACGATAAGCTGGGTCGGGAAATCGGCGATAAACTGTTCGGTGAAGGGATCCTCCTCCCGCAGCCGGTCGGCGTTGGAGATGGACAGCAGCGATTGGCAAACGGGCCCGACATCGCAGCCGCTGTGGATCGCCGTGCCAATGACGGGCGATGCACCGAGCTTGATTGTCCAGCCTGCCGATGATCCGTTGGAAGTGTTGTTGAAAATGGGCTTGTTCGCGATCCACTGAAATGCGCGGAGAGGGCGGACGGGTCCGGTTCGCCACACAAGCCTAACGTTTTATACCCTTGAGGAAACCAGGAATTTGCTCCAAGCTGGGCTTTCTCAATGATTTCCGGTTCGCACGGCGTACGCCAATTCAGGTTGGGCGCCTGGCTCAATGCCGCGATGCGGAACCGGATGGTCATTGTGAGGAGACTGTTTATAACGGTCGCTGAAATCGCGAAGATCAAGGGGAGACGATGCGCTACATACGTCCGCTTTCAATGGAAGATGCCGTTGGCCAGTTGGCCGGCTCGTCCGGTACATCAGCAATTCTCGCGGGGGGCAGCGACCTCCTGGTGAGGATGAAAGGCGGCTTCATCGAACCCGACCTGATCGTCGACATCAAGGCGATCGACGGCTTGAGCGAGATCAGGGAAACGCCTGAAGGCTTCAGCATCGGCGCCGCGGTCCCCTGCGCCGTGTTGGGAGAGAGTGCCGCCCTGAAGAAGGCATGGCCTGGTGTCGTCGAGGCGGCCAAGCTGATCGGTTCGAAGCAGGTGCAGGGACGCTGCACCATAACCGGCAATCTCTGCAACGCTTCGCCGGCCGCCGACAGCGTGCCGGCGCTGGTTGCCGCCGGCGCCAGGGCAGTGGTCGTCGGACCGGCGGGCAGGCGCACGATTCCCGTGCAGAGCGTGCCGACCGGACCGGGCAAGACGTCGCTGGCCAAAGGCGAGATCATCGAGGCGATCCTGCTCGACAAGCGCGCGCCGCGGTCGGGCGATGCCTATCTGCGTTTCATTCCGCGCACCGAGATGGACATCGCGGTGGTCAGCGCCGGCGTGAACCTGACGCTGGATGAGCACGGTGTCGTCAAATCGGCCCGCGTGGCGCTGGGCGCCGTGGCGGCGACGGTGCTTCTGGTCGAAGAGGCCGCGCAGGTGCTCATCGGCTCCAAGCTGGACGAAGCGACGCTGGAGCGGCTCGCCAAGGTCTGCGCGGGGGCTTGCCGTCCCATCGACGACAAGCGCGGCACCATCGAGTTCAGAAGGAAAGTTGCGGGCGTGCTGGCCAAGCGGGTCGCCACGACCGCCTATGCACGTGCAGGAGGCAAATGATGGCTGGTGTAGCAGTTTCAACCACAATCAACGGCGACACTGTCGAGTTCCTGTGCCAGCCGGACGAGACGCTGCTCGATGTCCTGCGCGATCGGCTGGGACTGACGGGCGCCAAGGAAGGCTGCGGCACCGGCGACTGCGGCGCCTGCAGCGTCATCCTCGACGACCGGCTGGTGTGCTCGTGCCTTGTGCTCGGCGCGGAGACCGAGGGGCGGCGCGTCGAGACCATCGAGGGCATGGCGCATGGCGACAAGCTGCATCCGCTGCAGCAGAAGTTCCTCGAGCATGCAGCGCTGCAATGCGGCATCTGCACGCCGGGCTTCCTGATCGCAGCCAAGGACCTTTTGGCCAAGAACCCCGACCCGACCGAGGAGGAAATCCGCTTCGGCCTTGCCGGGAACCTCTGCCGATGCACCGGCTACGACAAGATCGTGCGCGCCGTCCAGGACGCGGCCATCGTGATGAAGGGAGCCTGAGATGAATTTCGATCCACGTTTTTCCGGACGTAAATTCACTTCCGTCGGCACACGCCCGATCCGTCCCGACGGCGTCGACAAAGTGACGGGCCGCGCGCGCTACGGCGCGGACTTCAACATGGCCGGCCAGCTGGTCGGGCGCGTTTTGCGCAGCCCGCACGCCCACGCCAGGATCGTCAAGATCGACACGTCGAAGGCGGAGAAGCTCGCCGGCGTGAAGGCGGTGATCACCGCGGCCGACCTGCCGGACCTCACCAATGGCGATGCCGCCATGTACGACGTCCTCGACAACTGCATGGCGCGCACGAAGGCGCTCTATGACGGCCACGCGGTGGCCGCGGTGGCGGCGGTCGACGCCCGCACGGCCAGGCAGGCGCTGAAGCTCATCGAGGTCGAGTACGAGCTTTTGCCGCATGTCACCGATGTCGACGAGGCGGCGAAGCACTCGGCGCCCTTGATCAATGATGCCATCTTCACCGAGGGTCTTGAGGAAAAGCCGGTAAAACCCTCCAACGTCACCAAGCGCAGCCAGTTTGGCCATGGCGATGTCCATCAGGGTTTCGGGCACGCCGACTTCATCGTCGAGCGCTCCTTCAAGACCGAGCAGACGCACCAGGGCTATATCGAGCCGCATGCCTGCGTGGCGAATTTCAGTTCAGACGGCACCGCCGACCTTTGGGTCTGCACGCAGGGCCATTTCGTCTACCGCCAGCACTGCGCCCAACTGCTTGGCATGGAAGCCTCGAAACTGCGCGTCACCTCGTCGGAGATCGGCGGCGGTTTTGGCGGCAAGACCCATGTCTGGGCCGAGCCAGTGGCGCTGGCGCTGTCGCGCAAGGCAGGCCGGCCGGTGAAGCTGGTGATGACCCGCGACGAGGTGTTCCGCGCCTCGGGCCCGACCAGCGCCACCTCGATCGACGTGAAGATCGGCGCCCGCAAGGACGGCACGATCACCGCCGCCGAAGCGACGCTGCGCTACAGCTGCGGCCCGTATGCCGGCTCCTGGGCCGAGATCGGCGCGATGACCGCGTTTGCCTGCTACAAGCTCGATAACGTCAAGACGGTCGGCTACGAAGTGCTGGTCAACCGGCCGAAGACGGCGGCCTATCGCGCGCCCTCGGCGCCGATGGCGGCGTTCGCGGTGGAAAGCGCCGTCGACGAGCTGGCCAAGATGATCGGCATGGACCCGGTCGACTTCCGCATCAGGAACGCCGCGCAGGAAGGCACAAGGTCCTCCTACGGCCCGGTCTACGGCCCGATCGGCATCGGCCCGACGCTCGAGGCGGTGAAGAGCCATCCGCACATGAAGGCCCCGCTCGGCAAGAATCAGGGCCGCGGCATGGCTTGCGGCTTCTGGTTCAACTTCGGCGGCCAGACCTGCACCGACCTCAACATCGGCATGGACGGCTCGGTCTCGCTTGCCGTCGGCACGGTGGACGTCGGTGGTTCGCGCGCGTCGCTGTCGCTGGTGGCGGCGGAGGAACTTGGCATCGCCTACGAGCAGGTCAAGGCGATCGTCGCCGACACCTCCAGCCTCGGCTACAACGACATGACGGACGGCAGCCGCGGCACCTTCTCGTCCTCCATGGCGACGATCTCGGCCGCCCGCAACGCGATCAAGATCCTGCGCGAGCGCGCCGCGCAGATGTGGGACATTGCCGTAGACGACGTGGTCTGGGAAAAGGGCCACGCGATTGCCAAGGGCGAGAAGCACGGCAATCTCGGCAAGCTGTCGCTGAAGGAGATCGCGGTGGAATCGGGCAAGACCGGTGGACCGATCGCCGGCCACAGCGAGCTCGTCGCCGATGGCGCCGGCGTCTCCTTCGCCACCCATATCTGCGATATCGAGGTCGATCCCGAGACCGGCGCCACCAGGGTCCTGCGCTACACGGTCGTGCAGGATGCCGGCAAGGCGGTGCACCCGACCTATGTCGAGGGACAGTACCAGGGTGGTGCCGCGCAAGGCATCGGCTGGGCGCTCAACGAGGAGTATATCTACGGCAAGGACGGGCGGCTGCAGAACCCGGGCTTCCTCGACTACCGCATCCCGGTCTGCTCGGACCTGCCGATGATCGACACGCAGATCCTAGAGATCCCCAACCCCAACCACCCTTATGGGGTGCGCGGTGTCGGCGAGACGTCGATCGTGCCGCCGCTGGCGGCGATCGCCAACGCCGTGTCGAACGCCGCGGGCGTGCGCATGACGCATATCCCGATGTCGCCGCCGCGCATCCTGGCGGCGATCGAGGCGGAACGGGAATGGTCGAAGTAACGCTCTGGGGCTCGCTTGGCGCGCTCGCCGGAGGCAACAGCAAGGTCGAGATCGAGGCCAAGGACATAAGGGAGCTGTTCAGGAAGCTGGCTGAACAGTATCCCGGCCTCGAGCCCTGGATCGATAAAGGCATCGCCGTCGCCATCGACGGGACGATCTATCGGGATACGTGGTCAAAGAAGCTGCCGGAGGGGGCGGAGATTTTTCTCCTGCCGAGGCTGGCGGGTGGATAGGCGCGCCATTGACGACGATATGCTCGATGCGACGGGACAGGCCGGGTTTCGGCAGACGGGCCGCGAGGCGGTTGGCCCCGCGGCGATGCTGAGGTCGCTCGTCGGTTTCCGGTGAGGGTGGCCGGCAAGGACCGGTCAGCCAGCCGCCGCGATGCCGGCGTGGTGGCTGCCCAATTGCCAGAAGGGCAGGGGAAACCGGCCGTGCTGGACTTCGAGCAGGCGGAAGCCCGCCCCGCCGATCAGGCGCAGCGGATCGCGGTTGAGGTGGCAGCCGCCGGCGATCGATCCCCACAGCCGGTTCAGGCGCTCCTGCCACCTCCGGCAACGCGGTCCCTCGGCTTGGCCATGCTCGATGAAGATCAGCCGGCCCGTCGGCTTCAGGATGCGCCGGATTTCGCTCAGCGCGGCCTCGGGGTCCGGAATGGTGCAGAAGGCATAGGTGACGACCACCGTGTCGGCGAAGCCATCGGCCAAAGGCAGGCTCTCGCCGCTGGCCCGGATGCATTCGACGGCGAAGGGCGCGGCGCGGCTCTTCGGTGCGGCGAGGCCGAGCATGGTGCCGTCGGGATCGACGCCGACCAGCCGCTCTACCCTGGCGGCGTCGTAATAGGGCAGGTTGAGGCCCGAGCCGAAGCCGACCTCGACGACGACACCTTGCGCCCTCGGGATGACGCGCCTGCGCATCTGTGCGAAGGCGCCGGCCGAACAGCCGGCATGGACGAAATAGGGGGCGACGCAGCGCGCATACCAGGAGAGGCAGGTCTGGCACATGGCTCAGCCTCCATGCCTGGCGGCAGGGGCGCCGGCAAACGGTTCTGCTGTGCGGTGGCTTGATGTATTGACCGGTGACATTTCTCGCTCCAAGGGAGTTGATCGGGCCGGATCGGCTCGAAACCGGGGATAGACGGCCGGCGTCCCCTCAACGTCCTCTCGAAACCCTTGCTCGGCCGCGTGCGGATCGATGGAGCTGATACAACTCCGACTTCTGGGTTTTCCGGAGTTCCGGCTGAACGGGCGGCCGATAGAGCTCGCCCTGCGCAAGGCGGCGGCGCTCGTCATCTACCTCGCCGAAGCTGGCGGACCCGTGGCGCGCGAGGTCGCCGCCACGCTGCTGTGGCCTGAAGCCGACGCGGAAGCCGCCCGCGCGCGGCTACGGCGCACTCTGTACAAGATCCGCATCGCGTTCGGCGAGGAGGTCATATCAGCCAGTGCGGCATCCCTCATGGTGCGCGCGCCGCTGTCCGTCGAGGCCGATGCAAGCGCCTTCGAGCATGCCTGCGACGCCGGTCTTCTCGACGATGCCGCCGGCCTCTACACCAGCGACTATCTCGCCGGCTTCTCGCTGCCGGATTGTCCCGAGTTCGAGGAATGGGTGTTCTTCCGCCGCGAGGCCTTGCGCAGCCGGCTGGTGCAGGCGCTGGAGCGGCTGGTGGAAGCCAAGATCGCCGGGGGCGAACCGCGCGACGCTGTAGTCCACGCCACGCGCCTTGCGGCCCTCGACCCGCTGAGCGAAAGCGCACACCGCCATCTGATCCGCGCCCATCTGGCGGCCGGCGACAGGGCGGCGGCCGAGCGCCAGGGCGAAACCTGCACGCGGCTGCTGCGCGACGAACTCGGCGTGGCGCCCGACCCCGCCACGCTCGCTCTGCTGCGCGCCAGCGATGCCGAGGTGCCGAGGACCCGCTATGTCGAGGTGGACGGCATCCATATCGCCTACCAGACCGTTGGCAGCGGCCCGGCCGATATCGTGCTGGTTCCCGGCTTCATCTCGCATGTCGAGCGCATCTGGGAAGACAGGAGCTGCCGCGCCTGGCTCAATGCTGTGTCGCGGCTCGGCCGGCTGATCCTGTTCGACCGGCGCGGCATGGGCCTGTCCGACCGCGTCGGCGCCCGCCCGACCGTCGAGGCGACCGCGCGCGATATTCTGGCGGTGATGGATGCGGCCGGCAGCCGCCGCGCCGTGCTGGTCGGCGCCTCGGAGGGCGGGCCGGGCTGCATCCGCTTTGCCGTCGACCACCCCGACCGCCTGACCGGCCTGGTTCTGTGGGGCTCGCTCGCCAAGGGCAGCCACGCGCCCGACTATCCCTTCGCGCTCACAGCGGCGCAATACGACCTCTGGCAACAACGCCTGCTCGCCGGCTGGGGCGGCCCGGCGGAAATCGAAACCTTCGCACCGAGCGTCGCCGCCGACCGCCAGGCGCGCGCCTGGTGGGCCGGCCTGCTCAGGGCCGCCTCCAGCCCCGGCGCGGTCGCCGGCCTGCTGCAGGCGCTGCGCGATGCCGATGTGCGGCTGCTGCTGTCAAAAGTCTCCGCCAAGACGCTTGTGCTGCACCGCACGGGTGACCGGGCGGTGCGGGTCGAGGCCGGGCGATATCTGGCCGCGAGAATTGCGGGGGCGCGGTTTGTCGAGGTGGAGGGGGAGGATCACTGGTTTTGGGTGGGAGAGCAGGGGGCGCTGCTGGAGGGGATTGGGGGGATGGTGCGGGGTGGGTGATTGGCCGACAAGCGACGTTAAAGGTGCACTGTCACCTTAATTCGATCTTCGGCAGAGCAGATATCAAAATCGTGAACGACCTGCCACGATCCTCGTATTCAGGGCTTTCGCCTACCGTGATGCCACCCGGAAACAGTGCCTGCAGCTCTTCCCATAACTTTTTCGGCCTTTGCGAGATTAGCCTCTGCCGCTTCGAACTGCTTCAGCACTGCCATAATAGGGCTGGTCATTGTGGCTAAGCTTTCGATCCAGAAGGCTTGTTGTCGGCGCGGGCGTCTATCAGAACGACGTCCTTGTGACTGGCAAGTTTGAGCTCGTCCAGGATCGCATCCACTCGGATCTTCTCTTCCAGCGTGAAATAGATGATGGCTTTGATGCCCTGCTTGGCGTCACTGGCAGCCTGATAAATCGGTAGCTGTTTTTCCAAGTTGCGCTTCAATGCGGAATTCTTAGCAAGCTTCATCTCGATCAGGGTCTTGTCGAAGGCACCGCGCGAAATCTTGTAGTCGACGGGGCCGCGGCCATCGTTGGCCTCTGCGCCCACGTCCGAAGGTGAACCAAACCATACCAAGCGCGTAAGGACAGGGAGATCGCTTTCACGTTGTATCGATTTCCCATCGTGCCAGAATATCCGATGTCCACCTTTGTTTTCGACGACGTCCTTCAGGTAAGCGAGGCGTTGGTGGGTTTCCTCGTATGTGCCTCCTGCAATTGTATAGAAGCTGGTCGTGTTGGCCAGCTCCCTTTGCAGCTGGCGCACGTAGTCTTCGAACACGACACGTGTTTCGAGGACTCTCTCAGAGCTCATATCAACTGCGTCGTCACCGTTCTCTTCCTTGAAGCGAATGTAGTAGTCGACAAGATCGGGAAATCTGATCAAGGTTTTAACGGCTGCCTCATCGCGATCGCGCTGACTGAACTCCTTGTCCGGCTCAGAATGCTTGGCAAGCTCGCTTTCGAAATAGGCGAAGACCTGCCCACGGAGCTCGCTATCTGGTATTGCGGTCGGGATACTTTCGAAATCCCGGATCATATCCGTTCGGTTGATCCAGTTCTCCTCACGGGTGAGGATATCCTTTGGAGTGAGCAGAACAAAGTCTTGGTCCCGGCTGAGCCAGGGCAGCTCGTAGAGTCGCCGCGACCATGATTGAGTGGCATAATTGAAGACTGCTTTGTCAACCCAGACCTGTCGCCGTTTTTTGGGGGCAATGTTAGCAAGGGCAAACGCTTGTGTGTACTCGCAAAGGAAGTGCTTGATCAGGTTTGTGGAAAAATCGCTTATGTTATCGCGGCCGACACCACTTTGGACTAGGCACACTTTCTCTACGTGACTGCTCTCTGTAATCTTCTCCTCACCAAAATCAGCGAAAAGCTCTGCTAGATTGGCCCTCAGTGCCTTAGCGAAACCGACACCTAAGCCAGAACCGCCGTTGCCAACCAGAGAGAACCCTAGCCAGTTCTGCCGCACTTCAGAAAAAAAGAACCACGCTGCAACAAGGTCGGAGTTGACTCGGCCTGCCACGACCTGGTCCCGCAGGAATCGAATATATTTCAGGATCTCCGTATGCAGTGCTTGGTATTCGGGTTTCGAGCTGTGGAAAAGCAGGAAGGGATCGATAAAGAGGGGGAGGTCGTTGATGATGGAGATGTTGAAAGCCCCATAGTCATCCAGTATGTCGCGGTCCACACCGAAGTATTCATTGAAGTAGGTTGCCATGATCGATTCTCCCCCGAGGGAGAGATTGGTATTTTTGGGGAGAAAGGTCCACCACAAGGTGGATATTGCGTGTCATAGCCTGGTGCGCCGTGATAGATAGGCGTCGGGCTGCCACCCTCGAGGAGCGTACGTGCAGGCTCAAGCAAGGAACAACTCGACCCGAGTTGTCTTGCCAGTGTGCACTGAACATCGCACTAGACGGGTGCACCCGGCTACAAACAGCCGAGCTAGACGGCACCTGTTTTCTGATCGGATGCTGGGGCTACGCACTTACTGCTGCATGTCATTCAGCAGGCGGACGGAATGCGTGGCCAACCCTTCTTAAGCATGCAATGATCGGCAAAGCGGGGGTATAAGAATGGCACTGATCGCAGCGCACGTCGTCCTAGCATTAGTGCTGTTTCAACTGGTGAATTGGATCGGCGAGCATGCCACAGACTTTGGCTATGCAAGCACGACACTTTTCGAAGAGCCGAATGAGTCGCTGGCCCTCAATTTCTTCATCCGAGCACTTGCTCCGGCCGTGTTCATGGTGGCGCTGTCAGCGGCAACCGTCGCCGCAGGCCATGCCGACCTTCGCGTCGGCATCTATTGGATCGCGATCTTTTATTATGCGCTTCGCGCCATTTACATCTTAGTCATGAACATGCGCCGGCTTGTCAGCTGGCCACGCTTCTTCTTCCATTCGGGCGTTGGCCTCGCGGCAGCTTGGCTGGTCTACCAGTCCCTGATCCTTCCCAACCGATCTCTACTTCCAAACCTCGATACGGCCGGGAATGAGCTCTGGCTGGCCATTTTCGCCTTTCTCTACGCGGCCGCCAACAAAGTGACGGTGTCTGGTGGACCGGGAAATAGAAGGCGCAATGCGTTCATACAGCGAAGCTATGACAGGGCGGAAATCCTATATGGCGCGCTCATCAACGAGAGAATTTCTGACGACAATCTGCGGCTCATAACCTATGCCATCCCCATCTATGAAGATTATTGCCGACCGCCTTCAATGCGGATCCTCGAACGTCTCTGCTTCTGGAAGCCGGAGCGCACGACCGGTGTTATGCAAGTAGCTTCCTCAACAGCTTTGACTGATGAGGAGAGCGTTAAGCTGGGAACGGAGAAATTGTCTGCGTCTTGGCAACTCCATGCTGAAGAAAGTCTCTACAATCGAACGTTCTTAGTCATCAGCGACTACAACAAGGATAGCAATTATTCGAACAGGGTATTTGAGGTGATGGAGATTCTAGCCAAGCGTGCGGCGCCCCAGTTCCGGCCTGCTTACGATGCCATATGGAGTGACCCGAATCCTTAAAAACCGCGGGTCCGAACCAAGCTGTGGCTACGCTGATGCCCCGAAATGGGTCGAGATTCGAACGGCGACTTGAGAAATTCCTGGGTCAGACTGGATGAGCAACAATCGCCCAACGCAGCCATCCCCCTCAATCCAGCCCCTACCGCTCCTCGACAATCCGCAAATAGGCCGCCGTCACGAACAGCACGATCAGCCCAAACAAAATCCGCCTTGCCCCCTCAGGCATCTGCAGGATTGTCAGCAGCGTCGTTAGCACGGTCAGGATCAGGGCGCCGATGATGGTGCCGGTGTAGCCGCCGCGGCCGCCGAAGATGGAGGTGCCGCCGATGACGGCGGCGGCCACCGAGGGCAGCACCAGCGGTTCGGCGAGTGACAGCGACGGCGCCTTGATCAGGCCGATATAGAGCAGGCCGGTGATGCCGGCGAGCACGCTGGAGATGACATAGAGCGCGGTGATGACCTGCCAGTATTGCACGCCGGACAGCCGCGTTGCGCGTTCATTGTCGCCGACGGCGTAGAGCAGGCGGCCGAAGCCGGTGCGGGCGAGCGTGAAGACGATCAGCGCTGCCAGCGGCACGAACAAAAGCAGCGCGTTGGGGATGCCCCAGGTCAGGCCGGTGCCGAGCCAGGCGAGGAAGTCGGGGATTTTGGCGCCCGACGCGATCACCGTGCGCTGGTAGACCTGCAGGCAGCCGGTGCCGATCAGGCTGGTGCCCAGCGTCATGATCAGCGGGTGGACGCGGAAGACGCCGACGCCGATGCCGTTGACGATGCCGATCAGCACCGCCGGCATCATCGCCAGCAGGAAGGCCACCGCCGGGTCCTGGTTGACCACTTGCGTCGCCATGATGAAGGCGCTCATCGTCGCCACCGTGCCGACCGACAGGTCGATGCCGCCGGTCAGCATGGTCATGGTCTGGCAGCCGGCGAGGATCGCCAGCGGAATGGCGAATTTGATGGTGTTGGCGATCCAGCGCTCGTTGACGATGCCGGGGCGCAGGATCTGCAGGATCACCACCAGGATGACCAGCAGGATGATCAGCGGGATCAGCGGCCGGTCGGCCATGAAGCGTTTGACGCGGCGGCCGAAGGGGACGGGGGTTGGCGTGATCGCGGTGGTGCTCATGGGGCGGGTCCGGTTCGCGATGGGGTGGGGACAGAGAGATCGCATCGGCGCAAAGTCCCCCTCACCCGGATTGCCAACCGAATTGCGGAGGGTAATTCGGGGCAATCCGACCTCTCCCCGAGGGGAGAGGAGGATGCCGGCGTCGATGCTCTTCTCTTCTCCCCACCGGGGAGAAGGTGGACGCGAAGCGGCCGGATGAGGGGGCCTTTCACACGCGATTGCCTCGCAAAGGGCACTATTATCGCACCCATCACTGCCGCCCCCGCATCGTAATAAACGCGCCGAACATCACCACGGCGACCATGATGGCGCCTTCGATGATGGCGGTGACGTTGGGGTCGATGGCGAGCAGCGTGAGGTCCGTGCGCACCAGACGCAGCACGAAGACGGCAACGATGGGGCCGAGCAGGCCGCCCTTGCCGCCGCCGAGCGCCACACCGCCCAGCACCACCGCCGCGACGCTGGCGAGCAGATAGGGGCCGGGAATGGGCGCGCCGATGCCGGTGCTCATGGTCAGCGCCAGCCCGCCCATGGCCGCGAACAGGCCCGACAGCGCATAGGCGATGATGCGGGTGCGCTTGACAGGCACGCCCGAGCGGAACGCAGCCAGCTCGCTCGAGCCGATGGCATAGATGGAGAGGCCGAGGCGCGAGCGCCGGAGCGGTATCCAGATGATGCACAGGCAGACGATCAGCACCAGCAGCGCCTTCGGCAGCCAGGCGTCGATGCTGTCGGGCAGGCCCGGTATCGGCACGGTGCCCGAGATCAGCCCCTTCAGCCATTCGGCGGCGCCGCCACCCGGCGCGTCGAGCACCAGCAGGGCAGCGCCCTGCAGCACGAACAAAGTGGCCAGCGTGACGACGATGTCGGGCACGCGGGTGACGACGATCAGCATGCCGTTGACGGCGCCGAGCACGAAACCCATGGCCAGCACGAAGGGCACCACGAACAGCGCGTATTCTTCCGAGGCGCCGGCCATCATCGAAGCGGCGGTGACGCTGGTCAGCGCCATCATGGCGGCGACCGACAGGTCGATGCCGCCGGCGATGACCACGACCGTCTGCGCGGCGACGGCGAAAGCGTAAGGCAAAACGGCGCGTGCGAGCGAGCCGAAATCGCCGCTGCCATAGGCCGGCTGGATCAGTTTGGTGATGATGAACAGGGCGACGAAGAGGGCGAACAAGCCTGATACCCAGCCCTGGCGGCGCAGGAAATGGCTCATGGGTTCGTCCCCGAAGACGGGGACTGGGGATCGGCCAATATGCCGATATCGGCCTTGGCGCCGCGCGGCAGGCCGTAGGCGGCGCGCATCAGCGCCGGTTCGTCGGCCTCTTCTACGGGGAAGATGTCGACGACGCGGCCGCCGAAGATGACGATGACGCGGTCGCAGACACGCTGCACCTCTTCCAGCTCGGAGGTGTAGAACAGCACCGACTTGCCGTTGCCGGCGAGCTCGCGCACCAGATGATAGATCTCCTGCTTGGTGCCGACATCGATGCCGCGCGTCGGGTCGAAGCACAGGATGGTGCGGGCGTCTGCCGCGATCCAGCGGGCGATCGTCACCTTCTGCTGGTTGCCGCCGGACAGGCGCTGCACCTCGCCTTGCGCGCGGGTGTCGATCTGCAGCCGCTCGATGGCGCTGACCACCTTGGCGCGCTCGCGGCGCATGTTGATCGGCCCCCAGTTGCGCAGCGCGGCGCTGAAGGGCAGGGCGATGTTCTCGCGCACCGAGCGCTGCATGGCCAGCGCCTCGGCACGGTCGCCCGGCACATAGGCGATGCCGGCGCGGATGGCGTCGATCGGGTGCGAGAATTTTGCGGGGCTGCCGTCGACTTCGATGGTGCCGCCCGATGGCCGGATCGAACCGGCAAGGGCGGAAAACAGCTCGTCCTGGCCTTGGCCTTCGAGCGCGACGACGCCCGCGACCTCGCCGTCGGCGAGATCGAAGGAGACGTCGTTGAGCTTGGTGCCGACGCGCAGGTTGCGCACGGCAAGCCTGGGACGGGCAGGGGCGGGCGCTGCCTTCTGGGCGGCGCTGCGCGCGGCGACATGGGTCTTGACGATGCGGGTGCCGAGCATCAGCTCGACGATCTTTTCCTCGACGCCCGGCACGATGTCGACGACGCCGACGGTCTCGCCGTCGCGCAGCACGGTGGCGCGGTCGCACAGTGCCGAGATTTCGACGAAGCGGTGCGAGATGAAGATCACCGCACGGCCGCTGTCGCCCTGGCGGCGCACCACTTCCAGCACCTTTTCGGCGAGGTTGGCGGGCAGTGCGGCGGTCATCTCGTCGAGCAGCAGCACGTCGGGCTCGACGGCCAGCGCACGCGCCAGATCGAGCACGCGCAGCACGGCCAGCGGGATGTCGCGCGCGGTGTCGCGGATATCGAGGTCGGGAATGCCGAGTTCGCGCACCCAGGCGCGGAACGGCTCGACCGGCGTGCCGGTCAGCCGCAGATTGGACAGCACGTCGAGATCGGGGATCAGCGACGGTTCCTGATAGACGGGCAGCAGGCCGGCGCGGCGCGCGGCGGCGGGCGAGCGTATGTCGCGCGCCTCGCCCCGGATCAGGATGCGGCCGGCATTGGCAGAAATAGCGCCGGTCAGGATTTTCACCAGCGTCGACTTGCCGGCGCCATTGGCGCCCATCAGGGCGTGCACCTCGCCGGGCAGGACGGACAGCGACGCGTTGCGAAGGGCCGCAACCGCGCCGTAATTCTTGGCGACGCCCGTGGCGTCGAGGAGGGGGTTGCTGGTCAAATGGTTTGGGTCTCGATTCAGATGGCAGCTATCGCGTGTGGAGAGGCCCCCTCATCCGGCCGCTTCGCGTCCACCTTCTCCCCGTGGGGGAGAAGAGGCTGGCGCTCGTGCCGGCTCCTCTCCCCTCGGGGAGAGGTCGGATTGCCCCGAATTGCCCTTCGCAATTCGGTTGGCAATCCGGGTGAGGGGGCCTTCCCATATGTGACTTCCCCGCCTTGTGAGGCAGGGCTATCGGAGACTTATTCCCCCGGCCCCTTGCACGCCACGATCTGCTCCTTCGTATATGTCGTCCAGTCCGGGATCGAGATCGAGACCGGCCATTCGGGGCTCAGCGACGGGTCGGCGGCGGCCTTCAGCTTGGCCTTGCCTTCCTCGGTGGCGTTCTCCCACAGCTGCGGCTCGACCAGCACGGTCTGCTGGGCCGGCTTCTTGCCGTCGAGGATCTGCAGGGCGAGCGTCACGCCGGCGCCGCCGATCGAGCCGGGGTTGGTGACCGCGGCACCGACGAGGCCCTTGACCGAGCTCAGCTGGCCGACGAAGCCGGCATTGTCGGCGCCGACCACCGGCACCAGCGGGGCCTGCGACTCGACCAGCGCGTCGACGATGACGTTGTCGATGCCGGAGGTCCACACGCCGTTGATCGGCGTGCCGGTGGCGAGGAAGGACAGCATCTGCTGCTTGGCCTGGTCCTGCTGCCAGCCGGTGAAGACTTCCTGCGCGACCTTTACGTCGGGGGATTCGGCCAACGCCTTCTTGAAGCCCTTGTCGCGGTCGCTGTCGGCCGACGCGCCAGCGGCGCCACGCATGTAGAACACGTCGCCCTTGCCGCCCATCTGCTGGAACAGCCATTTGGCGCCGAGATAGGCGTACTGTTCCTGGTTGTTGGAGATGATGTAGGCCGACGGCTCGGTGACCGCCTGGTCGACGGCAACGACGACGATGCCGGCTTTGGTGGCTTCCTCGAGGCCCGCCTTGATGCCGGCCGGATCGGCCGGGTTGACGACGATGGCGTCGACCTTGGCGCTGATCAGATTGCGGATGTCTTCAAGCTGGCCGGCGGCATCGGTGTTGCGGTGGGCGATGTTGAGCTTGGCGACCTCGCCGGATGCCAGCGCCTGCGCCTTCATGGCGCAGACCATCTCCTCGCGCCAGCCATTGCCCTGCACGGTGTTGGAGATGCCGATCGTGTATTTGCCCGCGGCGGACGAGACGCCCACCGAGGCCAGCAAGGCAGCACCGGCAAGCAGCGGGACCATGGTCAGGATTTTCTTCATTTCAGTACTCCTCCACATTGTTTTTCAGTTCAGTTCCAAGTCGTTGAAGCGCATTGCTTGGAAAGTGATTCAGGCGCTGCGCTTCAAGTCGTTGTCCTCCACATGTCGTTGCCGACCTGTATTCTTGTCCGATGCATGTCGGTTTGGGCGACATGCATTTGTGCCGTCATTTGACGAAGGGCCGCAGCACGTCGCGGGCGAGCAGAAAACCCCGCTTGACCTGGTCGTCGCTGCCTTCAAATCGCCTGTCCTCGTGTTCGATGATGACCGATCCGTCGTAACCGGCGCGGTAGAGGCCGGAGAAGAAGCCGCTCCAGTCGACATCGCCGAGCCCCGGCATGCGCGGCACCTGCCAGCCTATGCCAGCCGAGAGGATTCCGCGCTCGTACAAACCATCATGATCAATCATCAAATCCTTGGCGTGGACATGCAGCATGTAGGGGCCGAATTCCCTGATGAAGCGGGCCTGGTCGATCATCTGCCAAACCAGGTGTGACGGGTCGAAATTCATGCCGACATCGCCGCCCCAGGCTTCCAGGATGCGGCGCCAGACCTGCGGCGAATAGGCGATGTTGTGCCCGCCCG
Organism: Mesorhizobium loti; assembly: GCF_003148495.1. Taxonomy (GTDB): domain Bacteria; phylum Pseudomonadota; class Alphaproteobacteria; order Rhizobiales; family Rhizobiaceae; genus Mesorhizobium; species Mesorhizobium loti. The sequence goes on from NZ_QGGH01000001.1 coordinate 1,520,610, forward strand.
GCCACTCGTCATAGCTGAAGATCATCGGGCAGTTCTCGAAGGCGAGTTTTACACCATGCTCGCGCGCATGGGCGACGATTTCGGGCCAGACCTTGAGCGCCTCCTGCCAGTTGACGTCGACGGTCTTCGAGGCATCGCCGCCGCAGAAGGTGTTGACGACAGGCACGCCCATATTGGCGGCCAGCACGATCACCTTCTTCAGATGGGCGATCACGTCGTCGCGGTGAGCGGCATCGGGGTGCAGCGGGTTGGGGTAGTAGCCGAGACCGGAGACCGACAGGTTCTTCTCCGCCAGCGAAGCGACGATTTCTTTCGCCTGCGCGGCGGAGGTCGAGGCGGCGTCGATATGGCCGGTTCCGGCATAGCGGCGGCTGGCGCCGGAGGATTTCGGCCAGCAGGCGATTTCCAGCGCCTCGAAGCCGGCCGCGCTTGCCCAGCCGGCAACCTCGCCAAGCGACGTCTCCGCGAACGGTGCGGTGAGCACTCCAAGTTTCATACTGCCTCCCCTGGTCGTGAATTCACGACCGACTAGTACTATGCAGATCGAGCCGGCCGCTTCAACCGTGTGGTGTCGGCTTGTTTCAGATTGCGCCTGACGGTTGCCATCGGATCGTCCGAAAGCAGCCCATCGAGCGCCGATGTTACGGCCTTGCGGAACGTCTCGTTCGCGGCAAGGCCGGGGTCGAAAATCGTGTCGATGGCAAGGATGCCGGCCACCAGTGCCTTCGCATCGCGGCCGGTTGCGTCGGCAATCGCGGCGACCTTGCCGGCATAGGGATCCGACACCGGCCAGCGTTTGCCGAATTTTTCCGAGGCCTGGATCAGATAGGCCATCCAGCCCGCGACAGGGATCGACAGCAGCGCGATGCTTTCGCCCTGGCGCAAGCGGTCGCGGATCGGGTTGAGCAGGCGCTGGACGATCTTCTGCGAGCCGTCGGTGGCGATCTGGTGGTTGCGGTGGCGGATGGCGGTGTTGCGCAAGCGGCTGAGGCTCTGCTCGACATAGGCCAGCGGCTCCATGCCTGGCACCGGCGTCAGTGTCGGCAGCGTTTCCTCGACAAGCATGCGCTTGATGAAGGCCGCCAGCAGCGGGTCGGCAATCGCATCCGATGTGTGTTCGAGGCCCGCCAGAACGCCGAGCGTGGCCAGCGTCGTCTGGGCGCCGTTGAGCACCCGCATCTTGAGATGCTCGAACGGCGTGACGTCGTCGACGAAGGTCGCCCCGACCAGATCCCAGCGCGGCACGCGGCCGGCGAATTTTCGTTCGATCACCCACTGCCGGAACGGCTCGCCGACAGCAACGGCGGCATCGCGGTAGCCGAACCACTGCTCGACGCTGTCGAGATCATCCTGCGTCACCGCCGGCGCGATGCGGTCGACCATGGCCGAGGGGAAGGTGGTATGGCCCGCGATCCAGTCGGCCAAACCATTGCCGCGCCGTTCGGCAAATGTCCGCACGGCGGTCTCGAGGATCACGCCATTGGTCGGAATGTTGTCGCAGGAGAGCAGCGTCAGCGGCCGGCCGTGCGTCGCCCGGCGCAGTTCCAGCGCCTGCGCCAATAGACCGGGCACACTGCGTGGCGCTTCGGGGTTGGCGAGGTCGTGGATGATATCGGGATGGCTAAGGTCGAGTTCGCCGCTCGACGGGATGTGGCAATAGCCCTTTTCGGTCACCGTCATCGTCACCAGCTCGATATCAGGTGACGACAAAACGGCGAGTGCCGGCGCGGCACTTGCCTGGCTGTCGACCACTTCCAGGATGCTGCCGATGACGCGCGCCTCGATATGGCTGTTCTCGCGGATGAGCCTTGTGTAGAGCCCGCTCTGCCGGCCGAGCGTCTCAGTGAGGCTGGGCGGGCGGATGTTGATGCCGATCACGCCCCAGCGGTCGAAATGGAGCGACAAGAGGTCATCGGTGTATTCGGCCTGATGGCAACGATGGAAGGCGCCGACGCCGAGATGCGCCATCCCAGCGGCGAGCGCCGCGCGGTGATAGGCCGGTGTCTGGACAGCGGCGGGAAGTCTTTCCAGCAGTGCCGGGCTGAGCGTTTCGATGGCGCTCACCGGTTCGCCCCGATCACCCACTGTTCCTGGTCGACCAGCGTGCCGGTCATCGGCCCGGCGGCATCCGAAAGCAGGAAGACGGCGAGGTTCGCGATATCGCTCGTCGAGAACAGGCGGCCGAAAGGCTGCGAGGCGTTGGCGGCATCGAGCCAGCCAGGGCCATTGCCCAGCGTGTCGGCCTGCATGGCGCGTTCGGCCGGCGTGTCGGTCCAACCGACATTGATGCCGTTGACGCGGATGCGGTCGAAGCGGTGAGCGTTGGCGGCATTCTTGGTCAGCGTCGCCAGCGCGCCCTTGCTGGCGGAATAGACGGCGAGTTCCGGCGAGCCGCAATGGGCGTTGATCGACAGGATGTTGACAATGGCGCCACCCTGGCCCCGCTTCTTCATGTCTGCAATCGCCGCCTGCATCAGGAAGAACGGCGCGCGCGCGTTGACCGCGAACAGCGAGGCCCAGTCGTCGAGGTCGGCATCGAGGAAGGAGGCGCGGTCGGTCAGGCCGGCGGCGTTGACCAGCGCATCGATGCGGCCGAAGCGGTCGATGCAGGCCTGCGCCAAAAGGGCAGGGGTTGCCGGGTCGGCGAGGTCGGCGGCGACGAAGATTGTCGGCGTGCCCAATTGCGAAAGCTCCGCCGCCACAGCGTCGCCGCGCACCTTCTCGCGCCCGGTGATCAGCAGGCCGCCGGCGCCGGAGCGCGCCAGCGTCTCGGCGATTGCGCGGCCGATGCCTTGCGTCGAGCCGGTGACCAGCGCCACCTTGCCGTTGAGTTGAAGCTCCATTCCTCCTCCCGGAACAAAGTTTCTATTTTTTGAAATATGGAACGGCAATTCCCGATAGTCAATTGTGCCAGTGGTACCTCATTTGGTGCGGCGCGCGGCGACGCCATGGACCAGCGCCATGCCGACGGCCAGCGACGCGGCCAGCGAGCGGAAGCCGGCGAAGTCGGACTCCACAACTTCCAGCCAGCTGTCCGACAAAGGGATGAGCGGGCTGAAGGTGCTGTCGGTGATGGTGACGATGCAGGCCTGGCGCTCATGTGCCACCGCGACAAGGTCGGGCGTGATCGAATTGTAGGGGCTGAAGGAGACCGCCAGCACGGCATCCTGCCTGCCGATGCAGCCGACCTGGTCGATTGCAGTGGAGCCGACATTGTCGACCAGCACGTTGCGCACGCCTTGTTGCGAGAGCGTCAGCGATAGATAGGTGGTGACGGGAAAGGCGCGCTTGGAGCCGATGACGTAGATCAGGTCGGCGGCCGCCAGCAGCGCCACCATCTTCTCGAAGCTCTCGACGTCGAAGCCGCTCTCGATGCGGCCAAGCGAGGCCTGTGAGGCGCCGACCATGCCGTGCAGGAAATGCAGATGAGCATTGGGCTCGGCCTCTGTCCGCTGCTCGCCGCGTCCTTCCGGCCACGACCCCTTGACGTGATCCTTGAACAGGCCCTGGAAATCGGAAAAGCCGGAGTAACCGAAGATCTGGGCAAAGCGCACCAGCGTCGAGGGCTGCACGCCGGCCTGTGCCGCCACCTGCGCGATGGTGCCGAGCGCCACGTCGCTCGGATGCTGCCACAGGAAGATGGCGACCTGGCGCAGCCGCTTGGGGAAATGCACCGTGCCGGAAGAGAGCACCGCGCGCAGTTCCTCGTAGGTCTGTGGCTGGATGTAGCCGAGTGCCGCCAGCGAGCGCCCGCGCTTGCGCGTCGCCGCCTCGTCGGCAATCGACCGTCCCGATGTTTTGCCCGCCCCACTCATGATTTCAGGCTAGCGCGGCACGATCGTTTTACAATATGGAAATTGGAAATTGTGTTCGAAAGTGCCGGCGGCGTCATAGGGTTGCACGTCGTCAAAATGGTCTGCCGGGAGGAGTGAAGAATGGTCTACGCAACATCGGACGGATCGACGCGCCAACGTCTGCGGGTCGGCATGGTCGGCGGCGGCCGCAATGCCTTCATTGGTGCGGTGCATCGCCTTGCCATGCGCCTTGACGACCAGATCGCGCTGGTGGCCGGCGCGCTGTCCTCCGATCCGGAGAACGCCGCTGCCTCGGCAGCCGAGATCGGCATCGCGCCGGAGCGCAGCTATGCCGACTATCGCGTCATGGCAAAGGCAGAAGCCGCGCGGCCGGACGGCATCGAGGCCGTCGTCATCGTCACGCCCAACCATCTGCACGCACCGATCGCCACCGCATTCCTCGAGGCCGGCATCGACGTGATCTGCGACAAGCCGCTGTCGACGACGCTGGCCGACGCCGAAGCGCTGGTGGCGCTCGCGAAGGAGAAAAAACGCCGCTTCGTCGTCACCCTCAACAACACCGGCTATGCCATGGTGCGGCAAGCGCGCGAGATGGTGGCGGCGGGCGAGCTCGGACGGATCGTCTCCGTGCATGGTTCGTATATCCAGGACTGGCTGACCAAGCCGATAGATGCCGAAGGCCAGAAGCAGGCGGAGTGGCGCACCGACCCGGCAAGGGCAGGGCAGTCGGCGGTGCTGGCCGATATCGGCGTGCATGCCTTCAATCTGGCGAGCTTCATCTCGGGCTGCGAGGCCGAGGCGGTTTCGGCCGATCTGTTCACCGCTGTGCCGGGGCGCCGGCTCGACGACAATGCGCATGTGATGATGCGCTGGACCGGCGGGGCGCGCGGCACGATCCTGGCCAGCCAGACATCGCCCGGCCACTACAATGATCTGTCCGTGCGCATCTATGGCGACAAAGCCGGGCTCGAATGGTCGGGCGCGCGACCGGAAGAACTGCGCTTCTCCCGCTACGGCGAGGAAACCCGCACGCTGGTGCGCGGCGGCCATGGCTCGACCGAGGAAAGCCGGCGCGTGTCGCGCATGCCGGCGGCGCATCCTGAAGGCTATATCGAGGCCTTCGCCAATTTCTACCGCGACGCCGCCGACATCATCCGCGCGCACCGTTCCGGTGCGGCGGTCGATCCGGCGCGCGCGGCGCAGGTGCCCGATATCGTCGACGGCGCGCGCGGCGTGAAGTTTGTCGCGGCGGCGGTGGATTCGAATGCGGCAGGTGGGGCATGGACGGCTGCGCGGTTTGGGAGATAGTTGCCCGCGCTGATTACAAAAGCCGCAGCCGCTGATCGATGAGCTGGAACAGCCTGGTGTCGTCGACCTCGGTGATGACGTGGCAGACCGGCAGGCCCTTGCCGGCGCCATTCTCGACCAGCGTCGCCCGCGTGCGGCCATAGGCGCCGGACGGATCGCAGTCGACCTCGATCACCGCGTCGACGCCCCTGAACAGGGTCGGGTCAATCAGGAACGCCGTCACGCAGGGGTCATGCAGGCTGGCGTCGCCGCTGCCATAGTGGCGCATCATGGCAATGGCCGTTTTCATGATCGGGCTGCTGTCGCGCTCGAGTTGCTCGAACCTCACCTTGGTCAACGTGGCGTGGCGGGTCACGTCCAGCCCAAACATGGTCATCGGAATGCCGGAAGACAGCACGATTTGTGCCGCATGCGGATCGATCCAGATGTTGAACTCCGCATCGGTCGCGGTGTTGCCGGGGCTGAAGGCGGCACCGCCCATGAAGGCGATGGCCTTGATCTTGCCGGCGATGGACGGTTCCTTGATCAGCGCGAGTGCAATGTTGGTCATCGGGCCGATCGGGCAAAGCGTGATCTGGCCAGGCTCGCGCAGGATCGTCTCGATGATGAAATCGACAGCGTGCTGCCCCTGGATCTCGTGCGTGGCATCGGGCACGTCGAGGTCGCCGAGGCCGTCGGTGCCGTGCACCGAGGCGCCCCTTTCTTCACGCGGCAGGATGATCGGCCTGATACAGCCGGCATAGACCGGAATGTCCTGGCGATTGGCCATGGCGGTGATGCGCAACGCATTGCGGGTGGTCAATGGCTGCGAGACGTTGCCGACGACCGTCGTTATGCCGACGATCTCGATTTCATCGGGCGAGGCAAAGGCCAGGAGAAGCGCTATGGCGTCGTCGACGCCGGGGTCGCAATCGAGGATAATTCTGCTCTTGGCCATGCCTGAAAGTCCATTCTCTTTGTACTGGTAAAAAGGGCCATCCCCGTCGGGATGGCCCTTGTCGTGAGGGGCGAGGCTGCGCCTACTTGAGCAGCTCGTTGGTGTAGTATTTCGAGGCCGGCAGGACTTCCTTGATCTGGTCGGTGTCCTTCAACGCCTGGGCGATCGGCAGCCAGTTCTTGTCTTCCTGCATCATGTAGCCGGTATCGCCTTTCATCAGGGCGGCGGTGAGCTTCCAGCCGGAGAGATTGTAGGCGAGGCTGCCGCCTTCCGGATAAGCCTTGGTGAACATCTCGGCGGCTTCTTCGGGATGGTCGGCGGCCCATTCGGTCGCCTTGATGGTGGCGCGCATCCACTTCTTGGCGACATCGCCGTGTTCGGCGAGGTAGGCGGTGGATGCGGTATAGGTCCAGACCGGGACATCGGGCGCGCCTGCCGCCGCACCGATGAGGCTGGTCGGATCCTTCTTCAAGGTCTCCTGCACCTGCGGCACCAGATAGTTCTCGGTGTTGGTGGCGATGTCGATCTTGCCGGCAAGCAGAAGATTGGTGTCGGAATCCTGCGCGATGATCAGCTTGACGTCGTCCTCGGTCAGCTTGGCGGCCTTGAGCACGAACGGCATCATCGCCTTGGTCCAGGAGTCGGTATAGATGGCGATCGATTTGCCCTTGAGGTTGTCGAGCGAAAGCGGCTCGCCGGGGCGGCCGAACAGACCCCAATTGTTGCTCTTGGTGTAGAGGCCGATCGAGGTGATCGGAATGCCTTGGGAGGCGCCGAAGACGACGTCGGTGGTGGCTTCGAAGCCGATCTCGGCCTGGCCGACGGCGAGTAGCCGCGCTGTGGTCTGCGAGTCCGGCGGGAAGATGACATCGACCTTGATGCCTTCGGCTTCGTAAAAGCCCTTCTGCTGGGCGACCAGCGTCGGGATCAGTTCGAAATCGGCGCTCGCCCAGTCATAAACGAAGCGGACGGTGGTGAGGTCGGCCGCGCTGGCCGGAGCCGCGCCGAAAGCGGCGCCAAGGGCAAGCAGGCCCACGGTCGCCGAGATCATCTTCGTATAGGTCATATGCATTGAACTCCTCCTGTTATCGTTGGTTGGCATTTGCAGATTGGTGGCTCGTTCACGAAGTGGTCCTCGGGGGGTTCCATTGCGCCCATGCCGGTGCGGTCGAACGCGAACGCCATGGCGTCATCAGCACCTCGAGCCCGAACACGAGCAGGAACGAGCCGACGCCGATGACGGTCAAAAGCAGCATGGCGGCGTAGACGCCGGCCGTGTTCATCTGCGCGTTGGCGGTGAGCAGATAGGTGCCCAAGCCCTGCTTGGACGAAGCGGTCCATTCGCCGATGACGGCGCCGGTCACCGCATAGGTGGCGCCGATCTTGAGGCCGGAAAACAGCGGGCCGATGCAGGCCGGCAATTTGACGATGGCGAAGGTGCGCAGGCCACCGCCGCCCATCAGGCGCGCCAGATTGAGCATATCGCGATCGACCGAGGCCAGGCCATCGAGCACGTTGACCACAACCGGGAAGAACACGATCCAAGCGACGATGATCAGCTTTGGGGTGATGCCGAAGCCGAAGATGATGACCAGCGGTGCGGCAATGGCGACGATCGGCACGGCCTGCGAAATGATCAGCGCCGGCATGACCAGGCGTTGCACGACACGGATCTGCCCCATCGCCAGAGCAAGCAGGAAGCCGATGAGGGCGCCGAGCACATAGCCGATCGCGGTTTCATAGAGCGTCTGGCCGGTCAGCACCGAGAGCCGCGGCCAGTTGTCGAAGAGCGTCTGGAAGGCGAGCGCCGGCGGCGGAATGACATAGGGCGGCAGCCCGGAGACCCAGACCAGCACCTGCCATGCGACCAGGATCAGCACCATGGCCACGACCCAGATCAAGAACGGTCCCGCCGCCGCTCCAAACCGTGTGTTCATTCCCGTGCTCCCTATTGGCCGTGAGGTCAGTGCCTGATTGGTCAATGCCCAATCGGTCAGTGGTAGAGATGCTGCATGATCTGCCGCTTCAGGCCGACGAATGTGTCTGTCGTCAGCACTTCCAGCGGCCGTGGCCTGGGCAGGTCGACGGTAAGGATTTCGGCGATGCGGCCCGGCCGCGGCGTCATCACCACGATGCGGTCAGCGAGATAGATCGCCTCGTCCACATCATGGGTGACGAACAGGATGGTGCGCTTGAGGTCGCGCCAGAGCTGCAGCAGCCATTGCTGCATGCCAAGCCGCGTCTGCGCGTCGAGTGCGCCGAACGGCTCGTCGAGCAGCATCACCTGGCGGCCGGCGGCGATAGTGCGCATCATGGCGACGCGCTGGCGCATGCCGCCTGACAGGGCATGCGGATAGTGGTTGAGGAAGTCGCCGAGACCGTAGCGGCTGGCCAGTTCCGCCGCCTCGGCGCGATCCTGCGCGGTGGCGCCGCGTGTCAATGACGCAGCGAGCGTAATGTTGCCGAGCACGGTCCGCCACGGCAGCATCAAATCCTTCTGCAGCATGTAGCCGACCTGGCCCGGCCGGTTGCTGACATCGTGGCCGTCGAGCACGATCTTTCCCGATGTTGCCTTGAGCAGGCCCGAGACGACATTGAACAGCGTGCTCTTGCCGCAGCCGGAGGCCCCGAGGATGCAGACGAATTCTCCGTCGGCGATATCGAGGCTGACATCGCTCAACGCGGTTACTGATCCGAAACTGACGTTGAGCTTTTCGATCGACAGTTTGGTTGGAGCCGGCGTCCCTGATCCGGGAGGCTCGGCGGCAGTGCGTGGCTCCCGCGCTTCCGGCATTCAGAACCCCTCTTGCTGCAGGCAAACCCTGGCTCGAAAACGCATAAGTCCTCCCATGACCTAGCCGGCACCCTGCAGGCCCGCCTGATGCCAAGCAGACCCGCCTGTCCCGCAAACGGCGACGGGCTAGCTTAGGTAAACGTTTACCTAACGAGTTATATGCGTTATGTCAAATCCACGGCGCAGGCTGTCGATCACGCGACCTGTTTCTTTGGAACAGCGATCCGTGCTAGTCGCATGCCGATGTTCCGATGGCGGCAGAGACAGGCTATCGTTCGTCGAAATGGCGAGGGAATGTGGCAACGACGATCAAAGATATCGCCCGGCAGGCTGGTGTATCGGCTGCAACCGTTTCAAAGGTCCTCAACCGCAAAGACCACTCCATAGGCGAGAAGACCCGGGAAAAAATCTGGTCGCTGGTCAAGGAACTCAATTATACGCCCAACTCGATCGCCCGGTCGCTTATTACCCGCAGTTCGCGTGTCATCGGCGTCATCGTGCCTGACATTCTCAATGCCTATTTCACGGAGCTCGTCCGCGCTTGCGACCAGGCCGCGCGTGAGCGGGGTTATTCGACGATCCTGTGTAATTCCGACAGCGATCCCGAAAAGGAGGCATCGCATTTGACCTTCCTCGCCAGTCACGGCGTCGATGGCATCGTGCTTGCCGCAAGCGATCTGATTCCTGACGCCCACCTCCTGGAGAGGCTCAGGATACCCTTGGTATCGATGGACCGGGAAATTCCCGACCTCGATTGCCTCGCTGCGCGAATCGACACGGACTACGAGACGGGTGCCTTCCTGTCGGCAAGCCATCTGATCCGGGCAGGGCACAGGCGGATTGCGTTCGTCAGCGGCAACCCCCAGGCGTCGAACACGAAAATCAGGCGGGCGGGATTCGAGCGGGCGCATCGCGAGGCCGGGTTGCCAGTCGATCCGGATCTGATCGAGTGCGGTGCCTTCAACCATCGATTTGGACTGGTGGCCACGCGCACGCTGCTCGACCGCACCAGCTTCACGGCCATGTGCTGCATGAGCGACATGCTGGCTATGGGGGCGACCGTGGCGCTGCGCGAACGCGGCTTGAGCGTTCCCGAGGATTGCGCGGTGATCGGCTTCGACAACATCTATATCGCACCGCTTCTCGTTCGGCCGCTTTCGACGATCGAGCGGCGCATTTCCGAGTCCGGCTATCTGGCGATCGGCGCGCTGATCGATTTTCTCGATGACCCCACGCATCCGCGCCGGATGGTGCTCATGGAACCGACGGTGATCCAGAGGGAGACGACGTAGCGAGGCGACGGGCTTCGAACGTCTGGCGCAACCCCTCCTGCCCGAATATCGCCTCTCCGCATCCCTTCCCGGTTAAAAAAGTATCATCCGTTGCCCTGAATCGTGGTGGCGCCTGTTGTCATGAGCCGATACCGTGGCTCTTGAAATGCAGAGCCGAAACCAATTCGGCCGGTTTAGGGAATGTGGGCCGAACGCGGCAACGATCCGTGCCGGCCTGGGAGGAAACGGACATGGAACCGGACCTGGAAGTAGTCCAGATACGACGCGGTGAGTCCTTCAAGGCGTGGTCGCATGGCTACCCCTTCCATACGGTGCGCTGGCATTTCCATCCCGAATATGAATTGCATCAGGTGATCTTCACCAATGGCCGCTATTTCGTCGGCGACTTCATCGGCGAGTTCGAGCCGGGCAATCTGGTGCTGACCGGGCCGAACCTGCCGCACAATTGGGTCAGCGACATCCCCAGGGACAGCTCGATCCCGCTGCGCGGCCGCATCATCCAGTTTTCCGAGAGCTTCATCGGTGACGCCATGCATGTGCTGCCGGAGCTGGCGGGGCTGGGGCACCTGCTCGAAGCGTCGCGGCGCGGCGTGCTGTTTTCCAACCGCACCAGCAAGGCGCTGGCGCCATTGATGGAAGAGATGATGCAGGCGCAGGGTGTGCGCCGCATCGAGCTATTCATGATGATCGCAGGCCTGCTCAGCCGCGCCCAGGAATTCCAGCTGCTGGCCAGCGCCAGCTACCGGCCCGATCCGTCGGGCTACATGACCGCCGGCATGAACAAGGCACTCGCCTATATCAGGGAGAACCTGACGCAGCTGTTCGACGAGGCGGATCTCGCTGCCATTGCCGGCCAGTCGACCGGCGCCTTCTCACGCTCGTTTCGCCGCCACACCGGCATGTCGCTGGTGCAGTATGTCAAGCGGCTGCGCATCAATCTCGCCTGCCAGATCCTGATGAGCGACGAGCAGGCCTCGATCACCGACATCTGCTACGAGGTCGGCTTCAACAATTTGTCCAATTTCAACCGGCAGTTCCTGGCGGAGAAGGGCATGCCGCCCTCGCGCTTCAGGCGCCTGCTGGCCGACAACATCAATGCGGGCAAAGCCGCTTAACGGAGGAGCCAGGGAGGAACCAAGGGAGGAACAACACTTTTTCGCCTGAAGGCGTGGCCCGCATGACGCGGTCCGCGATGGAGAGCGCTTGTCTTGAAAAAGGATGTCGGCGCGGCTCGAAAGGCCGGCGCCGGGGCTCTGGTTCCCAATTGCAGTTGGGGCGAGGGCGGAGGCGTGTCTTCACACCAAAGCAGTCAACGACCTTCTTACAACCATATCCAGAAACGGAGAAGACCGAATGACCAAACTTTCATTGAAATCCGCTGGGAAGTCCGCCGGCATGGCAGCAATTGCGCTGTCGCTGCTGGCCGGCACCGCCGCGATCGCCAGGGCCGCCGAGGTCACCGACGCCACTGTCGCCTTCCTGATGCCCGACCAGGCCTCGACCCGCTACGAGCAGCACGATTATCCCGGCTTCGCCGCCGAGATGAAGAAGCTGTGCCCGGGCTGCAAGGTGCTCTACCAGAATGCCGATGCCGACGCCTCGCGCCAGCAGCAGCAGTTCAACTCGGTGATCTCGCAGGGCGCCAAGGCGATCGTGCTCGACCCGGTCGACTCGACCGCTGCCGCCTCGCTGGTGAAGCTGGCGCAGAGCCAGGGCATCAAGGTCATCGCCTATGACCGGCCGATCCCGACAGCACCGGCTGACTTCTATGTCTCGTTCAACAATGAAGGCATCGGCAAGGCCATCGCCGACTCGCTGGTCGAGCACCTGAAGGCGCTGAAGGTCGATCCGGCCACGGGCGGCGTCTTGCAGATCAACGGCTCGCCGACCGATGCGGCGGCCGGCCTGATCAAGAAGGGCATCCATGCAGGCCTCGACAACAGCGGCTACCAGATCCTGGCCGAATACGACACGCCGGAATGGGCGCCGCCGAAGGCGCAGCAATGGGCCGGCGGCCAGATCACCCGCTTCGGCCCGAAGATCCTCGGCGTCGTCGCCGCCAATGACGGCACCGGTGGCGGCGCCATCGCGGCGTTCAAGGCGGCCGGCGTCGATCCCGTGCCGCCGGTGACCGGCAATGACGCGACGATCGCAGCACTTCAGCTGATCATCGCCGGCGATCAGTACAACACCATCTCCAAGCCGAGCGAGATCGTGGCTGCGGCCGCCGCCAACATCGCCATCAAGCTGCTTTCGGGCGAGACGCCGAAGGCCGAGATGACACTGTACGACACGCCCTCGCAGCTGTTCACGCCAGCCGTGGTGACGCAGGAAAACCTGAAGGCCGAGATCATCGACAAGAAGATCAACACCGCGGCCGAACTCTGCGTCGATCGCTACGCGGAAGGCTGCAAGAAGCTGGGCATCGGGAACTGACCGCGACCCTTGCCCGCTGCGCTGCCTGGCCGCCCGCGCGGCGGCCAGGCAGCGCACATCCGATTTATTGAACCGGTTCTTTTGAAAGGTGTTCCAGGCATGATCGATACCCCGGACGGACCGGTTCCGACAGGCGAGCTGGTGCTCAGCCTGCGCGGCGTTTCGAAGAATTTCGGCGCCGTCTCGGCGCTCACCGATATCGATCTCGATGTCCATGCCGGCGAGGTGGTGGCGCTGGTCGGCGACAATGGCGCCGGCAAGTCGACGCTGGTCAAGATCCTGGCCGGCGTGCATCAGCCGAGCTCGGGCAGCATCAGCTTTCGCGGCACGCCTGTGACGCTTGCCGACCCGAGTGCGGCGCTGACGCTTGGCATCGCCACCGTGTTCCAGGACCTGGCGCTGTGCGAGAACCTCGACATCGTCGCCAACATCTTCCTCGGCCGCGAGCTCAACCCGCTGCGGCTGGACGAGGTAGCGATGGAAGTGCGCGCCTGGACGCTGCTCAACGAGCTTTCGGCGCGCATCCCGAGTGTCCGCGAAGTCGTCGCGTCGCTGTCGGGCGGCCAGCGCCAGACGGTGGCGATCGCCCGCTCGCTGCTGCTCGAACCCAAGCTCATCTTGCTCGACGAGCCGACGGCCGCACTTGGCGTGGCGCAGACAGCGGAAGTGCTCAATCTGATCGAGCGGGTGCGCGACCGCGGCCTCGGCGTCGTCATCATCAGCCACAATATGGAAGACGTGCGCGCGGTCGCCGACCGCATCGTCGTGCTGCGGCTTGGCCGCAACAACGGCATCTTCTCGCCCGACGCCTCGAACCAGGAACTGGTCAGCGCCATCACTGGCGCGTCGAACAATTCGGTGTCGCGGCGCGCCGAGCGCCGCCAGGCCCAGACCGCCCGGCCGGATCAAACCCAGGAGCCACGCCCATGAGCAGCGACGTGCAACAGACGGCCCCGGTGCCGCCGCAGCTCGACCGCGCCGATGTGCGCGTCAAGCACGAGGCCGGGATCGGCGGCGCCATCCGCAGGTTCTTCGACCGGGTGCGCTCGGGCGATCTCGGCTCGCTGCCGGTCATCGTCGGGCTGGTCATCATCTGGACGGTGTTTGCCAGCATCAATCCGATCTTCCTGTCGAGCAGCAACCTGGTCAATCTGCTGTTCGATTGCTCCACCGTCGGCGTCATTGCGCTCGGCATCGTCTGCGTTTTGATGGTCGGCGAGATCGACCTGTCGGTCGGCTCGATCAGCGGCTTTGCCTCGGCGATGGTCGGCACGCTGTGGGTCAACCAGGGCTGGCCGGTGGCGCTCGCCATTCTTGCCGCTATCGCCGTCGGCGGCTTCATCGGCGCGCTCTATGCGCTGCTGTTCAACCGGCTCGGCATGCCGAGCTTCGTCTCGACGCTGGCCGGCCTGCTGGCGGTGCTTGGGCTGCAGCTCTACATCCTCGGCTCGACAGGCTCGATCAACCTACCTTACGGCTCGAACCTGGTGAATTTCGGCCAGTTGCTGATGATGCCGAAGTTCGTGTCGTTCGGGCTGGCGGCCGTTCCCGGCATCGTCATGCTGGTCACCGGCCTGCGCACCGTTGCGCGCCGCCGCGCCGCCAATCTGTCGGCGCCGTCGACGGGCGGTCTCATCACGCGAGCGGCCGTCATCACGGTCATTCTCGAACTCATCGTCTTCTATCTCAACCAGGCGCGCGGTATTCCGTGGATGTTCGGCCTGTTCGTCGGCCTGGTCATCGCAATGCATTACGCGCTGACGCGGACGAAATGGGGCCGCTCGATGTCGGCGGTCGGCGGCAACCGCGAGGCGGCAAGGCGCGCCGGCATCAATGTGCGGCTGATCTATTCCAGCGCCTTCGTGCTGTGCTCGATGCTGGCCGCCTTCGGCGGCGTGCTGTCGGCGGCCCGCCTGGCTTCCGCCAGCCAGCAGGCCGGCACCGGCGACGTCAATCTCAACGCCATCGCGGCGGCCGTCATCGGCGGCACCAGCCTGTTCGGCGGTCGCGGCAGCGCTTATTCGGCACTGCTCGGCATCATCGTCATCCAGTCGATCGCCAGCGGCCTGACGCTGCTCGATCTGTCCTCGTCGCTTCGGTACATGATCACCGGCGCCGTGCTTGCCATCGCAGTCATCGTCGACTCGCTGGCACGCCGCTCGCGTGTCTCGCATGGCCGGGCCTGAACCCATCAACAGGAAGCAAGACATGAGCGAAGAACTGTCCGGAAAAGTTGCCGCCGTCACCGGCGCGGCATCAGGCATCGGCCTCGAATGCGCCAGGCATATGCTGGCGGCCGGCGCCACCGTGGTGCTGGTCGACCGCGCCGAGGCGACGCTGAATACATTGTGCGCCGAGCTCGGCCCCAAGGCGATCCCGCTGGTGATCGACCTGATGCAGCCGGCAAGCGTCGCCAGCATGATGTCTGAGATTCTGGAGAAGGCCGGCCAGCTCGATATCTTCCATGCCAATGCCGGCGCCTATGTCGGCGGCGAGGTGGCAACCGGCGATCCTGATGCCTGGGACCGGATGCTCAACCTCAACATCAATGCCTGCTTCCGCTCGATACAGGCGGTGCTGCCGCACATGATCGAACGCAAGACCGGCGACATCATCGTCACCAGTTCGATCGCCGGACTGGTTCCGGTGGTCTGGGAGCCGATCTACACTGCGTCCAAGCACGCCGTGCAGGCCTTCGTCCACACGGTGCGGCGGCAGGTCGCCAAGCATGGCCTGCGCGTCGGCGCCGTGGCGCCTGGCCCGGTGGTGACGGCGCTGGTCAGCGACTGGCCAAAGGCGAAACTCGAGGAAGAACTCGCCGCCGGCGGCCTGATGCAGCCGCGCGAGGTGGCCGAAGCTGTCATGTTCATGCTGACCCGGCCGCGCAACGTGACGATCCGGGATCTGGTGATTTTGCCACAGAGCAATGATCTTTAGGGCAGTAGGGCAGTAGGGCAGTAGGATTGCTCTGCTGTTCAATGCCCGGGCCCAAGCCAAGCCACTATTCCCTATTCCCTATTCCCTATTCCCCTACTGCCTTACTGCCTTACTGCCCTACTCCCTTACTGCCCTAAACCGAAGGTTTCCCCCCATGCCCCACTATCTCGGCATCGACGTCGGCACCGGCAGCGCGCGGGCCGGGGTGTTCGACCACACGGGAAACCTGCTTGCCTCGGCCAAGCAGGACATTGAGGTCTGGCGCGAGGCAGGCGACATTGTCGAGCAGTCGAGCAATGATATCTGGCGGGCGGTGTGTGCCGCCACGCGCGCTGCCGTCGCTCAGGCTGGTATAGCGCCCGAGGCGATCGCCGGCATCGGCTTCGACGCCACCTGTTCACTGGTGGTGCTGGGCGAGGGCGGCGTGCCACTGGCTGTTGGCCCGTCCGGCAATCCCGAACGCAACATCATCGTCTGGATGGATCACCGCGCAGCCGAGCAGACGCGCCGTATCAACCGCAGCGGCGAGGCGGTGCTGAATTATGTCGGCGGCGTCATTTCGCCGGAGATGGAAACGCCGAAACTGCTGTGGCTGGCGGAAAACCTGCCTGCCACTTTCGACGCCGCCTGGCAGTTCATGGACCTCGCCGACTTCCTCACCTGGCGGGCGACCGGCAGCCTTGCCCGCTCGGTCTGCACGGTGACCTGCAAATGGACCTATCTGGCGCATGAGAGCCGCTGGGACGAGGCCTATTTCCGCAAGATCGGCCTTGGCAGCCTGGCCGACGAGGCGTTCGCGCGCATCGGCACCGAGATCGTGCCGGCGGGCGCAGCGCTGGGCGGCGGCCTGACCGCGCAGGCGGCGTCGGACCTCGGCCTTGTCCCCGGCACGGCGATAGCGGCAGGCCTAATCGACGCGCACGCCGGTGGCGTCGGCACGGTCGGCGCGCGCGGCGAGTTCGGCAGCGTTCTGTCGCGCATGGCCTATGTCTTCGGCACCTCGGCCTGCACCATGTCGTCGACCGCGGAGCCTGCCTTCGTCGACGGCGTCTGGGGTCCGTATTTCTCTGCCATGGTGCCGGGCCTGTGGCTGAACGAGGGCGGGCAATCGGCAGCCGGTGCGGCCATCGACCATCTGGTGGGCATGCACCCGGCGGCCGGTGAAGCGGCGGCCAAGGCGCAGGCCGAGGGGCTGAGCCTCAGCGCCTGGCTGTCGCTGCAGGCGCAAAGCCGCAAGGGAGCCGCGGCGACGCCGGCGCTGGTCGGCGGCATCCATGTCGTGCCGGAATTTCTCGGCAACCGCGCGCCTTTCGCCGATCCGGATGCACGCGCGCTGATTGCCGGGCTCGATCTCGACACCAGCCTCGACAGCCTGGTCGGGCTCTATGTCGCCGGCGTTTGCGGGCTGGGCTACGGCGCGCGCCAGATCGTGCGGGCCGAGCATGACAAGGGCATTCCCGTCGACACCATCGTCGTCAGCGGCGGTGCCGGGCAAAGCCCGCTGGTGCGCCAGCTGCTTGCCGACACGACAGGCATGGTGGTGGTGGCGTCGACCTCACCCGAGCCGGTGCTGCTCGGCTCGGCGATGCTGGGTGCCGTCGCTGCCGGGAGCTACAAGGACCTGGTGACGGCGATGGCCGGCATGTCGGAACTCGGCGAGGTCTATCATCCCGACGCTACGCTGGCCGACTGGCATGCCAAGCGCTTCGCCGCGTTCGAGCTGCTGCAGCAGGCGGGCAAGGCGATCCGGAGTTGAAGCGAGCGACTCCTGTCTGGCTTTGTCAGGAGCGTCGCGAACGCCGCTTGGCGGCTTAGCCGGAAGCTGGCAGCTTTGTTCTGACGCAGACCCTCTGGCAGCATGGCTATGCGACGAGGGCAGAGCGACAGGGAGGCCCGATGGCAGACGAGAAACCGCCCGTGCCATTCGCATCGGACAGCGTGCCATGGACGGAATGGTCCGATGTGCCGCGCTTCGGCGTGCGCTACCGGCATTTGTCGCTGGCCGCGCTTGGTGAGAATTACCATGTCGGCGTGGCGATCGAGGAGTTGCCGGCGGGCAAGCAGACCTCGCCGGCGCATTACCATATTTTCGAGGAGGAGCATGTCTTCATCCTCGAAGGGGCGCTCACCGCTTATGTCGCCGCCGCCGCCTATGCCATGAAGGCCGGCGACTATATCTGTTTTCCGGCCGGTGCAGCGGCGGGGCATTGCCTGATCAACACCAGCGACGCGCCGTGCCGCTATGTCATTGTCGGCGAGCGCAACCCGAACGACGTTGTCGTCTACACCGCCTCCAACAAGGTGCTGGTGCGCGCCCTGGGCAGCCGTGCGATCTTCGATCTCGCTGCAACCCGAAGCTACTGGGACGGCGAGGGCACCGGCCTTGCCGCCGGCGATCCGTTGCCGTCGGATGTGACGGCCGGTGTCACCAAGGCAGCAGCCACTCCGATCCCGCCGGTCGCCAGCGATGCCGTCGAGTGGAAACAGGAAGGCGAGGGGGTGCGGTTCGGTGGTCAGTCCAAACACCTCACCTATGCCGCCTTGGGACGGCCCGACTATCATGTCGGCGTACTGATCGAGGCGCCGGCCCCCGTGATGCGCCTGGCGCCCCGGCACTACCACATGCTGGAAGAGGAACATGCGCTGATCCTGGAAGGACAAGTGACGCTGCTGCTTGGCGAGGAGCGCTATGAAATGAAAGCCGGCGACTATGTCTGTTTTCCCGCCGGCCTGGCGGTCGGCCATTCCTTCCTCAATAGCGGTACGGGACCGTGCCGCTATCTGATGATCGGCGAGAAAAACCCCAACGAGGTCTGCGTCTATCCCGATTCCAACAAGATGGCGGTCGACGCCTTGCGCCGGCGCGACGGCATTTTCGACATGGCTGGGGTGAAGCGGTACTGGGATGGCGAGGCGACGGAATAAGACGCTCCAGCCACACCAATATCGCGCGCTGAAGCTGTTTCTCGTGAACTCATTGAACAGACTGGATGAGCCATAGGAGAGCGAGAAGGTTGGCGAGCGATGTGCCGGCCGGGCCGAAGGTTTTCATCCGGTCGTCGATCGAGGTGCCGATGACGGCATCCCCAGCCTGCACGAGGATCATTATCCAGGCGATGGCTTCAAGCCATTCCGTCGAACCCGTAAAAAATGGCACGGCGCTTGCGACCACCAAAGCTGCGCTGCGCGCACAGCCGTACAATGCCACTGTCCGGGCGCTGCCGGTTTCGTTCATGACGGCAGCCAAGGAGAAACCGAGACTGACAACCGCGCTGAGAGCTGTGACCAACGCGCAAACGATGAAGGGTGCGAACATGAGATTCCATGGTTTGTGTCAGGGACATCTTACTCGAATAGCCACCAGTGAGGAGATCAAGATTTTTCACGGCCTGCTGCCCCTCAGTTACAATGCCGGCGCGGTCACGTTCAGGATGGCGTCCACCGCGCTCACAGTTCCTTCTGCGCCAACTCCCTGAATTCGTCGGGCACCGAGCGTGCCGCCTCCAGCGCCACCGTGCCGTAGCCGACCGCCTGTTTGCCGAAGCGCTCGCGGATCTTGTCGATGGCGCGGTCGGCGTCGAAGCGCGCCAGGCCTTTCCTGGTGCCGGGCCGGCGTTTCTCGTCGGCGAGGCCAAGCGGCAGGTCGAGCTGCAATTCGAAGCTTTCCTCGAGATGCGACACCGAGATCGCCAGCAGCGAAATCGTTTTCTCCTGGCGGTGGTCGGCGAGCACGCCGCGCACCAGATCGCCGGCGATCTCGGCCAGCATCGTGGTCGCCGAGATCGGCTGGTCAAGGGTGATCGAGCGGGTGACGGCGCTGAGATCGGCAAAGCGCACGCGCACCGTCACGGTGCGGCCGGGCCGCGCCTTGGCGCGCAGCCGGCTGGCGACGCGGTCGGCCAGATGCAGCAGAGTGGGCACGATGACATCAGCCACGGCGGGCTTTTGGCCGAGCGCCGATTGGGCACCGGCCGAGCGCGCCCGGCGATGCGTTTCGAGTTTCCGCGGGTCGCGGTTCCATGACAGCGCGGCGAGCTTTTCGCCGGCGGCCGGACCGAGCAGCCGTGTCAAGGCGCTGCTGTGCGTCCTGGCCAGTTGGCCGATGGTCTCGACACCGATTTCCGCCAGCCGAGCCTTAGTCGCCGGGCCGACGCCCCACATCAGCCCGACGGGCAGGTCGTGCAGGAAGGCGATCTCCGTGCCGGGCTCGACCACCACCAGCCCGTCGGGCTTGGCGACCTGCGAGGCGATCTTGGCCAGGTGCTTGGTGCGCGCCACGCCGATCGAGATCGGCAGGCCGAGTTCGGCCCGCACGCGGCGGCGGATGGTTGTGGCGATCTCTTGTGGCGAGCCGAACAAATGCGTGCAGCCGGCGACGTCGGCAAAGGCCTCGTCGATGGAGATGCGTTCGACCAGCGGCGTGAAATCGTCGAGCACCTTGATCGCCGCGTCGCCAAGCCGCTGGTAGTCGCTGAAATTGCCGCCGACGAAGATCAGCTGCGGGCAGAGCTCGCGCGCCTTGCGCCCCGGCATGCCGCCGCGCACGCCAAAGGCGCGCGCCTCGTAGGAGGCGGCGAGCACAACGCCACCGCCCACCGCGATCGGCTTGCCGCGCAGCGACGGGTCGAGCAACTGCTCGACCGAGGCGTAGAAGGCGTCGAGATCGGCATGCAGGATGGTGGCTGTCGTTTCCATCCCGACCGCACATCCGCAGTTGCTGATAGACCGGAACAAATAGAGAACAAAGGCGGATCATTGTCAAGCTGCGAGCGATTTGTGCAGCAAAGAGCAGTGCCGGCTCGGCTTGAGCCCCGCCACCTAGACGATATGATCCGCCCGCAGCGCTGCTTTCATCTGTTCCAGCGCCGCCTCGCCACCGGCCGCCAGCTCGTCGGCGATCCGCGCCAGATGATCGTCGGCCTTGCGGTGCTTGCTGCCCCAGGCGCCGAGCGTCACCAGCACCGGCAACAGGTCGATGCCGGCCTCGGTCAACCGGTAGACCGTCTTCAGCCCATGCGTCGGGTCGTCGCTGCGAATGAGGATGCCTTCGTCCTGCAGCGTCTGCAGCCGCTCGGCCAGCGTGCGTGACGAGATGCCTTCGTCGGATTGCAGGAATTCGCGAAAGTGCCTTTTCCCGGCGAAAACCAGGTCGCGGATGATGAGCAGCGTCCAGCGGTCGCCGACGAGTTCGAGCGACAGGTTGATCGGGCAGCCGGATTTTTCGCGCGTCGACATCTATGGTTCCATTTTTAAATCACTTTACTGTTGACATCATTTTAGTCTTGCGTCAATAGTTCCAAATGTAAACCATTTAACGCTGACCATGCCGCTCGCTGCCCCGCAATTTCGCCTGCACGCTTTGAGCCGGGACAAACCGAGGAGAACGATGATGAAAAAGCTGATCCTTCAGATGCAGATGTCGGTCGACGGCTTTGTCGGCGCCAATGAGGACCATGCCTGGCAGCTCTGGGAATGGGGTGACGAGAGCGGCTGGGACGACGAGCTGAAGCAGGACTTCAACGCCGTCTTCGCCGGCATCGACACCATTTTGCTCAGCCGCAAGATGGTGCAGGAGGGGTATCTTACCCATTGGGGCAATGCGGCGAAGAAATTTCCGCGCGACCCGTTCTATGCCTTTGCGCAGCGCGTCGTCGACGCCCAGAAGGTGGCGCTGAGCGACAAGCTCAAGCACTCGGTATGGGAGCGCACAAGGGTCGCCAGCGGCGACCTGCCGCGCGAGGTCAATGCGCTGAAGGCGGGCGAGGGTGGCGACATGGCGGTGTTCGGCGGCGCCGGGTTCGCCTCGGCGCTGATCGCGGCCGGGTTGGTCGACGAGTTCCAGCTGTTCATCAATCCGGCGGTGCTGGGTGCCGGACGCCGCATCTTCGACCAGGGCGGTTTCCAAAACTTGGCGCTGCTCGGCTCGAAGGCCTATGCCTGCGGCATGGTGGTCAACAGCTATGCGCCGGTGGGGTGAGGCAGAGAGAGAAAATCAGGGCTCCGACGTATCTTTCTTGTCCGCCCGTTCGTCCTTGGCTTTGGAAGGTCGCGCAGCCCGCGATCCGTAACCAGGGAGATCATCATGGCGAGCACGCAGAGCGAGGCAAACAGGAACCACTACGCGGCGATCGCCGCCAATGCCGGCAGGCTGACCAGCCCGCAAGCGATCATCGACCACAACGACACCCATTGGACGGCACTGACCGGCGAACCCGGCGGCGTCGACTATATCGAGGTCGATGCCGGCGGCGTGCCGGCGATGTGGACGGTGCCGAAGGGCGCCGACGAGGGGCGTGTGCTGCTCTATGCGCATGGCGGCGGCTTCATCGGCGGCTCGATCTACACGCACCGCAAGCTGGTCGGGCATCTGGCCAAGGCCGTCGGCTGCCGGGCGCTGCTCTACGACTATCCGCTGGCGCACCGGGCCAAGTATCCGGCCCAGCTCGACGTGGCGATGACGGTCTGGAACTGGCTCGCCGATCGGGGCTTCGACGCCGGCGACATCGCACTTGCCGGCGATTCCTGCGGTGCGGTGCTGACCTATGGCGTCCTGCAGCGGCTGCGTGCGCAAGGGCGGCTGCTGCCCGTCGCCACGCTGATCATCTCCGGCTGGTTCGACATGGCGCTGACCGCCGCCAGCTACGAGACCAACCGCGAAAAGGACCCGGCCTTCGCCAAGGCCGCCGTCGACTGGCTGGTGACCAACTTCATCGGTGACGGCGACCGGCTCGATCCGGAGGTCAGCGCGCTTTATGCCGACCTTACCGGCTTTCCGCCCGTGTTCCTGCAAGCCGGCGCCGACGAGACGCTGGTCGACGAAAGCCGCATGTTCGCCGAGCGCGCCAGGCAGGCTGGGGTCGAGACACGGCTCGACGTCTTCGAGGGCATGCTGCACTCCTTCCAGATGATGGCCGGCCGGGCGCCGGAAGCCGACGACGCGATCGGCCGCTTCGCCACCTGGATGCGGCCGAAACTGGGCCTGCCGGCCACCCGTGACGAGGCCGCCGGCGACAAAGCGGCGTGAGTATGCGCCGGCTGGTCGTATCGCGATTCATGCTTGTGGATGTGCCGTGCCTGCGCGATGCTGCGGTGACGCTGACCGACGTGCCGCGATGAACCAGCAGATCCGCAAATCCCGTGAAACGAGGCAAGGCATGCAGCCGCGCCTCGACCCCGAGGGCCTGTTCGACCTGCGCTACGCCGCGTTCCTGGGGACGGTTTCGCATCTGCGTATCAAGCTGCACCGTTACTGCGCGCGCATGACCGGTTCGGCCCTCGATGGCGAGGACATCATGCAGGAGGCGCTGTTCGAGGCCTATCGCAAGATCGAACGGCTCGACGATGCGCAGGCGCTGCGGCCCTGGCTGTTCCGCATCGCCCACAACCGCTGCATCGACTTTATCCGCAACCGCCAGGCGCGACAGCGGGCCGAGGCCGGCTTTGCCAGCGACGACATCGTGCTGCCTGTCGAGCCCGCCGGTCCCGGCGCCGGCCGCGCCATCGAGCGGCTGGTCGTGCACCTGCCGCCGAAGGAGCGCGCCTGCGTGCTGCTCAAGGATGTCTTCGACCATTCGCTTGAGGAGATCGCCGAGCTGGTCGGCTCGACATCAGGTGGCGTCAAGTCGGCGCTCAATCGTGGGCGTGCCAAGCTCGCCGCCTTGCCGGCGCAACCGGGCGCGGCACCCGCACACGACCCCGAACTGGCGCGGCTGCTCGGCCGCTATGTCGAATTGTTCAACAAGCGAGACTGGGACGGGGTGCGGGCGCTGACCAGTGCCGATGCGCGGCTGCGGGTCTCGGATTGCTACAACGGCCTGCTGTCAGGCTCGCCCTACTTCATCGAATATGAGCGCAGCGAGCTGCCTTGGCGCATGCGGCCAGGCGTGATCGAAGGGGAGATCGTGCTGGTCCTCGACAGGCGGCATAGCGAGGAATGGCTGCCTGCGTATCTGGTGCGGATCCATGCCGATGGCGGCGTCATCGACCGCATCGCCGACTATTATGCGTGTCCGTGGATCCTGGAGATGGTCTTTGCCGACGTAGGACGAAGTGCCTCTCCTCCGTAACCCTCACTTCGCATCATGAAAAATGATACCGACGGTGTGGCGCATGCCTGAGCGCAAGCGGCTGACGCCGTGGCGCAGGTTGACGCGGTAGTTGCCTCTGGTTCCCTGCACCGGCCGGTTGTGGACGGCGAAGGCCACGGCGTCGCCCTGGCGCAATGGCACCACTTCGACGCGGCTCTGCATGCGCGGGCGCTGCTCGGTCAGCGCGAACTCGCCGCCGGTGAAATCCTGGCCCGGCTCGGAGAGCAGGATCGCCACCTGCAGCGGGAAGGCGAGGTCGCCATAGAGGTCCTGGTGCAGGCAGTTGAAGTCGCCAGGCACATATTGCAGCAGAAGCGGTGTCGGCCGCGTCTGGCCGGCGCTATGGCACTGGTCAAGAAACGCCGCATGCGTGGCGGGATAGCGCATGGCGATCGCCATACGCTCGTTCCACCGGTTGGCGACCGCGGCCAGCCTGGGATAAAGCGCGCTGCGCAACCCGCCGATGAGGTCAGGCAAGGGATAGCGGAAATAGCGATATTCGCCCTTGCCGAAGCCGTGCCTGGCCATGTGGATGTGACTGCGGAAATGCTGCTCCTGAGGGTAGAGGCCGGCGATCTGCCGGCACTCTTCGGGCGACAGCAGCTTTTCAATTACCGCGCATCCGAAGCCGTCGAGTTCGGTGGCAAGGGCCGGCCAGTCGTAACCGGCAATGCGTGTCTCGGCAGCTTCGACCACCGATGCGGCAACCTTGGTATGGGCGTTCATATCGCAGCCTCCTTGTTAAGCAGAGCGCGCTTGCGCTCGACGCCCCAGCGATAGCCCGACAGCGTGCCGTCGGCGCGGACAACGCGGTGGCAGGGAATGCCGAGCGCAATCGCGTTGGCCGCACAGGCGGTCGCCACGGCACGGGTGCCGTTCGGTTGGCCGAGACGCCGGGCCAGAGCGGTGTAGGTGATGGTGGCGCCGCACGGGATGGTGCGCAGCGCGGCCCAAACCTGTTGCTGGAACGGCGTGCCGTGGCGCATGTCGAGCGGCAGGTCGAGGCCGACGCTGGGCGTCTCGATGAAGCGCGCGATTGCCGCGAGATCGTTGCGCAGCGTTGTTTTGTCCTCGACCAGCGCCTTGCCGGGGAAGCGGTCGCCAAGGTCCTGCTCCAGCGCCTCGGCGTCCGAGCCGATCAGGATGGCGCAGACGCCGATATCGCTGCGCGCCGCCAGGATGTTGCCAATCGGGGATTCGCCGATGGCGTAGGCGATGGTGTCCAGGGCATTGTGGACGGTCGCCGCTGCGGTCATTTGAGTTCGCATGAGGTTCATTGCCTTCACTCCTTTGTCTGTGCCTGAACCCTACAGAGACGGCTTATCGCGCTCACTCCGATGCTTGCTTTCAAATTCGAAAAGGTAGGTGCTCATGCCACGCGGGTGACATCGAACTCTCCAAGCAGGAACACCTCGCCAGTCGACAGGCGCAACTCGATGTCGCCGCTCGTGATCAAGCTCCACTCGGCTTTGCCGTCATCGACCATCCGGCCGATGGCGGTCATCACCCGTGATTTCGCGTCAGGGGCGCGCCGGCGGCCGGCAGCTTGGGTCTGGGTGGTCGCATCGGGAGACCTTGCCATCGCGCGCATTGCCGGTCCTCGTCAGGCCCGCACCGACCGGTTGGCATTGTCGGACGCTGCCTCGCGGTCGAGCAGCGCGCGTTTGCGCTCCGCGCCCCAGGCGTAGCCGGATAGGGCGCCGTCCTTGCGGATCACGCGATGGCAGGGAATGGCGACGGCAAGGCTGTTGGCGGCGCAGGCGGCGGCGATGGCGCGGGTCGCTTTCGGCGCGCCGATGCGCTGCGCGATCTCGGCATAGGAAACCGTGCGGCCGACGGGGATGTCCTGCAGGGCTTGCCAGACGCGCTGCTGGAAGGCGGTGCCGCGCACGTCGAGCGGCAGGTCGAGGCCGAGCGCCGGCACTTCCACGAAACCGACGACGCGGGCGACCAGCGCCTCATAGTCGCGGTCGCCGCCGATGAGCCGTGCCTTGGGGAAACGGTCCTGGAGGTCGCGCACCAGCGCGTCGGGATCGTCGCCGAGCAGGATCGAGGCGACGCCCTTTTGGCTGGAGGCGACCAGGATGGCGCCGAGCGAGGATTCGCCGACGGCGAAGCGGATTTCTTCATGGGCGCCGCCGGCGCGATAGCGCGTCGGCGTCATGCCGAGCATGAAGGTGGATTTCTCGTAAAAACGCCCGCTTGAATTGAAGCCGGCATCGTAGATCGCCGTCGTCACGCTGGCGCCGTCTTCCAGGCCCTGGCGGACCCGGGCGGCGCGGTGGGCGGCGGCATAGTCCTTCGGCGTCAGGCCAGTGACGGCCTTGAAGATACGATGGAAATAACCGGCGCTACGGCCGGCGGCGTCCGCCAGCTCTCCGAGCGACGGTTCTTCTTCGCTCTGCTCGATCCTGCGGCAGGCAGCGGCGACCATTGCGGCGTTGCCGGCCTCGAGCGACGGGCCATCCGGGTTGCAGCGCCGGCACGGGCGAAAGCCGGTTGCCCTGGCCTGATCGAGCGTGCCGTGCAACTGCACATTCCTGGGGTTGGCGCGCCGCGACGGGCAGGAGGGCCGGCAATAGACGCCGGTCGTTGCCACCGAATACCAGAATTCGCCGTCGGCCGATTTGTCGCGCGCAACGATACGCGCCCAGCGCGGATCGTCGGCGACTTGCAGCGGCGCGGGGTGAAGATCCTTGGCCAGAGTGATGAACATGCCGCATTGAAGCCGCCAAAAGCCGGCCTCGCCACCCGTTTCCTGACAAGCGTCAGGAAAGTGCAAATCTGCCTTTCCCAATTTGGGAAAACACTCTTGTTCCCGATTTGGGAATTTGCTATATCAGGTCATGCAGATAATTGCCAAGAAGGCGCTGAAGGACTTTTGGGCCAAACACAATCAGGCCGAAGCTCCTTTGACGGCTTGGTATGTGGCTGTAGGCAATGCTGATTGGAAGACCCCGGCTGACGTTAAAGATGCGTTTGGAGCGACCGTTGATTTCGTCGGCGACAATCGCATCATTTTCGACATCGGCGGCAACAAGTACCGCCTGATTGTCCACGTCGCCTACAAGTTTCACCGTGTTCTGATCAAATTCGTCGGGACGCACAAAGAGTATGACAAGATTGATCCGGAGAAGGTGTGATGGAGAACATTCGACCCATTAAGACCGAAGCCGATTACGATTGGGCGATCGCCGAAATCACTAAATATTTCGAGAATGAGCCGGAGGTCGGCTCTCTCGAAGGTGACCGTTTCGACGTTCTCGCAACTCTGATCGAGGCTTATGAGGACAAGCACTATCCGATCGAAGCACCGGATCCCGTTGAAGCCATTCATTCGCACATGGAACTGTTCAACCTGTCGCGAAAGGCGCTGGCCGAGGTGATCGGATCATCGCCCCGGGCGACCGAGGTGCTGAACAGAAAGCGGGCGCTTACCCTGGATATGGTCTTCAAACTGAACAAGGAATGGAACATTCCTGCCGAAGTCCTCGTGCAACCCTATCACCTTGCAAATGACAGGGGCCGCAAGCGCGCCTAAGCCGTCGCCCGTGGTGCCTGATACCCTCGTTCCTAAGCCGCGCGCTTGGGTTCCACCGCGAACGGGCTGAGCCCGAGCCATGTCTGCATCTTCCTGCCGATGGCCTGGTCGCCGGTCAGGGCAACCTTCGCGCCGGCCTTCTCGACGGTCAGCAATCCCATCCAGATCGCCGTCATCGTGTGCAGGTCGGTCGAGACGTAAAGGTCGACATCGAAGCCCGGATCGTACCAGCACAGATCGACCTCGCCGTGCTTCTCGACGATGAGCCACCACGACCGTTTGGACGCCGGTAGCTCCTGATACAGGAATTGTATCACCGTGCGCCCCTCGGGCAGCGGCGAGGGGTTTAAGTTGCGCCGCATGTCCCACATCAGCAGCGACGGATCGAGGTTCTTCAGCGACAGTCGGGACTCGACCCATTTCTGCCCCCAGAAGCCCATTGCCTCGACGACCGGGCGCAAATCCCGGCCGGCTTCCGTCAGCCGATATTCGAATATCCCTTTTTCGCCCGGCACTTCCTTGCGCTCTACGATGCCGGCCAGTTCAAGTTCCTTCAGCCGTTGCGACAGAAGGGTCGGCGACATTTTGGGGACGCCGCGGCGCAGGTCGTTGAAGCGGGTCGAACCCGCCACCAATTCACGCATCAGCACCATCGTCCAGCGGGTGCACAGCACCTCGGCGGCCATCGATAGCGGGCAGAACTGTTTGTATCCGTGCTGGGTCATGATCTGTGTCCCTCCCTCGAAACTGGGCCGAACATTAGGCCTTCATGAATGAAGCGGCCAGTACGGAAACTGTACTGCCCCAGTACAGATCGCGGACTGGTTGGCTAGGGCCTTGCCATGCGAGCCCTTTGGCCGGTTGCACGGGATACCTTGTGCACCGCAACCAGGAGACTACCATGACCGCTTACGTTATCGCAGACATCAAGATAAACGACCCGCAGTGGGTGCCGGCCTATGCCGCCTCGGTGCACGACCTCGTCCACAAGCATGGCGGCAGGTATCTGTCGCGCAGCGGCAATGTGAAGACGCTCGAAGGCAAGCCGCTCGACACCACGCTGATCGCCCTGATGGCGTTCCCGTCAGAAGCGGCGGCCCGCGCCTTCACCAGCGATCCGGCCTATGCGCCCTTCGTTTCGGCCCGTCAGGGCGGCAGCGACAGCCGTTTCCAGATGATCGACAACACCGATCTGGCCGGAACGATCCCGTATCTGCCGAAGGGATGACCGGCATCCCTGGCATCGTTTTCGGGATCTCCAAGCAACAACAGCCACAGCGCTTGCCTGCCGGGCCTCCGTATTTTCGGCGGCCGGCCAGCTGGGCTTTTTCAAGAAGAATGGAATGAAGATGCTATCGAACTTTCACAACCGGCCAAATTTTCACTACAGGTTTGTCATGGCCGGGGCCATGCTGGCTGTCTGCACCACCTTCGCACAGGCGCATCAGGAAGCGGCCGCGCCGGTGTCCGGCCCCAATCCGCTGGCCGACAAGGTGCGGGCCGCCAACAGCCGGTTTCTCAACGTCAAGGCCGCTATATCAGAGGGCTATGCGCCGATTCCGTGCGCCAGCGGCATCACCGGCGGCGCCATGGGCATCCACTATGTCAACGGCCAGTATCTGAAGGACGACAAGATCGATATCGCCCGGCCTGAAGCGGTGATGTACGAGCCGATGGCTGACGGCACGCTGCAACTGGTGGCGGTCGAATACATTACCTCGAAGGGGCCGGCGTCGCTGGACGGACAGCTGTTCAATTTCAACAGCGCGCCCAACCGCTACGGCCTGGGTGAGTTTTACGAACTGCATGTCTGGGCCTGGAAGGGCAACCCGACCGGCACTTTCGCCGACATGAACCCGAAAGTGTCATGTGAGCACGCGATGGCGCCGAGCCAGTAAGCAATGAAGCCAGGCGGCGCCAATGCCGCCTGGCATTCTCCCGAGTCAGTCGGAACGCTCCCGCCCAGCGCCCCGCTTTGGGCGAGACAATCGTTGAAGGCCAGGCCGGTGTGTGTGCCGCTGCCGCTCCTCGCGGCGTCAGAAGGATACGGTCATCATGCCGCTTGATCTGGAATCGCCAGTCCCACCTCGCTGATGGTATCCCGGCTCGCTTGCGGCAAGACGAAGCGTCCCGTCACATACCAGAGCAGGGACACGACAAGGATCGAGAGATAGCCATCCACGGCATAGTGCCAGCCGGTGTAAACCGAGCTGAACAGGATGAAGGTTGCGAAGGACCAGCCGGCGATTGCCCACCGGCGGCCGAATCCGGCCAGGAAGAGTGCGTTGAGCGTGGCGATGGCGACATGCATGCTTGGCATGGCGGAGATGCCGCCGCCCAGTTCCGGGCGGCCACTCTGGTAGGCTGCAAGCAGATAGTCGGCATAGACATGGACCGACGCGGCGTAGCTATTCTGCGCCAGGGCGGTTCGCAGCCCGACGAAGCGGTCACCGCCATAGAACTGGTCGTGGAACATCGGGCCGGTGGACGACAGCAGGGTCGCAAGTACGGTGCCGCACAGGATCGTGGTCAGCGCGAACGCCCACAGATAGCGCAAGCGGCTGACCGGATTGTTCCAGAAGGCGACGAAGAGCACCGTGCCGAACCATTGCACGAGCCAGCCATATCCATAGCCGGCGAAAATGACGGCCGAGACCGGTTCGGGAACCACGCTGTGCGTCCATGTCCAGGGATCGACGCCATGCAGCCGAAGATCAAGCTCCGCCAGGGCACGGTCGGCGTAGAACGGCACCGTGTCCGGGATGGCGACCTTCAAGGTGGTGAAGGCGGTGACGCCGAGAAAGAACAGAAGGATAACGGGCGCGGCTGTCAGCCAACGCTGCCCGAGTATGTCGAGGATGAACCTCGTCGGGGTATGTCGGGCAAATGCCAGCCCCGCCACACCAAGGCCAGCCGCCAGAAGCGTGGGCAGGAAGAAGGCGAACGGCTCGGCATAGGATTGCGCCAGATGCAGGTAGCGATCCGGCTGCAGGCAAAGAGCGGTCAAGGCATAGGTCAGACACAAGGCAACCAGCAACCAGCCGCTCCTGGTTGTCGCGATGTCCAGGTCAAGGATTGCAGCTGGGCGGCGATTGTCGCCGCGCTGACCGGTGTGCTCACTCATGGAAGGACATCCCGCCAGCTGCCCAGAAGATTGTTATGGGGTATTTCGCAGATGATGTATTACCATTCAGTTACACCTGTTCCAAAGTAGAGTATTAAATATTAGATAGGTATAATTCATTATTTGTTGGCAATGATCTGTTTACGAAAATGCTACGCGGTTACGCGCAGGCATCATTCGTCGCCTTTCGAGGCTTTCAACGGTTACAGGCTGCCTGTCGTCGGGTTTCGGCTACGATTGAGAGAGGGAGGGCCATCGCCTGGTGGCGATGGCCCCTTTCCATCATGCGGCTCGATCAGGCGGCTTTGATCAGGCCGAGCTGGGTGAGGGCGGCGACGCCGTCATCGAGCCCGATCTCCTCGACGATCCTGCCGTTGACCACCTTCAGCACAGTGGTGCCGGTAAAGCGCATGGCGCGGCCGGTGGCAGCCGGCAGCGAGCCGGCGAGGAAATCGCCGAAGGCGGGGCCGGTATGCGTGCCGCCGCCCTCCCACTGGCCGACGACATAGTCGCCCTCGGCAATCAGGTCGGCCGTAGCCCAGAAGTTGAGGTCCGGGAAGGCGTTGCGGAAGTCGGTCATGAAGGCCTTGATGTCGTCGCGGCCGCGGCGCGGCTCGTGCAGCGAGTATTTCAGCAGCATGTCGGGTGCTGCGATGTCGTCGACGACGGACAGATCGCAGGTTTCACCCCAGAAGTCGGTGAACCATCTAACGACGACGGCCTTGTTGTCTTCTTGCTTGGTCATTGGGAGGTCCTCTTGTGTTTGCACGGAGAGATCACCGGATTGGCCGATGACCTGGAGCAAGCAGTAGGACGATCAGGCGGGTGCAAAACTCCGGTTCTTGCCGGCCAATCGAAAGGCGACAGGACCTAGGCTATCCGACTCGCGCCGGAAGCGAGCGGTGAACACCGTGACCAAGCATCGGTTCAAGTGCCGCTCAGCATTTTGCAACACTCTGCCTACAGAAAGCTGTCGATGAAAACGGCGCTCGCCCTCCTGTTGCTTTTGCCTGCCCCGGCCGTTGCCGGGCAGTGCTACATGAGTGAAAATCATCCGGGCTGGAAGGTCATAGTCGATGACGGGCCGGGCTTGCCGCATGAAATGAGCTGGTCGCGAAGCGATGGCTTCAACCAACGGCTTCGCTACGAGAGCGCCCCTCCGGGCGAGGCGCCGCGTTTCGTCATCGGCAGTACCGACGACGAAAGATTCAGCATCGGTTTTGTCGGAGAGCCCATGGTACTTGATGGTGAACTCTACAGGCCGGGCTGCCCATAATCTGGCAATGCCGGGTCGCCACTCTCGGCCGGCCTTCCAACGGTAACTGTTTCTTCTCTGGTTTTACTGCAGATTGCCGCGTGGCGGGGAATGAGCGAAACAGACGATGGCGCGTCAGGACAAGAAAAATCGCAATGGAACGTTCTGGGCGAAGGCCCTGGAACGCGCCCATCTTGGCGTCTGGGATTGGGATCTTGCGACCGGCGACTGCTTCTATTCCGCGACCTGGGCGCGGATGCTGGGCTATGATGAAGGCGAACTTGCCAACGCCAGCGACCTGTGGCTGCAGCTGACCCATCCCGATGATCGCGAGCGGGCGCTGGCCAGCGGCGACCGCCACATTGCCGGACGGACGGATGCCATCGAGACCGAGCTCAGGCTGAAGCACAAGCAGGGCCACTGGGTGTGGGTGCTCGATCGCGGCGGCATCGTCGAGCGTGACGCTTCCGGAAAGCCGCTCAGGCTGATGGGCGTGCAGACCGACATCACCAAGCAGAAGGCCGCCGAAGCCGAGCTCGAGCAGGTCAATGTGCGCTTCCGGCTGGCACTCGCCGCCAGCGGCACCGGCATCTGGCACTACGACATCGCCACCAACAAGAGCTATTGGGACTCCCGCACCAGAGACATATTCGGCCTCGTCGCCGATACCGACGAGGTAACCGCCGACCTATGGCATACTTTCCTGCACCCCGACGACAGGGAAGTCACCGAGCAGGCGCATTTGCCGACACCCGGCTCGGACCGAGTTACCGCTTCGCAATACCGCATCATCAAGCGCGACGGCGAGATACGCCATGTCGAATCTCTGGTGCGCTTTATCGCCATTGCCGGTGCGGCTGGCCAGGTTCTTGGCACGGTGCGCGACATCACCGAGGAAAAACTGCGTGAGCAGGAGCTAGCCTATGCCGCCCGTCACGATGCGCTGACCGGCCTGTACAATCGCTCCGCCTTCGATCGGCTGCTCGCTGACCATATCGCGGCGGGTGCGCCGCTGGCTGTGTTCTATGTCGATCTTGATTACTTCAAGGCGCTCAACGATTTTGCCGGCCACGCTGCCGGCGACCTGGCGCTGAAGAGCGTTGCCGCCGGCATCCGCGCCTGCCTGCCGCCGGCAGCACACGCGGCGCGGCTGGGTGGCGACGAATTCGCGCTGCTGGTGCCGCATTGCGATGCCGCACAGGCCGAGAGGATCGCCGCTGCGGTGCTTGGCGCGGTGCGCGAGGCCGATCTCGGCGCGGCCGCGTCGACGCGCAAGCTGGCGGCTTCGATCGGCATCGCCTTCGTTGATGACGCCAACACGACGGTGGCCGACGCGCTGGCCTGCGCCGACGACGCCTGCTACGCAGCCAAGGCCGCCGGGCGCAACCGCTTTGCCATCTTCTCCACCGAGACGGCATCGGGTTCCGGCGGGCTGAACGCGGCGCGTGTCGCCGCCGACACCGTCGATGCCATGGAAGACGGGCGGCTGAAACTGTTCGGCCAGGAAATCCATCTGCTGGGCCGGCCCTGGCAGGAAAGCCGCCATGTCGAAGTGCTGGCTAGGCTCGTCGCACGCA
This sequence comes from Mesorhizobium loti, assembly GCF_003148495.1. Taxonomy (GTDB): domain Bacteria; phylum Pseudomonadota; class Alphaproteobacteria; order Rhizobiales; family Rhizobiaceae; genus Mesorhizobium; species Mesorhizobium loti. The sequence continues at coordinate 1,553,713 of NZ_QGGH01000001.1, forward strand.
ACGGCCGGCTGGTGCCGCCTGGCGAGTTCATTCCGGTGGCCGAGCGCTTTGGTATCGCGTCGCGGCTCGACCGCTGGATCATCCGCACCGCGCTGTCGCGGCATGGTGCTGCCTTGCGCTCGGGTGCATTGACACTCGGCTTCAACCTGTCGGCGCAGACGCTGAGCGATCCGCAGCTGTGGGACTTCGTCGACAGTGTCATCGAAGAGACCGGGGCGCCGCATTCGGGCATCGGCTTCGAGATCACCGAAACCGCCGCGGTCACCAATTTCGACGCCGCCGAACAATTCGTGCGCAAGGCGCGCGAGCGGCACTGCCGGGTCAGCCTCGACGATTTCGGCGCCGGCATGAGCTCGTTCGAGTATCTCAGGCGCTTTCCTGTCGACACGATCAAGATCGACGGTTCCTTCATCGAGCACATCACGCAAAGCCGCTTCGACCGCGAGATCGTGCTGGCCATCACCAGCATCGCCCGCAGCCTCGGCTGCGACGTGGTCGGCGAGAAGATCGAACGGCAGGACACGCTGGCGATGTTGAGCGACATGGGCGTCGCCTTCGGCCAGGGGTTTTTGCTGCACCGGCCGGAGCCGCTGGAGCAAATTGTCGTGCGCGCGGCAGGGGCAGAGACGGCCCGTAAGGCATCGTGATCCCGGATGTATCGAGATTCAGGCCGGGCCGGTTGGCCTGACCTGAATCTCGACATGTTCTATCCGGTTCGCCGCGCCGTTGATTGCGGAAACTCCAGCACTCCAGAATCGGATGGCCTGTGCTGCGCTTCCGCCACTGTTTCGATCAACAGATCGAGGGCGTCACAGGCCGTGCGGCTCGTCTCGTCATTGCCTTGCAGATAGTGATAGGCGCGTTCGAGGTGGATGCGGGCGGCTGAAAAATCGCTGGTCAATGGTCTCTCCATTATCCCACCCTAAAATACCTTGCCGGAGGCGAGGGAACGCCGGGTAAATATCCACAGGCGGCTTTTATTCAAATGCCACGGAAGGAAGGCAAGGCAGTGATGCGCTGTCAGGAAAGACGCGGCCCAACTCTTTGCCATGCCGTGCCGCGCGGCTAGACTGTGCCTCCCTGTCGGAGGTGAGACCGATGATCGTCCAGGCCTGCATCAATGGCGCACGTTCGCGCGATTTTCATCCCCAGTTGCCGCTGACTGCAGAGGCGATGGCGAGCGACGCGGCCGCCTGCGTCGCCGCCGGCGCGGCCGAACTGCATATCCACCCGCGCGGTGCCGACGGGCGCGAAAGCCTGGCGGCCGTCGATGCGATGGTGCTGGCGGTGCGCCGGGCCTGCCCGGGCACGCTTGTCGGCGTGTCGACCGGCGCCTGGATCGAGAGCGATGTCGAGCGGACCCGCGCGGCGATCGCAGCCTGGCGGGAGCTGCCCGACTACGCCTCTGTCAACCTGTCGGAGGCCGACGCGCCTCACGTGATGGAGCTGTTGCGGCAGTGTGGTGTCGGCATCGAGGCGGGGCTTGCCACCGTCGCCGACGCCGGGCGCTTCGTGGCGCTTCCCGGCCACGACCAAGTGCTGCGCATCCTGATCGAGATCGACATCCCAGACCTGTCGGCGGCACTCGACGAGGCGCATGGCATCGCCGCCGTGCTGGAGCGCGCTGGGGTGCGGCGGCCGATCCTGCTGCATGGCGTCGACGCCACCGTCTGGCCCTTCGTGAAGCTTGCACATCAAAAGCGCTGGTCGACGCGGGTCGGGCTGGAAGACGGCAAGACGCTCGCCGACGGAACGGTGGCGAAGGACAATGCGGAAATCGTCGCGGCGGCTGCTGCGATTTTTCGATCCACGCCGGCAGACTGATCGGCGGTCTGTCTCAAGCCTTCCCGTCTGCCGGTGCCATCCGTGCGCGCAAAATGTGTTTCTGGATCTTGCCGGACGCGGTGCGCGGCAGCGCCTGCGCGATCAAAAATTCCTTCGGCACCTTGTAGCGGGCGATACGGGCGCCGCAATGGCTTGCCAGACCGGCCGGATCGAGAACGCGACCGGGCTTCGGCACGACAAAGGCGCGTCCGACTTCGCCCCAGCGCTCGTCGGCGACGCCGATCACGGCTGCCTCGGCGATGTCGGGATGATCGAGCAGCGCCATCTCGATTTCTGAGGGATAGACGTTCTCGCCGCCGGAGATGAACATGTCCTTGCGGCGGTCGACAAGGGTGACGAAACCTTCCTCATCCTGCCTGGCGATGTCGCCGGTGCGGAACCAGCCATCGGCGGTGAAGGCCCGCGCGGTCTCTTCCGGCCGGTTCCAGTAGCCAGGTGTGATGCTGGGGCCGGACAGCCATATCTCGCCTAGTTCCCCGGTAGCGACATCGCGGCCAGCGTCGTCGACGATGCGCAGCCCGATGGTCGGCGCCGCAAGGCCCGCCGAGCCTGCCTTGCTGGCGATGCGGTCGGCCTCGATGGGCATGCCGAGCACGGTGCCGGCTTCGGTCATGCCGAAGCCGTCGACCATGCGCACACCCTGTGCCAGCCACCAGTGGATGTTTGCGGCCGGATTGGGCGCGCCGCCAGTGAAGATGGCGGTCAGCGCGGTCCAATTCGAAGGCGCAAAATCTGGATGGTCGCGCAGCATCCTGGCCATCTGCGGTACGCAGAAATAATGGGTGACCCCGAGCGCGGGATCAGCCAGGCGACGATTGGTGACGCCGGCGTCGAAGCCGGGCGAGATCAGCACCGTGCCGCCTTGCAACAGCGGCGGACGCAAGCTGGTGATGAGGCCGATGACATGGAACATCGGCGCGTCGCAGAGGAAGACGCTGGCGTTGCCAACGCGTCCCAGTACGCCGAAATTGACCGCAGTGGCCAACGCATTGCGTTCGGTGACGATGACCCCTTTCGGCCGGCCTGATGTGCCCGAAGTGTAGAGGATGATCGAAGGCGCATCGCTGGCCGGCAAGGACCGGCGCGGTGCCGGAACCTGTGCCTCGACTGCCGCCGTGAAGGCCGCGACTTCGATTGACATGCAGCCCTTGGGCGGCGCCATTTCAAGGGCGGTGTCATGCAACAGCAGCACCGGATCGCAATCGGCCAGGATCGCCTGCTTCTCGGCACTGGCGAGCCGCCAGTTGAGCGGCACGAAAATGGCGCCGAGCCGCATCGCTGCCTGCTGCAGGACAGCCAAGTCTGCGCTGTTGCGGGCAAGCGTGGCGATGCGCTGCCCCGGCTCGATGCCATGGCCGGTTTCAAGCACGCCGACAGCGCGCTGGATGGCCTCGTCGAGCGCGGCATAGGTCCAGCGGCGACCGGATGCCAGGTCGACACAAGCGATACGATCCGGCTGCGTCCTGGCGTGCAGGGCCACGGGATCCGATGTCGTCCAGGCCGGCATCTGCAGCTCCTCCCCAGGATTGCCTTATGCTTGCACGGTCACCTTGCCTTGTCGTAGGCGGCAAGGCCGGGCTTGTAGCTCTTCTCGTCGATAAACTGGCGGATGCCTTCCTTGCGGCCGTCATTGTCGTAGGAATTGGCGGCCTCCTGCGCCCGCACCAGATAATCCTCGGCATTGTCATAGGTCATCTCGGCGACGCGGCGGATGGCGTCCTTGGTCGCCTTCAGGGCAATCGGGTTCTTCTTCAGCAGGATGGTCGCGACCTCGGTGACGCGCGCCTTCAGATCCGCCAGCGGCAGGCTTTCATTGACCAGCTTCCAGGCGGCGGCCTTCCGGCCGTCGATGAGCTCGCCGGTCAGCGCGTGGTACATGGCATCGCGTATCGACAGGAGGTCGACCACCACCTTGGTGGCGCCGCCGCCGGGCAGGATGCCCCAGTTGATCTCGGACAGAGCGAACTGCGCCTCGTCGGCGGCGAAGGCGAGATCGCAAGCGAAGAGCGGGCCGTAGCCGCCGCCAAAACACCAGCCATTGACCATGGCAATGGTCGGCTTGCCGTACCAGCGCAAGCGCCGCCACCAGCCATACGCTTCCGACTGCGCCTTGCGGATGGCGCCGAGACCCTTGGCCTCGGTCTCGCGAAAGTACTCCTTGAGGTCCATGCCCGCCGACCAGGCGCTGCCTTCGCCGGACAACACCAGCACGCCGACATCGTCGCGGAACTCAAGCTCGTCGAGAACCTCCATCATGCGCCGGTTGAGCGCCGGGTTCATGCAATTGCGCTTGTCCGGCCGGTTGAAGCGCACCCAGGCAATGCCGTTCTCGACATCGAAGGCAACGGTCTCTTCGGTCATGGTCAGGTCCTCTCGTTCCGTCTGACAAATTGCTATGTAGCATAGCTATCGTATTTGCTATGTCGCATAGTCTTTTTTGCTTGACAAGAGGGGATGTTCGTGGCGATCGGTTGAAGCATGGAAAAGACCCGGCTCCGCACCAGTCCCGAAGACGCGCTCGACGCGCAGATCGGTTATAATCTGAGGCGCGCCTCAGCCTTGGCCTTGAATGATTTCGCCGTCGAGATGACTGACGCGGCGCTGCGCCCGGTCACCTACGCCATGCTGGCGCTGATCGACGAGAAGCCCGGCATCCGCGCCGCGGAGCTGTGCCGCCTGCTCGGCATGAAGAGCGCCAACATGGCGCCGCTGCTCGCCGAACTGGAAGAACGCGGACTGGTCGAGCGCGACGATCATGCCGAAGACGGACGCGTGCAGGTGCTCGCCCTGACGCAGGCGGCCAGGGAGGCCATGCCGGGATGGCGGCAACAGGTTCGCCGGCACGAGGACCGGTTCCTCCACAGGCTGACAAAAAAGGAGCGGGCGACGCTGCTTCGGTTGCTGCGGCTGATCTGGACGGACGAAGACTGAGGGGGCGGCCTACTTGGTTTCCTCGTCGGGCGCCGAAAGTCGCAGCAGCAGGGCGAAGAGCGCAATCACCGGTGGAATGACGAAGCACCATACATTGGCGAAGGCAAAGCCAAGTGCAGCGGCGGCGCAGCCTACCGCGAACACGGCGACCGCCAGTGCCATGCGCCGCAGGCGGGCGATCAGGGCAGGGCGGGTCTCCGGAGCTACGCCGCCGATGAGATCACCAATGTCGAGCATGATCTGGGTGGTGGTGCCGGTCATCAGTGTCGATGGCGGTGCGGCCGCGAGATGGACACGGTGCACCGCATTCTGGATCGCCATCGCGGCGACCAGCGCCATGCCGGTGACAATCGCGGCCGCGCCGTCGCCACTGGCGAAGGGACCAAAGCGGATCGCCAGCGCAGCACCAATGACGAGCAGCGCCAGTTTGGCCGCCAGCAGGACCCCGAGCGCCGGCAGCCCCCGTCTGCGCAAGCGCTCACCGGCGAGCCGGGTCAGGATGACGACGACGCAGAAGACCGGCAATGCCAGCAGCTTTGCCAGAACACCCGAAATGCCGAGCACCAGCGAGGCGCCCAGCGTGACGAAATTTCCCGTCACATGCGCGGTGAACAGGCCTTGCAGCGCCAGGAACCCCGCCGTATCGACATAGCCGCCATTGAGGCTCAGCAGTAGTGGCAGCGTGGGTTTCATGGCGGCATCTCCAGTGACGGGCCTGGGATACCGTCTCATATCTCGGCGAGCCGTTCCATCATCTCGCCGCGAGTTGATCGTCTGTCGCGGGGTAGCGCATCATGCGACGGCCCGCGGCGCAGAACACCCTTCACCCCAGAATGATCTGGATCGCCTTGTCGACTACCGGATGCAGCCCACTCGCCTGGAAGGACAGCCGGTTGCCGGAGCCGACATTGCTGGTCATGGCGATGGTCAGGCTCGACTCCGGATCGTGCAGCATGACGGCGACGTAGCCGGGGATGCTGCCCTGGTGGCCGTAGAAGGCGCGGTCGGCGTAGGCGCTCTGGAACATGCCGGCGCCCGTTTCGCGCATGCGTGTGCCGGGGAAACTTGCCGGCACGCGGTGTTCGAACATCCCGGAGAAGAATGGCGGCGACAGCAGTTTGCCGGAGAACAGGCCGCGTATGAAGCTCACCATGTCGGACGGCGTCGACACCATGTCGCCGCAGCCATAGGCGGCGCCGAACGGGAAGGAATCCGAAGAATCCTGCAACGCATCGGAGTAGGGCAGCACGCCGTCCATGCGCCACATCTCGCCGCCCGAGGCGATGTCGGTGGGCGCGTTCGCCGCCGGCGGCGGCCGGTGGTAGTAGCCGCGCACCATCGATTTTTCCGGGAAGGCTTCGGTGGCCGGCGACCAGGTATTCTCCAGGCCGAGCGGCTGCAGCACCGCGCTTCTGACATAGCCGCCCAGCGACTGGCCAGAGACGGCCTCGATCACCATGCCGGCCAGCACATAGCCGGTGTTGTTGTAGACGGCGGGTCCGCCCGGTGCCTTCTGCTTGTCGGAGGCGAAGGCGATGTCGACCAGCTGTTGCGGCGTCCATTGCCGGCTTGGGTCCATCGGAATGTAATATTCGAACTCCGGCAGGCCGCTGCGGTGGTTGATCAGCTGGCGCGCCGAAATCTCCTTGGCGCCCGGCAGGTCGGGAAACCAGGAGGCGATCGGCGCGCCGAGGTCGAGCTTGCCGTCCTGGGCGAGCTTGACCAGGGCGGCGGCAACGAAGGTCTTGGTGCAACTGCCGATCTTGAACAGCCGGTCGGGCGAGACGGCAACGTCATGTTCCCGATCGGCGAGGCCGGCGGTGACGGCAGTTGGCGTCGCGCCGTTCAGCGCGTAGGCAAGCGAGGCGCCCACCGCGCCGTCGGTGAGATAGGTCTTGAGGAGGGCGTTCAGGTCTTCACGCATGGATTCTGCTTTCGCCTCTAAATCGCTGGTTTTATACATGTTGGTGCACCCTCGGGTCGAGCCCGAGGGCAGGGTCGCCAAGCTTCACTCCGCCATATCGACCGCAGCAAAGTTCTGCCGGCCGAAGGGGTCGAGCACGTAGTTGAGCACGCCCTTGCGGATCGGGATCGCCACCACCGAATGGGCGATCGGCGCCACCGGCACCTCGATTTTGAGGATCGCCTGCGCCCTGGCGTAGATGTCGGCGCGTTGCTTGGGGTCGGCGGCGACGCGGCCGTCCTGCAGCAGCTTCTCGAAGGCCGGATCGCACCAGCGCGAGCGGTTGGAACCGCCCTTCACGCCGTCGCAGGAGAGCAGATAGCTCAGCATGTTGTCGGGGTCGCCATTGTCACTGCTACCACCAAGCAGGTAGGCGTCCTGCTCTCCCGCCGCGGTGCGCTTGAGGTATTCGCCCCATTCGAAGCTGACGATCTCGGCCTTGACGCCGATTTTTGCCCAGTCGGCCTGGATCATCTCGGCCATACGCTTGGCGTTGGGGTTGTAGGGTCGCGACACCGGCATCGCCCACAGGCTGATTTTCAGGTCGCTCTCGTGGCCGGCTTCCTTCAGCAGTTTCTTGGCGCCGTCCGGATCATAGTCGATGCCGGCGTCGGTGACGGCGCCGATCTGCGCCGGCGGCACGACGCTGCCAGCGACCGTGCCGGCGCCGGCATAGACGCCGTCGACGATCGCCTTGCGGTCAATGGCCTTGGCCAGCGCCATGCGCACACGGACATCGCCAAGTGGCTGGTGCTCGACATTGAAGCCGAGAATGCCGATGTTCTGGCCCTTGAGGTCGAGCACGGTGATATTGGGGTCGGTGCGCAAATCGGCGACGGCGCTTGGCGGCGGCGGGGCGGCGACCTGGCACTCATTGGCCTTGAGGCGCTCGACGCGCGTGGTCGGCTCGGGCGTGATGGCGAAGACCAGCGTGTCGATCTTCGGTGCGCCGCGCCAGTAGTCCTTGTTGGCGGCGTAGCGGACTTGGCTGTCAGGGACATAAGCCTGCAGCACGAACGGGCCGGTGCCGACCGGTTCAGAGTCGATCAGTTCCGGCGTGCCGGCGGCCACCATCTTCTCGGTCTGCTCCAGCGACAGGATGGAGAGATAGTCGAGCGCAATGCCGGGCAGGAAGGTGACGTTGGCCGCTGTCAGGGTGAAGCGCACCGTGTAATCGTCGACCTTGTCGACCTTTTCGATCAGCGTGCCCATGCCCAGCGCATTGAAGTACTCGTAAGCGCCGCCGCCGAGCTTGTGGTAGGGATTGTTGGCGTCTCGCTGACGGTTGAAGGTGTAGAGCACGTCGTCGGCGTTGAAATCGCGCGAGGGCGTGAAATGGTCGTTCGACTGGAATTTCACGCCGTGCCTGAGATGGAAGGTGTAGGTCTTGCCATCGGCTGAGACATCCCAGCTTTCGGCCAGCGCCGGACCGACTTCGGTCGTGCCCGGCTTGAACTCGACCAGCCGGTTGAAAATCGTCTTGGCGGCGGCGTCCATGGTGGAATCGGCGATGCCTATCGCCGGGTTGAAGGTCTCGGGATTGGCTTCCGAGCAATAGACCAGGGTTTTGGCGTAGGCCTGCCCGCCGAGAAGGACGGATGAGGCCAGCAGGGACGAGGTAAGGACTGCGCGCAGAACGGTGGATTTCATCGCAAACGCTCCTGATGACACGTTACGGGTTGAGGGAAGGGCAGGCCGGTGAACTTCATGGTGTCGCCGCCTCGGTGATGAAGCGATCGGGAGCTAGCGCCGCAGAAGTGACGCCGCGTGCCGCGAGATCGTCGGGCAGGGGCTGGCCGCGCAACAGCGCCGAACCCAGCCGCGCGAGCGTCAGCGACACCTGGAAACCGTAGCCGCCCTGACCGCCGAGCCAGAAGAAGCCGGGCAGCCGCGTGTCGAAACCGACGACCGGCGTGCGATCGGGCGAAAAGGTGCGCAGGCCCGCCCAGGGCGTCGACGGACGGCCGATGCGCAGCGATGTCGCCTGTTCGATGCGGTCGACTGCGATGGCGACGTCGATGTCTTCCGGATAGGCATCGCAGGGTTCGGAATCGGTTTCGTCGGCGAGCGAGCCGATCAGCCTGCCGGCATCGGGCTTGAAGTAGAACTGTTCGTGCAAGTCGACCACCAGCGGCCAGGTGCTGATGTCCGTGCCAGCGGGCGGATCGAACAAGAAGGCGGTGCGGCGCTTGGGCCGGAAGCCCAGGGCGGAGAGGCCAGCCAGGCCGGCGACGACATCGACCCAAGCGCCCGCAGCGTTGACGACGATATCGGCCTGGTAGGCGCCGGCACTGGTGGTGACGCTGAAGCCGGCTGCCGTGCGCGCGATCTCACGAACCTCTTCGCCGGCGCGGATCACGCCGCCGCCCGTCTTGAGTGTGGAGGCCGAAGCCGCCAGCATCTTGGCCGTGTCGACATCCAGCGCGCCGGGTTCATGCACGCCGCCGCAGGTGGTTGCCGTGGCGATGACCGGCACCAGTGCGGTGACTTCCGTAGCCGACAAGCGCCGCACGCTGGGCACCAGCGCCTGCATCTCCGCCGCCATGCGGTCGACGGCAGCATTGTCCTCGACGCCGCCGACATGCAGCGCGCCGCGCCGGTGCGCGGCAAAGCCGCCGTCGACGATTTGCGGCCGGCTGGCCAGCGACAGCGCCCGCACCAGCGCATTGCCGTAGGTTTCAGAAAACAGCGCCGCCGAGCGGCCGCTGGCGTGGTAGCCGAGATGCGGCTCGCGCTCGATCACGATGACCTCGGCCCAGGGCTGCACGGCCGCCGCCAGCGAGAGGCCGGCAATGCCGCCGCCGATGACGACGACTTTTTGGGGAGACTTCGACTGCATCCTCTAGGGGTAGAAATAATTTCGTATCCAGTCAATAATTAGCGTATAAGAAAATTGTTGATGTTGTTGATGGCAGCAGGGAGTTGGACTACCTAGGAATGACAGGCGGCTCGATGGGCCGCGCAACGGAGCTGACGATGTCGGAGCAACCGAACCTCGGTGATTGCCTGCGCGGCTTGAGGAAGACGCATGGCTGGACCTTGCAGGAGGTCAGCACGCTGACCGGCGTCGCGGTGTCGACGCTGTCCAAGGTCGAGAACGACCAGATGTCGCTGAGCTACGACAAGCTGCTGCAGATCTGCGAGGGGCTGGGCATCCATGTCACCGAACTGCTCAGCGGCGACCGCAAGCAGCCGTCCGCGCGCACCCGTCGTTCGGTGACCTCACAGTCCAACACGCTGCGCCAGCTGACCCGCAACTATGATTACCGCTATCTGGCGACCGACCTTGTGCGCAAGCGCATGGTGCCGATCCACGCCTTTGCGCGCGCCCGCACGCCGCAGGAGTTCGGCGCGCTGACCAGGCATGCTGGCGAGGAATTCCTGATCGTGCTCAAGGGCGAGATCGAATTGCACACCGACCAGTATGCGCCGGTGCGGCTGAAACAGGGCGAAAGCGTCTACATCGATTCCACCATGGGCCATGCCTATTTGTCGGTGGGCGAAGGCGACGCTGAGATGCTGTGCGTCTGCTCGGGCGACGAGCCGGATATGGAGGGCACGCTGCTGAGTGTGCTGGAGACGGTGGAGGGGTAGGGGCTGGCCCTGACTTCCCGACATTTGCGCCGCCCCATCTGGCTGCCGCCATCTTCTCCCCGTGAACGGGGAGAAATGCCCGGCAGGGCAATGCGGGGCAGCGCTGGCTTCAACAATCAGGCGGCTCCACTAAAGCACAACAGCCCGCCCCAATCCCCGCCGAACCGCCTCGCGATAGGCGAGGTCGGCTGCCACCATGTCCTCCATGGCGACGCCCATGGCCTTGTAGACGGTGACCTGATCGGTGCTGACGCGTCCCGGCCGCAGCCCGAGCAGCATGTCGCCGAGCTCGGTTCCGTTTTTCGGGTCAATGCCCGCCAGTTCGCAGGAACCGACCGGCGTCGCGACAAAGGCCTCCCTGGTCTCGACGAACAGGCTGGCCTTGCCGATAAGCTCGACCGGCAACTCGCCGCCGGGCGGGGCGACGCCGACCGATGAGACGTGGGTGCCGGGCCGCACCCAGTCGGCCGAGATCACGGGCTGGTAGGAATGCGTGGCAAGGCAGACGACGTCAGACGAGCGCACCGCGGCCTCGATATCGGCGACTGCAACGACACCCGGATGCCCAGCGGCAAGTGCTTGCGCATCTGAAAACTCCTTCGAGACGACGCGGATTTCGGCGAAGTCGCGCACCAGCGGCAGAAGATGCAGATGCTGGCCGGCCTGCACGCCGGCCCCGACCACCGTCGCGACCTTGGCGTCGCGGCGGGCGAGTTCACGCACCGAGAGCACGGCGGAGCCGGAGGTGCGCACGGCGGTGATATAGGTGCCATCCATGACGCAGACCGGCATGCCCGTCCCAGGGTCGAACAGATGGATGGTGGCGAGGTGGCTGGGGATGCCTTTGGCGATGTTGCCCTCGAAGACGTTGACGATCTTCACCGTAAGATGCATGCCCGCCGTCCAGGCAGGCATCGCCAGCGAATAGCCGGCCTGCGGAATGTCGAGCTGCGGCCGTGCCGGATTGACGACCTTGCCGCCGGACAGCGCCTTGAAGCCGCCGGCGAGCGCGTCGAGAAGCTGGCGCAGGTCGATGCAGGTTTTCACCTCGGCCTCGCTCAGGATGAGCACGGGCGCGTCGCCCTTGGCCTGGGCGCTGCGGGAGGTCGATAGAACCGATGTCATGGGATCCGCTTTCGTTGTCTGTTGCACGACAACGGTATTGCGATCCATCTGCGTGATGAAATATATTGTTTTCGCTATTTTAGCGTGACTATCACGCTTATTCCGGTTCAGAAGTGTGAATCCTGAAATGAACGATCTCGACCGCATCGACCGCATCGACCGCTCGCTGCTGCGTTTGTTGCAGGAGGACGGCCGCCGCACGACGCTCGATCTGGCACGGCGGGTCGGCCTGTCGCCGACCGGAGCGGCGCAGCGGGTCAAGCGGCTGTTCGCCGAAGGGTTCATCCGCGCGGTGCGCGCTGTGCTCGATCCGGCCAAAATCGGACAGGCGCAACTCGTCTTCATCGAAGTGCGGCTCGACCACACCGCGCCGCATGTCTTCGACCGCTTCGCCGAGGCGGTTCTGCGGGCTCCGGAGATCATCGAGTGCCACATGGTGGTCGGCGGCTTCGACTATCTGGTCAAGGCGCGCATCGCCGACATGGCGATGTTCCAGGATTTTCTGCAGCGCGTCATCCTGCCGCTGCCCGGGGTGCGGGAAACGCACACCTACGCCTCGATCGCCAATGTGAAGCCCGACGCCTTGCTGCCGATCTAGACCGGCGGCCTTTCTCCGGCATCGAGCAGCCACTGCCGCACGGCCTGCGTCGGCTCGGGATGGCGCTGCTTTCTCGGCATCACGACATAAAAATCCTGCGTGCCGCGCATTTCACCGCTGACCGGCTGAACCAGTCGGCCGGCGGCGAGGTCGGCGGCGACGAGAAAGCGGCTGGCCAGCGCTATGCCCTGGCCGGCGATGGCCGCGTCGATGGCGAGGCCCGTCTGGTTGAAGCGCATGCGTTTCAGCTCGGTCGTCATCTTCAGGCCGACTGCCTTTTCCATGAATTCCGGCCACAGATTGTGCGCATCGTGCAGCAGGACGTGATGCTGGATTTCGGTGGCCGCGATCTCGGCCGTGCCGTGTGGCAGCAGGGCCGAGCTGCAGACGGCGATGATCTGTTGGGGAAACAACAGGTCGACCATCAGGCCGGCGCCGAAGGGCGGCCGGCCTTGCCGCACCGCGATGTCGACACCGTCGACCTGGAAGCTCGACAGGCTCTCGCTGGCCAGCACGCGCAGGTCGACCAGCGGATTGTAAGTCACAAAATCCTGCAGCCTGGGGATCAGCCATTTGGTGGCGAAGGTCGGCGTCACGCTGATCGTCAGCCGCGCCGGTTCGGGACGAAGCAGCAGCGTCGCCTCCGAGATCAGGTCGAAGGCGCGGCGGATGTTGGGGACATAGGCGCGGCCCTCATCGGTCAGCGCCAGCCCGCGCGGCAGCCGCTCGAACAGCTTTGTGCCGAGATCGGCCTCCAGCCCGCGAATGTGCTGGGCGACCGCCCCTTGCGTGACGTTCAGCTCTTCGGCCGCGATGCGGAAGTTGAGATGGCGCGCCGAGGCCTCGAAGGCGCGCAGCGCATTCAACGGCGGCAGGCTGAGGAAGGCTTCGGGCATGCAGGAGTTTTTCTACAGGTTGATTTCAGGCATTCTGGTTCGAACCGGCAGGGAAAACCAGCTATATCAACGCTCAACTCCCGAAAACACCGCTTGCGGTGCCTGCCAACCCTGAGAGGAAAATCCAATGAGTGTAGAAAAAGTAGCTGTGGTCGTGGCCGGCGGCAGCGGCATGGGTGCGGGGGCGGCGAAGCGGCTGGCGGCGGACGGCTTCAAGGTTGCCATCCTGTCGTCCTCGGGCAAGGGCGAGGCGCTGGCTGAGGAATTGGGCGGGCTCGGCGTCACCGGCTCGAACCAGTCGAACGACGATCTGCAGCGCCTGGTCGATTTGACGCTCGATCGCTATGGCCGCATCGACGTGCTGGTCAACAGCGGCGGCCATGGGCCGCGCGCCCCGATCCTGGAAATCACCGACGAGCAATGGCACACCGGCATGGACGTCTACCTGCTCAACGTCATCCGGCCGGTGCGCATCGTGGCACCGCAGATGGTCAAGCAGAAGGGCGGCGCCATCATCAACATCTCGACGGCCTGGGTGGTCGAGCCGAGCCCGATGTTCCCGACGTCCGCCGTGTTCCGCGCCGGCCTTGCCGCCTACACCAAGATCTTCGCCAACACCTATGCCGCCGACAATGTGCGCATGAACAATGTGCTGCCCGGCTGGATCGACAGCCTGCCGGCCACCGAAGAACGCCGCGACAGCGTGCCGATGCAGCGCTACGGCACCTCGGAAGAGATCGCCGCGACCATCGCCTTCCTGGCGTCGGAAGGCGCCGGCTACATCACCGGCCAGAACATTCGTGTCGACGGGGGCATCATCCGCGCTATTTGAGGGCGTCGGCCGAGAGGTCGATTCTGACCTCTCGGCTCAAGGAGCAAGAAATGCGGCTTTTGATACTCGGCACCGGCTGGATGGCGCAGGAACATGCGCGGCGCTTCAGCGCCATCGAGGGCGTCGACATTGTCGGTGCCGTCGATGTCGACCCGGCGCGCGTCGGCGAATATGCCGACAGCTTCAAGATCGCCAATCGCTTCACCTCGCTGGAGGCGGCGCTGGAATGGGGCGCTTTCGATGCGGTGGCCAATGTCACGCCGGACCGCATCCACCACCCGACCACCATGGCGCTGATTGCCGCCGGCAAGCCGGTGCTGTGCGAGAAGCCGCTGGCCGAAAATTTTGGCAAGGCCACCGAGATGGCTGACGCCGCTGAGGCCGCCGGCATCGTCAACATGGTGAACCTGACCTATCGCAATGTCGCCGCACTGCAAAAGGCCCGCCAGATGGTGCAGGCGGGCGAAATCGGCACGGTCAGGCATGTCGAAGCGTCCTATCTGCAAAGCTGGCTGGTGTCGAAATTCTGGGGCGACTGGCGCACCGATCCGAAATGGCTGTGGCGGCTGTCGCGCGGCCACGGCTCGAATGGCGTGCTCGGCGATGTCGGCATCCACATCCTCGATTTCGCCAGTTACGGCGCCGCGCTCGACATCGACCATGTCTTCTGTCGTCTGCGCGCCTTCGACAAGGCGCCTGATAACCGCATCGGCGAATACGGGCTCGACGCCAATGACAGCTTCGCCATGACGCTGGATTTTTCCAACGGTGCCTTCGGCGTGGTGCATGCCAGCCGCTGGGCATCAGGCCATCTCAACGAGCTGCGCCTGCGCATCTATGGCGATAAAGGCGGCATCGAGGTGGTGCACAATCTCGACGGCTCGGCGCTCAAGGCCTGCGTCGGCGAGAATGTCGAGAACGCCAAATGGGAAGAGCTCGACGCCGGCACGGTGGCGACCAACTACCAGCGTTTCGTCGATGCGGTGCGAACTGGCGTGCAGGCCGAACCGTCGTTCCGACACGCCGCTGAGTTGCAGAAGGTGCTCGATCTGGCCGTCGTCTCGGACGAGAAGCGTGCCGAGCTGCGGGCAAGTGCGGATACGCAGTAGGCTTGGGTTCCGCGAGGCGCTGCCAATCTCGCGGCCAACGCGCAATTCTTTCAATCATTTCTTGAAATGAGGATTGGCCGTTTCGTGATTTGATGGCGTCGGAGAACAGGGGAGACGCCATTGACCGATTTCATCGGACTGCCGAAAGCCGAAGTGCACATCCACGTAGAGGGCTGCTTCGAGGCCGATGATGTGATCAGGAACTGCGAGGAAGCCGGCATTCCGCTGCGTGCACCGCGCGACAGGCTCTTCGAAGCTCATGACCTCAAGAGCTTCCTCGAGATGCTCGACTGGCTGTGCGGGACGTTCCGGACGCGCGAGCAACTCGCCACCACGGCCTACAAGTTTGCACAGCGCATGGGTCGAAGCGGTGTGCGTTACGCCGACGTCATCGTCAACCCGACGCATTGGCCGCATTGGCATGGGAATATCCCAGGGATGATCGACGCATTCGATGCTGGTTTCGCGGCCGCCGAGCAGGACGGACACCCGCCGGTCGGGCTTTGCGTCAGCCTGCTTCGCACCCAGTCGGCGGCGGATGCGATCGAGCTGGTCGAGTTGCTGAGCGAAATCAGACACAAGCGCGTCGTTGCCCTGTCGATCGACGGGAACGAAGCGGCCGCCGGCCGCACCGGCCCGCGCTTCGCCGAAGCGTTTCGCCGTGCCGGCGCGGCAGGCTTGCGGCGCACCGTTCATGCGGGCGAGTCGAGCGGCCCGGAAGGTGTTCGCGACGCGATCGAACTGCTTGGCGCCGACCGCATCGACCACGGCGTGCGGGCGATCGAAGACCCGGACCTTGTCGACCTGCTGGCGCAGAAGCAGATTCCCCTAGGCGTCTGTCCGATCTCCAACGTGGCGCTCGGCGTGTATCCGTCGCTTGCCGAACATCCGCTCGACGCTCTGCGCAAGGCCGGTGTCCCCGTCTCGATCAACACCGACGATCCGACGCTGCTCGACACCACGCTTGAAGCATCCTACGCCGCCTGCGCCGAGGCCTTCGGCTGGGACGGTGAAACCATCCGTGAACTCGCCGCGACGTCGGTGCAGGCGAGCTACGCCGACCCGGCGCTGAAGGCGCGGATCCTGACCGATCTAGCGGCCTGGCGGAGCTAGGTGCCGCTACCGATCTTGCCAGGAAGTATCCCGCGCGGCCGCCAGCGCCGCGTCGCCCAGTGCCATCGTGCTGTCTGGCGGATTACGCGGTCAGGGCTTCTGGCTGTTCGAAAAGCGCATGAAGCTCGGAGGCTGGCATTGGGCGGCCAAAGAACCAGCCCTGGACATCCGTGCAGCCATTCTCCCTGACCAGCCTGTACTGGTCCTCGGTCTCGACGCCTTCGGCTGTCGTCGTCATGCCGAGCGTGGTGCCGAGTTCGGCGACGGCCTTGACGATCGCCCGGCTTTCGCTGCTCTCGCACATCAGGCTGACGAAGCTGCGGTCGATCTTGATGCGGTTGAACGGGAACGACCTGAGATAGCTCAGCGAGGAATAGCCGGTGCCGAAATCGTCCATTGCTATGGAGATGCCGAGGTCGCGCAGGCCGTGCAGCGTGTTTAGCGTGTTTTCGTTGTTCGCCAGCAGCACCGACTCGGTGATCTCCAGCTCGAGCCGCGACGGCAGCAGCTCCGACGCCGCGAGCGCCGCGGCAACCTGAAGCGACAGCCCCTGCTGTTTGAACTGGGCCGGCGAGAGATTGACCGCGACCTTGACGGGCAGGGGCCATTTCGCGGCGTCGGTACAGGCACGCCGCAGGATCCACTCGCCAAGCGCGTCGATGACGCCCGTCTCCTCGGCCAGTTGGATGAACTCCGACGGCGGCAGCAGGCCGAGGCGCGGATGGCTCCATCGCACCAGCGCTTCGAAGCCGGTGAGTTGCGAGGTCTTTGCGTCGTGCAGCGGTTGATAGTGCAGGACGAACTGTTCTTTTTTCACGCCGAGTACCAGCTCGGATTCGAGTTGGCGCCGCTCCTGCAGTCTCGCGTCCATTCCTGGCTCGAACGACCTGCAGGTCCCGCGGCCTTCCATCTTGGCCTTGTACAAGGCAAGGTCGGCATTGCGAATAAGGGTTTCAGAATTTTGCCCGTCGTCGGGGAAGACGGCGATGCCGATGCTGCCGCCGATGTTGATCTTGTGGCCATGGATGGAGAATTCGTCGGACAGGGCATGAATGACGCGGCTTGCCAGCACGCCGGCCTCGTCGTTACCGTCGAGCAGGAGCTGAAGGATGACGAACTCGTCCCCACCAATTCTCGCCACCATGGCGGTTTCGCCGGCATGGTGTTTCAACCGCTTCGCCACCGCACCGAGCAGCTCGTCGCCGACCGGATGGCCGAGCGTGTCATTGACCGGCTTGAAACGGTCGAGGTCGACGCAGTGGACGGCCAGCTTCTCGCCGTCCCTGAGGCTTCTCAATGCCTCGTCCATCGTTTCAGCCAGCAGGCCTCGGTTGGGCAGGCCGGTGAGAATGTCATGCGTGGCCAGGTGCTGGATCTCGGCGGTGCGTTCCTCGACCCGCCGCTCCAGGGTCTCGGCTGCCTCGACCTGCATCGTCATCGTCCGCCCGATCGCATACCAGCAGGCCAGCGCCAGCAGCGTGACCACCGCGACCGCCGCATAACCGGCCAGTTCGAATTCATGCACGGACTGGACGTCCAGGTTACTGTCGAACCGGCTGTTGGGGAAACCGGCCCAGAGACGCCATGCACTCCTGGGATCGTTGAGCGAGAGCGGGATGACTTCGGAATAGATCAGATTGGGGTCGGCCGCCGTGAAGGCACGGGAATCCGCCGCGAGCGCCGTCGACATCTTGTGCTGGTCGGATTCAAAGCCGTAGCCTGAATTGACGATGACATAGTCGCTGCTCGGCAACAGTTTGCGCAGCGCCGAGGTAAGCATGATCGCCGAGACGGAGCCGCGCAGGTTGCCATCCCCGCCGAAGACCGGGACCGAAAGGATGAAGCCGGAGCGGTCCGCGTCATTGCCGGTGTGGATGAAATCGGTGTTGTCGCAGGTGATGAGCTCCTTCGTGCCGATAATCGGCACGTTGAGCCCGTCGATGGCGCTTGAATTCGGATAGTTCGTCTTCAGCCAGGCGAGCTGCTTTGCCAGTTCGTGGTATTCATAGGTCTCGATCTCCTCGGGGGGGCGGACCAGGGCATTCTGGTCCAACTTTCCGGGCTTCGCGTCCGCGGCGACCTCGGATCTCGCCTTGGCATTCACGATCAGCTGGTCGAATTGGAGGATCGGCTCCTCGAGCTTGCCGGTCACCGCATCGAAGCGGTCCGGGTTGAAATCCAGCGGCAGGAAGTAAACCTCGGAAATGGAGACGTTGTTGGCGAGGTTGTTGTAGATCTGCTGGATTGTCGCGCGGCCTTCGTCGCCCAGATTGGTGCCATGCCGGTCGAGGTTTTGGACGCTGGGCAGATAGGTCAAGGTCCGCACATTTTCATAGACGGCCCGCAAGGCGTCTTCGACGGTCTTGGCTGTCGCTCTGGAAGCGGCCTGGGAATTCTCGAGATAGCGCTCCTTGGCCAGCGCGAAGTTTCGCTGGGCATCGATATGCAACGCCGCCAGCGTCGCCGCGCCGGTCAACATGATAACAACAAATCCGGCCGCTCGCCTGAATGCGTTCATCGGCGCCCCACCATCGAGTGACGAGGATTACCGGAAAGCGGTTTAGGAAGCGCTAATGGGATATGTCTCTCTTTACCGGTCCCAAGCGTTGCGGCGCATCAAATCCGGCAAATCCAGAACCCTTTCTTTCGCCGGCGGGCAGGCCAAACGAGCAAGGCGGTTCAGTTCGCTGGCGCTGCCTGCTGGTCGGCGTCGGTCAGCGTTTGCAGGAAGGCGACGATGTCGTCGATCTCGGGATCGGTGAGAGCTGGCTTGTTGCCGGGCTTCTTGCCGAAGGGCGGGTCCTGGTTGAGGTTGACCCAGTAAGCCTTTGGCAAATCGGCGTTTTGCCGGACCGTGCCGTCGGTGTTTCTCGGGTACCAGCGGCCGGGATCGGTGTCGCGCGTCGCGTAGAAGGCGACCGCGTCGCGCAAGGTGTGGAAAGTGCCATTATGGAAGAAACTTTTGCGCACCGCCACGTTGCGCAGCGTCGGCGTGCGGAACAGGCCGCAGTAGTCAGCCCGGCTTTTGAAGTCCGTCCTGAGCGGGCCGCATAGGCCGAGATCGACATAGGCGGGGTCGGCATTGGCGGGAATCGCCCTGTTGCGTGGCACGGCAATGGCGATCAGGCCGAAATCGGTGAATTGCGGCGGTTCGCCGTCATTGGCCGGTTCGCTCAGATGGCAACTGGCGCAATTGCCCTTGGCCGCGTCCTCGAACAGCGCGCGGCCGCGCAATTCCTGTGCCGACAGCGTCGCCTTGCCGGCGAGGAAGACGTCGTAGCGGCTGGAATAGGGATAGAAGTCGGGCGCACTCTGCTCGAAGGTCCCAAGCGCCTCGGCGGCGGCGTCGAAAGCATCGTCCGGATGGTCGAGAACGTCGTCGCCGAAGGCCGCCTTGAAGTCGTCAGCATAGGCGGCCTTGCGCAAGGCGGCGGTGACGGCAGCGGCATCCTTGTTGGCCATCTCGAACGGCGACAGCAGCGGGATCTTCGCCTGATCGCTGCCGCGGTCGGCGCGGCCGTCCCAGGTCAGGCCGCCGGTTGGACCATTGTCGACGCTCTCGTCGCCCTCATCCTCCGAATCGTAGAAATGCTCGGTGAAGGCCGGCGCGGCCTGCAAATAGCGAAGCGAGGGCACGGCACGCAGTCCGGGCTGGTCGAGGCCCGCCCATTTCGACTGAAGCCGCCGAGGCCGGGCCGAAGGCATGGTGCGGGTCGTGGCAGGACGCGCAGGCCTGCTTGCCGGACGCAGACAGCGCCGGGTCGAAGAACATTTTTCGACCAAGCGTGGTTAGGGCGGCGGCGCGTGCGAAGGCATCCGCCCGCGACATCGGCCCGGGATGGACACTGCCGGTTCCGGCGCGAACAAGGGTTGCCGGCAGGGTCACGGCAAAGCCAAATATCGATGCTGCAGCGGCCGCGATCATCAGGCTTTTCCATCGTCCTGTCGTCATGGGTTCAATCCGGTTTGCCTGGGAATTAGGTGCGCACTGCAACGGATTGATGACTGGTCCAGCCGCTCACGCAACCGTGTTCGCCGGCAGCGCAGATGTCACAAAGGTGACAAGGCATCGACTTAGCCTTTGCAGCCATGGCCGTTGCCCCCAGCCATGCATTGCCCCCTCTAGCCATCACCCCAGCCATGAGGACTTCCCATGACGCGGCCTTTTATCTCCCTTTGCCTCGCCAGTACGGCCCTGGCATCCTTCGCCAGCGCGGCCATGGCCGCACCGCCCGGCTACGACAAGATCGACACCGTCGTCGTCATCTACGCCGAGAACCGCAGCTTCGATAATCTCTATGGCGGCTTCCCCGGCGCCAACGGCCTGGCCAATGTCTCGGCCGACCAGGCGCGCCAGCTCGACCGCGACGGCAAGCCGCTTACGGAATTGCCGCCGGCCTGGGGCGGGCTGACCGCCAAGGGCGTGACGCCGCCGGTCACCGAGGCGCAGTCGGCGCACCTCACCAATGCCAGCTTCGCCATCGACGATGCCAGCGGCTTCAACGAGAAGACCTCGGTCATCACGCGCGACCTTTGGCACCGTTTCTATCAGGAGCAAATGCAGATCGACGCGGGCAAGAACGACAAGTTCGTCGCCTGGGCCGATTCCGGCGGCCTGGTGATGGGCCATTATGACGGATCGGTGCTGCCGATGTGGGCGGTGGCGAAGAAATACGTTCTGGCCGACAATTTCTTCCAGGGCGCCTTTGGCGGCTCCTTCCTCAACCATTTCCAGCTCGCCTGCGCCTGCGCGCCGGTCTATCCGCACGCCGACACCAGCCCGGTGAAGGGGCAGATCGCCGTGGTCGAAGCCGACGGCAAGACGCTGAAGGTCGCCGACAATTCGCCGCCGTCGGCACTTGGCGGCGCACCGAAATTCGTCAATGACGGCGCCATCACGCCCGACTTCTATGCGGTCAACACCATGCAGCCGCCCTATCAGCCGAGCGCCAACAAGCCGGTCGAGGGCGGCGACAAGGCACTGGCCGATCCGGCGCAGCCGACGACGCTGCCGCCGCAGCACGACATCACCATCGGCGACCTGCTGACGCTGAAGGGCGTCGACTGGGCCTGGTATGCCGGCGCTTGGCAGGCAACGCTCGACGGCAAGAACGCGACGCCGGTGCCGAACTTCCAGTTCCACCACCAGCCGTTCAACTATTTCGCCGCCTACGCGCCGGGCACGACCGCGCGGACAGAGCACCTGCGAGACGGTGGCCTGGATGGCGCCGAGTTCATCAAGGCGATCGACGACGGCAAGCTGCCTTCGGTGAGCTTCTACAAGCCGCAAGGTAATCTCAACGAGCATGGCGGCTATGCCGATGTGGCGAGCGGCGACCAGCATCTCGCCGACCTCGTTTCGCATCTGGAAAAGAGCCCGCAATGGAGCCACATGCTGGTGGTCGTCACCTATGACGAGAATGGCGGCTTCTGGGACCATGTCGCGCCGCCCAAGGCCGACCGCTGGGGGCCGGGCAACCGCATCCCGGCCTTCATCATCTCGCCCTATGCGAAGATGGGCACGGTCGACCACACGCAATACGACACGACGTCGATCCTGCGCTTCATCACCGCGCGCTACGATCTGCCGGTGCTGACCGGTATCGTTGCCCGCGACAAGGCGCTGCGCAACAACGACCAGCCGCCGATGGGCGACCTGAGCGCAGCGCTCGATCTCAGCCGGTAGGTGGACTTCAAATCTTGCCGCCGCGTCGCAAAGGCGCGGTGGCCTGTTTCAAGGGCCGGTCACCAAAGCGAAAACCAGTTTCTGCAGATTGCCACCATCGCCGAATTCGACGCGGTCGAAATCGCGGCTTGCTTGTACACGCGCCTTCGAGATCGCGTCGAGCCGCTTGACCACCTCGGCCCTGGTCTTGCTGCATTTGGGATCGTCGGCAATGGTCAGGCCGTCCGTCGCCGCTTCAATGTCGTGGACCATCTGCACCATGCTGGCGCCATGCACTTGTTCATGGGCGCTGACGCTGGCGATGAAGACGTCCCAGCTCTTCTGGACGGCCGGCGGCAACGAACCCGCAGGCTTCGGCAAGGCGTAGGTGATGATCAGTTTCGGCCGCCCCATTGTCAGCACGCAGTCCTTGCCCCTTGGCTTGTAGTCCCTGCCGCTCCAGGTCAGTTTGAAGTTGGTGTAGGCCATGGTGCGCGTCTTGGCGCCGCGGATCAGCGGCCCTTGTTCGCCGATCGAGCGATAGAGTTCGGCGCCGGACTGGCCCGAGATGGCGTAGGTCTCGACTTTCTCGACCGGCTTCCACTGCGCATGGGCGGTGAGCGGCAAGGCCAGCAAGGTGGCCAACAGAAGACACAGACGAACACAGGCTCTCAACACCGCTCTCCGCAAAATCAGGACCGGGCGACATCTGCGCGACGGGCAATGCCACAGGACAGCTTTTCCTATAGAATGCCTGCTGGTGCTGCAAATGCCCTAGAGGGGGTCAATTGGGGGAAGTCATGAGAGCTGGATATCTCGTCGTCGCCGGTGCGGTCGCGGTCCTGCAGGCCGCGCAGCCGACTTTTGCCGCGTCGTGCGGCGGCTGGGCTGCGAAGATGGAGGAAGACGAGGGCGGCAGCGTGCTGACCGCCTCGGTCTGCGGCGGCCCGAAAGGCGATGCGTATCTGATGCTGACCTGTTTCGACACGCCGGTGCTGAGCTTCGATCTCGGCGCCACAGGCCAGCAACTGGAGCCTGGCATCAGCGGTTCGTTCGAGTTCAAGGCCGACGGCAAGACAGTGACCAAGACGCTGCAGCTCGAGGCCATGTACAATTACTTCGTGGTCAATCTGGCGAAAGCCGATCCGCTGCTGGACCTGCTGCGCGGAAAAGGCGAGGTCAGCGTCAGCGCGGCCAAATACGGCCAGACCAGTTTTCCGCTGAAGGGCTCGAGCGCTGCCATCGGCAAGGTGCTGGCGCAGTGCGGCAAGGCCAAGCCGGCGGGTGATGCGGATTGAACCTCAGAGGGTTGTGCCAGCGCCCGGTGGGAGCGTATCCAAATCTTGCCGCTGCCAGCGCCTCACGATATGCCCGACACCATGATCACCTTCCGCCGTGCGCAAGCCTCCGACCTGCCTGACATCGTCGCCATGCTGGCCCATGATCCGCTTGGCGCCGGCCGCGAGGACGCCTCGGTGCCGCTGGCGCAAGGCTATGTCGATCCTTCAACGCCATCGATGCCGACCCCAACCAGCTGCTGGCGGTGGCCGTCGAGGGCGCCGAGGTGGTCGGCACCTTGCAGATCACTTTCCTTGCCGGCCTGTCGCGCAAGGGCGCCTGGCGCGGGCAGATCGAGGCGGTTCGGGTCGCCGGCCACAGGCGCTCGGGCGGCATCGGCAGGCAGATGATGGAATGGGCGATCGCGCAATGCCGGGCGCGCGGCTGCAGCCTCGTCCAACTGACCACCGACAGGTCGCGCGCGGACGCGCACCGGTTCTATGAAAGCCTCGGCTTCATCGGCAGCCATCTCGGCTACAAGAAGAGCCTTTAGCCGGACGGAAAACCGCTGCACACTTTTTGTGGAATTGCTCGCGGCGTTCGTGCATTGCGCTGGCGCATTCGGGAAATCGTTCAGGCACACTTCAATTCGCAGGCAAGAGGGGATATAGGTCAGGCAAGTTGACCTATATTGCTGCGTCTGGGGAGGCGTGTCGTGACTTTGATGAACCTGTTGGCTTCGCGCTCGTCGCGCATGAAAGCGTCCGAAATTCGCGAACTCCTGAAGCTGCTCGACCAGCCCGACATCATCTCGTTTGCCGGCGGCATTCCCGATCCGGCGCTGTTCCCGGCCGAGGCCATCCGCGACGCCTATGCCGATGTGCTGGGCGGTGCAGAGGCGGGTGCCGCTCTGCAATACCAGGTCTCGGAAGGCTATCTGCCGCTGCGGCGCTGGTTGGCCGGGCAGATGGGCAAGCTCGGCGTCGCCTGCGACGAGGCCAACATCTTCATCACCTCTGGCTCGCAGCAGGCGCTGGACTATCTCGGCAAACTGTTCCTGTCGCCGGGCGATACCGCGCTGGTGACATGGCCGACCTATCTCGGCGCCTTGCAGGCCTTCAACGCCTACGAGCCGCGCTATGAGCGGCTGACGGTGGACGGCGGCAACATGACGCCGGATGCCTATCGCGCGGCGGCTGCCGCTAATGGCGGCAAGGCCAAGTTCGCCTATCTGGTGCCGGATTTCGCCAACCCGACCGGCGAGACCTTGAACCGCCAGCAGCGCGAGGCGGTGCTCGACCTTGCCGGCGAACTCGACATCGCCGTCATCGAGGATGCCGCTTATCGCGCGCTGCGCTACGACGGCGAAGGCGTGCCGCCGATCCTGGCGCTCGACTGCATCAGGTCCGGCGGCATCGACAAGGCACGCACGCTCTATTGCGGCTCGTTCTCGAAAATCCTGTCGCCAGGCATGCGAGTCGGCTGGGTCTGCGCGCCGCGCCATGTGGTCGAGAAGCTGGTGCTGATGAAGCAGGCCTCCGACCTGCACAGCCCGTCGATCAACCAGGTGGTGATGCATCGCGTCGCCGAAGCCGTGTTCGACGGCCAGGTGGAAAAGCTCATCGGCGCCTATCGCGAGCGCCGCGATGGCCTGCTGGCAGCACTGGAAGCCAACATGCCGGAGGGCGTGACCTGGAGCCGTCCGGAAGGCGGCATGTTCGTCTGGGTGACGCTGCCCGAGGGTTCCGATGCGACAGCGCTTCTGGCGCGGTCGGTGAAGGAGGCGCGGGTCGCCTTCGTGCCCGGCAGTGCCTTTTTTGCCGACGGCACCGGGCGCAACACGCTGCGGCTGTCCTTCACGCTTGCCGACCGGCGCGCGGTGAGCGAAGGCATTCCAAGACTGGCCGCCATCCTGAAGGGATAGGCCAGGCGCCGGAGGCCGGCCTCCTACGCCGTTACGCTCACCAGGTGCTCGAGCTTCGACAGCCTGGCGCGAGCCAGCTTGCCCAGCGATTTCCGGAACCCTTCCTCGCCGTTCTCAACGACGAAGACCAATGTCTTGAAGTCCAGCATGAACTCGTCGATCGCCGTCGTAACCGCCTGCGACCTGCCCTTGAACCGACGCAGCAGGGCGTTCGCTTCTTCGATGCCGTTGATGCCGGCGCTATCGACAAGCGCTTCGAGCCTTTGAAAACAGTCCAAGCAAAATTCCTCCCAGCCGCGCCACAAAACCCAGTTGGGAGCGGAAGGTTCCAGTTGGGAGAGGTCCCGCGAAAAGAAATCGCCTCCTACCGCTTGAATTACGCGGATTCGACAGCCCGCCGGTTATATTTCTGTTCGGGTGGAACCTCTGCGGCCAATAAAGGTTCTCACCATGTCTGATCCCCCGTCAGACATCTGAAAGCTCGAGTATCCGCTTTCCAAAGGCCCGCTGGAGTCCCCCTCCCGGCGGGCTTTTTGTTTGCAAGACAATGGGCTCTTTGTTTGCAAGACAGACTGGGGGTTTGCAAGACAGACTGGGGCCGGGCTTGCGGCAGGGGTTGGCAGTTGGAAGGCGCGCCCACATTGACGGCGCGCTCTCCGAACCTAAATTCGAAAGCCTCACGAGGAGGCGTTTCATGGAAACCCAGGAATTGCATCGCGGCCGGCTCATCGACCATCTCCAACTGGTGGTCAGGGATCTCGCCGCCAGCAAACGCTTCTACGAGGCGATCTTCCGGGTGCTCGATGTTCCGATCGGAGGTGTCGGCGAGGGGTATTTCTGGGCCGACGAATTGTTCATCTCCAGTGCCGACAGCCCGGCGGCGTTGGGAAAACTCACCGGCCGCCATCATCTGGCCTTCCAGGCAAAGGACCATGCCATGGTCGAGGCCTTCTACAAGGCCGGCCTCGCCGACGGCGGGACGGACAATGGCGCGCCGGGCGAACGGCCCTATCACCCCGGCTATTACGCCGCCTTTCTGCTCGATCCAGACGGCAACAACATCGAGGCCGTCTATCACGGTCCGCACACACGCAGCGCCGCTTCGGTGAAGATCACCTTTTAAGATGCGGCGCAGGCTCTCATCAAACACAGGTCATTGCTGCAGAGCCCGTATTTCCGTGTCTATCCGTCGGGCCGCGCGGCGGTTCAGGATGACGACGAAAACAAGAAAGGCAAAGGTCGAAGCTCCCCCGACAAGCGCGAAGATCGGACGATCTGGATGTGCCGCCCATGACCCGAGATAGATCAGGACGAACCCAGGCACCATTGGCCCGAGATACCAAAGCCAGGCGGAGCGGAGCAGGTCGCGCTCCCCGAGCAGCCGACGCTGCAGATGGTCAATTCCGCTTGCCGCCAGATCGGCGTCGGCGCGCGTGCTTTTGCGGAAGATATTCAATCCCACGGCCACAAGGCCGAGAGTAAGCGTCGCAAATCCCGCTGCCATGGTCCAGTCGGCCGCGGTCCGGGCGGCAAGGAATGTCACCACGCTCATGACGAGCAGAAATGCCGCGGCCATGCCTCCCGCGATATATTCCAAAGTGTTGCGACGGGTTGTGGTTCGACTCAGAGTGGCATGTAGTGCCTTGATCCGGTCGAGTTCGATGGCTGAGGTCGTCACGGGCTGTTCCATCCATGAATGTTGGGATCTGTCTGTCATCGTATTGCCTCCAGGTCGAGCTGACCGGCCAGAAGGCGTTTGATGCGGCTGATACGGGTCGCCACGGCGCCGGCTGAAAGACCGGAAACCTCTGCAATGGTCGCGGCATTCTCCTCTTCCAAATAGAGGATCATCACCTGCCGGTCGATCGGCTGCAGGCGGTGGAGCATCGCGTGGATCTGCGCCAGCGCCAGCCTGTCGGAGACCTCCTTCTCCGGAGAGGGATGCGGGTCCGCAACGATCTCCGCCGCCTGATCGAGACCGATCATGCCCTTTTGGCGTCGGGCTCGCCCGACATGATCGACGGCTACGTTGTGTGCCACGCGGTAGACCCAGGTGCGCAGTGAGCAGCGCCCGTCGAACGACTTCAGGCTGCGCCAGACCTGCAGATGGATATCCTGCAACAGGTCCTGCCGCTCGACGGGATCGGCTTCATATCCTGCCGCCAGCCGGGCCAGCGCGCGCTCCAGCAGCTCTACGGCCAGCTTGTAGAGCTCGTCAGCATCTCGTGGCGCAGCCGGCTCGGCATCGCCTGTCTTGTCCTGGTGTACCATGGTCATGTTCAGATAGTCGTGCCTGGGCGGAATTTCTTACACACCAACGAAGAACGGCCACGCCAGGCGGCTCTTCGTGGCTTTTCACGCGCCAGGGATCCTCGTAGACGATACTGAAGCGAACCGCCCAAGGGGGCTTCATGGACGCATTGCCTGAAACCGTGCCGTTTTTCAGCCAGTGGGAAACGCCAGACATGACCATGGCCGTGCTTGCCGACGGCGCCGAGGTGGCGCTGCGGCGCGATCCGCTGTGGCGGGGGTCGGGCGCGGAAACGCTCGAAGAATACGCGGTCTGGGCCGCCAACATCTGCGGCATGGCATGCCTGAAGATGATCCTGGCGAGCCGCGGCGAGATCGTGCCGACGATCGAACTGGCCAGGCGCTGCACTGGATATGGCGGCTATGTCGTCAACGAGGGATCGATCAGGGGGCTGATCTACGCGCCCTTCGTCAGCTTCGTGAAAGAGGTTTTTGGGCTCCGTGCCGAGGTGATGACCAATGTCGCGACAGCGGACATTCCGGCGATCCTGGAGCGGCAGCGCTTCTTCATCGCTTCGGTCAGCAGTTCGATCCGTTGGCCCGAGCGCGAGCCGCCATCGAAGGGCGGCCATCTGGTGCTGGTCACAGCGACGTCGGACAAGGGTTTCCGCTTCCACAATCCGTCCGGCCATACCAGCGCCACACAGGCAAACGCAGTGTTGGCGCCAGCCGATTTCGACCGTTTCTTTGCCAATCGCGGCATTGCCGTCGCCATATGATCTTTGACAGTTGAGGGATTTCGATGACCGGTAAGACAAGAGTGGCCATCCTTTATGGCGGGCGTTCGGCCGAGCATGACGTGTCGCGCCTTTCGGCCGCCAACGTGCTGAAGGCGATCGACCGGACGCGCTACGACATCGTGCCGATCGCCATTTCCCGCAACGGCAGATGGCTGCTGCAACAATCCTCCGTGGCCGACGGGGCAGGGGCGCCGGCATCCGAGGACGGCATGGAGGTTGCGCTTTTGCCCGGCGGCAAGGGCAGGCTGGTCGCCGTGTCGCGGGATGGAACGCAGCCTGACCCGGTCGACGTCGTCTTTCCCGTGCTGCACGGGCCGTTCGGCGAGGACGGCTCGGTGCAAGGTTATGCGGAAGTCGCCGATGTTGCCTATGTCGGCTGCGGCATCCTCGCCTCGGCCGCGGCCATGGACAAGGATGCCGCCAAGCGGCTGATGCGCGAGGCGGGACTGGCTGTTGCCCGCTCGCTGACCTTGCGGCGCTGGGAGCCCGTGTCCTTCGAGGAAGTCGCGGCGAAGCTCGGCCTGCCGGTGTTCGTCAAGCCGGCACGCCAGGGCTCGTCCTTCGGGGTCAGCAAGGCGACCGACAGTGCCGGCTTCACCGCGGCCGTCGAGGCGGCTTTCCAGCATGACAGCAAGGTTTTGGTGGAGGAGTTCGTCGAAGGCCGCGAGATCGAATTCTCGGTGCTGGAGCGCGCCGACGGCACCCTGACGGTCTCATTGCCCGGCGAGATCATTCCGGCCGGCAAGCACGGCTTCTACACCTATGAGGCGAAATATCTCGATGCCGACGGTGCGGTGGTCAAGGTGCCCGCCGATGTCCCGGCCGCCGTCGCCGACAGGGCCAGGGAGATGGCGCGGCAGGCTTTCCAGGCACTCGGCTGCGAGGCCATGGCGCGCGTCGATTTCTTCCTGCGCGCCGACGGCAGCCTGCTGGTCAACGAGGTCAACACCATTCCCGGTTTCACCGACATCTCGATGTATGCCAAGGCACTGGCGGCGTCAGGCATCGGCTACAGCCAGACCATCGACGTGCTGATCGAGCACGCGCTGGCCAGGCATGCGGCGCGCTGATCCCGTTCGGGGAGCGGGGCCCATATTAGCCAGGTCTTGAAGGCCATGTGAAGCGTAGTTACATCAATGATTGAGCGTGCGTTGCACGCGTACTTAACGCTTTGGTCAAGCTTCATCTATGGAGGTTGTCATGGCTAATACACTCATGGAAGGAAAGAAGGGCCAGGACTGGCTCAATCTGGTCCTTGCCATCTGCCTGTTCATCTCACCTTGGATAATCGGCTTCGCTGCTGAAACCGCTCCCGCATGGAACGCCTGGGTTGTTGGCGTCGTGCTGGGCGTCATGGCTCTGGCGACGCTTGCCGCATTCGCCGAATGGGAGGAATGGGTTAGTATCGTTCTCGGGCTCTGGCTGATCGCTTCGCCCTGGCTGCTCGGCTTCGTGGCGAATGGGTACGCGATGGCCACCCACGTCATTCTCGGCGTGCTGGTGGTTGCCGCATCAGGTTGGGCCGTCTGGGACTTCCGTCATCCGCACGCACATGCGTGACCGGTAAAGGGTGGGGGCCTGGCGCGCGAGCGGCGGGCTCCTCCGGATTTGAATACGCCCATGCGTTTGTCGTCCGGGCCGTGCGGAGCCGGGTTGCCGGCTTGCAATCCTGCGACCGCGCCATGGATTTCGGTGAGATTGGGTCCCAAATCCTGCCCAGGGAGCCCATATCCTGCCCAGGGAGCTTTGAGCGTGACCTTCGCGCGGGTGGCCCTTCTTGCCGCGGCCTTTGTCGCCGCAGCTGTCTTTTCTCCCTTCTCTTCGGCCGGGAGCGAGAGGGTCGCGCTGAGCGTCGCCATTGACGGCGTCATCGGACCGGCAAGCACCAGACAGCTCGAGGACGCGCTTGATGCAGCCTCCACGCGGGGCGCCGAAGTCCTCATCCTTCAGCTCGATACGCCAGGCGGACTCGTCACCTCGATGCGCGAGATGATCGCCGATATCCTTGCCTCGCCCGTTCCCGTCATCGGCTATGTCGCGCCGGCCGGTGGCCATGCCGCCAGTGCTGGAACCTATATCCTCTACGCCACCCATGTCGCGGCGATGGCGCCCGGCAC
The DNA here is from genome assembly GCF_003148495.1 of Mesorhizobium loti. Classification (GTDB taxonomy): domain Bacteria; phylum Pseudomonadota; class Alphaproteobacteria; order Rhizobiales; family Rhizobiaceae; genus Mesorhizobium; species Mesorhizobium loti. The sequence continues at coordinate 1,583,753 of NZ_QGGH01000001.1, forward strand.
CAATCTGGGTGCGGCAACGCCGGTTGAGATGGGTGGGCTGCCGTCGCTTCCCGGCGGCGACAAGGACAAGGACGAGAAGGACGCCACCGGGCGGCCGGCGGGCGACGCTATGATGGCCAAGGTGACCAATGACGCGGTCGCCCTGATCCGCTCGCTCGCGGAATTGCGCGGTCGCAATGGCGACTGGGGCGAGAAAGCCGTGCGCGAAGCGGCGAGCCTGTCGGCCAATGCGGCGCTGCAGGAACATGTTATCGACTTCGTTGCCGGCGATACCACCGAGCTGCTGCGACTGGCCGATGGGCGCACCGTCGACGTGGGCGGCAAAAAGCAAGTGCTGGCGACGAAAGGGCTGCGGGTCGAGACGCTGGAGCCTGGCTGGTTCATCCGTCTGCTCTCCGTCATCACCGATCCGAATGTCGCCATCGTCCTGATGCTGATCGGCGTCTATGGCATCATCTTCGAGTTCACCAGCCCCGGCGCGGTGGCGCCCGGCGTCATCGGCACCATCTGCCTCGTGCTCGGCCTCTATGCGCTCAATTTCTTGCCGATCAACTATGCCGGCCTTGCCCTGATGCTGCTCGGCATCGCCTTCCTCGTCATCGAGGCCTTCAATCCCACCGTCGTGCTTGGGCTCAGCGGTGTGGCCGCCTTTCTGCTCGGCTCCGCCATGCTGCTCAAGACCCAAGGTCCGGGCTTCGAGGTGTCGTGGGCCGTGACCGGCGCCGCCGCCACCGTCACGCTTGGCCTGGCATTGCTCACCGGCACCTATCTCTGGGCGGCGCGCAGGAGCCTGCCGCGCGTCGGCGGCGAGGCGATGCGCGGCTTGCCGGCCGAGATCCTCGACTGGCAGGGCGGCGAGGGCCATGTGCTGGCCCAGGGAGAGCGCTGGCGGGCGAAGGCCGACGAACCCGTCGCACCGGGCGACAGCGTCGAGGTGACCGACATCAGGGACCTCGTGCTGACGGTGCGGCGGCGCGATGCGGGAAGGAATGGAGCAAGACAATGATGATTGGTTATGTGGCCTATCTGATCGTTGCGCTGGTCGTGATCATGTTCCTGTCCGCGGCCATTCGCATCCTCAGGGAATATCAGCGCGGTGTGGTCTTCACGCTCGGCCGCTTCACCGGGGTCAAGGGTCCCGGTCTCATCATCCTCGTCCCCTTCGTCCAGCAGATGGTGAAGGTCGATCTGCGGGTGGTGGTGCAGGACGTGCCGCCGCAGGACGTGATTTCACGAGACAACGTCTCGGTGAAGGTCAACGCGGTGCTCTATTTCCGCATCGTCGACGCCGAGCGGGCGATCATCCAGGTCGAGGACTTCATGGCCGCCACCAACCAGCTGGCGCAGACCACATTGCGCTCGGTGCTCGGCAAGCACGAACTCGACGAGATGCTGGCCGAGCGCGACAAGTTGAACAGCGACATCCAGGAGATCCTCGACCAGCGGACCGATGCCTGGGGTATCAAGGTCTCCAATGTCGAGATCAAGCATGTCGACCTGAACGAGAGCATGATCCGCGCCATCGCCAAGCAGGCCGAAGCCGAGCGGCTGCGGCGCGCCAAGGTGATCAATGCCGATGGCGAGCAGCAGGCGGCGGCAAAGCTGGTCGAGGCCGGCAAGATGCTGGCGGCGGAGCCGCAGGCCATGCAGTTGCGCTATTTCGAGGCGCTGCACGACATTGCCGGCGAGCGTTCGTCGACGGTGGTGTTTCCGCTGCCGATGGACCTGCTGACGATCTTCAACAAAAAGCCGGACGGGGCCAAGTGAACTGGCCTCGTGCGCCGAGCAGCCACGCCGCCCAAAATGAATCGTCGTAGCGTGCATTTCCGGCTCTTGTCGACCTCACGGAGCGCCATAATTCCATTCAAGGCTGAGCGAATTCAGCTGCTGAATAGGAGGCGTCCGTGAAGCATCAAACCGTTGACCAACTGCATGCCGTTGCCGACGTCCACGCCGAGGCAACCTATCTTGTCGCGACTCGAGGAGAACGCCTCGAACGTTGGGCGCAGCTTCTGGAGCAAAATCCCAACAGGTGCCTAGGGGCGCTGGCGGGGACCGAATACCAATCTGTGGAGATGCGCGAAAGGATGCGTTCCGCGGGATCACCGATCACAGTTGCTTTCGAAGATCCGATCTTTCGCGCGCTGGGCTTGAAGGAGGATACCTACGGGGAGGCCAAGCGCTTCTTCGAGCTGAGCGATTGGCAGCTCCACGAAATCGTCTGCCATTGCCATGTCGGCGCCACGATGCCGGCACGATGGGCCGCATCCCGTGTCCGCGCGGCAATGTCGGGAAGATCCGGTTTCTTCGCGTGGCTGCGAGGAACGTTTCTGCACTGAAGGCCGATGCTCCGGCTGGTAAACATCGCGCACGGTGTCGGCTGAACGACTGCTTGAAGAACGATGAGGCGGCAGTGGATCTGTCCGCCTCCTGTCGATTGTTCTGGACGGTGCCGCTTATCGGCTACCAGCGGTGATCTCGCCGAACACGATGTCGAGCGAGCCGATCTCATCGCGTCGAACATGGGAACGCTCGCTGATGGACTGAGAAAGTTGCACGCCGGCTCAATATGCCGGATCATGGCGGCGTGGCAGGGGGAGACATCGCGTGGCCAATCGTCGAAACGGCATGGCGTCTCCGGCTGATGGGTCGGAGGACATGCTTTCGGCCGTCGCGCCCCGCCCGCGAACCGCATTGCCCAACGTGGCAACCACCGTCACCACAGTGGCGGCGCTGTATTTCGGGCGCGAGGTTTTCCTGCCGATCGCGATTGCGCTGCTGCTGACCTTCGCGCTCGCGCCGCTTGTCTCGGTGCTCAAAAAGGTCGGCATTCCCCGGATTGCCGCCGTCATCGCCAGCGTGCTCGGCGCTTTCGCGGCGCTTGGCCTGTTCTCCTTCATTGTCGCCACGCAGGTCAGCGAACTGGCGCAGAACATCCCGGTCTACCAGACCAACATCCTGACCAAGATCCGTTCGCTCAAGGAAACCGGGGTCGGGGGAGGGATCATTGCCCGATTGAGCCAGGTGGTCGAGCGCGTCGGCCAGGAGATCGACAGGCAGGACGCCTCGCTGCCGGCCGCCACCCCGGAAAAGCCGCCGCGCGAGCCGGTGCCCGTCGAGATCGTCGCGCGCGAAAGGCCGCTCCAGGTCCTGCAGAACATAGTCGGGCCGCTGATCAGCCCGCTCGCGTCGGCCGGGCTGATCATCGTCGTCGTCATCTTCATGTTGCTCGAGCGGGAGGATCTGCGCGACCGCTTCATCCGGCTTGTCGGCTACGGCGACCTCCACCGCACCACCGAGGCGCTTCAAGATGCCGGCAAGCGGGTGGGCCGCTATCTGCTGATGCAGTTGGTCGTCAACATCGTCTACGCCATACCGATCGCGATCGGGCTCTGGGTCCTCGGCATCCCGAATGCGTTGCTGTGGGGGCTGCTCGCGCTGGCGCTGCGTTTCGTTCCCTATATCGGCCCGATCATAGGCATGCTTTTGCCGCTGTTCCTGGCGCTGGCCGTGGCGCCGGGCTGGTCGCTCGTCCTGTGGACGGCCGCCCTGTTCGTGGTGATGGAGCTGATCACCGGCAACGTCATCGAACCTTGGCTTTACGGTTCGCGAACCGGACTGTCGCCGCTGGCGATCATCGTCGCGGCGATTTTCTGGACGTGGCTCTGGGGGCCGCTCGGGCTGATCCTGTCGACGCCGCTCACCGTCTGCCTGGTGGTGCTGGGCAGGCACGTGCCGCAGTTTGAATTCCTCGACGTGCTGTTCGGCAACGAGCCCGTGCTCGAACCCCATGCGCGCCTCTACCAGCGGCTGCTGGCCGGGGATCCCGAAGAAGCTACCGACCACGCCGAGGAGATGCTGGAGGAGAAATATCTCGTCGAATTCTACGACAAGGTCGCCATACCGGCACTGCTACTGGGCGAGCGCGACCGGGTGCGCGGCGTCATGGGCGACCTGCAAAGACGGCAGCTGGCGGCCAGTGCCCTGACGCTGGTGGCCAACCTCGACGACAGCGCGCAGGAGGAAGCGAGCGAGGAGGAGGAGCCGCACGTGGTCGCAGAGGGGGACGACGATGGCGATTCCAGCGGCGAGGACGAGACCGAATTGCCCGACGGCACCGGCATGTCAGTGCTTTGCGCCGGCGGGCGTGGCGAGCTCGACGATGCCGCCGCCGCGATGCTGGCGCAGGTGCTGGAAGTCCAGGGCGCGACAGTGTCGAAGGCCGGCTTTGCCGATATGGAACCCGCCAACATCCGCCGCCTCGACCTCGAAACCGTCGACACCGTCGTGGTCGGCTTCCTGAACCGGGATTCCGTCAAGCACGCCCGCTTTCTGGTGCGCCGGCTGAAGCGCGCGAAGGCCGCACTTCGGGTCGGAATCGTGTTCTGGTCGGAGACCGCTGCTGAGGATAAGGAAACGGCGGCCAAGCTGGCCCAGGACATGAACGCCGATTTCGTGGCGCATGGCATGGTCGACGCCGTGTTGGGCGCGCTGTCAAACGAGCCGCCGGTTGCGCTCAAGCTCATCGCCAAACGCCGCATGCGGCGACAGCGGGCGACCCCCAAGAAGGTTGCGGCAGCGGCGGCGAGTTAGGTCGAAACTCGCAATGATCGTGTTCGGCCCGAAACACATCCTCAGAGGTGGAAGGCGCGCATGGCCGCTTTGCGCCTCGACGCCGCCATTTGGCATCGTCAGGTGCGGATGCGACGAAAAAGCGTTTCTACGATCACGTTGAACCGCTCCGGGTCATCGAACGCCCGGGCGGCAAGCATGGCTCCGTATACGGTCGCCATGAAAGCTTGCGCCTCGACCTCGGGGGATGCCTCGAGATGCACTGCCCCCTGCTTTACACCAAGTTCCAAAAGCCGTTCCAGCCATTTGCCGAGGTCGACGAAATGACCGCGGACGGAAACTGCCACCTCTTCGGGCAGACCCGGGAATTCGGCCGCCAGCACGGCAGCCAGGCAGAAGGGAGCGGACTGATCCTTGATACAGCGCTCCCAATACCCTGTATAAAACCGCAGCTGATCCAGTGCCGGCGAACCTTCCTCCAGTGCCGCACTCTGGGCTCGGATACCGGCGCGCGCTTGTTCGACAACTGCTACGACCAAATCGACTTTGGAGGGGAAGTGATGGTGAATGCTGGCCTTACGGATGCCAAAGCGCTCCGACAGGTCGGCATAGCTGAAGCCGTTGTAGCCGACACGCATGATCAACTGGGCGGCTCCGCCAACCAGTTTGCTCGCGGTGTCACTCAATGCAGTGTTCATTGTCACCCTTCCGGTAAGTTGAGGTAGGAAATTTTGCCGGTCCTCGCAAGGTTTGTCCGAGCCAGCGGAACAGGAGCGCGGCTTGACCGCCATTCTCTTTTGAAGGGAGATGCGCCGTCCTCCAGGAAGGGCAGCGCACCACTCGTTAGCAGATCAACAGTTCTTCAAGACGCATCTAGCTGGCGATCCGCGGTGACTTCCGAAGGATATCGGTGACCGTCAGCCACGCTGCCGACACCAGGAAGTAGAAAGCACCGAACGCAGCGTAGGGCGCGACATTCGTGATGCCGATATCTTCAACGCCGCCGGCCATCTTCACAAAAAAGATGCCGGCCAGTGCCGATTGAGCGCCGCTCAAGATCATCGCCCACTGCGCGCCGGTGGTCTTCCAGCGCCGCAGTGCGGTAATCAGTTGAAACAGGCCAGATAGAGCAGCCCAGACACCGTAGACCGCGAGCACTGCGTTCATGCTGTTGGTTAGCGCGACAGCGACCGCCAAGGTGGCAAGCACGCTGACGACAAAATTCAGCAGCTGCGACTTATTGCGGTTCAATCCGCCGGTGCGCTGGGCATCGACGACATTCGCAAGGGCGTCCCAGGCAGGATACGCCACCAGCATGATCGCGGCCAACGGCGGCATGGTCTTAGCGAGGGTAAAGGCCAGTGCGACCCATGCCGCGGAAACGCCGAACCGGACAAAATAATAGCTTTTGAGCCATGTGTTGGAAGCTTGGGTGAGGGTGGCGGTGTTTTGAACAGGCATACCGATTTTCCAATGTTGGTTGATAGCAATCTACCTACTAGAAGGTAGACAAGCTTTGGTCAACCGATTTCACCGCTCATCGAGTAAGTTTGGTTGCGTGCGAGGGCGGGCCGTTGCCAGAGGCCGCGGGAGGCCCTGGGCGAAACTGTGCTGCACCGCAGCGCCAGAAGAGCGTGGCTGCCGGATCTCGATCGGACGTCATGAAACCTTTTGATTTTTAAGCCGTTATCGGCCTTATGTCCGGGGCCAAACTCAAGCCGAAATCGGTCGACGGCGCCAAGCCACGCGGGGCTGGAAAATCGCGCCCAAAAAAGGCATCGGCCGCCCAAGCCGCGCCCGAGGCCGACAGCCAGCCCGCGCCCGAGGTCGACGGACAGGCCGCGCCGCCACCCGATGCCGTCGAACCCGATCCAGAACTGACGCCCGAGGAGGCGGAGCAGGCGCGCAAGCGATATTTGCTGCGGCGTTTCTGGATCAGCGCCCGCGGTTACTGGAGCCGGCGCGGCGACCGGCTGGGCTGGCCATTGACGATCGGGGTGCTGCTGCTGATCTGCATCAATATCGGCTTCCAGTATGGCATCAATGTCTGGAACCGCTCGATGTTCGATGCCCTCGAGCAGCGCAACGCCGGCAGCGTCTATTTCCTCAGCGCCGTCTTCGTGCCGCTGGTGATCTGCAGCGGCAGCCTTGTCGTCGCGCAGGTCTACCTGCGCATGACGATCCAGCGCCGCTGGCGTTCCTGGCTGACCACCGCGGTCATCGCGCGCTGGCTGGCAAGCGGCCGCTACTACCAGCTGAACCTCGTCGGTGGCGACCACCAGAATCCCGAGGCCCGCATGACCGAGGATTTGCGCATCGCCACAGAGTCGCCGGTCGATTTCATCTCCGGTGTTCTCAACGCGTTTCTGTCGGCCTCGACCTTCATCGTCGTGCTGTGGACCATCGGCGGCGCGCTCACCCTGCCGATCGGCGGCGAGAGCATCACCATTCCCGGCTTCCTGGTCATCACCGCGGTAATCTATGCCGCCATCACCTCGACCTCGATGGTGGTCATCGGTCGCAATTTCGTCCAGCTCTCCGAGCGGAAGAACCAGGCGGAGGCCGAACTGCGCTACACGCTGACGCGCGTGCGCGAAAACGGCGAGAGCATCGCCCTGCTGGGCGGCGAGGAGGAGGAGCGCAGCGGCATCGACAGGAATTTCGGCCATGTGCTGAGGCAATGGGCGCTGCTGACCGGCCAGCATATGCGCACGGCGGCGGTGTCGCAGGGATCGAGCCTGTTTGCGCCGGTCGTGCCGATCCTGCTGTGTGCGCCAAAATTCCTCGAAGGCTCAATGACGCTTGGCGAGGTGATGCAGGCAGCGTCTGCCTTTGGCATCGTGCAAGGCGCTTTCGGATGGCTGGTCGACAATTACCCGCGTCTTGCCGACTGGAACGCCTCCGCGCGGCGCATAGCCTCGCTGATGATGTCGCTCGACGGGCTCGAGCGTGCCGAGCAGAGCGACGCGCTTGGGCGCATCCAGCACGGTGAAACCGATGACGGTGCGATGCTCGTCCTCGACAATCTCGCGGTGACGCTGGACGACGGCACCTCCGTGGTCAAGGAGACCGAGGTTGCGATCGAACCGGGTGAGCGGGTGCTCGTGGCGGGCGAATCCGGCTCAGGCAAGTCGACGCTGGTGCGGGCCATTGCGGGCCTGTGGCCGTGGGGCGGCGGCGGCGTCAATTTCCACGCCGGCAGGCGTCTGTTCATGCTGCCGCAACGTCCCTACATCCCCTCGGGGACCCTGCGCCGCGCGGTCGCCTATCCTGCGGCGGCGGATAAGTGGACGATCAAACAGATCAAGGCCGCCCTCGACAAGGTGGGCCTTGCGTATCTTGCCGACAGGATCAAGGAAGAAGCGCCATGGGACCAGACGCTGTCGGGCGGCGAAAAGCAACGCCTCGCCTTCGCGCGCCTGCTGCTGCACCGCCCCGACATCGTCGTGCTGGATGAAGCGACCTCGGCGCTCGACGAGAAGAGCCAGGACAAGATGATGGAGACTATGATCCGCGAATTGCCTGACGTCACCATCATAAGCGTGGCGCATCGCGCCGAGCTGGAGGCCTTCCACAGTCGCAAGGTCACATTGGAGCGTCGCGCGGGCGGGGCAAAGCTCGTCAGCGATGTCGACCTGGGACAGCGCAAGGGCAGGCGCAACCTGCTCCGGCGCGCGCTGTGGGGCTCCGGCACGCGCAACAAAAGGCAAGCGTGAGCTTCAACAGAGCGGACCTCGGACGTAGTCACGCCGGCCGATAAATCTACGCCACCGAGCCGCCCCAAGCGGGGAAGCAGGGCGCGCCGCCGAAACCTTCGGCGGAGCGCGTCACCCGAAATCATAGCCACCGCGGCCTTGGCCGCATGGACAGCTACGCCGCCTTTACGATCTCGACCAGTTCAACGTCGAACACCAGATCCTGCCCGGCCAGTGGATGGTTGCCGTCGAGCTTGACTCTGGCGTCGTCCACTTCGACGACTGTTACCGGCATGGGTTGCCCGTCGCGGGTTCTGACCTGCAATCGAGTGCCGATATCGACGTTGATGTTGTCTGGCACCTTGGCGCGGTCGATGGTCACGACCGCTTCGGGGCGGTGGGGGCCATAGGCGGCGTCGGCGGGAACGGTGACGGTGCTTCTCGCACCCACCTCCATGCCCTCGACATGGGTTTCAAGACCGGAGATCACCTGTCCTTCACCCAGCGTGAATTGCAGCGGTTCGCTGCCGGAGGCATCGAATTGAGTGCCGTCGACTAGGCGTCCATTGTAGTTGATGCGCACGGTGTCGCCATTCTTGGCCTGTGTCATAGCAGTCATCCTTTCGGAAGTTTTTGAGGGGGCCGGCTGAGGTTCACGGTCCCGTTCTCGATCATCCACGCACTCAGGTGCACGGCGCGAAACCCTAAAACTAGGTGCCTGGCCGCCGATGTAAACCCAAAATGCCGATTGATTATCCAGAGCGCCTCTTACCGATCGACCATGGCCATGGCGCGCTCGGTGTAGCGCGGGCCGGAGATCTTTCCCGGCGCGAGCGCCTCGTCGAGCGCGGCCATCTCAGTGGCGTCGAGCATCAGCGATGCGGCGGCTACGTTCTCCTCCAGATATCTGATCCGCTTGGTGCCGGGGATCGGCACGATGTCGAGGCCGAAGCCGTTGCCCTTCGCCAGCAGCCAGGCCAGTGCTATCTGTCCGGGCTTGACGCGGCGGGCCGTCGCAATGTCGCGCACCTTGGCCGCCGCCTCGACATTGGCGTCGTAGTTCTCGCCCTGGTAGCGCGGGTCGTTGCGGCGATAATCGCCTTCGGAATAGTCCTCCGCACGTTTGACCTCGCCGGTGAGAAAACCACGGCCGAGCGGTGAGAACGGCACCAGGCCGATGCCGAGTTGTCTAAGCAGCGGGATGATCTCCGGCTCGAGATTGCGCTCCCACAGGGAATACTCGCTCTGCACCGCCGACACCGGATACACTGCATGCGCCCGGCGGATGTTGGCCGCACCCGCCTCCGACAGGCCGAAGAAGCGCACCTTGCCTTGCTCGATCAGTTGGCCGACGGCGCCCGCGACATCCTCCATCGGCACCGCCGGATCGACGCGGTGCTGGTAGAGCAGATCGATATGGTCGATGGCGAGCCGGACGAGCGAGGCTTCCACGGCCTCGCGAATGTGCTCGGGCCGGCTATCGGTTCCGACCTGCTTGCCGTTTTCGATGCGGAAGCCGAATTTGGTGGCGATGGTCACCTGGTCGCGCTTGCCCTTCAACGCCCGGCCGAGCAGGGCTTCGTTGATGTAGGGGCCATAGACCTCGGCGGTGTCGAGGAAAGTGCAGCCAAGCTCGATGGCGCGGTGCAGCGTGGCGATGGATTCGGCCTCGTCGGCCGGGCCGTAGGACTGGCTCATGCCCATGCAGCCGAGGCCGATGGCCGAGACCTGCAGCCCCTGGCTGCCGAGCTTGCGTGTTTTCAGGGTCATCGGGGCGCTCTCCGGCGAGGTTGCAGAAACTATGGCGTTGGCTGATTTTGTCGACACGCCTTACTCGACAAGGATGTGGGCTTCACGCGCGGCTTCGACAAGCGCCTCCCTGGCGATCTCGGCGGCAACATCGCCGCTCGTCGCCCGGCGGCAGGCGCGCAATGCCGATTGATGTTTTGGACTGCCGGCGTCACGCCAGTGTGTCGTGAGCAATTCAATGGCTTGCTGCGTGTTGGACAGATGGCGGATGGAACCGGTGACACCGACAGACACCGCCACGGGTTTGGAAAACCATGCAGTTTGCATTGGAACCTCGACTGGCTGAAGCGATAAACGCTTTGGGCAGTCCAAGGTTTCGTCACTCTGGCGTGAAAGTTCCGAAGCAGGCGTTTCAACGAACCATCCACATCGAGAGACGCCCGGTCTGTTCGCCTTTCGGCGTCACTCACATGTTCGAGGCGACGTCGCGGGTGGGCGGTGGTTTGGGCTTGTGGGCAGCACGCTGCCTTGTCGTTTGTTCGGCGAAGCGGGGCGCGGCCTTGACCGTGTTCACGGTATTGGGCGATTGCGCCTTGCGGCGCTTGAGCCAGCTGGATGACAATTCGGCAAGGAGACTGCGCAGGTCTTTCACGACGTCCTCCTCTTGTAAGGCGACAGGATAATTTCCGTCAGTCCAACTTGTTCCGCCGGAAAAAATCGTCCCGACCAAACAGAAGATTCTTGCCGTCGAAAGCGGCCCAGCATCACCTGCCAATATAGGCGGCCAGTTCGTCCGGCGTCCCATTTGGGAAGGCCTGTTTCAGGAAGTCCAGGAAGGCCGACACGCGCGCGCTGAGCAGCCGCCGGGATGGGTAGAGCGTCCATAGAGCGATCTCGGGGCCGTCGATATCGCCCCAATTCACCAGTGTACCGTCAGCCAGGTCGTGGGCCACCAACGAAATGGGAAGCCGTCCAGCGCCGACGCCGGCTCGCACAGCATCCCGGACCATGATGAGCGTTGACAAAACGAGGACGGGCTCGATTGTAATTGTTGACCGGCCACCTTGTGTCTTCACGTGCCATGTTTGCGGTTCGCCTGCCCCTCGCGCAACGCCAGGGGCGGCGCGCTGACCGGTCGTGCGAGGAAGGTCGGGGCTCGCCACGACAATCAGACGGTCGCGGAGAAACGCCCGTCCGACCAGGCTTTCGTCGGGATCTGGATTGACCCGGATTACCAGATCGTAGCCTTCCTCGATCATGTCGACAGCCCGGTCCTCAGTCGTCACTTCAAGCCTCACCTCCGGATATTTGAGGGCAAACCCCGCGGCGATCCTCCCCATAGCGGTCTGCGAGAAATGGAGAGGTGCGCTGATCCGCAGTCTGCCCTTGGGTCTCTGACCGCCCGAGGCAATCGCCGAAGCCGTCTCGTCCAGTTCGGCAAGCAATGCCCCCGTCCGCTCGAAGAGCGCCCGTCCTTCTTCGGTCAGCTTCAGGTTACGCGCACCCCGTTCAAACAGGCGCAGATCGAGACTGCTTTCCAAGTCTCCAACGCGCCGGGACAGCGTTGCCTTGGGCCGGCCGGTGGCCCTTGCCGCTTTGCCGAAGCCACCATGGCGGGCAACGAGATTGAAATCGGCCAGCGCAAGAAGATCCATGAGTGTTCCACCAGTGGGACGGTGCGTCCAAAATATCCGTCTGTTGGACTGTTTGTGAGCCGCACATATTGGGCGTGTCAAGCAACCCAACAGGAGAAATTCCCATGACCATTCTCGTTACCGGCGCCACCGGCAATATTGGCCGCCAGGTCGTCGAACACCTCGTCAAGCGCGACGCCGATGTCCGTGCTCTCGTCCGCGATCCGTCGAAAGCCGGCTTCCCGGCAGGCGTATCCGTCGTGCAAGGCGACTTTCTCGATGTCGATTCGCTGCGCAAAGCCATGTCTGGGGTTTCCACGCTGTTCCTCTTGAACGCCGTGGTTCCGGATGAATTCACCCAGGCTTTGGTCGCGCTGAACGTTGCCCGATCGGCCGGCATCGAGCGGATCGTCTATCTCTCGGTGATCCACGCCGACGTGTATGTGAACGTGCCGCATTTCGCGGGCAAGTTCGGCGTCGAGCGAATGATCGAGCAGATGGGCTTCAAGGCTACGATCTTGCGCCCGGCCTACTTCATCCAGAACGATCTGATGGTCGAAGACATCATCACCGGCTACGGCACCTATCCAATGCCGATCGGCGCCAAGGGTCTTGCGATGATCGACGCCCGTGATATCGCCGAGATCGCCGCCCTTGAGCTGCTGCGCCGCGAACAGTCCGCAGAGCCGCTTGCGCTCGACCGGATCAACCTCGTCGGTCCGCAGACACTGACCGGGACGGACATCGCCGCCATCTGGTCAGACGTGCTCGCTCGCCCGATCAAATACGGCGGCGACAATACGGAAGGTTTCGAGCAAAATCTCAAGCAGTTCCTGCCTGCCTGGATGGCGTACGACATGCGCCTTATGGGCGAGCGGTTCTTGACCGACGGGATGCTGCCTGAGGCCGGCGACGTCGAGCGACTGACGGCGCTTCTGGGCCGCCCACTGCGCCCATATCGCGACTTCGCCTCGCAAATCGCGGCCTCCGCCTGAGCAGCTATCTGACTACTAGGACTATCATCATCTCCAGAAACAAGAACAGGGCGCCACTCGAGGGGGCACCCTGCCTTGTAGTCGAACGCGGCTACGACAAAACAGCGCTTCTGCGCCCGCTCCCTACTGCAGGGAGGCCGGGTGTGGCAGATCGACCGAGGCGTTTAGACGTTCGCCATCCTCGCCAGCAAGGCCATCCACGAACATACCGGCCATGCCGTCGAATTCAATTGCCACGCCGATGAGTTGCGCGGCCTGCAGGACCAGATATTCGATGTCTTCGAGGGCGACGTTCTCGGCCAGATTCTTGACCCTGACGTGTTCGGCCACCGCCGTGATGTTGACGATGCCGGTCTTCTTGAATGCCATCAGGACCGCTGAACTGACGTCACCGCGCAGTTGCGTCGAGTAATTGTACCGCATAGAAACCTCCCAAAGGGAACGGTTTTCTCTCCATAGTCGACCATGCGCCGGCTGCTCAGCGATGGCAAGTAACAATATAAATAATATCCAAATAAATCAATTAGTTAGCATAGTTACACAAATGCATGTCCAGCGCCGAATCCTCATCATGCGCGTGATGCGTCATTCACCCATCGCACGCTCTTGACGCGTTATGCGGCCTATCCTAACTATAAGTGGAGTGAGGTAGATACTAACTCGACGTATTCTTGGTCTTGAGCGAGAAAAGCGCCATGGCTGAACTGGAACGCCCCGAACGACTGCAAATCATGCTGACATCTGACGAACTGGCCGCGCTGGAAAACTGGCGCTTTGACAAGCGCATGCCGAGCCGCTCGGCCGCGGTTAGGGAACTGCTGCGGCGCGGTTTGGCCTCGGATGGGTTCCTGACGGCGGAGCAGGGGGCGAAGTCGCAGGATTTTGGCATCTTGCCTGCGGACGGCAACGGGATTGCCGACAGCGGCAAGGAATAGGCGCGGCCGCCGGTCTGCTGGTCGCGACCGGCGGGCAGAGTGCCGGCTGGTATGCCGGACCCTGACTGCTCTCGGCTCTACAGGATATTGGTCGTCACTTCGACGACGATGGCGGCACCTTCCAAGCTGCCGTTGGTCACATGCACGACACGCGATACCCGCAGATCCTGCGCATTTCCGTTGATCGACAGGGAAACGCTTTCGCCGATCCGCGGAACCGCCTGGAAAACGGCATCGGTGGCTTCCGGCCGGTTGTCGATGGATATGCGGCAGTTGACGGTCATGAGATGTCTCCTGGTCTGGCGGGTGCCCCGCCCATCAACGCAGGGTCCGCGAAATGGTTTCAGGAGCGCCAGATGCAACTTAATGGCGCCCGAATTCGTAGAGCAGTAATTGCTCCATTGTTCATCGTAGCGGAGCAGCAGGCTCGCCGGGGAGGCGTTGGGGTTGCCCCGGCGAGCTTGACCCTCGTTGCCATCGGCGTTGCGCCACCATGACCAGCGTCAGCGTTGATGATGGCCAAGCTTCGGCGGATCGCCTCTAATCATTTTGCGGCCCGCGGCACGAGATAGCTCGTCGCAGCGCCGTTCCCAATGCCTCGCGTGACCACGACCGTGGTGTAGTCTGTCGGAAGTGAAGCAGTGACGGTGGGATCAATTGACCGGCACCTTCCGACGATTTCGCCGTTGGGCGAGCTTGCCAACCTGTCGGCCAAAGACGCTCGGCATTGATCGAGGGATGCGTACAGTGTCGGCGCCATATCGACGGGTTTGCATATTGACGCCTCTCCTTGGCTGCAGGAGAGCAAAAGCATCACTGCCTGGGTTGCTAGATCCATTCTCTGAACTCCACGTCGAACGAGGCTCAACGTGGAAGTGCGACCTTGGTTTCGCTGTTGCTAAAAAACGGATTCGTATTGCCTGGCGGGCTCATGGGCTCGAACCACGGTTCACGCTTCAAAGGCAGTTCCTATCACTTCTCCCCTCGGGCGTGGCGTCACCGAGGTGAGAGGGGGACGAGTTTCGGTGCCCGCAATTCCCCGGCCATTTTTGCCGCCTGGAAAATTGTCAGCAAAACCAGGATTGGCTCACCTTCAGTCGGGTTGATGGTCAGGACCACACGGCCAAGCTCGTCGCTCATGCCGCAAGACCAGTCCTTGACCGCAATCATCTTTCTCCCGGACATATCCATCTCCCGGACGGGAGGCACCTCGCGGGCTACACCGTCTGGAGCTGTTCGATAGAACCTTCGCCTGACATTGCAGTCAGCCGTACGGCGGCAAATGCTGCCAAAATCATGAAAACCGCAGTGATGTTCAGGAGCATTGTCGAGGCAAAGATGCCCCCGCTCTGGTCAAAACAACTCAGTTCCATGGCGCTGCACCCCTTCAAGCCGCTAACAGCTTGCATGATGATCCTGCTTCAAGGGAAATACAAGCATATGCTAATAAGCATGGGTTGGAGCGGTTTCTCTGGAGGATCAGGTGAGCTTTCTTCGCCCCCGGCAAAAACCGAAAAAGGCCTACCCGAACAGCGATCGGTTCGGAGAGGACGGTCGGCGGCTCTATAGTGCCTACGCCAGCACAGATCGAAAGCAGCCGGTTAAGACCCGCAAGCAGAGACACCTGGCGCTGATCTTGGGTGGGGCGGCAGTCACTGCCATAGTGAGCGTGTTGATGTATTTGATATCGGCGGGCTAGGCCATGCGCGCCGCTTCGGCTCTCTGTGGTCGAGGCCTGCAAGCGCTTGATTTTGGTTCCCGCTCATGGGCTCGAACCACGATTCACGCCTTCAAAGGGCGCTGTCCTACCATTAGACGAAGCGGGAGAAAGCAACTGCGCCCACACCCCTAGCCGGTTCGCGCGCCGGGATCAACGCGGTGCAGCGGCAAAGGCTGCTGGCAAGCGACATCAGTTCGGGAAGTTGTTGACCGGTTCCTCGCAGCGGTAGACCGGACAGCTTCCGTCACGGGTCGGCACGTAGGCCGACATCGGTACCTCGGGCCAGTCGCATTCGTTGCCGAACTGCCTGACATAGCGGTCATAGGTGTTGGGGCCGGTGGTCAGCACCACGGCGCGATGGCTTTGGATCAGTTGCTGGAGTTGGTCGCAGCTCATCGTGCGGGTATCGGGCCGAGCGTCGGCCAGGCCGGTCGCGGCAAGCAGGATCGCTGCCGTCATCGAGGCAATTCGGCGGATGGGCATGGCGGTTTCCTCAAGCTGATGTGTCACGCCAAACTCGCATCCAGGCCGGTGGTTCCGCAACAGCCGGCTGGCCGTCTTCGGCGCGCAACCAAATGGTCCGTCGCGCATTGCTGGGGATGGATGGCAGGAAACCCTACGAGACCCCGCAATGGCGGCCCGGAAACGGAGATCGCGAAGCTATGTGCTGTTCCTTTTGCGGCGGCCGCGACCACCGCTATGAGGATTGCCCGCAGCGGGACCCCGCCGCCAATCCTCCCTTGGATGCTCCCGACCGTGTCATCCCCAAACCGAACTGATTGTGAGTTGGCTCCCGGGCGCTACTTCGAGCCCGCGCAATGCCGCGTGCCGATTGCAACCAAAATGCTCCGCCACGCATTGCTGGGCGTAGGCCCCAAGGGCGGTTGCGAGACCGCGAGACGCAAGGCGGTCGACGTGATGTGGGGAAGGTGGGGGCAATGACGGAATTGGCAAGCAGCGGCCTGATCCATATCACCGCCGATTCTCGGCTGGCGGCGATCGTCGAGTCGTCCTTCGACGCCATCATCAGCAAGGACCTGAACAGCGTCATCACCAGTTGGAACGGGGCGGCGCAGCGCATGTTCGGCTATGCTGCCGAGGAGGCTGTCGGCCGATCCGTGCTGATGCTCATTCCCGACCATCTCAAGGATGAAGAGGCCGATATCATCGGCCGGGTTCGCAATGGCGAAGTCGTGGCCAGCTATGAGACGATCCGGCGACGCAAGGATGGCGGGATCATTGCCGTTTCGCTGACCGTCTCGCCGATCAGGAATGAATCGGGCGAGATCATCGGCGCCTCCAAGATCGCCCGCGACATCACCGCGAGCAAGGAGAGCGAGCGCCGGATCCGGCTGTTGCTGCGCGAAGTGAATCATCGCGTCAAGAACCAGTTCGCGGTGATCCTCTCGATGGTCAGGGAGACAAGCAAACGCTCGACCGATCCACGCGAGTTCGAGGCGCTGATCCGCTCCCGCATCATGGCGCTGTCGCGGTCGCACGATCTGCTGGTGAACTCGGAATGGGCCGGCGCCAGCCTTTTCGACCTCATCCAGGAGCAGCTCAAGCCGTTCGGGCACGAGGAGCAGGTATCGCTCTCCGGACCGCTTTTGACCTTGCAGCCGAACGCCGTGCAAAATCTCGGCATGGCATTTCATGAGCTCGGCACCAACTCGTCCAAATACGGCGCTCTGGCTGGTGATGTAGGGCGGCTTGAGATCACCTGGCAGATCGCCGCCGGTGTTTCGGGAAAGCGGGAAATCCATCTCGTCTGGGACGAGACGATGCCGGTGTATGAAGGGGACCGACGGGACGAAAGCACACGCAAGGGTTTTGGCACCGTCGTCCTGCAGCGGGTCGCGCCGCAATCGCTGAACGGCTCGGCGGTGCTGGAGCGCAGCCCCGGCCATCTCAGTTGGTCGCTGACGGCGCCGCTGGACTCGATCATCGTCCCGCAGCTCGGCGCCGAAATCCCTGCTGCCGAGCCCGAGCCGTCCTTCGGCCCTTGAGGGCTCACCGGCGCGAAAGGATCTTCTGGGCGGCATGGCCCGGTTCGCCGAAGAAGCCGGCCAGCGCGTCGACGGTCTGCGCCGGATTCTCCTCGGGAAAGAAATGTCCACCTGGCATCGCCTGGCCGCGCACGTCATCGGCCCAGCCGCGCCACAGCGCCAGCGGCCCGCCTTCGCCGGCATACCATTCGGCCAATGCGCCTTGACCGCTCCACAGCGCCAGCAGCGGGCAACGGATGCGCCGGCCGGCGGCCTTGTCCGAACGGTCGTGCTCGCGGTCAAGCGTCGCCCCTGCCCGGTATTCCTCGCAGATTGCATGGATGTGGGAAGGGTCGCGCAAGGCATCGACATAGGCCTGACGCACCTCGGCTGGAAACGCCGATGGTGATGAGCCCCAGCCGCTCAGCGCATTTTCGATGATCGCCTCGGCAGCGCCAGCCAGGATCGTTTCCGGCAACGGCTCGGGCTGCGCCAGCAACGACCATGGCCAATAGCCCAGCGCCAGCCTGGCGTCGGCTCGATCCCAGACATCGGCCGTGGCTATGATGTCGAGCAAGGCGAGCTTTTCGATGCTGTCGGGATGATCAAGCGCCATGCGGTAGCCGACACGCCCGCCGCGATCATGGCCGGCGACCATGAAGCGGCTGAAACCAAGTTTTTCCATCAGCGCCACCATGTCGGCGGCCATGGAGCGCTTGGCGTAGGGCGCGTGATCGGGAGTGGAGGCCGGACAGGAACTGCCGCCATAGCCGCGCAAATCGGCGCAGACGACGCTGAACCGGTCGGCCAGGACGGGCGCAATGTCGTGCCACATCAGATGTGTTGGCGGAAAGCCGTGCAGCAACAGCAACGGCGGCCCGCTACCGGCACGCAGGCAGAATATGCCGGCATCACCGGTGTCGATTTCCGCGCTTTGAAACTCATCGAACATAGTCGCCTCCGGCACGCGCAACGGGCGGCGAACGGATTTGGTTGCAACACGGCTGGCGCGCAAGCGGCCAACCTTTTTCATCGACAAGCGTTGTCCCTGTGAAGGCAAAGGTCGCGCGGGCGGCCGTGACAGGAAGAAGGAGGCCGAGATGAGAATTCTCGCCATCGTCCCATTCAGCCTGATGCTGGCGCTGGCAATGCCGGCTACGGCCCAGCAGCAGGACGACAGCCAGGCGCCGCAGGCCGACAAATGCCGGGTCCAGACGGAGCAAGACGCAAAACAGGAACAGCAGCCTGGCAGCGACAATCTGACGGAGAAGCTCAACGATTGCGGCGGTGTGCTGAAACCGCCCGCCACCGGCGACCAGGGAATGGCAGCGCCGGCGCCCGATGAAGGCAAGATGCCGGTGATCAAGCCGGGTCAGGTGCCGGCTCAGCCGCCGAAACAATAAACGCAGGCTCGCCGGTATCATCGCTCAAGCTAATGGAACCTCGGTTTCCTAGGAACGTTTCTCTCACGACTGGAATTTGGAGAGATTATTGTGAGAGATATTGCGACCACGGCCACATTGCTTGCCTCGATTGCCGTTGTGATTGCTTTGGTTCTGCTGGCGCCAAAGAGTTTTGGCTTCGAAAGCTCTAACCCGATCGTACAGGGCGAGCTTCCCGCCGAGTGATCAGACCGATTTTGCACCAAAAAGCAGGCGAGGCACCGTGCCTCGCCTGCTTCTTGGTGCCTTACCGAACCAGCACGCCGGCATGGTTGCAGAGCGCGGCGAACGCTTCCTGCGCCTCGGCGGCACCCGCCTTGCCTTCCAACGCTGCTTCGACCTGTTCGCGCGCGGCCTGATAGAACGGGCCGCGCTTGGCCTGCGGCCAGTCGATGAGGATTTCGCTGGCGTCCCCGAGCGTGGTGATGTCGCGGATCGTGTCGGAGCCATGCGGTCTGATCCGCATCGGCGTGGACAGCATCAATTGGGCCATGTCCCGTTTCCGGCTACTGGAGGAATTTTGCTTCGCGCGCGGCGTCGATCATTGCCCGCATCGCCTTTTCCGGCGGCGTCCAGCCGTCCAGCGCGTCGCGACAGCTGCGCAGCGCCGCCCGGTATTGCCGGCCCTGGCCGGCCGGCCAGTCGCCGAGGCATTCCAGGCCTTCCCAGGCACTGCGCACGACGCGCTCACGCTCGGGGGCAAACTTCAACTTGATGGGTCGGGGAAACATCTTGTCGTTCAACGGTCGTCTCCGTGACTGATGCATGTCGCCCAAAAGTGCACAGCGGTTTTGGGGAAAACGATATGCACAAAGAACGAGGCGCCGGATAACGTCGCCGGCAGGGGTGGGTTCCCTGCCGGCGAGATCAAATCTCACTCGGCCGCGTCGGCATCCGACAGCGACCTCGGCGTCGGCACTTCGGCGTCGTGCGCCGCCGGCCGGTCATGCTCGAACTGTTCGGTGTCGGGCAAGGCATGCAGCCAGGTCTCGCGCCTTGAGGTCCACAATTCATATTCGGGTACGAGATCGGTCGGCGCGATGTCGAGGCTGCCGATCGTCACCTCGGCCTCGTTGTCGTCAACCCAGGCGACGCGGCCACCGCAGGTCGGGCAGAAGCTGCGTGTGCCATAGGAACTGACAAGGCCTGTCGTCTCGAAGGCCTCGCGCGGCCAGATGGCAAAGGCCGAATAGACCGAGCCGCCGGCCTTGCGGCAATCCTTGCAATGGCAAAGACCAATGCGCAGCGGCGCACCACTGACCGAGAACTGCACGCCGCCGCACAGGCAACTGCCGGTCCTGCGTATGGTGTCGGACATGGCAACCTCCGTCATTGCGTGGCGCTGCGGGCGGGCGGGACAGGTGTCCGAAACAGAGCCGGATCGGCTCGTCCGGGACAGAGCCGGATTGGCTCGTCCGGATTGAGCCCCGTCCCGATCCCGGGAAAAGGCTCTAGCCGCGCGCCGCCATATGGGCATCGAGCTTCTTGCGCGATGGCCCGTAGCGCTTGATGATGGTCTGCGCCTCGCTTGGCGGAATGCCGTATTTGCGGGCAAAGGCGGCGACCTCGTAAGGCTCTTCGCTCGAGACCAGCT
The DNA here is from genome assembly GCF_003148495.1 of Mesorhizobium loti. Lineage (GTDB taxonomy): Bacteria > Pseudomonadota > Alphaproteobacteria > Rhizobiales > Rhizobiaceae > Mesorhizobium > Mesorhizobium loti. The sequence goes on from NZ_QGGH01000001.1 coordinate 1,604,074, forward strand.
TCCTGTTTCGTCTTCGACTTGTCGTCAGCCATCCCAGGCCTCACTTTCTGTTGTCGGGGAAACGCGCAGCCGTCGGCGCCCGATCCCGCGATCAACAGGACATAACACAGATCGACGTCGCTGGTTCCACCGGCACGACAATAACGCCATGCCCCGCCAAACGCCGCCAGGTGCGGCTACGGCTTCGCAAGCCTGTATCAGGCCGATGGCCGCATCGGGTCGGCGTCGGAAAGGTGGTCGCCGTCACATTCGGAACAGGCGGTGCTGACTCCGGGGCAGCCGCGCTGGTGCGTGCCGGCGGGGCAGCAATTGCCATTGGAACTCGTCCAGCGCGGGCATTGGAAGACTTGGCCGGCGCCGCCGCAGCCGCTGCATTCCAGTGCCGTCGACCGGACGGCAAGGGATTTTATCCTGAACCTGAGGTTCGTGCCCAATTTCAAACCCGCCCGAATTAACTGCACCGGTACACGCCTGTGCATTAGCCCCAGCTAACAATAGCACAATCGCGGTTACCAACAAGTTTCATGATCAAGGGATGCACCGATGATCAATGCCTTGGCCATGTCCATTTCCCCCTTCGAGCGGGCAATAATATACCGTCAGCCGGCAAACCGAAAATCGGTCCTGCCGGCACGGTGCATGGTTTCAAGAGGCATCCCGGATCCCTGGCGGAGCGCCTGCATCGCGCTTGTCGATTAAAAAATTGGCCTGATGTGTCGGACCTGGCGATCGTCGCGCGTCCTAGGAGCGACCAACCTGCAAAGCTGGAGAACGAGCATGTCGTCGCAAATCACCCAATCGCCGTGGCAGACCGCGGCCCTTCTCATCGCCCGGCTGATCTTCGCGGGCGTCTTCCTGATGGCCGTGACCTTCAAGTTCATGGGCATGGAGGCGACCGCCGGCTATATCGCCGCCGCCGGCTTTCCGTTTCCGCTGTTCCTGGCCTGGTGCGCGGCGATTCTGGAAGTCGCCCTGGTGCTGTGCTTCCTGACCGGCGCCTTCTTCACCCAGGCGGCCCTGATCGCCGCCGCCTATGTGCTGTTCCTCGCCTTTGCCTTCCACGGGCCCAGCCACTGGGCCGGAAACCAGGCCGAGTTCGGCTTCTTTATCGACCATTTTTCCTTCCTGGCCGGGCTGCTGTTTGCGGCGGTGCACGGGCCGGGCCGGGTGCTTTCGCTAAACCTGGGATGGCCGGGCAGGGCGTGAGCACCATGCGGCGCGGTCGCGAAAGAATGGCCTGGCTATTCCTGCGTCAGGCGCTCGCCATACTCACGCCAAAGCGCCTTCACCTCCAGGCTGCCGAGGCGAGGGGCCGAAGGATCGCTCGAGGTGATGGCGACGGCGCTGATATCGTATTGGGGATAAGCGTGGGCGACGAAGCGGATCGCTTCGCCGAGCGAACGCACGCGGATGACCGGGTCGGCCTGGCCCTGGCCGGTGCTGCGCACCCCGGAAACCGTGGCCGGTGCATGCCGCACCCTGAACACGGATGCCATGGCTGGTCTGTCCATCGTCTTCTCCCACAAGGGCGTGTGACGGGAATCATTCCATGCGTGTTGGCTAATGATTTCACAGCCGTCGGCCAAAAACCAGCCAGCCGGCAAAAGCGGGATTTCCGCGGGGTTGCCAGTGTCGGTCCGTCGTCCTGGAGCCCTCATAGCTGGTCGTTGTAGGGTTCCTTGATCTTGCCGACCATGCGGGCCAGCTTCGAGAAGGAGGGCATGTCCGCCTCCGGCTGGCACTGATTGGCGAGGCCCAGCAGCCGGATCGGGAAGTTGACGGCGTCACGGCTTGAAGCGGACATGCCGTCGGATCGCTCCTGACTGGTTTCGCCGGCCTCGGTCTTGCGCAGCGCCAAATCGATTTCCTCCGCCGTCAGCACCCCTTTTTGAACCAGGAGGTGGTTGATAGACGCGACGGCCATCAGCAGGCCTTCGAGTTGAAGATTGGCGACATTCATGGTGATTGCTCCCGTGGCCAGAGCAATTCCAGGAAAAATGTGAAACGGTTTTCCGTCCGGAATTGCGCCAGATCCAGATCGAAACGCGCGAGCGGCGTTTTCGCTCCGGAGGGCGCGGCGAGGCTATGCCTTTGCAGATCTTCAGGATCGCCCGGAAAAGCGGTATAGGAATTTTTTCTTAGAGAATCGTTGACGGGTGAGGGCAGCTTTGCATTCCAGACGCTGAACCCTATCGTTGGAATCAGCGACATAGTGCTCAGCTTCTACCAATCCGACGACATCGTCGGGGATATCCGGGACGCCACGCAAGACATCATCGACCAGGCCCAGGCCGCGGCCAATGTCGCGGCCGAGGCGATGACAACGGTGATCGATCCGCAATTCGCCACGCTCGCGGCCGCCCAAGCGTTTTCCCCGGTGATCGCCCCGACCTACATCCGCACCGCGTTCTACGACAGCCATCAGGTGGCGGGCAGCGGCGCGGTTTATCGGAAGAACGGGACCACGGCTGGGGATCTGGTGATCACCTTGAGCGATGGCTTGACGCTCGCGGGGTATACGTTGTCAGGCACGCCTCTTGCTTCACAGAAAGGCGCTCGCAAGAATAACTACAATGACGATGCGCCAGCCGTGCAGGCGGCGCACGACCTGGCGCTGGGCGGGGTCAGGCTGCCAGCCGGTTCCTACAAAATGGTGCCAGGTTCGGTCTCACCTTTCACCTTCGGCAATTTCCCTTCGGTGAATGTCTATCGTGCGGTTGCGCTGACTGCGGACAATGTTACTTTCAGTGGCGATGAGGCGGTGTTGCACGGCGTGAGCCGGGCTAGTGTTATCGCGGCGGATGTCCAGCCGGTCTTCTCGACTGACAAGAACATGACCGTCGGCGCCCGCAAGAACATCACGTTTAATGGTGTTACCTTCGATCCTGAAAATAATGCCGATGCCACGAACAGCAACCAGCGTTTTGTCTATGCAGTCGGCGTCGACGGACTGAGGTTTCTTGATACCAAGGGTGGTTCCAGCGGCAGCCGGCGTGGCTACTACGCCCACATCCAGAACAGCAAGAATGTGCAGGTCGACGGGCATAGTCACCAGAAGGTGACGGGCGGTTTCAATGTTCGCTATGTCGACGGCTTCGTGATGACGAATTTCCTTTTCGAAGATTTCTCGGAAGCGATCGATCTCGACGGCGCCAGCCAACGTGTCGTAATCCGGAATGGAGTGTTCAAGTCGACCTCGCGCGTGAACCAGTGCATCGACGTCAACGATCAGGTCGACGCTTCGATCGGCGATTTTTCAGTCAACAACGCGGGAAATATCGTCACCGTAAACTATAAGACGACGACGCCCGATACCTTTGCGGAATATGTTGCAGGCACGATTGTCAGGAATTTCCAGGTCGGGAAGCGCATCCTTCTGTCAAATATCTCCGGCTCGGCGGCCGGTTCAGCGGCCATTCCGGCTTTTTACATCGGGTGGGATTGGTCGGCAGGGAATCATGCCGGAGCGGCCCCCGTGCAGGACATTACCCTGCAGAACATTGTGCTCGACGATCACGGCTACTTCGATATTCGCGAGGCGGTCAACCTGAAGCTCAAAGACATTACCTCCTACCGGGCACAATGCGGCTTCAACCATGCTGTGAACTGTATTTCGGCCGCGTCGAATGCCGATCAGATCGCCTGGTCTGATCTCGACGTCGATATCGACGGACTGCGCATCGAGGCATCTGACAAAGGCGGCCTGAATATTTCGACACCTTCACAGGCAAAGGTTCGTCGGCTGATCACGCGGGGCAACAACACGCTTGGTGGCACATTTACGGATCTAACAATCACGGGGCTCGCCACTCGCGCCGGACGCGCTTCGGTCGACGAGTGCGATATCGGCGGCAATGTGGTGCTGAACGGCGACAGCACCGCCGTAGCGGCTTGGGCTGGTGACACGATCTACAAGCGCAACGCTATTGTTACCAACGGTGGGAATTTCTATCGCGCGACAGCGGAGGGGAAATCAGCAAGCAGCGGCGGGCCAACCGGAACGGCTCTTTCTGTCACAGATGACGGTTCGGCATCGATTGCCGTGTGGGCGGCGTCGACGGCTTACGCTGTGGATGCAGTACGATCGAGCGGTGGCGCGTATTTCATCTGCGTGACGGCAGGCACTTCGGCGGTCGCAGGTGGTCCGGCTGGGACGGATCATCGGATCGCCGATGGCACCGTGGTTTGGCGGCCATTTGGCGGCGCGGTGAAGTGGGAATATCTACTTTATCCGTATTCTCTTAGATGGGGGAAAAACAATCATGTCAGGGGAACGGTTACACTCCAAGGTGACGCGCAAAAGTACATATTCGGCGAAAGCATCGCCGCTCAACTCGGCGATTACGCTGCAACCGGGTTGATAAACAAGAGCATGTTCGTAGCGCGTCGCCGTGGCCGGATTGTTCGAGCCAGCTACCAAGTGACTGCCGATGCGACCGCCGATGCGGCCAATTACAGGAACCTGATTTTGCGACGCCTCCGGGCAGGTGCTTCGGCAAACGTGTCGACCATTGATACCAGCGCAACAGGGCTGACTGCCTTCGTCATGCGCGACGGCGCTGTTACTGCCAACTCGGCTGGCGCTGACCTGGAGCCGGGCGACATCATATTCGTCAACTCGAACTCAGCCGGCACAGGCAGGGCTCTGACGGGACTTGGCGTGACAGTTGAGTTCATTGAGTTTTGAGCCGCAATCGGGACCGCCCTCGGCAAGCATCGGAGGTGCTTTCAACGTTGATCGGCGGGCAGCGTGAGTCGCGATCACTGCGGAAAATGAGGACCATGTCTAGCGAGCCCACGTGGCGCTGGCCGGCAACTTTATTTGGAGGGCGTCAGCATTTTGCGTTTCGTATGATAATAATGAAGGGTGCTATTGCACCTGTCGCCAAGAATCAAAGAGGCGTTCGAATGCGGTCCATTCGCCAACTCTGGTTCCCCACGTTGGTCTTTCTAGCCCCGGTGCTCTTCTTCGCGGCTTCTCGAACCGACTATGCGAATTATGTCTCATATGCTTTGGAAGGCGATATTGTCGCCTACTCGAGAGATTTCGCCTATGCGACCAGGGCAACGTTCCTAGTCTATATGACGGCTGTGGCGCACGAGCCCGTATTCATCGCCATGCATTGGATATACGCCAACCTGGGGTTTTCTATCTCTGACAGCATGCTAGCCAACAGCATGGTCATGGTTTCAGTCTACTATCTTTACTCGGTCAGACAAAGCGATAGCGTAGTGCTAGGTGCGATATCGACTGTCGGCCTAATCATGCTGCCATGGTTCGAGCAACTGGGCCAAAACACGTTGCGTCAAGGGTTTTCGCTTATCTTCATTCTCGCATTCTTCCTAGCGATCAATGACGGCAAGAAGTACCGAGCAATTTTCTTTGCCGCCTTGGCGATTGGTAGTCACTATAGCGCTATTCTATTCGTTGCAATCTATGTCTTGGCAGATTTTGTTCCTCGCTCAGGAAAATTTATCGTTGGCGTAGTTTCCTTGATTTTCGCGGGCTACATTACCAACTCCATCTCTGGTATTTCCAATATAATAATCGGCCCGATTTTGGCGCAGGTAGGTCTGTACACTCAGTACTCTTCCGACGTGTTTATGAGTTATCGGGTAGGGTTTAAGGCTTTGTTTTTTGCCTATTCGCTAGTTCAATGCGTCGCAAGTGTCTTGTTGATCAAGAGGGCGGCAAAGAAGTCAGATGAGCGCTTGGGAAAATATTGTATCCTCATGACCGTTATCTACATGTTGGCGAGCGGACTACCTTACTACAACCGGGTCGCCATGATGCCGATGCTTTTGCTCCCGGTGGTGCTCGTGACGCTGTATGCTCGTATAACCGCGCCGCGCCGTTTTTTTCGGCGCACCGATCCCAGTACTGAAACTCGCTCGTCCAGCCGCTGGCAAGGCGCCTAACTCATATCCACGGCTTGCCCGGTTTGGGCCCTTCATCGGCTCGGAGTTCTTGCCTTGATCATCATTTGAGCATCGCTCTGCGCATCGACTGACGTGCCGCGTGCGGTCTTCTCGTCTCCTCGATCGTGAAATTCCTCGTCGCCCCTGCCGACCAATCTTCAAAGGAACCATCACCATGGACCGCAACTTCGCGCGGGCGCTTGCGCTTGTTCTCAAATCGGAAGGCGGCTGGTCGGACAATCCGGCCGATCCCGGCGGCGCCACCATGAAGGGGGTGACGCTCGCCAATTTCCGTCGCTACGTGAAGGCCGACGCGACAAAGGCGGACCTGCGCGGGATCAGCGACGCACAGGTCGCCGCGATCTACCGCCGTTTCTACTGGGACGCAGTGCTCGGCACCGAGCTACCCGATGGTGTCGACTATGCCATTTTCGATTTCGCGGTGAACAGCGGGCCTGGCCGGGCGGCGAAATATTTGCAGGCGGCCGTGGGCGTTGCCCAGGACGGCCGGATCGGACCGGCGACCCTCGCAGCAGCCAAGGCAAAGCCGGCCGGTGTCATCATCGATGCGCTTTGCGATGCGCGGCTGACGTTTCTCCAACGGCTGCCGACATGGAAAACCTTCGGCCGAGGTTGGTCCGATCGCGTCAGATCGGTGCGGGTTCAGGCCTTGCTGATGTCGGCGCAACGCCCGGCGGCACCGGGGGCCGCGCCGGCGCCGCAGCCGGCCAGGGTCGAAACATCAACTGGTGGGGCGCCGACGGTCCAGCCCATGCCGCCGGCACCGCCACCCGGCGGCAAGACGGCTGCCGTGGCCGGCATCCTCGTCCTCATCGCCGGAGCGCTCGTGGCCTTCTGCCATCACGTCACCGGGTTTTTCGGGAGCCTCTTTTGATGACATGGTTCAACACCAACGCGCTGCACAATCTTCTCAACACGCTGATCGCGATCATCTGCGGCGGCGCCCTGGCCGGCTTCGACTGGACGATGTTCGGGGTCAGCGACCGCACTGCGCTTCAGATCAGCGGCGCCATTGCGCTGGCCAAGATCATCATCAACGCCGTTCGCGACGGGCCGGCGGGCATGGTCGCGCCACCGCCACCGGCAGAGGAGCAGTAAGATGGAAGGTCTCCAACAACTCGTCATCGCTTGGCTTGAAGTGTTCAAGCCATATTGCATCGGCTTTTCGATTGGTGTGTCCGTTTGCATCATAGTGAGGCATCTATGACCGCGCTCATCGCCTTTCTGCTCGAGCATGCAGGGATAGCCATCGCGGCTCTTGGTGCCATCGCCACCGTTGTTGCGGCAGGGTGGGGCAATCTGCGAGGCGCGAAGCGAGAGCGGGACAAGCAGGCTCTGAAAGATGCTGCTGCTGCAACCGAAGCCCAGAAGATCGACGACGCCGTCGCCGGGCGGACGCCGGACGACAACCGGGGGAGGCTGGGCAGATGGTCAAGATCATAGTGCTCTCGCTCACGCTGGCCGGCTGCACAACATCAGGCGGGTCGTTCTGCGCGGCCGGGCATCCCATCCGGCCGACACGGGCAGAGGTGGCGACCCTTTCCGGGACGTCGGTGGCGGCGATCCTGGCTCACAACGAAAAGGGCCAGACGCTCTGTGGATGGAGGCCGTGATGCACGATCTTTTCGACCTGCTTGGCATCAAGGGGCCGGTCGTGGCGGCTGGCCTTGCCGGCGGTGTTCTGCGGGCGCTGTCGCGGCATCGCTATAAGCTGCGCGAAATGGTGGCCTCGCCGATCTGCGGCGCGCTGGCAGCGGCTTACCTGACGCTGCCGGTGGTGTCCTACGCCAGGATCACCGGCTTGCCGATGCCTGACCTGGCCGACGATACCACCACGCTGGCCGCCGCCTTCCTGATTGGCGTCTGCGCCATGTGGATTTCGGACGTCCTGTTCGAGTTTGTGGTGCGCAGGTTCAAGCCCGCGCCGGAGGAGTAGCTGCTGTCTCCGGTTGGCGACTGCTTGGTAGAACTACCGAGGCACGTTCTCGCGCGACACTCGAACCGTCGAAGATAACCCAAAATAGCCCGTTCCGGTTCGCCGGGCGGGCTATTTTCTGCGTTTTGGCCTGATCAAGCCAGGATATTGACGGCGCGCGCCGCGACTAGGGCGATGGTCAGCAGCGAGATCATGGCCTCGGCCATCATCAGCAGCTTGGCGCGTTGGGAGAGTGGCAAGGTATCGGTCGGCGAGAAGGCTGTCGCATTGGTGAAGGCGAGGAAGAAATAGTCGACGAAGCCGGGCAGCCAATCGCGAAGCTCACGGTCGTTCAGCGTCATCTGCGCAAACAGGAAATCGGCCTGCGCAAGCTTGACGAGGCCGCAGGTCGGCGGCCCGCCGCGGTCGGTGCTCCAGAACCACAAGGCAAAGACGATGACGTTTGTGACCCAGATGTTGAGGGCGTCGATCAGCAGCGTCGTGCCGCTGTTGCCGGCATGGCCCTCCAGCAAGGCACGCACCAGCAAGACCAACGAACCGCAATTCATGACGCTGATGATGGCGGTCATGGTTAGGGCGGTCCTGCGGATCATCACGCGAAACTGGCCGATCGCATGCCACTCGTGATCCTCGACCGCCTTTCGGGTGGCGGCCTGGGTCCAGGCCGTGGCCACCGACAAGGGCAGCAGCAGGGCGGCCTCCAGCGCCGGGGCCAGCCAGCGTGGCCCGAATGAGAGGTTGTTGATGACCAGAAGCTGCAGGCAGATGATGACCAGAACGGCCGCGCGCGCCATCCAGAAGTCGAGCGCACGGTAGTGGATGACGGCATGGTGGTGGCGCATTTTGAATCCTGGATGCTTGTTGGTGGGGGACCGGGGGCCCGGTCAGGCGCAAACGACGCCTGCCGCGATCACGGCCAATGCGCCATGCTTGGCATGTTCGAGGTGCCGCAGGAGGGCGTTTTCCATTGTCGTCTTGCTTGCATGTGAGGGGAGAGGCAGCATCGTGAGGCGAAACTCTGCCTCAATCTTGGTTTTGCAATGGTCGTTTAGGTATACATTTTCGTAAGCTTTGAGTTCTGGGCTGTTCGAAAAACCGTCCGATGTGATTTACCCACCGCATGACGCGAATCGATGAACCCATGAACGGCTGGCTGCCGGTCGGCAGTTCTGTTCCAGGCGACTGGCGCCAGTCGTCGATCTGGTCGGATCTGCCCCGTTATCCGGAAGCTGTTCTGGCAATTTTATGCCTGACGCAGATCCTGTGTTGGACCGTGATGCCGGCACTTGTCGACGCCGCCCCGCCCGGCGATGTCGTCGAGGGCTTCATGTGGGGTCGCGAATGGGTGCTGTTGACCTACAAGCATCCGCAGCTTCCCGGCTGGCTGCTCGAGACCAGCCATCTTCTGACCGGATCGTTCCGCTGGCCGCAATATCTGCTTGCCCAGTTCGTCGTCTCGGCGACCTTTATCTTCGTCTACCTGCTGGCCCGCGACATGCTCGGGAGAACGCGCGCGCTGGCCGCCGTGCTTTTGATGCCGTCGTTGTATTTCTTCGGCTGGCCCACTCCGCAGTTCAATCATGACTACGCGCAGATGCCCTTCTGGGCCGCCATCTGCTGGCTGCTGTGGCGTGCAAGCCGTGGCGGCGGGCCGGGCTGGTGGCTGGCGCTCGGCTTGGTGTCCGGCGTCGGCCTCTATGCCAAATTTTCCACCGGGCTGCTGTTGCTCTTCGGCGCGATTTGGCTGTTGTCGGACACACGGGCACGCAGTCGGCTGGCCACGCCCTGGCCATGGCTTGGGCTGGCGGGTTTCATCGCTGTCGCAGCGCCGCTGGCCGTCGAGCTCTACCGCATGGATTTCCTGCCGCTGACCTATGCCGCTTGGCGCGATCAGTGGGTGCTAGCCCATCGCTCCCGCTTTTATTATATCAGCGTCCAGATAGCCGGGCTCTGCGGCTTCGTTCTGGTGCTGGCGATATCGGGGCTGTTGCGGCGCTCGCCCGCGCCGGAAGAGCCCGTCGGGCGCGGCACGCTGGTCTATGTCGTGTGGATGGGGCTTGGCCCGGCGGTCCTCGTCATGGTGGCTTCGCTGTTCACCGGCGCCGGCGAGGCCTGGGGCGCGCCGATGTACAATCTTGTCGGCGTTGTGGCGATTGCCTTGCTGGGTCATCGGCTCGGCGCCGTCGAGATGCGACGGCTGGCGATCTGCGCGTTTGTCTGCATTATCGGCATGTCTGGTGCATATGCGGGTATCCGCTGGACGAGCTGCAATTTGCGCGGCCGGATGGATGCCGTGTGCTGGCCGGCCCAGCAGATCTCGGATGAGGCCGAGGCCGTCTGGCACACGGCGGTGCCCGGTCGGCTCGACATCGTCGGCGGCGATACCCGTATCGCGTTGCTGGCGGGCCTGAATGCCTATGACAAGCCGTCGATCTTCACCGAGCTCGATATGCGGCTCGCCCCCTGGATCACCAGCCAGCGGCTGCGCGACCACGGCATACTCCTGGTCTGGCCTGGGCGCGGCGTGCCACCTCGGCTGCAGCCGTGGCTGGACAACATCCCGGTCAAGACCGTTCTTTTCAGCTGGTCGCTCAAGGCGCCGCCGGTGGCGATCAGTTTTGCCGCCGTTCCGCCCGGCGTGAGGCAGTTGCCGGGTGTGATCGACAGCCTCGCCCGGCCGAGCAACTGAAGCAGATCAGCCGGTCCGCTGGACGAAGCAGGTGAGAATACCCATTTATGGGGAGATCAACTTGCTTTTGAGGAGACGTGATATGGCGACTTCGACCGAACGCGCAGTCCTTGCGGGCGGCTGCTTCTGGGGTATGCAAGATTTGATACGGCGCTATCCCGGCGTCATCTCCACCCGTGTCGGCTACAGCGGCGGCGACGTGGCCAACGCCACCTATCGCAACCATGGCAGCCATGCCGAAGCCATCGAGATCAATTTCGATCCGGCCATCATAAGCTATCGCACGCTGCTGGAGCGCTTTTTCCAGATCCACGATCCGACGACCCGCAACCGGCAGGGCAACGACGTCGGGATGAGCTATCGCTCCGCGATCTACTACACCAGCGATCAACAGAAGCGCGTCGCCGAGGACACCATCGCCGACGTCGATGCCTCGGGTCTGTGGCCGGGCAAGGTCGTCACCGAAGTCGCGCCGGCCGGTCCCTTCTGGGAAGCCGAGCCTGAGCATCAGGACTATCTGGAGAAATACCCCAACGGCTACACCTGCCACTTCGTCAGGCCAGGCTGGAAGCTGCCGGTTCGTGAGAAGGCTGTTTCGTAGGGTTCGGAGCCGCCATGCATTGCCGCTCGACGAGGTCGTCGAGCGGCGCATCGTACATCCCAAACACCTTCAGTCAGCGCGCCTTGTCGCGTCCCCCAAGTTCAAGCGTTATAAGAAAATTGCGAAACCTTATAACTGCCCAAACTGAACATTTCTACTAGCCGCCCTGTTAGGCTTCCCCCCATAAGGTCCACTGGCGCCACTTTCATACGCCACGGGCAATCGATCGCGACTGGGGACGGGCTGCGGGTTTTCATGCCTGCTGCGTCGGGTAGAGCGTCAGGATGTTGACGTTGACCCTTGGTGGCTGTGAAACCGCGTAGAGCATCGCAGCGGCGATATCCTCGCTCTCCAGCTGTTCCATGTCGCCCAGTCTTTGCTCTACCGCCAGGCGCACGTCATCGCGCATGTTGGCCGTGAACTCGGTTTTGACCGCGCCTGGCTCGATCACGGTGACGCGGATGCCGTTCTTGCCGATTTCGCGGCGCAGCGATTCCGCCATGGCGCTGGCCGCGTGCTTGGTGCCGGAAGAGACGACCGAAGGGTGGATGTAGCGGCCGGTGCCCGACGAGACGATGACGATATGGCCCGAACCCTGCCGTTTCATCGCCGGCAGCGCTGCGTTGATCGTATAGAGCAAACCCAGAATGTTGATGTCGACCATCGCCCGGTATTCGCTGGTGGTGGTGTTCTGGAAGGGGGCCGCGACGCCGACGCCGGCGACATTGAACAGCATGTCCAGTCGGCCATAGCTTTCCAGCACGCGACTGACCATCGCGGTTGCCTGCTCCTCGTCGGCGATGTCGGCCCCGATCGCGAGCGCCTCGCCGCCGACGTCGCGGATGCGCTTGGCCAGATCGTCAAGCCGCTGCCGGCGCCGCGCCGCAATGGCAACGACCGCGCCTTGCGCTGCAAGCGCAAGTGCTGTTGCCATCCCGATGCCGGAGGAGGCGCCGGTCACCAAGGCGATTTTTCCGTTGAGTTTCCACATGTTCGTCGCTCCTGCTCAGAGGGAGATTCAGATGAGCTCGATGCCGATGATCGGCGACGTTCGAGACATGTCCTCAAGCTAGGCAGCAGACCCCCTACGGAAAATGCGATAGAATTCCATCATACTCATTGGAGAATATGGCATAATGCGCGGAAGTGACTATGCGGAGCTGAAGGCCTTTGCCACTGTCGTCGCGCATGGCAATTTTGCTCGTGCCGCGGACGATCTCCGGATTTCGGCATCGACGCTCAGCCAGATGATCCGCCAGCTCGAAGCGCGGCTTGGCTTGCGCCTGCTCAACCGCACGACCCGCAGTCTCTCGCTGACCGAAGCCGGCGCGCGCCTGCACGCGCGCTTCGCGCCGGCCATGGCCGAGATGGAGGCGGCGCTCGGCGATGCCGCCGCCTTGCGTGACACGCCGGCCGGCATCTTGCGCGTCCATATGCCTAGCGTCGCTGCCGCCACCTATCTGGAGCCGGTGCTCGGTCGTTTTTATCAGACATGGCCGGACATCGTGCTCGATGTTACGATCGACGATGCCGCCATCGATAGTGTCGAGGCCGGCTATGATGTCAGCGCCAGGCTTGGCGAATTTCTCGAAGCCGATATGGTTGCGGTGCCGCTTGGCGGCGCGCAGCGCCAACTCGCCGTGGCCTCGCCGGACTACATCGCCCGTCACGGATCACCGTCAGCACCCGCGGATCTGCTCCAGCACCGCTGTATCAACTGGCGCCGGCCGGGCAGCGCCGGCCTTTACACATGGGAATTCGCCAGGGGTGGCCAATGGTTCTCGGTCGCGGTCGATGGTCCGCTGGTCGTCTCCAGCCGCGACATGGCCGTTGCCGCCGCGGTGCAGGGCGTCGGCATCGCCTTCTGGGCGGAAGAGCTGGTGCGTCCGCTGATCGACGCCGGCAAACTGGTCTCGCTGCTGGATGAGTGGTGCGCGACTTTTCCGGGCTGGTTCCTCAGCTACCAGAAGCAGCGCCATACGCCGCCGACCGTGCGCGCCTTCGTCGATTTCCTGCGGCATGCGCATGCCGGCCAAACACGGTCAGGTGGTTGACGGCGTGCACGAAGGTGATTGCATCGCGACTGTGGAGAACCGCTCGCGGCAGCGAGGGTGCCCGATAATCCCGCTCAGGCAGCACCATGTCTGGCGCAATGCTTTTGGCGCAGTGCGCTGAAAAAACGGCTTTCACTTCAGCTCGAATGGTGCTTTAACCCGCGCATCCACAGGGGTGCTCCGTACGGTCGGGGCTGAGACGGGGGCGGCAAGCCCACAGACCCTAGAAGCTGATCTGGGTAATACCAGCGGAGCGAGGCGGGCGATGTTTTCAGGCGCACAGATTTCCCTATATCCCATGGCCGACGATTTCGTCGGCGTCATCCTTGGCGCGCTTGGCGCGCTCGATCCCTGGCGTGACAAGCTCAGGATCGAGACCGACGACATCTCGACCTTGCTGGTCGGGCCGCCCGAAGTGCTGTTTCCAGCCATGCGCGACCTCTTCGTGGCGGCGGCGCGCAGCGGCAAACATTGTGTGTTGTCGGCCACCATCTCGCGCGGCTGCCCTGGCGAGCCGGATGATCCGATCTGCCGCTCCGATGCACTTGGCGGGCCTGTCGGGCCACTCGGTCCGCGCAAGGATGCGGCCATCGCGGCGGTGCACAATGCAGCTGCCACCGGCCAGCCGGCGGCAGCGCAGTTCTCGCTCTATGTGATGGGCACCGACGACCACATGGACGAGATCTACGGCTGCATCGACTTTCTCAAGCAGTCCGGCGTCTATGAACGTTCCAAGCATTTCTGCACGAAATTGCGCGGTGATGCCGGCGCGATCTTTTCGGCGCTGGACGAGGCTTTCTGCCGCTTCGGACCAGGCGCCGGCCACGTAACCCTCGACGTCACGGTCTCGGCCAACAGCCCGTCGGCTGTCTGAAGCTGCCGCCGCCTCCGCGCGGCCGTCAAAGGTTATCTCCAGTGGCCTCATCATCCGTCGCTTCGCGCCCGATCGCGAGCCTTCTTGTCAAGGCGGGACCGGCCATTATCTCGGTCGGGCTGCTCCTGCTGGCATGGGAGCTTTATGCCAGCTATTCCGGCATCAAGCCGACGATACTACCGGCGCCGTCGCGTGTCTTCGAGCAAGCGATGCTCAATCGCGAGGCGCTGGTCGACAACGCCATTCCGACCATCCGCGCCACGCTGCTTGGCTTTGCCTGCTCGCTCAGCGCCGCCTTTGCGCTGTCGATGCTGGTCGACTTCTTCCAGCCGCTGCGGCGTGCGCTGTTTCCCGTCTTCATTGTCAGCCAGACCTTGCCGCTGGTGGCGATTGCGCCGCTGGTGGTGCTGTGGTTCGGCTTCGGACTGGCGCCCAAGATCATGCTGGTGGCGCTGGTCACCTTCTTTCCGATGCTGGTGGCATTGGTCGAGGGCTATGAGGCGACCGAGGCCGAGGTCGGGCAAATGCTGCGCGCGATGGGGGCAGGGCGCTGGCGCATCTTCGTGCTGGCGCGGCTGCCTTCGGCGCTGCCCTATTTCTTCGCTGGCCTGAGAATCTCCATCACCTATGCGGTGGTCGGCGCCATCTTCGCCGAATATGCCGGCGCCGCGAAGGGGTTGGGCATCTACATGCTCAACGCCAAGAACAATTTTCGCCCCGACCTGGTGCTGGCCGCCGTCGGTGTCAGCGCCGCGCTGACACTTGTCCTGTTCGGGTTGACTGTGCTGCTGCAGCGCCTGGCCATGCCCTGGGAGCGCGCCGGCAAGGAAACCGCAGGGAAGAGGCCGTGGCGATGAGCCGGCTCGAGCTGCGGCATGTGCGCAAAGCGTTCGGCGGGCTCGACGTGCTGGCCGATATCTCGCTGAGTGTCGGCGCTGGTGAATTCGTCTCGATCCTTGGGCCCTCGGGCGCCGGCAAGTCGACGCTGTTCCAGCTTCTGACCGGCGCCGAGCATGGCGAGGGCGAGATGTTGTTCGACGGCGCGCGCCTCGACGATCACGGCAGGCACTTCGCCTTCATGCCGCAACGCGACGCGCTGATGCCTTGGCGACGCATCCTCGACAACGCGACGCTCGGGCTCGAAGTGCAAGGCATCAGGCGCAAGGCGGCGCGGGCGCGCGTCGCGCCGCTGTTTGCCGAGTTCGGGCTTGCCGGCTTCGAGCGGCATTTTCCCGCGCAGCTCTCGGGCGGCATGCGCCAGCGCGCGGCGCTTTTGCGCACCGTGGTGCAGGAGCGTGACATGCTGCTGCTCGACGAGCCGTTCGGTGCGCTTGATGCACTGACCCGCACCGCCATGCAGCGCTGGCTCGAACAGATGTGGCGGCACCACCGCTGGACGGCGCTGCTGATCACTCACGACGTACGCGAAGCCGTGTTCCTCTCCGACCGGATCTATGTACTGTCGGCGCGCCCGGCCCGCATCGTGCGTGAAATCGAGGTGCCGCTGCCGCGCCCGCGCAGCCTTGGCGGCGATGCCGCGCGCCAGGCAAGTGCGCTCGAGGCCGAGATCCTCGACATCATCCTCAACCCCAACCCATCCAAAGGACACGACCATGACTGACTTGACGCGCCGGCAGGCCTTGTTGCTGACCCTTGCCACCGGCCTTCCGCTCGTTACCGGATCGGGGCGAGCCCAAGCACAATCGGCTGCACAAAAGGTCACCGTCGCCCTCGACTGGACGGTCAACACCAACCACATCGGACTGTTCGTCGCCCGCGACAAGGGCTTTTATCGCGAGGCCGGACTCGAGGTCGAGATCCTGCCCTACAGCGATACCGGTGCGGGCACGCTGGTCGCAAACCGCGTCGCCGATTTCGGTATCAACGGCACCATCAGCCTGTTCACCCAGAAGACCGCCGGGGCGGACCTGAAGGGCGTCTATGCGGTGGTGCAATCCGAAACCGGTCGCGTGGTGTTCAATGAGGCACGCAGCGAAATCAAAAGCCCGAGGAACCTCGACGGCTTGACCTATGGCGGCTTCGGCAGTGCCTGGGAAAACGCATTGATATCGACCATCATCCGCCATGATGGCGGCAAGGGCAATTTCGAGACGGTGACGCTCGGCACCTCGGCCTATGAGGCGCTGGCCAATGGTTCGGTCGATTTCACGCTTGAAGTTTCGACCTGGGAGGGTGTCGAAGCCGAACTCAAGGGCGTCAAGCAGCGCAGCTTCGTCTATGCCGATTACGGCGTGCCTGATGAGCACACGACGCTGATCTCTTCGAGCGAAGCCTACATCCAGGCAAACCCCAAGCCTGCGTCCGCTTTCGTCCAGGCGACGCGGCGCGGCTACCAGTTCGCTGTCGACCACCCCGAAGATGCGGCAGCCCTGCTGATCGCTGCCAACAAGGATGCATTGACCAATCCCGCGCTGATCGAGGCTTCGCTGAAGGCGCTGATCGACGGTCATTATCTACGCAGCCAAAGCGGCGCCATCGGGACGATGGATCCGGCCAAGATGGAAGCGATCGGCGACTATCTCTTCGCCTCCGGCATATTGCGTGATGCCGACGGCAAAGTTCTGGCGCAACGCCCTGATTTTGCAAAGTATTTCAGCAATTCAGCTCTGGGGTAAGGCGCCAATCGGATTCTCGAGCTTCGAGGAGATGGCTAGCCAGTCAAAGAGGTTTACGGGGCGCGACAGATCCATGTCAGACGCACGGATCAGCAGATCCCGGCTAATTCCGGGCGATCTCATAGAGCAGAGTGGTTTTGATGTGTCGCCCGGGTTCACCCTGCAGCGACAGGGCGGCTGCGTAGAGTTTTGCTACGGCTGGACAGAGACCTTCGAATTCCCGGCTGACATTGGCAATGGCAGTTATCTCGGCGGGAGTGCCGCCAGCATTGGTGAAAGCGTCGGCCAGCAGCGACCAGTCTCCGTCGCTGGCAACAGCGGCAGGCAGACTGCCATTCTTCGCTGCGCCGAAGGCGCGGAACAGGGTGGCGCCGACCTTGTCCATGTCGATCAGGAAATCCTGGTCCTGCGTGCTGAGCGCGCCCGGCCCTTCACGGAGGTAGTTGTTGCAGATGGTAGCGGTTTCCCGCGCCATGACATGGTTGAGCATATCCAATTGTGCACGTAGCGCCTCGGCGGCTTTGCTGTCCGGAGCCGAGGACAGCAGGGATGCGTATCGTTGCCTGAGATCGGCGACCGCCATCCTGCTCGTGTTTCGCACCTGATCGACATTTCCAAGCCTGGCCACGGCCGTGATCTTTTCCACGACGACGTCGTAGTCTTCTGGGAACTCCTGCTTGATTGCCTTGAAGATCTGGCTTCCCTGGCTCTCAATCTGTTCGCTCACCTGAGCCGCGGTCAGCGTCTGCGGATCGGGGGAACCCGCCACTGTCTGGTAGAGATATTTACCGCCGGCAAAGCCGAACGCCCAGGGCAACACCTTTACCGCAACAAAGGACAAAGCGGCGACCGCCGCCACGCCCAGGCCTTTCCAACGCGACATCTGGCAGTCTCCCAAACCTTGTCTCTATTTCGCCCCGAGGCTCAGCGCTTTCTTGCGGTCGGCCTCGGCGCGCTTGTGGTTGCCCTTGGCGTCCCACGCCCTGCTCCGCACTTTGTAGGCGACGGCGAAATCCGGTTTGAGCTTTATCGTCTGGCTCAAATCGGCGATGGCCCCGTCATAATCCGCCTTGCTGATCCGAATCACGCCCCGGCCCAAATAGGCAAAAAGGTTCTTGCGATCGAGGCTGAGCGCCCTTTCGAAATCACGCAACGCTGCGGCGTCCTCATGCCTGCCCATCAAGATGAGGCCCCGATCGGCATAGACCCTTGCGTCCTTGGTATTGAGACTGATGGCCTTTCCGTAGTCAGCAAGCGCCCCATCGTAATCTCTTTGGAAACCGCGGTTCTGGCCACGGTCGTAGTAGGTATCGGCAAAATTCGGATTGAGCGTGATTGCCTGACTGTAATCTGCGACGGCATGAGCGTAATCGCTCTTTGCCTCCCGGGCCATTGCTCGGGCCAGATAGGCGTCGTGGAATGCCGGGAAGAGCGCAATCGCCTTGTCATAAAGCGCTATGGCGCCGTCATAGTCGTCCCTCTCATGCAGCGTCCAGCCCTTGCTGAACGTCTGCGCGGCTGGCGAAGCGCTACTTGGCTTGATTGCCTCCTCGCCGGCCTGACCTGCGGCTTCGTCTGACGTCTTGGAGGCGTTCGCTTTCGCCGCCACCGCCACCTTGCGACCTTTGCGGGCGATGGCCAGCTTTGGATCAAGCTCGAGCGCCTGGTCGTAGTCGGCAATGGCTCGATCGTAGTTGCCCTTGGCGAACCAGGTGCTGCCACGCCCGAAATAAACGGGCACATAGCTGCCATCAAGTTCGATCGCGCGATTGTAATCGGCGATGGCGCGATCGAATTGATCCTTCTTGCCCCAGGCAACGGCGCGGCCGAAATAGGCGTCGAAATAGGTCGGATAGAGCTCGATCACCTTGCCGTAGTCGTCGATGGCACCATCATAATCGCCCTTCTCGACGCGTGACAGTCCTCGCCCGACATAGGCGGCGGCCTTCCTTGGATCGAGCGTGATCGAGCGGCTGTACTCGGCGATCGCGCGATCGTATTTGCGCTTCCTGTAGAACGCATCGCCACGATCCATGAAGGCCTTGAGGTTCTTCGGGTCCGAGCCGACGGCGTCCTGCGTGGCACCACCTTTCTTCAAGGCGGCCACGGCCGCCTTGCGGGCGACCGCGTAGTCCGGATTGCCCGGATAGAGCCTTATCGCCTGGTCGAAGTCGGCAATGGCGCCGCTATAATCCTTGCTGTCGGCCCGTTCTATGCCGCGCCCGTAATAGCTGGGGGCATCTTTGGCATCGATCTCGATCGCCGCCGAATAGGCTGTGATCGCGCGCTGGGCGTTGCCCTTCACATGCCAGGCCATGCCTATGCAGAAATAGGCATCCAGCACCTTCGGATCGAGTTCGGCGGCCCGGCCGCAATCGGCGAGAGCACCTTCGGCATCCTCGGTCGTGGCCTTGGCCATGCCCCGGCGAACATAGGCAGAGACCATATTCGGGAGGAGCTTGATCACCCGGTCATAGTCGCCAATCGCCCGGTCATAGGCGCGCTTGGCGTCCCAGGCTTTGCCGCGGCCGAAATAGGCGAGGGGACTGTCAGGATCGAGCGCGATCGCCTTGCCATACGCGCCGATTGCCTGGTCATACTTGCCGGCATCCGACAAGCTGTCGCCGTTCTGCACCGCGACGAGAACGCGCGGGTCGGTCGCCTGAATGAGCTCCGCCATCTTGGCGGTCGAAAGCTTGGCATCGGGCTGGGTATCATTGTCGGCGCCCTGCGGGACCGCAGGTTCGGCGCCGGGTTGCAGCTCGGCTTTCGCCGCCGCAGCCGCTTTGCGGCTGACGAG
The DNA here is from genome assembly GCF_003148495.1 of Mesorhizobium loti. Taxonomy (GTDB): domain Bacteria; phylum Pseudomonadota; class Alphaproteobacteria; order Rhizobiales; family Rhizobiaceae; genus Mesorhizobium; species Mesorhizobium loti. The sequence continues at coordinate 1,623,604 of NZ_QGGH01000001.1, forward strand.
ATAGTCCGTATTGCCCGGATCGAGCTTGATCGCCTCGTCGAAATCGGCAATAGCGCCGTCATAGTCTTTCCTGCCGGCCCGCGCTATGCCGCGCCCGTAATAGCTGGCATCGTCCTTCGGATCGATGCGGATCGCCTCGTCATGTTCGGCGACGGCGCGCACTAGGTCGTCCTTCCTGTCCCAGGCGGCGCCGAGGCCGGCATGTGCGTTGCCGTTCTGTGGATCGGCCTCGATCGCTTGTTGAAAATCGAGAATAGCTGCATCGGTACGGCCTTTGCGCAGGAATGCGGCGCCGCGGCTGGAATAAGCATCGCTGGACCATGGCTCCAGGCTGATGGCGAGGTTGAAGTCCGCGATAGCGCGGTCGTTGTCTCCCTTGTCGTACCAATCGGCTCCGCGGTTGAAGTATGCCGATGCCTGCTTGGGATCGAGCGCAATCGCCTCACTGTAGTCCGCGATCGACCGATCGTAGTCCTGCTTGTCGTCCCGGGCGACGCCCCGATGGAAGTAGGCCATGACGCGGATGCGCGGCGGCTGCGTGATGTCCTCAGCGATCGGCGTGCAGGCGGCGATGCGCTTGTCCGGCTCGACGTCCTTGCCTATGCAGGTTGCGTAGTCCCTCTCTGTGGCGAGCGCCGGTGCGTTCAGGGCAAGAATGACAGCAAGCCCAGCCAACAGCCGGCCGGGCGAAACCTTCATCGGCACACGCAATCCAATCACGGCGACGGGCAACCCCGCACCTTTCCAGCTCGCCATATCGCTGGTCCTCCCCCCGAAAAACCTTGGTCCGCCTCAGCGGTAATTGATTTATTGTTCTTTATTTGTTCCAAAATGCAAGCATAAATTGCAATGATGCCGAAACAATCTGTCGCGCGATGCGGTGGCGGCTCGGATGCCTTCGGTAGCATTGATCCCGTTTTAATGCCGATCTGAGGTTGTTGATTAACTGCCCGGCAATGGTTGCATGCAAAGGTCGCCCTGAGGGATCATTGGGGTGCCTGCCTTGCTCATATCAAAAAGCGAAACCCTTTCGCGTATCAAAGACGACGGGATTTTGTCCGCAGTCCGAAAGCGCGAAATCCTGGTTGATTTGCGGGAAGGCTTCTTTCGGATCTGCGCGCTAGCCTTTGCGGGACTGTTCGTCTACCGCGGCGTGTACCACCTTATGCTCGACCCGACGCGTATCAATGTGGCGCTGTTGGCGATTTCCGAGATCCTGACCTTTACCTGGCTGCTTCTGTCGCGGCGGCCGCAGGTTCGCGACTGGAATCCGCTCACGGTGGTGGTCTCGGTGATCGCCAGTTTCGGTGTCGGCTTCATCGATCTGGAGCCGGGCGTGGCTATCGTTCCGGTCTATTTCGCGGCGCCTCTGCAGGCCCTGGCGTTGGGGTTTGTGATCTGGGGAAAGATATCGCTGGGCCGTTCGTTCGCCATTCTGCCGGGCAATCGCGGCGTGATGACCGGCGGCGCCTACCGCCTTGTGCGGCATCCGATCTATGCCGGCTACCTTGCCGGCCATATCCTGTTCCTGCTGTCGGCCTTTTCCTTCTACAATCTTGCCGTCTACGCCGTGATCACCTTCTTCCAGGTGCATCGCATCCTGCGCGAAGAGGCGCTGCTGGCCGCCACGCCGGAGTACCGGGACTATATAAAACGCGTCCACTACAGGCTGTTCTACGGGATCGTCTGACAACAGGGCGCCCACCCGCAATACCGGGCTGGGCCGCCGGCCGCATTTGCGAGCGGATGGCAAGCTTTCCGCGCGATGCAGGTTTCCGGATTTCCTGCGGAATGGCCAGGCGGCCAGCTCTGCCTGCTCATCGCACGCCGCTGACATCAAGACTGCCGGATCGGAAGTGCCGAGCCGTGAGGCTTGACCGCACTCTCCTGGCCTCCGGCCGATCGGAAAGCCCGCCATCCTTGGCGGGCTTTCTGCGTGTTACCTCGGTTGGGCATCGCTCGCCGGGCGGAACGCTAATGCTCTGAAAGCGTTCACATCCCCAGCAACATCCGAATAACGCGATGTTCAAACCGGCGCATCAGCGCTTACAGGAGCGGGAAAGCCATGAGCCTAGGAACCATTCTCATCATTATCCTCATCATTGCGCTGCTTGGCGGCTTCAGCGGTCTTGGCGGCGGTCCGTTCTACGGAACCGGTTATTATGGCGGCGGTGGCCTCGGGCTCGTTCTGCTCATCCTCATCGTGCTGGTTGTGCTTGGGCGGATCTAGCCGCGCTGCTCGCTCGATTGACTCCGGGGCGATCGCAATCTCGTGACCGCCTCGGTGCCTGTCGCGCACCGGATTGTGATGTGTGCGGGGCTGCTTGTGATCCAGCTCGTTTCGAAATTTTTGTAAGGTGATTGCGGTCCACACCCCCCGTGGAAACAAGAGGAGGGGTCCCACCCCTTGTCCTCCTCCAAGGCCCGCTCCGGTTCACCGTGGCGGGCTTTTGCTTGATGGTGCGAGGGAACCGGCTTGCGTCGATGCCGTTGAGTTACGGAAGGCTGCCAATGCCCATGACGCTGCGGACAACACTCTGCGAAATTCACGATGATCTTCACGTCCCGCGGCGGATGGTGGCGGCTCGCGGTCCATCCAGGGAATCGATGCATTGATTGGCGCGGCGGGAGCAGAGGCCATCAAGGTCATCCGCCGCATCGACCGTCATGCCTGAACAGAAAAAGGATCGCGATGAAGGTCGAGGCATCGTGGTAGCGGCTTTACGCCGCTCGCGGCACCCGTGAGGTGAACGTCGCCCGGGTGACCGACACGCTGGTGCCGTTAGTGTCGCTGACAATTTCCACCTTGGCTTCCAGCTGTTTGACCAGCGCCTCCACGATGGCTGTACCAAGCCCGACGGTCGGTAGGTCGTTGGCGATCTTGCCAACGCCATTGTCCGAAACCGTTAGTTTCCAGTCGCTGCCCGCGGTCTCGTAGCTCACCTGGATGTGAGCGCCGGCCTTCTCCTTGGGAAAGGCATATTTGATGGCGTTCAGCACGAGTTCGGTGACGATCAGGCCGAGGCTGACGGCCCTTTGCGAATCCATCCTGCCGCCTTCGGCCGTCACGGTAACCGTGATCGGCTGGGTTTCGCCGACCATCGACGAGGCGAGGCTGCTACACAGTTTCGGAAGGTAAGAGCCGACATCGATCTCGTCGATGCCGGCCGAGGTGTGGAGATGGCGTTGCACCTCGGCCACGGACAGAACGCGCTGATGGGCATCCTTGAGATGCTGGCGTGTCTCTTCCGACGTGACCGAGCGTGCCTTCAGCAACAGGATCGAGGCAATGATCTGCAGGCTGTTGGCGACCCGGTGCTCCATCTCGCGCAGCAGGACGTCTTTCTGCCGAAGCAGATCTTCGGTGCGGCTGAGCAGCTCTTCCTTCTCCCGCTCGATGATACGACGGGCCGTTATATCATTGAAGGCGAGAAGGATGGTGATGGCCGGACTGTGGTCGTAAAGCACCTTGCGGGCATTGAGCAGCATAGTGCGGCGGCCAATCTGCGGGAAATCATGCTCGACCTCGAAATCGTCCATGGCGGTCTTCTCAGGAATGATCGTCTCCAGCAGCAGGCGAAGTGCCGGAATATCCCACTGACCGTCGCCGAGCGCGTAAAGCAGCGAGCCTTGGGTCTGCTGCGGGTCGACTTCAAATGTGTTGTAGAAGGAGCGGCTGGCCGCCAGCACGCGAAACTGCTCGTCGAGGACGAGAAACGGCTCGGTGATCGTATTGACGATCGCTTGCGCCAGCGTCTGCGCGTCTTCGATATTCACGATGGGTTGAAACATGGGCACAAGCCAGACGAGCGGCGTTTTGCCCCTCCAACCATCAGCACTATACCTTTGCCCAGGTGTTGTCGCGAATTGAATCCGCCGGCACGATGATGTGATGTCGTACATCGTCCCTAAAAAAGGCGGGCACTTGGCCCGCCTCCGGCCGTTCTGTTCGGGCATTCGCCCAAATCCTGCTGCGTCAGTTCGCGCCGCCGAGCTGCTTGGTCATCTTGCAGAAATTGTCATGCGACTTGGCAATGGCCTTGTCGCCACATTCCTTCATCATGCCTGCGCGGTCTTCTTCCTTCATGGCCATCCAGGCGGCCTTGAATTCCGCCTCGGATTTCATGGTCTTCATGCCGGCATCGGTGAAGAAGGGCGACATCTTCGCCGGATCATCGAGTGCCGACGTGTTGCTAGCGGCCAGCGCCGAGCCAGTCATCATCGCAAGCGCCATTGCGCCCATCGTGAGCATCTTGAGGTTCATTTGGGAATTCCTCTCTGTCGAGGTCATTGGAATAAACGACCTGCAGACAAACGGGATCGAGAGAAAACGGTTCCTTCAGAGGAATATATATTAAAACGATGTTCTATTTCACCGGCTTTGCCGCCAATCGATCATTCCATATCAGGTACGTCGCCGCTGACGAAGAGCGTGTTCGGCGGGCCGTATTCGCCCAGCGTCGGATCGGCCTCGCGGCTCCAGGCGATAACGCCGGCATGCTTTGCCGCCAGAGCCCTGGCGGTGCGTATGGCGCGGTCCTCGCTCTGCTGGTCGGCGGGTCCAAAGGCTGGGAACAATTCGCCATCCTCGCCGCGATCGAACGCGACCACGACGATCAGCCTTGGATTTTTCTGGCCACTGGAATCGGACATCTTGCACCTTTGGCGCGGAACCTATCACAATACAGGGAATTGGGTCGGCACGTTCGATTTCGGAGGTGGGGTGGTGCAAGACCAGCGTTTCGATGAGCCGGTCAGGATTGCGCTCGGCCGATCGCGAAACTCGATCTTCAATGTGGAGAGGGTGGCTCAGGCTGCCGACATCCTGATGAACCGCTGGCCGGTTGTGACGGGGCAAAGGCATATGGTTGCCCGCAAGGTCTGCCTGGCCGTGCTTGAGGGCAAGAAAGAAGCCTCGGCGGCACGGGCGGCATTCATCAACGCCGCGATCGAGGCGGACATCCTCGTCGAGCCCCGTGAGGTGTCGATACCGTAGCGTGCCCGGTCAAGCTTGAATCAAGAACTGGCGCTATCCTCCTGATTGATTGCGGCCTTTTCGGTTGATCGGTGGTCGGTTTCTCGGAATCCGTATGCCGGCCTGTCGTCAGCGGTTTTGCAGGCATTCCGCAACGTTCGCGCCCGTTGGCCTGCTTTTGGATCCCGTTGACACGGCGTCCGTGTCTATATATTGAACAGGATTATACAGGTTCACTGAACAGGTACCCATATGAAGCGGCGCGCGGTTCAACTGTCTCCCGGCACGGGCAAGCCCGAGCAGATCGCCACCGTCCTCGAACATGAGATCCGCTCCGGCGTTCTCGGCTTCGGCGACCGCCTTCAAAGCGAAAACGAACTCGTCCAGCGCTTCTCCGTCAGCCGCAACACGGTCCGCAAGGGTCTCGAGGAACTGTCCAGCCGCGGGCTGATCACCACCAAGGTCGGCATCGGTTCGTTCGTCACCTTCGACGGTAAGCCGGTCGATGACGCCATCGGCTGGTCGCGGGCGTTGGCCGATGCTGGCGCCAATGCCGAGACGCGGACGCTGCGGCTGGAGGTCATCGAGGACACCGATCTGGCTGCGCTGCTTGGTATCGAAAGCCCGTTCTTCATTGCCGTTGACCGGGTGCGCACCAACGCCAGCGACGGCCATGCGATCTCTATCGAGCGCAGCCGGCTGCCATTGTCACCCGAGCTTGAGGACGTACCGTTGCGTGGATTGCGCGAGGGCTCGCTGCACCAGACGCTGCGCGCCGCCGGCCTCATTCCCGACCATGGCGAGGAATGGGTCGAGATCGAGATGCTCAATGCCGAGGATGCGGCCATCCTCGGCTGCCCGCAAGGCACGCCGTTCCTGCGCGGCCGTCGGCTGACGCGTGCGGCCGATGACCGGCCGATCGAGTATGTCACCAGCCTGCTCAACCCGGCGCATTTCGCGCTGCATATGAGGTTCTGAGCGATGTCGGATGCAACCAGCAAGGCCATTGATCGCGCCATGGGCGCACTTGTCGGCGGGGCGCTGGGAGACGCGCTCGGCATGCCGACGCAGCTTCTGTCACCGGCCTGCATTGCCGAACTCTACGGCCATGTCGAGGATTTCATCGCGCCTTTCGCCGATCATCCGGTGTCGAAGGGACTGGCTGCCGGCACCATCACCGACGACACCGAGCAGGCGCTGCTGCTCGGCCGCATTCTGGTCGAATCCGGCGACCGCTTCGACCACGCGCGCTGGGTCAATGCACTGCTCGACTGGGAGCGCGAGGTGAAGGCGCGCGGCAGCTATGATCTGCTGGGGCCGTCGACCAAACGAGCCATCGACGCCATCAACAATGGTGTGCCGGCCGAGGAAGCAGGACGCAGCGGCGACACAAATGGTGCGGCCATGCGCATCGCACCTGTCGGCATCATGATGCCGCTCGAACCCTTGGAGGCGTTCGTCGCCAAGGTGGCGGAGACCTGCCGGGCCACGCACAACACCTCGATCGCCATCGCTTCGGCTGCAGCCGTCGCTGCCGCGGTCAGCCGCGGCGTCGCCGGTGGCGGTTGGCGCGATGCTTCCGCGAGCGCCGTCGCGGCGGCGAGGCGAGGGGCGACGCTCGGCCATTGGGTCACCGGCGGCGACATAGCCGCGCGTATCGTCTGGGCACAGGACATCGTGCGCGGCAAGGCGATCAGGGATGCCATCCGGCTGATCACCGATCTGGTCGGCACGGGCGTCGCCAGCCAGGAATCCGTTCCGGCGGCCTTCGCCGTGCTGGAAGTCGCTCGTGGCGACCCTTGGCAAGCAGCCATCATCAGCGCCAACCTCGGCGGCGACACCGATACGATCGGTGCCATCGCCGCCGGCATGGCCGGCGCCTGCAGCGGTTTTTCCCGATTGCCGCAACAGCATATCGCGCGGCTTGTCGGTATCGACATGTCAAAGGTTCGCGCGCTCGCCGCGGACCTCGTCGCGGCAAGGGTGGCGAAAACCGGTTCCGGCAAGGATGCGGCGGCATGAGCGGCCGCCTCGTCCATATCGGTAGTGCTGTGGTCGACTATGTCTACCGCATCGACGCCTTGCCGGCGCCCGGCATGGAAAAGACGGCGTCGAGCTTCGCCCAGGTCGCCGGCGGCGGCTTCAACATGATGGTCGCGGCCAGCCGAACGGGCATGCAAGTGGTGTTCGGCGGCCAGCTCGGCAGCGGGCCGAACGGCGACTTCCTGCGTGCTGCTTTCATGGCCGAGGGCATCGCGACGCTGACGCCGCCATCGCCCTTGATGGACAGCGGCAATTGTATCGCCATGATCTCGAGCGACGCTGAACGCACCTTCGTGTCGTGGCCGGGTGCGGAAAGCATACTCAGCCCCGACATGATGAAGCCTATTGCGGTTGCGCCGGGCGACTGGGTGTTCACCTCCGGCTATACGCTGAGCTATCCTAAGAGCCGCGATGCGCTCACCGACTGGATCGAGGCATTGCCTGACGAAACACCTTTCGTCTTCGACCCGACGCCGGTCATCACGGACATTCCACGCCCCATCCTGTCGCGCGTGCTCGCGCGAACCACATGGCTGAGCTGCAACACGACGGAGGCGGCCGAAATTGCCGGTCCTGGCGATGTCGAGGGCCTCGCGGCAAGGCTGCTGGGCGATCACTGCCCGAAAGCAGCGGGCGTGGTCATCCGCGCTGGCGCGAAGGGTTGCCATGTCCGGTTGGCCGACGGGTCAGCACAGACCATTGCCGGCTTCAAGGTCAGCGCCATCGACACCAATGGCGCCGGCGACTCCCATATCGGCGCTTTCGTCAGCGCGCTGGCGCGGGGCCTCCCGCCCTTCGAGGCAGCGCGCTATGCCAATGCGGCGGCGGCCATATCGGTCACCCGCCACGGTGGCTCGTCGGCGCCGACGAACCGCGAAATCCAGACATTCCTGAGCCATGCCGCCGACCCGTCGGATGCAGGCCGGACACAGAAGGCCAATGCATAACAGCTGGAAAGCCTGACAAGTCCGGGAACCGGGCAAACCCACAGAGAGGAACCAACCATGCGCATGCCTGACTTGACTGCTCTGCTGACGGCGACCGCCGTCTTTACCTCCGCACTCGCGTTCGCCGCCAAGGCCGACGAAGTGCATGTGCTCAACTGGAAGGGCTACGGCGCCGACGAGCCGTGGGCCGTCGAGGCGTTCGAAAAGGCAACCGGCAACAAGGTCGTCAACGATTTCTTCAATTCCGAACAGGAAATGCTGACCAAGATCCGGACCAATCCCGGCCTCTACGACGTGGTCATGATCAATGCCGCCTTCAACGACCAGGCGATGGACGGCAAGCTGATCCAGCCGATCGACGTCTCCAAATTGCCGAACTACGCCGACATCAGCAAGGACAAGGCGGGATCGCCGATGCTCGTCCATGATGGTAAGGTCTATGGCGTGCCGTGGGTGTGGGGCCTGACGGCACTCGCCATCAACGACAAATCCTTCGACAAGCCGCCGACGAGCATCGCCGAGATGTGGGATGCCGCCCACAAGGGCCGTGTCGTCATTCGCGACGACGCCGTCGAGGCGGTGCAGTTCGGCGCCATCGCCACCGGCCAGAACATCAACGACATCAAGGATATGGATGCGGTCAAGGCGAAGCTCACCTCGCTGATGCCGCAGATCAAGACCTTCTGGAGCTCGGAGAACGACTGGAACCAGATGGTCGCCTCCAACCAGATCGACATCGGCACCTATTGGAGCGGCTCGGCCGATCGCGCCAAGACGCATTTCAAGCTGCCGGTCTCGCTGGTCGTGCCGCAGGAGGGCGCCGTCGCCTGGCTCGACGCGTTTTCCATTCCGGTCGGCGCCAAGAACGTCGCCGGTGCCGAGGCCTTCATCAACTACATGATCGACCCGAAATTCTACGTCGAATGGGTCACCAAGGTCGGCGCTCCAGTGTCGGCCAACACCAAGGCGGTGGAAGCGCTGCCCGAGGATGCGTTCAACCGCAAGGTCATGGGTGACCCCGAAGTGGCCAAGCGCATCCAGTTCCAGGCGCCGATCACCGACGCGCAGCGCGAAGCCTATCTGGCGCTGTGGCAGCAGCTGAAGGTCGACGTGAAATAAAGCCGACATCCGGATCAGCCGGCGGTTCGCGCCGGCTGGCACTTCAATCCTGGGGAGGAGGGTATCATGGCAGCTGCGACAGCATCGCGAAACGGGCTGAGATCGGCATTGCCGCTGCTGGCGCCGGCCTATCTCTGGCTGACGGTGGCGATCTTCCTGCCGCTGTCCGCCATGGTCTTTTTCTCGTTCATGACCGAACTGCCGCTGTCGGGAAAGCCGTGGGCATTCACCCTTGGTAACTATGCCGCCTTCTTCTCGCAAAGCCTTTATCTGACGCTGTTGCTGGCCTCGCTGCGCCTTGGCCTCGAAGTGACGTTGTGGTGCGTCGTCATCGGCTATCCCGCCGCTTACGTGCTCGCCAAGGTGCTGAAAGGCCGCAGCCGCGAGGCGATCTTCCTGCTCGTCATCCTGCCGTTCTGGTCGAATGGGCTGGTGCGCATCTTTTCCTGGGCGATGGTGCTGCGCGAAGGCGGCATCCTCGACACCGCGCTCAACGCCATGCTGCCGTTCAAGATCAACATCGACCTGATGTATTCCTATCCCGCCGTCATCATCGGGCTGGTGCATTCCTACGTGCCCTACATGGTGCTGACCTGCTATCTCACGCTGCAGGCGATCGATGACTCGCTGATCGAGGCCGGGCGCTCGCTTGGCGCATCGCGGCTGCAGGTTTTGAAGCGAGTGATCATCCCGCTGTCGATGCCCGGATTGGTCGCGGGCGCGGCGCTGATCTTCGTGCCGGTCGTCGGCTCGTTCATGGAGCCGCGCATCCTCGGCGGCCGCACCGGCACCTTCTATGGCACGGTCATCGAGGACCAGTTCGTCGCGGTGTTCAACTGGCCGCTCGGTGCTGCGCTCTCCTTCATCCTGCTGGCCGTGGTGCTGGTCATCCTCGCAATTGCCTCGCCGGTGCTGCGGAGGGCTGCGTGATGGCAACGACCCGCATCCTCGAATGGCTCGGCCGCCTCTATATCTTGCTGCTGCTCGCCTTTCTTTATCTGCCGATCATCATCATGGCACTGATGTCGTTCAACGTCTCGCCCTTCTACCAATTGCCGTTCGAATGGACGACCGAATGGTATGCCTCGCTGTGGCAGAACGACCAGCTGATCGCGGCGACCTGGAACAGCGTCGAGATCGCCGTCATTACGACCGTCATCTGCGTCGTGCTCGGCTCGGCGGCTTCGTTGGCGCTCTATCGCTATGAGTTCCGCGGCAAGAAGTTCCTGCAGGCGCTGCTGTTTCCGCCGATCGCCATACCGTGGCTGATCACCGGCACGGCAATGCTGATCTTCTTCTTCGGCGTCGGCATCGGCCGCGGCCTGCATGCGATCCTGCTCGGCCATGTCGCGCTGGCGCTGCCCTATGTCATCGTCGTCGTCTCGGCGCGGCTGCAGACCTTCGCGCCGGAGCTGGAAGAGGCGGCCCGCTCGCTCGGCGCCAACCAGTGGCAAGTGACAAGGCGCGTCACGCTGCCGTGGATCATGCCCGGCGTCATTGCCGGCGGGCTGTTTGCGTTTGCCGTCTCGTTCGACCAGTTCGTGGTGTCCTATTTCCTGGCGACGCCGGGGCAGACGACGCTGCCGGTCGAAATCTATGCCGCGATCCGCAAGGGGTTCACGCCCGAGATCAATGCGGTGTCGACAATCATCATTGTCGTGTCGATGGCGCTGATGCTGCTCACGGCGCGCTTCTTCAAATTCGGCGGAGAAAAATAATGGCCGGCGTTCAGGTATCGAATGTCTCGCGCAGCTTTGGCGCGCACAAGGCGCTGGACGATGTTTCCATCGACTTCGCCGATGGTGGTTTCTATGCGCTGCTGGGGCCATCGGGCAGCGGCAAGACCACGCTTCTCAGGCAGATCGCCGGCTTCGATTTTCCCGACTCAGGCCGCATCGCCATCGGCGGCGAGAGCGTCGAGCGGGTGCCGGTCGAAAAGCGACGCATCGGCATGGTGTTCCAGAACTATGCGCTGTTTCCCAACATGAGCGTCGCCGACAATGTCGCCTTCGGCCTGTCCGTGCGCGGTGAGGCCAAGGCAGTGATTGCGACGGAGGTGCAGCGCGCGCTCGCCCTGGTGCAGCTCGGCAAGCTCGGCGGCCGCCGCCCACACCAACTCTCCGGCGGCCAGCGCCAGCGTGTGGCTCTCGCCCGCGCGATCGTCACCAAGCCGCGCGTGCTGCTGCTCGACGAGCCGCTCGGCGCGCTCGACAAGGCGCTGCGCGTCGACATGCAGATCGAGCTCAAGCGCATCCAGCGCGAGATCGGCATCACCACCATCTTCGTCACCCACGACCAGGAAGAAGCGCTGACGATGAGCGACCGCATCGGCATATTGCGCGACGGCAGGCTGGTGCAGGAAGGGCCGCCGGAGGAGATCTATAACAGGCCGAAGAGCGAGTTCGCCGCCACCTTCCTGGGCGACGCCAATATCTTTCGCGGCGATACGACGGGCAATGGCATCCGGCTGGCGGACGGCACAGCGATTGCCGCCGGCGCGGGTGCGACGCTTGCAGCCGGCGCCAAGGCGAGCTGCGCCGTGCGGCCCGAACGCATCCGCATCGCCACGGATGCCGGAGCGCCGGATGGTAACGCCAACATTCTCAAGGGGCAGGTCTCCAAGCGCATCTTCGCCGGCAACAACAGCACTTATTTCGTCGAGCGTGCGGGGCAGACGCTGAAGGTGATCGTGCAGAACACCGGCATGGAACGGCTGGCGGAGGGCCAGGATGTCGTGCTGCGCTGGTCGCCTGAGAGCACGGTGTTGATCGCGGCGAACTGATCCCCCGGGTCTTGCCATACTGTTCGCAATCGGGGACAGCATAGAGGGGCAAGAGCCCGGAGCATGCCGATGACCTTGGAGCTGAATGCGCGGGACCGATCCATGCTCGACGGCGAGCAGGGCCCGTCCGCAGCCGCCGCCATGAAAATCCTGGTCGCGTTTTCCAATGCGGTCGGGGCAGACAGCCTGCTCGATATTTCCGGCGCCCATATCGATGGTTGTCTCTTCCACGGCAAGGCGGGGCTCGATTTCGTCGAACGGCTGGTCGAGGGCGGTGGCCGCGTCCAGGTGCTGACGACATTGAACGTCGGCTCTTTCGATCTCATCCATCCCGGCATGGTGAAGATGCCGGCGGCGGAAGAGGTGCCGGCGCGGCGGCTGATGAAGGCGCATCTGGAGCTCGGCTGCCAGGCGACCTTCACTTGCGCGCCTTACCAGACGCGGTTCCGGCCGAGTTTTGGCGAGCAGATCGCCTGGGGCGAATCCAACGCCATCGTCTTTGCCAATTCGGTGATCGGCGCGCGCACCAACCGCTATGGCGATTTCATCGATCTGTGCTGCGCCATGACCGGGCGCGCGCCGGCCTGGGGCCTGCATCTGAGCGAGAACCGGCGTGGCCGGATCTTGTTTGAGCTGGATGTTCCGGACCCCGAGCCGAGCGACAGCCTGTTCGTCGGCGTTGGGCTGATCATCGGGCAAGCGAGTGGCGACCGGATTCCGGTGATCACAGGCCTGCCGCGGCCGCGCGACGAGGACCAGCTGAAGGCGCTGGGGGCAGCGGCGGCAACGACCGGCGCGGTGGCGCTGTTCCATGCGGTCGGCGTCACGCCGGAAGCAAGCACGCTCGATGAGGCGTTCCAGGGCCATGCGCCTGACGAGACGATCCGTATCAGCCGCGCCGATATCGGCCATGCGCTGGCCAGGCTGTCTGGCGTACCGGACGGTGCGCCGCTGGCGGCCGTGTCGCTCGGCACGCCGCATTTTTCGCATCAGGAATGGATGCGGCTGTTGCCGTTGCTGCGCGAGGTAGCGCCGGGCAGGCGCATTCCGATCTATGTCAACACCGGGCGCGCGACCCTGACGCGACTGCAGGAGGAGGGCGCGCTAGCCGGCATGGAGGCGTTCGGTCTGATCCCGGTCGCAGACACCTGCACCTATGTCACGTCGATTCTGGAACGCCTTGACGGCGTGGTGATGACCAATTCCGGCAAATGGGCGCACTACGCGCCCGGCAATATCGGTGTGTCCGTCGCCTTCGCCGAGATGAAGGATTGCATCCGCTCCGCTGCGGTAGGGTATGTCGTGCGGAGCGCCTCATGACGCGGCCGGTGCAACGAACCGGCACCTTCCAGCTGACCGGCGAGGCCGAGGGCCTGGCTTTGGTGTTTTCGCAGCCACTCAGCTTCTGGGGCGGCATCGATGCCGAGACCGGCGACATAACAGATCATTCGCATCCCGGCCTTGGCCAGAATGTCGCCGGCAAGATCCTGGTCATGCCCAGCGGGCGCGGCTCGTCGTCTTCATCCTCGGTCCTGGCCGAGGCGATCCGCAGGGGCACGGCGCCGGCCGGTATCCTTCTGGAGCGGCCGGACCCGATCCTGGCGGTCGGTGCCATAGTTGCCGAATTTCTCTACGAGATCCGCATGCCGCTGGTGGTGTGCGACATTGCCGGCATAGCCTCCGGCGACGGGATAGCAATCGGCACTGGCGTGGATGGTCGGGCGATCGTTACGATTCAACCCGCCATCAATCCAGCAGTACCGCGCCACTCGTAGGCGGCGATCGCGCCCCCGCTGGTCGCGCCGGTGTTCGTTGAGATTGGACCGTCGCACGGTGGGTGGCACCACCAACGAGATGCGCGACCTGGCAAGCGCGCTCTATCTCTATTCAGAAACGAAAAGCTGTTGCTCAGATCTCCGGGATGTTCTCCTTGAAGATCACCTGCAGCCTTGGCTGGTGCAATTCATAGGGCAATCCTCTGACCGCATGGGTCAGAGTGTTGAGCGCTTCGCGGGCCTCGACGCGCGGGTTCTGGTCGATCACCGCGTCGAGCGTGCCGTCGAGCAGAAGGTCCTTGGTGCCGTCCGTCACCTCATGGCCGAGGAAGACCATGGACTGCGCGCGGCCGCGCTCCTTGAGCGCGCGGGCGATGCCGGTGTTGCCGGCGCCGACATTGTAGATCGCGGCAAGATCGGGATGCCGCTCCAGCAGGGCGGACGCTTCCGAATAGGCCTTCTCGCGGTCGTCGAGCATTTCACGCATCTCGACGATCTGCAGATTGGGCGATTCCTCCGTCAGGATATGGCGGAATCCCATCTCGCGTTCTTCGTGGCCGCGATAGGACAGCGAGCCGGCGAACAGCGCCACCTTGCCCGGACGGCCTGATCCCATGAAGCGGTTGAGCAGATAGCCGGCCAGCCGCCCGGCGGCCCGGTTGTCGATGCCGATATAGGCGACCCTGGGCACATGCAGGATGTCTGAGGCGATGGTCACCACCTTGATGTCGTTGGCCGACAGCGAGCGGATCGCCTCGCGCACCGTTGGATGGTCGAGCGCGATGACGCCGACGCCTTGCGTCTGTCCGCGCAGATCCTGCAGCAGGCGGGCGAGACCGTCCGGGTTGAAGCCTTCGATGGTGGCAATGTGTACATCGAGGTCGGGCCGTGACTGCGCCTGCGCCTCGATCTGGCGGTGCAGCATCTTGATGAAGGAATTGGTGCCGGCGGGCAGCGCGAAGTCGAGCCGGATGACATCGCCCGGCAAGGGCCGCGGCGGCGCTCCGTTCGGGCTTTCGGCGATATAGCCAAGGCGCTGCGCCATTTCGAGCACGATTTCGCGCGTGCGCGCTCGCACGCCGGGGCGGTTGTTGAGCACGCGGTCGACGGTGGCGGCGGAAACGCCGGCTTCCCGGGCTATGTCAGTCAGGGTGGAACGCACCGTCTTTCATCTCCTCAACGCATCAGGATCACGCAATGCCGGCAGCCCGTCTGACGGCGATGGCTGCCTGTCCTCGGCGATTCTGATGGGAAATGATGTATCCGGCCTTGGCCGAAGCGCAAGCCGTTGGGCTAAATCAAGTCGTCCGGCACGGCTATTCCAGGATGGGAAGATACATTTCCCATCAAATCGAGGCATATGGAGCGGTATGTGGACCCAGGCATGACGCATTTCCTCGCCTCATTGCGATGTTGTGAGGTATTTTGATTATTTATGATGTTGACAGCCTTCCGATACTGCCGTCAATATCCCTCATGGGCTCGTGGAGGAAACGTGGGCCCTGAGGGAGGAATTCCAATGTCTGATCTGATCCGCATATCGCGACGCCGATTGCTGACGTCCGGAGGAAAGGCGGCGGTGTTCGTGGCCGCCACAGGTATCGCACCGCAATTCATTCGTCCCGGCCGCGCCTATGCGGCCGACGCGCTGGCGCCAGGCATGATTGGCGGCCCGACGGGCTTCGATGGGGCCGAGCGCTACCAGTATGGCGCCGACACGCCGGAAGGCCGCGCCATCGAGGCGGCCAAGGCGCTGAAGGGTGCCGGCAAGGCGCCGGCCAAGATCGTGCTCGGCCTGTCCGATGGCTCGATCGGCCAGCTCACACAGCCGTTTCCGGCCGGCGCGCCGTCGATCAAGGACCTGTGGGAAAAGGAGACCGGCATCCCGATCGAAATCGTCGGTCTGCCGAATGGCCAGGAATTCACCAAGACGATGCAGGACATCTCCACCAAGGGTGGGGCCTACGACATCTATTCGACCGAATGGAACCGCCTCGGCGACCTCGCCGAAACCGGCGGCATCGCCAAGCTCGATGATTTTGTCGCGCAGTACAAGCCCGAGTGGGATGATCCGGTGACCGGCTATGTCAATGGCGCCAAGGGCGTGTCGCTGCTCAACAAATATCGCGGCTCGAACTATGGCGTGTCGCTGGACGGCGACTTCCAGACCTGGGTCTACCGCACCGATCTGTTCGGCGACGAAGCCGAGAAGAAAGCCTTCAAGGACAAGTACGGCTACGATCTGGCGCCGCCGAAGACCTGGAAGCAGCATGGCGACATCGCCGCCTTCTTCCAGCGTCCCGACAAGGGTCTGTTCGGGTCGACCGATTTGCGCAACCAGGGCTGGGGCTATACCAACTGGTATCAGCGCTATGTTTCGATGGCCTCGCCCAACCAGTTCCTGTTTGGCGATGACGGCAAGCCGATGATCAATTCCGAGCAAGGCATCGCTGCCACCAACGAATATGTCGCGTCGCTCGCGCATCATTCGCCGGATGCGATCTCCTGGGGCTGGCCGGAACAGTACGGCAATTTCGCCAAGGGCGGCGCGGCGATGACCTGCGCCTTCTCCAACCTGCCGAAATTCCTCGACAATGCCGGTAACAAGGACTCGGCTGTCACCGGCAAGATCGGCTCGATGCTGCCGCCCGGCCGCGAGATCGACGGCAAGCTGATCAGCCGTTCCGTGCTGTGGTTCTCGCTGACCGGCATGGTCTCGGCGCAGTCGAAAAACCAGGAGGTCGCCTATCTCCTGCTGCAATGGCTGGGCTCTGCCCGCATCTACGCCTGGATGAGCGCCAACCCCGGCGGTTATCTCGACCCGTTCCGACTGTCGGATTTCTCCGATCCGCTGGTGCGCCAGACCTATCATGCCTACCACATGGACGTGGTGCGCGAGACGGTGGCGCGCACCGTGCCGACCATCAACTATCCCGGCGCAACAGCCTTCCACAATGCGCTCGACGAGAACCTCATGGCGGCGCTGACCAAGGCCAAGACATCCGAGCAGGCGATGGCCGACACCGAGGCCGAGTGGAAGAAGATCGCCCGGCGCACCGGCGAGGACAAGCTGCTCGAAGCCATCAAGACCAACAAGGAGGCCTGGCCGACAGTTCTCGATCCAATCGTCTGATCCATCTCCCTGGATCACATCGAAGGAGGGGAGGAGCCTGCTTCTCCCCTCCGCCCACAACGCCACCAGCAAAGCCGCCAGATGAAGCGTTCCATTCCTTTCGAGATCTTCCGCTACGCCGCGATCTTCGTGGCCATGGCGGTGACGCTGGTGCCGATCCTGTGGATGGTGTCGATGGCCTTCAAGCCGATCGCCGAATGGTCGGCGACCGGCGCCGACCTGACATGGTGGCCGAAGAACCCGACGCTCAGCAATTTCCGTTTCGTCTTCGGCGAGTCGACCAACAATCTGATCGTTGCGCTTGACCGCACCGCGCTGAAGCCGATCCTCTCATCGCTGCTGTCGGCGGTTTTCGGCACGGTGATCGCGATGTCAGCGGGTACTGCCGCGGCTTACGGACTGTCGCGTTTCGGCTCCGGACAGAATCTGCCGCTGGCGCTGATCCAGCTCAGGCTGTTTCCGCCGATGGCGGTGATGATCCCGGTGATGATCATGTGGGCCTTCCTCAACTTCACCGACAGCTGGTGGGGATTGGCGCTGATCTACGGCATCGTCACCTTGCCGTTCGCCTTCTGGCTGATGAAGACCTTCTTCGACGACATGCCGCGCGAGATCGAGGAGGCGGCACTGGTCGAGGGCTGTTCGCGGCTGCGCGTCTTCACCCGCATCACGCTGCCGATGATGCGCGCGCCGCTGGCCAGTGCCGCACTCTTCGTCTTCATCCTCAACTGGTCGGACTATCTGATCGCGCTGCTTCTGACGACGCGCGAATGGGTGACGATCCCGGTCTACATGGCTTCGCTGTCGTCCTCGATGACCGGGCAGCTCTATGGCGCCAAGGCGGCGCTTGGCCTCATCGCGGCGGTGCCGCCGGTCATCATGGGCATCGCCATCCAGCGCCATCTGGTGCGCGGACTGACTTTCGGGGCGCTCAAGCAATGAGCGCGGTGACTGCCATGATTTCAGAGGACGAGATGAAAGCCGTCGGAGCAAGGCCGGTTCCCCGCGACGAGGGCGCAAGGCTGGGTTTCCGGCTGACGCTGCCGGCGCAGATCCTGGTGCTGTTCATCTCGGCCTTCCCGCTGTTGATGCAGCTCTACATCAGCGTCACCGACTGGTCGCCGTTGTCGGGCCTCGGCTGGTGGAATGCCTGGTCACTGTGGAACAACCTAGCCAACTACACCGATCTCGCCGCCGATCCGCGCTTCTGGAGCGCGCTGAAGCGCACAGCCATCGTCATGATCATCTGCGTGCCGGTTGAATTCCTGCTCGGCCTGGCGCTGGCGACGCTGTTTGCCGACGATTTTCCGGGCAAGCGGATATTCTATTCGGTCCTGCTGATGCCGATGATGGTGGTGCCGGCAGTGGCCGGCTACATGTTCTTCATGCTGTTCCAGTCGGGCGGCCCGGTGAACGACATATTGTCGGCGCTCACCGGCTCTCCCGTCACCATCGCATGGCTGTCGGACCCGACGCTGGCGCTGATTGCGGTGATGGTCGCCGACATCTGGCAGTGGACGCCGCTGATGTTCCTCATCCTGCTTGCCGGCTTGGTCGGCGTGCCCGAGGACCAGATCAAGGCGGCGACGCTGCTCGGCGCCAATCCGTGGCAGCGCTTCGTCACCATCGTGCTGCCGAAGATGAAGACGATCATCATCATCGCGCTGGCGATCAGGGTGATCGAGAACTTCAAGATCTTCGACACGCTCTACATCATGACCGGCGGCGGTCCCGGCGTCGCCACCGAGACCATCTCCGTCTACATCTACAAGCTCACCACGCAGGACCTGATCTGGGGCTATGTGGCGGCGATCGCGCTGGCCATATTGATCGTGCTGTCGATCGTCGCGGTGTTCGCCATGAAGCGCATGGCACGGGCACGCGAGGTACCGGCATGAGCGCGATCCACCTGCAGAACCTGGTCAAGAAATTCGGCGACTTCACCGCGCTGAAGACCATGGACCTGGAAATATCAGATGGCGAGTTCATGGCGCTGCTCGGTCCGTCGGGCTGCGGCAAGTCGACGACGATGAACATGATCGCCGGCATGGAGGAACCGACCGGCGGCAAGATCCTGTTTGGCGAGCGCGACATGGCCGGGGTACCGATGGGGCGGCGCGGCGTCGGCTTCGTGTTCCAGAACTACGCCATCTTTACCCATATGACGGTGCGCCAGAATCTCGCCTACGGCCCCAAAATGCGAGGGGCTGCCAAAGCCGAGATCGACCGTCGCGTCGGCGCCATCGCCGAGATGCTGCAGCTGACACCGCTGCTCGACCGCAAGGCCGACCGGCTCTCGGTCAACATCTTGCAGCGGGTGGCGATCGGCCGTTCGGCGATCATGGAGCCGGCGATCTTCCTGCTCGACGAGCCGCTGTCCAATGTCGACGCCGCCTTCCGGGCCGTCATGCGCACCGAACTGAAGCAGCTGCAGCGCCAGTTTCGCCAGACCATGGTCTATGTCACCCACGACCAGCTCGAGGCGATGACCATGGCCGACCGCATCGCGGTCATGGACCATGGCGTGCTGCAGCAGGTCGGCACGCCGCTCGAGGTCTACAACGACCCGGCCAATGTCTTCGTCGCCCGCTTCATCGGCGCGCCGGGCATGAACCTGCTCAAGGGCAGGCCGGCGGAGAGCGATCGTGGGCTGGTCGTCGATCTCGGGCCCTTGGGTATCACGCCGCCGCTGCCGGACGCACTCGCGGCCGCCTTGCGCGGCGCGCGCGGCGAGGTGCTTTACGGATTTCGGCCAGAGCAAGCGACGCTGGTGCAAAATGGGCAAGGCCTCGCCATGCAGGTCACCTTCGTCGAGCGGATCGGCGCGCGCACCATTGTGCATCTCGGGCTGGGTGAGGGCGCTGTGAAAACGGTGTTCGACAATGATGTCGGGCTGGCGATCGGCGACACCGCGATCGTCGCTCCCGCTGCGTCGTCGGTGCGGGTCTTCGACGCTGCTACCGGCCTGGCGATGAAGGCAGGTTGAGATGGCCGATATCGTCTTCCGCAATGTGACCAAACGCTACGGCGGCACACTCGCCGTCGATGACGCCTCGTTCACGGTCAACGACAATGAGTTCTTCTGCTTCTTCGGTCCGCCGCTGTCGGGCAAGTCGACGATCCTGCGCCTTGTGCTGGGGCTGGAGACACCGGATACCGGAGAAATCCTGATCGGCGGCAGGCCGGTCAACACGGTGTCGCCGGCGGAGCGCAATGTCGCCATGGTGTTCCAGAATCTGGCGCTGTTTCCGCATATGAGCGCGCTCGACAATGTGCGCTTCCCCCTGGTCGAACGGCGGGTCGCCGAGGTCGAGATCAAGAGGCGCGTTGCCGACGTCGCGGCGAAGCTGCATATCGGCCACATCCTGCACAAGCCGCCGGGACAGCTTTCGGGCGGCGAGCGGCAGCGTGTGGCGATTGCGCGTGCGCTTGTGCGCGATCCCAACGCCTATCTGATGGACGATCCGATCTCGGCGCTTGACGCCAGGCTGCGCGAAGAAACGCGCGTCGAACTGAAGCGCATCCAGCGCGAGCTCGGCAAGACGCTGATCTATGTCACGCATGACCAGGAAGAGGCGATGTCGGTCGCCGACCGTATCGCCATTCTGGAGGATGGCAGGATCAGGCAGATCGGCGCGCCGGCCGAAATCTACGACCGCCCGGCCAGCACCTATGTGGCGCGGCTGCTCGGCTCGCCGATGATGAACATCCTGGAATCGGTGCGCGGCGAGGGCGGTGTCGAGGCTGCCGAAGGCACGATCCGCATTGCCGACAAGGCTGCTCCCACCGATGCCGTCGAGATCGGGCTCAGGCCGGAAGATGTCAAGGTCAGACCCTGGGCGGACGGGGGCTCGGGCCGCCCGGCGCGGGTGTTCGAGGTCGAGCCGCTTGGCGGCTACACCGTGGTGACGCTCGCTGCCGGGCAGGCACGGCTGAAGGCATTGCTGCGCGGCCAGCCCGACATCCGGCCGGACGCCATGGTGGCGATATCCTGCGAGCCGGCCCGCGTGCATTATTTCGGACAGAGCGGGGGAGCGCTGGCACGATGACGGCGACCGCAAGAAAAGAGCTTCGGGAGGAACATATGGCGAGCAAGGGCTTCGAGCCGGACGCGAAGGTCCGCACGAAGGAATACAGAATCGGCTGCGTCGGCGCCGGCATGATCATGGCCGAGTGCCATCTCGCCGCCTACAAGGAAGCTGGCTTCCCAGTGGTGGCGATTGCCTCACGTACCAAGGCCAGTGCCGAGAAGGTGGCGACGCGCTGGGGCATCCCGACCGTCCACGATACGCCCGAAAAGCTGATCGAGGATACGAATGTCGAGATCATCGACCTTGCCTTTCCGCCTGACCAGCAACCGGCGCTGATCCGCCATGCGCTGAAGCAGAAGCACATCAAGGCGATCTTGGCGCAGAAGCCATTGGCATTGTCGGTCGAGGAAGCGGTCAAGCTGCGCGACGAGGCGGCGAAGGCCGGCAAGATCCTCTCGGTCAACCAGAACATGCGCTACGACCAGTCGATGCGCGTGCTGAAGCAGATTATCGACAGCGGCGCGCTGGGTGACATCGTGTTCGCGCAGATCGACATGCACGCCATCCCGCACTGGCAGAGCTTCCTCGAGGATTACGACCGGCTGACGCTGGCCAATATGAGCGTGCACCATCTAGACGTGCTGCGCTTCCTGTTCGGCGATCCCGATGAGATCACCACGCTGACGCGCAAGGACCCGCGCACGAAATTCGACCATTCCGACGGGATCACGGTGTCGACGCTGCGCTTTCCGTCCGGCGTGCTCGCCGTGTCGCTGGAGGATGTCTGGTCCGGTCCGCGCCAGGATGGCTACAAGGACGACCAGCACATCAATTGGCGCGTCGACGGCACAAAGGGCGTCGCTAAGGGCACCATCGGCTGGCCGACGGGCGCTGCCTCGACGCTGACCTACGCTTCGACCGAGACGACCGGTGGCGAATGGGTCAGCCCGAGCTGGGACACGATGTGGTTCCCGCATGCCTTTATCGGCGTGATGGAACAGCTCCAGCACGCGGTGAAGACCGGCATGCCTCCGGCGCTGTCGGTCGCCGACAACGTCAAGACGATGGCGCTGGTCGAGGCCGGCTACCGCTCGATCGACGAGGGTCGCACGGTCAAGCTTTCCGAAATCGCTATCTGATCACCGCAGCTGAAACACCAGACAACTGAATCGCTTACAGGGAGGAATTCACACCATGATGCAGGCAGGTATTTTCACGGGCTATTTCCCGTATGGCCTCGAAGAGACGGCGAAGAAGATCCGCGGGCTCGGTTTCAACACGGTGCAGCTCGACCTACATTTCAAGGATGTCGACCTGTCGGCCGGGCAGATCACCAAGGACAAGGCCAAGAAGGTGCGCGACGTCTTCCGCGACCACAATCTGCCGGTCTGTTGCGTGTCGGGCTACACCAACATCATCCATCCCGACAAGGCCGAGCGCGACAAGCGTGTCGGCTACCTCAAGGAGATTATCCGCAACGCCCGCCATTTCGGCTCGCCTTACGTGATCTCGGAAACCGGCACCTACAACACCGAATCCGACTGGGTGCATCACCCCAAGAACAAGACCGAGGAAGGGTTCGAGGAATGCCGCAAGGTGGTCGCCGACCTCGCCCAGACGGCCTATGATCATGGCGCGGTCTTCCTGCTCGAAACCTATGTCAATAACGTCGTCGGCTCGGTTGAGGAGACGGTGAAGATGTTCGCTCAAGTCGACCATCCCGGCCTCGGCCTGTTGATGGATCCGACCAATTATTTCGAGACGCACAACATCGACAGGATGGACCAGATCCTGAACCAGGTGTTCGACACGCTGACCGACAAGATCAGGATCGCCCACGCCAAGGACGTCAAGCGTTCGGGAGGCGACAAGTCCGAGAAGCACGCCGATATTGGCGACGAGGACGCGCTGGAGAGCCATACGTTCCGTGGCGTCGGCGAGATCGAGCTGCCGGCACCGGGCCTCGGTTCGCTGAACTACGACCTCTATCTCCAGCGGCTGGCGCAGAAGCATCCGAACATCCCGGTGATCATCGAGCATCTCTCGGAAGACGACGTGCCGAGGGCCAAGAAATTCCTCGATGGGAAGTTCCGCGCCAACGGTCTGTGACGGTCACTGCGCGCCGTCGGTTTGCGGCGGCGCGGCCCAAAAGCAAGGGAGGAAGAAAATGTTGAAATTCGCATTGAAACTGGCGGCTGCCGCAACGCTGCTCGCCGGCGTTTCGTTGAGCGCGCCGGCGCTGGCGCAGGATGGCCAGAAGACCTTCTACCTGCTGTCGCATGGCGGTCCGTCGGATGCATTCTGGCTCGACTGGAATGCCGGCGCCACAAAGGCCTGCGACCAGCTCAAGGTGACCTGCAAGATCTCCTTCAGCGGCGGCGACATGGCAGCGCAGAAGGAGGCCTTCAACTCAGCGCTTGCCGCCAAGCCCGACGGCATCGCCACCACCTCGGCGCAGCCAGGCCTGTGGACCGAGGAGGTCAAGGCGGCCAAGGCAGCCGGCATCCCGATCGTGTTCTTCAACACAGACGATCCGGCGACCGGACGGCAAGCCTATGTCGGCGCCGATCTCAAGGAGGCCGGCGTCATCTGGGCCAAATACCTCGTCGACCACAAGATGGTGAAACAGGGCGACAAGGTGTTCCTGCCAGTGGAAGTGCCGGGCGCCAGCTACCAGCAGCTCGAGACCGAAGGCATCGCCAGTGTCTTCGACCCGCTCGGCATCAAATATGATGTGGTCGATTGCGGTACCGACCCGGCCGGCATAATCGCCAAGATGACCGACTATATGGTCGCCAACAATCCGCCGGCGATCATCGCGCTCGGCGATTCCGTGGCGGCCAGCGTCAAGCGGGTGTTTGATGGCGCCGGCGTGCCGGCCGGCAAGATCCCGGTCGTCGGCTGGGGCAATTCCAAGGAGACCGCGGAAGCCGTCAAATC
Organism: Mesorhizobium loti; assembly: GCF_003148495.1. Classification (GTDB taxonomy): domain Bacteria; phylum Pseudomonadota; class Alphaproteobacteria; order Rhizobiales; family Rhizobiaceae; genus Mesorhizobium; species Mesorhizobium loti. Next base: position 1,647,349 of record NZ_QGGH01000001.1, read on the forward strand.
CGGCTTCGTCAACGCGGCCGCCTGGCAGTTCCCGTCGGCGCAAGGCTTCATGCCGGTGGCGCTGCTCGGTTTAGCCGCTTCGGGTGAGCCGATCGGCTACGACATCCACACGTTCAGCCTCTACGACGCCTCGAGCGTCGAACCGATCCTGAAGCTCTACAACACGAAGTGAAACCGGTGCCCGCGGCGCAGGCCGCGGGCACCTCTTCAAAGCATGGTTCAAGCAGTCATGACGATCGCCGCAGAAGACGAAATGCCTGTCGGGAAACGCAGATCGAGCCTCCTGCGCTCGCCGCAATTCTCCTCGCTCGTCATCCTCATTGTTTTGCTTGCGGTGTTCGCTATCGCCGACGCCAATTTCCTGTCGCCACTCAACATCTCCAACATGATGGCGTTCCTGCCCGAGCTCGGCATCATCGCGCTCGGCATGACGCTGCTGTTGACAGCGGGTGAGTTCGACCTGTCGGTTGGCGCCGTGTTCGGGCTGGCGCCGGTCGTCGTCATGCTCCTGGTGCAGAACGGCGAGGCAAGCATCGGCGTGGCGCTGCTGGCCGGGCTTCTGCTGTGCGTGGCGATCGGCGCCATCAACGGGCTGATCGTCACCAAGATCGGCATTTCGTCCTTCCTGGTCACACTGTCGATGCTGCTCGTGGTGCGCGGGGCAGCACTCTACATCACACAGGGCTTTCCGCTGAAATCCTGGGACCAGCCGGGCTTCTTCGTAACGCTGCTGGCTGGCAGCTTCAATATCGGCTCGTTCCGCTTCTACACCTCGCTGTGGTGGTTCATCGGCCTGTCGCTGCTGGCGATCTATGTCCTGCGCTATGCCAAGCTGGGCAACTGGATCAGCGCCATCGGCTCCAACCGCAACGCGGCGGTGGCGCGCGGCGTGCCGGCGGACGCCGTCAAGGTGTGGCTGTTCATCCTGACTTCGGTGCTGGCGGGGCTGGCCGGCATGATCAGCGCCTTCCGCATCTCGGCCGCTTCACCGGTGGCCGGTACCGGCTACGAACTCGAGGTGATCGCCATGGTGGTGGTCGGCGGCACGGCGCTGACCGGTGGGCGCGGCACGATCCTCGGCACCATCGTCGGTGCGCTGATGCTGCGCGCCATCCGCAACGGCATCGTGCTGATCGGCGTGCCGGGCCTGGCCTACAACATCTTCGTCGGCGTCATCATCCTGGCCATGCTCATCCTGCACGCTCTGCTGCAGAAGAACGCCGCAAGGGGCTGATCATGGAAGTTCTCCGGCTGCAGAATCTGCAAAAATCCTTCGGCAGCGTGCGCGCGCTGAAGAACGCGTCCTTTGCCCTCAACGAGGGCGAGGTGGTGGCCTTGCTCGGCGACAACGGCGCCGGCAAATCGACGCTGATCAAGGCGATCTCGGGCGTGTTTCCCGTCGACCGTGGCGACATCTATGTGCGCGGCGAAAAGGTCTCGATCCGCTCGACGCGCGATGCGATGGACCTCGGCATCGAGACCATCCACCAGGACACGTCGCTGGCGCCGGATCTCAGCATCGCGCGCAATCTGTTTCTCGGCCGCGAGCCAGTCAAGCTGAAATGGCTGGGAGTGTTCGCGCCGCTCGATCTCGCCAAACTGCGCGGTGCAGCATCGGCGCTGCTGAAGCGCGTCGGCATCTCGAAGAAACTCGACGCCGATGCGCTGGTCTCGACGCTGTCGGGCGGCGAGCGCCAGTCGATCGCGATTTCGCGCGCCATGCAGTTCGCCGCCAAGGTCATCATCCTCGACGAACCGACCAACAATCTCGGCGTCGAGGAAACCCATGGCGTGCTGCGCTTCGTCAAGGAGGTGCGCGACGCCGGTCATTCCGTGCTTTTGATCACCCACAACATCCACCACGTGTTCCAGGTCGCCGACCGCATCATCGTCATGCGCCGTGGCGAGATCGTCGCCGAGCAAACGGTCGCCGATACCGATCTTCTGACCGTGGAAAGCATCATCACCGGCGCCGACATGTCGGCCCTGCTGAAAGAGACGAGAGCGAAGTGAAGAAGTTGGCCGTCACATGGTAGAGCTTTACGGCAAGACGCTTTCGCGCCGGCAGGTATCGGAACGTTCGGGCATGCTGTCGCAATTCGCCGGCGTACGGCTGATGACGCTTGGCGACGGGGTGGAACGCGGCATCCGCATGCTGGAGTTCCGCACCGGCTCGGGCCTGCGCTTCACCGCGCTGGTCGACCGGGCGCTCGACATTGCCGATTGCGACTTCAAGGGCCAGGCGATCGGTTGGCATTCGCCGAGCGGCTTTCGCCATCCCGGCCTGCATGATTATGAGGGGGAAGGAGGGCTCGCCTGGGCGCGCTCGTTTTCCGGACTGCTTGTCACTTGCGGCCTCGACCACATATTGGGCCGGGAAGAGGTGCCCGCCGAGAGCTACAACTATCCGGGCAGGAAGACCGTGATCCATTCGCTACATGGCCGCGTCAGCACCATTCCGGCACGGCTGACCGGTTATGGCGAGGCCTGGGACGGCGACCGTTGCGTGCTGTGGGCCGAAGGCATCGTGCAGCAATCGGCGGTGTTCGGCGAGAATCTGCATCTGCTGCGGCGCATCGAAGCCGATGTCGGCGGCAACGAGATACGGCTGTCGGACCGCGTCGTCAATCACGGCTTCAACCGCACGCCGCATATGTATTTCTATCATATCAATGTCAGCCATCCCTTGCTCGAAGAGGGTTCGCGCTATCTGGCGCCGATCCGGGATGTGGTCTGGGCCGGCCACGATGGCGAGCGCTACCAGGCACAAAAGGTCGGCTACCGCACGGTGCCGGCGCCACGACTGGGTTTCAGCGAGCAGGTCTGGCAGCACGAAATGGCGGCCGACGGTGCGGGCGAGGTGCCTGTGGCGGTGGTCAACGACCGTCTTGGCCTTGGCTTCGAGGTGGTGACGCGCAAGGACCAGCTGCCTTGCGCCTATCAATGGCAGAATTTCCAGGCGGGGCAGTATACGTTGGGCATCGAACCCTCGACGCACCATGTGCTCGGCAATCTCGCGGCGCGTGAGCGCGGCGAGATGATCTGGCTGGAGCATGGCGGAGGCCGTTCTTACGACGCGGTGTTCCGGGTGCTCGACGGCGCTGGCGCGATCGCCGCAGCGGAACAGAGGATCGCTTCGATCGCCAGGCAACCGCAACAGGATTATCCTGCGCCGTCGGGCAACTTTCCGGGATTGGCGGGCAGGGCATGATGCGAAACGAATGCTCCGGCTGGCGGGCCGGAAATCGGAGGTCGATGTGATGGAGAAAAAGCGCGACTACAGTCTGGTCGGCGAAAGCACTCGGCTTGCGATCGAGACCGGGTTGGCCTCTGCCGAATGGTATCACACCGATGTCGCGCGCAAGGCGATGAAGGAGCTGATGCAGCGCTCCGACGGGCCGGCGATCCGCGACACGATCATCTGGATCGTTGCCATTTGGGGTTCTGCCGCCGGCATCATCTGGTTCTGGGGTACGTGGTGGGTGGTGCCGTTCCTGCTCGTCTATGGCGTGCTCTACGGCTCGTCCAGCGACTCGCGCTGGCATGAATGCGGCCATGGCACCGCCTTCCGCACCCGCTGGATGAACGATGTCGTCTACCAGATCGCCAGCTTCATGCTGATGCGCAATCCGGTGACCTGGCGCTGGAGCCATGCCCGCCACCACACCGACACGATCATCGTCGGCCGCGATGCCGAGATCGCGGTGATGCGTCCACCGGACCTGCTGCGCGCGGCACTCGCCTTCACGGGCATTCTCGATTTCCGCTATTCGCTGCCGACGCTGGTGCGCAATGCCTTTGGCAGCATCTCGCCCGATGAAAGGAGTTTCATCCCCGAGATGGAGCTGCGCAAGGTGGTCACCGCCGCGCGCTGGCATCTCGGCATCTATGTCGCGGCGATCGCGCTGGCGCTGTATTTATGGTCGTTCCTGCCGCTGGTGCTGATCGGCCTGCCGCGCCTTTATGGCAGCTGGCACATGGTGCTGACCGGGCTGCTGCAGCATATCGGCCTCGCCGACAACGTCACCGACCACCGGCTGAACACGCGCACCGTCTACATGAACCCGATCAGCCGTTTCATCTATTGGAACATGAACTACCATGTCGAACATCACATGTTCCCGATGGTGCCATATCATGCGCTGCCAAGGCTGCACGACTTGATCAAGCACGATCTGCCGGAGCCCAATCCATCGATGTGGCATGCCTATCGCGAGGTCTGGCCGGTGCTCATCAAACAGCTCCAGTACGAGGATTATTTCCTCAAGCGCGAGCTGCCGCCGACGGCCAAACCATACCGGGACGAGTTCCACGCGCTGACCGTGCCGGCGGCGGCGGAATAGAGTTGCGGGAGAAACAGATGGCCGACTGGGTTGAAGCGTGTGGCGTCGATGATGTCGAGGAAGAGGACGTCATCCGCTTCGATCATGGCGGCCGAACCTTCGCCATTTATCGCAGTCCGGATGACGAGTACTTCGCCACCGACGGGTACTGCACGCACGAGAAGGCGCATCTGGCCGATGGGCTGGTGATGGACGACATCATCGAATGTCCCAAGCACAATGGCCGCTTCAACTACAAGACAGGCGCCGCCAAGGGCGCACCGGTCTGCGTCAATCTCGCGACCTATCCGGTGAAGGTCGAGGCTGGCAAAGTGATGATCCAGATCGGCTGACCAGCCGCAGCACGTAACAGAGGGGACCCCTAGATGAGCCGAAAAAGACCGACCGTCGCGGATTTGCGCGCCATGAAGGGCAAGCGCCAGCTGACCATGCTGCGCGTGCTGACGATGGACGAGGCCGAGGCTGCCGAACGGGCAGGGGTCGACATCGTCTCGGTGCCGCCCGAGCTGGTGCTCAACCCTGAGTACCGCGACGCAGCACCCAGCCTGTTCACCATGCCGGGTGATAATTTCTACGAGATCGGCACATCGGACGATTTCCTGCGCTGGGCCTTCCGGCTCTACAAGGCCGGCGCCGACGCGGTCTATTGCAGCGCCGGCTACGCCACGATCAAGCGGATGGCGGACGATGCCATTCCGGTCATCGGCCATGTCGGCCTTATTCCTTCCCGCGCGACCTGGACCGGTGGCTTCAAGGCTGTCGGCAAGACCGCCGACACTGCCATGGAGGTCTTCGCGGCGGTCAAGCAGCTGGAGGCCGCCGGCGCCATCGGCGCCGAGATCGAAGTGGTGCCGGTCGAGGTGGCCAAGGCGATCTCGGAACGCACGTCGCTGATCATGCTGTCGATGGGGGCGGGCACCGGCTGCGACGCGCAGTATCTGTTCGCCGACGACATCCTCGGCCAGAACCGTGGCCACATGCCGCGCCACTCCAAGGTCTACCGCAACTTCGCCGCCGAATTTGATCGTTTGCAGGCCGAGCGCATCGCCGCGTTCTCGGAATATGTTGCCGATGTCAACAGCCTGGCCTATCCCGAAGACAAGCATGTGGTGCATATGGACCTAGCTGAGCTCAGCCTGTTCATGAAGAGGGTCGACGGGGCGTGAAATCTCAAGGCAATGATGCGACGGGCGAGGCCGCGCCGGTTCATATTCTTACCCTTTCCTGCGAGGACCGGCCGGGGATCGTCGCCGCGGTCACGGCGGAACTTGCCGCGAATGGCGCCAACATCGCCGAAAGCAGCCAGTTCTGGGACCGGCAGACCAATCGCTTTTTCATGCGGATCGCCTTCATCAGCCCGCCAGGCTCGACCAAGGACAGCCTGGAGCGGGCCCTGAAATCAAGCGTCGATCGCTTCGGCATGAAGACCGCGCTGGTCGATCAGGGACGCCGCCCGAAGATCATCGTCATGGTCTCCAAGTTCGACCACGCGCTTCTCCACCTGCTGTACCAGATCAGGGTCGGCTGGCTGAACGCGGAGGTTGCCGCCGTCGTCTCCAATCACGAGGATGCCCGACGCTTCGCCGAGCTGGAGGGGATTGCCTACCACCATTGGCCGACCACCAGGGAAAACAAGGCCGAACAGGAACAGAAGCTGCTGGACCTGGTGCAGCGGACGGGGGCCGAACTGGTCATCCTGGCGCGCTATATGCAGGTCTTTTCGAAGGGCCTGTCGGACCGGCTGTTCGGACGGGCGATCAACATCCACCATTCCTTCCTGCCAAGCTTCAAGGGCGCCAAGCCGTACCATCAGGCTTTCGACCGCGGCGTCAAGCTGATCGGTGCGACCGCGCATTATGTCACCTCCGACCTCGACGAGGGCCCGATCATCGATCAGGAGACCGAACGCGTCACCCATGCGATGAGCGCCGAGGACTTCGTCGCTGTCGGGCGCGACATCGAAAGCCGGGTTCTGGCGCGCGCCGTCAAGTTGCATCTTGAAGCCCGCGTCATGCTCAACGGCCACAAGACCGTCGTCTTCTGAGAAGCTGCGTCAGGTCGGCCAGCTCCCGCCGGCGAGCGCGGCGTAGAGTGCCTCGGCGTCGATGCCGAGCGGCCGGTCCTCCTTCAGCGTCGGGACGAGTGCACGGATTGCCGTGTGAATCGCGGCGGTGCGTGGCGCCGGCGTGAAACCGTCGCGCAGGTCGACCGCCTGGGCGGCGGCCATCAGCTCGAAAGCGATCACGCGGCGCCACAGCGCGATCATCCCGGCGCATTTCGCGACCGCGAGAGGTGTCTGCGTGGCGTGATCCTCGACGCCTTCCGACACGGCCAGGAAGTCGAGCATGACAGGATTGGCCTTGTGGCGGATGGCGGCAAGGATCGACGTCGCCGTCTTCTGCAACGGCACGAAGCCGGCGGAGGCGCCGCCGACCGGCGACAGATATTTCGGCAGGCGGTTGCGGCCTGAACCGGTAAGCTGGATGAAGCGGGCAGCGCTTGCGGCGGCACATTGGGCGATCGCCAGGCCGAGCGTCTCGAAGGCGAGCGCCAGTGACGCCGTGTGGAAATTGCCGGTCGACAGTACCAGCTCGTCGTCGCTCAGCACCAGCGGGTTGTCGGCGGCGGCGTTCAGCTCGATCTCGACAGCATGTCTCGCCTGGCCGATCGCCTCGATCAGCGCGCCGTGGATTGACGGCATGCAACGGATCGACAGCGGATCCTGCAAGGTGGTCGGCGCCGGCGCCTCGTCTCGGACGACCAGCTCGTGCAGTGCCTTGGCTGCTTCCTGCTGACCGGCCGCAGGACGCGCCATATGCAGGCGCGGGTCGAGGATGGTGCGGTTGGCACCAAAACCTTCCATGGTCAGCGCGCCGGCCTGCTGTTGCTGGGCAAGGGCGGACAGCGCATCCGTCACCGCAAGTGCGCCGCTGCCGGCGGACACCGCCGAGGCGTTGATCAACGACAGGCCGTCCTTGGGCGCCAGGCTGATGGGGGCGAGGCGGGCCATCATCAACGCCTTGGCCGCCGGCATGCGACGGCCCTGATAGTCTGCTTCGCCTTCGCCGGTGAGCATGCGGGCGAGTGCCGTCATCAACACCAGATCACCGGCGCCGATCGAGCCGAGCGACGGCATGACGGGATGGACGCCGGCATTGAGTGCGTCGACCAAAGCGACGAAGACGGAAGGCGAAAGCCCCGAGCCTCCGGCTGACAGCATCGCTGCACGCGCGACCATGGTTGCCCGCACGGCCTCGACCGGCAGCGCTTCGCCGACCGCGCCGCTGCGGCCCTCCAGCAACTGGCGCTGGAAGGTGCTGGCATCGCCTTCCACTGACGTGCCGAGATTGGCGCCGAGCCCGGTGTTCAGGCCATATATCTGCTGGCCCGACGCTGCGGCCTGGTCGAGCACTTTTCGTGCCTTTTGCAGCCTGCCGATGACATCGGGTCCGATCTCCACCTTGCGACCATCGCGGGCGACCGCAGCAACATCGCCAACGCCGACGCTGGTTCCGGTGAGGACGAGCGCGGTCATGCGAAGCGCAGTCTCTGGCCTATGCCTTGCGCCTGCGCCTTGGCCAGCATCGCCTTTCCCAGTGCGATGTCGGACAGCGACAGGCCGCGGTGCCAGAACAGGATCGTTTCGTCGTCGTTCTCGCGCCCAGCCTTGAGGCCTGCGGCAATCTGGCCGAGCTCGGCATGCAGCGTCTTCTCGCTCAGCCGGCCGGTCTCGACATGGGCGCGCAGCGAGCCGAACTTGCCGCCCTTGCACTGGCCCCAATCGTCGACGACCATTTTCTGCATGATGTCGGTCAGCGACAGTTCGACCGCGCTCATCGTCCCATAGGGCACGACCAGCGCGCCCGGCTTGATCCATTCGGTCTTCAGCAATGGCTGCGGTTCCGGCAGCCGAGAGGCCTCGACGACGATGTCGGCACCCTCGATGCAGCTCTTCCAGTCGGCCACCGCCGTCACCGTCTTGCCGAGATCGGCGGAGAGTTTGGCGGCGAAACCGTCGCGGCTTTCCGGGCGGCGCGAATGGACGCGGATCTCGTCGAAGTCGAAGAGATGGTCGAGCAGGCGCACATTCCAGTAGGCGGTGCCGCGCGCGCCGATATGGGCCAGCACCTTGGAATTCTTGCGCGCCAGATGCTTGGCTCCGATAGCGGTGACGGCGCCGGTGCGCATGTCGGTGATGACGGTGGCGTCGAGGATGGCGCGCGGTGTGCCGGTGCGCGGGTCGAACAGATTGAGGATACCGAATTCGGAAGGCAGGCCATGCAGGTAGTTGTCGACATAGTCGCCGACGATCTTGACGCCGGCGGTGTCGAGCGGCGCGACGTAGCCGCGCAAGACGTTGAAATGGCCGTGAAAGGACGGGTCCGGCTCAAGATGGACACGCGGCTCGATCACCGTCTGGCCGTTGCCTTGCGCCACCAGGCCGGCCTCGACGGCGGCGATGATTTCGCCATCGGTCATGGCAAGGGCATCGATGTCGAGGGCATTGAGGTAGTCGATATAGATGGGCTTCATTTTACGCGGACACTTTCCTCGGCCACCCCGTTCACCCCATAGCAGGCCATGGCGCGACACGAAAGTTTCGCGACACGAAAGTTTGTTGCGCCGTCTCTGGACGCGGCCGGCCAAATGCTGTTCAAACCGGTTCCGTCATGACTGCCATTCCCGAGACCGAAGCCTTACCCGAAACGGCCACCAATGCGCGGCGCGTGGCGCTGATCGTTGCCATCGCCTTCTTCATGCAGCTGCTGGATTCGACGATCATCTCGACCTCGCTGCCTCAGATGGGGGAGTCCTTCGGCGTGTCGGCGGTGGCGATGAGCATCGGCATCACCGTCTACATGCTGACCATGGCGGTGTTCGTGCCGCTGTCGGGCTGGCTTGCCGACCGGTTCGGCGCGCGCAACATCTTCCTGCTGGCGATCGTCCTGTTCACGCTGGCCTCGCTTGCCTGCGGCTTCTCGCAAAACCTGACCCAGTTCGTCGCCGCACGTGTCGTGCAAGGGCTCGGCAGCGCGCTGATGACGCCGGTCGGGCGCATTCTCGTCCTGCGTAACGCGTCGAAGTCGGAGCTGCTGAACGCCACGGCACTGATCACCTGGCCGGCGCTGTTTGCGCCAGTGGTCGGGCCGGTGCTTGGCGGCTTCATCACCACCTATCTGTCCTGGCATTGGAATTTCTTCATCAACATCCCCCTCGGTGTGATCGGACTGGCGCTGGTCGCCCGCTTCATTCCGGGCGATCGCGAGGCCGACCCCAAACCGCTCGACTGGCCGGGTTTTTTCCTGACATCGGCGGGACTTGCCTTGCTGCTCTATGGCCTCGAACGCATCGCGCATCCCGAAGACGGTATCCTGCCGACGGTGTTGCTGATCGTAGCCGGCATCGTCATCGGCTGGCTGGCGGTGCGGCATCTCCGGCGCGCGCCGCATCCGCTGCTCGATCTCTCCTCGTTCCAGGTGCTGACCTTCGCCATCTCGACGCTGGCCGCCGGTACCATTTTCCGGGTGGCGATCAACGCCACGCCATTCCTGTTGCCGCTGCTGTTCCAGGTCGGCTTTGGCCTCAGCCCCGTCGATGCCGGCATGATGATCCTGGCCTATTTCCTCGGCAATCTCGGCATGAAGACGGTGACGACGCCAACGCTGCGCCGCTTCGGCTTCCGGTCGGTGCTGGTCGTCAACGGCCTGATCGCCTCGGCGGCGATCATGGCTTGCGCTGCAATCTCGCCGCAAACGCCGCAAGCGCTGGTGGTGGCGCTGATGCTGATCGCGGGCCTGTCGCGCTCGATGCAGTTCACCGCACTCAACACACTGGCCTTCGCCGATATCGATGCGGCGCAACGCAGCTCGGCGGCGACGCTGTCCTCGATGCTGCAGCAGGTGGCGATGCTGTTCGGCGTCGCGGCGGCGGCGGCGGTTCTCAATCTGTCGCAGATCGCCAGGGGCCGGCCGGCCCTCGACCTCGTGGATTTTCGAATCGCCTTCCTGGCGATCGGCGCCATCGGGCTGGTGGCGGCGTTGCGTTTTCTCGCGCTGCCGCCGGGTGCGGGCGCCGAGGTTTCCGGCCACGCGCCGGGGAATTGAGATCGAATTCTTCCGCCTGATGCGGAGATAAATTCCGTCTTGTCCTTTCGCCTTGGTGCAGCACTTTCGCGAGTGGTCGCAATGGCGCAATCAATTGCCAAAAGTGCAGGCTTTTCCGGGCATTGCACCAGCTTCGGCAATCGATGCGTCCACTCGGTGAATATCGTTGCCAGCCCGGGTTCTGAACGCGGATTCATTTGACGAACCGGCGCTGAGCCGATTAGCTTTCTTTCCCAGGGATGGCAGCGCTGCCATCGGGGCAAACGCAGACATGAACACGATCGGCTGGCCGAATTTCAGGAGCGTGAATCAGGAAGGCATTGTCTTTGCCATCGCGGTGGTGCTGTTCGTTGCCGCTGCCATCGGCCTGCCTGGCTTCATCGATGCCAACAACCTTGTCGCCATCGTCCGCTCCGTGTCGGTGCTCGGCATCCTGGCGCTTGGCATGGCCGTCGTCATCATCGGCCGCGGCATCGACCTCTCCGCCGTAGCGATCATGGCGATGTCGGTCGCCTGGTATCTGCAACTGCTGAACTCGGGCACGCCGGATGGGCTGGCCTTCGCCTATGTGCTGGCCGGCGTGCTGGCGATCGGGCTGCTGAACGGCTTTCTCGTCGCCTATGCCGATGTGCCGGCGATCTTCGTGACGCTGGCCACCGGCTCCTTCGTCTTCGGCTATGTGCGCTCGCAACTGATCACGCAGGATGCCGTGCCGGTGCCGCAGGGCCACTGGGTCGAGCTGCTCGGCGGCCTGCGCTTCCTCGATATTCCCATCGAGGTGTTCGTGTTCGCCGGCCTGGCGTTCCTGTTCTTCCTGTTCCTGCGCTACACCAAATGGGGCCGCTACATCTATTTCGCCGGCGACAATCCGGTGGCCGCCCGCAACATCGGCATCCCTGTGCGGCCGATGCTGGTGCTGCGCTACGTGCTTTCCGCCTTCGTCGCACTGATCGCCGGCCTGCTGACGGCGGCGAGCCTGCATTCGATCAACACCCGCGTCGTCAATTCGACGCTGCTCTACGACATCGTGCTGGTGGCGGTGATCGGCGGCATCGGCCTGTCCGGCGGGCGCGGTGGGGTGCGCAACGTGCTGGTCGGTGCGGCGCTGATCGGCATCCTGCTCAACGCCATGACCATCGTCGACATTCCGCTGCTCTACCAGAACCTGATCAAGGCAGCGATACTGCTGGGGGCCATCATCGTCGACGGCATCATCAATCCACGTGACGAGCAGACCGCCCAGCAAGGCGATATTTAGGGGTACCCGGTCCGATCCATCCCGATCGGCCGGCAATGAAAATCGAAACGAGAGGATCTGACATGAAATTCATCAGGACATTGATGGCTGCCGCCACGGCGCTCGCCGTCACCGCCTTCGTGGTGCCAACCTTCGCCGCCGACGATCCGGGTCCGGCGGCTTACGCGCAGGCGCTCAAGGGCAAGCGCGTGATGCTGGTGCCGCTGGCGATGGGCTTCGACCTGGCGCAGGGCTGGGCGCATTACCTGAAGAAGGAAGTCGAGGCCTGGGGCGGCACGTTCGAGACGCGCGACCCGAACTGGGTGGTCGATGCCGGTGCGCAGGCGATCACCGACGCCATCTCGTCGGACACCAGGCCGGACGTGCTGATCATCCATGCACCCGACCTCAACTCCTATTCCAAGCTGATGAAGAAGGCGCAAGCCGCCGGCACCTATGTCATCCTGGTCGACAATCCCGCCAATTTCCCTGCCGACGCCTTTGTCGGCAGCGACTGGGACCGGCTTGGCCAGCTCGAGGCCGAAGCGGCGATCAAGGGCTGCGGCGAAAACTCGTCGAAGAAGATCGGCCTTGTGCAGGGCGACCAGGCGAATTCTTCCAGCCTTTACCAGTATGCCGGCATCATGAAGGTGCTGGACAAGCACCCCGACTTCAAGGTCGTGGCCAAGCCGGATTCAAACTGGGATGCGACGACCTCGCGCAATGTGACGACGACGATGCTGCAGCAGAATCCGGATATCTGCTCGATCATCGACTTCTGGGATGGTGACGCCACCGGCGCGTCCGCCGCGATCCGCGACGCCAAGCTCGACGGCAAGGTGTTCCTGGTCACCACCGGCGGCGGCGAGAAGGCGGCCGATTGCGACAAGCTGCAGGACGGCACCTATGGCGCCGTGGTGATGACCGATCTTGCCCGCCAGTCGGGTGACATGAACGCCATCATCAAGTTCCTGCTGCAGAGCGGCCAGCCGGCCGGCACCTCGCACACCTACATCTACACGCTGGAGAAGGCGACGACCAAGGCCGACCTCAAGCCCGATAGCTGCTGGGACCTGAAGGCGCTGCAGGCCGAAGCGGCGGCGGCAAAGTAAGCCGCACTTTTTCGACTGAAGTATAAGCGAGGTGGCCGGAAGGATCCGGTCACCTCGTTCCCTCATGGAATAGCAGCAGCCGATGTCCTTTCGCGAACGCCTCCAATCCTGGCGCTACAATCTCGTGCCCGACCATGTCGTCGGCGAGATCCTGACCAAACGCTGGACCGACAACGCCATTCCGTTCCTGGCGCTGGTGGTGACATTGGCGACCTTCGGCTCGGTCATCCCCGGCTTCTTCAAGCTCACGGCGCTGCAGGAATCGACCCGCCAGCTCGGCGAGTTCTCCATGGTGGTCACCGGCATGACGGTGGTGATGCTGGGCGGCGGCATCGACCTGTCGGTCGGCTCGATCTTCGCACTATCCTGCTTCTCCGCCGTCTACGTCTTCTTCATCCTCGAACAGTCGATCTGGCTGGCGCTGGCCGCGTCGCTCGCCACCGGCCTCGTCTTCGGCGCCATCAACGGCTACCTCGTCGGCTATCTCAGGTTGCGCGCCTTTCTCACCACGCTGGTCACCTTCATCTTCGGGCGAGCGCTGTTCGACATCCTGGTCACCACCTATGCCGCCGATGTGCAGCTCTCCGACGCGACTTCCGATGTGCTGGATTTCATCGGCGACAGCACCTTCTGGGGGCTATCGGTCTCGGTGTGGCTGGCGATCATCCTGGCCATCGTCACCCATATCGCGCTGACGCGCTCGCGGCCGGGGTGGCACGTGCTGGCGGTTGGCGGCTCCAGGCGCTCGGCCCACAATGCCGGCATCCGCGTGCGCCGCACCGTGTTCATGACCTATGTCTTCTCCGGCTTCTGCGCCTCGATCGGCGGCTTTCTCATTGCTTGCCGGCTGAGCGGGGCAGGGCCGGGCACCGGCCTCAACCTCGAGATCATGGCGCTGACGGCGGCGGTGGTCGGCGGTGTCAGCCTTGGCGGCGGACGCGGCTCGGTGATCAAGGGGCTGATGGGCGCCATCATTGTGCTGACCATGACCAATGGGCTGATCCGGCTGGGTTACGGCACCGGCACCAACCAGATGGTGCTGGGCATCATGCTGGCGGTGGCGGTGACCATCGACATCCGCTGGCTGAAGAACCGCCACAAGGTGCTGAACGAGGTCTATGTCGCGCCAGTCTATCTCAAGATGGGCGAGACCCAGTCGGCCGCGCCCGGCTCGGGCACGCCATACGAACTCGACAACAGGCTGTCGGCCGCAGAGCATATCGGGCTTGGCGAGCTGGAGGGACCGGAAGACGTCATTCTCGACCGCAATGACAATCTCTATTGCGGCACACGCCACGGCGAGATCGTCCGTTTCTTCGCGCCCGATTATGTCAGGTCGGAAGTGTTTGCCCATATTGGCGGCTTTCCGCTCGGTCTCGCTTTCGACAAATCCGGCAATCTGATCAGCTGCGTCGGCGCCATGGGGCTCTATTCGGTCTCGCCGGATCGAGAGGTCAAACGCCTGTCAGCGGAGACATCGCGTTCGTGGACCTCGATCGTCGACGATGCGCGTTTGCGTGACCCGAACGACTGCGACATCGCACCGGACGGCCGCATCTATTTCACCGACTCGACCAAGCGCTATGACGCCCATGACTGGGCACTGGACTCGATCGAGAACCGCGCCACCGGCAGGCTGCTGGTCTACGACCCGAAGGACGGGTCGACCAGGACGTTGCTCGACGGCTATCGCTACACCAACGGTGTGTGCATGGCGCATGACGGCAAGTCGCTGTTCTTCGCCGAAAGCTGGGCCTGCCGGGTGCATCGCTACTGGCTGGAAGGGCCGAAGGCCGGCACCGCCGAATGCGTCATCCGCGACATGCCGGGCTATCCCGACAACATCAACCGCGCTTCCGACGGCAATTACTGGATGGCGTGGCTCGGCATGCGCACGCCGAGCTTCGACCTGTCGCTGCGCCATCCCGACATGCGCAAGCGCATGACGCGCCGCCTGCCGCAGGATGAATGGCTGTTCCCCAACATCAACACCGGCGGTGTGGTGAAGTTCAACGAAAAGGGCGGCATCGTCGAGGCGATGGGCGATCTCACTGGCGGCGCGCACCCGATGGTCACGTCGATGCGCGAGCACAAGGGATATCTCTTCGTCGGCGGCATCCTCAACAACCGCATCGGCCGCTACAAGATTGCAGGCGCCGACCCGAACTGGACAAGTCCCGCTTCCTACTGGGGGGCAAAGCCATGATCCTCGATCCTGTGCTCGACCTGTTTCGCGGCAAGGCGGTGACCATCCCGCCGCTCGACGGCGCTTTTCGCCCCAATACGCGGCTGGATGATGCGCCGGCGTTTGCCGAGCTGACCGAGCCCGACAATCTGCTGGTTACCGGTGACAGGCTGCTGGCCTCCAGCGGCAACGCCATCTACTCAGTTGCTGCCGGCGCGACCCCAACCGTGGTTGAGACCTTTTCGTCGCCCGTCACGGCGCTGGCGCTGTCGCCATTGAGCGAACTGACGGTCGGGTTGGAGAGCGGCAAGCTGTTGATCTCCGGCAAGGAGGTTTCGCTGCCGGCCGAGATTCGCTGCATCACCGCGCTTGCCTATGCCGACGATGGCACGCTGTGGCTGGCCAATGGTTCGGCCGAGCATGCTCCATCGCAATGGGCCGCCGATCTGATGAAGAAGGGTGCTACTGGTTCGCTTTGGAAGCGGGATGCGGCGGGCGGTGATTTCCACAAGGTCGCCAGCGACATTGCCTTTCCTTATGGGCTGCACTCAGTTGGCAGGGATGTGCTGGTCAGCGAAAGCTGGCGTCACCAGCTCGTCCGCTTCGATGGCGCGACGGGCAACCGTTCGACGATTCTTGCGCATCTGCCTGGTTATCCCGCGCGGCTGTCGCCGTCCGCCGATGGCGGCGCGTGGCTGACCCTGTTTGCGCCGCGCAACCGGCTGATCGAATTCGTGCTGCAGGAAACGCATTACCGGCAGGATATGCTGAGCCAAGTGCCGCCTGCCTACTGGATCGCGCCGGCGCTGGCATCCAGTCGCAGCTTCCTCGAGCCGCTGCAATGCGGCGGCATCCGCACCATGGGCATCCACAAGCCATGGTCGCCGAGCCGCTCCTACGGGCTAGTGGTCAGGCTCGACCAGAAGATGCAGCCGCAATTCAGCCTGCACAGCCGCGCCAACGGCACGCGTCACGGCATCTGCGGTGTCGCCGAGAAGGATGGCCTTCTGTTCATCGCCTCCAGGGGCGGCGACTGCGTGCTGGCCATCGACCTCGCATCGGGAGGTTTCTGATGGAACCGATCGTCCGTCTGGAGAACGTCACCAAGAACTATCGCGGCGTGCCCGCGGTGAAGAACGTCAGTTTTGAACTGCGCAAGGGCGAGATCCACGCGCTGCTCGGCGAAAATGGTGCTGGCAAATCGACGCTGACCAAGATCATCGCCGGCGTGGTCGACGCCACCTCAGGCAACATGTTCCACAAGGGCCGGGAGATCGCCTACGCCTCGCCGCACGCAGCACTTGAAGCCGGCATCGCCATGGTATTCCAGGAGACCAGCCTGGTGCCGTCGATGACGGTGGCGCAGAACCTCTATCTCGGCACCGAAAAGTTCCTCAACCGGCTGCGCGGCACCTACATCTCGGCGCAGCAATTCCTGCAGTCGCTGAATTTTCCCGTCGACCCCAACGCCATGGTGGCGACGCTGGGTGCCGCCAAGCGGCAGATGGTCGAGATCGCGCGCGCCGTCCATCACAATGCCGAGATCATCATCTTCGACGAGCCGACAGCGACACTGACGCCGGAGGAGAAGCGGCATTTCTTCGCGCTGATCCGCCGGCTGAAGGCGAGCGGCGTGTCGATCGTTTTCATCAGCCACGCGCTGGAAGAAGCGCTCGATATTGCCGACCGCATCACCATCCTGCGCGACGGCGAACTGGTCATCACCGACGACACATCGGCCTTCGACCGAGACAGGATCGTCGCCGCCATGGTCGGGCGCACACTGTCGGGGCAGATCTACCGGCAGCGCGACGAGGCCAAGCTGCGCAAGGCGGGCCGGAAGGTGTTGTCGGTGCAGGACATCTCGATGAGCAATGTCGTGCGCAACACGTCCTTCTCGATCTTCGAGGGCCAGATCACCGGCGTGTTCGGGCTGATCGGCTCCGGCCGCACCGAGACCTTCAAGATCGTTTCCGGCATCTACAAACGCGATTTTCTGCGCGGTGGCGCCATCGAACTGGATGACAGACCAGTGCGCTATCTCGTGCCGAGCGAAGCGGTGGCCGACGGCATCGTCTACGTCACCGAGGACCGCAAGAGCGAGGGCATTTTCGAGACGATGGGCATTGCCGAGAACCTGTTCGGCGGACTGCTGGCGGCGGGCCGCGAAAAGGCCCGGTTGATCAATGCGCAGGAGATGCGTGTGCTGTCAGCTGAATGGACGAAGACGCTGAACATCAAGGCGATCAACGACAATGCGCGCGTCGTCGAACTGTCCGGCGGCAACCAGCAAAAGGTGGTGATCGGCAAGGGACTGGTGCAGAAGCCGCGCATCGTCATCTTCGACGAACCGACGCGCGGCGTCGATGTCGGCGCGATCGCCGAGATCCATCAAATCATCAACCGGCTGGCCGATGAGGGCCTCGCCGTCGTCGTCATCTCGTCCTACCTGCCGGAGATCATGAACCTGTCCGACCGGATTCTTGTCTGTAGGCAAGGGCGTATTGTGGAGGAGTTTTCGCCGGCGGAGGCGACGGAGGAGAAGATCATGTACGCGGCTGTGCATTAGATTCGGGTGAGGCCGGCCTGCAAATGGCGGTTTCCTGCGCTTCCCCGTTCTACCGCGTCGCGGTAGAACTGAGCTCACGTACGAAAAGTACGCTCCGCTCCGGTTCTCGGAACCCACCATTTTCGACTCGGCCTGACCCGAATCTCGACGCCGGCGCTGGAAAAGTGAATCGGACGAGTGGATTGGCCGCAATTGCTCAAGACCTGATTCAATTCACGCAACGATCCAACGAAGGAAAACGTTATGGCCACCACAAGACTTCTCAGCGATGCCGAGGTCGAAAAAATCCCCGCCGTGAAGGCCGTCTTCGACGACATCCGTGCGACGCGCAAATCGGATTTCGTCAACAATTTCTGGCGCGGGCTGGCCAATGATCCGCCGGCGCTGAAACGGATCTGGGAACAGCTGAAGGTGGTGATGGTCGCTGACAGCGCCATCGATCCGCTGACCAAGGAGATGATCTACATCGCGGTGTCGACCGCCAATGGCTGCTCCTACTGCGTCCATTCGCACACAGCGGCAGCGCGGGCGAAAGGCATGACCGATGCGCAGCATGGCGAGCTGGTGTCGATCATCGGGCTCGCGGGCCAGACCAACCATCTGGTGACGGCGATGCAGATCCCGGTCGATCCGCAATTCGAGGTCAAGTGACAGGTTTTAGCCCTCACACCGGCCGGTAAACCTTCTCCGCCGTGTTCCAGAAGATATCCGCCTCCGCCGCCGTGCCGTGCTTGGCCACTGCATCGCGGTGCGCCCTGATCAGCTCGGCGTGGCTGGTCCACAATTTCTCGATCGGGAAGTTCGAGCCGAACATCAGATGGTCAGCGCCCAGGATGTCGATCGCGTTGTCGACGATATAGGCGATCAGCGCCGGGTCGTTGCGATGGACGAAGGTGCCGAGGCCGGACAGCTTGGCGTAGAAATTGGGCGCTGCCGACAGCGTGCGCAGGCCCTCCTTCCAGGCTTCGGTGGTCTCCGGCTCCATGCCGGTCAGCATGCCGGCGTGGGTGAGGATGAAGTTGGTCTCCGGGTTTTCACCGACCAGCGTCAGGCCGTCCTTCATCTGGGCAGGGAAGAGCTGCAGATCGAAGGCCAGGCCATAGTCCTTGAGCCGCGCCACATTGGCGCGTACCTTGGGATCGATGACCTGGTCGGCCGAGGCGGCGAAGCGGAAGGCCGGCGTCTCGTGCCAGTGCAGCTGCATGCGCACGCCGCGCAGCAGCGGATATTTTTTCAAGCGATCGACTTGGGGCCTGATATCGTCGACGGTCATGTCGGTGTAGCCGACGATGGCATGCGGCCAGCCGGTCTCGTCAGCGGTCTTCTGCAGGAAGGCGACTTCCTTCTCGAAATCCTCCTTGGCCCAGTTGGTCTGGACATAGACGGCCTTCTCGACGCCTGCGCCTTTTTGATCGGCCAGAAACTCCTCGATCGGGTAGTCGCGGCGGATCGGCTCGTAGGGGCCGAAAATGCGCGGCACCATCGTGCCGACCAGCCAGGGCTGATCCTTTTGGCGCCAGATGTGGAAATGCGCGTCGATTGTTTTTTGCATCACGAGACCCCTTTCCAGATTGTCGCCGCCGCTGGGGCTGGGCGGGCGAGCGACAGGATGAAATCGGTGAGGCCGGCAAGCGATGAGCCGTCGACGAGATCGTCGAGGTCAGGCAGGATGGCACGAAGTGCCGCCGTTGCCGGCCGGAAGCGCGGATCGCCGGCCAGCGGCGTCGCCAGCGACAGCCGGAAGGCGCGGGCGCTCAGCCGACGCATGGCTGTTTCCAACTCGGCATGGTCGCCGCGCTCCAGCGCGTCGGACAGGATGACGATCGCGGCACCGCGCGAGAAGGCGGAGAAGCGCGGCACCGACAGGAAAGCGAGCAGCGTCGGCCCCATACGGGTGCCGCCGTCCCAGTCGTCGACCTGGGCCGCGGCACGCGCCAACGCCTGGTCGCGATCGCGGATGCGCAGCGCCGATGTGATGCGGGTCAGCCGCGTACCGAAGGTGAAGATCTCGGCGCGGTCCGCGCCTTGCACGGCGGCATGCGCCAGCTTGAGATAGTCCGCGGTGTGCAGCTTCATCGAGCCGGAGACGTCGATCAGGATCAGCAGCTTGCGTGGCACGGTCTGGCGGCGGCGCAGCAGCGGCGAGGGCACATCGCCATCGGCGCTGACGATTTCGCGCAGTGAGCGGCGCAGGTCGAGCTTGCCGCGCGAATGTGTGCGCACGGTGCGGAAGGAGCGGCGGGCGGGCAGGGCGGATGCCAGCTTGCGGCGGAAGGCGGCAAGGCCATCATCGTCGCGCTGGAAGTCGCGGGTGCTCAACTGTTCGGCGCCGGAAGAGAGTTCGCCGCCTTCTTGCTGGCTTATCACCTCGATCTGTTCCTGGCTCGCGCCGCCATCATCCTTGATGCGGGTTTCCTCGTCGGCGTCGCCTTCGACCACGGCGGATGTGTTGCCATAAAAATGGTTCTGGAAATGCGCCTCGAATTCGTCGCGGCGGTCGGGCGGCGGCGCCAGCGTCGCAAGCGCCGCCTCGCGGATGTCAGCCATCGAGCGCGGCCCGAGCAGTGTCACCGCCTGCATGAAGCCGGAGACCTGCTCGGGTGCTATGGCAAAGCCGTAGCGGCGCAGCAGCCGGCCGAAGCCGAGCAAGGGCGTGGCCGCGCGAGGCAACGCCCTCACGCCAGCGCCTCCTCGACGATCCGGCCAAGCTCCGGCGCGATGTAGGAGAGGTCTTCCTCGTCCTTGATCAGCACGCCGATGGCGCGGCGGAAGGCTTCCGGCCATGGGCTGCCGCCTTTTTCGAGGATGGTTGCGGCATTGGCCCATTCGACTGCCTCGGCGATACCGGGCGGCTTGGCCAGCGGCCGGGCGCGGATGGACTGCACGGCTGCCGCCACCGCGCGCGCCGTAGCCTCGGCCACATCGCCGGCGCGCAGCATGATGATGGCGGCCTCGCGCTCCGCATCGGGATAGCCGATCCAGTGATAGACGCAGCGGCGGCGCAGCGCTTCGGCCAACTCGCGGGTGCGGTTCGAGGTCAGGATGACGATCGGCTGTGCCGTGGCGCGGATGGTGCCGCGCTCGGGAATGCTGATCTGGAAGTCGGAGAGGAATTCCAAGAGCAGCGCTTCGAATTCGTGGTCCGAGCGATCGATCTCGTCGACCAGCAGCACGCGCTGCTCGGGTGCCTTCAGCACCTGCAACAGCGGCCGGGCGATCAGGAAACGGTCGTCATAGATGTCGATTTCATGCTCGCCGGCATGGCGGATGGCAAGCAGCTGGCGCTGGTAGTTCCACTCGTAGAGCGCGTGCGCGGCGTCGATGCCTTCATAGCATTGCAACCGCACCAGATCGCGGCCGAGCAGCTCGGCGATCGCCTTGGCCGCTTCCGTCTTGCCGACGCCCGGTGCGCCTTCGAGCAGCAGCGGCTTGCCCAGCCGGATTGCCAGGAAGATGGCGGTCGAAAGGCTTTCATCCGCCAGATAGCGTGAGGCGGCAAGGTGCTGCGCCACCGCCTCCGGCGAGGTCGCGACAGTCTCGGCGCTTGGCAAAGTCATTGCAGCCCTCAGTTCGCCGCTTGCGCCTTCAGCGCGCGCAAGATCCGTTCGGGCGTGATCGGCAGCGTGTCGATGCGCACGCCGATGGCGTCGAAGACGGCATTGGCGACGGCGGGGATTTGCGGGTTGGCGCACATTTCGCCCGGTCCTTTGGCGCCATAGGGGCCGTCGGCGGAGGGACGCTCCAGCACGATGATTTCGGTCTCGGCGAGGTCGCCGGGGCCGGGCATGAGATACTGGTTGAAGTCGGTGCCGCCATGGTCCCGGTTGGGATAGTAGGGCTCGGTCGTCTCGTAGAGTGCGTGGCTGATGCCCATCCAGGAGCCACCAACCAGCTGCTGCTCAACCATTTTCGGGTTCAGCGCACGGCCGATCTCGAAGACGTTCTTGACCGTCAGTACTGTGACTTCGCCGGTCTCGTCGTCGACCTCGACCTCGGCCACGGTGCAGGCATGCGCGTAGCAGGTCGATGGCTTCATCGCACCGGTTTCCTTCTCCGGATAGGAGCGCGGGATCAGGAACATGCCGCGGCCGGAAATCGAGCGGCCGCGCTTGAAATGTGCCGACAGCGCGACATCGAAGATCGAGATCGATTTCTGCGGCGCGCCCTTGACCAGGATGTTGCCCTGGCCGTCGGTTTCGAGGTCGGAGGCATTCACCTCCAGCTCCTCGGCGGCCACTTCCAGCATCACCTGGCGGGCTTCCCTGGCCGCCTGGATGACGGCGTTGCCGGCGCGGTGCGTGCCGCGCGAGGCGAAGGTGCCCATGCAGTGCGGGCCGGTGTCGGTGTCGGCAGTGTCGACGACGACGCGGTCGGTCGGCACGCCGATCGTCTCGGCGCAGATTTGCGCCATGATCTGCTTCATGCCCTGGCCGAGATCGACCGATGACAGCGTCACCATGAAATTGCCGGTCGGCGTCGAATGCACCAGCGCCTGCGTCGGGTCGCCGCC
This sequence comes from Mesorhizobium loti, assembly GCF_003148495.1. Classification (GTDB taxonomy): domain Bacteria; phylum Pseudomonadota; class Alphaproteobacteria; order Rhizobiales; family Rhizobiaceae; genus Mesorhizobium; species Mesorhizobium loti. The sequence continues at coordinate 1,669,409 of NZ_QGGH01000001.1, forward strand.
GAGGTTCATGCCTGTGGGGTAGTTGATCGCGGCGACGCCGCGTCCACGCCGGATCGCCATCTCAAGCTCCCTTCACGTAGGAGGACATCGCCATGAATTTTTCCGCCACCGGCCAGTTGGCGGCGCGCGAGGCTTCCTGCATGCATTCGATCAGCGCCGCACCCTCGGTCGGCTGGCGATGCGCCTTCATGTCGCCGTCGCGATAGGCGTTGATGAAGCGGAATTCGAGCGGGTCCATGCCGATCAGCCGCGCCAGCTTATCCATCTGCACCTCCAGCGCGAAGTCACCGATGGTGACGCCGAAGCCGCGCATGGCGGAGGAGGGCGTGCGGTTGGTGTAGACGCAATAAGTGTCGATCCAGACATTGGGGATGGTGTAGGGGCCGGGATAGTGCCCCGCACCCTTCTGCGCGCCATAGGGCGAGTGGCGCGAATAGGCGCCGGCATCGGTATAGCCGGTGACCTTGCGCGCGACGATGCGGCCGTCGCTCATGACGCCGTCCTTGATGACGACCTTTTCGGCCGCGCGGGGTGACGATATCTGCATCTCCTCCTCGCGGCTGTAGATAAAACAGACCGGTCGCCCGGTTAATTTTGCGCCGAGGATGGCGATGGGCTCGACGATCACGTCGACCTTGCCGCCAAAGCCGCCGCCGACGGTGCCGCCGACGAAATGCAATTTGCTGCCGGGCATCTGCAGAATGATCGAGGTGTTGTCGAGGGTGAAGAACATCGCCTGCGTGTTGGTGTAGCAGGTGAAGCGGTCATTGCCCTCGGGCGCCACGACGCAACCGGTGGTCTCGGTCGGCGCGTGTTCGATCGGCGAGGACTGGTAGCTCTGCTCCAGCACATGGTCCGCGCCGGCGAAGCCCGCCTCGACATCGCCGAAGCGCACCTTGCGGCACTCGCCGCTGTCATAGAGGTAGTAATTCTGGCCGTGATATTCGTTGACCAGCGGCGCGCCTGGTTTCAGCGCCTCTTCCATATCGAAGACGGCAGGCAACACTTCGTAGTCGACCTTGACCTTGGCGGCGGCCTCTTGTGCCGCGCGCTCGGTCTCGGCCAGCACCGCCACCACGGCCTCGCCCTTCCAGCGCACCTTGCCATCGGCCAGCACGGTCTCGTCCTCCGGCCCGATCTGAATCAGGATCAGGATGGTGTAGACGTTGTGCGGCACGTCCTTGGCGGTCAGAATTTTCACCACACCCGGATGCTTTTCCGCTTCCGACGTGTCGATCGAGCGGATGCGGGCATGGTGATGCGGGCTGCGCACCATCTTCAGGTGCAGCATGCCGGGGAAATTGCGGTCGGCGAAAAAGGCGGTCTTGCCGGTGACATGGCCGGGCGAATCCGAGCGCGGCCTTGGCTGGCCGATCTCGTGCAGGTCATCCTTGCGGACATCGGCGAAGTAGCTCTTGCGCAGTTGCATTCTTTTTGTCCCCTCAAGCCGCGTTCTGCGAGTTGGACCGCGCGGCGGTCAGCACCGCCTGGATGATCGGCTCGTAGCCAGTGCAGCGGCAGATGTTGCCTGACAGCGCCTCGACCACCTCATCGCGGCTCGGATTGGGCGTGTGGTCGAGCAGCACCTTGGCCGCCATGATCATGCCGGGCGTGCAGAAGCCGCATTGCGTGGCGAACGTGTCGAGGAAGGCGCGCTGCAAGGGATGCAAGACGCCGCTTTCCGAAAGGCCTGATGTCGTGCTGATGGTCGCCCCGTTGCAGGTCTCGGCCAGTGTCAGGCAGGAGAGCCGGAGTTCGCCGTCGATGATGACCGAACAGGCACCGCAAGTGCCCTGATGGCAGCCGCCTTTCGGCGAGGTGTCGCCGATCTTGTCGCGCAAGGCGTGCAGCAACGTCGTGCCGCTGTCGACGAATTCGGCCTTGTCAGAACCGTTGAGCGTGAATTGGACCGGGACCTTTGCCATGTTTTCCTCCCAGCGCGCCTGCCCGAACCATCGGACAGACGCGCGCCCCCGAACGAAATATTATGCGAGCAGCAGCCGGCCGAGATGGACCGGCAGGACTTCATTGCGATACCAGGCGCTGGCAATCGGATCGGTGATCGGCGAGGTGCCATCCCTGGCTGCGGCTAAAGCCGGCGCGATGCTGTCCTTGGTCAAGCTACGACCGGTCAGCGCTTTTTCGGCTGCTATGGCGCGCATTGGCCGATCGGCCATGCAGCCAAGTGCAATCCGTGCCGAAGACACGGTGCCGTCCGGCGACCGTTCCAGAACGCTGGCGATGCTGAGCACCGAGACGCCCTTGGGCTTGACCCTCGACACTTTCAGGAAGCGGAAACTGTCGGCCTTCGGAAGCGTGAAGCTCACGGAAGTGACGATGGCGCGGCTGCCGTCCCGATTGGCCAGGAAGGTCTCGATCGGTGTGTCGCCGTCATCGGTGCTGATCGTGGCGTCGAGCGCCAGCAGGGCAACAGCGAAATCGCCATAGGGAGCCGGGGCAAAAAGATTGCCGCCGACGGTCGCCATGTTGCGGATCGCCGGGCCACCGACGGCGCGGGCGGCCTTGGCAAGTGCATCGAGGTCCGGATGGTGGGCGATCGCCGCCATGGTCACCGAAGCGCCGATGCGGACTTTGTCGCCGGCAACAGCGATGGTGGACAGAGACGGCTCGGTCGACCTGATAAGGCCGGAAACCGAAACATCGCCTTCATTGGCCGCGCGGACCACGAGCGTGCCGCCACCGAGATAGCGTGTGCCAGCGGCTTTTAGCGCCGCGTTGGCGTCCTTCACCGTTGCGTAAGTCTGCAGTGCTAGCGCCATGGCTTGGCTCCTGTCAGCTCTGGCCGGCGAAATGGCTTTTCAGCGCGTTGAAGCCGCCCTGGAAGACATTGGTGCCCATGCCCTCGGCCAGCTTGTCGGCTTCCTCGGGCGCGGCATCGAAACTGGCGGTCCATTCGGCATAGGTGCGGTCGCCATCGGTGACACGCCGCAACTGCAGCGTTGCCTTGTGATTGGTAAGCGGCTGCGGCGTCTCCAGGATGGAATAGCTGACGAGGAAATTCTGATCGGAGAAGTCGAGCAGTTTTTCACGGATGCGAGCGCCGCTGGCGAGCTGGAAGTTGCGCACGCTGCCGATCGTCGAGGCGTCCTTGCCGTCCTCGATATGGCTTTCGACCATGCGCGGATGCCAGCCTGGCAGTCCGTTGAAGTCGCGTATGCGCGCCCAGACCTTTTCGACCGGCGCGTCGATGACGCTGGAGATGGTGACTTTGGCCATTCAAATCTTCCCTTGCAAAAACGATCCGGTGCAAGGGTAGGCCGGCCACTTCAACGGCGCTTATCAATGCGTCTTGAGCGCGTATCAAGGAGTCTGAAAAAGGGTCGACCTCCGGATTTCTTTCCTTGCCACCCTTCAAGATGCATCAAGCCTTTGATTGCGCCGTTTGCCAGCAGCGATTGTAGGCTGCTGGCTCTGTTTTGCGCCAAGCTACCTCTCGCGGCGCATCCACCTGGCTAGAAAGGGGCGGTGCTATAGACCGCCCCTTTCTGGACCTCAGTTCCGGCAGTTGGGACTGACAGGGTCATACAGTCGTGGGCTCACCCCGAGACACTTGGACGTCGACTCGGCGCCGGCGTTCCCGATGGTCCCTGCCTGGACAGGGTCCACCATGGCTTTAGCGACGAATGAAGTCGCCGGGTCACCCCAGGTATCGAAGTCGCCATTGTCGGCACGTAGACTGTGAACGCCGACGAAGGGGGCGGTATTCGAGTAGGCGGCTTCGCTCACGATCGAGTTCGCCAAAAGGCCGAACACTACAAGTGAAACCGTACGAGTGGTGCGAGTATTCTGGTTAGAAGCAAAGTACAACATGTCAACCTCCTTTTATTAGTTATTGGTCTCTCGTGATTGAGAGACTGCATGGAGGTTACGAACGGGTCCGGAGCCTTCCGTGAAAAAAAGAAGCCCCGATCGTGAAAACTCGAAACCGGAAATTCTGATTTGACGGGCGGTGGCTGTCGGAAAAGGACTGGAGACCCAAGACGTGATACATGATATTGAGCTAAATTACACGATGTGAGGCGTCGTGACCTATGGTCGGAGCAACTGAACCAGACACGCGGCCGTACCTAAAGTTGCTGGGCAGAGTTGCCTTGCACGATTGCGACGGGCGCGACCTGACTCCGAAATCCCGAAGGTCTGTCTGCTTACTCGCTTTTCTGGCGCTGCAGCGCGATGGGCAAGCCACGCGAGAGAAAATCTGCGGATTGCTATGGAGTGGCAGAGGTGACGAACAAGCGCGCGACTCGCTTCGCCAAACCTTGGCCGACCTCAGACGCACATTAGGAGCAAGAGCCAAACAGCTCCTTCGAGCCACAAGAGACACGATTGGAATCGAGCTGGGAGAACTCCGCGTCGATGTGCGGATAGTCGAACAGATGTTGGCCCAAGGGAACCCCGAAGCAATCCTCTTTGCGGCGGACCATTGGGATGGTGGACTCTTGGAGGGCCTGCTTTCTCCGGACCCCGAATTCGACGCCTGGCTGAGCATCGAGCGGACGTACATAACAGAAATTTTCGTGCGTTCGGCTGACGTGGCTCTTGCGGTCGCCGTTCGAACGGGATGCGAGCCGGACCTTCACAAACTGGCGGAGTATCTCATTCGAATTGAGCCAACAAACGAGGCTGCCCACTCGGCTTTGATTGGATGGGCGCTAGACAAAGGCAATGCATCCGCAGCACTTCGACGCTATGAGGCATGCCGCGAGGCATTTAGACGTGATCTTGATTCCGAGCCCCCATTGGCTTTACGGCGGCTCGCCGAAGCCGCGCAGAATCCCCAGCGCGAAGCTTTGAGCCGACAGGCGTCAGGCCGGTCATTGACTTGCCGGCGGCTGCCTTCCGTAGCGTTGATTGCCAGGCCACCAGTAGGGCCGCCGGAGTTTACCAACGGGCTCGCTGGTTTCCTGTTTGAGGAGCTGGTGGGTGCATTGGGACGATCGCACAGTCTTGCGTTGTTGCTCCCAACGCACCCCGACGAACGCCTCGATGCGACTTACACGCTCACAATGAATATGTGGGTCGACGAAAGGCGGCTGCAGGCTTCTTTCAGATTGAGCAGGAACATCGATCGGACGCATCTCCTTTCGGAGCGAATGGACAATGAAAACCTGGGCATTGTTGCAGAGTCGCTGGCCGATTTGGATCGGATTGTCAGTCACGTTGAATACGCAATCGCCACCGACCATCGTCAGGCAGCCAAAGAACTAGAGGACGCTTACAGTCTATGGCTGAATGCCGACCAACTAACCGAAAGTTTTCGTCCCGCAGATCTCGCTAGCGCTGTCTCAATGTTGCATCGAGCCGCCGCGCTGGACTCGGGATTTTCTCGCCCAATCGCAGGACTCGCTTCCATTCAACTTTCTTACCCTATGGCAAATCCCGGCAACGAGGCCACGCCACAATCGTTTAGCGAGGCGCTCGCATTGGCGAAGAATGCAGTGGCGATCGATCCATGGGACGCCAGGAACCACGGAGTTCTAGGATGGGCTTATTATCGCACGGGCCTTTACACTCAAGGTGAAAGGGAGTTCAGACGCGCGGTCGAGCTTGATCCCTGTGATCCTTTGGTATTGATTGCCGCGTCTGAGGGCCTTGCTTACAGCGGTGACGCAAATGCGGCCGTCAAGTATGCCGAAAGGGCGTTTCTGCTTCATCCTGCCGCGCCCGACTTTTTCCACTGCTTCGGACTTCAGGCATTTGCCATACTCGGGGCCTACGAACGAGCCCTTTTTCACGGCTCGGCACTGCGGTCATTCGGATTGGCCGAGCCCCTTGCTTGGAATGCATTCGCGTTGGCCAAAAGCGCACGCCACGACGAAGCTCGCGCATCCACGGTTGCATTCCTGCAGGTAGTTGAAAATCATTGGGGAGGCGCGTGCAATTTTAGCCCTGCTGCTGCGCTGAAGTGGTTGGATCAGATCATCCTTGTGGCTGACCGGCACAGACGCGAGGAGTTTCTCGCCTGCATTGCCACACTTCTCACAGAGGTCACAGGTTCTCCGATGCCGATTACTACTTACACCCCATAATTGTCACGAAACCCAGCTCTCGCAGGTATTTTTTTAAGCCTCCTTTGCTCTCATTCACCACTGGTATCACGATATGCACGACAGACTTTTTGTCTCGGACAACCTTTATCGTCAAATCAGCCAACTGCGACGGTTTTATATCGGCTTGCTCCAAGAAGAGGTTTGGGTTCTCGGCGAACTTGTCGAATTCAGCTTTGTCAGTAGCGGCTCGATAAATAAGTTCCCCTACTTTCAGGCAGGCCGTTGAGTTGGCTTTAAAAGTTAGCGACTTGCTGCCCTTTGCGGCAGGAATGGTCCGGAGTCGCATCTCATACCTCCTTGGTAAGCTTTCAAGCTTCCGTAAGTCCAGAATGAATGGCTCAGAGTAATTTAGGGGACTCTAACACGTAAGGCTGTCGGCACAAAGAGGGCGTACTGAACCGGTGAACGGAAATTTCGATTTACTTCATCTGACCCATACCGATGCTCCTGCGGAGTTCATCGTCGCTGCACGGGAGTCCGCTGGCAAAGCCGAGATACTCGGCTCCGGACGGGGTCTGACGCGCGAGAATGCGCTGGCATCTTGTCTCGGCGAAATGGCGGAGCGAGCGGCGGCGTCTAAAATCGACGCTCTCCAGATTATTGAGGCGCGTGCAATCGATCTGCCAGGACGTTCTATCGCGCCCAACCAATTTTGGCAGTTTTCGGACATTCAGCTCCGAGATGGTCCCAATCCAGGTGAATTGATTTCACCGCGCGCATGGTCGGTCGTCAAGGAACATATCTCCAACTGCACCAGCTGGTGCTTGGCGAAGCCAAATCGCGCTGGCCCAGACGTATTCGTGCCAATCGTCAACGTCGTGCTCGGTGAGGGACCGACAGATAGCAATGGTCTTGCCGCCGGCATTGACCGCTCCGCTGCCCAGGTCACCGCGTTGCTGGAACTTGTGGAACGAGATGCCGTCGCTATCTGGTGGTACGGGCGCATAAGACGTCCTCCGGTGTCGCTCGGAACGCTTGATGAACCGGCCCATTCGGATCTGCGGCATTGGCTAGAGCGGCGGCAACGACGCACCTGGCTCCTGGATCTTACGAACGACCTCGGCGTGCCAGTCATCGCCGCCATTTCGGCCGATCAGAACGGCTCTAATATCGCCTATGGTTTCGCAGCGCATTTGTCGGTCCGGCAAGCCAGTCAGGCGGCCGTCTTGGAGATGTTGCAGAGCGAGCTATCGCTTATCCTCGCCGAGAAGAGGGCGTTGCAGTCCGGTAGGCCGGAAGGCCCAGCCGGACGGTTCCTGTCTTGGTCGCGCTCCGCGTCGGTTACACGCATGGCCCACCTCTTGCCCGATCTCGACGCAACTGCCATTCCTTCTACCAACTCGCCAGCTGCGGATCTGAGCGATGTGGTTGCGAAAAAGACCGGGGTACCAGTAGTATTTGTGGACCTTGATCTGCCGGACGATACATTCAAGGTTGTTCGTGCATTATCACCTTGCCTTCGGTCATGGCGGCCCAGATTTCGAAGAGGTCGACTTCAGTCTGTACCTCGGACTCTTGGTTGGGCGCGTGAGGCATTCGACGAGACCTCTTTTGATGGTAACGTCATTCTAATCTAGATCCAGGGATTGCAATATCGGCTGATGCTGAAGCCTGTCGGCTCCGCCAGCTAACAAGCGAGAGACAGCGCTGTCATCGCAACATTTGCGCGCTGCGGTAATTCAATGCCCGCTTGGGTGGTCGGCAATTCGGCCGAGCGCAAACGAGCGTCCGCTTCCGGGTCGATGCTCGACGGTCCTGATGGCTATCCCGCACGCGGCGGGCGGTTCGTTCAAGCGATCGCCCGCGCGGCCTCGCGGTAGAGCGTCGGCGGTACGCCGACATGGTCGCGGAAGAAGCGCGAGAAATTGCCTTGCGTGGTGAAGCCGAGATTGCAGGCGACCGAGATCAGCGGCTCCTGCGACCACTGCAACTGCCGCACCGCTTCTTCCATGCGCAGAGTGTTCCAGTAGACGTTGGGCGTCAGATTGGTCTGTTCCTTGAATAGCGCGAAGAAATGCGGCCGCGACAGGCCGACGCTGCGCGCCACGTCGTCGAAGCAGATGCGCTCGCAGACATTGGCCTTCATCAGCTGGATCGCCTTGCGGACGCGGAAATCCTGCATGGTGTTGACGCGGACACGCGCCTCCTGCGGCGCCGAGGCGTCGGCGGCATCGAGCACGCTGTCGATGAAACGCTCGATCTCGTAATTGGCGATATCGTCGATGCTCTCATTGTCGCTGAGATGGTCGAGCAGACTGGCGGCGGCCTGGTGCAGCCAGGGTTCCAGCGTGATCGCGGCTTGTGAGAACAGCGGCGCGGACGAAGGCAGGTCGCGGCGGCGCCGCGCCCAGTCCGGATCGATGTAGAAGGCGAGGAACAGGCCGGGAGTGCCGTCCCGCGACAGAATATGGCTGTGCGGCTGGAAGGAGTTGATGCCGGCGGCGGTGCGCGGTCCCAACGGTACCGTTTCGCGGCCGATGGTCATCTCGCCGGCCGTGCCTTCCAGCCAGATGATCAGATGTGCCTCGACATGGGCATGGGTGACGAAGTCGCTTGCGACATTCAGGACAGAAACATGTCCGAACCGGCCCCAGTAGAGCCTGATCGCTTCCGTCATGGGTATTCCTCCCGCAGACGACTGGCCTCCCTTCGCCTGCAACCGGGATAGTGCGGCTGAGTTCGGGCCCGCGTCAAGACGCGGGGCCACGACGAGGGTGGATGACGGCTGACGCCGGCGGATTTTCAGACTGAGCGATAGGTTTCCCTTCTCCCGCAAGGGGAAAAGGGAAGAACGCCCCCTCAAACCGAAGCCGTCATGCCGCCATCGACATACAGTGTATGGCCGTTGACGAAGGACGAGGCGTCGGAGGCGAGGAAGACGGCGGCGCCGATCAGCTCGTTGACATTGCCCCAGCGCCCGGCCGGGGTGCGCTTTTCCAGCCAGGCGGAAAATTCCGGATTGTCGACCAGCGCCTGGTTCATCTCGGTGCGGAAATAGCCGGGCGCTATCGCGTTGATCTGCAGGCCGTGCTTTGCCCAGTCGGCGCACATACCCTTTGTCAGGTTGCGGATCGCGCCCTTGGTTGCGGTGTAGGGCGCGATGTTCGGCCTTGCCAGTTCGCTCTGCACCGAGCCGATGTTGATGATCTTGCCCTTGCCGCGCGGGATCATATTGCGGGCGACCGCCTTGCCGGCATGGAAGGGGCCCGACACATTGGTCTTGAACAGCCGCTCCCATTGCTCCTCGGGAAAATCCTCGAGCGGGGCGCGGAATTGCACGCCGGCATTGTTGACGAGGATGTCGATGGCGCCGATCTCGGCTTCGATGCGGGCAACGCCCGCGTTGACCGCTTCAAAATCGGTGACGTCGAAGGTCGAGGCATGCGCCTTGAAGCCGGCAGCGCGCAGCTTTTCGACGGCGCTGTCGATCCTGGCTGCATCGCGGCCGTTGAGCACCACGCTGGCGCCGTGTTCAGCCAGACCGCGAGCCAGGGCGAACCCTATGCCCTGGCCAGAGCCAGTGATCAGCGCCAGCCGGCCTTCGAGGCTGAACAGGGAGTTGGCCATCAAACCGTCTCGGCCTAATCGCTGCGGCGGAAATTGCGGATGCGGTCGAACAGCACCGCCAGCAGGATGGCGCCGCCGATGAACACGCCTTGCCAGAAGGCATTGATGCCGAGCAGGCCGAGGCTGTTGCGGATCACCTCGATCAGGGCCGCACCGACGATGGCGCCGAAGGCGGTGCCGACGCCGCCGGCCAGATTGGCGCCGCCGATGACGGTGGCGGCGATCACCTGCAGCTCCATGCCGGTGCCGAGATTGGTGGTGACGGCGCCCAGCCAGCCGGTCTGGATGATGCCCGCAATGCCCGCAGACAGCGCCGAGATCATGTAGACGGCAACCTTGATCTGACGCACCGGAACGCCGGTCAGCGTCGCCGCATGCTCGTTGCCGCCGATGGCGAAGATGTGCCGGCCGAACTTGGTCCAGCGCAGGATGAAGCCGGTGATCAGCGCCAGAAGGATCATGTAAAGCACCGGATTGGCGATGCCGAACACCCAGGCGCCGCCGCCCAATGCCAGAAGCTTGGCGTGGTCCGGCCCGAACTGGAAGACGACGGTGTTGTTGGATGCCACCATGGCCAGGCTGCGGGCGATCGACAGCATGCCGAGTGTCACCACGAAGGGTGGAAAGCCGAGATAGGCGATCAGGATGCCGTTGAACGCGCCGATGGCAAGCGCCGTGGCGATCGAGGCCAGGATGCCGACCTCGATCGAATAGCCGGCATGCATGGTGACGGCCAGGATCATTGACGACAGGCACAGCACCGAGCCGACCGACAGGTCGATGCCGCCGGTGATGATGACGAAGGTCATGCCGAGCGCAATGATGGCGACGAAAGTGATGTTGCGGGTGATGTTGTAGAGGTTCTTCGAGGTGGCGAAGGCGTCGGTGGCAAACGACAGGAACACGCAGGCGAGGATGACGGCGATCACCACCCAGAAAGTCTGGCTGGCAAACAGCCGCGCGGCCAAGGATTGCTGCTTGTGTTCGATCGGCTGGTCAATTGTCAGTGCCATCGTCGACCTTCATCTGCTGTGCGTGGTGGAATTCGCTGAAATCAAACCTGTTCGATGGCGCCGGTGATCAGCCCGGTGACTTCCTCGGGCGAACTCGACGCAATTGTCTTGTCGGCAACCTTGCGGCCGCGCCGCATGACGATGACGCGGTCGGCGACGGTGAAGACGTCTGGCATGCGGTGGCTGATCAGCACCACTGATATGCCCTGGTCGCGCAAATGGCGGATCAGGTTCAGCACCTCGGCGACTTGGCGCACCGAGATTGCCGCCGTCGGTTCGTCCATCAGCACGATCTTGGCCTGCGACAGCATGGTGCGGGCAATTGCCACCGCCTGACGCTGGCCGCCCGACATCTGCTTGACGAGGTCGCGCGGACGCGTCTCGGACTTCAATTCGGCGAAGAGCTGGCCGGCGCGCTTGTACATCGCCGCATAATCGAGGATGCGGAACGGGCCGACGCCGCGCCGCAATTCGCGGCCAAGATAGACATTGGCGGCGGCGGTCAGATTGTTGCAGAGCGCAAGGTCCTGGTGGACGATCTCGATGCCGTGCTGGCGGGCTTCCGCCGGCTTGTGCAGGATCAGCTCCTTGCCGTCCATGTGCATGGTGCCATGGCTCGGGCGGAAATTGCCGGCGATCATCTTGACCAGTGTCGACTTGCCGGCGCCGTTGTCGCCCATCAGGCCGACCACCTGTCCGGGCTCGATCGACAGCGAAACGTCGTTGACCGCCTGGATGGCGCCGAAATGCCTCGAGATGTTGGTGAGTTCGAGAACCGCCACCAGCCTTTGCCTCCCCGTGCCTTGCGGCCTGCTGCTGTTCCCGGCGTGAATGCCGGCGCTGCTTTGGCCCGCTCTCCCCAGCTCCTCCCGGAAACAGCGTTAGCGTTGTTTTACGCAAAAGCCGGCGCGCGTCAATCAATTGTCGGACGAATTGAAGTCCGGGTTATTTTAAAAATCCGTTTTGTAGGACAAATAGCATTGACGTTGGGGCGAGCCGATATTAGCTAAGCGTCGGAGGAGATTATGCCGATCCCTGCTGGCGGTTCGCCTGACGGAATCAGCGGAGGTTTATCGGTCGAGGTTCCGGCTGTACCCATGTGTTCGAGCCGGTCTGAAGCCGCATCTGGAAATGCTTATCGATCTGGCCTGGCGACACGAGCGCTCGCGAAACGAACGTCTGTCATCACGCATCCGGTCGATCTGTGTGGCGGGCACGCCGTGTCCGTCTGTTTCAAGGGAGGACTGACATGAGGAAAACACTTTTGCTCGCCGCCGTCGCCGCCATGGCGTTGGGTGCCGGGCCGGCTTTGGCCAAGAAACAGCTCGTCATCGTCGTGAAAGGTCTCGACAATCCGTTCTTCGAAGCCATCCACCAGGGCTGCGAGAAATGGAACAAGGAAAACGCCAGCTCGGAATATGAATGCTTCTACACCGGTCCGGCGTCGACCTCGGACGAGGCTGGCGAGGCGCAGATCGTCCAGGACATGCTGAGCAAGGCAGACACGGTGGCGATGGCGATTTCGCCGTCCAACGCGCCGCTGATCGCGCAGACGATCAAGACCGCCAATCCGACGATCCCGATCATGACCGTCGATGCCGACCTCAGCAAGGAAGATGCCGCACTTCGCAAGACCTATCTCGGCACCGACAACTATCTGATGGGCAAGAAGATCGGCGAGTACATCAAGAAGGGCAAGCCGAATGGCGGCACGATCTGCACGATCGAGGGCAACCCGGCCGCTGACAACATCCTGCGCCGCGCCCAAGGCATGCGTGACGCATTGTCGGGCAAGGACGGCCTCGCCGCACTTGCCGGTGAAGGTGGCTGGACCGAAGTTGCCGGCTGCCCGGTGTTCACCAATGACGACGGCGCCAAAGGCGTGCAGGCGATGACCGACATCCTCGCCGCCAATCCCAAGCTCGACGCGTTCGGCATCATGGGCGGCTGGCCGCTGTTCGGCGCTCCGCAGCCCTATCGCGACCTGTTCGGGCCGCTCAAGGACCGGATCGCCAGCAACGACTTCGTCATCGGCGCCGCCGACACGATCGGCGACGAAGTGGCGATCGCCCGTGACGGCCTTGTGACTGCTCTGGTCGGTCAGCGGCCGTTCGAAATGGGCTACAAGGCACCGTCGGTGATGATCGACCTGGTCGAAGGCAAGGCCGTCGCCGATCCGGTGTTCACCGGCCTCGACGAATGCACCAAGGACACGGTCGACACCTGCATCCAGAAGTAGGGTCTCGATTTCGGGGCGCCCGGTGACGGGCGCCCCGTCAATTCCTCAACGGACGCAATAGGTTGGGGCAACCGGCTCCGGCTTTGGTGCGCCCAGGATCTGGATTTTCGGCAACGAGATCGGCGTGCCGCGTAGGTTCGGACCAGTCCGGACGACAGACGGCCGACCTATTGGAACGTGGATGCCGGACGAGAAGTCAAAGAAGCGTGCCGCCCGGGCCAAGGCACAAGCCAGCGTCCGTCCGGCCATCATGCGCAAGGCTGGTGCCGCGCATTTTGCGGGAGCCAGCGTCCATGTCTCGCTGGCCGGCGAGATTGGTCTGCGGATCGTGCGTGGCGACTATCCACCCGGCACCATCCTGCCCAACGAAGCCAAATGGGCCGAGATCTTCAATGTCAGCCGTTCAGCCGTGCGTGAAGCCATCAAGATGCTGATGGCGAAAAGCCTGTTGGCATCGCGGCCCAAGATCGGCAGCTGGGTCGAGCCGAAGGAGCGCTGGAACCTGCTCGATCGCGACGTGCTGGCCTGGTACGCGACCGCGCCCGACCGCGAGGCGTTCCTGCGCACCGTGCAGGAGTTTCGCCACATCATCGAGCCGGAAGCGTCGGCCTTTGCCGCCATGCGGCGCAGTGACGAGCAGATGGCGGAGATCAGCCAGGCCTGCCGCGAAATGGGCGAGGCCTTGAGCCTGCAGGAGCGTATCCGCGCCGACACGCGTTTTCACCTCGCCATCCTGCGTGCTTCGGGCAACGACCTGCTGGTGCCGCTCGGCGTGCTGATCGAATCGGCGCTCGACCATCTCTTCGCGTTCACGACGCAGCAGGTCGGCGATCAGCGTCAGGCGCAGAAGCTGCATGAAGCGATCGAGAAGAACATCCGCCTGCAGCGTCCAGCCGCCGCGCGCAACGCCGTGCACAAGCTTTTGGCCGACACCGATGAGGGGATCGGGCGAGGGCGGCGTTGATCGGCGCCTGCGCTTTACTCAAATCGTCTGCTTCTTGCCATCTTTCATCGGCATCAGGTCGATGCCGTTCACCTCAGCGATATGCGTCGCCAGCATCGGCACGAACTGCTCGGCCGGACCGGTGGCATGGGCGCCGGCGAAGGAGTTCTTGGTGGCATTGCCGAGCGGGTTGGCGATGCCGGCGGCACCCGCCATCGATTCCAGATAGGTCAGGTCCTTGAAGGCGTTGGCAATGGTGAATTTGTGGGCGTCGCGGTCGCCTTCCAGCGTCCAGCGCATGAAAGTCTGGTAGAAGCCGCAATCCATGCGGCCGTTGCGGATGACGCTGTCGAAGCGCGGCGGCGAGATGCCGACCTTCTCAGCCAATGCCAGTGCCTCGGAATAGATCGCAGCGTAGCCGAGCGAGATGAAGTTGTTGAGCAGTTTCATGCGGTGGCCGTCGCCGGTGTCGCCGATATGCACGATGCGGCCGGCCCAGGTTTCGATCACTGGTTTCACCCTGGCAAAGAGGGCGTCCGGCGCGCCGACCATGGCGTCAAGCGTGCCTTCCCAGGCTTCCTTCGGCGTGCGGCTCAGCGGCGCGTCGACAAAATCGATGCCGAGCGCCTTGAGTTCCGCTGCCAGAGCCACCGTCGAGACCGGATCGGAGGTCGAGCAGTCGACGACGACCGAGCCCTTTTTCAAGCCCTCCTTGAGGCCGCCGGGGCCGCGAATGATGGCTTCGACCTCGCGCGAACCAGTGACGCAGATGAAGACGATTGTCGATGCCGCCGCCACATCGCGCGAGGTCGATGCTTCCTTCGCACCTCGACCAAGCAGGTCCTCCGCCGGCTTGCGGTTCTTGCGGCCGAGGAAGGTCAGGCTGTAGCCCTTGTCGACGATGTTCTTGGCGATCCCGTGCCCCATCAGACCAAGGCCGATGAAGCCGATCTTTTCGCTCGCGACAGTCGTGTTCATGTCTTCAAGTCCTGTTGCAATGATTGATGTCAAGCGCTGCCGTTTTGCAGGCGAGGGTGGTTGCGGATTGCGATATTGTCTGACAATACACATAAATCCCAGAGGTTGTGGAGAGCAAAATGACGAAGCGGATCATGTTCACCGGCGGCAGCGGCAAGGCGGGACGCCATGTCGTGCAGTATCTGGTGGAGCAAGGCTGCCAGGTGCTCAACATCGACACCAGGCCGCTCGACAATCCCAAGGTGCGCACGCTGATCACCGACATCACCGATAGCGGGCAGGTGTTCAACGCGCTGTCGAGTTATATGGGCATGCATGAATTCGACCCGTCGCTGCGCCCGCAGCCGGTCGATGCCGTGGTCCATTTCGCCGCCATCCCGCGCATCATGATCACCACCGACAACGAGGTGTTCCGCATCAACGCGCTCGGTACCTACAATGTCATCGAGGCGGCGGTGAAGCTCGGCATCCGCAAGGTTATCATCGCCTCCAGCGAGACGACCTATGGGCTTGTGTTTGCCAACGAGCCGCGTGATCCCAAATATTTCCCGCTCGACGAGGAGTATGATGTCGATCCGATGGACAGCTATGCGCTGTCCAAGATCGTCAACGAGAAGACGGCACGCGCCTTTGCGCAGCGCAACGGCACCGACATCTATGCCCTGCGCATCGGCAACGTCATCGAGCCGCATGAATATTCGCTGTTTCCGAAATGGTTCGCCGATCCGGGGTTCCGCAAGCGCATCGCCTGGAGCTATGTCGACGCGCGCGACCTCGGCCAGATCACGCTGCGCGCCATCGAGAAGGACGGGCTCGGCTATCAGGTGTTCAATGCCGCCAATGACGACACCTCGTCCGACCTGCCGACTGCTGAGTTGCTGAAGCGGTTCTACCCCGGCGTGCCGGTCAAGGCCGAGCTTGGCGAATACGAGACGCTGCTCTCCAACCGCAAGGCGCGCGACGTGCTGGGTTTCCGCCCGGAGCATAGCTGGCGCAAATACGTCAAGCAGGCCTGATCCGCGGGAGCAATAGGGGCTGATCTGTGCACAGCGGCCGGCTTTGCGGCGCAAGCCGCTTGCCGCGCTTGACAGTCTCGTCAATCCGGACTTTCTGGAACCTATGCGGGACGCGAAGCCGAACAAGGAAAAATCGCCAGCGAAAGCGGCCTCCGCCGACCGCCCGGCCGGTGTTCGCCGACCCGACGCGGCGCGCATTCCAGGCTCGAGCGTCCATGCCTCTCTGGCCAGCGAGATTGGCCTCAGGATCGTGCGCGGCGACTATCCGCCCGGCACCATCCTGCCCAATGAAGCGAAATGGTCGGAGACCTTCAGCGTTAGCCGCTCGGCGGTGCGCGAAGCGATCAAGATGCTGATGGCCAAGAGCCTTTTGGCCTCACGTCCCAAGATCGGCAGCTGGGTCGAGCCGAAGGAACGCTGGAACCTGCTCGATCGCGATGTGCTGGCCTGGTACGCGACGTCGCCGGACCGCGAGGTGTTCCTGAAGACCGTGCAGGAGTTCCGCCACATCATCGAGCCGGAAGCGACCGCCTTTGCCGCCATGCGGCGCACCGACGAGCAGATGGCCGAGATCAGCCAGGCCTGTCGCGAGATGGGCGCGGCGACCAGCCTGCAGGAGCGCACCCGCGCCGACACGCGCTTTCACCTCGCCATCCTGCGCGCTTCGGGCAACGACCTTCTGGTGCCGCTCGGCGTGCTGATCGAATCCGCCTTCGATCATCTCTTTGCCTATACGACGCGGGAAATCGACGACCTCAACCACGCTCAGAAGCTGCACGAGGCGATCGAGAAGAACATCCGCCTGCAGCGGCCGGACGCGGCGCGCAACGCGGTGCGCAAACTGCTCGCCAACACCGACGGCGTCATCCGCGCCCGATAAGGCGGATCGCTTCTAGTCGTCCTTCTCGCGCCCGAAGGCGGTGCGCAGTTCGCCCTTGGCGTTCTCCAGCACTTGCCTGCGCGCGGCGGGCAGGTTCTTGCCGGCGCGGTTGATGTAAAAATTCAGCATCGACATAGCGGATTGAAACGGCTCGGCCTTGCGCCGGTGGCTGTGTTCGGCGGATCGCTTGAGCGAGGCGGCGATTTTCCTGGCGTCGTCGGATTCAAAGACATGATCCTCGAGATTCATCGCGTCGCTGTGCTCGGTAACCTCTGCCGACCATTTCTTCTTGGTGGCGGTCATGGCTGGACTCCTTTGCGGGTTGCTGTCGGGAAACTCCGCATACTGGCATCGGTTCCTGCATTCGCCTTAGGTCTGGAGCCACGGATTTGCCCGTTGTGGCGCTGCTGCGGCCCGAGAATGCGCCGATAGTGGCGCAAACGGCAGCCGATCTCTGAGACCGCCGACAGGAAACGCCTTGACCCGAACCGATAACATCCCGCCGAGCCCCGGCATCGACAGCTCCTATGCCTGGATGCGGCTTGCCATCTCGATGCTGCTGGCGACGATCGGCGCCGTCGGCATGTGGGCTGTCGTCGTCGTGCTGCCCGCCGTGCAGGCCGAGTTCGGCGTCGACCGCGCTGCGGCGTCCATGCCCTACACCGCGACCATGGTCGGCTTTGCAGCCGGCAACGTGCTGGTCGGCCGCGCCATCGACCGGATGGGCTACTGGATCCCGGCGCTGCTCTCCACGATTGCGCTTTCCGCCGGCCTTCTGCTCGCGGCGCTGTCGACCTCGATCCTGCAATTCACCCTTGCTCAAGGGTTGCTGATCGGCGTTGGCACGTCGGTGATCTTCGGGCCGCTGATCGCCGATATCTCGCACTGGTTCAACCGGCGGCGTGGCGTTGCCGTGACTGCGGCGGCCGCCGGCAACTACCTCGCCGGTGCGTTCTGGCCAACCATCATGCCGACGCTGATGAAGGCGGAAGGCTGGCGCTTCACCTATGCGGCAATCGGCATCTTCTGCCTGGTCACCATGGTGCCGCTGGTGCTGATGCTGCGGCGCGGTGCCCCGGCGGCAGCGGCCGCCGGTTCGCCCGGAAGCCGGACGGTGCAGCCGATCTCGCTGTCACCGGCGGCGTTGCAGGTGCTGCTGGTCGTCGCCGGGCTCGGCTGCTGCGTGGCGATGTCGATGCCGCAGGTGCATATCGTCGCCTATTGCATGGATCTCGGCTACGGCGTGGCGCATGGCGCCGACATGCTGTCGATCATGATGGCAGGCGGCGTCGTCAGCCGGCTGGCATCGGGCTTTCTCGCCGACCGTATCGGCGCTGTGTGGACACTGATGATCGGCTCGGTGCTGCAGTGCCTGTCGCTGCTGTTCTACATCCCGTTCGACGGGCTTGCCTCGCTTTATGTGGTGTCGCTGGTGTTCGGCCTGTCGCAGGGCGGTATCGTGCCTTGCTACGCGATCATCGTGCGCGACTACATGCCGGCCAAAGAGGCCGGCCAGCGTATCGGTATCGTCATGATGGCGACCATCTTCGGCATGGCGATCGGCGGCTGGATGTCGGGCTGGATCTACGACCTGACCGGCTCCTACGCGGCTGCGTTCCTCAACGGAATTGCCTGGAATTTGCTGAACATACTGGCGATCGGACTGTTGTTCTGGAGAGCAAGGCGCAGCGCCGCCGTGATGGCCTAAAGGAAGGCAGCGATCTTCGCACGCACGCCCGGCACGCGCTTTGGCTTGACAACCGACGGACGCCGCGCGACGCCAGAAGGCAAGTTGGGGCGGCAAAAGGCCGGTGAGATGGCGACAGCAAAGACGATCGTATCGCGACCGCGCCCTGCCGGGTGCGTTTCCGAGCGAGCGCGTCTGTGATCAAGCCGCGCTCGCGTCGGGGCGGCGGCCGCCCGACTATCGCCGATGTCGCTCGCAAGGCTGGTGTCGGCGCCATCACTGTGTCGCGCGCCTTGCGCGAGCCGGAGCGTGTCTCGGAAGAGTTGCGCCGCCAGATCCAGGCCGCCGTCGACGAACTCGGTTACGTCCCGGACCCGAATGCGCGGGCGCTGGCCTCGGCGCGCGCCGAAGTGTTCGGCGTTCTGGTGCCGTCGCTCACCAACAATGTCTTCGCCGAGGTGGTGCGCGGCATCTACGACAGCCTGTCGGCCAGCCCGTTCCGCATCCAGCTCGGTAACACCCATTATTCCGGCCTCGAGGAAGAGCGGCTATTGCAGGTGTTCGGCTCGCAGCGGCCGGCAGCGCTGATCGTCGCCGGCATCGACCAGACACCGACCTCGCGAAAGCTGCTGGAAAGCGCCGGCTGCCCGGTGGTGCAGGTCATGGAGACCGGTCCCGATCCGGTCGACATGATGGTCGGCTTCTCGCATCTCGACGGCGGCAGGACGGCAACTGAACATCTGATCGAGGCCGGCTACCGCCGCATCGGCTTCATCGGCGCCCGCATGGACCCGCGCTCGCAGCGGCGCCTTGCCGGCTATCGCGCGGCGATGGAGGCCGCCGGCCTGTTCGACCCGCGCCTTGTCACCACCACGCCGGTGTTGTCCAGCGTATCGCTCGGCCGCGAAATGCTCCGCGACGCGCTGGCCAAGGTGCCGACGCTCGACGGTGTTTTCTGCAACAATGACGACATTGCGCTCGGCGTGTTGTTCGAGTGCCATCGCGCCTCGATCGCGGTGCCGAAGACGATCGGCATCGTCGGCTTCAACGACCTCGACATGATGCAGGTGGCGTTTCCATCGATCACCAGCATCCGCACCCATCGCTATGAGATCGGCCGGCGTGCAGTGGCCATGGCGCTGGCGGCGATCGCCGGCAATAGGCCGGAGCAACGGATCGTCGATCTCGGTTTCGAGCTCAAGCGCCGCGAGAGCACGGCGCGTTGAAACGCACAGAGGCGACTGTGCGAATGCCGGTTTACACTGCGTAATGGTAGCGCTACCATTTTCGCCGGAAAGGTGCTCATAATAAACAGAAAAATCTGTTTATTATATATAAGCGACAACTCATACTTGTTTATTATGGATAATATGATAGTTTTTTCCGGCCTTGACCGGAGAGCAAGGGGAGGGGATCGGGGTGGCATTCAGCCACCGAAAGGCGCGGCAGAGCCAAGCGGGAGGTGCCAGATCTGACGCACGAGACGTCACAGCAGCCAACAACAATCAGAACTGCAACTGGGAGGAATATCGATGATCAAGTCACTCGTTGGTGGCATCGTTGCCGCCACTGCATTTGTCATGTTGAGCTCATCGGCGATTGCTGCAGGCCCCGAAATCGTCAAGGGTCCAGCGGCCGAGCCGGATTGCTTCGCACCCTGGGCTGCGGATACGCAGTTCTTCAAGTTCCCCAAGAAGGACGGCCCCTACCGCATTGCGCTCGCCAATGGCTATATCGCCAACACATGGCGCATCCAGATGGTGCAGACTGCGAAGGCCTATGCAGCCCAGAAGGACGTTGCTGCAAAGCTGAAGGAATTCAAGGTCGTCTCGACCGGAGAGGACGTGCCGGCGCAGATCTCGGCGATCAACAACTTCATTGATTCCGGCTATGACGCCATCGTGGTCAATGCGCAGAACCCGACGGCCTTCGGGCCGGTGATCAAGCGCGCCAAGGAAGCCGGCGTCGTGCTGGTTGCTTTCGATAACATTCTCGACACCAAGGACGCCATCAACGTCAACGTCGACCAGAAAGGCCTGGGCGAGCTTTGGGGCAAATGGTTGGTCACGCATGTGCCGAACGGCGGCAAGGTGCTCGAGGTGCGTGGCGTTGCTGGGACCTCAGTCGACACCGACCGCCACAATGGCATCCATGAGGCTCTCGACGCCTCCGGCAAGAAATGGGCCGTCACCGAGGTTGTCGGCAAATGGGATGACGGCGTTGCGCAAAAGGCTTCGGCCGACGCAATCGCCACCAACGGTCCCTTTGACGGCGTGACCGGACAGGGTGGCGACACTGGCATCGTGCAGGCGATGATCGACGCCAAGCATCCGTTCGTGCCGTTCGGCGGCGAGACCGAGAATGGCTTCCGCAAGTTCTGCGCCGCTCATGCCGCGGACGGGCTGAAATGCTCATCGGCCGGCACCGGGCCGGCCCAGGTGGCGGTTGCCATCAAGACGGCGATCTCGGCACTTGAGGGCAACGTCGTCCCACAGTCGGTCAAGCTGCCGCTGGCGATTGTCGAGGATCCGAACTTCAAGGCCGGTCAGGATTTCTTCCCCGACCAGTCCGACAATTTCTTCGTCGGCAACTCCTTCCCGACCTGCGGCATAAATTTCACCGCGCAGGAAATCATGGGCCAGACCAAGGCGGACCAATAGGCAGCATACAAGGCGCCGCGGGATCTCCCGCGGCGCCGGCCACTCGATATCCCTGGTCGTCAAAAGTGCCTCGGGAGGGCCGATGGACGGTATGGTTCCGCTCTTCCGGATGGAGGGCATATCCAAGCGCTATGGTGGTGTGCGGGCGTTGGAAAAGGCCGAGCTTTCGGTCTCATCCGGCAGCATTCACGCTATTCTCGGCGAAAACGGCGCCGGGAAATCGACGCTGATCAAGGTCATGGCGGGCGTCGTCGCGCCCGACGAAGGTCGCATGACGCTGGATGGACGCGAGGTGACGTTCGCCTCGCCAGGCGCGGCGAACAAGGCCGGTATCGTCTGCATCTTCCAGGAACTGTCGCTGGTTCCCGAACTCAGCGTCGCCGACAACATTGTCATTTCCGATCCGCCGAAGCGTTTTGGCATGATCGACCGCAAGGCGCAGCGCCGCATCGCCGAGGAGGCGCTGGCACGCGCCGGTGCTGCCGATATCCACCCGCTGGCACTGGTCAAGGACCTGCCGCTGTCGCGCCGCCAAATGGTCGAGATCGCCAAGGCGCTGGCCAGGAAGCCGCGCATCCTGATCCTCGACGAGGCGACCTCGGCACTGACCGCGACCGACGTCGCTAAGATCTTCAGCGTGCTCAAGCGATTGCGCTCGGAAGGGCTGGCGCTGCTCTACATCTCGCACCGCATGAACGAGATCGCCGAGCTTGCCGACTACTGCACGGTGTTTCGCAACGGCCGCAATGTCGCCAGCTACAAGGCAGGCACGAAGAGCGACAACGAAGTCGTCGAACTGATGATTGGGCGCGAATACAGCCATATTTTCCCGCCGAAACCCGCGCGCAATGCAGGTGCCGCCGTTCCCGTGCTGGAGGCACGCAAGCTGTCCTGGACCGACCGGCTGGACAATGTCTCGCTGACGGTCGGGGCAGGCGAGGTCGTCGGCCTCGGTGGCCTTGACGGCCAGGGCCAGCGCGAATTGCTGCTCGCTTTCTTCGGTGTGCTGCGCGGCCTGTCCGGCCAGATCCTGATCGACGGCAAGCCTGTGTCGATCACCAGTCCATCCGTTGCGCGCGACGACCGCATCGGCATGGCGCTCATTCCCGAGGATCGCAAGACCGAAGGCCTGATGCTGCCGATGACGGTGCGCGAGAACCTGTCGTTTGCCGCGCTAGACCGGCTGTCGAAAGCCGGCATCATCGATCGCGCCGCCGAACAGCGGCTGATCGACGACATGGTCGGCCTTCTGGCAATCAAGACGGCGGGCCTCGACATCCCGGTCGGCGCGCTGTCCGGCGGCAACCAGCAGAAGGTGGTCATCGCCAAATGGCTGATGCGCCAGCCGCGCATCATCCTGCTCAACGATCCGACGCGCGGCATCGATGTCGGCACCAAGCAGGAGCTCTATCAGCTAATGCGCAAGCTCGCCGATGCGGGTGCGGCGATCCTGTTCTATTCGACCGACTATGACGAATTGATCGGCTGCTGCGACCGCGTGCTGGTGCTCTATGACGGGGCGGTCAAGCGCGAACTGGTCGGCGCCGGGATCACCGAGCGGGCGCTGATATCAAGCGCGCTCAACATCCATGGCGAGGAGAGCCCGGTGGGCCTGGGAGCAAGTGTGTGAAAGATTGGCGCGTGAAAGATTGGCGCTACTGGCTGGCCGAACAGCGCGGAACGCTGCTGGCGTTCGGCATTTTCATCGTCATGTTCGTCATCTACACCTCGAACCATCCCGCCGGCTTCACCGCCAACGTCGTGCAGACAGCCTCGAACAAAGGCGTGCTGCTCGCCTTTGTGGCCATGGCCCAGACGCTGGTGGTGATCACCGCCGGCATCGACCTTTCAGTCGGCATGATCTTCACGCTGACCAATTGCCTGGCTTCGTGGCTGGTCATCGGCACCGGTATCGAAACCGCGTTCGGGGTCATTGCGGTGCTTGGCACCGGGCTGCTGTGCGGGGCGATCAACGGTGCCATCGTCATCTATGGTCGCCTGCAGCCGATTGTCACCACCATCGCCACGGGTGCTGTCTATTTCGGCATCGCGCTGCTGCTACGACCCTTTCCAGGCGGTTCGGTCAACGAGGACCTTGCCGACGCGCTGACCGGGCGGCTGTTCGGCGTGGTGCCGGCGAGCCTGGTGGTGCTGCTGGCCGTGGTGCTCGTCGTCTGGGTGCCGTTCAGCCGCTCGGTGCTCGGCCGCGCGGCTTACGCGGCCGGTTCCTCGGAGATGGCGGCCTACATGTCCGGCGTGCCGATCCGGCGTGGCAAGTTCGCCGCCTATGCGCTTGCCGGGCTGCTCGCCGCGATCGGCGGGCTGTTCCTGACATTCTTCACCTATACGGGTGACGCGGCCTATGCCAGCGGCAACGCCTACACGCTGTTCTCGATTGCCGCCGTCGTGCTCGGCGGCGTCTCGCTGTTCGGCGGCAAGGGCAGCGCCATCGGCGCGATCTTCGGCGCGCTGGCTTTCCGCACCATCGGCGACCTGCTCTTCGTCTTCGATTTCGATCCGCTCTGGCAGCCGCTATTCCAGGGCGTTATCCTGCTGATCGCGGTCAGCCTCGGCGCCTTCGCCCTGTTTCGGGTCCGCAACCGGCTGGAGTGGTTCCTGTGAGCGAAACGACCATCGGCGGCATTGCCAACCGGATGCCAAAATTCATCCGCCGCGCCGACCCGGCGGTGCTGACGGCCTTCGCCTGCATCGTGCTGCTGCTGTTCCTGGGCAGTCTCTATTCGCGCAGTTTCCTGTCGCCGGAATATCTCTTGCAGCAGCTCAAGGTGGCCTCGTTCCTCGGCGTCATCGCCACAGGCATGATGCTGGTCATCCTGCTAGGCCAGATCGACCTGTCGGTGCCGTGGTCGGTGGCGGTAGGCGCCATGATGGCCTGCGCGGCGGCCGCCTATGGTCCGCTCGGCGTGGCGCTGGCCATTCCGTTCGGCATTTTCTGCGGGGTGCTGATCGGTATCGTCAACGGTATCGGTGTCGCCTATCTCAGAATTCCGTCTATGATCATCACGCTTGCCACCAACGCCGTCGCGCAAGGGCTGATGGTGGTCTACACTGGCGGGTTCTCGCCGCAGGATTCGGCAACCGTGGCGATGCGCTATGTGGCGACCGGCTTTACCATTCCTGGCGTGCCCAATGCCGTCGTCATCTGGGCGCTGATCGGGGCCGCGATGGTCTTCGTGCTGACCCGCACCAGCTTCGGCCGCAGCGTCTACGGCATCGGCAATCGCGAGCGCGCCGCCTATCTCTCCGGCATAGACACGCGCCGCGTGGTGATGATCGCCTTCGCGGTTTCCGGCGGGCTCTCGGCCTTCGGCGGGGTGCTGCTCGCCGGCTATGCTTCCAAGGCGGCGCAGTCGATGGGTGATGCCTATCTGCTGCCATCGATCGCCGCGGTTGTGCTGGGCGGCACCTCGATCCTGGGCGGGCGCGGCTCGTATCTCGGCACCGTTGCCGGTGTCATCCTGATCACGCTGCTGCAATCCATCCTATCGGTCATGCAGATGCCGGAGGCGGGGCGACAGATCATCTACGGCGTCGTCATCGTCGCCATGCTGCTGCTCTACGGCCGCGCGCCGGCAAGCCGCTGACAGTGGACGAAAAGACAGCACAGGCGCCAACGGGCGCTCCCGGCTCGGTGCCTCCGGCCATCGTGGTGATGGGCGTCGCCGGCTGCGGCAAGTCGGCCGTCGGTGTTGCGCTGGCGGCCGCGCTGGGCGTTACCTTTATCGAGGGCGACAGGCTGCACCCGCCGGAAAACGTCGCACGCATGGCAAGCGGCGAGCCGCTGACCGACGAATTGCGTGAGGGCTGGCTCGACGCGATCGGCGAGCGCATCGCGGCGTCGGTGGGGAAGGGCGAAGGCGTGGTTGCCGCCTGCTCGGCACTGAAGCGCAGCTATCGCGACCGGCTGAGCAGCTTCTGCCCGCAGATCGTGTTCCTCTACCTGGAGATCGACCCTGCCACGGCTAGGCGGCGCGTCGGCAACCGCAAGGGCCACTTCATGCCGGCGAGCCTGGTCGACAGCCAGTTCGCCATCCTGGAGCCGCCGGCAGCGGATGAGCGGGCACTGACGCTCGATGCGACACGCCCGGTCGGTGAAGTCGTCGCTGCCGCGGTCCGCCAGATGCGCCGGTCATGAGCCTTCGTCCGTGCCGATGCCGGTGCTGTCCTGAGCCTCGGTCAGCCGCTGCCGACGGGACCACGTCATCATCTGCTCGGGGTAGAGCTTCAGCGCCTCCAACAGGCGGTCGCGCTTGAGAAGGATGTAGTGCGCCTGCACGGCCATGTTCTTGGTGCCATCCCTGGCCATGTCCGTTGCCTGGGTGACAGACGCCTCAGGCGTCAACGCGGGGCTGAGCACGGCACGGTATTCGATGAACGGAACCACTTCGAAGGTCGACATGGCAAACAGCGCCGTCCCGCCCCTGGCGGCGAAATTCGCCGGCGCCGAGGCGAGGTGGGTCCAGCCGCTTTCGCCCATGGCGGCTTCGGTGAAGGTCGTGCCGGCATGGATGGTGTTGGTCATCGTCACCACGCCATTCTGCTTCAGGATCTTCTGGATGCGGATGGTGACCTGATAGGCGTCGTCGCGATCAAAGGTGACCCGGCTTTTCAGGAACCGGTTCTCGACATTGATCAGCGGCGGGTTGAGGAAACGCAGGCCGAACGCCGTTTCGGAAATACCGTGGGTGTGGACGCTCACCTGATGCGCCTCGATACCGGCCTCGTACAAAGCGCGCTTGCCGATGATGGTCTGGGCAGTGAACTGATCGCACCAGAGGATGGCGCCGTGGCCCTGCCGCAAGGCCGACTGCAGCCCCTCTAGCCCTTCGAGTCGGATCGTCGGCGACCAGCGGCCGGTCACCAGATGTGCGGCGAGCTGCAGGCGGCGGCGATGGCGTGCCACCAGCAAACCCTCGAACAGCTTGCACGCATCGATGCCGTCGCCAAGCACCGCGCGTGTGGCGGCAGCGTAGGCGGGAAACTCCTTGCGCATATGGCGCTTCAGGCGAAACCTCGACATGCGGCTGCAGATCGGCGCCCACCAGCGCACCGGCAGGGCCGCTGCGACCATGAGATAGAAGACGCACAGCAGGCTTTCGCGGAGGTCCCTGTTGGAAAAGCGGCGAAGCCGGCCGGGGCGATCCAGTTTGCGGCTGAAAAAGCGCACATCCTCCGCCCGTTCCGGGACAAAGACGTCGGCGATGATTTCAGTGCGGAAACTGGCTGCCGATGGCGGCTTGCGGGCGGCCTTGCGGGATTTTGCGAACCACGACAGCCTCATCGGTCCAGCCTGTTCTTCGAACCCCGCTTTACTGCGTCGGCATGGACCGCGCAAGGTTGTGTCCGCGCTCAAGACTTCTGCAAATCTCGCTATGACTGGGACAGGCGCGCCGCTTGCGGCATCGGCACCCGACGCAAGGAGGACTATCAGCTCTTCGTGCCGCGCTAGCTGGCGCCGGCAACGCCGGGCCGCCGATCGCCGACCGGCAGACATAACTTCAGAATGTTGATTTCGAGGGCCGGACGAAGATATTTGTCTCGCTATTCCATATACGGCGTCAGCACATCTTCGATCCATTTCATGAATGCGCGGACTCGGCGCGATAGATTGCTCCGATGTGCAACGACGAGGGACACGGCGAGCGCCCGGCGACGAAAATCGGGTATGATCTCCACAAGCGCTCCACTCTCTAAGTATCGGCTGATGCCCAAGAGTGGCGCCTGAATCAGACCAAGGCCGGCGAGGGCGGCGGCTTCGTAGGTCTGCGCGCTGTTGACGTGTAACGCACCTGGCAACTGAAGCGTCGCGTAGCTGTCGCCGTCCGGATATTCCCATCCATAGGGTCTCGCGCCCAGCATCGTCGAAAAATGAATTGTCCTATGTTCCTGACGCTGGAGATCTTCTAGCGATCGAGGGACGCCATAGCGCGCCAGATAGGCGGGACTGGCAGCGTTGGCCATGCGCAATAGGCCGAGTGGGCGGGCAATCAGCGTCTCGTCCCGAATGGGTCCAAGCCGCAATACACAGTCGAACCCCTCTTGAACCAGATCGACTTGCCGATCCGTACTCGACACCTCCAGCTCCAACTCGGGGTGCGCCGCCATGAAATCCGGCAGGGCCGGCACGATGGTTGTGCGCGCCACTTCGGTCGGAAGGTCGACCCGCAAACGACCGCGAAGTGCTACGCGATCGCCTGCGAACATCGAGTGCAGATCATCGACTTCAGCAAGCAGATCGCGGGCACGGGCATGAAACGCGCGTCCGTCCTCCGTCAACCGCACGCTGCGCGTCGTCCGGTGCAGAAGCCTGACACCGACATCTTCTTCCAGCTTCCGGACCGCCGTTGAGGCTCTCCCCTTTTGGATGCCCAGGCTATCGGCCGCGCGGGTGAAGCTCCCCATTTCCGCTACCGTTGTGAAAATGAGGATGGGTTCGAGATTCTGCATTTTCGTGCCTCGGTATTGTTTCCCGAAAAGAGAACAGTTGGTTCATTTCCTCGGCATTTATCACACCTAGGAGGCACAGTAAGCTTCGAATATGGGATCTCCCCATCGGAGAATGACAAGTGTCCGAAACTGTGAACCTGCATCAGACACCGGAAACTATGACCTTGCATCGCGCCCTGTGGGCCGGCCGGATAATGAGCGCGTTTGTCGTTATTGCTCTGGTGGCCGACGGGACTATTCAGCTTTTCGCGCCGGCACAGGTCGCGAGCATGTTGCAGGAAACCGGGTTCGCGATGGACCTGACCCGTGTCGTGGGTCCGATCATACTCGCCTGCGCCATCCTTTACGCCATCCCGACCACCGCCGTCCTCGGCGCGATCCTGGTGACGGGGTTTCTGGGAGGTGCCATCTGCGCCCATGTCCGCATTGGTGAGTTGGGGTCGCCGCCTGAAATCATTTCCCTGCTTCTGGGCGCGATGACATGGGGCGGCCTCTACGCGCGCGATCCCCGTATCCGGGCCATTCTGCCGCTCATCCATTGAACCAACAGGGGCATTGTTCTGTCCTTCAAGATCAGGAGAAAATACATGTTTTTAGTAATGGGAATCACGGGAAAAGTTGGCGGCGCGACGGCGAAACATCTGTTGGCGCACGGCAAGGAGGTACGCGCGCTCGTCCGCAATCGCGGGAAGGCGGCTAACTGGGCGAATCAGGGCGTGGAACTGGTAGACGGCGATTGGAATGATCCGGCAGCCATCGAGCAAGCGCTCAAAGGCGTCGAAGGGGCGTTCGTCATGTTGCCGGCTGTCTGGGCGCCGTCGCCCGATTACAAAGAAGCAAAGGGCGTGATTGCAAACTATGTCGAGGCGCTCACCAAGGCAGCGCCGCCACGGGTGGTTGCGCTTTCGTCGATGGGTGCGAATAGAACCAGTGGGCTCGGGATGATCATGGCCTTGTCGCTTCTGGAGCAAGGTTTTCGCGACCTGATATCGCCAATCGCATTTGTGCGCGCAGGTGGATTCTTCGAAAACTTCCTCTACGGCTTGCAGGTCGCGCAGGGCGGAACGCTACCGGTCTACTACAATCCGACAAACCGGAAATCGACCATGGTCGCGACGAACGACATCGGCGCGGAGGTCGCAACCCTTTTGACCGGGCCAGCGTGGTCAGGGCAGCGCATCGTCGAGATTGGTTCGATGGTCACTGCGGATGAAGTCGCGGAGCAGTTGGGTGAAGTCCTGAATCTCGACGTGAAAGCCTTTGCAATCCCGCGTGCAGGGTGGGCGGAAGCGTTCGAGCAATTCGGCATCCCGAAGGGTCACTCCGGACCTGCCGAAGAAATGTTTGAGGCCGTGAATGCAGGATGGATGGACCTCGGTGTGGCGGGTACAGAGCACGTAGCGGGTACGACGTCCGCACGTCATGTATTCGAGGCTGCGTCTAATGTGAACGGGTAGGCCAAAAACTGCATGGGTTCTCCTGTGATTTCGAGCTTCGTAACCCGAGATTTGGAGAACCCCTCCTTCAATGGAAGAATCTCATGTCTGTCTGAGCGCGGTCAGCTTGCGGTCGCGAGCAGCAGTTGGTGGTTTATATCTGCGAGGTCAGCTCGACTGGAAAATCATCATTGTCGGCATCGCGCATGGCGGCAAGGCTGCGATTGTCAAGCACTTCGGCGATCGCCTGCCGCACCTCCAGCATCATGTGCCGGACCTGGCAGGTCGCCTCGTCGCAATCCTCACAGCGCTGATATTGCGTGCGGCTGGCGCAAGGGATCGGCGCCAGCGGCCCGTCAAGCACGCGCACGACATGGCCGATCTTGATTTCGGAGGCCGGCCGGGCGAGGCGATAGCCGCCTTCCTTGCCCTTGCGGCTCTGGACGAAGCCGGCATTGCGCAACTCGCCCAGGATGGCATCGAGGAATTTCTTCGGGATGTTGTTGGCCACCGCGATATCGTTGACGAAGGCCAATTGGCCGACCGGCAGGCCGGACAGATGCACGAGGGCCTTGAGGCCGTATTTGCCTTTTTTTGTCAGCATGCCCAGATCAACCCATTGAAGCCCCAACCACCCGCATCTGGCGACTGTTTGTGTGCAAATAATGACGTTTTCGCCACGCGATGATGTTTTGCGAAAACAAGCCGCCGAATGGCATGTTAGGCATAAACGCGTTGATTCTTTGTAACGTTTTGCACGGACGGTGCCGATATTCCGCTGAAGATCAGGTCGCCGGCGCACAAAACGAAAAAAGCCGGCAAGGTGCCGGCTCTCTCGTCTATCCTGGACATTGCTGCCGTCAGCGGCTGCCGTAAGTCTGGTCGAGCAGGCCGCCGGCGGCGAAATGCTCCTTCTGCACCTTGTCCCAGCCGCCAAAGACATCTTCGACCGTCAGCAGGCGGACATCGGGAAACTGGGCCTTGTATTTGGCCGCGACCGCCGCGTCGCGAACCCGGTTGCCGTTCTGGGCCAAGATGTCCTGGCCTTCCGGCGTGTAGAGGAAGTCGAGATAGGTCTTGGCCAGGTCGCGCGTACCATGCTCGTCGGCGACCTTGTCGACGATCGCGACCGGGAATTCGGCCAGCAGGCTGACCGTCGGCGTGACCTGCTCGAACTTGTCGTCGCCATACTCCTTGCGGATGCCGCGTGTTTCCGACTCGAAGGTGATCAGTACGTCACCGATCTCGCGCTGCACGAAGGTGGTGGTCGCGGCGCGGCCGCCAGTGTCGAAGATCGGCACGTTGTTGAACAGCTTGGTGATGAACTCCTTCACCTTGGCGTCGTCGCCCTTGAAGGCCTCCTTCGCGTAGGCGGTGGCTGCCAGATAGGTGTAGCGCGCATTGCCGGAGGTTTTCGGGTTAGGGAAGATTACCTGCACGTCGTCGCGCACGAGATCGTTCCAGTCCTTGATGTGCTTGGGGTTGCCCGCGCGGACAAGGAACGAAGGCAGCGAATAGAAGGGCGAGGCGTTGTCGGGAAAATCTTTCTGCCAGTCGGCCGAGACGAGCCCCTTTTTGACCAGGAAGTCGATGTCGGTGACCTGGTTGAAGGTAACGACATCGGCGCCAAGGCCTTCGGCGATGGCACGCGCCTGCGCCGAAGTGCCGGCATGCGACTGATCGACGGTGACGCCCGGATGCTGCGCGATGAAGGCCTTGTTGACCTGCACGAACAGTTCGCGGCCGACATCATAGGATGCGTTGAGCAATTTGTCGGCCGACCAGGCTTGGGAGGATGCGAGGAACAGGCCGGCGACGGCGGCAAGCCCAAGGAAAAATCGCTTCATGAAAACAGGCTCCGATGCAATGCGTTTATGATCGGACCATAGCTTTGGGGCAGGGCGCGCGACGAGGCACGCGCAGTAGCCCCGTGAGGGTCCGGCGAGAAAAAATATCGTCGAAACGGCCGACTATTAGGATTTTCTCCCAGACGGAGACTTTTCGGGGCGCTGGACGCAGCAACGACGCCGATTGCGCGCACAATTCTTCTCGAGGCGATGTTCTGGCGACGGGATCAAGCCGCCGGAAACAGCTTCCAGCGTCCGGGCCGGAACGCGACCCGGCTTTTCTGCGCCGCCGGGTGATCGACCGGCAGTTCGATTTCGACGCGCTGGCGCTCACCACCGATCTCGAGTTCGACCCGGCGCGTGCCGGCGACGCGGCGGCT
>NZ_QGGH01000002.1 GCF_003148495.1 Mesorhizobium loti
AACGCGAAACCGAGCGTGCCTGATAGAACAGATGTGGCGACCAGTGCGCCGAGCAGTTTCCTGAAATGAGGTTTGGTCATTTCTGCCTCCGTTGATAGCGGACTTAATTCTATCAAATATATAGAAAAGAAATGCATTCATCCGAAAGGGCAGACGTGCCGCGTCAGATAATCCAAAAGGAGAATCTTGCCTAAGACCTGCCAAAAGTCATGCCGCACGCGATGTGGGGGTGTCCGCTGGCGTGTGATGGAAGCAGCCCGGTGCACAAGGTCTGACGAACTCCACCGCCACGAAGGCCATGCGCCGGCCGCGGACTTTTTTGTGGGAAGAACTTCCTCATTACAATCGTTTTCGGAGGGTTGAGCAACGGGGCTGGAAAAATGTCTCAGAATGACGCGGACCTGTGCGCCCGGGCGCGCGCACGGGGCATCACGATCTATCAGCGTTCAAAGACAGTATGGATTGCGGCAGGAGCCTATCGGGGGCGAGATTTTGAAGTGAAAGGACGTTCTCCAGGAATGGCGCTCGCATTCTGGAGGGAAGCCGCCCGGTATAGAGGGTCGGGCATATAGACCGATCCGGGCTCTGAAGCGCGTCGCACGGCAGTGGATCCCGTCGATAGGCCTCAAGTCATCTTGTGCGCGTCGTTATCCGCCGCGCATTGGTCGATATGCATCGGTTGGGCCGAAGTTGTACCGAAGCTCAAGAACTGATCCGCACCCACTTCCCGCTGGCGGACTGCGACTGTCGGGCAAAATAATGGTACGAAGTGTGTGACCAATCGCGGATGGCGCTGCCACGGTTATCCAGGATCAAGTCTCCCTTGTCGGTTCGCACCGTAAGCACCGTGTGACCCTCGCCGCCGAGTGAAGCGACCGTCAAAAGCAGGGCCGAAGCCGGCCATCCACGCTTCAAAAGCTCGCTCTTTTTCAGGATCGCAATATCCTCGCAATCACCCTGCTTGGTCGGTAGACGCCAATCATCGGCACTGCCTGCCGTGACGAGGTCACTACGCTCCTCGATCCTGCGATTAACGGATGTGTTCACGGCGTCGAGTTCGGCCTTGCGTGCCGGTGTCAGCGTCACCAGCTTGACCTGCCCGTTGGTGCTGCAGAGGCTTGGGTGGCTCGAACAGAAGACCCGGGCGGCCGGCGGTGGGAATGCATACCCCTTTGTGACCATCGCAGGGCTGGTTTTGGTTGTCTGCATGGTTTCACTGCAACCAGTTACCGCCACAGCTACGGCAACAAGCGTAGCGAAACGCATCACCTACCATCTCCTTTCGTTGTCAAGTCGCCAACAAGCCTCGCAGAAATTGGTAAATCAATCCTTAAAAAGGTATTTTCCGCCAATATACATAACAATATGTTACCAAACTGCGGAAATTGGTTGATAGCGCTTTGGTTTGGGGCCGGGTGCGTTTTCCGTTGGAGGAAGAAATGCTGCGATATATGGCTTGGAGGGGCAGGTACCGCTCAGCTTTACTCATTTCATCTGCGCTTATAACTGCAAATTGGGTGAGTTGTACTCAAGCAGAGGAGAGTATTAGGCCGCGGTTGACGGCAGCTCAGTGTCAACCACTTACCGATGCCAACTATGCGCGGTGTTGTATCGCGATAAATCGCAGGAGTATCCTTTCCTCGGACCAAATCGAGCAATGCCCACCTATCACCACCTCGCTCATTGCGACCACGCTTGCACGTTCCGGCGACAACAACGGTCCTGGCGGTGGAGATGATCCGAGCGGTGGCGGCGATCCCGGTGGCAAGGGCGGCGACAATGGCGGCAAGACCGGCGACGATGGCGGCAAGACCGGCGATAACGGCGGCAAGAGCGGCGACGACGGCGGCAAGAGCGGTGATAACGGTGGCAAGAGCGGCGATAACGGTGGCAGAGGTGGCGACTCCGGGCGCGGCTCCGGCAACTAGTTTTGAATCCGGCGACTAGGCTCGGATGTTGCTGAAGCCCCTGTAATATCCGCTTCGCGCCTGACTGATGCGATCCAATTTAGTAAGGCGCGTCGCGTTCCAACCGGTTCAAGCGACGCGCTCTGGGACCAGCGTTGGCGCTTGGCCGGACAACAGGCCAAGTCGAACGGGCCAAGTCGAATGCAGCACAATCGCGAAGAATTTTCCATCAGGCGAATGCATCGTGCCAATGTTCTACAGGCGAACTCCCTGAATCCGGGGAGGTTCATTAGCCATGCGCAGCCAGTGGCTGCATTTCTGTCGCTTCTAGGCAATGAGAGAAGACTTCTGATTCTGAGCCATTTGACAGAAGGTGAAGTCTCGGTTGGTGAACTGGCTGTGCGAGTCGGACTTAGCAAGAGCGCTCTATCTCAACATCTGAGTAAGCTGCGCAAATACAAACTGGTCTCCACCAGGCGTCACCGACAGACCATCTATTATTCTTGTGACCTTGGCATCATTCAGAAAATCACCCAGATAACCGACGGGGCCGCGGGTCTGGCAGCAGTCGCGCGGACCGAGAAGCGTCGCGGGCCCTCCGCCGCATAAGTTGGTCACGTCGATGCCGGAACCCGTACCAGTCGTGATGGCGAGCATTCGAGTAATCTCGCAGGAATCGATCGGGATCGACGGCCTATGACGTGGCCAGCGCGCGCACGCAGCAGATAGGGCGCGCGTATTTTCCGTTTCAACGTCAGTCAGCAGTGCCAACGTGGCTTCCCGGCACGACGCCTGGTGCGTGATCCAAACCGGCGGTTAGGCATGCAACGATGCGGGTGGTCTGCGATCTATTAGTCGATCGTGGTAGAGCTTTTGCCGAGGCACTGTTAGAGTTCCCGACATGACAGGGCGAGATCGGCGCGGCGCATCTGCCAGGAAGACTCTTCCAGCAACGCGGCGAAGGTTCAGGAGCGGGTGGTCGCCTGTGCTGGGGCAAAAGGGACTGGGGCTCGAACATGGCTGAACGGAACTACACCCGTCAGCTAGCGACAATCATGTCTATCGATGCCGTGGGATTCTCGCGGCTGATGGGTCTTGACGATGAATCGGCCGTCGCTGCGTTCGAGGAGCGGCGCGACATCATCGCCGACAGTTGCAGTACCTTTGGCGGCCGCACCTTCGGCGATGCCGGCGACAGCATCATGGCCGAATTCGGCAATCCGATCGAGGCGCTGCGCGCGGCGTTCGATTTTCAGGGCCGCATTGTCGCGCTCAACTCATCGGTCGACGAAGCCATGCGCATGCCCTTTCGCGCCGGCATCAACACCGGTGACGTCATCGTCCGGGACGGCCGGCTCTATGGGGACGACGTCAACATCGCCGCCAGGATCCAGGAGTTCGCGCCGCACGATGGTCTCGCCGTCTCGGAAACGACCTGGCACCATGTGAAGGACAAGACGGCGGCCGAGTTCACCGATCTTGGCGAATTCATGCTGAAGAACATCGCCCTGCCGGTGCGCGTTCTGATCGCCGGGCGCATTGGCAGCGGGGCATCACCGGCGTCGTTGGTCTCGGCCACGCTTCCCGTCAATGGTCACCAGAAGCTGTCGTCCAAAGGTCCGCCCGCGATCGCCGTGCTGCCGTTCCAGGGCCATGGAGGCGAGCGCGACGTCGGTTACATTGCCGACGGCATAGCCGAAGACATCATCTACGGCCTTTCCAACAGCAGGTGGCTCTCGGTGATCGCCAAGAGCTCCAGTTTCCAGTTTCGCGATGACACTTTGGGAACGCGGGTAATAGGCAACGCTCTTGGTGCGCGCTACATCGTCAGCGGCACGCTGACGCACAATGGCGGGCAGATCCGTCTGAGCACCTCGCTTGCCGACGTCTCAAATGGGCGATTGGTGTGGTCGCAGCGCTTCGACCGGGCCCTGGTCGACATCTTCAGTCTGCGCGACCAGATCGGCGCCGAGATCGTTTCGATCCTCGATAAGGAGGTCGACCGGGCCGAACAGGCGCGGACCTTCCAAGTGCCGTGGGAAAGTCTGGAAACATGGCAATTGGTGCGGCGCGGACGCTGGCATATGAACCGGCGCACTCGCGGCGACACAGAAATCGCACTGGAGTTCTTCGAAAAGGCCTACCGGGACGATCCGAACTCGAGCGCGGTGCTGAACGAACTGGCATGGTGGTATTTCTGGCGGGCCTGGCTGCGGTTCGGCGACAGCGACGATCTGGACAAGGTCCAGCAGTATGCGCGCAAGGCCTTGCTGATGGACAGCCTGGATGCCCGCCCGCACGCTCATCTCGGCGTTATCGACATCATGAGGGGACGGCCCGGATCGGCGGTCGATCATCTCGATGAAGCGCTTCATATCAATCCAAGCTTCGCCTTTGCGCGCTCGGCGATGGGCAGTGCGCGCCTGCTGCTCGGCGATGCCGCTGGTGCGATACCGTTCTTTGTCGATACGGAGCGACTGAGCCCCTTCGACCTCTATCGGTTCCATAACCTGGGGGAATTGGCCGCCGCTTACAGCTTCGTCGAGGATTGGCCATCCGCGATCTCCACTGCGGACCGATCGCTCGATCTGTCGCCCGGCTATTTTTATTCCCGGTTCCTGAAGATCGGCGCCTTGACGAGAAGCGGGCGCATGCAGGAGGCCACGCGGGAACTGGCTATACTCATGACCAGACATCCGGATTTTTCGGAGCAAAGGGTGCGCTGGATACCGTTTGCCGACAAGGCGGCAAACGAATTTCTCATCGCCAATTTTGAACTGGCCAAATGACATGCAGCGAGCGGTGCGTAATCGAGGTGGCGGAACACCGACAACTGTGAAAACATTCACATACGCGAGACGGCTGCAAACCTAGGCCTTTGGGTAGCCGGCATCGCAATGACGTGGACAGCCGGGGGGCCAGACCGCGCATGATCAGGATAAAGTATTTCGATGCCATCCGGGCAGGACAGAAAAGCCAGCGTCCGCTGTCTGAAATGCCGCCATTTGACCTGGGACGCCTCCGCTCCAAGGGCGTCGCGTCGCGCATAGCTGGCTTTCTCTTCAATGATCCGCGCTGGGCGCTGGCGCTGCTGCGCCGGTTCTGGCCCAATCTCGCCATAGGCAATTTCCTGCTCGTGACCAGGAACGCCGACGTTCGCGACATATTGGAGCGCGGGGATGAATTCGAGACGCCATACGGGCCGGAGATGACCGAACTGGCGCGCGGATCGAACTTCATTCTCGGCATGCAGGACGGCGCCGACTACCGGCGCATGAAATCGTCGGTGCTGAGCGCTTTCCCCCCGGCAGAAATCGAGGCCTTGGTCAGGCCGATCGCCGCGCAGCATTCACAAGACATC
Organism: Mesorhizobium loti; assembly: GCF_003148495.1. GTDB lineage: Bacteria > Pseudomonadota > Alphaproteobacteria > Rhizobiales > Rhizobiaceae > Mesorhizobium > Mesorhizobium loti. The sequence continues at coordinate 5,269 of NZ_QGGH01000002.1, forward strand.
ATGACACGCGCCAGCCCCGGCTTCGACGCGATCGCGGATCTTATGAAGATCGTTCCGGTGCGCATCTGCCGCGATTATTTCGGCCTCGAGATCGATGATGAATCCGAGTTTGCCGATTGGGCCATGGCGTTGAGCGCGCTGTTCTTTTCGGATCCAACGGCGAGCCCGGTCACGCGCCAGCTTGCGGTGGTGGCCGGCGACCGGCTGATCAAGATCATCGACCGCTCCATCGACGCGATCCGGGAGAAGGGGGCCAAGGATGAGCAGCCGCTGGCAAGGCTGGTCCGCCTGCTGGATCAGGATCGCCTGTCGCTGCCCGACATTCATTCGATCATGCTCGGCATGATCGCCGGCTTTGTTCCAACCAATGTGCTCGCTGGCAGCAACTGCCTCGACGTGATCCTGTCCCGCAGTGATGCGCGGCAGGCTATCGATGCAGCCTTGGCCAGCAACGACACCGGCGGACTGGACAAGGCCATTCTGGAAGCCATGCGCTTCAAGCCAATCTGGATTGGCCCCTGGCGCTACACCGTGCGCGACGCAACCATCGCCAGGGGCACGCGCCGCGAGCGTCTGGTGAAGGCCGGGACGGTGGTCATGCCGGCAACGCTGTCGGCGATGTTCGATCCTGAGGCGGTGCAGAGGCCCAACCACTTCGACACGTCGCGCCCGCATCGCGATTACCTAGTCTTCGGCTACGGCATTCATCAATGCATTGGCGCCGAAATCGCCAGGATCCAGATTGGCGAGAGTCTTCGCGCCCTGTTTCAGAAGGACAATGTCCGACGTGTGCGCGGCAAAGCCGGCAGGATGACGCATGTCGGCGCGTATCCGGACGGCCTTAAGGTCGATTTCGAGCGGCCCGCTCTTTGCCGCACGGTCACCCACTCTATGGTCACGGTGATATGCCCGATTACCCGGTCGGCGTCACTGGACGCCATCCGCGGCCAGGTCGCCGGATTTGGCAATCCTGCCAGCGACGAGATCCGTGCCGCGCTCAATACCGCCGGCACCATCCATTTCGCCAGCTTGGCTGTCGTCCCAACTGGCGAGGCGGGCAATGCCTCGGCTGATGGGGAAGGAGCGCTTGTTCTGGAGATATCTGGCGACGGCAGCACCGACGACGTCATCAACGCCATTACCCATGCCATCGGTCATAGGCTGCGGCCGATCTTCAAGGACGTGTGTGATCTTCGTGACGAAGACACGCTGGACAATTTCCTGCGCAAGCACAATGTCGAGATATCCCCGTCCTTCGGCAGCAACGCCGGATTGGTCTTTTCCGGCACGCCGGGCCATTCGGTGCAGCGCATCCTGGCCGAAGCCGAACTTGCTGATGCCGTTCGGCCCGTGGTCGAGCAGCCGGGCGCCGCCCATGGCGGGGCGGCCGCCATGCTTGACGAAGCCCGCCGGCATGTCCGATCCCTGGGAAAATTCGACTGGGCATTCGAGCCTGCCGAAAGCCTGCTCGAACGGCCGCCCGGAAAATGGTGGCAAGCCATAACGACCACGCTGCTGGCGCCGGCCGTGCTGGCCACTGTTGCCGCAGTGGTGCTTGCCTGTTGGCGGATGACCTACGTGCTGGTGTTCGGCGATCCGCCAGGTGTCACTTTCGGCAGCGTTGTCATAGCCGGCACGGCGCTTTTGCTGACTGTGCTTGGAATTCTGGCGCTGGCAGCCCTGATCCTCGGCCTGTGCTTTCTCGCCTTGCGGCGCCTCGAAGACATTGATCGCCCGCACAGCACGCCGGTCGACCTCGGCGCCCTCGACAAGATTCTGGCCCACGAGGACCAGCCTGGACAAGCCCAGAACCATCTGACGGCGATCTCGACAATGAAGGTTGGAACGTTGCGCAGGCTGGCGCTCAGGCTGTCGTTCTACCTGATCTCGATCTCGGCACAGAAGGTCTTCAAGCCAGGGTTCCTTGCCACCATCAACACCATCCACTTCGCCCGCTGGGTGCTGTTGCCCGGCACCAACAGGCTGATGTTCCTCTCCAACTATGGTGGTAGCTGGGAGAGCTATCTCGAGGATTTCATCGCCAAGGCCGCTGCCGGCCTGACCGGCGTATGGAGCAACACCGAAGGTTATCCGCGCACGCGCTGGCTCTTCCTCGATGGCGCGCGCGACGGCGACCGTTTCAAGCGCTGGGCGCGGCGGCAGCAGGTGCCGACCTTGTTCTGGTATTCGGCTTACCCTGGTCTCAACACGACGCGCATCCGCGCCAATTCCAGAATCAGGCTTGGCATCGCCTCTGCAACGAGCAGTGAAGCTCGTGACTGGTTGAGCCTGTTCGGATCCCTGCCGCGCCCGCAAACAAGGAAGGCAGAGGCCGGCAGCCCCGCTGCGTCCACCCCGTTGCCTCTCGAACAATTAGAAACCGGCGAGATACAGTCCCTGTTCTTCGGCCCGTTCGGATCGCTGGGGCATGCCCATATGCTGGCGATCGCCGTGCCCGAGAACCTTTCCAGGGCCAGGCGCAAGGCCTGGCTGGAGTTCATCGTCGAGCAGACCAGCTTCGGCGACGGCGTGCCGTCGGCGCGGGCGATGACGGTTGCGTTCGGTCCCGATGGTCTTCGCCGTCTCGGACTGGATGGCGGCGTCGACGACAAGCCGCTGGACACATTCCCCGTCGCCTTTCGCCACGGCATGGGCAATCCCGAGCGCAGCCGCATTCTGGACGATGTCGGCGAAAGCGTGCCGGACAAGTGGCAGTGGGGTTCGCCGCAAAAGCCCGTTGACGTGGTGGTGGTTTGCTATGCCGAAAGTTCGGAGAAGCTGAAGACGGAGATCGGTACCGCAAAGAGAAAGATGACAGCCGCAGGCATGAACCTCGTTTCGGACCTGGCGCTGGCGGTAAAGCGCGACGGCAAACGCGCGGTCGAGCATTTTGGTTTCGTCGACGGTGTCTCGCAACCGATCGTCAGGGGAACCGCCCGCGCCAACATCGGTGCCGCACCCATGCATCTTGTCGCGCCCGGTGAGTTTTTGTTCGGCTATCGCGACGAGCACGGTTTCTATCCGGCGTCGCCCTCCGTCGAGGCGTCGCTCGACCGGACGGGCATCCTGTCGGCGGTGCGCCGCAACCGGCAGATACCCGGCCTGCCGCCGCCACCGCGCGACTTCGGCCGCAACGGCACCTTCCTCGTCATGCGCCAGTTCGAGCAGCACGTCGACACCTTCAACGACTATTGCAAGGCAGCGGCTATTCAGGCGGCCAGCGAAACCGACAACCCGGCGATTACCCCGCGCTGGGTCGCCGCCAAGATGCTTGGCCGCTGGCCCGACGGCACCTCGCTGGTGCGCAATCCGGACGGCCGACCGGGTCGCAGTGCCGATAATGATTTTGCCTTCGGCATCGAAGATCCCCAAGGACACCGCTGCCCGCTGGGCGCCCATGTTCGGCGGTCGAATCCTCGCGATTCGCTGGGGGAGGACCGTGAAACGCAGATCAGGATCGGCAAGCGCCACCGGATCATCCGGGTGGGCCGCAGCTACGAGAAACAGGACAAGAAGGGCAAGGTCGAAAAGGGGCTGCTCTTCATGTGCCTCAACGCCGATATCGAGCGGCAGTACGAATTCATCCAGCAAACCTGGGTGTCGTCGACTTCATTCCAGGGGCTTGTTGCCGAAAAAGACCCGACGATTGGTTCGCGCGACAGTGCCGGCAGGTTCACCATTCCATCCTGGGAAAAGGTCACGGTGCTGAAAGGCATCCCTCAATTCGTTACCACTCGGGGAGGCGGATATTTCTTCATGCCGAGCCGGTCGGCACTACGCTTTCTGATTTCGCGACTCTGATTCGCCCCCGGCGCCTCCGCTGTCAGTCGTCGTCCTGCGATTCGGCGATATGGCGAAGTGCGCCGGCGTCGACTATGCGCAGGCCGCCGCGCTTGATGGCGATGATCTGCCGGTTGCGCCAGTCGTTTAGCGTCTTGTTGACAGATTCGCGCGTGGCGCCGAGGAACTCACCCAGTTCAGACTGCGAGATCGGTATCCAGCCTGCGCCGTCGGCCAGCACGCTGCCCAGAAAGACCAGTCGTTTTGCCAGCCTCGCTTCGATGCCGAAAAAGGCCTGATCCCCGAGTTCACCGCTGACCCAACGCAGCCGCGCGCACAAAAGTTCGATCATGGCGCGCGCCAGAGATGGGTTTTTCTCAATTCGATCAAACAGTTGTGTTCGGCTGAGCGAAACCAGCTCGCATGCAGTAAGACAAATCGCTGTGGCCGTTCGTGGGTGTCCGTCAAGTGCTCCGATCTCTCCGACCAAGCTGCGCGACAGCTCAATATTGGCCACCAGCTTCTGGCCGCCAGGCGAATAGATCGAGATCTCCACCGTGCCGCTCATCACACCATAGATGCGGTCGGCGGCATCTTCCTGGACGAACAAATGCTGGCCGGCGGCGTAGCGTTCGAGTTTGCAACCGGTGAAAAGGAGATCAAACTGTCGAGGATCGATCCGCGCCAGGCGCGGCAGATCATGTCTGGCATTCGCGCTGGCGGTTGGCATGACGGCTTTCCCGATGTTGTCGTGACAGGATGACTGTACGGCAACGGCGTGATCGATCAAAGCTAATGTGATTTTGAGCGCTGCCCGCTTGTCAAAAGAAAGGGGACCGGAAAAACCGATCCCCTCCACCCCAACGCCCAGCTTGAATCGCGACCGATCGGCTCAACCAACGGCTATGCGAGAAGACCCAACCGCGAATGATCTCTCCCTCGCCTTGTTTGTGGAAGGCCGTCTGCACGCATGGCTGGAGGTAGGCCTAAAGCGTGCAGACGGCAGCGGCGGAAATGATTGCGTGATCGAAATCCTTGCACTCGCAATGCTGCCGTACCAACCGAAAATCTCTGTTTGAAACGGCTCCGCCAAAATTCAAAATGATTCAGTATTGTTTGACCACAATTGACCACGCACGAGCATCCACAGCGTGATGGGCAAAACCCCAATTGGCGTCGACGACAGCGCCGGGGATGGTCTCGATAAAGACATACGCGTCGGCGGTCGCCATCGTCGGAACAGCGAAAGCCGCTGCGGCAAGAAGCGAGTCGAAGGCAAACAATATCCGCATCTGTTCGCTCCAGGTTAAAGACACATTTTCAAATTGGCGGCAGGCCGGTTGAAGGTGGCCGGTTCCGCCAGGTCACACATTTGCCAGGAAACCTCATCGCGGTCTGTGAAACAGGCTACAGAGGCTGCAGACAGATGGCGCGACCTCGAACGGCCATCTCAAGACGTGCCGGCCACACTAAGGGTTCAGAATCTGGCGGTTGACTTTGGCCGAGCGTCCAGCCGACAAACCCGCCACAACCTGCGTAGTGAGCGTATTGGAGAGGCCGTACTGGCGCATGGTGCCGACTATCCAGACGTGGCACTGGCGAAGGATGTCGGCGGTAGCTACGGATCGAAGAGATAAGCCGACCGTTAAGCTCTGGGCGGCCCAGCGGTTAGGGTCGTAGGGGGACGTTTGCATCGGCGACCGCTGGGCCTGACCAGTCTAGCTAGAGGAGAGCTATGCTGGCTAGCTCGAAATATGCGCTCTCTCTAATGCAAGAGCCAGAGTGCATCGGCATGAAGGGATACCCCAAAAAGGTGTACTCACTGCGACGTCGGGCCGCTTGGCAGCCATCTGGCCACTGATGCGCGAGCGGCTAACCGCGTCCACACCACTATCTTCGCCAAAACGCCTCTGGCGGCCTCCACACCAGGTGAGGGCGTCGGGCGCTATGGGTGAGGCGCCGGGGCCCAAGCGTGCCCGAGTCGAGAGCGGCTTGGCCTTCGCTGCCAAGAGGCGAGATGGCCTCGAAGCAGAAGCCCGCATCGTTGGATTCGAAGGCATGACTGGATCGGCCGTCCCGGGGGAGTGCCCATGGAGGTGCGAGACCTCGTAGCAAAGATATCAGCGAACTGCTGACGAGCTCTGCCAATACCCTATGGGCCACCACCAAACCGATCCGCGCAACTTCGGCCGATATACCGTTCAACCGCGGCAGGCAACTACGCATCGACCGTCGCCTCCGATCCGACCAGCTAGCAATATGTAACTCGTTTTCGCCGCGCGATGCGCGATGGCCGGCGCCTGTCAGGCGGGGGGCTGGTTGGGGAAAGGCGCCGGCCGGGCGGGTTGGGGGCCGCCGACTACCAACATATCTATTTAGTATCGCTGGGTTATGGCGTGATCGCGGAAGAGGTTCAGGCGGGATCCGGGTCTCGCGACATCTTAGAATCGATCATTCGCCGCCGTGAATCTGGCATGTGCGAACAGGAGAGACGGGTTACGCTCCAGCCGCACGATCGTGGGAGGCTTTATGTGGATCCTTTGGTTCTCCGCGAAGGCCATGGCAAAAGATTTCAGCACAAAAGAGTAGGTGCGCTCCTCGTCGCGTTCGATAATGCGCACGAACCATTCGCCCTCGGCCTCAAACACCTCAACTCGGGTTGCCAAAGGCCCGCCGTAGCCGGTCAGATAACCGCGCATGTCGCGCTGTGGACGAGCCACTGCTTTCCTCCTGTGTGACAAAATATGCAACTATGCCAATGAAGATACGCTTCGTGTCGCATTAAACTATGAGGTAGTTCACACGGATTTTCGACTAACCGCGCACGCCTATGGGCTTAGGCACAATCGTGTGTGACACGTCCGCGTTGCTGTCTGCAGCGTTTTCTAAATGAGGCGCGGGTCACGCCGGCAACCGTTTGCCCGCCGGCCAGCGATGCAAGGTCGAATTCGACACCAATCGAACTGAAGCGTTCCGGCCGCAACCGAAGCCGGCGACTGTCACGCGCATTCGGCCAGCGGGGAAGTTTCTGATTATTCTACAGAAAAGGTAATAAAACCAATAGAATAGATGCGCCCACAAGCCTGTTCAGTCGCGTATATGCGGCCTGGAACCCAGTGCGAGGATAGGCCTTCGAGTCATCGTCGTCGCCTAAAAGCCACCAAGCATGCAGTCCTTCAGGATCGGCGCTCAGGGCAAAGGATGGGCAAGACTTACGATGTCTTCGACGTCCCGGTGGGTGCGCGCGAAGCGCTTGAGAACCTGCGGGTCATGCCCTGGCACGATGTGAGCCGGGGAGCTGGCGAGTTGTTTCATACGCTCCACGCCGAAGATGACATCGCTCAGCCGATCGAAGACGGGAAACGGCTTCTGGCGTTCCATATTGGCGTAAAAATGAGCTGCGTCGGACGCGATCACGACCGCCCCGTTGCCGGTTTCCACCCGCACCACCTGCAATCCGCGCGAGTGGCCGCCAACCTTGTGGAGCGTGATGCCTGGCGCGATCTGCGACTCGGGGTCGTGGAAGCAAACCTTTCCGGCAAAGACGCGCCGCACCATGGTGGTGACGTCTTCGGCCTCGAAGGGATGGCGCATGGCATGGTGGCACATGCAGCGGCCGGTCGCGAACTCCATCTCCGCATCCTGCAGGTGAAAGGTCGCGTTCGGGAACAGATGATGGTTCCCGCAATGGTCGTAATGCATGTGGGAGATGATGACGTCTCTGACATCGGCGTGGTCAATGCCGATTGCCGCCAGGCCGTCATCGACGGGCCTGACGACACTGCGTCCGCGTTTGTCGCCGGTCGGCTTGTCGAAACCGGTGTCGACGATGAAGGTGCGCTTCTCGCCAACGATCGCCCAGACGAAGTAGTCGAGCGGCATCGCAACATCGTGAGTGTCGCCACCGAGGAAATTCTCACCCGAGCGGCGTTCGAAATGGCCGTAGCGAACGGCATGGATTTCATAACGTTCGGAATCACCCATGATCAGCTCGCTTTGGCGACATCTGTGGTCTGGGCTGAGCCGACCTCCACATGCGCCCATGTCTCAACCGTCTTGACCATACAGGTAAAATCGGAATCCGGCCCGTAGAGCTGGTTGGTCACGCTCAGCAACTGGCGCACGGCACTGCCCACCACCATGGGCACGCCCATCGCCTCCGCCTCATCCACGCACAGCCGTACATCCTTGAAGGACAGGCCTGTCGCGAAACCGAAATCGAAGGTGCGCGGCAGGACGGATTTTGGGAACTTATCCTCGGTGGCGCTGTTGCGGCCGCTCGAGGCGTTGATGACGTCGATCATCACCTTGGGATCGAGGCCCGCCTTGACGCCCATCACGACCGCTTCGGAGGAGATCGCAAGTGCTGCCGCCGCAAGCAGGTTGTTGGCAAGCTTCATGGTCTGGGCGGAGCCCTGAACCTCGCCCATGAAGAATATCCGGCCGAAATTCTCGATCACCGGCCTTGCCATTTCGAAGGCAGACTTCGGCCCCGACACCATGACGGCGAGCGTGCCATTGCGCGCGCCCTTCAACCCTCCGCTGACGGGCGCATCGATCATGGCGATGCTCCTGGCTGAAAGACCTTCGGCAACCTTGGCGGCCATTCGCGGACCGGTCGTCGAGATGTCGACGAAGATGCGAACCGCCTTGCCCTCGGCGATGCCGCCGTCGCCGAGCACGACCTTTTCCAGGATCTGCGGGCTGGGCAGGCTGGCAAAGACGATCTCCGCAATATCGGCAACATCGCGCGCACCGGCGGCGGCCTTCGCGCCCGCATTGGTCAACTCCATAACGGCTTTGCTGTCGACGTCGTAGACAGTCACTTCGTAGCCGGCCTTGATGAGACGGGTCGCCATCGGCGTGCCCATTTTTCCGATGCCAACAAAGCCGATTTTCAGGGTCGACATGATCGCTCTCTCCTTCGTCGGGGCCTATTGCCCATGGTGCTTGGTCTCGATCTCCTGGATCGCATTCCGTCAGCTCGTTTCCACTGGGGGCATTTCGAGCGCCTGGCTTGTGCGCGGCACCAGAAGTTCCGCTATGTCCACGGCCTTCAACCTGTCGGCCACGCCGAGCGCATCGATCGCGGCGGTGTACATCACCTTATCCTTCGGGCAGGCGACGACGAAGTAAGCGACGTCGCCCAGGCTCAGCGCTTCGCGGATGCGGTTCTCGCTCGGCCGCTCGGTCACGCCGTCGTCGCCTTGCCAGATGCGGCCGCCGCCGGCGCCGCAGCAAAAGGAATTCTCGCGGCAGCGCGGCATGTCATGAAGCGTATATCCGGCGGCGCGGATCAGCTCGCGCGGCGCGTCGAAGCCGCCATTGTAGCGTCCAAGATAGCAGGGATCGTGATAGGTGACCCTGGCGCCGTCGGCGACGTGCAGGTCGAGTTTTCCCGCCGCGATGAGTTCCGCCAGCAGCGCCGTATAGTGCAGCACCTCGAACGCCGCGCCGAAATGCTGATAGTCGTTCTTCAGCGCATTCAGGCTATGCGGATCGGTGGTCATGATCCGGTTGAAGCTGCACGCCTTGATCTCATCGATGTTGGACTGAGCGAGCGTCTCGAACAGACCTTCTTCGCCGGCACGCCGCACATCATTGCCGCTGTTGCGCTCGGCATCGAAGAGAATGCCGAAGTCGACACCGGCCGCGGTCAGCAGTTCGGCAACCTTGCGGGTGATTTCCTGGACGCGCGGATCGTAGGATGCGTAGTCTCCGACGAACCACAGGACGTCGACGGGTTCCTCGCGCGCGTCCTTGACCGGAAAGCCGAGTTCCCTGGTCCAGCGGGCCCGCATCTTGGAAGGCTTGCCCATGGAATTGCCGAGACGGATCAGGTTCGATAGCGCCTCCTGCAGACCTGGGCTGACACGGCCTTCGTCGACCAGATGACGGCGCATGTCGATGATCTTGGGCAGATGCTCGATCTCGACCGGGCATGCTTCCATGCAGGCACGGCAGGTGGTGCAGGCCCACAGCGTCTCCTCGGAAATCACGCCGCCGACCAGCGGGGCCGCCGATGATCCCGCGGCAAGCGCGTCGCGCATGTCGGTGATCAGCAACTTCGGGCTGAGCGGCAGACCGGCCGCATAGGCTGGACAGACCGCCTGGCAACGGCCGCATTCGGTGCAGGACAGAAGGTCGAGCTGCTGTTTCCAGTCGAACTGTCCCAGGCTGTCGATGCCTGGTGCCTCACGCGCTTCCGGGACCGCGGGCGCCAGGCCACGCGGTTCCAGGCTGCGGAAGTAGATGTTCGGCGCGGCAAGGAACATGTGCCGGTGCTTCGAACCGGGGATATAGACGAGGAACGCCAGGATGGCGCCGATGTGAACCCAGTAGAACAGCTCTTCGCCCGCATGCGCCGACATGCCGGCACGATCGAGCAGTCCTGCCAGCGCCGACGCGACCGGCCGCCACGAGCCGTCGGAGCCACCGACTATGCGCGCCGCCGCCTCAAGCAGCAGGGACGCCACGATCAGGACGATCAACACATAGATGATTGCCGCATCACTGCCGCTCGAGCCGTCGAAGCGGGCAGGCCGCAGCACGTAGCGCTGATAGAGTGCAAGTCCGACGCCGACCAGCATCAGCGCCGAAAAGATATCCTGCAGAGCGGCAATCCAGGTTTCGCCACCGATGGGCGCAAGTGAGAACCCGGGAAACAGCCGCGAGCCGAAGGCATCGATCGTGGCGGTGAACAGCACGAAGAACGAAATGAAGATGATTGCGTGAAGCACGCCGGAAAGCGGCTTGCGGAGCATTTTCCGGTGCATGCCGATGGCGACCATCACGCCCTGGAGACGCAGCATCGGGCGGTCGAAGCGGGCCGCTGCCGGTGCATTGGCAAGAGCCATCGCGTAGCGGCGCGAGCGCCAGGCCGTCAACGCGAGTGCTGTGATGACCAGGATCCAGAGTGGCAGGGTCGATGCCATCTCAACGGCCAGAGCCGGCCCGCAGCCTGTCGCTCAGATTGGCGACGAGATCGAACAGGTCACAGGTCGCGCCGTAATGCGCGACATTGAAGATGGGGGCCTTCGGATCGGTGTTGACGGCAATGATGAGGTCGGCCTGCGACATGCCCTCGAGATGTTCGGGCGCACCGGACACGCCGAGCGCCAGGTAGAGTTTCGGCTTCACCTTCTGGCCGGATTTGCCGACCTGGCGCAGCTTGGGCAGCCAGCCATTGTCGACGACAGGACGGCTGCCGGCGATCTCCGCTCCCAGCATCGTCGCCAGATTGCGGGCAAGGTCGATGCTTGCCTCGTCGCCGATGCCGCGGCCCACGCATACGATCCTCTCGGCTGTCGTCAGATCGACGTCGGCATAATCCGGCACGTCGATGGCCACCATCTTCACCTTGCCGCTGGTCAGCGCGGGGTCGGCATCGATCGTCTGCACGCTCACGGCGGTGATCGCGCCTGGCGCTGCCTCCGCGAAGGCCCCCGGGTTGATCATCAGAATGGCGGGCAGCTGCATTTCGCATTCGGCCAGTATCTTGCCGCCATACATCTGCGCGACGATCGTCAGGCTTTCACCATGCCGCTTGATTTCATTGACATAGGAGACGAGTGGCCAGCCGGTTCGCGCCGCGATGTCGGCTGCCACATCCAGTCCGTTTGCCGAATAGGGAACCAGGACCAGGCCGGGGCTCTCGGCGGTGATGACATCGCGCAGAAGCAGCGCATAGGTCTCGGCGGGAATGACATCTGATTTTGTCGCGCGGGCCACGATCAGGCGATCGGCGGCACCGAAGGAAGCGGACGCGCCTTCCGCGTCACGACCGGCGAAAAAGGCGACGACCTCGTCGCCGGCCTGGGCGATCGAACGCGCCGCGGCGATCATTTCGAGGGAGAAGGCTTCGATCTTGCTGGAGTGGCCTTCGGTACAGGCAATCAATTTCATGACTTAGTTCCTCGCCAGGCCCTTGGCCGCCAGGATGCTGACCAGCCGATCCGCGACTGTCTCGGCATTGCCGCCGAGGTTCTCGCCGGAGCCGCCCTGGACTGGCAGACGCAATGTGATGATCTCGGCGGAACGCTCGAAGCCTGACGATTCGGGCGTGGCGCGGCCGATGGGCGTCTTGGATGCTTCGCGAAGCTTGCTGCCGGAGACATAGCGTGGCGCCTTCGACGCTGTCTGAACGCCCAACACCGCCGGCGTGGCCAATTCATAGGTGACGGCGACACCCGCGCCGCGCTCTTGCGTGACCCGAAGCACGGCGCCGTTCGCAACGATACGGTTGGTTCCCGACACATGCGGCCAGTCGAGCAGCGCGCCGACATAGGGCGCGAGCTGGCCGAAGACATCCTCGCTCGATTGGACGCCGCACAGAACCAGGTCGGCCGACTTTGCCCGCGCCATTGCCGCGATGGAGGCGGCGATCTCGCGTGAGGAGATCATGGCGTCCTCCTCGGACTGAAGCGCTACGACTTCGTCGGCGCCGCGCGCGGCAGCCATCTGCAGGACACGGTTGGCGCCTTCGCCAACGGCCACCGCCGTCACCTTCGCGCCGCCGGCTTCCTTGAGCAGGATTGCTTCCTCCAGGGCATGATCGTCGAAATCGTTGAGCTGGAAGTCCAGCCATTCCCGATCGATGCTGCGCCCGTCCTCGGCGAGCTGCAGCTCGCCCGCGGAATCCGGGATCATGCGCAAGACAACAAGAATATTCACGGCCTCTCCTCCGACGGAACGCACCTCAAGCGCCCGGCACCGGCTGCTAGATAAGTCGTATTCTTCGCCGTCCCCAATGGCGAAAAAGGTAATAGCAGCTATTACAAGACGGCAGATTGACGATCGTGGGTAATCGACTGCTAATTTGCGTCAAATCGCTTTCAATCGAATTTTCCTGAATTGGAGGTTGTCAGGAAAATAGTCGTGCGATTTGCCCGGGATATAAACATCTATTGTTTGTTTATACTGTCTCGTGTGCGCGAATATCTGAGGAGAATTTTAGGCGCTCTGTCGAGCGTTCAGGAGGAGGAACCAATGTCAATAAAGAGCATACTAGACCACAAGATCTCGCGTAAGAGCTTCATCCGCGGCATGCCGGCCGTGGCGGCAGCCATGGCCGCCGCACCGGCCATCCAACTCGCCCAGACCAGCGCAGCCGTCGCTTCAGAGCCGGAAACGAAGCCCGGCTACTATGGCGCGCCGCGCACCTGGATGTGGAACCCCAATGCCAACACAATGGTCGACACCACGAAATGGAAGAAGGCGGGTCCGTATACGATCGGGTTCTCCAACGCTTCGATTTCCAATGCCTGGCGTGTCGCCTTCCAGCATGGCGTCCTCTGGTCCGCCGGCCAGCATCGCGACGAGATCGCCCATCTTCTCGTCACCGACGCCAATGACGACCCTTCCAAGCAGATCGCGGACATCCAGGATCTGATCAGCCAGGGTGTCGACATTTTGCTCATTGCGGCCTCGACCGAGGACGCGCTCGATTCCGTCGTCGGCCGCGCAACCGAACAAGGCATTCCCGTTGTCATGGTCGATCGCAAGGTCAAGACGCCGGCCAACTACATCACCTACGTCACGGCATCCGACTGGGCACTGGGCCGTCTCGAGGCGCAGTGGTTGTGCGAGACGCTCGGCGGCAAGGGCAACATCGTGATGCTGCCCGGCATCGCTGGGTCGAGCGTCGCGGAAATCCGCATCAAGGCGAACGAGGAAGTGTTCTCGAAATTTCCCGACATCAAGGTGCTGGAGAAGCAGTATTGCGACTGGAACCCGGCAACCGGCAAGTCGGTGATGGCCGCGCTGATCCAGAAGCACGGCAAGGCCATCAACGGCGTCCTGGCCGACAGTGCGCTTCAGGGCTATGGCGCGATCGAAGCGTTTCTTGACGCCGGCTACAAGGACGGCGAATTTCCACCGATGACCGGCGGCGACGTTGCCCGGATGTATCAGCTGGCCAACCAGCACAACATCAAGATGGTCGGCATCGACTATCCGACGTCGATGGGCATCACCGGCATCGAGACCGCGCTCGACGTGCTCAAGGGCATCTCCGTCCCGGACAAGGTGGAGGTGAGCTTCCAGGTCGTCACGTCGCCGGGTGCGGATACGATCTCGGTCAAGGGCGACAGGCATCTGCTCGACCATGTCAGCATGAGCGATCCGGGCGATCTGTCGCCAAGCAACGGGCTGCCCGCCGGCTACAATCCGAGCACGTTCAATCCCGACTATCCGAAGTAAGCTTCCCAAGCGACCCTGTGTGCGCCCATCCTGGGCGCGCACCGGGCGTGCATTGAACAGTTCGAGCACCGGGATATGTCAGCGTCTGTTATTGAACTCAGCCAGATCGAGAAGGACTATCCTGGAGTCAAACCCCTGGACAAGGTCGATTTCGCCGTGCGGCCGGGCGAGATTCACGCCCTTCTCGGCGAAAATGGCGCAGGCAAGTCGACGCTGATCCGCGTCATGGGCGGCGTGACCAAACCGAATTCCGGGACCATGACCTATCTCGGCAAGCCGGTTTCCTGGCAGTCGCCGAAGGAAGCACGCGCTGCCGGCATCCACGTGATCCATCAAGAGCTTGCGCTTTTTCCCGAGCTTTCCGTTGCCGAGAACATTCTGGTCGATACGCAGCCCCGCGGCATGTTTGGTCTCATTTCGAACCGCGCCCGCCACGTCCGCGCCGCTGAAATCCTCGCACAACTCGGCGTCGATATTCCAACCCACGCCAAGATCGACGAATTGCCGCTTGCCGATCAGCAAATGGTCGAGATCGCGAAAGCCCTGGTCGGCAGGGTGCGGCTTCTCATCCTGGACGAACCGACAGCGGTCATCGCAGGCCGCGAGGTCGATCTCTTGTTCGAGAACATGCGCAGGCTGCGCAACGAAGGCGTCGGCATCGTCTACGTCTCCCATAGGCTCGAGGAGATATTCGAGATCGCCGACACGGTGACGATCCTCAAGGACGGCCAGCTCGTCGGCACGAGCCCGGTAAGCGCGCTCACGCGTGAAGAGATGATCACACGCATGGTCGGTCGCCGGCTGAGCCAGATCTATCCGCCGCGGCGTACGGCGCCGGCGGGCGGCCCGGATGTGCTCACTGTGCGCAATCTCAAGGCTGGTCCGCGCGTCCGTGACGTCAGCCTCAACGTCAAGGTTGGCGAAATCGTCGGCGTGGCCGGCATGGTTGGTTCGGGGCGCACGGAGGTCGCCGAGGCTATCTTCGGCACGCGTGCCGTCGAGAGCGGGGTGATCGAATTCGATGGCAAGCCATTCGAGACAAAGCTTCCGAAGGGTTCGATCGGCCACGGGCTCGGTTTCCTGACCGAGAGCCGCAAGGACGACGGCCTGTTTCTCGGCCTGCCGATTTCCGCCAATATCGTGGCGCCCGACCTGGACGGCATAACCAAACATGGCCTGATCGACCGGAAGCAGGAACGGGCATTGGCGATGCAGCAGATCCAGGACTTTTCGGTCGCGACGCCGTCGCCTGACGCGAAGATCGGCAATCTCTCCGGTGGAAACCAGCAGAAGGTGCTGTTCAGCCGCTGGTCGCGGATCGCCAGCAGGCTGCTTATCCTCGACGAACCGACGCGCGGGGTTGATATCGGAGCCAAGGTGGAGATTTACCGTATCGTGCGCCGGCTGGCGGATTCTGGCGTCGGCGTGCTGATGATCAGTTCAGAACTGCCCGAAATCGTCGGCCTCTCCGACAGGGTCTTCGTCATGGCGCAAGGCTACGTCGTCGGCGAAATCAAAGGCGATGCCCTCGGCGAGGAGGCGATCATGGATCTCGCCGTGCGATCTGTCGGGCACCGCGAGGCGAAAATGGATCAGCGTGCGGAGCCGGTCGGATGAGCGCGATCACGGTGGATCTTCGCCGCAACCGGTTGATGCTCTCCTATCTGATCGTGGCAGTGCTGCTGGTTGTGCTTGCCGTCGCCGGCGGATTGTTGTCCGATCGGTTCCTCACTTGGCGCAACATCGGCAATCTGTTCCAGCAGCTCATCGTGCTGGGCATGGTCAGCCTGGGCCAGACGTTCGTCGTGCTGATGGGCGGCATCGATCTGGCGATCGGTTCGCTGGTCGGTGCGCTCACCGTCTTTCTGGCGAACTTCCTCGAATGGCGCCCTGATCTGGTCTGGCTTGCACTGCCGCTGGCCTTGGTCGCCGCCACCGCCGTCGGCGCGCTCAACGGGTTGCTGACGGTCGTGCTGCGCGTCCATCCCCTGATCGTCACGCTCGGCATGTCTTCGATCATCTTCGGCGCAACGCTGATGTACCGTAAGGAGCCCGGCGGCTCCGTGCCGCGCGCCTTCGCGGATATTGCCTATGCAAAGGTCGGCGGCATTCCGTTCAGCGCCGTCGTGCTCGTCGTGATTTTCGCACTAGCCGGGCTTTGGCTGCAGCGCACGCGCACGGGCCGCAGTATCTACTTCGTCGGCGGCGATCGGGAAGCGGCGCGGCTGAATGGGTTGCCGGTCGATCGTATCGTGGTGCTTGCCTACGCGCTGTCTGGCCTGTGCGCCGGTATAGCTGCGATTTTCCTGACCGCGCGCACCGGCGTTGGCGACCCGCGCATCGGCGCCGCGCTGACGCTGCAATCGGTGACGCCGGTCGTGGTCGGAGGCACTATTCTGGCCGGCGGAAGAGGTGGCGTGCTTGGTACCTTCCTCGGCGTGCTGCTCGTCACCATGCTCAACAGCCTGCTCAACTTCGTCAATGTCTCATCCTACTACCAGTGGGTCATCCAGGGTCTCATCATCATCATCGCGGTCGGCATCCACACCACGAGGCGGAGATAACGATGGCGCCTCTCGATACCCCGATGCCGCGATCGCAAAGCATGTCCATGGCGTCTGTTTTCGAGCGCTACGGGCTGCTGGTCTTCCTGGTCGCGCTGATGACCGTTGCGGCTCTCGCTTCACCGACCTTTCTGCGGCCGGCCAACCTGGTCAATGTGCTGACGATCGCGGCACCGCTTGGCATGGTCGTCGTCGGCCAGACCTTTGTCATCCTGGTGCGCGGATTGGACCTGTCCGTGGCCTCGCTGATGGCGACGGTGGCCGTGCTGGCGACCGCTTTCAAAGCCACGACCAATGAGGCGATTCCGATGATCTTCATCGCCGCGATCGCCCTGTCGGCCGTGGTGGGCTTGGTGAATGGCTGGCTCGTCGCCAAGCGCAATGTCAGCCCGTTTCTCGCAACTCTGGCGATGATGATCATCCTGCAGGGCATCCGTTTCGCCTATACTGGCGGAGCGCCGATCAGCACCTTGCCGCCGGGCATGGGCTTTCTGGCCTCCGGCCGGATTTTTGGCGTGCCCGTCAATCTGATCACCCTGGCATTTCTGGCCATCGCGTTCGGCATCGTGCTGCACCGGTCACGCCTCGGCCGTGAGATATTCATGGTCGGAAGCAATCCGAAGGCGGCGTTCCTCAACGGTGTCGCGCCCGATCGCGTGGTCATCCTCTGCTACGTCATCTGCTCTGTCTGCGCGGGAATAGGCGGGCTGTTCCTGCTCGGCTATGTCGGCACCGTTTCGAACTGGGTCGGCCAAGGCTACGAACTGGACTCCATTGTTGCCGCCGTGATGGGCGGGGTCGCGCTTACCGGTGGGCGCGGCAACATCTTTGCGGCGCTGCTTGGCGTGGCCGTTCTGGTGGTGATCAACAATCTCGTGCTGCTGCTCGGATTTCCGATCGAGATGCAGCTCATCATCAAGGGTGTCATCATCATCGGCGCGGCGGCGTTTTATCGGACGCGGCTCGCCTGACCCGATGCTGCCGTTGGACCCCAAGGGAGGAAGAGAATGACCGTTGAAGTTCTGGCGGATCGCGGTGCACGGGCAAGGCGCGACGAGGAAGTGGATGTCGTGATCGTCGGGGCCGGCCCATCCGGCTCGGTCGCTGCACTTCATCTGGCGCGTGCCGGCATTTCCGTCGTCGTGCTGGAGCAGGGCGAATGGCCGGACTATGCCGACTATACCGGCGCGCGTCCGGAGCACGAGCTTGTCAGCACCAAGCTCTGGCATCCCAATCCCAACGTTCGCGACAATCCCAACGACTATCCCGTCGATACGTCGACGACGGACATCAACCCGCTGATGTTTGCCGGTGTCGGTGGCAGCGCGACGCTCTACGGCGCGCAGTGGATGCATTTCCTGCCGTCCGACTTCCGCGTGCGGTCGATGGATGGCGTGGCCGAGGACTGGCCGTTCACATATGAAGACCTGCTGCCTTACCAGCTTGAGATCGAACGCGAGGTGGGCGTCTCCGGTCTCGCTGGCGATCCGGCCTATCCGCCGCGCGGGGCCTATCCCTTTCCGGCGCTGCCGATGGGCTCCGTTGGCCAGCGCGGTGCGCTGGGCATGGAGAAGATGGGCTGGCACTGGTGGCCCGGCAGCAATGCCATCCCGTCGGAGAAGTTCGGCGAACTCAATCCATGCGTGCGCCGAGGAACCTGTCTTACCGGTTGTCCGGAGGGTGCGAAATCCACGACAGACCGGTCGCATTGGCCGCTGGCCCTGAAAGCCGGCGCGCGGCTCGTCACCCGTGCTCGCGTGAAAGAAATCGAGACGAACGAGCAGGGGCTGGCGACCGGCGTCGTCTATGTCGACGCGAACGGGCGCGACCGGCGCCAGCGCGCCAAGGTGGTCATTCTGTGCGCCAATGGCGTCGGCACGCCTCGGCTGCTGCTGATGTCGGGAGGGTCCAGAACTCCGGACGGCCTCGCCAACTCGTCCGGCCTGGTCGGCAAGCGGCTGATGATGCATCCCTTCGCAAGTGTACTTGCTTCTTACCAGGACCCGCTCGATTCCTGGCGTGGTCCCTTCGGTCAGCAAGTCTATTCGCTGGAATTCTATGAGACCGACGAAAGCCGTGGCTTTGTGCGCGGTTCGAAATGGAACTGCATGCCGTCGGGCGGACCGGTCGGCGTATCCGGCGCGACCGGGTCCAAGGTCTATGTCGCCGAAAGCGGCCGGTTCCAGGATTTCTGGGGTGCCAACCTGCATGAAAATGTGGCGCGTCGCTTCGGCCATTCGCTGATCTGGGGCATCGTCGGGGAAGATCTTCCGGAGGAAAGCAATCAGGTGGTGCTGTCGAAGGATCTGGTGGATTCCGATGGCCTGCCGGCACCGCAGATCATCTACAAGGTCAACGAGAACTCCAACCGGCTGCTCAAGTTCAACATCGACCGTTGCCTGGAATCGGTGCGCGCCGCCGGCGCCATCGAGACGCTGGTTTCGACGCCGGTGCGTGAATCCGGCTGGCACCTCATCGGCACCACCGTCATGGGCGACGACCCCAAGCGCTCGGTCGTCGATCAATGGGGCGCCTGCCACGACGTGCCGAACCTCTATGTCATGGATGCCTCGACCTTCCCGACCTCGGGGGCCACCAACCCGACGGCGACCATCATGGCCGTGGCGCTGCGCAACACGCGCCGCATGATCGCCGAGCGCCGCAACCAGAAGGTGGCCTGACATGTCGGACGAGAACGCCTTCCTTGTACTCGCAGACTTCCTGATCCCCGCGCATGGCAAGATGCCGAAATTCAGTGACGTCTGCGGTTACGCCGATGTCGAGAAGTCCCTGGATTTCCGTATTGATCTGAAGTCGGGCTTCGCGCGCGGCATCGCGGTCGGTCCGGCCACCGGCGCCGAAGCTCGCCTGGAAAGCCTCAACAAGGAGGATGGTGAAGCCTTCTCGGCGATCACAACCATTGCCATCGCCACCTACTATATGAGCCCACGCGTGCGCGAGCTGATCGGCTACCCCGGCCAGGAGAACGTTCCCTACGATTCCAAGGCGACGCAAATCTACCTGACCAACGGCTCGCTCGGCCAGGTGGTCGCGCGTGGCCGCAAATATCGGCCGACCCCCGGCCTTTGATCTCCTAAGCAACTGGAAAGGACCATCCAATGGGCAAAGACGTGTTCGACAAGGGTTTTGAAATCCGCAAATCGGTTCTGGGCGCCGAATTCGTCGAGAAATCCTTCGCCAGCGCCGACGATTTCAATCGTCCGCTGCAGGAACTCGTGACGGAATATTGCTGGGGCGCTGTCTGGGGCCGCGACACGCTCGACAAGAAGACCCGCAGCATGCTGAACCTCGCCATGCTTTCCGCGCTCAATCGTCCGCACGAGCTGAAGATGCATGTGAAAGGCGCGCTGACCAACGGTGTGACCAAAGACGAAATCCGCGAAGTCCTTCTACAGGTCGTGATCTATGCCGGCGTGCCCGCAGGCGTCGATTCCTTCCGGGTGGCGCGCGAAGCCATGCAGGAAGTCGGAGCATGACAACCCGTCCGCCGCTGGCCACGGAAAAGCTCTCGATGCTGATCGGCGGCCGCTCGGCCGCCGCGCAGTCGGGGGATTTTTTCGAATCCTTCGATCCCTTCACCGGCAAGGCCTGGGCGCTCGTTCCGCGCGCCGGCGTAGCCGATGTCGATGCG
Organism: Mesorhizobium loti; assembly: GCF_003148495.1. Taxonomy (GTDB): domain Bacteria; phylum Pseudomonadota; class Alphaproteobacteria; order Rhizobiales; family Rhizobiaceae; genus Mesorhizobium; species Mesorhizobium loti. The sequence continues at coordinate 25,465 of NZ_QGGH01000002.1, forward strand.
GCCGTTCAGGCAGCCGTCGAAGCCTTCCGCGGCGAGTGGCGGACGATGACTCCAAGCGCGCGTGGGCAGATCATGACCCGCTTCGCCGATCTCGTGGCGGAGGAGGCCGAAAACCTGGCCGTTCTCGAAACCCGCGACAACGGCAAGCTGATCAATGAAATGCGGATACAGTGCAAATACATTCCGCAATGGTTCCGCTTCTTTGGCGGCCTTGCCGACAAGATCGAGGGGCGTGTCATCCCGATCGACAAACCGGGCGTGTTCAACTACACGCGCCGCGAGCCGCTCGGGGTTGTGGCCGCGATCACACCGTGGAACTCGCCCTTGATGCTGGCGACGTGGAAGCTTGCCCCAGCGCTCGCTGCCGGCAACACGATCGTCTGGAAGCCGTCGGAGTTCTCGTCGGTGTCGGCATTGTTCTTCGGCCGGCTTTTCGAGAAAGCGGGCTTTCCCAAGGGCGTCGTCAATATCGTCACCGGCTTCGGCCATGAAATCGGCGACCGCCTCGTCACGCATCCCGATGTCGCGAAAGTGGCGTTCACCGGTGGTGATGCAACCGGCCGCCGCGTCTATCAGGCTGCCGCCGGCGGGCTCAAGAAGGTCACACTCGAACTCGGCGGCAAATCCGCCAACATCGTTTTCGCCGACGCCAAGATGGATGCCGCCATTCCCGGCCTCGTTTCCGGTATCTTCGCCGCGACGGGGCAGACCTGCATCGCTGGTTCGCGCGCGCTTGTGCAGCGCTCCGTCTACGACCAGGTGACGGAGAAGCTGGTCGCCTTCGCAAAGACCGCGAGGATTGGCGATCCGCTCGATCCCGAGACCCAGGTAGGTCCGATCACCACCTTGCCGCAGCGCGCGAAAGTGCTCGACTACATCAGCATCGCCAATGGTGAGGGCGCCGCGCAATTGCTCGGCGGCAAGATACCCGAGGACAAATCGATTGCCGACGGCTGGTTCGTGGAACCGACGATCTTCGGTAACGTGAAGCAGTCCATGCGCATCGCCCAGGAAGAGGTCTTCGGACCGGTGCTGTCGATCATTCCCTTCGAGGATGAGGAGGAGGCGGTGGCCATCGCCAACGACACCATCTACGGGCTTGCGGCCGGGATGTGGACGCAGGATCTTGGCCGCGCAATCCGCCTGCCCGAGCGGCTCGAGGCCGGCAGCGTCTGGGTCAACATGTACCGCGCCACCAGCTATCTCTCGCCTTTCGGCGGCTACAAGCAGTCGGGCATCGGCCGAGAGAACGGCCAGACCGCTATCTACGAATATCTTCAGGAAAAGAGCATCTGGATCGATGCCGGGAATTCCATTCCCGCGCCGTTCGTCCAGCGCTGATCGAAGACCCCTTCGGGAGGAAATCATGAACATACGTTTCGATGCCGTGCCGCCACTCGATCCCAAGGTGGCGGCGTTCGTCGGCGGCAAGCACGCGATGCTGATCGGCAGCGCATGGTTGCCGGCGGCCTCCGGACAGTCGCTCGACGTCATCGACCCCTCGAACGGCCGGGTCATCGCGCAGGTGCCGGCCGGCGATCGCGCCGATGTCGATCTGGCGGTCAAGGCCGCGCGGACGGCGATCGACGGTCCATGGTCGAAAATGGTCCCGGCCGAGCGCGCCAAGCTGATCTGGAAACTCGCCGATCTGATTGATGCCAATGTCGATATGCTGGCAACGCTCAATTCCTATGAGAGCGGCAAGCCGATCGGCGATTCCCGCAACGGCGAGGTGCCGTTCACGGCCGAGACGTTCCGCTACTATGCGGGGTGGGTCACCAAGATCAATGGCGAGACGATGACCATCAACGCACCGGGTGACTGGCACGCCTACACCCGCCGCGAGCCGGTAGGCGTCGTCGGCCAGATCATCCCGTGGAACTTCCCGCTCAGCATGCTCGCCTGGAAGGTGGCGCCGGCACTGGCGGCCGGCTGCACCATCGTGCTCAAGCCGGCCGAGCAGACGCCGCTCGGAGCGCTCTACTTCGGCAAGCTGGTCCAGGATGCCGGCTTTCCGGAAGGCGTGGTCAACATCCTGACCGGCTTTGGCGAAACGGTTGGCGCGGCGATGGCGGCCCACCCCGATATCGACAAGGTGGCTTTCACCGGTTCGACCGAAGTCGGCCGGCTGATCGCGCGCGCCGCGACCGGCAATCTCAAGAAGGTCAGCCTGGAACTTGGCGGCAAGGCGCCGACCATAGTGCTGGGCGATGCCGATATCGACATGGCGGTGGCGGGCGCCTCGAGCGCGGCATTCTTCAATGCCGGCCAGAGTTGCGGCGCGGGAACGCGTTTCTTCGTTCACAAGAAGATCTACGACAAGGTCATGTCCGGCATTGCCGAGCGCGCCGAGGCGCTGAAGCTAGGCGCCGGGCTTGATCCTGCGACCGAGCTCGGGCCCGTCGTCTCTCAGCAGCAGATGGAACGCATCACCAGGCTGATCTCGGAAGGCCGAAACGACGGTGCTGAAATCGTCACCGGTGGCGCGCGCGCCGGCGACGTCGGCTATTTCGTCAAGCCGACGGTCATTTCCAGGACGCGGCCAGACATGTCGGTGATCCGCGAAGAGATATTCGGGCCGGTGGCCTGTGCGATGCCCTTTGACGACGAGGACCTGGACAGACTCGCCAAGGACGCCAACGACACGGAATATGGCCTTGCCGCATCGATCTGGACCAACAATCTGGGCGCCGTGCATCGGCTGGCCGCGAAGATCAAATCCGGCACGGTCTGGGTAAACTGCCACAACTTCAACGACGTCACCATGCCGTTCGGCGGTTTCAAGCAGTCGGGTTGGGGGCGCGAACTTGGCGAGCAGGCGCTCCAGCTCTACACCGAGACCAAGACCGTCGCGATCCGGCTGCCATAGGCGAGGCGGTCGATGTCCTGCTACGAGACGATCGACGCGCGGTTCGGGGACCTGATCGATCCGGTCGCATTCCTCGAAACCATCCATACGGGAAATCGCTGGGCGGAGGGACCGGTCTATTTCGCCGACCTTCGCTCCCTGATCTGGAGCGATATTCCCAACGATCGGATGCTGCGCTGGGACGAGGAGACAGGGGCGATTTCGCTTTTCCGCGGCCATGTCTCCAACCCGAACGGCAATACACGCGACCGGAACGGAAAACTGGTCACCTGCATGCAGGGGGAGCGTCGCGTCGTGCGCACCGAATGGGATGGCGCGATCACCGTGCTGGCCGATTCGTTCGATGGCAAGCCGTTGAACTCGCCGAACGATGTGGTCGTGAAGTCCGACGGCAGCATCTGGTTCACCGACCCCAATTACGGGATCATTTCGGACTATGTCGGGCGCAAGGGCGTGCAGGAGCAACCGGGCTGCCGCGTCTACAGGATCGATCCCGGCTCGGGAGCGATCACCGTCGTTGCCGATGATTTCTCCATGCCGAACGGCCTCGCCTTCTCGCCCGACGAGAAGCGCCTTTATATTTCGGACTCCGGCTTCCTCACCGACCGCAGTGCCCCGCATCACGTCAGGCAGTTTGACGTTGACGGCGACAAGTTGGTAAATTCCCGCATCTTCGCCGACATATCGCCTGGCATTCCGGATGGTTTTCGCGTTGATGTCACGGGCAATCTCTGGATCAGCGCATGGGATGGCGTACAGTGCCATACGCCCGACGGTGAGCTCATCGGGAAAATTCAGGTGCCGGAAATGGTTGCGAACCTGGCCTTTGGTGGGCCGCGCAACAATCGGCTGTTCATCACGGCGACAACGTCGGTCTATGCCGTGTTCCTGAATGTCCGAGGCCAGAAATACCCGTTCGGCACGTGACACGGACACCACTGGGTCAGCCTGGAAGCTCTGCAGCAGCGGACGGTTGGGGTGAGAGTTGGACACGAAGCAGCTACAGGTATTCATCGCCGTCGGTGCGGCTGGCAGCTTCTCGAAGGCCGCGCTCGACCTCAACGTCACCCAGCCAATGGTCACGCGCCATATTCGCGGGCTTGAGGAGGAACTCGGCGTCGAGCTTTTCTATCGCAACGGTCGCGGTGTCGTGCTGACCGAGGCCGGCGTGCTTCTGAAGGCCCACGCCGACGAGATCGTCGAGCGGATGCGGCTGGCGCAGAATGCGGTCTCGAACCTCAAATCCTCGCCGAAGGGGAGGTTGGTGCTGGCCGTGCCGCCTTCGGTCGGCACCGTGCTGACGGTGCCGCTGGTCAAGAAGATCAAGAACGAGTTTCCCAATGTCGCGCTGCAGGTGATCGAAGGCTTCAGCGGCCATATCCTGGAATGGCTTATTGCCGGTCGCATCGATGCCGCTGTGCTCTACAATTCGCCGAACCATCCTTCCGTGCTGACCGAACCGCTGGCCGATGACGAGCTGTTTCTGATCGGACCGGTCTTGTCCGAGCGCGTGCTGCCGCGCGGGCCGGTCGGCCTCAATATCTTCGCCGAGCTGCCGATGATCCTGCCCAGCCGCCCGCACGGACTGCGGCGGCTTATCGACAATACCCTGGCGGAGCATGGCATCTATCCGCGTGTCGAGATGGAGCTGGAGGCAATGCCTTCAACCTTGCTTCTGGTCGAGGAGGGCACTGGCTATACGGTTCTGCCCTATGCTTCCGTCCACCTCCTTGTTGAGGCTGGCCGCATCGAGGTCTGGCCATTCGACCCGCCGATTACCCGACAGCTGATCCTCGCGACCTCCTCGCAGCGACCGATGTCCTCGAATTTTCGCCCACTCTTCCGTGCGGTGCGCACGGAACTGCGGGACATCATTTCCACCCACATCTGGAAACCGACAGCCTATCCTGAATGAGTGTGCGAAAAGAATGCATGGCTCCGAGTTGGCTGGCGGTTTGCGCGCCCAAGGCTGGTTTGATCAACTGAAATCCTCCCGTATTCGGGTGAATCAACAGCCGTGGCGAGAACCGCAACCGTCGCGAGCTCCGGTCCGGGACATCCGCCAACCGGTCGGCTACGTGCGGACGACACGTGTGGATATCGGCCGTCTTAGAGGGATGGAAGAACGCTTCGGATGTGATTGGCAAATGCCTCTACCGCAGGCGATCGTTCGGATTCGGCAAAAGCGATCAGGATTCCAAGGCGGGGCAATTTGGGAAAAGGCGTGTTCAGAATATAGAGGTCGGATGGGACGGCCTCCTGGGTCATGACGCTTATCGCCAGACCGGACCGCGCGACCGCAATCAGTCCGGCAAGGCTATTGCTCGCATATGATATTTTGTAGCGTATCCCGGCGCGGGCCATGGCCTCGCAGGCTGCCTTGTGGTCCATGGCGTTCGACGCCGGCAATGCCATTGGCACAGTGTCGCCAAAATCGTGAAGCTCCAGGGTCGGCTTGCTGCCCACCCATACGAGCGGTTCTGTCCGAACGACATCCTGCGCATCGCTTGGGTTCGGAGTCGAAACAAGCGCCAGGTCGATCTGGCGCGAGTGCAGAAGCGTTCCCAATTCAACTGTCGGCGCCGAAACGACCTTGATCTCGACATCGGGGTATCTGGTTCCGAAGCTCTTCAAGAGTGCAGGGAAGAACGCGCTCAAATAGTCTTCGGGGCTGCCGAAAGTCATCGAACCGTGCAAGCCCTTGTCCGAGAGCGCCGAAATCGCTTCGTCATGGATTTTGAGAATGCGCTCGGCATAGGCCAGGAAGCGCTCTCCGCTGCCGGTGAGGCGGACCCCGCTGCCGCTTCGATGAAACAGACTTTGGCCGAGAGCTTCCTCAAGCCGTTGTATCTGCATGGTCACCGCCGACTGCGTACGTCCGACCTGTACCGCTGTCGCACTGAGGGTTCCCGAATGGGCCGCACGAACGAATGTTGCCAGCAGCCTGAGATCGAGTGGAGCCTGCATATCAATTCCGCTGATATCTGAATCCGATTACTATCAATTTTACTGCACCCCTGCCAGCCGCTAATTGTCTGGTTGAACGCTTTAGCGGGGCTGTGAGATGTCAAGGAACTTGGATAGCGGTTTTTGGGCTTCGGCGCAGAAGCACCTCATACGATATGGCGGCACCTTTGAACCTGCCATCATCGAGCGCGCTGCGGGCTCATTCGTCTACGATGCGGACGACAGGGCCATCCTCGACTTCACGTCTGGACAGATGAGCGCACTGCTCGGGCATGCTCATCCCAAGATCGTTTCGACGGTCAGCCGGCAAGTCGAAAGGGTCGCGCATCTTTTTAGCGGCATGCTGTCGCGTCCGGTCGTCGAGCTTGCGCAACGCCTTGCGGCGCTGGCGCCTGGCCTTGACAGGGCGCTGTTGCTTTCGACCGGCGCCGAGTCGAACGAAGCGGCCATCCGGATGGCGAAGCTGGTGACCGGCAAGCACGAGATCGTTGCCTTCTCGAAGAGCTGGCATGGCATGACGGGAGCCGCGGCGTCGGCGACATACAGCGCCGGCCGCAAGGGGTATGGACCTGCGGCGGTCGGATCGCTCGCAATCCCCGCGCCCAACAGTTTCCGGCCGCGCTTCAAGAATGCCGACGGATCTCTCGACTGGCTCACCGAACTCAACGATGCGTTTGATCTCATCGACAGCCAGTCGACAGGAAACCTGGCTGCTTTCGTCGCCGAGCCGATCCTGTCGAGCGGCGGCATGCTCGAACTGCCGCCAGGCTATCTGGCAGCGCTGCAGCAGAAATGCCGCGAGCGTGGAATGCTGCTTATCCTGGACGAGGCACAGACCGGTATCGGCCGCACTGGCGATATGTTCGCCTTTCAAAGGGACGGCGTCACCCCGGACATACTGACCCTCTCTAAGACCATCGGCGCGGGCCTTCCCCTGGCAGCTGTCATGACAACAGCTGAAATTGAAGAGACGGCGCACGACAGGGGTTTCCTGTTCTACACCACGCATGTTTCCGACCCACTGCCGGCGGCTGTAGGCCTTGCGGTGCTCGATGTGGTCGAAGAAGAGAAACTCGTCGAACGGGCACGTCATCTCGGGGCGAGATTGTTCGACGGACTGTCGGCGCTGAAGCAGCGATACGAATGCGTCGGTGACGTGCGTGGCCGTGGCCTCATGCTCGGGGTCGAGATCGTCAAGAACGGCGAGCGCAGGGATCCAGACCACGAGCTTGGCGCCAGAATTGCGGCTGAAGCGTTCAGACGCGGCCTGAGCATGAACATAGTCAAGCTTCCCGGAATGGGCGGAGTGTTTCGCATAGCCCCTCCCTTGACGATCTCCGAGGAGGAATTGGACCTCGGCTTGAGGATCATTTCCGAGTCGATCGAAGCCGGGCTTGCCGCCGCCGCAGGCCTTTCCGGCATCGCCGCAGAGTGAAAGCGCTCGGACCCATGACCGAAACGAGCACGGTAGACCAGGACTCCAATCCCGGAGCGGATGCCGAAGTGCATTCGCCTGGCACCATTCGGGTGCTTGTCGCCAAACTCGGGCTCGATGGCCATGACCGCGGGGCCAAGATCGTCGCCCGTATCCTCCGCGATGCTGGCATGGAGGTCGTCTACACCGGTCTCTACAAATCGCCCAATGAGGTCGTCAACGCGGCAATACAGGAAGACGTCGATGTTATCGGGGTCAGCCTTCTGTCGGGCTCCCATGTCCCGCTGTTTCGAGAATTGGGACGTTGCCTGCGGGAGCAAAAGGCCGAGCACATTTTCGTTGTCGCGGGCGGCGTGATTCCCGAGCAGGACTATGCCGCTTTGTCGGATAGCGGGGTCGATGCCATCGTTCCACAGGAGGCACGGGCCGATCTGATTGTCACGACAATCAGGAACCTGATCGCAGCCCGTGGTCGCATATGACCGCATACACCTCTTCGAGACAGGCGAAGCGCGCTGCCTACATACCCTCGATCGAGCTTCTGTCCGGCGTCCTGGCTGGCAGCGTTCCGGCCATTGCCAGGATGATTTCACGCGCCGAAGGCGGATATGCAGAGGCATCGGATGCTTTGGCGGAGATCTACAGGCACACCGGGAAGGCGCATATCGTTGGCATCACCGGTGTGCCGGGCGCTGGCAAATCCACCCTGGTCTCTTCGCTCATCAAGGCCTTCGCGTCGGACGGGTACAAGGTCGGGGTCATTGCCGTGGATCCGAGCAGCCCGTTTTCCGGCGGTGCCATTCTGGGCGACCGGGTGCGGATGAACGATGCGGCGCAGTCCTGCCAAGCCTTCGTCCGGAGCATGGCAACGCGCGGCCATCTTGGCGGCCTAGCCCGCTCGACCCTTCAGGCGGTCGATATTCTGGACGCGGCAGGGTACTCGCCAATCATCATCGAAACCGTCGGCGTCGGCCAGGACGAGGTGGAGGTGGTGACGGCGGCACACACGATCGTGGTTCTGTCTGCCCCGGGGCTCGGCGACGACATCCAGGCGATCAAGGCAGGCATCCTGGAAATCGCCGACATACATGCCGTCAGCAAATGCGACAAACCGGAGGCTTCGGCCACGGTCTCAGCCTTGAAGGGCATGATGGCCCTCGGAACGGTCAAGGCAAGCGCTGGCTGGAATCCCCCAGTTCTTCCGGTCAGTTCAGTTTCAGGCGAACGCATCGGCGATCTGAAAGACGGCATCGGCCAGCACTGGGCGCATCTGCAGGAAAGCGGCGAGCTGGCGGAGCGCCAGCGCAGCATGTGCAGAACGCGGATACTCGGCACCGCCAGGCACCTGTTCCAGCTCAAGTTCAATGAGGACGTCGAGGAGATGGAGAAACACATTCAGGCAGTGGTGAACAGAGACGTGGACCCGCTCGTCGCCGCTTACCGCTTGTTGGGTTGGGACAGCGAGGCGCGGGTCGCATGAATCTGTTCTCGGCGCAGGCAATCGAAGACGTCAGGGAAAAGCAGGCCGAGTGGGAAGACGGGGAACTTGCGGCTGCCTTGAAGAGCAGGCCCGAGGAAAAGCCGGCATACGAAACGGAATGCGGGATAGCGCTGAAGCGGATTTACACCGCGGCCGACGTCGCCGATATCCCCGCAAGCGACCTGGGCTTTCCGGGCGCCTATCCTTTCACGCGGGGCGCCTATCCGACGATGTATCGTGGGCGGCCGTGGACCATCAGGCAGGTTGCGGGCTTCGGCAATCCGGAAGCCACGAACCAGCGCTACAAATACATGATCCAGACGGGTCAGACCGGACTCTCGACCGATTTCGATCTGCCGACGCTGCTTGGCCTGGATTCGGACAACCCGATGGCGTTCGGCGAAGTGGGGCGTGTTGGCGTCGCAATCGACACGGTGGACGATGTCGACCGCCTCTTCGACGGCATCGACCTTGAAAAGATTTCGGTCTCCCTGACCATCAATCCCTCTGCCTGGGTGATCTATGCGATGTTCGTCACCGTCGCCGAACAGCGCGGCTATGACCTGCATAAGCTGACGGGGACGCTGCAGGCGGACCCGCTGAAGGAATATGTCGCCCAGAAGGAATGGATCTATCCGGTGCGACCCGCGGTCAGGTTGCTGCGCGATCTGATCATGCACAGTGCGAGGACGACGCCGAAGATCAATCCGATCAGCCTGAGCGGCTATCACCTGTCCGACGTCGGCGGGAATGCGCTCCAGGAGATCGCGTTCATCATGGCCTTCACGATCGCTTATTGCGAAGAGGTCATCGATGCCGGCATGGATATCGACGACTTCGCCCCCAGGCTGTCGTTCTTCTTCATCAGTCACCAGGATTTCTTCGAACAGATCTGCAAGTTCAGGGCGGCCCGGCGCGTCTACGCCAAGATCATGTCCGAGCGGTTCAAGGCCAAGATGCCGGAATCCATGCGACTGCGGGTGCATGTACAGACCGCGGCGATGAGCCTCACCAAGGTCGAGCACCACAACAATCTCATGCGAACCGCCATCCAGGCGCTCGGTGCCGTTCTGGGTGGATGCCAGAGCATGCACACGAACGGTCTCGACGAGGCCTTTGCCATTCCGACTGAAGAGGCGATGAAGCTGGCCATCCGCACCCAGCAGATCATCCGCGAAGAAATCAATGTGACATCCGTGATCGATCCTCTCGGCGGCTCGTACTTCGTCGAGCGTCTGACGAGCGACATGGAAACCGAAATCTGGAAAGTGCTGGACGAAGTGAATGAGCGCGGCGGCGCTATCAAGCTGGTCGAGGAAGGGTGGTTCCAGCAGAAGCTGGCGGACTCGGCCTATGCCACGTTCAAGAAGATCGACAGCGGCGAGAAGATCTCGGTCGGCGTCAACCGGTATGTCGACGAGACCAGCGGTTCCGCGCGGGTTCACATCCATCCCTACGACGATCATTGCACGCAGTTGCAGATCGATCGCTTGAATGCGGTGCGAACAAATCGCGACAACGGTCGCGTCCGGCGACTTTTGCAGGAGCTCGCCCAACAAGCCGAATCCGATGACATCAACCTGCTGCCGAAGACGATCGAACTGGTGAAAGCCAGAGCGACACTGGGCGAGATTTGCGGCGCGCTGCGAGATGTCTGGGGCTCTTACGCCGAACCGATGATCGTCTGAGGAGGATGTCATGACTGCAGCAGTCATTTCCAGAAACGACGGGGCAATCGCCTGGGTCAAGCTGAACCGGCCGGAACGGCTCAACGCCATGGACAGGCAGCTTGTCGATGAACTCGCCGAAGCGCTTGTACGAGCCGAGGCGGACGAAGCCATCCGCGTCGTCATTCTCCACGGCGAAGGACGAGCCTTCTGTTCCGGAGACGACCTCAAGGATCTTGATGCGCAGACCTCTTCCGAAGCAGCGACGCAAGCCTGGGTCGAGGCCATTCAGAACATCACCCTGCAGATCATGCAGTCCAGGAAGATCGTCATCGCGGCGGTGCATGGCTGGTGCGTTGGGGGCGCCCTCGAATGGGCCATCAACTGCGATTTTCGGCTGTTCGCCGACAACACCCGCTGGTTTTTTCCCGAGGTCAGCTATGGGCTTTTCGTGACCGGCGGCGTGACGGCGCTGTTGACCAAGCAGGTCGGGCCGCAGGTTGCCAAGGAACTGATGATCCTTGGCGAACGTCACGACGCCAGGAAGGCGGTCGAAGTCGGTATCGCTTGGAAGCTGGTCCCGGAAGCCGAATTGCTCGACGAAGCAAGAAAACTCGCGTTGAAGATCGCGGAGCGCCCCACTGGCGCCGTATCCGACATCAAACACGCCATCAACGAGGGCTTTCACTCGTCCCTTGCCGAGGCAATGAGCCTTGAGACCAAAGCCACGGTCAGCGGCTTTCTGTCCCCAGAAGCCCGGGCCCGAGCAAAAGAGTTTTGACCGCCTCCATGACGATGCTTGACGTCTCATCTCCCGCCTACATTCCCGGCAAGCACGAAGACGACATCGTGGACCGGGCACTGCCCAGGATCCTGTTGAGGCAGGCCGAGAGGCTGGGCAGCAAGACATTCATCGAAGTTTGCGGACGTTCCGCGAGCTTCGAGGACATGCTGCATATCTCCAGCCGGCTGGCGGTTGGCCTGCGCAAGCTCGGTGTCGGCCGATCGGATCGCGTAGCGATGTTGCTGCCGAATTGCTTCGAACTCGTTGCGATGTGGTTCGCGACATCAAGTCTGGGTGCGATCGAGGTACCGAGCAATCCCGGGCTAAAAGGGGACTTGCTCTGTCACAACCTGAACAATTGCGGGGCGGAAGTGCTCGCCGCGGATGCCAATGCACTCGTGGAGCTTGCAAAGGTCCAGGATCAGCTGCCCAATCTGCGGACACTCATCCTCGTGGGAGTTGATCCGGGGGAAGCGCGGGCGGCAGGCATCCGGATCGGCCGGATTGTCCGTTTTGAGGAATGCCTGGCCTCGCAGCCGGATTTTGATCTGGCCGACGTCCATTACTCCGACCCAATGGCCATCCTGTACACATCCGGTACCACCGGCCCCGCCAAGGGCGCGTTGATGTCTCACCATCATTGCTATTCCTGGGCAGCGGCAATGGCATCCAATCTGGGTTACACGACCAGCGACAGCTATTTCTCGGCGTTGCCGCTGTTTCACACCGACGCCCAGATGTTCGGCGTGTTTCTGCCCTTGATCTACGGCACGCCAGCAACGCTGGTCGATAGTTTCAGCGCTTCAAGATTCTGGAATCAGGTTCGCGCGAGTGGCGCCACGGCGACAAATCTGTTGGGCGCCATGGCCGTCATCCTCATGCGCGCGCCGCAGTCGGACAACGACAGCAGCAACCCCATCAAGGTGTGCCAATGCATTCCCATGGTTCCCGACAGGGAAGCATTCGAGCGCCGCTTCGATATGAGACTGGTAACAGGCTACGGGCAGACGGAAACCAGTTTTGTGACGTTGGACACGGTAGACGAAACGAGACCGGGTTCCTGCGGCCGCCCTCATCCGGACTGGGAAGTGGCGATCTTCGACGAGGCGGACAGGCGCCTTCCGCCCGGCACCGTAGGCGAGATCGTGTCGCGTCCAAACAAGAGCTGGAGCATGTTCTCCGGCTACTACAGGGCAGACGCGAAGACGGTGCAGACGCTCAGGAACCTTTGGTATCATTCCGGAGATGCAGGCGTCATGGATGAAGACGGCTGGCTCTATTTCAAGCATCGCCTCAACGAGGCAATCCGGCGTCGGGGCGAGAACATTTCCGCCTACGAGGTGGAAACCGTCGCCGAGAAACACCCTGACATCGTTGAGAGTGCCGCTTTTGGAATTCCGTCAGAATTCACGGAAGAGGACATCATGGTTGTGGCACAGCGGAGGGCAGGGGCCACCCTGGAGCCAGCCGATCTGCTCGACCACTTCAGGCAACTCGCGCCTCGCCATATGGTGCCGCGCTACATCGAGATTACCGATATCCCGCTGCCGCGAACTCCGACGGAAAAAGTCGCCAGGAACACCTTGCGGCAACGAGGTGTGAGCGCTGCCACGTTCGATCGGGGACAGCGTTAGCACCGGGGAGTTTTCAAGCGATGGAACGTCGGATGATCGCTCCTTGTTTTATGGACGATACGCTTGAATGCCTTCGCCGCCACAACGTGCCGGTCGAGCCGCTGCTGGCGCAGGTGGGGCTGCCGCCAGTCATTTCCGAACCGATCTCCGCGCAGCAATACGGCGCCCTTTGGCATGCCGTGGCCGAGACCATGGATGACGAATTTTTCGGCGAAGGAGCCCGACCGATGCGAGCGGGCAGTTTTGCGCTGCTATGTCATGCGCTCCTGACGACCGAAACGCTGGAGCATGCGTTGCGGCGAGGCCTGCGTTTCCTGCGTGTGGTCCTTGACGATCCTCATGGTGAACTGGTTGTCAGGGACGGACTTGCCGAGGTCACCTTGAAGGATGCCGGTCCGCTGCGCTCCGCCTTTGCCTATCGTACATTCTGGATCATCGTCCATGGCGTGAACTGCTGGCTGGTGGGCCGGCGCCTTCCGATCCGCTGGGTCGATTTCAAATGCCCTGCGCCACCCACGGGAACCGACTACCGCCTGTTTTTCGGCGCACCGGTGCGGTTCGATCAGCCGGAAAGCCGGCTTGTCTTCGATGCCGACTTTCTGAAGCTGCCGACTATCAGGGATGCGGGCGCATTGCGGGAATTTCTGCGCCAGGCGCCAGCCAACATTCTGGTGCGGTATCGCCATGATGCAGGGCTCTCCGCCGCCATTCGCGGGCGTCTTCACATGACGGTTCCGTCCGCGTGGCCAAGTTTCGGAACACTCGCTGCGGGAATGCGCATGCAAGCACCGACCTTGCGCCGCCGATTGCAGTCGGAGGGGCAGACCTATCGTTCCATCAAGGACGAAATGCGCAGAGCCTTGGCGATGGAAGCCCTGCTTGGCGGCAGCCGAAGCGTGGCCGACCTATCGGCCGATATCGGTTTTTCCGAACCAAGTGCCTTTCATCGGGCATTTCACAAATGGACCGGCAAAAGCCCCGCATCGTTTCGCCGAGAGGCCGCATCGAGGCTCACTGCACAGGACCGCGCGCCCGCAACGTCGGCGGGGCCGCAAGCACAGCGCGCATCGAATGGCAAACATTGCAAAATCGATCACCAAATCTGAGCGCCTCGGTCATCGTATGCCACTTTGCTCCGTTGCAACATGTTCGGGCGAGGAATTCTCGCGCGGACATGAACAATGCGGATCAAGGATAAAGTTTTTTTGGTCACCGGCGCGGGCTCCGGGTTGGGAGCGGCGGTCGCGCGCATGTTCGCGGCTGAGGGCGCTAACGTTCTTGCCATCGATTTAAACGCCGCGGCCGGCGAAAAAGTCGCCGCGGAACTGGGTAGCGCTGTGCGCTTTCACCGTGCCGACGTCACCAGCGAAGCCGACGGCATTGCCGCGGTGGATCTTGCCACGAAGATGTTTGGGCGCATCCACGGACTGGTGAATTGCGCGGGTATCGCGCCGGGTGAAAAGGTCCTGGGGCGGGACAAGCTTCACAGCCTCGAAAGCTTTGCGCGCACGATTGCCGTCAATCTTGTCGGCACCTTCAACATGTTGCGACTTGTCGCCGACCGGATCGTGAAGGGAGAGCCCGACGCCGGCGGCGAGCGCGGGGTTATTGTCAACACCGCCTCTATTGCAGCGTTCGACGGACAAATAGGCCAGGCAGCCTATGCCGCCTCAAAGGGTGGCATCGCCGCGCTCACGCTTCCTGTGGCACGGGAACTCGCTCGCTATGGCGTGCGCGTGGCCACCATAGCACCCGGCATCTTTGAAACACCGATGATGGCCGCCATGTCGCAGGAAGTCCGGGATGCTCTCGGCGCGAGCGTGCCGTTTCCGCCGCGTCTTGGCCGTCCAGATGAATACGCCAGCCTGGTGAAGCACATCTGCGAGAACACGATGCTGAATGGCGAGGTCATCCGCCTCGACGGCGCGCTGCGCATGGCGCCGCGCTGAGTGTACGGGCAGGAGGGCAAGCCGCGTGAGCACTCATGACCCAGTGGTAATCGTCGGGACCGCAAGGACACCGATTGGCGCCTTCCAAGGGAACTTCAAGGACGTCACCGCCGTAGGACTTGGCGCGGTCGCCGTCCGCGCAGCCTTGGAGCGGTCCGGGGTCGAAATGGATCTCGTTGATGAGGTCCTGCTTGGATGCGTTCTGACCGCGGGTCAGGGACAGGCACCAGCGCGCCAGGCAACCCTGGAAGCAGGCTTGCCGTTGGGCGTTGGCGCCACGACCGTAAACAAGATGTGCGGGTCCGGCATGGTGTCGGTCATGCTTGCCCACGGCCTGATTGTGGCGGGGGCCGGTGCCGTGGTCGTCGCAGGCGGCATGGAGAGCATGACCAATGCGCCTTATCTGCTCGACCGTGCCCGCCCCGGCTATCGTATGGGGCACGGTAAGATCATCGACCATATGTTCCTTGATGGCCTGGAGGATGCCTATGACAAAGGGCGTCTCATGGGAACCTTTGCCGAAGATTGCGCCGAGGCCTACCAATTTACCCGCGACGCTCAGGACGCATTTGCCCTCCGCTCTCTTGAGAAGGCTCGCAAGGCCATCAGCGACGGCAGCTTTCTTGAAGAGATTGTCCCCATTGCTGTGACGGAGGGAAAGGCCGAGCGGTCCGTCGGTGAGGACGAACAGCCGGGAAAGGCTCGGACGGACAAAATTCCAATCCTGAGGCCTGCCTTCCGGGAGGGCGGCACGCTAACGGCGGCGAATTCTTCGTCGATCTCGGACGGCGCGGCAGCACTCGTCCTCATGCGCCGTTCGCAGGCTGACAAAAGGGGTCTTACCCCGCTTGCGGCGATCCGCGGTCATGCCACGCACGCGCAGGCCGCCAATCTCTTCACGACCGCGCCTATTGGGGCCATCCGAAAGCTCCGCGACAGGATCAATTGGGATCTCAAGGATGTGGATCTCTTTGAGATCAATGAGGCTTTCGCGGTGGTGCCCATGGCAGCGATGCGCGACCTCGATCTGCCACCGGATAAAGTGAATGCCCATGGCGGCGCCTGTGCGCTCGGCCATCCGATCGGCGCTTCGGGCGCCCGTATCATCGTCACGCTGGTTTCGGCCCTCCGAAAACATCGTCTGCGACGAGGGATCGCATCCGTCTGCATCGGTGGCGGCGAAGCCACCGCCCTGGCGGTGGAACTCATGTCTTGAACGACCCGGAGAGCTATTGGCGTCGCAGAACAGTGAACAGCGGCGGCGCTGATCTCGATCCGTCAGCTTCATGCGCCAGACGTGGGTATCGCATGAGGCATCACCAACGCCCACGATGCTTAATGGGAGCCATCACATGAAGAAAGCACTCTTGCCCGCGCTTGCCATGACCGCGCTCGTCGCGTTCGGCGGCAACGCCTTCGCTGACATTCTGATCGGCGTTGCCGGCCCGATTACCGGACCGAACGCCGCCTTTGGCGCGCAGTTCCAAAAAGGTGCCGAACAGGCGGCCGCCGATATCAATGCCGCCGGCGGTATTCTCGGCCAGCAGATCAAGATCGAGGTCGGGGACGATGTCTCCGATCCGAAACAGGGTATCTCGGTCGCCAACAAGTTCGTCGGTGACGGGGTCAAGTTCGTGGTCGGCCACTTCAACTCGGGAGTCTCGATCCCGGCATCGGAGGTCTATGCGGAGAACGGTGTGCTCGAGATCAGTCCCGCGTCCACCAACCCACAGTTCACCGAGCGCGGCCTGTGGAACACATTCCGCACCTGCGGCCGCGACGACCAGCAGGGCAAGGTGGCCGGCGGCTACATTGCGGCAAACTTCAAGGATGCCAAAATTGCCATCGTCCACGACAAGACGCCCTACGGGCAAGGACTCGTCGACGTAACGAAAGGCGTGTTGAACGCCAACGGGATCAAGGAAGTACTCTATGAAGGTATCAATATCGGAGACAAGGACTTCTCGGCGCTGATCGCCAAAATGAAGGAGGCCGGCGTTACGTTGATCTACTTCGGTGGCTTGCACACTGAGGCCGGCCTGATCATGCGCCAGTCAGCTGATCAGGGTCTGAAGGCAACACTGTTCTCAGGCGACGGCATGGTGTCGAACGAACTCGCCGCGATCGCCGGGGACGCCGTGATCGGCACACTCAACACCTTCGGCCCGGATCCACGCAAGAACCCGGCCGCCAAGGGTATCGTCGAGAAATTCCGCGCTGCCGGCTTCGAGCCTGAAGCTTATACGCTGTACTCCTACGCCGCGGTCCAGGTTCTCGCCGCCGCAATCGCCAAAACCGGCTCCGCTGACGACGCGACGAAGGTAGCCGACGCCATCAAAGCGAACGGTCCGTTCAAGACCGCCATCGGCGATTTTGGCTACGACGCCAAGGGCGATCCGACGCGTCCGGACTACGTCATCTATGAATGGAAGAAAGGTGAGGACGGAAAACCCACCTATTTCGAAAAGTAAGAACTCGGGATCCAATGATCATTTCTAGAGATGCCCGGTGTCATAGCCGGGCATCTTGTGGATGGGATCAACCCGGAAGAGTCCCGAGCAAGCGCATGCAGCCGGTTGGTGCCGTCATTCCCGATCGAGTGGAAAGATCGGCCGCGGTACATTCCGGTACGGCATCCGCTCGTAGCGAGGCGTACAAAGCGCGCCACTGTCGCAGACGATGATCTTGCCGGCAATCTGCGCGAACGCGGCACGGAAGTGCTGCATGGATTTCAATGCGACCACCCGCTTTGCCGCCGGGTCGATGCCGAATGCCCTGAACTGCTGGAGGTCCAGCATCTGCTGGGCGATGGTCACGACCAGGATTTCGATGCCGTGGACGCGCAGCACCGCGCTTGGACCGAAGTTGCCGGGAAGTCCGCCGATCATCGGCCCGTCTCCGACGAAGTGGCCATCGCTCAGCGCCACGATTTCGACATTGAGCTCGAGCGGACCGCCGCCGAAGCGGGCGTCGGTCTTGCCGCCGAGCGCGATCTCAACGCGTTCGCCAACGGCCGACCCATGCAAGGCCGCCGCAGCCTCGCCATCGACCATCGGACCGAAGCAGGCGTCGGTCACGCCGGCATCGAGCATCGCCTTCAGCAGATTGGTCGAGTCGCCATAGCCTCCACCACCGGGATTGTCGGCATAGTCGGCGATGACAAGCGGGCCATCGTCTGACTTGTATGCCACGGCGACGGCTGCCGCCGTTTCGACGCTGACATACTCGTTCAGCACCTCGTGGCGTCTGTCCCAGATGTCGTCGGCGATCGTTTCGGCAAAGGCCTGGTGCGCATCGAAATCGCCCTGGCCGGTGACCAGAACGGTCGGCCCGACCTCGGCAATATCGGCGCTGGCGAAGCCGCCATTGATGCTGACGGCAAACACGTCGGCTTGTGCTTCGTAGGCTCGCGCCGATGCGAGCCGCTCGAGCATCGGACCGATGTCGGTGCGCCCGCCATTGACCTCCTCAAGCATGGGTCGCCTCGCGCTGATCGTGCGCGGTTTGATCTCGCCGGCCATCGTGCGCTGCAGGATTTCGCCGGCCTGCCGGCCGATCTCGCGCATGTCGACATGAGGATAGGTCTTGAAAGCGACGATGATATCGGCGAGCTCGCACATCTGCCGGCTGACATTGGCGTGCGGGTCAAGCGTAATGGCAATCGGCACGGCCTGGCCGACCACGGCGCGCAGGCGCCGAAGCAGTTCGCCTTCGCCGTCCTCGCGAAAGTCGGGAACCATGGCGCCGTGCAGTCCAAGCAGAATCCCGTCGAAATTTCCAGGTTTCGCGGCAGCAATCAATGGTTCGCAT
This sequence comes from Mesorhizobium loti, assembly GCF_003148495.1. Taxonomy (GTDB): domain Bacteria; phylum Pseudomonadota; class Alphaproteobacteria; order Rhizobiales; family Rhizobiaceae; genus Mesorhizobium; species Mesorhizobium loti. Next base: position 44,060 of record NZ_QGGH01000002.1, read on the forward strand.
AACCAGTCGAACGCAGCGCGCGTGACCCTGCCGCTTGGACCGGCGGCAGAACTCAACACATGCTCGACCTCCCAGCCATGAGCGCGTCCCACATCGAGGAAACCGGCAAGCTCGGTGTTGGCGTCGCGCCGCTGGGTAATGGCTTCCGCTCCCGTCAGAAAATAGCGGTCGCGGAACGCCTGCTCGTCGGTCGGATGACGGCTGAACGTGTTGGTCTCGTGGTAGATTTCCGCAGTCAGGACTTTGAAGGTCATAAGTTACTCCAGGGATGCACAGATTCGGGCGCGGCAACCGCAAAGGGGCGGCAATTCGGCGCGTGGGTCAGTCCGGATGGTGGCAGGCTACGGCGTGGCCTCCTCCGGACGCGGCCAGAAGCGGCGTTTCCACCCGGCAGCGTTCACTCGCCCTTGGGCAGCGCGCCGCGAAGGCGCAGCCCGGTCCAAGATCGAACGGGCTCGGCACCTCTCCGGCCAGGGGCTGGATGCGGCGACGCAGCTTCGGATCGGGCTGGAACGTGCTGTCGAGCAGCGTTCTGGTATAGGGATGGCGTGCCGGCGCGTCGGTATTGGGCAACGCCTCGACGACGCGGCCGAGATACATCACCAGCACTTCGTCGCAGAAATACTTTACCAGCGCGAGGTCATGGGAAATGAACAGGTAGGTCAGGCCCATTTCTTCCTGCAGCCGTTCGAGCAGGCCAACGATCTGGGCCTGGATCGAGACGTCCAGCGAGGCCGTCGGCTCGTCCAGCACCAGAAGTGCGGGCTTCAGCGCAAGCGCACGGGCGATGCCGATGCGCTGCTTCTGGCCGCCCGACAGCTGATGCGGGTAGCTCGATGCTGTCTGAGGGTTGAGCCCGACCATGGTCAGCAATCCGCTGATCATGTCGGATCTCGCGGCTGACGAAAGGCGTACCCCCTGGATCTGGAACGGCTCCATCACCGCGTCGGCAACGGTGTAGCGGGGGTCGATCGCCGAATAGGGGTCCTGGAACACCATCTGCATGCGTGCGCGCAGACGGCGCATCTCGCGCGGGCGCTGCTTCAGCAAATCCAGCCCATCGAAACGGACCGCACCGCTCGATGGTTCGATCAGGCGCAGGATGAGGCGCGCGAGCGTGGACTTTCCACAGCCAGATTCACCGACGACGCCGACAACCCGGCCCTTCGTCATCCGGAACGACACATCGTTGACCGCGTACATCGAGCGGGCCGCGCCGAACAGGCCGCGCTTGCTGGTGTATCGTTTGGACAGCCTGCTGACTTCCAGGAACTCGCTCATCCGACCGCTCCGGCAAAATGGCATGCGGCCGCGCCATCACGGCTGGCTATGAAAGGTGGTGACACGGCAGCGCAGATTGCTTCGGCACGCGGGCAGCGCGGGTGAAAGCGGCAACCCTGCGGATAGTGGGCGACGCTTGGGACGGTACCCTCGATGCCCTTCAAGCGCTGTGCGCCCGCCAATCCGCGTGGGATGCAGCCGATCAGTGCCTTTGTATAGGGATGGCGCGGATCATCGAAAATCGCCGCGACCGTTCCATATTCGACCGCGGTCCCGGCATACATCACCACGACCTTGTCGCAGGCTTGGGCAACAACGCTCATATCGTGGGTAATCAGCACCATGCTTAGACCGCGGTCGCGGATCAGGTCGCTCAGCAATCGGATGATCTGCGCCTGGACGGTGACGTCCAGCGCTGTGGTCGGTTCGTCGGCGATCAGCAGGTCAGGGTCGGCGGCAAGCGCCATGGCGATGACGATGCGCTGCTTCATGCCGCCGGACAATTGGTGGGGGTAAAGGTGATAGATGGAAGCCGGTTCCGGAATCCGCAGTTCGCCAAGCAGTTCGACGGTGCGGTTGCGTGCGGCGGATTTGTCCAGGCCAAGATGCAGCCGTGCCACGACATCGATCTGCGATCCGACCTTTTTCAGAGGATCGAGCGACGTCATCGGATTCTGCGTGATCAGGCCAATGCGGCCACCGCGCAGTTTCCGGTAGGCCGGTTCAGGCAAAGCGGTCAAATCGCTGCCGTCAAAGACCACCGAGCCGCCGGTGATACGCCCGCCGATCAGCGGCAGCAGCCCCATGATGGCCATGGCGGTCAACGACTTTCCCGATCCGGATTCGCCAACCAGTCCCAGCGTCTCACCTTTCTCGAGCGAAAACGATACGCTGGACAATGGCGTGAGCGCGCCGATCGCAACGCGCAGAGCTTCCACTTTCAGGATCGTGCTCATGTTCCGCGCAGCCGTTCGCGGATGTCGAGGGCGCGGATCAACGCATCGCCGAACAGGTTGATGGCAATCACGGTTACGGCGACGACGAGACCGGGAAAGATGATGACCCAGGGTGCCAGGAAAAGCTGCGCGGTGCCGCTGCTCATCATGGCACCCCAGCTTGGCGTGGGCGGCTGCGCGCCAAGGCCGAAGAAGCCGAGCGTCGCCTCCAGGATGATACCGTCGCCGATGGCGAGCATGCCGACCACAATGACTGGCGCAACGGCATTCGGCAGCAGGTGGCGCGATAGGATGTGGGCGGGCGTGGCACCCAGGTTGATGGTTGCCTCTATGAACGTCTCGCGCTTCAGCTGGACGATTTGCGCCCGGGTCAGCCGGGTGAATTGCGCCAGGTAGGCGACGGCTATGGCGAACATCGTGCTGGACAGGCCGGGGCCGATGATCGCCACCAGCATGAGCGCGATCAGGATGTCGGGAAACGACCATGTCAGATCGACGACCGTCATCACGGCGCGTTCGAACAGGCCACCGAAATAGCCGGCGGCTGCGCCGAGCGCCATGCCGACGATCATCGAGAACCCGATGGCTGTTGCGCTGACCGACAGCGAGGTGCGCGCGCCGTACATGACGCGCGAGAGGACATCGCGGCCGAATTCATCGGTGCCCATCAGATGCGGCCAACCCGGCGCGGCGTTGCTGTTGGCCAGATCCTGGATGGTGACATCGAAGGGCGTGATCCACGGCGCCGTTAGCGCGACCACCAGGAGGATCAGGATATAGCCACCCGAAAACAGGCCGAGCGGCGTGGTGAAGGCGCGACCGACGCCGGATTGAGCCAATGCGTTCATGTGGTGGCCTCCCTGACACGAGGGTCCAGCGCGGCCTGGGCGACGTCGCCGATCAGCGTTCCGAGCATCACGGCAAGCGCCAGCATGAGCAGGCATCCCTGCACGACGGGATAATCGCGCTGACCGAGCGCACGGATAAGCAGGCTGCCGAGGCCGGGCCGGCCGAAAACGAATTCGACGGTCACCGCGCCGCCGAGGATCCAGCCAATGCGCAGGGCCAGGATCGTGACGACCGGCAGAAAGGCGTGCGGCAGCAGATGGCGAAACAGGATGGTTGAGCGGGACAGCCCCTTCGCGTGCAAAAGCGTGACAAAATCCTGGCGTGCGATCTCGACCAGCGCCACGCGGGTGACACGGGCCACCAGCGCGATGCCGCCGAAACCGATCGTGAGGACCGGAAGGACAAGAGCCGTCCAGGTCTTGGCGCCGGAGACCGGAAACCAGCCGAGCGTCACCGAAAACAGCAGGATCATCAGCAGCGCCAGCCAGAAGCTGGGCACCGTCGAACCGAGCAGGATGAAAGCCTTGACCACTTGTTCCACGACCGGGTTCTTGGCAACCGCGGAGACGGTGCCGGCGATCATGCCGACGATCGAAGAGAAGGCGAAAGCCAGGGCGCCAAGTGTCAGGCTGTAGGGCAGGTTCTGCCAGATCAGGGCCGAAACCGGGCGGCGCAGTACGATTGCCTCGCCGAAATCTCCGCTCAGGATGCTCCTTATCCATAGCAGGTATTGCTCGACCAGCGTCCGGTCGAGCCCGTATTTCACGGTCATTGCGAGCCGGTCCTCCGGAGACGAGCCGACGCGCATGAGGTTGTCGATCGGATCACCGGGAAGGAGATGAACGACCAGGAAGATTACGACGGAAATTGAGAGGGACACCGGAATGAGCATCAGCAGACGTTGCAGCGTGTATTTGATGATCATCCCGGCTCCTCCGGTGCTTCACTGTTGGTCAAGCGCCGGTAGCGCTGGTTACTGCAGGACCTGCATGTCCATGATGGTCTGCGACCGGAAACGCGGGCCGCGCACCTTTTCTGGAACGCTCACCGTCTTGGGGTTGAAGGCGATATTGGTTGCCGGTTGGTAGATCGGCACGAACAGGAACTGGGACAGAAGATATTCGTGATAGGTCCTGAAATTCGCGATCCGCTCGGCCGAAGTCTTCGAGTTGGTCATGGCGGTTTTGTTCAGTTCGTCGGATTTGGCGTCTTTCCACATCGAGATGTTCGGGTAGCCGAGCCGCGCGCCGCTGAAGAACCAGTCGAGGATGTCGGCGTTGTTCCAATCGTAGCCGCGCACGGCGAGCTGATGGTTGTTCTTCTTGTACTCGTCGCGGATCGTGCTGGAATCGAGCACGGTGATCTCGGCATCCATGCCGATATCCTTGAGCTGTGCCTGCACGACCTGCGTAAGCCGCTTGAACTCCGTATCGTTTTGCGTGAAGAGCTTCACCTTCAGGGGTTGGCCGTCCTTGGCGCGCACGCCGTCGTCGGCCCTTTTCCATCCGGCCTCGTCGAGCAGCGCATTGGCCTTGGCCAGGTCGAAACTGACGTCGAGGCCGGGCTTGACCTGGGATTCAGGAAGCGAGCTGATGAGGAAGTTGTGTGCTTCCTGGCCGACGCCGGCATAGACGCTGTCGAGGATGGCCTTCTGGTTGATCGCCAGGGCTGTGGCCTGGCGGACTTTGATGTCGGTGAACGGCGCCACGGACGTATTGATCGGCATGTAATTGATGCCGGTTCCAGGCATCGTGATGATGGTGGCGGCCTTTTCGCTCTTGATGATCGACAGGAAATCGGTGGGCACGCCGAGCAGCACATCGACGCCGCCGGTCTTCAATTCAAGGAATGCGGTCGACTGATCGGGAATCTCGCGGAAGGTGATCTTGGCGATCTTCGCCGCGCCCTGGTTGACCGACAGGTCCGAATCCCAGGCGTAATCGTCATTGCGGACCAACACGGTCTCGAGCCCTATCGAGAAGCTTTCCAGCTTGAATGGTCCCGTGCCGACAGCGGTGGTGACGCCGTAGTCCTTACCCAGCGCCTTGTAGGATTTGGGGCTGGGCACGCCCATGAAGGAACTGGCGAGGTTGTACAGCATGTTCGGCTCCGGCCGCTTCATGACGAATTTGATGGTCAACGGATCGACGACCACGACCTTGTCGATTGCCTCGACCATGAAGGCATTCTCGGTGCCGGCGAAAGTCGGAATCCAGGCTGCGATCGTCTCGGCGTTGAAGGGCTCGCCGTCATGGAATTTGACGCCGGGATGCAGCTTGAACTCCCAGGTCATGCCGTCAGGGCTTTCCTGCCATGACGTGGCCAGATGCGGGTGGAACGACTGATCGGCATCCTGCTCGATCAGTCGGTCGTAGATCAGCGACGTTGCCGAATTGAGGTTGCTGGAGGTGACCGGATTGTACGAGGTCGCGCCCAGTTCGCCGGCAGGAAGCGCGAAAGTCGCTTCCTGGGCCATTGCCGCCGATGGCAGGCTTGTCATGAAAAGGCCGGCGGACAGAAGCGCCGAGCCTGAGAGAAATGCCTTGGTCATGGTACGCATGTCATTGTTCCCTGTTGTTATGGTTATGGGCTGCGGTAGGTCTCGGATCAGTCTCCCATCGAGGGTCCGGTCGGGTCGCCGACATATCCGGTGAAGCGGCTGTAGAGGCGCGATACCTCATTCATGCGCTGCTCCACCTCGGGGCCAAGCTCGATGAACACGCCGTTGACGAGCAGGTTTGTCAGGCTCGCCATCTGGGCGGTCGATTCCCAGAACAGATTGAATTCCGTCGGGACCACGAACATCTCGTCGACCAGCTCGCGACCCCAGTCGCAGAAGGCGTCGGTGATCAGGGTGGTCGGTATGCCGAGCCCTCGCGCCTCCTGCGCCAGCAGGCGCGCCATGCGCGAGTAGCGCTTGGCCTCGAAGAGAACGAGACAGGACTGCTTGCTGTCGGAGGCCAGAAGTTCGCTGAAATTGCCGCCGGCCAGATCGAGAAGATGGACGCGGTCGCGCAGATACTGCAGCTGATTGACGAAGGTCTGTGCAACACCGCGCTCGGTCTGGAAACCGGAGACAAAGATGGCAGGTGTCGTGGCAAGGCGCTTGACGACACGCTTCCATTCCGGCGTGTGGGCAAGTTCATAGACGGCAACCAGGCCTGCTATTTCGAGCTGCAGCCCGCGCGCCAGCTGGTCCTCTCCGGCAAGCGTTCGGCGCTGCAAATCGCGCAGCCGATCGCTGATCAGCCATGGCCGGTCGCCCAGATCCTGTTTGAGATGATCCTTCAGGTCCTTGAAGCTGGTATAGCCGATGGAGCGGCAGAAGCGTCCGACGGTCGGTTCGCTGACCTCCACCTTGCTCGCGATGCTGCCGGCGGTCTCAAAGGCGAGACTGTTCAGCTGGGCGAGCATGAAACTCGCAATCGCCTTGTCTGCCTTGGACGCGCTGCCCAGGCAATCCGACAGCCGTTGGCGAACCGAACCGATCATGCGCAATTCTCCTCCGCCAATTACAAAGTTATAAATCTTACATGGTGTCAACATATTTTTGTTTTCTTGCATTCTTAGAGGAACTGCACTCTTGTGCGCCGGCGGCGACAGAGCGCCGGATCGAACCGCCAGAACAAACGCGGATAGTGGAGGATCGTCCGTCCGGCGTGCCACGGCACCTGGATAGCGACGCAAGCCAAAGGCCGGGCCGTCATGGACTACGACTATCTTGTCATCGGCGCGGGCATCTCGGGCTCAGCCGCCGCCTATGAACTCGCAGCCCTGGGGACAGTCGCGCTCATCGAGGCCGAATCGACGCCCGGCTACCACAGCACCGGAAGGTCGGCCGCGCTCTTCACACCCAACTACGGCGTCGCCACGGTCCGACGCATCAACAAGACAAGCCAGGCTTTCTTCCTGAACCCGCCAGCCGAATTTTGTGACGGGCCGCTTTTGACCCAACGCGGCATGTTGACGGTGGCCGCTCCCGGCGAGGAAGACCTGCTGGCGCCGATCCTCGATCTGTCGACGGACGGATACGAAATCCGGAAACTGGATGCGGCTGGCACTCTCTCCTTGGCACCGTTGCTTCGCCGCGAACGCGTCGCGGCGTCGGCCTTTGAAAGCGGCGTCATGGACATCGATGTCGCCTCCCTTCACCAGGGTTTCCTGAGCGGCATCAGGCGGCGCGGCGGGCTCGTCCTTTGCGGCAAGCGCATCACAAAACTGGATCACCGCGACGGCCTGTGGAAAGCTTCAGCGAGAGATTTCTCGGTGAAAGGGCGAATTGTCGTCAACGCGGCAGGTGCCTGGGCTGGAGAGATCGGCGACATGGCCGGCGCTGGCCCGATCGGGCTGGTGGCGAAGCGGCGCACGGCAATCATCGTCGACGGACCTCCAGGACTGGACATCGCCAAAATGCCTGCCGTCGACTACGTCGCCGCCGATGCCTACATCAAGCCGGACGCCGGCAGGATCATGGCATCACCGGGCGACCAGACGCCGATCGAACCGCAGGATGTCCAGCCTGACGAATGGGACGTGGCAGTGCTGGTCGATTGGCTGCAGCGCGAGACGCTGGCAACCGTCAGCCATATCGCAAAGCGCTGGGCGGGCCTGCGCTCCTTCGTGGCCGACCAGGCGCCCGTGCTGGGGTACGACGCTGCGGCGCCCGACTTCTTCTGGCTTGCAGGTCAGGGCGGTTATGGAATCATGATGGCCCCGGCCCTTGGCCGTGCCGCAGCCGACCTGATCGTTTCGGGATGCCTGCCTGCCGACCTGCTCGCGAATGGACTATCCGAAAGGGATATTTCGCCGGCGCGTTTGGCGTAGCCGTAGTCGGCTTCCTGGTTCAGGATCAATCCGGCGGTCATGAATTGACCGATCGAACCCGCTTGGAACGAATTTTGATTTCTGGCGGGTTCATATACGAAATCATATTTACATATAAAACAAATCATGGTGATCTTGCCGTCGTGCAATGGCGGCTAAATCGGTTCCGGCGTCCGTCGCTGAGCCTGAATGCCGGCAGATGATGGTGCGCAAAGTGAAATCAACATGATGTCGCGGTCAAGCCAGCCGTGCATTGGTCGGATCCGGGGAGTGCGGCATGCCCTTTGATGTCATCGTTGTCGGAGCCGGCGCCGCCGGGGCTGTTCTTGCCGCCCGGCTAACCGAAGATGCGGCCACGACCGTGCTTTTGCTGGAAGCGGGGCCGGACTACCGGAGCGGCGAGCAGCCTGCCGAGATGGAGAGTCCAAATCCCTTCAACCTGCTGCTTCCCGATCATTTTCAGCAACAATACATGTATCCCGACCTGATGGCTCGCCGCACGAAGTGGCAGGAGCATCGGGTCTACTGGCGCGGCAAGGGGCTTGGTGGTTCGACGGCCGTCAATGGGCAGATTGCCATTCGCGGCGTGCTGCATGCATTCGACCGCTGGGAGGAAATCGGATGCAAGGGCTGGTCGGGAGCCGACGTGCTGCCCTTCTTCTGCCGCCTGGAGGATGACCCGATCGCGGCCAATTTTCACGGCAGCGATGGCCCGATTCCAATCTACCGCGCGCCCGTCGAAAGCTGGGGGAGTGTCGACAAGGCCATGCGGCAAAGCGCGATGGCTCTCGGCCATCCCTGGCATGACGATCTCAATGCTCCGGACGCCGAAGGGGCTTGCACCTATCCGATCAACAGTCGAGACAGTAAGCGCGTGTCGGTCAATGACGGCTATCTGGAAGCTGCCCGCGACCGGCCGAACCTCACCATCATCGGGCAGGCGACGGTCGACAAGGTGCTTTTCGATGGCAAGACGGCGATCGGCGTTTTGGCCATCGTGGCCGGTCAGGTTCGCAAATTCGAGGCGCCGCTGGTCATCCTCTCGGCCGGCGCCATCCACTCTCCGGTCATCCTGCAGCGCTCGGGCATCGGCCCGGCGGCTCTCTTGAACCGAAAGGACATCGAGGTGCTTGCCGACCTGCCGGTCGGCGAAGGATTTTTCGACCATCCTTATTGCCGCATCGAACTGAAGCTGAAGCCCGAATTCAAGGCGACCGATGTCGATGCGCGGCATACCAACTGCTGTGTGCGGATGAGTTCCGGCGTGCTGGGTGCCGAGCGCGACGACATTCTCTACGTCGCCATGAACCATGGCGGCATTGGTGTGGAATCCGACAGCGCCCAGTTTGGCGAGGCCATGGTCAATCTGATCCTGATGGAGGCCAAGAGCCGCGGCACCGTGCAGCTGCGCTCCGCCAATCCCTTCGACCAGCCGATCGTGGAAGAGAACATGCTGGACGATCCGATGGATATTCAGCGCATGCGTATCGCCTATCGCCACCTTGGCGAGATTGCCCGGCAGGCGCCGATCCAGGAGATCGCCGAGCGCGTCCTGCTGGGGGATTCCGATCTGCCTTTGTCATGGCTTGAAACGGCAAGTGACGAAGAGGTCGACAATTTCCTGCTGGCGCAGTCTTCCGATGCGCAGCATGGGATTGGCGGCTGTTGCATGGGACGGCCCGGCGAGGCCGTGGTCGATCCGGAATGCCGGGTCTATGGTTTTGAAGGGCTGCGGGTTATCGATGCGTCGATCATGCCGCTCGATTGCCAGGCAAACACCAACCTCACCTCGATCATGATTGGCGAGAAAATGGCCGACAGGCTGCGCCGATCCATCTGACAGCTCGCTGCCGAACGGCATACGGGCGCGAGGGCAGGCCCGCGCACAAGAGCATGATGCCGAAAAGTGCGAAGCGGTTTTCGGACGACATCATGCGGCTCTAGGCGCGGGCGTTGGGTGTCAGCGAGTGACATCCACGGTGATCGTCTTCAGGTCGCACATTTCCATCAGCGTGTGCCGACCCCCGGTGCGACCGAGGCCGCTCTGCGTCCCGGCTGCGCCGCCGGCAGGGATGTGCGGCTCCCAATAGCAGCTCATCTCGTTGATGTTGACGATGCCGACCTTCAAGCTTTCAGCATAGGCAAAGGCATTCTTGATGGTGCTGGTGAAGACCGCGGCCGACAGGCCGTAGGGGCTGGACGCCGCAAGTTCCATCGCCTCCTCGTCGGTCTCGAAGGTCAGCACGGGTGCAATCGGCCCGAAGGATTCCTCGATATTGAGCAGGCTTTCCCGGGTCAGTCCTGTGACGATCGACGGCTCGAAATAGAGATTGGTGGCAAAACCTGATGCCACATTGCCGCCGGTGACGATATCGGCGCCACGCGCGCGGGCGTCGGCAATGTGGCTGAGCACCTTGTCGACGGCCACCGCATTGTTGATCGGACCCATCGTGGTCGCGGGATCGAAAGGGTCGCCCATTTTTACCTTCGAAGCCGCTTTCACGAGACCTTCGATGAAACGGTCATGGATGGATTTGTGCACCAGCACGCGTTCGGTGGCCGTGCAGATCTGCCCGGCATTGGCAAAGCAGCCGGCTCCCACCTGAGCGGCGGCCATGTCGATATCGGCGTCGGCCAGGACGATGGTCGGACCGTTGCCGCCCATTTCGAGCAGAAGCGGCTTGCCCGCGCCACGCCGGGCGATCGTCGCGCCGGTGGCGGAACTGCCGGTGAAGCCGATGGCATGGGTGCCCGGATGAACGACCGCCTCGTCGCCCACCTCCGCACCGTCACCTAGAACGAGATTGATGACGCCATCCGGCAGGCCCGCCTCGATGAAGCATTCGACAAGTGCCGTGGCAATCAGCGATGTCGTCGGCGCGGGCACCCAGACGACGGTGTTGCCCGTTGCGACGGCCGGTCCGAGATAATAGAGGCAGGGCAGGGCGAGCGGGAAATTCCAGGGCGTGATGATGGCGAAGACGCCCTTCGGCTGCAGGAAGCTGAAGGCGCGCTTGTTGGCATCGGCAAGCGGAAACGCCGCCGTCTCCAGCCACTTCATCTGCTCTGCCGCATTGCGGAAACCCAGAGCTGCTGCCGAGGCCTCGGCCTTTGCCTCGCTGTGGAAGGGCTTGCCCTGTTCCAGGCAGAGCAGGCGCGCCAGTTCCTCGGCGCGCCTGTCGATCGCGTCGGCAATGCGCATGCATAGTTGAGCGCGCGCGAAGGTCCCCATCTTGCGCATGGCCTCGCGTGCGCCTTCGGCGGCTTTCACCGCGCGGCCGACATCGGCGCGGGTGGAAAGTGAGAGATAGCCGAGATGCTCGCCCGTCGATGGGCTGTCGATTTTCAGGAACTTGCCGGAGCTGCCGGCAATCCATTCGCCGCCGATGCGGTTGATGCCGATGCGGGCGGCTGCTTCCGGCTCCGAGACGATCGCCATGCCGCGAAGGTTGGGACCGTCGAGAGAAGATTTGAAATGAACTGTCATCATGCGTTCCTTTGGCCGAATTCGGATTGGATGTTCAAAATGGCAACGCGGCTGCGCTCCACGGCTGCGATGAAAAGTCTGCTGCCGGCCTCTGCGCTCGCCTGCGATGGCGTGCCGATGACGCCGTTGTCGCGGATGGCTTCGAAACGGCGCCAGACGGTGACGGCCGGCGCGGCGTAGAGGTGAGGATCCGGCCAGGATGGCGGGGTCCCGCCTGGCGGGATGAGATCGCGGCGAACGCTGTCGCCAAGCACATGCATCATCAAGGATGTTTCAAGCGCGCAGGCGTGACCTGTGCCCGTGGCGATGTCGGGCAGAGCCTGCGCCGCCACGTCGGCGATGAGATCGAAATACGAGAAACCCGCCGTGACGATGCCGCGCTGGCCAAGGGTGGTGATCGCCAACTGGATGGCGGCGCGGTTTCCGCCGTGGCCGTTCAGCATGACCGGCAGGAAGCCGTCTTCGGCAAGGCAGGTGCAGAGATCGACAAGAACGGCGATGAAGGTCTGCGGGCTGAGGCTCATCGTGCCGGAGAAGGAGCGATGATGCTCGGACGAGCCATAGGCGACAGGTTCGGCGACACGGATGGAGGCCTGTCCTTCCGCTGCGGCAAGAGCAACCGCTTCCGCAAGCCAGCAATCGACGCCGAGCGGCAGATGCGGGCCATGTTGCTCGACGGCGCCGAGCGGCAGAATGACGACGGGTTTATGCACGCCGGCTGTCGCGTGTCTTTCCGTATCCGGCGAGGTCATCAGCGCAAAGCTGGACCCGGGCGGGATCGGCAAGGCCGGAACTGGCTCGCTCATCGTGCGGCCTCGACAAGCCGGGCCTTGGCGTAGGTCATGCCGGAATCGGCCAGAAGAGCGACCATGATGATTGCCCCCTTGTAGAGTTCGAGGCTGGAAGGGTCCGTGCCGAACACCCGAAGCGCCGTCGTCAGCAGGCTGACGATCAGCGCGCCGACGACCGCGCCCCACACCGTTCCCCTGCCGCCGAAAATACTGGTGCCGCCAAGCACGGCCGCGGCGATCGCGTCGAGAAGCAGCGAGGTGCCGCCGATATTGGGCGTCACGACCGGTACCCGGCTGATCATGATCACAGCCGTCAGGAAGACGAAGGTACTGGAGGCGCAATAGACGAGGATCGTGTGTTTCCTCACCGGGATGCCGGCAAGTTCCGCGGCTCCGGCATCCGACCCGAGCGCATAGGTACGCAGCCCGAAGCGGCTGTGCCGCATCAGGATTGCTGCGACGGCGATGATCAGCAGCGTTGCGAAGATGACGTTGGGAATGCCGAAGCTGCGCTCGATGCCGACAGCGCGGAGCGTCGGATCCTTCAGCATCAGGACGCCTTTGGAGGCAACGGCAAGCGTTGCGCCCTGCAACGCGACCATTGTGGCCAGCGTCGTCACGAATGGTGGTATTTTCAACAGGGCAATAACGGCGCCGTTTGCGAGGCCGATCACGACCATCACGGCAAGGCCGATGAGAAGGGCAAGCGGCAGGTCGGCACCGCCGTCGATCAGGCTGGCGATGAAGACGGCACAGAAGGCGACGCCGACGCCAGCGGACAGGTCGATGCCCGCCGTCAGCAGAACGATCAGGGCGCCAAGCGCCAGGATGGCGATCGGGGTCGCCTGTGCGACGATGTTGATGAGGCTGGCAGTCGAAACGATGCGGGCGTCGATGAGCGCGAAGATCGCCAGCAGGATGACCAGCAGGATCAACGGCGAGAGATCGAGAAAGCGCCTGCACCAGATGTTCTGTTGGCGGGTCATGACGGTTCTCTCATCAGATGTGCCAGTCTTCGACCGGTTCGCGCAGGCCTGATTTGACGCTGCGCAGGATTGCATCGTTGACGGCGACGGCGCGCAGGGCATCTCCGACCGGCATCACGAAGGGGGTGTCGTCGCGAACCGCCGAAATGAAATGGTGGACCTCCTCGAAGAGATCCCCGGTGATACGGCCATTGACGGTCGGCCAATGCAGGGCGTCGGGCTGCGACCACTGTCCCCGCGACAGGATGCGCAGACCGTGGTCGCGCACGTCGAGGTCGATCATGCCCTCGGTGCCGATGATTTCCGTGCGAGCCCAGATGCCGGTCGGAGCGGTCGGTGGCAGCGTCCAGCCGAAGTAGAGCTGTCCGCTCATTCCGTTCGATAGCTCGACGGTGGAGAAGATTGCATCTTCCGATTGAACCCCGAGCGAAGGCATGAGCTTGGCGACCGGGCGGGAGTAGACGGCGATGATGTCCGAACCCGAGATCCACTGCAGCGCATCCACGTCGTGGACGCCGAGGTAGAAGCAGACGCTCGAGTTTCCGTTCATGCGAAGACCAACTTCGCGATTGGTGAAACGGCCGCTGCTGCCGTGGATCGGCTCGCCGATCCGCCCGGATTTCACCGCTGCCGCGGCTTCGCAATAGCGCGGGTCGAACCGCAGGATGTGGCCGACCAACAGGCGCGCGCCGCCTTTTTCAGCTGCTTTGGCGATCGCCTTCGCGGCCGAAAGTTTGTGGGCCATCGGCTTTTCGAGCAGCACCGGCTTTCCGGCATCGAGCAGCGTGCGGCAGACGTCTTCATGCAGCGTGTCGGGCGCCGCCACGATATAGGCGTCGGCGGCATTGGCAGTCAGCGCGGCGGCGGCATCGGTGAAATGCCGGACACCGAAATCGGACGCGGCCTTGCTTCCCGTGGCAGTATTCGGATCAACGAATGCCGACAGTTCCGCGACAGGGCTGGCGGCAACCACCTGAGCATGCAGGAGGCCCATGTAGCCGGCACCGACAATGGCGATCTTCAGTTTGCTCAAAGGGCTCTCCCTACAGGCAAGGTGCAAGGCTGGATGCTGGCCGGGGCCGTGCTGGCGGGTGGCGCGATCTTGCGATCACCGAAGGCGTGCATCATCACGTCTTCTTCCGTCGCCCCTCGCGCCAGCGTGCAGACAGAGTGGCCTTCGCGCATGACGACGATGCGGTCGGCAACGCCGAGAACCTCGGGCAACTCGCTCGACACCATGAGGATTGCCGCGCCCTCGGCCTTCAATTTTGCGATCAGGTGATGGAGTTCGGACTTTGCCCCGACGTCGACGCCGCGCGTCGGCTCGTCGAGCAGGATGATTTTCGGCTTGGTGGCAAGCCATTTGCCGATGACCACCTTCTGCTGATTGCCGCCCGAAAGCTCGATGGTCATCTTGTCGGGCTGGGCCGGCCGCACGCCGAGTGAGCCGATGAGATCGCGCGCGAGAGCCAGGATGCGGCGGGGTCTCAGCAGGCCGAAGTAACTGTTGTCGCGAATCCAGGCGAGAGACAGGTTGTCCTTGATCGACATCGCACCGACGAAGCCTTCCAGGTGCCGGTCTTCGGGTATGTAGACGATGCCGGCGCGATTGGCGGCCTTGATGTCACCGCCGGCCTGCAGCGCGCCGAAAATTCTGATCGTGCCGCCATGCATTGTCTCGAGGCCGGCAATCAGCCTGAGCACCTCGGAGCGGCCGCTGCCCATTAGGCCGGCGAGCGCGACGATCTCGCCCCTGCGCACGCTGAGCGTGGCCGACTTCAAGAGCTTGCTGTTGGAGACGTTGCTGATCTCGATGGCGGTTTCGCCGATCTTTGTTTCGAGATAGGGGAAGATGTCGCCGACATCGCGTCCGACCATCATCGAGACGATCTCGGCCTCGTTGGTCTGGCGGGTCTGGCGCTCGCCGATGAAGCGCCCGTCACGCAGAACGACCACGCGGTCGCACTGGCTGAAGATCTCTTCCATCTTGTGGGAGATGTAGAGGATGCCGGCGCCGCGGGTTCTCAGTCTGTCGATCAGCTCGTAGAGCTGGTCGCGTTCGCGGTTGGAGAGCGCGCTGGTCGGTTCGTCCATGATGAAGAACCAGGCATCGGACAGAACGGCACGGGCAATTTCCACCATCTGCTGGCGCCCGACGGAAAGCGTTCGCAGCTCCGCGGCAATGTCGATATCGAGCGACAGCTCGTCCATGATGGCTCTCGCATCGCGCCGCATCCGGGCCCGGTCGAGAAATCCAAGGCGGGTGTGCGGTTCGCGGCCGATGAAAAGATTCTCCGCCACCGTTAGGTCCGGCGAAAGGCTGAAATGCTGATGGATGACGCTGATGCCCTTGGCGTCGCTGGGGGAGTGGAACTGGACGGCGTTGCCGTCGATGACGATCTCTCCCTCGTCCGGGCGATGCAGACCGGAGATGCACTTCACCAGCGTTGATTTCCCCGCCCCGTTCTCGCCGGCAAGTCCGACGACCTCACCAGCCGAGACGGCGAAGCTGACACCGTCGAGCGCCTTGACGCCCGGAAAAGACTTGCCGACGCCGCGCAACGCGATGCTGTGTTTGCCGAGCGGTGTCGCGGCACTGTTGCGGGGTGACGGGATGGACTTGCGGCCACTGGTCCTGAACAGGGCGGCAACACTCTCTGGCTGGCTGGTGAGAACAGCCACCAGAATGAGGCTCGCGGTCACGAAATAGATCAGGATCTGCGGCACCTGCAGGAAGGACAGGCCGGTGTTGATGACGCCCAGCAGCAGCGCCCCGATTGCCGTTCCCCAGATGGAGCCCTGACCACCGGACAGTTTCGTGCCGCCGATGATCGCGGCTGTAATGGCTGTAAATTCAAGCCCGGTGCCAGCAAGCGGCTGTGCCGAACCAAGGCGACCGATGGTGAGGATCGCGCCAAGCCCGGCTGTCGCACCGGCAATCAGGTAGACGGAGATGCGCACGAGGTCGACGGGAACCAGAGAGGCCCGCGCCGCTCCCGCATTGCCGCCGATCGCATAGATCCAGCGTCCGTACACCGTGCGATTGAGCACGAACCACCAGAGGCCCAGGCAGATGGCGGCGATGATGACGGAGACCGGCAGGAGGCCGATTGTCTCGCGTCCCGCGAAGAGCAGGACCGGATCGGCGACCGCGATGCTGGATGCGCCGGAGAGACTGAGCGCCAGGCCGCGCGCAAACGCCATGGTGGCGAGCGTCGCGATGAAGGGGGAGATACCGGCAAAGCCGATCAGCGCTCCGTTGAGCAGACCGATCGCGGCACCGCCACCGATCGCGGCGAGAAGGCTCAAGCTTGCCGAGCCGGTTGCCGTGTAGGCAAGACCCGCGGCGATGCCGGAACAGGCGAGGTTACTGCCGACGGAAATATCGATGCCGCGCGCGATGATCACGGCCGTCATGGCAAAAGAGATGAGGGCGATGACCGCACTCTGCTGCGCGATGCTGACAAGATTGCCGGTCGACAGAAAGCGCGGATCGATCCAGCCGAAGACGGCGATGGCGACCAGCAGCACCGCGATGAGAACCGGTTCGTTGCGCCGCAGAAACGGAGAGGTCCAGGACTGGAACATGGGTCGGTCCTCTTGTCGAGCATCATGCGCGGTCACCGCGGAAGCGGCGACGGCGATCGTCAGGAAAAGGGGACGCCGGATGAAATGTCATCCGGCGCTTGAGCCGCTTTAGGCAGCTACTTTGCCAGGGTCATGGCGGTCGCCGGAACCTTGGGGCCGAGTTGCTCGGTATAGTTCTTGGCTTCCACCGCCTCCTTATCGGTGTTGATGTATTCGAAGGTGAGGCCATCCGCCTTGAGCTTCGCCGCCGTCGCATCCGAGGTCACGAAATAGGTCGGCATGAAGAGATCCTGCGGCAGCTTTTCTCCATTGGCCAGACGAGCGGCAACGGCGATGTTCCAGTAGCCGACACGATAGGCGCCGGTCAGCACGTCCATCACCATCTTGCCGTCGTCGATCAGCGGCTTCATCTCGGCGTCGCCGTCATAGCCGCCGTAGAGCAGCTGGGTTCCCATCGAGCTGGCAACGGAATCGGCTGCCAGGCAAAGGCTGTCGGAGATGCAGCCGATGGCTTTCAGATCCGGATAGGTGGTGAGCCATGTCTGGGCGGCATTCGTTGCCTTGGCTGCGTCCCAGCCGGTCGGCTCGATACCGACGACCTTGATGTCCGGAAACTCCTTTTTCAGGGTTTCGACAAAGCCCTTTTCGCGCGTGTCGGACACGAAGTTGCCGCGCGAACCGACGAGCAGAGCGACTTCGCCCTTGCCGCCAAGCGACTTGCCGAGTGCGCGGGCAACCATCGACATGTTGTCGTAGTCCGGATAGAGCGTCGAGTAGTTCGAGCCGGCCTCGACCTTGTTGCCCATGGTGATCACCGGAATGCCGGCAGCAGTGGCTTTCTGGATGACCGGAATGACCGCATTCTTGTCGATCGGATCGATCAGGATCGCGCTGACACCCTGATTGATGAAATTCTCGATGATGCTGACCTGTTTTTCCAGGCTGCCCTCGGCGCTCTGCCAGGTGGATTTCACCCCATAGTCGGCGGCAGCCACGTCGCCGGCTTCCTTCATGCGGACGAAGAAGGAGTTTTGCAGGTCGATTGCCGCAAGCCCCAGAACCTTTTCCGCGGCAAGCGAGGGCGTCGCGATGGCGAGTGCGAGCAGGGCAACAGATGCTTTCAAGGAAATGCGCATGTTTCAGTTCTCCTCTTGTTGCGACAGGGCGATTCTTCGCCTCTTTTTCATGTCCCGCACGACGACCGTCCCAGCGACAGCCATTCCGGCGGTATTCCGCGGCACTCGTGCCGTATCCATGTCAGGGCCGCGTCCTGCGTGGACCGGCCTTTCTCAACCTCAGCCGTTCAGGCCTTCGACACCGGCGCCGCAGACAAGCCCGGCGATGCGGGCGCCGCGCGGTGGCTTGAAAGCTCCGCTCATCAACGCGGCCAGCGATGCCGCGCCGCTGAGGTCGGCGGCAATGCCGAATTCGAACCAGAGCAATTCAGCGGCCTTCTGCATGTCGGCATCCTCGACAAGGACTATGTCGTCGACGTGCTTGGCGACGATCGCGTAGATGCTTTCGTCCGTACGGCCGCAGGCCATGGTCGCCACCTTCGTCGTTATTTCGGGCAAGCGAACGACATGGCCGGCAGCCAGGGAGGCGTGAAGGGTCGGTGAACCGGTCGGCTCGACACCAATGATCCTGGCGTCGGGTTTGACGTGCTTCAGGACTTCGGACATGCCGCTGATGAGGCCGCCGCCGCCGATCGCGACGATGTAGATGTCCGCGTCGGGAATCTGATCGACCATCTCCAGCGCCACGGTTCCCTGACCGGACACGATCTGCGCATCGGCGAAGGGATGCATGTAGAAGGCGCCGCACGCCTTTGCCTCGGCCAATGCCGCCTCGTGCGCTTCATCCCAGACATTGCCTGCGAAGCGAACGTCAGCGCCCCATTTGCGCAGCTTTTCCGCCTTCAGCGGGCTTGCATTGTTCGGCAGGTAGATGGTGGCGGGAACGCCGGCCTGGGCGGCCACATAGGCGGTGGCCAGGCCGTGATTGCCACCGGATGCGGCGACCAGTCCGTTTTCGATCCGGTTAGGCTCGAGCGTTTTCACCCGGTTCGTGGCGCCCCGGATCTTGAAGGAGCCGCTCACCTGGAGGCATTCGAGTTTCAAATAGACATCATTTTGAAGGTTTGCGCCCGTGGCATGGTCGAGCTTGACGACCGGCGTGCGTCGTATGAACGGGGCAATGCGTCGGGCCGCCGCTTCGATGTCCTCATGGCCCATCGGTCAGTGCCTCCGGGTATTCGTTGGCAAGCACGAAGCAGCAATTCCCCGGACGCACGCGGCCGGGCTGACGCTTGGCGAAAACGATGCCGTCGATAGGGTGAAGGAGATCGATGGGCGCGCGTGACGGCGTGTGGAGAAAGTGAATGCGTCCGGCAAGGTCACCCTTACTGACGGCACTGCCGAGCGGGCTCAAGGGCTCGAAGACACCGTCCTCCTCGGAAAGCAGATAGCCTTCGCTTCCGGGCACCTTGAGCACGCGTGCGTTGGCGCCAGGGGCAATGTCAGGCGCGCCTTTCAGAACGCCTGCATGTTTCAGCACATTGCGGATGCCCCTGCGGCAGATGGCCAGCGCATCCTGACTGACAAGGCCGCCGCCGGCCATCTCGCTGCCGATGACGATCAGCCCCTGGTGGTTGGCGGACGCGGTCGAGGTGCGGGTTTCACCGAGATTGTCGACCATGACAACGGTCGGCGCCCCGAAGGCGAGCGTCGCCTTGATGTTCTTGCGATGTCCCTGCGCGGTCGGGGACGGTTCGATGATCGCGCTCGGCAGGATCATCAGGGACGAACCGCCGGAATGGAGATCCAGGAAGTAGTCGGCCTTCGGAAACAGGATGTCGTGCACATAGGCCGCGATCTGGCTTGTCAGCGTGCCGTTGAAATCGCCCGGAAAACTGCGGTTGAAATTCAACCCGTCGACCGGGGAGGTGCGGGTGCCGGCCTCGACAGCCCGAATGTTGATGGCCGGGATCGCGATGATGCGTCCGGCAATATCCCGTGGATCGATCTCGCGCAGAAACTCGCCGAGCGCGATCGGACCCTCATACTCATCGCCGTGGTTGCCACCCTCGATCAGGACCGTCGGACCGTCGCCGTTCTTGATGACGGCGAGGGGAACGCGGATCGTACCCCAGGCGTCGTCGTGGGGCGATTGAGGCACATGAAAGAAACCGATCTGCTTGCCCTCGCGATCGAAATCGACCGACGTGTAAACACTGTTGTTCCGGGGTGTGATGGCCGCACGCACAGTGTTTGCGGGTCTCGGTACGGTCATCGGTTCGGCCTCGAAATTCATCATCTCGGGCATCATGTCAGTTTTATATATGGTGTCAAGTTTGGATATAAAACTAATGGCAATTCCGATTTCTTGTCTTTATCGTGCGTGGACCACCGGGGATTCTTCGAATGGCAGATGACGCAAAAGAAAGTGGCAAACCGACCTATTCGGCCCCGGCGCTGACCAAGGGCCTCGATGTCCTGGAACTGCTGGCGGAGGCGCGGGCGCCCTTGACGATGAAGGAGATCGCGGAAGGCCTCGGCCGTTCGAAGAATGAGATTTTCCGGATGCTGATCGCGCTGCAAGAGCGTCAATATATCGAGCGCAACGCCGAGACCGACGCCTATTCGTTGACCGACAAGCTTTTCAAGCTGGGGCTGCACACGCCGAGCGCTCAGGATCTCATGTCCGCCGCCATGCCCGAGCTGACGCGGATTGCCGGGGACTCAAATCAGTCGCCGCACCTGGTCGTCTTCAATCATGGCTTGACCGTCGTGACCGCGGCCGTCCCCGGCGGCGAGGACATGGCGTTCACGCTGCGCCTCGGCTACGGCCGCCTGGCCACCGACGCGACCTCCGGCCATGTGATTCTTGCCTTCCAGCCGCCGAAGGTCGCGGCGCGGATGATCGACGAAAGTGCGGCGCATTCCCCGGTGCCGCTGGATCGTGATGCGCTGGAAAAGCAGCTTCGTATCATCCGCGCGGACGGCTACTGGATGCGCGAGAGCCGTGACTTCGTCGGGATCACCGATATCTGCTGTCCGGTCATCGGACCGGACGGCAGCGCCGTTGCCTCCATTATCGTCGCCTATATCAATCGCCATACGCGTGAAAGCCGCCATGCCTATACTCTGGAGGTCCTGCGCGCTGCCTGCGATCGCATCTCCATGAAGCTGTCACCGCGGGTTCGCTGAGGGATCGTCCGCGGGCCGTTTGCACCGGATTGATAATACCAGTATAGGTCCAGTCAGGAATATTTTGATCCTGGGTGCTTATCGCGCGGGAGGAAGGGCAATGGCAACCGACAACCTGATCGGGCTTGTCAGTCGGGAAATGGAAGCGACGGCGTCCGATGTGCCGCTTTACAGACGGTTGAAATCGGCGATCGAGGCAGCGATCCGCTCCAATGCTTTGAAAACCGGCGCGGTTCTTCCGGGCGAGCGGATTCTGGCGGAAGCCCTGTCGATCTCGCGTGTCACCGTGAGAAAAGCCCTGGCGTTGCTCGAAGCCGAAGGGCAGCTCAATCGCCGGCATGGTTCCAAAACCGAGATCGGGTCGCGGGTCGAAAAATCGCTTTCGACGCTGACGAGTTTTTCGGAGGATATTCTGGCGCGCGGCCTGAAGCCTGGATGTCTATGGCTTTCCAAGCAGATAAGCCGTCCATCCCCAGCCGAAATGATGGCCCTGGGCATTGCGGGCAATACCAATGTGGTTCGCATGCGTCGTGTGCGGACAGCCGATGGCACGCCGATCGCCGTCGAGGTTTCGGCCGTGCCGGTTCGCTTCCTTCCTTCGCCCGAGATGGTTCAGGATTCCCTTTATGAAGCGCTTGATGCACGCGGCTTCCTGCCTCAGAGGGCAATCCAGCGCATGCGCTCGCGCGGCGCGTCGCTGGAGGATGCAAGACACCTTCATTGCGAGGCGGGCGCACCGCTGCTGATGACCGAGCGCCGCTGCTTTCTCGCCGACGGACAGATCGTGGAATACTGCGAAACACGCTACAAGGGCGACGTCTACGATTTCGTCTTCGAGCTGCAGAGATAATACCAGTTATGAACTGGTTGTAATCTGGTATTTTCCATTTATCGTGATGGCGACAGGGGAGTGCCTGACGTGCAGCGAGAAGATATCGCCAACAGTCTCATCGTGTCCTGCCAGCCGGTTCCCGGCGGCCCGATGGACAGTGCGCAATTCGTGACAGGCTTTGCCAAGGCCGCTCTTGAAGCCGGAGCCAAGGCGTTGCGCATCGAATCCGTGCCCTATGTGGCGGCCGCCCGCCTGGCCGTACGCGCGCCGATCATCGGTATCGTCAAGCGCGATCTCAGCGACAGCCCCGTGCGCATCACGCCCTATCTGGCCGATGTCGAGGCCTTGGCCGAGGCGGGCGCCGATATCATCGCTTTCGATGCGACGGACCGCGTCCGTCCCGTTCCGGTCGAAGCGCTTGTGAAAGCCGTCAAGGCCAGGAACAAGCTGGCTATGGCCGACTGCTCTTGCCTTGACGATGCGCGCCGGGCCCTTGCCGCGGGTGCCGATTTCGTCGGCACGACGCTTTCCGGCTATGTCGGCGGGCCGGAGCCGGAGGATCCGGATATCGCCCTCATCGCTCAAATGCGAACCTTGACCCCCTACGTCATCGCCGAAGGCCGTATCCGGTCACCGGAGCAGGCGGCTGCCGCGGCGCGCGCCGGCGCCTGTGCCGTGGTTGTCGGCTCGGCGATCACCCGTACCGAGCATGTCACCTCATGGTTCCACCAGGCGATTTCCGACGCCTATGCGGCGCGGCGCGCGCAAACCGTCCTGGGCCCAACCGTCCTGGGCATCGACATCGGGGGAACCAAGACCATGGCCGCGCTGGTCAGCGGCGGCACGGTGATCGAGGACATGATCGTGCCGACCGCGCGAGAGGCTGGACCCGACGCCTGGCTGGCATCGCTTGCGCAAAGCACGTCGGCCTGGTCCGGCCGCTTCCGTCGCATCGGCATCGCCGTGACCGGACTGGTAGAGGATGGACGCTGGTCGGCATTGAATCCGGCAACCCTGGGCATTCCCGATGGCTATCCGCTGGTCGAAAGGGCATCCGCTGTTTTCGGCAAGCCGGTCTGTGCGTTCAACGATGCCCAGGCGGCCGCCTGGGGCGAATACAAATTCGGCGCCGGGCAAGGCCGCGACATCGTCTTTCTGACCATCTCGACCGGAATTGGCGGCGGCATCGTTTGCAATGGCCGCTTGCTGTCCGGTCTTGCCGGTCACTTCGGTCTGATCCGTGGCCTGTCTGAAGACCGGGCCCCGCTCGAAGACAGCACCTCCGGCCGCTGGATCGCTTCGCAAGCCCTCAAGGCCGGCTTCAAGGCCGATGCCGCCGATGTGTTCGGGCGCGCGCTGAAGGGCGAGGCCTGGGCCGGCGCCATCGTCTCGCAGAGCGCCTCGCGGGTCGCGACGCTGTGCCGGGACATTCAGATGATGCTCGATCCGAAATCGATCGTCATCGGCGGCAGTATTGGTCTTGCCGAGGGTTATCTCGACCGGGTGCGCGCGCATCTGGGCGAGGTTCCACCGCGCCTTTCCTCAGATCTCGTTGCGGCGAAGCTCGCAGGCCACGCCGGCGTCATCGGCGTAGCCGACCTCGCCGAATGGGCAAAGTAACGGCGCCGCGCAGTCATGCCATGCAAAAATCATCAAAAAAGAAGGGAACGATCATGAAACTGAACAGGACGTCTTTTGCGCTTGTGGCCACCCTCCTTGCCGGGACGGCTTTGCCGACCTTTGCCAACGCAACCGTGACCGTGCTCGGCTGGCCCGGCGGCTCCGAGGAAACCGCACTGCGGGCAACCGTGGAAACCTACAACAAGCAGGCAAGCGATGCCGACAAGGTGGAGCTGCTGTTCTTCAACCGCGAAGGCTTTTACGACAAGCTGCAGGCCGACATGGCGGCCGGATCCAGTGCCTTCGACGTGAACCTCGTCGCCACCTACTCGATCGGCCGCTACGCGCCTTACATGGAACCGGTCGATCTTGGCGCGGACGCGGCCAAGGTTTTCGGCGAATCCGTTCTCAAGACGATGCAGTTCGACGGCAGGCAATACGGCGTGCCGACCGACCTTTCGCTGCACTTCATGTACTACCGCAAGGATCTCATCGACGCCTTGATGAAGGATGACGCCGCCAAGAAGACCTATGGTGAAATCGCCCAGAAATATCTCGGCAAGCCGCTGCAGCCGAAAGACCCGGACAGCTGGACCTGGGACGACTGGGCAGCCACCGCGCTCTATTTCACCAAGCAGGTGAACTCGGGCAGCCCGGTGCGCTACGGCACGGTCCTGCAGATGAAGAACCTGCTGTTCAACATGATGGTCTTCCAGTCGCTGCCGCGCTCCTATGGCGGCGACTGGATGGACAAGGACGGCAATGTCACGGTGGATTCCGATGCCTACAGGACCGGCCTCGAACTCTACAAGAAGCTCTATGATGCCGGTTCTTCGCCCAAGGATTCGCTGAGCTACGAATATGCGGAAACCAACGCGGCCTTCGCATCCGGCCAGGCTGCGACAGCGCTGCAGTGGAATGCCGCGGCGGCGGATCTGACCAGCACCGAAAAGTCCCCGGCCGTCGCCGAGGTCACCGGGATTGTCGCGCCGCCGGCAGGTCCCGACGGACGCGCTGATCATATCCACGGCCTTGGCCTGGGCCTCAACAAGAACGCCAAGAACAAGGAAGGCGCCGTCAGGTTCCTGAAGTGGCTCGCCACCGAGGATGCGGCCTTGCTCTATGCGCGCAGCGGCGGTTCGCCGGCATTGTCTCCCGATGTCGTCGCCAAGGTTGCGAAGGAACGTCCCGACCTCGTCAAGCTCGGCGAATTCGCCAGCAAGTACGGCTATGTCATGAGCGGGGCGACGTCCGCGAG
Organism: Mesorhizobium loti; assembly: GCF_003148495.1. GTDB lineage: Bacteria > Pseudomonadota > Alphaproteobacteria > Rhizobiales > Rhizobiaceae > Mesorhizobium > Mesorhizobium loti. The sequence goes on from NZ_QGGH01000002.1 coordinate 68,740, forward strand.
TGCGCTCCCGGTCTATGAGCTGCAGGCAAAGGAGTTCACCGGCTACTGGTCCGGCCAGCAGAGCCTTGAGGATGCGCTCGCCCACACCAAGGCGGGCATGCAGGACCTCCTCAAGAAATAAACCATTTGCCGGACGCCGGGTCGAGGCTCGGTGTCCGGCGCGTTTGGCGGATCGATATGGCCCTTGTGACACGTGCCGAAGGCAGGATGTATCTGACGCCGCTGGTCGGCTTCCTGCTTCTGTTCCTCGGCTTTCCGGCGATCGTGAATCTGATCTATTCCGTTTCGACCGTCACATTCGAGACGCTGCGCAGTCCGGTGTTGAGCGGTTTCGGCAACTACGTCGCGGTGTTGAACGACCGGGAATTCTGGGGCTCGGCCTGGTTCTCTCTGCGCTTCGGTCTTTTGACTGCATTGGCCGAATGTCTGATCGGTCTTTTCCTTGCCATTTTCCTGGCGCCGCTCCTGAGCAAGCGTCCGGTCCTGATGGCGCCGTTGATGCTGCCGCTGATGGTCGCGCCGGCCATGGTCGGTCTCATGTACCGGCTGGTGCTGCATGAATTCGCAGGCCCCGTCCCCTACTATCTCTTCGAATGGTTCGGTGACAGCCCGGCCTTCCTCGACATCAACAATGCCTTCCGCACCCTTGTCGTCGTGGAGACGCTGCAATGGACGCCTTTCGCCTTCCTGCTGTTCTACATGGCCTATTCGGCGATACCGCTCGACGTGCGCGAAGCCTCCTCGCTCGACGGCGCATCACCGCTTGAGATCGTCCGGTGGATCGACCTGCCGTTGATGAAGCCGACGCTGGTCATCGCGTTTTTCATCCGTTTCATCGACGGTTTCCGGGTGTTCGACAATGTCTATGCACTGACTGGCAGTGGAGCTGGCGGCTCGACAACCTCCTTGTCGATCTACATCTACCAGGCCTTCTTCAAGGAAGGGGCTATCGGCAAGGCGGTCGCCGCTTCGGTTGTCCTGTTTCTGGCGTCGTTCATCGTTCTCCACGGCCTTAACCGGCTTGCCGGCCGCAGGAAGGGTTGACGATGGTGAGGGCACTGCGCTGGATCGTTTTTGCCATCGCCGTGCTGGCGATGAATTTCCCCATTATCGTGACGCTGATCACATCGCTCAAAAGCCAGCGCGAGCTTTCGACGAACCCGGGTTTGTGGATCAGTCAGCCGACGCTCGACAACTATCTGGAGGTCCTGACGCAGACCAGCCGCTTCAACATCTATGCCTATCTGCTAAACAGCACCGTGGCAGCGCTGATCGGAACCGGCCTTGCGATCGTGCTCGCGTTCCCGGCTGCCTATGCGATCGCGCGCAGCGAATCGGGAAAGCGCTTGGTCCTGCCGATCGTCATCAACCTTCGCGCCGTGCCGCTGATCATCTTCGCGATCCCGCTTTACATGATGTACCAGTGGCTGGGCCTGCTCGATACACGGATCGGGCTCGGGCTCATCCTGACGATCGTCAACGCGCCGCTTGCGCTTGTCATCCTGGTGAACGCGATTTCCGATGTGCCGGTCGAACTCGACGAGGCGGCGAAAGTCGACGGCGCGAACTCCTTGCAGGTGATGATGATGATCGTCCGGCCGGTGATCCGCCCGGCGCTCGTCACAACCTTCATCTTCGGCTTCATCACCGCGTGGAACGAATTCCTCTTCGGCCTGATGCTGACAACCAGTCGTGCGGTCCCGATGACGGTCGGCGCATCCTTCTTTTTCGCCGCGAGTGGCGGCGGCGTAAAATGGGGAACCGCTTCCGCGGTCATGATGCTGGGCGCCTTGCCGCCGGCCTTGCTGGGTCTTGTGATGTATCGGCAGATATCAGGATCGATGACCGCTGGAGCGGTCAAAGGCTAACTCGGTGGCACCAGGGTTGCCGCGATCCCAACCGATGCCGTAGACAGCGACCGTGGTTGGCGTTTGAAATTGGCGGAGAGAAGCACATGTCAGAACAGATGAAGGTCATCTCCGCTGCCAAGTCGCATGGCGGCGTGCAGGGCGTCTATTCCCATGCTTCGGAGGCCTGCGCCTGCGACATGAATTTTGCCGTTTTCGTGCCACCGCAGGCCCGTGAAACACCTTGCCCGGTTGTGTGGTACCTCTCTGGTCTCACTTGCACCCATGCGAATGTGATGGACAAGGGCGAGTACAGGCGGATGGCCGCGGAGCTTGGCCTGATCGTCGTCTGTCCCGACACCAGTCCCCGCGGCACCGATATTCCTGACGAGAAGGACAATTGGCAGTTTGGCGGCGGCGCCGGCTTCTACGTCGATGCGACTCAGGCACCTTACGCGAAGAATTATCGCATGTATTCCTACATCACCGAGGAGCTGCCGGCCCTGATCGCGCAGGAGTTTCCGGCCGACATGAGGCGTCAGGCAATCTTTGGCCATTCGATGGGTGGGCACGGCGCGCTGACGATCGCGCTGAAAAATCCAGAACGCTTCAAAAGCTGTTCGGCGTTTGCGCCGATCGTGCAGCCAGCCACCGCCGGCTGGTCGAGGCCGGCCCTCGAAAAATATCTCGGCAAGGACAAGGCCTCGTGGCGCAGCTACGACGCCACCTCGCTCATCGAGGATGGACACCGTTTTCCAGAATTTTTGATCGATCAAGGCACCTCGGACGGATTTCTCAATGATGGGCTGAGGCCCTGGCTTCTGGGAGCGGCCTGCGCCAAGGCCGGCATTCCGCTGACACTGCGAATGCAAGACGGTTACGACCACTCGTATTTTTTCATTTCGACCTTCATGGACGACCATCTGAGATGGCACGCCAAAAGATTGTCTGATGCAAAAGCCGGCGCATAGCCTGGTCGCGCGCCACGCTGTCCATTTCGTCTCGTCGCCTGAGGACGGACAATCTCGGTGGCTCAGTTCGTCTTCAGCTTGCCGACGCGGTTTTCGGCGATCCAGCGGGCGGCGAGCACCAAGGCTCCCATGCTGAAATCCTTGCCATGCTTGGCAACCATTTCTTCCGACAATTTGGCGAGTCGTTCGAAAAACTCGTCCTTGCTCTCGTCTTCGGCGGTGAGTTCGGTCTGCATTTCATCCTCCTGTTTCATGCGGACTGCGTCCGTTATTTGAACATCTGCGCTGGAAAGGTGACGATCGCGGCGCTGCCGTCGACGGCGCCCACCGCCAGGTGGCGTCCGTCGCCGGACCAGGCAAGCGCGGTGACCGCACTGCCCAAAGGCCTGACGAGGAGTTCGTCGCGGGCGCCGATCTGGGCGAGGGTAATACGGCCGTTGGCGTAACCCGCTGCAATCAGTTTCTTCTGCGGATGCGCCGCCACCGTTTCGACCAGAACCAGCCCGGCACGACCCGTCTCCAGTGCGCCGGAGGTTTCGCCGCCAACCGGCGGCGCGGTCATCGACCAGCCGGCGATCCGGAAGGCGCCCGAGGCAAACAGCGCATTCGCCGGCTCGCTCCAGCACACGGTCCGCACCGGCGATGGAAATCCCGTTACGATGTCCGCGCGGCCGTCGGCCATGCCGACCAGGGCAAGGCCTCCGGTTTCGAGCCCGCAGGCCAGCCACGTGCCGTCGCCGCTCCAGCGGATCGACACCGGGCGCGCTGGAAAAGAGACATCGCGTATCAAGGCGGCGTCACTTTCGACGGACCAGATCGATAGTCCCTCATCCAGGCCGCAGGCGAGGCGGCGCCCGCCTGGTGAGAAGGCAAGGGCGTCCATGGACGATGTCACGGCATGTTTCAGTTGCACTGCGCCGCCTTGGCCGCGCGACAGGAAGACATCATGCCCATTGCTGATAGCCGTCATGTCCGTCCCGGCGCTGTGGTCGATGGCGACGATCGGCCCGTCGATCCTAACCAAGGGGGCCGCCGCTTCACCGTCGGCGGCCAGATGCAGCACATCGCCGCTGGCCGCGCCGACCAGAAAGCCGGAATGCGCATAGGCGGCGATCGGGACATCACCATCTCCGAATCCCGCTGTGGCGATCAACGGGACGGGTGGCTTTTCCCTTGGGCGGATCGTCGTCTGCCCGAGATCGTTGCTCACCCTGATCCGCGTTTCCGGCGGCTCGTGATCCGCGACCGTGGCAATGGCGATGGTTCCATCCACACAGGTGAAGGCGACAGCCAAGCCATCGGCGCTAAAGCGCAGATCGGCGATCGCCGACGGACGACGCCAGCTCCGCGCCAGGAGGTCGAACAAGGTCAGGTTCTGCATCGTCTGTTGGTTCATGCTGTCTCTCCCGTCAGTCCTTGTTCGCCGTCGCGGCAAGCCGGCGATCAACGTCCTCGACATCGCCTTCCGCCGCGACGATGCGGTCCTCGCACGCCGCGCATGCCTGCATGACCGCCGCCGCGCTCTGCTCTGCCTCATGCAAATCCCGCACCAGTTGCTCGCTGGCGCCGGTTCTGCCGATTTCCAGCTCCAGGCGCAGCACATCCATCTCGAAGCCGGCGCGTTTCTGATTGAGCCGCAGCGCCTCGGCGGTGAGCGCGGAGACATTGGCGACCAGATCGAGCCGGCGGGCGAGCAGCGCGTCACGCCTGGTGATATCGGATCCTCCCGTCATTTTTTGCTCCCCAAAGGTCCGGGTGGCTTTTCGAAGGCCGACAGCAATTTTGGCAATGTGCTGGCCTGTGACTGGAACTGTTTTTCCGCCGTCTCGATATGGCTCTTGAGCTGATCCCAGATGTCGACGCGGATCATCGATGTCGTATCGCCGGTCAGGCGCTCGATCTCGTCGACGCGGAACTGGCGTGACAGCGAAACGCCGGAAAACACGAAGTCCCGCAACAGGATCGCGTGGTTTTCGATGAACAGGTGGATCATCGGATGCGTTTCCGTTGTGACGCCGCCGGCGGCAAGCTCGGCCCGGATGAAGTCCTGGAAGTGGAGGCGATGTTGGCTCTCGCCCATGAAGCGCATGACAAAGACCAGATCGCGAGGCATCAGCCTGACAAGATCGCCGGTGACGCCGTCGGCCTGGCTGGACATTGGCCCAGGCGGCCCACTCCTGTCTCTATCGCTCGGCATTGTCTCTCTCCAGTGCGAAGCCCGTCCATGGGCTTCGCCTTCAAATAGTAGAGAAAGACGTAGAATTGAATAGATGATTTTTGTTTCGTATTCGCTGCGAGTGCTAACTAAACATATTGCGATTGCGAATAGACGATAAATATTACAGGCGTACGTTACGACTGTAAAAGAACGTTACAGTTGGCCGTATTCTCATGTGCTGTAAGATCAGCGATTTTGTTTTGAGCCCCGGCCATGGGTGCTATTTTCAAATTGGCACGCCGCTTGCTTTGTACCTTTCCACAAGAAGCCCATCGCGCTTTTGACGCGGTGCCAAAAGAACGAAGGAACGGAGGAAGCAGAGACCGCTTCGATACGCCCATCGCACATGCGGTTGGCGCCGCGGGTCTCTGCCAAAACACCTCGAAAACCTTTGCCGCGATCCACTTGAACGGCCGGACCATGAGTCGCGCTTCGATGCGCAACCCTTTGTCGTGCCGCTCGCACTCTCACTGGCGGTGCTGTGTGCCGCTTCATGCCGGGGTCAAGGGACCTGCGGCTCAAACCTGGTGGAGGCTTATGACCATGACGTCTCTGACGCTCAACAAGATTACCTCGCAACGCGGAATCTCCGTCGGCGAGGCAACCAAGAAGATTGCCGATCTCGGCTGGAATCCTTCCTACGTCCAGGAAGCGATGACGTTTCCGACCGACTACAAGATCAACAAGACGCCGCGCGACCCGATGAAGCAGGTCCTGCGGTCATACTTCCCGATGCAGGAAGAAAAGGACAACCGCGTCTACGGCGCGCTCGATGCGGCGCTGCGCGGCGACATGTTCCGCAACGTCGAGCCGCGCTGGGTCGAGTGGATGAAGCTCTTCCTGGCCATCATTCCCTTCCCGGAAATCTCTGCTGCCCGCTCGATGGCGATGGTTGCCCGCATCGCGCCTGGTGAGGAACTCAGAACCGGCTTCACCATGCAGATGATCGACGAGTTTCGTCACTCGACGATCCAGATGAATTTGAAGAAATGGTACATGGAGAACTACATCGATCCGGCCGGCTTCGATATCACCGAGGAAGCCTTCGGAAAGTGCTACGCCACCACCATCGGCCGGCAGTTCGCCGAAGGCTTCATCACCGGCGACACGATGACCGCCGCCTGCATGTACCTGACCGTCGTGGCCGAAACCGCCTTCACCAACACGCTGTTCGTCGCCATGCCTTCGGAGGCCGCCCGCAACGGCGACTACGCGTTGCCGACGGTGTTCCTGTCGGTGCAGTCCGACGAGAGCCGGCATATCGGCAATGGCCACTCGCTGCTGATGGCGGCGCTCAAGGAGCCGGAGAACCACCTCTTGCTCGAGCGCGACCTGCGCTACGCCTTCTGGCAGAACCACGCCATCGTCGATGCCGCCATCGGCACCTTCATCGAATACGGCACCACCAACCGCGACAAGAACAAGGAGTCCTACGCGGAAATGTGGCACCGCTGGATCTATGAGGACTATTATCGCACGTACATGCTGCCGCTCGAAAAATACGGCATCAAGGTCCATCACGACGACGTCCAGGCGGCCTGGGAGCGCATCACCAAGAAGAACTACGTCCACAAGGTCGGGCAGTTCTTCGCGGTTGGCTGGCCGGTCAATTTCTGGCGCATCGAAGCCCAGACTGACAAGGACTTCGAGTGGTTCGAGCACAAATATCCAGGCTGGTATGCCGAGTTCGGCGATTTCTGGAAATGGTACGCCAAGCTCAGCCACAAGGGCGAGAAGGTACTGCTGTTCAACAGCGACGTCGGCTACGTCTACCCGCACCGCTGCTGGTCCTGCCTCGTTCCCTGCCTGATCCGCGAGGACATGGTGGTCGGCGAGATCGACGGTCAGCTCCACACCTTCGCCCACGAACTCGACAAGTGGACCGCAACGGTCGCCTTCGCCGACGAGTATCAGGGTCGGCCGACGCCCGCGATGGGCCGCTTCAGCGGCAAGCGCGAGTGGGAGACGCTCTATGACGGCTGGGATCTGGCCGATGCGATCAAGGACCTGAACTTCGTCCGTTCCGACGGCAAGACGCTGGTTCCGCAGCCGCATCTGCGCTTCGACGACAAGGAGATGTGGACGCTCGACGATGTGCGCGGCAACACGCTCGGATCGCCGCTCAATGCGCTGCGTGCCATGTCGCCTGCCGACCGCGAGAAGCACCTGGCTGAGTACGCCAAGGGCTTCACCATCAACCCCTGCAACTGATCAGGCCAAAGGGGGGCGGGTTCGTCCCGCCCTTCCTTTCACTGGAGGTCCGTATGTCGGAAACCCACACGGTCAGGCTCAGCCCGGTCGGCGTCGAATTCGACGTCGAGCATGGCGAAACGGTGCTCAACGCCGCGTTCCGCCAGGGCATCGCCCTGCCGCACGGCTGCAAGGAAGGGCAATGCTCGGCCTGCAAAAGCGTGTTGCTCGAAGGCGAAGTCGACATGCTGAAATACTCGACCTTCGCGCTGAACGACATGGAGAAGGAGAGCGGGCACGTCCTGCTGTGCCGCTGCATCGCCTTCTCCGACCTGGAAGTCGAGCTTCTCAACTACGACGAGGAGATTTTGGCGAAAGCGATCGCCGTGAAGACGTACAAGGGCCGGATTGCTCGCATCGAGCAACTGACCCACGACATTCGCGGCATCGAGATCGAACTCGGCTCCCCAATGAAGTTCTGGGCGGGGCAATATGTCGACATCACGGTTACCACGCAAAAAGGGGAGACGATTACGCGCTCGTTCTCCATGGCAAATACGCCGGACCAAACCGAAAAACTCTCCTTCATCATCAAAAAATACCCTGAGGGAAAGTTCTCGGGCGAGCTCGATTCCGGAGGCATCAGGGCCGGAGCCGAAGTCACCGTCGTCGGACCCTACGGAACCTGCTTCCGCCGCGACGAACGGCAAGGACCCTTGATCCTGGTCGGCGCCGGCTCAGGCATGTCGCCGATCTGGTCGATCCTCAACGATCACCTGAAGAGCGGCGAGAAACGTCCGGTCTATTTCTTCTACGGCGCCCGCACCCGCAACGACCTGTTCTATCTCGACAGGATCGCCGAGCTGGTCGGCAATCATTCCGACGTCACCTTCATTCCCGTGCTGTCGCACGCGAGCGACGACGCCGAATGGCAAGGCGAGCGTGGCTTCGTGCACCAGAGTGTCGACGCCGTGCTCAAGCAATTGGCGGTCGACGGGCAGGGCGATGTCCATGCCTGTGGCCCGCCGCCGATGATCGATGCGCTGCAGCCGGTCCTGTTCATGAACGGCTTCGAAACGGAGCGGATCTTCTTCGACAAGTTCACCACATCGGCAGGTGCAACGCCGGCCCATTGAGGGCGGCCACGCACAGCCAACCACAACTGCAACAAGGGAGAGAGACTATGCCTGCAACCTCGAGTTCAGTCGGATCAGGAGCCGCCGGCGCGGCAATCTTCGCCGACTCCGACAGCCGGAAATACCGGTATTTCGACCCGAAAGGCCAGCGCGCCACCCACTACGAGGACATGACGGTCGACGTCCAGCCCGACCCGGAACGCTACCTGATCCAGGACTGGATCATCTCCTTCGCCGACGGCAAGGGCGCCTATGTCAAGCAGAACACCGCCGCGCAGAGCTCCAACTGGCATGCCTTCCGCGCTCCCGACCAGGAGTGGGAGCGTACGCACTACCAGCGCCAGTCGAAGATCGAGACGATGGTGCAGAGCGTCATCAACAACGCGCGCAAGTCGGGCACCCCGAAGACCTTCGACAAGGCCTGGGTCAAGATACTGCAGACGCAGCTCGGCGCCTGGAAACACGCCGAATTCGGACTCGGCACCTCGCTGATGCAGGCGCAGCGTTACGGCTACACCCAGATGATCAACAACGCGACGCTGACCAATTCGTCCTACAAGCTGCGGCTTGCCCAGGACATCACGCTCTACCTTGCCGAGATCGGCATGGACCTTCCCGACTGGGACGATGAGCTCGGCAAGAAGGCCTGGCTCGAGGACAAGAACTGGCAAGGCACGCGCGAAGCGGTCGAGACCATCATGGGCGCGACCGACTATCTCGAGCAGTACTTCGCCATCAACATCGTCTTCGAGCCGCTGGTGGGCGAAGTGTTCCGCTCCGGCTTCCTGATGCAGATCGCCGCCGCCAACCATGACTTCATCACCCCGGCGGTGATTTCGGCGGCCGAGGCCGACTATGAGCGCAACCTCGCCAACACGATCGACCTCATGCATCTCCTCGCCAATGACGAGAAGCATGGCGCCGCCAACAAGAAGCTCTTCCAGGGCTGGGTCAAGAAACACGGCGCACTCGCCGACAAGGCAGCCGCCGGCCTTCAGCCGATCTGGTCGATGCCGCATTCCAAGCCGGTCGCTTTCACTGACGTTCGCGCCAAATCCGAAGAGCGGATTGGCCAGATCCTCGGCGAACTCGGCCTCAAGCGCTGAAACAGGAGAAATCGTCATGTCACTATCAGCACGCGACGCAACGCATTCCAACATCTTCAAGGCGATGAAGGACATCACCTTCGAGCAGACGATTTCGCACCAGTGCGGCGTCACCATGAACGACTCGGTCGAGGCGAGGGCCATCGCCGAATTCATGGGCCTTAAGCCGAACGTAACCGTCACCTACCAACCGGCGATGATCCGCATCGATGGCACCGGCAAGCTGATCTTCAAGATGGACGAGATCAGCGAATATCTCGGCCGCGAGATGACGGCGGAAACCTTTGAGGTGAACAGCTCCACCCACTACGGGCGGATGGTGCGCATCGACGACAACACCGTGATCCTGTTCGGCAACATGGACGAGATGTTCGAATACATCGAATAGGCGCCCCAAAAATCCGGCGCGCCGCTGGGTGCGGCGCGCCGAACCGATCAACGCGATTGCTGCGGAGGCAACCATGTACAGAACACCGGAAGGCAAGGACATTTTCGTGGTCGACGGCCACACTCATTTCTGGGACGGCAGCCCCGAAAACCAGAAGAACATCCACGGCAAGCAGTTCATCGAGTGCTTCTATGCCTATCACACCGGGCTGAGCCCGAAGGACCAGTTGTGGGAGAAGAGCAAGTTCGAGAAATACAGCGCCGACGACCTCTATCGCGACCTGTTCATCGACGGGCCCGATGATGTGGCGATCGTCCAGTCGACCTATCTCAAGGATTTCTACAAGAACGGCTTCAACACGATCGAGCGCAACGCCGAGGTGGCCAAGCGCTATCCGGAGCGGTTCATCGTCAACGGCGCCTTCGATCCTCGCGATGGCGAGAAGGCGCTGGAATACATCCACTTCCTCAAGGAGACCTACGACATCAAGGGCGTGAAGATGTACACGGCCGAATGGAATGGCGCTTCCAAGGGCTGGAAGCTCACCGATCCCGATGCCTACAAGTGCTTCGAACTCTGCGACAAGCTCGGCATCCGGAACATCCACGTCCACAAGGGCCCGACCATCCTGCCGCTCAGCAAGGATGCGTTCGACGTTCATGACGTCGACCACGCGGCGACGGATTTCCAGGGCCTGAACTGGATCATCGAGCATTGCGGCCTGCCGCGCCTCGACGATTTCTGCTGGATCGCGACGCAGGAAACCAATGTCTATGGCGGCTTGGCGGTGGCACTGCCCTTCATCCACGCGCGGCCGCGCTATTTCGGCGAGGTCATCGCCGAGCTGCTGTTCTGGCTTGGGCCGGAGAAGATCCTGTTCGGCTCCGACTACGCGATCTGGACGCCGCGCTGGCTGGTCGAGAAATTCTGGGCCTATCAGATCCCCGAGGATATCGCCACTGAGCGGGGTGTGCAGTTGACCGACGAGATCAAGGAGAAGATCCTCGGCCTCAACGCCGCGCGTCTCTACAACATCGACGTCGAAGCCAAGAAGAAGGCGCTTGCCAGCTCGCCCTTCAGCATTGCGGCGGAGTAGGAGCCATGGCAACCGCCAGTGTTTCCGGCGGCCGCGAGAAGGAACTCTGGCGGCGCCTTGGTGAGGTCAACGACCCGGAACTCGACGAACCCGTCACCGAGATGGGTTTCGTCGAGCGGGCCGCGGTGACGGGTGATGGCAGCGTGGAGATCGACTTCCGCCTGCCGACCTACTGGTGCTCGCCCAACTTCGCGTTCCTGATGCTGGACGGCGTCCGCAAGGCGCTCGACCAGCTCTCCTGGAAGCCTGCCTATCGCGTCAAGCTGCACGACCACATGTTCGCCGAAGAGGTTAATCGCGGCATGGCAGAGGGCAAAAGCTTCGGCGATATCTTTGCCTTGCTTGCCGAGGATCAGGATCTCGGCGGCTTGCGCGAAACCTTCGCGATGAAGGCCTTCAAGCGGCGCCAGGAGGCGGTCCTGCGCGGCCTCAGGGCGCACGGTCTGACCGATCGGGAAATCCTCGGCATGGACCTGCCGGCATACGACGTCGCGCGGTTCGAACCGGGCGAGGCGGCCAAACAGAAGCCGCGATACCGGGCGGCGCTGCTCGCGCGTTTTCCCGACCGTCGGGCGGACGATCCTGTCTTCGTCTCCTGGGTCGGACAACGCATACCGCCTAGCGCGCTCGGTGCCTATCTCGCCGAGCTGCGCGGTGTGCGCATCAACATGGAGTTCAACGGCGCGCTGTGCCGGGGGCTCAAGCAGACCAGATACAAGGAACTGGATGTGGTCGATGGCGAACCGACGCTGGTCGATTTCATTCTGGATCGCGTGCCGGCACGAACCGCGCCGACCGCCTGAAGCAGAGCCGACAACAACGGCCTCCCCCGCACGAGGCCCCTAACCAACAACCCGCCCGTAAGGCGGAAGGAGGAATCATGCCCAAGATAATGCTTCATAATTCGCAGGCCCGCCGGGCTCTCGCCCGTGGCGTCTTCCGGCTTGCAGCCGCCGTCGAGCCGACGCTCGGCCCCAAAGGCATGAACGCCATGATCGACCGGCCGATCGGCACGCCGATGGTGACCCGCGACGGCGTCAGCATCGCCTCCGAGATCGAGCTGCACGACCGTTTCGAAAACATGGGCGCGCAGGTCGTCCGTGAAGTGTCGATGCAGACCAACGAGATCGCCGGCGACGGCACCACGACTGCCATCGTGCTCGCCAACGCGCTCATCCAGGGTGGCGTCGAGGCGAATGAGCGCGGCGTGAAGTCCGTCGATCTCTGCAAAGGCATCGACCTCGCCGTGGCGGCGGTTGTGGCGGCACTCAAGGCCTCGGCCAAACCGGCCAAGGGCAACGGCATCCTGGCGTCGGTCGCCAACATCGCCGCGACCAACGCGAAGCTTGGCGCGCTGGTGGCGGAAGCCCATCGGCGGGTGGGTACCGAAGGCGTCATCACCACCGACTTCAGCGTCACCACAGAGACCACGCTCGATGTCGTCGAGGGCATGTCCTTCGAACGCGGCTACCTCTCTCATCACATGGTGACCGATCAGGAGAAGATGGAGGCTGTTCTCGAACGGCCCTACATCCTGATGACCGACCTCAAGATCAAGGAACCCGGGCAGCTCGATGCGGTTCGCCGCATCGCCGACGAGGATGGCCGGCCGCTGCTGATCGTGTCCGAAGAAATGTCGCCGGAAGTGGTGGTGACGCTGCTTGGCAAGCAGGGACCGGGACGATATCTCGTCGTCCACCCGCCGGAATATGGCCACTGGCGCAAGGCGATGATGGAGGATCTGGCCATCATCACAGGCGGCAAGGTGATCGCGCGCGATCTCGGCGGCCGGCTGGAGGATATCACCGCTGAGGATCTCGGCACGGCCGACCGGGTGAAGACCAGTTCGTCCTACACCTCGATCATTCGTGGCGGCGGCGACCATGCGGCAATCGCCTCGCGCCGCGCCCAGGTGCAGCGGCAGTATGACGCCTCGCCGCCGAACATCGACCAGGACAAGTTGCGCGAACGCCTGGCCAAGCTCTCCGGCGGCACAGCGATCCTCTATGCCGGCGGCGTCACGCCGGTCGAGCAGAAGCGGACCATCCAGCTGATCGAGGATTCCTTGAACGCGGTGCGAGCCGCGTCCGAAGAGGGCGTGGTCGCTGGCGGCGGCTCGGCGCTTGCCCAGATCGCGCCGCTGCTCGACAAGGTAGCGGCTGGCGTCGACGGCGATGTCGCCGAAGGCGTGCGCCTTGTGCGCTCGGTTCTGTCGCGGCCGCTGTGGCGCATCGCCGCCAACGCCGGCGCCGATCCTGAGGCGGTGGTGACCGAGGTCACCCGCATCAATGGCGGCTACGGCTACAACGCAGCAACCGGCACATACCAGAACATGTTCGAGGCAGGCATCATCGACCCCGTCCGCGTCACCTACACGGCGCTCGCCAACGCAGCTTCGGTGGCGACGCTGATCCTGACCACCGAAACGCTGATTGGCGATCTTGCCGAGGACGAGGATCCGACGGCCGGACCGGCACGTGGCGGCGGCTCTGAAAAACTCGGCCGCGCCTGAGGCGACAATTCCGACGGAACGATTTCGACGTTGAAAGGACACAGCCATGAAAGCTGCCAGACTCTACGAGTACGACCCGAAGATGAACGTCCAGCTCAAGATCGAGGAGGTCAAGGCGCCGACAATCACCGCTCCCGACGAGGTGATCGTGCGGGTGGGTGCCGCCGGCCTCTGCCGCACCGACCTGCACATCATCGAGGGTGTGTGGAAGCCGACCATGGATCCAGAAGGTACGCTGTTGCCTTACATCATGGGCCACGAGAATGCCGGTTGGGTCGAGGAAGTCGGCAGCGGCGTCAAATCGGTCAAGCGCGGCGACGCCGTGATCTGCCATCCCTTCCGCTCATGCGGCATCTGCCTCAACTGTCGCCATGGCGAGGATATGTATTGCGACAACGGCCAATTCCCCGGCCTTGGCATGAATGGCGGCTTCGCCGAGTATTTCATCACCAGCGAACGCTCGCTGATCAAGTTGAACGCCAACATCACGCCGATCGAGGTGGCGCCGCTGGCCGATGCCGGCATCACCGCCTACCGTGCCGCCAAACGCGCCGCCAAGCTGTTGCGGCCAGGCAGCTATTGCGTGTTGCTCGGCATAGGCGGGCTTGGCCATATCGCTCTGCAATCGCTGCATGCGATCTCGGGCTGCCGCATCATCGCCGTCGATCGCGAGCCGGCGGCGCAAGTTCTGGCCAGGGATCTGGGCGCCGACTTCGTGCTCGACGGGGGGCCGAACGTTGTCGAGGAGGTCGCCCAGATCACTGGCGGCGGTGCGCATGTGGTGATCGACTTCGTCGGCGAACTCGGCGTCGAGAACATCTGCTGGAAGATGGTGCGCAAGGGCGGGCAACTGTTCGTCGTCGGCTATGGCGGCAACATAAACGTGCCGACCGCACATCTCGTCATCGAGGAGATCAACATCGGCGGCAGCCTGGTCGGCAATTTCACCGAGCTTGTCGAACTGATGGAGCTCAACGCCGACGGCAAGGTGAAGATGCACTACACCGAATATAATCTCGCCAGCATCAACACCGCACTCGACGATTTCAAGAACCGTCGGTTCACCGGGCGTGGCGTCATCGTGCCCTGAGGCATCCGGCCGGATTGCGCGTGGAAGCAGGCTAGCAGACTGATCTTATCGGCCACAACTCCCCAACCCATGGCTCAAATGCCATGGGTTCTTTTGTGCCGCGTGTCAGATGAAACCGCGCCGGATGCCGTATTGGCCGAGCTTGCGATAGAGCGTCGGCCGCGAAATGCCGAGTCTGAGCGCAACCTTGCTGAGATTTCCGCTCTCCGCGGTGAGCGCATTCTTGATCGCCTGGCGTTCCGCATCCTCGAATGTACATACGGGCGCTTCGAGCATGGCCGTGGGATGGTCGCCATGCATGGCCATGGTGTTGCGATTGCCCGCACTGATTTCGCCAGGAAGATCCTGCAGTTCGATCGTGTTGCCGCGCGTCAGTATGTGCAGGCGCTCGACTAGGTTCTTCAGTTCACGCACATTTCCTGGCCAGCGATAGGCAAGCAGCGCATCGAGCGCGTCGTTTGAAAACTCCAGCGGATCATTGCCTGCCAACTTCGCGATCTGACGATTGAAATGCTCGATCAGCAACAACACGTCGTCGCCGCGATCGCGCAAAGCCGGGACATGAATCGAGACCGCGCCGATGCGGTAGTAGAGATCGCTGCGGAAGCGCCCGGCCGCGACTTCCTGCTTGAGGTCGCGATTGGTCGAGGCGACCAGTCGCACGTCCACCGGCCGACCTCTGGAGTCGCCGATGCGGTGGACCACGCGCTCCTCGAGGACACGCAACAGGAAAGGCTGGATTTCGAGCGGCAACTCGCCGATTTCGTCAAGGCTGAGCACGCCGCCATTGGCGAGTTCGAAGATGCCCGGCTTGCCGTCACGCGAAGCGCCGGTAAAGGCGCCGGCGACGTGGCCGAACAATTCGCTGCCGAACAATTCCTTGGTGATTGCACCGCAGTTCATGGCGATGAACGGATCGTTTTCGGTGCGCCGGCTGCCGGCATGGACGAGCCGTGCAAACAACTCTTTTCCGACACCCGTTTCGCCTTCGATCAGCAACGAGGTGACACCCTTCGACCCGGCCACCCGGGAGGCGACATCGACGGCAGCCAGCAATTTTTCGCTTTCGCCGACGATCATCGCCGAGGCTGTCCGCAGGTGCTTGTTCTCCTCCCGGCGGATCACCGTCATGCTCGAGACGGCCGGCACCGAGGGAAACACCAGAGCCGCGCCACGAAGATCGCCATCAAGCTTCAGCGGCGTAACATGGCAGGATCGCAGATGCGCCGGCAGTGCGTTGGCGAGATCGGTGTCGGAGCCGGAGGCCGGCAGGTTCATCAGCCAGCGACCACGCCCTGGTTCCATCGGGCCGTCCATCATCTCGGTCGTGTCGCCATTGGGCACATTGTTGCAGAAGATCGCGCGGCCACGATGATCGACGATCACCAACCCGTCTTTCCGGCGGTAGCTGGGTGCCGAGGAAATGAAGGCTTCGAGCAGACGCGTGCGCTGCTCCTGCTGTTGTTCGGCGAGTGCCTTTTCAATTTGCCTGGCGGTGGCGGCGACGAGCGCCGTGTTGTGCGGCCGGAAGATCGGCGAATAGCCCGACAGGTCGACAACGCCGATGATCTTGCCGTCCAGGGGATCGCGGATCGGTGCACCGGCGCAGGTCCAGGATTTGATGCCGGCGCAGAAATGTTCGGCGGCGTGCACGAAAATCGGTTCGCCGGTCCACAATGCCGTGCCGATGCCGTTGGTTCCGACGGCGTCCTCATTCCATTTGCCGCCGATACCCAGATGAATATCCATGCCGTCATGCAAGGTCTTCTTGTCGCCGATCGCGTCGATCAGCACGCCATCGCTGTCGGCAAGCACCAGCATTGCTCCCGTCCCTTCCAGCAACTGGCCAAGGGACGCAAACGATCGCCGCGCCGCCGAAAGCAGCTCGGCGTTGGCACGGGTCAGATATTCGATCTCGTCACGATCGCTGCTCAGCGGCGCTTCGATGCCTTGCGCGTTGATGCCGCCGGTGGCGCTGCGATACCAAGAATCGTGGATCAGCGAGCGGACATGGACCGGATCGCGGGCGCATTTCGGCTCGTCGGCCAGAAAACTTTCCCAAGCGCGCATGGTGGCGCGCTCGTCATAGTCGATGTTGTCCAGAACCAATTGTCCGGCGGCCATCGACGCACGCGCCGGAAGAGCATTGGTCTTCATCTGATCAGGGCCGTTCGCGTGTCTCATTCAGTCATCACAGTACCTTTGAGGTATGCCATTTCTGTATGCTGTCGCGGATTGGGCGTGCTCAGCGACGCCCAGTGCCGGGGTCAGTCGATGCCGAGTTTCGCGCCGATGTCGGCGGCAAGCTGTTCTTCGCCATAGGTGGCAGTCAGGCGGGCTCCGTCCAGTTCGGCAAGTGCCTCGGCGACGGTTTCGTCGACCGGTGAGAAAAAGCCGTTCTGCTTCGTTGCCAGGACGAAGATCTGTTCCCCATTCCGGTCGCGGACATCGCCGATATGATGAAGCTGGCGGCCGGTGTTCTGATCCTTGGAGATCACGCGGCCGTTCATGGTGACGCGGATGGAGGGGCTCGCTTCGGCCACGCTTGCCGCGCTGCCGCCAACGTGGATGATCAGGCCTTCCGCCTTGGGTTGCTGGCGTGGCTTCCTGGAAGCCGAATAGCCGCCACCGCTGATTTGGTCGGCAAGGCGAACGATGGTCGCGCGGTTCTGCTCGATCAGTCTTTTGACCTGCATGTCCTCGCGCCGCGGGCCATCCCGCTTGGAGATGATTTCGACCATGAATCCTCCCAGATTCGCTTGGCGCCGTGAGTTCGGCTCAGTTCTTCTTGCTGCGAACCCTACACCGTCCTTGTGAGGTTCGCCATTCACATCAGGTAGCACTAAGATTTGTACAGATGGTAGCAACTGGCTGCTACACGGGGTTCGAGTGAACGCCACCGAGGTCGCCTCTGGATCCTCGTTTCATTCTTTGGCGGCACCGACGCTGAGGCCTGGCGGGTGCGTCAGATCCAGACAGCCACGCCGGTGCAGTTTGACACTCATTGCGGATGGGTCGGCTCTGAGGTAATTTAGACCCCAATCGGATGGGGAAAGTGGCTGCTGTCGCGACAGTTTTTCTTTTTGTTCCTGTCTCGGCGGATTGTGAGCTCTTTAACAGACCTTGATACCGCAACCTGGGAGCTTGTGGTCATCAGGTAGCGACGGTTGAAACAGTTGCCATGCTCCGACTTTGCGGATTCATCGCGGTCTTCCTCGTAGCGGCCTTCACGACCTTCGATGCGTCGGCCGATCGAAGGGTCGCCCTGGTGATCGGCAATTCTCAGTACCGCGAAATCCCCGCTCTGAAGAATCCTGACAAGGATGCCGAGGACGTATCCAAGACGTTTCGGTTGGCCGGTTTCGAAGTGTTCGTCGCCAAGGATCTCACAAAGCTGCAGTTCGAGGAACAGTTCCGCAACTACCTCGCGGCGGCGGACGGCGCCGATCTGTCCGTCGTCTACTATTCAGGTCACGGCTTCCAGATCGGTGGCGAGAATTTCCTGATCCCGGTGGATGCCTCGCTGAAGAATGCGGCCGACATAGAGGTCCAGGCGGTCAAGCTGGACGATGTCCTCCAGCAGTTGCGCGCGAAATCGAAGATCCAGGTGATCATTCTCGATGCCTGTCGCAACAATCCGTTTCCGCGCAAGGATTATTGGCTAAGGGACCAGTTGATCACGGCGGGTAACACCGGCCTTGCGCAGGTCAAAAGCTCCTTGAACACGCTGATCGCCTTTGCCACCGAGCCAGGAGCGGTCGCCTATGATGGAGCGGGAGACCTCAGCCCGTTTTCATCCGCATTCTCTCGTCGCGCGCTGGCGCCGAACCAGGAGATACGCACGGTCATGGCCGCGGTGCGCCGCGATGTGGTCGAGGCCACTGACGGCAAGCAGGTTCCGTGGGAAAACTCCTCGCTCATCGACGAGGTGGTCCTGATGCGCCGCACCAGCCGGCCTTCATTGCCGCCGGTTCTGGAGAAGGTCGTGCCGTCGGGTGTCGGGCCTATTGCCCTGGACTTGCCGGAACCGGTCGACGTCGATGGCGGATCAATCACCGTCAGCATCGAAAGGCCGCCTGCGCTCGGACGCCTGCTGCTGGACGGCAAGGCTGTCGCGGTGGGCGAGCAGATCCAGGGCAAGGACCTGCCGCGCCTGAAGCTGGATGTGCCCAAGGGGGCCGGTGCGACGGAAGAGGTGGACATGCTGGCCTACGCCACGCACGACAATTGGGGCGGCGGGGCCCAGGGCATCATGGTGTTTCGTGTCAAAAGCGGCCAGGGCGCCGAGGGCGAACAGATTGTGGCCTCGCTCGAGACCGAGCAGAAACAGCAGGTGCTGGAGCGAGGCATCCATATCACCGGCGCCGCCGAGGCGATCGAAAACCGGCAGATCAGCGTCCCGGTCGGTGTCGGCCCGGTTCCGCTGAAGCTGGACTTCCCGACCAAGGACCCTGCGGTCAGCCTGAAGCTCGCGACCTATCCGGCAACGGGAACGCTGTCCCTGCCGGATCGTGCGCTGTCGCCAGAGTCGAGCTTGATGGCGGATGAGGTCGATAATTTGCGCTATGAACCCCAGATCGGTGCCGCCGAGCCGGTCGAGGTCGGCTTCGAAATCCGTGCGGACAGCAGTTCCTCCAAGCCTGCCACCATGAAGCTGTCGTCAAGCGTCGATCCTTGCGACCAGGTCGCAGGCGAACCTCTCGATCTGCAAGGCGTTGTCCCCGGCCTGCTGCCGAATGAAATCGGCGCGGCGGCCGTGACGGCCTGCGAGGCGGCGGTGAAGGCCTATCCCGATGTCGCCCGCTTCCGCTACGAACTGGGCCGAGCGCTGCTGGCGGCCGGCAAGGTCGATCAGGCGAAGAAAGCCATTCAGGAGGCGGCCGACAGGGGCCACGTCCGCGCCGTGTTCGAACTCGGCTACCTCAACGCGACGGGAACGGGAATGCCCATCGACCGCAAGCAAGCCAACGCCTTCTACGCGGCGGCCTCCGGCAAGGGCGATCCTTACGGGATGACGTCATGGGGGCGTGCCTTGTTCAATGGTTACGGGGTCGAACGCGACACCGGCAAGGGCCTGGACCTGCTGCTCAAGGGGGCGGCGATGGGGCATACCTATGCCATGAACGATCTCGCCGCGATCTTCACGGAAGGCCGCAACGGCGTGCCCGCCGATCCGGCCCGCGCCGTTGCTTTTTTGAAGGCAGGCGTGGAGCGGCAGGACATGTATTCGATGAACCTGCTCGGCCGCAATTACCTGGCTGGTGTGGGCGTCGAGAAGAATCCCGGGCAAGCGCAAGGGCTTTTCCAGAAGGCTATGGATCTAGGCCAGCCCTACGCGCCGGCCAGCCTTGCGCGCATGTACCGGGACGGCGTTGGTGTAGAGCAAAACCTCGACGAAGCGCAAAGACTGTTCGAGCTGGCCACGGCACGCGGCGATCAGTCCGGCGCATATGATCGCGCAGCGCTCGAAATGCAGAAGGGCGACAAGGCCGACCAGACGACAGCGGTGCGCTATCTGGCCTTCACGGTCGCGCTTGATCTTCGCAAGGAACTGCCGGGCGCCCAGACGGCGCTGACGAAATTCGCAGTGAAGACGAAAACGGCGGCGCTCAAGCAATTGCGCGACGAACTCAAGTCGAAGATCCCGGCGAAGGGCTCGCTTGACGACCAACTGGTCAACGCGGCCAGAGCGGTCTGGGAGCAAGCCAATCCGCGTCGGGACTTGTTTTGATCAATGAGGAGGCAAATCGTGGGCAGGGCAGTGAAGCAGGCATTGATCGCCACAGTTCTATCCGGCGCTCTGGTGGCAGCAACGGGCTGCATGTCCGTTGCGCCAAAGGCCGAACCGACGGTGACGACGACAAAGCACAGGCCGAAGCTCATTCGCACGACGACCACGCCAAAGATCACCAAACAGAAGAAGCTTATCGCCAAGAAACTCGTCGAACCGACTGAGGAAACCGCACCTGTAGTCGTTCCACCTTTGGGTGGCGGCAATGGCGGCACCGGCGGCACTGGTGGCACTGGTGGCGGTGGTGGCGGCGGCTGGGGATAGCGCTAACGGCAGATCAGGGTTTCGCGGCGCCGCTTGCGGTGGCCTTCAGCCACCATTTGACACGCCTGCTCCACGGCTCGGACCCACCATTTGACACGCCTGCTCCACGGCTCGGACCTTGACTGGAAGACCGGCTGCTACTGCTCGCCAATCAGCCGCAAGTGCTCTATGCTCCCGCCAGGTGTCGTGTCGATACGGTGGTCCTGGGCAGGGGCGTTCCATGTTCGAAGTCGTCGCATTCTGGTGGAAGACGAGGCTGAAAGGCCCCGCCGCACGAGGTCTAGGCCTGATCGTCGCGCTTTCCGGCTTGCTGCTGCTCGGATCGCAAGCCGCCAACGCCGCGCCGAACTGGACGCTTGATCCCACAGCTTCAGTCATCACCTACCAGTCGGTGAAGAAGAACACGATCGTCGAGACAAACAAGATCAGGAACATCACCGGCACGCTCAGCTCGGCGGGTGATGCCAAGGTCACCTTCGACCTCAATTCGGTCGATACCGGCGTCGACCTGCGCAACGTCCGCATGCGCTTCCTGTTCTTCGAGACATTCAAGTACCCGACGGCCGAGCTGACGGCCAAGGTGGATCCCGCCGCTTTCGCTGATCTCGCGACAAAGCGCAGGGTGAAGTCAACGCTGCCTTTCCGTCTCAATCTGCACGGCGTCGACAAGGACCTCGAGGCCAGCATCGTCGTCACCATGATCAGCGACACCATGGTGTCGGTCGCTTCGGAGGCTCCGGTGGCTGTCCATGTCGAGGATTTCGGCCTGCTGCCGAACGTCGACAAACTCCAGCAGGCGGCCAATGTGACCAACATCGTGCCCACCGCGTCGGTGTCGTTCGATTTCGTCTTCACCGCCGACGGCAGCAAGCCAGCCGCCACCCAGACCGCCGCGGCGAGTCCGGCCGATGTAGGCCCCGTTGCCACCGACGCCGCCAAGGCGAACTTCAGCGATGAGGAATGCCTGAACAGGTTTGCCGTGCTGTCACGCACCGGCGCCATCTACTTCCGGCCGGCCAGCGCGCGGCTCGATGCGAAGAGCCGCCCGTTGCTGACAGAGGTCGAAGGTGTCGTCGGCAAATGCCCAGGTCTGAAGGTCGAGGTCTCCGGCTATACCGATTCCGATGGATCGCCGGAGGCGAATAAGCAGCTGTCGGAGCGGCGGGCCCAGGCGGTTGCCGACGCCATTGTTGCCGCGGGCATTCCTCGCACGCAGATCACAGCGACCGGCTACGGCGAGGAGCGGCCGGTTGCCGCCAACGATACGCCCAAGAACAAGGCGCTCAATCGACGGATCGAGTTTTCCGCCACCAAGCTCTGAGGTTCCGGTGAGGTGCGATCTGATTGCCCGTTGCTGTGGCCTCTTTCGCGTCGCTGGGTTTGTGGCGCTCGCCTTGCTTTTGACGTTGACGGCCGCCAGTGCCGAGCGCCGCGTAGCACTTGTCCTCGGCAACTCCCAGTACCAGCACGCGGCGCCGCTCGCCAATCCGGTGCGCGACGCCCAGGCCATCGCCGAGCGCTTGACGAAGCTCGACTTCGAGGTGGTTTCAGGCTTCGATCTGACCAAGCCGCAGACGCAGGCGACGATCGCGCGGTTCGCAAAACAGGTGCGCGGTGCCGACATCGCGCTGTTCTTCTACGCCGGCCACGGCTTGCAGGTTTCGGGCAAGAACTACCTGATTCCGGTCGATGCCGCGCTGGAGGACGAAACCTCCCTCGACGTCGAGGCCGTGTCGGTTGATTTCGTTCTGCGCCAGATGTCGCGGGAGACCAGCATCAGGCTGGTGTTTCTCGACGCTTGCCGTGACAATCCCCTCGCCGAAGTGCTGGCCAAGACTGCGGGCGTCAACGGCGCTAGCAGCGGCCTTGCAGAGATCCCGATAAAGAACGGTGGCGCCGGCACGCTCGTCGCTTTCGCCGCCAGTCCCAATCAACTCGCCTATGACGGGTCGGGCGAACATTCGCCTTTCGCCTCGGCGCTCCTCCAGCATATCGGCGAATCCAACGTCTCAATCACCGAGGCCATGAACAGGGTCACCAGCGATGTCTTCAAGGCAACCGCCGGCAAGCAGCGTCCCTGGATCAACGTTTCGCTGACCACGGAGGTCGTTCTGCACAAGGTCGATCTCAATGCGCCGTTGATCGTGGGCGAGGCGAGCGCACCCCCGACCGAAGGCGGCTCCGGCGCAAGCAACACCGGCGCTGCAGGCGCATCGGGCCAAAGTGACGATCAGCTTGCGCTCGATGTGCTGCGTCAGAAGATCCCTAGGTTGGCGTCGGACGCCCCGATCTTTTTCGACCATCCGATCGATTTTGGCGATCCGGCAATCGACGGCAAGAGCATCGCTGAGTTGATTAGAAGCAAGCCCCTGTTCAGCCCGGTGGAGGGATTGGACAAGTCGGTATGGGAGGGGAAGCACTGCGACGGGTGCCATGAATGGGACGAGGCACGGCTGTGCGAGCAGGCCAAAAATTTCGCCGCTAACGATGCCTCTGTTTTGCGCCTGCAGCATCCGCTTGGAACCCGCTTCAAGGTGGCGCTTGCCAAATGGGCTCAAGGTGGCTGCAAGTAAGCATCCGCCGATTGGCGCAACGCCTCGACCTCGGCCATCTGGATGCCCATTTCGACAAACGCCGAAAGAACGGCAAAGCGGTCCGCAAGTGCGACACGCGCCAGCCCGGCCAGGACACCGGCATTGACTGCATGGGCGGCAGGAAACGGCTGCAAGGCCGATGGTGCTTCTGCGCCGGCAACAGATCCGCCGGCAACAGAACCATTGTCACGCCATCCCGCCGCCAGGGCAATCCAGGCGCCCGGCGTTGTCGGCGGCGCTGCCTCTGCCTGGCTCACCGCAGCGCGATGGCGGGGGCTGTCCGGTTCACCGACTCAGTCGCGAACATAGGCGAGCAACTCGTGATCGGTCCCATCGAGCAGCTCGCTCAGATGGCTCAGGCATTCATGCGCCCACCAGACCGCGGCCCGATCGGGAAGCAGGTAGGCACAGAACGTGATCGCCTCCTCGGGAACGCGCCCGGCGAGGAGGCCGCGACAAAACTCGATCGACGGCTGTTCGGTTGGAAGGGTTCTCATGTCCCGGGCAATAGCGGGACAAGCCATGAAGAGATCCCGTGCCGTTTTGAATCGAAGCCCGTTGGCCATGACCGCCACGCTTTCATCGAGGAGCTTTAGCCAATCAAGCCCCAGGCGCGGCGCGGGTCAAGTCTCAACCGGTGACGCTGCAACAACTGCCGGCACCGCCGTATCCCTGGCGTTTATCGACAGACAATTGCCCCGGAGTTTGGTATGATCACGCCCGTCGAAATCGGATGCTCAAGCAGGAGTAACCGCTATGCAGTGGGGCAGTTCAACCTTTGTGTTGGCGGTCGTGTTTTTCTCGACCCACGCTTTCGCCGACCCTGTTCAGAAATCAGAAGACATCGTGAAGTTTTTTGCCGGGGCGGCCGACCTCGGCAAGTCGCGAGGGATTTGTGTCGGCACCGAGGAGGAGTGCAAAAGCAAGAGCAAGGCGAAGGACGCGCCGGGAGAAAAATCCAGCCTCGATATGCTGATCAATTTCGGGTTGGATTCGGCCGAACTCGACACCACTGCGCGCGCTGAACTCGGCGAGTTCGCCAAGGCGCTGAAGGACAGCCGGCTGAGCACGTTCAACTTCGTCGTCGAAGGTTTCACCGACGCCACCGGCACGGTGCACTACAATGAAGGCCTGTCGCAACGGCGGGCGCAATCGGTTGCAGCCTTCCTGACGGCCAGCGGTGTCGAGCCTGCCCGTATCAACGCGATCGGCATGGGCGAAAAGAATCCGCGCAGCCCCAACCCGTACGATCCGGTCAACCGCCGCGTGGAAATGCGGATAAAGACGCAATAGCGCGCAGCTGTCACTACTTGAGCACGCCGCCCACGGCCACACCGGCGCCGAAGATCAGTGCTTTGGCGAGGAAGTCGTTATTGTATCGGCGTGGCGGAGGATCATCCTGCCGCACTAGGATCTCGCGGTTGCGCCACTTCTGAACGGCCTGCTGTTGTTTGCGGGGGTTCCGTGCCACCGGTCTCTGCGTGCGGACCTTCTGTACCACTTGCTTTTTCGGCTGCGTCGCACGGGCCTGATCGGCAGCATATCTGGCGCGCACGGCTTCCATCATCGGATCTGTCTGGATCACGAGGAATGCAAGCTGCTCGCGTGTCAGATAGCTGGTCTGCGGCAGGCCGTTCTTCGCTTGCCAGATGCCGATCGCCTTACGGGTCTGTGAGCCCATGTTTCCGTCGACGCGGCCAAGCTCGTTGCCCAATGCTTCGATGCGCAATTGCAGGTCGATGCGACCCTGGCGGTCGAGGCCAATGGCACTTTCCGTCAACTCGGTGCCCGGTGTTTGCTTCACCTCGTCCGGGACGCCGACCGAGGTGCGCACTGCAGAGCCGGAACTGGCGTTCGCCTGGTCCGCATCAAGTGCCGCGACCTGCCGGTTTTGAGCTTTCGGGTCGTTCAATTCGTCGACGTTCAGCCGCGCCACAGTGGCGAAGCGACCGTTCGGAAACTGGTCGAGATAGGCTTGGTAGAACGGAATGGAATTGTGCTTCGAAGCCTCATCCCAAAGACGTTGCTCGACTTCCCACGAAGGCGGATCACTGGCAACGGGGGCAGGAAAGGATGTCGCTGTGGCGCTCGATGCGTCGGCCACGGGATTTGCAGCAGGCGCTGCTGCCGCGACTGGTCTTCCCAGGAAAACCTCGCGTCCCAACGATGCGTTGTGCCAGGGCCTCTGGCGACCTTGCGTGGTTTCGGTCACTTCGCCGCGCACGCGCGTCAGCGCGCTCTGGATTTCGACGCCGGGTTCGGTCAGGTGCCTGGCCAGCGCTGTTGAGTAAGGACTGTCGACCCCGTTGCCGTCGAAGGCGATGGCGCCGGGATCCGTTGCATAGGCAATCAGGAGGCCGCCGGTGCCGACGCCGTCCGATATTGCTTCGACCGGCGCCAGACCTGTGCCCAGCGAGGTGGAGCGGCTTTTCGGCAGCGAGGCCGCCAGCGTCCTTGCCAGCGGATTGTCGCGGCAGGCATCGAGAATGATGACGCCAATCGCCGGGTCGGGCGGCAGCGCAGCCATGAAGTCGTCGATCTGAATGGTACGGGTCTTGAGATAGGCCGGCGACGTCAATTCGGCGTCGACCGGTATCAGGTAGTTCTTGCCGTCGACCTGCATGCCATGACCGGCATAGAAAATGACCGCGACGTCCGCGTCGTAGGCTTGCTCGGTAAACCGGCTGATGAGGCTGTGCATGCCTGCATTGTCCTGGTCGACCCCTTCGATCACCTCGAAGCCGGCATTGCGCAGCGTCGATGCGATGAGGTGGGCATCGTTGGCGGGGTTGGGCAAGGTAACCGCATGGACATAGTTGCTGTTGCCGATCACCAGCGCGACGCGCTTGGCGTCAGGCGCGGCAGCGTGGGCGCCGAGAGCGGCAAGGAAAACCAGGATAATCCCGCTCAGAAAGACCGTGAACGCTTTCATGGACCAGCCCTCTACCCATCAGGGTGCACTGTTGATGTCTACGCATGCTTGATTTCGTCGGCGACTGGGTCGCTTGTGCCAAAATGGCTCCTGAGCGTATGTGGTCTTGACCACAGTTTTGGTTCACAAAGGGCCTGAAAAAAGGTGCCTCGTGGCGCCCATGGTCTGAGCGACCATGCCGTGAAGGCAGGTTCAAAGCGTATTCTGAATCGAGCCTATGACGGCCGTGACGGCTTGCTTGTATTTTTCGAACTCCGGTGATGTCTGGCGGATCTCCGTCGTGCTGGTTGTCTGCTGGCCGGCGTCGGTCGCGACGCGAGCAACCTTCTGGCCCATCTTTCTTTCTGCCCAATCCACGACATAGCCGGCCGTCTTGCCCGTGAGAAAGGGGTTGGCTTGAATGACGGCGGACCCGAGCACGGCACTCAATTGCGCCGAACCCGACGCCGACAGCACCTGATGCGCGCCTTCCATGCCCAGGAAATGGCAGAGATAGAGCCGGCCGGCTGTGATTTGATGGCCGCGTGCCCGAAGATAGGCTTCGCCTTCCCGCGCCAGATTTCGCACCATCTCGCGCGAGATCGTGGCGTCGTAGCGCAGAGCGAGCAGGTCGGCCGTCGACAGCGTTCGTGCAAGTTCGGGGCGATAGGTGTTCATCATCCGGATCCAGGTCTTTGTGATGAACTGGCCAGCGCCGGTTGCTGATGAATTTGGGTTCTTGGCACGGGCGCTGCCACCACTTTCGACATGAACGATACGCTCGGTCAGCGTTTCGACGGCAACATCGCCGGAATTGCCGGAATTGCCAGTATCATAGGTGGCGACCGCGGCGGTCACCGTGCCCAGCGGATCGATCGCCTCGCCATTCTGATAGAGTTCGAAATGCAGATGCGGTCCGGTCGACAGGCCGGTGGTGCCGATGTAGCCAATGATGTCACCGGCCTTCACCTTTGTGCCGACCCCGCTTGCGATTGCGAATTTCTGCATATGTGCGTAGCGCGTCTCGCGTCCGTTGGGATGTGCAATCTTCACCAGGTTGCCGTAACTGCCGCCGTCGCCCTGGAAGGTGATCTCGCCGTCGAAGGCGGCTGCGATCGGCGTACCCACGGGGGCTGCCCAATCGACGCCCTTGTGGATGCGAACCACGCCCAGAATTGGGTGCTTGCGTGGGCCGAAGGTGGACGTCATGACCCCGTTGACCGGCGTGACCATGCCGTTGGTGACCGTCAGCGAACGAACCTGGTCATCGCCGGTAACGCACGCAAACTGACCGTCGCTCTGCTGGAAGACGAAGCATTCGAGGCTCTTTTCAGTACCCTGTACACCGACATACAGCACGCGTCCGTCGGTCTCGCTCTTGCCGCGCGGCGTTTGCGAATAGATCAGGACAAGGCGCTGGTCCTCGCTGGCGAAGGCGTCCAGATCCTGTCCTCTCGACAGGTACATGATCGCTTCGCCGATCACGCCTGTCGGAACTTTGTTGCGCGCCGCCGTCGAATAGATTGCGTCGAGCAGGCGATACTGCCGCTTGTGCGTGCCTTCCTCCGGTGCGCCCGAATAGTTGAACAGATCTTCGCGGACCCAGGGATCGACACCCGATACGAATGCGCCCGCGGCGTTGCGCGTCAGCGTGCCGACAAAGACGTTCTTAGCGTAGATCGACACCTGCATGAGCGACATTGTCGTCGTCTCGCGCGTCGGCCTGAAACCGCGCATGGCCACGACATAACCGGGTTCCAGGCCTTCCCGGTTGAAAAGCGCCTTCAGGGCTTCGCCCGCCAGCTTGGCGTCCTCGGCGGAGAAATGGGCATCGAGTGCAACACTGTCCAAACTGCGGTCATTGAGGATTTTCACGAACGTGTCTTCGGTCGCCTCGAACCGCTGATACTCATTCGTGACGGTTGCGACACTCGTGTTGTTCTCGATCTGCGTCTTCTGGAATGCGGGGAGGGCTGCCTCGCCTGCATCGATTGTTTCACCCCAGCCGGCTTCGGGATCGTCGGTGCCCATCTGCTGTCCCGCGGCAGCCGGAGCCTCGTTGGCGGCAGGCGACGGCTGAAGATCGTTCTGCAGATCCCCCGCCGGTGGCTGAAGATCGTCCTGCAGATCGTTGGACGGTGGCGGGGCGGTCTGCCGTTGCGCCTGGAAGAATGCGAAGTCCTCCTGCGTCGACGGTATCGTCGTCATGAATTTTTCGCTGGCGCTGAGCATCACATCCGACAGGATTTCGATCTGCGCAGAAACCCCGGCCTGGTCGAGATCCGTCGGCCTTGCGATCGAATGGCCCTTCGACGTGGCGGCGTCGGGGGCAAGGGTAATCCACATCGGGTCCCCGGCAAGGTCGATGATGGCAGGCACATAGACCGATGCATCGGCCGGCACGTCGTCCACCCCTTCGACCGCGTGAAGTTCTTCGTCTTCGTCGCCGAACGACCAATAGTCCGCCGTGAGGTAGAAGCCCACGGCGATCGACGCCATGACAATCGCAGCAAGACCGGCAAGCAGCCGGCGCCAGAGCTTGCGTCTGCGAAGCGCAAGGCGCGCCTCCTTCTTCTGCCTGAAGCTCGTGTCGATACTGTGCGTCACGGGCGACTTCCGGTCAGGAAGAACGTCCATCGCACCTGTTCAAGCGTATCGACTTCGAGAAATTGCGCCGCAATATGGCCGCGCTGCCAGCATTCGTCGATGCCGCGGATCGAGAAACGTCGTCGCTCGATACACATCTCCGTCGATCCGGTGAGGATCGCATGGCCAAACACGTCCGTGGCATAGATGTAGATGTAGCGATTCGTCAGCTCCTCGCGGATGACGTTCACGCATTGATTTGCGCCGATGGTCCACCAGCCATCGGTCTGGTCAGCATTGTCGATCTTCTGGCCGACCGCGAGATTGACGACGTCGAGTGTCTGATTGCAGACCGTGAACTCGGCGCGCGCTTCGCCGGATGACAGCACGGCCAGCAAAGCGGCACCCGAGATCACCGCGAGCTTCATGCGCCCCGTCAGGGCAAGCACGGCTCGAACCGGATCACGCTGCTTTATGGGCAGGTCGTCGGACGAGTGGGGCAAACACGAGCAGCTTTCCATCGGGCGCCCATGCTATCCGCCGAGCCGGAAATACTTGGCAGTGGCTGAAAACTGAGATCCGTCGGTCTCGATTTCCTCGAGAATCTTGGGCAGCAGCACCGAGGCTGGCGTCGGCGTGGAGAACGCAGCCGCCTGAATATCCTGGGGCCCCGTGATCACCATTATGATCTGCGGCACAGCCTTTCCGGCGGCCTTGTCAGCGGCGCCGAGGCCAATCGGGATGCTGAAGGTAGCCTTGTCCGATTGTGCGACGATGCGGTCGTCGAGATTGAACACCATGCCTTTGTGATCGATCAGCAGCACGCTGGAAATGAGCCCGCCACGCGTCACCAGCGTGCCGCTGATCGGCGTACCGTTCGGCACCGATGTCCGGTCGAGAACAAGCTGCGGTTTGTCGGCCGCAGTCTGCTCCAGGAAGCGCAGAAAATTGGTGACTTCGCATTGGCTCGGCTCAATGAGGCGGACGCTGATGTCCGGCTCGACATGGAATTTTGCCTGGAAATCGCCCAGCATCCGTTCGAATGGCTGAACCGCCATTCCAAATCCTTCGATCGCGGCGGCCGTGTCGGTTGACGAATTCACGGTCGCATAGAAACAGTCGCCGCCGCCGAAGTCGCGAACCCAGGAGATTCGTTGCGCGATGTCGTCGACGGCCGGGGGAACCGCTGGTTTGGGCACGTTCAACGCGACGACAGGTTGGTCCGGCTGTTTGGTTGCCGGTGGCACGGTCTTTTGGCTCTCGGCGTTCGCGACATCCGTCTGGCTTGCAGTGGGTTTGGGCGCCGGCGCGGCCACCTTGGGCGCTGCCGGCTGGCTGATCTGCGGTTCGGGCTTTGGGCTCTCCACAACCGCTGGCTCGGCCGGCAGTGTCTTTTCGGACGGCTGCGCGTCCGTTGCCGATGACTTCGGAGGTTCCTCGGTTTGCGCGGCGGGCTTGGCCGGCTCCGGCGTTTGCACTGCCTTGGCATCAGCCTGGCTTGCAGCCGGCGGCGGGCTCGCCTCTGTTTGCGGTTGCGCTTCCATTGCCGGCGGCTTCGCGGGTTCCTCGGTCTGCGAAGGGACTTCGGCGGGCTTGGCCGGCTGCGGCTTTTGAGCCGCCTTGGCATCTGGCTGGTTTTCAACCGGCGGTACGCTGGCCTCTGTTTTCGTCTGCGCAGGCGGAACTGGCTTTGCCGGTTCGGGGGCGTTCGCGACTTTGTCCGTCGAGGTCGGCTTTGACGTTTCCGGTGCAGGCTTTGATGGTTCGGGCGCGGAAAGCGATGTCTTGCCGGCAGTCGGCGTCGCCGGCGTCATGAAGCCGCTCAGATACAGGCCCGCGCCTGAGGCGACAGCCAGTGTCGCCAAGGCAGCGATCGCGATATTTCGGGTCTTTGTGGATTTCTTGGGTATATCCGCCGTGACCGCGCGTGGAGGGCCGGCGACCGGCGAAGGCTGCGGTTCGGACAAATGCGCGGGCCGGACATGCGGGACGAAGCGCTGCTCGCCCGGGCCCGTTGCCGTCGGCGCGTTGTGTCCAGAGACATTGGATGGCTGGGGCTGGCCCTTGGGATCAAGGGTTTGCCCGGCTGGTGGCAAAGCCGGCCGGTTGCGGGGTGTGATGGACGTCGGCGGCGTTGTTCCTTCGTCTTCGCCACGCGTCATCCTGGCGATATCAGCCATGCTGACCGGGCGGTCTTGCGGATCCGGTTGCAGCATGGCTTCAACGATGTCACGAAAATCGTCGTCGATGTCGGAGAGATCAGGCACGGCCCGGCGCTTTTCGATGATCTCGAACTGCGATCCGCTCATGTCGATCGGTTTCCCGCGCAGAGCGGCAGCCAGCACCAGGCCAAGGCTGTAGATGTCGGATTGTTCACTGACGTCGCCGCTATACAGCCCGAGCTGTTCGGGCGAAACGTAGTTGTACTTTCCCGCGAACTTCCCGCCGATCAGCGTCTCCCCGCCTACGGTCGCTGATCGCGCGATACCGAAATCGATGATCTTCGCGCGGTCGACCCGGCCCCCCGGCAGGATGATGTTGTCCGGCGAGAGGTCGCGATGGATTGCTCCCGCTTGATGCACGGCGCTCAGGCCGGATGCGAGGCGATGGCAGAGCTTGCGCACCTCTTCCGTCGGCATCGGGCCACGTCGCATGATGTCGTACAGCGACTCGCCGTCGACGAATTCCATGGCAAGGTAGGGACGGCCGATCCCGGGATCGATGGTGAAGACGTGGTATCGCACAACCGCGTCATGCGACAAATGGTTGAGGATCGAGGCCTCCTTGCGGAACAAGGACAGGATCGTCTGGTCACGGGCAAATTCGGGCAGGACGATCTTGATCGCGACGTGGTCTCCGGTCTGGATGTTGTGGCCGCGGTAGACCTCGCCCATGCCGCCGAATGCGATCCGCTCGTCAAGTTCATAGATGCCGCTGAGCTGCGTGCCTACGGCGGTATTGGCCACCTGCGGCGATATTCGCGTCTTGTCGTCGGCGCTCATCGGCCTTCGCCCTCCGCTCCGGACCAATCAGGGTGGAGCGATTGTCCGTTGCGCCCTTTTTTGATCTTCACCAGCACGATGGTGACATTGTCCGTTCCGCCCCGCGTCAGCACGGTTTCCAGCAGATTTTCGCACGCCGCCTGAGGTGTCGCCGACACGACGGCGGCCTCGATCTCCGCGTCGGTGACATGCGCCGTCAGCCCATCGGTGCTCAACACAAAAATGTCCCCTGGCATCAGTTCGCCTTGCTGGAAATCGATGACGAATTCGTCGCTGACGCCGACCGCATGCGTGATGACATTGCGGCGTGGCCAGGTGAGCGCCTCGGCTGCACTGATCATGCCTCGATCGAGGAGTTCCTGCACTTCGGTGTGGTCTTTCGAAATCTGCGAGATCGAAGCGTTGCGGATCAGATAGATCCGGCTGTCGCCCGCCCAAAGGCAGGCAAACCGTCCGTCCATCGCCAACAGGGCGGCGACCGTGGAACCGATGGTTATGCCGCGAGATTCCGATATGCCGCGGATCTCGGCATTGGCCCGGCTCAGCCTGTCCTCGAAGCGCGCCCGCAGATCCGGCGCAGAGCTTGCGATGCCGATCGTGGCCAGATGGTCGACAATGCTGGCTGAGGCGACCTCTCCGGCCTCATGTCCGCCCATTCCGTCGGCCACCGCCCAAAGGCCGGTTCGTGGCTCGAGCAGATAGCTGTCTTCATTGTGCTCGCGCACACAGCCCTTGTGGCTCACGCCGAAACTTTCAAAGGGAAGGGCGACATCGTTCAATTTGCCACCAAGCGCTTCTCAAGCGCCCTCCACGGCGCACCGCCAGGCGCCCGTTCGAGCCACTTTGCCACAGGCTCGAACATTAGAGTATCGAAATTAAGGTCTGGGCGCCCGAGGCCCATGCTGGATGTCAACGCATTGAAAAGCGCGAAGCCCATCTCAAAACGCCTTCGGACAGCTGAAGCCGGAAAGTGCGGGAAGCAAGAAGGGGGTGGGGCCGGAACCAGTCTGGATCGTATAGGTGACGTCGCGGCCGCCGATCACGAAGCGCGCTTCGACATTGCTGTCGTTGCCGGTGACGGTCGCCTTGTCCAGCAGCCGCTTCAGCGCCCAGGGCCCCTCGAACTTGATGGCGGATTCGCGGCCCGGCATTTCCGGCGTCAGGCTCAGGCTGGCGGACCCGGAGGCCGTGCCGTTCGGCCAGGTCACGGTGCTTGGCGCGTTGCCCGCCTGGTTGCTCTGGACCGTCTGGCCGTCGACATCGAGCACCGCCGCATCGGCATCGCCATGCAGTGAGAACGGCGTGAAGGTCACGCTGACCGAGGGCACCGAGCCGCCCTGGGGAAAAAAGGCACTGCGGATTTCGGCCGCCAGCTGGAAGTTTTTCAGCGTCGACTTCGACAGGTCTCGCCCGAAGCGCGCATCCTGTTTCCAGCTCCAGTCCTGACCGGTCATGTCGATCAGCGATGCGAGGTTCTGCGCGAAGAACCGGTCCATAAGTCCGCCCGGAGCGAACAATTTGGCGAAATCCGCCATCGCAATGTCCTCGGTGCCGTTGCCGGAGAAAGGATAACGGCCATTGACCGCCGCCTCGCAGGGCTGTGTGACCGTCTGGTCGAGCATCTGGTTCAAATTTGCCACCGAGGTCTCGGTGACGTTGCCTTCAAACTCGTCCGCCGTCGCATTGACCATCCGGCCGAGTTGCTTGGGCAGTCGCGAGACATTGGCGCGAAGGGTGGCGATCTGGAGCTGCAGGTTTGCGTTGACGCGTTCAGTCTGGGAGGGAACGTCGGTCGCCAGTTGCAGGCTCTGGTAGATATCGCGGAAATTCTGGGTCAAGGCATCGATCGGGCGGTGTCCGGCAGGACCGCTCACCAGGGCTTGGAACGACCTGAATTGTGCTTCGATATTGGCGCCTGGATTCTGGTTTTCCGCGTTTGCGGATCCTGTGCCGGCACGGCTTTGCGATTTTCCGGTGGCGATTTGGATGCCGATGCGAGCCAGGCCCTTGGCCATGTTCGCTGCGTCCTGTGGCTGGCCTTGAACCGTGCCGCCTTCAACCCCGGTGCCTTTGCCTTTGCCGGAAGCAGCGTCCCGCGTCAGAGCTGTTTCGTCGGCGATCGCCGTAAACAGCTGTTCGATCGGCGAGGTTGGCGAGGCGACGGCGGAAAGCGCGATATAGTGCGGCTTGTCCTTCAGCATCGCTTTGAACTTCACCCCGTCGAGAACGCTGTTCCAGGCCGTTGCGAACTCCTTCCCATAGCGATCGAGAAGTTCGGGGCCGAGCCTGGGCAACTCCTGGTCGATGCCGCCTTGCTCGCCGCCACCACCGAGGACCCACTGGTCGTCGACGAGCGTCTGGGCAATGCGCGAGAGTTGCCCGAGATAGAAGGTGTTGAAGCCGGCATAGGTATAGAGGCCGGGAACACGAAGGCCCGACAGATCGCCGCCATCGACACGCTCGAACAGCAGCTGCGCCTCCGGCCCGCCTTTCAGGGAAACAGAAAAATCATCCAGCGCTGCCGCGTACACCGCGGATTTGACCAATGCCGAGGCACGGTCGGCAAGGCTCATGCGCCCGAGCGAGCGTTGAGCGGCTTCGACGAGCGGCTGGTTGAGTTGGAAGACCGGATCGTAGGCATCATCCAATGCAAGCATGGCGCGCAGGTGCTTTTCGAGTTGCTCGCGTCCTTCGCGGTTGTTTTCGCCTGGATACCGGTTCTGTTCCCAATCCTGCTTCATCCAGGAAACGATCAACGCGTCGTCGACCTTCGGCGCCTTGCCGCCAAGCATCAGATAGATTTTCAACGGCTCGTAGAGCGCTGCGGGATCGGCCATCTTGGCCTGGATCGTCCGCTCGGCCTGGATCAGCAGGCGCGATCGCAACATTCGTTCAAGCGCTTGCCGGTAGGTGGTCTTGGATGCCGAAAGAAGTCTCTCCCGCTGGCTGAGGCCGAAAGTCTCGTCGATCGGTGTCGGCACGTCACTGGTTTCGTATCCAGCCGGCAGATTGCGCAACTGGTCGAGCGGGCCAATGACGTTTTCGAGGTCGACATCGGTGACCTCGGTGCTTTTGAGCAGCGCGTCCGCCGTCTGGCGATACTGGCTCATGGCCTGCGTGGTGGAGGCGATCAGCGACCTGTTGGCTGTAAAGCTCAGGGCCAGGGTGCCGAGGGCGGCCGCCGCGATCAGCGCGATGGCGCCAAGGCCGGCGAATCTGGCGATCGCCGCACGTCTTACGGCTGATTTGTCGTACGAAACCCATCCGGATTCGGCAAAAATGACGTCCGTCAGCAGATCGTGCAAAAAGAAGCTTTTGCCGGTTCCGGAAAGATGGGCGCGGGGGTTGCTGCCGAAATTGCGGCCGATCGCGCCCAACACCTGATCGATTGGCGTTCCCTCTTGCGTGCCCGAAGAGAAATAGAGTCCACGCAGGCTGACGTTCACCTGGCTACGGGTCGGATCGAACAGCCTGGCAATGAAATTCGTAATTCGCTCCTTCAACGCGCCAAACTGCGCTGGAAAGCCAAAGACGGATATGCGTGCGACCGGATCAGCCTCTTCCTGAAGGCGGTCAGGCATCTCCTCTGCCAGGCGTCTTGCCAGTGCATCGAATTCGGCCGGAGCTTCGGCGGCCATATTCTTGTTGCGATCCGTCGTCTGGAATGTCGCGCCCCAGACCTTGCGCCGGCGTGGCTCGTCGAAGTCGCTGAAGTAATCCATGAACCCGGAAACCAGGTCGGCCTTGGTGAACAGCAGATACACCGGAAACTGGATTTTCAGCGTCTCGTGGATTTCCCGCAGACGACTGCGTATCTCGACGACGTGAGAGTCAAGCTGCTGATCGTCGAGGCTGATGAGATCGGCAAGGCTGATGGCCAGGATAACGCCGTTTATCGGTTGCCGTGTGCGGGCTCTCTTGAGCAGCGACAAGAAGGCGAGCCAGCTCTTCCTGTCGCTCTCGGCATAGGAATCCTGCGTCGTGTAGCGTCCGGCGGTGTCGATCAGGACGGCCTGGTCGGTAAACCACCAGTCACAGGAGCGTGTTCCGCCAACGCCCGCGACTGGCTGGGCATCACCCGAACCGGCCAGCGGAAAATTCAGACCCGAATTGACCAGCGCCGTTGTCTTGCCGGCGCCGGGCGGGCCTATGACGACGTACCAGGGGATCTCATAGAGGAAATTGCGCTTGCCGCTCGACCGCTTGAGCGCCGCCACGGCCTCATTCATGCGGGCTTCGAGCACCCGCGAGTCGTCATCGCGGTCGTCATTGCGCGCGACCGCAGTTTCGAGCTCCTTTTGCGCTTTTCTCGCTTGCCAGAAACGCAGGCCGTAGAAAAGCGCGAGCGCTGCCACGATCACACCGATCATAGTGGCGCGCAGCCAGGCAGGCCCGAGAGGATGGGTATCGGCGAAGCGGATCAAGGGGCCGGCAAACCACACCGCCGCCGCGAGACCGGCCAGCGCGATCATGCTGAATATCCGCAACAGCCAACGCGTCATGGCTGCTTCCGGCTTGCCGTGCTCACAATGCTTCCTCCTTGGCGATCATCACATCGACACGGCGGTTCTTGGCGCGGCCTTCCGGCGTCGCATTGTCGGCGATGGGCTCGTCCTCGCCCTTGCCGTCGACCGTCAGTCGCGAAGGATCGCTGAACTTCGGTGCCATCATTGTTTCGACAGCCTTCGCCCTGGCGACGGAAAGATCGAAGTTGGACTTGAACGGGCTCGATTTTCGCGGCTTCACATTGTCCGTATGGCCGACGATCCTGATTGGTCCGCGCTCGGGTTCCAGGGCCGCGGCGATATCGGCGGCAATGGGCTGGAACTCCGGCTTCGCCTCGGCCCTGCCGGACTGGAACAGCAGGAGATTGTTGATTTCGACCACTATGAAGTCGCCCTTCGTGCCGATGGTCAGCCCGCCGCCTTCGATTTCCTTGGCCAGTGCCGAACGGATGCGATCGATCTGCGTGGTTGTGGCTGCGGGTGGGGAGACTTTCACCGGTTCGGCCAACGGGGCTACGCTGGCCCGTTCGATGGCGATCGGCGTCGATGGGGTGAGAGCCAGCAATTCACCGGCGGCGGCATCGCCTTCATTGGTGATGAAGACCCGCAGCGCGAAGAATGCAGCAGTCAGCAGCGCCGACGCAGCTGCCGCGACGACCCAGAGCGGCACGCGTGTCGACGATTGCGTCATGGTCGACGCCAAGCCCTGCCAGCGGGGCGAGATGTCGGCGTCTGCGCGTGCCCTGAAGTAGCGAAGCGTTTCGTAAACGTCGCGCCGAACGCGTTCGAGATTGCTGTCTTCGCCCGTCAGGCCCCGGTACTGGCCCTCGAACCCCAGCGACAGGCAGACATGCATCAGTTCGAGCAGATCGTAGTGTGCCTCGGGACTGGCCAGGATCTTGTTCAGCGCTTCGAAGAAGCCTGTGCCGCTGGGCTCGAGGTGAAAGAACTGCGACAGCATGCTGTGCTGCGCCCAAGCGTCTTTCTGTGGCCAAGGCAGGTTGCCGATGAGATCGTCGGCGGTTTCGCAGAGGACGAATTTCGCAATCCGCGCATCCTCTTCGGCAACACCTGATTTCTCCAGTGTCCTGTCGAATCTATCAATCGCCGCGGTGACGTGTTCGGCCAACGGCCCGGCTTGTCTCTCGATGGCGATAAGCCTGAGTTGGCCGAACAGCATCAGCAACGGTGCGGCCGCGGCAAGGATCGGGTTTGTTGCGGAATATCTGACACTGTCCGTGACGTTGAGCAGGGTCTCCTGCCGTAGAGCCGGCGCCGCCGCGGAAGCGACGCCTCCTGCCGCTCCGGAAGGAGCTCCTTGATAAATCACGGTCCCGGATGTCCAGCCCGGCGGTGTATGCCGGCCGACGCCGGGATCGAACACTGTCGAATCCTTGATCTGCGAGGCTTGCCCGCCATCCGCGACGGGCTCCTGAGGGACTGGCGCCAGTTTTCGCTCACGCCTTGGAGGGGCGCGAATGACGGTCTTGCCTGCCGGGCCGAAAGGATCGTCTTTCGAACTCATGGCCGATCGTCCGAGCAGGCTGTATGCCCGCGACTGGGCGACACAGGCGCAAAACGGTTTCTCGTCAGGTGAAGAAAATGCAACCCCTGCCGACCCTGGCAGTGTCCGGCGAAAGGTCGGCTATATCTTACTATCCCGCCGAAAGATGACATTTGCCGCAGACCCCCAGGTCGATCAGCCTTACCCGCTTAGCGAAGTGTCGTATGTGATCGTAATCTCAGAAACTCTCTATTGGAACCGGATGCCGCGCACCGAAGAGGTTTTCTTCGTCGACTTCAGCCTCGCATCCCCTTTGGGCCGGTCTATTTTTGCTTGTCGGCCTTGGCATAGGCTTCGCTGAAATAGGCCAGGAATATGTCCAGCATGCCGTTCTCATGGGCCTCCTCCATGGTTCGCCAGGTCGCGACAAAAGCGTCCCAGGCCTGGCTTTTCTTCGACGAGAACGACGTAGGGGGGAGTTTCCTTCCGATCGCCTCGGGCGACAGGTCATCAAGCAGCCGCGATAGCGCAGCCTGCATGGCGGCATAGGTGGCGAATTCGTGCGTCTTGAGATCGCGGAATGCATCTTCGATGCTGCGCCTGGCATCAAGATAGCCGACCCTGCGGCGGGCGAACATGATTTCGAGGATGTCGTCGGTTCCCGGGACGAACTTCAGGGGATTGTTGTCGGCGGCGCTGATCATCGTTCGTTGTGTGCTCTTGGCCAGCATTTTCGCGGCCGCGCGCGCTTTCAAAAGCATGGCCAGCTCCTCGACCACTGTCCGCAGGACCGTGCCGATTTCGGCGGCAACTTCATGCGGATCGCGCGATTGAAGCAATTCCGGCGAGATGCCGGCCGCGATCGCGATTTCCCGCAGGACTTCGTCTCTGGTCGAGGGCAGTGGCGCTTGCGACGAGAACGCCGGAGCCGGAACCCGCTGCCCGGACTGTTGCTCCGGTGGAGTGAAGAACGGCTCGGCGGCGAATTCCAGCGGCCGGCCTGTCGCGGCCGGCATTTCTCGTTGTGTCGAACTGTGGCTGGGATGACCTGTCGTGACGCGCTCGTCGTCGATCGATACGAAGATGACATAGCGGCCGATCAGCATCCGGTCGCCATGGCTCAGCCGATGCGGGCCGGTCATACGCTGGCTCGATCCGTTGATGTAGGTTCCGTTACGCGAGACATCGTGCAACCAGAACGCGCCTGCCTCGTATCGGACCTCGCAGTGCCGACCGGAGATGAACTTGTCCGGGTCCGGCAAGGTCCAGTCACAAGCCTCGCGTCCGATTTCGAAGCCGCGATCACGCGCCGCGTAGCCGGTCGGGATATCAGCGGGCAAGGAGTCGATACTGTTGATTTGCAGACTGATGTACATCCAGGATCGCCGTCGAACGCTGACCGATACTCCACATACTAGCAGTTTGCGCGCACAACAGGACAGTAGCGTTTCGAGCCGATGCATTGACAGGGCAGGGTTCAGTCGCCCCCCCCCCGTCCCTTTGGTCTGCTGGACAACATGTGGTAGGCTCAACATGGCCTTGTGCGGCGGATCGAAAAGTTTCTGAGCGTGATCTTGTTAATAGAGCGGGAACTTTAAATCCACCACGCTGGCGGCCGCGTCCAGGAGGGGCACGACCCATGCCGAACGAACGTGCCACGGTTGTGCAGACACCTGTTGGCGCCGAGCTGTTGACCTTCACGCATCTTGTCGGGCGCGATGAGATCAGCCGTTGTTTGGCCTATACGGTAGGGTTCGTCAGCCCCAGCCCCGATATCGATCCGCTGAAGATGCTGGGGGGTGTCGTTTCGGTCGAAGGTGAATCCGATCCGAAACGGTGGTTCAGCGGCCTCGTGTCCGAGTTTCGGCTGACCCGCATCGAAGACCGGCTGGCCTACTACGAAGCAGTCGTCAGGCCATGGCTCTGGTTCCTCGGCAACACCACCGATTGCCGTATTTTCCAGAACAAGAGCGTCGTCGACATCGTCAAGGACGTCTTCAAGAAATACAGCACGGCGGAATTCGATCTGCGTCTGCAGGGATCCTACCCTCCGCGCGAATACTGCGTGCAGTATGACGAGACCGACCTGGATTTCGTCCAGCGACTGCTCGAGCATGAAGGCATCCTGTATTTTTTCGAGCATGACGAGGGCAAACACACGCTTGTCCTGACCGATGCGATGAGCAAGCTGAAGCCAGCGCCGGGCTACGAGAAAGTGCCCTATCATTTTGAAGGGCAGGGCTCCCGGCGCGATGTCGAGTACATCACCGAATGGATACCGGGCAGTTCGGTGCGCCCGGGCGCCTATGCCCACACCGATTATGATTTCAAGAAGCCGGGCGCCGACCTTATGGCCAAGTCGGCCCAGCCGTTCAGTCACAAACTGGCCGCCGGCGAAAACTATCGCCAGCCCGGCGCGCATCTCGAAGTCGGCCGGGGCGACAACCTCGCTGCGATCCGGCGCGAGGAAATCCAGGCCGTCCACCAGCGCATCGCCGCGGTCGGCACTGTCCGCGGCCTTTCTTCGGGCTGCACGTTCAAGCTGGATGGCTTTCCGCGCGAGGACCAGAACCAGGAGTATCTGGTGGTCAGTGCCGAATACAGGCTGTTCGATCCGGGATACAGAAGCCATGCCGACGTCGACAGCGAGAACTTCAAGGTGATCCTCGGCGTAGCGCCGACCGCCTTGCCCTATCGTCCGCCGCGCATCACGCCCCGGCCGATCATGCGTGGGCCCCAGACGGCAACGGTTGTCGGCCCGTCGGGCCAGGAGATATTCACCGACAAATACGCCCGGGTGAAGGTGCAGTTCCACTGGGATCGCCTGGGCAAGAAGGACGAGAACAGCTCCTGTTTCGTGCGGGTCTCGCAGACTTGGGCCGGCAGCGGCTGGGGCTTTATCCAGATACCGCGCATTGGCCAGGAGGTGATCGTCGACTTCATTGAAGGCGACCCTGATCTGCCGATCATCACCGGCCGGGTCTACAATGCCTCGCAGATGCCGCCCTATGGGCTGCCGGCGAATGCCACGCAATCCGGCTGGAAGTCGAACTCCTCGCTCGGCGGCGGCGGCTACAACGAACTGATGTTCGAGGACAAGGCCGGCTCCGAACTGGTCAATTTCCAGGCGCAGAAGGATCACAACCTTCTGATCAAGCATGACCGAACCAAGCTGGTGCAGCACGATCAGTCGGACCGCATCGACCACGACGCCAAGCATTCCGTCGGCCACAACCTCGACGAGGACGTCGGCAACAACAAGACGGTCAAAGTCGGCGTCGACCAGACCACCAATATCGGCAGCAACGACACCGAGACGGTGGGCAAGAACCGGTCGCTGACGGTCATGGCCAACGAGACGATTCATGTCGTGTCGAACTCGACGGAGAATATCGACGCCAATCATTCGCAGACCGTGGGCCTGGTTCAGACAGTCACCGTTGGCGCGGCTCGCATCGACACCGTCGGTGCCGCGGAGACGAGGACCGTTGGAGCGATGCAGACCAACACCATCGGGGCGACGCGCTCGGTGAGCGTGGGCATCAGCCAGACGCACAGCATAGGGACGAGCGACACCTGGACCATCGGCGCCGATCAGAGCATCAGCATAGGCGCCGGGCAGACCGTCGCCATCGCCGCGTCGCAGGCGACCGATGTAGGCGCCTCACGCATAGCCAACATCAAATCCAACGACAGCACTGACGTCGGCGGCGGGCACATGCTCAAGATCGCCAAAGGCAGCAAGATCGACGTCGGCGAAAGCGGAGTCATCGACGTTGGCAAGAACTTCACGCTCGACGCTAAGGAGTCCATCACGCTGAAGTCCGGAAGCGCGCAGATCGTGATGAAGAAAGACGGCACGATCATCATCGAGGGCAAGGATATTACCGTGAAGGGCTCGGGCACGATCAATATCAAGGCGTCGAGCGATGTGATCATCAAAGGCTCGAAGATCAACGAGAATTGAGGGCGACGATGAGCAAGGTCAGGGACAAGATCGACGGCGTGGTGATCGGCGCCTTCCTGGGATTCGGGGAGGAGTCCCCGTTGGTCGTTTTTCCCGGCAATCCGGAGAAGACGGCGTTGCCAGCGCGCAGCCTGTGCGAGTTGTCGTCGGACATGATCGGCTGCGAGGTGGCCTTGCTGTTTCAGGAAGGTGACCCGCGCCGGCCTCTGATTGTCGGCCGGATCGTCGAGCCCAACCGCCCCAAAGCGACTCCACACGTGATCCGGGATGAACAGCGTGTGCAGATCACCGCCGAGGATCGCCTGGAATTGCGATGCGGCAAGGCGACGATCCTGATGGAGGCAGACGGCCGCATCACCATTCGTGGCGCTCACATCACCAGTCATGCCAGTGGTGCGCAACGCATTCGCGGCGGCTCGATCAACCTGAACTGATGCGAACGTCGTCGAAGGCAGAAGGGGAACGCCCGGTTCGCATCGCGACGGAGGTCGTGCGCCAACATGCGGAACTCGTCGCCTTCCTGTGGGCGCAGCGTGACAGCTGGTCCGCCGAGGATCCGCCCGACGCCAAGGTCATCGCCCAGATCGACGAGCGGCTGGAGACAAACCTCGACGGCCTGCGCATCGCGGGCACTGCTACATGGCCATTTCTGATCGCGCAGCACGAGAATTTTCCGGAGAAAGGCGAGCTGTTCGCCTTCGCTTGGATGGCACTGGAACTGGCTGATGGCGGGAAGGTGGCACAAGCGGTCGAGTTCGGGAGCCTGACGGCCGATGATGCCAAAGGCTTGGTCGGCGCGCTTGCGTGGCACAAGCCGGCGGCGATCGGGCCTTTTGTGCGCGAGTGGATCGGTAGCCAGGATGCCTTCACCCGCTTCCTCGGCGTCTCGTCATGCATTGTGCACAATGTCGACCCGGGCGCGACTTTGGCCCGGCTGGTCAAAGACAACGATTCAAGGGTGCGGGCTGCCGCCTTGCGTCTCGCAGGTCAACTTCGACGTTTCGATCTGGGGCGGGATGTCCAATCTGCGCTGGAACACGGGGATGAACGCGTCCGCCTATGGGCCTCATGGGCACTCGTCGAACTGGGGTCCGGCGATCTTACGCGCCAGGAACTCAGGAAAATCGCAACCGCCGCCGGACCCCACGCCATGGTTGCGATGCGTGCGCTGGTCAAAGCCGGGCCGCACAAGGACATCCGCGCGTGGATGGGCGGGCTGATGAGGACATTACCGACGGCGCCGCTTGCGGTGCGTGGTATCGGTATGCTGGGCGATAGGTCCGTTCTGGCCTGGCTCATCGAGCGTATGCGCGAGCCCCATGTGGCGGTAGCGGCCTGCACGGCGTTTTTGGAGCTTTATCCCGAAGCCAGGGAAGAGACGAAGTTGTTCACCGTCGATCCGATGGAACTGGGATCGGCCTTCGCGAAGCACTTCGAGGATGACGTGGTACGGCTCGCATTGCCGGATAAGGTGAAGACGTGGCTGGCGCAGACCGCCACCACACGATCATGAAGGTGGGATCTGCGAACGCGACTGCAGACGTAGGACACCGCAAGGAAAGTGCAGTGCCTAGCTTGGGATCGGGTAATTGAAAAAGT
Organism: Mesorhizobium loti; assembly: GCF_003148495.1. Classification (GTDB taxonomy): domain Bacteria; phylum Pseudomonadota; class Alphaproteobacteria; order Rhizobiales; family Rhizobiaceae; genus Mesorhizobium; species Mesorhizobium loti. Next base: position 112,017 of record NZ_QGGH01000002.1, read on the forward strand.
AACGTTGCCCAACCTGATACTTGTTCAGATCTTCACGATCGAAGAAGCCTTCGAGAACAGCGCTTGCCTGGATGCGCCTTAATCGGCCGAGTTCGTCAAAAAAACCGGAGCAATCAGTGCCAGTCGCTGCCTCGAAAATCATCTTTCCACGAAAGAAGCGCTCCCCGTATTCTGGTTCCGCCTCGATCTGCTCAAGCAGCCTTCGTGCTGTGGCAATGACGCTATAAATCTGCCCCTCGAACACAGGCGGGCGGGAATCGGGCAGTGTTGCAAGAACGGCATCGCGACGTTTGCGAACCACCTGCGAGTAGCGCTCCCTCCCATCCCTGGAGGGCATGTCATCGCCATCGCCGTCATCATCGATCCCGTCGAACACTTCTCCGTTCGTGGGTTCAAGCAGCGAAGAAAGGTCCGCACGGATCTGGTTCAGCGTGTCGAGTTCCTTTGTAGTCATGTAGATGTGGAGCAGTTTGTCCACCGCTCGCAAGTCACAGGACGTGCCAAACAAGACTGCAATGAAGTGGGCGTTCTCCGCTTCACCGCCATTGGCGCTCAGATGTTGGGAAAGATTGACAACGGACTCCCAGGTGCCGGCGTATCCAACGATGTTGATGCACGCACTCCAGAGGAGGTAACCGTCGTTCCTCTGCATGACTTTATGTACGTCCTTGAGGAATTCGAAGTTGCCTTCCCGGCAGGCCAGTATGATCCCCGCGACGACGCTCCAGTCGGACTTGCTGTGGATCAACTCGCGATAATCGAGACTGCCGAGGTCGACGTCCGGCAAATGGAACCCGAGAGCCAGGTCGCTAAGATTCATGGCTTTAGACTCAAGTGAGGCCAAGGGACTGCTCCACTCTACTCATTTCGGTCTCGAAGGTGGTCTGAGCGGTCTCGATATCGGTGCACTCTGGCCCACCCATCGCGCTCTCCGGAACAGTGTTTTTAGGGCTGCTGCATCCCCCACCAAATTTCGGGGTTTTGTGGTTGATTTTTTCTTTCTTGCCAAATTTGACATGCTGGTCGGGCGGCTTCCCGGCGTTCAACTTTCCCTCCCAGTATCGCATCGTTTGCTTGCGCTTGGCTTCCCTGAAATTTTCGGAGCACTTCTGTGCTGGTGTCTTGCCCTTGCCGCCCGGGGTCGCCGGCGGATATCTGGTGCCCGCGGGGATATCGCAATACAGGGCGCAGGGGTCGGTTCGCTCGGGATGGACGTTGTTGCAGGCAGCCGCCGGGTTGGCTTTGGCTGCGGCCCTGGCGGCAGCCTTCTTTGCCAGCAGGTCGTTGGCGGCATTCACCAACGCCCCTTTCATGGAACTGGAATCGGGAATTGCGCCCACTCTCTTGCTCAAGAACCGGTCTTCAGTAACGAGTTTGAACATTCCCCCCTTAGGGTCTTTTTGCCATTCGTGGGCTGCTTCGTCGCAACAAGGACAAATACCCGAATCAAGCTTCTGCTGAAATACAGTGATGGCCATCATCTCAAGCGATGTAAGCGGCGCCGTCGTCGTTCCGCCCGAGGCGTGGTTGCTGGTGGTGATGTCGAAGTGCCGGCAAACGTTCTTGCCCTCGAACTTCACGTCCATGCACCAGGCCTGGAAGTAGGTCTTGCCGGTGATCTGATGTGTGACGACATTCGCGCCGAAGGTGCGCGTCGCCGCCTCGTCGCCTAGCACAGACTCCTGGTAATACGACTCCTGCGCCAGCGCCGCGCCCTTGCCGCCGATCTTCACCGTGGAAGAGCCGCTCTTCAGATTGTTCGAGAACGACGTATCGGGATAAGGAATCGGGATCGGCCCCGCTGGCGGCGATGGTGGTGACATGCATACGTCCGGAAACCGCGCGATCGACTTGTTCATCCCGTTCTCGGCGGCGATCTCCCACTTTCCGGCAAAGACGTTTTTCGTCATCGTCGCTCCGTTACGCCGAAACCACGGCGGCGGCTCGGCCGCCGAACGCCATCGAACTGCCGTGCAGCGCCGCGAATTCGCCGGGAGCATAGCCGCGCTTGAATGCTTGCTCCGCCCAGGCAAATTGAAGCGGGCCAGCCGCCGCTCCACAATCGCCTATGCAGTCGGCGGCATGCCATACAGGCTGTCCTGGACGCGTCTTGCGCATGTTTCGCATCTGCGCCAGCACGAGCTCCTCGAATGCGTAAGATTCGCCTCCGACGTCGCTGAGGCGGAACGCAATTTCGTGCATCTGCACGCCTGCCTCGCCAAGTGCGGCTTTCAATGCCGCGCTGAGGCCATCGGCCCGGAACGGTTCCTCGTTGCTGGCTGTTGCCTTTTCGATGGCCAGGCCCAGCCCTCGCAACCGCAAAGAACCGGCAACGATCGGACGTTTGCTGATGACCAGAATGCAGGCCGCCTCACCGGGGATGAGGCCATCCGTCACTTCGCTCGTCTTCAGTCGCATTTGGCTGTCCAGCCAGCTGAGTGAGCGCGCATCGATCAGGCTGTCGATCGCCATGATGAGGCAGGCTTCCACCTTGCGCTCATTCAGCAGCTTGCGCGCCTGTTCGATCGCGACGAAAGCCGAGATTTGCCCATGCGTGATATGCAAGGAGCGCTCGCCAGCCAGCGGCGCACCGTTTGGCGCCGTCAGTCCGGCCAGGATGCCGTTGATGCGCGCGCCGGGCATATCGGCGTCGCGTGTGCACAGGAGAAACGGCATCTCGCCCCAAGGGAGCAGGGCGGCGGCATTCGCATCGATATGGTCGACGGCCAGTCGAGCCAGTGCCGCAAGACGGCTCCGGCCACGCGTCTCACGCCGAACAGCCTCAACCCTGGCTCCGCGAAGCGGCTGACCGCCGCTGCCCCGATACGACAACTCCTCGAATACCGAGATGCTCGCCCGCATGGCGGCAGCAGCACTTGCCGGCGTGTAGCCGACAGGGCAGACGAGGCTGATGCAGGAAATAGCGGTCATTTCTTTCTGCGCATTCCGGCCAACGCCGCCACAGCCTCCTTCAACCCGGCGTAGTGCGGCTTGCCACTGATCGGCTCCGGCTCCTTCCCCACCTGGACCTGTTGCAGTTTCACAAATTTCCGGGGCAGCTTCGTGCTTACCCGTCCGACCAGAACGATCCTCGCCTCGTGCGGCAGGATGGTCAGGGTATCTGGCGCCACCAGCTTGTGCTCGGTCCTGTCGTCGAACATGAACCGCACCGGAACCGACATCGCCGGTAGCTTCACCTTGAACTTGCCGCTCTCGTTCATGCCCAAGCAGCCGAAGATCATGCCTTCGGAAAGCTTGTCGAGCCACTGATCCGGGGGGGCTGCCTGGAAGTAGCAGTCGTCGAAATCCTGCGGCAACAACGGCAAGACGTTTTCCATCCAATGCTTGTCATAGGTGCCGGCATAGCGCGCCCGTTCCTTGGCAAAGCGGGGCACTGGACCAAAGCCGACCGGGTTGGGCCGGTCGTTCCAGATAGCCATGCGCGATTGCGGATGCTCGACACAGGGCAGCGGTGTGCCGTCAATGTTGCCCTGGCCGACAAGGTAACCGCTTCCGATCGGGTTGACGGCGTCACCGCGATGCTTGGTTGGATCAGGATCGGTTCGGTCGGTGCCGCCGAATGCGAGGTGCCATGCCAGCGGCATTGAGATGAAGGGGTGCGGCCGTGATGCCTGGATGCCGAGCCCACCTCTGAACCAGCGTCTTTGGCCGGTGACCACCGCGCGCTTGTCCAATCCCGGCCCAACCAGGCGCACTTCGATCGCTTCCGCCTGCCTCCCTTTCGGAGCGACCGCCATGGCGTCGAGCAGAACCTCGCATTTCGGTTTGACAGGGGCAAAGTCGGTCTCGACGCGAATGGAGGTGATTTCCGGATCGCCATAATGGGTGTCGGCGTAGACGAAAGGCGACTGCTTCTTGCTGGGCGTGCAGTTGCCGTGTTCATCGACGTCGTACGTCGCCCGGATCACGGCAACACAAAACTTCACGCAATGCTTGTCCTGATAAGGAAAAGTCTCGGCGAGAAACGGTGTCGTGTTCTGGCTGACGAACATCAGATTTGCCCCTGCATCGACCGGGCCTCCCAACTTGCAGTGAGAACTTGTTCCAGCGTCATTTGCGGCGATTGCGGATCGATGTCGAAAATGTCCGAACGGGCCGTCCACATCACCATATCGCTGATGACCTCTTCGCCTGGCTCGACAAGCGGCACCGGCAGTCCGGCGAGCGCGGCATCCAGTTCGTCGGGCGTCAATTCGCCGTTCTGGGCTGCGATGGCCGCCTCTTCGATACTGGAAAACCATGCCTCGGCATCAGCTAGCCCAACGGAAGCTTCAGAAAGCTGGGCGACGATGCTCAAGGGGAATTGCCTGCCGATCCGGTCGGCGCTTTGCACAATGATGCCCGCCGATGCGCCGAAGCAAGCCGGGCCAGCCAGGAAGCGCAGCGCGGTTGTGCTTGGCCAAAATTCCGAGCCGAACAGCGGGACGAGATGCTGCGCCAGCCAGCGGTCCCAGCCGCGAACGAAGTCGCCCCTCAGCCGCCGCGTCACGAAATCGCCGGTGGCGGGCATTTTGCCGTAAAAGCCGGGCAAGGTCATATCTGCGGCGGACATGAGAATTTCTTGAACATCTGGAGGTTGTAGGGGTTCTCGACACTGGCGGCCTTGAGCTCGAAATCGGCCCACATTCCCTTCGTTCCCAGGCGCAGGCTGTAGACATCGGACAGTGACGTGCCGGCGAAACGGCCGTTGCGCAGCATCCTCAGCCACGCCCAGCTGCCGGTCTCGTTAAGCATGATCTCGGGCGAACCGTCGATGGGCTGGAAGGCGAGCGAGATGACTCCCGTGCCGTCCTTGCCGGGCCAGGTCATCGGTTGCGGCCGTGTCGCGTTGTTGAAATAGACGAGGGTCTGGCCATCGAGATTGAGCGTCACGCGCGTGACGTTCGGAGACAGATCTTTCGGTTCGAGCGTGAAGCTCATCACCGGTCCCGTACCACCGGGAAACAGATCGTCGCGGATATGCCTGGCCTGCTCGAACGCCGCCAGCGCCGAAGCATCGAGGCCGAAATCGGCGCGCCATTTCCATGGCTGGCTGGTCGTGTCGACATAGTTGATCAGGTGGTCATTGATGAAACCGTCGATCAGCCCGGCCGGTCCGAACAGCCTGGCGAAATCACGCACATTGACGTCCACCGCGCTGTCGGCACTGAATGGATAGCGGTCGTTCAGCGCAGCCTGGCAGAAAGGCAGTATGTCGGCCCGCCAGATGGCGTTGAGCTCCGAAGTGACCGCCTTCTGAGTCAAATTGCTGGTGTCGCCGGCAATCCCGCCCAGCCAGTTGTTGATCGGGTCGGGCAGGATCTGTGCCTGCCTGGCCACCGCACCCGTCAGTTCGGCAAGGCCACCCTGCTTCTTGATGGCATCCTGCGGATTGGGGTTCGCGGTGACCGTCTGCAGGACGTTCGAAAGCGCGGTCAGCGCGACAACGGCGGCATCCAATGCCGGCGGCTGGCCGTCGACCTCGGCAATGGTGCTCTTGAGCGGTTTGAAATGTTCGGCCACCAGATTGCCGGTCAGGTCCACCTCGCTGGCCGACCCGGCGCGGGGAAGCAGTTTCGCACCGCTTGTCGCCAGCTTGCCGAGCTTGCCAAGCTTGCCGAGCAGTTTGGAGGCGCCCTTGGCAGCCGCCTTGTCGTCGGCGGGCGCCTCGTCGGAGCGCGTCAGTTCGGTCTCCTGGACGACCGCCGTAAGCAGCCGCTTCAGGGCTGAATCGGCACTCGAGAGATCCTTCAGATTTTCGCTGGCGACATTGAGATCGGTCAATGGCGCGAGCCGCATGTCGCGCAGGAAGCTATCCCATTGCGCGATGTAGTCGTCATAGTAGAGCTTCAGAATATCCTCGGACAGCGCTGAGACCGAGGTTTCGGAATTTTCCGAGCAGCCTCCGGCGAAAACCGCACGATCGAGTGCTGCCTGGGCGGCAACATCGTCGATGCGGTCGAGAATGGCGTCGTGGAAGCCGGAATAGGTGAATGCTCCGGAAATGCCGACGCGAAGTGTCTTGTCGGAACGCCGCGCAAACACCTTGCCCCCGTTGGGGCCGGCGAAGTTGGCCGGGATCCAGTCCTTGAGACCGGTCACCTCCGGATCGGCCAGCAACTGCTTGTAGGCGCGCGCCGGCAATGAAATCGTGCACACCGTTTTCAACGCTTCGGCAACCAGGGCCTGGTCGGGCTCGATATAGCTTTCGTCGACCGTCATCCGGCGGATGGCGGCAAGCTGATGCTCTTCGGCATCGGCGGTTGGAAATGGTGCCGCGGCCGCGAATTCGGGCAGGCTGTTCACCCACCAGTTCTGGGCGTAGTCGGGGTCCATCTGCGACAGGCCCGTCATCATGCGATAGGTCTTGAGAGCGCCGAGCATGAAATCCGGATCGCGGATCTGCCGCCACATGGTGGCCTCGAGAAGGGCCACCATGTGCGGCTCAAGTACGTTGCGCAGGGCGTGATCGTAGGTGTCGGTCTGAGCCCGCACCAGTTCCGCCGAGGCCGATGGCCCCAGCAGATCCTGGACCGCGCCCGGCGGTGCTGTCCGGGCATTTGCGACCGCGTCCATCGCTTCGAGCGCGCTGTCGATGGCGGGCTGCTGCACCGATGCCGGATTTGCGGCAACGGAGGTCAGCGGTGTCTGCAGCGCTTCGAACTGGCCTGCCTGGGCCGTGATCGCGTTGCGGTTGTCAAAATAGGACCAGGTGAACAGCCCGCCGGCCAGCACGGCCGCCGCGGCACATGCAGCCGCAGCACCGCGCCAGATCCAGGCCCGGCGGCGTTGCGCCAGCGGGTCGAACGTACCGAGGCCTGCTTCCTTGAAGATGACTTCGGTGAGCAGGTTCTTCAGGAAGAAGCTGCGTTTCTCGACCCTTGGTGCGGGCAGGGCCCGCCGTGGCGGAAGACCGAAGGACGACGACAGCGCCGCGGTCAGCCGGTCGATGGGGGCGCCTTCCTGGGTCGCCGATGTCAGATAGAGGCCGCGCAGCCATGCAGCCTCTTCATACCGGCTTTCGCCGAACATCGCCTCGACCAGCACCTGGATCGGTTCGGACAGGCTTGCCAGTTGGGCGGGAAACCGGAAGATCTCGGCACGGGCGGCGAGTTTTTCCTCATCCTCCAGGCGCGGCACCAGCCGCCGCTCGAGTTCCGTCGCCAGTGTCGAAATTTCTCGTTCGATGGTCTTGGCATCCACGCGCGCATCCAGCGCGAAGGTCGTTCCCCATACCTGCTCGCGCGAGGCGGTGGACAAGCCGCCGAAGAAGGCCTCGAAACCCTTGATCAGATCGGCCTTGGTCAGCATCAGGTAGACCGGAAGGCGGATTTCGAGCCGGTCGTTGAGCTCGGCCAACCGGCGGCGGATCTTGCGGCCGTGCGCCTTGATGGCCTCGTCGCCCTCCGAAAGCACGTCGATCGACAGCGCGACGATCACGCCGTTGAGCGCGCGGCGGCCGCGATGCTTCTTCAAAAGGTCGAGGAAGCCCAGCCATTCCGCCGCGTCGACATCGGGCTGGCTCTCCTGCTGGACATAGCGGCCGGCGGTGTCGATCAGAACCGCGTTCTCGGAAAAGAACCAGTCGCAGTTGCGCGTGCCGCCGACCCCCTGCAGGTCGTCCGTGAGGTCGATCGGAAAATTCAGTCCGGACTGCCGCAAGGCCGTGGTCTTGCCGGTGGCCGGCGGCCCGACGATCACATACCAGGGCATCTCGCGCAGAAACTTGCGTCCGCCCAGCTTGCGGCGCTTCAGTTCGGCCATCACCTCGCCGAATTTAGCACCCACGGCAGCGACGTTTTCTTCACCGGGGCTCAGCGGCTTTTCCAGCGCAGGCGCGGCAATCTCCGCGACGAACATGCGGTTGGCGCGGATCGCCCGGCGCTGGGCGACGATCAGCCAGATCAGCCAGAAGATGACCAGCAGCGCGATGATGACGATGCGCACATTTTCGGAGGCGAACGGTTCGTAGGGACCGACCCTGACGATCGGGCCGAACACCCAGATGACCAGGGAAAGCAGCGTGATGCCGATCAGCGTCCACAGCCAGCGCGATGTCAGGACCGCCCAGAGGAAGCGCAGGATGAACATCTCACAGCCTCTTTTCGACAAGCACCTCGACGCGGCGGTTCAAGGCTCGCCCCTGGCGCGTGCTGTCGCTGGCCACTGGATCGGTGGCCGCGCGGCCCTCGGAATGGACGCGGTCCCGTGGCACTCCGTTCTGGACCAGCATGTCGGCGATCGTCTGCGCGCGAGCCTCGGACAGTCGCTGGTTGGTCGACAGCGGATTGGTCTTCTGCAGAGGAACGCCGTCCGTATGACCGATCACCGTGATGTTGCCGATCAGCTCCTGATTGGCAAGGATCACCTTGGCGATCGAACCGATCAGGGGCTCGAAGCCTTCGGTCAGTTGTGGCCGCGACGACTGGAACAGTTCGGGGTTGGAGGCCTGGATGATCAGCTTGGCCAGCGAGACGCTCTCGGTGCCGCTGAGGGCGGATCTGAGGTCGGCCGGCGCTCCGGCCTGAAATTCCGGCAACAGCGCAAAATCCACTTTCTCCGGTGGCGGGGCCTCGACCTTGGGCGAAGTACGGCTGATGTCGCCGCGTGCCGGCGGTGGCAAGGCGCGCACAAGTGCGGAAAGCTCGACCGCCTGGCTGCTCAGTCCCATCGAGAGCCCGATATGGATTGCCGTGGCAACAACCGCCGCACCGAGCGCCATGACCCAGATCGGAACGATGAAGCGCTGCGGCTCGTCGGATGCGATCACGCCTTTCCAGTTTGGCGACAGCGGCGCGCCTTCGGCGTCGGCATCGCGCAGGAAGCGTGCCGCGGCCACGCGCACGGCGTTGAGCGAGCGGTCGCCTGATCGGCCGGGCACGCGGTATTTGCCGCGAAAGCCGAGCGCCATGCAATCATACTGCAGTTCCAGCAATTCGCGATCGCGGTTGGGATGGCGTTCCAGTTCGTCGAGACGCGTGAAGAACTGCGTGCCGGCATCGACATCGCCGCGCAGCATGACCACAAGCGGCTGCCGCGGCCAGGCGCTGGCGCCGCCCCATGGCGTGTTCAAAGCCAGATCGTCGAGCAACGCAGCCACGACCCAGGCTGCCTGGTCGGCCCGCTCCATCGAGGATCCCGTCGACATTGCCGTGTCGCGTGCCCGGACCAGTTCTTCGAGCAATCGGGTGCGCAACGTTTCCGGATTCTCCGGCGGCAGCGCGCTTTCAAGCTCGGGAGCGAACTCAAGCAAGGGTGCGAATGCGTTGACAAGCGCGTTCGGGTGGGTGCGAGACCGCTTTACCGCCGCGCCCGGCAAGAGTGGCGCCATCGGTCGCGGCATTGGCGCGCCGGTCAATCGTATGCGAGTGCGTTCGCGATCCTCCGACAGTCCGAACGGATCATCGCGGCTCATGATCTCACCTGTTCACCGAATAGCAGTCCACCTGCGGCTCGCTCGGCAACACGCCCGAAACGCCGATGACGAAGCCGGGAGCATCGAGCAGCGACGCCCAGTGCTCGCTTTTCTGGTCCAGCTCGAGGCACAGCCGATCACCATCGTAGGGGATTTCGCGCGGCTGGGAATGAAGCGGTTTCAATGGAATGCCGGGCAAACGCGATTTCCACAGGCCCTCGAACTGGTCGGCCGAGCCGACAGTCGCCTGATTGACGAAGATCTTGCGCAGCGCGTCCTCCGAGAGCTCCGAGCCGACCCGGATGACGATCCGGCTGGCCACCAATAGCTTCGGGTTGTCGATGCGGATTTTCCAGACATTGGTCGAATGCCGCATGACAGGCAGCGCACGCGATTTCGGCTCGATGTAACGCAGGCTGAGGATGAGCGAGCGCAGCGCATCCGCCAGCGCCGAATAGGCGGGGCCTGGCGCCATGTGATCGTAGGCGGGCAACTCGCCCAGCCGCCGCGCGCTCGATCCGTAGGTCGCCATCGAACCGGCGAGCCCGGCAAGTTCCAGGTAAAGCTCGGCCGGATGGAAGACATCCTGCGCCAGCATGTGGGCCAGCCGCGGACGCGCGGCATTGGCGAGATTGAGCATCAGCAGATCTTCGACGCTGCGCCCAGGCCCGCCCATGACCATCTTGCCATGCGCCTCGGCGATCTGGTCGAGGCCCGTGACAACCTCCAGAAGCAATTGCCGATACCAGGCCACCGCGCCGGTGATCAGTGTCGGCGGCAGGAAGGCCTCGTCCACGGAGACGCCGCCATCGGCCCGAACCCCCTTGAGGTCGGCTATCGGCAAGGCTGTGTAGCCACCGACCGACTTGCCGGGTGCAAGCAGCAGCGCCTGCGGACGGGCGATCTCGATTTCTTCAGGGTCTGAACCGCCCTGGACGGCGTCACGCACCGAAACGATCCGTCCGTGATAGCGTGCTCCGGAGGCGGCGGCGTGCGCCGGATCGAAGCCGACACCGCCCGGAGGCTCCAGCGGCAAGGCGACCAGCACCGGCCCGGCGCCCGTGTCTGGGGTGACCAGCAGTGGTCGCGGCGCGTCCATCAAGTCTGGAATGGAGAAAGGTGTCCCGTCCGGAAAGATGCCCCGTGCCGACAGGATCGAGATCTGGCCGGCCTCCAGCAATGCCTGATCCAGCGTCAGTTGCTGAAAGCCGAACGTATGCAGTTGCCCGGCCTGCAACGCGCCGCGCACCGTCGCCTCGAAGAAGCGATCCTGCTGCTGGAAATGCTGGGTCCGGAGAAACAGACCTTCGGACCACAACACCCTGTTTGCATCGCTCATGCCGCTACTCTCTGCATCGAGCTCCCCTTGCCCTGGCCGCTAGGCGGAAATGCCGCCGCTGCCAAGCGTGACATTGATTGTGAACTTTGATCCCGATGACACTGACTTGGTCGTCCGCCAGTTCCTGCCGGTAGGCTCGCGGATCAGTGCAACGAAGCCCAGCGCCGTCGCATCCGGCTCGACCGTGATGGTTTTGGACGCTGATTTTCCCGGCCCGACGGCGATCTGGTCGGATCCGATAAGATCGCCTGCCAGCGCCGAGCCGGCATCGCCCTGCAGGGCAAAATAGTCGGCGGAATTGAATTTGCCGGTGCTGCGCAGCCGCATCACGAGGACCGTCACCGGCCGGTCGCCGCCGCCTGGTCCCGGGTTCATGCCAGCCGCCCCAGTCACATTGATGGTGATCACCGATGGTTTTGGCGGACCGCTCTGGCAAGCTGTAAGCAGCCCGGTTGCGCCCAGGGCGACGATGAATTCGCGTCGATCGATCATGTCTCACTCCTCCTCATATGCATCCCGAAAATCAGCGCCGATTTCACCGAGGAAGCTTTTTTCCGCGCTCTCGGCGATTTCACGGTGGCGTTTCTGGTAAAGCTCCCACAGCTTGGCGCCGCGCCCGCCCGAAAGCAGGGTGCCAATCGCGGAATTCGATTTCAGCTCTTCCTCGATCGCTGCCGGGTCAAAACGGTCAATCATCCGCCGCAAGGCGCCCTGTACGCCCCGCCAGGCGCGCACGTGATGTTGAGCGAGGTCGCGAACCGCGTCGGCGATTGCCGCTTCGCCGGCGAGAAATCCGGCGCTGCGCTCGGCGAGAAGCGTGACGATGGCGTCGTCGACCGTCGGCAGAAACTTGAGCGGATTGACTTCGGAAGCCCCGACCATGGTCTGGGCGACGCGAGCGTTTCCCTTTTCCTCGGCCCGCTTGCGCAGAAGCTGCATCAGGCCTTCCATCATCAGCCGATATTCGCGGCCAAACTTCTCCATTTCCGCAATGCTGTCGCGCCCGGGGAAATCGGCTTCCTCGACACCCATGCCGTGCAGGAATGCGGAGCGAAGCGCCATGTCCTCCAACTGCGACGCTGCCGGCAGGCGGGCGGGTTTGGCAGCGGCACCTGTCCGCGCCGGAGGCGGGACGTCAGCCGCTTGCGCGGGCAAATCCCAGGGATTGGCGGATTGTGGTCGTTGGGCGACGCGCTCGCGCTGTCCGGCCGAGCCGGTGCCGTTTGCCGAGCCGGGCGCCGCGGCTGATCCGAAACCAAAATCATCATTGAAATCGGACGGCTTTCCATGAGCGCGTTCAGCTCCGCGGCTGGGGGGCGGCACGGGGTCGAGGCTGAATGGGTCCGCCTGGTTCGCCGCGCCGCCCGATTCGGGGTGAGGGGCGGCATTTTTCGGCGCCGGCGTTGAAACCGGATCGAGGCTGAACGGGTCATCGAAAGCAGGCGAGCTGCGCTGGCCGGAGGCTGCACGCTCGAACGCACCCGCAACCGGCTGCTCGAACGGGTTCGGCAGATCAGCCGGACGCGGCCGTCGCGGCTCTTCTTCGACCTTGGCGGAAAAGAAGTCGTCGCGGCCGATGCTCACCGGCGCCCGGGATGCCGACGGCAGGCGTTCCGGAGCCGGCTGGCCGGCTGTGGGTGCTTGGGCGGTTGGCGTCTGCAGATCGACATAGATGACGTAGTCGCCCAGTCTCAGCCGCATGCCGCTTTGAAGGCGCGTCGACTTGCCGGCGCCAAGCGGACTGTCAGAGTCGTTTATGAACAGTCCGCTGCTTGACGTATCGGTGACGAAATATCCATCTCGCCCACCCGAGATCCTGCAATGAGCCCGCGAAACGAACATGTCGGGATCGTCGATCTGCCAGCCTGCGTCCGCGCTGCGGCCGATCACCAGCTCGCCCTCGTCCAGCCGGGTCTGCCGTACCGCCTGGGTGCGTGGCCCTTGCTCCAGCGTCAGCAGCAGGCTCATGCCGCGACCCCCGCCATTTCCGGCCGCCATCCGACGATTGTCCGCAGCCGCAGATCGTCAGCATCGCCCCTTTCAATGGGTCGCGCAAGCCAGGCGGTCCGGCCGAGCTGGACCGTTCCGAGACGGGGCGGCGGCACGGCTTCACGCGCCAGCACGATGCGCAGGTCGATGTCGAGCGATTCCCCGACCATGTCGCGAACGGCCTGCTTGAACAGTTTGAGCCGCTGGCCGCCAGGCAGGAACGCCTTGAAGTCCTCGTACCCCAGCGGGCCGACACGGAGTTCGATCCGGCTCTGGCGGTTGAAGACGCGCGGGCCGATCGTCGCCCCCCGACCGAGCCCTGCATAGGCCTTTGCAAGGCGGGTCTGGAGCCCGGTCGGGATGGTTATCCAGGCGGCGATGAACTCCTTGATCTGAACCGGCACCTTGAACGCTTCCGCCAGGAACAGTGTCAGCCGTTCCGGGCCGTCGACCTGGCTGGCGAGCGAAGCTGCCTGGCGAAGCTTCACCGTATCGAGATCGGTGTTCTGGGTGCCGGGAAGTCCGATTCCCGCCATGGCTTCAAGCATGGCGCGAACGCGCCCGCCGACCGCGCGTTCGACCTGTACAGCCGGATGCGCATCCGCCCATGCCCGATAATACAGGGCGATCATGCGGTGCTGCAGGATGTTGACGAAGTCGACGAATGTCGTGTCGCTGGTTTGCCGGGCATCGGCGCCGGTGAACCAGCGCTGCGACAGACGATCGAGCACCCAGCGTGTCAGATGCAGCGGCAGCGGACCTTCGGGTCCCATCAGGCCGAGATTTGCGACAGTGACCCTGGCCGGAGCCTTGTCCTTCGCGTCGCGGAATTCAACCACGTCCCTGGCCGAAAAGCTGAGACGCACATGCTGTCCGAGCCTTGCGGGCTCGCGCTCCGGCGAGCCGGAATAGCCGAACAGCCCGCCCCTCCGTTCGAGCCGGCGCAACAGCTCGAAGAAGTCGAACGTCTCGGACAGCCCCTCGGCCTGGTTCGGGAATGTGTCTAGATCAGGTAGCGATTGCCGGGCGTCATCGGCCATGGCACATCCTCCTGCTTCTGCAGCAGCCGCGTGCGGGTTCGCACAAAGCCGTTTATACCAGCATGACGGGCAAAAAGCCGCGCCAGCAAGGCCGAAAGCAGCAATGTGCTTTGCCCTGCAAGGACCGACTGGTCGACATGCAATGTCACTTCCGTGCCGCGTCCGAAGCACATCGGTCCGTCGATCTGCAGCCGTTCAATGACCGACCGCGAGTCTATGCGAACGATCGAATGCACGTTGCGGGCGAGGCTCGGATCTCCTCGGTCGGCGTAAAGATCAAGCAGCGCATGCAGCGGATCGACGCCGCGACCTTCCTTGGCAAGGCTGAGAAAGTTGAGCGCCAGTTGTGCCACCAGCCGCCAGGCGAGATTGTCGGCGCGGGATTCGCCCGCAGCGCCCAAAGGCAGCGCCGCGGGGATGGCCGGGCGAGGCGGACGCAACGCGCCGAGAAGCCGCACCGTTTCGACCGGGTCGCCGGCCTCCAGCGTCAAAGTGGGATTGTCATCGAGGATCGGCAGATCGCGATTGGTACAAAGCGCCACGATGTCGACACGCTTCAGCGGCCGGTTCGCCGGGCTTTCCAGCGGGCGTGAGATTGCCAGGAAAACATCGTCCCCTGCGTAGGAGGTGCGGGTCAGCCCGTCGCGCCGCTCGTCTTCCGTCGCGCGACGGGGGCGCCGCTCGGTGGAGTAGACCCAGCCACTGCCACGATTCTGACCCAGGCTGAAGAGCTCTGGAATTTCGGCATCGCTGCCACCGGTGTCGGCGTCCTCGACGCGGAGGACCCGATAGATTTCGAAGTCACGCGCCCGCGTTCGGTCGGCATGCAGCACTTGGCGCGTCCTGCGCGGATCAAGCTCGATGACGTTGCACTCACGCTCGAAGAGATTGATGATCGGCGTTGCGAAAAGTTCGAAATCAGCCGGTGTCAGGTCGGCAAGCTCGGGCACTGGACGCCTGAACAGGAAGATGATCTCAAGCCCGGCCGTGCATCGGCGCACGACGGGCTGCAGCCCGGAAACCCGCGCATAGTGAAAGCGCTCGGGCATCATGAAATATTCGCGCAGCAGACGGTACCCCTCGAATGTCGGACGGGTCCGAGGCATCAGGGCTTCTTCGTCACTGATGCCGATCATTTCGGGCTCCGGCAAGGGCGATAGAGGATTGGTCTTGCCTTCCGCGCGTGCGCCAACGGCCGAGCAAGCGCCGAAAATCGCGTCGAAGAGCAGGGGGGCCTTGGTGCGTCCGGCAAAGTAGAGATCAAGCCGGTCGAGCGACAGTTCGTCGAGCCTGCCTTTTCCGGTCCGGGCGAGCACGATGCGGAGCGCCGCCTCGCCGGTCACACCGCCGATCGGCGCTATTCCCGCCGCCGCCAGTGCACTGCGATCCTGAAAATAGCTTACCGAAGTGACCGCTATCGGCCACAGCGTGATGTCCTGGGCGGTGGTGAAGGTGCAGCGCGTCGAAAGGCCGGGCTGCAGGCCGGAGACCAGCCGGGTGTTGCGCTTGACGACATGGCCGGCAACCATCGTCTGGACCTGCTGGCCGGGTTTCAGCACCACCATCGCCGTTGCCGGCGCCGGCGTGACCAGATCGGGATACAGGACATCCAGCACGCTGCGTGAAAACCGCGAGCGCTCGGCGTCGACTTTCAGCCGGGTGCGCGCCGCGAGGAAAGCGACGCCGTCAAGCAACCGCTCGACATACGGATCCGGACACGGCACCGTGTCGAGCGAGAGATTGCGCGCCACCGCCGGATGCAGGTCGGCAAATTCCGCCGCCAGCGCACGGATATGGGTCAGTTCCTCCTCGTAATATTCTACGAAGACCCGATCCATCTCAGGCCTCCCTAAATTCGGTCCGCGCCAAGCCGTTGTCGAGATTGATCGTGGTGCGCAGGCGCATGCGTTCCGGCGTCGGCGTCATGATCAGCACCGCGTCAATCTCGATCTTCAAACCCACGCTCTTGTCGCCAAGCGTCACCGTGACCTTCGTCGTACTTTCCTTGAGGCGTGGCTCGAACGTTGCAAGCACCGAGCGGATCTCGCGCGCCAGAGCTTCGCGATCAAAGTCGCGGGAGGAACGACCCGAGAAGGAGGGCACGCCGTAGTTGATCACGCTTCGGCGCACCTCCGGAAAATCGGCGAGCGACGGCGGGTTGTCCGCTGCCTGCTCGCTTTCGAGATCGGAAAGAAGCGGAACAGCCTCGAAGCGCTCGGTGTTGAACAGGGCCTCGATATCGCGCCGCACGGCCTCCCGGAGCACGCGGGCCGACACGACCACGCCGCGGCTTTCCATCTCCACGCGGTGCTGGGTCTGAAAGGCCAGGCGGTGCAGACGCCGCTTCTGATCGGCCGTCAGCTCCGCATCGGCATCGATGAGCCGCGCGCTGCCCGCAACCAGGCTCTCCAGCCGGTCCGCGCCGAGCTCGTCCTGCAAGGCCTTGCGCAGCCCGTCTATTTCGGAGGTCATGCCCGGCAGGTCGTTTACGAGGCGGTCCCAGAGAGAGGGCTGGACCGCTTCGCGTTTTGCTCGCGAACCAGCGGTAACCTGCAGCTTGTCCGCGTCGGGCCGCCGGCCCTCACTTGCCGACATAGACATCCATTTCGATTTCGTCATTGCCGTCATAGACGAACTTGATCTTCTTGTAGGCGAAGCTGACCTCTTCCTCGATCAGGTCTTCCTCATCCTCGGCCTGCGACATGTCGTATTCCATGATCGAGGCATCGGTGAGCGTGACGACCAGGTAATCCTTGGTCTCGCCATCGATGGTCCGGCGTGCCGAGAACACCACTTCGTCCAGCGCCTTGTTCTCGAACAGTGCCTTCTTCAGATAGGGCGAGGACTTGTCATAGTGCTTGGTGAACTTGATCATGCCCAAGGAAACGCGGCCGCGGCGCGAGAGCGAATTCGGATCGTATGGCGCGACTATCTTGTAATCGACCCCGTGGATTTCGATTTCATCCTCGTGGCCGTCTCGAGCGCTTGGGCCTTTGATATCCGGAACTTTCAGAAAGCCATCAATCTTCGTACCTGTGGGCATTGTCTTTCTCCACCGCTTTCAAAAAACCAAGATGGTGTTGCTGCAAATCAAGTCTTCACGGACGGCAGTTCCGATACCAGCCGGAGCGAGGCATTGATGCCCTCGAGCTGGTAATGCGGGCGCAGATAGAAGCGGGCGTTGTAATAGCCCGGCCGCCCCTCGACGCTGTCCACCTGAACCTCGGCCGCGGCAAGCGGGCGCTTTGCGCGCGCCTTGTCGTCGGCAAAGGCCGGGTTGGCCAGCACGTATCGGTTGATCCATTCGGTCAGCCAGATCTGCATGTCGGAGCGCTCTTTGAACGAGCCGACCTTGTCGCGCGCAATGGCCTTGAGGTAATGCGCAAAGCGCGAGACCGGGAAGAGATAGGGCAGGTTGGCGCTCAGCCGCTCATTGGACTGCGCGTCGGGGTCGACCAGCCGCCCAGCCCGCGTCTCGTCGTCCTGCAGTGAGTGTGCGCCGATGAAGGCCGCGAGATCGGTATTCTTTCGATGCAGGATCGGCATCAGACCAAGCTTGGCCAGTTCCGCCTCGCGTCGGTCGTCGATGGCGACTTCCGTCGGACATTTCATCGCGATCGACCCGTCGTCGGTCGGGAAGCTGTGCACCGGAAGGTTGAGGACCGTGCCGCCATTCTCCACACCGCGGATCTGCGTGCCCCAGCCATAGAGCTTGTGGCTGCGGTTTATGTTCACGCCCATCGGGAAGGCGGCGTTCATCCAGACATATTTGTTGTGGTCGCCCTGCACCTCTTCCTCGAAGGTGAAGCCCTTCACCGGAACGGTATCCGTGCCATAGGGCAGCCGCGCCAGAACGCGCGGCATGGTCAGGCCGATATAGCGCGCGTCCTCGCTCTCGCGCAGCGACTGCCACGAGGCATAGGCCGGGTTGGAGACGATCTGCTGCAGATCTTGCGGGTTCGGCAATTCCTGCCAGCTGTCCATGCGAAACAGGCGCGGCGAGGCGGCTGCGATAAACGGCGTGTGCGCCGAAGCACAGATGCCGGAGATGTTGCGCAGCAAACCTACGTCGCGCGGGTGGTTCGAGAATTCGTAGGCGCCAATCACACAGCCGATCGGCTCGCCGCCAAGCATCGAATACTCGTCCGTATAGACTTTCTTGAAGATCGGGCTCTGGTCCCACATCTGGCCTTCATAGTCTTCGAGCGTGTCGGCCAGTTGCTCCTTGGAAATGTTCATCACCCGGATCTTCAGCTTCTGATCCGTCTCGGTGTTGTTGATGAGATACCAGAGGCCGCGCCATGTGCCTTCCATTTCGCGCACTTCGGGCGCGTGCAGGATCTCGTTGACCTGTGTCGTCAGCATCTTGTCGATGCCCGCGATCAGCGACTTGATCGACTTGATCGCATTGGACGAGATGGTGGTGGTATCGGAGCGGGACTGTGCCGCGAGGGCGAGATTGCGGACGAGTTGCTGCAGCTTCTCGCTGTCGTCCTTCTTGACTTTGAAATCCTTCTCGAGGAGTCCGCTGAATTCTCCAAGGTCTATGGCTTCGGCCTCGGCGGCGACGGCGGCGGTCTTTTGCTGTTCGGCCATGATTTACTCCCCAACCTTGTCGTCGTCAGCCAGCGCCTGGCTGGCGATCTTGCCAAGAAGCGGTTCGTTGTTCAGAAGTTGCGCGATGCGTTTTTCGGCGTCGACGCGGCCATCCATGAAGCCAAGCAGCTCCTCGAGTTGGCGACGCATCTTGAGGATCTCGGCCAGTTGCGGAACTTGCTCTGCAATCTTGTCCGGGGCGAAATCGCCCATTCTGGAAAACGTAAGATCGAGCGCCAGTTCCTCGTCCCGCTCGGCGCCCTCAGCCTGCGGCAGCGTATTCTTCACGCGGGCCTTTACCCGCGGTCCGAGCGCCTCCATGAACTTGGGGAAGCGGTTCGCGTCGGTCTCAACAAAGGAGCGGTCCAGCACCGACTTTGACGCTTCCTTGGTCTGCGAAGCACCGGAAAGGTCGGCCATCACACCCATGACGAACGGCAGTTCGATCGTCGTCGGGCTACCGTAGGTTTCCACATCGTAGGCGATCTGCACCCGCGGCGCGCGGTTTCGTTCGATGACCTTCGCTTTGCTTTCGGCTGGCATGTGTTATTACCTTTCATCCTTCTGAGCCGTCTTCTTGGCATCGGGAACACCGGCAAGGAGTCGGAATTCCTTCAGACCCGACGGGGCGAGATCTTCCATCAGTTCAACGAAATCCATATGCACCATCCGGCGCACACGCCGCGCCAGGTGCGGTATTGGGCTCGACGGTTCGGTGCGGTCATAGAAGGCGACGACGAGGTCGAGGCATTTCACCACGTCGTCGCGTGAGGAAATCCGGTCGGGAAGTCCCGTGCTCGAGTCCGTGTAGCTTGCCGCACTTGCCATAGTATCGGCTCCATGACCGTTTCGAGCAGGCGTTGCCGGTTCTGCCGGCGTGAGCGGCTTGGCCGCGCCATTCGCCACGGCGCCGGCTTTCGAATTTCGTTCGAGGGTCGTCAGCAGACGCTGCAGAAACCGTTTCAATTCCGGAACAGGAGCAGCACCACCCTCGAGCCGCGCGTTGAGAGCGGTCTCGACCGCATCAAGGGCCGCGATCGCTGCCCTTGCGTCGGCGACGAGCAAGACCATCTCTGCGTTGGCTTGATCCATCTGTGCCGCACATCCGGCACGCACCCGGTTCAACAATTGTCCGTGCGCACTGACCAGTGCGGCCTTTTCTGCCGCATTCAATCCCGAGGCGGCTTCCTGGAGCATGACACGGTCGTCGAGCGCACCCTTTTCCAAATCCTTGCCCTGAATCGGGCCGATTGCACGCGGCGCAAAGAACGTCATTTGCCGCAGGTTCGCCAACAACCCCTCCTGACCATTCTGGAGGTCGAGCAGCGCGTTGATACGGCGCAAGGCGGCATCGCGTGGCGAAGCGTTGGGCCGCAGTGCCGGATGCATGGTTTCCCAATGCTGGTCGAAGGTCTGCGCAATGAGTGTCAGCCCCTGCGCGAGCCCGGCCAGTCCTTCTTCATTGGCCAGCGCGCGCGTGACGACGACGAGCAGGCGCAGGTCCCGGCCATGCGCGCGCAATTCCTCCGCCTTGGCCAGAACCGCAGGCCAGTCGACCGGAATGGTGCTTTGCGAGGCGGGTTTGTTTTGGCCGTCGTGGACGACCTTGATCTCGGGTTCCGTCAGGCGCTCCAGCTCATGAAAAGCCGGGTCGTTGCGCAAATCCTCCCCTGACGGATTTTCACCGTCGAGCGGAGCAAGCCAGAGTGCGACATCAATCACACCAACCCCCAGCGATCGGCCCTCAAACCGTACGTGACCCTACGGTATCACACGGTTGTACTTTACCACAATTCAAGCACTGCTCAAAAAATTAACGAAAGCTGACCAGGCCGCGTCTTGGGTGCCGAAACCCTTGGCCAGATTGCCGACCCTGTATGTGAAATGCATTACACGGAGGCGGACAATTCCGTGGTTGTTTGCATCCGATGGTGCGGCACTCTCCACAATTGGAAGGGGCGCTGTCCACCACGCGCTTTGTCAAGTGACGGCTTATGTGGCAGGTTATCGACTGGCAGATTGCAGGAGCACGTTCGATGGAACAGCGCCGGTCATCGCAGACCTTCAAACGCAAGGAACTGGTCGGCAAGCTCAATCCTGTGGGTGTCCGCGCCTTCAAGGCTGCCGCCGACACCGCCAAACTGCGCGGCAATCCTTACGTCGAACTCGTCCACTTCATCGAGCAACTGGTGCTTTCCGACCGTTCGGATGTGCAAATGATAATCGCCGATGCGGGCGTGGATGCGAGCCGGCTCACGGCCGATATGACCCGCGCCGTCGACAAGTTGCCTTACGGCGCAACGTCGATCGAGGAATTTTCCGACCATATCTTCCACGCCATCCAGGAAGCCTGGAACCTGGCAACGCTTGAGTTCGGCGTCGAGGAAGTCCGCAGCGCCCATATTCTCCTCGCCTGCCTGAAGACGCCGGTGCTGGAAGGCCTGCTGTCGAAGATCAGCGGCGAGTTCGACAAGATCGACGCCGCCGCGGTCATCGCGCGGTTCGCCGATGTGATGGAGGGCTCACTCGAAGCCGGCGCGGGCATAGCGGTTCCGGCAGCCGAAACGCCGAAGCGGGCTCCGGGCGGGGATTCGGCGCTGGCGAAATACGCCACCGACCTGACCCAGCGCGCCCGGGACGGCAAGATCGATCCGGTCGTCGGCCGCGATCCGGAGATCAGGCAAATCGTCGATATCCTGATGCGACGCCGGCAAAACAACCCGATCCTGACCGGTGAGGCCGGGGTCGGCAAGACCGCGGTCGTCGAGGGCTTTGCCTTGCGCATTGCTGCGGATGACGTGCCGCCCACACTGCAGGGCGTCAGTGTGCGCATGCTCGATGTCGGATTGATGCAGGCGGGAGCAAGCGTAAAGGGCGAGTTCGAAAAACGGCTGAAGGCGGTCATCGATGAGGTACAGTCTTCCGAAACGCCGGTCATCCTGTTCATCGATGAGGCCCACACCTTGATTGGCGCAGGCGGCGCGGCTGGAACCGGCGACGCGGCCAATCTGCTGAAGCCGGCGCTGGCGCGCGGCGAACTTCGCACCATCGCGGCAACGACCTGGGCCGAGTACAAGCAGCACATCGAGAAAGATCCGGCGCTGACCCGCCGCTTCCAGGTGGTCAAGATCGACGAGCCATCGGAAGCGGTGGCCGTTCTCATGTTGCGCGGTGTGGCCGGCGTTCTGGAGCAGCACCATAAGGTACAGATCCTGGATGAGGCGATCGAGGCGGCGGTCGGCCTCTCGCATCGCTACATCCCGGCGCGGCAATTGCCGGACAAGGCGGTGAGCCTTCTCGACACCGCTTGCGCCCGTGTCGCCATATCGCAGCACGCCACGCCGGCCGAAGTCGAAGATATCATGCGTCGCCGCCAGGCGCTGGAGGTCGAGCGCGGCATTATCGGTCGCGAGGCCGCGATCGGCATCGAGGTGAACGACCGGCAGGCACGGGTCGACACCGGGCTAGCCGAAACCGGAGTTACGCTGGCCGCCGCGCAGGAGCGTTGGGACCGGGAAAAGGCACTCGTTGCCGAAATACTCGAATTGCGCGCCAGGCTACGCGGCGAAGGTGTGCCGCTCGATCTGGTGGAGACGCCGGAGACCGATAGCGAAGCAACAGGCGCGGACGCGGTTGAGACTCGGCCACCCAAGAGCGAAACGCCCAAGATCAAATCGCCCAAGACCAAAACCAAGACGGCCAAGATCGACCTGGAGACACCGGCGGCGGCCGATGCCCCTCCACCCGATCCAGCCGCCAATCTCGCCCGGTTGCGCGAACTGATGGCCGAGCTGGCCGAGGCACAAGGCGAGACGCCGCTGATCCTGCCGTCGGTCGACCGCAACGCCGTGGCGGCGGTCGTTCAGGACTGGACCGGCATCCCGACGGGGCGGATGCTGTCGAGCCAGACCGAAAAGGCGCTGCGGCTGGCCAGCACTCTGTCCGAACGCGTGGTCGGCCAGGATCACGCCATGGAGATGATCGCCAGGCGTGTGCAGACCAGCCGCGCCGGGCTCGGTGCGCCGGAAAAGCCGGTGGGCGTGTTCCTGCTTTGCGGCCCCTCGGGCGTCGGCAAGACCGAAACCGCATTGGCCCTGGCCGAGACGCTCTACGGCGGCGAGCAGAACCTGATCTCGATCAACATGTCCGAGTTCCAGGAGGCGCACACGGTCTCTACCTTGAAGGGGGCGCCGCCCGGATATGTCGGCTACGGCAAGGGCGGCATCCTGACCGAGGCGGTCCGTCGCAAGCCTTATTCGGTGATCCTGCTCGACGAGGTCGAGAAGGCGCATCCTGACGTGCACGAGATCTTCTTCCAAGTCTTCGACAAGGGGATGATGGACGACAGCGAGGGCCGGCGCATCGATTTCAAGAACACGCTGATCCTGCTCACCTCGAATGTCGGCTCCGAAGTCATCATGGATCGGACCAGGAATGGCACGCTGCGGGCAGGGCTCGACGATCTGGACACCGCGCTGCGCAGCCCGTTGCTGAAGGTCTTCCCCGCGGCCTTCCTCGGCCGGGTGGTGACCATTCCTTATTACCCGCTCTCGGATTCGATGATCGAAGCGATCACCCGCCACCAGTTTGCCAAGATCGCTCGGCGGCTGCGTGCGACCAACGACGCGGAATTGGTGATCGGCGATGGCGTCATGGACTTGGTCAAGGCCCGCTGCACCGAGATCGAATCCGGCGGACGGATGATCGATGCGATCCTGACCAACACGCTTCTGCCGGAATTGAGCCGCGGCGTGCTGAACCGGTCGCTCGAGGGCGAAAAGATGACGAAGGTGACGGTCGGCGCCTCCAAGGAGGGCTTCACCTATTCCTTCGAGTAGCTTCAGGCGAATGTTGATGAAGCATCGGCAACCGAGGCTTGCCAGGGTGCGCAGCGTCTTCTTGCCTCCCAGCCCGAGGCGCACTGCCCAGGAGGTGGACTTCTCGGCGAACCAAGCCGATCTACGGCGCTAGTCGGCCGATTCTAACGATCTAGGTGGGATATTTCGGCGGAAAAAAATTGAACAAAATCAGTTAGTTTTGCGGTATATCGACACTGAAGATGTCAGATATCGGCTGGCATCAATATCATTGTCGCACATATTGACGTTAAATTAACAGCGAGATATGGTTCGTTTGATCCGCAAGGTACCACTGCTTTTGTATCACCGTTGCTCGTCGATCGTCGCTATGTCTGTCACCCTTGCCCCAGCCTGCAGGATTGCCTTGCAGTGCGCATCGCCAGTTGCTGAAAGAGGCGGTGACCATGCCCAGTCTGCTCGGAATCGATAACGGTCTCACTGTCACCAAGGCGGTGATCTTCGATGCCGATGGCACGCAGTTGTCCGTGGCGCGTCGACGGGTTCCGCAGTCGATGCCCTATGCGCGCTGGGTGGAGCGCGACATGGCCGGCCTCTGGCAAGCGACCGCCGACGCAATCAAGGAGGCGATCGCCCTGTCCGGCCGCCTGGCAGGCGACATCAGAGCGGTGGCGGCAACCGCGCATGGCGACGGTCTCTATTTGCTCGACAAGGATCGTCGGCCGCTAGGCCCCGGGATTCTTTCGCTCGACAGCCGCGCCGGCGAGATTGTCGAACGATGGTCGGCGGACCGGGTCTTCGAAGACGCGTTGGCGCGCACCGGCCAGGCGCCGCATGTCTCGGCGCCATCGGCGCTGCTGGCCTGGATCAGGAAGAACCAACCCGACCGCTATGGGCGCATCGGGCATATACTGGCCTGCAAGGACTGGCTGCGCTTTTGCCTGTCGGGCACGATCGGCACCGACCGTACCGAGGCCAGCACCTCATTCACGGATTTCCGCACGCAAGCCTTCGCGCCGGACGCGATGCGCATCTTCGGACTGGACGATCTTTTCGATGCGCTGCCGCTGATGGCGCACTCTGCCGAGATCGTCGGGCATGTCACTGCCGAAGCCGCCGAAATGACCGGCCTTCGCAAGGGAACACCGGTGGCGTGCGGACTGCATGACGTGACCGCCTCGGCGCTTGGCATGGGCGGTCACGAGGAGGGCGTGCTTGCCATCGTCGCCGGGACCTATTCCATCAACGAAGTCGTCTCCACGGAACCACGCGTCGATCCGCGTTGGCTTTGCCGCAACGCCATCGACGCTGGCCGCTGGAACAACATGGCGATCTCGCCCGCCTCGACCGCAAACTACGACTGGTTTCTCGACACGTTCTGCCGCTCGGAGCAGGACAAGACAGGTGCCGATGGAGGCTCCATTCACAACTTGCTGGCGGCGGAGATCGACGCGGCGCTGAAGAAGTCCTCAACCATCCTGTTTCACCCCTATCTGTTCGGCTCCCCCTTTGGCGATGTCGCCAGCGGCAGCTTTGTCGGCCTGCATGGCTGGCACAATCGCGGCGATATGCTGAAGGCGGTTCTGGAGGGCATTGCTTTTAATCATCGCACCCACGTCGAAGCCTTGCGCGAGGGCTTTGCTATCAGCGAAATCCGCCTGACCGGCGGCGGCTCGCGCAATCCGGCCTTCGTCCAGATGTTTGCCGATGTGCTGAACGCCCCGGTCATCGTCACCTCGACCGACGAGGCCGCGGCCTTTGGCGCTGCCCTTTGCGCGGGTGCCGCGGTCGGCATCTTCGCGACGCCGCAACAGGGCGCCAGGCAGGTCGGCATGACGGCGCGCCAATACGAGCCTGTGCCGGCCTCAAGTGCTGTGTTCAACGAGCGCTTTTCCCTCTATGGCCGCATAGCCGGTGCGCTCGAACCGCATTGGCCGGAGATCGAGAAGCTGGCGCGGCAAGACACTGGGGGAGGCGCATGATCAAGGCCGACGAACGACGCGAAGAGATCGCCGACTATGTGATCAAGCTCGGCCAGGTGCGCATCGACGATCTCGTCGAGCATTTCGGCGTATCGCGCATGACCATCCACCGGCACATCGACCGGCTGGCGCAGCAGGGCGTGCTGCGCAAGCTGCACGGTGCCGTGACGGTTCAGCCTTCCGGTCTCTACGAAAGCGCCTTCCGCTACCGGGTGACGGTCAACCGGGCCGAGAAGGATGCGCTGGCGCGGGCAGCACTCGACTATGTCGAAGCCGGCCAGGTGGTGATGCTGGACGATTCCTCGACGGCAAACGCCGTCGCGACATTGCTGCTCGACGTCAAGCCGCTGACCGTCATCACCAACTCCGTGGCGACGGCGTCGCTGCTGACCAATGTCGACGAACTCGACTTCATCTGTCTCGGCGGCCAGTACCACAACACCTACAACGCCTATATCGGCATCGTTTGCGAGAACGCCGTGGCGCAGATGCGCGCCAATGTGCTGATCTGTTCGGCTTCGGCCATCACCGGAACCACGGCCTTCATCCAGGACCCCAATGTTGTGCGGGTCAAGCAGGCGATGATGGCGGCGTCGGTCAAGCGCATCCTTCTGATTGACCATGCCAAGTTCGACAGGATCGCACTGCATGTCTTCGACGATCTGACCAGCTTCGACGTCGTGCTGGCGACCGAAGGCCTGGGCGATGCGCGGGCGCAAGCCCTCGAGCGGGCCGGCGTAAAGCTGCGCATCGTCAAGACGAAAGTGCCATGAGCCCAGCCGAAGAAACACATACGGAAAATCCCGCCGGGCGTTTGGCTGCCATGGCCGGGACCGGCGAGGTCGACGTCGTCATTCTTGGCGCCGGCATCAACGGAGCAGGGCTGTTTCGCGACCTATGCGCGCAAGGCGTCAGCTGCCTGATCGTCGACAAGGCGGATTTCGGCTCCGGCACCAGTGCCGCGCCATCGCGGCTCATTCATGGTGGCTTGAAATATCTAGAAACCGGTGAGTTCGGGCTGGTGGCGCAGTCGACGCTCGAACGCAATTTGCTTTTGAAGAACGCGCCGCATTATGTCAGCCCGCTGCCGACCATCATCCCGATCTTTTCCTGGAGCAAGGGCATGCTGGCGGCGCTGCGGACGCTGTTCGGCTCGACCAGCGCACCGCGCAGCCGCGGTGCCATCCTGATCAAGATCGGCTTGATGATCTATGATTTCTATGGCTCGCGAAACCAGGTCATGCCGCGCCACCGCATGGTCGGGCGGCGCCATGCGCTTAGCGAGATGCCGGCGCTCAACCCCTCGATCGTCGCCACCGGCACCTATTACGACGCCAAGATAAGCCACCCCGAAAGGCTGGTGCTCGAACTGATCCTCGATGGGCTGCAGGCAAACCCGGCCTCGGCCAGCGCGAACTACACGACGCTGGTGAAGTCCGCCAATGGCGTGCTGACCTTCCAGCCGGAAAACGGCGCGACCTTTTCGGTGCGTCCGAAGCTGGTGGTCAATGCCGCCGGTCCGTGGATCGACGATGTCAACGATCTGCTTGGCGCGCCGTCGAAGATGATCGGCGGCACCAAGGGCTCGCACATCCTGCTGAAGCATGACGAACTGGTCAAAAGCCTGGCCGGGCGCATGCTGTATTTCGAAGCCGATGACGGCCGTATCTGCCTTGTCTACGACTATCTCGGCCTAGCGCTGGTCGGCTCCACCGACATCAAGGCCGACAATCCCGACGAGGTGCGCTGCGAGCCTGACGAAGTCGAATACCTGCTCGACAGCGTACGGACGCTGCTGCCGGGGATGGCGTTCGAGCACGACCTGATCGTCTATGCCTATAGTGGCATCAGGCCGCTGCCGGCCTCGGATGTATCGCTGCCCGGGTTAATCAGCCGTGACCACTCGGCGCCGGTCGCCGAGCCGGACCGGAACAGACCCTTCGCGGTCATCTCGCTGGTCGGCGGCAAATGGACGACCTTTCGCGGCTTCGCCGAGGAAGTCGCCGACACCGTGCTCGATCGCCTGCAGCGCAGCCGCAAGGTGACGACGCAAGCCATGCCGATCGGCGGCGGCAAGGATTTTCCGGCCAATGCCGCAGCGCGAGCAAATTGGCTGGCTCTGGTGCACTCGGAGACGGGCGCTGAGGAACGGCGTCTCGATGAACTGTTGTCGCGATATGGCACCAGAGCCACGCAAATCGCCACGCATGGGTCGGGTGATGAGGGTCGGCTGCCGGATTCAGAGAGCTACAGCCGGTCGGAAATTGACTACATCGTCCGCAACGAGTTCGTCGAACATCTGGCCGATATCGTCATGCGCCGCAGCACCCTGGCGATATCAGGTTCGCTGACAGGCCGGGACCTGCAGGAGATTGCCGCGATTGCCGGACGGGCGCTGGGCTGGAGCGCTGGGCGCTTCGCAGAGGAAGTCGAGGCCGCAATCGTGGAGCTCGAGGGCCGGAACCTGATGCGGCTGGGGTGATCACCCCGTCGCCGATGCTCTTCCCAAGGCAATCCGATCGGTTTGCCCATGGATGCGCCGCATCCGCAAATCGCCCAACTCACAGACGGGTTGGGATTTTGCTGCTATCGAATATTATTCATTAAAAACAAACAGTTGATGAAAAATAGGATAGCCAATGGCTGTGCAATACTGCTGGTCTCGGCAGGAAATAACACAGATTGACGTTAAATTAACATCATCATATGATCGAATAACATGCTTGCCTCCTAATAGGTCGATGTTGCCTGCCGAAACGCTGGCAGACCGGCGTTTTGGGAAGGGGCGAGAGCTGTGAATTCCCCGCGGGCGTATGCACCAAATCCGGCGAGGGATTGACAGCGATGCAGGGATGTGAAAATTTTTGCACACAAAGATAATAATATCATCTCAGGGAGGAGATGGCTTGAAATCCGGCGGAACCGCTAACCGCGACCATGAATCCAGCCTCGCCACGCGCGCGGCCTGGCTTCACTATGCCGGGGGTCTCACGCAGGCCCAGGTGGCCAAGCGGCTCGGCCTGACCAGCCTCAAGGCGCATCGGCTCATCACCCGGGCTACCCAGGACGGCCTTGTCAGGGTGATCATCGACGGCGACGTCGGCGAATGCATCGACCTCGAGCAGCAGCTGATCGATGCTTACGGGCTCGATTACTGCGAGGTCGTTCCTGATCTCGATCAGGACGAATTGCCGTTGAAGGCGCTTGGCATCGCCGGCGCGCAGTTTCTGAAGCGCGAGATCGATCGCGGCGAGGATATGCTGATCGGCGTCGGCCACGGCCGCACCCTAGCGGCAAGCGTCGAATATCTGACGCGCACTGCCGCCGCCCATATCCGTTTCGTCTCGCTGCTTGGCGGTGTGACGCGCAAATTCGCAGCCAACCCGCACGACGTCATGCATCGACTGGCCGAGCGGACCGGCGCGCAGGCCTATGTGATGCCCGTGCCCTTCGTCGCCAACACCGCCGAGGACCGTGAGGTGCTGCTTGGCCAGCGCGGCATCAGCGATGTTTTCGACCTCGCAGGCCGGTCCGACCTGATGTTCGTCGGCATAGGCACCGCCGAGCGGGAAGCCTCGCTGGTGGCTACCGGCATGATCGAACATTCCGAAATCGATGAGGTCAAACGCGATGGCGGCGTCGGCGAGCTGCTCGCCCACTTCTTCGACGACAAGGGACGCCCGGTGGAAACGGCGCTGTCGGAAAGAATCCTGGCGCTTCCGCGAGACCAGTTGAAAGGCCGCCGGATCGTCGCCGTCGCCGGCGGCAAGATCAAAGTACGCGCGATCAAGGCGGTGCTCGAAAGCCGTTATCTGAGCGGCCTGATCACCGACGAGTCCACCGCCCGTGCCCTTGTCGAACAGAACCAATCCAATGGTGCGAAACGCCATGTGAACGGAGGATCGTCAAATGCGTGACAACGGCAGATCTGCCTTGCTGGCGGTTGCGTCATGAGCGCGAAGGCCGCCACCGCATCGACCAGGCCGGCCTTGCCCGGCTTGCGTCGGGCACTTGCCGGCGCCGCGGTTGTCGTCCTGCTCGGCGCCATGGCGCTCGACACCAAGGTGGTCAGGATCGGCTCCGCCGGCGACGTTCGCAGTGCCGTGTTTTCCGCCACTGACTACGGCAAGTCGGAATTTCCCAAGGTGCAGGCCGATGTCGAGGCACGCGCCGCCGACGCGGTGACGGTGGCGACGGCGATCGCCAAGGACAGAGCGACGGCGGAAAAGGAATACGGCGTGCCTGCGGGTGTCGGACCGGTCATCTCGGTCAAGTTCAGCGGAGTCGTCGGCGAAGGAAAATCGGGCATCTACAAGGTCGCCGTCGACGGCGTGCCGGATACGTTGATGATCCGCGTGCAGACCGGGCCGGCGATCAACGGAACGGAACTGCGCGACGCCACCGGCAAGATTACATTCGGCCAGTTCACCAACCAGATCGAATACCAGGATGCCGGTTCGGCGCTGAACAACGAGATGAAGAAGGAAGTCCTGGCAAAGCTCGACACTAACGCCTTGACCGGCAAGACCATATCGGTGGTCGGCGCGTTCAAGCTGGTCAACCCGAAGAGTTGGCTCGTCACTCCCGTGAGCTTGGAAGTCAAATGAAACCGGCTGCCGACACCGGATCTGTGAATGGCGACGCCGTGCTTTCGGCGCGCAACATCGTCATGTCGTATGGCGGCGTCCATGCGCTCAAGGGCGTCAATTTCGACATCCATCGCGGCAAGGTCACCACGCTGTTTGGAGAGAATGGCGCCGGCAAGTCGACGCTGATGAAGATCCTGTCCGGCGTGGTCACGCCGACATCCGGCGACATCGTGCTCGACGGCAACCTCGTCAGTTTTTCCTCATCCTCGGACGCGCGCGATCGCGGCATCTCGATCATCCACCAGGAACTCAGCCTGGCGCCGAACCTCAGCGTTCGCGACAACATCTTCATGGGCCGCGAACTGCGCACCAGGACCGGCCTCGACTTCGCCGAGGAGCAGCGCCAGGCGCGCGCGCTGATGGCTGATCTCGAAGAGGACATCGACCCGATGACCCTGGTCGAGGATTTGCGCCTGGGGCAACAGCAGATCGTCGAGATCGCCCGGGCACTGTCGGTCGATTCCCGCATCCTGATCATGGACGAACCGACCTCGGCGCTCAGCGCGACAGAGGTGGAGGTGCTGTTCAAGGTGATCCGCGATTTGACCAGCCGCGGCGTCTCCATCGTCTACATTTCACATCACCTCGAAGAGGCGCTGCAGATCACCGACTACGCGGTTGTCCTGCGCGACGGCGCGATTACGGCAACGGCCGAAGCCAGGGACATCGACCTCGAGTGGATCGTGCGCAACATGGTCGGTGAGAACTTCGACCTCGGCTCACCGCCGACCGGTCATGAGTTCGGCGAGGTCGCCTTGTCGATCGAGGATGTCAGCGTCGTCGACACTTCGGGCTCAGGCTATTCCGTCGTCGACCACCTGTCGCTGGATGTCCGGGCAGGCGAGATCGTCTGCATCTATGGGCTGATGGGCGCCGGGCGCACGGAACTACTGGAAGCCGTCGCCGGACGGGTGCCGATGGCGGGCGGCCGCGCGCTTCTGGAAGGCGAGGACGTTTCGGGACTGAACATCGCCCAGCGCATCTCCAGAGGTCTTGTGCTCGTCCCCGAGGATCGCCAGCGCGACGGGCTGGTTCAAACGATGACCGTCGGCCGCAATCTCTCGCTTGCCAGCATCGAAGCGTTCGCCAAGGGGCTGTTTCTGTCCCGCTCCAGGGAGCGTGGGCTGGTCGAGGATTCGATCCGCAAGGTGACCATCAAGACCGCCGGCGGCAACGCCATGATCGGATCGCTGTCGGGCGGCAATCAGCAGAAGGTGGTCATCGGCAAGATGCTGACGACCAACCCCAAGGTCATCCTCCTCGACGAGCCGAGCCGCGGCATTGATGTCGGCGCCAAGGCCGAAGTCTTCCGCTTGCTGAGCGAACGCGCCGCGCAGGGCCTTGCCGTCGTCTTCTCGACCTCGGAGGTCAACGAGTGCCTCAGCATTGCCCACCGCATCGTCGTCATGCGGCGTGGCAGGATTTCAGCTGAATTCGGCGCCAACGCCACC
The DNA here is from genome assembly GCF_003148495.1 of Mesorhizobium loti. Taxonomy (GTDB): domain Bacteria; phylum Pseudomonadota; class Alphaproteobacteria; order Rhizobiales; family Rhizobiaceae; genus Mesorhizobium; species Mesorhizobium loti. Next base: position 143,295 of record NZ_QGGH01000002.1, read on the forward strand.
AAAGAGCAGATCATGGCCGCCTCCGGCGAAGCCGTGGTCGCCTGATCACCAGAATTTCGGAGCCCAGACCCATGACCGACGTCAGCCAGGCCAGAAAACAGTCCAGTTCAAGCGCGAGCGAAGGCTTCGATCTCGCCAAGCTGCTGCTCGAGGGCCGGGCCTTCTTTGCCCTGATCGTCATCATCGTCGTGTTTTCGATCCTGTCGCCCTACTACCTCTCGGTGGCGAATTTCCTGACCATGGCCTCGCATGTCGCCATCTTCGGGATTCTCGCGGTCGGCATGCTGCTCGTCATCCTCAATGGCGGCATCGACCTGTCGGTGGGGTCGACGCTGGGCTTGGCCGGCGTCGTTGCCGGCTTCCTGATGCAAGGCGTGACGCTGACCTGGCTGGGCGTCGTCCTCTATCCGCCGGTCTGGGTGGTCGCGGTGCTGGCCTGCATGCTGGGCGCTGCTGTCGGGCTGATCAACGGCGTGCTCATCGCGCGCTTCAAGGTTCCAGCCTTCGTGGCGACGCTCGGCGTCATGTACATGGCGCGCGGCCTGGCGCTGCTTATGACCAGCGGTCTGACCTACAACAATCTCGGCGGCAAACCGGAGCTTGGAAACACCGGCTTCGATGCGCTTGGCTTCAACCGCCTGTTCGGCGTGCCGACCGGTGTCGTGGTTCTCGTGGTCATCGCGCTGATCGGCAGCATCGTCTTGAACCGCACCGCTTTCGGGCGCTGGCTCTACGCCTCGGGCGGCAATGAGCGCGCGGCCGAACTGTCCGGCGTTCCGGTCAAGACGGTGCAGATTTCCGTCTATGTGCTGTCAGGTATCTGCGCCGCCATTGCCGGCCTGATCCTGTCCTCGCAGCTGACCTCGGCGGGACCGACCGCCGGCACCACCTACGAACTGACGGCCATCGCGGCCGTCGTCATCGGCGGAGCGGCGCTGACCGGTGGGCGCGGCAATATCCGCGGAACCCTGCTCGGGGCCTTCGTCATCGGCTTCCTGTCCGACGGTCTGGTGATCATCGGCATCTCATCCTACTGGCAGACAGTGTTCACGGGCGCGGTCATCGTGCTCGCCGTGCTCCTCAATGCCGTTCAGTATCGCCGCCGCAGCAAGCTCCCAAGCGCGACAGGTGGCCAACCGACTTCTCAGAAACGGGGGAAGGCCGAAACGGCCAATCCTGCCCAAGGGAAGACTGCCAGGTGACTGGCAGCAACACCGCGTAATCATTGGAGGAATGTACATGAAAACCATGCTGAAAAGTCTGCTTGCCGCCGCGATGGTCGTCGGGTTCACTGCCGCCGCGTCGGCCGCGGGCCTGATCTCGATCATCGTCAACGATCCGGCCAACCCCTACTGGCTGACCGAGGGCAACGTCGCCAAGGCCGAGGCCGAGAAGCTCGGCTATACGGCCAATGTCGGCGCTCACAAGGGCGACACCAACACGGAAAGCAATTTGATCGACACCGCCATCACCAACAAGTCGGTGGCGATCATCCTTGACCCGGCCAACGCCGACGGTTCGGTCGGCGCGGTGAAGAAGGCGATTGCAGCCAACATCCCGGTGTTCCTCGTCAATGCCGAGATCAATCAGGAAGGCCTCGCCAAGGGTCAGCTCGTCTCCAACAATGCCCAGGGTGCTGCTCTCGGTGCCCAGCAGTGGGTGCAGGCAGTCGGCGAAAAGGGCAAATATGTCGAACTGCTCGGCGCCCCGTCGGACAACAATGCGGCCACGCGCTCGAATGGCTACGCGACCGTGCTGAGCCAGTATCCGGATCTCGAAAAGGCTGCTTCGCAGGTCGCCAACTGGGATCGTACCCAGGGCCACGACAAGATGCAGAGCATGCTTCAGGCCAATCCTGACATCATCGCCGTGATCAGCGGCAATGACGAAATGGCGCTTGGCGCGGTTGCGGCGCTGAAGGAAGCCGGCAAGCTCGCTGGCATCAAGGTCGGCGGCTTCGACGGCTCCCCGGATGCGGTTGCGGCGATCAAGTCCGGCGAATTGCAGTACACCGTGCTGCAGCCGGTCGCCATCTTCTCGGCCAAGGCCGTGCAGCAGGCGGACTCGTTCATCAAGACGGGCGCCACCGGTGCGGCGACCGAGAAGCAGCTGTTCGATTGCCTTCTCATCACCAAGGACAATGTCGACAAGTACACGGCACCCTTCGTGCTGTCGGAATAAAACCTGCACAGGGGGTGTCCTTGCGGACACTCCCTGCCTCTTTTACGAGATGAACAAGACCGCCCTCGTGCACTGCCTTAGCAACCAACCGGAATTTGTGTCATGAAAGACCTGCTGATCGGCATCGACGCGGGCACGTCGGTGATCAAATCGATCGCTTTCGATCTGTCCGGGCGGCAGCTCGCCATGACGTCTGTGCCCAACAGCTTCGTCACGCTGGAAGGCGGCGGCGCCGAGCAGGACCTCGACCAGACCTGGCGCGACATGGCGCGGACCGTTCGCGATCTGGCGGCCAAGGTTCCCGACCTCGCGCAACGAACCGCGGCGGTGGCCATCACCGGGCAGGGCGACGGAACCTGGCTGATCGATGGCGACGGCTTGCCTGTCTCGCGCGCCTGGCTGTGGCTCGATGCCCGCGCCGGACATTTGGTGGACGAGATGCGCGCCGATCCCCGGGATCGCAGGCGGTTCGAGCTGACCGGCACGGGGCTGAATTCCTGCCAGCAAGGCGCCCAGCTTGCCTTCATGAAAAAGAACCATCCCGACATGCTGGAGCGGGCGGCAACCGCTCTGCATTGCAAGGATTGGCTCTACTTCAAGATGACGGCCGAACGCGCAACGGATCCCTCCGAGGGAACCTTCACCTTCGGCGATTTTCGGTCGCGCAGCTATTCCGACGAAGCCCTCGACATCCTGGACCTGACGACGCATCGCCGCCTGTTGCCTCCCATGCTCGAAGGCACCACAGCCCATCATCCGCTGTCGCGATCGGCGGCTGCAGAGACCGGCCTGCTCGAAGGCACGCCGGTTGTGCTGGGTTACGTCGATATGGTCATGACGGCGCTCGGAGCCGGCCTCTATGATCCCTCAGGCAATGTCGGCTGCACGGTCATCGGCTCGACCGGCATACACACGCGCTTCGCCGCCACTCCCGACGATGTCGTTTTGAACGACGATGGCTCCGGCTACACGATCGCCATGCCTGTTCCCAGCGCCTTTGCCCAACTGCAGTCCAACATGGCGGCGACACTCAACATCGACTGGCTGCTTGGCCTTGCGCGCGACGTGCTCGCCACGGCTGGCGGCAAACCTTCTCATGACGACTTACTGAAGGCACTCGACGTCTGGGTGGAAGCATCGGAGCCTGGATCGCTGATTTACCAGCCTTACATATCGCTGGCCGGCGAGAGAGGGCCGTTCGTCGACCCTGACGCGCGCGCGGGTTTCATCGGCCTTTCGGTCAAGCATGGCTTTGGCGATCTGGCACGCGGCGTGCTCGAAGGATTGGCCTTCGCCGCACGCGATTGCTACCAGGCGATGGGCGCCGTGCCGAGCGAGATCCGCCTGTCAGGCGGCGCCGCGCGCAGCCCGTCGCTACGCCGCATCATCGCCGCGGCGACCCGGGCGCAGGTGCGTACCAGCAGCCGCCAGGAAGCGGGCGCCGCGGGCGCCGCGATGATGGCCGCGGTCGGGCTCGGCGTCTATGGCTCTATGGAAGACTGCGCCGCCGAGTGGGTGACGCCGCTTCTCGGCGACTGCGATGCCTATGACGAGGCGCTGTCGCAAACCTACGATGCGCTCTTCCCTTCCTTCGTTGCAGCGCGTCAGGCGCTTAGGCCGGTGTGGAAGGGCATGGCGCACCGCACAGGAGCAAGGTCTTGAGCAATACAACAGATGTCGTCGATCTCTTCGTGATCGGCGGCGGCGTCAATGGGGCCGGCATAGCGCGTGACGCGGCAGGTCGCGGGCTGTCCGTCATCCTGTGCGAAAAGGACGATCTCGCTCAAGGCACCAGCTCGCGCTCCGGCAAGCTGGTGCATGGCGGCCTGCGCTACCTCGAATATTATGAATTCAGGCTGGTTCGTGAAGCGCTGATCGAACGCGAGGTGCTGCTCGAGGCGGCGCCGCACATCATCTGGCCGATGCGCTTCGTTCTTCCGCACAGCCCGCAGGACAGGCCGGCATGGCTGGTCCGGCTCGGGCTGTTTCTCTACGACCACCTTGGCGGCCGCAAACGCTTGCCGGGGACAAGAACGCTTGATCTGAGGACGGCGCCGGAAGGCGCTCCCATCAAGGATGAATTCAGGCGCGGTTTCGAATACTCCGACTGCTGGGTCGACGATGCGCGCCTGGTGCTGCTCAACGCGCTGGACGCCAGGCAGCGCGGCGCAAGGGTACTCACGCGCACGGCTTGTGTCGCGGCGCGCCGCGAAGACGGACTGTGGTCGATCGACATGCAGGACGGCCGCACGGGCGCCGTCACGAAAGTCCGCGCGCGGGCGCTGATCAACGCGGCAGGCCCTTGGGTCAACGACATTGTCAGCCGCGTCGCCGGGCAGAATTCCACCCGCAATGTTCGTCTGGTGAAAGGCAGCCATATCGTCGTGCCCAAATTCTGGGAGGGGCGGCAGGCCTATCTCATTCAGAACAACGACAAGCGGGTGATCTTCGTCAATCCCTATGAGAACGATCTGGCGCTGATCGGTACGACCGATATTCCCTACGAAGGCAGGCCCGAAGAAGTGGCCGCCGAGGCAAGCGAAGTCGACTATCTGATCAAGGTGGTCAATCGCTATTTCAAGCGACAGATGACACCACGGGACGTGGTCTACAGTTTCTCCGGCGTGCGTCCGCTCTATGACGACAATGCCGACAATCCAAGCGCGGTGACGCGCGACTATATTTTCGAACTCGACGCCTCCAATGGCAACGCACCGCTGCTTTCGGTATTCGGCGGCAAGATCACCACCTTCCGCAAGCTGTCCGAACATGCGCTGGAAAAGATCCAGCCGTTCTTTCCGACGATGAAGAAAGCCTGGACGGCCAAAATTCCCTTGCCGGGAGGCGACCTTCCCAATGCGGACTTCGAGCAGTTCCTGAGCGACTTGCATGCCGAGTTTTCGTGGCTCAGCCCCTCGCTGGTGAAGCACTACGCCCGAAGCTACGGCACCCGCGCCAGAAAATTGCTCGCCGGCGCGCATGGCGAAGCGGACCTTGGCCGCCGCTTCGGGCCCGATCTGTATGAACGGGAGGCAAGGTTCCTGGCCGAGACCGAATGGGCCGGCACATCAGCCGATATCCTGGAACGCCGCACCAAACATGGCCTGCATATCGATGCAGCCGAGCGGAAAGCATTCGAAGACTGGTTCGGTAACATAATGGCGGCGGCAGACTGATGGCCTTCACGCTTTCCCTCAACACCAATCCACTGGTCAACCGCTTCGCCGATCCAGACGATTTGATCGACGCGATCGCCTACGGCATCGGCATCCGCGATGTGCAGCTGACGCATGAATTCGTCAATCCGGGCTGGCCGGCGGCGACGATTGTCAAATTCCTGCGCCTGTTCAACAGCGCGCTTTCGCGGACCGGTGTCAGGATCACTTCCGGCATGACCGGACCCTATGGCCGGCTCAACCATTTCGGCCACCCGGATGCGGATGTCCGGCGCTATTATGTCGACTGGTTCAAGACCTTCGCCGACATTTCCGCCGAGCTCGGCGCGTCAGGCATGGGCACGCAGTTCGCGATCTTCACCTACAAGGACTTTGACGATCCGCAACGGCGGGCGGCACTGCTCGACATCGCGCTCGAATGCTGGCGCGAGGTGGCCGAGCACGCGAGGGCGGCGGGCCTGACATACCTGTTCTGGGAGCCGATGTCGGTCGGCCGTGAGTTCGGCCACACGATCGAAAGCTGCGTCACGCTGCAAGGCGCCATCGACGCGGCGAAGCTGCCCATACCGATGAAGATGATGGTGGATATCGATCATGGCGACGTGACCTCGGCCGATCCCGCCGACACCGATCCCTATGCCTGGGCGAAGGCGTTTCCATTGCAATCGCCGATCATCCACATCAAACAGTCTTCCATGAACAAGGGCGGGCACTGGCCGTTCACGGCCGCCTACAACAAGGACGGCCGCATAGTTCCGCAAAAGCTGCTGGATGCGGTTCGGCAAGGCGGCGGAACCGACAATGAAATTTGCCTTGAACTTTCCTTCAGGGAGAGGGAACCAGTCGATCATCAGGTTATCGAGATGATCCGCGAGTCGGTGGATTTCTGGGCGCCTTACGTCGACAGTGGTCGCGACAGTCTCAAGCCTCGGGCCTGAGCGAACACGTCGCCCGAAAGCCGGCGCCGATGTCGGCTCGCAAAAAGTATCGAAGGAGAAGAAGAATGGCCCCATATTGGGTCGGCACGAGCTGGAAGATGAACAAGACGCTGTCGGAGGCATTGCGGTTCGCCGATGCGCTAGCGGCCTTCGTGCCTGACTTCGATCAGGCGATACAGCCTTTCGTCATCCCGCCCTTCACCGCCGTGCGCCAGGTCAAGGGGGCGCTGGCCAAGACCCGCGTAAAGGTCGGCGCCCAGAACATGCATTGGGCTGACGCCGGCGCCTGGACGGGAGAGATTTCGCCAGTGATGTTGAAAGACTGCGGGCTGGATGTGATCGAACTCGGCCACAGCGAGCGCCGCGAGCATTTCGGCGAGACGGATGCGACTGTCGGACTGAAAACGGCGGCGGCGGTCAAGCATGGCTTCGTACCGCTGATCTGCGTCGGCGAGACGCTGGCCGAGCGTGAATCCGGCCGCGCCGAGGCGGTGTTGACGGCACAGGTTCTCGGCGCGCTGCGGGAGCTCGGCGGTGATCAACTGAAGGCAGAAATCCTCTTTGCCTACGAGCCGGTCTGGGCGATCGGCGAGAAGGGCATTCCCGCAAGTGCTGACTATGCCGACAAGCAGCAGGCACTGATCAAGCAGGTCGCCGCCGACCGGCTGCCGATTGCCCCGCCTGTGCTTTATGGCGGCAGCGTCAATCCCGGCAACGCAGCCGAACTGATCGGCCAGCCGCATATCGACGGGCTGTTCATCGGCCGCTCGGCGTGGCAAGCAGAAGGCTATATCGACATTCTGAAAAAAGCGTCGGCCGCCATCGCGCGCTGACTGCTACGACACGAAAGCAAAGGAGTTCATTATCATGAGGATCGCACTCGGAGCCGACAGCGCCGGCAAGCCGCTGCTTGACGTCATCGCCAAGCATCTCGCCACCAAGCCCGAGCTGCAGGTCGTTGATCTCAGCCAGGCCGGATTCTACGCCGATATCGCCGCCGCAGTCGGCCACGAAATTCTGGACGGCAACTACGACCGGGCCATCCTGTTTTGCGGCACCGGCATCGGCGTCAGCATCTCCGCCAACAAGGTTCCGGGCATTCGCGCCGCATTGACCCACGATACCTATTCCGCCGAGCGCGCCGCCAAGTCCAACAACGCCCAGATCATCACCATGGGCGCCCGCGTCATCGGCCCGGAACTGGCGAAATCGATCGCCGACGCGTGGCTGGCCTCGGAGTTCGATCCGAACGGCCCGTCTGCCGCAAACGTGCAGGCCGTCGACAAGCTCGACGCCAAGCGCTGAAAGACGCGGCGGTCCGCTGCTGATCAGTCGGTCAAGGTGACCCGTATCGCCTCGATCACGGTCACGGCCGAAGCGGCGCCCGGGTCCATATGGCCAAGCGAGCGTTCGCCGAGGCGGGAGGCCCGGCCCTTGGTGGCGACCATCGCCTTGGTCGCTTCCGCGCCTGCTTTTGCCGCCTGCGCCGCAGCCTCGAGACTGCCCGCAAGACTCTTGCCGGAGGCCAGCGCTTCGCCCGCCGCTTGCGCTGCCGGCGCCCATGCATCGATCATGGTTTTCTCGCCTGGCTCGGCCTTGCCGCGATCCTGAATGCCCTTCGCCATGGCCTGGAACAGGGCGACCACGTCCGCGTCATCAAGCGTTGTCTTGCCCTTGACGGCTGCCGCGCCGCGCATGAAAGCAGTGGCATAGAGCGGACCCGAGGAGGCGCCGACGGCATTCAGGAACGACTTTGCCGCCGTGTTGAGCAAAGTGGTCGGATCGGTCGCTCCGGTGTCCAGTGCGGCAACCGCATCGCGCGCCGCGGAAAATCCAAGCTCCATCGCAATGCCGTGGTCGGCATCGCCGATAACCCCGTCAAGCGCGCACAGCCGGTCCCTGTCGGCTGACGTGGCGGTTGCGATCGTTGCGAACATCGCAACAAGGCGGGCGGTGTCGATTGTCGTCATGTTATTGTCCCAGGTTCAGCCGGCGCGAAACATGGCGCAGTCGCAAGGGTGGTCCAGCATCGTCTGCAACTCGCCGTCCAGCCGATGCAGCGTGATCGAGGCCCCGGCCATTTCGAGCGAGGTGCAGTAATTGCCGACCCAGCTTGCGTGGATAGACACACCGATGTCGTCGAGCCTCTGCTTCACGCGCCGGTTCATGATGTAGAGTTCCATCAGCGGCGTCGAGCCGAGCGAGTTGACGAGCACCGCGACCTTGTCGCCCCGCGTCGGCGCCATTTCGTCGAGGATCCTGTCCAGCATCTCGTCGGTGATCTCGTCGGCTGTTTTCAACTTTTCGCGCGCGATGCCGGGCTCGCCATGGATGCCCATGCCGAGCTCCATCTCGTCCGGACCGATCTCGAAATTCGGCCGGCGGGTCTGTGGCAGAGAGCAGGGCGACAGCGCCACGCCCAGGGTGAAGGTATGGTCGTTGGCCTTGCTAGCGATGCGCTCGCATTCATCGAAAGACAACATCTTGTCGCAGGCGGCGCCTGCCGCTTTGAAGATGAAGAAATTGCCGGCGACGCCGCGTCTCTTGTGCCGCTGGTCGCGCGGTGCCGAGGCGACGTCGTCGGTGCTCAGCACCGTGCGCACCTCGATGTCGTCCATGGCAGCCATCTCGGCGGCCATGTCGAAATTCATCACGTCGCCGGCATAGTTGCCGTACATGAACAGCACGCCGGCGCCGCCGCTGACTGCCTTGGCGCATTCGAGGATCGGGTCTGGCGGCGGCGAGGCAAAGACATTGCCGATGGCCGCCGCGTCAGCCAATCCCTTGCCGACGAAGCCGAGAAAGCTCGGCTCATGGCCCGAGCCGCCGCCAATGACGAGGCCCACCTTGCCCTGGCGTGGTCCGTCGCGGGCGATGATGGAGCGTGGACTGCCGTCCACGCTTTTGAGATGGCGGGGATGCGCGGCGAGAATGCCTTCCAGCATCTCGTCGACGGCTCGGTTGCCGTCGTTGATGATCTTCTTGGTCTGCACCCGCATCCTCCCGATTTCGGCATTTTCGCAGATACTACCGGGTGTTACCGGGATTTCCACCCGGCAAGGAGCATTTCGTGCCTAGAGGCCGGCACCTGGACGCAGCGTCGGCCGTTTCAATCGCCGAGGCCGTCGCGAATGGCTGAGAAATAGCGATCGGTTCCGACCTGGCCGCCCTTGAGCGCAACCTCCAGTCCGTCGATCGCCTTGACGCGTGAATGGGCAACGCAAAGCGGGGACCCCGGCGAAGCGGGCAGCGGCATGCGAATTGTCAGGGCATCGACACCCATCCCGCCGAGTGCGTGGCTCGACGTGTCGCCGCCGGCAATGACCACGCGCCGCAGGCTCTGTTCGATCGTCAGGCTGCGAAGGATTTCTCCGAGGCCGCGGCCAAGCTTGTGGCGGGCGCCTTCTTGTCGGTCGATTTCGGCGCCCCTGTCGGCAGTGGGGCCAAGCGCGGTGTAGAGGATGACGCTGCGCCCGGCTTGCAGACTGGCACGGCCGCTTGCCGTTGCGCGTGCGATCGCCTTCTCCGACGCCTGCGAAACCAGCTCGACAGGGTCAACCTCGATGCCGTCGAAGCCGTCGGTCAGGGCATGCCGGATCTGCCGTTCGGTGGTCGGCGAGCAGCTGCCCGACACGACGGCTATCCGCTCGGCTGTGCCCGGCGGCGTGAAGCCTTGCCCCGCGCTGACGATACCATTCGACGCCCATTCGGCCAGCAACGCATACTCGACCCCGGACGAGCCGACGACAAAAGAACCGCCCGGCTTGCGAACGCGCCACAGCTCCTTGCCGGCCAGGGCCTGCGTTTCCAGATTGTCGACATCGACAAGCACGATGGCGGTGCCGTTTCCGGTCAGGCGGTCGAAGGCCACCGACCGCGACGCGGACTGCAGCGTTGCGAGGTCGACCAGCCCGGAGCTCAGCGCCGTCTGCCGCGACAGATGGATCAGCAGATCGGATTCATCCATCGGCGTCGTCGGATGGCGGCTCATCACCGGGTGACGGTCGATGCGGAAATATTGGTCGCGATAGGCGGCGAACAGATGGCCGAAGGCGGTGTAGCGCTTGAGCTGTGGCGCACCGACCAGCAGCGGCACGCTGTCCTGCGCGAACACCGCGCGGCCGATCTCGATCGCTCGGCCGATGCTGCCGATCGTCGGGCTGGAATCGAAAGTCGAGCAGACCTTGTAGTGGCAGATCGCGGCTTTCAGCGTCTTCAGCCAGGCGAAGGCTTCGCGCAGATGCGTGTCCATCCACTGCGGCGTCTCGCTGCGGCTGGTGCCGGCCAGTCCGATCGCCTGGCAATGCGCGAATCGCGACAGCAAGGCCGCGTCCGGCTGGCGCATGAACAGCACGGTCGGCACGCCGCCGAGTTCTAGCGCCTCCATGACATCGGTCGAGCCGGTCAGATCGTCGCCATAATAGCTGAGAAGCAGGTCCTGCATGGCCTCAGGCTGCCTTGCCGTCGCCGAATTTTTCGATCGACCGTGCCAGTTCGGGATGGCTCAAGGCGAAGTCCGCCAGCGGAATGCCGTCGACGGCTGCTTGCCAGGCCTGCTGCACGGCACGCACGCCGGCGCCCGGTCCGTCGGGGTGGCTGACGATGCCGCCGCCGCAGAGATAGAGAAGATCGACCGTCCGTCCGGTCCGCGCATATGTCTCGGGCGCCTGGCCGCCCCACTGGCCGGAGCCCGCCACCGGTAAGGCGCAGTCCTTGGGCGAGAAGATCGGTGTCGTCACTGCCTTGAACGACTCGACGAAAGAGTCATCCGGCTCCCAGTATTTTGAGGCGATGCCGTTGATCTGGAATTGGTCGACGCCAAGCAGCCGCCAGAACTGCTGCCAGACCTTGAAGTCCATGCCAAGGCTCGGGTGGCGGGTGAGGATGTCCCAGCCGTTGCGGTGAGCATGCAGCACCAGGCGGGAGCGTTTTCTCAGGAACGTCATGCCGCCAAAACCGATGGAATTGATGTTGACAACAGCGCAATTGCCGCCGGCCTTCGCCACCATATCGTGGTTGCGCATCATCTCGTCCGGGTCGGCATGCGAGATGCCGAAGGCATACATCACTTTCTTGCCGGTCTTCTGCTCATGATCGAGGATGAGCGGCATGATCGCCTTCACCCGTTCCGACAGGGGCGAATAGGCGGGGCTCATCAGCTTTTCATCATCCTTGATGAAATCGACGCCGGCGGCGATCAGTTCCGCCACCATTGCCGCCGTCTCGTGCGGCCTCAGGCCGAGCGCCGGCTTGACGATGGTGCCGATGATCGGGCGGTCCGTCACACCAGTCAGCCGGCGGCTGCCGGCGACACCGAACTGTGGGCCGGGATGCGCGCCGCGAAAATCCTCCGGCAGCTTCATGTCGACGACGCGGATGCCTGTGAGGCCCTTGATCGAATAGGTGCCGCCGATGGCGATCGTCATCAATGCCGAAAGGTCGGTGCCGATGGCATCGAACGGAAAGCCGATATCGACGTCCGCACGTCTGAATGGCCCGTTGCTGTCATCGGGGATTGACGGCCGCTCGGCGTCGGGCAAATGCCGTATCGCCAGCACACGCGCCGCCACCCTGGCCTTCAGCTCTTCGGTCTCGCCGGGCAGCGCGACGAAGGTGCCGGTCGACTGGTCGCTGGCGATCTTGGCCGCGAGCGTTTCAATGCTTCCAGGCGTTTCGATGCGATAGGTGAGGGTGATCATGGTCTGCTGTCTCAGGCCGAGGCGTTCGAAAAAGGTTCACCGGTGTTCTAAATCTGGTATAATGAGTACATAAGTATTGCAAGGCATATCCGACTGGAAGTTTTAGGCAGATCGACAGACGGCAATTTCCAGGAAATGTGGCGGCAGTGTTAGATAGGGCCGGGTCAAGGGAGTGATTCGCGACGATGAACCGTTCGGAACCGATTGTCCGGCGCAAGCTTTCCGACGAGGTCTTCTTGCGACTGAAGCGCCTGATCACCAGCGGCGAGCTGATGCCGGGCGACGACATGCCGTCGGAGCGTGAGTTGATGGAGCGCTTCGAGGTCGGCCGACCGGCGATCCGCGAGGCGATGCAGGCGCTGAGCAATATGGGCCTTGTCGCGATCTCGCATGGCGAACGCGCCAAGGTGCTGCAGCTCACGGCAAAGTCGATCATCAAGCAGGTCGATGGCGCCGCCAAGATCATCCTGTCGTCATCGAAAGACACGCTGGAGCATTTGAAGACCGCGCGCATCTTCTTCGAGCGCGGCATGGTCAGGGAAGCCGCCGAAAAGGCCACCGCCGAGGATGTGCAGCGGCTGCGGGCCACCGTTGCAGAACAGCGCGGCTTTCGTGGCAACTCCGAAGCCTTCATCTCCGCCGACATGAAGTTCCATACCCAGATCGCCGCGATCTCCGGCAACCCGATCTATGTCGCCGTCAGCGAGGCGATGTTGGGCTGGCTGAAGGAGTATCACACCGAAATGCTGATCTGGACCGGCAAGGAACAGTTCACGCTGACCGAGCATGAAGAGATCATCGGCCGCATCGAGAAGATGGATGCGGACGGCGCCGAAAAGGCGATGATCAAGCATCTCGAGCGCTCGCGCGCGCTCTATGTGATGAACTCCGAAAAGTAATTTCAGCCGAGCCGGGTGATCGCATAAGGCGTCATCACGAGATGGTCTGGGCCAAAAGCTGAAATGTCGACCCGCACGTCGTCCGCCGTCAGGTTCGCCAGCCACGCGACAGTCTTGCCCGAGGCCGAGCGTCCAGCCAGCGCCAGCACTCTGGTCTCATCGCTCGTCCTTGCCGGCACATGCGCAAGGCCGGCCAGTTCGCAAAGCCCCTTGATAGCCCTGAAGAGCGGCCGGGGTGATCGTTCCGCGACGGGTTCTCCGGATGACGCCAGCACGCCGAACGGTCCGGTGAAGCTGGAGAGCGTGAGCTGTTCCAGTCCGGCGGGCGCGACGCGTGCGGCATAGCCGATCGTCCACGCCGCGGCGAACAGGCCGGTATGGCGAGGATCGCTGTCGGCCATGGCGATGCGCTGTCTTCCGGGATTGGGCTTGGTCGCGCCGCCATAGGGGTTCTGCCGCATGGCGATGGTCGATGGTCCGATCCGGTATGGGTTCGCCCCGAAGATCGCCCGTGCGGATTGGGTGATGAAAGGCAGCGCCTCCAGCGACTGCATGATGCTGAGATCGTCGGCGGCATGCACGATCGGACAGGTGCAATGGGTGACGAAATCGAGCCGGTCTGCCGGCACGCGCTTGCGGTTGAGTTCGGTGAAATAGCTGAACATGCCGCCACCGAGGCGGATGTCGGGGAAGGCGCGCCGCGCCGCCGCATAAACGTCGTCGAGCGGCGGACAGTCCGGCCACGCGCTGCCCGGCGGCGTCGACTGCCGGTCGACCGAGGGCGACACGGCAATAGCCGAGAGTTTCAGCCCGGCCTCGCGTACGAGCCCGGCGACGCCTGACAATTCGGCGTCAAGATCGCCAGCGCAGGTAACAACGCATTCGAGGGACGTTTCAGCTGGGTAGGCATTTGCGAGCCGGGCGAAAGCGCGCAAAGCATCGAGCCCGTGGCCGCGCGTCGGATCGTAGTGAAACAGCAGCTGTTGTGGGCCGAGTGTCGTCAGCGTGGAGAGGTTCGCCAGCGCCGTCTCGACATCCTCGGGATAGATGACCACGCCGACATCGGGCAGCCTTGGTCCGGCCTCGCCGAGCTCGACGCGGACCGCTTCGCTGGCCACGGCGGCAGCCGGCGCTTCGCCTTCACCTGTGATGCTCAGGCTGATCGTCTGGCGCAGCGGTTGGTCGGCAGGCAGCACGTACGGCCAAGGCAGCGCCAGCGGCCGTACATAGGTCTTGTAGGAGGCGTCCGACCAGTTGCGCTGGTCCTCCATTTCGAAAGTATCGCCTTCCATCCGGCATTCAGCGGTGACACTAGGTCGAACCTGATGGGTGATGGCGCGGATATCCTTGAAAGGCTGCCAGGGGTCGATCAGTTCGGGAAGCTTTGTTGCCACCACGTTGCCGTCTGTATGCTCGACCGTGACCAGGCTGCCGGCGAGGTTGGCGATCGGGTGCAGGATGCAGAAGCCGCAGCGGTTGGTTTCGAAATCGCTTTCGGGGAGGGCGCTGACGTCGAAGACCAGACGGCCGTCGGCGGAGCCTTTGATGGTGGCGCGGAAGCCGAGCCGGCTTCCATCGAGGGCCACACAGCTTGCCGAATAGCTGACTGAAAAAGCGTTGGCACCCTGGTCGATGATAAGGTCCGTCAACGCTGGCTCATAAGTGCCCCAGTCGCGGTCGCGGACGATATAGGCGATGGCGCGCAGCACTTCGGTGCCGCCATGGCGGATGGTGCGCAGATTGCCGTTGACGAAGTCGGCGCTGAGCGCGCCGGCGCGCAGCCTGACCGGCTCGGCCTCGACCGTACGCGTGCCGTAGAGGAGGAAGGCGTCGGCCGTCATGTCAGCAAGGCGTCGAGTTGCACCGGCTCGCGGCTCGCAGCACCGGCATAGGCGGCCTCGACCAGCGCGAACGTTTTGAGGTTGTCGGCGCCTGAGGTCGCCGGTTCGATGCCTTTTGCCAGGCAGTCTACCCAGTGCTGCTGGATGGCGACGACGCTTTCCTGGATGTTGTGCCATGGCCGCGACGCCCAAGGCAGTAGCGGCGGCGAGACGTCGGTAACGGCCGTGCCGTTCTTGCCGGTGACGGTCAGCCGGTATCCCTGCGCCAGCCGGATCGTGCCGTCGCTGCCGTCGATCTCGATCAGCGTCTCGGGAAACGGCTCCGTGGCGAGCTTCGTCGCGTAACTGCAGTCGACCACCGAGGTGGCACCGCTGTTGTGATCCATCAGCATCGTCGCGACGTCCTCGCCCGCGATACCGGGATTTACGCGGGCGGTTCGCGTTGTGATGGTCGAGACGTCGCCGAGCAGGAAGCGGGCGATGTCGAGGCTATGGATGCCGAGGTCCTCGATGATGAAGCGCTTTCCCGTCGCCAGATAGGGCTGGCTGGAAAACACGTCATAGGCCGAGCGGAAGGAGATGCGCCCGAAGAAAGGCGTGCCGATCTCGCCGCTGTCGAGCACGGCGCGCACCGCCTGGATCGGCGACTGCCAGCGAAAATTCTCATGCACCATCAGCGGCACGCCAGCCTCCGCGCATGCCCTGACCATCGCCTTTGCGTCGGTAAGCGTCGGCGCGAACGGCTTTTGGCAGATCACCGGAACGCGATGGGCGGCCGCCATTTCGACAAGCGGACGATGGCTGGGCGCGGTGGTGGCGATATCGACGAAATCGAGGCTTTCGCCGGCAAAAAGATTCGCCGCATCGGCATAGCGCTTCGCAACGCCGAACTGGTCGCCGA
This sequence comes from Mesorhizobium loti, assembly GCF_003148495.1. Lineage (GTDB taxonomy): Bacteria > Pseudomonadota > Alphaproteobacteria > Rhizobiales > Rhizobiaceae > Mesorhizobium > Mesorhizobium loti. Next base: position 158,930 of record NZ_QGGH01000002.1, read on the forward strand.
CGATCCTGAGCCGTTCCGGATCGCGGTCGCAGATGGCGACGATCGCGGCGCCCGCTATGTCGCGCCAGGCATGCATCTGGTTGACGGCAAAGAAGCCGCAGCCGATCAATGCTCCACGCAACTCCGCCATGCTCAGCCTGCCTTTGCCATCTGCATCAAGGTGACACGTTGCTGAAGCCGGCGCTGCGCCTGGTCGACGACGACGGCGACGATGATGACGAGACCCTTGATCACCATCTGCCAGAACGAACTCACACCCATCATCACCAAACCGTCCGAAAGAATGCCGATGACGAAGGCGCCGACAATGGTGCCGCCGATCGTGCCGCGGCCGCCTGACATCGAGGTGCCGCCGAGCACGGCCGCCGCAATGGCGTTGAGCTCGAAACTTTCGCCTGTCGCCGGATGCGAGGCCATCAGCTCGGACGAGATGATCAGGCCGACGATCGCCGCGCAGAAACCGGAGAACATATAGACGAACATCTTCACCATGTTGACACGGACGCCCGAAATCCGCGACGCTCGTTCATTGCCGCCGACGGCGAAGATGTGGCGGCCGAGCGGCGTGTACTTGGCGAGATAGGCCGCTCCCAGCGCAACGACGATCAGGATCCAGATCGCCACCGGCAGGCCAAGCAGCCGGCCGGCACCGAGGAAACCGAAACCGGTGGTGCCAAGCTCCGGCTTGCCGACGAGGTTGGGGAAGGTGCGGCCATCCGACGACAGCAGCGCCAGGCCACGCGCGACATAGAGCACGCCGAGCGTGGCGATGAACGGCGCGACGTTCAGCCTGGTGATCAGCAATCCGTTGACGGCGCCGATCAGTATGCCGACGGCAAGCGTGATCAGCGCGATCTCGAAGACGTTGAAATAGATCGTGTAGCCGATCTGCAGGTCGATGCCGTTGAGCACAAGATAGCCGGCGACCATGCCGCACAGGCCGACGATCGAACCGACCGAAAGGTCGATGCCGCCGGTGATGATGACGAAGGTCATGCCCATCGCCAGGAACGCGTTCAACGCCACGTGTTTCGACATCAGGATCAGATTGGCGGTCGACAGGAAATTCGGCGCCGCGATCGAAAAGAAGATCAGGACGGCGATCAGCGCGATGAAGGTCCTGAGCTTCATCAGCGTCAACAACACCGAGCCGCTGGAAGCGGAGGGAGCGGCCGCCTTGGCTGGGATGTCAGTCATGGGCGGTGCTCTCCGTGTGTGGGGCCGGTCCGTGGCCAAGTGCCGATGCAGCCACGAGTGCCGCCTCCGTCGCCTCGGCGCGGTCGAACATGCCGGTCAGTTTTCCGTTGCTCATCACCGCGATGCGGTCGGACAGCGCCATCACCTCATCGAGATCCGAGGTGGCGAACAAAATCCCCAATCCGTCGCGGGACAATTTACGCATGGTGCGGAAGACATCGGCCTTGGCGCCGACATCGATGCCGCGGCTGGGCTCGTCCATCAACAGCACCTTGGGTTCGGTGAGCAGCGCCTTGCCGATCACCATTTTCTGCTGGTTGCCGCCCGACAGCGAAGACACTTCCTGCGCTGGGTCGGCGACCTTGATCGCCAGTTCCCGCACCATCTGTGTCACCGCCTGCCTTTCGTCGGTGCTACGGATATGGAACAGGCGGGCAAATCGCGACAGGCTGGCCAGCGTCAGGTTGCTGGCGACCGAGAGGATCGACACCAGCCCTTCGCGCTGACGGTCCTCGGGGATCAGCGCCAGCCCGCGCCGGATGCGCCGCGTCGTGTCGCGCTCCTTGACCTGTTTGCCACCAATGAAGATCTCGCCCGTGGAATGGCCGTGGCGGCCCATGATGCAGTCGAACAATTCGCTGCGCCCGGCGCCCATCAGGCCGTATATGCCGAGGATCTCGCCGGCACGCAGCGACAGCGAGACGTGGTCGACGGCAAGCCCGCCGGTAGCGCGCGGCAGACAGATGTCCTCGGCACGGAAGATCTCTTCGCCCGGAAGATGGCCGTCGGCCTTGGCGAAATCCTTGGCATCGGAGCCGATCATCTGGCGAACGATCCACTGCGTGTCGACGTTTTTCATCTCTTCCTGGCCGGTGATGCGGCCGTCGCGCAGCACGGTGATGTAGTCGCCGATGCGGATCAGCTCTTCCAGCCGGTGCGAGATGTAGACAATGGCCACGCCGCGCGCCTTGAGGTCGGCGATCACCTTGAATAGGATCTCGACTTCCGCCGCGCTCAGCGCCGAGGTCGGCTCGTCCATGATCAGGATGCGCGCGTCGAGCGAAACCGCCTTGGCGATCTCGACCAGCTGCTGCTGGCCGATGCGCAGATCCTCGACCAGCATGTCGGGCCGTATGCCGGCCTGCAGGCGTTCCAGAAATTCAGCCGCGCGGTTTTCCTGTTCCTCGCGGTCGATCTTGCCGAAGCGGTTGGTGATCTCCCGGGTGGCGAAGATGTTCTCGGCGACGCTCATATTGCCGAACAGGTTCAACTCCTGGAACACCATGCCGATGCCGCGGTTCACCGCATCGCCGGACGACGAAAAGGAAACCTCTTCGCCCTCCAGCAGAATGCGGCCGGCTGTCGGTCGTTCGACACCGGCGATGATCTTCATCAGCGTCGATTTGCCGGCGCCGTTTTCGCCGACCAGCACGTTAACCGCGCCCTTGCGCACCTCGAAATTGGCGCGCTTGACCGCAACGGTGCCGGAATAGACCTTGGAGACGTCCTCCAGCTTCAGGATGATGTCGCGCTCTGCGGCGCTCATGGCTTCGGCCCGATCTCTGCCTCCGCTGGCGTCACCAGCGGCAGGTCCTGGCCGCTGCCCAGCGTATAGGCGCCCACCACCTTGGCGCTGCGGCCCTCCAGCGCCTCGCGCGGCAGCTTGGACAGCACCGTCTTGTCGGCGTAGCTGTTGAACGCCTTGCCGAACTGGGCGAAGTCGATCTGGTTGGTGAAATCGTTGAACTGGATGAAGTCCAGGCTGTCGCGCAGCGCGGTACCGCGCACCGCCGGTCCGATCTGCACCCGCGCATCGGCCTTGCCGTCGCCGTCGACATCGACATCGACCGTCGCCGCGCGCGACTGTGTGTTCGCCGCCACGATCCTGCCTTCCAGGCGAACCGCGAAAGTCCATGGCGAGTTCGCCTGCTTGTTCGGATTGCCGTATTTGGCGCCGGCAGCGGCCGCATCGGTTGTCGCCAGGGTGTGAACCTGCGCAAACGGCCCGGCTTTCTCTTGGAGATAAGGCACGACCTTTGCCGCCCAGATCTCCTCGACTATCTTGTCGGGATTGAAGGCGGGAGCGTTGCCGCCATCTCCCGATTTCGTCGGCAGGATCTTGCAGGCGGTCAGGCTGATGCCGACCATCACGGCAAGGATCGGCCAGTTCGGCTTGGTGTTCAGCATGGCGGCCTGTCGTTCAGCATCGTGGGCGGTCCACGGAAAATGGCAGCGAGGGGCGACCCTGGGTTCGCCCCTCGCTGTTCATCTCACGCGGACTCAGTTCGTCAGCGCGAATGTCTCCAGCTTGGCGGCATTGTCGCCATTGACCAGAACGCAGTCCATCAGCTGCTTTTCCTTGGCCGGCGACTTCTTGTTCTTGATGAGGTCGTTGGCCTGCTCGACCGCCATCTGCGCCTGCGCGAAGGCGGGCTGCAGCACGGTTGCCTTGATGCCGCCCGAGTTGATGGAGTCGCGCACGTCGTTCGATCCGTCGAAGCCGACGACGATGACATCCTTGCGGTTCGCCGCGGCAAGTGCTGCATAGGCGCCCATCGCCATTGTGTCGTTGCCGGAAATGACGCCCTTGATGTCGGGATTGGCCTGCAGGATCGATTCCATCTTGGAATAGGCTTCTGTCTGGCTCCAGTTGGCCGACTGCTGGGCGACCATCTTCAGATCCGGATAGTCGTCGATGACGTCGTGATAACCCTTGGAGCGAATGCCGGCATTGGTGTCGGATTCCTTGCCGACCAGCTCGACGAAATTGCCCTTCTCGCCCATCAGCTTGACGAATTCCTGCGCGCCGAGTTGGGCGCCCTGGTAGTTGTTGGAAACGATCTGCGCCACGGCGACGCCGGTGGCGTTGATCTCGCGGTCGATCAGGAAGGACGGAATGCCAGCGTCCTTGGCCTTTTGTACGGCGGCGACGGTGGCGTCGGCACCGGCATTGTCGAGGATGATCGCCTTGGCGCCGCGGCCGATCGCGGTGTCGATCAGCTCGGACTGCTTGTTGGCGTCGTCGTCATGGACCAGCACCAGCGCCTCGTAGCCGAGTTCCTTGGCCTTGGCTTCGGCGCCGACGGCTTCCGCCTTGAAGAACGGATTGTCGTGCGACGGCGTGATGATGGCGATGAGATCCGCCGCGTAGGCGGGCACGGCCGTGCCAAGCGCCAGCATGCCGGCGAAAGCCGCAAGCGTCATTCTGCGTGTGAGTTTCATGAAGTCCTCCCGTTTGAAAAATTGCCTTGGTCAACCAAGGCTCTGTCGGCATCCGAATTCGTCAGGCGGCGGGGGCGGCGGATCGCTTTCGGGCTAAAGAGCCGTTTGCCGGCTTGCCCTCCACGGATCGTCGCTCCCCAGCCATCCCCCATTCGCCCAGGCTTCGAACTCCCTGCGAAACCCTGTCGATCCGAGCCATGAACAGCTAAGCCAACTGGTATGATGAGTCAATCACAAATTCAGGTAACATGTACCTGATGAGCGGTGAAAACCGAGCGTCGGCATCTGTACGCCGACGCATCGAGGCGCTGCGGCAAGCGCCTGTCCTCTTTCAGGTGATGCGCTGAATGCTGGCGGCGATCTCTTCCGGCTCGAACACGCGTTTCCAGTCGTCACGCATCAGCACCGGCTTGCCGAATTCGATCGCCTTGTTGCAGGCGTCCGAGAAAACGCCCTTGGTCTCGCCGAAGATGACGGCGCCGAGCACATTCATATGGCCGAGCAGGAAGTCGAGCGCCGCCTGCTTGTCGACGCCGCGTGCCACGACCTCGTCGACGGCTTCCTTCATGACCACCAACAGCGAGGCGCACACCGTCTCCGAAAGGCCAGGCTCCAGCAGGGCCATCTGTTCGACGCTGACACGGTGTGAACGCATGACCGGCGCCCAGATGATTTTCGCGATCGCCTCGCCCTTGGCGTAATCTTCTTCCGGCCCCTGCATTAGCGCACTGACCATATGCTGCTTGGCCTTGACGCCGCCGAAATAGTCCTTTTTGGCCGCCATGTCTGTTTCGTCGTTGAAGATCGGCGGATGGCAGGGGTGGGTGACGAAATAGGTGAGGTCCGGTCGGTTGGGCAGATGGCCGGCGAAGGGTGCCGCCGCGTCGAGCACCACCACCATCGTGCCTGATACCAGCTTGCTCTCGATGCTGGTCGCCACCTTGCCGATATGCGTGTCCGGAACGGCCAGGATCACAACATCGGCACCCTTGAGCGCCTCGTCGGCGCTGACCGTGTCGAAACCCAGTCCGGTCTTCAGCCGTTCGCGGCCGGCATCGCTGACCTCGACATGGCGTATCGTGTAGGGCGATCCGCTAAAATTGGTCGACAGGCGGTAGCCCATTTTTCCGCCGGCACCGAACAGCGCAATCGTTGTCATCTGGTCACTACTCCTGATCTCAGCCGACGGTATCGCCCGTCGTCAACTTATCAACTGGTATAATCACGCTACCAGATTTTGGCAATCCGATAATGGTGAATGCGATGCAGGTCACGACTGCCGGTCTCCCGCCGACATTGCGGCGTCGCCGTCTGTCGGCTCGACCGGCGCTCGCCGCGTCATCGCTTGTCGTCCGGCAAGCGCGAGCACGAAGATGACAACGACGCCCTGCACGATATCCTGGGCGCCCGGAGGAAGGCCGATGATCTGCATCGTTGTGACGATCAGGATCAAAAGGATGCTGGCGAACAAGGTGCCGACGGCGGTTGCCGAGCCGCCAAAGATCAGCGTTCCGCCGAGGACCACCGCAGCGATCGACTGCAACAGGTAGGGCTGGCCCATTTCGAGGAAGGCGCCGCCGATATAGGCGCCAAGCAGCAGCCCGTTGAGCGACGCCAGCACCGACGAGATGATGAAGGCCGATGCGATCACCGGGCCGGTCCTGATGGCGGCGAGCCGAGCTGCAGTGCGGTTCTGGCCGACCGCCGACAACAACTGGCCGAACACCGTGTAGCGCAGCACGAAGGAGGTTGCCGCGACGCCTGATATGGCGATAACGGCCATGATCGGCACTCCGGAAATACGGCCCGATGCCAGGTATTTCAGCGCCGGGCTGACGCTGAAACCCGAGATCGCCCGGTTCGACAGCAGCGTTGCGGTGGCCAGCACGTAGCCGGTCGCCAGCGTGGCGATGATGGCTGGGATGCCGAGCACCACGACAAGCAGCGAATTGAGCGCGCCGACGGCAAGGCCGAGCAGGATCGCGGCGGCACCGCCGATGGCGAGATTGGCATCCTGGCCCTTGATGGTGAGCAGCGCGACGAAGGCACTGAGCGTGATCACCGAGGCAACTGAGAGGTCGATGTTGCCGCGCCCGGTCGTCACCACGAACATCTGGCCGATGCCGACGATCGTCAGGAAGGATGCCGACAAGATGATGCCCGACAGGCTGGACAGGCTGAAGCGGTTGGTGACGATCGATAGCACCAGCCACAGAAGCAGCACGCCGATCGCCGCCCAGATCCAGCGGTTTCTCTGCGTCCAGAGGCTGAAGGCGGTCAGAGCGTTCATTGTTCGCTCCTGCGGTCAGCGGTTAGGCTGCGCAGCGTCAAAAGAGCGATCAGGATCAGGCCTTGCGTCGCGGCGTTGAAATCGCTGCTGACGTTCAGCGTGCCGAGCAACGCGCCGATCAGCGACAGCGTCACCGCCCCGGCGACGGCGCCGACCGGCGAGATGATACCGCCCAGCAGCGAGCAGCCGCCCATCACCACGGCGGCGACGCTAAGCAGAGTGAACGAATTGCCGGAGTTGATGTCGCTCGCCGTGTTGATCGCCGTCAGCGACAGGCCGGCTGCACCCGCAAACAGCCCGGCAATGAGATAGCGCACCAGCGCATAGCGCGTCGGCGACCATCCCGAACGGATCATCGCTGTCGGGTTGTTGCCGAAGCCGCGCAGCACCACGCCGAGCGGCAGCCGGTCGATGACGAAGACGATCAGCGCGACGGCTGCGATGAGGATGATGGAGGTGGGCACGAAGCCAAGCGACCAGCTGAAGAGCGCCGACAGCCATTCCGGGCTGGCGCCGCCGGGCGTCGGCTGCAGTGCATAGCCCAGTCCGACCCAGATGAAGGAGGCGCCGAGCGTGACGACGATGGCCGGAATCTTGCGCGCCTGTATCACCCCGCCAAGCCCGGCATAGGCGGCGAGCGCTCCCGCCAGCGCCAGCGCGCCGAGCCATGGTTGGTCGTAAAGCAGCGTGGCGCTGAGCACGCTGACGAGGCCGGCGAAGGCGCCGACACCGAGGTCAATCTCGCTGCCGCCGACAATGAACATCTGTGCGGCCGTCACCAGCACCAGCGACAGCGCCGGCATCAGCAGCAGATCGAGGCCGAAGATCGAGGCTACGGCTGGATTGGCTGAGACCATCACGGCCAGCACGGCGGCAAGCCCGATGAAGGGCGCCGCATCCACCAGCCTGCGGCCAAGCCTTGTCGCTGGCGCATCCTTGTCTCGGGCAGCCGCAAGCCTGTCAGCCGGCTGGGCGAAGGATGCGCCGACGACAGCCGATTCCGTGATCGCGTCACCGGTGAGTTCCCTGACGATCCGTCCGCCGGCAAAGACCAGCACGCGATCGCAGGCGAGCAGTTCGGCATCCTCGGTCGTATGCCAGACCAGTGCGCGGCCGCTGCGCGCAATCTCGTTGCACAGCCGGTAGAAATCCTGCTTGGTGGCGATGTCGACGCCGCGCGTCGGGTCGTCGAGCAGGATGATCGGCGTGTCGGCGACTAGCGCTCGCGCGACCAGCGCCTTTTGCTGATTGCCGCCGCTGAGCTCGGTGATGTTGGACTGGAAGCGGCTGTCATCCAGCCGCAGTTTGCCGGCGGCACCGGCGGCCATCTCGCGATTGGCGCGATCGGAAACCAGGCCCAGCGCCGGGCGGCGGGCCAGTGCGCCGATGCTGATGTTTCCCAGCACGCTCCACAGCGGGAACACGCCTTCCTTCTGCCGGTCTCCGGCGATGAAGCCTGCCTGCGCATGTCGTGTGACCTCGCTATTCTGCTTGCGGTCGGGGCTGAAGATCCTATGCAGCAGCTCCTTCTGGCCGCTGCCTTCGAGGCCGGCCAACCCGACGATCTCGCCGCGCACGATCTCGATGTCGCGGCCGAGTTCTGATGTCAGCGGGCCGGAGAGCCGCACCAGCACGTCCTGGGCGGAGGCGGCGGAGACGGCGTGCTGATGCACCGGATTGGCATCGCCGCCCATCAGCTGCACCAGCCTGCCGATCGAGGCGTCCGCGACCTGGCCCTGCCACGCCGTGCGGCCGTTGCGCAGCACCACGATCTCGGTGGCGATGTCGATGATCTCCTGCAGCTTGTGGCTGATGAAGATGAAGGCAAGGCCGGCCTTTGCCCGCTCGCGAATGAAGGCTCGCAGCTGTTTGGAGCGGTCGAGATCGAGCGACGAGGTCGGCTCGTCGAGCACGATCAGCCTGACGCCGGGCGTTGCCGCGGCACGCGCGATCTCCACCATCTGCCGTTCGGCGATGGAGAGGTGGCCGACTTCGGCGTCGGCATCGATGCCGTTACCTGGAAAGACAGCGTCGAGCGCTGCGCGAGCCCGAGCCTTGTAAACCGTTCTCCACCCCGGTCGGGTCGCCGCATCCTGAGGTGTCTCCAGAAAAAAATTCTCGGCGACCGACAGGTTGGCGCAGAGCGAAAGCTCCTGATGCACCATGCGGATGCCTCGCCGCTGCGCCTCGGCGGTGCCGTAGTCGGCGAAGTTCACATGTTCGCCGGCAAAGGAAATCGAGCCCAGCGTAGGCCACATCGCGCCGCACAGGATACGCATCAGCGTCGATTTTCCAGCACCATTGCCACCGACCAGCCCGATCACGTCGCCGGCACCGACGCAGAGGTCGATCCCCGTGTTGGCGAGCGTTGGTCCAAAGCTCTTGGTGATCCCGGTGAGCGAAACGACACTTTGCCCGATTGGTGCGGCAGGCACCTTGGCGGCGGCTCTGTCCTGATCGGCGACGGCAGACTGGGACATTCGCCCTCCGTTTCTTCGACAGCGACGATCGGGCGGTGCTCCGGCACCGCCCGATCCGGTAGCGCTGGATCGCGTTACTTGCTCAGCAGGTTCTGCTTGACCCAGTCCAGCGAATAGCTCGGGCTGATGATCTGGCCGCCTGGCAGCTTGGCGTATTCCTTGAGGTTGCCGGCATCGACCGTCGCCACCGGCATGATCATCAGCTTGGGCGCCTGGGCACCCTTCAGCAGCGACAGGCCGAGCCAGAAGGCAGCCCCTCCGATACCTGGCGTGGTGTTCATGGACACCGTTTGATAGCCGTTCTTGGCGTTCTCATCGGCCCACCATTTGACGAAGTCGGTGCCGCCGCCACCCTCGATGATCGGCATCTTGCCGGTGTAGTCGCCGCCATACTGGACGAAGGCCTGCGCGATGCCGACATCGTCGCTGCCGCCCTGGCCGAGCACGGCGTCGACATGCGGCAATGAGGGCAGCACATTGGCGATCGCCGCCTGCGCCACCGAGGCGGTCGCCTGGCCATAGACGGTCGCCACCACCTTGATGTCGGGATACTTCGCCAGCACCGACTGCTGCGCATTGAACATGTCGTTGTCGGGCGCCGAACCCTTCACGCCACGCACCTGCAGGATGTTGCCCTTGCCGCCGAGCATCTTGAAGACCGCCTCGGCCTGGGTCGCCTTGTAGCCCTTGAAGTCGAAATTGAGCTGGTAGTTGCAGGGTGCCGAGGCCACCGAATCGAAAGAGATGACGATGATGCCGGCCTTGCAGGCTTTTTCGATGATGCCATTGACTGCCGTTTCCGAGGCGGCGTCGACGGCGAGCACGTCGACCTTCTTCAGGATCAGCTCGGCAATCTGGCTGTTTTGCTGCGCCACCGAGCCATCGCCGTTCATGACGATATAGTCGGCGATCTGACCAGCGGCCTTGGCTTCCTTGGCAGAGGCTTCGAACGCTTCCACCATCTGGTGCCGCCAAGTGTTGCCGTAATAGGCGTTGGCGAGCGCGATGACCGGCGCGTCCTGTGATGCCATTGCCGGCAACACAGCAGCGCCCACCATTGCGGCGCCGGCGAGCGCCGCCACAGTTACAAATCTCATGGTATTTCCTCCCAAAAACACGATCGGCTTGGCTTGCCACACGAACACAGCGTAACCTCAAGGGACACGCTATGTCAGGTACATATTATACCAGCATACCAAATAGGCAAGCGTCGACAGTGACACTGCCGCGCATCGCCTGTTGTTGCGGCCGCTACCTCGATGGGATGGTAATTCGTGATCGTTTTCTGCGGCGGCTTACAAGCCGCTCTTTGGACAGAAGCCTTGAGAGGCCGGGCCGAGCGCTACTTCAAAAGATCGACCAGCACGTCGAAAGCGGCGTCGATGTCGGCGCGGACCGCGGCCCTGACGGCCTCCGCGTCCCGGTTTTTCAATGCCGCGAACATCTCCTGGTGGTGTTCGTTGGCGGTCGAGTAGTTTCCCGAATCGTGCAGCATGTTGAAGTAGGGGCTGATCTGCAGCCAAAGGTTCTCGATGATGTTGAGCATGTTCTCCGAACCCGCCGCCCGATAGATCGAGAAATGAAAGGCGTAGTTGGCGCGCAGATAGGATTTGACGTCGCCGGCGGCATTGGCCTGTTCGAGCGCATCCAGATGCTGGCGCAACTGCGCCACGGCCTGGTCGTCCATGCGCTCCGCAGCCCATGCGGCCGCGATCGCCTCGATCTCGAACCGGACATTCCTGAGGTCGATGAGGCGTGCGCGGCTTAATGCCGGAATACCGATCGACCGGCCTGAAACCACCATCAGTGCGTTGGCCGCCGTCAGGCGCCTTAGTGCTTCCCTGACCGGCATCGGGCTGACACCGAAAGCATCGGCAAGGCTCTGAACCGTGACCATCTCGCCCGGCACGATGCTGCCGTCGAGGATCAGTTCGGTGACATGGCGATAGACCCTGTCCTGCAGGGTTTCCCTGGACAGGGGTGTGATCTCGACCCCCGACTTTTTGTACGCCGATCCAGCCATCTCCCGTCAACCTTCCCGCCCAAGGGCGACGCTACCGCCAGAGCAATTCCAGGAAAAGTGTGAAACGGTTTTCCGTCCGGAATTGCGCCAAAGCAAAGAGACAGAGTGGCTCCGCGTTTCACAGAGACGCGGAGCCACTCTGGCGTCCGGAATGCAAGGTTCAAGGTGCCACGTCAAGCGCCCAAGGGTCCCGGTTTTGATATTAGATGATTTCATCATTGATCTTTGATCAAATCATGTTAGGGTCACCGGCATCGAATGACAAGGGTTACGTTCGTGCCCTTGGGAGGCATTCGGTCGTTCGGATCGGGAGGAGTTTCATATGGGTATCGGATTGAAAGTCCGGCGGCTCGCGCTGCTGGCCGCCATGGCTGTATGCGCCCTTGGGCTGCCCGGCGCGCAGGCAGCCGAGAAGCACAAGATCTTTCTCAGCATGAGCTACATCGGCAATGATTGGCAGGCGGAGGCGGCCAACATGGTCAAGGCCATGGCCGCTCACAAGAGCCTGGCCGACAAGGTCGACCTGCAGGTCCAGGTCGCCGGCCCTAACGCGCAACGCCAAATTCAGCAGATCAATGCAATGGTGCAAAGCGGCGCCGAGGCGATCATCGTGTACCCGATCTCGCCGACCGCGCTCAATCAGGTCGTCAAGAATGCCTGCGACAAGGGTGTGAAGGTGTTTGCCTACGACGCCGAGATCACCGAGCCTTGTGCCTACAACGTCCACATCGACCAGCTGGAAGCGGGCAGGGTGACCGCCGAATGGCTGGTCAAGAAGCTCAATGGCAAGGGCAACATCATCGCCATCACGGGTGTTCCGGGAACATCCGTCGACGATCAGCGGACAAAGGCCGCCAAGGAAGTCTTCGCCAAGTATCCTGACATCAAGATCGTCGGCGAGGCTGTCGGCATGTGGAGCCAGGCTGTCGCCCGCACCGAGCTTTCGAAGATCCTGGCTACCCGCAATTGGGACGACATCAACGGGCTGTGGATGCAGGTCGGCTGCTTCACCGCCAACTCGATGCAGCTCGAGGCCGGCAAGAAGACCAGCGAACTCCTGCCTTGCGCCGGTGAAGGCTCCAATGGCGGCCGCATCCAGATGCTGCCGGAGGGCACCGAAGTCGAAGGCGCGGCGCCGCCCTATGCACCGGCGGGCGCGCAACGCATTTCCTATGCGTCGCCGCCCTATTCCGGTGCGCTGGCGCTGAAGCTCGCCGTCGAGGCGATCGAAGGCAAGGACGTGTCGAAGACCACCATCCTGCCGTTGCCGGTCGTCACCAATGAGACGATCAAGCTGTGCGACGAAGGCACATGGGCGGAGATGAAGGCAGGCTGCAACGCCTTCAAGCCGTCGCTGGTCTCCAATCCCGGCTGGTTTGCCTCGATCTTTTCGGACCAGACACCCGAGGTCGGCCTAGCCGCTGCCCTCGTTGGACAACCGGAGAACTGAGCCTCCCAAGGCAAATCGCGACGATGTACGGATGTCTTGTCCGTGCATCGTCGATCCGCGCTCATGCGTGGCGTCCCAAAATGCGCAGCCTGCGATCGAGGATATGACAGAACATACCGCGCTCCCCGCCATCGAGATCGACGGCATCAGCAAGGCGTTCGGCCCCACCGTCGCCCTGGACGGCGTGTCATTCCGGATCGCGCCCGGCAGCGTCCATGCACTGCTCGGTGAAAACGGAGCCGGCAAGTCGACGCTGGTGAAACTGCTGTCCGGGCTGGTCCGGCCAAGCGAAGGTCATGTCCGTGTCTTCGGCAAGGAGATCGCTTACGGCGCACCACGCGCAGCACATGCGCTGGGCATGCAGACGGCGTTCCAGGAGATGACCCTGGTGCGCGATCTCTCCGTTCTCGACAACATGCTGCTGCCCTACGCCCCCGTCGGCGTCTCCGGCCTGATCCGGCGCAGCGCTGCCCGCAAGGCTGTCCGCCGCCACATCGACGATCTCGGTTTTTCCGTCGATCTCGACGCGGAGGTGAGCGAGCTCGAGCTTTCGGTGCGCCAGAAGATCGAAATCGCGCGTGCCGTCTATCGCAAGCCGCGCATCCTGCTGCTCGACGAACCGACCTCGACGCTCGCCGGCCGCGACGTCGACTGGCTGGGCGATATCATCTCCAGGCTGAAGGCGGCGGGCACCACGATCGTCTTCATCACCCATCGGATGCGCGAGGTCCGCGCCTTTTGCGAGACGCTGACGATCCTGAGAAACGGCCGCCACATCGTCACCGCGCCGGTTGCCGACGTCTCGGACGCCGATGTCATCGAAAAGATCATCGGCCGCAGCATCGAGCAGACCTTTCCGCCCAAGCCCGACGGCGCCCAGGCCTTCGGTCCGCCGGTTCTGGGCGTGCGCGACCTCAAGGTCGGGCGCAAGCTCGACGGCGCCGGCTTCGACCTGCGCAAAGGCGAGATCCTCGGCGTCGCCGGATTGCAGGGCATGGGCCAGCAGGATCTGTTCCTGGCCTGCTTCGGCATGGCCGAAATCACCCGCGGCCACATCCTCGTCGATGGCCGCAAGGTCTGGCTCGGTTCGCCCGCGGATGCCTTGCTGCCCAACATGGCGATCGGCCTGGTGCCGGAGGATCGCAAATCCGAAGGCCTGTTCCTGAAACTGTCGGGCAGCCAGAACGCCACGCTTCCCGTGATATCGCGCTTCACCCGTTTCGGCCTTGTCGACGCGCAAGCCGAGACCCGCTCCGTCGAGGCGGCGTTCGCCACTGTCGAAGTCGACCGCCGCGCGCTGTGGACGCGGGCCGGCGCGTTTTCCGGCGGCAACCAGCAGAAAATCGCCATCGCCAAATGGCTGGTGGCGCACAGCCGCATCCTGCTTTTGTTCGATCCCACCCGCGGCATCGACGTCGGCACCAAGCACGAGCTTTATGTGATGATGCGAAACTACGTGGCCGCTGGCGGCTCCATCCTGCTGCACTCGACCGAAATCCCCGAACTCGTCCACCAATGCGACCGGGTCCTGATTCTCTATGACGGGCGCATCGCGGCCGAGCTCGAAGGCGACGCCATCACCGAGCCGGCCATCATGCGCCCGGCACTCGGCCATGCCGGGGAAGCCGTCGCATGAGCAGCGCAAGCCTTTCATCACCTGGTTCCGGTGGCTTGGGGCTGCGTCGCGCGCTGATGCGCAACCGCGGCGCGCTGATCGCCGCGGCCGTCCTGGCGATCCTGCTTTTCATCGTCGACTGGATCAGCGCCGGGCCGCTCACCTATTTCGATGTGTCGTTCCTGTCGAGCGGCGGCGCGACTTCGGCGCTCGCGGCGATAGGCCAGACCATCGTCATCCTGTCGGGCGGCTTCGACCTGTCCGCCGGCGCGGTAATATCGCTGGTCAATGCCGTGCTGGCATCGAGCATGGACCCGATGGCACCAGGCGCCAGCATCATCTTGTGGACCGCCGTCGGCATCGGCGTCGGCATGGCCGTGGGTGCCTTCAACGGCTTCTTCATCGCGGTGCTGCGCATGCAGCCCATCGTGGTGACGCTGTCCACCATGTTCATCCTGCAAGGCGTGACGCTGCTGGTGATGGACAAGCCCGGCGGCTTCGTGTCGCCCGATCTCGGCACCTTCTACCTCGGCGACGCGATCACCGGCTGGCTGCCGATGCCGCTGGTGGTGATCGGCGTCGTCCTGCTCGCCTGGTTCTGGCTGAAGGGAACACGCTTCGGCACAGCACTTTATGCGGTCGGCAGCGATCCGGAGTCGGCCGCTGCCGTCGGCATCAATGTCGTGCTGGTGCGCTTTGCTGTTTATGTCATCGCCGGCGGCTGCTATGGCCTTGCCGGAGTGTTCATCAGCGCCCAGACCGGCAGCGGCGATCCGCTGGTCGGCAATCCGCTGCTTTTGTCGATGTTCGCGGCGGTCGTCGTCGGCGGCACGCGTCTCGGTGGCGGGCAGGGCGGCCCGGTGGGCTCTGTCTTCGGCGCCTATATCTTGATGATCGTGGTGAACATCCTGCTGGTGCTCAATGTGTCGGCCTACTATGCGACCATCGCCGAAGGCACCATTCTGGTGCTGGCGGCACTTGCCGGCTCCATTTCCCACGCATCGGTTCTTGCCGTGCAATTGCGGGCCGCGCGCGCCCGGCTTGCCGCCTGGCGCGCCGGCATATTGCCCTCGCAGCTCGAGCGCGTGGACCGGCGCCTCAAGGTCGCCGAACCATCGCCTAACCAGCGCGGTCCGGCATCGCCGCGCCCTGCCTTCCATCTGCGCAATGCGGAGACGCTGCGCTATGCGCTGCCGGCCTATGTCTGCCTGCTGCTCATCGTGGTTGTCACCCAGATCTGGCTCGGCCGCGCCATCCTCAATCCGGGCTACTGGAACTCGCTGCTTGTGTTGTCGTCCTTCCTCGCTGTCCTGGCGCTCGGGCAGGGAACCGTCATTCTGACCGGCGGCCTCGATCTCTCCGTGCCGTGGACGATCGGCATTTCCGGCATCATTCTGGCCGGCATGGTCAACGGCTCCGACGCGGCTCTTGTCTACGCCTTGCCGGTCGTATTGTTGATGGCCTGCGTGATCGGCTTCGCCAATGGCTTCGGGATCGTCTATCTCGGCATCTCGCCGATCGTCATGACGCTCGCCACCAACGGCATCCTGCAAGGCTGCGCGCTGCTTTATTCGCAGGGAACGCCGGCCGGCTTTTCCTCGCCGATGCTGCGCTGGGTCATGACGGCAAGGCTCGCCGGCCTGCTGACGCCGATCGTGCTGCTGATGGTCGTCTTTGTCGTGGCGGCGGTGCTGCTGCTCGGGCGCACGCCGTTCGGACGCCGGGTCTACGGCATCGGTAACGGGCTGCGCGCGGCGCGATTGTCGGGCATCGGCGTCGAGCGCACGCTGATCCTGGTCTACATGCTGTCGGCCGTCTGCGCGGCTGTTGTCGGCATCATGCTGACCGGCTTTTCGGGGCAGGCGAGCCTTGGCATGGGCGACGACTACCTGTTGCCCTCGATCGCCGTGGTGGTCGTCGGCGGCGCGCTGATCACCGGCGGTCGCGGCCACTATCTCGGCATGCTCGGCGGCGTGTTGTTGCTGACGGCGTTGCAGATGCTGCTGGCCGGCACCACGCTTCCCTACGCCACAAGGGCAATTCTTTACGGGCTGGTCGTTCTGGGCGCCGTCATGGCGCTGCGCGAACGGCGGCTGCAATGAGAAGGACAGGACGATGAGCACAAGGGCGCCGGTTTCGGCGGACGACTTTCTGATTGGGCTGAAAGGCCAGCGCGTGCTGGTGACGGCAGGCGCCGGCGGCATCGGTTTTGCCATAGCCGACACGCTGTCGCGGCTCGGCGCCCGCATCGTCGTCTGCGACGTTTCCGACGAGGCGCTGGCCGCTGCGCCCGACAAGATCGATCTGGTCGCCGCGGTCAAGGCCGACGTGTCGCGGGAAGACGAAGTCGACCGGCTGTTCGAAGCGGTCGAGAAAGAACTCGGCGGGCTCGACGCGCTGATCAACAATGCCGGCATTGCCGGGCCGACCGGCGGCGTCGACGAGATCGATCCGGCCGACTGGCGGCGCTGTATCGACATCTGCCTGACCGGCCAGTTTCTGTGCGCCCGTCGCGCCGTGCCGCTGATCAAGGCGGCGGGCGGCGGTTCGATCGTCTCGATGTCGTCGGCCGCCGGCCGCCATGGCTACGCCTTCCGCACGCCCTATTCGGCGGCCAAGTTCGGCGTCATCGGTTTCACGCAGAGTCTCGCCAAGGAGCTTGGACCGCATGGCATCAGGGTCAACGCCATCCTGCCCGGCATCATCGAGGGACCGCGCATCGAAGGTGTCATCTCGGCACGCGCCAAGCAGGTCGGCATCAGCCACGAGGAGATGACCGGGCGCTATCTGCAGAACATCTCGCTGCGCCGCATGACCAGCCCCTATGATGTCGCTGCGATGGTCGCCTTCCTGCTATCCGATGCAGGGATCAACATTTCGGGCCAGTCGCTCGGCGTCGACGGAAACGTCGAAACACTTTGAGGAACAATCCATGGCCAATGTCGCGATCGTCGGAAGCGGGTTCATCGGGCGGGCCTGGGCGATCAGCTTTGCCCGCGCCGGCCATGATGTGCGGATGTGGGACCAGTCGCCCACTGCCACAGGCGGCGCCCGCGACTACATTGCCGGCGTGCTTGGCGATCTTGCCGCAAACGACCTGCTGCGAGGACAGGCGATCGACGCCGTGCTTAGCCGGATCACCATTGTCGCCGAGCTGGTAGAGGCGCTGGCTGGTGCGGTCCACGTCCAGGAGAACACGCCTGAAAACCTCGAGGTGAAACGGGAGGTGTTCTCCCTGATCGACAGGCTTGCCGATCCGCAAACGATCATCGCCAGCTCTACCTCGGCGCTGTTGCCGTCGAAATTCACCGATCATCTGCAAGGACGGCACCGCTGTCTGGTCGTGCATCCGATCAATCCGCCCTATCTCATTCCGGCAGCCGAAATCGTGCCGGCGCCGTGGACCTCTGCCGAGACGGTCGAGAGAACCCGCGCTTTCCTCATCGACGCCGGTCACGCGCCGCTGGTGATGAAGCGCGAGCTCGACGGCTTCATCATGAACCGCTTGCAAGGGGCGTTGCTGGAGGAGGCTTTCAGGCTTGTCGCCGACGGGTACGCCAGCGTCGAGGATGTCGACATCGGCATCCGCGACGGGCTGGCGCTGCGCTGGTCGTTCATGGGCCCGTTCGAGACCATCGATCTCAATGCACCCGGCGGCGTGCGCGACTATGTCGAGCGCTATCAGTCGATCTATTCGAACATTTTTCCGCAGATGCTGCGCCGCGTCGACTGGGCGGGCGAGGTGATGGAAACGGTCGAAGCCGACCGCCGCGAACGCCTGCCGCGCGAGAGCCTCGGCGAACGGCAGGTGTGGCGCGACCGCCGGCTGATGGCGCTGGCGGCGCACAAGAAAAAAACGGACCAGGAGTACGGACAATGATCGAAACGAGCCGCAAGCCCGGTACTGCGCAGACCAGAGGCAAGGTCATCATCACCTGCGCGGTGACGGGCGCCATCCACACGCCGACCATGTCGCCCCATCTGCCGATCACGCCCGACCAGATCGCGTCGGAGGCGATCGCCGCGGCCGAAGCCGGCGCCGCGATCCTGCATCTGCATGCCCGCGACCCGGAAACCGGCAAGCCGGACCAGACGCCCG
Organism: Mesorhizobium loti; assembly: GCF_003148495.1. Classification (GTDB taxonomy): domain Bacteria; phylum Pseudomonadota; class Alphaproteobacteria; order Rhizobiales; family Rhizobiaceae; genus Mesorhizobium; species Mesorhizobium loti. The sequence goes on from NZ_QGGH01000002.1 coordinate 177,306, forward strand.
AGGCCTTCGCCCGCTTCCTGCCGCGCGTCAAGCAAGGCACCAAAGCCGCCATCAACATCACCACCGGCGGCAGTCCCTACATGAAGGTGGAGGAGCGTGTGCGGCCGGCCGCCCAGTTCAAACCGGAAGTCGCCTCGCTCAACATGGGCTCGATCAATTTCGGGCTCTATCACTTGGCTGACAAATACGAGACCTTCAAATTCGACTGGGAAAAGCCGCATCTGGAAGCGACGCGCGACCTCGTCTTCCGCAACTCGTTCAAGGACATCGAGTACATTCTGGCGACCTGCTACGACAATGGCACGCGCTTCGAGTTCGAGTGCTACGACATCGCCCATCTCTACAACCTTTCCCACTTCGCCGACCGCGGGTTGGTGAAGCCGCCTTTCTTCGTGCAGTCGGTATTCGGACTTTTGGGCGGCATCGGCACGCATCCCGAAGACGTCGCCCATATGAAGCGCACCGCCGACCGGCTGTTCGGCGACCAGTTCCGCTGGTCGGTGCTCGGCGCCGGCGCCAGCCAGCTTCGCATCGCCGCGCAGTCGGCGGCGCTTGGCGGCAACATCCGCGTCGGGCTGGAGGACAGTCTGTGGGCGGGCAAGGGCAAGCTTGCCAAATCGAACGCCGAGCAGGTCTTGCTGGCCCGCAAGATCATCGAGGGGCTCGGCATGGAAGTGGCGACGCCCGACGAGGCGCGCGAGATCTTGTCATTGAAAGGCGGCGACAAGGTCGCTTTCTGACGCGGCCCGACCAATCGCTGCGTGACGCCAATACCAAGGAGGACGGCATGAAGATCGAAGTCGTGGTGGATGTGAAGACCACATTGGGCGAGGGACCGCTGTGGGACGTCGAACAGGAGCGCCTCTACTGGATAGACAGTTTCGACGGACGCGTGTTCCGGGCGACCGCCGACGGACGCGAGATCCGGTCGTGGGACGTGCCGATGAAGATCGGCTCGATGGCATTGCGCAAGGATGGCAGCGGCGCCGTGGTGTCGCTGCAGCGCGGCTTCCATTTGCTCGATTTTGCCACCGGCGATGTAACGCTGATCCACGATCCCGAGCCGGACAAGCCGATGAACCGACTCAACGACGGCAAGGTCGACCGGCGCGGCCGTTTCTTCGCCGGCTCCATGGATACGATGGAAGAGGGGCCGTCCGGCGGTCTCTACAGGCTCGATCCGGATTTCTCCGTCACCCGGATCGATTCCGGCATCATCTGTTCCAACGGCCCATGCTGGAGCCCCGACGACCGCACCTTCTATTTCGCCGACACCTGGACCGGCGAGATCTGGGCCTACGACTATGATATCGCCACCGGCACCGCCACCAACCGGCGCACTTTCGTGGGCGTCGACACCAGCCGGGGTGGTGCGGCTGACGGCTCGACCGTCGATGCCGAGGGCTATCTGTGGAACGCGCTGGTCTATGATGGAAGGCTGGTGCGCTACGCGCCGGATGGCAGCATCGACCGCGTCATCGACATGCCGGTCAAGAAGATCACCAGCGTCATGTTCGGCGGACCGAAGCTCGATATCCTCTACGTGACCTCGATGGCCAAGCCGCCGCTGCCGCGTTTTCCCGGAGACGGCGTCTTGCGCGGCAGCCTGTTTGCCATCACCGGTCTTGGCATCAAGGGCGTCGCGGAACCGCGCTTCGGCGGCTGACGGGAGGAAAATGGATTCATGAGGATGCCCCCTGTACATGCGAGACATAGATGGGGAAGAAAACGGCCTCTCACTCGACACGTTCCTTCACGAAATCGGGATGGGCGCGCGCTGAACGCAAATGCACCTTCAGGCGACGGCAGTTCGGACGCCGATCGCCGCTGACTTTGCCGATCTCCTCTCCACCGGATTGGTAGTCAAGATTTGTTGACTTCCATCACAGAGGAAATGACTACCGCTTGCCCATTTGTCGGACCATAAGACTGGCCGTGTGATCAGGCCTCGGCTGGCTTGCCGCACAGAAGGCGATCCTGCCTTTGGGATAGAGCAGCCGCCTGCATGACGGAATCGGCCACAGCATTGGAACAGCCTCAATTTGCCACCGAGCGCGACCCGAGGCTGAGACTGATTATTCCGATCATCGTCGCCATCGCCTTTCTGATGGAGCAGCTCGATTCCACGATCATCACCACCGCGATCCCGGCCATCGCGCGCAGCCTCGACACGACGCCGGTCAGGCTGAACCTGGCGATCACCACCTACATTCTGACCCTAGCCGTTTTCATCCCCGTCAGCGGCTGGTTCGCCGACAGGTTCGGCGCACGAAGAGTGTTCGCACTGGCACTTTTCACCTTCACCCTTGGTTCGGCGCTGTGCGGCATGGCGAACAGTTTCGGCATGCTGCTGGCGATGCGCGCTTTGCAGGGGCTGGGCGGCGCCATGATGACGCCGGTCGGCCGGCTGATCCTGCTGCGCAGCTTTCCGCGCAGCGGGCTGATCACAGCCATGACCTACATGACCTTGCCCGCCATCATGGGACCTGTGATCGGGCCGCTGCTCGGCGGCCTGTTGACCACTTATGCATCGTGGCGCTGGATATTCTATGTCAACGTGCCTTTCGGCTGCCTTGGCATTCTGGCGGCGCTGCGCTTCGTCGACGACTTTCGCGAGGAGGCGGTGCAACGCTTCGACTTCGCCGGGTTCCTGATGGTGGGCTGCGGCGTGGCCCTGCTGCAGTTCGGACTGGAGAGCATCGGCCGGCCGATCGTCCCTGTTTCGGCGACACTGCTGGTGCTGGCCGCGGCGATCCTGCTGCTGCTCGCCTTCGGGCGCTATGCACGCCGCGTCGTCGCGCCGGCCGTCGATCTGACGTTGTTTCGATTTCGCTCGTTCTGGGTCGGCACGCTGGCAGGCGGTCTGTGCCGCGTTGGCCTCAACGGCGTGCCTTTCCTGTTGCCGCTGATGCTGCAGGTCGGCTTCGGCATGAGCCCGGTCACATCAGGCTCGCTGACATTCGTCGGCAGCTTCGGCGCCTTGCTCATCCGGCCGCTGCTGTCGCCGCTGTTGCGGCGCTTCGGCTTCAATGTCGTGCTGATCGGCAGCGCGGTGGTCGGCTCAGCCGCGGTGGCGGGCTTCGCCTCGATCGAGGCCGATACGCCGCACTGGATGATCGGCCTCTACGTCTTTGTCTTTGGGATCATCCGGTCGGCGCAATTCATGACCTCCAACACGCTGTCCTATGCCGACCTGCCGGCCGACAAGCTCAGCCGCGCCACCAGCCTCGGCGGCGTCCTGCAGCAGCTTAGCGTTTCCCTCGGCGTTTCGATCGCCGCCATGGTGCTGGGTCTGGTCGCAGGAGAAACCCACATCGTGACACCGGAACGCTTTCACCAGGTGTTCCTGCTGACCGCGGTCATCCCGCTGCTGTCCATCCCCGGCTTCCTGTATTTGCGTGCCGAGGACGGCGTGCAGGTCAGTGGCCATGTTCGGGCAGGAAATTCTCGCAAATGATGCCGGATGTATACGGGCATACTTATATCCACAAAGGCGGTTTTCCATTAGGCTGGTACCACGTGAACGGGAGCATCGATTGCAAGGATTTGCGGAAAGCGTGATGCAGGGGCCGCGGACCGTGGCCGAGCAGGTCGCGAATGTCCTGCGCGAAGCGATTGCCAATGGAACCATCAAGGCAGGCACTCCGCTGCGCCAGGACGAACTGGCCGAGCAGTTCGGCTTCAGCCGGATGCCCATTCGTGATGCCCTGCGCCAGCTGGAAGCCGAGGGCATTGTTTCCATCCACCCGACCAAGGGCGCGCAGGTCGCCCGGATGGACAGCGCCGAGATCAGCGAAATCTATGCGCTGCGCGAGCTGCTCGAAAGCGAGGCGCTCCGGCTCTCGGTACCCGGCCTTGCCGGCGCGAAGCTCGACGAGGCGGAACAGGTGCTCGATCAGATCGACGCCGAGCGCAATGTCGGCCGATGGGGGGCACTGAACCGTGCCTTTCATCTGGCTCTCTACGATGCCTGCGGCAACCATCGATTGCTCGGCCTGATCGAGGCGCACCACAATGCGGCCGATCGCTACGTTCGCATCCTGCTGTCGAACCTGGACTATCGCAACCGCTCGCAGACGGAGCACCGCGACCTGCTGGCCGCCTGCCGGCGGCGCGACGGCGACAAGGCCATAAGCATTCTGAGGCAGCATCTTCGCGAAGGAAGCGAGACGCTGGTTAGCGCGATCAGGGAAGATGGCCTGTCGCGAAAATCCTAGGTCGGCTCAAAAGGCATAGCGATGGCTTCAGCCCTGCGCCGGCCTGCGATCGACGATGTAGATGTGGTCGGCCACGAGCACCACTTCGCCGCGCTGGTTGATCACCTCGCAGCGCTCGATCACCCGCCCTGAACCAGGCCGCTTAGGATCGTCCTCCTTGGCCGCGATGGTGGTGCGCGTGCGGATCGTGTCGCCGATGAACACCGGCTTGATGAAACGCAGCCGGTCATAGCCGTAGGAAAAGGCGGCGGGATTGACGATGGTTGCCGTCAGGCCGATGCCGACCGAGAACACGAGCGTGCCGTGGGCAATACGCTGGCCGAACGGCGTCGTCTTCATGAATTCGGCGTCCATGTGATGCGGGAAGAAATCGCCGGTGTGGCCGGCATGGACGATGAAGTCGGTCTCGGTGATGGTGCGGCCGCTGGTGAGGCGCGACGAGCCGATCTCGTAGTCCTCGAAATACTGGATCTGTTCCATCATGGCCTTTCCGCGATCGACGTCGCCGGCGCCGCACTCGATTTATAGGCGGCCTCGACCAGCGCCATCGTGCTCCACGCATCCTCGACCGGACTGATCAGCGTAGCATCTTCTCCGGCTGCAAACCGCTGGACATTGGCCATGCGGCCGACGAAGGCGTCGGGAAACCACTCGCCGGCCAAGGGCACCGCGATCCAGTCCGTCCCGCCTTTCGGATGGATCTCCAGAATATCCGGTTCGCCTGTGGGATAGTCGAGATTGAGACCCAGCTTGAGATAGGCGGCGCCCTCGGTGCCGCAGATGCGGAACTCGCAGGCCTGATGCCGGCGGCCGAACTTGTGGTCGTGATTGATCGACAGTGCGCAGCGCACGGTGTCGCCATAGTCGAGAATGGCGCTGGTGCGCGTCTGCGCCACCGCGTGGCTGGGGTGGCCGAGCGTCTTGGCGTGCACGCCCTTGGGGTCGCCGAGCAACTGCCGGATCAGGTCGAGATAGTGGATCGAATGCATGGCGATCTCGACGCGTGGCGCCTTGAGCAGGAACTCCCACAGCTCCCACGGCGTCGCCAGCGCCAGCCAGGCGTCGAAGTCGACGATCTCGCCGAGCCAGCCCTTGGCGATCGCGTCCTTGAGCGCCAGCATCATCGGCGCGAAGCGCAACTGGAAGTTGACCGCCGCGTGCAGCTTCCTGGCACGGCAGATCTCGAGGATCGTGGTCGCCTCGGCAAGGTTGCTGCCCATCGGCTTCTGGATCAGCGCTACGGCGCCGTTAGGCAAGGATTTCAGCACGTCGGCATGACGCGAGGGCGGCGTGGCGAGGTCGAAGATCGCACCCTCGACAGCAGCAGCCTCCTCGGCCGAGCGAAAGGCTGTCACGCCCCATTGGCTGGCCAGCTTTTCAGCCCGGGCATGGTCAGGATCATAAAGGCCGGCGATAGGAAAGCCGGCCTTCCGATAGGCCGGGAAATGCGCGTCGCCAACGATCGATCCGGCGCCGAAGGTGACGATTGGCCGAGGCTTGGAGGGTTTGGGCCATGACTGGACGAGCAAGGCAGGGTCGAAACCGCCTTCAGTCATGATGGAAGACCTCGTCCATCTCAGCCCACCATTCGCCTTCCCCACGGGTTGCCAGCGGCTCCTGGCAAGGCATGCAGACCGCCCACCATTCCTGCGTCTTCGGATCGGCGGCCATCTTCGCCATGTCGGCCGCATAATCGGTGCCGTGGTATTCAAAATAACTGAACAGCAGGTTCTCCGGTCGCTTCAGGTAGATGGAATAGTTCTTGATGTTGCAGGCCGAGATCATGGTCAGCACGTCAGGCCAGACGGCGGCATGCAGGCGCACATACTCCTCGACCTTTTCCGGCTTCAACCCCAGAACCATCCCCATCCGCTGCATATCAGTCTCCTATCTGATGATCGCCGTGGTGAATTCGGCGATGCTCATGGCCTTGACCGCGTCCCAGTCCCAGTCGATGCCGATGCCCGGTTCGTCTGGCGCCAGCGCCTGGCCATCCTCGATGCGCATATGCTTGCCGGTCAACTGGTCGAGTTGCGGAATGTACTCGACATATCGGCCGTTCTGAACAGCGCAGGTCAGGCTGACATGCAGTTCCATCAGGAAATGCGGGCAGACCGGAATGTCGAAGGCCTCGGCCGCATGCGCAATCTTGAGCCAGGGCGTGATGCCGCCGATGCGGCCGACATCGACCTGCACGATCGAGCAGGCGCCTTTCTGCATATATTCGCGGAAATGGCGGATGGAGTAGAGCGACTCGCCGATGGCAATCGGCGTCGGCGTCGAGTTCGACAATCGCACATGACCGTCAATGTCGTCGGCCGGCAGCGGCTCCTCGATCCAGGCGAGGTCGAGCTCGCGCAGCCTTGCGGCGCGCCGGATCGCCTCGTCGACCGAAAATCCCTGATTGGCGTCGGTCATGATCTCGTAGCCGTCACCAACCGCCTTGCGCACCGCCGACAGGCGCGCCAGATCTTCCGAGCCGTGCGGCCTGCCGATCTTCACTTTCGAGCCGCGAAAGCCCTTGGCCTTGGCGGCCAGCGCGTCGTCGACCAGCGCCTGCGTCTCGATGTGCAGCCACCCGCCTTCGGTCGTGTAGAGCGGGCAGCGGTCCTTGGCGCCGCCAGCGAGTTTCCACAATGGCAGACCCTGCTTCTTCGCCCGCAGGTCCCAAAGTGCGGTATCGATCGCGGCGATCGCGATGGCCGTGATCGCGCCGATCGTCGTGGCATGGGTGGCGAATTCGAGATCGTGCCAGATCGCCTCGATCATGTCGGGGTCGCGGCCGATCAGGCGCGGCACTAGATGGTCGGACAGAAGCCGCATCACCGACGAACCGCCTGTGCCGATCGTGTAGCTGTAGCCTGTGCCGACCGCGCCGTCGGAATCGGTGATCGTAACGATCGGCGTTTCCTGGCTGACGAAGCTCTGGATCGCGTCGGTGCGCTTGACCTTGGGCACAAGGTCCACCATCCGCAGCTCGACTTTCTCGATTCTGGTCATGCCGATCAGCTCCGCAATGTCTTTCCGGTCTCAGTGGCAAACAGATGCGCCTGCGACATGTCGAGGCTCATGGCGACCCGCTCGCCCGGCCTCAATGGCCTCGGATTCAGCATGCGCGTCACCCAGTCCGTGCCGTTGAATTCGACGAACACCAGCGTCTCGTTGCCGAGCGGCTCGGTGACCGTGATCGGCAGTTCGATCTGATGGACATCCGCAGCACCCCCGGAGCTGATGCCATGGCCGGTCGGATAGATGTCGTCCGGCCTCAGCCCGAACACGACTTTGTCGCCGGTGGCGACATTGGCCTTGAACTGGCCGGGCAGCGGCAGTCTTTCGCCGCTGGCGAAAACCATCTGGCCGTCATCGATCGTCGCCTCGTGCAGGTTCATCGGCGGCGAGCCGATGAAGCCGGCAACGAAGCGCGTCGCCGGCCGCCGAAAAACCTCGTCGGGCGTGCCGACCTGTTCGATATGGCCGTCGCGCATGATGACGATGCGGTCGGCAAGCGTCATCGCTTCGACCTGGTCATGGGTGACGTAGATCACCGTCGACTGAACCTTGGCATGCAGCTTCTTGATCTCGGTGCGCATCTGCGTGCGCAATTTGGCGTCGAGGTTGGAAAGCGGCTCGTCGAACAGGAACACGTCCGGGTCGCGCACGATGGCGCGGCCCATGGCGACGCGCTGGCGCTGGCCGCCCGACAGTTGCGACGGACGACGGTCGAGCAGCGTGTCGAGGCCGAGGATGGCCGAGGCCTCGGCAACACGGCGCTCCATGTCTTCCTTGGCAGCACCCGCGATCTTCAGGGAGAAGCCGAGATTCTCGCGCACCGTCATGTGTGGGTAGAGTGCGTAGGACTGGAACACCATCGAGATGTTGCGTGAGCGTGGCGGCAGGTCGTTGACGACGCGCCCGCCGATCTCGATCGAGCCGGCGCTGATCTCTTCCAGCCCGGCGATCATGCGCAGCGTCGTCGACTTGCCGCAGCCGGATGGGCCGACCAGCGCAATGAACTCGCGGTCAGCAATGTCGAGATCGATGCCGTGTACGATCCCGACGGTGCCGTAGCGCTTGGTCAGCTTGGTGAGGGTAACGGTTGCCATTGGATCAGCCTTTCACCGCGCCGGAGGTCAGGCCGCCGACAAGGTGTTTCTGGACGATGTAGGTGAGGGTGAGCGCCGGAATGATCATCACCACGGCGAGCGCGCACATGCCGCGCCAGTCGATGGTGAACTCGGCGGTGTAGTCGAGCAGGCCGACCGGCAGCGTCTTGGCGCTCACCGAGCGGGTCAGTTGCGAGGCCAGCGCGAATTCGTTCCAGCAGGTCAGGAAGGCAAAGATCGCTGCGGAAGCGATGCCCGGCCCGGCAAGCGGGAACTCGACCTGCCAGAACGCCTGCCAGCGCGTGCAGCCGTCGATCTGCGCCGCTTCCGCGAGGTCCTTGGGCACCTGGCGGAAGAAGCCGTCGATCAGCCAGATCGTGAACGGCACGTTGAGCGCGACATAGGCAAGGATCAGTCCGAAATGCGTGTCGATGATGCCGAGCCGCACATAGAGGAAGAACAGCGGCAGCGAGAGCGCAATGCCGGGCACCGTGCGCGTCAGCATCAGGCCAAGGAACACGCTCGACTTGCCGCGGAAGCGGTAGCGCGCGAAGGCATAGCCGCCGGCCATGCCGATGGCCACCGCAATGACCGTCGAGGTCACCGAGATGATCAGCGAGTTGCGGAAGTATTCGATCACCGGGATGCCGCCCTTGCCGATACCGCTGAACATCGCGACATAGGCGTCGAACGAAATCTCCTGCGGGATCCACACCGGCGGCTTGGCCATGATCTCGACCGTCGGCCGCAGCGACGAGATGACGATCCACAGACCCGGCAGGCAGATCGTCAGCATCGCCAGGAACAGGCCGATGCGATAGACGACGCCCAACAGCCGGCGCTTCAGGCGGGCGGAAGAATTCTCGTCCATCTTCACCACTCCGCGCCGATCTGCGTGCGCGCCGCGGCGAGCTTGTTGAAGAAGTAGACCGTGAATGCGATCGACAGCAGGATCGAGAAATAGGCCATGGCGTTGGCCATGCCCATGCGCCCGTCGCTGTAGGCGGTGCGCGCCACCAGGGTCCAAAGCAGTTCGGTGCGGCCCGCCGGTCCGCCATCGGTCATGATCTTGACGATGTCATAGGCGCGCGCCACGTCGAGCGAACGGATGGTCATGGCGATGTAGGCGAAGGGCATGACGAAGGGCCAGGTCACATAGCGGAATGTCTGCCACGGCGTGCAGCCGTCGACCCGCGCTGCCTCGATCGGCTCCTTGGGCATGGCGAGCAGACCGGCGAGGATCAGGATGGCGAAGATCGCCGTCGACGACCAGATCTCGGCGATCGAAATGGCGATGAAGGCGAGATGGCCTTCGATCAGCCACGGTATGGCATCCCTGGTGATGCCGAGTGATTGCAGCGCATTGTTCACCAGTCCGATATTGTCGTTGAACATGAACTTGAACTGGAAGCCGACGAGGATCGGCGAGAACATCATCGGGAACATCATCAGCGTGCGCAGGATGCGCTGGCCGCGCGTCGCCTTCTCGACCAGCATGGCGAGGCCAAGGCCAAGCAGCATTTCGAGATTGAGCGCAATAGTCAGCAGCAGCACCGTGCGGCCGAAGGCCCACCAGAAATCGGTGTTGGACAGGATCGAAAGATAGTTCCGGATGCCGATGAAGACGTAGAACGTTTCGGGCCGCGTCAGGCGGAACGGCGTGAAGCTGGAGTAGAGCGACAGCAACAACGGCACGACGACAACCGCCGCCAGCACGATGCCAGCCGGAAGCAGCAGCAGGAATGGCGCGGATGGCTTGAAGCCCTTCATCAGAATCCTTGAGGTGTTTGCATTTGGGCGGCGGTGCGAGGGCCGGGAGCGAAGGGTTAGCGTAAACCGCTGGCATCCCGCGAAACGCGATCGCCTCCCCCATTGCTGATGGGGGAGGCGGCCCTGGGAGCCGTTACTAAAGCTTGCCGGCGTCCTGGAGGATTTGCGTCGCCTTGGCGGCGGCTTCATCCAGTGCCTGCTTCGAGGTCTTGTCGCCGAGGATCGCCGCCTGCAATTCGGGGTAGACGGCGTTCGAGATCTCGATCCATTCAGGCGTCTGCGGCACGGCAAAGGCGTGCTTGGCCTCTTCCTGGAAGGCGGTAAGAACCTCCTTCTTGTAGGGATCGTTTTCGGCCTGCTTCAGGTCCCAGTCCCAGACCGCGGTGCGGGTTGGCAGCGGACCTGCGGCGGCCTCGAGCTTCTGGCTGTCTTCGTTGGTCAGCCACCACACCAGGGAAGCCGCGGCCTCCTTGTTGGGGCAGTTCTCGGTCACCGAGAAGCCATGGAAACCGGACCAGCCGGTGCGCTTGCCGGACGAGCCCTTCGGCGCGACCTTGACGCCGACATTGCCTGCGACCTTCGACGACTTCGGATCGTTGAAGAAGCCTGCCCAGCCCGGCCAGTCGAGATTGATGGCGACGGTACCCGAAGCAAAGCCCTGGCCGAGATCGTCCCAGAGGTAGTTGGTGGTGCCGGCCGGCACGGCCTTGGCCTTGTAGAGGTTGACGAACCAGTCAAGCGCCCGGATGCCGGCCTCGGAATTGAAGACCGGCTTGCCGTCCTTGTCGAGGTACTCGCCGCCTTCGGCGACGACCATCTCGTAGAAGCGGCCGTTGATCGCCTCTTCCTTGCCGGCGAATTGCGTGCCGTAGAAATTGGGCGGGTTGGCGAAGAACTCGGCCTGGTCGGTGACTTCCTTCCAGGTGTCCGGCGGCACCAGGTCATAGCCGTATTTCGCCTTGAACTTGGTCTTGTTGTCGGCGTTCTCGTACAGGCTCTTCTGGTAGTAGAGCGCCGAAACGTCGAACTGGGCGCGCGGCAGCATCTCCAGCTTGCCGTCGATCGTTGCCGACTTGATGGTCGACGGCACAAAGGCGTCGATCTCTGCCTTGGGCAGCAATTTGCTGAGATCGGTGTAGAGGCCCGTATATTGCGGCGCGAACGACGAATGGTTCCAGCCGACGCACCAGTTGGTGCTGCCCGAGGCGATATCGGACTTCAGCTCCTTGTCGATGTCGAAGCCGTTCTTCTTGGTCAGGATGTTGACCTTGGCGCCGGTCGCCTTTTCCCATTCGGGAATGCGCTCGTAGAGTTTTTCATATTGCTGGCCGCCGATCAGCTTCACGTCGACGGTCACGCCTTCGAACTTGCCGGGCAGGTCGCCGGCAAGGGCAGCGCCTGCGCCTGACGCAAGCAACAATGCACCGGCGCACACGCCGGAAAGCAGTCTGTTCATTGGTATCCTCCCTTGGTGCGCCTCAGCGGCGACCGCAACTCGTCTGATGACAAGAAGTGCTACATTCATATACAAACAAAACATTCACGGATACGTCAAGGCGAAATTTGTTTCCGCCGGGTGTGTTCCTGCGTATATGAAGGGTGAAATTCACTGGAGGGATGAGCCATGGACGACAGCGAAGACGAGCGCTATCGCGCGCCGGCGCTCGACAAGGGGCTCGACATCCTTGAACTGCTGGCGGGCGTTGACGGCGGCCTGACGCAGGCCGAAATCGCCAAGAAACTCGACCGCAGCCCCAACGAATTCTACCGCATGCTCGACCGGTTGGTGCGGCGCGGCTACGTCACCAGGCTCGACGGCGACCGCTATTCGCTGACGCTCAAGCTGTTCGGCCTGGCGCAATTGCATGCCCCGGTGCGGCGGCTGGTTTCCTACGCCACGCCACTGATGCGCGAACTGGCAGAGACTTCGCAGCAGGCCAACCAACTCGTTGTTTTTGATCGCGGTTCTGCTGTCGTCATCGGTCAGCAAGAGGCGCCGAACTATTGGGGCATATCGATCCGGGTCGGCTCGCATATCAGCCTGTTCGACACCGGGTCGGGGCATGTGCTGCTCGCCTTCCGTTCGCCGGAAGAGCGGCAGATGATGATTTCCGAACACGTCCGCAGCACCGACAAGACGGCGCAATCGGCCGAGTTCTTCACCCGTCTCGACCAGATCCGCGACCGCGGTTACGAGATGATGGCCTCGATGCAGACCGCCGGCGTCTTCAACCTCTCCGCCCCGGTGCGCAGTTCCGACGGCAAGGCGATCGCCGCGCTGTCGATTCCCTACATCACCGTCGTCAACGCGCCTTCGGCGCCCGACATCACAAGGACAATCGAGCTGCTGCTGGTCACGGCGGAAAAGCTGTCGCACCTCGCCGGCTCTGCAGTCGGCTCATCGGCATAAATTCTTATTTGAATGAAGAATTCCTCCGTGAGATGATTTGAAACGCCCGGAGGAGGAGCCAGCCATGATCATCGACACCCATCTGCATCTCATCGATCGCTCGGCCCTGCGCTACCCCTGGCTCGCCGGCGTGCCGTCGCTCAACCGTGATTTCTCCTATGAGGACTACGCCGTGGAGGCGCAGCGTGTCGGCGTCGAGCGCGTGCTGCATATGGAAGTCGATGTCGATCCGGCAGACATCGAGGCCGAGACCGCTCGTGTCGAAGGACTGTCACGGCAGCCTGGCAGCATGCTGGCCGGGGTGATCGCATCCTGCCGGCCGGAAGAGGCCGACTTTCCGGCCTATCTCGAAAGGCAGCGAGCAAACCCATTCGTCAAAGGCTTTCGCCGCGTCCTCCATGTCGTGCCCGACGAGCTTTCGGAAGGCGCACTGTTTCGCGACAACATCAAGCGGCTTGGCGGCACCGGCCTGACCTTCGATCTCGTCGTGCTGCCGCACCAGATTCCAAAGGCAATTGCGCTGGCCGATCTGGCGCCCGATGTGCAGTTCGTCCTCGACCATTGCGGCGTCCCCGACATCAAGGGCAACGGCGAACATCCGTGGCGCGAACACATGAGCGAGATCGCCCGCCGCCCGAATGTGGTGGCCAAGATTTCCGGTGTCGTCGCCTATGCCGATGCCGGCAGCTGGACGACCGAGACGCTGCGGCCCTATGTCGAGCACACAATCGGTGCGTTCGGCTGGGACCGCGTTGTCTGGGGCAGTGACTGGCCGGTCTGCACGCTCGGCGGCGGCCTCTCGACCTGGGCGGCGGCGACCCATGCGCTGCTTGTCGGTTGCAGCATTGCCGAGCGCGACAAGCTCCTGTCCGTGAATGCCCGCAAACTCTGGCGGCTCGACTGACCGAGTTCGCTCACGCTTTATAGGCAGCGCCAGGTGTCGGAAAACTCTCCCGGAACAGGCGATTGAGATCGGCAACAACCTCGGCGGCTTTGTGCCGGGAGGTCATGCCCGACAGGATGCGGTCGGACGCCACCTGCTGGAACGCCATGTAGCCGTCATGGCGCGGCCGCACCCATGCGCCTTCCAGCGTCGCGCGCGTATCCTGGTAGAAATTGGCGGTCGCTTCATTGACAGCCTGGTCCTCCCAGGCGGCGGCATGGCCGGGCTGGCCGCCGGCAGCGGCATAGGCGCCGCGCTGTACGTCGCCGCTCGCGACCCAATAGGCGAAGTCGATCGCCGCATCTCTGGCCTTGGAAAGGGCTGATACGGCTATGCCGGTGCCGCCGAGCGCCGAACCGATCGGGCCGCCGGAACCGATCACCGGAATGTCGGCAAAGGCCAGGCGGTTCGACCGAAACCCGGCCATCGCATAGGAGACATAACCATAGATGAGCGGCGCGCAGACGATCCGGGAATCAGCCTCTGCCATGCGCTCCGAAACGGCGATCGGATCCATCTCGAAACACGCCGGTTCGACCAGCGCCGCAATCTCGCGCATCACTTCAAACACTTCACTACCGGCGTCGGCGTCGATGAGATCGCCGGACGGATCAGTTGCGCAGGAATGGCCGAGATTGCCCGCCAACGTATAGAACACCATCAGCACATGCGGCGGCCGCAACGGCAGCAGCACACGGCCTTGTCGGGCGAGGTCGAGCACCTCGCTCCACCGCGCGGGTGGTGCATCGAGCGCATCCGGCCGCCAGGCCTGGACCTGTGTCGCCGCATCGATCGGGAACGCCCATTGCCGTCCCTGCCAGTTGTAGCTCGGATAGGATTGGCCGACGCTGCCCGAGGCAAGTGCGGCACGCTCCGCCTCGCGGCCGACGACATCCAGCGGCTCGAGGCAACGCTCCGCCGTGATCTGGCCGACATGCGGATGGTCGATGACGATCAGGTCATAGGCGCGCGCCAGCTCCTCGACCGGGAAGGATTCGAAATCCTGCAGCGAGCGCTTGTCCCATTCGATGGCAATACCGGTCTTCTGCTGCCACAGCGCCGAGCAGGCGACCATCGGATCGTAGCCGCGCGGATGGCTCCAGGTCATGCCCTTGAGCGTGGGCAGGCTCACAGGCCGAACTCCTCGCGGATCGCAGCACTGTGCTCGCCGATGCGCGGTGCTGCCCGATCGACCTTGGCCCTGACACCATCGACCCGGAGCGGCGAACTGGTGGTGAGGATCGACACGTCGTCCTCGCGCGTCACCGTCTGCAGCATGTCGAGCGACTGGAAGCCTTCGCTTGCCAGCATCTCCGGCCAGGTCAGCACCTTGGCGCACCAGATGTCGGCAGGCTCGAGAATATCAAGCCATTCGTCGATGGTTTTGGTCGCAATCCTTTGCGCAATGATCGCCTTGATGTCGTCGCGCGCGGTGAACCAGGACGCCGGTCTGTCACGATAGGGCGCGAGTTCGCCGAGCGACAGCAGGTCGGCCAGTTTGGGGATCGGCGTCATGGCGATGGCGAGATAACCGTCCTTGGCTGGATACACACCGTAAGGCGCCGACAGATAGGCATGCGCGCTGCGGAAGTTGGAGCGTTTGGGCACGCGGCGACCGTCATTGAGATGCGTGGTCAGCACCTCGAACTGGAAATCGACCAGCGCCTCCAGCAGACTGGTTTCGATATGGCTGCCCTGGCCGGTGATGCCACGCCGCACCAGTGCGGCCAGAATGCCTTGCGCGCAGGCGGCACCCGCCAGCATGTCGCCGATGGCAAGGCCGAACGGCACCGGCCCCTGGCCCTCATCGCCGTTCAGCCACATCACGCCTGAGCGCGACTGTGCCAGCAGGTCCTGGCCCGGACGTTTGACCCACGGACCATCCTCACCATAGCCGCTGATCGAGGCATAGACCAGCCGTGGGTTGATCTTGCGGACGGCCTTGTAGTCCAAGCCGAGCCGTTCGATGACGCCCGGCCGGAAATTCTGGATCAGCACGTCGGCCTTGGCCAGCAGGCCGCGCAGCACCTTGAGATCCGCCTCGTTCTTGAGGTCTATGGCGAGGCTTTCCTTGGCCCGGTTGATCGCATGGAAGATGGTGGAATCGCCGCCGATCTCGGTGTCGCTGAGATAGAGCCGACGCGACAGGTCGCCGCCATCAGGACGTTCGATCTTGATGACGCGGGCGCCGAGATCGAGCAGCCTGAGCGAGCAATAGGGCCCGGACAGGAACTGGCTCATGTCGACGACGAGGAGACCGGCGAGCGGCAATTCGGCTGCTGCCGGCATGCTATTTCTCCGTCTTGCCGACGAAGTCGGCCGGGTTGCGGTACTTCACCGTCTGCAGGTGCTCGCAATAGAGAACGAGCTCGCCTTCGCCCTTGAACACCTCATAGCTGGCGCGGATCAGCCCCATCTCCTTGTAGCGGGGCTTTTTGTCGAGGTTGGAGCGGATCGAATAGATCGTGTCGCCAATGAAGACAGGTTTTATGAAGCGGAGCTTGTCGTAGCCATAGGAAAAGGCGTTAACGCAATTGGTGGCGACCAGCCCCAGCCCAGCCGAGAAGACGAAGGCGCCGGCAATCAGCCGCTTGCCGAAAATGCCTTCGCTCTCGGCAAACATCTGATCCTGCACGTAAGGGTGGATGTCGAGCACCAGCGTGTTGAAAAGGTGGCTGTCGCCCTCGGCCATCGTGCGCCGCAATGAACGGATTTTCTGGCCGACCGGCCAGTCCTCGTAGAACCAGTTTTCGGCGTTCCACACCGGCAGCGCGGCGTGTTCTTCGGGCATGTTTTTTGGGTGCGTCGAGGCGACGCCGACGGTGGGCGCAAAATCGTTCATGGCTGGCTCCGCCAGCTCTGCGTTGGGCACGTCACAGCTGTCGGAAAACGCATCAAAGCGTCGAAATGCAAGACGTTTCCTCCCATCAATCTTCTTTTGTAAATAGTATTTTCACATATGGGGTTGCGTTGCAAGCGTGAACAGGCGAAATTTTGGCTGCACCCGCGCGCCGAAGCGCTGGCGGGCAGGGAGGAAATCATGCGCAAGGATTGTCTGGTCTTTGTCGGCAGCCTGAACCGGGAAGCGCCGTATTTTCAGGGCGCACGGGGCGTCGGTCTCGGCGTCTACAGCTTTGACGGGACGACGCTGGAAACACGAAAACTGGCCGAGACCAATGACGTCGACAACCCGACCTTCCTGTCGGTGACGCCGGACGGCTCGCATATCTACGCCAATTCGGAAGTGTTCACCTGGCGTGAGGGCACCGTCTCAGCCTACAGCTTCGATCGTGCCTCGGGTGCGCTCACTTACCTGAACAAGCAGCCTTCGCTCGGCAGCATCACCGCCCACAACACCATCACTCGCGATGCGACGAAGCTGCTGGTTGCGAACTACGGCATGGGTGAGGGTGGCCCGGATCGCGCTGTGGCGGTCTATGGCTTCGAGGAGAATGGTGCGTTGTCAGCGCCACTGGCCAGCGTTTCGCATAAGGGCAGCGGCCCGAATGCGGCGCGTCAGGAGCGCTCGCATGCCCACAGCGTCACCGAAACCATCACCGGGGGAACGGCTATCGTCGCTGACCTCGGCATCGACCGGCTGGTGTCCTACCGAATCGAGCGCGGTGGCAATCTGGTCAAGCTGGCCGAATCCGCTTTGCCGCCCGGCGCCGGCCCACGCCATCTCGCTTTGCATCCGAACGGCCGCTTTGTCTTCGTCATGAACGAACTGGATTCGACCATCGTGTCGATGGCGCTGGACGAAGCCACCGGCAAGCTCTCGTTCATCGATGCCAAGCCGGCGGTGCCAGCCGAGGCGCGCGACAGCAACCACTGCGCCGATATCCAGATCGCGCCGGATGGCCGTTTTGTCTACGGCTCCAACCGTGGCCACGACAGCGTCGTCGTCATGGCGGTCGACCAGAACACCGGCGCGCTCAGCCTCGTCGGCTATGTCCCTTGCGGGGGTGCGACGCCGCGCAACCTGGCGCTGACGCCGTCAGGCGGCCATCTGTTCTCGGCCAACCAGAATGCCGACCGCATCTCGATCTTTGCCCGCGACGCCGACAGCGGCATGCTGACCGACACCGGGCGCGCCATCGAGATCGGCACGCCTATGTGCGTCAAGATCGTGCGCTGAACGCCCGCAACCACATCCGCATCGAAGCCTCGGGCAAAATCGGCCGGGCTCAAGCCTGTTGTATTGCCGACAGCTTCCAGTTCGAGCCATTCTCACGCACGAATGTCCACAACTCTGTCGTCTCTGTCGGATGATCCTCGTCGCCTGCGACGACCTTGCCGCTGGCCCGTTCGCGCGTCACGTCACGAGACTCGTAGCGCAATGCGGCCGTGGCGTAGTCGCGGTCATCCTCGCGCCAGCTTTCCGCGACGTCGGCCTGCAGCAAGGTGATGTCCGTAACCTCGTTCCTCAGACCTTTCTGTGCATTGTCGGCCAGCTCTTCGGACAGATAGGACACCATCTCGGGCGTCACCGCCCGGCGCAGAGCGGCATGGTCTTCGCGCCCGAATGCCTCCTGGACATCGGTCAACAGCTGCTGGAATGCGTCGAGGTCGGTCTGAGCCAGCGTGATCTCCTCAGAGGCGGCGGCCGGAGAGCCTCCGCTTGAACCGCCGCCAAAGCCGGGAATTGTGAAGGAGCCTGCAGTCTGCTGCTGTGCCGTTGCGCGGTTCTCAAATCGCGAAGCCTGGGCATTGCCGGCACCGGCGAGCGCAGGCGCAGGGCCTCGCGCAGATTGCGACCGGAAGAACCTGATAGCCAGCATGATTGCGCCACCGATGAGCAGCGCCTGAAGCACGAAGCCGAACATGCCGGCCAGGCCGCCGAAGCCCTGGCCCACAAGCAGGCCGATCAGGCCGCCGAGCAGCAGGCCGCGCATCATTGTTCCACCGAAGCCACTCATGAAGCCGGGCCTCTGCAGGCTGGCCTGCGGCTGCCGGGCCGCGGTGTTCACACCGGTGTTGGGCGTCATCGAACGCTCGACCGGGGCGGTCGGCGCTGGCGCTGTTCTGGTCGGCGGTGCCGATTGGAACGTACGCATGCCGCGACTGCCGAAACTGCCGCCGCGACGAGCCTCGGCATGATCCATCGCGACCATCGAGAATGCCAGGAACAGTCCTGCAAAGAGGGCGGCAAATCGGCTGGTGCGAGACATCATCGGGAATTGACCTTTATCGGTGTGGTTTCGGAAATTTCAGCAAACGCCGGTCCGGTATCGGGCGTCATGCGGTCAATCGAACAGCTCTTCGAAGAATGATTTCTTCCGCTTCGGATAGCGGTGGCCCTGCGAGCGGGAATAATCGTCATCGCGGCCCTGGCCATGTTGCGGCGGGGAGAATGCTGCCGGCTGTGGCTGCGGGGCGGGCGACACCTCCCTGCCGGAACGCTCGATGATCTTGTCGAGTTCGCCTCGATCAAGCCAGACGCCGCGGCACTGCGGACAGTAATCGATCTCGATACCCTGGCGTTCGCTCATCACGAGCGCGACGCGGCAGGAGGGGCAAATCATACCAAGGAGGGAAGATGTCATACGGGGCTCCGAACCGAAAGGAATGAGCCCGCTTGACCGAAAAGGATGGAAACGGGCCCGTTAAAGCGGTCCGACATCACAATCGCCAAAGCGACAGTCAGAGGGGCCCGGCCCGCACGAGACAGTTAGGAATGCAGCGCCGCGCCTTCAAGAGCGATATTGCCCGCGAGAATGATTTGTTCGCCATTGCGGGCTTTGATCGCCAGCCCCGCTGCCGCTCTCAGTTGAGGTCGCGCGGATACTCCCTGACCTCGGCACGGTCGACGATCAATTCATCGCCATCATGGGCCGTGATGTGGGTCTCGATCCGCCAGACATCGCGCAGCGCGTGCACCGTCGCCTTTACCGAAAGCCGCGCCTGCCAGTCGCCACGGCCATAGGACTTGTCCCAGGTGCAGGTACCAACCGCCGAATTCGGATCGTCCGGGTGGATGGTGAATCGGTCGACGTGCCTCGCCGAAAGGACCATTCCGGTATGCGGATGCAGCACCGTGCCGCCATCATTGACCACTTGATAGACGGTTTCGCCAGTGACCTGGTCCGTCGACACCGAGCGCTGGAAGCCGTCGCCCTTGGCCAGCACCTCTTGCTCCATCGGCCTGGCGCTTTCTGGGCCGGGGAAGGCCGCCAGCGTGTCGTCCAGCGGCTGCGGTGGGCGCACCGGCAGGATCAGCCGGCTGTCGCCGCAATGGATCGACAACATCGCCTGCTCGGCGGTCGGGAAGACGATCGGCCAGTGGGATGTCGCCAATGCCAGCCGGATACGCTCGCCGACCTCGAAACGCTGCCCGCAGCAGCGCAGCTTGATGCGGACCGTCTCCGCCTGGCCCGGCACCATGGGCGCGATGTCCAGATCGCCGTTGCGGTGGCTGAGGTTGAGGATGCCGTAGCTGACGCGCGCGGCAGCACCGTCCGCGAACACCTGCGACAGAGTGGCGGAGAGGAGCGCGACGGGCTTGTCGGAGGAGAGCTTGACCTCGAATTCGGGGAAACCGAGGATCTCGACCGCTTCGGTCAAGGGCGCGGTTTCGAAGATCAGGGCATTGCCTTCCTCTATGCGCTGGTCGACCGGCAAGGTCGGCATCACGCCATAGCCGCACCAGGCGCCGGAAGACAGGCCGGCCGTCTGTGGCGACGAAATCTCGAGGATCGCATCTTCGCCCCTGGCCTCGCTCAGCGCATGCGGCGCAAGGTTCAACACCTTTTCGCCGACGCCGGGTCCCGGCCACGACGGCTCCGCCACCCAGCGGCCGGGCCTCTCGTCATAGATCGCCGCCGGCCGTGCGGGATCCTGAATCCAGGCGCGCAGCATCGGCTCGTCGGCGATGCCGGTGTCGATGCCCTTGAGATACTGATCCCACCAGCGCAGGCACTCCTGCAGGAAGCCGATGCGCGGCCCGGGCATGGCGAAATGGGGATATTTGTGGCCCCAGGGTCCGATCAGCCCTTTGCGGGGACCGCTGAGCTTTTCCAGCATCCGGAAGATCGGATTGGGATAGCCGTCGGCCCAGCCGCCCACGGCATAGACCGGGATTTCGACATCGGAATAATCCTCGCAGATCGAACCGTGCTTGTAGAAATCGTCGCGGCGCTGGTGTTCGAACCAGTCCTGCATCCAGATGCCATTGCCGTTCAGCCGTTGCTCCCAAAGATCGCGCCAGCGGTCGCCGACAATGAGCGGGTCCGGCGGCGTCATGGCGATCGCCCAGGCGGTGGTTCCCCACATCAGATTGTCGCACATCATGGCACCGCCGAGATAATGCACGTCGTCGTTGTAGCGGTCGTCGGTCGAGCACAGCGAGACGACGGCTTTCAGCGCCGGCGGCCGGCGGGCAGCGACCTGCAGCCCGTTGAAACCGCCCCAGCTGATGCCGATCATGCCGACGCTTCCCGAGCACCAGGATTGCCGGGCCAACCATTCGATCACCGCCAGGCAGTCATCCTGCTCCTGCTTCAGATATTCGCCCTTGCACAGCCCCTCGCTGTCGCCCGAACCGCGCATGTCGACCCTCACGCCAGCATAGCCGTGACCGGCGAAATAGGGATGCGTCAGCGCATCGCGCTCCACCGTTCCGTCACGCTTGCGATAGGGCAGGTATTCGAGGATCGCCGGCACCGGGTCGGCCTCCGCGTCTTCCGGCAGCCAGACACGCGCCGCCAGCTTGACGCCGTCCGGCATCGGAATCCACAAATTCTCGATCTCGCGGATTTTTCGCGGGAAATCGGTGACGACGCGGATATCTTGCATGACGGCTCCTCTCAACGCCCCGGCCGACACTTGCGCCAGTGACGATCCTTACGTGTTCAACGGGAAATGGCAGGTCAGGCGGCTGTTGCCGACCGCGACCGGGGCAGGGACATCCACCGCGCAACGGCGCTGGGCCTGCGGGCAGCGTGTGTGGAATTCGCAGCCTGAAGGGCGCGCCAGCAAGGAGGGAACGTCAGCCGGCAGCGTGATGCGCTGATGAACCCGATCTGGGTCCGGCTCGGGATTGGCTGACAGAAGTGCTGCCGTATAGGGATGGTGCGGGGCGCGGAAGATCGCCTCGGTTTCGCCCTGCTCGACGAAGCGTCCGAGATACATCACCGCCATGCGGTCGGCGATCTGCCGCACGACGTGCAGATTGTGGGTGATGATCAGCATCGACAGGCCCATGCGGTCGCGCAGATCGTTGAGCAGGTTCAGCACCTCTCCCTGCACGGAGACGTCGAGACCGGCGGTCGGCTCGTCGGCGACGACCAGCACCGGGTCCAGCGCGATCGCCCGCGCCACGCCGACGCGGCGCGCCTGGCCGCCGGAAAGCTGGTGCGGGTAGCGGTCGGCGAAATCTCGCGGCAGCCCGACCAGCGCAAGAAGCCGTGTGACTTCGGCGCTCAGATCGCGATCCGACAGGCCGTGAATGACGAAAGGCTCCGACAGCAGCGACCGCACGCTGAGCCGTGGCGACAGCGATCCGACCGGATCCTGGAACATCATCGGCATGCGCCGCCGCACCGGCTTCAGGGCGGCGTTGGACAGGCCTTGCAGTTCCTGCCCTTCAAACAGGATCGTGCCCGCTCTCACGGGCTGCAGACCGTTGAGCGTGCGCGCCAGCGTCGTTTTGCCCGAGCCGGATTCGCCGACCAGCGCGAAGGTGCTGCCTCGTTGAAGGGTGAAGCTGACGCCGGAGACCGCTTCGATTTCGGTGGCCCGCCCCGCGAGCCTGGCGGACAGGCCGCCGACCCGGAACGAGACGCGCAGATCGCTGACACGGAGCAGGTCTTCGCTCATGCGCTCATCGCCCCCAGGGAAACGTCCGCGTGCCAGCAATGGGCGATATGAGATCCGCCGATAGGGGCGTTGGGAGGCGTCGTCAGGCATTGGGCGTCGGCACGATCGCAGCGCGGCTGGAAGACGCAGCCGCTTGGCCGGCGGCGCAGGTCCGGCAAGGTCCCGGCGATGGTCGGCAGGCGGGCAACACGCTGCGACAGCCGCGCGGGGTCGCAGGCCAGCAGCTTCTGCGTGTAGGGATGGCGCGCGTCGTGGAAGATCTCGCGGGTCGTGCCGCTCTCCACCACTTCGCCGGCATACATCACGATCATCTCGTCGCAGAGTTCGGCGATCACACCCAGATGATGCGAGATGAACAGCACCGAGCAGCCGATGTCGCGCTGCAGATCCTTGAGCAGTTCGATGGTCGCCACCTCCAGCGTCGCGTCGAGCGCCGTGGTCGGTTCGTCCGCGATCAGCAGCGCCGGCTCCATCATCAGCGCCATGGCGATGGCGATGCGCTGCTTCATGCCGCCCGAGAATTCATGCGGAAACTGCGTCAGCCGGCTTTCCGGATCGGGAATGCGCACCTTGCGCAGCATGGCGACGGAGCGTGCATCCTTGTCCCGCTTCGACAGACCCGAGCGATACTGGATGTCGCGCATCTGGCGCCCCACCGACAGCACCGGGTTGAGCGCGCCCATCGGATCCTGGAAGACGGTGGCGATGCTTTGGCCGCGCAGACCACGCATCGCCGTGGGGCCGAGCCGGGCCAGGTCCTGGTCGCCCTCGAAGATGATCTCGCCCGATGTGATTTCGCCATTGTCGGCAAGCAGGCCGAGAATGGCGTTGATGAGCGTCGATTTCCCGCAGCCGGATTCGCCGACCACGCCGACGCTGCGGTTGGCCGGCACGGAAAAACTTACCTGCTTCAGCGCCTCCAGCCTTCCGCTCTCGGTGTGGAAGGCGACGTTCAGATTCTTGACCTCGAGAACCGTCATGAGCGTCCCTTCAGCCGGGGGTCGAAGAGGTCGCGCAGCGTCTCGCCGAAGAAGGTGAAGCCGAGCGTGGTCAGCACGATCGGCAGGCCGCCGGCAATCACGATCCAGTAGGAATCGCGGATGTTGGCGAAGCCGTCATTGAGGATCGCGCCCCAGCTTGGCGTCGGCGGCCGCACGCCGAGCCCGAGGAAGCTCATTCCGGCCTCGATCGCCACCACCACGGGAATGTCCATCGATATCAGGATCAGGATCGGGCCGATGATGTTGGGCAGGATATGGACGCGCAGGATGCGGCCGGCGCTGGCGCCCATCGAGCGCGCCGCCATGACATGTTCGGCCGACTTCAGCACCAGCGTCTGCGTCCTGATGATGCGGGCATAACCCGGCACGTTGACCAGCATCACCACCAGCACCACCGCATAGAGCGAGGGGCCGAACAGGGTGACCAGCGTCAGCGCCAACATGACGGTGGGAAAGCTCTTCACGGCATCGAAGATCAGCAGAAGCACATTGTCGAGCCAGCGCGGCCCATAGCCAGCGATCAGCCCCAGCACGACGCCGACAACCAGCGACACCGCCGTCGCGCCGAGCGCGATCAAAAGCGCGACGCGGCCGCCGTACAGCACGCGGGTCAGAAGATCGCGGCCGAGATGGTCGGTGCCGAGCAGGTGCAGGAGGCTTGGCGGAGCGAAGCGTTCGGCCGGCGATATCTTGCTCGGCGCATAGCTGGTCAGGGCGCTGGCAAACACTGCCGACAGTACCACCACCGTCACCAGCGTCAGGCCGATGGCGCCCAGCGGCTCGCGCATGATGCGGCGCACGGTGCGCCACATCATGCCGAGACGGAAGCTGCGGGATGGCAGCTCAGTTGAAACTTGATCTGACACGGGGATCCAATAGGCCGACCAGGATGTCAGCCGCTACGTTGACGAGGACGAAGAAGACCGTGGTGACCAGCACGGCTCCGGAGACGATGGGGTAGTTGCGCACCGAGATCGCCTCGTAGACCAGCTTGCCGATGCCGGGGCGGGCGAAGACGATTTCGGCGAAAACGGAAGACGACAGCATGTGGCCGATGCCGACGCCGAGCAAGGTGATCGTCGGCAGCACGGCGATGCGCAGCGCGTAGGTATAGACGATCCGGTGCTCGGTCAGGCCAAAGGCACGCGCCGTGCGGATATGGCTGGCTTCCAGCGTCTCCAGCATCGAGGCGCGCACCATGCGCGAGATGTAGCCGATCCAGCCAAGGCCGACCGCCAGCGATGGCAAGATGAGGTGCTGAAGCCGGCTGGCGAGGTCGCCCGGTTCGCCGGCGCCGATCGCCGGCAGCCATTGCAGGGCGACCGCGAACACCAGCAGCGAATAGATGGCGACGACAAAGGACGGCACGGCGATCATCGCCACCGACAGCACGCCGATCACCTGATCGACAAAGCCGCCGCGCCGCACTGCCGCGATGCAGCCAAGCGGAATGCCGAGCGCCACCGACCAGGTGATGCCGCCGACCACCAGCGCCAGCGTGAACGGAAGCTGTTCCATCACCACGTCCAGCACCGGCCGGTTCGACAGCACCTCGGTGCCCAGGTCGCCGCGCAGGACCGATCCGTAGAAGTGGAGGAACTGCCGCCACACCGGCTGGTCGAGGCCCATGCGCACGCGCAGCGCCTCCATCATCTCCGGCGTCGCGCGCGGCCCCAGTGCGACGGAGGCCGGGTCACCGGGAATGAGGTAAACCATGGCGAACATCATCATCATGGCGACGCTGATGATGATGGCGCCAAGCCACAGACGCTTGAAGGCGTAGCGGATCATTTTCGGTACCTGTGGGACGGTCTTTGGCGGGGACGAGCCCCGCCCGCCGATATCATGCCGGTTTGAAATCGGTGAACACGGGTTCGCCATTCGGCTTCAGGCCGGCCACAAGCCTGTCTCGATTCATGATGCCGGTGACCTCATGCGTCAGGAAAACGTAATTGCCGTTCTCCTCCATCAGGTCCTGCAGCTTCTTGTAGATGACATCGCGTTTCGCCGCATCGAGCTCGACCATGCCTTCGGCATTGAGCTTGTCGAACTCCTCGCTGGAAAACCGCTCCCAGTTCCAGACGCCGATCTGGTCGCGGGTGAACCAGGCAGTCGCCCAGCTCGGATCCGGCTGCATGGAGAAGCGGCTGACGATCATCTGCAGCTTCTTCCAGTAGTCGCCTTCCTTGGCGCCAAGCGTCCAGAAGGTGCCGCTGTCGTTCTGCTTGATCTCCACAGTGAGGCCGACATCCTGCAGGTTCGACTGCACGACCTGCGCCGCGGTCAGGCGCTCGGTCTTGTTGAGGATGTCGAGCGTGATCGTCGTGCCGGCCAGCCCTTCCTTGGCGATCATGTCGCGGGCGCGGTCGGGATCGAAATCGAAAAGGTTCTTCTCGCGATGGCCGGGCAGGCCGGGCGCGATGATGCCGGTGGCGATGGCGGCGGCGCCGAAATAGGCGGCGTCGACCACTGCCTTGCGGTCCACGGCGTACTGAACCGCGCGGCGCATGTTGGGATTGTTGAAGGGAGCGACATCCTGGTTCATGCCCAGCCAGACAAAGGCCAGCGAAGGCTTCTCGACCACTGTCGTCTTTGGCGGCGGCGTCTGCTTCAGCCGCGAGATGGAGGACACCGCGGTCCAGGTGTAATCGAGGTCGCCGGCCTCATAGCCGAGTTCGGCCGTCTTCTCGTCCTCGATCGGATGGATGTGGATTTCCGCGAAGGCGCCTTGCTCGTATTTCCAGTCGGGATTGCGCACCAGCACCGTGCGCTGCTTGGGCAGCCATTCCTTCAGGATGTAGGGGCCCGACTGGGCCACCGGCTTGACGCCCATCTTGCCACCGAGTTCGGTGATGGCGCGCTTCGACAGGATGGTGCCGGACGGCGTCGGCAAGGTCGACGTCCACAGCGGTGCGAAGGCCTGCTTCAGGTGGATCAGGCCAGACAGCTTGTCCTTGACCTCGACCTCCTTGAGCGTGGCCCAGTCGCCGGAATAGGGGCTCTTGTTGGCGGGGTCGGCGATGCGTTCGATCGAAAACTTGACGTCTTCGGCCGTCATCTGGCCGTAGCCATCGGTGAAGCCGATATTGTCGCGCAGTTGGAAGGCGACGGTCAGCGGATCGAGCTGCTTGATCGTTTCCGCCGCCATCGGCCGCCAGCCCCAGCTGTCGCCCGGCGTGGTGACGACGAGGCCGGCGAAGATGACGCTGGTGATGTCGCCTTCAGGAGCTGCCAGCCGGAAGCAGGGGTCGAGCGTCTGGATGTCGGCATAGGAGCGCACCTTCAGGATCGGACCGTCGCTCGACCAGGAAACCCGTGGATTGACCATTGAGGCGAGACCAAAGGCGCCGGCTCCGGCAAGCAGGCTGCGGCGGGAAACCCTAGTGTCGGCTAGATTGGACATGCTCTACCCCTCTGCTGTTTTTCGTAGTCTTGTTTTTCAGGCCGCTGGCCATTCTCCAAGCCGGGCCGAATGTGTCGTTCGGCTAAAACTGCTAATAATAGACACACATGTCTAGCGAAAATTTTGCCGGCACGTCCGAATCTTGGATACGGACGATCTTGCGGAAAATCTCGATATCTGTTCCGACCCGCCGGCGCGTCGACTTTGGCAGGCGGGCGGGCGAAATGTGATCGCCCACATGGCGCGGCCTGGCCCGCCATTCGGTGGGATCTGGATCAAGTGCTGGAGCGGAGATGCGCCTCTCCGCCGCCGGTCACTTCCAGATTTCAGCCGCCAGGCGCATGAAATTGCCGCCCAGGACGTCGCGCACGGTTTGCTCGGACTGGCCACGGCGGAGAAGAACCTCGGTCAGTTCGCGCATCTGACCTGGAGCCGAGTAGCTTGTCGCCCCCTCCGGATATTCGCTCTTGGGCCAGAATTGCGGGTTGTCGGAAATGATGCGGTCAATGCCTTTGAAGTCTACCGGAAAGGCGTAGTCCAGTCCGATGCCGACATGATTTGGACCAACCAGATCGACGAGATATTCGATGTGGTCAGCCAGCCTGTCCGAGTCCGTCCGTCCTTCTCCCAGGAAACGATTGAGCCCGACGATCGCGACGATGCCGCCGGTGCGCGCGCAGGCCTTGATCTGCTCGTCGGTGATGTTGCGGCCATGGCCGCACAGGGCCTTGGCGTTGGAGTGCGAGAATATGACCGGCCTGTTGGAGTACTCCATCACCTCCATCGAGGTGCGGTAGCCGGTGTGGGTGACGTCGACGAACATGCCGAGACGGTTCATCTCGTCGATGACCTGGCGGCCGAACGCCGTCAGATTGGTCTCGACATCGTGACAACCGCCGCCGGCGAGGTTGTTCCTGTTGTAGGCAAACAGGATCTGGCGGACGCCCAGATGGTGATAGAACTCCACCATCTCAATGCGGCCGTCGAGCGCGTTCATGCCCTCGATGTCGAAGGTGATCGCCAGTGTGCCCTCGAGCTTGGCCTTGCGGATTTCCGCGACGGAGGAGACCAGCGTGTAGTGCTCAGGATTGGCAAGGATCCAGTGGCGGAAATTCGCCAGGGTCCGCACTGTCTGCTCCCAGGGCAACAGGTCGAAGCCGACATCGATCGACAGATAGTTGATGCCGGCGTCACGCCAGATCTGCAGATTGTTCAGGTCCGCGGCTGGGTCCGGCATGAAGCCGGAATGCGCATCCCATATGATTTCACTGTCGAAAATGGCCTTGGCGGCAGTCGAAACGCTCACTTTTCCTCGCTCTCTCGGCAACACCAACACGACGGAAGACCGGATCAAGCGGCGTTCCGGACGTGCGATTCAGATGCAGTGCGCATCAAGTATCAGGCCACAGACACATGTGTCTAGACAGTCCGGAATGAGCCTGTATGGTCGCCGTCGCTGCCATTTGGACAATGCGGCGCGGCTCCAGCGAATGGATGCGCGACGGGTCCTGAACGCATCCTTGTGTGAGGGTATTCGATGCAACGGGATTTTCGCTCGTCAGTGGAATTCGAAGCCGTCCACAGGTTCTACAGCGATCTTCTGGGCGCACCCGGACATGTTTTCGGCGGCCGCTCGCTGTGTGGTCATCAGGGTGCTGGGCAGCTTTATTTTATCGGCCAGAGTTTCGAAGGACCGATCGAGGGCGGAACCAGCAGCAGGCTCTACGAGGTCGAGCGCGGCAGTGGCGCGATCAAGCGCCTCAGCGACAGGGAAGCGCGTCAGATCCGCTTGTCGCCCGACGGCAGACTGCTGGCATTCGCCTGCCAGGGTGAAGGTCCTGCGACGGACCTAATCGAGACGAGATCAGGCGGCGCCGTTGTCGCGAGCGTCGCCTTGCGTGGGCGCATCGAGCAGATTGACTGGTCGCCGGACGGCAAAAGGCTTCTTCTCGTGGTTGCCGGCGCCGCCGCGGACCTTGCCGGCATCCATGGCGGCTATGCCCAGAAGCAGCCCGCTGAAGCCGAGGCCTGGCTGCCCGAGGTGCGGCTCGGCGAAGGCGAGGATTTGTGGCGCACCCTGTGGATATGGGATCTTGAGGGCGCTGCGCGCCAGCTCACGGCACCGCCGTTGAATGTCTGGGAAGCAAGCTGGTCCGGCAAGGACAGCATCGCGGCACTGGTCAGTGACGATCACAGCGAAGGCAGCTGGTACAGGGCGCGGCTGGCACTGGTCGACGCCGGCTCGGGTGAGGCACGGATCGTTCACACGCCGCGGGACCAGATCGGCTGCGTCAGAGGCAATCCGAGCGGCGACAAGGTCGCGTTCGTGCAGGCCTTCTGCAGCGATCGCGGACTGGTTTCAGGCTTGCTTTCCATTCTCGACGTGACGACGGGCGACGTTGCAACGGCGGACACGCTGGGCATCGATGTGACGTCGATCGAATGGCGCTCGACGACGATGATCCATTTCGCCGGCGCGCGCGGTCCCGAAACGGCAAGCGGAGATTTCTCGCTCGAGCGGTCGGTTGCCACGCAACATTGGGCGTCGCGTGAACTCACCCATGGTGAGTGGGTGCCCGCGTCCAGTCCGATCGGTGACAAGGGCTCGCTGTTCATCGCCGAATCCTGGTCGCGCGCCCCGTTCCTGGCCGAAGAGACCAACGGCACAATTGTCGAACTGGCCTCGCTGGCGGCACAAGGTGAAGCCGGCGCCACAGCACCGTGCGGCACGATCGAGCCGTTCGAATGGACAGCGCCGGACGGGCTGAAGATCCAGGGCTGGCTGGTGCGGCCACAGGCGGTCACCGGCCCGACGCCGCTGTTGGTCGACGTCCATGGCGGCCCGGTCTCCGCGCACCGCAATCGCTGGCTTGCCCGGTCACGCGCCGGCGCCATTCTCGCCAGCCGCGGCTGGACGGTCCTCTTCCCCAACCCCAGGGGCAGCACCGGACGCGGCGACGACTTTGCCCGCGCGGTGAAGGGCGACATGGGCGGCGCCGACGCGCAGGATATCATCTGCGGCGTCGACGCGTTGATCGAGCGGGGCCTGGTGGATACCGCGCGCGTCGCCGTGACGGGTACCAGCTATGGCGGCTTCATGTCGGCATGGCTGCCTTCGCAAACCGGCCGTTTCGCAGCGGCGATACCGATCTCTCCGGTCGGCGACTGGTACAGCCAGCACCGGACATCGCAGATCCCCGAATTCGACGAGATCATGCTGACGACGTCGCCATGGGAATCCGGTGGCGACTATTTTTCGCGAAGCCCTGCCTTCCACAAACAGAAGAAGATCGTGCCGACATTGATCATGGCCGGCGCTATCGACAAGAGCACACCGCCCGGCCAGGCCGAAGAATGCCATTTCGCGGCGCTCAGATCGGGGGCGCCGAGCGCGCTCGTCATCTATCCGAATGCCGGACACAGCCTGCGCGGCTATCCCGAATACATCGATAGCGCCGCCCGCATTCTGTGGTGGCTGGAAAGACATGTCGGTCCAGCCAACGGCACCGGACCATCAGCAAAGGGAGACCAGGGATGAGTTCAAACGGCAGCCATGGCGGAGGCGATAACAGACATATCGCGGTGATCGGCGGCGGCATCATCGGCTGCAGCGCGGCTTTTCATCTGCTGCGGTCCGGCGTGCGCCAGGTGACGGTCATCGATGCGGGCCAGCCGGGTGCCGCAACCACCAGCGCTGGCGCGGGATTTGTCTCCCATTGGTCCGCCGGCATGATCCCGCTCGGCGAAGAGGGTTTTCAGCTGCAGCAATATGGCCTCGATTTCTATCGCCGGCTGCACGAGGTCGGCGTCGAGATCGGCTATCGGCCAAACGGCACCTTGATCATGGCGCTGACCGAGGACGGGCGCGAACGCTTCGTCCGCCCGGTGCTGGACTCTCCCTATGCGCCGCCGGAAATGCAGGATCTGAACGCCGCGCAGATCGGCCAGAAGATGCAGGGCCTCATCGATCCGGCGCGGGTTCATTCGGCGGCCTACAATCCGCATGGCATCCAGCTCGACACCAAGCTGGCGATGGGTGTGCTGACCGGCCAGATCAGCGAGCTCGGCGGCATTTTCCGCAGCAAGACACGTGTCAATGCCGTCCGTGATGCCGGCGACCGGGTGACGATCGAGACCGATCAGGGCAGCCTTGAGGCCGACGGCGTGATCGTTGCCGCCGGCGCCTGGAACAACCAGGTCATATCAGGCCTTGGCTGGCAATTGCCGCTGCTGCGGGTCGTCGCAACGCGCATCGTCACCGACGACCGTGGGCTGCCGTCGACCATTCCCACCGTCCAGTGCCGCGAATTGCGGCTGTGGCTGCGCGAGACATTCGGCGCCGTCATGTGGGGAACCGGCCGGCACTACAAGCCCTTGTACAAGACGAATGACAGCGAAATCGAACCCGGCCAGCCGCACAATCTCGAGCTGATGCGGGAGACCTCCGAGCAGGAGCTTGCCGAGCTGCAGACGGTGTTCCCGCCGCTGCGCGGTTCGACGATCGCGAGCTGGGCGCAAGGCGTGCCGTGCTACACGCCTGACAACGGCCTCATCGTCGGCAAGGTGCCCGGCAGCGACAACGTCGTGGTTGTCGGCGGCGACAACGAGAGCGGCGTCACCCATGGACCAGGTCTTGGCCGGCTCTCCTGCGAACTGGTCCTCGGGCAGACCCCGTTCGTTTCCGCCGAGCGGTTCCGTGTCGATCGCTATGCCTCCGACGCCTTCAAGTCGGAAGCCGAGATCGAAGCCGCCATGCCGGTCTGGGGCGCGCGTCATGAGGCGTCGCGGTTTGGTCGCGAGGCCTGATCGGAGCTGTCCCCGACGCTGGCCTGTCAGCTGTCGCCGACGCTATCGAGCAGCGCCTGCGCCACCGCCCTGACCACCGGGCCGGCATTCTTCCTCATGACGATGTGGAAGGAGCCGGCGTGGCGACGCGAGGTCTTGGTCAGCCGGACGAGCTGGCCGCGACGCAGATGCTCGTCGGCGAATCCCGCCCAGGCGAGTGCCGCGCCGCGCCCGGCGATGGTTTCGTGTATCATCGACATGTAGCCGGTGAACCGAGGTCCATCGAGTTTCCGGTCGGTCCCGATCCACGATTGCCAACTGTCGATCGCGCCCGGCGGCGTCACCTGATGCAGCAGCGGCACTGTCATGAAAGCCTCGGGCTCTTCCGAGCCGAGCGCCGGATAACGCGCCAGGAACGCCGGCGCGCAAACCGGGAACCATTCACCGTCGAGCAGTTTTTCGGTCAAGAATTCGGGCCATTGCCCGGCTTCGCCGAAACGGATCGACAATGCCACTTCAGGCTGGTCGAAATCCCTGTAGTCGGTGGATGTCTGCAAAAGCACCCGGCCATCTGCCACCCGCGAGGTGATGAGGTCGAAGCGCGGCATCAGCCATGCCTGCGCGAGGTCGTGGCTGCAGCCGACCACGAATGTATCGCTATCGTGCGCGGTCAAATCCTCGACCGCTTGCCTGATGGTGCTGAGACCCTCGCGGATCGCTTCGGCCAGCGTGTTGCCGGCCCCGGTGACGGCGACGCGATTGCCTTTGCGCGTGAACAGTTCGACCGACAGCTGGCGCTCAAGATTGGCGACATGCCTGCTGACCGCCGATTGCGCGATGTTGAGCTCCTGCGCGGCCAGTGTCAGCCCGCCATGCCTGGCGGCAGCCTCGAAGACGACCATGGCGTTCAGCAGGGGAAGCGATGTCTTGAGGGTTTTCACGGTCCAAACCTGCCTTCATGCCTTTTCGATATGAAGGTCTATCATATCTGTATTTGCCGCAAGCCTTTCCGCATCGCACACTCTATCGAAACATCATCCTAACGCCAGCGAGCAGAAAGGTGTTTGCCGTGCAGGCCTACACACCGAACAGCCAGCCTATCGACAGAAGCGAGACCGTCAGGCTGATCGACCGGCAGCGTCCTGACTGGTCGCTGGAACAGGCCTTCTATGCCGACCCGGCAATCTTCGCGCTGGAACGGGACTTGTGGTTTCCGCGCCAATGGATGCTTGTCGCCCATGCCAGCGAGGTGCCTGAAAAGGGCCGCTACATCGTGCGCCAGCTTTTCGACGAGGAGATCATCGTCGTGCGCTTCGGCGACGGCGAGGAGGACATCGCTGCCTACTACAATGTCTGCACCCATCGCGGCTCGCGGCTCTGCGCCAAGGATGGTCGCGGCAAGCTTCTGGTCTGCCCTTATCATGCCTGGTCGTTCAGGCTGACCGGCGAACTGAAGTCACGGCAGGATCTTCCGGCAAGCGTCGATCCGGAAGCGTTGGGACTGCACCGCGTGCCCTGCAAGAGTTTCGGCGGCCTCGTCTTCTGCGGCCTTGATGCCAATTCGCTGCCCGACATCCAGCCTGTCGCGGACGGGCTGACGGGCGGCTTGCGCGAAAACGGCCTCGACCGTGCACGCATCGTCGCGCGCAAGAATTATCTCACCAAGGCGAACTGGAAGCTGGTGCTCGAGAACTTCCTCGAATGCTATCACTGCCGGCCGGCTCACCCCGAATATTACCGCGTCAATGGCCACGTCAAAGTGACCGCGACCCGCGACGTCGACAAGGCAGTCGAGTGGCAGAACGAAATCGAGGCCTGGCACAGCGTCATCGGCGATGCCGAGTTCCACAAGGGCGCATGGCAGGCCGGCGACCTCGACACGATGCCGTTTGCCATGCACCGCAAGCCGATCGGCTCCGGCCGCAACACGCTGTCCAATACCGGCCAAGCAGTGTCACGCCTGATGGGCGGCCGTCACGCCTATGATGGCGGCGAAAGCGGCTTCCGCCTCGGGCGCCTGTCGTTTGCAAGTGCTGCCAATGACTATGTCACGCTGTTCCAGATGATCCCGCGCAGCGCCACGGAAACCGACGTCATCCTGACCTGGCTTGTCGACAAGGATGCCGATGGCGACATCGACGCCGATGCGATCAGCTGGATGTGGGACGTCACCACGGTGCAGGACAAGAAGATCACCGAGGACAATGCCGACGGCATCATGTCGCGCGCCTACCGGCCGGGGCCCTACACGCCGCTGGAAGGCCAGACGTCGTTCTTCGTGCAGACCTACCTGTCGGAACTGCGGTCGCTGCTCACAGGCACGCGCGGCGCGCCGCTCAGCCAGTGGTCCGCGCCGAAGGAGCTTTTCGCATCGCCGAAAGCGGCGAGCTGCAATACACGGCTCTGACCTGCGGCTGAAGACGCCTCTTTGAAGCGTCGCGTTCCGATGCCATATGAAGGTGGCCGACGGAATGTTGCGGGAGAGGTGGTCATGACCAAAGGTTCGGATCTGTTCGTCGCGGCCCTCGAGAACGAAGGGGTCGAACGGATTTTCGGCATTCCGGGCGAAGAAAATCTCGACATCGTCGAATCGATCCGCCGCTCGTCGATCCAGCTGATCCTGACCCGCCACGAGCAGGCGGCCGCCTTCATGGCCGCCACCTATGGCCGGCTCACCGGCAAGGCAGGCGTCTGCATCACCACGCTTGGCCCCGGCGCGCTCAATCTGACGACTGGCTCGGCCTATGCGCTGCTCGGCGCGATGCCGATGATCATGATCACCGGCCAGAAGGGCATCCTGTCATCCCGGCAGGCTCGCTTCCAGATCGTCGACATCGTCGCGGCGATGAAGCCGCTGACCAAGCTGTCGCGCCAGATCGTCTCACCGAAGATGATCCCCTCGCTGGTGCGCGAAGCTTTTCGCGTCGCCCAGGAAGAGCGTCCCGGCCCCGTGCATCTGGAACTGCCGGAAGATATTGCGGCTGCGGAGTGCGAGCCGATCGCACTGGTGCCGACGCACCCGGTCGAACTGCCGCTGGCCAGCCCGGGCGCGCTTGATCGCGCCGCCCGTATGATCATGGAAGCCAAGCGTCCGCTGTTGATGTTCGGCGCGGCGGCGTCGCGGCCGCGCGTGACCCCCGATGTCGCCCAGTTCGTGCTGCGCACGCAAATTCCCTATTTCACCACGCAGATGGGCAAGGGCACCGTGCCCGGCGGCACCGAGCTCTATATGGGAACGGCAGCCCTTTCGGAGCGCGACTATGTGCACGAGGCCATACAGCAGGCCGATCTGATCATCACCATCGGCCACGACACGGTCGAGAAACCGCCCTTCATCATGGGCGCCAAGGGGCCTGAAGTCATCCATGTCGGCTATCAGTCCGCGGATGTCGAGCAGGTCTATTTCCCGCAAGCGGAGATTGTCGGCGACCTCGGTCCTTCGCTCAAGCTGCTGGCGGACCGCATCGAGGGCAACATCCCCAACGCGCAGGCTTTGCTGCCGCTGCGTGAAGGTATTTTGAGTCGGATCGCCGCGCGCGCCACCGAAGATCGCTTCACGCCGCAGCGCATCGTGCATGACGTGCGCGCCGTGATGCCGGCCGACGGGATCCTCGCCCTCGACAACGGCATGTACAAGATCTGGTTCGCGCGCAACTACCGGACGCGCATGGCAAACACGATCCTGCTCGACA
Organism: Mesorhizobium loti; assembly: GCF_003148495.1. Classification (GTDB taxonomy): domain Bacteria; phylum Pseudomonadota; class Alphaproteobacteria; order Rhizobiales; family Rhizobiaceae; genus Mesorhizobium; species Mesorhizobium loti. The sequence goes on from NZ_QGGH01000002.1 coordinate 212,447, forward strand.
ATGCGCTGGCCACCATGGGCGCGGGCTTGCCGTCGGCGATGATGGCGGCACTGCTCTATCCGCAGCGCCGTGTCATGGCCATCTGCGGCGATGGCGGCTTCATGATGAACAGCCAGGAATTGGAGACCGCCGTCAGGCTCAAGCTCAACCTCGTCGTCCTGCTGCTCGAGGACCACGCCTACGGCATGATACGCTGGAAGCAGGCGGTCGACGAGTTTCCGGATTTCGGCATGACCTTCGGCAATCCCGACTTCGTGAAATACGCCGAGGCCTATGGCGCCAAGGGGACCAGAGTTGGCGCGATCGCCGAATTGCGGCCCGCGCTGGAACAGGCCTTCACCGGCGGCGGCGTGCATCTCGTCGTCGTGCCCATCGATTATTCCGAGAACATCAGGGTGCTTGTCGACGAGTTGCGCGAGCGGCTCCCAGCGCCCCAAGCATCCTGATGGCGGCAACAATGCCGCCGTCAGGATTGCCTGGAACTGGTGCCGAAGCGCCTAGACCTTGCAATAAGGCGTTACCGGCGCGATGGTGCCGAAATCCTTGACGATCTCGTAGCCGATGCCGTCGCCCGCCGCCTTGCCGACATAGGAATGGCAGAGCGTGTGGTTGTTGGTGGCGTCGACGCGGATCTTGCCTTGCGGCGCGTCGAACTCGATCGACGGCAGCGCCTTAAGTACATCGTCGTCCTTCAGCGATCCGGCCTTCTCGGCGGCCAGCGCGTAGAGATGCAGGCCGTTGTAGCCGGCTTCGCCGATGCCGTTGACCATCTTTTCCTGGCCGAACTTTTCGCGGAAGCTCGAGATGAACTTCTTGTTGACCGGGTTGTCGAGCGCCATCCAGTAGGGTTGCGGCGCGTAGGTGCCGGCCGCCACGCCGGGCGGCAGTGCGTCCTTGTTGAAGACCTCGTCGAGCGGCGCGATCAGCGGCTGCTTGATGTCGAAGCTGCGATACCGCTTGAGCTGGGTGACGGCGTCGTTGCCGACCACCATCGACCAGACGACATTGGGCTTCAGCGACTTGATCTTCTGGAAGGCCGGGCCGAAATCGGTGGTGCCGAACGGATAGTAGTCGGCACCGATGATCTTGCCGCCAGCCTTTTCATAGGCCGCCGTGATCGCCTCGGTCATCTTCTGCGGCCAGGCATAGTCCGAGGCCATGACATAGATGGTCTTGCCCAGGTTCTCGGCCACCCACGGCATCATCGGATCGACCTGCTGCATCGGGATCGGGCCGGTGGCGACGAAGTACCGGTTGCATTCGCCGCCTTCGAAATTGGTCGGATAGAAGAACAGCTTCTTGGCCTTTGAGGTGACCGAGAGCGTCGCGCTGCGCTCGGGCGAAATGATCGTGCCCATGATCACGTCGGCCTTGTCTTCGTTGATAAGCTTGCGCGCCTTGTCGATGGAGCCCTTGGTGGTGGTCTGGTTGTCTTCGATGATGAGCTCGACCTGGCGCCCGCCAATACCGTTGGCGGCGTTGAGTTCGGCGGCGGCGAGCTTGTAGCAATTGAGCAGCGTCTCGCCGAGGATCGCCTGCAGCCCGGTGATCGGGATCGACAGGCCGACCTTGACAGTGTCTGCGGCGCGCAGGATTGACGGCGCGCCGACCATGGCAAAGGCGGCCGCGGCGCCGCCGGATTTCAAGACAGTTCTTCTGCTTATCATTGTTGTGTTCCCTTCTAGTCCCAGGCGCGCCCCATGCACGCCTTACAAAGCCAACAGGTCCTTCAGCAGGGTCTCGTCGGCGAACGCCTCCGGCGCGCCTTCATGGACGATCCTGCCCTTCTCCATCACCAGACAGCGGTCCGATGCCTTGAGAACGAGATCGAGATTCTGCTCGACCAGAACGATCGCGATGCCGCGTTCGCGGGCGATGCGCGGCACCAGCTCGGCGATCGACTGCACGATGTTCGGCTGAATGCCTTCCGAGGGTTCGTCGAGCAGCAGCACCGACGGCAGGCCGCACAAGGCGCGGCCGATCGCCAGCATCTGCTGCTGGCCGCCCGAAAGCGTGCCGGCGACCTGCGCTTCGCGTTCGCGCAGGATCGGAAAATAGCCGAAGATGTCGGCCGGAATGCCGTCGTCGCCACGGTCCTTGGCGGCGCGGGTGCCAACTTCCAGGTTTTGCCGCACCGTCAACTGATTGAAGATGCCGCGGCCCTGCGGCACATGCGCGATGCCCGCCCGCGCGCGGCGGAAGGCGGGTGCGTTCGTGAGGTCCTGGTCGCCGAGAACCACCGCACCGCCGCTCGCCCGCAAGCCGCCGGCGATGACGCGCAGCAGCGTCGTCTTGCCGGCGCCGTTGCGTCCGAGCAGGCCGACGACTTCGCCCGGCGCGACACTGAGGTCGATGCCGTTCAGCACCGGGAGCAGGCCGTAGCCGGCCGAGACGGCAAGTGTCCGCAGCATGGTCAGCGCCTCCCCAAATAGACGTCGCGGACCATCTCGTCGGCCTCGATGTCGTGGAAAGGACCACTGCGCAGCCGGCGTCCCTGATGCAGCACCAGCGTCTCGCAATTCAGCGCCCGCACGAAACGGATGTCGTGTTCGACCGCGACGATCGAGAATTCGCCCTTCAGCCGCAGCAGCATCTCGGCCGTTGCCAGCGTCTCCTGCGGCGTCATGCCGGCGGTCGGCTCGTCGAGCAGCAGCAGCCGTGGCTCGATCGCCAGCGCCATGCCGATCTCCAGCCATTGCTTCTGGCCATGCGCGAGTTCGCCAGCCAGCGTCGCGGCACGATTGGTGAGCGCGACCAGCTCCAGCAGCTCGCCGACCGGCCGGGCCGGTGACGGCACGCCCCACCGCGCCACCTTCAGATTGTCTTCCACCGACAGGCTGGAGAAGACCGATGGGATCTGGAATTTTCGCGCGATACCGAGCCGGGCGATGCGATGCAGCGGCAAGCCGGCGATGTCGCGGCCGAGGAAGCGCACGCTGCCGCTGGTCGGGCGCAGCGTGCCAGTCAGCACGTTGAGGAAGGTGCTCTTGCCTGCGCCGTTCGGCCCGATGATGCAGCAAAGCTCCTTGTCGTGCACGGTGAGATCGAGCGCCTCCAGCGCCTGAAGTCCGCCAAAGCGGATGCCGACATTCTTGGCCTGGAGCAGGACGTCGCTCATTGCGCGCGCCTCCGGCTCTTGAACAGGCTCTTCAGCCGCGCGTAGATCGACAGGATGCCGTCCGGCAGGACGAAGACGATGATGACGAAGACGCAGCCGAGCAGCAGCGGCCACAGGCTCGGGTTGAAGCTGCTGATCGTCTGCTGCGCGCGCTGGATGAAGATCGCGCCGAGCACCGGACCAAGCAGCGTGCCGCGCCCGCCGACAGCCACCCAGACGATGACTTCCGTCGACAGAAGCAGCCCGGAAAGGTCGGGCGCCACCAGCCCGGCCATGCAGACATAAAGCGCGCCGGCAAGCCCGGCGATGGCGGCGGACAGGGTGAAGGTGACGAGCAGCCGAAGTGGCGCGTTGTGGCCAAGGGCTGCGGCGCGGATTTCATTGTCCTGGATGGCGGTGAGCACCGTGCCCCAGCGGCCACGGCTGATAGACCACAGCGCCAGCACGACCACCGAGACGATCGCCGCCACGAAGATGTAGGAGGGCAGGTCCTGGCTAAGATCGACATGCGTGCCGCCAACATCGAATTCGATCGGCGGGATGCCGATCAGGCCGCTGTCGCCGCCGGTGACCGAGCTCCACGACACCGCGGCCTGCTGGCAGATGACGCCCATGGCCAGCGTGACGATTGTGAAATAGCTTCCACGGATGCCGCCGAAGAACAGGAAGTAGCCGATGATCGCGGCGACGAAGGCTGCACCCGCCACCGCCCCGATGATACCAAGCAGGCTTCCGAAGGGGATGGCGTCGTTGAGCGTGACCAGCGCCATGATGTAGCCGCCAATGCCGAAAAAGGCGGCGTGGCCGAAACACAGGATGCCGGTGCGGCCCCAGAAGAAGTCGAGGCTCGCCGCGAACAGGCCGAAGATCAGCGCGTCGCGGATCACCGTCAGCTGGTGGCCGTCGGCGAAGAGGGGATAGACGCCCGCGAGCGCCACGCAGACGGCGAAGATCAGCAGCCAGTTGCGGTCGCGGGTGATCATCGCGATGCTCCGTTGAACAAGCCGTTGGGCCGCAGACGGACAGCGACGATGGCCGCAAGCAGCACGATCGCCTGCGCCAGCGATGGCGAGATCTGGTAGTTGAGGATGCTGGTCAGCCCGCCGACGAAGACGCTGCCGGCGACAAGGCCGCCGATCGAGCCGACGCCACCGACGATGACGACAAAGAAGGCGTTGGCGAGGTAGTTCACCCCCATCTGCGGCAGGACGATCGCCAGCGGTGCGACCAGCCCGCCAGCGAGGCCGGCGATGGCCGCACCGAAGGTGAAGGCAATAGCGTAGGTGCGCCTTGTGTTGATGCCGACGCCCTCGGCCATCTCGCGGTTCTGGATAACGGTGCGGATGTCGAGACCGAAGGACGTACGGCTGATCAGAAGGATGACGCCGAGCAGGGTCAACATGGCGATGCCGATCAGGATCAGCCGGTAGGCCGGATAGACGGTGAAGATGAGGTCGAGCGTGCCCTCGATCGGTGGCGTCACCGGCTTGGCGCCGAGACCGAAGGTCAGTTCCAGCCCTTGCTGCAGGATCAGGCTGACGCCCCAGGTGGCGAGCACGGTCGAGACCGGCCTTGAGTAGAGATGGCGGATGATGGCGAACTCGAGGATGCAGCCGACCACCGCGCCGGCGATGGGCGCCGCGGCCAATCCCAGCCAGAACGAGCCGCCCATGCTCTGCACGAAATAGACCGCGAAGGCGCCGACGGTGACGAACTCGCCATGCGCCAGGTTGGTCACGTTCATCAGCCCGAAGCTGATCGCCAGCCCGAGCCCGACCAGCATCAGGATGCTGATCAGTGTCAGCGCATTGAGAAGCGTGGTGATGAGAAAATCCATCGCGTCAGGCCGCGCTGGCGAGGCGTTGGCGCAGGCCGGCGAGCAGGGCTTCGGCGGCATCGATCACCGCTGCCTGGTGCGGCTGCAGATCCTGCCCGGCCCATTCGTCGATATGGTCCGACAGCGGGTCGACCACCTCGGTGCGGTGATTGGCCAGCGTCTCGATAACGGCATGGCCGCAGAACGGCACATAGCCTTCCGAATAGCCGCCTTCATGGGTCATGATCAGGCGCCCTTGCGAGGTCTCGGCAGCCAGCGCCACCATCCGCGCGGCGAGCCGCCGGAAGCATTCGCTGTTGAGCATCATGCGGCCGAGCGGATCGAAGCCTGACGCGTCGAAGCCAGAGGCGACGATGACGAGGTTCGGTCTGTAGGCGCGCAGTGCCGGGGCGACGACGCGGTCGAAGGTTGCTTCATAGGCGCCGGTACCGCTGCCGGCCGGCAGCGGGATGTTGATGTTGTAGCCTTCGCCGTCGCCTTTGCCGTTGTCGGCCAGCGCGCCGCGCCCGGTCGGATAGAGATTGTCCTGATGCACGGAAATGGTCAGCACCGACGGGTCGGAATAAAACACCGTCTCGGTGCCATTGCCGTGATGCACATCCCAGTCGACCACGGCGGCCCGCCCAAGCAGGCCTTCATGCTGCAGCCGGCGCACAGAGACGCCGATGTTGGAGAACAGGCAGTTGCCCATCGCCTGGTCGGGTTCGGCATGGTGTCCCGGCGGTCGCGCCAGCGCATAGGCGTTGTCGACGCGGCCGGTCAGCACGGCGCGCATGGCGGCATAGGTGGTGCCGGCCGACAGCAGCGCGATGTCGAAACTGTTGAGACCGATCGGCGCCTGCGGCCCGGCGAAACCGGAGCCGCGCTCACTGAGCATACGGATATCGTCGACATGGCGTTGCGTGTGCACGCGCAGCAGGTCCTCGACCGAGACCGGCTCGGGGATGATCGGCACCAGGTGGCGCGACAGGCCGCTGACCTGGATGAGGTTGTTGAGCCGGCGCTTCGAGCCGGGGGATTCCAGATGGCGGCCGGGTTCCACGAAACGGCCGGGAGGCATCATGTCGGCGCTGGAGCCGGTGTCATGCCACATCAGCTGTTCGTGAAAAACGTAGCCTGTCGCCATCCGCAGCGTCCTCTAAAAACCAGGTGACGCTAGCAGGCTAACGATCATGTGGCCCGACCCGAAAGAGGGGTTGTGCCTGTTATCTATGCCCCTCCTTTCGGAGGGCTATGGGCGCCTGCGGACCCTTGCGCGGCGCGCACAGCCTGGACCCGGTTGGTCACCGCCAGCTTGCCGAAAATGTTCTTCAGATGCCATTTCACCGTGGTTTCGCTCACCGACAACGCAAGGGCGATATCGCGGTTGGACATACCCTCGGCGAGATAGCGCAGCAGTTCGGCCTCACGTTGGGTGAGCTGTTCCTTCTCGGCGGCTGGTGCGGCCAGCTTGCGCGTCGCCGCGGGCATTGTCTGCGCGGCGTCGATGATGCGCGTCGCATAGGCTGACAGCGCGGGATCGGTCTTTGCCTGAGCCGCACGCAGCCGCATCAACCCTTCGACGACAGACCTTCCCTCGTCGACGAAGGAACGGATGAAGCCAGAGGGTTGTGCGAGTCGCAGCGCGTCGAGCAGAGTGCGGTCGGCCTCGCGCGGATCGTGGGCGGCGCTGGCCGCCTTGGCGCGCAGGATCAGTGCTAATATATGGCGGCGCATGCGCCCGCTGGTTTTCGTGCGCTCCAGAAGCGCATCGAAAATCCCCGCTGCATCGGCATAGGATTTCTCGGCCGTCAGCAGGCGGCCCTCTGCGAAGAATTCGAACTCGTTGGCGGTGGTGATGACCATCGACGCCTCGGTCTCTTCGCCGCGATGCTCGGTCAGCAGCGCGCGCGCCTCGGTATTGCGGTTCTGGTCGAGCAGCACGCGTATGCGGTCATGCATGATCATCGATGCCAGGCGGCGATACACCGTGCCGTGCACGCGTTGATAGACGCGCTCCAGCATGTCCAGTGCCGCTTCGGTGCGACCGGTCAGCTGCAGCACGCGGGCATAGGTCGGCACGCTGGCCAGGGGATAGACGATGACCGCCGCACCCTCGATCTGCGGTCCGAGATTCTCGACCAGGGTCAGCGCCTCGCCCGACGCATTGGTCTCGTAGGCGAGTTCGGCAAGCAGCGTTCCGGCCAGGGCCTCGGCATAGGAATTTGCGCCGATCCGCGCCCTGGCCTCGATGATGGCGTTGCGCAGCAGCCGCTCGGCGGCGGGCAGGCGGCCCGCCGAACGCTCGACGACGGCCATGTAGCAATTGGCGATGGTGACGCCGAGCAGGCTGCCGCTTCGCTCATGCGCCCGTCGCGCCGCATCGATCGCGGCGCGCGCACCTTCGAGGTCGCCCAGCGCATAAAGATTGTAGCCAATGACATTGGCGGTCGCGCCCTCCATGAACCAGGCATCGGGCGCGATGACGCGCAGCGCCGCAAGGGCTGTGTCGCGCGCCTGATCGAACTGCTCCAGCGTGCTGTGGACGGCAGCGGCGAGAACCACGAGCTCGGCCTCGATCGTGGTTCCGGTCATGGTGCCTGGGTCATTGCTGTCAGTCGGTCCGGTCTCGACCAGCTTGCGCGCATTGCTCAGCGTCTGTTGAGCAATCTCGGGCTGGCTGCTGTGCACCGCCAGCCACAGCACCACGAGCTGCAGCCGGATGCGCTGGTCGATCAGCTTCCTCGGCAGAAGTGCCAGTAACTGGCGCACGTAAAGAAGCTGGCATTGGGCGATGAGGTCGAGCGCGTTGTTCTCGACGAACACCGCCGCGCGGGCCTGGTCGCCGGCGGCCAGCGCGTGCCCGATCGCCTCTGTCAGCATCTTGCGCTCGCCGAACCATTCGGCGGCTGCCAGATGCAGCGGCGCGATCATCTCCGGTTCGCGCCGTTCCATTTCGCGGCTGAGGAAATCGCGGAACAGATGATGGTAGCGGAACCAGCGCCGCTCTTCGTCGAGGGGGACAAGGAACAAGTTGCGCGTTTCGATTTCTGTGATCGCCGCCTCTGCATCCGCCGCGCGCATCACCGCCCGGCAGGCTTCGGCGCTGAAGCGTTCGAAGATCGAACTGTAGAGCAGGAACTTCGCGATCGCCGGCGGCAGTTCCAGGAACACTTCCCCCATCAGGAAGTCGGCGACGTTGCGGTTGGCTCCGGTGAAATTGCCGATCACTGTCTCGGGTGCATGCGCGGCACTCAGCGACAGCGAGGCCAGTTGCAGGCCGGCGGCCCATCCTTCGGTGCGCGAGCACAAGGTCTCCACCGTGCCGCTGCTGACGCTCAGGCCCAGTTTCTCGTTGAAGAAGGCTTCGGCCTCGGACGAGGCGAAACGCAGATCGTCGGGGCCGATTTCGAAGACGTCGCCAAGCACCCTGAGCTTGCCGAGCTGCAGGTCGGGCAGGTTGCGCGAGCCGATGACGAAGGCGACGTTGGCCGGCGCCTGTCGCGTCAGGCGCTCCATGAACCGCTTCACTGCCTGCGCTTCGATGGCGTGGTAGTCGTCGAAGAACAAGGTGATGTCGGCCGCGCGCGCCGCAAGACCCGCTACAAGTGCTGCGAGCACGACGTCGAGCTGCGGGATCGGGCTCGACTGGAAGGCAAGGTCGAGTTCCGCCGGGCTCTGGACCAGATGGCGCAGCGCGCCCACCAGATGCGACAGGAAGGCGCCCTCGTCATTGTCTGTCGTCTCGCAGGACAGCCATGCTGTCAGCCGGCCGTGGCGCGCGATTTCCGCAGCCCATTGCGCCATCGTCGTCGACTTGCCGAAGCCGGCCGGCGCGGCGAACAGCACGATGCGCGTGTCGATATGGCGCTCCAGCGTCGACAGAATGGTCTCGCGGCGCACCCATCGGCGATGGTGCGGCGACGCTTGGCTGACGGATTGCGGAGCTGCTCTCATCTAGGTCCGCGCAACCTGCTGGCTCTCAGGGGAGGGCGAGGCTCCCTTGCCATTGCTCCACTCTGCTTCGATCAGCGGAATCTGCGGCGCGGCATCGCGCGGCAAAGTACCTTTGATCCGGGGATCGTCGACGATTTCAAATCCTGTCGCGAAGGGCACAAATCCGCAGGCGCTGTAGAAACCGATGACGCTGTGATGATCGAAGCTGCTTGTGTGCAGCCAGATACGGTTCGGGTTGAGGCGCCATGCGAGATCCAGTGCGCCGGCCATCAGCCGCTTGCCGAACCCTCGGCCGGTCAAGGACGGAAACAGGCCGAAATAGGTGATCTCGATCTCGCAGCCGTCGGCGACGAAGAATTCGACCATGCCGAGATGCGCGCCGCTTTCATCGTAGCCGTAGTAGAGATGCTGGCGCGGGTCGGCGAAATGCGCAGCGATCTCGGCGTCGGACATTTCGGAGACGCGATCCCACAGCCAGGGCGCGCCGATCTCGAGGAAGACCGCCCGATACGAAGCGCAGTCGGGCATGGTGATCCGGGTCATCGCCAGAGGTTGCGCGAGATCGGGCTGCGGGGCGCGCGCCTCCATCCACGTCACCGCATTGGCGAGCTTGCCCGCCGGCAGGCGCCGGTAGCCAATGGCGAGATCGGTGATTTCGGCCGGCATCGTGTCTTCGCTGATCAACGCATTCCCCGTCATGTCTTCCAGACAGCAGTATCGGCTTGCTGCATCCGATGCCAACTCCCCAGCGGCGTGGCGGCATCGAACGGCAAGCTCTGGCCTGACGTTTCGGCCCGTATGCCTCTTGCATTTCACAGAAATGGCATATGAGATATGATACACCATCCAGATGAAAGCGGAATATGATGCCTGAGCGGATTGCGGACGAGGCCATTCTCAGCGCGGTCGATGACGGCTTCGCGCGACAGGTCGCGTTTCTGCAAGACCTCGTGCGCTTTCCCTCCCAACGCGGCGAAGAACATGCCGCGCAGTCGTTCATGGCCGCCGCATACGAAGCGGATGGCTATGCGGTCGACATGTGGCGCGTCGATGTCGATGCGATTCGCGACCTGCCCGGTTTTTCACCCGTGGCGGTCTCCTATGACGACGCCTTCAATGTCGTTGCCACGCATACGCCGCGTAACGCGACCGGCCGCTCTTTGATCCTCAACGGCCATATCGATGTCGTGCCGACAGGACCGCTCGACCGCTGGGTGCGCGATCCCTACGATCCTGCGATCGAGGATGGCTGGATGCATGGCCGCGGCGCCGGCGACATGAAGGCCGGCCTGTCCGCCTGCCTCTATGCGCTGACCGCCTTGCGCAGCCTCGGCTATCAGCCGGCCGCGAACGTTTACCTCCAGTCGGTGGTCGAGGAAGAGTGCACCGGCAATGGCGCGCTCGCCTGCCTGCAGCGTGGCTACCGCGCCGACGCCGCGTTCATTCCCGAGCCGCTGGAGCCGAGACTGATGCGCGCGCAGGTCGGGCCGATCTGGTTCCGGGTCGAGGTCGACGGCGATCCGCAGCATGCGTCGGGTGCATTCTCGGCCGGCGCCAATGCCATCGAAAAGGCCTTCGTCATCATCCAGGCACTGAAGCAGCTCGAAATCGTCTGGAACGCGCGCAAGGTCGACGACAAGCATTTCCACGATCACCCGCACCCGATCCGCTTCAACCTCGGCAAGATCGAAGGCGGCGAGTGGACATCGAGCGTTCCGGCGCGCTGTGTCTTCGAGATGCGCGTCGCCACCTATCCCGGCCAGAGGCTCGAAGACGCCAAGGCCGAGCTTGAAGCCTGCATCGCCGATGCGGCGCGCGCGGACCCGTTCCTGGCCAACCGCCCGCCGAGCCTCACCTACAATGGCTTCATGGCCGAGGGCTATGTGCTGGAGGGCGCCGACGAGATGGAAGCGGTGCTGCGCCGCAGCCATACCGCCGTCTGGGGCGAGCCGCTGACGGAACACGTCACGTCGGCGACGACGGATGCGCGCTTTTTCGGCCTCTATGCCGACACGCCGGCGATCGTCTACGGCCCGATCTGCCGCATGCCGCATGGCTATGACGAGGCCGTCGATCTCGACTCGGTGCGCAAGGTCACCCAGACGATCGCTCTGTTCATCGCCGACTGGTGCGGCCTCGAGCCTGTCGAGGCCAAGCCATGAGTGCGGTCGTCCCCGATGCGTTCGGCGAAACGCTCGCCGAGGATGCGCCCGATGTCTCGACCGCCGATGCGCTTACCATCATGCGCCGGCACTACGGGCTCACCGGCAGCGCGCGTCCGCTGCCTGGCGAACGCGACCACAATTTCCATATCCAGACCGATGGTCAGGCCGACTTTGTTCTGAAGATCTCCCATCCGGCGGAAGAGGTAGCCTTCACCGACTTCCAGAACAAGGCGCTCGACCACATCCTCGAGGTCGACCCGACCTTGCCGGTTCCTTCGGTGCGCAAGAGCCTTGAAGGCGAAGCGCAGTTCGCGATCAGCGTCGGCGGATCGGCGCCGCGCATCATCCGGCTGGTCAGCTATCTGCCTGGCCAGTTGCTGTCGCGCTCGCCCCCATCAGCGGCGCAGGATCGCAATCTCGGCATCTTCCTCGCTCGCCTTGGCCGGGCGCTGCGCGGCTTCTTCCATCCGGCCGCCGGCAGCGACCTGCTCTGGGACATCCGCAAGGTCGCCAAGACACGGCCGATGATGACGCATATCACTGACGTTGGCCGGCGGGCGATGGTCGAACGCGTCATCGACGCCTTCGAAGAGCATGCGGCGCCGGTCATCCCGAGCCTGCGCGCGCAAATCGTCCACAACGACATGAACTCCTACAATGTGGTGATGGACGCGTCGCGGCCGGAGATCGTGAGCGGCATCCTCGATTTCGGCGACATGATCCATTCGCCGCTGATCTGCGACCTGGCCATCGGCGCCGTCTACCGTTGGCCGGCTGAAGACCATCCACTGGCGCCGGCCGCGCGCTTCGTCGCCGGCTATCAAGCGGTGCAGCCGCTTGAGGCGGAAGAGATCGGCATCCTCTTCGATCTGATCCGCGCTCGCCTCGCGCTCATCGCCAACATCGCCAGTTGGCAGGCCGAGCGGTTCCCGGCCAAGCGCGACTATGTGCTGCGCCTCATCACCGAGGTGTGGGCTTCGCTCGAACGGCTGGACGGGCTGTCGTCCGCGGATGCCCGCCGCTATTTTCTCGACCATTCCAATCCGGAGTAGATGCTCGTGTCCCAGTCCTCGCCGTACCCTGCAAATGCCGATGCGGCATCGGAGCGCGCGTTGCTTGAACGCCGCGCCAGGCTGCTCGGGCCGACCTACCGCGCCTTCTACCGCAACCCGATCCATCTGGTGCGCGGCAGCGGTGTGTGGCTCTACGACGCCCAGGGCCGCAAATTCCTCGACGCCTACAACAACGTCGCTTCGGTCGGCCACTGCCATCCGCGCGTGGTCGAGGCGCTGTCGGGGCAGGCCGCGACGCTCAACACGCATACGCGCTACCTCAGCGAGATCATCCTCGACTACGCGGAGAAACTCCTAGGCACCGTTCCGGCCTATCTCGGCCATGCCATGTTCACCTGCACCGGCAGCGAGGCCAACGATCTCGCCATCCGCATCGCCCAGCATTCCAGCGGCGGCACCGGGGTAATCATCACCGATTTCGCCTATCACGGCGCCACGATCGCGACGGCGCAACTGTCACCGGCGGCGGTCGGAGCAAAGGGCGTCCCCGCGCAGCATCGCACCGTGGCAGCGCCGGACACGTTCCGCGACCATGGCCGTGCCGCGCATGATTTCGCAAAAAATGTTGCCGCCGCCATCGCGGACATGCGCGCAAAAAATATCCGGCCGGCAGCGCTGCTTCTCGACTCGGCCTTTTCCAGCGACGGTATTTTCTTTCCCGATGCGAAGGTGATGCGCGAGGCGGCGGATCACGTCAGAAAGGTCGGCGGCATTGTCATCGCCGATGAGGTTCAATCCGGCTTCGGAAGACTTGGCCAGGGCATGTGGGGCTTCGCCAATTATGGCATCGAGCCTGATATCGTCACGATGGGCAAACCGATCGGCGACGGGCATCCGATGGGCGCGGTGCTGGTGCGGCCGCAGCTTGTCGCATCCTTCGGTTCGAACACCGGCTACTTCAACACATTCGGCGGCAATCCGGTCGCGGCCGCCGTCGGCATCGCCGTTCTGGAGGTGATCGAAGGCGAAGGACTGATCGAGAATGCCCGCAACGTCGGCGCCTATACGAGTGAACTGCTGCGCGCCCTGCAGAGCCGGCATGGCGCGGTCGCCGATATCAGGCACAACGGCCTTTATTTCGGTGTCGAGTTGACGGCGGACGGCGACGAGGCTCTGGCCGCTACCAAGACATCGGCGGTCGTCGATGCCATGCGCGAGGACGGCGTTCTGATCTCGTCCTGCGGTCCGCGCGGCAATGTGCTGAAGATCAGGCCGCCACTGCCGTTTGCCAGGGACAATGCCGAGCAACTGGCCGAGACGGTCGATCGCGCGCTGTCGAACTGGTGATCGGAGCGGGCCGCGCATGCTGAAGCTCGAACATCAAACCCTGAATGACCGCGCCTATGGCGCGCTCAAGCAGGAGTTGATTTCAGGCGGCTTCAGCCCGGGCCAGACGCTGGTCATCCGCAAGCTCGCCGAGACGTTCGGCATCTCGACGACGCCGATCCGCGAGGCGCTGCAGCGGCTGGTCGCCGAACGGCTGCTCGAAATGCAGAACAACCGCTCGGTCATCGTGCCGTTGCTGTCCGCGCCTGCCTTCGAGGAACTGACGCGCATCCGCATCGCCGTCGAGGGACTGGCGGGCGAGATGGCGGCGACCAGGATGAGCGAAAGCGGGTTGGCTAACATACAGGCGACCCTCGCCGGCATGCAGCGTGCCATCGAGGCCTGCGACACCCGGGCCTATCTGACGCTGAACGAGGCCTTCCACTTCGCCATCTATCAGCACGCCGGCGCGCCGATCCTGCTCAACATGATCCGCGATCTCTGGGGTCGGGTCGGGCCCTATCTCAAGCTGCTGATGCAGGCCGATCGCTACATCCCGCAGTCGAACGACGCACATCGCAGGATCGTCGCCGCGCTGGAGCAGCGCAGTGGTCCCACTGTGCGGATTTTCATAGAAGAGGATATCGCCGTGGCGGCCGCGGTTCTGTCGACAACCTTGGCAAAGTGAAGTGACTGTCTAGCTCGTCTCGTCCATTCGGTCGCGCAGCATGCTCCAGCCAAGCAGTATGTTGGGCGCATGCCGCAGCAGCGTATGGAACGGGATCGGCGCCGGCGGCGCAAAGGGCAGCGGCAGGTCGCGGGCCTCGGTTCCAGCGGCCCAGTCCGCCAGCACCTTGCCCATCGCCGTGGTCATGGCGATGCCGCGGCCGTTGCAGGCGCGACCGGCGATCAGCCCTGGCCCAATGTCCAGGAGATGCGGCAGGAAATCCGGTTCGACCGCTGCCATTCCCGACCAGCTATAGGCAAGCGGCGGCAATTCGGGCAGGTCGAGATGCCGGGCGAGCCGCTGCCAGATCGTCTGCGGTACGCGCGTATCGGCGCCGGCACCAAGAATATGCATGCCGCCGCTGATCAGCCGGTTATCCGCGTCGAAGCGGAAGGTGAAGAGATTGCGCCTGGTGTCGCCGACACCTTGCCCGCCGGGAAGCAACCGGCTGCGCACGTCACGAGGCAGTGGCGCTGTCGCGATCTGAAAAACTTTCAGCGGGAAATAGGTTCGCTGCAATGTTGGATTGAGGGACCAGCCATAGGCGTTGGTGGCGATCAGCACCTTGCCGGCGCGTACCGATCCCGTCGGCGTTTTCAGCATCCAACCATCGGCTATGCGATCAACCGAGGTGACGCGCGTCTGCTCGAAGATCTTCGCGCCGGCCTTCTCCGCCGCATCGGCGAGCCCGCGCGCGTAGGTGACTGGATTGAGCACGCCGCCGGAACGATCCATCCAGCCGCCGATATACCCTGGCACGCCCGTCAGGGCTTCGATTTCCTGCCTATCCAATGTGACTGCCGGCCTGCCGCGCTGCGCCCATTGCCCCGCGCGTGACTTGACCTTCTCGAAGGCGGCAGGCGAATGCGCCGGCTGGATCCACCCGTTCGGCACGGCGTCGCAGTCGATGCCATGCTGCCGGATCAGGCGGAAAACCAGGTCGGCGCTGCCGGCGGCGAAATCGATCAGCCTTTCGCCGCGCGAAGGTCCGAGGTGGGCCAGTATGTCGACCGGGTCCATCTTGGCGAAGTTCGGTACGACGAAGCCCGCATTCCTGCCGGTCGCGCCCCAGGCGATGAATTCGGCTTCGAGAACGGCGACGGAAATGCCTTTCCCGGCGGCGTGCAGCGCGGTTGAAAGGCCGGAAAAGCCGCCGCCGACGATGGCCAGGTCGACATCGATCCCGCCTTGCAGCGCTGGCCGCTCGCGCCGGTTGCGGCTGACGGCATGCCACAGCGAAGTGCCTTGTGCCTCCTGCCAGATCACGGCATTCATGAGCCGGAACTGCTCTCGCCCGCAGCGATCTTCGCCCGCTTGCTGAAACGTGGCCGCCGCGGCCTGTCGCCGAACAGGCCGTTCGGTCGGATCAGCAGAATGACGCAGAGCATGACGCCGATGGCGGCGATCTGCAGCGCGGCGGCGCGCGCCTGCTGTTCGGGCGGGAACAGGATGCTGGTCAGCGTGCCCGAGCCGGCCCATATCGCCCACACCAGGATGCTGCCGATGACGGCGCCGAGATTGCTGCCCGAGCCGCCGACGATCAGCATCACCCAGACCTGGAAGGTCAGGATCGGCAAATAATTGTCCGGCGCGATGAAGCCAGTGAAATGCGCCTGCAGCGCGCCGGCCAGCGCCATGATGGCGCCGCCGACGGCAAAGGCCTGGACACGGTAGAAACGCGCGCTCTTGCCAAGCGAGATCGCCGCCCGCTCATCCTCGCGCAGTGCTTTCAAAACCCGCCCCCACGGGCTGCGCGACAAATGCTCCAAGGCGAGATAGGCGACCAGCGTGACGACCGAGACCACTGCGAGGTTCGACAGGTTGAACAGCAGCGGCGTCTCGGCAAGGCCGCCGAAGGGGCGCGGGATGAAGCCGATGCCGAACGGGCCGCCCGTCAGCTTCTGCGCATTGAGCGCGACCAGTTGCACGACGACGGCAACGCCGAAGGTGGTGATCGCCAAATAGTCGGATCGCAGCCGCAGCGTCGCCATGCCGGTCAGCGCTGCGGCGATGCCGCCGACGACCATGGCGCCGAGCCAGCCGACAAGGATCGGCAGACCGAAGCCGCCCAGCCGCGCGGCATCGTCCGGTGTGGTCAGCAGCGCCGATGTATAGGCGCCGATGGCGACGAAGCCGGCGAGGCCGACATTGAACAGGCCGGTCAGGCCCCACTGCAGATTGAGACCCAGCGTGACCAGCGAGAAGATCAGCGCGGTGGTCAGGAAGAAGGCGCCGTAGCCGAGCAGGTCCATCAGCGTTCCCTCACACCAAAAAGGCCGATCGGCCGCACGAACAGCACCGCCATCAGGATGATGAAGGAGACCGCGGCGCGCCATTCGGCGCCGATCAATTGCACGGCACCTGCTTCGGCGAGCCCGATGATCAGGCCGCCGAGCACCGCACCGGGGATGCTGCCGATGCCGCCGAGAATGGCGGCGGCAAACATCGGCAGCAGCATGTCGAAGCCCATGAACGGGCGGATCTGCACCAGAATGCCAATCATCACGCCGGCCACGCAGGCGAGCGCGCCGCCGATGACCCAGGTGACGCGCACCACGCTGGCAACGTCGATGCCGACGATGCGGGCCAGTGCCGCGTTCTGGCTCAAGGCCTGCATCGAGCGGCCGGTCTGCGTGCGCGTCATCAACAGATGCACGGCGAGCACCAGCACGGCGGTCAGCAGCAAGAGCGCGATCTGGTCGGGCGTGATGCGGATGCCGAAGCCGACCGGCATGGCGATCTGGATCGCCCGGCTGAAATAGGTCGGCCGCGAGGTGAAGGTGAATTCGAGCAGGCTGCGCAGCGCCATCGAGGCGCCGAAGCTCGCCATCACCACGATGATCGCCTGGCCTTGCGAACGCAGCCGCGCGAACAGCACCTTGTCGAGCAGCAGCGCCAAGAGGGCGGTGAAGGCCATGCCGACAGCGAGCGCAACAATCAGCGGCCAGCCAAAGGAGAGGGGACCAATGGGTGCCACCTTGCCAACCATCGCGCCGATAGCACTGACGACGGCCAGCGTCGCATAGGTGCCCCAGGCCATGAAGTCGCCATGGGCAAAGTTCGAGAAGCGCAGGATCGAATAGGTGAGCGTCACGCCGATGGCGCCGAGGCCGATCATCGAACCCGTCAGCAGCCCGTCGACGACAAATTGCAGGCTCATGCCCCACCTCCTTTCTCGGCGTGCAGCGGGCGCTGGCCGAGATAGAGTTCGGCGACCACCGGATCGTTCCACAGTTCGGAGGCGATGCCCTCGTGCCGGTCCTTGCCCTCGACCAGCACATAGGCGCGGTCGCCGATGGCGAGCGCTGCCTTGGCGTTCTGCTCGACGAGCAGGATGGTGACGCCGGATTTGCGGATGCCGGCCAGCATCTCGAACACCATCGACACGAATTTCGGCGACAGGCCGGCCGACGGTTCGTCGAGCACCAGCACCTTGGGATGGACGATCAGGGCCCGGGCAACGGCGAGCATCTGCCGCTGTCCGCCCGACAGGTTGCCGGCGGCGGTGCGGCGCTGGCGCACGAGGTCGGGGAAGGCGGTATACATTTCCTCGATGCGGGCAGGGATTTCGCGCCGCTCGAGGATGCCGCAGGCAACTTTTAAATTGTCCTCGACCGACATCAGCGGGAAGATGTTTTCGGTCTGCGGTACGAAGGCCAGCCCAAGCCGCACCATGGTGTGCGCGGGGGCGGCCGTGATGTCCTTGCCGTCCAAAAACACCGTGCCGCCGGTGATCGGGACGAGGCCGGCGATGGCCTTGATGAAGCTCGACTTGCCGGCGCCGTTGGGGCCGAGCACGACGACGATCTCGCCTTTTTTGACGGTGATCGAGGCGCCGCGCACGATCGGCACGCCGGGCTCGTAACCAGCTTCAAGGCCGCGGACATCGAGGACGATCTCGCTCATGCGGCGCCTCCGAGATAGGCCTCGATGACGCGCGGGTCGCGCGCGACCTCTTCGGCCGTACCTTCGCTGAGCAACTGGCCGCTCGCCATGACCAGGACGCGATGGCAGAGCCGCGTCACCATGTCGATGTTATGCTCGATCAGCAGGAAGGTGATGCCGCGCGCATTGATGTCGCGGATGCGGTCGATGATGACTTCGAGCAGCGTCGCGTTGACGCCGGCCGCCGGTTCGTCGAGCAGGATGATCGCCGGGTCGGCCATCATCACGCGGGCGAGTTCGAGCAGCTTGCGCTGGCCGCCCGAAAGCACGCGCGCCGGCTCGTGCGCGAGGTGGGTGAGGGTGACCAGTTCCAGCAGTTCGAGCGCCTTTGCCCTAGCGGCTCTCTCCTGCGCCGCCACCCGCCATGGCGTGACGAAATTGGCGAGCAGCTTTTCGCCGGCCTGGCCCTGTGCCGCCAGCATGATGTTTTCGATCAGCGTCAGATTGGGCAGCGGGCGCGGGATCTGGAAGGTGCGGCCAAGGCCACGGCCGATGCGCAGATGCGCGGCTTCGCCCGAGACAGGCGTGCCGTTGAGCAGGATCTCGCCGCTGGTCGGCAGGATGCTGCCGGCGAGCAGATCGAACATCGTCGTCTTGCCGGCGCCGTTGGGGCCGATCAGGCCGAGGATTTCTCCCGCTTTGACGTCAAACGAGACGTCGTTGACCGCGACAAGGCCACCGAACCGCCTGACGACATTTTTTGCCGTCAGAACCGGCGCGCGGGTTTCCCCTTGCCGTTTGGTTGCCTCGCTCATCAAACCCTCTGGCCGAAGGCGATCGTTGCCGCCTCCTGATTATGATTTGTGATCACACTTGCTTTGATCACGCTATTCGGCTTTAATTTCATCCGCAAGCCGAAAACCGGCCAAGAACGGAATTCCATGCAAAAGGCTGCCATCGAAAAGAACAACGAGGCGATCGCTGCCCAGCTTGCGCCGGTCGGCCGCGAAACCGTGCAGGACCGTGTCTACTCCGAACTGCGCCGCGCCTTGATTGGCGGCCTGTTCGAGCCGAGCCAGGTGCTGACCATCCGTGGCCTTGCCGATGCGCTGGTCACCTCGACCATGCCGGTGCGCGAGGCGCTCGGCCGGCTGATCACGGAAAAGGCGCTGGAGGCGCTGCCCAATCGTTCGGTGCGCGTGCCGCCGATCACGCTGGAACGCCTCGACGATCTCCTGCGTGCCCGCATCCTGATCGAAGGCGAGGCAATCGCACTGGCCGCCGCCCGCATGGGGCCGCGCCAGATCGCTACCATCGAAACCATTCTTGCCGAATGGGACGAAATGCGGGCGTTGAAGCACAAGAAGGACGTCGATCGCGAAGTGACGCTCAACCAGAGCTTTCATTTCGAGATTTATCGTTCCTGCGGCTCGGCCGTGCTGATCCCGATGATCGAGAGCCTGTGGCTGCAATCGGGTCCCTGCATCCGCGTCGCCATCTATGCCTTCTCGGAAGCTGGCGAGGTCGACACCGCCCAGTATCACCGCCGCATCGTCACGGCGCTGTCCACGCAGGATGCGCAGGCCGCGCGTGAATCACTGGTCGCCGACATCAGCCGACCCTTCACCTTCCTGCGCAGCAAGCTGCAGGCCGCCGCCGCGAAAGACCAGACATGACCGCCATCAGGATCACCGAGCCGCGTTCGCAGCTTTCCGTCACGGCATTGTTGCTGCCCGAGAAGGCACCGGAAAACGCTGCCTTCCTCTTGGCCTATCTCGGCACGCCACGCGTCGTCCCGGGCATCCATGCGATGTGGACAGGGCCGGAAATCTCATGTCCGGTTCCATCAGCCGATCTTGAGGGCCAGGCCTATGCCAGGCCGTTGCCGGCCGAGAACGCGACGCTGACGCCGCAGCCGGGCGACATCGTGCTATCCTATGTGCCGCCACACATGTGGGGTGGCAACCCCAATGCGATCTTCGACATCGGCCTCTATTACGGGCAGGGGGCGCGGCTGCTGTTCCCGATCGGCTGGCTGGCCGGCAGCGTGGTGGCGCAGGTGCGTGCCGGGGAGCGCGATCAATTCGCCGCCGCTTGCGGTGTCATCCGCCGCAACGGCGCCTGCGATGTCACCTTCAGTCTGGTGGAGGCTTGACATGACCGACGACAGTTTCGAGCTGTTCGATCTGCGCGTCGAGGCGATCATCCCGAAGGGCAGACCGATCTATTGCGGCGCCAAGGCCGGCGACTATTTCGAGCTCAAGGGCGAGATGCTGTCGATGCCGGCAGGGCAGGGCTTTTCGATCTATTCGCTCGCCGCCGTGTTGCCGCTGCTGGCGGCCAAGCAGCGCCTGACCCACCCGAACGACTGGATGACCTCGGACGCCGAGATCGCTTGTCCCGATCCCAATTGCGCCAGCCGGCTCCGGATCGTCAGGGTGGCCAAGCGGCGGTTCAGCCACGCCGAGACCACGGCGGTGCCGCTGCCGAAAGAGGATGACCTGACATGACCGCCAAGACCTTCGAACTCGGCCCCGGCTACACCATCTCGCGCGTCATTCGCGGCGGCTGGCAGCTGGCCGGTGGCCACGGCGCCATCGACCGCAGCCAAGCGGTTGCCGATCTGATCGCCACTTTCGATGCCGGCATCTGGACCTATGATTGCGCCGACATCTACACCGGTGTCGAGGAGCTCATCGGCGCCGCGCGCCTGCGGCTGGCCAGCGAGCGCGGCCTCGACGTTGCGGCCCGGATGAAGGTGCACACCAAGCTGGTGCCCGACCTCGAACGGCTGGCCAGCATCAGCCGCGATTACATCAGGGGCATTGTCGACCAGTCGCTGCGGCGGCTGAAGACCGAGCGGCTCGATCTCGTGCAGTTCCACTGGTGGGACTATGATCAGCCTCGCTATGTCGAGGCGATGGGCTGGCTCGACGAACTTCGGCTGGAAGGCAAGGTGCGCAATCTCGGCACCACCAATTTTGACACGCCGCGGCTTGCCGAAATCCTCGCCGCCGGCATTCCGCTGGTCAGCCAGCAACTGCAATATTCGGTGCTCGACCAGCGGCCTGGCAACAGCCTTGTGGGCCTCGCCGCCAAGAACGGCGTCAGCTTCCTCTGCTATGGCTCAGTTGCCGGCGGCTTTCTCAGCGACAAATGGCTCGGCGTGGCCGAACCGGTCACGCCGCTCGAAAACCGTTCGCTGGTCAAATACAAGCTGATCATCGATGATTTCGGCGGCTGGGACCTGTTCCAGCAATTGCTTCAGGCACTGAAGGCCGTTGGCGACCGCCATGGCGTCGACATTGCCACCATCGCCAGCGCCTGGGTGCTGGAGCAGCCGCAAGTGGCGGCCGTCATCGTCGGCGCCCGCAACCAGGCGCACGCCATTGCCAATGCGAAAACCATGGACGTTGCGCTCGACGCCGAGGACCGGGCGCAGATAGCGGCCATCATCGCGCAGGGCACCGGCCTCGAGGGTGACGTCTACACGCTGGAGCGCGACCGCCACGGCCGCCACGGTTCGATCATGCATTACAACCTCAATGCGGGGAAGAAATGAGCGGCGAACCCTCCCTGTTTTCACGCGCCAGCGCCGAAATCATCGATCTGCATCGCTTCTTCGTCGACTGGTTCGTCGCCGCGCGAGCCAACACGGTGGACTTCGGCCGCTTCGAACGCGCCATGGGCGAAGACCTCAGCATGGTGGCGCCGGACGGGCAGGTCCTCGATCGCGAAGCGGTCGTCGATCATGTCCGCTCAAGCCGCGCCTCTTGCGACGACGGTTTTGCCATTTCGATCGAGGACATCCGGCCCGGCTGGCAGGACGCCGATACCATCGTCGTCCTTTATGTCGAAGCGCAGCTACGCGCGGGCAAGCACAGCCGTCGCCAGTCGAGCGCCGTCTTCACCACCAGTTCATCGGCGCCCAACGGCGTCGAATGGCGACATCTGCATGAAACCTGGCTGCAGGTGCCGGAACGCTGAAACAGGCTCCAGAGATCAAATACAGTTGAGTAACGAAAGGGGAACAACAATGGCAAAGACGATACTCCAACTCACAACCGCGCTCGCTCTTGTGACGATGGCGGGTGCGGCACAGGCCGCCGATTGCAAGATCACCGTCGGCCTCGTCATGGAACTGACCGGCCCGGCGGGCGAATACGGCCAGGCCGGCGCCAAGTCGGTCGAGATGGCCTTCCGCGACATCAACGCCGCCGGCGGCGTACGCGGCTGCGATCTCATCACCGACACGCGCGACAGCCAGAGCCAGGGCAACATCGCGGTCGACGCCGCCACCCAGCTGGTTCAGGTCAAGAAGGTGCCGGTCATCATCGGCGGCATCATCTCGTCGGTGTCGATCCCGATCCTGACCTCGGTCACCGCACCGGCCAAGATCGTTCAGGTCTCGCCGGCGTCGTCCTCGCCGACGCTGACCGCACTCGGCCGCGACGGCAAGACCAACGGCATCTTCTTCCGCACCATCACCTCGGACGCGCTGCAGGGCGTCGCCGCCGCCAAATATGCCGTCGACAAGGGCTTCAAGAAGCTGTCGATCATCCACGTCAACAACGACTTCGGCGTCAACATGGTGGCCGAATTCTCGCGCGCCTACAAAGCGCTCGGCGGCACCATCGTGTCCGACACGCCTTACAATGAGAAGCAGTCGAGCTATGCATCGGAAGTCACGGCGGCGATGGCCGGCGAACCGGACGGGCTCTATCTCGTCAGCACGCCGGTCGACGGCGCCACGGTTGCCCGCACCTGGATCTCGCAGGGCGGCGTGCAGAAATTCCTGCTCAATGACGGCATGAACAGCCCGGACTTCATTGAATCTGTCGGCGCCGATTATCTGAAGGAAGCCTACGGCACGTCGTCCGGCACCAGCCCGACGGCCTCGACGGAGTATTTCACCAAGAACTACAAGGAATTCTCCGGCATCGAACCGACCAATCCGGCGGCCGACCGTTCCTATGACGCCGGCGCGATTGTTGGTCTCGCCATCGCCATTGCCGGTTCGGAGGATCCGGCCAAGATCAAGGACGCCATGTACAAGGCGGTCGATCCGGCCGGCACGCCGATCTTTGCTGGCAAGGAAGAGTTCGCCAAAGCGCTCGGCCTGATCAAGGACGGCAAGCCGATCCGCTACGAAGGCGTCATCGGCCCGGTCGCCTTCGACAAATATGGCGACATCACCGGCCCCTTCCGCCTGTGGAAGATCGTCGACGGCAAGGTGGCGACCGACGGCGAAATGACCACCGACGACGTCAACGCCCTGCAAGCGAAGCTTCAGTAAAACGACTTGTCGTCCGGCGTCGATCCGATCTCATCGCGATCGATGCCGGACGGTCGGCCAGCCCCACATTGTCACGACCGATCATGCGGCGTTTGCACCGATCAGAGTTTGACCAGAAGCCGATCATGAATAGGATTGGCCGATGTCACCCGAAACACAACAACTTCTATCTGCTCTCGACAGTCGGCTGGGCGCCGGCGGCTTGCTCGCCGGTCCGGAGGTGGACCAGCGCTATCGCGACGATCCCGACGGCATGCTCGGCGCGCTTCCCGAAGCGGTGCTGCGCCCGCGTGATACAGAAGGTGTCGCGGCAGCACTTGCCGCATGCAACGATCTCGGTCAGCCAATTGTCGTCCAGGGTGGACGCACCAGCCTGGCAGGCGCCGCGCGTGTGCAGCCGGGTGAGGTGGTGCTGTCGCTGGAGCGCATGACCGGCCTTGCCGTTCCGGATCGCCAGGCTGCCAGCATCGTCGCCGAAGCGGGCGCGACATTGCAGGCGGTACAGGAGGCAGCCGACGGCGCCGGGCTGATGTTCGGCGTCGATATCGGCGCACGCGGTTCGGCCACGATCGGCGGCAATGTCGCCACCAATGCCGGCGGCATCCGTGTGCTGCGCTACGGCATGTACCGGGCGCAGGTTCTGGGGCTGGAAGCCGTGCTTGCCGACGGCAGCGTGCTGACGTCGCTCAAGGGCCTGCCCAAGGACAATTCCGGCTACGACCTCAGCCAGCTCTTCATCGGCACGGAAGGAACCCTCGGCGTCGTCACCCGCGCCGCGCTCAGGCTGCATCCCAAGCCGGCGTCCGAGGTCAACGCTTTCTGCGCGCTCTCCTCGCTCGACGCGGCGATCGCCCTGCTTGGGCTCCTGCGGCAAAAGCTCGGTCCACTCCTGTCCGCCTATGAGGTCAACTTCGCACCGCTCTATGACCTCATGGTCGCCAGCATGGCAATGCCGGCGCCGCTGCCGGCGGGCTCGCCCGTCTATGTGCTGGCCGAGATCCAGGGCAACGAGCCGGAACGCGACGGCGAGCGCTTCGCCGAGGTGTTGATGCAGGCGGTCGAGGATGGTGTCATCGACGATGTGGTGGTCTCGCAGTCGCCGCGCGAATTCCGTGCCCTCTGGGACGTGCGGGAGGACGCCAATCGCGTCCTGTTTTCGATCAAGGGTCTGATCGGCGTCGACATCAGCATCCCGCTGGCGCGCATGGGAACGTTCCTGGAAGAGGCGGACGCTGCCATCCATGCCATCGACCCTGGCGCCGACATCTATGTCTTCGGCCATCTCGGCGATGGCAATCTGCACTATCAGGTCCTGACGGTCGATCCGGCGGCGGCCTATGACATCGTCTATCGCGGCGTGGCGGCGGCCGGAGGTGGTGTTTCGGCCGAACATGGTATCGGCCTCGACAAGAAGAAGTGGCTGCATCTGGTGCGCAGCGATGCCGAGATCGCCACCATGCGGCGGCTGAAGGCAGCCCTTGACCCCAGGAACATCCTCAATAGGGGACGGGTCTTCGACCTCGGTCCATCAGCCTTGCCTCGATGATATCTGCCTGCACTCAAGTCCGTTCGGTCGCGACTTGCCTGGGGATGAGAAACCGGGCGGCGAGCACGCAGAGCAGCACGGTGAACATCAGGATCAGTGCCACCAGCGCATTGATGTCGGGTGAGAAGCCAAGCCGCATCATCGCCCACAGCCTGACCGGCAGCGTACTCTGGGTGCCGGTGACCAGGATGGTGATCATCGTCTCGTCGAACGACAGCGCGAAGGCCAGGATGGCGCCGCCAACCATGGCGCTCGATAGGTTCGGCAGGATGATGCGCCAGAACGTCTGCCAGCCCGTGGCGCCGAGATCGTAGGACGCTTCGACCAGCGTGCGGCTCATCGACTGCAGCCGCATCAGCACCGTGCGATAGACGATCGCCAGCACAAAGACCGTGTGGCCGATGACGACCGTCAGCAGCGAGCGTTCGAGGCCGATTTCGCGGAAGAAGATCAGCAGCGCCAGGCCGCTGATGATCGGCGGCATCAGGAACGGCAGGAAGATGATGAACTGCAGGAGCGAACGCCCGGAACGCCGGCTGTGATAGTAGAGTGCCAGCAGCGTTCCGCTGACCACGGACAGGACGACGGTGCAGACGCCAACGATCAGCGTGGTACGCAAGGCGGCCAATATGTCGTGATTTTCAGCCAGCGCGACATAGGTCGCAAGGGTCGGCGACGACCAGTCGACATTGCCATGCGAAATGGTGAAGAACGACGACACGATCGGCACGAACAGCGGACTGTAGAGCAGCACCGCGACCAGCGTCGTGATCGCAGCCAGAAAGATGGCGGACAGGCGGGGCAGGGCGCTCATACCGAAATCCCCCGGTTGCGCCCGAAGCGTTCGCCGATGAGGATTGCCGCGATCACCACGACGGCCAGCGCCACCGACAGCGCTGCGCCGAAGGGCCAGTTATAGGCCGTGCCGAACTGGCTGTAGAGGATGCGGCCGAAGGTGAAGCCGCTGATCCCGCCGACCATTTGCGGCGTCAGGAAATCGCCGATCGCCAGCACGAAGACGAAGCTCGCCGCCGAAGCGACGCCGGGCAGGCTGAGCGGCAAGGTGATGCGCAGGAAGGTCTGCAAGCCGCTCGCGCCGAGATCGTCCGAGGCGCGCAGCAGCACCTGCGGAATCCGCTCCAGCGACAGGAAGATCGGCAGGACGGCGAAGGGGATCAAGAGCAGGGTCAGTGTCAGCAGGATGGCGTTCATGTTGAACACGAAAAGCGTCGACGGTTCCTGCAGGATACCGAGCGCTACCAGTGCCTTGTTCAGGAAGCCGTTGAGGCCGAGGATACTGCGGATCGCATAGATCTTGATGACGTAGCTCATCAACAGCGGCACCAAGAGCAGCATCAGCAAGGCGTAGCGCCAGCGGCCTTTCAGCGTCGTCAGGAAATAGGCGGCGGGATAGGCAAGCAGGATGCAGATGATGGCCACCGAGACGCACAGCACGATGGTGTTCCAGAACACCGGGAGAAAGACCGGATCGGTGAAGAATCTGGCATAGTTGCCCAGTGACAACCCGTAGACGATCGTGCCCTGGTCGACGCTGAAGAAGCTGTAACCGAGGAAGATCGCCAGCGGCACCAGGACAAAGATCACCGGCAAGGCAAACGCCAGTACTGTCACCAGCAGCGACAGTCGTCTTTCCGCAGGCAGCGTCGAGTCGGCTTTGCTCATGCCAGCACCAGATGGCCTTCATGCGGCGCAAACGAAAGCGATACAGCCTCGCCGGATTTGAGCGCGCTGCCGTCGACCCGGCTCGGCACGCGCAGCCGCAAGCGTTGCGCGGCATTGTCGGCGCCAGCCGTGATGGTGGCGACGGTCGATGAGCCGGCAAAGGCCATGTCGGAGATCGTACCGGGAAAGCGGTTGTCGGTGTCCTTTGCATCCGCAAGATGCAAGGCCTCGGGGCGGAATGCAGCGTAGGCGCTGGCGCCATCCGTCGCGGCTTTCAAATGCGGCTGGTTGCTGATCGAGCAGACCAGGCGCCCGAGCGCCGTCTCGATCGATCGCAGCTCGCCCTGGATCGGTCCGAGTTTCCCGGCCACCAGATTGTTCTCGCCGAAGAAGCGCGCGACGAACTCGCAATTCGGCTTGTAGTAGAGGTCGTGCGGCGTGCCGAGCTGGCGGATATGGCCGGCCTCCATGACGCAGATCCGATCGGCCATGCCGATGGCTTCTTCCTGGTCATGGGTGACGAACAGGAAGGTGGTCTTGATTTCGCGCTGGATAGATTTCAGGAAGACTTGCATCTGCCGGCGCAGTTCGAGGTCGAGTGCCGCCAGCGGCTCGTCGAGCAGGATCAGGCGCGGCTGGCAGATCAGCGCACGGGCGAGTGCGACGCGCTGGCGTTGGCCGCCGGAGAGCTGCGCGGGAAAGCGGTCGGCGAAACGCCCGAGCTGGACCAGGTCGAGGGCCTCCGCGACACGGCGCGCGATTTCCTTGCGCTGGATATGGCGAACCGAAAGCCCATAGCCGACATTGCCGGAAACGGTCAGATGTGGAAACAGCGCATAATCCTGGAACACGGTGTTGAACGGCCGTCGGTTGATCGGCATGCGGCTGATGTCCTGGCCGTCCAGCCGGATCTCGCCTGAGGTCAGCGGCTCCAGCCCGCCGATCAGCCGCAGGACCGTGGTCTTGCCGGAGCCCGAAGGCCCGAGCACGGTGAGGAACTCACCGTCCCGGATCGACAGGTCGATGTCGTGCAGCACGGGAACCGTGCCGTAGGATTTCGAGACGGACCGCAGCGTCAGCAGGTCGGTGTTCTGGTTCATGAAATACTCTCGCATACGCTTCGGCGGTCCGGAACCTCCGGACCGCCGGGTCCTTCGAAGGCATAGAACGGAAAGGTCAGGGCGTGGCCTTGACCTCGTTCCACATGTCCGAACGCTTGAGCGGGTCCTCGACATTGTTGAGCCAGACCAGCTTGTCGTTGCCGCCGGCGCTGCTCGACTCGACCACGGTGTTGCCGAAGCCGGTGCGTTCGGAAAGCGCGCCGCTGACCTTCTTGCTCAGCATGAAGTCGATCCACTTCTCAGCCGCCGCATTGTCGCGGACACCCTTGGAAATGACCCAGTTGTCGAGCCAGGCAAGCGCACCCTCGCTTGGATTGACGTAGGCGACATGAGCGCCGATCTTCTGCAGCGCCTTGACCTGCTGCTGGCCGTAATTGGCCCAGATCAGGGCCACATCATTGTTCTGGTAGATCTGCTGCGCCTCGTCGGCGGTGGTGTAGAAGCTCAGCACGTTGCGCTTGAGTTCGACCAGCTTGGCCTTGACCGCCGCCATCTGCTCTTCGTTGAGGTTGAACGGATCCTTGTAGCCGAGCGTCAGTGCGGTGAACGAGAAATTGTGCTCGCCATTGTCGTAGGCCAGAACCTTGCCCTTGTATGCCGGGTCCCACAGAACCGACATCGAGGTCGGCGCCGGCTTGACCTTGTCGGTGTCGTAGATCAGGCCGATGGAGTCGAAGCAGAACGGAATGCCGTAGACCTTGCCGTCCTTGGTGACGCCGCTCACCGCCGTCAGATCACGAAAGCGCGGCAGCACTTCCTTCTGGTTGGCGAGCTTCGTGACGTCGATCGGCGACACCAGGTCGGCCTTGATGTAGCGCTGCAGCTGGGCGGTGTTGACGGCGAAGACGTCGAAGTCCTGGCCTTCGCTGCCCTTGATCTTGGCCCAGATCTCGTCGTCGCTGCCGATGAACACGACATCGACGCCGATGCCTGTTGCAGCGGTGAAGTCCTTGACCCAGTCGGCATCGGCGTAGCCGTCCCAGGCCAGAACCCGCAGGTTCGCGGCGAGCGCCGCCGATGTCATCAGGCCGATGCCGAGCCCGATCGTTGCCATTCTTAGAAACAGTTTTTTCAGTCCCATTTTCAATCTCCCATTGTCATTCTGGTGGACCGCAGTTTCCGGACCTTCGCCGTCACAGCTGGGTGACAGCGACCAGTCCCTCGTCCGGCACCGACACCATCCGGTTGCGCAGTGGCTTGCCGAATGTCTGTGCCTGGATTTCATATTCGTCGCCGGAAGCCGTCTTGACGCCGGAGGCGTAGCTCATCACCGCCGCGCCGAAGAAATAGGCATGCAGGTCGCCCGCCCTGCGGTGCATCGGGTAGCGGAAATGGAAGTGTTCGAGATTGGCGATCGAGTGCGACATGTGCGCTTCGCCCGACAGGAATTCCTGCTCCCAGATGACAGCGCCGTCGCGCAGGATGCGCGAATGGCCGCGCACTTCTTCGGGCAGGTCGCCGATCAGCAGTTCCGGACCGATCGAGCAGGAGCGAAGCTTGGAATGGGCGAGGTAGAGGTAGTTCTCGCCCTCCGTCACGTGGTCGGAATATTCGTTTCCGAGCGCATAGCCGATGCGATAGGGATGGCCGTCAGGCCCATTGACATAAAGCCCGACGATCTCGGCTTCCTCTGCACCTGCTTTCGCGAATGCCGGCATCGGCAGCGGCGCGCCGGGCGGCACAACGCAGGTGCCGACACCCTTGAAGAACCACTCCGGCTGGATGCCGATCTTGCCAGCGCCAGGCTTGCCGCCCTCCAGCCCCATGCGGAAGATTTTCAAGGAATCGGATTCGTCGGCACCTTCGCCATGGGTCAGAATATGCATCTGGTTGCGCGCAGCGGCACTTCCCGTATGGGTCAGGCCCGTGCCTGTGACCAGGAAGCGCGCCGGTTCCGGATGGTCGACCGGAGCGAGCACGCGGCCGTCGCGCAACAGCTGGTCGTAGTCGATCGTCGCTGTGCCGGTCCGTTTCTCGACCAGCGCTGCGATCGACGTGCCCTGGGCGATTGCCGCTTCGGCCAGCTCCAGCACGCTGCTGGTCTTTTCGAGCGGGTGCAGATGATTGCCGTCATCCGAGACACGGCCAACCCCTCTGCTGCCGTCGGCCATTCTGAACTGAACAAGACGCATGAACTAACCTTCTTCCTCTGAAACCGTACGGGTCACACCCAGCCCGCATCGACGATGAACTGTTGGCTCGTGCACATGCGGCTGTCGTCGGCGGCGAGGAACAGCGCCATGCGCGCGATATCGGAGGGCTGCAGCCGGTCGGGCAGGCACTGCCTTTCCGCGATCTGGCGTTCGCCGGCCGGGTTCAGCCAAAGACGCATCTGGCGCTCGGTCATCACCCAGCCCGGCACCATGCAGTTGACGCGGATGCGTTCGGGGCCGAGTTCGCGGGCCAGCGCCCGCGTCATGCCGTAAACAGCCGCTTTCGCGGTGACATAGGCTGGGCAATCAGGATCGCCGACCATCCAGGTGATGGAGCCGAAATTGATGATCGAGCCGCCGCCCTGCGCGCTCATCTGCGGACGCACCGCCTGCGCCGCGAAGAACTGATGGCGCAGATTGACCGCCATGCGGTCGTCCCAGTAGGCCACCGTCACATCCTTGGTCTGATGGCGATCGTCATTGCCGGCATTGTTGCACAGGACCTGGATAGGGCCGTTGTGCTGCATCGCCTGAACGGTTGCCGCCTGCAACTCTTCGACATTGCGCAGGTCGCAGGGAATGAACAGCGGTGCGGCATGTCCCTCGGCCGCAATCGCATCGACCAGACGCCGTGAAGGCCCCTCGGCCATGTCGACGAAGGCGACGCGGCTGCCTTGCGCGCAGAAATGGCGCACCAGGCTTTCGCCGATGCCGCTGCCGCCGCCGGTTATGAAGACGCTGCGGCCCTTGAGGCTTGGATAGATCGCGTAGCCGATTTCATCCGTCATCGCGCGCCTCTCTAGTGCGAATGCCGAGGAATGCCGGCATCGCGCCGGCCGACGAGAAAGTCGAAATCGCAGCCCTTGTCGGCCTGCAGCACGCGCTCGACATAAAGGCTCTGATAGCCACCTTCCGGCGGCGCCGGCGGCTTCCAGTCACGCCGGCGGATGGCGAGCTCTTCGTCCGACACCAGGAGTTCCAGCCTGCGGCCGGCGACGTCGAGCTCGATGAGGTCACCGTCGCGCACCAGCGCAAGCGCGCCACCTGCGGCTGCTTCCGGCGCCACATGCAGCACCACTGTGCCGTAGGCCGTGCCGCTCATGCGCGCGTCCGAAATGCGCACCATGTCGGAGACGCCCTGCTTGAGCAGTTTCGCCGGCAGCGGCATGTTGCCGACCTCGGCCATTCCAGGATAGCCGCGCGGCCCGCAGTTCTTCAGCACCATCACCGAGGAGGCGTCGATATCCAGCTCCAGGTCGTCGATGCGCGCGTAGTAGTGCTCGATGTTCTCGAACACCACCGCCTTGCCACGATGCTGCATCAGCTCGGGCGTTGCCGCCGACGGCTTGATGACCGCCCCGTCAGGCGCCAGATTGCCACGCAGGATCGAGATGCCGCCTTCCTTGGTCAGCGGCTGGCTCAGCGGCCGGATCACCTCGCTGTTGTAGTTGGGCGCGCCGTCGATCAATTCACCGATGGTCTTGGCGCTGACGGTCATGGCGTCGCGATGAAGAAGCCCCACTTCATCAAGCGACGCCATGACCGCAGCTAGCCCCCCGGCGTAGTAGAAATCTTCCATCAGGAACCGGCCCGACGGCATCAAATCGACAATGGTTGGAACGTCGCGGCCCAGTCGGTCCCAGTCGTCCAGGCTGAGATCGACACCGACCCGGTTGGCGATGGCGATCAGATGCAGCACCGCATTGGTCGAGCCGCCGATCGCGCCGTTGACGCGAATGGCGTTCTCGAACGCTTGCCTGGTGAGGATCTGCGCGATCGTGACGTCCCTGCGCACGAGATCGACGATCTGGCGTCCGGCCATCTGCGCGAGCACGCCACGGCGTGAATCCACAGCCGGGATCGCGGCATTGTCCGGCATGCCGATGCCGAGCGCTTCGACCATGCTGGCCATGGTCGAAGCCGTCCCCATCGTCATGCAGCTGCCCGCCGATCGGCTCTGGCCCTGCTCTGCGGCGAGGAAGTCGGCGACCGGCATGCGACCGGCCTTCACTTCCTCGGCGAATTTCCAGACATGGGTGCCCGAACCGATATCCTGTCCGCGGAACTTGCCGTTGAGCATCGGTCCGCCGGAAACAGCGATGGTCGGCAGATTGCACGACGCAGCCCCCATCAGCAGCGCCGGCGTGGTCTTGTCGCAACCGACCAGCAGGATGACGCCGTCGATCGGATTGCCACGGATGGACTCTTCGACATCCATGCTGACCAGATTACGAAACAGCATGGCGGTGGGGCGCATGTTGCTCTCGCCCAGCGACATCACCGGGAATTCGAGCGGCAGGCCGCCGGCTTCATAGACGCCGCGTTTGACGTGATCGGCCAGCGCGCGCAGATGGGCATTGCATGGGGTCAGTTCCGACCAGGTGTTGCAGATGCCGATCACCGGGCGGCCGTCGAAAGCGTCGGCGGGAATGCCCTGGTTCTTCATCCAGCTGCGGTGCATGAAGGCGTTCTTGCCCTCACCGCCGAACCAGGCCTCGGATCGCAGCTTGCGTTTGGTGTCCGTCACGATGTCTGTTCCCGATCCTGGCGGCGCTTGTTGCGATTTTCGACGCTGCGGCGCACGTCTTCCTCGGCATTGTCGATGAGCACAAGGAGTGCCTTTTGCGCGCCTGTCGCGTCGCCGGATGCAATCTTTTCGGCCACCTCCCGATGCAGCGGCAAAGAATGGCGCTGCCCGTCCGGATTGTCGTTGGAGAGGCGAAAGCTCATCACCAATGCGGTTTCGACGAGTGCCGCCAGCGAGCCGATCAGCTCATTGCCGGTCATGCGCAGAATGGTCTGGTGGAACAAAAGGTCAGGCTTGGCGAAGCGATCGCCGTCGTCGACAACGGCTTCCATTTCAGCCAGCGCGGCATTGATCTCGGCAATCTGTGCCGGTGTGGCGCGCTTGGCGGCGAGCGCGGCCGACATCGGCTCGATGGCCCGGCGCAGCTCGAACAGCGCCCGGACATCGTCGGCGCTGACACCGCTGGCGTAGCGCCACGACAGGACGTCCGGATCGAGGAAATTCCAGTCGGAGCGGGGACGCACCCTTGTGCCGGTCTTCGGCCGCGATTCGACAAGCCCCTTGCCGGCCAGAACCTTGATCGCCTCGCGCAGCACCGTGCGGCTGACCCCCAGCATCTCGCTGGAATCGTCGGCATTGGGCAGTGCCTCGCCGGGCAGGAAATCGCCTTGCACGATGCGCAACCCGATCTGCTCGACGACGGTCGCATGCAGAGCGGTGGAGCCGCTGGCGACCGCCACCGCAATCCTCGACGTTCGCGCCGTGCTGAAAGATTTCTTATTCTTCATACTATTCATATGATATGTCTTATAGGCGTGGCGATTGGAGTCAAGGGATGGGGGAGTGCCGATGACAAAGAATTCCGCTGCCGTTGCCGAGCAGCACCAAGAGCTGGTCTCGATCAGCGATGGCATTGCGACAGTTGAGATTGCCCCTGCCGCCGGCGGCGCCGTGGCGTCGTATCGCTGGCGGCAAAACGGATCAGTCGTGGATTGGCTGCGCCCTGCGGATCCGGCGGCGATCGACAGCCGCGATGCCGGCGCCATGGCCTGCTTCCCGCTGGTTCCCTATTCCAATCGCATAAGGGGCGGCCGCTTCGCATTCGCCGGCCGCGCCGTCGAACTGCCGACAGGGCCTGATGATCCGCACTATGAGCACGGCCATGGCTGGCGTCGGCCGTGGACAATCGTGCGGCACCAAGCCAGCACCACCGTCCTATCCTATCGTCATGCCGCCGATTCCTGGCCGTGGAGCTATGAAGCAAGGCAAGCGATCTCGCTGGTCGATGGCGGGCTGGTCATTGCCCTCTCGCTGCGCAACCTCTCGGACACGCCGATGCCGGCAGGCTTCGGGCTGCATCCCTATTTCCCGTCGACACCGTGGACGCATGTCCAGGCGTGGGTGTCCGGCATGTGGGAGACCGATGCGGAAATCCTGCCCACCCGGCACGTCCTGCCACCCGCTGGCGCCAACCCGACTATGGGCTTCGACGTGTCGGAGACGGACTTCGACACGGTCTTCACCGGATGGGCGCGCCGCGCGCGGATCTCCTGGCCGGAGCATGGACGGCAGCTGGACATCGAGGCCGAGGTGCCGCTCGATTTCCTTGTCCTTTACACGCCGCCCGGTGAGCCGTTCTTCTGCGCCGAGCCGGTCAGCAACATCACCGATGCCTTCAATCGCAGGAGTGACGCGGGCATCGACACCGGCTGCATCGTACTGGCGCCCGGGCAGATGCGATCCGCAAGCGTTCGCTTCACGCCTTCGCAGGCGGTCTGATTGCTAATGTCGAGCCGCCCAAGCGAGGCCGGGTCAGAACGGATAATGCTGGCCCGGATCCTCGATCGTCACCCAGCGCAAATCGGTGAACTCGGCGATCGAGGCCTTGCCGCCGAAGCGGCCATAGCCCGAACCCTTGACGCCACCAAACGGCATCTGCGCTTCGTCGCCGACGGTCGGGCCATTGATGTGGCAGATGCCGGCTTCGATGCGCGCGGCGACGGCAAACGCACGCTTGATATCGCGGCTGAACACAGCTGACGACAGGCCGTATTCGGTGTCGTTGGCGACACGCACGGCCTCGTCCTCGCCCTTCACGCGGATCACCGGCTTGACCGGCCCGAAGGACTCTTCGGCGTAGACGCGCATCGCCGGCGTGACATGGTCGAGCAATGTCGCCTCCACCACGGTGCCGGTGCGCTTGCCGCCGGCCACCAGCTTGGCACCCTTGGCGACGGCATCGGCGATGAGTTCCTCCATCTTGTCGGCCGCTTGGCTGCTGATCAGCGAACCGAGCACCACATGGCCGCGCGGGTCGCCGGCCGGCAGCTGCGAGGCGCGGGTGGCGAGTTTGGAGACAAATTCGTCGGCGATCTTTTCGTCGACGATCAGCCGCTCGGTCGACATGCAGATCTGGCCCTGATGCATGAAGGCGCCGAAGGTGGCGGCGTTGACCGCCGCGTCGACGTCGGCATCGTCCAGCACCAGCAGAGGCGCCTTGCCGCCGAGTTCGAGCAGCGCCGGCTTCAGGTGCCGACCGGCGAGTTCGACGATGATCCTGCCGACCTTGGTCGAGCCCGTGAAGTTGACGCGCTTGACCGAGGGATGCGCGACCAAAGCTTCGACAATGCCGGCGGCATCCCTGGGATCGTTGGTGACGACATTGATGACGCCCTTGGGCAGCCCGGCTTCGACCAGCACCTGGCCGATCAGCCGGTGCGTACCGGGGCACATTTCGGAGGCCTTCAGCACTACGGTGTTGCCGCAGGCGATCGCCATCGCCACGGCGCGGGTGCCGAGAATGACCGGCGCGTTCCACGGCGCGATGCCGAGGCAGACGCCGGCTGGCTGGCGGATTGCCATGGCCAGCGTGCCCGGCTTGTCGGAGGGGATGATCTCGCCCGAGATCTGCGTCGTCATCGCCGCCGCCTCGCGCAGCATGTTGGCCGCCAGCATGACATTGAAGCCGGCCCAGGGACCAGTAGCACCGGTCTCTTCCATCATCAGCCTGGTGAATTCGCCGACCTTCGAGGCCATCACGTCAGCAGCCTTTGACAGCAAGGCGCGGCGCTCGCCAGGCCCGGTCTTCGACCAGGCCGGAAAGGCGACCGCGGCGGCTTCGACCGCGGCATTGGCGTCGGCGATGCTGGCTGCGGCGGCGCGCGTCGCCAGTTTGCCGGTGAACGGGTCCATGCGGTCGTAGGAGGCCGAGCCGGACGCATCCCTTTTGTCGCCGTCGATCAGAAGTCCGATGTCCATGATTGTCTCCATCGCCCCGATTGGAGCTTCGTGATTAGAAGCCGAACATTTCGGCATTGATCGATGCTTCGAGGCCGCCGTCGACCGGCAAATTGGCGCCGTTGATCCAGCGCGCGCCGTCCGAGCACAGGAACAGCACCACCGGTGCGATATCGCCGGACGTGCCGGCCCGCCCGACCCTGGCAATGTCGCTGTCGACACGAGCGTCGCCAAGCACGGTTCGGAACTGTTTCAGGATCGGTGTCTCGACCGGGCCTGGGCTCACCGCATTGACGCGGA
Source organism: Mesorhizobium loti (assembly GCF_003148495.1). GTDB lineage: Bacteria > Pseudomonadota > Alphaproteobacteria > Rhizobiales > Rhizobiaceae > Mesorhizobium > Mesorhizobium loti. The sequence continues at coordinate 248,317 of NZ_QGGH01000002.1, forward strand.
TGCCACGGCGTTTGAACAGATCCTGATGCGCGGCGCGGAAGGTCCACAACAGCAGCAGTTCCTTGGAGACGGGATAGCCTTCCTCGTTCCTGACCGCGTGCGTGCAGACCACGTCGGCAACATCGGGGAAACCTTCGATGCCGACCATCGAGGCGGCGCGGTTGAGATTGGCGCGCCAACCATAGCCGGCAATCGACGCAACGTTGACGATCGCGCCGCCTTCACGAAGTCTTGGCGCCAGACCTTCCGACAGAGCCCGCAGCCCGAAGAAATTGACCGCCAGCGTCGACGCTGCGCCGGTATTGCCGGAGAGCCCGGCGACGTTGCAGAGCGCGTCGAGGCGCTGCGGCAGGCGAGCAATCAGCTCGTCGACACCGGCCTTCGACGAGATGTCGGCCTTGACGAAGCTGCCGACCGGAGCAGTCGGCTCACGCACATCGGCGCCGATCACGTCTGCGCCAAGCTGAGCGGCGAGTTCCGCCGTGCGCGCGCCGATGCCGGAGGCGACACCGGTGATGAGGATCGTCTTGCCGAAAAGCATGGTCATGCCTTCTCCCGATATGGTGTGGCTTGCTGTGGCGAAAGCATTCCATCGCCATCGGTGGCGGCTGGGAACCTCACGCGGTAACCAACCGGCAGCAGGCGGAGCCCAAAACGCTCCTCGATCGTCCCCCACAGGCCGCGCGGCAGGAAAAGCGAGAACAGCACGGCGGTGGCGCCGAGCCCGACCAGATACCAGACACCGGTGCCGCCGAACCACGTCTCGATGAGGAAGAACACCAGCGCGCCCAGAATGGCGCCCTCGAAAGTGCCGATGCCGCCGACCAGCACCATGAAGATCATGTAGGCGGTCCACTGGACATTGAAGTAGGTCTTGGGCTGGAAGGTGATCGAGGTCGCCAGCCACAGCGCCCCGGCAATGCCGATGCCGAAGGCGGCAAGCACGAACAGCAGCCGCTTGGTGCCGGTGACGCGCACGCCGACCGAGGCGGCGGCATCCTCATTGTCGCGGATCGCCCGGATCGCAGCACCTGTGCTGCCGCGCAGCAGGCCAAACAGGATGGCGAGCAGGGCGGTCATCGATGCCAGCGCCAGCCAGTAGATCGCTGCCCGCCTAGCGCCGGCGTCGTAGGCGTTGAGCGAGATCAGCGATGTGCCGGTTTCGCCCTGCACCAGCCGGTCGAGATTGACCAGCAGATGCGTCAGCGCCGCGATCACCCACATGCCGATGGCGAACTCGCCGTTCCTCAGCCGCAGCATGAACAGCGAGAGCGGCCAGGAGACGGCGCCAACAATAATTCCGGAGGCGAACAGCGCCAGGAACGGGTTGAGGCCGGCATCGGCCAGCCGGATGGCGAAATAGGCGCCGAGCCCGAAGAACACCTGCTGGCCGACCGAGACCAGACCGCCGAAGCCGGCCAGTGCATTCCACATTGCCGCCAGGATCACATAGACAAACAGGGCGGTCATCCTGTCGACCGCGCCAGCCGACAGGAACTGCGGAGCAATCGCCAGTAGCGCGATGATAACCGCGACCGCAATCGCGGCGATGCGCGACGTCGCCGTGCCGCGCTCGATGACGGGGGATGTCGAAACGGCGCTCACGTCGGCTTCCTCGTGGGCAAGCGCAGCAGGCCGCGCAGGCCGAGGCCCGAAGTGGAGAGCCGAATGAACAACACGATCAGGAACGCGACATGGCCGCCGATCAGAAAACCTTGCGGATGCACTTGCGCGCCCAGTGTCTGCGCGAGCGCCAGCACGATGCCGCCGATCAGCGTTCCCCACAGCGACCCAGCGCCACCGATGACTGCCGCCTCGAAAGCGAACAGCAGTTGGGGCGCGCCGGCATAGGGATCGAAGGTGGCGCGCATGCCGAGAAACGCGCCGGCAAGGCCGACCGTGACCATGGCGATGGCAGCGGCGATCGCATTGGCGCGGCGCGCATCGACGCCGACCAGGCCGGCGGTGTCGGGGTCCTCCGACGTGGCGCGGATCGAGCGGCCAAGCCTTGTGTGGGTGAGGAACAATTGCAGCCCGCCCAGCAGGATCACGGCACTGGCGAACATGATCACAGCGAGCTTGCCGACATAGATGCTGCCCGGCCATTCCCAGGAATCATAGGACAGGCTACCGATATAGGGCGCCAGCGAACGCGTATCGGCGCCGAACTGCTCGAACAGCAGATTGTCGATAACGATGGCCAGGCCGAATGTGGTCAGGATCGGCAGCAGCGCACCGCCGCGTGCGCTGCGTTCAAGTAGGAAGCGCTGCAGCGCCCAGCCGGTCGCCGCCATCAGCGGAAGCACGATGAGCAGGCCGACCAAGGGCGAGATGTGGAACCGCGAGGCGAGCCACCACAGCGCAAAGGCAGCGAACACGGCAAGGCTGCCATGGGCGAGGTTGATGATGCGCATTACCGAAAACATGAACGACAGGCCGCAGGCGATCAGCGCGTAGTAGCCGCCGAGAAGGATGCCCTGGATGATCTGGTTGCTCATGCGGGAACGCTCCCGGGGCTTTTCCGGTGCAGGCCGAAATAGGCCTTCGTCACATCCTCGCGCGAAACCTGTTTGCTTGGCCCTTCGAGCGCGACACGCCCTTCGAGCATGCAGATGACCCTGTCGGAAACCGCGAGCGCGCGGTTGAGGTCCTGCTCGACGAGGATGATCGTCGTGCCGGAGGCGATCAGCCCTTGCAGGGCAGCATAAACGCGATCGACGATCAGCGGCGACAGGCCGAGCGAGACCTCGTCGAGCAAAAGCACGTCGGGATTGCTCATCAGCGCGCGGCCGATCGCCGTCGCCTGCTGCTCGCCGCCTGACAGATGGCCCGTCTTGGCATGGCGTCGCGGCTTCAGATTAGGGAACATTTCGAGCACCTTGTCGACGCTCCAGTCGCCTGGCCGCCCAGTGGTCTTGCCGAGCAGAAGGTTCTCCTCGACCGTCATCTGCACGAACAGTTTTCGCCCCTCCGGCACCAGCGCGATGCCCATGCCGACACGCTTGTGCGACGGCACGCTGGTGAGATCGGCGCCGCTGAGCAGCACGCGGCCGGCTGCCGGCTGGTGTGCGCCGGCGATTGCCCTCAGCAACGTCGTCTTGCCGGCGCCGTTGGCGCCGACCAGCGCCAGCGTTTCGCCGCGTTCGATCGTCAAGCTCACGCCGCGCACCGCCTGCAGCAGGCCGTGCCGGACAACCAGGTCCTCGACCGCAAGCAGGCTCATTTGGGGCCTCCGCCGAGATAGGCACGGACGACCTCGGGGTCGGCCATCACCGTTTGCGGTTCGCCATCGGCGATGATCTTGCCGGCGTCCATGCAGATCAGCCGCTCGGCCACCTGCAGCAGAATGTGGACGATGTGCTCGATCCAGACGATGCCGATCTTGCGCCGGCGCAATTCCTTGATCGTGTCGACAAGCTCACCGGCTTCGCCATCGGTCAATCCGCCGCCGATCTCGTCCAGCAGAAGCAGCGTCGGCCTTGCCGCGAGCGCGCGCGCCAATTCCAGCCGCTTGCGGTCGAGCAGCCCGAGCGTTTCGGCGCGCCGGTTGGCAACGCCGAGCATGCCGCACAGTTTCAGTGAGCCGAGCGCTTCCTCATAGGCTTCGTCGCGGCCAAGGCCTGCGCCATGCGAGGCGGCGACGAAGACATTCTCGAAGGTGGTCATGCCGCTGAACGGTTTCGGCACCTGGTGCGTGCGCACCAGGCCGAGCCGGCAACGCTGCGTCGCCGCCAGCGCCGTCACGTCGCCGCCCTTGAAGCTGACGGTGCCCGCACTGGGAGGAAAGGCGCCGGCCAGCACGCTGAGCAGCGTGGTTTTGCCGGCGCCGTTCGGGCCGACAATGCCGACCGCCTCGTCGGTAGCCATGGAGAAGTCCACCGCATCCAGCACCACAAGCGCGCCGAAGCGTTTGTGGATACCGGCGGCAGCGAGGATCGCCTGTTGTTGCGGATGGGTCACCAGGCGATCCTCGTCAGCGGTCCATCAGCCGTTGTAAGGCAGAAGCTTGGCTTCGACGGGCACTTTCGGATCGGTGGCGTTCTCGGTCACGACGTAATCGAGCGGGAATTTGCTGCCTTCCTTGGCGGCCACCCACTGCGTGCCGATGATCGGGCCGGGTGAGACGTTGGCCACAGGCCCGCTGGTGAAGTCGACCTTGCCGACCATCGTCTCGGTCTTGAGCGTGCTCAACGCTTTGGCCACCGCCGCCTTGTCCTTGGCGTCGCTGCTTGCCTTCAGTGCCTCGAAGCCGGCGTCGAGCAGCGACATCGAAGCGCCGAGCTGCTGCGTCCACTGCTTGCCGCTCGCCGCCTCGTAGCCGTCGGCCAGCTCGATGCCCGAGACACCGGTCAGTGGCGATTTATAGGGGAAGGCCTTGTGCCAGTAGGCGGCGCTCGAAATCTTCATGCCGAGATCGCCGAGCGCCTCGATGTCGGACGGGAACAGTCCGGTCTTGGCAACCTGGCAGATCTTGATCTGCTTGATCAGGCCTTGCTGTGCCGCCTGGCGCCAGAAGGCGGCGAAATCCGGCGGGATCGGGAACGAGTTGAAGATCTCGACGCCTTCCTGCTTGAACAGTGCGATCTGCGCGGAATAATCGGTCGTGCCGGTTTCATAGGCGCCGGGATCGACAATGGTGAAACCCTGCTTGGCCAGCAGCGGCGCCAAATGGGCGCGGATGGCATTGCCGTCGGCATCGTTGGGATACATGACGCCGACCTTCTTGTTGGTCTCGATCAGGTTCCATTGCGAGATATAGGCCTTGAAGAACTCGCCGACGCCGAAGCCGAAATGATAGGTCCATTTGAACGGCGAGGGTTCGCCCGGCTTGGCGCCGCGGCCGAAATACCAGGCCTCCCACGGCATGACCGTCGACAGGCACGGCACGCCGGCGGCCTCGCAGGCGTCGGCCACTGGATTGATCACCTCGGGCGTCGACACCGCCAGCATCAGGTCGATGGCCTGGTTGTTGATCAGGTCCTTGGCCAGCTGGCCCGCGCGCGACGGATCGGATTGCGTGTCCTGGTCGAGAATCTCGACGTTGTATTTCTTGCCGCCTATCTCAATGCCACCGGCCAGCGCCTTGCGGGCCAGATCGAGCACGTAGCCGTCGGTCTGGCCGAACCCGGCGAGCGGCCCGGTGCGCGGGCTGACGAAGCCGACCTTGAGCGTGTCGCCTGCTTGCGCAAAAGCCCTGCCGCCGCCAAGCGCCAGCGCCGTGCCGCCGGCGATGGAGGTCGCAATGAACTGGCGTCGCGAAATGCCTGGATTCGTGGATCTGCTGCCGAGTGCGTGCGTCATATGTTCCTCCCTTTGTGGTCCTCCATCGTCACAGTGCACCAGTGGTTTGGTTCGGTAAAATGATATTTTGCGGTGTTTCGTTAACCCCTGGGTTATGAAATTCGGAACTGACAGCGATCATCTCGTGCCCTAGCTGCCCTGCCTTGCCGCTTCGCGGACGGTCTGCAGCAGGATGGAGAAGGCCGGCGAGGGCGCCGTATCCGTCCGCATCGTCAGGCCGACAGGCCCCTTGGTTTCCTCGGTGTTGACCGGAAGGGCGACGAAGGCGCCGCTGCCAAGTTCGTTGGCAACGACGCCGGCCGAAATGATCCAGACGGCATTGCTCTGCCGCAGGAAGGCGCGGCCGAAGGAGTCCGAAACGGTTTCGATCTCGGTTGCCGGCGCCGTCATGCCGTTGGTGATGAACAGGCGGTCGACGAAAGGGCGAATGACCGATTCCCGTGTCGGCATCAGCATCGGGAATTCGTCGAGCCGTGCGAACACATCCTGTCCCGGATCGAGCAGCGGATGTCCCGCCCGCACCACGAACAGCACCGGTTCGGAATAGAGGTGCTCGAAGAAGAAGCCGGTCATGTTTTCCGGCGCCGCCAACCGTCCGACGACGAGATCGAGTGCGCCGGTGCGCAACTGTTCGAGCAGCACCGCATTCTCGCCGGTGACGATCTTGATCGCCGCACCGGTGCCCTCCTTGAGGAACAGGCTCATGGCAAGCGGCATCACCCGCGCCGACACCGTCGGCAACGCGCCGATGCGGATCGGATGCCGGTTGACTGCTCCGTCCTGCCGAACGGAATCGACGCCTTGCTTGAGTGCCGTGATCGCCGTGCCGGCATGGCGAAGGAAGATCTCGCCGATGCGCGTCAGCCGGATGCCGCGGCCGTCACGCTCGACCACCGCCACACCCAGCGCCTCTTCCAGTTCGCGCAATGTCTTGGTCACCGCCGGTGGGCTGACATGCAGCAAGTCAGCCGCTCGCGCCACGCTTCCTTGTCGCGCAACTTCAAGGAATGCCTGCAGGTGACGGAACCGGATGCGGCTCTCGGACATGAATTTGATAACCCCTGAGTTAATGAAACGGCGCAAAATATCATTTTACCGAACCAAACGCCTTGTGCAATGTGGGGGCGGAGGACCGAAATCGTGCCATTCGTCACCATTGGCGGCATCACGCTGCACCATCGCCACATCAAGGCGACCGGCAATGCGCGCCCAATCATATTCATCAATTCACTCGGCACCGACTTCCGGATCTGGGACGAAATTGTCTCGGCGCTTGATGGTGAAATGCCGCTACTGGTCTATGACAAGCGTGGCCATGGGCTGTCCGATATCGGCGACATCAGGTCGATCGACGATCATGTCGATGATCTCTCGGCGCTCATCGATCATTTCGGCTTGAGCAAGGTCGTGCTGTGCGGCCTGTCGGTCGGCGGCTTGATCGCACAAGGCTTCTATCGCAGGCGCCCGGAAATTGTCGAAGGCCTGATCCTGTGCGACACGGCCCACAAGATCGGCACGGCAGAGAGCTGGAACACACGCATCGCGACAGTCGAAAGCAAGGGCATCCAGGCCATTGCGGATGGCGTGCTCAAAGTGTGGTTCACCCCCGCCTTCCACGCGGCGCGTCTGGCCGAGCTCGACGGTTATTGGAACATGATGACCAGGCAAGCGCTCGCCGGTTACATCGGGACTTGCGCTGCCGTTCGCGATGCGGATTTCACCGATGCCGCACGCCGCATCGCGGTGCCGACGCTCTGCGTCGCCGGCGACCAGGATGGCTCGACGCCTCCCGATCTCGTCCGCTCGCTGGCCGAACTGATCCCTGGCGCGCGCTTCGAGATCATCCGCGATGCGGGGCACATTCCTTGCGTCGAACAGCCCGAAGCGCTGGTCGCCCTGATCCGCAGTTTTATCGCATCGCTTGCCCCTGGAGCAGAAACCCATGGATGAAGTCCCCGGCAACGCTGCCAGATATCGCGCCGGTCTCGCGGTTCGACGCTCGGTGCTCGGCGACCGCCATGTCGACCGGGCCGAGGTCGCCGCCACCGATTTCGACCAGCCTTTCCAGGAGTTGATCACCGAGGCCGCCTGGGGAACCGTGTGGGCGCGGCCGGGCTTCACCAAGCGTGAGCGTTCAATCGTCACGCTGGCGCTGCTGGCAGCACTCGGCCATGATGAGGAGGTCGCCATGCATGTGCGCGCCACCGTCAACACCGGTGCTTCGCGCGACGATATCTGCGAGGCTTTCCTGCACGTCGCCATCTATGCCGGCGTGCCGGCAGCCAACCGTGCCTTCAAGATCGCCAAGGACGTGTTTTCGGAAATGGACGGAAGCCAGAATGCCCGCTAAGTCCGGCTCGAACCGGAGGCCTGAGACCGGCGCCTTCTTCCAGCGCGACCGGACCTGGCATCCGCCTGTTCTGACGCCGAACTACAAGACCTCCGTACTGCGCTCGCCGCAAAAGGCGCCGCTGTCGTTCGACAACACGCTGTCGGAGATTGCAGGCCCGGTCTTCGGTCACGCCATGCTCGGCGAACTCGACGCCGACCTGATCCACAATTTCGCCAGACCTGGCGAGAGCGCGCTCGGCGAGCGCATCATCGTCTATGGCCGGGTGCTCGACGAACGCGGCGTTGGCGTGCCCGGCGCGCTGCTCGAATTCTGGCAGGCCAATGCCGGTGGCCGCTATCGCCACAAAAGGGACGGCTATCTGGCGCCGCTCGACCCGAACTTCGGCGGCTGCGGCCGCACTATTACAGGCGAGGATGGCGGCTATGCGTTTCGCACCGTCAAGCCCGGTCCCTATCCCTGGCCGAACGGGCCGAACGACTGGCGGCCCTCGCATATCCATTTCTCTGTCTTTGGCCACGGCTTCGCGCAGCGGCTGATCACACAGATGTATTTCGAGGGCGACCCGCTGATCTGGCAATGCCCGATCGTGCGCGGCATCCCCGACAAGGCGGCCATCGAGACGCTGATCGCTGCGCTCGACATGCAAGCGACGATCCCCTTCGACGCGCGCGCCTACAAGTTCGACATCGTGCTGCGCGGGCGCCGCGCGTCGCTGTTCGAAAACAGGCCGGAGGGCAACTGATGGCTCAATCGCTCGACCGGCTCAGGGAAAGCCCCTCGCAGACCGCCGGACCCTACGTCCATATCGGGCTGACGCCCAATTTCTGCGGCATCGGCGGCGTCTATCCCAGCGATCTCGGCGCCACCATGGTCAACGACAAGACCAAAGGCGAGCGCATCGGCTTGCGCATCCGGGTGCTCGACGGCACCGGCACACCGCTCAAGGACGCGCTGATCGAGATCTGGCAAGCGGATGCCGACGGGCTCTACAATTCGCCGGCCGAATTGCGCGGCGCTGCCGATCCGAATTTCTTCGGCTGGGGCCGTCGCCCGACCGACATGGACACCGGTCTGTGCACGTTCGACACGATCAAGCCGGGCCGCGTGCCTTCGAATGATGGCCGCCTGATGGCCCCGCACATCACCCTCTGGATCGTCGCGCGCGGCATCAATCTCGGCCTGCACACACGGCTGTATTTTTCCGACGAGGAAAAGGCCAATGCCGGGGATTCGATCCTGGCGCGCATCGAGCATCGCGTTCGCGTGCCGACGCTGATCGCCGAGCGCAACGGCGACACCTACGTCTTCGACGTCCATCTCCAGGGGGAGAAGGAAACGGTCTTCTTCGACAGCTGATGCTCAGGAGACGTGCGACATGACCGTATCGCCCTTCGACCATCCACTGCTCTCCGCACTCCTCGGTGACGAGGAAGCGGCGAGGCATTTTTCCGTCGAGGCGGAAATCGAGGCGATGCTTGAATTTGAGCAGGCGTTGGCCGAAGCCGAGGCCGAAAACGGGATCATCACCAAGGAAGATGCCGCAGCTATCGTGGTGGCGCTGGCCAAGTTCCGTCCCGATACCGCCTTGCTGCGGGCCGCCGTCGCCAAGGACGGCGTCATTGTGCCGGAACTGGTGCGCCAGATCAGGGCGGCGGTCGGCGAACCGCATGGCCAGAAAGTGCATTTCGGCGCGACCAGCCAGGATGTCATCGACACCGGCCTGATGCTTCGGCTGAAATCCGTCGTCGAGCATCTCGATCTGCTGTTGACCGAAACCGTCATGCGCCTCGCTTCGCTCAAAGAGCGTTTTGGCGGCAGGGCGCTGACCGGAATGACGCGCATGCAGAAGGCGATTCCGATCAAAGTTGCGGATCGCGTGACGGCGTGGCGGGCGCCGCTGCAACGGCACCAGGAGAGATTGTCCGAACAGTCGAGACGCCTGCTGGTGGTGCAGTTTGGCGGGGCCGCCGGCACACTGGAGAAGCTAGACGATAAAGGGCCGGCGGTGCGCGCAGCCCTTGCCGCAAGACTCGGCCTTGGCGACGCACCGCAATGGCATAGCCAGCGTGATGCACTCGCCGATTTTGCCGGCCTTATGTCGCTGGTGACCGGCAGCCTCGGCAAGGTCGGTCAGGACATCGCACTGATGGCGCAAGGTGGAATCGACATCGAACTCTCGGGCGGCGGCGGCTCGTCGGCCATGCCGCACAAGCAGAATCCCGTGAAGGCAGAGGCACTGGTGGCGCTTGCCCGCTTCAACGCCACGCAGCTTTCCGGGATGCATCAGGCGCTCGTGCATGAGCAGGAGCGCTCGGGCGCGGCCTGGACGCTGGAATGGCTGCTGCTGCCGCAAATGGTCGTCGCAACGGCCGCGTCGCTGCGCCTTGCCGCCGAGCTGACCGGACAGATCGAAAGTCTGGGCCACTGATGCGCACACAAATCGTCATCATCGGGTCCGGACCGTCCGGCCTGCTGCTCGGGCAGCTTCTGGCCGGCATCGGCGTCGAGACGGTCATTCTGGAACGGGCGAGCCGCGAGCACGTGCTTGGCCGCGTGCGGGCAGGGGTGCTCGAACAGGGCACGGTCGAACTGCTGGAACAGGCCGGTGCGGCAGCAAGGCTGCATGCCGAAGGGCTGCCGCATTCCGGCATCTCGCTCGCCTTCGACGGACGCCTGCACCGCATCGACCTCGAGGCACTGACCGGCGGCAGGCATGTCACCGTCTACGGCCAGACCGAAGTGACGCACGATTTGATGGACAAGCGCGACGCGGCAGGACTGACCACGATCTATGAGGCGGCAAATGTCGCTCTGCACGATTTCGATGGCGCCGCACCTTTCGCCACTTATGACCGGGACGGCGTCACGCATCGGATCGATTGCGACTTCATTGCCGGCTGCGACGGCTACCACGGCGTCAGCCGGAAATCGGTGCCTGAGCGTGCGCTGAAAACCTTCGAGCGGCAGTATCCGTTCGGCTGGCTCGGCGTGCTGGCCGAAGTGCCGCCTGCCGATCACGAACTGGTCTATGCCAATCATGAGCGGGGTTTTGCGCTGTGCTCGATGCGCTCGACGCATCGCAGCCGCTACTATGTGCAGTGCCCACAGGACGATCGCGTCGAGGCGTGGTCGGACGATCGCTTTTGGGACGAGTTGCGCCGCCGTTTGCCGGAGCAGACGGCGGCAAATGTCGTCACCGGGCCATCCTTCGAGAAATCGATCGCGCCGCTGCGCTCCTTCGTTGCCGAGCCAATGCGCTTCAGCAAGCTTTTCCTGGTTGGTGACGCCGCCCACATCGTGCCGCCGACCGGCGCCAAGGGCCTCAACCTCGCTGCCAGCGACGTGCGCTATCTCTTCCCAGGTTTTCGTGACTTCTATCGCGACAAAACCATGGCTGGCATTGATTGCTATTCGCAAAAGGCGCTGGCACGGGTCTGGAAGGCCGTACGCTTTTCCTGGTGGATGACGACGATGCTGCACCGCTTTCCCGACACCGGCGAGTTCGGCCAGCGCATCCAGGAGGCCGAGCTCGACTATCTCGTGCAGTCGCGTGCCGCATCGACCGCACTCGCCGAGAACTATGTCGGCCTGCCTTACTGAAGGCTGCGGATCATCCGGCGCCTTGCTGCCTGGCAAAATCCAAAAGCATCGGGCGCTGCCCCTTGAGGATCTTCACTTCGGCCTCGGGCAAGGTGAACCAGCCTGCTCTGTCGACCTCCGGGAACGCCTTCAGGGATCCCGATCTTGGCGGCCATTCCATGGTGAAGCTGTTGCTCTTGATGGTGGTTACGTCGATGTCGATGGTCGCCTCGACAGACCAGGCCGAGACGATCTTGCCGCCCGGTTGCCTGTAGTCGCCGAGCCGCGCGAACGAGCCATCGACCTTGACGCCAAGCTCTTCCTCTGTCTCGCGTTGCGCTGCCGTCAACTCGTCCTCATTCTCGTCGACAAGACCCTTCGGTATCGACCACGCACCATCGTCCTTCTTCGCCCAGAACGGTCCGCCTGGGTGGACCAGCAACACCCTGAGATCGCCGTCGCTGCGGCGATAGATCAGCAATCCCGCGCTGTGTTTTGCCATTTTATACGTCCGTCTGCAAAGCCGGCAGCCTGCCGATGGTCCTTGAATCGTTGACGCGAACCTTGCACCAAGGGATTGCGACGCTATGTCTGGCGCGTCTGCATTGCACCTCACGCGCGAGTCCGGCAATCTGACACCATCGCTTATTTGGCGGCACGAAGGCTAGGTGACGATGCAACTCGGTCTTATTGGCTACTATAGCGACTTCGTGGTGTATCCGCTGGTGATCGCCGTGCTGGCAGTGGCCGGATTGCTTGAGGCCGGCGAAGAGAGTGCGCCAGGCTGGATAGGTACGGTCCTCGCCTGTCTCGGCCTCTGGACGCTGACCGAATACCTCCTGCACAGGTTCGTCCTTCACCACATTCCCTACATCAAGGACCTGCATGATCGTCATCATGTCGAGGAGCGCAGTTCGGTGGGCACGCCGACCTGGCTCAGCCTCGGGGTGCATGCCCTGGTCGCGTTTGTGCCCGTTTGGGTGGTCTCGGACTTCGCAACCGCGAGCGCGGTAAGCTGCGGGCTGATGCTGGGGTACCTCTGGTACATCAGCGTCCACCATATGATTCATCATTGGCATCCCACCCATCCGAGCTACCTCTACACGCTCAAGCGCCGCCACGCCGTGCATCATCACATCGACGAATCGGTTAATTTCGGTGTTACGTCGGCACTTTGGGATCGGGTCTTCGGTACGGCGCGGCTCTGAAGCCAGTTCAGCCTCGGCCGTTCAACGCCTTTTGCCGCGACCCCCGGGTGACTTCGCGCCGCGAGGGCCGCTCTGAACCGGCGTGTTGTTCTGGTTTTCGTCGGACAGTTTGCGCCAACGGGCAAGGCGCTCCGGGTCGAGCGTCCCGGCCTTCAGGGCCGCCTGCACCGCGCAGCCTGGCTCATGCACATGCGTGCAGTCGCGGAACTTGCACAGCGGGGCGAGCTCGGTGATTTCGGCAAACAGCGTGTCGATGCCATAGCCGACATCGCTGACCTGCAGCGTCCGCATGCCCGGCGTGTCGATCACCCAGCCGCCGCCGGCAATGGAATGCAGCGATCGCGACGTGGTGGTGTGGCGTCCCTTGGAATCGTGCTCGCGAATGCCTCCGGTCTGTTGCGGCGATTGCTGCGCCGATCCGGCCAGCGTGTTGACCAACGTAGACTTGCCGACCCCGGAGGAGCCGATCAGCGCCACCGTCTGGCCAGCACCACACCAGGCAGCCAAGACGGTTGCCGCATCCGATGTGCGGGGATTTAGCATCACGACCGGCAATCCACGCTGCAACGCCGCAGCCTGCCTTTCATACGCCTCGGCGTCTTCAGCGGTGTCGGCCTTGGTCAGCAGGATCACCGGCGTCGTTCCGGCCTCATTGGCCAGCGCCAGATAGCGCTCGAGCCGGGCGGGATTGAAGTCTGCATTGCACGAGGTGACGATGAACAGTGTGTCGACATTGGCCGCGGCAAGCTGCGGCACCCTGCCGCCCTGGGTGCGGCGTTCCAGCACCGTCTTGCGGGTCAGGCGGCGCTGGACCAGGTGCTCATGCCCATCGACCAGCACCCAGTCGCCGACGGCATAGTCACCGGTGTTCGCCTGTGCCGGCAGCGTCAGATCGACCGGCCCTGCCTGGGAGAGGCCGGTCAGGCGGTCGCGATGGACCGTGGCGATCCGCGTCGGGACGAAATTGGCGTCGCCGGGTTCGAGCTGGTCGCCGAAAAATTCCGTCCAGCCCAGGCTGGCGAGCGATGGCGTGGAGTGATCCGTCACGGCTTTGACCACGGCGTCGCGGACATTAGACAGTATCCCTGGCAAAATCGAAGGAGAGGCGGACCACGACCTCGGGCGGGCGATTGCCCTGCTGTATGGGCGGCATGACGGCATTTGGCAAGCAGGGCCGTGGTCCGAGCGGCAAGCTTCTGCAGCTTATCCCTTGATCGCGGAGCCGACGATGGAATCGACGAAAAAGCGCTGCAGGAAGACGAACAGCAGCAGCGGCGGCAGTACGGCGAGCGTGGCGCCGGCCATCACCAGGCCGGTGTTGACCGCGCCCCTGTTGTAGCTGAGCAGGCGGCTGAGGCTGATGACGATCGGATAGGCGTCCGCATTGCCCTGCAGCACGGTCAGCGGCCACAAATAGCTGTTCCAGTGATAGACGAAGGCAAACAGCGCCAGTGCCGCGATCGCCGGCGCGACGCTCGGCGCCACAATCTTGAACAGGATCAGCAGCTCCGACGCGCCATCCATGCGCGCGGCGTCGATCAGATCGTCCGGCACGCCAGCGATGAATTGGCGCATCAGGAAGATGCCGAAGGCATTGGCGAGATTGGGTACGATGATGCCCGCCAGGCTGGCGTTGAGCCCGATCGATCCGACGAGGCGGTAGAGCGGGATCAGCGTCACGATCGGCGGCAGGAACATGGTGGCGATCAGCACCGAAAACAGCAGCGACTTGGCGGGGAAGTGGTATTTGGCGAAGGCGTAGCCGGCCATCATGCTGGTGAGGAGGATGCCGGCGGTCGTGATCGAGGCGATGACCAGAGAGTTCCACATCGAGCGGCCGACATTGACCACGCCCGAAACCTTCTCATAGGCGTCGAGGCTCGGCGTGCCGGGGATCCACACCGGTGGCACCTGCATGCTCTCGGCCGGGGTTTTGAGACTCGACAGCACCATCCACAGCAGCGGGAAGGCCGAGGCGACGGCGACGAGCAGCATCAGCGTTGCCAGCAGCGCCTTGCGGCCCGACGGGCGTCTGCGCGGCAACCAGCTCGACGATCCGGAAAACCCCCGCGCCGTCATTCGTCGTCCTTCCGGTTGACCAGGGCGAACAGCGCGCAGACCACGACGATCAGCGACAGCATCAGCATGACCGCCATCGCTGAGCCCAGCCCGCCCTGCGCGCGCTCGATGCCGACGCGGCGGATGTGGTAGGTCAGCACATTGGTCGAGCCGACCGGCCCGCCCTGGGTGATGAGCGCGACCGGCTCGAACACCTGCACCGCGTTGATGATGGCGATGACGGCGCTGAACAACAGCGTGCGCCGCAGCAGCGGCAGGGTGATGAAGCGGAACTGCTCGCGCCGGTTGGCGCCGTCCAGCTTTGCTGCCTCATAGAGGCTGCCGGGGATCTGCGTCAGCCCGGCGATCGCCAGCACGGTGAAATAGCCGACCTGCTGCCAGACATTGAGGAAGACGATCGACAGCAGCGCCGAGCGCGGCGAGGACAGCCACGGCTGCGGGCCGATGCCGATCAGGCCGAGCATCTGGTTGAGCGGCCCTTCGCTCGGCGAATAGAGTTTTGACCAGACCAGCGCCACAGCGATCATCGGCACCATGTAGGTGGCAAACAGCACGGTTCTCAGCGCCGTGCCGCCGGCGACGTCGCGCTGATAGACCATCAGCCCGAACACAACGGAAAGCGGCAGGATCAGGATGACCGACAGCGCCGTGTAGATCGCGGTGTTGGCAAGCGCGCCCTTGAAGTCACGGCCGACCGAGGTCGGGCCAAAAATCTCGCGGAAATTGTCGAGGCCGATGAAGCTTGCACTGGAAAACGGTGTCTGCGTCGACCAGTCCTGGACAGACAGCCAGACGGTAAGCAGCATCGGCAAGAGGACAAAGACGCCAATCAGCGTCACGGCGGGCGCCAGCATGATGCCCGCCGAGGCACGGTACCTGTTGATCATGGCTCCAGTCTACTTGGCGGCGCGCTCCAGGATAGAGGTGGCGTCGGCCTGCGCCGTCGCCTGAGCATCCTTGGCCGAGACCTGGCCATACTGCAATGCTTCGAGCGTCTGCTGCAGGGATTCGCTGAACTCCTGACCACCCGGCACCACCGGGAAGGGCTTTGCATCGGCCAGCACGCTGACATAGCCGGACAGGAACTCGGAGCCGAGCTTGTCCTTGTGTGCCTCGATATCGGACAGGCGCGACGGTAGGATGCCCATCGACATCAGGATGTCGGACATCGCCGAGGCGCCGTTCTTGCCAGACTTCGGATTGTTCAGCCAGGCCAGGAAATCCCAGGCCGCCTTCTGCTCGGCCGCGCCGGCATTGGCGTTGACCACGGTCATCCAGGAATAGGAGATCGAATGCGGCTTGTCGCCGCTCGGGCCGACCGGGATCGGCGCGGTGGCGATATCAGCGAACTTGTCGCCCATGCCGCTCTTCAGCGCGCTCTCCCACCAGTTGGCCATGATGATCATGCCGGTCTTGCCGGAGACGAAATTGTCGAGGAACGGGCCGGTTGTGTTGGCGTCGGCCGTCGCCATGGCGGGCACGCTGGCGCCCGACTTGATCAGGTCTTCGTAGAGCTGGAAGGCTTCAGTGGCCTGCGAGCTGTCCAGTACCGGCTTGCCGTCCTTGACCAGATCGCCGCCGTTGGACACCAGCAGCGAGGCGAAGGGGTGGACGACGCCCGCCGCCCAGGAATTGATCATGCCAAAACCCTGCTGGCCGGCATCCTTGTTGGTCAGCTTCTTGGCCGCGTCCTTGAACTCGTCCCAGGTCTTCGGGGCAGCAGTGATACCGGCCTGCTTGAACAGCGCCTTGTTGTAATTCAGCGCGTAGACGTCGATCTCGTTGGGAATGCCGTAGAGTTTGCCGCCGACCGAGGCGGCGCTGACGACGCCCGCCGGCCAGGCGTCCTTGACCTCGCCGGCGACCGCATCGGGGGCAGGCGCGACAAGCTTGTCGCGGGCGAGTTCGGGCAGCCACAGATCGTAGATACCGCCGATGGTCGGGCCGTCCGAGCCGCCGCCCTGGGAGCGCAGCGTGGTCAAGAGATCGCCGAACGGAACGGCGCGTACGGTGACGCTGACGTCGGGATTGGTCTTCGCATAGTCCTTGGCCGCCGCTTCCAGCAGCGCGACGGTCTCGGGCGACCAATGCGTCAAATAGGAGATGTTGACCGATTGCGCCCAACTGGTGACGGGCAGGAGCGCCAGGCTCGCGGCCAGGGCCAGTTTCGAAGTCCAGGCAACAGACATTCCTCATCCTCCACTTGGCATATCGATCGCGATGACGTTATGACAACATGAGACGATGGCGCAAGTGTCTGTTTGCGAAAAAGCTATGGATGACATCCAGCAGAATTTCCTTGCAGCAGCTTCGGCGGGAAATTTATGTATATTTAACAGTGAATTATGTCGAATTCTTGGGCGAAAGAGCCTGCCATCGCCGTTTCGCAGACGCGCCAGACCTCTTGCGAATGGCGCTATGTCGTTATAATGACTTTTCCGAGCGATTGACTCTTTCGCGGTGCCGAAGCGCCGCGAAACGCCAAGGACTGAGAACAATGGGAGACTGGCAATGAGCATGCTTTCGATTCACCGACGCGTCGCACTTGGCCTGATCGGCGGCCTTGCCGCCGCTTGCACCGGCATCCTTTCCACCGTGCCGGCGAGGGCCGACAGCACCGTGACGCTATGGAGTTGGCGCACCGAGGACGAAGCCGCGATGCGCCGCATCTTCGACGCCTTCGAGGCCAAGAATCCAGGCATCAAGGTCAACATCCAGTTCACGCCGGATGCCGACTACCAGAATCGGCTGAGCACGGCGCTGCGCGGCGGCCGCGGTCCGGATATCGCCCAGCTCAAGGCCTATG
The DNA here is from genome assembly GCF_003148495.1 of Mesorhizobium loti. GTDB lineage: Bacteria > Pseudomonadota > Alphaproteobacteria > Rhizobiales > Rhizobiaceae > Mesorhizobium > Mesorhizobium loti. The sequence goes on from NZ_QGGH01000002.1 coordinate 265,643, forward strand.
GCGAATTGCAGCCCTTTGTCGATGCCGGCTATCTCGATGCGCTCGACGACAGCGTGCCGGAGCTGAAGAACATGGCGGACGCGGCCCTTGGCGGCGCGCGCGGCCGCACCGACGGCAAGGTTTATGGCGTGCCTTATTCAGTGCCGATGATGGGTGTGTTCTACAACCAGGACATCTTTGCCGCCCAAGGCATCGAGATACCCAAGACCTACAAGGATTTCGTCGCCGCCTGCGACAAGCTGAAGGCGGCCGGCATCACGCCGATCGCCACCGGCGGCGCCAATGGCTCGGCCTGGGAACTGGAGATCGCCGTCGGTGTCGTCGGGCCTACCATCTACGGCCCCGGTTTCTACGACGAGATGATGACCGGCAAGGCGACCTTCGAGGACCCGCGCTATGTCGCGGCGCTGAAGCGTTTCGCCGAGCTGAAGCCTTATTTCCCGGATGGTTTCGCCGGCATCGACTACACCACCGCGACGCAGCAGTTTATCGGCGGCAAGGCGGCGATGTTCCTTGGCGGTTCGTTCGAGAACGGCAGTTTCAAGGCGCAGAACCCGAAGCTGAAATTCTCGATCTTCCCGTTCCCCGCCGATGATGCGGGGGCAAAACTCTACACCTCGGCCTTCTCCGACGGTTCCTATGGCCTCGTTTCCGAAAGCGCCAACAAGGAAGCCGCCACCAAGGTGCTGGGCTTCATGGCCTCGGCCGAATTCGCGCAGATGTTCGCCGATGAGCTCGGCTGGCCGCCGGCCCGCACCGATGTCACGGTGAAGGACCCGGTGCTGGCTGAGATGATGGAGATGTCAAAGAATTCGACGCCCTACCTGACGCTGGTCGGCTTCCGCTGGCAGTCGCCGACGGCCTCCTCGGTGCTGCAGTCGGAGATCATCGACATGGTCGAAGGCAACATCGCGCCGGAGAAGCTGGCGGCCGACATGCAGGCCGCTGTCGCCACCTGGTTCAAGCCGAAGCAGTAGGAGTCGGCCGGTCGCATCGCGGCCGGCCTCTCACGGACAAAAAACAGCGCATGAGCAACCTTCGCCGCACCAGCAGCCTTCGCCGCACGCAGCAGCGCATGGCTGTGCTGTTCATCCTGCCGGCGTTGGCGGTCTATGCGCTGTTCGTCCTCTATCCCTTGGCGATGTCGCTATGGGGCAGCTTCTTCATCTGGAAGGGGCTGCGCATGGTCGAGTTCGCCGGCCTGTCGAATTTTTCGCGGCTGTTTATCTTCCCCAGTGGCGCCCGGCTCTACGGCGCGCTGTGGCACAACACCGCCTGGTTCTTCGGCATCATGGTCTTCCAGAACGGCATCGGGCTGTTGTTCGCCTGGCTGCTGTTCCTGCGAGACAGGGGCGCTGCCTTCTTCCAGTCGGTCTTCTTCTTCCCGGCGGTGCTGAGCCCTGTCATCGTCGGCGCGCTGTGGCGCCTGTTGCTGGCCCCGGGCGGCGTCGTCGAATGGGCGCTCAACGGGCTTGGCCTGCATCAGGGCAGCCTGACCGTGCTCGGCAACAGCCATACGGCGCTCACTATGCTGATCGCCGTCGACGCCTGGAACTGGATGGGCCTGCCGGTGCTGATCTATACCGCCGGCCTGCGCCAGATTTCCGGCCAGATCTTCGAGGCGGCAAAGCTCGACGGCGCAGGCAATGCGCGCATGCTGTTTTCGATCGCGCTGCCGCTGCTGATGCCGGCCATCGGCACGCTGACGACGCTGTCGTTCATCAACACCTTCAACCAGTTCGACATCGTCTATGTGATGCAGGGCGTGCAGGGCAATCCGAGCTATTCGACCGACACGCTGGTGACCTATTTCTACCGGCTGGCCTTCGGCGCGGAGGGGGCGGTCGGCATCACCGATATCGGCCTGGCTCTGGCGCTGGGCACCATGCTGTTCCTGATCCTCAGCATCGGCACGCTCATGATGCTGCGCTTCTTCGACCGCCGCACGGTGCAGCTATGAGCGCGCTGGCGATTTCGCAAAGGCCCGCCATCTCGCGGCGAATTGCGCGGCTGCCTGGATGGACTGTGCTGGTCGTGTGGGCGGCTGCCGTTCTGCTGCCGCTCTACATTCTCGTTATCTCCTGCTTCAAGACCACGGCCGAGATCTACGACAACCGGCTCGGTCTGCCCAAAAGCTTTGCCTTCGACAATTTCGTCAACGCCTGGACGCGTGCTCACCTCGGCCAGAACTTCGTCAACAGCCTGATCGTCACCGGCGGTGCGGTGGTGCTGACCATCGTCGTCTCGGCCATGGCCGCCTATCCGCTCAGCCGCTACCGGCTGGGCTGGAACGGCCTCATGCTCGGCCTGTTCCTGGCCGGCATCATGCTGCCGATCCGGCTCGCTTCGGTCGAACTGTTCACGCTGATGCGCAATCTCGACCTGCTCGATTCGCTCACCGGCCTGATCCTCGTCTATTCGGCGATCCGCATTCCCTTCGCCGTCTTCATCTTCGCCAACTTCATGCGTGTGCTGCCCTCCGAACTCGACGAAGCGGCGCGCATGGATGGCGCCGGTGAGGTCCGCATCCTGTTCCAGATCATCCTGCCGATGGTGAAGCCGGCGGTGTCGATCGTCGCCATTTTTACCGCGATCGCCGTGTGGAACGACTTCTTCTTCCCGCTGATCTTCATCTTCGACGACCGCTACAAGACCGTGCCGCTGGCGATCAGCGTCTTCGTCGGCCAGTTCCGCACCGACTGGGGCCTGGTGTTTGCCTCGCTGGCGATCTCCATGGCGCCCATCCTGATCATGTATTGTCTGCTGGCCCGCCAGATTCGCGAAGGCGTCGGCGCCGGGGGAGGCATGAAATGATCGAGGACAGGATCTACGCCGCAAGCTCCATCCTGGTGGCGGGCGCGCACGCCTTCGACGCCGAGGTCATCGCAGGCCCGCTGGCGGCCGCTGCCGTCAAGCGCGGTACGACCGTGACCTTCCTGCACCTGACCATGGGCGAACAGGGTCACCCCTGCCTCATCCCCGAGCACTATTGCGTGCAGAAGGAAGAGGAAGCGGGCAGGGCGGCTGCCCGGCTCGGCGTCACCATGCGTAGCCTTGGCCTGCGCGACGCTTTCCTGCCTTCAGACGACCAGACGGCGCTCGAGGTGTGCGATGTCATTCGCGAGTTGAAACCCGAGATCGTCATCACCCATTGGCACGGCAGCTGGCACAAGGACCATCGCGCCGCCGCGCATCTGACGCAGACCGGCATCTTCTTCGCCGCACTGCCGACTGTTGCGAGCGACCATGCGGCGCATACACCGCAATTGCTTTTGTTCGGCGAGAACTGGGAGGACGATGACGGTTTCCGCCCCGAGCATCTCGTCGATGTCAGCGACGGCTTCGAGGCGTGGAGCGAAGCGGTCCAGGAATACGAGCTGGCGCGCGGCCTGAGCAGCTTTCCCTATGTCGACTATTACAGCGCGCTCTACCGGCTGCGCGGCTGCCTGCGCGGCACGCGCCATGCGCAGGCTTTCGCGGCGGCGTCGCATTCGTGGAATGCCGGCAGCGGTCTGTTCTCACCGCCGTTCGGCAAGGGGCCTGGCCGATGACGCGGGTTCTGGCTATCGATCTCGGCGGCACCAATCTGCGCGCCGCCGTCCATACCGGCGATGTGCGCATGCTGGAGGCGCTAAGCCGCGAACCGGCGCCGGCAAACCTCGACGCCTTTGTCATCCGCATCCGCGCGCTGTGCGCCGAGGCGGGTGCGGTGGAGGCGCTGGGCATCGCGGTGCCCGGCCTGGTCGAAGGCTCGATCTGTCGCTGGGTCCCGAACCTGCCCTGGCTCGACAGTGTCGATGTCGCGAGACTGTTTCCGGGCCTGCGCATCGCGCTCGGCAATGACGCGCAGATCGCCATGCTCGCGGAAGCCGTCGAAGGCAGTGCGAAAGGCATGTCCGACGCGATCCTGCTGGCGATCGGCACCGGCATTGGTTCCGCCGTGCTGGCCAACAGCCGCATCGTCGCCGGCGCCCGTGGCGGCGCCTGCTCCTTCGGATGGGCCTGCGCCGACACAGAGGATCAAGGCGAGGAGCGTAGCGGCTGGCTGGAGCGCGTCGCCTCCGGCCGGGCGCTCGACGCCCTTGCCCAGCAGATAGGCCTGGCGGATGGCGGCAGGCTGATCGAAGCCGCCCGGGCCGGCGAGAAGGCGGCACTTGCCGCACTGGAGGCGCCGGCGCGTCGGCTCGGCACTGCGCTGGCCGGCGCCGTCGCGCTGCTCGATCCGCAGGCGGTGCTGATCTCCGGCGGCCTGGCGGAAGCGCTGGACATGATCCGGCTGCCGCTGCTTGCCGCGATGCAGCGGCAACTGCCGCCGCATCTCAAGCATATTGTTCTGCGACCCGGTCAATTCGGTTCTCGCGCGGGTCTCGTCGGGGCGGCGCTGGCCGGGCTCGCGGGAAGAGAGTGGAGGCAGGTGCGATGAGCGAAGCAAGCTTTCAGCAACCGGATCGCAGACGACCGGAGCCGCTCTGGTATCAGGTCGAGGAAGCGATCCGCGCCATCGTCAAGAGCGGCGAATGGGCGACGGGCGATCAGATCCCAGCCGAAGACAGGCTGTGCGCCCTGTTCGGGGTCAGCCGCATCACGCTGCGCCACGCCTTGCGCAATCTCGAGGAGGCCGGGCTGCTGCGGCGCGAGCATGGCCGCGGCACCTTCGTGCGCTCGACCACGCTGGTCGCCGGCACCCGCGAGCTGACCAGCTTCACCCAGGAGATGGGCAATATGGGCGTGGTCGCAGGCTCGCGCCTGCTCGATTGCGGCCTGACCACGGCCAATGCCGCGGCGGCCGGTGCGCTGGAGATCGAGGAGGGCGATCCGGTGGTGCGCATCCGGCGCCTGCGACTCGGCAACAGCGAACCGATCGGTATCCAGACGGCGCAGCTCTCGGCCGTGCGCGTGCCTGGTTTCCTCGACGCCGGCTTGCTGCAGGGATCGCTCTACGAGGCGCTGGAGCGCCATTACGGCATCGTGCCGGTGGCGGCGCGCGAGAATTATCGCGTCGGCGCCGTCGGTGCTGCGGATGCCGAATTGCTTGATCTCCCGGTTGGCAGCCCCGCCTTCGTCGTCGAGCGCATCACCACCGACGAGCGCGGTCCGTTCGAATTCACCGTCTCCATCATGCGTGGTGACCGCTACGAAATCCGCTCGACGCTGCGCGCCGGGCGCGTCCCGTCAACCCCAAGAAGCTGATCCATCCCAAGCCGACACTTAAACAGGAGTACCCACGTGTCCGATCTCTACATCCACCGTCTCGCAGCCCTCATCGACCAGGCGGCGAAAACCAACGAAGAAGCCTTCGGCCAGGCCGCCAGCCGCTTTGCCGACACGCTCGAGGGCGGCGGGCTGGTCCATCTCTACGGCTCGGGCCATTCGGTGCTGCCGGTGCAGGAAGTGTTTCCGCGCTACGGCAGCTTTGTCGGTTTCAACCCGCTGACCGACCCGCGCGTGATGTGGCACAACGTGCTCGGCGCCGGCGGCGTGCGCGAATTGCTGTGGCTGGAGCGGACCGAGAAATACGCCGAAAAATTCCTCGACCACCAGCCGCTCAACAAGGGCGATTCGATCATCATCTTCGGTCACAGCGGCCGCAATTCGTCCGGCATCGACACAGCGCTCTATGCCAAGAAGCGCGGCATCTTCGTCGTCGCGGTGACCAGCAAGAACAACCTCGACAAGCCGGCGACGCACTCCTCCGGCAAGCGGCTTGCGGACGCGGCCGACCTCGTCATCGACACCTGTTCGCCGATCGAGGACGCGATCGTGCCGGTCGAAGGCTGGAGCCGTCCGGTCTCGGGTTCGTCGACCGTGCTCGCCATGATCCTGGCGCACGAACTGATCGCCCGCACCGCGGAAGCGCTGTCCAAGCGCGGCATCGAACTGCCGGTCTTCGCCTCGCCGACGATTGCCGGCGTGACGCTGCACGATACCGACGTCATCTACGGCGTCTATCGCGAGCGCATGCTGGAAGCCCAGAAAAAGCACCTGCCGACCTTCCAGGCGACGATGCGCGGCGAATGATCGAATGATAATTGCGATCGGGAGGCGCCGCGTGCGCCCCCCGATTGACTGCTACCGTCTCAGCAGGTTGCGCGCCATTTCACGGCCCAACCACGCCCGCATGCCGGAAAAGCCCGCGCCGCACGGCAACCGCTTCTTCGCGGCGCCGCGCATGCCCGCCCGTTGCGCTGGCTTGAATACCTCGCACTCCTGTCACCCGCCAATCAGCCGATCCCTGGCCTTTGGCGCGATACCCCCTGTCACGATCGCCTAGTGCTTGCATCGATGCGCCTTTTGATTTCAGGGCGTCAATAAATAATTTGACGTACGTAATGTTTTTGCGTTGTATTGGGAACTGTGAAAATTTGACTGAATAAGTTCGGTCGAGCATTGCCGCTCCCGGGCAACGGCCGCATGACTGTGACGGCCGGATCGGTCCGGCAGGCGAATGGGGAAGGGAACTGAAATATCGATGGCGGAGAAGACGCACCGCACGATGGATGACTTCGCCCAGGCATGCGGCGTGTCACGGCCGACGCTGTCCAAATATTTCGACGATCCCGCAAGCGTGAAGCCGGCGACGCGGGCGCGCATCGAAGCCGCCCTGCGTTCTTCGGACTATCAGCCGAACCTTTTCGCCCGCAACCTCAACCGCAAGCGCACCCGCAACATCGGCATCGTCGTGCCGACGATCACCGATCCGTTCTACGCCGAGATGGTCAGCCGTATCGAATTTCGCTGCCGCGACGAGGGCTATTGGCCGATCGTCATCTCCTCGCATGGCTCGCCGAAGCTGGAAGCGGAGTCGGTCAGGACGCTGCTGTCCCTGAAGGTCGCCGGCGCGATCATCGCCCCGCTCGGCCTTGCCTCCGACCGCAGCGTTTTCGACAAGCTCGGGCAGGACATTCCGATCGTCTATTTCGACACCTATATCGAGGGCGATACGCCGTTCGTCGGCAATGACAACCGGCAGAGCGTGTCGACCATCGTCGACTATCTGTGTCGCTCGGGCGAGCCGCCGGCCTATCTCGACATTCCGCATGTCAACCACAACTCCGGCGAACGCCAGGAGAGCTACATCGTCGCGATGGAGACCGCCGGGTTCAAGCCGGTCGTCATCGAGGCCGCGCGCGATTACACTTGGGACTTCGAACGCATCGGCTACGAGCAGACGGAAAAAATGCTGGAGACCGGGACCTTGCCTGGCCGCACCATCCTGTGCGCCAATGATCGTCTCGCCTTTGGCGTGATGGCGGCCGCCTACTCGCGCGGCCTGAAGGTCGGCCGCAGGCCCGACTGCGACCTGCGCGTTGCCGCGCATGACGACCATCCGCTGAGCCGCTACACCTGCCCGGCGCTGACCACCATGGCGCAGGATTTCACCGCCATGGCCGGCCGCAGCGTCGAGATTCTGCTGGCTCTGCTGGACGAGGCCGACCCGCCAAAGCAGGGCCTGGCGCGCACGGTCAAGCTTGGCGCCACCCTGGTGATGCGTCAGTCGGCCTGATCGTCAGCGACCCCTCTCGAATTGGCGCAAGGCAGCCACCGCCTCGGCCACCGCTTGCCGGGCAGCGGGAATATGGCGCCCCATCGAGACGAAGCCGTGGATCTGGCCCGACCACTGCCGCAGGATCACAGGCACGTCCGCGGCTTGCAGGCGCGCCGCATAGGCGGCCCCTTCGTCGGCGAGGATGTCGCAGCCGGCCAGCGCCACGAAGGCCGGCGCGACGCCGGCAAGATCAGGCGCCAGCAAGGGCGAGACGCGCCAGTCCATGATGTCGTCGGGCGTTCGCACATAATGGTCGCGGAACCATGCCATGGTGGTTGCGGTGAGCCCGAAGCCTTCGCCGAAACGCTGGTAGCTGTCCGATGTCTGCCGTGCATCGGTGTTGGGGTAGATCAGGATCTGCGTGGCAAGCGGCGGAGCGAGCCCATCGCGGGCGAGCAACGCCAGCACGGCGGCGAGATTTCCGCCGGCGCTGTCGCCGGCAACGCCGATGCGCGCCTTGTCGATGCCGAGATCGGCGGCGCTCTGCGCCATGAAGCGAAGTGTCGCCAGGCAATCCTCCAGCCCGGCGGGAAATTTGTGTTCCGGCGCCAGGCGATAATCGGGGCAGACAATGACGGCGTTGCCGAGATTGGCCATTGAGCGGCAGATCTCGTCATGCGAATCGAGATTGCCGATGACCCAGCCGCCGCCATGCAGATAGAGCAACGCCGGCGCCCCGCTTTGCGGTGCGCCGGTGCCGCGATGGATGCGGAGCGTAATAGGCCCGTTCGGCCCGTCGATCTGCTGTTCCAGGGTCGTTGCGACCGGCTCGTGCTCGCCCTGCAGCGTCGGAAACGAGGCGTTGTAGGCAGCACGCGCCGCCGCCACGCTGCCGTTCTCGAAAGGCTCGCCGCCGGCCGCGCGACCGATGTCGAGGACGCGCCGCGCATCCGGATCGAGTGTCATGGTCATGTCCTCAGGCCAGCAGGTCGCTTGCCTCTTCCTCGGTCAGCAGGGCCGGCTGGACGACATCGCCCGAGACGGCGACCGAGCCCTGTGTTTCACCGGAGCGCAGGATCGCCTCCATGATGTCAAGCACATGCAGCGCGAGGCTGCCGGAGGCGCGTGGCGTGTTGCCGGTTTGAAGCGAGCGCACCAGATCGGCGACACCGAGCATGCGGTAATTGGCGCGGTCGGGTGCCGCGTAAGGCCAGTTGCGGGCGCCATAGAGCTCGCCTTCGCTGGCGAAATCCTTCCACTCGGTGCCGCGTTCGGACAGCGACACGGTGCCGCCGAACGTGTCGGGGTCGGGCAGGCGCAGCGAGCCCTCCGTGCCGTGCAGTTCGATCGGATGGTTGGAGTGGCGAAAGACATCCCACGACGCGCCGAAGGTGACGGTCGCGCCGGAGCGGAACTCGAGCAGCGACAAAACGTTGGTCGGCGTGCCGACCTTGAATGTGGTGTTCTTGAATGGCCCGTCGGCGGTGATCAGCCTTTCCTCCTGGCCGCGTGTCGCCATCGCCATCACCCGCTCGACCGGGCCGAGCAGGTTGACCAGCATGGTCAGATAATATGGCCCCATGTCGAACACCGGGCCGCCGCCGGGCTGGTAGTAGAATTGCGGGTTGGGATGCCAATGCTCCATGCCGCGCCCCATCATGAAGGCGGTGCCGGTGACCGGGCGGCCGATGGCGCCGTCGTCCATCAGCCGGCGAGCGCGGCGTCCGGCGGCACCGAGAAAAGTGTCGGGCGCAGAGCCGAGCAGCAGGCCGCGCGACCGCGCCTCGTCGACCAGGCGCCGTCCGTCGGCGGCCGAGGTGGCGAGCGGCTTTTCGGTGAAGACGTGCTTGCCCGCTGAAAGCGCTGAAAACGAAATGTCGAAATGCGCCGCCGGAATGGTCAGGTTGAGGACAAGATCGATCTCGGGGTCGGCCAGCAGCGCATCGACGCCGAGGGCCCTTATGCCATATTCCTTGGCCCGCACCGTCGCCATGTCGGCCGAGATATCGGCGCAGGCGCGCAATTCGATGCCGCCGAAGAGGGCGGCATTGCGCAGATAGGTCATCGAGATATTGCCGCATCCGATGACGCCGATCCCGAGTTTGGTCGTTGATATCCCGTGCATTTTCGATCGTACCTCCCAATGCGCCATGGTCTGCCGGATCCGCCCAGCCGGCGACGGATCGCCTTCGCAAAGGGCTATACAACATTTTAAATATTGACGCGCGTAAAATTTTTATGCAACATGCGAAAATGCTGGCGCGATATCGGGAGGCTGCCAGCCCTGGGAGGAGAAAATGACAGACGTGAAAAAACGGCCGACCGCCGATGGGGATCCCGTGGGCTATGAGCGCATTGGATATTTCCGTCACGGCCAGGGGCCGCGACGGGGTCAGGCATAGATCACCTTGGCCCCGGTCCTATCAAGCTGGCGGCGTATCGGGTCGGACAGGCCATCGTCGGTAATCACAACATCGACGCTCGACAGCGAAAAGGCCTTGGAGGTCCCGCTGACGCCCCATTTGCTCGAATCCGCAAGGAGGACAACGCGCCGGGCCATGCGCACGAGGTTTCGCTTCGTTCGCGCCATGTCTTCGTTCACGTCGACCACATCCAGTGACGAGTCAATCGCATGCGCTCCAACAAAGACCTGATGCGCTACCAAGCCGCCGAGAGCCGTGTCGGCATCGGTGATCAGCGTGCTCACCGTGTCTGGATAGACCCGGCCACCGATCATGTGAACGTCGAGCCCGGGCCGATGCATCAGATGCTGCACGATATTCATCGCCGTGGCCGCGACCACGACATTGCTGAGCGGCGGTAACAGCATGGCAACCTGCATCAATGTCGAGCCGCCGTCGAAGATAACCGATTGGTTGTCCTCGAACAGTTCTACCGCTGCCCGGGCGATGCGTTTCTTTGCATCGAGGTTTGTTTGCATTCGCCGGGCGAACGCGGCTGTGGTCGAATCCGTGGTCCGGGTCACCGCGCCTCCACGGGTCTTGGTCAGCAGTCCCTTGCGGTCCAGAATCTCGAGGTCGGAGCGCACCGTGACTTCCGACACGCCAAAATCGTCTGACAGGTCCTTGATGCGAACCTGTCCGCTGCGTTGCACTTCACCCAGGATCGATTGGCGTCTCTGCTCTGACAACATTGCCCTGTCCTTGCCTCCATGCGCCAAGCGATCGCTTTGGCCTCGGTTCACTCTATCAAAAATATGCGAATTCGAAAGCTTTCGAAAGATTGCATTTATCATTTCTTTCGCAAACACTGGGTCCAGGGTTTTTAAATCAATCGATTGGAGAGTTTTGGACTCATGAGCCTCGGAACCAAGGTGCGCCTGGCGCGCCTCTTCTCACACCCATCGGGAAATCTTTTTGGCGGCGCGGTCGACCACTTTGTCGGCTATGGCGACGTGCGCAAAGGAGGTCTTGCCGACCTGCCGGGCGCGCTTGCACGCGTCATGGTGGGCAAACCCGACTACGTCAGCATCCAGCCTGGCACCGCGCGTCATCTATGGCCGCAATACGCCGGCAAGGCTTCCCTGGTGATCCAGGCCGGCTGCTTCACCCCAGACGATCGCATCAGTGAACTGATTGCAACGCCCGAGGATGCGGTGCGCGCTGGCGCCGATGCGTTGGCCGTGGCCATTCCGGTGCGCGGCGCGACCGAGGGCAAATACATACGCTGGCTGACCGATTCGGTGAATGCGGCGGCCCGTTACGGCATGCCGGTGGTGGCGCATATCTACCCTCGCGATTTCACCGACGGGGCAAAAATCGTCTTCACCCCCGACGAGATCGCCTATGCGGCACGCATCGGCTACGAGTCCGGCGTCGACGTGATCAAGATCGGTTATACCGGCGATTTCGAGTCGTTTCGAGAGACCGTTCGGACCTGCCCGGTGCCGGTTGTGATCGCCGGTGGTCCGAAGACAGACACGCTGCTCGGCGCCCTTCAGCAGACGGCGGACGCCATCCGTGCCGGCGCGCGCGGTGCCGTGGTGGGCCGCAATCTCTGGGGGCATGGCGATCCGGAAAAGGCAGCGATTGCCTTTCGGGGCGTCATCCATGACGGCCTTTCGGCGCAAGACGCCTTGGCGAAGGCGGGTGCCTGAACGATGCCAACCGTCCCTTCAATCCTCGGCTTCGGAGCTATTGCGATCGACGACATCGTCTATGTCGATCAGCCGTTGTCGGCGGGCAAGGGGAAGGTCCTGCAAAGTGCCCGAGCTTTCGGGGGAAATGTCGCGACGGCACTTGCCGCCGTCGCGCGGCTCGGCGGAACCGCCGGGTTCGTCGGATGGCTGGGCAGTGCCGCGGATGACGCCGTGCTGTGCGATCTCGCTGCGAGCGGCGTTGAAACCGTGTTCGCGCCGCGCCACCCGCACGCGCGCCCGGTGCGCTCGCGCATCACCGTCGGTTCGGATGGGGAGCGGTTCATCGCGTATGACGACGAAGCGATGCTGGGCACCGCGCCGGACTTTCCGGACGGGGTTCTCAGCCGCGCGACCGTCCTGATCGTCGACAGCTATGCGATCCGGTCGCTGGATGTCGTGGCTCGGGCTAGCGATCTCGGCCTTGCGATCCTCGGCGATATCGAATGGAGCAGCGGCCCAGCCACGGAGCGGCTGATCGGGCTCTGCGACCACCTCATTCTTCCCCTGGGCTTTGCGCGGACCGCTACGGGCTGCCGATTGCCCGCCGAGATGCTCGATGCATTGTGGTCGCCGTCGCGATCCGCCGTCGTTCTGACCGATGGCGGCAGGGGCGTGTACTATCGCGGACGCGACGAGATAGGGCTCTGGCACCTGCCTCCGCACCGGGTTGCAGTCGTCGACTCGACCGGCGCCGGTGACTGCTTTCACGGCGCCTATGCCCATGCATTGACGCGCGGTGCCGACACCGCAGGCCGGGTCGCATTCGCCGCCGCGGCGGCCGCCCTTTCGATAACCGGGCGGGGCGGGCGCGAGGCACTTCCGACCGACGACCAGGTCACGGAACTCCTGGCATCGACGAACGCGCCGTCGGCAGTCGAACTGAAATATGCGCGGCTCGATACCGAAACATTGCCCGAACTATCCGAGGAAAATATTCGCAGGTGAACATAGGCCGAGGACAATCATAAAAATCAGTGGCTTAGACTTGTGGAGGGAGGAATATGGCAGAAGTCGTTCTTGAGAATATCTGCAAGACATACGGGAACAATTTTCACGCAATCGACCAATTGAACCTGTCGGTCGAGGACGGCGAGTTCTTGATTCTCGTCGGGCCTTCCGGCTGTGGCAAATCCACCGCGTTGCGGATGATCGCGGGATTGGAGGACGTCACCAGCGGCAGCCTGCGGATCGGTGGCGTCGACGTCGTCGACATGCCGCCCAAGGACCGCGACATCGCGATGGTCTTCCAGAGCTACGCCCTCTACCCGCATATGACGGTGTTCGAAAACATCGGCTTTTCGATGCGGCTGGCAGGCAAGTCGAAGGCCGAGCGCAAGAAGCGCGTGGACGAGATCGCCAAAACCCTTCAACTGACGTCTCTGCTGGACAGCAAACCCGCGAACCTTTCAGGCGGACAGCGTCAAAGGGTTGCCATGGGCCGCGCCATGGTGCGCGAGCCGGCAGCCTTTCTCATGGACGAACCCCTTTCCAATCTGGACGCGAAACTGCGTGTTCAAATGCGCGCCGAAATCACCAGCCTGCAAAAGCAGCTCGGCGTCACGACCATATATGTGACCCACGACCAAACCGAAGCCATGACGATGGGCGACAGGGTCGCGGTGTTGAAAGGCGGCGTGCTGCAGCAGGTCGACACACCCAAGAGGCTCTATGAATCGCCGGTGAACGCCTTCGTTGCCGGCTTCATCGGGTCTCCTTCGATGAACCTTTTCGAGGCGACCCTGACGGGCGACGAACTGATGTCCGGCGCGTTAGCCATCCGGCTGCAGGATGCAGCCTTCGTGCGCAGGCCGGGCTTGAGGTCGTATGCGGGGCGCAAGGTCGTGTTCGGGATACGACCGGAGGATCTCTATGACAGCAGCCTCGAATCCGGCCGCAAGTATCAGACGATACCGGCAAAGGTGACCTCGATCGAAGAACTTGGATCCGAACAAATCGTCCATCTCAACATCGATGCGGTCCGAGTGGACTCCGGCGACCCGGACGCAGTGCAGGATTTCGGCCTGGCGTCGAACGCGGTGGCGAAATTCGAACCGGTCAGCACAGTCCGCTCCGGCTCGGAAATCCGGTTGGCCCTGGATGACGCCAAGCTCCATTTCTTCGATCCCGAGACGCATCTGGCGATCTGAATATCCGCGGCAAGGCCCGCAGGCGAGGGTGAGGCGCCTGCGTAAGAAGACTTCTGAATAACCAGACGATCGTCCGCATTGTGCGGTCGATCCCAAAGAAGGAGGAGAAAATGATGTTTCGTATTAAACCCGCGATGCTGAAAATAGCCGCGGCCGCATGGTTGCTTGGCGCAACCGGCGCCATGGCGGACACGACGCTGGAATTCACCCAATGGTGGGAGCCCGAATTGCCGGCTGGCTCGCTCAGGGCGATCATGGATGACTTCGAGGCCGCAAACCCCGGAGTCAAGGTGACGCTGGTCAGCGGCCCCTACGCGACCACGCGAGACCAGATCTCGGTTGGTGCTGCAACCGGAACGCTCAGCGACGTCGTCGGTCTCGACGGTGCCTGGGTGAACAATCTGAATGCGCAGAACGCACTCGCCGACATGAATCCGATGATGGATGCGAGCGGTTTCGACAAGAGCCAGGTCGCGGACATCATCAAGGTGGACGGCAAGGCGGTGATGTTTCCCGTGGCTTCCTTCGTCTATCCGGTCTTCGTGAATTTGGACCTCGCCGCCCAGGCAGGCGTGACCAAGCTGCCGTCGACCCGTGCGGAGTTTCTGGAAGCCGCCAAGAAGATGACGAAGGCCGACAAGAACCAGTATGGCTGGGTGCTGCCCCTGTCGCTGCAAACGCCATCCGGCGTCCAGAACGACATGATGTCGTGGGTTTGGGCTTCGGGTCAGTCGATGATGGCGAACGGCAAGCCAGACCTTGAGGGCAAACCGGTGGTGGATATGCTCACCTTCGTCAAATCACTCAACGACGCCGGCACCATCTCGCCCGGCATCGCCACCAAGACCGAGCAGGAAAAGGTCGAGGAGTTCGTCAACGACCGCGTCGGGATGATGATCGACTCGCTCGCGCATGTGAACCTCATCCGCAAGCGCAATCCCAAGCTGAACTTCGACCTCATCCCGGTCCCTGTCGTGGAAAACTATACCGGCAAGCGCGGCCTTCCCTATGCCTCCTGGGGCATAGGCATCTCTGCTGCCTCGAAACATCAGGAAGAGGCCTGGAAACTCGTCCAATATCTGATGAGTGAAAAGGTGAACGCCAAGCTCGTGTCGCTTGCAAACGCCTTCCCGGGCAACGTCAACGCCAAGCCCGACTTCGTGACCTCGGACAAGGCTTTCGGCAAGGCTTTTGAAATCTTCAAGACCGGTTATCTCGCCAATGAGTTCACGGGCCTACCGGTGGCTGAAGACCTGATGACCCAGTTCGACGTGCAAGCCCAGAAGATGCTCGCCGGCGAGCAGTCTCCCGAACAAGCCGCCGCCGCCGCTCAGAAGGGCTGGATGGCGAAATTCTGATCGGCCTGTTCCCGTTTGCTATCTTCGACCGGGTGGCCTGACTTCGGGCAGGCCACTCGGCAACAACGGATCGGCAATTTGAGATGAACCTGTTTTTGAAGCTTACCTTCTCTTGAAGGCGTATCCCAAGGTTGGCACATGACCCGGCAAAAACGCTCCCACCACAAGCTGAAGCGAGCGGTCGCACCCTACCTCTATCTGTCGCCTTCGCTGCTCATCATCGGGCTGCTGATGCTGCTGCCGATGGTGACGGTGATTGCCTACTCGTTCCAGAACAGTGCGGTGCTGCGTCGTGACCCATCCTTTGCCGGACTGAAACACTACCAGGCGATCTTCGACGACCCCGTGTTCTGGGCTTCGCTGTGGCACACGCTCTACTTCACATGCATGAGTGTCATTTTCCACATGACCATCGGCATGGCCTTCGCGCTCATGCTGAACAGCGACCGCATTAATCCGACGCTGCGCAATATTCTGCGCGTGCTCTACATACTGCCCTGGCTGTTCACCGCGGTGATTATCGCCGTGATCTGGCGCCTCCTGCTTGAGCCGAACGGTGTCGTGAATAGCATTCTCATGCAAATCGGCATCATCGGTTCCAAGGTCGAATGGTTTTCCTCGCCTCAGACCGCGCTGCACGCCGTCACCTTTGCCAATATCTGGGCGGGCTATCCGCTCTTCATGGTCAGCCTGCTCGCGGGTTTGCAGGGCATTCCCAAGGATTTCTACGAGGCCGCCGATATCGACGGGGCGAAAGCCTACCAGAAGCTGATCTTCATCACCATCCCGCAGCTGATGCCGATCATCATCAGCATCTCGCTGCTCGACTTCATCTGGACCATGCAGGTCTTCCCGTTAATCTGGATAACGACGGGCGGTGGCCCGATCTACTCGACCGAGGTCCTCAGCACCTACACGTACAAGCTGGCGTTTTCGAGCTACAACCTGTCACAGGCGTCGGCGAGCGCCGTGGTCATCCTGCTGATCTCTCTCGGCCTGACGCTGTTCTACATCCGTTATCAGAAGGCTCGGTAGTCACCATGAGGAAACGAAACTCTGGCAAAGACAAGCTGATCACTGTCGCGCTGCATGTTGCTCTTGCGGCTGGACTGTTCTTCGCAGCCTTCCCGATCTACTGGATGCTCAGCAGCTCGTTCAAGTCGAACACCGAAATCTTTGCCCTGCCACCAACCATCCTGCCAAAGGCCTTCACGCTGGAAGCGTATGCAGCCATCCTTGGCGACCCGGTAAAGCTGCGTTTCTTCTTCAATAGCTATTTCGTGGCGGGATCGGTGACCGTGCTGACGGTGCTGATCGCCTTGCTGGCGGCCTACGGGTTCAGCCGCTTCAACTTCCGCGGCAAGGGCAGCCTGAACACAATCATCATCAGCACGCAGACGATTCCGCCGATCACACTTTTGATCCCCTTCTTCGGGCTTGTCGTCTCATACGGTATCTTCGATACCTACGTCGCACTGATCCTGACTTACCTGGTGTTTACACTGCCGTACGCGATCCTGCTGATGACGGGATATCTGAACACCTTGCCCCGCGATCTCGATGAAGCCGTGGCTGTCGATGGCGGCACCAGTTGGACAGCGCTTTGGCGGGTGATCGTCCCGATTTCACTGCCTGGTATCGTGGCGACGTCGGTCTACACCTTCCTGTTGTGCTGGAACGAATTTCTCTTTGCGCTGACGCTGACGAAGTCAACGTCCATGCGCACCGTCCCGATCGGCATCCAGCTGTTGATGGGGCAGCACGCCTTCGAATGGAACCAGATGATGGCGATGAGCGTGCTCGGCTCGCTACCGCTCTTGCTCATCTACCTCGTTGCCCAGAGGTACTTCCTCGCCGGCATGACCGCAGGCTCGGTCAAGTAGGATGTCCTTCCCACGGCGACGCAGAGTGGCATCAAGCAATAAGCGGAATCAAGGAATGAAAGTATGAACGTGAAAGACCTCAAAGTCGGCTGCCAGACCTTCACCTGGGAAATGCTTGGCAAGGCCTGGACTGGCGGCCCCGACGATCTGTTGAAGGCGATCGCCGATGGCGGCTATGCCGGCATCGAGATCACCGACACCATGATCGGCCACTATGCCGGCAAGCCAGCGGAATTCGCCGCCGCGCTGAAGGCGTCCGGTTTGATGCTGGTCTCCTTCGCCTTCGGCTCGAACAGTGGTTTTACGCTGAAGGAGAAGATCGGCACCGACCTCGATACCGCCAAACGCTGGATCGACTTCGCCGCTGCCTTCCCAGGCGCGCTGGTGTCGATGGGCTCTGCGACGGTGGTCTCCGATGGTCCGCGCGACGACAAGTTCGCGATCGCGGCCGAGGTCTACAACAAAGCCGGCGAACTCGGACGCAAGGCCGGCGTCGATGTTGCCGTGCATCCAAGCTCGCACCACAACACGCTGCTGTTCGACCGCACCGACTACGACACGATCTTTGCCTTGCTCGACCCCGATCTGGTCGGCTGGGTGCCGGATACCGGCCATATCCTGCGCGGCCACAAGGACATGGCCGACACGCTGCGCACCCACCGCGACCGCATCCGCTACATCCACTTGAAGGACGTCGATGCCAACGGCACCTGGGCCATGCTCGGCAAGGGCGTCTGCGACACGCCTGCGGTCATCGAGATTGCAGGCACCGCGCCACGCTTCAACGGCTGGCTGGTGCTGGAGGAGGAATCCGAGACGGCCGCCGCCGATCCCGCCGGCGCGGTGAAGACCAACCGCCAGACGATGCGCTCCTACAGCGCCTGAAGAACGAGACGATGATCAAGAAACAGGACAGACGCCTCAGGGTTGGCGTGCTCGGCTGCGGCCCCATCGCGCAGTTCGCGCATCTGGAATCCTGCGTCAAGGCCGGCAATGCCGACCTCTACGCCATCTGCGACGCGGCACCCGACCTGCTCGCCCGCATGGGCGCCACCTACGAGCCGCAGAAGATCTATGCCGACTATGATGCGATGCTCGCCGATCCCGAATTGGAAGCCGTGATCGTCGCCACCTCGGACGCCTATCACGTGCCGATGTCGATCAAGGCGCTCGATGCCGGCAAGCATGTTCTGTGTGAAAAGCCGATCGGCACCTCGGTCGAGGAAGGCGAGGCGCTGGCGCAGGCGGTCAGGCGCTCGGGCAAGGTGCTGCAGGTCGGCCACATGAAACGCTTCGATCCGGCGCTGGAGGCGGCGCGCGACTTCGTCCACGACGAGATCGGTGAGGTGCTGGCGCTGAAGGCCTGGTATTGCGATTCCACCCACCGCTACACCAACACCGATGCCGTGCAGCCGCTGCCCGTCACCAGCAAGCTGGCGAGGAAGCCGGCGGGAAATCCGAAGGCCGATCTCAGGCAGTATTTCATGCTGGCGCACGGCTCGCATCTCGTCGACACGGCGCGTTTCCTGTGCGGTGATATCGTCGCCGTGCGCGCCCGGCTCAATGAGAAATTCGGCGCCTATTGCTGGTTCGTCGAGACCGAGTTCGCCAGCGGCGCGCTCGGCCATCTCGACCTGACCGTCGCCGTTCGCATGGACTGGCACGAAGGCTTTCAGCTCTATGGCGAGAACGGTTCCGTCATCGCCAGGACCTTCAACCCCTGGTACTTCCGCGCCAGCGAGGTCGAGATCTTTCACGAGAAGACCGCCACCGCCCACAAGCCGCTCGGCGCCGACGGCCATTTCTTCCGCCGCCAGCTGGAAGGTCTTGCCCAAACGGTGCTGGAAGGCACGCCGATGCGCGGCGCCAATGTCGAGGACGGCATCGCCTCGATCCGCGCCATGGTCGCCATTGCGCGTTCGGTGGAGACCGGTGAGCGGGTCGAACTCGCCTCGGTTTCGGGAGCGGTGTGATGCGTCTCGGCATTTTCGCCAAGACTTTTTCCGGCGCCGAGCCGGCCGCGGTGCTCGCGGCCGTTCGGCAAGCGGGCTATGAGACGACGCAGTTCAATCTCGCGTGTGCCGGCCTGCCGTCGATGCCGGATGCGGTGCCGGCGGAAGCTGTTGCTTCCATCCGTGCCGCCGCGCAATCGAGCGGTGTTTCCCTTGCGGCACTGTCGGGCACCTACAACATGGCGCATCCCGACAAGGCCGTCCGCGACGATGGTCTCAGGCGCCTGGCCGTGGTCATCGAGGCCGCTGCTGCCCTGGACATCCCGCTGGTCACGCTCTGCACCGGCTCGCGCAACGCCGCCGATCAATGGGCGTATCACCCCGACAATGCCACGCCTGCCGCCTGGTTCGACATGGCCGCCGAGATGGAGAAGGCGCTGGCACTGGCCGAAGCCGCCGGCGTCGATCTCGGCATCGAGCCTGAGCAGGCCAACATCGTCACCTCGGCCAAGGACGCGACCAGGCTGATCGCGGAGATGGGATCGAAGCATCTGAAGATCGTGCTTGATCCGGCAAACCTGTTCGAGCACGCGACGCCGGACGAAGCGCGCGCCATCGTTGTCGCGGCGATCGACGAGGCTGCCGGCCATATCGCTATGGCGCACGCCAAGGACCGCTTTGGCGACGGTCGGTTCGCCACATCAGGGCAAGGCATCGTCAATTTTCCCGATTTCGTCGCGCGGCTGAAGGCAGCCGGCTTCGAGGGATCGATTGTCACCCACGGACTGTCCGCCGACGAAGCCCCCGGCGTCGCCGCCTTCTTGCGGGGGCTCCTCTGATGAGCGCCGGGCCGGCGACCATGCTTCGCGACGATGCAGCACTTCGTGTCTTCGACACGGGGCAGGGCAGGCTTCCCATCATCTTCCAGCATGGACTTGGCGGTGATGCCATCCAAGTGGCGCAAAACTTTCCCGACGGCCCTTCATACCGCCGGCTGACCGTCGAATGCCGCGCGCAGGGCGGCTCCGGCGCGGGCACGACACGGCCCTTTTCGATCGCCATGTTTGCCGACGATGTGCTGGCCGCCGCGGATGCGGCCGGGATCGATCGTTTCGTCGCCGGCGGTATTTCGATGGGCGCGGCCATCGCCTTGCGGCTTGCCGCCCGGCACCCGGACCGCATCCTGGGTTTGGTGCTTGTTCGCCCTGCCTGGGCTTTCGATGCGGCGCCGCAAAACATGCTCCCCTACGCGGAAGTGGCGGAGCTTATCCGCAGCCGTCAACTGGATGAAGGGCGGGATATCTTCGCCGCTTCCGCGACTGCCGCACGCTTTCGCACCGAGGCGCCGGACAACCTTGCTTCCCTGCTCGGCTTCTTCGCGCGCGACAACGCCGCCGTTTTCGCCGAGGTGATGCAATCGATCGCAAACGATGGGCCTGGCGTGACACGGGCCGAAGCCGCTGGCTTCAAAACGCCCACGCTCGTCATCGGCACCGGCATCGATCTCGTACATCCGCTGGCGACCGCGCGCAGCCTCGCCGACGCCATCCCAAACGCTGCCTTTGCGGAGGTGACGCCGAAGGCCACCGACAAGGAGCGCCATTTCGCCGAAATCCGCGCCGCCATCGGCAGCTTCCTCGAAGATCGTTTTAACAACCAGGACCAATCATGATCTCGAAACCTCTCTCCGGCCCGGCCGCCATCGCCGCATTGCCACGCGATCGCATGATCGCCGAATTCTCGCTGTGGTCGGCCAATCTCGCCAATTTCGAGAGCGACCTCAGGCGTATCGAGCCCTATGTCGATCTTCACCACATCGATGTGGCGGACGGTCACTTCGCCCCGTCCTTCCTGTTCTTCCCCGACCTCGTCGCCCGCATTGCCGGGCTGACGGCCAAGCCCATCCATGTCCACCTGATGGTCGATGCCGCAATCGTCGAGGCGCAGACGCGCCAGTTCATCGAGTCCGGCGCCGACATGATCAGCGTCCATGCCGAGAATGGCGAAGCGGGGTTGCGCGCCGTGCGACTGGCACGCGAACTCGGCGCCGAGGCGGGCGTCGTGCTCAGGCTGGAGACCCCGGTCGAGACGGTGACGCCTTTCGTTTCCGAGGTCGCTTTCGTCACGCTTCTGGGAACCGCAATCGGCGTCAAGGGCCAGAGCCTATCGGATAAGGCCTGCGACAGGCTGGGCGCTGCCCGCGCCATCTTGAGAAAGGCCGGTCGCGAGGCGCAGGTGGTTCTGGCGGCGGACGGCGGCATCCGCCACGAGACCGTGCCGTTGCTACGTGCCGCCGGTGCCGAGACGGTGGTTCTCGGTTCGCTCGCCTTCGGCGACAAGGATCTCGCCGGCCGCATCGGCTGGCTGCATGGCTTGAAGGTCGCGGCATGACAACAGAAGCCGCCCTTGCGATCGATCTTGGTGGGACGGAGCTTCGTGCCGCCCTGGTCGACCGCGACGGCAAGATCCTGGCATTCGCTGCGGTGCCGACGCAGGCGCAGGCCGGCCCCGATGTGGTGATCGGCCAGATCGAGGCGCTCGCGGCGACCGTCCATGCCGAGGCACCGGCACTTTCGATCGTCGGCGTCGGCGTTGGTGCGCCGGGGCCGCTCGATCCGCTAGCCGGCATCGCCGTCGGTCCGCCGACACTCGCCGGCTGGCTGGACGTGCCGCTTGCCGACATCCTCGAGCGGCGGCTCGGCCTGCCGGTGCGGCTGGAGAACGATGCCAATGCGGCGGCGCTCGGCGAATGGCGCTTCGGCGCCGGCCATGGCGCTCGCTCGCTGGTCTTCGTCACGGTTTCCACCGGCATCGGTGGTGGCGTCGTTGTCGACGGGCGCATCCTGCACGGCCGCCGCGGCCTTGCCGCCGAGATCGGCCATATGACCATCACCAATGAAGGCGAGCGTTGCGTCTGCGGCGTCGTCGGCTGCTTCGAGGCCATCGCCTCGGGCACCGCGCTCGGCCGCCGCGCCAACGCCGCGACGGTTGTAGGCGACGGCTCGGCCTTGCGGCGGCTGTCGGCGGATGCGGAGGTGACCGGCCGCCATGTCGTCGAGGCGGCACGGCTGCAGGACGCTCTTGCTTTGGCCTTGCTCGAGGAGGAGGCGCGCTGGCTGGGCGTCGGCTTCACCAATCTCCTGCATCTCTATTCGCCCGACGTGCTGGTTGTCGGCGGCGGCATCGCCAATGGCCTCGACCTGATGCATCCGGTCATCGAGGCGACCATCCGGCAACGCGCCATGCGCGCCTATCGCGACGTGCCGGTGGTGCAGGCCCAGCTCGGCCGCCATGCCGGGCTGGTCGGCGCCGCCAGCCTCGTCCTGTTCGATGATGTGGGCACTTTGGTAGCCCGCAGGCCTGTCGGTCCAAGCACATATCCGGACACGCCGCTGACCAAGACCGGCGCCGTCTGACGTTGCGACCTGCATGACAAAGGCCGGAGGCAGCACGCCTCCGGCCTTTTACGCATTGACCGCGCGGATTACTCGGCGGGTACGATATCCGCCGGCAGGCTGTCATCCGCCGTGCCCGCCAGCGCTCTCGCCAGCTTGGCTTCGTCGAGTTCACCTTCCCAACGCGCCACCACCAGCGTGGCGACGGCATTGCCGACGAAGTTGGTCAGCGCCCGGCATTCCGACATGAAGCGGTCGACGCCGAGGATCAGCGCCATGCCGGCAACGGGAACCGCCGGAACCACCGACAGCGTGGCGGCAAGGGTGATGAACCCGGCCCCGGTGATGCCGGCGGCTCCCTTGGACGAGAGCATGGCAACCAGCAGCAGCAGGATCTGGTCGCCGATCGACAGGTGGATGTTGGTTGCCTGCGCGATGAACAGCGCCGCCAGCGTCATGTAGATGTTGGTGCCGTCGAGGTTGAAGGAATAGCCGGTCGGGATGACCAGCCCGACCACCGAGCGCTTGGCGCCGGCCTTCTCCATCTTTTCCATCAGCGAGGGCAGGGCGGCTTCAGACGAGGAGGTGCCCAGCACCAGCAGCAGCTCCTCCTTGATGTAGCGGATCAAGGACAGGATGGAGAAGCCGTTGTAGCGGCAGACAGCACCCAGCACGACGAACACGAACAGAAACGACGTCACGTAGAAGGTGCCGACCAGCATGGCGAGATTGATCACCGCGCCGATGCCGTATTTGCCGATGGTGAATGCCATGGCGCCGAAGGCACCGATGGGGGCGGCTTTCATCAGCACGCTGACCAGCTTGAAGATCGGCGTCGTCAGTGCCTGCAGGAAGTTGAGGACGGGCGTGCCCTTGTCGCCGACCAGCGCCAGCGCGATGCCGAACAGCACCGAGAAGAACAGCACCTGCAGGATGTCGCCGTCGGCGAAGGCGCCGACGATGGTCGTCGGGATGATGTTCATCAGGAAGCCGGTGACCGACTGGTCGTGCGCCTTGGCGGCGTAGGTGTTGACGGTCGAGGCGTCGAGTGTCGCCGGGTCGATGTTGAAGCCGGCGCCCGGCTGTACGACATTGGCCACGACCAGGCCGATGATCAGCGCCAGCGTCGAGAAGGTAAGGAAATAGAGCATCGCCTTACCGGCGACACGCCCGACCTTCTGCAGGTCGCTCATGCCGGCAATGCCCGTCGTCACGGTCAGGAAGATGACCGGGGCGATGATCATCTTGACCAGCTTGATGAAGGCGTCGCCGAGCGGCTTCATGCTTTCGCCGACGGACGGATAGAAATGGCCGAGCAGGATGCCGACGGTGATCGCGACGAGCACCTGCACGTAGAGTTGGGCATAGAAAGGCTTGCGCTGCGCGGAAGACGCGCCTGATTGGTCTGCGATGTGCATCGAACTCTCCCTGCCGGATGGGGCGGAATGCACCGCCCTGCGTGACTTCTCCCATCGCGGCGCTCCGGTCGCACGCCGCTAGCCAGGACTTTTGCAAGCGTCGTGCCAGATCGGGGAAAGGCCGGAATCCTGGCATTTCGGCCTTTGTTCAAGACCATGCGGGCAATGCCTGTGCGGATTTCCGCACAGGCAGCGTTTGCCTGGGCGGATTTTCGCATTACACTGGCCATAAGGCCGCGAGCAAAAAGGGAGAGGGCAGACGCCGCAGGCAGGCACCGATAGCGAATCCCAAGGATTTGCCGGCCATGAGTTGCTGCGCGAGGCGGTGGCCCGGCTGCGCAATGGCCGCTGGCTTGTCGTGGTCGTCGCCCTTGCCCTTCTGGCCGGCGCGATCGCCATCGCCGGGCGCATCGCCTCCGGCCAGGCGGCCGACAATCTGCGCGACACAGCACTTGCCGCTCTGCCGCTGGCGGCGGGAACCCTGACCGGCGAAATCGAAAAGCAGCGCCTGGTTCCATTGGTCCTTGCCCGCGACGATGCGGTGCGCGGCGCCCTGCGCCGGGCCGGAAAGATGGAAGAAAAAGCCCTCAACGACAAACTCAAGGCGATTGCCGGCGATGCTTCGGCGTCCGCCATCTATGTCATCGACACGGCGGGCATCGCCATATCAGCCAGCAATGCCGGCGAGCCGACCAGCTTTGTCGGCATCGACTATAATTTTCGTCACTATTTCAGGGAAGCGATGACTGACGGCGGCGCCAGCCAGTACGGGCTCGGCACGATCAGCGGACGGCCGGGACTCTACCTTTCGAGCCGCGTCGACGATAACGGCAAGCCGCTTGGCGTCGCGGTGTTGAAGGTCGAGCTCGACGGCGTCGAAGCCAATTGGCGCTCCAGCGGGTTCCTTGTTTTCGTCACCGACGAACACGGCGTCGTGCTTGCCACCAGCCAGCCCGAATGGCGGTTTCACGCGCTGGCGCCGCTCTCCGCCGAAGACGCCGCCGCCGCCCATGACCAGCTTCAGCTGGCCGATGCCGGTTTCGAACCCCTGCCGATACGGCGCGGCGCCGGGGACGGCCTGGCGACAATCGACAGCGACGGAAAACCGCGCCAGTTCGTCGAGGTGGTGCAGGATCTGCCCGGTGCGGTTCCCGGCTGGCGTCTCTGGCTGCTGACGCCTGCCGACGCTGCCCTCTCGTCTGCCGCCAACACGGCGCGCCTGACCACGCTGCTCGGGCTGCTGCTGACGGGCTTGCTTGCCTATGTGCTCACCCGGCGCCGCCGCGCACGCCGGTTGCGGCAGGAGGCGCTGGCGCGCATGAATGCCGAGCTGGAGAGCCGCGTGAGCACGCGAACGGCCGAGCTGACGCGCTCCAACACCGCACTTGCAGGCGAAATCGCCGAGCGTGAGAATGCCGAGGCCAAGGTCCGCCGGCTGCGTGACGACCTCGCCCAGGCCAACCGGCTGTCCATCCTCGGCCAGATCGCGGCCGGCGTGGCGCATGAGATCAACCAGCCGGTCGCCGCGATCCGCACCTATGCCGAGAATGCCGGCCGCTTTCTCGACGGCGGCAAGACCGGAGCGGCCAGCGGCAATCTGACGTCGATCGTTTCGATGACCGAACGCATCGGCGCGATCACCAGCACCTTGCGCACCTTCGCCCGCCGGCCGGGTGTCGCCGCCTCGCCGCTGCCGGTGCGCGAGGCGATCGACGGTGCACTGTCACTGCTGTCGGGGCGTATCCGCGATTCCGGCGTGACTATAGTCAAGCCGCGCGGCACCGCGTCACCGGTGGTCATGGCGAGCCGCATCCGGCTGGAGCAGATCCTGGTCAATTTGCTGCAGAATGCGCTGGACGCGATGAAGGACCAGCCCGATCCCCGCATCGAGATCGAACTTGCCGAGCGCGACAACAGGGCGCTGATTTCGGTACGCGACAATGGTCCTGGTCTTGGTCCGGAGGCGGCCGGCAATCTGTTCATGCCGTTCCAGACCACCAAGGAGAAGGGGCTTGGCCTCGGGCTGGTGATCTCGCAGGAGATCGCCCAGGAGCTGGGCGGCACGCTGCGCCTCGATCCCGGCAATGGTACCGGCGCCTCCTTCACCATCGATTTGAGGCGAATAGAATGACGCAGGGATCAGGGCTGGTCGCGCTCGTCGAAGACGACGCGGACCTGCTTCACGCCACCACGCAATTGCTCGAGCTTGCCGGCTTCAGCGTGGCCGCGCTCGACGCCGCCGAGGCAGCACTTGCCGTCGTCGACCGGAATTTCGAAGGCGTGGTGGTCAGCGACATCCGCATGCCGGGCATGAACGGGCTGCAGCTGTTCGACCGCATCAAGGCGATCGACCCCGACATACCGGTGATCCTGGTCACCGGGCATGGCGATGTCGATCTCGCCGTGGCCGCCCTCAAGGACGGCGTCTACGATTTCATCCCGAAACCCTATGCCGGCGATCGCCTCGTCGAGGCGCTGAAACGGGCATCGGAGAAACGGCGTCTGGTGATGGAGAACCGCCGCCTGCGCGAAGCCGCGGCACTGGCCGCCGACGGCCTGCCGCTGATCGGCGAGGCGCCGGCCATCCGGCGGCTGCGCGAGACCTTGCGCCAGATCGCCGACATGGATGTCGATGTGCTGGTCGAGGGAGAAACCGGAACCGGCAAGGAAGTGGTGGCGGATCTGCTGCACAGATGGGGCCGGCGGCGGGCAAAACCCTTCGTCGCGCTGAATTGCGGCGCGCTGCCGGAGACTGTCATAGAAAGCGAGTTGTTCGGCCACGAGGCGGGCGCGTTCACCGGCGCGCAGCGGCGCCGGATCGGCAGCATCGAGCATTCCAGCGGCGGTACGCTGTTTCTCGACGAGATCGAATCCATGCCGCCGGCGCTGCAGGTCAAGTTGCTGCGGGTGCTGGAAACGCGCAGCCTCACCCCGCTTGGCTCGAACGAGATCCGGCGGATCGATCTCAGGGTCGTCGCGGCGACCAAGGTCGATCTCGGCCGGGAGGACGAGCGCGGCGATTTTCGCGAGGATCTCTATTTTCGCCTCAACGTGGTGACGCTGCGCATCCCGCCACTGCGCGAACGGCGCGGCGACATCCCGATGCTGTTCGGGCATTTCCTCGGCAAGGCGGCGGAACGGTTCGGCCGGCCTGTCGCTAAGGTAAACGCCGCGGTCAGCGATCATCTCCAGTCGCACGCCTGGCCGGGCAATGTGCGTGAGCTCGCCCATTTCGCCGACCGCGTCGCGCTCGGTCTCGGACCGGAGGATGAGACGAAGGCGGTTCCCGCACACTTGCCGGAGCCAGAGGCCACACTGCCCGAACGGGTCGGCCACTACGAGGCGCAACTCATCCGCGAAGCGCTGCGTGACCATGGCGGCGATGTGCGCGGCGCCATCGACGCGCTCGGCGTGCCGCGCAAGACATTTTACGACAAGCTCAAGCGCTACGGCATTGCCGCGTCCGAATTTCGCAATGGCGGCGATGCGGATGCGCACCCTGTTCGGGGACAGGTATAGACATTGCGCAAGCGCGCTGCTCTTCGTAACGCTTGGTTCGTATCCAGTTGCGCATCTCGGAAGAAGCCATGAAAACAGCACTTGAAACGACAGCAAATCCCTTGCCGGAGGAACTCGCCTTTCTCGGCGAACGTCTGACGGCGTTCAACGACGGCGATGTCGGCGCTTCCGAAAGGAAGGCGCTTGCCGTGTTCGTGCGCGATGAGGAGGGCGCGGTGGTCGCTGGGATTTCGGGCTACACCGCCTGGGGCTGGCTTTACGTGCAATGGCTGTGGGTCGATGAGCGGCTGCGTGGCCGGCACATGGCCGGCACAATGCTGGACGCGGCTGAGCAGGAAGCCGTTGCGCGCGGCTGCAACAATGCCTGGATTGATACCTTCAGTCCAAACGCCGCCAAGGTCTATCAGCGCCAGGGCTATCAGCCTTTTGGCGCGCTTGCCGATTTCCCCGCTGGCCGCAGTCGTATTTTCCTGCAGAAGAAACTGCTTGCCTGATCAGCCAGCAAGCTTCCCGCCGCGCATCGGTTGCGGCGCGCCGGTGGTGCTCGGGAAGCTGATCGGCAGGCCGCGCAGCACGCGAACCGCGAGGAAGGCAAAGCACTCAGCCTCGACCGCGTCGCCGCTCCAGCCGAGGCTTTCGGCCTGCACCACCTCGACGCCGGCGCGGCTGGCCAGCATTGCCATCATTGTCGGGTTGTGGCGGCCGCCGCCGCTGACCACCAATTTTCTAGGCCGGTGTGGCAGAAGGTCGAGCGCCTTGCCGACGGCGCCGGCGGTGAAGGCGGTGAGCAGGGCGGCACCGTCCTCGACGTTCAGGCCGTCCGCCATCGCGGCACCGAAGTCGAAACGGTCCAGTGATTTGGGATAGGGCTTGGTCATGTAAGGATGCTGCAGCAGCTTGGCGAGCCGGGCCTCGTCGACCGTTCCCGTGCGGCCAAGTGCGCCGTCGCGGTCCATGTCGCCGAGCCCCTTCGACTTGATGAAATCGTTGAGCGGCGCGTTGGCCGGTCCGGTGTCGAAGGCAATGACATTGTCGGCGCCGTCCCACCAGGTGATGTTGGCGACACCGCCGAGATTGAGCACCGCCACCTCGCCACTGGCGCCGGCGCTGCGCATCAGCGCGGTGTGATAGGCAGCGGCCAGCGGCGCGCCTTGCCCGCCGGCGCGCATGTCGGCCGAACGAAAATCGTAGGCAACCTTGGTGCCCAACAGGGCGTGCATCAGCTCGCCGTCGCCGAGCTGCCGGGTCTGGCCGAGACGTCCGACCTGCGGCGCGCGATGCAGCACGGTCTGGCCGTGAAAACCGACGACGCCGATATCGGCCATCGTCATGCCATAGCTTTCGACCAATTCCTTGACCGCCGCCGACTGGGCACGTGTCAGGGCTTCCTCCGCGGTGCGAAAAATCGCCGGCTCCGGCCCAACGAAATTCCAGGCTCTCGCCACCGTCAGCGTCTCTTCCAGCAGGGAGCGGATCGACGCGGGATAAGGCATCAGCCGATAGGTGCCGAAATCCTCGATGTGCTCGCCATCGGTCTTGATCAGGGCAACGTCGATGTTGCCGTCGAGCACGGTGCCGGTCATCAGGCCGACGGCCCAGATTGGTTTCATCATTGAGCTCCATTCATGAGATCACCGACCGCTTGCCGAAGCTGAACGATTCCGCTGTCGAAATGACGTGTCGGATGGATCCTGTTGGTGAGCAAGGTCCAGGCCTTGCCTTTGTCGAAGTCGATCCACAGCCCGGTGCCGGTAAAGCCGGTATGGCCAATGGTTCCCGGGCTGCACAACGTCCCGCCGGACCAGCCCTCATAGGGACGCTCCCAGCCATGGGTGCGGGTGGCGGACAAAGGTGCGCGCATCAGTGCGATCGAACCTTCGTATGCGCCGGTGCCGGTCAGCAGCCCTTGCGCGAAATCGAGGACGGAAGCGGCTGTTCCGAACAGGCCGGCATGCCCCGCACCTTGCAGCGCCGAGCAATTGTCGTCGTGGACTTTGCCGGACAACACGCGATGCCGCCAAGTGCAGTCCTCTGTCGCTGCGGCGACATCGGGCTCCGTTGACCAGGCAAAGCCGGGGCCAGGATCCATGTCGTGGATGGTCTTGCTTGACAGCCGCTCCAGCGCGAAGCCGAGCAGGATGAAGTTGATGTCGGAATAAACGGGATCGCGGGCTCGCCATTCGCGCTGCAGGATGAAGGCGCGCAGCAGCTCGGGATCGCGTCCGTAAGTGTAAATCGGCTCGACCGCCGGAAATGGCGTCTGGTGTCCGAGGCATTGGCGAAACGTCACCTTCCGTTCCCAGGCTTCGGCATCATACTGGCGAAGATCCGGCAGGGCGGAGACCAGCGGCGCATCGAGATCGATGACGCCGTCTTCCCCCAACGCCAGGATGCGCGGCGTGGTGAAGATGACTTTGGTCAGCGATGCCAGGTCGAACCAGGTGTTGTCCTGCATGGGGCGCGGCTTCGGCGCGAGTTGCGCGGAGCCGATTGATCGGATGATACGGCTGCCGCTTTTATCGACAATGCCGAGCACGCCGCCTGGGATTCGCTTGGCGGAAACCGCTGCTGCTAGCGGTTGGAATGCGCGGTCGAAGAGCTGGGCCGCCGCGCTCACGCTTCCGCCCTCGCCATGTGATCCCGCCCAAACTGCTCCCACCTCGCTGGCGCCGGCTCGAACCCCTGTGGGCGCACCAGCGACGGAACCTGGCGCGTGTCGAGCTCGAAATGCTCGTGCCGCCGGTCGATGGTCGGAACCGCGGCAATGAGTTTTTTGGTATAGGAATGCCTGGGCTTTGACAGCACCGAGGTTGCATCGCCGATCTCGACGATCTGGCCGGCATAGATGACGGCGATGCGGTGAGCGATCCGCTCGACGACAGCCATGTCGTGCGAGATGAACAGATAGGCCAGCCCAAACTCGCTCTGCAGGTCGACCAGCAGTTCCAGCACCTTGGCCTGCACCGAGACATCGAGTGCCGAAACCGCTTCATCGAGAACGACCACGGAAGGATTCAGCATCAGCGCGCGGGCGATGCACAGCCTTTGCCGCTGGCCGCCGGAGAATTCGTGCGGGTACCGCTCCAGGCTGTTTTTTGGCAGGCCGACGCGTTTCAGCAGGCTCGCCATCCTGGCCTTCGCTGCAACATTCACCCGGCCGCCGGTGGCGATCACCGGTTCGGCCAGGATGCTCTCGATGCTGAGCCTCGGGTTGAGCGAGGCATAGGGATTCTGGAACACCATCTGCACGGGCAGGGCGCTCTGCTCGGCGGAAGCCTTTCGGGCGCCGACCGAGAAGCTGCCGCGCGTCGACCGCACCAGCCCCAGCACGGCGCGCGCGGTGGTCGATTTGCCCGAACCGCTCTCGCCGACGATGGCCAGCGTCTCGCCTGGCATCAGGTCGAAATCGACGCCGTCGACGGCATGCACCGCGCCGGTGGCGCGGCTGAAGAAACTGCTCTTCAGGGGAAATCGCACCACCAGACCGTCGACCTTCAAGGCCGGTTCCGTGCTTGCGTCCTTGTCGCGCCGTCCGTCCGAACGCGTCGTGCTGCCATTGGTGAAGTGCGGCACGTCCTGCAGCAGATGCTGCGTGTAGGGGTGCTGCGCGTTGTCGAGGATCTGGTTGAGTTCGCCTTGTTCCACGGCCTGCCCGTTCTGCATCACCATCACCTTGTCGGCGATGCCGGCGACCAGGCCGATGTCATGCGTGATGAAGATCATCGACATGCCGGTTTCCCGCTTCAGTTCGGCCAGCAGCGCCATGATCTGCGCCTGCACCGTCACGTCGAGCGCCGTCGTCGGCTCGTCGGCGATGAGCAGGCGCGGATTGCAGGCGAGCGCCATGGCGATCATCACCCGTTGCAGCATGCCGCCGGACAGTTGATTGGGCGTGTATTTCAGCCGCCGCGCGGCATCGGGAATGCGCACGCGGTCGAGCGCATCCTTGGCCGCCGCGGTGGCCTGCCTGCCGGTCAACCCGCGGTGCAGCCGAAACGATTCCTCGATCTGCGAGCCGATGGTCAGCACCGGATTGAGCGAGGTCATAGGCTCCTGGAAGATCATGCCGATCTCGGCGCCGCGAATGCCGGTCAGTTGCGGCTCGGTGGCGGTCATCAGGTCGAAAAGGCTGCCGTTGGCGCGCTTCAGTTTCATGGCGCCGCCGGTGATGCGGCCGCCGCCGAAATCGATCAGACGATTGATCGACAGCGCGGTGACGGATTTGCCCGAGCCGCTTTCGCCGACAATGGCAAGTGTTTCGCCCTCGGCGAGGTCGAAGCTGACGCCGCGCACCACCTCGTTGGCTTGGCGGTCGCGGCCGAAGCCGACGCGCAGGTCGCTGACGGAGAGAAGCGGGGTCATGCCGGCGCCCTCCGCATCTTCGGGTCGAGGATGTCGCGCAAGGCGTCACCAAGCAGGTTGAAACCGAGGATGCTGATCATGATCGCCAGACCCGGGAAGATCATCAGCCAGGGCGCGGTCTCCATCAAATTGCGGCTGTCGCTCAGCATCAGGCCGAGCGAGGCCGCCGGCGGCTGAGTGCCGAGACCCAGGAAGCTCAGACCGGCTTCGGTCAAAAGCGACCAGGCCAATGCCAGTGTCACCTGAACGGTCAACGGCGCCACCAGATTGAGCAGCAGGTGCCGCGTCACGATGTAGGACGAACTGCTGCCGAAGGTGCGCGCAGCGTCGACGAATTCGCGCGCCTTGAGCGACAGAGCAGGGCCGCGCACCACGCGGGTGAAGATCGGCGTGTAGACGATGCCGATGGCAACGATGCTGGTCCATGTGCCCGGTCCGGCAACGGTGACGATGAGCAGCGCCAAAAGGATGGCAGGGAAGGCCAGCAGCACATCCATGATCCGCATCACGACGCCGTCCCAGCGGCGCCCGAGCCAGGCGGCGGCCAGCCCGAGAACCGTGCCGGCAAGGGTGGCGAAGGCCACCGAGAAGAAGGCAACCGTGAAGGACTGGCCGATGCCCGCCATCAGCCGGCTGGCCACGTCGCGGCCAAACAGGTCGGTGCCCATCCAGTAGGCGCTGTTGGGCGCATGCAGCCGGTCGACCCGGAACTGCGTGATGGGATTGTGCGGCGTCAGCCCCAGCATGCCGAGGACGGCGACCAGCAGATAGACGCCGACGATGACGCCGCCGATGCGGCCGCTGCCGTGGCTGAAGATGGCGCGCAGCATGCGCATCAGGACTCCCCCAGCCGGATGCGCGGATCGAGCGCGACATAGGCGAGGTCGACCAGGAGATTGACGATCATGAAGTTGAAGGCGATGAACAGCACGCTGCCCTGCACCAGCGCATAGTCGCGCTGCTGGATCGCATCCAGCACCATGCGGCCAAGGCCGGGCAGCGCGTAGATCTGCTCGACGATGACGGCACCACCCAGCAAATAGCCGAACTCGATGCCGCTCAGCGTCACGACCGGGATCAGCGCGTTGGGCAAAGCATGCCGCCAGATGACGCTGCGCGCCGACGCGCCCTTGCTGCGGGCGGTCCGCACATAGTCGTCGCTCAACACGTCGAGCATCGACGAACGCGATATGCGGGTGACCGAGGCCGCGAAGGCAAAGCCGAGTGTGATCGCGGGCAGGATCATCTGGCTGAGATTGCGCAAGGGATCCTGCCAGAGCGGCGCGAATTCGCCCATCGCCGGCAGCACGCCGAAGCCGGCCGACAGCGTGTAGATGATCAGCAGGCCGAGCACGAAGCTCGGCGTCGACTGGCCGATCATGGCGACGATGCGCACGCCCAGATCGGACAGTTTCTCATTGTGCGTGGCGGCGAAGATCCCGGCAGGCATGCCGACGGCGAGCGCGATGATCATCGACAGGACGGCCAGCTCGAGCGTCAGCGGGAAGCGCTCGATGATGACGTCGAGCACCGGCCTGCCATAGGTGACCGAGATGCCGAGATTGCCGTGCAGGATGCCGCCTATCCAGCGCCAGTACTGGATGAACCAGGGCTGGTCGATGCCGAAATAGGCAGCGAGCGAGTCCCGCTGTGCCGGCGTCAGCAGGCCGGCTTCTGTGCCGAGCATGGCCGTGATCGAATCGCCCGGCACCATCCGGATCGCCACGAAGACCAGGATGGACACGCCAAGCAGGACGAGAGGAAACGTCGCCAGTCGTCGCATCAGATAGTTCACGCGAAGAAGTCCTCTCGTCTAGAGCATGATGCCGAAAAGTGTAAGCGGTTTTCGGACGACATCATGCTCTATCCCTTTGATCTAGAGGCGGATTCAGATTTCAGGTCGAATCGACCTGAAATCATCCGACTCTAGAGCCTGCGGCGGCTACTGCTGGATGGTAACCTTGCTCAGGCTGAACAGCGTGCCCGTCGGCGTCGGCACGAACCCGGCGATGTTCTTCTGTTGGGC
This sequence comes from Mesorhizobium loti, assembly GCF_003148495.1. Taxonomy (GTDB): domain Bacteria; phylum Pseudomonadota; class Alphaproteobacteria; order Rhizobiales; family Rhizobiaceae; genus Mesorhizobium; species Mesorhizobium loti. Next base: position 299,348 of record NZ_QGGH01000002.1, read on the forward strand.
CGTATAGCTGTAGGACGTGTAGAGCCAGATCCACGGTGACATTTCGGCGAGGTGCTTCTCGAATTCGGCGAAGATCACCTTGCGCTTCGCCGGATCGGTCTCGGCGCGGCCTTGCTGCATCTGGCTGTCCAGCGTGTCGTCGATGTAGTTCGCCACCTTCTGCAGATTGCCCGCCTTGGTCCAGTAGCGGTTGTACATGGTGTAGGGGTCGGCGCGGCCGCCATTGAGCGCAATCGCCATATCGAAATCGCCCTTCAGCCAGGCGTCGACATAGACGTTGAGCTCCATCATCTTGATGTCGAGCTTGACGCCGATTTCAGCGAGCTGCGACTGGATGACCTGGGCTTCTGCCGCTGCCGTCGGTGGTTCGCCGGTAGCGCCGATCACAGTCGCCGAAAAGCCATCGGCATAGCCGGCCTCTGCCATCAGCTTCTTGGCCTTGTCGACGTCGCGCTTGTAGCAAAACAGCTGACTGGGCTCGGTCGCGAGCGCCGGGATGGTCAGCGGTCCGGTGACCTTGCCTTCGCCGAGCGAAGCGGTGTCGAGCACCTCCTGCCGATCGATGGCGCAGGAGATCGCCTGGCGCACCTTGAGCTCGGTCATCGGCTTGCGCGACGGATTGAGCTGCAGCACGTGATAGGAGAGCACCGGTACGCGGTTCAGCTGCAGGCTGGCCTCCTTCGGCACCAGCGTGGCGACCAGTGGGTCGTTGAGCAGCGCGAAATCGATCTGCTTGGTGCGCATGGCGGCGAGGATCGCCGCTTCGTCCGGCAGCACGCTGATCTCGATGCCGTCGACGCCGGTCGCGCCGCCGGCCCAATCCTTGTTGGCGCTCAGCACTTCTTTGGCATTCGGGTCCCATTTGTCGAGCTTGAACGGGCCGGAACCGACCGCCTTGGTGCCGATCGAACCGGCCTTGATTTCGCTTGCCGGAACGATGGCCGCGTTGACGTCGCTCATCGCCGTCAGGATCGGCGCATCAGGCTGCGACAGATGGAACACGACGGTTGCCGCGTCAGGCGTGTCGATGCCGGCGATCGACAGGAAGTTGGCGCGCGCGGCCGCCCCGGTCTTCTCGTCGAGGATACGCTCGAACGATGCCTTGACGTCGGCCGAAGTCACGGCGGTGCCGTCCTGGAACTTCGCCTTGGGATCGAGCTTGAAGGTCAGTGCCTTGCCGTCCTTGGAAAACTCCCAGGAGGTGGCGATGGCGGGGATGATCTGCAGGCTGGCGTCGACCCGCACCAGCGGCTCATAGATCAGCTCCAGTAGCCGCAGCGACGAAAAGGCCGTCTGCTTATGCGGGTCAAGCCCGGTGGCGTCTTGCGACCAGGCCATATGCAGCGTTGCCGCTTGCGTCGAAACCGTGGCGATGCCGAGCATTGCCGCCAGCGTGATGCCCGATAGCAGTGTTCTTGTGAGATGCCCTATCATTTTCGTCTCCCATTCTGATTTGACTTGATGCCTTGCAGTTTCTGCCGACCGCTTCCAAGACACACATGATTTGGAGTATCGGCCCAGTCTAAGCGGCTTCACGCCGTCTTGTCTAAAGCGGCTTTAGCCGTCTTGTCTCATGCAGCTTCATGTCGTCATGTCGCTGATTGCCTTTCGCAGGAAGCCTCCGGCTTTGCCGAGCGCCGCGCGCGCCTCCTCGACGCCCATGCCGGTGATCGTCAACAGGATCGCCAGCTTCACATCATTGCCGGTCTGGGCGAGCACCTGCTTGGCCTGCTGCGCGGTACAGCCGGTCGTATGCATGACGATCCTGATCGCCCTCGCGACCAGCTTCTTGTTGGACGGGTTTAGATCGACCATCAGGTTCTGGTAGCTCTTGCCGATGCGGATCATCGAGGCGGTGGTCAGCATGTTGAGCACCAGCTTCTGCGCGGTTCCCGACTTCAGCCGGGTCGAGCCGGCGAGCACCTCCGGGCCGACCACCGGCGAGATGGCAATGTCGGCGATGCCGGCAATGGTCGAGGCCGGATTGCAGGACAGGGCGACCGTCGTCGCGCCCACCTGCTTGGCATAGTTCAGCCCGCCGATGACATAGGGCGTGCGGCCGCTGACCGCGATGCCGACCACAACATCGTTTGATGTGAGCCCGATCTCCTGCAACGCCCTGGCGCCCATTTTCGGATCGTCCTCGGCGCCTTCCGTCGACCGCACCAGCGCGTCGGGGCCACCGGCGATCAGGCCCACCACCATGCCTTCGGGCACGCCGAAGGTGGGCGGACACTCCGAGGCATCGAGAACGCCGAGCCGGCCGCTGGTGCCGGCACCCATATAGACAAGCCGCGCGCCTTTCTGGAAGGCAAGCACGATCCGATCCACCGCGGCCGCAATCTCAGGCACGACCTTCTCGACCGCCGCCGGAACGACCTTGTCCTCGTCGTTGATCTTGCGCAACACGTCGATGGTCGGCAGCAGGTCGATGTCCATCGTCCTCGGGTTCCGGCCCTCGGAAACCAGCCGGTCCAGTTCGGACATCAACCCTTGCTCGGTCATTAGCTTGCTTTCAAAACCATGCGGCACAGCCGGAACAGCAAGGCCAACCAGCGCCAGCACACACGGACCAAGGGTCCGTCGTCGCTGCCCTGTTTTCTTTGTTAACTTTTTAGAATTTTATATTCATGCAGTCAACAAAAAATTGGAATATTTTATTCCTTCTCTGGCAAGGCGTTACTGTCCGTCGAGGGACCTTTTGGCAAGGATGATCGCGCCCGACACAGCATCGCCGTCTGCGGGCTTCAGGCGGCGCCGGACATCGGGAGAGAGCCAGGGTTCGAGCGGACTGGAGAGGCCGCCCAGCAAGGTCACGCGCGGCGCGCCTTTTTCGAACAGCACCCGCACCAGCGTATCGATCTGCTCGGCAGCACTTTGCACGATGCGCCGTCCGACCGGATCGCCCTGGTCAGCATGGCGCATCACCATCGGCGCCAGGGCTGCGTAGTCCGTGGCGGTTGCCCGATCCATCCAGGCAACCGCTTCCATCGGGTCGCTATGGAAACGCTGCATCACCTCCGCCAGCAGCGCTGTCGGCTCATGCCTTCCATCATGCGCGCGCAACGCCAGTTGCACAGCCTTCAGGCCAAGGTCGGCACCGCTGCCCTCATCGGAGATCGGAAAGCCGTAGCCACCAACACGCAGGTCGCGTCCCTCGACGAAGCCAAGGCCGATCGAGCCCGTTCCGGCGATGACAATGGCGCCGTCCTGGCCGGAATGCGCGCCCAGGCAGGCGCCGACGCCGTCGCTGACGAAATCGATGCTGGCAAACGGATGCACGATCGCCCGCAACGCCTCCAGCGCACCTTTGCGGCCGATGCCGGCAAGTCCGATGCCGGTGTGTATCCGGGCGATCTCCACTGCACCGAAGCCAGCCTCCTCGATGGCAGTGCCAAAGGCTTTTGCGACAGACGCCCAGGCCGCATCGATGCCGAGCCGCGTTGTCGCCGGCCCCGACAGGCCTTGCCCCAGCACCGTCCCGTCAGCGTCTTCGATACGGGCGCGGCAACCGGTTCCGCCGCCGTCGACGCCCAGAAAATAGTGTTCCACACCGTTCATGCGCTCAGCCGCTCGATGTCGGCGCCGCACAGGCGCAGCTTGCGGTCCAGTTGTTCATAGCCGCGGTCGAGGTGATAGACGCGGTTGATGGTCGTCTCGCCCTCGGCGACAAGTGCGGCCAGCACCAGCGATACCGATGCGCGCAGATCGGTGGCCATCACAGGCGCGCCATGCAGTTTCTCGCCACCACGCACCAGCGCCGTGGTGCCTTGCAGCTTGATGTTGGCGCCGAGCCGCATCAGTTCGGGAACATGCATGAAGCGGTTCTCGAAGATGGTTTCGCGCAGCAGCGACGCGCCGTCGGCGCAGCACATCAGCGCCATGAACTGCGCCTGGAGATCGGTCGGAAACCCCGGATAGGGTTCAGTCGTCAGGTCGACAGCCCTGAGCGGCCGGTCGCGCGAGACGATGAGCCCGCGGTCGCCGGGCCAGACGCTGACGCCGGTGGCCTCCAGCAGTTGCACCACCGAGGCCATATGCTCGAGCCGGGCGTGCGTCAGTTCCAGTTGGCCGCCGGTGATCGCAGCGGCGATGGCGTAGGTGCCGGCCTCGATCCGGTCCGGGATGATGTCGTGCCTCGCCGCATGCCAACTGGTGTCGCCGGCGATCAGGATGCGGTGCGTGCCGGCGCCCTCGATATCCGCGCCCATGGCGGTGAGGCAAGCGGCGAGATCCGCCACTTCGGGCTCGCGCGCCGCGTTGAGGATCTCTGTTTCGCCCTTGGCCGTGGTCGCCGCCATGATAGCGGTTTCCGTCGCGCCGACCGATGGCGAGCTCAAGACGATGCGCGTGCCGTTCAGCCCGTTCGGCGCAGAGGCGACGATCGATCCGTTCTCGATGGCGATCCTGGCGCCCAGTGCCGCGAGTGCCGCGACATGCATGTCGACCGGCCGCGCGCCGATCGCGCAGCCGCCCGGCAGCGAAACCCTGGCATGGCCGAACCGGGCCAGCAGCGGCGCCAGCACGAGCACCGTCGCACGCATCTTTCGCACCGTGTCGTAGGACGTCTCCTTGGAAACGGCGGCGCTGGTGTCGATCGTCGCGGCATGGGCCGACCGGGCCACCTCGGCGCCGTGCAGCCGCACCACGCCGAGCATGTTTTCGACGTCGGTCACATCAGGCAGATTGGTCAGTTCGAGCGGGTAGGGGCTGAGCAGCGCCGCCGCTATCTGCGGCAGGGCCGCATTCTTGGCGCCGGATATGGTGACCGCGCCTTCCAGTCTTTGGCCGCCGACGATCCGCAATCTATCCATGGGCTGCAACCTTGTGCGACGAAAGCCGGCCACACCCGGGCGGCTTCTCTCTGGAGACGCTGCTCCGAATCCCGGATTTTGGCCCGGTCCAGTTGGAGAGTTAATTCTACGTTCTTGGCTGTCAATCGGAATTGGAATATTTTATTCCTTAGCCCGGCATCTGAAAGCGCGAGGAAATCCCGTGTCCGTTCTGAACAGGATCAATGCGAAACTCGACGGCATGGCGCCCGGCGATCGCGAGATCGGCCAGTACATCGTCGACAATCCCGACCAGATGCTGCGCCTGTCGACGGCCGCACTCGCGGCCGAGATCGGACGCAGCCAGTCGAGCGTCGTCAAGTTCAGCCAGAAGCTCGGCTATGCCAGCTATCAGGAACTCAAGCTCGCCGTCAGCGAGGCCAAGGCGCAGGAATGGCAGGTGCCGGCCGGCATGATCCACGGTTCTATCGAGGTCGGCGACAGCTACCAGGTCATTTTGAAGAAGCTGATCGGCAGCAAGCTTCTGTCGATGCAGCGGACCGCCGAGGCCAACAGCGAGCGGATCATCTCCAGGGCGCTGGAACTGCTGGACAAGGCGCGCCGCATCCATCTGGTCGGCGTCGGTGCATCCTCGCTGGTGGCGCGCGATTTCTCCTACAAGCTGATGAAGCTCGGCCGCAATGTCCTGCACGACAGCGACAGCCACATCCAGATGGCCAATGTCTCGACGCTCGGGCCGGGCGATGTGCTGTTCGCGCTGTCCTATTCCGGCGCCAGCATCGAAACCCTGCGCATTGCCGAGCTTGCCCGCAAGCGCGGCACCATGGTGATCGCCGTCACCGGCCTGCACGACAATCCGCTGAGCCGGGTCGCCGACATCTGCCTCTACACGATCGCCGACGAAGAGCGTGCGCGATCCTCCTCCATCACCGCGCGCGACGCGCAGCTGACGCTGACCGACCTGTTGTTCATCCTGCTGGTGCAGAAGCAGCCGGATGCCAATGAGTATGTCCACAACAGCGAAGCGGCGGTCTCGGTGCTGAAGGCCGAGCGGTCTTCGTAGCGCCACAGGCGATATTGGATTGCGCACGCTGGTTCTGCAGCCGTCTGGCTCAACAACTGCAGCAATGCCATCTCTTGCCTGTCACCCGCGAAGGCGCGACCCTGCTTCAGTCCAAATCCGCAAGGAGAGAAAATCATGACATCCGATGTGGCCGTCATTGCAGGCGCAGGCGCTGGTCTGAGCGCCTCGCTTGCGCGCCTTCTCACCCGGGAGGGCTTTCGCGTGGTTCTGGCCGCCCGCAACGTCGAGAAGCTGAGCGCTCTGGTCGACGAGACCGGTGCGCTGGCCGTCGAGACGGATGTCGCCGACGCTGCGTCCGTCGCCAGGCTGTTCGACGCCGCCGACAAGGCCGGCCCGCTGGCACTCGCGGTGTTCAACGCCAGCGCGCGCACGCGCGGCCCGATCGCCGAGCTCGATGCCGAAGCGGTCAAACAGGCATTGCTGGTCGGTGCCTATGGCGGCTTCCTGGTCGGCCAGCAGGCGGCGCGGCGGCTGCTGGCGCGGGGTTCCGGATCGATCCTGTTCACCGGCGCCACTGCCAGTGTGAAGGGATTTCCCAGCTCGGCCGGCTTTGCCATGCCTAAATTCGGCCTGCGCGGCCTGGCGCAGTCCATGGCCCGCGAGCTCGCCCCACAGAACATCCACGTCGCCCACTTCATCATCGACGGCCAGATCGAGCCGCCCGGACAAGCAGCCGATCCCGAGCGGCCGGACCGCCGGCTATCGCCGGACGCCATCGCCGAGGCCTATCTCACAACCCATCGCCAGCATCGCAGCGCCTGGAGCTCGGAGCTTGAGCTGCGGCCCTGGGTCGAGGCGTTTTGACAATCCAGATGATCGCCCAGGGGAAGTAACGCATCGGGGTCGATGCGGTCGTAGTTCACACCGCCGACAATCTGGTCGACCACGGTGCCCCTATAGGTCAGTCTAGACGCTTTCGAGGTATGTCTCGATCTCGAAATCGCTGACATTGAGCGCGAACGTGTTCAATTCCTGCCGTTTGCAGGCAACGAAAGAGTCGCGCAGGATGGCCGGAAAGATCTCCGCCACATGCGTCCCGCTTTCAAAGGCGGCGATCGCGGACGCCCAGTCCGGTGGCAGCTTTGCCGGCGGAAGTCCCTGGCCGTCAGTGCCGATCGGATCCCCTGGCGACAGCTGTCTTTCGATGCCGGTCAGCGCGGCGCCCAGTATGGCCGCAAGCACCAGATAGGGATTGGCGTCAGCTCCGGAAACGCGATGCTCGATACGACGCGCACCGGTCGGTCCGCCGGGAATGCGGATCGCGACCATGCGGTTCTCATAACCCCAGGCGACCGCGGTTGGTGCGTAGGATCTTGGGCGTAGCCTGCGGTACGAATTGAAGTGTGGTGCGAACACCAGCGTGCTCTCGGCCATTGCCGCAAGCAGGCCGCCAACCGCATGGCGCATGGTCTCCGAGCCCTGGTCTGTGCCGTCGTCGAAGACGTTGCGGCCTTCGCCGTCGACCAGGGAGAAATGAACGTGAAAGCCATTGCCGGCCCGGTCGCCATAGGGCTTGGCCATGAAGCAGGCGGCAAAGCCGTGCTTGCGGGCAATGCCCTTCACCGTGCGCTTGAACAGCACCGCGTCGTCGGCAGCCCGCAAGGCGTCCGCAACATGGTTCAGATTGATCTCGAACTGACCGACGCCGTTTTCGGCGATGGCGGTGTCGACGGGAATGCCTTGCGTCCGGCAGGCTTCATAGACGTCGTGGATGAAGGATTCGAAGTCGTCGATCTCATCGATCGACAGTGCCGCGTCGGAATCGAGACGGCGCCCGGTCACTGGTGAAACAGGTCCGACCGGCCGCTGCGATTGCGGATCGACGAGATAGAATTCGAGTTCCGTTGCCGCGACCGGAGTCAGGCCCAAGGCTTTGTAGCGATCGAGGATGCGGGCCAGCGCCCGTCGCGGGTCGCCGAGATAGGGCGCGCCGCTTTCGTCGGCAAGCCAGAGCGGGATGAGCGCCGTCGGATGGGCCGTCCAGGCCACCGGGAGAATGCCGCGCCCCGTCCACTGGCACAGTCCATCGGCATCGCCGGTCGAGAAAACCAGGCTATTGCCTTCGATATCCTCGCCCCAGACATCGAGCCCGATCAGCGAGTAAGGCATGCGCAGCTTGCCTTCCAGCGCCTTTCTTGCCTGCTCGACCGGTATGCGCTTGCCGCGCATGATGCCGTTGAGATCGCACACCGCGGCCCTGAGGCTCTGGATGTCGGTTCTGCTTTCAAGCCAGTTCAAAACGTCCGCAATTGCATCGCTCAATTTATAACCTCTGGTTTTTGAAGGTCTCCGCAAGCCTGACCGGCTGCACTGTCCCTGGTAAATAGCTTGTGAGTTTTTGAAAAACGGACCTGGCTGTCGCCAAGGGGCTTTTCCTTATTTTTTCAAGTCACTAGCCGGGATGTCGGGAGGCATTTCAAAACCAATTGCGCGATCTGCGATCGCAACATAGAGGCAAGAGCACGGAAAGCCAAGGGGCGACTTCAGCTTCTCGTCTTCGGAAATCTGGCCTGCCGCAGGATGTGCGAGGCGCCTTCGTCGATATCACGCACGATGGCCGCGCGGGCGCGCTCCCCATCCTGGGCTTCGATCGCGGCGACGACTTCCTCGTGATAGTCGATGTCGAGAATGGAGGCGAGATCATCCTCGAACCCCATGGCGAGGTTCCTGAGAAACGGGCCGACCTGCATCCACACGGTCTCGATCAGGAAGATCATCTGCTCGTTGCCGCAATGGCGATAGATCGAGAATTTGAAATCGTGGTTCTTGCGCAGGTAATCGTCGATATCGCCCTTGCGGGCCGCCAAGGTCAGGTCGGTGCAGTGGCGCCGGATCGTCCGCAGATTGTTGCCGTTGATGCGTTTTGTCGCAAGCTCGGTCGCCGAGCCTTCGAGGATCGTGCGCACAGCGCTCAATTGCGAAAACCGTTCCGCCGAAATGACCGGCACTTCCACGCTGCCGTTCGGCATCGGGCTCAGCGCCCGCAGTGCCTGCAGCCGCATGAAGGCGCTGCGCACCGGCATGTCGCTGGTGCCGAGTTCCTTGGCGAGTTTTCGCGACGTCAGCTTCTGGCCCGGCGTGAACTGGCCGGACATCAGCGCCCGCACGAGCTCCAGATAGACCTTCTCATGCAAGGGAACGGTGTCGACGGCGGTCAACCCGAATTGTGTTTTGTCGGCCATTGGCGGGGGCGCTACTTCATTCGTTCTGAAATCTGCCCTGACGACAACAGCCGCAGATAATCTTGCCTGGCCGATCGCGGCGAGAACGCCAAGTCAGCGATTTATCGACACATGATAGACGCTTCGATCGTTGTGCGGCAAGCCAGCCGCTACCCTGCCGGCAGTTGCACCTGAGGCCTTGCGGCCAGATTGTTGGGCGCTCTGCCAATTTGTGCAAAACCGTCATCACAAATCTTGACCTTCCGCGCACTTGCACCTCTGGCCGCTCTCTGGCTTTTTGGGGTACCCATCGCAACGGACTGATTCGCGTCATGCCGCTCGATTGCAATCTGCCCAAAAGCAGTCTGCGGGTGGGTCGTGAAGCGCGCGCAATTGACGAAGGAGAAACAGGCATGGCCGAGTTCAAGAAGCCCGAAATCTCCGAGATGAGACCCAAGATCACCGTCATCGGCGTTGGTGGTGGTGGCGGCAATGCCGTCAACAACATGATCGCGGAGCAGCTTCAAGGAACCGAGTTCATCGCCGCCAACACCGACGCGCAGGCGCTGACCATGTCCAAGGCGACGCGGCTGATCCAGCTTGGCGCGCATGTCACCGAAGGATTGGGCGCCGGATCGCTTCCCGAGATCGGCCGCGCCGCGGCCGAGGAATCGCTCGACGAGATCATGGACCATCTGGCCGGCACGCATATGTGTTTCGTCACCGCCGGCATGGGCGGCGGCACGGGAACCGGTGCAGCGCCGATCATCGCTCAGGCGGCGCGCAAGGCCGGCATCCTGACGGTAGGCGTCGTCACCAAGCCTTTCGCCTTCGAGGGCAGGCGCCGCATGCAGATGGCTGAAGAGGGCATCGAGCGGCTGCGCGAGAGCGCCGACACGGTGATCGTCATCCCGAACCAGAACCTGTTCCGGATCGCCGATGCCAAGACCACCTTCGCCGACGCGTTCGTCATTGCCGACCGGGTGCTCTACTCCGGCGTCAGCTGCATCACCGATCTCATCGTCAAGGAAGGCCTCATCAATCTCGACTTCGCCGATGTGAAATCGGTGATGCGCGACATGGGCCGCGCCATGATGGGCACCGGCGAGGCGTCCGGCGAAGGCCGCGCGATGAAGGCGGCGGAAGCCGCGATCGCCAACCCGTTGCTGGACGAAGTGTCGATGAAGGGCGCCAAGGGCGTCCTGGTCTCGATCTCGGGCGGCAGGGACATGACCCTGTTCGAGGTCGACGAGGCCGCCACCCGCATTCGCGAAGAAGTCTACGAGGATGCCGACATCATCGTCGGCGCCATCTTCGACAAGGGCATGGAAGGCCGCTTCAGGGTCTCGGTGGTGGCGACGGGCCTCGACCGTGCGTTTGGAGCAGAAGATGGCGATGCCGGCATCGCCCGCGACCACGCCGGCCAGCCGCCAGCGCGGACGCTTCAATAAGGGGGTTCGGCGCATTTCCTTGCCGAGATGTGTTTTTTCGGGGAGACATCGCCAGCGGGGCAGATTGGCCGACGGTCAGCTGTATCGACCTCTGTACCGCTGCTGCTACAAGAATCCGTCATAGACGGCCATCTATACTGGCTACCCGTATCGTTCGAGCGACGAGAGGCGCGGCTTGGAATTTGACTTGAAAACCATCGAAGCGCTTGCGCCCGATCAGGCCTCGTTGAGTGCCGCTTCCAGGCTGACCAAGCAATCGAACTGGCCACGACTCGAGAAGAGCGAACAGCTGGCGCTCCTCTGGGGGGAGTGCCAGGGTTCCGGCTCCAATCCTTATCGCGTGGTGGTCGACACCGGGGACCACGGCTACAAATGCACGTGCCCGTCGCGGAAGTTCCCCTGCAAGCACACCTTAGCGCTGATGTGGATAGCCGCCACCACGCCGGCCAGTTTTGCCGCCGCGGGCTCGACCCCCGAATGGGTGAATGATTGGCTCGGTCGCCGCAGGAAGACCTCACCGCAGCCGACGGGGCCGGCGCCCGGTGCGGGAGGCAAGAGTATTGGCGAAATCTCGCTCGACGACGAAAGTACCGTTGTCGAGGACGCCGCTGCGGTCGAGCGCCGCGAGGCAGCGCAGCGAAAGCGGACGCAGGACACGCAATCCGCCGTGTCGGCGGCGCTGGATGAACTGGATCAATGGATCGCTGATCAATTGCGGCTTGGCCTTGCCGGCTTTGTCGACAACAGCAGCGACCGTTGCCGCCGGATTGCGGCACGGCTGGTCGACATGAAAGCAACGGCGCTTGCCGGCCGTATCGACGAGATTCCGTCACGGCTGATGGGGCTGCGCAGCGAGGAGCGCCCGGACGCGGCGATCCGCGAACTCGGCAAGCTTGTGCTACTGGCCAAGGCCTGGCGATCGACACCAGGCGACGCCGAACTGAGGCGGCTCGTATCGACCTCCGAAAACCGTGAGCAGGTACTGGCCAATCCCGAAGCGATCCAGGTAGAAAGCATCTGGGAAGTGCTCGGCGAGAAGATCGAAACCCGCCGTGACGGTCTTGTCAGCCATTCGACCTGGCTGCTCAACCTGAAGAGCGCGAGCCCGCAATTTGCTCTCTTGCTCGACTATTTTCCGGCCTCAGCGGGTCGCCGGTCGAACGCCTTCACGTCAGGAGACCGGTTTGATGCCAGGCTGGTCTTTTATCCGGCACGCCAGCCGTTGCGAGCACTAATGACGGACCGCAAGGGCGATGTCCCGTCAGGTGAGTGGCCTGATTTCGGCTTTGACGCAGGCGATCCGCTCGCGGCCCATGTCGCTCACCAGGACACAGCCCCCTGGCTCACCGACTGTCCCGTCATGCTGCCGCCCGGCGCGATCCTGCTGGACGATCGCGGTGCCGCCTGGTGGCAGGCAACCGGCGATCCGCATGGTATCGCCTTGCCGATCGCCGACACCGTCAATCCAACGCTGCTTGGGCTGGACCTCACGGCAACGGCAGCACTTTGGAACGGCAGCCGGCTGGACCTGCTGGCTGCGCAAAGCAGGTTCGGGAGGCTTGACCTGTCGTGAACGAGATCGAGCAGACCGGCCTGGCGACCATGCGCGACAGCTGGATCACCGGCGGGACCAGCTTCGATCTGGCTCCAGCCGCGTGGAAGGAGATTGCCGGTGGCGCAAGCCTCGACGAGCGCGAGCGTCGCCTGTTGGCAATCGCCGCGCAGGCCCTCGACATTGCCTTGCGGCCAGCCGCGCCCAAGACGCTGAAGCGCCGCCCAGTGCTGCCTGAACTTGCCTTGCCGATGCTGCCGGAGCGGCTGCGGCCGCTTTTGCGAGCGGCGCTGAAACACGCCGGCGACACAAGAAGCAAGACGCGTGTGGTGTCGCTCGTCGCCAGCCGCGGCTTCGTGCTGCATCCGATGGACTGGATGCCGGCCGTGTCGGATCAGAACGGCCCGGACGTCTATGCACCCTGGATCGACTGGCAGGCAGGCGCGGACGGCGAAAAACACACCCGCCAGGAAAAGTTGACCGCGGAAAACTGGGATGACTTCTATCCCGCCGCGCGTCGTACGGCGCTCGCGGATATGCGCCGCACCGCGCCGGCATCGGCTCGGCAACTGATCGAGACCAAGGGATCCGGCGAGCCGGCCGAGATCAGGCTTGCACTCATCGAACTCATGCGCTTCGGCCTCGGCGCCGATGACGTGCCGTTCCTGAAGAGCCTCTCCGCCGATCGTTCCGGCAAGGTACGCGAATTGGCCGGCCGGCTGCTGGCAAGGCTCGGAGAGCATGGCCAGCTTGGCGATGGCGGGCCGGAAGATCCAACAGCAGAACTCGCCGCCTTCATCGCGGAAGGCAAATCCGGCTTCATCCGCCGCCGCACCACCTACACGCCGGCAAAACTCAAATCGCCGGCGCAGGAAAGACGTCGTGCCGAACTGTTCGAGACCTGTAACCTGGTCGACCTCGCCACGCGCTTCGGCACCACCGAATCCGAGTTTATCGGGGCGTGGCAATTCGGCGCCGAGAACGATGCCGATATCCTTGTTGCCCGAATGGTCGCCGCGTCGGGCAGCGAAGCGGCGGTGACGCACATGGCGGATACGCTTGTCGCCGAAGGCGGCAAGCCGGCGCTTTTCGTCCTCCACCTCATGCCGCGTCTGGACAACCGCAGGAAGCGTGTCCTGGTCAGGCTGATCCTGAAAGATACGCAATATCTTGGTGCGCTCAACCTGGCCGAGAGCCTCGAAGCAAGCTGGCTGGAGTGGGCTGACCTGACAAATGGCCAGACCCTGCCAATGCTGCGTTCTGCAGTTGCCGGAAACGATGACGCCGTCAAGCGAGGCGTCGATCAGCTACTGGAAACAATGGGCTTTCTCGCCACGGCGGCGACAGCGGAAAAATTGATCGGGGACGTCGTTGTGGCCGGTATGGCCCCGGCAGCGCCTTCGCTCGGTCTTCTGCGCCTCAACGCATCACTGGCCGAGCCTTGAATCGACACATGATCAATCCGGAGAACAGCTAATGAACGCAGCCATCCGTCTTCCGGTCGAGCAGGCCTATGCCGCCGAGTTGCAGGCGCTCGCACGCAATGACGACCGGCAAAGGCCTGCCGGATGGAGCCTTTCGCCAAAGGCGGTTCTGATCTATCTGCTTGGCGGCAAGGCTGACGACGGCACGCTGATAACGCCGAAATATGTCGGCCGCCGCCGGCTGATGGAAACCGCGGTGGCGACGCTCGCCACCGACCGCGCGCTGCTGCTGCTCGGCGTTCCGGGCACGGCGAAATCCTGGGTCTCGGAGCATCTCGCCGCAGCCATCATGGGTGACTCGACATTGATCGTGCAATGCACGGCCGGCACCGATGAGAACCAGATCCGTTATGGCTGGAACTACGCGCAGCTGCTGGCCAAGGGCCCAAGCCAGGACGCGCTGGTGCCGACTCCGCTTTACCGCGCCATGCGAGACGGCAAGCTCTGCCGCCTCGAGGAACTGACGCGCATGGGTTCGGACGTGCAGGACACGCTGATCACCGTGCTGTCCGAAAAGATGATGCCGATCCCCGAACTCAACACATCGATCTATGCGCAGCGCGGTTTCAACATCATCGCCACCGCCAACAACCGCGACAAGGGTGTCAACGAGCTGTCCTCGGCGCTCAAGCGCCGCTTCAACGTCGTCGTGCTGCCCTTGCCTGAAGATATGGCCGAGGAAGTAGCGATCGTCTCTAAGCGCGTCGGCGAGATGGCCGGCGGTCTCGACCTGCCGGTACCGAAGAATGTCGGCGAGGAGATCGCCCGGGTGCTGACCATCTTCCGCGAATTGCGCTCCGGTGCGACATCAGACGGCAAGGTGACGTTGAAGACGCCATCCGGTTCGCTGTCCACGGCGGAGGCGATCGCAACGGTGGTCGGCGGCCTCAGCCAGGCGGCGTGGTTCGATAGCGGCAAGCTTGGCGCCGAAGGCCTTGCCGCCAGCCTTGTCGGCGCCATCGTGAAAGATCCGGTGCAGGACAAACTGGTGCTGGAGGAATATCTGGAAACCGTGCTCAAGAAGCGGCCCGACTATGCCGGCTACTATGCGGCCCTGAACGCGGCGATCTGACGCCATGGCGCTCAGCGACGTTTCCTATTTTGGCATACGCCATCACGGGCCCGGCTCCGCCGACAGCCTGGTGCAGGCGTTGCAGGATTTGAAACCGGTCGCCGTGCTGATCGAAGGGCCGGCCGACGCCTCGGCGCTGCTGCCGCTGCTTGCCCGCGCCGAAATGCGGCCACCGGTAGCGCTGCTCTGCTATCCCGAAGATGATCCGGCTTCGACCGGTTTCTGGCCCTTCGCTGAGTTCTCGCCGGAGTATCAGGCGACGCTCTGGGCCGTCGCCAACAACGCGACAGTGCGGTTCATCGACCTGCCGTCATCAGCCCGGGCTGTGCCCATTGAGGCCGAGGGGGAAACCGATGACGATAAAACTGAAGCCAACCTAGAGGCTGACTTGGCGCCGCATTTGCGGGACCCGATCGGAACGCTGGCACAGGCCGCCGGCTATGAGGATGGCGAGAGCTGGTGGTCCGATATCATCGAGCAGAACCCGCAGCCCGGCCCCATCTTCGCTGCCATAGCCGATGCGATGACGACGCTGCGGGACGGCGAAGGTCCGCTCGCCGCATTCGAGGCAAAGCGCGAAGCGCATATGCGGCTTGAAATCACCGCCGCGCGCAAGGAATTCGATGGCCCGATCGCCGTCGTCTGCGGCGCCTTCCATGTGCCGGCATTAAAAGCGACACGACCGCAGAAAGACGACCAGGCCCTGCTCAAGGGGCTTGCTCGGCGCAAGAGTATGATGACCTGGGCGCCATGGACCGGACCGCGCCTTGCGCTCGGCTTCGGCTATGGCGCCGGCGTCGTCGCACCCGGCTGGTGCAAGCATTTGTGGCAGACGCGTGGACAAGGTGACGCCTCGGTCCTGTGGCTTGCGCGCATCGCGGCAGTGCTGCGGGCCAAGGGGCACATGGTCTCGACCGCCTCGCTGATCGAAGCCGAACGGCTGGCCCGGACGCTGGCTGTGATTCGCGAGCGGCCAAAGCCCGGCTTTGAGGAACTGCGCGACGCCTCGATCGCGGCCCTGTTCAACGGCGAAGCGCTGCTGTGGGCGCTGGTCGAAGCCGAATTGCTGCTGGGCGCCGATGTCGGTGAAATTCCGCCAGACACGCCGCTGGCACCGTTGATCGAGGATCTGCAACGCAACCAGAAGGCAGCGCGGCTGAAGCCCGAGGCGCTGGAGCGCGAACTGTCGGTCGATCTACGCAGCGAGAGCGGGCTGTTTCGGTCGACCTTGCTGCACCGGCTGAATGTGCTTGGCGTGCATTGGGGCAAACTGGCCGACAGCGGCCGCAGCCGCGGCACGTTTCGCGAGCGCTGGGCACTCGCCTGGGAGCCGGAATATGCCGTGCGCCTGGTCGAGAATCTGGTCTATGGGCCGACCATCGAAAAGGCCGCCAATGGCCGGCTGATCCAGATGATCGGCGCGGCGACGTCTCTTGATGCGATGGCCGCGCTGGTCCAGGGCGCCATCACGGCAAACCTGTCGGAAGCGTCGACCGCGGGTCTGGCGACACTTGAGGAACGCGCGGCGCGCAGCAGCGAATGCCTGGAAATCCTGGCATCGGTGCCGCCGCTCGCCGACATCATCCGCTACGGTGAGGCCCGCAAGACGGAAACCGCCCGTCTCTCCGGTCTGCTGGAGCGGCTGATCGTCGAAGGTGGGATTGCACTTGCTTATGCCGCCCGCGACCTCGATGCCCAGGCTTCAACGACGCTGGTTGGCGCGATGCGCAAGGCTGATGAAGCGATCAGGCTGGTCGAACCTGAGCAGGGCGTTCTGGACGCATGGCGCAGTGGACTGGCCGCCGTGCTCGATGGATCGCGATCGACGGCGCTCGTGGCGGGCTGTGCCGCGCATCTGCTTTACGAAGCCGGCCATGTGTCTGCCGACGCCGCGGCGGCCCTGATCGCAAGGCGTCTGTCTCCGGGAACGCCGGTCGCCGAGGCGGCAGGGTTCTTCGAGGGTTTCTTCAGCACCGCCGGCCAACGACTGATCTATGACGAGGGACTGCGCGGCGCGGTTGATGCCTGGCTCAAATCCCTCGACGAAGACGCCTTCATTGCCCATCTGCCATTGCTGCGCCGAGTGTTCTCGCATCTGGACTCGATGGAGCGGCGGCGACTGATCGAAGCGGTCCTCGGCCGGGCCAGGCGCTTGCCGGCGGGGCTGACGCCGACGCCGGATGGCAGTGAAGCCTGGCGCCGGCACCTGGAACGGCTTGGGCCTTTGCTGATGAGCGAGAACGGCAATGGATGAAGAGCCCGATATCGACAAAACCGAGCCGGCTGGCGACGGACGGGAGCGCCGCTGGCGGCTGGCGATCGGTGCCGATGACGAGGCCTCGTCAGCGCTTTCCGACAACGACAAGCGGCTCTCGGCGGCTCTCGATGCGCTCTATGGGGATGGCGCAGGCGATGCCGCTGCCGATCCGCGCAAGCGGCGCGGCGGGCTCGGCCGCTCGGCCCCACGAGTAGCGCAGTGGATGGGCGATATCAGGTCGTTCTTTCCCGCGCAGGTCGTCCAGATCGTCCAGAAGGATGCTTTCGAGCGGCTCAACCTGAAGCAGATGCTGATGGAGCCGGAATTCCTCAAGGCGATCGAGGCGGACGTCAATCTCGTCGCCGACCTGATTTCGCTGCGCTCGGTCATGCCGGCCAAGACCAAGGACATTGCGCGTACGATCATCGCCGATATCGTCGCCAAGTTGATGCAGCGGCTGGAGCAGAAGACAGCCGAAGCGATACGCGGCGCGGTCGACCGGTCGCAACGCACCAACCGCCCACGACAGCGCGACATCGACTGGCCGCGTACGATCTCGGCCAACCTTCGTCATTACCAGCCCGAGCACAAAACCATCGTGCCGGAGAAGCTGGTCGGCTTCATGCGCAAACAGCGAAGGCTGGTCGACCTGGATGAGGTCGTGCTGTGCGTCGACCAGTCGGGCTCGATGGCAAGCTCGGTGATCTACGCCTCGATATTCGCCGCGGTGATGGCCTCTCTGCCGGTCGTGCGGACCAAGCTTGTCTGCTTCGACACGGCGATCGTCGATCTGACCGAGGAGCTCAGCGATCCTGTTGAAGTCTTGTTCGGCGTGCAGCTTGGCGGCGGCACCGACATCAACCAGGCCGTCGCCTATTGCGCGGACCGCATCGAGCGGCCGACCAAGTCGCATATGGTGCTCATCACCGACCTTTATGAGGGCGGCAACGGTCAGGAACTGCTGCGGCGGCTTGCAGCACTGGTTCGCTCCGGCGTCAATGTCGTGGTGCTTCTTGCGCTGACCGACCAAGGCAGGCCCGGTTATGATCCGAAGATGGCGGGCTCGGTGGCCGCGCTCGGCATTCCGGTCTTTGCCTGCACGCCGGATCTGTTTCCAGACATGATGGCGGCGGCATTGCGACGCGAGGATATCGGCGCATGGGCGGCCGGCGCCGACATCAAGCTTGTTCGTGCCGAATCCGAAGCGCCGGAGTGAAACAGCTGGTACCAGAGCTGCCAGGATGCTCCTGGCAGCTCTGGTAGAGATCGCTGGAGCTCAGCCAAACTTCGGGTCGAGACTGCCCGACTTATACCGCTTGGCCATCTCCGCGACCGGCAGCGGCTTGATCTTCTGCGCGTTGCCGGCGGTGCCGAACTGTTCGAAACGCTCCTTGCAGAGCTTGCGCATGGCGGCCATGGCAGGCGTCAGGTACTTGCGTGGGTCGAACTCGCTCGGGTTCTCGGTCAGCACCTTGCGGATCGCGCCGGTCAGCGCCATGCGGTTGTCGGTGTCGATGTTGATCTTGCGCACGCCGTGCTTGATGCCGCGCTGGATTTCCTCGACCGGCACGCCCCAGGTCGGCTTCATCTGGCCGCCATATTTGTTGATGATCTCCTGCAGATCCTCCGGCACCGAGGACGAGCCGTGCATGACCAGATGCATGTTGGGCAGGCGACGGTGGATCTCCTCGATGACGTTCATGGCCAGCACCGCGCCGTCGGGCTTGCGCGAGAATTTGTAGGCGCCATGGCTGGTGCCCATGGCAACCGCCAGCGCATCGACATGGGTATCCTTGACGAATTCCACGGCCTGTTCGGGATCGGTCAGCAACTGGTCGTGGCTGATCGCGCCTTCGACGCCGTGGCCGTCTTCCTGCTCGCCGCCGCCGCTCTCCAGCGAGCCGAGCACGCCGATCTCGCCTTCGACCGACACGCCGCCCCAATGCGCCATGTCGACGACGCGCTTGGTGATGCCGGAATTGTAGGCGTAGTCGGCCGGTGTCTTGCCGTCTTCCTTCAGCGACCCGTCCATCATGACCGAGGTGAAGCCGTACTGGATGGCGGTCACGCAGGTGGCTTCGTTGTTGCCATGGTCGAGATGCATGCAGACCGGAATGTCGGGATGGATTTCGACCAGCGCGTCGATCAGCTTGGCCAGCACGACGTCATTGGCATAGGCGCGCGCGCCGCGGCTTGCCTGCAGGATGACCGGCGACTTGGTCTCCTCGGCGGCCTCCATGATGGCGAGGCCCTGTTCCATGTTGTTCATGTTGAAAGCGGGTACGCCGTAGCCGTATTCGGCGGCGTGGTCGAGCAATTGTCTCAGTGTTATGCGAGCCACCCAATAGTCTCCCGTATCTGGTTTCAAGCGCAACGTCGCGGGCCGGCCGGTCGCCGGTCGGCCCTGGATGCTTCTGGCCGGATTTCGAGCCAATCGCAACCTTCACAGGCCCTGTCGATCGCAATTCTTGTTGCAGCGCTGAAATCCTGCCTGTTTGGTCATCCAGTGCGCGAGCAGGTCGGACTTTGGTCTGAGATATCGCACGCATAGGTCCTGCGCGTTGTCTCAACAGCCTTTCCTGGGCAAGCTCAGGAATATTCGAACATTTGGCTGCGTTGCCTCCAGGTTAGCAACGGAGAATCCAGCTATGCATAAATCGACCTCAAGCCGGTTCATCTGGTTCGCACTGCGCGCCTCGACAGCGTTGGCCCTGACCGTAGCGCCTTATCATCTCAGTCTGGACGCCGCGTCCAAGATCGGACCCGCGGCGGCTTACGCTAAGAGTGGGGATGGCGGTGGTGGCGGAGAAGGCCATGGCGGTGGTGGTTCCGGCGGCCCGGGTTCCGGTGGCAATTCCGGTTCCGGGGGTGGCGATGACGGCGGTGACCATGACAGTGGCAATTCTGGGCCCGGGGGTGGTGGCGATGATGGCCCAGGTGACGATCACGGCGCAAACGACAGCGGTCACCACGGACACGAGCATGTGAACGCTGCGACTGGCGACAAAGTCGAAGTGGAAGGCAACAAGATCGAGGTCACTCATCCTGACGGGACCAAGGAGGAGATAGAGAACGGTAGGCTTGAGACAAAAGATGCGTCAGGCCGCACCATTGTCGAGCGTCGAGCCACTCCCGCGGATATAGCCCGGCTCAACAGCCTGTAGTTCCGCTGGACCTTTTCAAGCCAGTAAGAGCCTGCTGCCCGAAGGGAGGCAGCAGGCCGATTTAGGGAGCGCGGCGTGCGATCTGCGCGTTACGTCACGCCGCGATCAACTCCCGTGCCGCCAGGATCTGCACGCAGGCATTGGCCGCTTCCTTGCCCTTGACGGTGAAGTGCTCGAAGAAGAAGCGGTGATGCTCGGCGCTGTCGTGGTAGTTGTGCGGGGTGAGCACCGCCGACAGCACCGGCACGCCGGTCGACAGCTGCACGTTCATCATGCCGTCGATCACCGCGCTGGCGACGAATTCGTGCCGGTAGATGCCGCCATTGACGACAAAGGCGGTGCCGAGGATCGCGGCATAGCGGCCGGTCCCGGCCAGGGTCTTGGCATGCAGGGGGATTTCATAAGCGCCCGGCACGTCGAAGACATCGACGGTGAAGCGGTCGCCTCCGATGTCGGCCAGTTCCGCCTCGAAGGCCTGCACGCATTGGTCGACGATGTCGGCGTGCCAGCGCGCCCTGATAACGGCGACGCGGGTCGTTTCATAGTCTTTATGGGAATGCTGATTCATGGGTCCATCCTTCCGTTTCGAACCAGAATCAGGACGCACGATACGGATTAGGCCCGCGAAAAGCGGGCCGGCTTCCGTTTCGTTCTCTTCCATCCGGACTCTAACCGTCGGCCCCGGAATCACACCGGATCTGCTGACCTTTCCGAAACCGGAAAGCGCTCGCGGGCTCAGGCCGAAGCCTTTACCGCCGGTGGGGACTTTCACCCCGCCCTGAGAACATTAACGGGCTTTGTATGGAAGGGCAGGGCGCCGCTGTCAACCGTGAGAAGGTTGGGCCAAGCACGTTCGACTACCGCGTGCGCCACGCCGCCGCCGATGCGGCAACCAGCATGAGCAGTGCTGCAACCATCGCGCAGACAGCAAAGCCGAAGTTGGAATAAAGCGGTCCGAAGCTGGTGGTGCCGACGAAGACCGCGAGGTAGGTCACAGCGCTGTTCAGGCCCATGATCGTGCCGCGCCGCGACGGATCGAGCCCCGACAGGCGCGTCACCAGGACGTTCAATCCGAAATGATTGGCCAGTCCCCAGATCGCCACCATGGCCAGGATCAGGCTGAAGCTGTTGCTCGCCGCTGCAATCGCGACATAGACGGCGGCGACAAGAAGATAAGCGAACGGCATGACGCGGCGCGCGCCGATCCGGTCGATGACACCGTCGAGAAGTGCTGCCATGCCGAAACCCACGCCATAGGCAAGCGCCGCCAGCCCATTGGCGCTGACCGGCTCTCCCAGTCCGACATGAAGATGGTCGCCGAGATAGCCATAGACACCGTAGAAGGCGGTCATGAAGGCGGCGCAAGCGATTAGAAGCGGCACGATGCCGGGAATGCCGAGCGCTTCCAGCGGGGCAGGCGCCGGCCCGGCCTTCCTGATGTCGCTGAGCGACGTCACTGTAAGCCCCACCCATGCAAGGGCCGCAAGCACCGCGACCGCGGCAAAGACCGCGCGCCAGTGTACGAGATCGGCAAGCACGGCCGACAGCGAAACGCCGGCCACCATGCTGAGCGTCCAGCCGGTCAGCACGACGCCGATCGTGCCGCTCTCCCTGCCCGGCGGAGCGATGGCCGCGGCGCTGGCATAGATCGAGGGCATGGCGACGCCAGCGGCAATGCCGGCGAGCAGCTGCGCTGCGACCAGCATGATCACCGTGGGTGCCGCGGCACTCGCGACCAGCGCCAGTGCCAGCAGCAATAGTGCGCCCTGCAGCATCCGGCGTGCACCGAGCCGGTCGATGTAGCGGGCCAGGAACAGGGCGCTTGCGGAAGTGCCGAGGCCGAACGCGGCCGCCGCAATCATCACGGCCGGCACGCTGGTACCGAACGACGAGGCCACGGCAGGTGCAATCGGACCCAGCACAAGCGAGTTCGAGCCGATCACGGCGATGCATCCGGTCAGCAGATAGGCAAGCGCCGGAATCGGTGCTCGGGCAGTCAATGGTGCAACTTGATCAATGTTCGACATATCAGCATAATGGCCGTATTCTATTCAGCAGAGAACCAGGAATTTCGCCATGGATGAAGAAACAGATGGCATTCTGCAGAACAGGCCTGCGGCCCGCGACCTCGACGCGATAGACCGAAGAATATTAGGCGTCCTGGTCGATGACGCCACGATCAGCTACGCCGAACTCGGCGATCGCGTGGGCTTGTCGCCACCGGCAGCGCATGAGCGGGTCAAACGGCTCCGGCGTAGCGGCGCCATCCGCAACACAGTCGCCATCATCGATCCCCGGGCGGTGAAAAAGGCTTTGCTTGCCTTTGTCCATATCGACACCAGGGGCTGGGGAAAGACACCCGAACTGATGGCGGTCTCGCAATATCCCGAAGTCGAGGAGATCCATACCGTCGCCGGGGATACCTGCATGCTGCTGAAGATCCGCACGGAAGACACGAGGGCACTCGAAGGCCTTTTGGCGCGCCTGTACGAAACGCCGGGGGTCACCTCGACGCGCAGCTATGTGGTTTTATCGACCTATCTGGAGCGGCCGGTGCAGCCGGGCATTACCGAGACATGGCCGACCCCGAAGCATATGGCCGAGCCTCTGTACTAGAAGCGAGCGGCTACGCGCGCTCGGGAAACATCGCCTTCAGGCCCTCGCGCGATGCCTTGGCAACGCCGCGCTCGGTGATCAGGCCGGTCACCAGCCGCGCCGGCGTCACGTCGAAGGCCGGGTTGGCCGCGGGCGTCGTCTCGGGCGAAATGCGCACCTGGGCAATCTCGCCGGCAGCGGTCTTGCCCCAGACCAGCGACACCTCGTCGGCCGAGCGCTGCTCGATCGGGATCTCGGCCAGTCCGTCATGCACCGTCCAGTCGATGGTCGGCGACGGCAGCGCGACATAGAACGGCACATCATTGTCGGCGGCGGCGAGTGCCTTCAGATAGGTGCCGATCTTGTTGCAGACATCGCCATCTGCGGTGGTGCGGTCGGTGCCGACGATGACCATGTCGATCTCGCCGCGCTGCATCAGATGACCGCCGGCATTGTCGACGATCAGCGTGTGCGGCACGCCGTGCCCGGCCATCTCCCAGGCGGTCAGCTGTGCGCCCTGGTTGCGTGGCCGTGTTTCATCGACATAGACGTGGACCGGAATGCCGGCCTCCGTGGCCAGGTAGATCGGCGCGGTGGCGGTGCCGTAGTCGACCGTCGCCAGCCAGCCGGCATTGCAGTGGGTCAGGATGTTGACCGGCTCGCCCTTCTGCTTGCGCGCCGCGATCGCCTTGATGATGGCAAGACCGTTCTCGCCGATGGCGCGGTTGAGCTCGACATCCTCGTCGGCGATTTCGCCGGCGCGCCGGTAGGCGGCTGCGGCGCGTTGTTCTGTCGGCAGGGGCCGCAGGAAGCGCCGCATTTCATCGAGCGCCCAGCGCAGATTGATCGCGGTCGGACGCGTTTCGTGCAGGGTCTCCCACACGGTATCAAGTGCGGCATCCGACGGATCATCAGCCATCTGCATGGCGACGCCATAGGCTGCGGTGACGCCAATGAGAGGTGCACCGCGCACCCACATGTCGCGGATGGCGGTGGCGATGCCGGCAACGCTGCCGATCTTTTCGATGCGGAAATCATGCGGCAGCCAGCGCTGGTCGATGATCTCCACCGAACGCCCGTCGTCGCTCAGCCAGATGGTGCGATAATGGCGGTCGCCGACGTTCAAATGCTGCTCTCCTGTTCGATCAGCGCGGCCAGTTGGTTGACCTCGTCGATGCTGTGGATCTGGCGCCGGTTGACGGCGATGTGACGGCCGAATTTCAGCGCCTTTGCCTCACAACTGGCGCGCAAATCCTCGTCGGCAATGGTCTCGAAATCGGCATTGTGGGCGAGGCCGAGGATGCGCCGGTGCACCTCGATGCCAGCAAAGCCGAGCAGGTCGGTCCAGATCTGGTGCAGCACATGGTCGAGCGCCTGCTCGGCGCCGAGCCTGTCGCCCTGATCCTCGAACAGGCTCTTCTGATAGAGCATGCCGGTGCGCTCGGTACGCCACAGATGCGAGAACTCGGCGCGGAACACCGACCAGGTCTCGGTCGTCACCTCGAGCAGATAGGCGCGCATGGCGTCGCGCTTGCCCCTCTGCTGGTGGCCGCGCTGCGAGAAGAACGACATCCAGAAATTGGCGAGCAGCATGCCGACATCGAAGGCCATCGGACCGTAGAAGGCGAATTCCGGATCGATCATCCGGGTTTCCTGGTCGGTGACCATGATCGAACCGGAATGCAAATCGCCATGCAGCAGCGTTTCGGCATTGGCGGCGAAAATGTGCTTCAGCCGCTGCGCCTCGACCTTGAGGTCGCGGTCGGCACGCAGTTCGGCGACGAGGCCGTCGAGTTGCGGCGAGGTGTGGCGGTTCATCTTGGCGTCGAAATAGGGGTCGGAGAACACCAGGCTTTCGGTGATGTCGCAGAGTTCGACATTGTCGGCGAACAGCGCCAGATCGGCCTTGCGGTCCTTGGCCGCCATGTGCAGGTCGGAGCCGCGAAACAGCGTGCGGGCCATGAACAGGCCGATGTCCCGTGCAATGTTCGGCAACTGGCGGCCGTCGATTAGGGCGCGGCGCAGGATGATGTGCGGCGGCGCAAGATATTCCATGATGATCAGCGCCTGGCCTTCATCGAAGTAATGGATCGCCGGCACCGAGCCCGGCGCGCGCGCCTCCTGCCTTGTCAGCGCGTGATATTCGAAGAAGGATCGCTTCAGCGGCAGCGGCCAGCTGTCGCCGACCAGGCGGACATAGGGCAGGGCCTGCTTGACCACTGCCGCACCGCTGGCGCCCTCGACGATGAACACCAGGTTGAGATTGCCGTCGCCGACCTCGCGGACCTTCCAGCGTGTCGTGTCTTTGCCGATCTTCGCGCATAGCGCGTCGTTGTCACCGAGGCGGGCAGCCAGGGTCTCGACCGACAGTGCTTCGAACGGCAATTCTTCAGTCATCGTCATCCTCCCGCATATGCGCTCCGAACATAACGGAGGCATGGCGGCTGGGCCAAGCTAGGAAGCGATCTGGCAATTGTCAATCGTGTTGACAATTGCCGATGCAGCCCATAGCGTCATGTCAGGGAGGAACGCATGGTCGGCAATGCCGTGTTCCGCGTAGAGGGACTGAGGAAATCCTTTGGCCAGAACGAGGTGCTTGGCGGCGTCTCGCTCGAATTGCATGCCGGTGAAGTGACCGTGCTGATGGGCGCCAACGGCGCCGGCAAATCCACCCTCGTCAAGATCATCTCTGGCGTCTATGAGCGCGGCGGCGGCACGATGGCGCTCGCCGACCAGGATTTTGCACCGAAAACCCCGGCCGAGGCGATCCGCGCCGGCGTCGTCACCGTTCACCAGAACATCAATGACGGTGTCGTCGCCGATCTCGACGTAGCCACCAATCTCACTCTCGACAGGCTGAGCGGTAGCGGCGCGCCGACCCTGTTCAATCCGGTCCGTGTGCGCCGAGAGGCCAAGGCGGTTGCCGACCGCATGGGGCTGGCCATCGATTTGAAGGCGCGGGTGAGTGATCTTTCGCTGGCCGATCGCCAAATGGTGGCGATTGCCCGCGCGCTGGCGCATCAGCCGAAAGTGCTGATCCTCGATGAGCCGACCTCATCGCTCTCCAGCGCCGAGGCTGATCGGCTGTTTGCGCTGATCGACAGGCTGCGCGAGCAAGGCGTGGCGATCCTCTACATCTCGCACCGCATGTCGGACATCAGGCGGTTGGCCAATCGCATCATCTCGATGCGAGACGGGATCATTTCAGGCATTTTCGACAAGAAGCCGCTCGACTATGAAGGCGCGGTCAACGCCATGCTCGGCCGCAAGATCCATCTCGACCAGATCGTTGTCAGGGATTCGGCCAATGCCGTCCTCAAGATAGATGGCCTGCGCATAGCACCAGATGCCCGGCCGATTTCGCTGATGCTCGGCGACGGCGAGGTCGTCGCCATCACCGGCCTCGTCGGTGTCGGCAAGACGGCGCTTGCCGAGACGCTGTTTGGCGTGCGCCAGCCATTGTCCGGCACCATGACGATGAACGGCAAGCCTTATGCGCCTGAAACAACCGGCGAGGCGATCGCCGCCGGCGTGTTTCTCGTCGCCAAGGACCGCGGCGAGAATGGCATCGTTGGCGGCTTCAATATCCAGGAAAATATTGGCCTGCCGTTTCACAAGCGCATGTCGCGCTTCGGCATCCTGAGGCGCCGTCTCGAACGCACCACGGCCCGCCGGCAGATCGAGGAACTGGGCATCGTCTGTCGTTCCGAGAAGGACGAGATGTCGGAGCTGTCCGGCGGCAACCAGCAGAAGGTGATGGTCGCCCGCTGGATGGCTCAGGATGCAAGACTGTTCATTCTGGATGAGCCGTTTCAGGGCGTCGATATTTCCGCCCGGCGCGACATCGCCGCCAAGCTCAGGGCCAGTGCAAACGGCCGCGCCACGCTGTTGTTCGTCACCGAGCTCGACGAGGCGCTGGAGACCGCCGATCGCATCCTGGTCATGTCGGAGCAGACCATCGTCGGCGAACACCGCAACGCCGACGTCGATCTCGATCGCTTGCTGGCCGAGGTTGCGGGCGGACCGCTGCACAGCGCGGCCTGAAGGGCGTGGCTAACAGGAATTGGAATGGAGAGAGTATGGGTTCGAGTTGGGTAAAGACGGCAGCAGCGCGCGGGAGCGTTGAATGACGCTGCGCGACCACGCCATCCGCTACGGCTTCATCGTGCTCTTGTTCGGGCTCGTCGCCTATTTCTCGATCGCCGCCGACGGTTTCGTTTCGCCGCAAAGTGCTGTCTTCATCTTCCAGTCGGTCGCCATCACCGGCGTTCTGGCGCTCGGCGTTACCGCCACGCTCGTCGTCGGCGGCTTTGATCTGTCGATCGGCTCGGTCGCCACCTCCGCCATGATGGCAGCGGCCTATGTGATGGTGGTGCTGGAGCAGAACGCCCTTGTCGCGGTGGTCGTTTGCCTGCTGATCGGCGCCATTGTCGGCCTGATCAACGGCTGGCTGATCGTCTACATGCGTGTGCCCGATCTGCTGGCGACGCTCGGCATGATGTTCCTGCTTGTCGGCTTGCAGCGCATTCCGACCGAAGGCCGCTCGATCGCCACTGGCATGACCATGCCCGACGGTTCGGTCGCCAACGGCAAATTCTCGGACGCCTTCCTGGCGCTCGGCCGCCACCGCTTCGACTTCTTCATCCCGAACCTCATTCCGGTGTCGGTGGTGGTGCTGCTCGTGCTCGCCGTGCTGATCTGGTTCTTCCTCGAATACACCCGCTTCGGCCGCATGATGTATGCCGTCGGCAGCAATGAGCGCGCCGCCGAACTCGCCGGTGCGCCTGTCAAGGCATACAAGATCTGGGCCTACGTTATTTCAGGAGTTTTTGCCTCGATCGGCGGCATTTTGCTCGCTGCCCGGCTTGGACGCGGCGACATCGCCTCGGGTAATAATCTGCTGCTCGATGCAGTTGCCGCGGCGCTGATCGGCTACGCGGTGCTTGGCGCCGCCAAGCCGAACGCCTTTGGCACCGCCGTCGGTGCGCTGTTCGTCGGCATCTTGCTGCAAGGCCTGACGATGATGAACGCGCCTTACTACACGCAGGATTTCGTCAAGGGCGTCGTTCTGGTCGTCGCCCTTGTCTTCACCTTTGCGCTTTCAGGCAGAGGCAGGAGGTAGCTTTCGACCGGAACAGGATTTTGGGTTCAACAAGAGTGGAGGAAAACAAGGTGAGCATTACAAGAAGACTTCTGGGGAAGGTGGCGCTCGGATTGGCCGGCGCAACCATGCTGATGCAGTTCCCGGCTCTGGCCGCGGACAAGCCGGCGCCTTTCGACAAGCCTGGCGTCAAGATCGCGCTGGTGCGTTATCTCTCGACCGGTGACTTCTTCCAGGCCTACCTCTCGGGCGTCGAGGCTCAGTCGAAGGCGCTTGGCATCGACCTGCGCGTGCTCGACAGCCGCCAGGATGCCGCCCTTCAGTCCGACATGGTCGATCAGGCCATCGCGCTCGGCGTGCAGGGCATCATCATCCAGCACGGCCTGACAGAGTCGATGAAGGACGCCGCGCAGCGCGCAGTGGATGCTGGCATCAAGGTGGTGGCCTTCGACGTCAATGTCGAAAACCCCAAGATCCCGCAGGTCGAACAGTCCGACCGCGATCTCGCGCGGCTCGCGCTCGAGCAGGCGGTCAAGGACAATGGCGAGAGCTGGAATGCCGGCTATGTCTACGTCGCCGGCATCGCGCCGCTCGACCGCCGCAACGAGACCTGGGTCGACGTGAAGAAGAAGTACGCCGGCATCAAGGAAGTCGCGATGTTCGGCACGCTCGACAATCCGATCGCCAACTCCGTCGCCAATCAGGCGCGCTCGGTGCTGTCGGCTCATCCCGACATCAAGGTGATGTTCGCTCCCTATGACGAATTCGCCAAGGGCGTGAAGATCGCTATCGATGAGGCCGGCCTCAACAAGGGCATCAAGATCTATTCGGCCGATATTTCGACTTCGGATATCGCAGCGATGCGCGAGCCCGACAGCGCCTGGGCAGCGACCGCCGCCACCAATCCGGCCGTCGTCGGCCAGGTCTCGGTGCGTGCGCTGGCGCAGCTGCTGGCCGGTGAAGATCCCGGCCACAACGTCGTCGTGCCGCCGACGCTGATCACCCAGAAGGACCTCATCGACAAGGACATCAAGAACATGGAGGACCTGTCTGCCAAGCTGCCGCAGTTCGCCCATGCCGATGTCGCGATGCCGGCCTGGATGCCGAACCCGAACGCGAAGTAGGTTTCGCTATCGAAGGCCGCCTGCAGCCGCTTGCTGCAGGCGGCCTTTTTGCCGAATATTTGCAAGGCTGGCTCGCAGGTTCCGGCCCAAGGTTCGGTGCATATGGAAGTCCAGGCGGCAATCGAGGAAAACCTGTCCGGCGCCGTCGCCGGAACATTGTTTCGATGCCCGCACGCCACCACTGGCGTCGTGGTGTTGGGTGGATCGAGTGGCCGCGTCGATGTCGGGCGCGCACGGCTCTTTGCAAACGAGCGCTCGTCGGCCTTGGCCCTGCTGTGGTTTGGCGGCGAGAGCCAGGCTCCCGGAATATGCGAAATTCCCCTCGAAACCTTCTTTGCGGCAACCGACTACCTCCTTGAAACAGGATGCAATCGCATCGTCTATGTCGGCACATCCAAAGGTGCCGAGGCCGCATTGCTCGCGGCGGTCCATGACCCGCGCATCAACGCCGTGGTCGCCATCAGCCGATCGTCGGTGGTTTGGGGAAATATCGGTGCAGGCCGGGACGGCGTCAGTTGGCCCGAACGATCCTCATGGTCGCTCGACGGTACTCCCCTGCCGTTCGTGCCTACGGATCCGAATTGGAGCCGAGAGTCTGTGGATGGCCTGGTGTCCTACCGAGCGCTTTTCGAACATTGTTTGAAAACCTTCGAGCGCGAAGCAAAGGCGGCAACCATCCCCGTCGAGACCGCGTCGGCCGAGATACTGCTTGTCGCCGGTGGCGACGATGCGCTGTGGCCCTCCCTATGGTTCGCGACAGACATTGTTCGGCGGCGAGACAACGCAGGCAAAGTCACACGTCTCGTCACATCGCCCGATGCGGGTCACCGCATTCTGTTGCCGGGAGAGGGCACACCACGCTCGACATTGCATGCACATGGCGGCAATGACGAGGCCGATTCACAGTTGGGCAGAATGGCTTGGGAAGGCATCCGAGAACTGCTGTAGCCGCAGATCCCGAATATCTTCGCCTGTTTTTGCGCCAGTCTCGGCCGGCTCTGCCTACCGCAGCGCTGCCGCGATGTTGCCGCCATCGACCGTTGTCACGTCGGCGGTGGTGCGATCGGCCAGCGCATGGTGCAGGAAGGCCTGCGCTACATCCTGCGCCGTTACTTCCTGGCCGAGCAAATTGCCGGACATGTAGTCCTTCTCCGACACGCCGCGCGCGCCCGAACGGCTGGCGATCATGGCGTCGGTCAGAAGCCCTGAGCGGATGCGGTCGGCATTGACCGCGTTCGAGCGGATGCCGTGCGCGCCATAGTCGAGCGCGTATTGCCGGGACAGGAACAGCGTCGCCGCCTTCGGCACGCCATAGGCGCCGAACTTCGGCCCCGGATTGACCGCCTGCTTGGAGGTGTTGAACAAAAGCACGCCGCCTGTGCCCTGCTCGAGCATGATGCGCACCGCGTTCTGCGCCACCGACTGGTGGGCGAAGAAATTGAGCTCGAAACTCTTGCGCAAAAGTGCATCGTCGAGCTCGCCGATCCGCCCTTCCCAGGCCGCCCCCGCATTGGAGACCAGGATGTCGACACCGCCGAACACGGCGACCGCCCTGTCGAAGGCGGCATGCACCTGGGCCGGGTCGGTGATGTCGGCGGCGACGCCGATCGAACTGTTGCCGGCCTTCTTCGCCGCCTCTGCGGCCTTGTCGGCGTCGAGATCGACGACGACGGCATGGGCGCCATTGTCGGCGAACAGTTTCGCTGTCGCCGCACCGATCGCGCCGGCGCCGCCGGTGATCAGCACCACCTGGCCGGTCAGCGGCTTCGGCTTGTTGGAGGCGAGCTTGGCCTGTTCCAGCGACCAGTATTCGAGCGGGAAAAGGTCGGCCTTGGAGAGCGGATGGAACCGGCCGACCGCCTCGGCGCCGCGCACCGCCTCGATCCACATCTCGCCGACATCCGACGCGATCTTCGCGTCCTTCAGCGTGCGGCCGTGGCCGAACATGCCGAGGCCTGGCACCAGTGTCAGCCGCGGCATCTGGTCGAGCATGGTGCGCTTGACGTCGTCGAGCGCATCATTGGTCTCGAAATAGGCGCGGTAATCCTTGGCGAAGGCGTCGACATGGCTCTTGATCACGGATTTGTAGTCACCGGCCTTGTCCGCATCGGGCGCCGGCAGCGCCATCGGCCCGGTCTTGATGCGGATCGACAGATCGGGTGTCGACACGCCGCGTCCGGCATAGTCGGCAATCTCGGATGAATTGATGAAATCGACGATTGCCGGCGAAGTGCGGAAATCGCTGATCATGCGGTCGAAGCGGCCTTCGCCGCGCGCTACCGCCACCGCGCCGCGCAGCGTAGGTGCGATGGACGCGGGTGTCGCGAGCTTTGCCGGCAAGGCTGCCTTTGCAGCCGAAGGCTTGCCGTGATTGGCAATGTAGTCCTCGGCGACGTTCACATAGTGGATCATCCGGTCGTAGGCTTGTTTGGCGTCGTCGCCGAAGGTGAAGATGCCATGCTTGTCGAGGATCAGGCCCTCGACATCAGGGTCGGCGTCGAAGATATCGGCGGCCGCCTTGGCGAGGTCGAAGCCGGGCATGATGTAGGGCACATAACCCATCTTCGACCCGAATACCGTCTTGACCAGTGGCTTGGAGTCTTCCTGGTCGACGATGGCGAGGATAGCGGTCGAGTGCGTGTGGTCGACGAATTTGTGCGGCAGGAAGGCGTGCAGCAGCGTCTCGACCGAGGGGTTGGGTGACGACGGGTCGATGAGGTTGACGCGCTGCAGCGCGACCATGTCCTCGTCGGCCAATCTGTTCAGCGCGCGCGCCTTGAGCAGCGGCTTGAGCTTGACCGCCGGCAGGCCCTGCGGCTCGATGACGCCCATGTCCCAGCCGCTGCCCTTGACGCACAGCACGTCCCATTGGTCGCCGACAAGATCGGTCGCCGTCGTCTTGCAGGAGGTGTTGCCGCCACCATGCAGGACCAGCCTTGGTTCGCCGCCGAGCAGCCGGGTCGTGTAGACGCGCAGCGCCAGGTCGCGGCCGACACCCTTCTTTGCATAGTCGGCAACGAGCTTTTCGGCTGCATCGTCATTCCACAGGTTCTTCATGTTCGCTTCGTCCGGTTGCTGTCTTTGATGGTGAAACAGGAATGCCGCGACGCTTTGATGACAATGCGCCGGCGACGGAGATGGCGGTTTCCTAGGAGGCCTTTTCTGTCGTGGCGGCCGCATGATCCAGAAGCCGCTGCGCCATGCGCGCGCCGACCACCAGATGCGTGCAAAGGCCGCCCGCGATCGCCGCGAGCAGCGGTTCGAACTTGCTGTCCTCCTGCACCACCATCAGCCGCCTGGCGATGGCGCGCAGCGAGGCAAGTTCGGCGGAGATCACACGCCGGTTATAACTGCAGTCGAGCACCTTGCCCTCGGCGTCGATGATCTGCCCGGCAATGACGCCGGCAGCGCCTCGGCTGCGCAGGCCAGCCATTTCGTCAGGAGTGAGCGCGCCGCATTTGACCAGATGGCTGTCGGCGTCAACCGCGCCGACCGAGTACAGCGCCAGGTCGCAGTCGCGCACGCCCGACAATTGCTCCCGGATCACCGGCTCGGCACGCAGCGCGCGCGCCAGCTCTTCCGTCGACAGCACCAGCGGCGCGTAGAAGTTGAGCCCCTTGGCGTTGAGACGTCGCGCGATTTCCATGGTGCACTGGTCGGGCCGGTAGGAATAGGGCGCGCCGAGATTGCCGCAGAGCTGCACCACCGTGACATCCTGCAGGTCGGCATAGGACATGATGTCGGCGATCATGTAGACGGTGCGGCCCCAGGCGACGCCGATGCGGTCGCCCTTCTTGACCAGTTCGAGGAAGACGCTTGCCGCCAGCACGGCGATTTCCGTCGACGGGTCGGCGATATGGGCGTTTTCGGGCGCGATCCAGACGGCGTCGAGGCCCAGCGCATCCTCGAGCTTGCGCGCCAGCACATCGTCGGTGAAAAGCTGCGTCGAGGTCGAGATGTTGACGATGCCGGTCTCGCGCGCCTTGCGCAGATACATGGCGACCGAGGCGCGGGAAATGTTAAGCTGGCTCGCCACCTGGTCCTGCCGCAGGCCATGAGCATAATAAAGCCAGGCGGCCTTGTGGATGAGCTGTTCTGCCGGTCGGATCGCCATGCCGTCTCCTCGGCTGACATTATTCACAGCTCTCGACAAAAGTCAAATTGGGCAAAGGTATGCGATGCCCTTTTGCCGGGCGAATCTGGATCATCATTGTTCCAAATGCGCTATAGCGAGGCATCGTTGATGGTGACGCGGCCCCAGCCTGTGATTAGAAGGTCTAAAAGAAAAACGCGGGGAGCATGGGATGGGCAATCCATACGAACAGGATCTCGACAAGAACGCGGCCAACCATCAGCCGTTGACGCCGCTTACCTATCTGGAGCGCGCGGCAAAGACCTATCCCGACCAGATCGCCATCATCCATGGCCGCCAGCGCATCGACTATCGCACCTTTTGGCGCCGGTCGCTGAAGCTTGCCTCGGCGCTCGACAAGCGCGGCATCGGCAAGGGCGACACCGTCACCGTCATGCTGTCCAACACGCCGCCGATGCTGGAGGCGCATTTCGGCGTGCCGATGACCAAGGCGGTGCTGCATTCGCTCAACACCCGCCTCGATGCCGCGGTCATCGCCTTCCAGCTGGATCATGCCGAGACCAAGGTGCTGATCGTCGACCGCGAATTCTCCAGCGTCGTCAAGCAGGCTCTGGAACTGGCCAAGGTCAAGCCGCTGGTCATCGACTATGACGATCCCGAATACGCCGCTGACGCGCCGTATCCGAAAGGCGAGCGGATTGGCACTCTGGACTATGAGGCGTTTGTTGCTGGCGGCGACGAGGACTTCACCTGGTCGATGCCCGACGACGAATGGGATGCCATTTCGCTGAACTATACCTCCGGAACGACAGGCAATCCGAAGGGCGTCGTCTACCACCATCGCGGTGCGGCCCTGATGGCCTACACCAACACCATCCATGCCGGCATGGCCAAGCATGCGGTCTATCTGTGGACGTTGCCGATGTTCCACTGCAACGGCTGGTGTTTTCCCTGGACGCTCGCCGTCCAGGCCGGCACCCATGTCTGCCTGCGCTGGGTGCGGCCGAAGCCGATCTACGATGCGATTGCCGATCAGGGCGTCACCCATCTGTGCGGCGCGCCGGTGGTCATGTCGGTGCTGATCAATGCCAGGGACGAGGACAAGCGCGCATTTCCGCAGACGGTCACCTTCAACACGGCCGCAGCGCCGCCACCGGAAGCGGTACTGTCGGGGATGGCCGATGCCGGCTTTGCCGTCACCCATCTCTACGGCCTGACCGAGACCTATGGCCCGGCGGTCGTCAACGAATGGCATGGCGCCTGGGACGACCTCGAAAAGGGCGAGCGCAGCGCCAAGAAGGCGCGGCAGGGCGTGCGCTATGCAGCGCTCGAAGGCCTGACCGTCATGGATCCCGAAACGATGCAGGCGACACCGGCCGACGGCGAGACCATCGGCGAGGTCATGTTCCGGGGCAACATCGTCATGAAAGGCTATTTGAAGAACGGCAAGGCGAGCGACGAAGCTTTTGCCGGCGGCTGGTTCCATTCCGGCGATCTCGGCGTCATGCACCCCGACGGCTACATCCAGCTCAAGGACCGCTCCAAGGACATCATCATTTCTGGTGGCGAGAACATTTCCTCGATCGAGGTCGAGGACGCGCTCTACAAACACCCGTCCGTTGCCTCTTGCGGCGTCGTCGCCAGGCCTGACGACAAATGGGGCGAGGTGCCTGTAGCCTATGTCGAACTGAAGCCCGGCAAGGCGGCGACCGAGGCCGAGATCATCGAACATTGCCGGGGATTGCTGGCGCGCTTCAAGGTGCCGAAGGCGGTGATCTTCGCCGAAATCCCGAAGACCTCGACCGGCAAGATCCAGAAGTTCCGGCTGCGCGAGATGGCCAAGGTCACCTGAAACGCCGACGGCCTTTCGCGGAAAATATTTTCAGTGGCTCGCATCTTCGGGCCGCTTCGTGACGTCTATTGGATGTCACCATCTGTCACCAATCGTACGCGTACACAGAATCTGCGTTGACAGACCGTCCATTTCGATTTACGAATGACGAAAGTTGAAATTCGTCACTCGTAAATTGACAGAGGATCATGTCCGAAGCCGCCACCATAGTCGCCGACGCCGCCCGACAGGAAAATGTGACGCGCATTCTCGACTGCGCCGAGCGCCTGTTCCGGCACTACGGCTACGGCAAGACCAATGTCGCCGACATCGCCCGTGAACTCGGCATGTCGCCGGCCAACATCTATCGTTTCTTTGCCTCCAAGGTCGAAATCCACCAGGCCGTCTGTGGCCGGATGCTCGGCGCCAGCTACAAGATGGCCTACGAGATCATGCACCTGCCGGTCAACGCCGAGGAGCGGCTTCGGCGTTACGTGCATGCGCAATACAAGATGACGATGGAGGTCATGCTCGACGACCAGAAGGTCCACGAGATGGTCATCGTTGCCCTCGA
Organism: Mesorhizobium loti; assembly: GCF_003148495.1. Lineage (GTDB taxonomy): Bacteria > Pseudomonadota > Alphaproteobacteria > Rhizobiales > Rhizobiaceae > Mesorhizobium > Mesorhizobium loti. The sequence goes on from NZ_QGGH01000002.1 coordinate 334,684, forward strand.
ACGCGACTGGGGCGTGATCGACAAGCATGTCGACAGCATTCACGACCTGTTTGCGGAAGTGATCCGCGATGGCATCGAGGCCGGTGAGTTCAGGGAGCAGGATCCCGTGATCGCGTCGCGCTGCTTCGGCGCCGCAACCGTCATCCTGTGCCATCCGCAGATGGTGGCGCAGTGCCTTGCCAAGACCAACCGGGCAATGCCCGACGACCTCATCGATTATGCAATCAAGGCACTGAAATAGCCCCCGCCAGCCGGTGTCGACCATTCATCTCCAGTCGGAGTACCAAGATGTCTTTGTCCAATTCCATCCTCCGTAAGCTGCCAGTTGCCGGCCTGATTGTCGCGGCGCTCGGGCTTGCCGGCTGCAGCCAAGAGAAAGCCGAAGTCAAGGACATCATCCGCCCGGTCAAGGTCGTCGAGATCGCCCAGGCGCATGACACCCGCACGCTCTCCTATTCCGGCTCGGTGCGGGCTCGCACCGAAAGCGCACTGGCTTTCCGCGTCAACGGCAAGATCACCGAGCGCCTCGTCGACATCGGCCAGCATGTGGTTGCGGGCGACGTGCTCGCCCGCATCGATCCCATCGATTACGACCTGTCGGTCAAGAGTGCGCAGGCAGCCCTTGATGCCGCCGATCGGCAGGTCGAGACGTCAGAGCTGTCCCGCAAGCGCGCCGAGCAGCTGTTTGACAAGAAGTTCGCGCCGAAATCGCAGCTTGAGCAGGCGACCCTGAGCTACGACCAGGCTGTCGCCACCCGCGATTCCGCTCGCTCGACGCTTGCCCAGGCCAGGAACCAGGTCGGCTATACCGATCTCAAGGCCGACAGGGACGGCATCGTCACCGCGGTCAGCGCCGATGTAGGCCAGGTGGTTGGGTCCGGCGCGCCGGTTGTCACTGTTGCCGTCGACGGCGAAAAGGAAGTGCTGATCGCCGTGCCGGAAATGGAAATCGCCGAATTCAAGCCGGGCAAGATCGTCAAGGCGGGCTTCTGGTCCGACGACGCGCTGGCGCTCGACGGCAAGGTCCGTGAGGTCGCCGGCAGCGCCGATCCGCAATCGCGCACCTTCGCCGTTCGCGTCAGCCTGCCCAACGATCCGCGCGTGCTTCTCGGCATGACCGCCAGCATCGAAGCCTCGGCGGCCAATGAGCGGCAGCTCGTGTCGATCCCGCTGAGCGCACTGGCCGAGCAAGGCAGCCAGTCGATCGTCTGGACCGTCGATCGCGGCGCCGACACCGTTCACGCCCGTCCGGTCAAGGTCGCCGCGTTCGCCGCCGGTGGCGTGCGTGTTGCCGAGGGACTGAAGCCCGGCGACGTCGTGGTCGCTGCCGGCACGCAGTTCATGACCGAGAACCTCAAGGTGAAACTCGCCGGCGATGCGGCACTGCAGTCCGCATCTGCGGCTGACGGCGACGCCAAGCAGGTGCGCTAACGACAGACAACCGGCTGCGCGTTCCCGCAGCCGCTGGTTTCCGGGCGGCAAGCGCTCGAACCGAGGCGCTCGATTGATGTAACCCCCACATCGATTTTCGCGTCCCACCGCGATGAGCGTTTCTCCGCTCGGAGAGCCTTGCCGCCCGGAAGCCACTACCAAGCATTCGATCTTGTTGCTTTGAAAAGATGGACCAGCATCGATGACCAATTCCACGGAAGAGAAGCGGCCTTTCAACCTGTCGCGCTGGGCAATCGGCCATCCGTCCATTGCACGGTTCCTGTTCGGCCTGATCATCATTTCCGGTGCGCTCGGCCTGATGCGCATGGGCCAGAAGGAAGATCCCGATTTCACCTTCCGGGTCATGGTCGTCCAGGCGATCTGGCCGGGCTCCTCGATCAAGGAGATGGAAGACCAGGTCGTCAACAAGATCGAGCGCAAGCTGCAGGAGACGCCGCATCTCGATTTCGTGCGCTCCTTCACCCGCGCCGGCAGCGCCATCATCACGGTGCAGATCAAGGGCGACACCAACGCCGCCGAAGTCACGGACGCCTTCTACCAGGTGCGCAAGAAGGTCGGCGATATCCAGGGCGATCTGCCGCAAGGCCTGCTCGGCCCATATTTCAACGACGAGTTCGGCGACACCTTCATCACGCTGCATTCGATCAGCGGCGATGGCTTCAGCTATCCCGAACTGAAGAAATTCGCCATCCAGGCACGCGACATGCTTTTGACGACGCCCGGCGTCGAGAAGGCCGTCATCATCGGCGACCAGCCGGAAAAGCTCTATATCGACGTTTCGTCCAAGGCGCTGGCCGAACGCGGCCTGACGCTGACCGACCTGCAGAACGCGATCAAGGGACAGAACAATGTCGACCCGGCCGGCTCCGTCGACACCGGCACCAATTCGGTGCGCATTTCCGTCGAGGGCGATGTCAGCAAGGTCGAGGACATCAGGAACCTGCGCCTGCGCGCCGGCGGCCAGGTCACGAGGCTCGGCGACATCGCCACGGTGACGTCGGGGCTCGAAGATCCGTTCCAGCGCAAATACCGCTTCAATGGCCATGATAGCGTGCAACTTGGCGTCGTCATGGCCAAGGGCTTCAAGGTCACCGATGTCGGCAAGGATGTCGAGGCTACCTACAAGCGCTTCGAAGAGGCGCTGCCCTACGGCGTTTCGGTCGACCAGATTTCCGACCAGCCGGGCGTCGTCACGGATGCGGTGGCCGAATTCATGCATGCGCTTGGCGAAGCGCTGCTGATTGTGCTGGTCGTTTCTTTCCTGTCAATCGGCTGGCGCTCGGGCCTGGTCATCGCTATCGCCATTCCGCTGGTGCTCGCCGCCACCTTCGCCATCATGTACGAACTCGGCATCGACCTGCAGCGCATCTCGCTCGGCGCGCTGATCATCGCGCTCGGCCTGCTTGTCGACGACGCCATGATCGTCGTCGAGATGATGGAGCGAAAGCTGGAGGAGGGGCTGGTCAAGATCGAGGCGGCGAGCTTCGCCTATTCCTCGACCGCCTTCCCGATGCTGACCGGCACGCTGATCACCACCGCCGGCTTCATCCCGGTCGGCTTCGCGGCTTCCACGGCTGGCGAATATGTCCGCACGCTGTTCTATGTCGTCGGCATCGCGCTGATCGTGTCCTGGTTCGTCGCGGTCTATTTCACGCCGTGGCTCGGCAACATGATCCTCAAGCAGCGCAAGCATGCCGGCAGCCATCACGATGTCTTCGACACGCGCTTCTACCGCCGGCTTCGCGCTACGGTGGGCTGGGCGGTGCGCCATCGCATCATCGTCCTGGTGATGACGCTGGTGACCTTCGGCACCAGCCTGTGGGCGTTCCAGTTCATTCCGCAGAACTTCTTCCCGCAATCGTCGCGGCCGGAAATCCTCGTCGACCTCTGGCTGCCGGAAGGCACCAGCATCAAGGAAGTCGAGGCGCAGGCCAAGGCGCTCGAAAGCAAGATGATGGACGACAAGGACAAGCGTTTCATCGCCACCTATATCGGCGAAGGCGCGCCGCGCTTCTTCCTGCCGCTCGACCAGCAACTGCGCAATCCCAACTTCGCCCAACTGCTCGTCATGGCCAATGACGAACCGGCCCGCGAACGGCTGATCGTCAAGTTGCGCACCGTCCTGGCGCAAGACTTCCCGTCCATCCGCGCCAAGGTCGACCGCCTTTTCCTCGGTCCGCCGACCGGCTGGCCGGTGCAGATGCGCGTCATGGGGCCGGATCGGCAGGAGGTGCGCCGCATCGCCGACCAGGTGAAGGCGAAGTTCCGCGAGGATCCGCTGCTTGGCGCCGTGCACGACGATTGGTTGGAGCCGGTGCCGGCGATGAAGCTGGTCATCGACCAGGATCGTGCCCGCGCGCTCGGCGTCACCTCGCAGCGCATCCGCCAGATGCTGCAGGCATCGATGTCCGGCGCGCCGCTCGACGATTTCCGCGACGGCGAGGAGACGGTGTCCATCGTCGCCCGCGAGCCGGATGCCAGCCGCAGCCTGCTGTCCTCGGTCGACTCCGTCTACATCCCGACCGATTTCGGCGGCTTCGTGCCGCTGTCGCAGGTGGCCAAGGTTGTCCCGGTGCTGGAGCAAGGCATCGAATGGCGCCGCGACCGCCTGCCGACCATCAGCGTGGGGGCAACGCTGCCCGACGGCGTGCAGTCCAACGACGTCGTCACCAAGCTCTACAAGGACATGCAGGGCCTGCGTGACGGTCTGGCTCCCGGCTATAAGATCGAGATCCAGGGCGGTGCCGAGGATTCGGCGGAAAGCCAGGCCTCGATCGCCGCCAAGGCACCGATCATGCTGGCCATCATCGTCGTGCTCTTGATGATCCAGCTGCAGAATTTCGGCAAGGCGATGCTGGTGCTGGCGACCGGTCCGCTCGGCATCATCGGTGCTGCCGCCGCCCTTTTGATCAGCGGTGCGCCGTTCGGCTTCGTCGCCATCCTCGGGGTCATCGCGCTGCTCGGCATCATCATGCGCAACTCGATCATCCTGGTCGACCAGATCGACCAGGACATTGCCAAGGGCATGGAACGCTCCGAAGCGATCATCGGCTCGGCTGTACGCCGGTTCCGGCCGATCGTGCTGACGGCGATGACGGCCGTGCTGGCGCTGATCCCGATCTCGCGCGCCGTGTTCTGGGGGCCGCTCGCCTACGCCATGATGGGCGGCATCGTCGTCGCCACCGTGCTGACCATCCTGGTGCTGCCGGCGGGCTATGCCCTGTTCTTCGGCCGCGAGCCCAAGAAGCGCGGTGCCGCGGAGCCGACCGACGATCTGGAGCTGAGCCAAAAGGCCGACAAGCCGCAACTGGCGCTGGCCGCCGAATAAAGATCGCAGGCCGGGCGATACCGTCCGGCCGGCAAGGTTTGCTTCCACCATCCAACGCCACGATCTCTCGCTGGTCCGCCCGAACGGCGCAGAGCTTAAACGGCATTCGGCGCCAAAAAGCGCGCGGCGGGATTGCGCCTTAAATCGCCTTGTTGTACGAACGTTCAACAAGGCGATTTAACGAGTGCCTGCCGTGGTACGGACCGAGTTCCCCTTTGCCGTCGAAACCGTCGATCCGCTCTGGATCACGCTGGCCGACGGCACGCGCATCGCCGCCACTTTGTGGCGCCCGCGCACCAATACCAAGGTGCCTGTCGTCGTCGAGATGGTGCCCTATCGCCGGCGCGACGGCACCGTGGCCCGCGACATCGATATCCACCCCTGGCTTGCCGGCCACGGCATCGCCTGCGCCCGCATCGATATCAGGGGCTCGGGCGATTCCGACGGCGATCTGGCCGATGAATATCTGCCGCGCGAGCAGGAGGACGCCTGCGAGATCATCGCCCATCTCGCCGCGCAACCCTGGTGCAACGGCAATGTCGGCATGACCGGCATTTCCTGGGGCGGCTTCAACGCGCTGCAGGTGGCGGCGCGCCGGCCGCCGGCTCTGAAAGCCATCATCACCAACTGCGCCACCGACGACCGCTACGCCGACGACATCCACTATATGGGCGGCGCGCTGCTGACCGAGCAGGAGATGTGGTCGAACTTCATGCTGGTAAAGAAGGCGATGGCGCCCGACCCGCAGATCGTCGGCGACGCTTGGCGCGCCATGTGGGCCGACCGCCTTGCGGCGACAAGCTCACTGTCGGAAATCTGGCTGGCGCATCAGCGCCGCGACGACTACTGGCGGCAGGGCTCGGTCTGCGAAGACCACGCGGCGATCGAATGCGCGGTCATGGCCGTCTGCGGCTGGGAGGACAGCTACTCCAACTTCGTGCCGCGCCTGCTCGAACATCTGCCGGGGCCGAAGCTCGGCATCGTTGGCCCCTGGTCGCATGCCTATCCCTGTCGCGGTGCGCCTGGGCCGCTGATCGGCTATCTGCAGGAGGCGATGCGCTGGTGGCGCCATTGGCTCTGCGGCGAAGACACCGGCATCATGAACGAGCCACTCTATCGCGTCTGGATCACCGGCGAAGAACGGCCACAACCTTTTTATCTCCCCGATCATGCCGGCAGTTGGGCCGCCGAGGACCAGTGGCCGTCGCCGCGCATCGAACGCCGCGCTTTGCATCTGAACGCCACTGGGCTTGGCAGCGAACCCGCACCGGGTGCCGTGCTTTCCGTGCGCTCGCCGGCCACCGCCGGGCGAGACTGCGGCCGCTGGGGCGGTTATGGCGGCTCCTGCCCGGATATGCCCATCGACCAGCGTCGTGAGGACGGGCTGGCGTTGTGCTTCGACACGCCCCCGCTCGACAGCGACCTGACCTTGCTCGGCGCGCCGGAACTCGATCTGCTCGTCATTGTCGACCAGCCGCATGTCAACCTCGCCGCCCGGCTGTGCGATGTCTATCCCGACGGCACCTCGGCGCTGATGACCTATGGCGTGCTCAACCTCAGCCACAGAGACAGCCACGAGCATCCAGAGCCGTGTCCGGTCGGAACACCGTTCCGCGTGCGGCTGAAGCTCAATGATTTCGCTCGCACGGTGCCCAAGGGCCACCGCATCCGGCTGGCGCTGGCCAACCAGCATTGGCCGATCTTGTGGCCGCAGCCGAAACTGTCGACGCTGTCGATGGCGAGCGGCGACAGCACGGTGATGCTGCCGGTGCGGCCGCCGTCGGCTCGCGACCGCGACGTGCGCTTTGAACCCGCCGAAACGGCGCCGCCGGTCCCGACCACGACGTTTGACGACGGCTTCGACCGTCGCATCGTCACCGACGATGTCGGCTCGGGCGTGCAGACCATCGCGCTGAGTTCCGACCATGGACGCCGGCGCTATGACGATCGCGCTATCACCGTGTTCTCGGCCAACAGCGATACGATGAGCATCCGTGCCGACGATCCGCTGTCGGCCAAGCTCGTCACCGAATACTGCTGGGCGATTGCCAGCGGCGATGCCGACATCGAAGCCATGGCAGTCACCGAACTGACATCGGACGAAACCCATTTCAACCTGAGCTGGCGGCTCGAGGCCCGAGAACGGTGCACGCTCGTCCACAGCGCCTCGGCGACGCGGCGCATCAGGCGCGATTTCGCCTGACAGGAGCGGAGAGGAGACCATGCTTGCATATGCAGTGAAGCGCATCGGTCTCGGCCTCCTGATCCTCGTGCTTGTCATGATCGCCATGTATGCGGCCGTTTTCCTGGTTCCGGGCGATCCTGCAACCGTGGCGCTTGGTCCACGCGCCACGCCGGAACTGAAGCGGCTGCTGATCGAGCGCATGGGCCTCGACCAGCCGGTCTGGTGGCAGATCGTCGAATTCTTCCGCAACGCGCTGACCGGCAATCTCGGCTACGATGTCTGGTCGAACCGGCCCGTCTCCACCCTGGTGCTGGAAGCGTTGCCGAACACGCTGATCCTCGGGCTGACCGCGCTCACCGTCGCGCTTCTCATCGGCGTTCCGCTCGGCTGCCTGTCCGTGATGCGGCGCGGCACAACAGCCGATGCCATCATCGGCGTGCTGTCGGTCGGCGTCATCGCCGTGCCGTCCTTCGTCGTCGCCATCTATTCGCTGCTGCTCTTTGCCGTGACGCTGCGCTGGCTGCCGGCCATCGGTGCCGGCGAGGCCGGTGACTTCGTCAGCCAGGCCAAGGCGCTGATCATGCCGGCGGCAGCCATAGCGCTCGGCTGGATCGGCTACATCGCCCGCATGGTGCGCGCCTCGATGATGGAGGTGATGGGCGAACCGCACATCCGCACCGCGCGCTCGTTTGGTTTGCCTGAATGGAAGATCGTCTCCAAATACGCGCTGCGCATCGCCATCATCCCGACCATCTCGCTGGTCGCCGTCGGCCTCGGCAGCATCCTGTCCAGCGCCGTCTTCGTCGAGGCGGTGTTCGCTCGACCCGGCATCGGCAAGCTCATCACCGACGCCGTCAACACCCGCAATTATCCGGTCGTCATGGGCACGGTGCTGATCATGACCGCCATCTACGTCTCCATCACCATCGCCGCCGATCTGTTGATTGCGCGGCTCGACCCGAGGGTGCGCGATGTCTTCCGTGGCTGACGCCTCGCTCTCCCTTCCGGACCGACAAAGGCTGCCGCTGCTGCGGGCGCTGCTTGCCGATCCGTTCACTTGCGTGGCGCTGATCCTGGTCACCGGCTTCCTCATCACCGCAATCTTCGCGCCATGGCTGGCGCCCTATTCACCGATCAAGATCGATGTGCTGCACAAGCTGCAGCCGCCATCGCTCGCGCACTGGTTCGGAACCGATCATCTCGGCCGGGATCTCCTGTCGCGCGTCATTTTTGGCGCGCGCACGGCGCTGACCATCGCCATGGTCTCGGTGGCCATCGCCGGCGCCATCGGCCTGCTGCTCGGCCTGATCGCCGGCTACGGGCCGCGCTGGCTCGACGCCATCCTGGTGCTGAGCTTCGACAGCTTGAACTCGCTCCCGATGATCATGTTCGCGCTCGCCATCATCACCGTGCTCGGCGCCGGCACCGGCACGCTGATCATCGTCATCGCCGCGACCTCGTTCCCGAGCTATGCCAGGCTGATCCGGGCGCAGACGCTGGCGCTGAAGAACAGCGACTATATCCTCGCCGAGCGCCTGCTCGACGCCAGTGCAGCGCGCATCATCTTCATCCACCTCCTGCCCAATGTCGTCGGCCCGCTGATCATCCTTCTGTCGATGGACATTCCGGTCGTCATCATGGTCGAGGCCGGCCTTAGCTTCCTCGGCCTTGGTGTGCGGCCGCCGACACCGTCCTGGGGCTCGATCCTCTATGATGGCTACACCTCGATCCGCTCGGCACCGTTCATGGTCATCTTCGGCGGGCTGCCGCTGGTGCTCGCAACGCTCGGCTTCACTTTCCTCGGCGAGGGCCTGCGCGACTATCTCGACCCGCGCCTGCAATTGCGGAGGCCGGCATGACCGGCTCGCTTTCCGCCATCGATCTCAGCGTCCGCTATGAGACGCCGCATGGCGCAGTGCATGCCTTGCGTCATGTCGACATCGAAGCGCATCCCGGCGAGGTGATCGGCATTGTCGGTGAGAGCGGCTGCGGCAAGTCCACGCTGGTCACCGCATTGGCCAACCTGTTGCCGGCCAATGCCCGCATCGACGGATCGATCAGCTACAACGGCGTCGACCTGGCAAAGCTCGACGCGCACCACCAGCGCCTGCTGCGTGGTGACGAGATCGCGCTGGTCAGCCAGGATCCGATGACCGCCTTCAACCCAGTGCTGACCATCGGCGACCAGCTCGTCGACTTCCAGCACCACCGCAAGGATCTCGGCCGTGCGCAGAAGCGGGCGCGCATCGCCGCCATGCTCGGCCGCGTCGGCATTGCGGATGCCGAACGGCGGATGAACAGCTATCCGCACGAACTGTCCGGCGGCATGCGCCAGCGCGTGGCGATTGCCGCCTCCCTGTTGACCGATCCCGGCCTGCTCATCGCCGACGAGCCGACGACGGCGCTCGACGTGACCATGGAGGCGCAGATCATCCATCTGCTGCGCGAACTCCGGCGCGACTACAACGGCATCATCATTGTTGTCTCGCACCATCTCGGCGTCATCGCCGAGCTCTGCGACCGCGTCTATGTCATGTATGCCGGCGAGGTGGTGGAGGGCGGCGAGGTCGACGCCATCTTCCACGATGCGCGGCATCCCTATACGCAAGCGCTGCTCGCCTGCGATCCTGCCCGCTTCCACGAGCGACTGGACAGGCTGCCGACCATTCCCGGCTCGCTTCCCAATCTGACCCAACCGCCAATGGGATGCGTCTACGCGCCGCGCTGCGATCGTGCGTTCGCGCCATGCGGTTCGGTCGCGCCACCACTCGTGAAACTGTCCGCCTCGCATGTCGCGCGCTGCCATGCGGTGACGCCATGAGCCCGCTGCTCGCCATCAATGATCTGTCGGTGACCTTCGCACGTAAGAGTTTGCTCAGCCGCCTGATCAATCCGTTCCCCTTGCCGAGCTTCAATGTCATCGACGGCGTGACGCTGTCGCTGATGCCGGGCGAGACGCTTGGGCTGGTCGGCGAGTCCGGTTCCGGCAAGACGACGCTTGCCCGTACCATTCTTGGCCTTGTGCGCGCCGCTGCCGGCCGCATCACCTTCGAGGGCAGGGACGTGGCGACGCCGGCCGATTTCCGCGCCATGCGAAGGCGCTCGGCGATGATGTTCCAGGACCCTGTTGCCTCGCTCAGCCCGCGCCTGCGCATCGGCACACTGCTGACCGAGCCGCAGATCATTCAAGGCGTGCCGATGCCGGATCGCCGCGCCGCGGCAAAAGCGCTGCTGGCGCTGGTCGGCCTGCCGGCCTCCTTCGTCGACCGCTTTCCACATGAGCTGTCGGGCGGGCAGGCGCGCCGCATCGGCGTCGCCCGCGCGCTGGCAATGAAGCCGCATCTGCTGCTCGCCGACGAGCCGACCGCCGGCCTCGATGTCTCCGTGCAGGGCGACGTGCTCAACCTGATCGGCGAGCTGAAACGCGAGCTTGGTTTCGCCGCCATGATCGTCACCCACAATCTGGCAATGATCCGCCATGTCAGCGATCGGCTGGCCATCATGTATCTCGGCCGGCTGGTCGAGACGGGACCGACGCAGGATGTGTTTTCGGCACCGCTGCATCCCTACACGGCGACGCTGATCCGGTCCGAGCCGATACCCGACCCACGCCGGCGCAGCCAGAACCCCGCCGTCACTGGCGAGATCCCAAGTGTATTCCGGCGGCCATCTGGCTGCGAATTCCACACACGCTGCCCGATCGCGCGCGATCGCTGCAAGACCGAGGCACCGGCCTATCGACCGATGGGCACCGATCGGATGGTGCGCTGCCATTTCCCGCTGGTGACAGGCGGGCAAGAACGGGAAGCCTTCTCACGCGCTTCCGCAAACCACAGGGGAAACTGACATGACACAATGGAACATGGACAGACGTGCATTCCTGAAAGCGGCGGGCGCGCTGGGTGTCGGCCTGACGATGAAGCCGGGCTTCGCCTGGTCGGCCGCCGGCGACACTTTGCGCATCCGCATGGAGGGCGATCTGCAATGCCTCGATCCTGCCTTCATGAATGGCGGCATCGAGGATGTCATGATGCGAGGTATCTATGTCTCGCTGAACCGTTTCGACGATATCAGGAAAGGCTCGCCCTGGTCGTTGTGGGGCGCCGAAAAGCTCGAACAGAAAGATCCGAGGACCATCGCCTTCACCTTGATCGACGGGCTGAAATGGTCTGGTGGATTTGGCGCGGTCACCGCCGATGACGTGAAGTTCTCGTTCGAGCGCATCGCCGACAAGGCCCTGTCGTCGCCCTGGGCCTATCAGTTCGAAAAACTCGACCGCGTCGAGGTCGTCGATGCACGCAACGGCATCATCCACCTGAAAGAGCCCTACCAGCCGATCTTCGTCACCAGCCTGCCTTACTATGGCGGACACATCATCAGCCGCGCCGGCACCGAGAAGGCGGGTGGCAAGTTCACCACCGAGCCGCCGGCGACATGCGGTCCCTACCTCTTCTCCGACTGGCAGCAGAAGCAGAAGGTGACACTGACCGCCAACCCTGACTGGCCGGGGCCGAAGCCGGATTTCGGCAAGGTCGAGATCTATGTCGTCGCCGACGATCAGGCAGCCCAGCTGGCCTATGAGGCCGACGCCTTCGACTACACCAAGATCGCCATTTCAGCGACCAAGACGGTCAAGGCCAGCCCACCCGCCGACACGAACCTGATCGAGGCGCAGTCGACCCGTTATGTCTGGCTGACCATCAACATGCTGAGCCCGCGCCTCAAGGATCTGAAAGTCCGCCAGGCCGTGCAGAATGGCGTCGATGTCGGGCAGATACTCACCGGCGTCTATGACGATCTCACCAAGCGTTCCACCGGTGTCGTCCAGCCCGGCACCAAGTTCGCGCGCGCCAGCAATCTGATCGCCGCACCCGACTACGAGAAGTCCGCAGCACTTCTGACTGAAGCCGGCGTCAGCGACCTGTCGCTGACCTTGACGGTGATGAACGATTCCATCCGCACCGCGACCGCACAGATCATCCAGGCCAGTCTCGAACAGGCCGGCATCAAGGTCGAGATCCAGCCCTATGACGAGGCGGCCTTCTGGGGCGTCGGCGACAAGACGCAAGGTGAGGGCTACAAGAACATCGATCTGGCGCTGATGGATTTTGCTGGCGGCGTCGATCCTTCCGAAAACCTGGTCTGGTTCCGCCCGGACCAGATCGGCGCCTACAATTGGTCGGGCTTCGACAGCGCGGAGTTCGAAACCAGCTATCAGCAGTTGGTGGCGGAAAGCGATGAGCCCAAGCGCATCGCATTGTCCAACCGCATGGAGGACCTGATGGAGCAGTCTGGCGGTTTCATCTTCATCTGCCACCAGCCGCTGGTCGTTATCCACAAGACCAGTTTCGAGCCGGTTATTTATCCGGACGGCCACCCCAATCCGGTGCTGTTCAAGAAGAAGGCATGATCGCTTCCGTGGACAGCAAAGATGTGATCGTTTAGCTGGGGGCATGACGGAAGCAGGACCAGCACCCGAAAGACGCAAGCGCGGCGCCAAGAAATCGCCACCGCGCTTCAGCCGCGAGCAGGCGGATGTCCGCCGTTCCATGCTGGTCGAGGCGGCGACGCGATGCCTGTCGGTCGGCGGCATCGGCGCCTTCACCATCGATCGCATCTGCAAGGAGGCCGGCGTTTCGCGCGGCCTCATCAACCATCACTTCGAAAGCCTCGATGGCTTGCTGGTCGAGGTCTACAAATCCTCGCTTTATGCCAGCGTCAACAACCAGATCGCCGAAGCCAAGCGCCGCCGCGCCGAGACATCAGATTGGTCGCCGCAGGCCGCACTTGCCGCCCTGGTGCATTCGAATTTTTCGCCCGATTATTTCAGCCGTGACAATCTCTTGATCTGGCTATCGCTGTGGGGCGAGATCGCCGTCAACCTACGCCTCAAGGCGGCGCATCGCGAACTCTATGACGCTTACCGGGCGGAACTCGCCGAGGACATAGCCGCGGTCGCCGTGCCGCGCGGCAGGGATGTCGACGCTCCGACGCTGGCGCGCAATTTCATCGCCCTGGTCGACGGGCTCTGGCTCGAATGGTGCCTCGACGAAAGCGTGGTGACGCCGCAGGCCGCCGAAGCCGCCGGCTTCGAGATGCTGGAAGCTCAGGTCGGGCCTTTGCGGGATGCCTAGTTCAGCGGCGAACCGCCCTCGCGCTTGCGGCGCTCCATATAGTCGCGCAGCGCCTCATCGATGCCGGGATCGATCGGCGGCTGCTCATATTCGGCGACCATCCGCTTCCAGACCACATTGGCCCGTTCGCGCGCGGTGATCTGGCCGCGCTCCATCCAGGTGTCGTAGTTGTCCCAGTTGGAGACCAGCGGCGAATAAAACGCGCGTTCGTAGCGCTGCATCGTGTGCGCGGCGCCGAAGAAGTGCCCGGCCGGCCCGACCTCGCGCACGGCTTCCAGCGCCAGCGTGTCGATATCGACCACCGGCGGGTCGAAATAGGCGCACATCATCTGCAGCATCTCGGCGTCGATGATCAGTTTCTCGAACGATGCCGTCAGCCCGCCGCCGAGCCAGCCGGCGGCGTGCAGCACCAGATTGGCACCGCCCATCAGGCAGCCCCACAGCGACATGGCGCTTTCATAGGCCGCCTGCGCATCGACCGAATTGGCGGCGGTGACATTGCTGGAGCGGAACGGTACGCCGATCAGCCGGCAGAGCTGGCCGGTGATCTGCGCGGCCTGCGTGTATTCCGGCGTACCGAAGGCCGGCGCACCGGTCTTCATGTCGACATTGGAGGTGAAGCCGCCATACATCACCGGTACGCCGGGGCGCACGATCTGCGTCAGCACGATGCCGGCCAGCGCCTCGGCATGCTGCTGCGACAGCGCTCCGGCGAGCGTCACCGGGCTCATCGCACCGGCCAGTGTGAACGGCGTGATGACATTGACCTGGCCATGTTCGGCCAGCGCGATCAGGCCTTCCGCCATCGGCTCGTCGAGCTGCAGCGGCGAGTTGGTGTTGATGATGCCGGTAAAGACAGGCATCTCCTGCGCAAGATTCTCGCGCGTCGTGCCCAGTGAAATCGCCACCATCTCCAGCGCGTCGATGGCGCGCCCGCGGCCGAGCGCCTGCGGTTGCCAGTTCTTGTCGAGCAGCGTGATCTCGGCATAGTAGAGGTCGAGATGGCGCGTGTTCTGGTGCAGGTCGAGCGGCTCGAACGGCCCGCCGCCTTCCTGGTGCAGCACGTTGAACGACTGGATCAGCTTGAGATAATCGCACATCTCGGCATAGGTGCCGGGACGGCGGCCGCGATCATTGTCCATGACATAGGCGGGTCCACCGACCGACGACAGGATGCAGTGTTTCCCGCCGACCTTGACGTTCTTCGCCGGATTGCGGGCACGCAACTCGAACGACGATGGCGCCATGGCGACGCGCTCCATGACCATGGCGCGGTCGAAACGCACCCGCATCTCGCCGTCGTCGACATCGCAGCCGGCCGAGCGGTAGAATTGCCGCGCCTGCGGCTGCAGCACCCGCATGCCGATCTCTTCGAGGATGGTGAGGCCCATTTCGTGGATCGTCTGCACCTGATCGGCCGACAGGATCTCGATCGGTGCATAGGGCCGCGTCAGCTGCTTCCACGGCCGCTGCTCGATGCCGCCGATCTCGCGCTGCGGGCGGCCGGGCCTGCGACGTGCCGTGATGCGCTCCATGGTTTTCTTGAACTCCCTGTTTGTCGCAATTCCGGACGGAAAACCGCTTCACACTTCTCCTGGAATTGCTCTATTCTGCAGCTGTGCGCATGTCGAAATCCGCCACCGCATCGACGATCGGCGTGTCGCGGCGGTAGGGTTGCCAGCGGATTTTTGCACCGATCTCCTGAGCGAGCTTATGGCCGCTGTGCACCGCGTGCGCGATGGCGCCCGGCGCCAGCGTGTCGCCGATACGATCGACACTGCGGATGCCGGCAGCGGCAAGCGCCTCCGCTCGTTGCGTCAGAGACTCGAACAGCTCGCCGCGCGGCAGCCTCAGCCCGACGATCAGCACCGAGCGGCAGGCCATTCGGCTTTCCTCGCCGGTGAACAGATGCGCTAGCGTCGCCGTCTCGCCGTCGAAGGATTTCAGGAGATGCAGTGTCGTCACCGACACCTTGCGCCGCGCCAGCGCGCGATGCACCAACGGCAGCTCGTTGGTCATGATCGTCCAGGCGGACGCCTGACCTGCGGGGGTCACGTAGCTGACCGGGATGCCTTGTGCCGCCAGATGTTCGGTCAGCACGCCGCCCATATAGTAGTTGTCGAAATCGAAGACGAGCGTCGGTCCCTGCGGAAGCCGGCCGGCGGCGATATCATCCGGGGTGAGCACATCAGGATGATCGAGCCTGCCGACCGGAATCTCCAGCGAGGAGTAGAGCATGTTGCTCCAGCGCGCGCCGGTCGCCAGCACCACGCGGTCCGGCGCCAGATCGACGATCTCGTCCGCGCCCAAAACACTCTCGGGATAGAGCGAGACGTTGCTCATCTCGCTGAGGCGCCCGAGCCGATAGTCGACGACGCGGTTCCAGGCCGAGAGGCCGGGCAGCGTCTTTTCGAAGGTCAGCCGCCCGCCGAAGGTGCGGCTGCTGTCGGCGAGCATCACCTCATGGCCGCGACGACCGAGCGTCAGCGCGCATTCGAGTCCAGCGGGTCCGCCGCCGACAATCAGGATTCGCTCAGGCGCATCAGTGCGCTCGACGCGTTCGGAGTGCCAGCCGCGCCGCCACTCTTCGCCGGCGGTCGGGTTCTGGGTGCAACGCACAGGCACGCCGTCATGCCAGCTCGAAATGCAGATGTTGCAGCCGATGCATTCGCGGATCTCGGTCTCGCGGCCCTCGCGGATCTTGTTGGGCAGGAAGGGGTCGGCGATCGAAGGCCGCGCGCCGCCGATGAAGTCCAGCACGCCACGCCTAATCTGCGAGACCATGGTGTCGGGCGAGGTGAAGCGCCCGACGCCGACCACCGGCTTCGTGGTCAGCGATTTGACGAAGTCGATCACCGGCTCATGGCTGCCTTCGCCGGTGAAGCGCGACGCCGAACAATCGGTCGGACTGGAATCCATCTTGACGTCGAACAGATCCGGCAGCTCGGCCAGCAGTTCGATCAGCTCGTGCGCTTCCGAAGGCTGGTTGCGGCCGGGCCTGCCGCGCAGTTCCTCGAGGCTGACGCGCAAGGCGACGCCGCAATCCTTGCCGACGGCATCCTTGGTGACCTCGATCATCTCGCGCACGAAGCGCACCCGGTTCTCGATCGATCCGCCGTACTCGTCGACGCGATGATTGTATTCCGGCAGCAGGAATTCGTAGCCGAGATAGCCCATGCCGGCATAGACGTAGACCACGTCGAAGCCGGCAGTGCGCGCCTTGCGCGCCGCCTCGGCCTGACACCTCAAGACCTCGCGTATATCGGCCTTGTCCATGGTCTTCGGCCGCAAATTGCCCATGAAGCCGACATGGGTGGCCATCCACGGAATTCCCGACGGCGACAGCGGCGGCAGGCGGCTCGTCCTGTTCATCACCGAGGCGCCGCCGTGCCACAGTTCCACGCCGGCCAGCGCGCCATGGCGGTGCACGGCCTCCGTCATCAGCGCATGGGCGCGGATGTCGTTGTCGTCCCACATCGTGGCGAAGGGCAGCGGCGCGTCGTCCGAACTGGGGTCGATCGAACAGGCGCCGGTGCAGATCACGCCCCATCCGCCCTCGGCCTTGGCTTCGCGAAAGGCGGCGCGCACCCGTGGCAAGGCGTTGGTCATGCCGCTGGCGTGCGGCACTTGATAGAAGCGGTTCGGCGCGGTGACAGGCCCGATCCGCATCGGCTCGAACAGGATTTCGTAGCGAGGATTGCAGGTCATCAGAGCTTCGCGAATATGCTTGTTGAACGATCGTACAACAAGCATATTCGCACGACTGACGGAACGCAATGGACCTGTCACCGGCCGCAACGAAAAAGCCCACCTCGATAGTATCGGAGTGGGCTTCAGCCGGGAGGCTCGGGTCGAGCGCGATACGTGCTCGACCCCTTCAGTTTGCCGTCAGATGACGAAGAACCAGTTGGCGAGCAGCATTACCACCACGCCGGCGACCAGCGTCAGATAGGGCAGCATGCCCGCCTTCTTGACTGCCAGATCGGACGAACTCATGCCGAGGTCGGCCAGCATATGGTCGGGGAACTTGCCCTTGTCCTGGATGTAGTGGCGGAAGCAGAACACCGGGATGATCAGCGCGGCCGTGATCAGGCCGGCCCACAGCGCCATCGGGTTCCAGACCTTGGCGCCGGCGCCCATGAAGATGGCGTTGACATAGGCGAAGATGGCACCGACGCCGAGCAGCCAGCTCGGCGCCTTCCATGGCCGGGCGATATGGCCGTTGTCCATGCGGTGGATCCAGCCGGCGTTGAGGTTGAGGAAGTTGAAGATGATGTAGCCGCAGTTCGACACGGCGAGGATGAAGAAGAAGCTCGTCGCGTCGGCCGAGGCGATGGCCAGCACGATCAGGTTGAAGACCAGATCGGTCCACATCGCTCGCGTCGGTGCGCCGTGTTCGTTGACATGGCTGAGATAGCGCGGCAGCCAGCCATCGACCGAGCCCTGGTAGAGCGTGCGCGAGGAGCCCGCCATGGCGGTCATGATGCACAGCACCAAGGCCAGGATCATCAGCATCACCAGCAGGCTGTGGATCAGTGCGCCGCCGCCGACCATGCCGGCCAAGGCATCGGCGACGCCGGAGCCGTCGACGATCGGCGTCGCCAGCATGCCGTTCAGGCCAAGCACGCCCTGGAAGGTGAAGGGCACCAGGATAAACAGCAGCATGCACAGAAGGCCCGAATAGAAGATGGCCTTGAACGTGTCGGTGCCGGGGTTCTTGAACTCGGACGTGTAGCAGACGGCGGTCTCGAAGCCGTAGGTCGACCAGGCGGCGATGAACATGCCGCCAAGCACCAGTGTCCAGCCGGCGATGTTCCAGGCGCCGGGTTCAGGCGCATAGGCGGCCGCCAGCGGCACCAGTGGCGAGAAATTCGCCCAGTTGATCTGGCCGGTGATGATCGGCACGACGCCGACGATCAGCATCGGGATGATGACCAGCAGGCCGATATATTTCTGCACATTGGCGGTGCCGAGGATGCCGCGATGCTGGATGGCGAAGATGATCAGCATCAGCACCGCGCCGATGAAGAAGGTCGCGTTGAACGTGAACGAGACCGGTCCCAGCGTGTGGCTGTAAAGCGTCCAGTTGCGAATCCCTGGCGTTGCGGCTGCAGTCACCGCCGTGACGGCGTCGGCGGCGCTCGTTCCGGCATGCGCGGCGATATAGGCGACGACATCCGGCGAGGCATCGGTGAACAGCGGCACCGGCGCTAGCGCGTTGAGGATGTAGGCGGCTGCAATCGAGCAGCCGAGCGACAGCACCGGCGACCAGGCAAACCAGTTGCACCAGACCGACAGCGGCGCGATGAACTTGGAATAGCGCAGCCAGGCGGTGGCGCCGTAGATCGAGGCGCCGCCCGACTTGTTCGGGAACAGGCCGGCGATCTCGGCATAGGTGAAGGATTGCAGGAAGCCCATGATCATGGAGAAGATCCAGATCGCGAAGGCCAGCGTGCCGGTCGTGCCGGCAATGCCGCCGATCGAAAACAGGACGAGGGCCGGAACGCCGCTCGCCACCCAGAAGGCGCCGCGCCAGTCGATATTCCGGTGCAGCTTGCTTTCGGCAGGCTGCTCCAGTGCAGTCGCTATTGTGCTCATGTGTCTTTGTTCCCCATTTTGATGTTCCCCGTTCGTGACGGCCGCGACTTCGCGTGGCTTCATCATCGACGCATGCTTTGGGCCACTGCCCGTGTTTCCACTCAGTCGTATTTTTTTCTTAACAGTGAAGATTGATCCGGCGCGCTTTCAGGTCAAGCGTTTTGTGGCGCCATGCACATCACGCTTGTGAGCGCACAGACTCAAACGCCCGGTGACATCGCCAGCCGGTCGGCTTGTCAGCTGCGAAAGCGGCTTTCAGGAGCGCGGTTTGGTCTTCTGCGGATCATAATGCGCAAACGCAACGACGCGCGCCGGCAGCCGCTTGGCATGGCCGTCGAGCTTGCCGATCTCGACCTCGGTGCCAATGGCCGAATGGGTGACGTCGAGCCTCGCCAGCGCGATGTTCTTGTTGAGCACCGGCGAGCGCATGCCTGACGTGACCACGCCGATCTGGGCGCGGCCGACATGCACGCAGTCGCCATGGCCGACGGCGACATTGGCATCGATGTCGAGGCCGACCAGCTTCGTCTGCGGGTGCTCCTTGCGGCGGATCAGCGCTTCGCGGCCGATGAAATCGTCGGTCTTGCTCTTCAGCGGCACGGTGAAGCCGATACCCGCCTCGAACGGATCGGTCTGGTCGGAAAATTCGTAGCCGGCGAAGATCAGCCCGGCCTCGATGCGGACCATGTCGAGCGCCTGCAGCCCCATCGGCTTCAGCCCATGCGGCTGGCCGGCCTCCCAGATGGCGTCGAACACCTTTTCGGCGTCGCGCGGATGGCACCAGATCTCGTAGCCGAGTTCGCCGGTGTAGCCGGTGCGCGAGACGACCACCGGAATGCCGTTGCCGCCACCGATGCGAGCGACGGCGAAACGGAACCATTCGAGTTCATCGATCGACGGCTGTAGCGGCGAGGTCCAGATCACTTCCCTGAGGATGTCGCGGCTCTTCGGGCCCTGCACGGCGACATTGTGCATCTGGTCTGTGGACGATCGCACCAGAACGTTGAGGCCAAGCTTCGCCGCCGTCTCGCGCAGCCATTCGCCGGACAGGTCGTCACCGCCGACCCAGCGGAAATTATCCTTGCCGAGCCGCAGTAGCGTGCCGTCGTCGATCATGCCGCCGTGCTCGTAGCACATGGCCGAATAGACCACCTGGCCGATGCCAAGCTTCTTGACGTCGCGGGTCAGCGTGTACTGCAGCAGCGCCTCGGAATCCGGGCCGGTGACCTCGAATTTGCGCAACGGTGACAGGTCCATGATCACCGCGTCCTGCCGGCAGGCCCAGTACTCGGTGATCGGTCCGTCCTTGGCGAAGGCATTGGCCAGCCAATAACCCCTGTACTCGGCGAAGTTGCGGGTGTGCTTGGCAAAGCTCGAATGAAATGAAGTCTCGCGGGTCATTTTCGGTTCCGAATCAGGCGTCATGCGTCTGGCGATCGCTCGCGAGAATTTGTGCTGGCCGGAATAGGTTCGCACATGGATGTCGGTCGGGTTCCAGCCATTGGCCGGCGTCGTGTCGTCGGGGCAAGCGGAGGACACGCAGACGATGTCGGTGAGCGCGCGCAGCAGCACATAGTCGCCCGGCCGCGACCACGGCTCGTCGGACACCATGACGCCGTGCGCATCGATCGCCGTGTTGAAGAAGAAGTTGATCGCCATCCAGCCTGCGCGGGGCGTGACGCCCTTGTCGGCCAGCGCACGGTTGAAATTTTCCGAGCAGTTGGTGTGGCCGGGATAGCCGATGTCGTCGTAATATTTTGCGGCGCAAGCGAGCGCGAATGCGTCGTGCCGTCCGCATGTGTCCTGCACCACCTCGACCAGCGGCTCCATGTCCTGGTCGTAATATTTCGAATGCAGGCCTGGCATCGGGTAGCTCGCACCCATCAGCGTGCGCGTCGTCGTCACGTCGAGCGGATGGTCAAGGCCCCTGTCCAGCTTGCGCGCCGAAAAGCACTGGAAATCGGTGCACTGGCGGCCGTCGACATCGATGATCTGCAGATAGTCGCCGGCCTTGACGAAATAGGATTGCGCCGTCGCCGAATGGACGCGCAGGTCGAGCACCGGATCGGCAAGCGGATCGGCCAGCTGCGATTTCGCCGCCGGACGGATCGTGGCGCGGCGAACGATGACGGTGAGGGGCGTCGCCGTGTCGTGGCCATCGACCAGCATCGGCCCGCCGGGGGCGGCGATGACCATCGCGCCGTCGCGCGCAATCGTGAAGGCCTGTTCGGTGCCGGCCGGTGTGGCACCGCCGAAGACGCGCACCGCCTTGGCCTGATCGAGTTGCACCTGACGGTGCGCGAGCCCGCCCCGCAGGGAAGCGAGGCTGTCGTCGCCTTCCGCCAGCAAGGCCTTGATGCCGGCTGCATTGCTATTCGATGTTTCCCCAAAAATGCCTGGATCGGTCGCGCCGCTCTTGTGCCAGGCCAGAAGTTCGCAGGCCTGGCCACCCTCGACATTGCGCACGGTGATCGTGTCGCCGGCTTCGATCTCGATGAGAACCGCGCCGTTGCCCTGGATCGTATAACGCTCCATGCCGGGCGGCAGCGCGATCTGGCCGGGCCTCAGGATGGGGCTGGGCTTGGGCGGTCCGGCTGCAATTGCAGGGTAGGGCGACTGGCTCATCTCGGCCTTGCGGTTAGAGAAACAAGTTTGCCTGTACGTGAAATTATTTTAGCAGCAAGAATAGCAGTGCTTGCCAGTTTGGCAAGGCGAAGGTGGCGCGGCGGGGCGCGTTGGCTCTACGCCAGTTCCTCGGAATGGCTGATGTCGACGCTGAATTCAGCAGCGGCATCAAGCATCGTGTGCCAAAGGCTTTCGGCGAAGGTTGCAAACACCAGCAGGTTGAACACAGCCAGCTCATCTGGCCGATCGCCGCCGCGCCAGAGCGTGACGCTGGTGTGATCCATCGACGTCGCTGCAGCAGCGCCGATCGGGAACGCTCCCGCATACAGATCGATCGACGACAGCTTGGCGAGCGTTGTCCGTGCCTTGGCGCCGGAGATACTGATCAGCACGCGCGCATGCGATTGATCGGACAGCGAGGCAGGCCCGGACAATGCCGGCGCCAGCGTTAGCATTGTGTGCTTGCCGCCTTTCGACAAGACGAAGAACTGATCCGGTCCCGACCAGATCAGCGTGGCATCCGGAGTCTGTACCGCCTTCGGCGCATCCGGTGGCACCACGCCGAAACGGGCCTTGGTCGCCTTTGCCAGTTCTGCTCCTTTGCCGCGCCGCGCCATCACCTGGATCAGGTCGAAGTTGCGGATCTCGGTCAGCGAGACGCCGGCTTCGATTCCGCGCGCGCCATGCGCACCGGCAACAAGTGCCTTTTCAAGCGAGCTACGAGGAGCCCAGGAAAACTCAGCCACGCTGGCGCCCTCCATCCGGATCGTAGAAGACGGGATTGCAGAGTTCGACGTCATAGTCCTCGCCGCGCAGCGGGTCATGCGCGTGCACGATCTCGCCGATGCGCTCGCGGCCGCGTTCGACTAGGGCCAACCCGATCCACTGATCCAACGTCGGCGAGAAGCAGACCGAGGTGACATAGCCCTGGTCGTTACCCGGTCCGGGCGTCTGCCCCTTGGGGATGATATGCGCGCCGGAGCGCAGCCGGCGCGCCTTGTCCGTCGGCTTGATGCCGACGACGACCTGCCGGTCCGGCGCGGTCAGCGCCTCGCGCCCGGCCAGGACGCGGCCGATATAATCCTTCTTGGTCGACATCATCTTGCCCAGACCAAGATCGGCTGCCGTCGTCGTGCCGCTCAGTTCCGGTCCGGCGATGTGCCCCTTTTCGACGCGCATGACGCCGAGCGCCTCGGTGCCGTATGGCGTCACGCCGAAGGGCGCGCCGGCCAGCATCAGATTGCGCGCCATGGCATCGCCGAAGCGCGCCGGCACCGAAATCTCGAAGGCCATCTCGCCGGAGAACGAGATGCGGAACAGCCGCGCCTCGAGGCCGCCGCGCAACGTCACTTCGCGTGCGCCCATGAACGGAAAGCCTTCGTTGGAAAGGTCCTCGGCCGGATCGACGATTTCTTTCAACAGGTCTCGCGTTTTCGGGCCGGCAATCGAGAATTGCGCCCACTGGTCGGAGACGGAGGTCAACTGCACGTCGAGCTCCGGGAACAGCACCTGACGGCAGAATTCGAGATGCTGCATCACCAGGCCGGCCTTGGCCGTGGTGGTGGTCAGGAAATAATGATCCTCGGCCAGCCGCGACGTCGTGCCATCGTCGTAGACGATGCCGTCCTCGCGCAGCATCAGCCCGTAGCGGGCCTTTCCCACGGCAAGATTGGAAAAGGTGTTGATGTAGACGCGGTCGAGGAAGGCGCCGGCATCCGGCCCGTGCACGTCGATCTTGCCCAGCGTCGAGACATCGCAGAAGCCGACGCCGCTACGCACCGCCTTGACCTCGCGGGTCACCGATTCCAGCCAGTCCTTCTCGCCGGCGCGCGGATACCATTGCGCCCGCTTCCACAGACCGGTGTCGACGAAGACAGCACCTTGTTCCACAGCCCAGTGGTGCGACGGCGTCAGCCGCGTCGCATGGAAAGTCTCGTCGCGGTGATGGCCGGCGAAAGCGCCGATGGCGACGGGCACGTAAGGAGGCCGGTAGATCGTCGTGCCGGTCTCGGGGATCGACCGGCCGCTCACCGCCGCCATGATGGCGAGGCCAGCGACATTCGAGGTCTTGCCCTGGTCGGTCGCCATGCCGAGCGTTGTGTAGCGTTTCAGGTGTTCGACCGATTCAAAACCTTCACGCTGCGCCAGTTCGATGTCGGAAGCGGTGACATCGTGCTGGTAGTCGACAAAGGCCTTGCCCTTGCCGGCGACGTGCCAGAGCGGCGTCAGCGAAAAGGCTTCGTCATCGGCGACAGGTGCGATGCCCGCCTTGCCGTTGTGCCCTGCGTCACGCGCCGCTGTCGCGCCGGCTGCAAACCCCTGGCTCAGGCAGGCGCCGAGGCCGAAGTCGCCGTTGGCGGCACCGGCGGCAGTCATTCCGGGAGGCGCGCCATCGGGCACGAAGGCGGAGATGTCGTCATTCCATGTCGGTCGGCCGCGATGGAAGGAGGTCAATCCGACTGCCGGATTCCAGCCACCGGAAACGGCAAGCCCGTCGGCTTCGACTTCGGCGCGCGCACCACCGGTGAGCGACACCGCGATTTTCCTGACACCATCCTTGCCTCCGTCGACGCCGCTGACGGAGCCGTGCAGCACCGGGAAGCCGCCCTTGGAGGCCAGCGAACGATGCGCCGGAGACACGTCAGGTCGCGCGTCGACGACCGCTGCGATCTGCAATCCGGCGCTGAGTGCGGTCTCGACCGTGCGCCAGCCATCCTCATTGTTGGTGAAAAGCGCGATACGTTTGGCCGGCGCTGCGGCGTAGCGCGCGACATAGGTCCGCACCGCCGAAGCCATCATCACGCCGGGCGTGTCGTTGCCGGCAAAGACGATAGGCCGTTCTATGGCGCCGGCCGCGACGACGCAGCGCTTCGCCACGATCCGCCACAGCCGCTGGCGCACCTGGTGCTCGGGCGGCGAGGGCAGGTGGTCGTTGACCCGCTCGATGGCGCCATAGGTGCCGCCATCGTAGACGCCAAACAATGTCGTGCGGGTCATGATGCCGACGTCGGGCATGTCAGCCAGTTCAGCCAGCGTCCGCGACAGCCACTCGGCTGCCGGAACACCATCGATCGTGCCGCCATCCGACAGCAGGCGGCCGCCGGGGACAAAATCCTCTTCGCACAGGATGACGCGGGCACCAGAGCGGCCGGCTGCCAAGGCTGCGGCCAGACCGGCCGGGCCGGAGCCGGCGATCAGCACATCGCAATGCGCCCATGCCTTGTCGTAGTGGTCGGGATCGGCGACGCCTGCGGCGCGGCCAAGGCCGGCGGCACGGCGGATCGCCGGCTCGTAGATCGCTTCCCAGAATTTCGCCGGCCACATGAAGGTCTTGTAGTAGAAGCCGGCGACGAAGATCGGCGCGAACAACTGGTTGACCGACATCACGTCGTGGCGCAGCGATGGCCAGCGGTTCTGGCTGGCGGCTTCAAGCCCTTCATAGAGTTCGGCCGTCGTCGCCTTGGTGTTCGGCTCGCGCCGTGCGCCCGTGCGCAATTCGACCAGCGCGTTGGGCTCTTCCGAGCCTGATGTCAGGATGCCGCGCGGGCGATGGTATTTGAACGAACGGCCGACCAGCTTGACGCCATTGGCGATCAGCGCCGAGGCGAGCGTGTCGCCCTGGAAGCCGGAGAAAGCCTTGCCGTCGAAACGGAAGTTCAGCGGCGCCGAGCGGTCGATGAGACCGCCATCGTCGAGCCGGTTTGTCTGCGCGCTGGCCATCACGCACCAACCTTCGCAGCGCCGGCGCCCGCCGCCGCCTCAACCGAAGAAATCTCGTGCGTCAGCGTGTTGCGGGTGACCTTCAGCCAGGCCCGGCAACCGCCGCCATGGTACCAGTATTCGCTGGTCTCACCGGCAACGTTATCGCGCAGATAGACATAGTCGAAGACCTCGTCTTCCGAGGCGCCGGCAACCGGCCGCATCGGCTTGGCGTCGCCGAGATAGGTGAACTCACCGAGTTCGCGTTCACCGCAGAAGGGACAGACAATGCGCATTTTCTTCTAAACCGCCTTCAATGCAGGTTCGGTTGGGCGCCCTGGCCCTTTTCGTCGATCATCGCACCGCGCCGGAAGCGGTCGAGGCGGAACCGCACCGCTTCTTCGTGCGGCGTGTCGCGGGCTAGAAGATGGGCAAAGACGAAGCCGGAACCCGGTGTCGCCTTGAAGCCGCCATAGCACCAGCCGGCGTTGATGTAGAGCCCGTCGACCGGCGTCTTGTCGATGATCGGCGAGCCGTCCATCGACATGTCCATGATGCCGCCCCACTGGCGCAGCAGGCGCACGCGGCCGATCATCGGCATCAGCGCCATGCCGCCCTCGCAGACGTCCTCCATCACAGGCATGTTGCCGCGCTGGGCGTAGGAATTGTAGCCGTCTATGTCGCCGCCGAAGACCAGCCCGCCCTTGTCGGACTGGCTGACATAGAAATGGCCGGCGCCGAAGGTCATGACGCCGGGGATAAGCGGCTTGATCGCCTCGGAGACAAAGGCCTGCAGCACATGGCTTTCGATCGGCAGGCGCAGACCGGCCATCGCCGCGACGCGCGACGAGGAGCCGGCGACAGCCATGCCGACCTTACCGCCGCCGATCTTGCCGCGGGATGTCTCGACGCCGGTCACCTTGCCATTGGCGTCCCTGACGAAGCCGGTGACTTCGCAATTCTGGATGATATCGACGCCGAGCGCGCTCGCCGCGTGCGCGTAGCCCCAGACCACCGCATCGTGCCGCGCGGTGCCGCCGCGCCGCTGCAAGAGCCCGCCTTGCACGGGAAAGCGCGCATTGTCGAAGTTCAGGAACGGTATCATCTTCCTGACCGCGGCGAGATCGAGCAGTTCGGCGTCGATGCCGTTGATGCGCATGGTGTTGCCGCGCCGGGCATAGGCGTCTCGCTGCGCGTCGGAGTGGTAGAGGTTGATGACGCCGCGCTGGCTGACCATCGTGTTGTAGTTGAGGTCCTGCTCCATCCGCTCCCACAGCTTCATCGACAGTTCGTAGAAGCCGGTGTTGCCGGGCAGGCCGTAATTGGAGCGGATGATGGTGGTGTTGCGGCCGGCATTGCCGGAGCCGATCCAGCCTTTTTCGAGCACGGCGACATTCTTGATGCCGTACTCGCTGGCCAGGAACCATGCGGTGGCCAAGCCATGGCCGCCGCCGCCGATGATCACCACGTCGTAGCGGTCCTTCGGCGTGGCGTCGCGCCAGGTGCGTTGCCAATTCTTGTGGCCGGACAGGGCGGCGCGGGCGAGCGAGAAGATCGAGTATTTCATCAGTTCATTCCGAGGTCGCTCGCACCGCTGGGTCGACTAAATGTCCAGCGTGTGGTCGCGCTCCCATTGCGTGAAGTGCGAAGCATAGGAATTCCATTCCTGGTGCTTCAGCTTTAGGTAGGCCGACGAGAATTCCTCACCCAGCGCCGCCTTGAGCGATTTGTCCTTGTCGAACTCGCGCAAGGCGTCGAGCAGGTTGAGCGGCAGCTTCGGCGCGCCCTTCACCGTATGGCCGTGCTGGTACATGTCGATGTCGTAGCGCTTGCCGGGATCGGCCTTGGAACGGATGCCGTCGAGGCCGGCGGCGATGATAACGGCCTGCAGGAGATAGGGGTTGGCCGCCCCATCCGGCAGCCGCAGTTCGAAGCGCCCGGGGCCGGGCACACGCACCATATGGGTGCGGTTGTTGCCGGTCCAGGTCACTGTGTTCGGCGCCCAGGTCGCGCCCGAGATCGTACGCGGCGCGTTGATGCGCTTGTAGGAGTTGACCGTCGGATTGGTGATCGCGGCCAGCGCGGAGGCATGCTTCATGATGCCGCCGAGGAAATTCCTGCCCTTGGCCGAGAGGCCAAGCTCCATCGCATTGTCGGCGAAGACGTTGGTCTTGCCGGCCTTGTCCCAGACCGAGATATGGGCATGGCAGCCATTGCCGGTCAGGCCCTGGAAGGGTTTGGGCATGAAGGTCGCGCGGAGGCTATGCTTTTCCGCGATCGACTTGACCATGAACTTGAAGAACGAATGCTTGTCGGCGGTCGCCAGCGCATCGTCGAAGGCCCAGTTCATCTCGAACTGGCCGTTGGCGTCCTCGTGGTCGTTTTGGTAGGCGCCCCAGCCGAGCGCCAGCATGTGGTCGCAGATCTCGGCGATGACGTCGTAGCGCCGCATCACCGCTTGCTGGTCGTAGCAGGGCTTTGAGGCCGTGTCGTATTCGTCGGAAATCGTCTTGCCGTCGGGCGAGATCAGGAAGAACTCGGCCTCGACGCCGGTCTTGACATGCATGCCGTCGCTGGCCGCTTCGGCAATCAGCCGCTTCAGCGTGTTGCGCGGCGCCTGGTCGACCTCCTTGTCGTCCATGATGCAGTTGGCAGCGACCCAGGCGACCTCAGGCTTCCACGGCAGCTGGATCACCGAATCCGGATCCGGCACCGCCAGCATGTCGGGATGCGCCGGCGTCAGGTCCAGCCAGGTGGCGAACCCGGCAAAGCCGGCGCCGTCCTTCTGCATGTCGGCGATTGCCTGTGCCGGCACCAACTTGGCACGCTGGCCACTGAACAGGTCAGTGTAGGAAATCATGAAATATTTGACGTTTTTCGCCCTTGCGAATTCTGCAAGATCAGCTGTCACGGAAGTTCCCCATTTTTTTGTCGATTGTGGCCCCAGAGCGTGTGGGCTTCGGCCCTTCGTTGATTAGAAGCCGTTCTTCCCCGGTATCCAGTTGGTGCCGGCCAGCGGCACGCCGGCCATGGCCGCTGCCTCGATCGTCAGGGCGACGAGGTCCTCGGGTTCCAGATTGTGCAGGCTGTTCTTGCCGCACGCGCGGGCGATCGTTTGAGCCTCAAGCGTCATCACCTTGAGGAAGTTCGCCAGCCGGCGTCCGGCAGCCACCGGATCGACCCGCTTCATCAATTCGGGGTCCTGCGTGGTGATGCCAGCCGGGTCGCGGCCCTCGTGCCAGTCGTCATAGGCGCCGGCCGTGGTGCCGAGCTCGTTATACTCCGCCTCCCAGCGCGGATCGTTGTCACCGAGCGCGACAAGGGCAGCCGTGCCGATCGAGACCGCGTCGACGCCGAGCGCCAGCGCCTTGGCGACATCGGCGCCGTTGCGGATGCCGCCGGAGACGATCAGTTGCACCTTGCGGTGCATGCCCAAGTCTTGCAGCGCCTGCACCGCCGGCCTGATGCAGGCAAGCGTCGGCATACCGACATTTTCGATGAACACTTCCTGTGTGGCGGCGGTGCCGCCCTGCATGCCGTCGACGACGACGACATCGGCGCCCGCCTTCACCGCAAGCGCCGTGTCATAATAGGGCCGGGCGCCGCCGACCTTGACGTAGATCGGCTTTTCCCAGTCGGTGATTTCGCGCAGTTCGAGGATCTTGATCTCGAGATCGTCGGGTCCGGTCCAGTCGGGATGGCGCGAGGCCGAGCGCTGGTCGATGCCTTTCGGCAACGTGCGCATTTCGGCGACACGGTCGGAAATCTTCTGGCCAAGCAGCATGCCGCCGCCACCCGGCTTGGCGCCCTGGCCGACGACGACTTCGATCGCATCGGCGCGGCGCAAATCGCGTGGATTCATGCCATAGCGCGAGGGCAAATATTGATAGACCAGTTGCTTGGAATGGCCGCGCTCTTCCTCGGTCATGCCGCCGTCGCCGGTGGTGGTCGAGGTGCCCGACAGGGTCGCGCCCCGTCCGAGGGCTTCCTTGGCGGGGCCTGACAGCGAGCCAAAACTCATGCCGGCGATGGTAATCGGGATTTTCAGTTCGATCGGCTTCTTGGCATGGCGAGAGCCGAGCACGACGCTCGTGTCGCAGCGTTCGCGATAGCCTTCGAGCGGGTAACGCGAGATCGAGGCGCCGAGGAACAGAAGGTCGTCGAAATGCGGCAGCTTGCGCTTGGCGCCAGCGCCGCGGATGTCATAGATGCCGGTCGCCGCGGCACGGCGGATCTCGGAAAGCGTATAGTCGTCGAAGGTCGCGGATTTGCGCGGCGTCGTCGGCGGGTTCCTGTAGGTCATGCTGCCTCAATACGCGTCGGCGTTGTCGATATTGAAATTGTAGAGCGTGCGCGCCGAGCCGTAGCGCTTGAATTCCGCCGGCTTGA
Source organism: Mesorhizobium loti (assembly GCF_003148495.1). Lineage (GTDB taxonomy): Bacteria > Pseudomonadota > Alphaproteobacteria > Rhizobiales > Rhizobiaceae > Mesorhizobium > Mesorhizobium loti. Next base: position 364,094 of record NZ_QGGH01000002.1, read on the forward strand.
CGCCGGTCACGCCGGCGCGATCGAGCAGGCCCTGCAGCAATTCCAGATGCTCGGGCCGCATCTCCTTGGCGATGCAGTCGGCGCCGAGGCTGTCGACCTTGCCGCGCACGAACAGCCGCGCCTCGTAGATGGAATCGCCGAGCGCATCGCCGGCATCGCCCAGCACCACCAGATTGCCCGATTGCGCCATGAAGGCCGACATGTGGCCGATATTGCCGTGCACGACGATGTCGATGCCCTTCATCGAAATGCCGCAACGTGACGAGGCGTTGCCTTCGATGACCAGCAGGCCGCCCTTGCCGGTGGCGCCGGCATATTGGCTGGCGTCGCCCTTGATGGTGATCGAGCCCGACATCATGTTCTCGCCGACGCCGGGGCCTGCCGAACCATGCACGGTGATGGTGCTGCCGGAATTCATGCCGCCGCAGTAATAGCCGACGCTGCCGCGCACATCGATGGCAACAGGCTGGTCGACGCCGACGGCGACCGAATGGCTGCCCTTCGGGTTCAGAACTTCCCATGCCGTTTCGTTCGAGCCGGGAGCCAGATTGTGAAGCGCCTGGTTGAGTTCGCGCAACGACAGTTGGTCGAGATCGAAGACCCGAGGGTCGTGCGCCGCAGTCTTTGAAAGCGTGGTTGCCGGCATGAACTCAATGCTCCCAGAAATAGACGGTTGCGGGCTCGGGTTCCCAGACCCTCGCATTGTCTATGCCGGGCAGTTTGGTCAGCGCGCGATATTCCGAGCCGAAGGCGACATACTGGTCGGTTTCGGCCATCACGGCGGGCTTGCAGGCGATCGGATCGCGCACCACGCCGAAGCCGTTCTTGGTGCCGACGACGAAGGTGAAGAAGCCGTCGAGATCGGAGAGCGTGCCTTCCAGCGCCTCGCCGAGATTCTTGCCATGCGCCATCTGCGAGGAGAGATAGGCGGCAGCGACCTCGGTGTCGTTCTCGGTCTCGAATTTCATACCTTCGCGGATCAGTTCGCGGCGGACATTGTTGTGGTTGGACAGCGAACCATTGTGCACCAGGCACTGGTCGGCTCCGGTCGAGAACGGATGCGCGCCCATCGTCGTCACCGCCGATTCCGTAGCCATCCGGGTATGGCCGATGCCATGCGTGCCGGTCATCTTGCGGACATCGAAGCGATCGACGACCGCCTCGGGCAGGCCGACTTCCTTGTAGATCTCGACAACGTCGCCAGCGCCCATGATGCGGATGTCGGGGCGCAGCGCCTGGATGGTTTCGCGCGCCTCGTCGATCTTGGCGGGCGTGGTCCTGACGACGGCATGGGTCGACTTCACCGCGATCGTCACCGGCGTGCCGATGGCCTTGGCGAGCTCCGCCTCGAGACCGCGGAAATCGCGGTCGGGCTTGGCCGACTGGATGGTGATCTTGGCCTCATTTTTGGAAGGCGCGCCGTAGATGGCGATGCCGGCGCTGTCCGGACCGCGATCGCTGAGCGAGATCAGCATCTGCGACAGCATCGCACCAAGCTGGGGTTCCAGCGCCTTGTCCTTCAAAAACAGTCCGACAATTCCACACATGTCAGCCTCCCGGTGGTTTGTAGCTAAGAGATCGTTTGTAGCTAAGAGATGATGTATCGAATGAGTCCCATAAATTCAATCATATGAAAAAAATTTTCCTCTAGTTACGTATGCGGCCCAATGCCGCTCTGTGCATTGTCGCCGTCTCGCCGGGCATTGTGAACCCATTTGGCGGTGCGGATGCGGGCGATCTTGTAGGCGTCGAGGATCGACAAGGCATAGATTAGAAAGCCGCCGGCATGACGACCGACAAAGCTGGCGTCTGGCGGCGCGATCTTGGCGGTGACCCATGCCAGGATCACCAAGAAGAAGAGGAACTGAAGGCCGCGCACCGGCACGCCCAGAATGACGTGCCCGCTTGCCGGCAGCACGATTGCAGCGCCGAGAACCAGATAGGGGTTGGTGGGCGCAGTGATGGAACTGGTCATGCGGCCTGCCGTTCGCTTTTGTTGATGGCGTCGCGAAGCGCCGACACCGACACCAGCAGTCTTTCGATCAGTGCGGGATCGAGTGTGGCGCCGCCAAATTCGGCCTGCCGGAAAACGCCATAGCGTGCCCGTTCGGCCTCCGCCAGCAGCCAGACGATGCGTATACCCTTGGGCGTGATCAGCAGTTCCTTGGCGCACCCTTCGGCAAAGATCTCGATATGGCTGGAGATGAGGCCTTGTGGGAAGCGCGCCGCCCTGCGGTCGGTGCGCAGCACCGCCTCGGCAGGAAATCCGGGAGCCTTGGGCAGTGTGTGCTCAAGATGATCGAAATTGGAGAAGGTCGTCGGCGAGCCCGGCCGCATCATCATGTCGAACGTAGCTGGCACCGCGACCTCTTCGGTGATCGAAACACTGAGCCAGCGCGCAGGCAGTTTCCGCGTCGCCAGCGTATCGACGATGGTGCGCACCTGGACACGTTTGCTGTTCCACGATCCTTCCCAGGTGATGACGCCGACGGTGCCGTCCGAAACATTGGCTGCGTCGGCGATGACTGCGCGGATGCGGTCCTGCTCGACGGCGAGCGCCATCGACGCCCTGCTGCGGCTGGCACGCGCCTGCCAGGCAAGGTGGAGGACGACAGCCAGGACAATGGCCCCGGCAAGCAGTGCTGATGTCACCTCGGACATTTTCTCATGCCAGGCCCGCCCAGGATCCGGACGGGCCTACTCCCATCAATAACCCTGCGGCTTTGGCCACGGCATGGTGAACTGATCGCCGCGCCGCACGAATTTGTAGCGATAGAAATGGAACCACAGCGAGATCAGGAAGTAGAAGGCGACCATGGCGATCAGCTGCGAGCCGAAGCCGAGGAAGATGGCGAAGAAGGTCACCACGCACAGGCAAAACAGCACGATGGCTGGGATCGGATGGAAGGGGTGCGTATAGCCGCGGCGGATCGAGCCGAGTGGCCACTTCTTGCGGAACATGATGATGTTGATGCTCATGAAGGTGTATTGCAGCACGCCTGACAGGATCGAGAAGGTGATCGCCTGGTTGAGGTCGGCGATGAAGGCGAAGGCCAGCGCGATCGGCAGCAGGAACAGGATCGAGCGATAGGGCGTGCGATATCTCGGATGCACCGCCGAGAACCATGTCGGCAGATAGCGGTCACGGCCGAGCGAGAACCAGGCGCGCGCCGCATCGTTGATGCAGCCATTGGCGGAGGCCATCGCGGCAAGCAGCGTGGCGACAAACAACAGATTCTCGAGCAGCGGACTGCCGGTCAGCTTGCCCGCGTCCCATAGTGGATAATAGGTGATGCCCAGATATTCCCATGGCATCATCGAGGCGCAGACATACCAGGTCATGGCGGCGGCGATCAAAAGCGTGATCATGCCGGCCATGGTGCCATAAGGCAGCGAGCGGGCGGGCGAGCGCACTTCCTCGGCGGCCTGCGTGGTGCCCTCGATGCCGAGATAGTACCAGATGCCGAACTGGAAGGCGGCGATGACGCCGATCCAGCCATACGGCAGGGCATTACCGGGAGTGACCAGTTCGTTGAGCTTCAGCACCGCGCCTTGCGTCCACGGGCTGACCGAAAAGAACAGGATGACGATCGAGATATAGGCGATCGCGGTGATGACGAAGTTGACGTTGAGCGTCATCAGCACGCCGCGATAGTTCAGCCACGCTAGTACGACGATGGTCGCTGCGATGAAGGAATTGTGGGTGAGGCCTTCGACCCCCGCCTTGGCGACGATGGTATCGCCGAGCAGGATGGCGTCGGACACTTCGAGCATGGTGTAGGCAAAGACCAGGAACAGCGCGACATTGAACGCCATCAGCGGTCCGACGATGTGCTTGGCCTGCGCATATTGACCGCCGGCGGCGGCGACGGTCGATGTGACCTCGGAATCGATCATCGCGACCGAGGTGTAGAGCAATCCGACGACCCAGCAGACGATCAGTGCTGCCAGCGCGCCGCCCTTGTCGGCGGCAAAATTCCAGCCGGTGAATTCGCCGACCAGAACGATGCCGACGCCGAGTGCCCAGACATGGGCGGGGCCAAGCACGCGGAGCAGTGAAACCCTGTCCCCGTGAATTGCCGGTTCAAGTGTGATCGTCATTGTTCAATCCCCACTCAGATCCGGTGTTTTTCGGAAACGGCTTCAAGCTCGCCTTCGCGCGATGAGGTCAGCACCTCCTCGGAGAAGGTCGTGTCGACCTTGAACCAGTCGTAGAGCATCCAAAGGGCAAGTACGATCGAGATGCCCCAGCATGCATAGGAGAGTACCGTCCACATGTTGCGTCCCTCGATTATTTGTCGTCGAATTTTTCGTTGATGACGTCGCGATACTCGCGGTCGGATGCGCGAAACAGGAAGACGAAATAGCCGACCAGCACCGCGGCCATGATGATCAGCGTCGGCCAATCGATGACATAGTGGAAGCGGTTCTGGATGATGTCGTGCGCGGTCTCGGGCGTGTAGCCGAGCTTTTCCCAGATCGACGCCATTGTCGGGTTCTGGCCAAGCGCTTCCCACGTCTTGGCGTCGAGCGCATCGATGGATTTCGCCGCGCCGGCAAGGCCCAGCTTGAGCGGCAGCCACAGCGCCACGAAAATGGCCACCACGACGACGGCGATGTCGAAAACTTGCCCGGCCTTGCTTTGCTCCGGTGGCGTGTAACGGGACATCTCTTCTACCCCTCAGGACTTGCGGTTGCGGAACGCGTCGGCGTTCTTGATATCGAGCCCGTAGATGAAATCCTTGTCTTCCTTGTAGTGCTTGACCATCGCCAGGATCGCGGCCGTGTTGAAGATCAGCACGGCGGCGGCGGCGATCGCGACCACGGCCTTGATGCCGCCATGCGGGATGTAGGGCCACGTCATGAGGAGGACGAAGAGGATCGTCGCCCACAGGCAGACGATCAGGAGCGCGGATCCGCGCACGTCGGAACGGTACAGCGCTTCGATGCGCTGCTGCATGTCTGACATCGGTTTTCCCCTTTTTCCAACGCCAGACCCCGAATTGGTTTCGCGTTGCCCTCTTTCAAGAGAGTGAAATTTTTTTCATAAGTTCAGTCCGAATTCCGCAATTGTCAAGCGCGATTTACGTTGAGTTAACTGTTTGCTTCGCGCGGCGGATTTTGCCTGACAATGAAATTAATTGCTTATGGGTATTGCGGCGCCCGGAGGTTTGCGGTCAATATTCGGCCAAAGCTCCCGCCGCTGCGCAGGGGGCAGGGAACAGCAGAGAGTTTTCGAAACGGAGGACGAGCGGATGACGGCATCCTGGAGATTTTCGACCCTGGCGGATCGCCACCGCGCGCTCGGCTCGAAGCTCGAAGACTGGAGCGGGATGGGAACCGCCTGGACCTACGACAAGGATGCCGACGAGGAGTACATCGCCATCCGCACCAAGGCCGGCCTGATGGATGTCTCCGGCCTCAAGAAGGTCCACATCACCGGGCCGCATGCTTCACACCTGATCGACCTGGCGACGACCCGCGATGTCGAAAAGATCTACCCAGGCAAGTCGGCCTATGCCTGCATGCTGAACGAGGCGGGAAAATTCACCGACGATTGCATCCTCTACCGAACTGGACCGAATGCATGGATGGTCGTGCACGGTTCGGGCACCGGCCATGAGGAGTTGCAGCGTGCATCCGTAGGACGCGATGTCTCGCTGCGCTTCGACGACAATCTGCACGATTTGTCACTGCAGGGGCCGACATCAGTCGACTATCTGGCCAAGCACGTGCCGGGTATCCGCGACCTCAACTATTTCCATCACATGCAGACGCAGCTGTTCGGCCTTCCGGTGATGATCTCGCGCACCGGCTATACCGGCGAGCGCGGCTACGAGATCTTCTGCCGTGGCCAGGATGCCGGCACGATCTGGGACAGGATCCTCGACGAGGGCAAGAGCGCCGGCATCATTCCATGCCGCTTTACCACGCTCGACATGCTGCGCGTCGAAAGTTATCTGCTCTTCTATCCCTACGACAATTCCCAAAAATATCCGTTCGACAATGAAGGCCCCGGCGACACGCTGTGGGAACTCGGCCTCGATTTCACCGTCAGTCCTGGCAAGACCGGCTTCCGCGGCGCCGAGGAGCATTACCGCCTGAAAGGCAAGGAACGCTTCAAGATCTATGGCGTTCTGCTCGACGGCAAGGAGCCGGCCGATGAAGGCGCGCCGATCTATCGCGACGGCAAGAAGGTCGGCGTGGTGACTTGCGCCATGTATTCGCCGCTGGTCAAGAAATCGATGGGCATCGCCCGCCTCGACGTCGACTGCGCGGTCAAGGATACCAAGCTCGAAATCCGCAACAAGAGCGGTGCCATCAAGGCCACCGCCCAGCCATTGCCATTCGACGATCCCAAGAAGACCAAGCGCACGGCGAAAGGTTGAGGCATAGTCAACGGCGAGGGGTTCGAGGCACGAAGACTTAAATGGCAGCCAAAAGTATCATCAGCCGACCCGTTTACGGAACCTTGTCTCCGCAGCCCGGCAAGCATCATCTTTTCATCGCGGATGCGGAAGGGGCGCTGGCGATAGCGGAGATGGCCGAGAGGGCGCCGCCCGGGTTTTTCGACGACGCCGAAATCGTCTTCATTCCTGGGCCTGACGGCAACCACATCGCCGCGCTCGACGCGCTGAAACCGGCACAGTTTCATCAGGCGCCGTCCTTCGCCAGCCTGCTGCCACGGCTCAGGCAGACACTCGCCAATGCGCATATGGGCCTGCGCCTTTACCTCTCGGGCACCGAAGGCCTGATCGGCCAGGCGATGCAGGTAGCGCTCGAGGCCGGCATCGACCACACCTCGATCCAGACCGAGCACCGCGGCTCGCTGGCGCGGCGCATGCAGTGCGTGCACTGCAAGGGCATCACCGAGAATGTGACCACGCAGCCGGCGACCTGCGCGCATTGCGGCCTGCTCCTTCTGGTGCGCGATCACTATTCCAGGCGCATCGCCGCCTTCCAGGGCGTCTGCATCAATGCGGAAGATCGCTCAGAGATTCCTCCGATGGAGGAGATTTTTCGATGAGCACCGGAACAACAAAACTCGATGTCGTGGTCAGCGATGTCGTCCCGGTCAACGATCTGGTCACCCGCTTCCATTTCCGCCGGCGCGACGGCGAGCTTTTGCCGACCTTTTCCGGCGGCGCCCATGTCGTGGTCGAGATGCGCGATGGCGAGCGGACCAGGCTCAATCCCTATTCGTTGATGGGCTCGCCGCTCGACACGCGCGAGTACACGATCTCCGTGCGCCGCGACGATGTCGGCCGTGGCGGCTCGCTCTTCATGCACCGGAATGTCCGGCCCGGCATGGAGATGGTGGTCAGCTATCCGGTCAATCTGTTCTCGCTCGACCTGCGCGCCAAAAAGCATCTGATGCTGGCCGGCGGCATCGGCATCACGCCATTCATGGCGCAGACCGCGCAACTGGCGGCGGAAGGCGGCAATTTCGAACTGCACTACACCTGCCGCACCGCATCGCTCGGCACCTACGCCGATGTGCTGCGCGAGCGCTACGACCGCCGGGTCAGGCTCTATCATGACGACCTTGACGAGCGCATCGAACTCGACCGGTTGCTGTCGACGCAGCCGCTCGGTACGCATCTCTATGTCTGCGGTCCGGCGGGGATGATCAACTGGGTGCGTGACCGCGCGGCAAGCTTCGGCTGGCCATCGGAGACCGTGCATTTCGAGCATTTCGCGGCACCCCAGCCCGGGCTGCCGTTCGACGTGACGCTTGCCGTAAGCGGCAAGACGATCCGCGTCGATGAACAGCAGAGCCTGCTCGAGGCGATCGAGGCGGCCGGCGTCGATCCGCCCTATCTCTGCCGCGGCGGCGTCTGCGGCCAGTGCGAAACCAACGTCGTCTCATATGACGGCAAGTTCATCCACAACGACCACTGGCTAAGCGAGGAAGAGCACCGTTCGGGCAAGAAGATCATGCCGTGCGTATCGCGCTTCGAGGGTCGGTCGCTGGTGTTGGAAAGATAGGAGGCGAGCTTGGGAATCACCTTTCGCAAGGAAACGTTCCGCGACGACTTCACCTTCAAGAACAGCCCTGAGCACATCAGGCGGTTCCCGTTTCCGTTCCACGAAGACGCCTACATGTATGCGGTCAACATCGAGCCGCATGTCGTCGGGCCGAAGGGCAGCGTGCTGGAAAACCTGATCGACGTCGACGAGCACTACGTCGCCGAGATGCAGGACCGGGCGCTGGTGCTGGCCGAGGATCCGTTGCGTTGCCAGTCGCTGCCGCACATGACGCTGGCCGGCTGGGACCTGCTCGAGCTTTTGATGGAGCAGCAGGCACTGGGCTATCCCGAGCATTTCACGCTGACCCGCGACGGCGACCGCTGGCGCTGGATCAACCGGCCGCTCGGCATCGACGACACCTTCACCTTCGGCGACACCTCGACGCTGCCCTACGGGCCGATGGAATACATCACCCGGCAGAGTCAGGGCGATTTCTGCATCCTCGACCAGCGCGACGGAAATTTATGGATGGATGCTGGAATGGTCACCACCCAGGCCGACTGGTCGCTCGATTTCGACATCGGCATGAACTTCTTCGAATGGCACGCGCCGGTGCCGCTGGCGCATGAGAAGGGGATTTTCGTCAGGGCGCTGAAGTTCCTCACCAACATCCAGCAGGGCAAGCCGGCGCGGCGCCTGAATTGGACGATGACGATCAATCCACGCCTCGACACCAGCCCGGAAAATTACCACAAATGGGGACCGGACCGGGCGACGGTGACGCCGGAGAATGTCGGCGACAAGGTGCATCTGCGGGTCGAACTGCAGAGCTTCTGGCGCCTGCCGCGCTCGAACGGCATCGTCTTCCCGATCCGCTGCTATCTGATCAAGATGGACGAATTGGTGACGCAGCCGAAATGGGCCCGGCGCCTGCATCGCGTCATCCGCGATCTGCCCGACGAACTCGCCAACTACAAGGGCCTGACGCGCTTTCGTCCGACGCTGGTCGAGTGGCTGTCGAAGCTCGACGATGGGAGTGCGACAAGTCCGGGGTTTGGGCCGGATTGAGCAAGGCCCCCTCATCCGGCCGCTACGCGGCCACCTTCTCCCGAGGGGAGAAGAGATAGCCAACGCTGGCGCCAGCCTCCTCTCCCCTCGGGGAGAGGTCGGATTGCCCCGAATTGCCCTTCGCAATTCGGTTGGCGATCCGGGTGAGGGGGCTGCTTGTGTCCCGCTTAGCCCGCGCTCTGCGGATAGCAGATGATCGACAAATAGCGCATCGGCAGTTTCGTCAGCTGCTCCGGCCCGTGCGGTGCGTCGGCGTCGAAGAACAGGCTGTCGCCGGGCTTCATCGGGTAGAGGTTGCTGCCATGCCGGTAAACGACCTCGCCTTCGAGCATGTAGAGGAACTCCATGCCCTCATGCTGGAAGGTCGGGAACACGTCGGAATCCTCTGTCAGCGTGATCAGATAGGGTTCGACGACGACGCCGCTGGTGTTCGAGCCGATATGGCCGAGCAGATTGTACTGGTGGCCGGCACGGGTGCCCCGGCGCTCAACATCGAGCCCTTGGCCGGCCTTGACGAAGACGGCGCTGCGCTCTTCCTCGAAGCGGCGGAAAAAGGCAGTGACCGGAACGCCGAGCGCCCGCGACAGCGCCTGCAAGGTGGTCAGGGAGGGCGAGGTGATGCCGTTCTCGATCTTCGACAGCATGCCCAGCGAGATGTCGGTGGCGACCGCGAGATCAGCGACAGTGATGCCGAGCTTCTTGCGGAAGGCGCGCACCTCGCGGCCGATCGCGACCTCCAGCACTTTCTCGCGGGTGTCGCGAATGGCATGCGGGTTCTGCGTCAGCGGCGCGCGGATGGTTTTCCCGTCGGCCGAGACCTTTGGCAGCGGTTTGGCTTTCGCGGCCGCAGGACCAGCCTTGGTATCGGAAACTGTCTTCGCCATGTCGCCCCCGGCACTCTGCGGATTTATTTCACTCTAGGTGAACATGTCAGGTGCCGATACAGCAGCGCAACTGCGACGGCAAGTCGCCTGAAAGCGCATGCGCACGATCCGGCGTTTGGCCGCGTCTGGTTTTTCGCAGGAAATCCACCGTAGCGGAACCCAGTTTCAGCACCGGACTGTTGACAGTACGAAAGGGCGAATTACTGTCCCTGTGAGTGAAATTTGTTTCGTAAGAGCAATTCAGATCGGGAGGCCTGCCATGAAAAGTCGCGTTGCCGTCATCGGAGCCGGCCCGTCCGGCCTGGCACAGCTCAGGGCCTTTAAGTCGGCGGCTGACAAGGGCGCCGACATTCCAGAGATCGTCTGCTTCGAAAAACAGTCGGACTGGGGCGGCCTGTGGAACTACACCTGGCGCACCGGCCTCGACGAGCATGGCGACCCGGTGCACGGCTCAATGTACCGCTACCTCTGGTCGAACGGACCGAAGGAGTGCCTGGAATTCGCCGACTACACCTTCGAGGAGCATTTCGGCCGGCCGATCGGCTCCTACCCGCCGCGCGCCGTGCTGTGGGACTACATCAAGGGCCGCGTCGAAAAATCCGGCCTGCGAAAATGGGTGCGCTTCAACAGCCCGGTGCGCATGGTGACGTTTTCGGACGAGACGAAGAAGTTCACAGTCACCGCGCATGACCGCACCAATGACGTCACCTATTCGGAAGAGTTCGACAATGTCGTCGTCGCCTCCGGCCATTTCTCTGTGCCCAACGTACCCTATTTCGAGGGTTTTTCGACCTTTAACGGCCGCATCCTGCACAGCCATGATTTCCGCGACGCGATGGAATTCAAGGGCAAGGATATCCTGATCATCGGCCGCTCCTATTCGGCCGAGGACATCGGCTCGCAATGCTACAAATACGGCGCCAAATCGATCACCTCCAGCTACCGCTCGAAGCCGATGGGCTTCAAATGGCCTGACAATTGGAAAGAGGTGCCGCTGCTGCAGAAGGTTGTCGGCAAGACTGCGCATTTCAAGGATGGCACCACCAAGGATGTCGATGCCATCATCCTGTGCACCGGCTATCTGCATTCCTTCCCCTTCCTCACCGACGACCTCAAGCTCAAGACCGCCAACCGCATGTGGCCGCTTGACCTCTATGAAGGCGTCGTCTGGGAAAAGAACCCGCAGCTCTCCTATATCGGCATGCAGGACCAGTTCTACACCTTCAACATGTTCGACGCGCAGGCCTGGTTCGCGCGCGACGTCATCATGGGACGCATCAAGCTGCCCTCGGCCGAGGCGATGGCCGAGCACGGCGCAAAGTGGCGCGCGCGTGAGGAAACGCTGGAAGACGCCGAGCAGATGATCTGGTTCCAGGGCGACTACACCAAGGAATTGATGGACCAGACCGACTATCCCGGCTTCGACGTCGAGGCGGTCAACCAGACCTTCATGGAGTGGGAGCACCACAAGGGCGAAGACATTATGAGCTTCCGCGACCATGCCTACCGTTCACTGATGACCGGCACCATGGCGCCGCTGCATCATACGCCCTGGCTGCAGGCGCTGGACGATTCCATGGAGAGTTATCTCGAAGTGAAGGGGGTTGCGGCGGAATAACGTCGGGCCGCAGGCTACCCCAGCCTTGCCCTGGCCTTCGCAGTCCAGGCGCTGAACAGCCGGTCGGCGACGATGCCGATGAAGGCAATGGCGAGACCGGCGACGATGCCGCGGCCGGAATCGGCCTTGGACAGGGCGATGAACACTTCCTGGCCGAGGTCACGGGTGCCGACCATGGCGCAAATGATGATCATCGCCAGCGCCATCAGGATCGTCTGGTTGACGCCCAGCATGATCTCCGGCAGCGCCAGCGGCAATTGCACGCGAAAGAAGGTCTGGCGCGGCGTGCAGCCCGAAACCTTGGCCGCTTCGATCAGCGCCGGCGGCACCTGCCTGATGCCATGATTGGTGTAACGGATCGCCGGCACCACGGCGAAGGCTATCGTTGCGATCATCGCGGTGACGTCGCCGACCCTGAACAGCATCACCACCGGAATGATGAAGCAGAAGGACGGCAACACCTGCAGCGTGTCGATGACCGGTGTGACGATCTTCTCGAAGCGGTCGCTGCGCGACGCCATCAGGCCGATGGGGATGCCGATCAGGCAGGCGATGAAGGCCGAGATGCCGCAGAGATAGACGGTCGCCATGGTCTTTTCCCACAGCCCTGTGACGGCGCAGAAGGCGGTCAGTGCTGCGACCAATACGGCCAGGCGGAAGCCGCTGAGCTGATAGCCGGCAAGGCCGAGCAGGAACACCGCACCCAGCCACGGAAACCCTTCGCAAAAAGCGCGCAGCGGGTTCAGCAGGTTCAGGATGAGCGCCACGCGAAACGCTTCGATCGTGTCGAAGAAATTGATCGTCACCCAGTTCACCGCCGCCTTCCACAGCGGGGCCGTGGTGAAGGTGATCGCTTTCGGCACCGCCGCGAAGGCGGGAACGAACAGGCCGAGCAGCGTTGTCACGACAAGGATGGCGATGGCCAGCGTCAGGTTAGGGTGGCGCCGCCAGAGGCTCGGGCTCATCTCCTGATGGACATGGCCCTTTGCCTGCTTGTGCGCGATGGCCTGGCTCAGCCGGTCGAGTGCGATCGCGAGCGCCACGATGGCAAGGCCCGCTTCCATCGCCTCGCCGACCTTCAGCGCGCGCAGTGCGAGAAGCACGTCGTAGCCGAGACCACCGGCGCCGATCATCGAGGCGATGATGACCATGTTCAGCGCCAGCATGATCACCTGGTTGACGCCGATCATCAGCGTCGGCCGCGCCGACGGCAGCAGCACTCGCCACAGTTTCTGCCGCGCCGTGCAGCCGGCCATCTCGCTGAAATCGTCGATCTCTGACGGCACCCGCGACAGGCCCAGCATCGTCGCCCGCACCATCGGCGGGGTGGCGAAGATGGCGGTCGCAATCATCGCCGACACCGGGCTGTTGCCGAACAGCAGCAGCATCGGGATCAGGTAGGCGAAGGTCGGGATCGTCTGCATCAGGTCAAGGGCAGGGGAGACGATGAGCCTTTCGGCCCATGGCTTGCGCCACGCCCAGATGCCGGCGAACAGCCCGGTGACGATGCAGAACGGCACCGCGATGGAGATCAGCCCGAGTGTCAGCATGGCGCTGGTCCATTGGCCGAACAGCGCGATGTAGAGGAAGCAGCCACCAACCAGCAGGCTGAGTTTTCTGCCGCCAACGGTATGTCCGGCGAGGAAGGCGGCAGCGCAGACGCCAACCCAGGACAGGCGCGGCAGGACATAGGCTTCAGCGCCATGGCCGATCTTGAAATTCTTGGCCAGCAGATTGAGCGCGAAGTCGAGTGGCACGCCGAGCACGGCGGTGATCGAGCGGGTCAGCCACGACAGGTTGGACTTGATCCAGCGCATCAGCGCGCTGATCCAGTCGGCGACCGGCACGACGGCGCTGGCCGGATAGTTGACGGCCCAGGGCAGGCGGTCCTCGAGCAGGAACACGACAAGCACGATGGCAAGCGCGCACGCCCAGATCAGAAGCCAGATCTGAGCCGGGCGGGAATGCGTTTCGCTGGCGCTTGCCGTCACCGTCATGCGCCGGCCCTTGAGCGATCGATGCCGGCCAGCAGGTCGATCACCGCTTGCGGCGTCACCTCGCCGATCGGTTTGCCGGTGCCGTTGACCACCGCGAACGGCTTGTTGGCGGCTACGATACCGGCCGAGAAGCTGGCGATCTTGGCATCTGGGGCAATGGTGCCGCCATGCTCTGAGCCGTCGCAGGCGCGCATCAGGCTGCGTGCCGAAATCACCTTGGCGCGGTCGACGTCGCGGGTGAACTCGGCGACATAGTCGGTGGCCGGATTGACCACCAGCTCTTCCGGCGTGCCGATCTGGATGACCTCGCCATCCTTCATGATGGCGATGCGGTCGGCCAGCCGGATGGCCTCGTCGAAATCGTGGGTGATGAAGACGATGGTCTTGTGCAGCATGGTCTGCAGCCGCATCAGCTCGTCCTGCATCTCGCGGCGGATCAGCGGGTCGAGCGCCGAGAACGGCTCGTCGAGGAACCAGATTTCCGGTTTGGTCGCCAGGCTGCGGGCAATGCCGACACGCTGCTGCTGGCCGCCGGACAGTTCGCGCGGATAGAAATGCTCGCGGCCACGCAGGCCGACAAGCTCGATGACCTCGCGCGCCCGTGCCTCGCGTGTCGGCCGGTCCTGCCCCTGGATGCTGAGCGGAAAGGCGATGTTCTCCAGCACGTTGAGATGCGGCAGCAGGGCAAAGTTCTGGAACACCATGCCCATCCGGTGTCGCCGCAATTCGATGAGTGCTGCATCCGAGATCTTCAGCAGGTCCTTGCCCTCGAATTCGACCTTGCCGTGGGTCGGCTCGACCAGCCGCGACATGCAGCGCACCAGCGTCGACTTGCCGGAGCCCGACAGGCCCATGATGATGAAGATCTCGCCCTGGCGGATTTCGAGGTCGACGGCGCGCACCGCGCCGACCAGCCCGGCAGCGGTGACATCGGCCATGCTGGCCTTGCCGTCGCGTTCGCGGATGAAACTGGTCGCATTCGATCCGAACAGCTTCCAGACATTGCGGCAGGCAAGCTTTATCGGACGGACATCTTTTGGCGTGCCCGCCACGATTGGCTCCTGTTCAGTCTTGTCCGACATTCAAACGTCCTTCTGGAACATCAAGAAGTGAGGCCCGGCTGATCAGGCAGCCGGGTCTCATTTTTCCAGTCGGAACGATCACTGCGCCCAGGCTTTCCAGTCTTTCTCATGAGCGGCGATCCAGGCCGCGGCGACGTCTTCCGGCGTCTTGCCGCCGAGATCGATCTCGCCGCTCATCTTGTTGAGCTCGTCGGTGTCGATCGTGTAGGCCTTTGCCACCTTGTAGGCGACCGGCCATTTGTCCTTCATGCCGGACCAGGAGTACTTCCAGATCTCGCCATGCGGCTTGCCGCAGTCATATTTGGCGTCGGGGTTCACGCCCCATTTCGGGTCGTTGTAGCACTCGGGCGTGTATTCGGGGAATTCAACCCACTCGCCCTTGTACTTGGCCGGCGCCCAGTGCGGCGAATAGATCCACAGCATGATCGGCGCCTTGCGCTGATAGGCCGAGTCCAGTTCGGCGAACATCGCCGCGTCGGTGCCTGCATGGATGACGGTGAAGGGCAGTTTCAGTGCCTCGACGCGTTCGTCGTCAAAGCCCTCCCAAGTCACCGGGCCGCCGAGATAGCGCCCCTTCGGTGCGGTCTCCGCCGTCGAGAAGGCTTCGGCGCATTTCGGATCCTTCAGCGCTTCCCAATTTGGCAGGCCGGGGCATTTCTCCTTCATGTATTCGGGAAACCACCATTCTTCCTTGGCCTTCGGTCCAAGCTTGCCCAGCCGCTCGGTTTGGCCGGTGGCATCGGAGGCTTTCATGGCCTCGCCGGCGGTCGTGTCCCAGAATTCCAGGCCGACATCGAGATCGCCGTTGGTGAGGCCTGTGGTCAGGCTGGAGAGGTAGTCGGCTGTCGGATATTCGACGGTGTAGCCGAGCTTTTCCAGGATACCGCCGAGGATCTTGGCGTTGAGATTGACGCTGGTCCAGTCGAACAGCGCGATCTTGATCGGGTCATTGGATTCGGGTGCGGCGGCTTGGGCGGAAGGTGTCAGTGCACTCGCCGCGGCGAGTGCGAAGGCTCCCATTGTTAAGTTCGAAATCACACTGCGAAGTGACATGCTTGTTCTCCTTCAAGCTGTGAAAATTATCGTTCGTTCCCTTCTTGCGGCTTTTCTTGATTGTGTTGGAAAGGCTGGTCTTTGCGCAAGGCCGTCGGCGCCAAATTGTTGCCCCGGCTTTGGCCAGCGCAGGCAAGATGGTGCTCAATCTCGGTGATGATGGAACAGGACTCGAGTGTCGGCGTCATGACTGCCGACGGATCGCTGCGGGAGCGGTCATCTGCGGATCGATTGCCAGTCTTGCGGCGCCCTGCAAGGTGCGAGCCATCAAGGTCCCATGTTCTCGGCTGTCGACCCGGCAAGCCCCATCTCGCCAAGGCCGTTTCATAGGATGAAATTATATATACCAAGGTTCATGTCGCGCAACGACTAACACCTCGCGAGGCGTATAAATTCAGACTGCAGGCGAAGTCGAACCCTTACCAGCAGACGTAGCCGCCATCGACAATCAGGTCGAGGCCGGTGACGAAGCTTGCGGCGCGACTGGCAAGGAACACCGTCGGCCCGACCATTTCCTCCGGCGCCGCCATGCGCCCCATCGGCGTGTCGCGCTTGAAGATCTTGACCTCTTCGGCCACCTCCGGCCGCTTGTTCATCGGCGTCAGCGTGTAGCCCGGGCTGACGACATTGACGCGCAGGCCGCGGTCCGCCCACTCCATGGCGAGGCTTTTCGACATGTGGATGACGGCAGCTTTCGAGGAATTGTAGTGCGCTTGCGTCAGCCCCCGGTTGACGATGGTGCCTGACATCGAGGCGATGTTGATGATCGAGCCCTTGCGTCGCGCCAGCATCTTGCGCGCTTCGGCCTGACAGGACAGGAAGACGCCGGCGACATTGACCTCATGCACCCTCTGCCAGGTCTCCAGCGGCATCGTCTCGGCAGGTTCAGAGCCGGCAATGCCGGCATTGTTGACGGCGACGGTCAGCGCGCCGAGTTCGGCCTCGATGCGATCGATCGCCGCCGCGAGATCACTCTGCGACGTCACCGTGCCTGTCAGCACCAGCGCCTTGCGGCCGAGCGCCGTGATCCGGTGGGCCGTTTCGTCCAGCCCACCTTTTGATGCATGGCCAAAACAGGCGACGTCGGCGCCTGCCTCGGCCAGTCCGATCGCGATCGCCTGGCCGATGCCGCTACCGGCGCCAGTAACCAGCGCGACATCGCCGTCCAGCTTGAAAAGATCCATCGATAGCCCTCCCTGTCTCAGGGAGCGTATGCGCTGAGCCGTGCTTCGATCAAGCGCCCGCACGCAAGCGGCTTCGATGCTCAGAAATAACCGCTCGACGCGGCCGTGGCTTCCTTCGGGATTTCGACGCCATCGACCAGGATCTTGTCGACCAGTTCGTGGTGGAAGCAGACCAGCCCCTTGATGCGCTCCGCCTCGTGCACCGGCTCGGGATAATACCAGACGAGGTTCTCGTGGCGCTTGGCCTTGGTCGTCACGTGATAATAGTTGGAGATGCCCTTGTAGGGACAGCGCGAGATGTAGCGGCTGGGCGCAAACATATCGAGCCGCGTGTCGGCGATCGGCAGATAGTGGCGCACCGGATGGCCGGTCTCGAACAGAAACACGCCGCGGCGTGAATCAGCGACCTGTTCGCCGTCGAGGATGACCTGCACGCGCCGCGAGGACGGCAGGCAGTCGACCCGGCGGAACGGATCGCGGGCGTGGACGAAGATTTCTTCGTCCTCCTCGAACCAGTGGCCCATCTTGCTCCAGGTGAACGACATGTAGTCCGATATCGGCGGACAGCCCTTGACCGGATCGAGGTAGCGCCAGGCCGCGTCCTCGACCAGCGTGATGCCGGTGTTGAGCGAATAGTGGGTGGCTATGCCCTTG
Organism: Mesorhizobium loti; assembly: GCF_003148495.1. GTDB lineage: Bacteria > Pseudomonadota > Alphaproteobacteria > Rhizobiales > Rhizobiaceae > Mesorhizobium > Mesorhizobium loti. Next base: position 381,605 of record NZ_QGGH01000002.1, read on the forward strand.
AAGGGGTCCTCTGTCGTCGTCTTGCTCGGCAGCAGGAACTCCTCGCGAACGTCGCCGATCGGGAAGTAGTAGACCGGCAGGTGATCGGATTCGTAGAACACCAAGGCGCTGGTCGTATCGGCGACGGTCATTGACCCCACCTGCACACGCAGGCGCTTCTGCGTGGGCATGGTGAAGGCTATATAGCCCGGCTCGAATTCGTACTGCACGATGGCGTCGAGCAAGGGAAAATGCGGCCCACGGCCGCGCAGATGGGGCTTGCGAATGGTAGTCTCCCGTTTCTTTTCTTTTGTCATCGAGCGTTGCCGCAAAGCGAGATAAGCCTGTATCGGGCCGTTAAGTCGAAGAGGGCTTCGGGCGGCGAGTTTCTCCGGCATCGAGCGGCTCGAACGATGGCCCCCCATCGTTCTTCGCAGTCTTGCCGCGAAATAGTCTCACCGCCCGAAAAGCGGAATTGTCCAATCAGCCCTATCCCAGGGACACGCGATCGAGCAGCAGCCCGGCGGCGATCGGCGGCAGGCCGCTGACATTCTTGCGCACCGGTACCAACAGATCGGGGAAATAGCTGAAGATGACAGGCGTCTCGTCGAGCAGCAGTTTCTGGATGTCGGAGGCGGCACTGCGCTGCGCGCCGACATCGAGCGCCTTGAGATAGCTGGTGACCATGCCGTCATAGGCCGGGTTCTTGAAATGCGCCGCGTTCCACGGGCCGTCGCTGACCAGCGGGCTCTTGAGGAACACGTTCGGCACGCTGCGATGCGCGTAGTCGGTGATGCCGAGCGGGCTGTCCAGCCAGTCCGACTGGCCGAACACTGCCTTGCCGTAATATTTGTCCTGGTCCTCGATGTTGAGCGCGATGCGCGCGCCGATCTCCTTGGCGAAATTCTGGAACAATTGCGCGTAGCCGGGAATGTCGGAATAGCGCAGCGTCGTCAGCGTGATATCGAAGCCGCTCGCCAATCCTGCCGCTTCAAGCAATTGCTTTGCTTTGGCGATATCCTGGACGCGCTGCGGCACCGTCTTGTCAGTGGCGGGAAAGGCCGGCGCGAACGGGCTGTCATTGCCGGTCGCCGCCATGCCACGGCACAGGCCGTCGACCAGCTTCGAACGATCGATGCACAGTGCCAGCGCCTGGCGCACGCGCTTGTCGGTGAAGGGACCGGTGTCGCAGCGCATATGCAATTGGCGGTGCGCGGTCGAAGCGACACGCAGCACGGTGATGTCGGGGCTGTTGAGCACCACCTGGCTGACATCGAGCGGAACCGCGTCGAGAATGTCGACCTCGCCGGCCTGCAGCGCCAGGATGCGCGGCTGCACGTCGCCGTAGAACTTGAATTCGAGCCGGTCGGGCAGCGCCTTCTCACCCCAATAGTCGGGGTTGCGGATGAAGGTCGCGCCGACTTTCGGCGTGTAGCTCTCCAGCCGGAACGGCCCGGTGCCCTCAAAGGTCTTTTCGTAGTCGCCCTTGTAGCTCGCCGGCAGGATGACGGCGTTGTAATTGTCGATCGACACCGAATAGGGAAAGCTGCCATTCGGCGCGTCGAGATGGAAGGCGACAGTGTGGTCGTCGACCTTCTGGGTGCCGCCCTTCGACAACAGGCCTTTGAATACCGATAGCGCGTTGGAAGCGCCGTTGGGATCGGCCAGCCGGTCGAAGGTCGCGACGACATCGTCGGCCTTGAAGTCTTCGCCATTGTGGAATTTCACACCCTTGCGCAGCTTGAAGGTCCACACGCTGCCGTCCTCGTTCGGCGCCCAGCTCTCGGCCAGCACCGGTCTCAGGGTGAGGTCCGGCTGGGTGACGCAGAGAAACTCGGCGGTCTGGAAAACCAGCTGGTAGCTGCCGCTGTCATAGTAGGTGACGGGATCGATAGCGCCGCCCGGCGTCGCTACGCCGGCGCGCACCGTGCCACCCGGCTTGCCCTCGGCGCGTGCTTGCGGCGTGCCGAGGCCGGCGGCCGCGACAAGGCTGCCCAGGAACGGCAGGGAGAGGCCAAGCACGCTGCCATGGCGCAGGAAATCGCGGCGGCCCATCCTGCCGGCAAGCAATTCGTCAACAGCGGAATTTTCGATTGCGGTGAGCGTTCTGCGAGCGTTGTCGATCATCCGGAAATGCTTGGGCATGGCTGGATTCCTCGCTTGCCTTGGGGCTCGGCCATCTAGTTCATTGTTGACTGTCGCCGGAAAGCGATATTTTTTGATAGGGGTCATCGAAATTTTCGATGCAAGAGGTGGGCATGGACACGGAAAATCTGCGCAGCTTTCTCGAAGTCGCCGCCCATGGCAGCTTCACCGTCGCGGCCAGCCGGCTCAACCTCGCCCAGTCCACCGTCAGCGCGCGAATCAGGGGGCTGGAAGATCAGTTGGGCCGCCGGCTTTTCGTGCGCGACCGCGATGGCGTCACGCTGACGCCGGCCGGCCGGCAGTTCCTGCCGCATGCCTCTTCCATCACCCGCACATGGGAGCAATCGAGACAGGACATCGCCGTTCCCGATGGCTATGAGACTTTGCTGCGGCTAACCGCGCCTGCCTATCTGTGGGACCGCATCACCTCGCCATGGGTCGAGTGGATGCGCACCAGGCGGCCGAATGTGGCGCTGCGGCTTGAAGGCAGTTTCCCGGATCTGGCGATCGACCAACTGGCGGAAGGCTTGCTCGACATCTGCATCCTCTATCTGCCGCGGCCGCATCCCGGCATCGTCTACGAAACGCTGGCCGTCGATCAGGTCGTACTTGTCCAGCATGCCGCGCAGACGAAGCCGTGGACCGAAAATTACATTCTGATGGATTGGGGGCTGGAATTCCGCATCGAGCACGACCGCGCCTTTGCCGGCATGGTGAAGCCGGCCATATCGGCCGGACTGGTCTTTATTGGCCTGCAGCACGTGCTGTCACAGCAGGCGGCCGCCTATCTGCCGCTCAGCGCCGTCAGCGGTCATATCGAGCGTGGCGAGATGCGGCGCATCGACAACGCCCCAGTGTTCCAGCGGCCGATCTACCTCGCCTATCCTTCGAACCCCCTCTCTTCGGATGTTCTGGATGTCGCGCTCACCGGCCTGCGCATGCTGGCCAGGGACTGGGCCGAAGGGCAGGGCTTTTCGGAAGGGGATCGTTCCCTTAGCATGGCAGGCCAGATCTGACTGCCAAGTCACGGGAGCGGCAGCGCTATGCCGGCTCGGTCACGACCGCCTTCTGCAGCCTTGCCAGTTCGGCGTAAGGAATGTGGCAACGGATCGAATGGCCGGGCTGGGCCTCGCTGAGTGGCGGCTCCTGCTGCTCGCAGATCGGGCCTATCTTGCGCGGGCAGCGCGTGTGGAACACGCAGCCCGACGGCGGGTTGGTGGCGCTGGGGATTTCGCCGTCGAGACGAATGCGTGCCGTCTCGGTCTGGTCGAGTTTGGGCACGGCCGACAGCAGCGCTTCGGTATAGGGGTGATGCGGACCGGAAAAGACGTCTTCCGACGGTCCGAGTTCCATGATGCGGCCGAGATAGAGCACGGCGATCTTGTCGGAGAGGTAACGCACCACGGCCAAATCATGCGAGATGAAGATGTAGCTGACGTCTTCCTTCGACTGCAGGTCGGCGAGCAGGTTGAGGATGGCCGCCTGCACCGAGACGTCGAGCGCCGAGGTCGGCTCGTCGCACACGACGATGCGCGGGTCGCCGGCGAAGGCGCGCGCGATGGCGACGCGCTGCTTCAGGCCGCCGGAGAGCTGGCGTGGCTTGACCGCCAGATGGCGGTCGGTGAGCCGCACCGAGCGGACGAGGTCGTTGAGACGCGCCTCCAGCGCCTTACCGGAGAGGCCCGCCAGCCGCTTCAGCGCGCGGCCGATCAGGTGGCGGATCGAATGTGAGCGGTTGAGTGCGGAGTCCGGGTTCTGGAAGACGATCTGCATCGCCTTGATCTGGTCGTCGCTGCGGTTCTCCAGCCGCGGCGCCAGCGCCTTGCCCTCCAGCTCGATGGTGCCACCTTCGTCCGGTGGCACCAGGCCGAGCAGCAGCCTGGCGAAGGTCGTTTTGCCGCTGCCGGACTCGCCGACCAGCCCGAGCGTTTCGCCGGGCCGTAGGTCGAGCGAGACATCCTTGACGGCGCGCAGCGCGTGGCCATGGCTGGCATAGGTCTTGTTCAGCCCCGCGACCCGCAGCACTGGTGCGGCTGCCGCCTTTGGTGCAGCCGCCACATCGCTCGGTGTCGCGCGCGGCAGCGCCTGTGCCTTGTCGTGATGGAAGCAGCGCGACAGCCGGCCGCCCAGATCATAGAGCGGCGGCAATTCGCTGCGGCAGCGGTCATCGGCGAGCGCGCAGCGGTCGGCGAAAGCGCAGCCCTTGATGTCAGTTCCAATGCCGGGCAGGAAGCCCGGAATGGTATCGAGGCGGCCCTGATCCTTGCGTTGGCCACCGCGCGGCAGGCAGCGCAGCAAGGCTACGGTGTAGGGATGGCGCGGATCGTTGAACACGACCTCCGTCGGCCCTTCCTCGACCAGCATGCCGGCATAGAGCACGCCGACCCGGTCGCACATGTTGGAGACGACCGCGAGGTTGTGGCTGATGAACAGGATCGAGGCCGACAGTTCTTGCCTGAGCTGCGCGATCAGGTCGAGCACTTCGGCCTCCACCGTCGCATCGAGGCCGGTCGTCGGCTCGTCGAGGATCAGCATTGAGGGATCGTTGGCCAGCGCCATGGCAATCGCCACGCGCTGCTGCATGCCGCCGGAAAGCTGGTGCGGGTAGCGCTGCATGACGCTGACGGGATCGGAGATGCGGACGCGGTTGAGCATCGCGATCGCCCGGTCGGTAGCCGCTTGTCCCGAGACGCCGCCGAGTTCAAAAATCTCGGTCAGCTGCCGGCCGACGCGGATCGACGGGTTCAGCGCCTTGCCCGGGTCCTGATAGACCATGGAGACGCTTTCGGCGCGAGCCCGCCTGAGCGCCTCGGCGTCCAGCTTCATCACGTCCTGGCCGTCGAGCGAGATGGCGCCGCCAGTGATCGAGCCGTTGCGCGGCAGATAGCGCACGACGGTGAGCGCGACGGTGGATTTGCCGCAGCCGGATTCGCCGACCAGCCCATAGGCCTCGCCCTGGCCGATGGTGAGGCTGAGGTTGCGCAGCACCGCGCGGTTGCGACCGGCGACGCGGTAGGCAACCGACAGATCGGTGAGTTCGAGTGCGTTTTTGGCCTTGGCGGAACTAGTCATTGAGCGCTCCGTGAACGCCGTCGGCCGCCAGATTGACGCCGATCACCAAGGAGGCGATGGCGAGCGCATCGAACAGCACCGTCCACCAGAAGCCGCCGCCGATCATGCCGTAATTGTTGGAGATCGAGAGCCCCCAGTCGGGAGAGGGTGGCTGGATGCCGAAGCCCATGAACGAGAGCGTGGCGACCGCGAAAATGGCATAGCCGAGCCGCACGGTGGTCTCGACCAGGATCGGCGGGATGACGTTGGGCAGGATCTCGACGAACATCGTATGCAATGCGCTTTCATGTCGAAGCTGCGCGGCGGCGACATAGTCGAGTTCACGCTCGGCGAGCACCGCGGACCGCACGGTGCGCGCGATGATCGGCGCGAAGCTCAGGCCGATGACGACGATGACCGTCGTCTTCGACGTGCCGAGCGCAACGATTGCCAGCAACGCGACGATGACCACCGGGATCGCCATGAAGGCTTCGAGGATACGGCTGACGACATCGTCGACGAGGCCACGAAAATAGCCGGTGATAAGGCCAAGCGCTGTGCCGGCCACCGTCGCCAGCAAGGTCGCCAGCGGGGCGACGGTGAGGATGTCGCGCGAACCGACGATGACGCGCGAGAAGACGTCACGGCCGATCTGGTCGGTACCGAACCAGTGTTCGGAAGAAGGTGGTGCGAGCGCATTGATGATGTCGTCGGCGAGCGGATCGTAAGGCGCGAAATGCTCGCCGAACAGCGCGCAGGCAACCCAGAACAGCACGATGGCGAGACCAACGAGGAAGGTTCGCGAGCGCAGCAGGGAGTAAAAGACCTCGGCCAGCGGGCCGCGCCGGCGCGTGTCGTCGGGAACGGGGGAAGTGCTTTGGACGGCGCTCATTGATCTGACTCCAGCCGGATGCGCGGATTGAGCATGGAATAGAGGAAGTCGGCGATCAGTGTCGCCACGGCATAGACGATGCCGATGGTGAGAATGCCGGATTCCAGCATCGGGAAATCCTTGCCGCGCGCGGCGGTGAAGATCAGCGATCCGATGCCCTGGTAGCGAAACAGCGTTTCGATGACCACGAGGCCGCCGATGAGATAACCGGTCTGCGTTGCGATGACGGTGATGGTCGGCAACAGCGCGTTGCGCAGCACATGCCGCCAGATCACCGTGCGCCACGGCAGGCCCTTCAGCACGGCCGTTCGTGTGTAGTCGGAATCAAGCGCTTCGATCATGCCGGAGCGCGCCATGCGGGCGATGTAGCCGAACAGCACCAGGAACAGCGGCAGCGAAGGGAGGATCAGGTAATAGAGCTGGGTGAAGAAGCCGGCATTGCGCGGCCATGCTGCCGATATCGGCAGCCAGCGCAGCCAGACACCGAAGATCAGAATCAGGATGATGCCGGTGACGAACTCCGGCAGCACCGTCACCGACAGGCCGCCGAGGCTGATGATGCGGTCGAGCGGGCGGTTGAGATTGAGTGCGGCAACGACCCCGCCGAGGATGCCGATCGGCACCACCAGCACGAAGGCGACCGCCGCAAGCTTCATCGAATTGCCCAGCGCATCGATGACGAAGGGCGCGACCGGCGAGCGGAAGATGTATGACGTGCCCATGTCGCCCTGGACGAAGTTGGAGATCCAGCCCCAGTACTGGGTCAGCAGCGGGCGGTCGACGCCGAGCGTGTGATTGAGCGCATCGACCGCGCGCTGGTCGGCGAACGGGCCCAATATGGCACGCCCGACATTGCCGGGCAGCACCTGGCCGCCCAGAAACACCATGATGCTGAGCAGAAACAGCGTCACCAGCGACAGCGACACACGCCGGGCAAGGAAGGAGAGAATGGCTAAGACTCCTTGTGGAGCCAGCCCCCATGCGGGAGCTGGCTGTTAGAGGATTGGCTTTCCCTTCTGAGCATGATCCCGAAAAGTGGGTACCGGTTTTCTCGGACAAACGGGAACCGTTTTGTCCGGAGATCATGCTCCAACAACGAGTTTGTTCAGGCCTTCGATGCCTTGTCGAGGAACAGCTGCGACATCGCGGTCGGCTGCACGCCGGCCACGCCTTTCGCCGTCGCCGTCAGATAGTCGTAGAAGTAGCCAAAGATGACCGGCGTTTCCTCGAGCAGCAGCTTCTGGATCTTGCCTGCTGTCGCCTTTTGCGCCTCGAGGTCGAGTGCGGCGATATAGCTGGTCGCCAGCGCGTCATAGTCCTTGTTCTTGAAGTGCGCCGCGTTCCAGGTGCCTTCACTCTTCAGCGGTGCCGCTAGGTAGACGTTGGGCACGCCGCGGTGGCCGTAGTCGGTGATGCCCATCACCGAATCCAGCCAGTTCGATTTGCCGAACACCGCGTCTCCGTAATAGCCGCCCTGGTCGAGGATGTTGAGGTCGAGCTCGACGCCGATCTCCTTGACCCAGTTCTGGATGAGCTGGGCGTATTCAGGGATTTCCAGATAGCGTTCGGTGGTCAGCGTTATCTTGAAGCCCTGGCCAAGGCCGGCTGCTTCCATGAGCTGCTTGGCTTGCGCGATATCCTGCTTGCGTTGCGGCACGCTCGTATCGGTCGAAGGGTAGACGGCGGCGAACGGGCTGTCATTGCCCAGTGCGGAACGTCCCTTCATCAGGCCGGCGGCCAGCTTGTCGCGATCGAGGCACAGCGCAATGGCACGACGCACGCGCGCATCCTTCAACGGGCCCTCGTCGCAGCGCATGTGCAGCTGCTGATGGGCCGACGACTTCAGGCTGATGATGTCGATGTTCGGATCGTTGAGCAGTGCGACGCCGGCCAGCACCGGCAGCTGGTTGATGATGTCGACCTGTCCACCCTGCAGCGCCAGGATCTGCGGCTGCGTGTCGGTGAAGAAGGTGAATTCGGTGCGCTCCGGCAGTGCCTTCGGCCCCCAATAGTCTTCGTTGCGGACGAAGGACGCGCCGACCTTTGCCGTGTACTTCTCGATCTTGAACGGTCCGGTGCCGTCGAAGCTCTTCTCGTAGTCGCCCTTGTAGCTCGCCGGGATGATGACGGCATTGTAATTGTCGGACGACAGCATGTAGGGGAAGTTGCCGTTCGGGGCGTCGAGGTGGAATTCCACCGTGTAGTCGTCGACCTTCTTTGAGGCGCCCTTCTGCAGGGTCCCGCTGAACACCGACAGCGCGTTGGACGAGTTTGCCGGGTCGGCAAGGCGGTCGATGCTGGCCACGACGTCGTCGGCCTTCATCTCGCCGCCGCTGTGGAATTTTACGCCCTTGCGCAGCTTGAAAGTCCACACCGTGCCGGTGTCGTTCGGCTTCCAGCTTTCGGCAAGTGCCGGTTGCAGCACGAGGTCGGGGCCGTCGACGCAGAGGAATTCGGCAACCTGCTGCATCACCAGCAGACCGCCGGCGTCCGCAATGGTGACCGGGTCGATCGTCGCCGCAGGCACGCTGCTGGCAACGCGGATGGTGGCGCCAGGCGTGCCCTGGGCGCGCGCCAGCGATGGCATGCCGCCGAGGCCGGCTGCCATGCCGATACGGCCGAGCAGCGGCAGCGACAGGCCAAGCAGGCTGCCGTGGCGGACGAAGTCGCGGCGGCTGACCCTGCCGTCGACGAGGCCGTCGATCAGGTGATTTTCAAGCGGCGAGCGATTGCGCCGGATCAGGTCGAGAATGCTGTAATTCTTGCTCATGGGTTTTTACCCTTTCCCCTATTTCTTATGGTTGACGAAATTTCGTGGACTGCTCCGTTTTTCGGCCGCCAGAGAGGTCTGTCGACCGGAACTTTAGCATGTGGTTTTGTCCGGTCCATCCAGTCGTGGCGTGGACGTGCCGGATTCTTGGCTGCACTTGCTTCCACCGTCTTGTCCGACCTTCCCGACCGAAGTCGCGGCGGCTGGCTTCTCGTCTCTTGGTCACTGGTCTTGGCCGCTGCCGTCATCTAGTTCAGCGGCAAACGGCGATAGGTCCCAGGCTTTGCCGGGTCATGATACTTGTTGCACGGTCCTTTCTCGGTAAAGTCTCTGTGACAGGCAGCGAGGTGTTCCCGCGACAGGGTGACGCCAAGGCCGGGACCTTCCGGCACGCGCACGACGTTGTTCTTTGGGGAGAATGGTCCTTCCTCGGTGACATCCATCGGCAGCATGCGAAACAGCGACTGGTTTGGCTCCCTGATCCAGCCAAGTGCCGCGCACAGATGCAGATAGGCAGCGCTGCCGATGCCGCTGTCGCCGCTGTAGCACCAGAAATCGATGCCGGCATGCTCGCAAGCGCCGACGAAGCGCAGCAGGCGGCCAATGCCGCCATGCGTCGTCGGGTTGCCGACGATGGCGTCCGGCACTTTGGTTTCCATGGCGCGCGCAATGTCGATGTTATGGGTCGAGAACGGGATCGAGCAATGGCGCCGCAATTCGCGCATCTCCTCGATGGTCGCCACCGGATCCTCCCAATTGCGCACCCCGAGCTCTTCCAACGGCCGCGCCAGCCGACGCGCGGTGCTGAGCGAATAGGCCTGGTTGGAATCGATGCGGATCATCGCATCGTCGCCAAGTTTGCGGCGGATCAGTTCGACCATCTTGAGCGAGACTTTCGGATCCTCGGTCGAGAATTTACCTTCGAAGAAGGTCGTTCCATGTGTCTCGTGCAGTTCGACGCAATAATCGGCGACCTCTTCCGGCGTCGTCTCCCCCTTCACCTCTGGCCCATCGCCGCGCAGCGAGAAATAGTCGGTGAACGGGATGTCCTTGCGCACGGCGCCGCCAAGCAGCTGGTAGAGTGGCTGGTTCCACGCCTTGCCGCGCAGATCCCATAACGCCATCTCGATGGCGCCGAAAGCCATGATGCGGGTACGGTCGTTGATCGACTGCACGCCGGTCCAATAGGGCAGGCAGACATGCTCGGCGCCAGCAATGTCGAAGGCATCGCGGCCGATTAGGCGTGGGGCGAGACTGTCATTGATGATCGCGGCAGCCGCCGGCGTCGGCGCTTCGCCAAGGCCGATCAAGCCATCCTCGGTCTCGACCTCGACAATGGTCGGCGAAAACCCGTCGAGCTCGCCGAACACCCAAGCGTAAGGCGCTTCGAGGCGCAGATTGATCGGCGTGGCTTTGATGTTGCGGATTTTCATCTCAGCGGCCGATCACGAAGAAAGGCTTACCCAGCAGGTCAGGAACGACATCGATGCCAAGGCCTGGCCCGTCCGGAATGCCCATGCGGCTGCTGGTCACCGGCGGCATGTTCGACGCCGTGCGCACCGTCACCCATTCATGGAAGGCGATGGCGTGCAGCCGGCGCTCTTCCGGCGTCGACAGCGACAGATGGGCCATCGCCGCCGTATCGATCTCGGCGCCGCCAGTGTCCTCGACGGTGATCATGAAGCCGAGGTCAACGGCGACATCGCGTATCTGCCGGGTCTTCGTCACGCCGCCCAGCCGCGAGATCTTCAGCGTCAGCCCGTCGGCCGCGCCCAGGCGATGAATTTCCAGCATCTCTTCGAGCGAGGTGACGGATTCGTCGAGCACCATGGGCTTGTCGAGCATGCGGCGCACGGACATGTTCTCATCGATCGTCGTGCAGGGCTGCTCGAACGTGTAGTCGATGCTGCGCGTGGCGTCGGCAAACTGGCGCGCCTGATAGGGTGTCCAGCCGGCATTGGCGTCACAGAAGATGACCGTGCCTTTCGGCACCGAGGCGGCGACCGCGGTGACGCGTTCGATGTCGTCATGGACATTGCCGCCGACCTTGACCTGCAGCCGGTGAAAGCCGTCGTTGACGATGCGCTTGGCCAGCGCTGCCATGGCGTCGACGCTGCCATGGGTGACGACCTTGTAGAGTTCGGCCGTCTCGCTCTCCCGACCGCCGAGCAGCGTGACCAGCGGCACGTCGGCAGCGCGCGCCGCGAGATCCCAGCAGGCCATGTCGAGCGCCGACTTGATGTAGGGATGGCCCTTGAACACCGTGTCCATCAGCCGGCCGACGCTGGCCAGCCCACGCGGATCGTGGCCGATCAGATGCGGCGCGATCTCGACCACGCCGGCGCGAACGCCGGCGGCGAAGGCGGGCGAATAAAAATTGCCGAGCGGCGCCATCTCGCCCCAGCCGGTGATGCCGCTGTCTGATGTAATGGACACGATCACCGCGTCGAAAGCGTCGGCCTCGCGCCCCTTCGACATGCGATAGGGCCCGTCCACGAAGGGCTGTACGACATGGTAGGCCTTGATGGTCTCGATCTGCACGTGTCTTGTCCGCTGTCTGTGATGTTGGGAACGGGTCAGGCGCCCCTCGATGGGCGTTGTTCGAGGCCGCGCGCGTAGGAAAGCAGCTCCTCGAAATCGAGATCGATGTGCTCCCTGGCATGGCGCTGGGCTGCACGCATGTCCTTGCCCTTCAGCAACCGCACATAGGTTTCGTGAACGTCTTCGGCCGGCACCGGCTCATTGCGGGCATGCTGGTGGAGCGCAAAATACATCTGCAGCCGGCTGGTCAGCCGTTGCCAGGTTTCCAGCAGCACCGAATTGTCGGCCCATTCGTAGATCAGGCCATGCAGTTGCAGCGCGGTTTCGATTTGGCGCGTCGTGTCCAACTCACGGGTCGCCTGCTTGACAGTTTCGTGGCGCCGGTCGAGCTCGTCGAAGAAGCGCTGGTCGCGGAGCGGCCACGCCCGCTCAATGGCCAGCTCGTCCATCACCTTGTTGAACGAATAGGCATCGTCGATGTCCTTGGCTGTGACCTCGATGACGAAGGTGCCGGCATAGGGAATGCTGGTCAGGATGCCTTCCTGGACCAACTCGCGCATCGCCTCGCGCAGCGGCGCGCGGCTGACTCGCATTTGTTCGGAGATACGGAGCTCGTTGAGTTTCTGGCCGGGTTCGAGCTGGCCGGTCAGGATCGCGCGCCGCAGCAACGCAACGATCTCGGCGCGGCGCGTGGTGTCCGCGATCGGACTGAAATCCGCTTTCCCCATTCGGCTGCTCCCAAGGAAACCGAAAGTAAGACAAGCAGATTGTCGACAATCTAACAAGAGGTCATCTTCGGATTCTTTGGGACCGCTGGCATGGCTGTCTCTTCAGCCTCAGGCTGCGCGGCCGTAGAAGCCGACCCGCTCCTCGGCGCTGAACATCACACCAGGCTTCTCATAGTAGGAAAACACCGCGATCATGCGCTCACGCTCGCCTTCGACTGTGGTGACGCGATGCGCGGTGTTCTTGCCGCGAAAGACATTCAGTGTGCCAGGCTTCATGCGCAGGATTTTTGCATCGGGGTCACGCCCTTCGAGCAATCTGGCGACGCCATCATAGTTCGGATTGTCGTCAGATCGCAGATCAGTGCGGTATTCGAGGTCGCCGCCACGCTCCGCTGCCTGCAACAACAGCGTCGTCGTGAATTCCGAACGATCGAAATGCCAGTTCAGGGCCTCGCCGGCGCGATAGGCCATGACGTTGGTTCGCGCCAGAGGATCCTGCATGACATGCAGTTTGGTCTTGCCCATCGTTGCGGCCAGGAAGCGCAGCAATGGCTCATATTCGTAGATAGCGAGCACGACGCTGCCCGGAATCTGGTCGGCACAGACGGTATGGCTTATGGTCTCGACCTTGCGCAGCGCCGGGTGATCGGGCCCTAGCTCGGGAATGTCAGGCTTGAAGTAGATGTTGTGCATGCGCTTGTGCACATGCGATCGCGCGGCCATCACCGGCTCGATTTCGCGCACGGCTTTTTCAGCCACGCCCGGGCGCAAAAACCCTTCCAGATTGAACATGCCGTCGGCTTCGAGCGCGGCGATGGATTGTTCGACAAGGCGCTGCCATTCGGCGCTGCCTTCGCGGTCGAGCGGATAGCGGTCGAGATCGAGGATGTCTTTCATCGTCATGGGCTCCGAGGTTTCGAGCCTATGAGACGGCAAAAAAATCTTTCTCTCAACGCGGAAAATAGTTAGGATTGGGCAAGAAAAACTTTTGGAAGCCCGTGTGGAACGGTTGCCCCCGCTGAATGCGATCAAGGCCTTCGAAGTCGCCGCCCGCGCCGGCAGCTTCACCTTGGCCGCCTCTGAACTCGGCGTGTCCTCGGCGGCGGTCAGCCAGCAGATACGCAATCTCGAGAGCTGGTTCGGCAAGCAGTTGTTCGTGCGCAGCGGCAACCGCATCGCGCTCACCGACGCCGGCCACGCCATCTATCCGCAGACGGCGAAGGCTTTGGGCGACATCGCGGCGATCGGCCGGCGCATGCTGGAGGGCGGCTTGCGGACGCGTCTGGTCGTCAGCGTGCCGTTCTCGCTGGCCGAACTGTGGCTGGCGCCGAGGCTGGCGGTACTTCTCGATGCCTTTCCGCAGATGGCGATCGACGTCCGGGTCGAGGACGATCCGGTCGATCTGATGCGCCAGAACATCGATCTGCGCATCAGCTATGGCGATTATCACTATCCCGGATTGAAACTTGTTCGTCTCGTTCACGACGACGTCCTGCCGGTCTGCGCGCCGGAGTTCTGGCACCGGCACGGCGATGGCGATCCCAGTCTGGCCGATCTGCACGAGAGCCAGTTCATCCACACCAATTGGGGGCCGAACTATGCCTCGCATCCGACCTGGGCGGATTGGTTCGCGGCCTCCGGCGGCAGCCGCTCACCCGACCCGTCGCACGGGCGGCGGGTCGGCCTGTCCAGCCTGGCGATTGCCTCGGCAAGGCTGGGGCTGGGCATCGCCCTTGGTCAGCGGGTCATGGCACGCGCCGATCTCGAGGCCGGGCGGCTGATCGCGCTGTCCTCCGTCTCGGTCCGCCTCGGGCATCCCTACTGCGCGTTCATGCCGCCGGCAAAGGCCGACCGCGCCGATGTCGCCGGCCTGGTGGAACTGCTTACGAAAACGGCGCCTGAAGGCGCCGCGTCGGATCGGTGAAAAAATTCCTGCCGGCTTCTGCCACAACGCCTCAACAGCAACCGCTTAGTTGTCGAGCTGCGTTGCCACCTCCTTCACCGCCTCTGCGCCGACATGCATGAAAGTCAGCTCGAAGGGAGAGGGCAAGGCATCGGGCGGAGCCTCGCCTCGTTGAATTGCGTCATTGACAACAGCGGCATGCATTCCTTCAATCATGGCAGCCAAACCGCCGGAAGACTTGAACGACGGGCTTGCGTAGTTGTCATATTCATCGAAATGCGAAAATGCGCTACGCACGTGTATCTCAAAACAGTCTTGAGGCGGAGCCTCGCTTATCCGCGTCAACTCCGTGGCCAGTTTTCGCAAAGCGTCACGTGTCATATAAACAGTCAGGCCCGTGCAGTCGATGTACAGCGCCATAGTGTCGACTGACATGAGGTTATCTTCCGATCAGTTGGTTATTATACCCATGCGGATGTACCGGATGAACGATCTTGCTGGTTTGTCATTCGGTGCGTGCTCATACACACCAAATGATACACAGCAAATGCCGGGCCTGCCAGAGTTCGTGCCGCCGGCCAAGGCCGACCGCGCCGATGTTGCCGGTCTGGTGGAGCTGCTCAGTCGAGCGGCGCCCGCGACCTGTGGGAAGGTCGGGGCGCCGCGCTGAAGCCGGGTCCTGACGGGGGTGTTCAGGTGGCCGGCTTTTCCGGTATCGGCGATACAGGCGCTCCGGGTCCGATCTTCTGCAGATTGCCCGTGATCACCTGGTCGCCCTCGGCGACGCCGCTGAGGATGGCGACCTGATCGCCGCTCGTCGGTCCAAGCGAAACCAGCCGCTGGTCGACCGTGTTACCCTTGCCGACGACAAAGAGGTATTTGCCGAGCTGGCTCGAGCCCAGCGCCGTCTGCGGCACCATCAGCGCGTCAGCCTGCTCTCTCACATGCAGCCGGACACGAACATATTGGCCGGGCAGCAGCGTGAACTTGCCGTTACCGATCGTCGCGCGTGCTGTGATGGTACCGGTCGAGCGGTCGACCGAATTGTCGATGAAGGTGAGTTCGCCCTTCTGGCTGGCCTCGGTCTGGCCAGGAAGCAGCACCTCGACCTCGATCGGGCCGTTCGCACGGGCCTGCTCGATCTCGGCCAGATCCGTCTCGCTCGGATTGAAGGTGACGTAGATCGGATCGAGCTGCACCAGCGTGTTGAGCACCGTTCCGGCGACGCTGACCAGTGTTCCGACCGAGGCCTGGTTGCGGCCCAGGCGTCCACCAAACGGCGCCCGGATTTCGGCATAGCTCAAATTAAGCTCGGCCGTTCTAACGGCGGCCTGGTTGACCGCCAGTGACGCCTGCGCTTCGCGCAAGGTGCTGGTGCGCTGGTCGAAGCCGTCCTTGGCGAGGTAGCCGCTCTTGGCAAGCTCGGTGCCGCGGCCGAGATTGGAGCGGGCATAGTCGAGCGTCGCCGTGTCGCGCTGCACCTGCGCCTTCGCCTGGTCGAGAGCCGCCTGGAAGTCGTCCGGGGAGATCTTGTAGAGGAGGTCGCCCTGCCGGACATCGACACCGTCAGCTGCGGTCTGCTCCTGCAGGTAGCCTGGAATCCTGGCCTGCAAGGTGATGTTGCGGATCGGCTCCGTCCGCGCGGCGTAGTCGAGGTAGATCGGGATCGTCTTCTTGACGACACTGACCACCGGCACTGGCATGACGAACGCCGCTGGAGCAGGCGCCGCGCCTGCCGTGCCGGCATTGAGGCTGAGATTGCCCATGTCGAGCAGATGGACGCTGGCCACCGAGATCGCTCCCAGCGCGACAGCTGTTCCCAACGCGATTTTCCATTTACGCATGATAAGTCTCCAATCTTATTCGGCCGCTTCCGCCAGGGGAGGGAAGGCGGGTTCGGCAGTTGGTTCATTGTCTTGAGAGGCGGGCTCGTCATGGCCGCGGCGTTCGCGCAGCTGTTCGATGACCGCGTAGAAGACCGGCACGAACACCAGCGACAGGATGGTCGCCGCGACCATGCCGCCGAACACGGTGGTGCCGATCGACTGACGGCTGGCGGCACCGGCGCCGGTCGCAAACATGAGCGGCAGCACGCCGAGGATGAAGGCGAAAGCCGTCATCAGGATCGGCCGCAGCCGCAGACGTGCCGCTTCCATCGCCGCGTCAACGATGCTGAGGCCTTCCTCGCGCCGTCGCCGGGCGAATTCGACGATCAGGATCGCATTCTTCGCCGCCAGGCCGATCAGCATGACGAAGCCGATCTGCGAGTAGACGTCGATCTGCATGCCGCGCAGCAACAAAGCCACGAAGGCGCCGAACAAGGCCAGTGGCACCGCCAGCAGCACCATGAACGGCATCGCCCAGCTCTCATACTGCATCGCCAGGATCAGGAAGACGAAGACGATGGCGAGGCCGAAGACGACCGACGCGATCGAGCCTGCCTTGAGCTCCTGGAAGGTGATGCCGGTCCATTCAAAACCGAAATCCCTGGGCAGTGCGGTGGCGGCCGCCCGTTCCATCGCGGCAACCGCCTGGCCCGAGGAGAAGCCGGGTGCGGCACCGCCATTGATCGAGGCCGAGGCGTTGTTGTTGTAATGCGGCACGGTTTCCGGGCCGACGAAGGGTACGAGTTTGCCCAGAGTGCTGAGCGGCACCATGCCGCCGGAGGCATTGCGCACATAGAGCCGCGAAATGTCGGCTGCACCCGCGCGTGCATCCTTGTCGGCCTGAATGGTCACCCGGAAGGTGCGGCCAAACAGGTTGAAGTCGTTCACGTAAAGCGAGCCGAGATAGATCTGCAGCGTGTTGAAGATGTCAGGCAGGTTGAGGCCGAGCAGTTTCGCCTTGCTGCGGTCGAGGTCGTAGTTGAACTGCGGCGTCGAGGTCGAGAACGGCGAGAACAGCTGTTGCGGATTGATCTCCGGCTGCTTGCGCGCCTCGGCGATCACGGCTTGCGTGGCATCGTTGAGGGCTGAACTGCCGCGGCCGGTGAGATCCTCGACGACGAATTCAAAGCCGCCCGTGGTGCCGATACCAGGGATCGACGGCGGATCGAAGCTCAGCGCAAAAGCTTCCGGGATCTGCATCAGCTTGCCGCGCACGTCGGCGACGAGCTTCGAGGCATTCTGGTCGGGACCGCGTTCCTCCCATGGCTTCAGGATGGCGAATTCGACCGCCGAATTCGACTGCGCGGCACTGGTCAGGAAATTTAGGCCGCTGATCGAACCGACAATGTCGACGCCGGGTGTCGCCTGCAGGATGTCGCGCGCCTTTTGCGCCACCGCGTCGGTGCGTTCCAGCGACGCGCCGTCGGGCAATTGGATGACGACGAAGAAATAGCCCTGGTCCTCGACCGGAAGGAAGGTCGAGGGCAGCCGCTGCCAGACGAAATAGGTGGCGACCAGTCCGGCCGCGAACAGGCCGAGCATGATCCAGCGCAAGCGGATGAGGATGCGCACACCATTGGCATAGGCGTGCGACAGCCTATCGAAGCCGGTGTTGAACCAGCGGAACGGGGCGAACTGCGTCTCGCCGCGATGCCGCAGGAAGGCAGCACTGAGCGCGGGGCTCAGCGTCAGCGAATTGAAGGCGGAGATGCCGACGGAAATCGCCACCGTCAGCGCGAACTGGTTGTAGAGCTTGCCGGAGACGCCGGGAATGAAAGCGACCGGCACGAACACCGCCATCAGCACGGCGGTGGTGGCGATGATCGGACCGGTGACCTCGGCCATAGCGGCCTTGGTCGCCGCAAGCGGCTTGAGCCCGGCCTCCAGCTGTCGTTCGACATTCTCGACCACGACGATGGCGTCGTCGACGACGAGGCCGATCGCCAGCACCATGCCGAGCAAAGAGAGCATGTTGAGCGAGAAACCGAGCATCTCCATGACCACCAGCGTCGCCACCAGCGACACCGGAATGGCGATGGTCGGGATGATCGTCGTGCGCCAGCTCTGCAGGAAGAGGAACACCACGGCGACGACCAGCACCAGCGCTTCGCCGAGCGTGATCAGCACGTCATGCATCGAGGCCGAGACGAAGCGGGTCGTGTCGTAGTGCATCGCATAGGAGACGCCCTTCGGGAACCGGCCCGAAAGCTCCTGCATCTTGTCCTTGACGCGCTGCTGAAGATCGAGCGCGTTGGAGCCGGGCATTTGATAGACGGCAAGCACCACGGTCGGATCCTTGCCGAAGAAGGCCGACGACGAATATTGCAGTGCGCCGAGCTCGATGCGGGCGACGTCGCGCAGCCTGACCAGCGAACCGGTGTCCGTGTTGGCGCGCACGACGATGTCGCCGAACTCCTTAGGGTCGCTGAGGCGGCCGACGGCATTGACCTGCATCTCGAAGGCGGTGCCGGCCGGCGCCGGCGACTGGCCGATCTTGCCGGCCGCCACCTGGACGTTCTGCTCGGCGATGGCGTTTTGCACGTCGACGGCGGTGATGCCGAGGTTGGCGAGCTTGTCGGGATCGAGCCAGACGCGCATCGAATAGCGCCGCTCGCCGAAGATCTGCACGTCGCCGACGCCGGGCAACCGCTTCAGCGGATCGACCACCTGCAGATAGGCAAGGTTGCTCAGCGCCACCGGATCGACCGAACTGTCCGGCGAAGTCAGGTTGACGATGAGCACGAAATTCGGGTTCTGCTTCTTGATCGTCACGCCGCCCTGGTTGACGATCGCCGGCAGCGACGAGGCGGCCTGCGAGACACGGTTCTGCACGTCGACGGCGGCGGTGCTGAGCGAATAGCCGACATCGAAGGTGATGGTGATGGTCGAGGAGCCGTCATTGGAGCTCGTCGACGACATGTAGGTCATGCCTTGCACGCCGTTGATCTGCTGCTCCAGCGGGGTCGTCACCGTGTCGGCCACCACTTGCGCGCTGGCGCCCGGATAGTGGGCGCTGACCACGACCTGCGGCGGTGTGATGTCGGGAAACTGCGAGACGGGCAGCAGGAAATAACAAATCGTCCCGGCGAGCACCATGATGATGGCGATCGCCGAGGCGAAGATCGGGCGGTGGATGAAAAAGTTTACCACGACACGCAAGCCTCCCCGGCTGCTCTTGCCCGCCCGAAGGCGCTGGCAACCCTGGACAGCCCTTGACCGCGCCCGTCGCCGGGCTCGTCCAGCGAACGCAGCAACGGCACCTCATGGCGTTGCGCATCGGCAAGCGAGCGCAGCATCTTTTCAAAGGCGCGCGGGTCGACGCCATCTGCTTTCATGACCAGCCGGATCATCGGATCCCGGACGGCTTCATCTATGGTAAGATCGCGGCGCTGTGGCATTGGCCGGCTCCTTGTCTGTCGATTCGCAGCCCATGCTCACGAACCGTTTTTCATCTCTTCACCGGCCGAGGCCGCATGAACCGCAGTTTTTCGCCCATTCCGATCTGGCAGGACCAGTTCACGGCCTTGTTATTGACGGGAGGCGACATAGGTGTTACCAGTAAGTAACATTTGCATAGTTACAGACCGGTAACACCCTAGTCAAGAGGTGGCCGTGGTTTTTAGGAAACGAAAGGAGATCATGATGACAGACGGCGTCGTGGAGCGCTCACGTCCCCGGGATCGAATTCTGGAGACGGCGCGTGACATGTTCCACAAGCACGGCATCAAGGGCGTCGGCGTCGACGCCATCACCGAGGCTGCCGGCACGAACAAGATGACGCTCTATCGTCACTTCGAATCCAAGGACGAGCTGATCGTCGAATGCCTGCGCGCCAATGCGGCCAAGGCTGGCGCCATGTGGGATGCATTCGAGGCCGAATTTCCTGGTGACAAGCTTGCGCAGCTGCACGCCTGGGTTCGCAAGGCGGCTGCCATGCTCAATGCTGACGGCCGTGGCTGTGACATGGCCAATGCCGCCGCTGAGCTGACCGAGCCCGACCATCCGGCCAGGCTGGTGATCAGGGAGCTCAAGGAAGTCCAGCGCCAGCGCCTTGTGACGCTATGTCGAGATGCCGGCATTGGTCAGGCCGAACTGCTCGCCGATACGCTGTCGCTGCTGTTCGAGGGCGCGCGTGTCAGTGTGCAGACCGTGGGTGCCGAAGGTCCGAGCACGCAGTTCGTGCGCATGGCCGAAGGGTTGATCGTTTCCTTCCGGGGTACCGCCGCCGGTTGAAATCCGCCGCGACTGTTGGCGATTTGCCGATCTGCGACCGAGGGATGCCTAACGCCCCTTGGCGCAGGGCGGCACCGGAATTTCCGACGCTGAACGAAAAAAGCCCGCTGCCGGGAGGAGGTGGCAGCGGGCTCGATTTCGAATGTGGCGCGGGAGGAGGTGCACCCCATTCAGCGTCGGCATCGCATCTGGGAGGAGTAGATGGCCGACAACCAGAAACTACGAATTGCCCAATGATTCGGCAACAATGAATTGTGCATAGCTGCTGTGCAGATTTGCCGTATCAATTATCCTACAAATCCGGAAACAGACTTTGCCAGGCCACTCCGCCTTACTGCACCGGGACGTTTTCCCTGAAGATCAAACGCGGCTCGATGAACTTTCGCGTCAGATAGGGCGCCGAGGAGGCAATCGAGCCGAGCAGGCGAATGACCGACTGTTCCGCGATCAGCCTGGCATTCTGGTCGATGACGACATCGAGCAGGTCGTCGACGAGGTGTCCCCGCGTGTCCTTCGTCAAGTCGTGGCAGATGAACACCGGCTTGCGGTTCGGCCTGGCTTCCCGGATCGCCTTTGCAACGCCTGAGTGTCCGGCTCCGACGCAATAGATGCCGAGCAGCTCCGGCTGGTTGTGCAGCGCCTTCATGGTCTCGGTGTAGCTGACGTCAGGTTCGTCGTTGATGTCGACGGCGCTGCTGACCGTCAGATTGGGGAATTCTTCATTGAGAACGGAGCGGAAACCCATTTCGCGTTCCTCGTGGCCGCGATAGGAGCGTGAGCCGACGACCATCGCCAGATGGCCCGTGCAGCCGCCAAGGAAGCGTCCCATCAACAGCGCCGCCGTTCGTCCCGCGACCCGGTTGTCGATGCCGACATAGGCCGAGCGCGGTGCCGCCGGAACGTCGGACACCAGCGTCACCAGGCGCATGCCGGCGTCGACGATGTCGCGCAGGATGTTGCGCGTGCGCGGATGGTCGACGGCGATGACACCGACGCCATTGGCCCTGAGCGAGAGGTTTTCGACGGCTGTCTGCAGCGCGCTCGGCGAGATTCCGGCGAGGTTGTGGATCCGGCACGAGGCGACGAGCGGCAGGCGCGCGGCATAATCCTCGATATGCCCGGCGAGATCGCGCATGAAAGCATTGCTGCCGATCGGCAGCAGGAATTCGAGATGGGCGGGCCGCGAGGGCAGCGTCACCTGATCGGCGACCGGCAGATAGCCGAGCTGTTTGGCCGCCTCCAAAACGCGCTGCCGGTTGGCGGCACTCGCACCTGGCCGGTTGTTGAGCACCCTGTCGACCGTTGCGGTCGACAGCCCGCAATTGCGAGCGATATCGGAGACGGTGGCTTTCATGCCGCAACCCACAGCCCGCAATTGCGGGCGATATCCGAGACGGTGGCTTTCATGCCGCAACCCTATGCGCCGATGCGATGCTGCGCCAGACGAGCGATGCGTTTTGAGGTGACGGATGATTGCCACCCATCACCCGATAGTCAGTGCGATGGCTTGCCATCGGCGATGGCATCGCGGATTTCCTTGTCCGACATGCCGGTGATGATCCGTTCGACCTCCGCCACGCTGGTTTTCTTCGGGTCGATGTCGTCGGCGACCACCTTGCCCCGGCGCATGACGACGATGCGGTCGACCACCTGGAAGACATGGTGGATGTTATGGGCGATGAAAATGCAGGAGTGGCCGGAATCGCGGGCGCTGCGCACGAAACTCAGCACGCCCTGTGTTTCGGCGACGCCGAGATTGTTGGTCGGCTCGTCCAAGATGATCAGGTCGCTGTCGAAATGCATGGCGCGCGCGATCGCCACCGCCTGACGCTCGCCGCCGGAGAGCGAGCCGATCGGTGTCGTCGGCGGGATGTTCTTCGAGATGCCGACCTGCTTGAGCAGGTCGCGGGCGACATTGTTCATGGCGTCCTGGTCCATCCGGTTGAGGAAGCGCGGTGGCTTGATCGGTTCGCGCCCGAGGAACAAATTGCGGGCGATCGACAGTTGCGTGACCAGTGCCGAGTCCTGGTAGATCGTCTCGATGCCGTGGGCGATGGCGTCGCTGGTGCTGCGCAGGCTCACCTTCTTGCCGCGGATGAAGATGTCGCCGCTGGTCAGCGGAACAGCGCCTGAAAGCACCTTGATCAGCGTCGACTTGCCGGCGCCATTGTCGCCGAGCAGGCCGACGATCTCCTGTTCATTGACGTGGAAATTGGCATCCTCCAGGGCCTGCACGCGGCCATAGGATTTGCGGATGTTCTGCATGCGGATCAGCGGCTCGGCCATGGTTCAAGTCCCCGCCTGATGCCGGCGTTCCAGCCATGAATGCAGTGCCATCATGCCAAGGATGATGGCGCCGATGAAGATGTTGTAGGCAAGGCCGGGCACGCCGATCAGCACAATGCCGTTGCGCATGACGCGCAGGATCAGGATGCCGAGCACGGTGCCGATGATGGTGCCGCGCCCGCCGGTCAGCGCCGTGCCGCCGATCACCACCATGGCGATGACTTCGAGCTCATAGCCGGTGCCGCTGTTGGGGTTGGCTGCCGAAGTGCGCAGCGAGGAGATGACGCCGGCGAGCGACGCCATGACCGACGACAGCACGAACAGGCCGATCTTGACGCCGCTGACATTGACGCCGCGCGCGCGCGCCGCACTGGGGTTGCCGCCGGCCGCCTGGATCCAGTTGCCGGTGCGGCTTTGCGTCAGCACATAGCCGAGCGCGATCGCCGCGGCGATGAACCAGAACAGCGACATGTAGATGCGGAACGGCCCGATGAAGAAGTCGCCGACCAGTATGTTGGCGAGCCAGCTGCCCTCGGCGCTCCAGGTGCGCTGCGGAAAACCGTCGGTGACGAAGAGGGCGGTGCCACGCACCACCAGCAGCATGCCGAGCGTCACCAGGAAGGACGGGATCTTGAGCTGCGTCACGAACCAGCCATTGACCAGCCCGATGAGGGCGGCAACCAGCAGCGCGGCGACAAAGCCGACCTCAAGCGAAGTGAGGCCGCTGTTGAACAGCGTCCACATCAGCACCGGCGAGAAACCGAACAGCGAACCGACGGACAGGTCGAATTCGCCTGACGTCATCAACAGCGTCATCGCCAGCGCGATCAGGCCGAGCTCGACCGTGAAGGCCAGCGTGTTGGAGATGTTCTGCGGCGACAGGAAGTCGTGATTGAAGCTCCAGAAGACGGCGATCTCGACGACGAGCAGTACGAAGGGGCCGAACTCGGGCCGCGCGATCAGGCGTTGGATGAGGGAATGGTTTTCCACTGATAACCCGCGACATGATGGGGATTGGCTGACACCTGCACATAGGCGTGCGAAAGGCTCGGCGAATGGAGAAGCCAGTCGCGACCGCCAGGGCGATCGCGACTGCTTGGGTTTGGGATCTTACTTGCCGGACAGGATCTTGTCGTAGACCGCGGCCGTGTCCTTTTCGTAGAGCGCGCCGGTGATCACGTTGAAGCCCGGGGGAATGCCGCTGGCCGCCATGTTGGCCAGCGAAAGCGCGACATAGCTGGTCGCCTGCGGGTCCTGCCACTGGCCGGCATTGACATAGCCGTTCAGCACTTCCTGGGTGGTGTCGAGCGAGTTGCCCCAACCGACGACCGGAATTTCGCCCGGCTTGACGCCGACCTGGTCGAACACCCGCTTGATCGAGCCGGTGACGAGGTCGCCGAGGCCGATGATCGCCTTGACCTTGGCCTTGTTGGCGGTGAGGTAGTCGACCATGCGGTTGATCACTTCGGCCTGGTCGAGCGTCGCTTCGGTGATTTCATAGGTGATGCCGAGCGGACCGAAGACGCTCTTGATGCCTTCCTCTTCCTGGACGCCATAGGTGGCGCCGGGGATCTCGACCGGCATCCAGACGAAGTCGCCCTTCTTCACCAGGCCCTTGTCGACCAGATACTGCGCCCAGTGCTTGCCGAAGGTGACGTTGTCGCCGCCGACATAGGCGTTGAAATTGGCTTTCGGGTCAGGCGTGTTGAAGTTGATGATCGGAATGTTGGCCGCACGCGCTTCCTTGACGATCTCGACAAGGCTGCCCGGATCGGGGCTCGTAGTGACGATGCCATCGGCCTTGGCGGAGAGGGCGGCGCGAACCGCCTCCTGCTGCGAGGCCACATCGCCATTGTGGAACGAGGTGTTGACGGTGTTGCCGGTGTCCTTGGCCCATTGCTTGGCGCCGGCCAGGAAGTAGGTCCAGACCGGGTCGGCCGGGCCGCCATGCGAAATCCAGTAGAACGTCTTGGCCTGTGCCGCTGCTGGTATCACCATCAGCGCCACCAACAGGCCGTATAGAACGAGTCTTAGCCGTGTCAGCATTTGATTTCCTCCCGTTTGCAGATGATCAGTTCCGGATCCGTCCCTTGTGTTCCGGCGACCGCCGGATTGCGTCTTTTGCCAGCGCCGGTTGAATGCGTCAGAGCATTCCCTTTTTCGGCGGATGGCAAGCCTCCATCTGCAGATGTAGTTGTCGTCTGACGAGGCGCCATCAACGCTCCCATCAGATTGCATCAGTTCAGGTGATTTTCCGACTGTCGGATAATTGGTGTCGAGGCTCAGCCGAGCAGATTGTCTTCACCGTGTCCGGCGCGCCGGTTGCGCCAGAGATTGACCAGCCTGTCGATCGCGAGGGCAAGCACAATCAGGGCACCGGTGGCGAAGGCGGCCCAGATGGCATCCACGCCAAGCAAGGTCATGGCGCTCAGTATCGCCTGCAGGACCAGCATGCCGATCACGGCACCGATGACGCTGCCGTTGCCGCCCGAAAGCGATGTGCCGCCAATGATGGCCGCCGTGATCGCCAGCAGTGCGAAAGTGCCGCCGTCGCCGGGGGCAATGGCGCCCTGGGCGCCGAGATGGATCACGCCGGCAAGCCCAGCCATCGCACCCATCAGCACCAGCGTCAGCACCCTGACCTTGCCTGTTGGAATGCCGGCATAGGCGGCAGCCCGCGGATTGCTGCCCACGGCCTGGACCCGGTAGCCGAAGCGGGTGCGGTGAAGCACGACATGCATTGCCATCGCCAGCACGACAAAGACGATGCCTGTCACCGGCACAATGACAAACGCCTTGCCCGACAGCGTGGCCAAGACACTCCCATCCGCGCCCGGCGGCGCGATTGTCTGTCCCTTGCCGACGACCAGCGACAGGCCCTGGATCATCCACCACGTGCCGAGCGTCACCAGCAGAGCTGGCAGGCGCAGCGCGATCACCAGAAGGCCGTTGATCAGGCCGAGCCCGGCGCCGGCCGCGATACCCGCCAGGGCGGCGAGCCAGGGGTTCATTCCGGCAACCACGAGCAGGGCTGCGAAGGTTGCCGTGAGATGGAACACCGCACCGGCCGAGAGGTCGATCTCGCGCATGGCGAGCACGAACACCATGCCGATCGCCAGCAGGCCGGGCAGGGCGGCTTGCTCCAGCAGTGACGACAGATTGGCTGCATCGACGGAGGAAGGCTGGAGCCAGCCGAGCAGCCCGAGCATGGCGGCGAGCCCGACGGCGGCACCGGTCTCAGCCGGTAGCCGAATGCGGCGCCCCGGCCTACGGTTCGCCGATCCGGCCAAAGGCGGTGCGGTATCGGTTCTGGTCATGCAACGCTCTCCAGCTTGATCTGTCGGCCTTCGCCCTCTGCCTCGCCCGCCGCGATCAGCTGCAGCAGCCTCCCGCCATCCATGTCGGGGCCGGCGATCTCGCCCGCGAGCCGGCCCTGGTGGAAGGCAAGGATGCGATCGCTCAAGCCGGTCAGCTCGGACAACTCCCTCGAATGCAGCAGCACGATGCAGCCGCTGGCCGCCATCTGCCGGATCAACGCGTAGATTTCCTGCTTGCTACCGATATCGATGCCGCGCGCCGGCTCATCGAACAGCACCACTTGCGGGCCGATTTCCAGCCATTTGGCGATGATCACTTTCTGCTGGCCGCCGGCCGACAGCGAGCCCGCCCGCGTCTCCGGAGCGGACCTGATGCGCAGCGCCTCGATCTGCCGCGCGGCGCGCGCGACCGCCATCACGGGTGAATACCAGCGCGACCCCCAGTCGCGTGCGCCGACGACGACGTTCGCCAGGTTGAAGGCGATGGACTTGTCTTGCATCAGCCCGTTGCCGCGCTCGCCTGAAATCATGCAGATGTTGCGCCGCGCCGCTTCCGTGCGGGTCTTCGGCAACCCGTCCCCGTCCGGGAAGCGCACTCTGCTCACGCGCGCCTTGTGCTGTCCGAACAACAGGGCAAGCAGGTCCGACACGCCGGAGCCGGCGAGCCCGGCAAGGCCGACGATCTCGCCCGCGCGCGCCGTGAAGCTGATCCCGTTCAATCTGCCGCCGCCGAGCCCGGAAACTGCGAGCTGCGGCCGCAGCGTGCCGGCAAGCGTCGGCATGGCCCTGAGCGGCAGCGGAAACAGCGACTGGCGCAACTGGCCGATCATCGCTTCCTCCGATGTCGTCAGCTCCTGTCGCGCCTTTGACAGCACGTCGCGGCCGTTGCGGATGACCGTCAGTTGGTCGGCAATGGCCAGCGCATCCTCCAGCCGGTTCGAGGCGTAGAGCATGCTCATGCCCTTGGCCTTCAGCCCTCGCAGCACCGCGAACAGCCGATCTGTCCCGCGCCGGTCGAGCGCCGAATGAGGATCGTCGAGGATGAGCAGTCTCGGGTTTTCCAGAAGCGCGCGGGCGATCGCGATCAGTTGCCGCTCACCCGGCCCGAGATCGCCGAGCGGGGCGCGAACATCGACGGCGAGGCCAAGCTGGCGAAGCAGGTCACGGCTGCGCGCCTCCATTTCGCGCCGCGAGATCAGTCCATTGTGCAGCGGTTCGCGATTGACGAACAGATTGGCGAGCACCGGGCGCTCCGGAAACAGCCCGGGCTGCTGCAGGACGACGCCGATGCCGAGCTTTCGCGCCGCATTGGGGCTGCTGATCGTTGCCTTCTTGCCGTCAAACTCGATGGTGCCGCTATCCGGCCGGACGATGCCTGCCAGCACCTTGATCAGCGTCGATTTGCCGGCGCCGCTTTCGCCGACCACCGCGTGGATCGAGCCGCGCTCGATCACAAGGTTCATGTCTTCGAGCACGACCGTGCCGCCAAAGCTTCTGGCAACATTGCGCACCAATAGTATCGGCGAATCGGACATACGGACGGCCCCCCGACCGCGCCGCGATCTTGGAGCGGATTGCGTCCTTAGTCACTCGGATTCCGCATAAAATTGTGTTGATGGCGATCCGGGGCGAAAGCCGGCTTAGATCAGATCGGCCTTCGCCAATTCCCGCATCAGATGGCTGGCGCCGTAGGTCCAGTGCGGGCAGTCGGGCGACAGCCGCACCCGGTTGACCAGCGCACCGAATTTTTCCGACGAGATGGTGACGATGTCGCCGACCCTGTGGGTGAAGCCCTTGCCTTTCTCGCCGCGATCCTTGGAAGGCACGAACATGGTGCCGAGATAGAGCGCCAGCCCATCCGGATACTGGTGGTGCGAGCCCATGGCGGCGGCAACCAGTTCTTCCGGCGAGCGGCTGATCTCGGCCATCGAGCTTGCGCCCTCCAGCGAAAACCCGTCCTCGCCCTCGACCTTCAGGCGCACGACGGCCCGCTTGACGTCATCGATCGAGAATGTGTCGTCGAACAGCCGGATGAAGGGACCGAGAGCGGCCGAGGCATTGTTGTCCTTGGCCTTGCCGAGCAGCAGCGCCGAACGCCCTTCGACGTCGCGCAGATTGACGTCATTGCCGATTGTGGCGCCGACGATCCTGCCGCTTGAGGCGGCGATCATGGCGATCTCGGGCTCCGGATTGTTCCAGGTCGACACCGGGTGCAGGCCGACATCGGCGCCGAAGCCGACCGAGGCCATCGGCTGGCACTTGGTGAAGATCTCGGCATCGGGGCCGATGCCCACTTCCAGATATTGCGACCAGGCGCCGCGCGCGATGAGCTTGGCCTTGATCTCCATCGCTTCGGGCGAACCGGGCTTCAGCTTCGACAGATCGTGGCCGATCAGTCCGGCAATGTCGGCGCGGATGGCGTCGGCTTTTTCAGCCGAACCGCGCGCCTGTTCCTCGATCACCCGTTCCAGCAGGCTGACGACGAAGGTGACGCCCGAGGCCTTGACCGCCTGCAGGTCGACCGGGGAGAGCAGATACGGTTTTGCCGGATCGCGCTTGGCCTCAAAACTGTTGGCGGCGATGTCATCGAGCGATCCGATCGGTCTGCCCTTGGCCGATAGCACATGGCCGGCAGGATCCGGCATCTCGCAGATGTCACGCACAGTCGGAGCCGCACGCGACGTGATGTCGAAAACCGTGCCGTCGCGGACCGTGACCATCAGGGGATGGGGCGCGGCCGGTGATCGAGCGCGGCCGAGGAAGACACCATCGTCATCAAGCAGAAAGATCATGTTCGTCACTACTCTCTCGTCACAGGGCAGGATGTTTCAACATTGTGGAGTGCCATGGTCTCTTCTTCAAGTCGGACAGGCCATGTCCCTGCGCCGAAGAACGCCGCCTAGCAACTCACGATTCGGCGCTACAGCTCATCCCAGCGTAGACGCAAATGCGCGCTTGTCGATCTGCCCTGTTCCAGCGCGATCAGGCCACTGCCATGATGGGCGTCCACGACATGTGAAACCGGTTCGAAACAGAAGAAATCGGCATCTCGTGCTGGCGAATAAAGGACGAAGACGTTCAGCGTCGACGATGCCTCGACCGTGACAATGATGGCGTCATCCGGCTGGGCGATCGACGCACGGCCGTCCCAGCCTTCAAACGCATTGTTGACCCAGGTGTCGGGAAGGGGCACAGCTTGCGAGAAATCCCAGTCCGGGCGGGAGGCGAGCGGCACAACCGCCGTCGGCAGATGGCGTTCGTCCTCCAGCCAGATCCTTGTCGCCGATGCCTGGAGCGAGGTGTGCGGGCTGCGCGGAAACCAGGGATGGAAGCCGAGCCCGTAGGGCAAGCACATGGCGGCGCGGTTCTCGACGGTCAGGGCCGCGGCCAGCGCGCCATCCTCCAGCGCGTAGCGGACACTTGCATGGTAGCGATAGGGCCCGATTGCACCGTTTTCCAAAACCAGCTCCATTTCAGTGCCGGTTCGTCGTGTCAGCCGCCACGGCCTTTGAAAACCGTCGCCATGGAGCGGGAACGGCTCGCCTTCGACATTGGGTTCGATCGCATGGTAGCGCCCTTCGAACTCGAAGCCCCCGCCGGAAATACGGTTCGACCATGGAATCAACAGTTGGGACCCGAACTTCAGCAGGCCCGTCGATGGCTTGATAACAGGCGTGGGCACCCGGCCGGGGCGCAGCGCGTCGTAGCGCAGGATGGCGGCGCCCTGGCGAGGGCTCACCACTAGGCTTGCGCGCCCGTCGGCAAGCTCGACCGCATCACTGTTTGTCATCGACGGAAAGCCACTTCTACCAGCCACCATCGACGCTGATGTTCTGGCCGCTGATCATGTCCGAGGCCGGGGAAACAATGAACAGCACGAGATCGGCGACGTGCCGCGGCTCGATGCGATGCTTCAAGCTCTGGTTGGTCAGAATCCAGTCGTTGTATTCCTGGAGCCGTTCCCCGAAAACGCGCTCCTCCGCCTCGGAAACGACAGCGCCCGGCGACACTGCGTTCACGGTAATGCCGTGCGGTCCCAATTCCCGCGCCAGCGACTTCGTGAGACCCAGCATGGCGCCCTTCGAGGCTACATAAGGCACGTAACCCTCCCAGCGGCCGTTCAGCGTCACCGAACAGAAATTGACGATCCTCCCGTGGCCCTTCTTCTTCATGCCAGGAGCGCAGGCGCGCGCCAGCGCGAAGGCAGCCGAGGAATTCACGCGGATCTGGTCCTCATATTCGGTAAGTGAAAAGTCCTCGAAGGGACGGTTGATGATAAGCGCCGCGTTGTTGATCAAAATGTCGATCGCGCCTTCTTCGTCGGCGAGCGCCCTGACCACCGCTTCGGCTTCGGCCAACTGGTTCAAGTCGCAGCCGATATAGACGATCGCACCCTTGCTTGCCGACGCCAATTCAGCGGCGATCCCAGGTCCTTCGACAGTCTCAGGGCGGTCAAGCAAAAGCACGCGAGCGCCGGCGCGAGCGAGTGCGGCAGCCTGGGCACGGCCGAGCGAACCCAGACCGCCCGTCAGCAGCGCAACTTTGCCGGAAAGGTTCGTCATCACCATTCCCCGCTTCTCAAAGCACGTTGTGGACTTCGTCGATGGAGGTTTCCTCGATGCGCTTGTCGAGCACGACCTCGCCGCGCGCCATCGCGACCACACGATCACAGCAGTCAAAAACGTGGTGCATGTTGTGGCTGATGAAGACGCCGGTGACACCCTGCTCCTTCAAGCCGCGAACAAAGCCGATCACCTTCTGCGTTTCCTTCACCGACAGATGGTTGGTCGGCTCGTCGAGAATCATCACCTTCGACTTGAAGTGCATGGCGCGCGCGATGGCGACGCCCTGCCGCTGGCCCCCTGACAGTTCGCCGACCAGCGCATCGGGCGAGCGCAGATGCAGATCGACATTGGCGATCGCCTTGATGCTTTCGCTGCCCATCTTCTTCTGGTCGAGGATGCCCACGCCGAACACGGAAAACCGCGTCGGTTCCCGCCCGATAAACAGGTTCCTGGCAATCGACATGGTGGGAACCATGGAATTGTATTGGTAGATGGTCTCGATACCGAGGTTCATCGCATCGCGCGGCCTGGCGATCCGCACCAGCTTGCCGTCGACCAGGATTTCGCCCTCATCGGCCGTTTGGACGCCGGACAGAATGTTGATGAGCGTCGATTTGCCGGCACCATTGTCGCCAATCAGCCCGAGCGCCTCGCCCCGCTTGAAGTCGAGGCTCACGCCCTTCAGCGCATGGACGCCCGAGTACCATTTGTGAAGATTGCGGACGGAGATGATCGCGTCGTCCATATCTCAATTCTCCATCTTGATCGCCTTGGCACGCTTGCGCATCCAGGCATTGGCGACGACGGCGAAGATGGTCAGGAAGCCGATCGCGAATTTGAACCAGTTCGCATCGACTTGCGAGAGCACAAGCCCGTTGTCGATAATGCGGATGAGGATCGTGCCGATGATGCCGCCTGCGACCGTACCGATGCCGCCTGCCAGCGAAGCGCCGCCGATGACCGCCGAGGCGACTGCCTGGAGTTCCAGACCCTCGCCGATGGAAGGCAGAGGAGAGCCGAGTCTCAGCACCTGCAACATGCCGGCGAAACCGGACAGCATCGAGCAAAGCATGAAGCATGCGAGTTTCACCCTTGCGGTCGGAATGCCCATCGAGGCGGCAGCGGGATGGAAGCCACCGGTGGCCTTTATCCAGTTGCCGAAATTGGTTCGGGAAAGCATCAGCGACGTCAGCACGGCAATTCCCACAAACCACAGGAACGACATGCGGAACATGTGGCCGGGACCGACAAACGAGGTGAACAGCCAGTTCGGCAGATCAGCGGGAAGCAGCGGTGGAAACCCGCCCGAAACGACGATCGTCAGCGACCGGGCTATGAACAGCATGCCAAGCGTGGTGATGAAGCTCGGAATCTCGAACCGGATCGTCACATAGCCGTTGATGAAGCCGATGACCGCGCAAACGCCAAGGCCGGTCAGCAACGCGAGCGGGAAAGGCACACCCTCGACCATGAGGACGGCCATGGACATCGGCATCAGCGCAAACACCGATCCAACCGACAGGTCGAACTCGCCGCTGATCATCAGGATCGTGACGCCGATGGCGACGAGGCCCGTTTCCGGCAGAATGCCGAGTATGCCACGAAGGTTGTCCTGGTTGAGGAACACGCCGTCCGAGCGGATCTCGAAAATCACCACCAGAAGCACCAGCAGGATCAGTCCAGCCAGTTCCGGTTTTTCCAGATAGGTCTTGAAGAGGCGTTTCAAGGCAGGCTCCAGGAATTGAGGCGAGGGACCACCCGGCGGCGCGGGCGCCGCCGGGTGAACACATGGCGCGTGTGGGCCTAGCGCAGACCTTGCGCGGAAAGCGCCATGATCGCATCAGCCTGGTCCGGGCGTACGATGCCCTGGCCCGTATCGATGTCGGAGGGTGCCAGGCCCACCTTCTTGTTCAGGTAGGCTTCCATCACTGGCATGAAGCCTTGCATGTAGGGCTGCTGGTCCACCAGGGCCTGCACATAGCCCTTCTGCATCTGCTGCAGGACTTCCGGCACCAGATCGAAGCCGCCAAGGAGGACCTTGCCGGGCGCGACACCGCGGTCCTGCAGGGACCGCGCAACGCCCGCGCACCAGAAGCCGGTGTCGAAATAGGCTGTGGTGTCGGGATGCGCGTTGAGATAGGCGCCGACACGATCGGACGTGACCGCAAGGTCCGTTCCGCTGTCGATCCGCTCCCATGAGACCTGGCGGTCGGGATGGGCGGCCTTGTACTCTTCCAGGAACTGCATCACGCCTGCGCCGCGACTTTCCGACCAGTTCTGGCCGGGTGCGGAAATGCCGACCAGAACCTTGATCGGCCCTTCTTTCGGGAAGCTCTCGGAAATCGCCTTGCCGAGCGAATAGCCCGCCGGCTTGAAACCTTGCCCTATGAAGGCCTGCCGGGCATTGCCCTTGGCGCCTTCCGTGTCATCGACATTGACCGCAATCACCAGGACGCCGGCGTCTCGCGCTTCCTTGATGACGTCGTCGAACGCCTTGTTGTCGACGATCGAGGTCAGCAAGGCATCCGGCTTGGCGGCAAGTGCTGCGCGCATGTTGGCGAGCTGCTGCTCGACCGAACCCTCGGTCTGCGTGAAGATCATGTTGCACTTGGCTTCGACCTTGCCGCAGGCATCGTCATAGCCCTTCTTCACCGCCTGCCAGAAGGTGTTCGAGGCCGACGAATGGTGCGTAAAGACGATGTTGAGCCCATCAGCGCTGGCGATGGAAGGCCCGGCGAACAGTGTCGTAGCGAGCAAAAGCGTTGCAGTCAGTCGTTTCATTACTATTCCTCCCGTTGAGTGTACTTCAGATGTCCGCCTTGTCGGAGACGCGGCGATGGACGGTGTAGGCCCGACCGAGGTCGGGATTGAGTTCCAGCCCGAGGCCCGGGCCGGGCGGCACGGTGATCATGCCGTCCTTGACTTCAGGCAGCGCGGTCACAAGGTCGCGATACCAGGTCCGGTAGAATGCCCTCACACTCTCCTGTACGAGTGCGTTGGGCGCGTTGAGAGACAAATGTGTGGACGCCGCCAGAACCACGGGCCCGGTGCAGTCGTGCGGGGCGACCGGCAGGTGCCAGGCCTCCGCCATCGCGGCGATCTTGCGTGCTTCCGAAAGTCCGCCGCACCAGGAAATGTCCAACATCACGATGCCTGCAGCGCCGGTCTCCAGCAGATCCCGGAATGCCCAGCGACTGCCCAAGGTTTCTGACGCCGAGATCGGCGCCGGGCTCGCTGCCTCATAGCGCTTGAGATCGCCGAGGCTGTCCATGCGGATCGGATCCTCGTGCCAGTATGTGCCATAAGGTGCGAGCGCCTTTGCGATCTTGATCGCGGGCAGGAGCTGCCACATCGAATGGAACTCGACCATGATGTCGATCCTGTCGCCGACCGCCCTGCGGATCTTCTCGAAAGGCTGCAACGCAGCCTTGAGGTCGGCGGCGCTGATATCCTGCCCCCTGCTTTTCTCGGCGGCATGGTCGAAGGGCCAGATCTTCATGGCCGTGATACCGTCTTCAAGGAGCTCCGCCGCCAATTCGTCGGCGCGGTGGAGAAACCCGTTCAGGTCGTCGTAGCCTTGCTTTGTGCCGAGACCATAGTTTGCGGTGGTCTGTCCCTTGCCGTCCTTGATGTATTCGGTGCCGGCGCAAGTGTTGTAGGTGCGGATGGACTGCCGTGAAAAGCCTCCAAGAAGCTGCGCTATTGGCTGGTTTGTCGCCTTGCCGAAAATGTCCCAGAGCGCGATGTCGAAGGCGGAATTGCCGCGAACCTCGACGCCACTTGAGCGGAAACCGAGATAGCCAACCAGATCCGCGGAAAGCAGATCGATCTGCAAGGGATCGCGGCCGATGACGCGTGGCGCAACATATTCGTGCAGGTATTCCGCGACCGTGCGCGCCATGAAGAATGTTTCGCCAAGGCCGGTGATGCCTTCGTCGGTGTGCACCTCGACCCAGAGCAGATTGGGTCGCTCTTCGATGCGAATGGTCTCGATCGCGCGGATTTTCATGCGATCCCCGCGTCGGTCAGCGCCTTGACGCTTTTGTCGAAATGCGCGGCCATGTGTTCGGCGGCAAGTTGCGGATTTCCCGCGATGATCGCCCGGGCAATATCTGCGTGCCCCTCGATCATCTTGATCTGATCTTCCACGGAGGCGCGTGTACGCCAGCCGATCACCCAGGTGCGTCGCGTGACCCCGCTGAAGGCGGTGATGATCAACGAGAACACCGGGTTGTGAGAGGCCCGCGCGATCGCCTCATGGAATGCGATGTCGTGCTCCATGACGATCTCGGGCGCATGATAGTTCTCGCGCATCAGTCGCGCGTATTCTTGTATTTCAGCCGCCTCGGCATCACTCCGCCGGAGTGCGGCGAGCGCCACCGTGCGCATTTCGATGGTGCGGCGAACATCATAAACCTGGTGGACGCTGATCTGTTCGGTGGTGACGCCGTGCTCGATCACCATCGACATGGCACCGATGTCGAGCTTGGCGACGCTGGCGCGCCGACCGGCGCTCATATCGATGAGGCGCATCGCCGACAGCGATCGAAACGCCTCCCGCACCACTGTCCGCGAGACGCTGAGCCTGCGGGTCATATCGGCTTCGCTGGGCAAGAGGTCGCCAGGGCCGAGGCCTTCAACGCGGATGTATTGGGTGATGGCCTGGATAGCGGCGCTGACCAGCCCGGGATTGGTCTCGTCCGGCATCATGCTACGATTGGCCACCATTTGCCCTCAACCTGTATGACATGTTTTCTTGAAATGCCTATATCTTTGTGAAATGCTGTCTGTCAAGTGAAGTCAACAAGCGCGACAAACGAGGCAATGCATGGATAGCGGAGAGATGCAGGCGATTTTCGTGTTCGATGCCCGGGATGTCGTCGGCGAGAGCCTGATCTGGGACGAAAACAGGAAAACACTGATCTGGGTGGATATTATCGGGCGGCGTATCCACCAGCTCGATCCGGACACTCTCGATCACCGGAGCTGGCAAGCACCGGACCTCGCAACCTCGATCGGCCTGTGCCGGAACGGTGGCGCAATCGTCGGGCTGCGAAAAGATGTGGCGCTGTGGGATTTCGGGGAAACCTTCAGGACCATCGCGACGATCGAACCGGATAGCCCGGACACACGGTTGAATGAGGGCGTGGTCGCCCCAGACGGCTCATTGTGGGTCGGAACCATGGAAAACAATATCGGCCCGGACGATCTTCCGCGCGATATCTCGCGAGATGCGGGGCAGATCTATCGCGTCGACACGACCGGCATTGTGGAGGCGCTCAGCGCCGATCGTTTCGGCATCACCAACACCATGATCTGGACGGCGGATGATACTTTCATCACGGCGGATACGACGAAGAACCAGATATTCCGCTATCGCTGGGATAGGGTGCAATCGCGAATAACCGACAGGCGACTTTTCTTCTCGGGTTTTCCGCGCGGTCTGCCAGATGGGTCGTGCATGGATGCGGAGGGCTATGTCTGGAATTGCCGCGTTGCGGGCGGCGGCTGCCTCGTCCGCATTTCTCCGGGTGGAGTTCTCGACAAGGTCGTGGACCTGCCCTGCAGCTGGCCTACGAGTTGCGCTTTTGGTGGCGAGAATTTCGATACTCTCTTCGTCACGTCGGCGCGATTTACCATGAGCAGGGGACACTTGCAGGCAAATCCGCAAGAGGGCGGATTGTTCGCGGTGCGGACAGGCGTTCGGGGCATGCCGACCAACCGGTTCGGATGAGATAGCTCTACCCAACTATCCCAAGACGGCAACTTGCCGGATCCTGCGGCGGCAATCTCCACAATTCCGGGCAAGGACTCGCGCGTCCATACGGCAGGAGGAGCGTTGTTTTATCCGACGCTACTCGCTGTGCCGGGAAACCCTCGGGCTCCGATCTGTGAGCCGCCGGATCAAAACCCACTTTCAAAATAGTGAAATCACATCTAGGATTTTCATTTTGCCAATGAATCCTAGGTGACCCTTGCCCGCACCATTCTCCGATCCGATCTGGCACAAGCCGCAGGCGACTTCCAAGTTTCAATCGCTTTTTCCTAGCGGCGAAAAGGCCGATGTCGTCATTGTCGGCGGCGGCATTATGGGCCTGTCGACGGCTTTGCATGCCGCCGGGCTTGGCATGTCGGTGCAGGTGCTGGAGGCTGGCGAGATCGGCCAGGGCGCATCGGGCCTCAATGGCGGCCAGGTCATTCCCGGCCTGAAATATGATCCGGAATGGCTGCTGGAGCATTTTGGTCCGGAGCGCGGCGAGGCGCTCGTCAATTTCGCGGCGTCGACGGCCGATGCGGTGTTCGAACTGATCCGCGACGAGAAGCTGGCGGTGCCGTTCGTTCGCAATGGCTGGATCCAGGCGGCGCACACCGAGGTTGCGCTGAAGGCGGCGGCGAACCGCGACCGGCAATGGCGGGCGCGCGGCGCCGATGTTCAGCTTCTGAGCGCGGCGGAGATCGCAGCCAAGACCAGTGCACAGGGCTATCTCGGCGGCTGGCTCGACCGCCGCGCCGGTGTCATCGATCCGCTCGCTTACACGTCGGAACTCGCCCGTGTCGCGGCCGCGGCTGGGGTGAGGATAGCCGAGCGCCAAAAAGTCGTGCGGCTCACCAATGCCGCCGGCATTTGGCGAATTTCGACCGAAAACGGCCCGGAATTGCAGGCAGAGGCAGTCGTGCTGGCGACCAATGCCTATACGGATGGTCTGATCCCCGGTCTCGCCCAGACGATCGTGCCGCTGCATTCCTTTCAGATCGCCACGGAGCCGCTGTCGCCCAATCTGGCGGCCACGATCCTGCCGGAAGGGCAGGCGGTGTCGGATTCCCGTCGCATCCTCGTCTACTACCGCAAGAGCGCCGACGGCCGGCTGGTGCTTGGAGGAAGGGGCCGCATGGCGCTGCCGACGAGCGCTGGCGACTGGGCGCATCTCGAGCGTGCACTGGTACGGCTCTATCCCATGCTGTCCGGCGTCCCCATCGAGAGGCGCTGGTTCGGCCGGGTGGCGATGACGCCGGACCACCTGCCGCACATCCATGAGCCCGAGCAGGGCCTGCTCGCCGTGGTCGGTTGCCAGGGCCGTGGTGTCGGCCTGATGACCGCGCTTGGCGAGCGCATCGCCGGCTATCTCCAAAGTGGCGACGCCAGGCAATTGCCCTTCCCGGTCTCGCCAATCCGGCCGATCCCGTTTCACGCCTTCCGCCAGGTCGGCGTCGCCGCGACCATCGCCTGGTATCGCCTGCTCGATGCGCTGGAGCGCTGACCAGGGCGCTTCCCGTCAGTGGGAATCCGCTTGACAGTTTCATGAATATGAAAAACTCTAGGCTAATTTCAAAATTCCGATAGGCAGGTCGATGTCGACCCTAGTTGCAACACCAGTGCCAGAGCCCCGGTCTTCTCAGGGCTTCCGGGTCGCCATGCTGCTGCCGGGCGCTCTGGTCACTTTCCTGCTGATCCTGTTTGCCCTTGGTCTCGTGCTTTTCCTCGCCTTCCGCACCAATGACGGTTCGCTGCTCGGCGCCGGCTTCACCGTGGCGAATTTTGTCATGGTGGTGTCAGATCCGCTGTACTGGACGGTGACGCTGCGCTCGCTGGTGATTGCCGCTCTGGTAACGCTGGCCACGGTGGTCACCGCCTATCCCGTCGCCTACTACCTTGCCTTCCACGCCGGCCGGCGGCGCGGCCTGCTGCTGTTCCTGGTGACGCTGCCGTTCTGGACCAGCTATCTCCTGCGCGTCTTCGCTTGGAAGATCGTGCTCGCCTATAATGGCGTGCTGAACTCGGCGCTGATCGAAAGCGGCATCTGGTCCGAGCCGACATTGGCTTTTCTCAACACGCCGGCCGCCGTTGTCGTCACGCTGGCGCACGCCTACGCGCCGTTTGCCATCCTGCCGATCTATGTGGCGCTGGACACCATACCGAAATCGCTGGTCGAGGCCGCTTCCGATCTTGGCGCGCGGCCATTCACCTCTTTCCGCCGTGTCGTGCTGCCCAATTCGATGCCGGGCGTGCTGGCGGCAGCCCTCGTCGTCTTCGTGCCGACGGTCGGCGATTATGTCACGCCGGCTCTCGTCGGCGGTCCGGCCAGCACCATGATCGGCACACTGATCCAGGCTGAGTTCGGCAAGGCCAATGACTGGCCGTTTGGCGCAGCGCTCTCCGTCGCCGTCATGCTGGTCATCCTGTGCGTGGTGCTGGTCGCGCGCTTCGCCGACCGCAGATTTGGCAGCCGCACATGAGCGAGGGGCGGCACACACAGCGAGGCGGCGGCTGGCTTGGCGTCTACGTCATTGCCTATCTGGTCTTTCTCTATCTGCCGGTCCTGCTGATCCCGCTGTTTTCCTTCAACAACTCGATCCAG
The DNA here is from genome assembly GCF_003148495.1 of Mesorhizobium loti. Lineage (GTDB taxonomy): Bacteria > Pseudomonadota > Alphaproteobacteria > Rhizobiales > Rhizobiaceae > Mesorhizobium > Mesorhizobium loti. The sequence goes on from NZ_QGGH01000002.1 coordinate 420,258, forward strand.
GCAGCGTTTCCGCTGCAAGGTTTTACCTTGCACTGGTACGCGACGCTGTTCGGCAATTCGGCGCTGACCAGTGCGCTCCTGAACAGCCTCGTCATCGGTGTCATTGCAGCCACGGGTGCTACGCTCTGCGGCATCACCGTGTCCTACATGGACCTCTATGGCCGCTCGCCGCTGGCCGCCACCATCAGCGCCATCGCCCGGCTGCCGATCCTGATCCCGGGCGTCATCGTCGGCATATCGCTACTGATCCTCATCAACCTCATCGGTCTCGGGCCATCGCGCATCGCCATCGTTCTCGGCCACATATTGGTCGCGCTGCCGACGACCGTGGTGATCATGCGCAGCCGCTTCGCCGCCATCCCGAAAACCATTCGCGAGGCGGCTCTCGATCTCGGTGCCTCCGACTGGACGACCTTCCGGCGGGTCATGCTGCCGCTTAGCCTGCCGGCCATCGTCTCGGCCTTCATGCTGGCCTTCCTGATCTCCTTCGACGAATTCATCGTCGTCTTCTTCCTCGCCGGCACCGAGCCGACACTGCCGCTCTACATCTGGAGCCAGCTCAGGTTCCCCAGATCACTGCCGACGGTCATGGCGCTGGGCACGTCGATTCTGGCGGTGTCCTTTATCATCGCGGCATTAGCCGAAATCCTGCGCCATCGCGGCCTGTCCGCGCCGGCGCCCGCCGATCCATCACAACGAAAACAAACCAAGAGAGGAGAACTGCAATGGCATTCGACCTGAAATCTGGCGACCTGATATCCGGAAAGACGGCCCGGGCCGGCCTGGCCGCCCTGGCATTGGCGCTGTCGTCGACCGTCGCTTTCGCCGGCGACAAGCTGCAATATTTCACCTGGTCGGGTTACGAACTGCCCGATTTCAACAAGAGCTTCCTCGCCGCGCATCCCGATGGCGTCGAGGCCTCGATCTTCGGCGACGACGATGACGCCTTCACCAAGGTCAAGGCCGGCTTCCGCCCCGACATTGCGCATCCCTGCTATGACAAGGTGGCGCGCTGGAACAAGGAAGGCCTGCTGCAGCCGATCGACACCAAGCGCATCAAGAACTGGGATTCGATCTTCCCTGTGTTCAAGAACCTGCCCGACCTGCAGGCCGGCGACGGCAAGGTCTGGATGGTGCCGTGGGACTGGGGCAACACCTCGATCCTCTACCGCACCGATCTGGTGAAGAACCCGGAAGCGAGCTGGAACCTTCTGTGGGACAAGCAGTATGCAGGCCGCATGGCGACCATCGACGCGGTGCATGACACGCCGATCGTTGCCGCGCTTCTGGCCGGCGTAAATCCGTTCGACATGACGCCCGCCGAGATGGACAAGGTGGCCGAGAAGCTGCGCGAGCAGCGCCCGCTGCTCTCCAACTACACCACCGACATGACCTCCGTCGAACAGGCGCTGGCCAGCGGCCAATTGGTCGCCGCCATGACCTGGAACGCGTCCGCCACCTCGCTGAAGAAGCAGGGAGTGCCGGTCGAGTTCATGAAGCCGAAGGAAGGCATGCTGACCTGGGCCTGCGGCTTCGTCATGCTCAAGGACGCCAAGAACGTCGATCTCGCCTATGACTTCATCAACAGCCGCCTGGACGCCGACTCCGGCAAATACCTGATCGAGGCCTATGGCTATGGCAGCTCGCTGAGTTCCGCCTTTGCCACCGTGCCGAAGGAAGAGCTGGAGAAATTGCAGCTGCCGTCCGACCCGGAAGTGATGCTGAAGACCACCATCTTCACCGGCCCGATGAAACAGAATGACGACCTCGCCAAGATGTTCGAAAAGGTCAAGGCAGGCGGCTGAACCTTAGAGCACCGCGCGGCGTTAGCCGCGTGGTGTCACCCGAGACACTGCAAACGAGGTCGGGAATTGATGGACATGCTGGACGAGGCGGCTGAGAAGCCGAAAGACGATGCCGACATTCGCGTCGGCCGGCGCGTGCGGGCGCTGCGGCTGGAGCGCAATCTGTCGCTGGCCGATCTTGCCGCAAAAGCTGGCGTGTCGATCGGGGCACTGAGCCAGATCGAGCGCGGCATGTCCTCGCTGCGCGTCAAGGTGATCTGGCCGCTCGCCGCCGCCCTCGACATCGAGCCGTCGGCGCTGATCGCCGACGGCAACGATGCGGCCAACGATCTCTATTGCGTGCGTGCCGACAAGCGGCGGCAAATCCCGGTGAAATCGGAAGGCATTGCCAAGGCGCTGCTGTCGCCGCCGGGCGCGACGCTGACCGGCATGCTGGTGACGGTGGAAGCCCGCGGCGGCACCGCCGAGGCCTATGCGCATGCCGGCCATGAATTCGGCTTCGTGCTGGCCGGCGAGGTCGAACTGGTGGTGGATTCGACAAAATATGTGCTGAAGGCCGGCGACAGTTTTGCGTTCAAGAGCACGCTTTTGCATGCCTTCCGCAATCCGGGCGCAGAGCGCTGCCAGATCCTCTGGGTCAACACCACGAAGCCGTCCGAGGTTCGCGATGGCGCCTGATTCCCTTGTGCGGCTGCAGGCGGTGTCGAAGATTTTTCCCGGCGGCATCGTCGGGCTCGACGCTGTCGATCTCGACATTATCAGCGGTGAATTCATCACGCTGCTCGGGCCCTCCGGGTGCGGCAAGACCACCAGCCTGCGCGTCATTGCCGGCTTCGAAAGCCCGTCGAGCGGCAAGGTGGTGCTCGACGGTCGCGACATCACGGCCCTTCGGCCCTTCGACCGGCCGGTCAACACTGTGTTCCAGGACTACGCGCTGTTTCCGCATATGAATGTCGCCGAAAATGTCGGCTTCGGCCTGTCGCTGCGCAAGCTTTCCGGCAGCGAGCAGGCAAAGCGCACCGGCGAAGCCCTCGACATGGTCGGTCTCGCGGACAAGCTTGGCGCCCGCGTCTCCGAGCTGTCGGGCGGCCAGCGCCAGCGTGTCGCGCTAGCGCGCGCAATCGTCTGCGAGCCACGCGTGCTCCTGCTCGACGAGCCACTGTCGGCGCTCGATGCGCATCTGCGCGAACAGATGCAGGTTGAACTGAAGCGGTTGCAGTCGCGGCTCGGCACCACATTCGTCATGGTCACCCATGACCAGACCGAAGCGCTGTCGATCTCCGACCGTATCGTCGTCATGAACAAGGGACGCATCGAGCAGATCGCGCCGCCGGCGACGCTCTATGACCGGCCCGCCACGAAGTTTGTGGCGAGCTTCATCGGCACCATGAATCTCCTGCAATCACGGTTTATCGGCCGCGATGGCGATCGCTTGCGTTTCACCGCCGGCACCCTGCCGCTGGAGGCTATTTCTGAAACCGGCCAGTCACCCGGGCAAGGCGAGGTGCGGACCATTGGCGTGCGTCCGGAGGATCTGCTGGCGATGACCGAGGCCGCGCCCGGCACCGCACCGGCACGCGTCAACAGCATCGTCTTTCACGGCCGCACGCTGCGCCTCCATGCCGAACTCGGGCAGGGCGCACCTGTTGTCATCGACGCGCCGCGCCAGGCCGAGGGTTTTCAATTCAGCGCCGGCGACGTGGCGCATATCAGTCTGCGGCGTGGCGCCAACTGCCCCATCCTGCCAGGTTAGTTCATCGATACCTGAAACGGAGCACACGTCGCACGGCGGCTACAAGCAGTCGGGCAACGGTCGCGAATATGCCGACTGGGCGACCCACGATTTTCTCGAGGTCAAGGGCATCATCGGCTACGGGGCGTAGGCTTCAAGTCCAACTCAGCTTCTTCAACCGTTGAACTCGCGGGCGCTGATGCGGAAAGCACCAACGCTCGCTTCGTTTTTGCTTGATTTGTTCCCTTTTTGTTCTAAAATTTCCAGCTTGGCGGAGGTGGGTGGCGCAAAGGAGGAATGACATGAATGAACTGCCCACATTCAACACAGCTGAAAACGGTCAAACATCTTTCAATTGGCATGAGCGGAACAGGCGTCGTCGCACTGATCGGTTGTTCTTCTGTCACCTGATGGAAGGCACCATCGCCGACCCTGTCGCTCTACAAGCGACCGCTTGGCGCCAGGAACTCGGGCTGAAAGGGAAAATAATTGCCAATCACATCTCGCTTGTTGGACTCGGCGACCATGGCGGACTGCCGGACGGCTTGGTCGAACTCGCTCACCACATCGGCTCGATGATTGTCGCAAAACCATTCGACGTTTCTTTTGATCGTTTGTGCGCTTTTGGCGGTGGCGCGCTTGTTTTACGCAGCAGCGACGGCAATCCTTCGCTGCAAGAGTTCTGGCGAAACCTCACGGCAGTGATTTCGGATAGCCCGTTAAAGTTCTTTCTCACAAAGTCCATTGAACCGCATATCACGCTGCTTCGCGACAAAGTGGGAGTGCCCAAAATTCGCGAAAGGGCGATTAACCCCATCAGTTGGACAGTGCGGGGTTTTGCGCTCGTCCATAGCTTCATCCAGGAAGGTCGGTACGATGTGCCTCACCATTGGCCATTGACGGGCCAGGACGATGCCCGGCCCGCGATGTAAACGCCTTAAATCATCGTCACATGGTCCGCGCGACCATCATCCTGACATGGCTTGTCAGCTAAAGCGCGGACTGACGATGGCCGGCCAGCAAATCGTTCCCTATTTGCAGTGCGTCTGAACAGGAGGAACACAAATGACCATCGCGGAAATTGCCAAGGATTTCACCGAGCTGCTCCAGCAGGGCGATCATGTCGGTGCTGCCGAGAAGTACAATGCCGATGATATTGTCAGCCTCGAAGCCATGGAGGGGCCGATGGCCATCGCCCGTGGCAAGGAGGCGCTCAGGCAGAAGGGCCAATGGTGGCAGGAGAACAACGAAGTGCATGGCGGCTCGGTCGAGGGCCCCTATGTCAACGGCGACCAGTTCGCGGTGCGCTTCAAGTTCGACATAACGCCCAAGGCCACTGGCGAGCGTGTCACCATGGATGAAGTTGGCCTCTACACGGTCAAGAACGGCAAGATCACCGAAGAGCGCTTCTACTATTGAGGCGGAAATACCACCGGCTTTAGGGAGCCCGCTCTCTCTGCTGCTGGATTGAAAACAAGCATGACGGCCAGGACAACGTCCTAGCCGTCATGTGAGAAGATCAGATCGTCTTCACATACTGCGCAAGCTGATCGGCCACCGTGCCCCAACCGTCGAAGAAACCCATCTCTTCGTGGTTGTTGCGGGTCGCCTCGTCGCGGTGGATGGCGGTGGCGCTGTAGCGCGTGCCCCGGCCATCCGGTTGGAGGGAAATGACTGCGGTGATGAACGGCTCTCCAGACGGCCGGTAGCCCGGCAGCAGTGCGTCCGTCCAAACCAGCCGCTCGTTCGGCGCGATTTCGAGATAGCAGCAATGGCGGTCGTTGACCTCGTTGCCGTCAGGCGACTGCATGCGCGTCCGGAACAGCCCGCCCGGCCTGAGGTCGATCTCGCAGTCGGTGATCATCCACGGCTTCGGCGTGAACCACTGTTTGACATGCTCCGGCGTCGTCAAGGCGCGCCACAGCAATTCGCGCGGCGCGTCGATGACGCGCTCCAGCACGAGGTCCAGTCTGGGATCCGGCTTGAAGAGATAGCTCATTCTTCTTTCTCCTTGAGGGTCATCACATAGGCGTCGAACTGGTCGAGGCGGCGCTCCCACAGCGTGCGCTGTTCGGCCAGCCAGTTTTCGGCGAGCTTCAATGGCTCGGCTGCCAGTTGATAGGTCCTGACCCGGCCGGTCTTTTGCGAGCGCACCAGTCCGCAGACCTCAAGCACCTTGAGATGCTCGATGAAGGACGGCAGCGCCATCTCGAAAGGCTCTGCGAGTTCGCTGACCGAGGCTGGACTGCGGTTCAGTCGCTCCACAACGCGTCGCCGCGTCGGGTCGGCAAGAGCGCGAAAGATGCCGTCGATCGTTGGAGGGCCGGGAGTTGCGGTCTGAAGGCTTGTCATGGTCGGTGTCGAGGCGCTGTCAAAAGGGGCTCGATATACTTAGGAAAAATCCTTAGTATTGGCAAGGGCAAAACCAAAAGCACGCCGCAGAGCGCTGGCAAAGCGCGCAGAGCGTCCTTAATCTGTGATCAGATTCGAAATCCGAAGGGCCACTGTTTTGACGATCACGATGTACGGCATCACCACCTGCGACACGGTCAAAAAGGCGCGCGTCTGGCTGGAGGGCCATGACGTGGCGTACCGGTTTCACGATTTCAGGGCCGAGGGGCTGGACGCCAAGCGTCTGGATGGCTGGGTCGGAAAGGCCGGCTGGGAAAGGCTGCTCAACAAGGCGAGCACGACGTTCCGCGAGTTGCCGGACAAGGACAAGCAGGGCCTCGACGAAAAGAAGGCCAAGGCGCTGATGCTGGCTAAGCCGACCATGATCAAGCGACCGGTGCTGGAGGTCGGGGATCGGGTTCTGGTTGGATTCAAGGCTGATGTTTATGAAGCGGCAGTGAAGTAGCGTAGCGAGACGGCGACGCTGCCAATCTCCCCCGCAAGGGTGGAGATCAGATGTAGCCACGGCTTTCGCCGATGGCCGGCGTCGCAGACGTAGGCGCCTCAGCCCGTGCGCAAATACCCTGCCAGCGCCACCGCATTGTTGTGGGCTTCGTCATGCGCGCCATAGAGCAGCGTCACCTTGCCGTGGCGAAGCAGGCCAAGCAATTCACCCACCGCCTCGCCATTTCCATCCAGCTCAGCGCCATAACGCTCCTGAAACTCCGCCCAGCGCGCCGGCTCGTGGCCGAACCATTTGCGCAACTCGTCGCTCGGCGCGATGTCCTTCAACCACAATGCCAGCGCGGCGTCCTTCTTGCTGACACCGCGCGGCCAGATCCGGTCGACCAGAACCCGCTGCCCGTCATCGGGAGCGGGTGGCTCGTAGATACGCTTGACCGCCAGGTCGAAGGTCATCGGCCCCTCCGCAAGTGGTCAGGCCCACTCGCCCTTGCGCATCACTGGCACCTTGCGGCCGTCCTTGTGAACGCCGTCAATGTCGATCTTGTCCGAACCGATCATCCAGTCGATGTGGATGAAGCTCTTGTTGCCGCCGCGCGCCGCGATCTCGTCCTGGCTGAGCGAGGCGCCGTCGACGAAGCACTTCGAATAGCACTGGCCGAGCGCGATGTGGCAGGCGGCGTTCTCGTCGAACAGCGTGTTGAAGAACAACAGCCCGCTCGCCGAGATCGGCGAGGAATGCGGCACCAGCGCCACCTCGCCGAGGCGGCGCGCGCCCTCGTCGGTGTCGAGCACTTTCTTCAGCACGTCCTCGCCTTTCGATGCCTTGGCCTCGACGATCCTGCCCGCCTCGAAACGCACCGAGATCTCGTCGATCAGCGTGCCCTGGTAGGAGAGCGGCTTGGTCGAGGAAACATGGCCCTCGACGCGCTTTGCATGCGGCGTGGTGAAGACCTCTTCGGTCGGGATGTTGGGATTGCAGGTGATGCCGTTCTTGGCGGTCGAGGCGCCGCCCATCCATTCATGGCCGTCCGCCAGTCCGACGGTCAGGTCGGTGCCCGGTCCGGTGAAGTGCAGCGCGTGGAAATTATGGCCGTTGAGCCATTCGGTGCGGCCGCGAAGCGCTGCATTATGCGCCGTCCAATTGCCGATCGGGTCCTCCACATCGACCCGCGAGGCAGCGAAGATGGCGTCGGCAAGCTTGGCTACAGCTACGTCGTCGCTGTCTTCCGGAAAAACCTGCCTGGCCCAGGCGAGGTCCGGATAGGCGACGATGTTCCAGTTGATGTCGAAGCCGGTGATCTTTTCCAGCGCCGGCTGGTAGGCCATCGAATTGGCCTTGTTGGCACGTGCCACTTTCGCCGGATCCTGCGCCGACAGCAGCGACGGATCCTCGCCGCGTACGGCCAGCCTTGCCGCATTGTTGGAAAAGGCCTTCGCCATGCCTTCATAAAGCCAGCCGGCGGCGCGGTCGAAGCTCGCATCGGCGCCGAAGCGGTAGCGCGCCAGCGTCATCTCGTCATCGTTGAAGATCGGCGTCACCAGCCCGGCACCGGCCTTGTAGGCGTGCTCGACGATCCGCCTGGTTAGCGGCAGCGCCGCGATGGAGGATGTTAGCACCAGATCCTGTCCTGGCTGCAATTGCAGCCCGACCTTGATGGCAACTTCCGCCAGCCTGTCGAGCTTCACCGGGTCGATCGATGCGGAAACGCCGCGCGTATGTGTGGTCATGATCCTGCCTGCCGTAATGTTTTGATATGGTCTTACATAGACCGCAGTCCGCATCCTTTCCACCGCGATTGCGCTGGGCCAGACCTAGGCCGCGCTTTCAAGCGACCTGAACTGCGCCATTGTCGCCTCGATCTCCTCGCGGACCCAGACCTTGAAATCCCTGACCTTGCGGCTTTCAGACCGGGTGGCGGAGGTCACCAGCCAATAGCCGAGCCCACTCTGAGCGCGGATTCCGAAAGGCGCCACGAGCCGCCCATCGGCCAGCGCATCCGCGGTGAGCAATTGCCAGCCCAGCATCACGCCATGGCCGGCAATCGCCGATTCCAGGCAAAGCATCGGGTCGGTGAAACGCGCCCCCTTCAGGAAGGTGACCGGTGGAACACCAGCCGCCTCGAACCAGCTTTCCCAGTTGATCATCGCCCGCTCGTCGGTGATGGCGCAGGTCTGGGCAAGGTCCTCGATCGACTTCAGTTTTTGGGCGATCGCCGGCGCGCAGACCGGGAAGACTTCCTGCGTCAGGAGCAGTTCCGTGCGCACGCCCGGCCATTTGCCGTCGCCGAGCCGGATGGCGATGTCGATGTCTGAGTGATCGAGATTGGCCAACCGCACCGACGCGTCGATGCGCAGCAGCACGTTGGGATGCCGGTCGAAGTGACGCGACAGTCGCGGCAAAAGCCATTTCGAGGCAAAGGCCGGCGCCACCGAAACCACCAATGTGCACTGCGTCGCCTCATCGGCCAGCGCCACGGCCTGGGCAAGCTCGCGAAATCCGGCACCGAGGCGGGCAGCGAAAACGGCGCCGAATTCGGTCAGTACGAGACCGCTCGCCGTCCGCTCGAACAGCGCCTGGCCGAGCTGCTTTTCGGTGCGGCTTATCTGCTGGCTGACGGCACTGACGGAAACGGTGAGCTCGCCGGCCGCCGCGGCAAGGGAGCCGAGACGGGCAACGCTTTCGACGGCGCGAAGGCCGTTGAGATGGACGCGATTGAGCATGGCCATTTGAGTTTTTCTAAACCGTTCCGGCTGAAATCTCAATTGAAAGACATATCGAAACGGCAGACTTATTGGCGGGAGACAGGCCCACGGAGCCGGAAATGCTGAGGATGTTGTCGTCGCTGAAGGTCTTGTTCGCCGCGAATACGCCGTATGAGCCGTGCCGTGAAGGCGAGACTCAGAGATGGCTGATCGATCCGCTTTCGCACCCAGTGCTGAACACCATGTCGGAGCGCGAACTTGGTGATGTGCCGTTCAGGCTGACGGCGCGGCGGACCGTGCACGAAACGACTTCATTGCGTGCCGCTCCCGGTGGACGCTGCTGAGCGGACGCCAAGGGTTCCGGCTTAAGCAGAAGTCGAGGCGATCGCGCCGCCTCGCGGTTGCGCTGGCCCAACAAAAGGCGGATTGTTTCACCGGCTCGCGCACTTATTGTGCGCTGCAATGATATCGCCCACCTCGACAGCGCTGCGCTACGCTTTCGCCGGCATGATTGCCCTGGCCGTCGCCATGGGCATCGGCCGCTTCGTCTATACGCCGATCCTGCCTGGCATGATGGAGGAGCTCCACCTGTCGCCGGCCGATGCCGGCTGGATCGCCTCTGCCAACTATCTCGGCTATCTCGTCGGCGCGCTGGCGGCGGCGGGCGGCTGGGCGCATGGGCGCGAGCGCCTGCTGATGCTGTCGGGTCTCGGCGCCAGCACTGTCCTGGCCGCACTGATGGGCCTGACTGACGCGATGGTCGCCTTTCTCATCATCCGCTTTCTTGCCGGTCTGGCCAGTGCCTTTGTCATGGTGTTCATGGCCAGCATCGTTTTCAGCCATATCGCCGCTGTCGGTCGAGGTGACTTGCAGGCCTGGCACTTCGGCGGCGTTGGCCTCGGCATCGCGGTGTCCGCGGCGATGATGGCTGTCCTGGTCACCGAACATGCCGGCTGGGCAGCAGGTTGGCTGTGGTCGGCGGCAATTTCGGCTTGCGGTTTCGTGGTCGTGGCGCTGCTGGTGGACGAGGGTCCGCTCGCCAATGGCGAAACTGGCCCTGAGCCGGCATTGCCGAAAGACCGGTCGCTGCTGAAAATCATCATTGCCTACGGCCTGTTTGGGTTTGGCTATGTGGTGACGGCGACATTCCTGGTCGCCATCGTCCGGCAAGGCGGCGGTAGCCGCGTCTTCGAGGCTGTTGTGTGGATGGTCGCCGGCCTTGCCGGATTTCCCTCGACCTGGCTCTGGCAGAAGATCGCCGTACGGATCGGACTCTATGTCGCCTATGCGCTGGCGTGTTTCATCGAAGTTGTCGGCGTCACGGCAAGCGTCGCCATCGGCGGACGCACCGGGCCGCTGCTTGGCGGCCTGCTGCTCGGCGTCACCTTCATTGCCATCACCGCGCTTGGTCTGCAGGCCGCACGGCAGCTGGCGCCAATGGCGCCACGCCGGATCTTTGCCGTGATGACGGCCTCATTCGGACTTGGCCAGATCATCGGTCCGGTTGCCGCTGGGTTTCTGGCGCAGGCGTCAGGTGATTTCTTCCTCGCCTCGATTGTCGCGGCCGGCGCTCTTGTCGTTTCCGGCGCCATCACATGGTCGGCTGCGCCAAAATCGCCATGATTGTGGGCTTGCTGTGCCGGGCATCGTGCACGGGCATTTTCTTTCCCACTAATGTGTGACTTTATGCCCGCCGTAGTCAGCTGATTTGCGCCTAGATCGAGGAATTCGCCACAGTGTTCGTATCCTTTTTCCCGCAGCCGAAGCTCTTCTTCACTTCGGCCGCCGTCTGGAGCCTTGCGGCGATCCTGTTCTGGTTTTTCGGTGGTGAGCAGTTGGGCGCGGTTTTTGGGCTGCCGCCAGCGGCAGCAGGCGCGCCGCCCATCATTGGCATCGCCATCCTCGTATCGAAGCCGTTCCTCTGGTTCTATCTCTACTTCGCGTTCTGCGTGCTCGTCTTCTACGCATTCTGGAGCTGGTATTCGCCGCATCCGTGGCAGCGCTGGTCGATCCTGATGACCGCGGTCATCCTGTTCTTCATCTATTTCAATGTGCAGGTCAGTGTCGCCGTCAACGCCTGGTACGGGCCGTTCTTCGACTATGTGCAGGGACTGATGTCGGGGACTGGAAAGTCGACCAACGGCGAATTTTACATCGGATTGGCCGATTTTTCGTGGCTAGCTCTGGTCGGCATGAATGTGCAGGTGGTCAATGCCTTCATCGTCAGCCACTGGATCTTCCGCTGGCGCACGGCGATGAACAACTACTTCGTCGAGAACTGGGGCAGGCTACGCCATATCGAGGGTGCCTCGCAGCGTATCCAGGAAGACACGATGCGGTTCTCGCAGATCATGGAAGATCTCGGCTCCAGCTTTGTCCAGTCGATCATGACCTTGATCGCATTCCTGCCGGTCATGATCCAGTTGCAGGCTCATATCACCGAGTTGCCGATTATCGGCGCAATCCCGCAGCCATTGGTGGTCGCAGCTCTTGCCTGGTGTCTGTTCGGGACGATCTCGGTCATGATTGCCGGCCTGAAACTTCCAGGGCTGCAATTCCGCAACCAGCGTGTCGAAGCCGCCTATCGCAAGGAACTCGTCTACGGCGAGGATCACGCGGACCGGGCCCAGCCAGCCACCACTGCCGAACTGTTTTCGAATGTTCGTCACAATTATTTCAGGCTCTATTTCCACTACATCTATTTCAACGTCGTCCGTTACACCTACCTGCAGGCCGACAACATTTTCTCGCTGCTGATCCTGGGTCCGTCGCTGGTGGCGCACAAGATAACGTTCGGCGCTCTGAACCAGATTTCGAACGCGTTCGGCAAGGTGACGGGGTCGCTGCAGTTTCTGCTCACCTCCTGGTCGACCATCGTCGAACTGCAATCGGTCCACAAACGCCTGCGCGCCTTCGAGGCGACGCTGCAAGGCGAGCCGTTGCCCGATATCGACCAGCGCTATCTGGCAAGACAGGGCGCCGAGGATCCGGCCTAAAGACCGGGTTTTTGGAAATCGAACCGGGTTGGCGGCTCAGCCGCCGACCGAAGCCTGCTTCTGGGCAGCATCCTGGCGCGATATGTAGTCGCGAAAACTGATGCACTCGACATCCTGCTTGACGCAGACCTCGCCGGCAAAATGCTCCAGCGCGTTCCAGTAGGCGCCGTCATTCATCAGCGCGAAGTGGAAGCCGAGTTCCAGCGGAATGCGCGTGCCGGCATATTGCTTGTCGAAGGCGGCGCGGAAGGCGTCATAGGTCCGGTTGGCGAACTCGTCCGCCTTGCTCGGCCGCTCGAAGCCGCCGGAATGTCTGACATAGAGATTGTAATCCATGGCGATCACCGGCCTTGATTTCGGTCCTTCCGGAATCTGCGGTAGCGAAAAGTGCATGATGCCGTTGCTGGCCGCCGGCCGGGCAGGGCCCTGTGAGACGCCGCTCGCGTCGAACTGATAGCCGGCCGCCGGCAGCGCTTCATAAAGCGCCTTGCCAGTCGACAGATACGGCGCGCGAAAGCCGACAACCGCATGCCGCGCGAAATCGCGCCAGCCCTCGGGTTCGGGCGCAATGCCGTTGATCGCATAGGCGTTCTCGAGAATGTGCTCGAACGAACTGAACTCTTTCAACCAGTCGGCCTTGCTCCAGTCCTTGCCGTCGAAATGGCCGCAGCCATGGCTGGCGATATCGTGGCCTTCATGCACGGCAAGGTCGATCTGCTCGAGCCGTTCAGTGACTTCCTGCTTCGAGGCGGCGAAGCCGATGTTGGATTTGCCGGCGCTTCTGCCGGGTGCGGTGTATTCCGTGCGTGTTTCCGGCGACAGCAGGAAGACGCAGGAGAGAAAATAGGTGAAATGCGCGCCGGTGCGCTGCGCCAGCGCCCGGCTGCGCTTCCACTGCGAAATGTCGCGAGCGCTGTCGAACGAGATGATGACGACCTGTTTCGGCTTTGCCGGCGCTGGTGGCGCGGGCGGATCGGCCAAAGCCGCGCCGGCAGTGGCGAGCGCGGCGAGGGAAAACGCAACAACGCGGAACGGACGGTACATCGGCAATCTGATCTGCACTCTAGGGGACGTATCGAAGCCGGCTATCGCCTAAATGTGGCGTGGGTGCGATTGGCCTTTTCGGTTGCTTGCCCGGGGCAAACATCCGTTTGCCCTCGGGAATAGGCGATTTTCCGGTTGAACCCCTTCCATGCCGACAAAATTTCGCTAAAACGCGGGCTGACAAAGGCCCGACCGGGCAGGAATGGTTTGATTGATGTCCGACGACAGTTTTATCCGTGAAGTCAACGACGAGATCCGTCGCGAACAGGCGCAGGCGCTGTGGGACCGTTTCGGTCCCGCCTTGATAGTCGTTGCGATTCTCGTAGTGCTCGGCACCGCCGCCTTCGTTGGCTATCGCTATTGGGACGAGACGCGCGCCAACCGCTCGGGCGATGCGTTCTCGCAGGCGCTGAAGCTTGCCAATGACGGCAAGAGCGACGAAGCGCTGACCGCACTCGATCAGTTGGAGAAGGATGGCTACGGCGCCTATCCGTTGCTCGCCCGCATGCGCGGCGCGACCGTCAAGGCCAACAAGGGCGACATCGACGCCGCCGTCAAGGATTTCGACGAAGTCGCCGCCGACACGGCTATTCCCCAGGGTATTCGCGACATGGCGCGGCTGCGGGCAGCACTCCTGCTTGTCGACCATGGCTCCTTTGCCGATGTCTCCAGCCGTGTCGAGGCGCTCACATCCGACACCAACACGCTGCGCCATACGGCGCGCGAGGCACTCGGCCTTTCCGCCTGGAAGGAAGGCAAGACCCAGGATGCGCTGAAACTGTTCGACCAGATCGCCGCCGATGACGGCGCCCCGCGCAACACCCGCGAGCGCGCAACGTTGATGTCCGAACTGATCCGCGGGTCGGGCAGTGCGTCGTGACCTTCAAAGTCGCCATCATCGGCAGACCTAACGTCGGCAAATCGACTCTTTTCAATCGGCTGGTGGGAAGGAAGCTGGCGCTTGTCGACGACACGCCGGGCGTCACCCGCGACCGTCGCGTCCATACCGCCAAGCTTTACGACCTGCATTTCGATGTCATCGACACCGCCGGCTTCGAGGACGCGGGCGCCTCGACCTTGCCCGGCCGCATGCGTGCGCAGACCGAGATCGCCATCCGCGAGGCCGACCTGATCTTCTTCACCATCGACGCCAAGTCCGGGCTGTTGCCTGACGACAGGACCTTCGCCGAGATCGTGCGCAAGTCCGGCAAGCCGGTCGTGCTGGTCGCCAACAAGGCCGAGGCGAAGGGCGCTCAGGGCGGCATGCTGGAGGCCTGGGAACTCGGCCTTGGCGAACCGATCCCGGTTTCGGCCGAGCATGGCCAGGGCATGCCCGACCTGCGCGACGCCGTGATCGGCGCGCTCGGCGAAGCGCGTGCTTTCGGCGAAGAAGATGGCGAAGACGAAGAAGTCGCTGCTGGCGAGGTTCTGATCGGCGAGGATATCGCCGACCCGGATGCCGAGCACACCTATGACGACACCAAGCCGATGCGTATCGCTGTCGTCGGCCGTCCCAATGCCGGCAAGTCAACGCTGATCAACGCGCTGATCGGCGAAGAACGGCTGCTCACCGGACCGGAAGCCGGCATCACGCGTGATTCGATCTCCGTCGACTGGGACTGGCATGGCCGCCGCCTGAAACTGTTCGATACGGCCGGCATGCGCCGCAAGGCCAGGATCCACGAAAAGCTAGAAGTGATGTCGGTGCAGGACGGCCTGCGCGCTATCCGCTTCGCCGAGATCGTCATCATCGTCCTCGACGCCACCATTCCCTTCGAGAAGCAGGATCTGCAGATCGCCGACCTGATCATCAGGGAAGGCCGGGCGCCGGTGATCGCCTTCAACAAATGGGATCTGATCGACCATCCCCAGGAGCTTCTGGCCGAACTGCGCGAGAAGACGGAACGTCTTCTTCCCCAGGCGCGCGGCCTCCAGGCCGTACCGGTCTCCGGCGAGACCGGGCGCGGTCTCGACAAGCTGATGGATGCCGTCATCAGGACCCACAAGGTGTGGAACAGCCGCGTCTCGACCGGCAAGCTCAACCGCTGGCTGGAAGGCATCCTGGCGCACCACCCGCCGCCTGCCGTGGCCGGGCGCCGGCTGAAGGTCAAATACGTCACCCAGGCCAAGACCCGGCCGCCGGGTTTCGTCGTCCAGTGCTCGCGGCCCGATGCGATGCCGCAATCCTATGTCCGCTATCTCTCCAACAGCCTGCGCGAAGCCTTCGACATGCCAGGCGTGCCGATCCGCATCGCGCTGCGCACGTCGGACAATCCCTTCGCAGGCAGGTCCAACAAGAAGCGAAGCTGATTGTCATCGGCGCCCCCTTGGTGCGCCATGATCACGCCACGCTGCGCAGGTCGCTGGCCCGCGTATTCTCAGGCAGCGCTTGCCGCGCGGCGTCCAGCAGGATGTCGGCGAGGCGGGCCGCCACCGGCTCGGCCTCGGCGTCCTTGCGATGCAGGAACAAGGACATCTTAGGCAGCGCCGGCAATCCGGCGATCTCAGGCGTCATCGCGCTGACGCTGGCCGGCAGGCCGATGTCGGTCCGGATCGTCAGCCCCAGCCCCGCCGCAACCGCTGCCCAGATGCCGCCAAGGCTCGGGCTGGAAAAGGCCATCCGCCACGACAGGCCGGCGCGGTCGAGCGTTTCGGTTGCCACCGTGCGCAACAGGCATGGCGCTTCGAGCGCCACCAGCGGCAGTGGCTCACTGTGGCGCAGGCTGGTCTCGATGCGCTTGGTCGGGCCGATCCAGCGCATCTGCACATCGGCGACGTGCTCGCTGTAAGGCAGCGTCTCGCCGCAGTGCCAGGCGAGCGCGATGTCGAGACTGCCTGACACGATTCGCTCGGCGAGTTCATGGCTGCGCGCGATCCTGGCTTCGATCTTGACCTTGGGATGCGCCCGGGCGAAGCGGCCGAGCACGTCCGGCAGCACCGCCTCGCCGAAATCCTCCTGCAGGCCGAGCCTTACCCAGCCCTCAAGCTCGACGTCATGGATGGCGGATGCCGCCTCGTCATTCAGCTCGATCAGCCGGCGTGCATAGCCGAGCATGGTTTCGCCCGCCTCGGTCAAGGCAAGGCCGCGTCCCGACTTGCGGAAGATCGGCGTCGCCGCCTGTTCTTCCAGTTTCTTCAATTGCGCACTGACCGCCGACGTCGACCGGCCAAGCCGGTCAGCCGCCTTGGCAAAGCTGCCCAACTCCATGCCGGTGACGAAACTGCGGAGGACGTCGAGGTCGAATGTCACGCGTCGCATATTGTTAGTCCTGCTTTTCAGGATGGTAAGTTTAAAAATTACTGATTTTTAGGATGAAACTACGGCGCTAGAAACAGACCGTCAAGACCAGACCACTGGCCAGCACGGGAATGAAATCATGTCCGCCATTGTCAATTGCACTGACCGACAGAAGCCGGAACTTCTGGAAGATACCGGCTTCACCGGAAGAGCATTCAAGCCCGGCCATCGCTGGAAGGTCCTGGGCATAGGCGTTGCCGCCAATGCCAGCTTCTCCGCCACTTTCTCCGGCATACCGGCAACGGCGGTCGTGCTTCGTCAGGGCTATCATCTGGGCAATGCCGAGCTCGGCCTGGCACTCGGCCTTCTCGGGCTGGGGGTCGCGCTCAGCGAACTGCCCTGGGGCTTGCTCACCGACCGCTGGGGCGATCGCCGCGTGCTTTTGATCGGGCTCGGTGCGACGGCGGCGTGGCTCCTGGTCATGGCGATGCTGGTTGTCCCGACAAGGAGCGGCATTCCCGATGTCACGCTGCTCTCGGCGAGCCTGCTCATCACCGGACTGCTCGGCGGCAGCGTCAACGGTTCGAGCGGCCGCGCCATCATGGGCTGGTTCCGCGAAAACGAGCGCGGCTTTGCCATGAGCATCAGGCAGACGGCGGTGCCGCTCGGTGGCGGACTTGGCGCGCTTGTGCTGCCCTCGCTTGCCCTGGCTTTCGGCTTTGGCGCGGTGTTTGGGGTTCTGGCGGGCGCATCCGCTCTCTCTGCCCTGTTCGCCTGGCGCTGGCTGCACGAGCCGCCGACAGGCGAGGGGGCCGTCGCCGCGGCGGCGGTGGTCGGACCGGCGCCGCTGCGCAACCCGGACGTCTGGCGTATCGCGACCGCCATCGGCCTGCTTTGCTTTCCACAGGTGGCCGTGCTCACCTTCGCATCGGTGTTCCTGCATGACTTCGTCGGACTGGGAACGGCAGCGATCAGCGCGAGCCTTGCCGCCGTGCAGATCGGCGCCATGGTCATGCGCATCTGGAGCGGCCGCTTTACCGACCGCCACGGCAACCGCCGCCAGCTCCTTCGCTTGTGCAGCGCGCTGAGCGCGCTTGCCTTCTTGGTGCTTTGGTTGCTGGTTCTGGTCAGCCCCACCATGCCGGGCGGACAGTTCTTCCCGATGGCTGTCCTTCCCGTCGTGCTGATTGTTGCAGGCATCTCGGTCTCCGCCTGGCACGGTGTCGCCTATACCGAACTTGCCACACTTGCCGGCGCTGGCCATGTCGGAACCGCGCTCAGCCTTGCCAACAGCTTCGTTTTCGTCGGCTTCTTCCTGGTGCCGGTGGCCATTCCGGGGCTCTTGCACCTCTGGTCATGGTCCGGCGTCTGGCTGGCGGCCGCCATCTGCGCGCTGCTCGCCTGGCCGATCTTCCTGCGCCCGGCCTGAGTTCGCATGCCGGCCGCAAAACCGCCCGACTTCGGAACCACCACCTCCAGCCGATCAGGAAAACCCGATCGAACCCGTTAACGTCCCATCAAGGTTAATGCATCATTTTGCTCTCCAGTGGGGTCTGTAGCGTTCCTGGAGAGAGTTCCGTGCATCGACGTGTGTTGAAGCGGCTGGTTGCCGCCGCCGGTGAGAGAAAACGCGGCTTTCTGCCCCCGTTTGTCATCGGTCTCGGCATCTGGATCGGCTTTCCGACCGTTGCCGCCTACCAGGACATGACGAGCCTCGTCTCCGGCCTCGAAGCATCGAGCACCCGCTGGAATTCCTATGTCGAGAAATCCGTCGCCGGCTCGACCCATGCGGCCGAGATGCCTTTTGTCGATTCCGACATCACCGGCTCCATCTCCGGATCGGGCGTCCATCTGGCCGGCGTCGGCAACGTGTCGTTTCGCGGCAAGGGCGGCAAGGTCAGCGGCACGCCCGACGAGGATCGCGTCGTGCGCGCCGAGAAGAAAGGGCGCATCGTCCAGATGTCTCCCGTGGCGCCGCCGAAGAACTTCAATGCCGGCTCGATCTTCGAGCGCACCTCCTCCTTGCTGCGGCCCAGCATGGACAGCGGCCTGAAGATGGCCTTCGCTAAGCCGCAGATCAAAGGCAAGGAAATCCAGATTGCCGCGGCATTCCATGCACGCGAGGACAAGAAGCCGGATCCCGGCGTGCCGGCCATGCTGGCAGCCCTGGTCAACAATGACCATCCGGACGTGCTGGCGACCGCCTATGCGCAGTCCGAGCCCGACTATGCCAAGGCATCGCCCTTCGAAGCCCTGCTTCAGGACGAGCAGCCCAACGACGGCCGTTTCATTCCGCCGATGACCAAGGGCGATCATTCTTGGATCCAGAACCCGCTGCCCGCCAGTGTCTTCTCCAAGAAGGAGCAGGCATGCCTTGCCAACGGCATCTATTTCGAGGCGAGGAGCGAGTCCGTGCGCGGTCAGGCCGCTGTCGCCCAGGTCATCCTCAATCGCGTCCGCAACCCGGCCTATCCGAATTCGATCTGCGGCGTCGTCTACCAGAACGACAGCTGGTTCAACCGTTGCCAGTTCTCCTTCGCCTGCGACGGCAGGAAGAAGCGCATCGACAGCCCTGTCGCCTACAAGACTGCCCAGGATATCGCCATGGCCGTCACCGCCGGCAAGATCTTCATCCCGGAGGTCGGATCGTCGACCCACTACTACGCCCAATATGTCCATCCCGTCTGGGCGCGCACGATGCAGAAGATGACCAAGATCGGTCTGCATATCTTCTATCGGACCTATGGTGGCGGCTGGAGCTGAGCGCGCAATAGCCGCTGATCTTTGGCGCGCCGCGCAGGCGATCGAAGAGCCATTGCCCGGGGGATTCGCGCCATGCATCCCCATCATCGCGGCGGGCACGATGTCGCACCTTTATAACTATTTGATTTTGTTGCCTAAAATACATGGCAATGAACTTCCGCCCGTGGCTTGACGGGCGCAAACCCTCTAACTATGTTGCCGGCGACTTTAGAAGCGGACGGACGGTGACGGTCTGACCGGGCAGGGGGGTTGCGATGGCCGACAAGAATGGGCCAGACGGAACCGGAGAAACCGGCCGCGGCAAGCAGCATGAGCCCGACATCCGCGATGACGATCTTGAGCGCCGCCGGCGTGACCTTGAAGCTTCGCTTGCGACAAGGCGGCCGGACCGGCTCGAGGGGAAAGACGACGCGAAAGCGGGCAGTGCGGCCGGTTATGGCCAGGCGGTCAAACTCTCCAGCGAATTTATCGCTGGCGTGGTGGTGGGCGCCGGCATCGGTTGGATCATCGACCGTATGGCGGGGACATCGCCGTTGGGTCTGATCGTTTTCCTGCTGCTTGGTTTTGGCGCCGGCGTGCTCAATGTCATGCGTTCCGCGGGCGTTGTGGCAGAATTCGGGCAGGGCGACAAATCGCGTCCTGGACGTGACGACAGCAAATGACCGCCCTCCAGGCGGCATTTGGAAATAGCCGCCTCTATGCGGCAATGGTAATTTAGCCGTACGCGGCATTGATGGGGTTAGAACGTGGCAGCTGACAAGGTCGATCCGATCCACCAGTTCCATATCATCAAGCTGATTCCGATTAACATCGGCGGCTACGACCTGTCTTTCACTAATTCGGCGCTGTTCATGGTTGCAACCGTGGTCGTCGCGGCGGCGTTTCTGTTTCTCACGACCTCGAGCCGCAGCCTCGTTCCCGGCCGGCTTCAGTCGGTCTCCGAGATGGCCTATGAGTTCGTCGGCAACATGTTGCGCGATGCCGCCGGCACGCAAGGCATGAAGTTCTTCCCGCTTGTGTTCTCGCTGTTCATGTTCGTGCTGGTCGCCAATCTGCTCGGCCTGTTCCCGTATTTTTTCACCATCACCAGCCACATCATCGTCACCTTCGGTCTGGCCATTCTGGTGATTGCCACCGTCATCATCTACGGGTTCATGAAGCATGGCCTTGGCTTCCTGAAGCTGTTCGTGCCTAAAGGTGTGCCTCTCGTGATGATGCTGCTTGTTGTTCCGATCGAGGTGATTTCTTTCGTATCGCGTCCGATCAGCCTCTCGGTTCGTCTTTTCGCCAACATGTTGGCAGGCCACATTACGCTGAAAGTGTTTTCGGGGTTTGTCGTCAGCCTCAGTGCATTCGGCGCCTTGGGCATTGCAGGCTCGATCCTGCCGCTGGCCATGGCTGTGGCGCTGACGGCGCTGGAACTGCTCGTCGCTTTCCTGCAGGCCTACGTCTTTGCCGTGTTGACCTGCATGTATCTCAACGACGCTCTCCACCCCAGCCACTAATAAGTTTCACCGGCGCGTGACGCCAACTACAAACTGTAACGACAACGGAACGACAGGAGTTTGACATGGACGTATCTGCAGCAGCTGCAATTGGCGCCGGTATCGCTTGCCTGGGCATGGGTGGCGCGGGCATTGGCCTCGGCAACATCTTCGGTAGCTACCTCTCGGGCGCGCTGCGCAACCCGTCGGCTGCCGACGGCCAGTTCGGCCGCCTGATTTTCGGCTTCGCTGTGACCGAAGCGCTCGGCATCTTCTCGCTCCTCATCGCTCTCCTCCTGGTGTTCAAGTAAGAAACACCGGCTGACGAAGTGAGGCGCATGGTGCGACCTCACCGTATGGACAGGGAAATAAGATGTTCGTGACATCTGCCTTTGCGGAAGAGACCGCGCCGGCCGCCGGCGCGGCAGGCGATACGCATTCGGGCACTTCCGTGCCCGCCGAGGCGCATGCCGCGTTCCCGCCGTTTGATCCTTCGACGTTCCCGTCGCAGCTTCTGTGGCTGGCGATCACTTTCGGGCTGTTCTATCTCTTCCTGAAGCGGGTTGTGATGCCGCGCGTTGGGGGCATCATTGATGTCCGCAACGATCGCATCACGCAGGATCTCGATCAGGCAGCCAAGTTGAAGGGCGAGGCTGACGCTGCGGTTGCTGCCTACGAGCAGGAACTGGCGGAAGCCAAGACCAAGGCCAACGCGATCGGCCAGCAGGCCAACGATGCGGCCAAGGCCGAGGCCGAGACCGCACGCAAGAAGGTCGAGGCCGCGCTCGACGCGAAGCTCGGCGAGGCCGAAGCCCGCATTTCTTCCATCAAGGCCAATGCCATGAAGGAAGTCGGCAGCATCGCCGAGGACACCGCTTCGGCGATCGTCGAAGCTCTGGTCGGCGGTAAGGCCAGCAAGGCCGAGATCGCGGCCGCGGTCAAATCCGTGGCCCGGTGAGGAGCGCATCATGGATTACACATCTCTCGCGACGCTCTGGGCCACGATAGCCCTCATCATTTTCGTGGGCGTTGCCGTCTACATCAAGGTGCCTGGCATGATCGCCAAGGCGCTCGACGCCCGCGCCGCCAGGATCAGCAATGAGTTGGACGAAGCGCGCCGGCTGCGCGAGGAGGCTCAGCAACTGCTCGGCCAGTACCAGCGCAAGCGCAAGGAAGCCGAGCAGGAGGCCGCCGACATCGTCGCCGCCGCTAAGCGCGAAGCCGACATGCTTGCCGCGGACGCGCACAAGAAGACCGAGGACTACGTCGTCCGGCGCACCGCGCTTGCCGAACAGAAGATCGGCCAGGCCGAACGCGACGCCATCAGCGAAGTCCGCGCCAGCGCCGTCGATATC
This sequence comes from Mesorhizobium loti, assembly GCF_003148495.1. Classification (GTDB taxonomy): domain Bacteria; phylum Pseudomonadota; class Alphaproteobacteria; order Rhizobiales; family Rhizobiaceae; genus Mesorhizobium; species Mesorhizobium loti. Next base: position 442,234 of record NZ_QGGH01000002.1, read on the forward strand.
GCCGTCGAGGCAGCGCGCACGCTGCTCGCCGGCAAGATCGACGCCAAGGCCGGTGCCGATCTGTTCAAGGCTTCGCTTGCGGACGTGAAGTCGAAGCTGAACTGAGCGGTTCTCAAGCCGCCGACATGGAGCCGCCCGGGCAACCTGGCGGCTTTTTTGTTTGTCTGCGCGGATAATCTCCCCCTCGAGGGGAAGATGTCGCCGAAGGCGACAGAGGGGGTCGCTTCGACTGGGCGCGACGCCATCTCGCAGACAAGAAGGGCGCCAGCGCTTCACGCGCGACGACCCCCTCTGGCCTGCCGGCCATCTCCCCCTCGAGGGGAGATTAGCTGCCATCGCCGTCCGCTCACTCCAACCCGACGAAGCTCTCTTCCTCATTGACCTCAGCCCCGCCCAGCCTGAACGGCGCGAACGACACGCGGTGCAGCCGCGCCACCGGGCCATGCGCCTCGATCGCCGTGCGATGGCGGACCGTGGCGTAGCCCATATGGACTTCGAAGCCGTAGCGGTCGTGATGGTTGCCGCAGCCGCACATCATGCGGTCGCGCATCACCTTGGCGACGATCGAGGCGGCAGCGATCGATTGCGAACGTTGGTCGCCCTTGATCAACGCGCGCCCTTCACAAGGCAGTCCCGGCGGCACGTCGCGCCCGTCGGCAAGGGCGAGCTTCGGTTGAACCGACAGCCCGACCAGCGCGCGGCGCATGGCTTCGAGACTTGCTTTGAGGATGTTGCTGCCGTCGATGCCCTCGGCGCTGATGGAGGCCATGGAAATCGCCTGCGCGGAGCCGAGAATGCGCAGGAACAGCGCTTCGCGTTGCAAATGGCTGAGGCGTTTGGAATCGTCGAGCCCGTCCGGAATGTTGGCGGGATCGAGCACAACCGCCGCTGCGACCACCGGCCCGGCCAGGGGACCACGGCCAGCTTCATCCATCCCGGCGACTGGCCACAGGCCGTCCGCCATCGCCTTCGTCTCGAAGGAGAAGTCGGGTTTCTCGATGATCTCAAAGAGAAGCGGAGAATCGGAACGCGCGCGAGCCATGTTGCGGCGAGGTTCGCATCGGCTCCGATTCTCCGCAAGTCCCTCCGGGTCGGGTGGGGCGCCGGACCGGGAGGGCACCGTCTGCAGGCCGGGGCAGGCCGGACGGGATTCTTGCGCTCTGCGACAGATCAGACCGCCGCGGTGAAGTGCATTCTCAAAGCAGCGTCAGCTGCAATTGATCCTTGGCAGCGGCAACGAACTGGTCGGTCCGCAGCGTGCGCCGTTCGGCGTTGAGGCCGAGCCGCTTGGCGGTGATCTCGAAGCGCCGGCCGATCTGCCAAGCATAGGGACCGGCGCCCTTCATGCGCTTGCCCCATTCCGAATCGTAGTCCTTGCCGTCGCGCATCGAACGGATCAGCGACATCACGTGGCGGTAGCGATCAGGATAATGACGCAGCAGCCAGTCCTTGAAGATCGGGCTGACTTCCAGCGGCAGGCGCAGCACGACATAGCCTGCCTCACGGGCGCCGGCGGCACGTGCCGAATCGAGGATGCGTTCCATCTCCTGGTCGGTCAGGCCCGGGATGATCGGCGCGACCATGACCGAAGCCGGAATGCCGGCATCCGAAAGCTGGCGGATCGCCTCCAGCCGCTTGGTCGGCGTCGACGCGCGTGGCTCCATGGTGCGTGCCAGCATCCGGTCAAGCGTCGTCACCGACAGCGCCACCTTGGCGAGCCCCCGTTCGGCCATGCGTGACAGGATATCGATGTCACGCGTCACCAGAGCGGATTTTGTCACGATGCCGACCGGATGGCCGCGCGCTTCCAGCACTTCGAGGATCTCGCGCATGATCCGGTATTGCTTCTCGATCGGCTGGTAGGGGTCGGTGTTGGTGCCGATGGCGATGGTGCGCGGCTGGTAGCCGTCCTTCGACAACTCCTTGTCGAGCAAGCACGCCGCGTCCGGCTTGGCGAACAGCTTGGATTCGAAATCGAGACCCGGCGACAGGCCCATGAACGCGTGCGTCGGCCGGGCAAAGCAATAGACGCAGCCGTGCTCGCAGCCGCGATAGGGGTTGATCGAACGGTCGAAGGAGATGTCGGGCGATTCGTTGCGGGTGATGATGGTGCGCGGCTTCTCGACCTGCACTTCGGTCTTGAAGGGCGGCAGTTCTTCCAGCGAATTCCAGCCATCGTCGAAGACATGCCGGCTGACCGGCTCGAAGCGGCCGGACGGATTGATGCCCGCCGACCTGCCGCGGTTGCGGTCCGGACGGACACGCACGCCACTCTGCTCGATCATCGCATTGGCCATCTCGGCTCTTCCAGCTCCGAAAGCTGCAATGTCGGCGCGCACGATCTGTTCCATCTTCGCCCGCTCCCAGGGACTGTCCATGTTGTGTCGAATCGCTCTGTTCATGAAATTATTCCTATTTTGTTGATGAGAACAAAGCAAGAACTTTTTATGGTGCGCTGCAGTAACTGGCGCTGTGCCGCGCTTTCCGCTATTCGGCTAATGATGCTCAGTGTTCTCATCGAAACCCGCAATGACGAGGAAGGCCTTACCCGCACGCTCGCCTCGCTGATTGGCGGCGCGGTCGAGGGCGTGGTGCGTGAAGTCATCGTCTGCGACACGGGTTCCACCGACCAGACGCATCGCGTGGCCGAGCATGCCGGCTGTCAGTACGTGACTGGCGGCGTTGCTGCCGGCATCCGCCAGGCCAAGGGGGACTGGCTGCTGCTGCTGGAGCCGGGCGCGCGGCTGGTTGAGGGCTGGATCGACGCGGTCGTTGACCATACGGCCAGGCAAACCATGGCGGCACGGTTTTCGCGGGCGCGCGGCAGCCGTATGCCGTTCCTGGCGCGGGTCTTTTCGGGAAACCGTGCCTTGGCCGGCGGATTGCTGATCAGCAAGCGTCAGGCCGCGGCCTCGGCCAAGAGTGCCGGCAGCGCCGAGGCCATCGCCCGCGGCCTCGCGACAAAGCGGCTCGACGCCGAAATCTGGGTAGCGCCGGTAAAGCAGAAGCATCGCTCCCCGAAATGATTTTTTGCAGCTGCTCTCTCCATTGTGCATTGCACAAAATCTGACGCGGGGTTAGTTTCCATCCCAAGCGGTGAATTGGGTTTGGGTCATGCCGAGTGGTGAACACCGATGCGGCATCGGTGGCGCTCTCATAGCCGAGGACCCAATGCACCTTTCATCCCCCAACAATTCCGGCACGGCCAGTCTCGAGGCCATTGCGCGCAACGGCAGCCTGCTGCGGCGCATCGCCGTGCGCATTCCGACCTATCTCAAGGATCTTCGCGAGAACCCCGCCTGGCTGCCGATGTTCGTGCTGGCGCGCACAATGCCTGGCCGCCGCATGCATTGGCTGGGCGCAGAACGCGCCCGTCCGGTCGACAATGCGGGGGATACGATGTTTGCCGGTGTCGAACGGGGAGCGGTGGTCGAAGCTTTGCGCTCCGACGGGCTGTTCTCGGGCCTGGTCCTGCCGCCTGATATCCATGAAGAGATCGCTGACTTCGCCGGGCGCACGCCTTGCTTCGGCAATTTCGACCGCCGCCTCGAATTCATGCCGGGTGAACATGCCGAGGCCGAGAAGCGCTTCGGCCGCTCGCTGCTCAGCGGGCATTTTTTCGAGCGCATCCTTGACTGCCAGGCGGCGCTGGCCATCCAGCGCGATCCGCTGCTTCTGGATGTTGCCGCGCACTATCTCGGCGGCCAGGCAAAACTGATCACGACACGGGTCTGGTGGAGTTTTCCGACGGGTGCCGCTTCGGATGCCGACAAGAACCTTGCCTCGCTCGGCAAGTATCATTTCGACCTCGACGACTGGCGCATGCTGAAATTCTTTTTCTATCTCAAGCCGGTCGATGCCGACACCGGTCCGCATGTCTATGTCAAAGGCAGTCACAAGCGCCGCAGCCTCAAGCATCAGCTCACCCTGCTGGTAGGCCATTCCGCGCAGGAGGTTCTCGATGTCTATGGCGAGCAGTGCCCGGTGACGCTGACGGGCGAGGCCGGTCTCGGCTTCGTCGAGGACCCGTTTGGCTTCCACATGGGCACCGTGCCGGCGCGCACGCCGCGGCTGATGATGGAAGTCGGCTTCGGCGTATCGCCGCCGTCACGCCGTCGCTTTCATGGCGAGCCGGTCATCCGCTGAAAGGAAACTATCCGAAGCTCATTTCGACCGGCATCCAGTGTGTGCGGCGCCTGGCTTGGCGCTGCGCTTTGCTTTCGGCATCGAAGTCGACACGGATCGGCTCCTGATTGAACCGCTCCCGGTCGTCCAGCGCGTTGATGATGACGATCGCCCTTGCCTCGTCATCTCTGGCGATTGCGGCGACAAAGACGCCGCACTCCCGGCAGATCAAATAGTCGGCCGTCCTCAGCCCGAACTGATATCTGCGCAATCGCGCCTGGTCCTTGACCGAGATGACCAGTCTACCGTCGGGATCGGCAATGGCGCGCGAACCATGTCTGACACAGAACGAGCACTGGCAGGCGCGAATTTCGATCTGCGGCGGGTCGAGCTCGGTTGAAAATCCAAGGCGTATGTTGCCGCAATGGCATCCACCGGTATGCACGGTCATCGTATCTGCCTTGTCGTGACGGCGATGATCGCCTTCAAGCAAGGTACTTTTTTCGGGGGCGGGTTTGGAATGGCGTTTCGAAGGCGCCGGTGCCGTTCTGCCTGGCAAACGCGGCGCGAAACCGGCGCTTTGCCTCGGCTTCTACGGAGCCGATTTTCCGCGCCGCAAATGCTCGTCCAGGCGCGGCATGATCTCGACGAAGTTGCACGGCATGTGCCGGTAGTCGAGCTGGGCTTTCAGGATGCCGTCCCAGGCGTCCTTGCAGGCGCCGGGTGAGCCCGGCAGCACGAAGACGAAGGTGGCGTTGACGACGCCGCCGGTCGCCCGGCTCTGGATCGTCGAGGTGCCGATCTTGTCATAGGAGATGCGGTGGAACACTTCCGAAAAGCCGTCCATGCGCTTTTCGAAAATCGGCTCCAGCGCGTCCGGCGTCACGTCACGGCCGGTAAAGCCGGTGCCGCCGGTCGTGATCACGACATCGATATCCTTGTCCCGCGACCACGCCAGAACCTTGTCGCGAATTTTCTCGCGGTCGTCGGTGACGATATCGCGGGCAGCCAGGATGTGCCCGGCCTCGGTGATGCGGTCGGCCAGCGTCTGGCCGGATTTGTCGTCGGCGAGGCTGCGTGTGTCGGAAACGGTCAGCACCGCGATGCGCACGGGAATGAAGGAACGGCTCTCGTCAATTCTGGCCATCAGCGCCCTCCGATGCGATGCTGCGCGTCGCCGCGACGAACCAGTCGGGCTGGCGGCCGCGGATCTCGGCGGCCGCGCGCTTGGCGACATTGCCGGTTTCGAACAGGCCGAAGCAGGTCGCGCCGGATCCGGACATCCGTGAAAAGCCCGATCCAGCCTTGTTCAGCCAGGAAAGCGCCCTGCCGATGGCGGGCTGCATTGCCAGCGCTGCGGGCTCGAGATCGTTGCGGGTGATCTCCAGCCAGTTGCGCAGGCTGTGAAAATCGATGCTGCGCGGCAGCGGCGGCAAGGCTTCGTTGTCGCGCCGGGAAAGCGCTGCAAAAACCTCGGTGGTCGAGACCGGCGTGCCCGGATTGACCAGCACCAGCCCAAGCGCCGAAAAATCCGGCACCATCGACAGCTCGTCACCGATGCCGCGCGCGACCAGAGGCTTGGCCGCCAGGCACATCGGCACATCGGCGCCAAGCGAGAGGCCGATCCGCGCCAGCTCGGCGCCATCGATGTCCAGGGCCCAGGTTTCCACCAGCCCGCGCAGCACGGTCGCCGCGTCGCTCGACCCGCCGCCGACGCCGGAGGCAACCGGCAGGTTCTTTTCGAGCCGGATGGTGACTGGAGGTGCTCTGTCGTGCCCGACCGCCTGTCGCAAGGCATCGCGTGCCCTGAGCACCAGATTGCTTGCATCGAGAGGAACGGCCGGTGCGTAACGGCCGGACACGGCAAACCCGTCGCTTTCGGCGGGGGCGATTTCGACCCGGTCGCCAAAGCGCGTGAACACCGCCAGGCTTTCGATCAGATGATAGCCGTCAGGGCGCCTGCCGGTGACATGCAGCGCAAGATTGATCTTGGCGTGCGCGTGCCAGCTACGCGACCCGATGTCGGTGTCCACAATGGTATGCGAAATGATGCTCAGTCCTTGGCCAGCCGGTATTCGCCGGTCTTCGGATCCTTGACCAGCGTTCCGATCGCGCCGTTGGCCGCCTGCTTTTCGGTGCGCCGCACCTTGGCGGTCACGCGCTCAGCTTCCCTAATGAAGGTGCGGTAGCCGAAATAGGCGGCGACGCCAACGACGGTGAAGAAAATGATCTGCGGCATACCAAAACTCCTCCCACGCTGGGCCGGCGAAGGCGGCCGGTCGGGTCGGTTGATGCATATCGCCCAAAAGTGGATTCGGTTTGGGTAACGACATGCATGAGATTTCTAACTGTCATGCTAGACGGTTTTGCCGGGTTTTCAAAGCCCGAACCGAGACCACAACGCGCGCTCTTCCGCCGCATCGATCACGCCGCTAGCGGCAGCGGCTGCGATATCGGGCACTGAGAAGCCCTTGCTCGAACCGAACAGGCCGAAGCGGCTGAGGAAACCGCGCGGCGCGGTGATCAGCCTGAGCTGGGTTTTTGCCCCGAAACGGGTCTTCAGCACCGTGCGCATGTCGCCGAGCGCATCGACCAGGCCGAGTTCGAGGCCCTTGATGCCGGTCCAGAACAGGCCGGTGAACAGGTCCGGATCGTCTTTCAGTTTGGTGCCGCGCCGCTCCTTGACGAGATCGATGAACGTGCCGTGCACCTCGAGCTGCAGCGCCTTCAGGCGTTCGACGTCTTCCTTCCTCTCGGGCTTGAACGGATCGAGCACCGCCTTGTTCTGGCCGGCGGTGTGGACGCGGCGCTCGACGCCGATCTTCTTCATCAGTTCCGGGAAGCCGAACGAGGCCGAGACCACGCCGATCGAACCGACGATGGAGGACGGATCGGCAAAAATCTCGTCACCGGCGACCGCGATCATGTAGCCGCCCGATGCCGCGACGTCCTCGACGAAGACCAGCACCTTTTTGTTCTTTTCCGTGGCCAGGTCACGGATGCGCTTGAAGATCAGCCGCGACTGCACCGGCGAGCCGCCCGGCGAATTGATCGAGATGGCGACCGCCGGCGCGTCGTAGGAGAACGCCTTCTCGATGAGGCCGGCGGTGGAGGCCAGCGACAGGCTCGGTCGGAACTGGCCACCGCCGGCCATGATGGTGCCGTGCAGCCGGATGACCGGAATGGTGACGACGGTGGAGCGCCAGGATTTCGGCAGCAGGCGGTTGATAAGTCGTTTCACGAGGGCGCGGTCTCCGGTCGGTGGGTTGCAGGCATGTAGGGATTTCCCGGCCAACGGCAATGTGGCCGGGCAGAATAGCTCAATCTCCGAACAGCGAGGCGAGGCCGTTGGTGATCATTTCGCTGCGCTCATCGGGGCCGTTGCCTGATTGCGCGTGAAGCATCAAAGGAGGGCGGATGGCAAGCTTTCCCCGCGCCCCGAGCGCTGCCCTGACGACAATGCGGATCGCCGCTGCGTCGGGGCGAGGGTGGACGGCAAGCATCTCGGCATCGCCGAAGCGCCCTGCGATCGCATCGAGAATGGCGCCGAGCTGTTCGGGGCGGGCGATCACGGCAAGCCCGCCGCGCGGCCTGACGACCGCTGCCGCACTGCGAATCCAGCTCTCGAACAACCCGTCCTCCATGACATGGGCTTCTTTTCTGAGGCGATCGGGCGTGGCGCGGTCCCGTGCGGGGTTGAAAGGCGGGTTCATGATGACGAAGTCGAAATCATTGTCGGCGAGGCCGGCGGCCGCCCGCGCCCGGCCCGATACGGTGACATCGGCGACGAGCACAGAGGCGCGATCGCTGAGATGGGCATTGCCGGGGTGGGCAAGGGTGGCCGCCGCGAAGGCCGCCATTTCGGGCGCGCGTTCGACCAGCACCGCCTCGGCGGCCGGGCAGCGTGACAGCACCGCCAGTCCGGCGGCCCCGGCGCCGGCACCGAAATCGGCGAGACGCCCGGCAAAGGCGGATGGCACGGATGCCGCCAGCATCATCGCATCCATGCCGGCGCGATGGCCGCCTTGCTTGGGCTGCACCAGCCAGAACCGGCCGCGATGGAAAGCGTCGACCGTATGGGCCGGCGTGTCCGGGACGAGGGTGGCCGGCGCGGCGGACATTATTTTCCGCGAATCTCGTTGGCGATGCCGGCATCCGTCAGGATGCGCCGTGCCGCGTCGGCCTGGTCGGCGTCGACCATGACGCGCCGCGGCAGGATGCCGAGCGAGCCGTCGAGCACGCTCATGTTCTGGTCGGCGACGAAGCAGCCGATGCCGGCATCGCGCATCAGCGATTCGACAAAGGAAATGATGACGGCGTCGTTGGTGCGAATGAGCTCAATCATCGGGCGAAACTCTCAGTTTGCAGCGCTGATGTAAACGGGCAGGCGGATTCCCGTGGCAAAGTAGAACTCCCTTTCGGCGTCGGTTGACATTCCGTCATCGCCGCCGCGCCAATTCGCCACTTGCCGTGGCCATGTCCGCCGCCCTAGAGTCCATGGAGGGACTAAGGGTGCCGTCGCACGCGTTATACCAAGACGGGAGTGATTGTCGTGGGTGTCGTTCTCAACATCGAAAACGGGAAGCGGGAGCCTGCCTCCATCAAGGATCTGATCGATCTGACTGCCGCCGATATGGGGCGCGTCAATGAATTGATCCTGTCCAAGGCCGGCTCCGACGTCGAGATGATCCCGGAAGTCGCCAATCATCTGATCTCGTCCGGCGGCAAACGGCTGCGGCCGATGCTGACACTCGCTGCCGCGCAGATGTTCGGCTATGTCGGCGAGGGCCACGTCAAGCTCGCCACCTCGGTCGAATTCATGCACACCGCGACGCTGCTACACGACGACGTCGTCGACGAGAGCGGCATGCGCCGCGGCAAGAAGACCGCCCGCATGATCTGGGGCAACCAGGCAAGCGTACTGGTCGGCGACTTCCTGCTCGGCCAGGCCTTCCGCATGATGGTCGATGTCGGCTCGCTCGAAGCGCTCGACATCCTGTCGAGTGCGGCCTCGATCATCGCTGAGGGCGAGGTGATGCAGCTTGCCGCCGCCAAGAACCTCGAAACCACCGAGGACGAGCATTTCGCGGTGATCAAGGCCAAGACCGCGGCGCTGTTTTCGGCTGCTGCCGAGGTCGGTCCCGTCATCGCCCAGGCGACGCGCAATGATCGTGCCGCGCTGCGCTCCTACGGCATGAATCTCGGCCTTGCCTTCCAGCTAATCGACGATGCGCTGGATTATGGCGGCACCAGCAAGGATCTGGGCAAGAACGTCGGCGACGATTTCCGCGAAGGCAAGGTGACCTTGCCGGTCATCCTTGCCTACCGGCGCGGCTCCAAGGCCGAGCGCACCTTCTGGAAGCGCGCCATCGAGGACAATGTCACCGATGACGCCGGTCTGGAAAAGGCGACCGGCCTGATGACCCGCCACGGCGCCATTGCCGACACGATCGGGCGCGCCCGCCATTTCGGCGAGATCGCCCGCGACGCGCTGGCGCCGCTGGAAGCGACGCCGCAGAAATCGGCGCTGATCGACGTCATCGATTTCTGCATCAGCCGGGTGAACTGAGAAACGTTGCCGCGCCTCTCCGGCACGGCTGACGAGGACGCCCGCACAAGAGGCAACCCACCGAATCCTGGTGTTGCCGTCTCGACAAACTGCCCCGCCGCAAATTATCTATAAAACATGGCAAAGGGCACAGACGACACCATCGCGGTGCGCATCAGCAAGGTGCTGGCGGACCGCATCATCTCGGGCGCGATCGAGCCGGGGGCCAGGCTTCGGCAGGATCATATCGCCGAGGAATTCCACACCAGTCATGTTCCCGTGCGCGAGGCCTTTCGCCGCCTCGAGGCGCAAGGGCTGGCCATCGGTGAGCCGCGCCGTGGTGTGCGTGTGGCGTCTTTCGATCTGGGCGAGGTCAAGGAGGTCGCCGAAATGCGGGCGGCGCTCGAAGTGCTGGCGCTGCGCCACGCGGCGCCACACCTGACATCTGCCATTCTCGATCTCGCCGAAGAGGCAACCAAGGCCGGCGACAAGTCCCGCGACGTCAGGTCATGGGAGGAAGCCAATCGCGCCTTCCACCGGCTGATCCTGGCGCCATGCGGCATGCCGCGCCTGCTCGCCACCATCGACGATCTGCACGCGGCGAGTGCCCGCTTCCTGTTTGCGGCATGGCGCTCGGAGTGGGAGACACCCACCGATCAGGATCATCGCGCGATACTCACCGCCTTGCGGCAGGGGAACACCGAATCGGCGGCCGTGACGCTGGGGCGGCATGTCCAGTGGATTGGCCGCAAGCCGGTCAGGACGGCCTCCGGGACGACGCGCGAAGCCTTTGCCATCGTCGGCTAGGACGACCCTTTGCACAGCCAGGGCTTGCTATCTCACCGGAATTGTGGATTCGATAATAGATCGAAAACAGAAATTATCTATAATTTGCAACCGATCGAAGGAATCCCAATGGCAGACATCGCATTCTTGTCCAGCAAGCCCTCGTTCAGCCCGCTCCGGCTCCAGGATCGCTCCCTCGGCTGGCAGGCCGGAGCTGTCGTGCTCGGCACGCTGTTCCTGGCACTGTCGTCCTACATCGAAGTGCCAATGGTGCCGGTTCCAGTGACCATGCAGACCTTCGCCGTGACCTTGATCGGCGCGCTCTATGGCTGGCGGCTTGGCGCTGTGACCATCGCCGCTTGGCTGGTCGAAGGCGCGGTGGGCTTTCCAGTCCTGGCCGGAGGCTCCGCCGGCGTACAGCATTTCGTCGGGCCGACGGGCGGCTATCTCTTCGCCTTCCCGATCACCGGCGCGCTTGTCGGCTGGCTGGCCGAACGCGGCTGGAACGGCAACAGGGTGGTGCTCGCCTTCGCCGCCATGCTGCTCGGCAACCTTGCCTGCCTGGTTCTCGGCACCATGTGGCTCGCTGTCATGATCGGCACTGAGAAGGCCATCACCTTCGGCTTCCTGCCTTTTCTCGTCGGCGGGTTGCTCAAGTCGGCGCTGGGTGCTGCGACACTCAAGCTGTTTTCGGGCTACAAACCCGAGCCGACCGACCTCAGGCCACAAGAATAAATGACGATCAGGCTACGCGCCCATCACCTCCTTTGCCTGCTCACCTATGTGGGCAAGGGATACAGCCCCGCCTTCACCGCCAATTATGATCGCGTCGCGGAGCGCCTGAGCCGGGGCGAGGACGTCCTCCTCGTTTCCGGCCCCGACGATGTCTGCGCTCCCTTGCTCGACGAGCCGGAACCGCATTGTCTCAACGAGAGCGTCGTCGAGCGGGACCGGCTCGCTGCACAGGACGTGGAGGAATTGCTGGCGCAATCAATCCGCGTCGGCGCCAGTCTCGATCTCGATGCGGCAATCCTGGCTCGGATGCGGCAGGCGTTTTCGGCGGGCCGCGTGCGCAAGGCTTGCGGCAGCTGTGAGTGGAATGAGCTGTGCAGCACGATAGCGGCCGGCGGATATAGCGACACGCTGGTGCACCGGTCCGCCTCGCCAGGCAAGGGCTGATATTGGCGCTGACCTCAATGGTCGAATCTGTGATATAGTCGGCGCCGCGCAGGGCCATGGCCGAAATTCAAGATCGGAAACTGGTGCCTGTCGCCATGGTTTGTTAATCGGGTGCCCGGATTGTGAATTCGAGGCGGATTGAAGCGTGACCCCAAAAAGGCCATGCTTTGCCTGGAAAGATCGAGTCTACGCCGATCCCGCTGACGCGGAGATGGCGCCTGGCTGAAAGGGATACGATGCGGCAAGGACGTGCGCGCTGGCTGACAAGGCTGGCAATTGTTACAGGCATGGCGATCTCGACTTTGCCGGCCTATGCCAAGCAAACCACCGAACCGGTCAAGATCACGTCGTTTTCGGGCGCCTATCTGGCAGCTCGGATCGCCGAAGGCGACAACGACCTCGACAGTGCCATAGCCTACTACAAGCAGGCATTGGCCTTCGACCCGAGCGACACCGGCCTGCAGCAGAGCCTGATGCTGTCGCTGATCGCGCAGGGCCGCTTCGACGAATCCCTCGTCTATGCCGACAAGCTCAAGGAAGTTCCAGATGTCGAGCGCTTTTCGCGCCTGGCACTCGCCGTTGATTCCTTCCACAAGAAGGATTTCACCAAGGCGCAGTACTGGCTCAAGCTGTCGCTGGAATCCGATCTCGACCGGCTGATCTCCGGGGTGATGTCCGGCTGGGCCCAACAGGGCGCCGGCGAGGCCTCCGATGCGATGACCTCCATCGACAAGCTGCAGGGGCCGGATTGGTTCGGCCTGTTCAAGTCGTTCCACCGCGCGCTGATCGCCGATGCGTCCGGTATGCCCGAGAAGGCCGAAGCGATCTACGCCGCGACCATGCAGGACACCGCCGCCGGCGGCGCCGCTCCCGAAACCTGGATGCGCAACGCCCAGGCCTACGCGTCGTTCCTGGCCCGCAAGGGCGACAAGGCCAAGGCGCTGTCGGTGCTCGACCAGGCCGAGGCGTTTTCGCCGGGCAAGCTGGAGATCGTCGCCTTGCGCGACAGGATCGCCAAGGGCGACAAGATTGCGCCCTTCGCTACTGGCCCGTCGGACGGTGCCTCCGAGATTTTGCTCGACCTTGCCACCGCGCTCAACCGTGGCGGCGGCGAGCCGTTCGTTCGCCTCTATCTGCAATATGCGCTTGCCCTGAAGCCTGACAGCGACGCCGCCCTGGTGCAACTCGCTGCTGTATCCGAGCAGCTGAAGGATGGCGAGGGCGCCATTGCGCTCTATCGGCGGATCCCCGCTACCTCGCCGCTGAAGGAGCTTTCGGACCTGCAGCTCGGCCTCAACCTTGCCGATCTCGACCGTCACGAAGAAGCGATCACCCATCTGAAGGCCTTCGTCGACGCCCATCCCGACGACATGCGCGCCTATCTGGCGCTCGGCGGCGTCTATTCCTCGAAGGATGATTTCCGCTCGGCCGCCAATCTCTACGACAAGGCTGTCGATGTGCTGAAGACGCCGACTTCAGCCAACTGGAATATCTTCTACCAGCGCGGCATCGCATATGAGCGCCTGAAGGAATGGCCCAAGGCCGAGCCGAACTTCCGCAAGGCGCTGGAGCTGTTCCCCGACCAGCCGCAGGTGCTGAACTATCTCGGCTATTCCTGGGTCGACATGAACACCAACCTCAAGGAAGGCCTGGCGATGATCCAGAAGGCCGTCGACCTCAGGCCGAGCGACGGTTACATCGTCGATTCGCTGGGTTGGGCCTATTTCCGCCTCGGCAGGTTCGATGACGCCGTGCGCGAAATGGAACGCGCCGTGTCGCTGAAGCCGGAAGATCCGGTTCTGAACGATCACCTCGGCGATGCCTACTGGCGCGTCGGCCGCAAGCTGGAAGCAACTTTCCAGTGGAACCAGGCTCGCGACCTGAAGCCGGATCCCGATGTGCTGGCCACCTTGCAGCAGAAGCTGATGAAGGGCCTGCCGCCGATCGAATCCAACACGGCGCAGGAAACCCCGAAGGTCAAGCCAGAGCCGGTGCCCGCCCCGAAGGGGTGAAGTCGACTATTTTGAATACGAACGGGGCTCTTTTCGGAGCCCCGTTTTCGTTTGGGCCACATGCGCCCGCCCAGACGCTCGCCGATTTGCGGAGACGGCCTCAGAACATCTTCCGATAGACGACAAACCCGGAGCGTTCGCCGACCTTGTCATAGAGCTTCATCGCCGTGTGATTGGTTTCATGCGTCAGCCAGTACACCCGACCTGAGCCGGCGGCCCGGGCACGCTCATAGACGCCCTCGATCAGCGCCCGGCCGATGCCTTTGCCACGCGAGGTCTGTGTGGTGAAAAGGTCCTGCAGGTAGCAATTCGGTGCGATCGACGTGGTGTTGCGATGGAAGAGATAGTGTACGAGGCCGAGAAGCTGTCCCTCGCTCTCGGCAACCAGCGCATGGACCGGCTCATAGGCATCGAAGAAACGCGACCATGTCATCTGGGTGATCTCGCCCGGCAGGGCCGTTTCACCCGAGCGGCCATAAAATGCGTTGTAGCCGTCCCACAGCGGCAGCCATTGCTCGAAATCCCGGCGCATAACGGGACGGATGACGATCGGGCTGGGCATGGCTGGACCTGTTGTCATTGACATGGACGACGCATCGAACAGACCTCAGGCTGCCATGACCGGCAATGGGCCACGCCCTCGCAATGCTTTCAACATCGTCCCGCACGCTTCCGGCGATCCGCGCCGGCGCGCCTTGCTTGACGCTTTGCCGCCGTGTCTCTAGGACGTGCCGGCAAGCTAGCCCGTGCTGTCGAGGCCACCATGACGATTGAAATCCCCCCCCATATGCATCCCAGCCGCTCGTTCCAGGGGCTGATCCTGACCTTGCACAATTACTGGGCGGCCTATGGCTGCGTCATCTTGCAGCCCTACGACATGGAGGTCGGCGCCGGCACGTTTCATCCGGCAACGACGCTGCGCGCGCTTGGGCCAAAACGCTGGAATGCCGCCTATGTCCAGCCTTCGCGCCGTCCCAAGGATGGCCGCTATGGCGAGAACCCGAACCGGCTGCAGCATTATTACCAGTATCAGGTGATCCTGAAGCCCAACCCGCCCAACCTGCAGGAGCTCTATCTCGGTTCGCTGGCAGCGATCGGCGTCGACCCGCTGCTGCACGACATCCGCTTTGTCGAGGACGATTGGGAAAGCCCGACACTGGGCGCCTGGGGCCTCGGCTGGGAGTGCTGGTGCGACGGCATGGAAGTGTCGCAGTTCACCTATTTCCAGCAGGTCTGCGGCATCGAATGCGCGCCGGTGGCCGGCGAGCTGACCTACGGGCTGGAGCGGCTGGCCATGTATGTGCAGGGCGTCGACAATGTCTACGACCTCAACTTCAACGGCCGCGAAGGCGCCGACAAGGTCACCTATGGCGATGTCTTCCTGCAGGCCGAGCAGGAATATTCGCGTCACAATTTCGAATACGCCAACACGGCGATGCTGCTGCGCCACTTCGAGGACGCCGAGGCCGAGTGCAAAGCGTTGCTCGATGCCGGCGCGCCGGCGTCTAACGACAATCTGCCGATGCATCGCATGGTTTTCCCGGCCTATGATCAGTGCATCAAGGCCAGCCATGTCTTTAACCTGCTCGACGCACGCGGTGTGATTTCGGTCACCGAACGGCAGAGCTACATCCTGCGGGTGCGCAATCTGGCGAAGGCCTGCGGCGAGGCATTTTTGAAGACGCAGGCGGGTGGCTTGGCAGCCTGAGTTTCAGACCCGTTTCATCATCTCGAAGGAAATGTTGATCGGCAGGACGTTCTGAGTGCCGGTACCGTCGATCGTGCGCAATGCCTGCCGCACGCCCGGCATCGAGAAGGCGCCATGGGCCTGCGCGGTGAAGCAGGCGCTGAGCGCGAGGATCTGTAGAAGTCTGGATGCCGTTTTCATGGTCGTTGAGCCAATAGTTCCCTGCCTGAGCGTGGGTCGCTTCAGCGCTGCGTTCGGTTCATGGAAATCTTTGATCCAAGGACGAGCGGGATCGTCTCGTCCCGACAGGGCGGCCAAAATTTCTGGAAATGGGCGCAAATCGGCGATCGCCGCGCGGAAAGGGTGACAGCGGCCAGCCGAGTTGCTATGCCCCGCCCGGACCATTTTGCCGCGTGAGCCCCATCCATGCCTGACCTGCTTCTAGAACTCCGCTCGGAAGAGATTCCTGCCCAGCCGCGCGACCGCAGCGCCGGAGGCGCGAGGACGCGCAAACAGGAAAATGGCATGCGGGCGGAGACACTCTGATGCCGGATTTGTTGCTCGAACTTCGTTCCGAGGAAATCCCTGCCCGCATGCAGCGCAAGGCGGCGGGTGATCTCAGGAAGATGCTGACCGACGGTCTGGTCGAGGCGGGACTGACCTATGAGGCGGCGCGCGAGTACTGGACGCCGCGGCGGCTGACGCTCGATATCAGGGGCCTGACCGCGCGCTCGAAGGATGTAAGCGAAGAGATCAAAGGACCTTCGACATCAGCGCCTGAACAGGCGATCCAGGGGTTCCTGCGCAAGGCCGGACTTGCTTCGATCGCCGAGGCGCATGTCCATTCCGATCCGAAGAAGGGTGACTTCTACGTCGCCCATATTTCGAAGCCGGGCAGGGCGGCCGAAAAGATTATCGCCGAGCTGGTGCCGGGCATCATCCGCAATTTTCCGTGGCCGAAATCGATGCGCTGGGGGCCGGCCTCGGCCAAGCCCGGCTCGCTGCGCTGGGTGCGGCCGCTGCAATCGATCCTGTGCACCTTCGGCCCGGAGACCGAGGAGCCTGTCGTGGTCGATTTCGAGATCGACGGCATCCGCTCGGGCAACGTCACCTATGGCCACCGCTTCCACGCGCCTGATGCCATTACGGTGCGCCGCTTCGACGACTATGTTTCCAAGCTGGAAGCGGCGAAGGTCGTGCTCGATGCCGACCGGCGCAAGGAGATCATCCTTGCCGACGCCCGCAATCTCGCTTTCGCCAACGGGCTCGACCTGGTTGAGGACGACGGGCTGCTGGAAGAGGTGTCCGGGCTGGTCGAATGGCCGGTCGTGCTGATGGGCGAGTTCGAGGAGGCTTTCCTGGCCATTCCGGCCGAGGTGATCCGGCTGACCATCCGCGCCAACCAGAAGTGCTTTGTCACGCGGCCGCAGGGTGTCGATGATGCGCTTTCCAACCGCTTCATCCTCACCGCCAACATCGAGGCCAAGGATGGCGGCAAGGAGATCGCCCACGGCAACGGCAAGGTGGTGCGCGCCCGTCTGTCCGACGCGCTTTATTTCTGGACGACCGATCAGGGCGATTTGCCTGATCTTGACCAGCTTGAAGCATCGGCGGAAAAATTCGGGCTCGATCTGAAGAAACCGCTCGACCAGCGCATGGCCCGCCTCGACCATCTCGCCGTCACCTTTCACGCCAAGCTCGGCACGCAGGGCGAGCGGGTGGAGCGGATTGCTCAGCTTGCCGAGGAACTGGCGCCGATCGTCGGCGCCGATCCCGCACTGGCGCGCCGTGCGGCTGTCTTAGCCAAGGCCGATCTCACCACTGAAGTCGTCGGCGAGTTCCCCGAGCTGCAAGGCGCAATAGGGCGCAAATATGCGTTGCTGCAGGGCGAGCATGCTTCGGTCGCGGCAGCCATTGAGGAACACTACAAGCCACAAGGCCCATCCGATCGCGTACCGAGCGATCCGGTTTCGATCACCGTGGCACTTGCCGACAAGCTCGACACGCTGGCCGGCTTCTGGGCCATCGACGAAAAGCCGACCGGGTCGAAGGACCCCTATGCTTTGCGTCGAGCGGCGCTGGGTGTGGTGAGGATCATACTGGAAAACAGGATCAGGCTTTCCCTGGGTGTCGCCATTGCAGCGACGGTGGCCTCGGCGCTCGCCGCATATGAACGGTTCGGTGAGGGGGTTGAGAGCCGTGGTGTGGTCACGATGCTCGATTCCCGCATTCGCGAGTACAAGGGGGCAAGCCAGTTGCTGTCGGAAGCCGGCTTGATCTCCAGATTGTTGAAGGGCGGCTTGGCCAACGCAAATTCGGAAACCTTCGGCTCCGCCGATCAGGAACGAGAGTTCTTCGATGGCCAGCGTATGATGGAGTTGGAAGCATCGCTTTCGCCATTCGTTGCCGATCTCGTCGCCTTCTTCCACGACCGCCTGAAGGTCTACCTCCGTGACCAGGGTGCACGCCACGATCTGATTGATGCGGTCATCACACCGCAGTCCGATGACCTGCTGCAGATCGTGCGCCGCGTCGAGGCGCTGGGCTCCTTCCTCGATACAGAGGACGGCAAAAACCTGCTCGCCGGCACCAAACGTGCGGCCAACATCTTGGCCGCCGAGGAGAAGAAGAAAACGGCGGTCGCCGAAACCGTTGAGCCGGCGCTGTTTCGCGAGGATACCGAGAAATTGCTGTTTGCGGCGGTGAATCAGGCTGAGAAGCAAGCCGGCGAAGCGATTCAAAACGATGACTTTTCCGGCGCCCTGTTGGCGCTTAGCGTTTTGCGTGAACCGGTTGATTCATTCTTTGAGCATGTCCTCGTAAATGACGAGGACTTGTCCGTGCGCGCCAATCGCCTGGCGCTGCTCGCCCGCATCCGCGCGGCGACCGGTCAGGTCGCGGATTTCTCGAAGATAGCTGGTTGAGAAGCTAAGAAAAAATCTTCCGGTCGGCCGTTCGAGCCGGCTTACAGTCATATGACGATGATCTCTCCGTGGCAAAAGGGACATGTTCCCCAACCCCACGGAGGCTTCCATGAATTCCGATCACGAAATCGAAGTGACAGAAGAAACCCCGGCTCCCGCCGAGGCGCTTGAATCCGCTTCCGAAACCATCCTCGATCATGCCGCTGCCGCCGCGGTCGAAGCCGCTGACCTGTCGGATGACGACGAAGACGGCGACGATCAAGAAGGCGAAGAGTCCGACGGCGCCGAAGCTGCCACGCTCTCGGATGACGACGAAGATGAAGAAGACGAAGATGAGGACGAAGACGACGCCGAGGACAGTGTGAAGGCTGAAGGCGACGACGAAAAGTCCGAAGAAGAAGCTGAAGACGGCGAGTCCGAAGAGGACGACGACAAGGAAGAAGCAGCCTGATTTTTTCAGCTGCCGGTTCTATCGATGGCAGGGCGGCGCTGACACGCCGCCCTTTTCTGTCAGTCGTCCCGGATGCTGACCCGGTCAGTTCTCAAGAATGCTGACGCGCACGCTGTTTTCGTAGACGTCGACCTGGATCAGCGGTTCGCCATTGACGATGGCGCGCTTGGTCGAGGAACTCATCGCGCCGCCGCGCTCCAGCATGCGTTGCAGATCGGCGCGCTGGTCGTTGGTCCTGAACCAGCCATCGCCCTCATCGTCGCTGTCGCGGCGGTGGAATTTGTGCCAGTTGGCGCGGTCCTGCCTCACCATTTGCGCGGCGTTGTCCAGCGCATAGCCGTCACTCGCCTGATGATCGCGATCGGAAATGCGCGCGACATAGGATCCCAGCATATCGTCGGCATGAGCCGCGACGACGCCAAGCAGTGACGCCAGCAGAAGGCCTGCCGCGGTTACGATTCCAGATTTTCTCATGATTACCCCCCTTTACCCCTAGCGATAATATCCGGTCTGCCAGGGCCGCTTGCCGAACTCAGGCGATGGCGTCCCGCGGCTGACATAAACTGAAACGGCGTTTGTCTGGCAATGGTGCGCCGAGCGCCAGACCGCCGTCAAGTCACGCCATCAATGTCAGGCTGTCTTTGAGCCGGGGCTACTTGGTGTAGCCGTTGGGAGGCATGCGCTGACCTGCTGCCGGCGCCGGGGCGCTCGGCGGGGCGGGTTGGTTCTCGGCGTTTCCCGAGGGGGCTGCGGAGGCGGTGGCCGTTGCCGGCGCAGTGCCTGCCGCCGGAGCAGCGCCTGCCGCCGGCGCGGTGCCTGTGGTCGGCGCGGCACCTGTCGCTGGCGCGGCGGTTGGCGCCGGTGCTGGGAAGTCGGGACCGGTAACGCCGCCACGAATGACCATCGGGCCTGGCTGGAAGCCATGCCTGGCCTCTGGCTTGTCCGGTATGGCCGCCACCTTTTCATAGGTGACGTCGGGCTCTGCTGCGCCAAGTGCCAGCACCGACGGCGCATGCTTGGGTTTCGCTGCTTCGGCGGTTTTAGGCTGGTCGGGGATACCGACCCTGACAATCGACGGTGTCGAGGACGGCGCACTGGGAAAAACCAGCGACGATGCCTGAGCCCCACCGCTCGCCGCAGCCAGAACGATCCCCATCAGTATGCGCACGGACACTGATATAGCTCCCCTTTTGCCCAGAAGCTGCTCAATAGCAGGCCGTGATTGACGTGGGCTTTCGCCGAAACGTAGCATTTTAGGAATTGATAAATCACCAATGCCCCGTGTTGCCACAGTCGCCTTGCCCAACAGCCGGCTTGCCCAACGGCCGCCATCGTACTACGCACCCCGGCATCTGTGAGGTGACGAGAGTGGCTGAAATACTTGCCGTCGGCGAGGCGCTGGAGCGGGCGCTGGCGCTGCTCAGGGGTGGCGATGTCGTCGCCATCCCGACGGAAACCGTCTACGGGCTTGCCGGCGACGCCACCAACGGCATCGGTGTGGCGCGCATCTTTGAAGCCAAGGGGCGGCCGCGCTTCAACCCGCTGATCGCCCATGTCGCCGACATGGCGATGGCCGAGCGCCTCGCGCTGTTCGATCCGCTGTCGAAGAAACTGGCGCTGGCATTCTGGCCCGGTCCGCTGACGCTGGTGCTGCCGCAACGGCCCGGCAACAGCATCCATCCGCTGGTCACGGCCGGGCTCGATACGATTGCCTTGCGCATGCCGAGGGGCTTTGGCGGCGACCTGATCGCCAGGCTCGGCCGCCCGCTTGCAGCACCCAGCGCCAATTCATCCGGCAAGATCAGTGCAACGACCGCGCAAGCGGTGGCGGCCGATCTCGGTGCGCGGATCAAGCTGGTGGTCGATGGCGGCGCGACCCCCGTCGGGCTGGAGTCGACCATCGTCAAGGCCGAGGGGGACAGAATGCGGCTGCTGAGGCCCGGCGGCATTGCCGCCGAGGAGATCGAGGCGGCCATCGGCATGGAATTGTTGCGCGGCGGTGCAGCCGGCGTCGAGGCGCCCGGCATGCTTGCCTCGCACTATGCGCCGGGCGCCGCGATGCGGCTCAACGCCGGGACGATCGGCGAGGGCGAGGCCCTGCTCGGCTTCGGCGGCCAGCGGGCGGAAGGCTGGCGCCGCGCCGCTGCTTTTCTCAATTTATCCGAGACCGGGGACCTGCGCGAAGCGGCGAGCAATCTGTTCGCCTACATGCAGGAACTCGACCGCAGCGGTGCGCCGACCATCGCCGTCGAGCCGGTTCCTTTTGATGGTCTCGGAGAGGCGATCAACGATCGCCTCTCGCGTGCCGCCGCCCCTCGTGACATCTAACAGCCCGCAACATAGTTTTCCCCCATGACCGAAATTCCAGACAAACTCGACCCTGCTCTCATCGATCGCTTCGCGGCGATCGTCGGCGACAAATATGCACTGCGCGACGAGCAGGACATCGCGCCTTACCTCATTGAGCGGCGTGGGCTCTGGCATGGCGCGACATCGCTGGTGCTGCGGCCGGGCAGCGTCGACGAGGTCAGCCGGATCATGCGGCTGGCGACCGAGACGGGAACGCCGATCGTGCCGCAAAGCGGTAACACCGGGCTGGTCGGCGCCCAAGTGCCAGACACCTCCGGGCGCGAGATCATCCTGTCGCTGTCGCGGCTCAACCGCATTCGCGAGATCGATGTCCTGTCCAACACGGTGACGGCCGAGGCCGGTGTCATCCTGCAGACGCTGCAGGAGGCGGCGGACGCCGCCGACCGGCTGTTTCCGCTGTCGCTGGCCGCGCAAGGCTCCTGCCAGATCGGCGGCAACCTGTCGTCCAATGCCGGCGGCACCGGCGTGCTTGCCTACGGCAATGCGCGCGAACTCTGCCTCGGTGTCGAGGTGGTGCTGCCGACCGGCGAGGTGTTCGACGATCTGCGCAAGCTGAAGAAGGACAACACCGGCTACGATTTGAAAAACCTGTTCGTCGGCGCCGAAGGCACGCTCGGCGTCATCACCGCCGCCGTGCTCAAGCTGTTTCCGAAGTCGAAGGGGCGCGAGGTCGCATTCGTCGGCCTGTCGTCGCCTGAGGCCGCGCTTTCCCTGTTCAGCCTGGCCATGGACCGCGCCGGGGCCGCGCTGACCGCCTTCGAACTGATCGGCAAGCGGCCATATGATTTCACGCTGGCGCATGCACAGGGCGTGGTGCGGCCCTTGGTCGACGACTGGCCGTGGTATGTGCTGATGCAGATTTCGTCCGGCCGTTCATCGGAGGATTCGCGGGCGTTGATCGAGGACGTGCTCTCGGCCGGCCTCGAACATGAATTCGTCGGCGACGCCGTCATCGCCGCAAGCCTCGGGCAGGGGGATGCCTTCTGGAATTTCCGCGAGCTGCTGCCCGAGGCGCAAAAACCGGAGGGTGCCTCGATCAAGCACGACATTTCGGTGCCTGTGGCAATGATCCCGCGCTTCATCGCAGAGGCCGCCGGCGCCGTGGCGTCGGTGAGTGCCGGCGCCCGCGTGGTCTGCTTCGGCCATATGGGCGACGGCAACCTCCACTATAACATCTCGCGGCCCGTCGATGGCGATGACGAGGCATTTCTCGCCCTCTATCATCCCATGAACAAGGCGGTGCACGACGTCGTGCGCAGCCTGCACGGTTCGATCTCGGCAGAGCATGGTATCGGCCAGTTGAAGCGCGACGAACTGATTGCCACCGCGCCGCCGATGGCGATCGATCTGATGCGAAGGGTAAAGGCGGCCTTCGACCCGGCCGGCATCATGAATCCGGGTAAGGTTATCTGATCCTTTCGACATCTTGTGGTTGGTGGGATTCCGATAACCATCCCTAAGATCAGCAAAATTTAACCGACTTTCTTAAGCGGGGCGGTAAGGAGCCCGCGCTACTGTCTCCATACAAACGAGGCTGGAAAAACCGGCCCGGAGAGAACCGGACACCGGCTCTCAGGAGACAGACAGGAAGGCACTCTATGAACACCGGACTGAAGCCAGTCTGGGCGGGACGCAACATGCGTCTCGACCCATTTCGCCTGCCGCAAGTGGTGAGCTACGCGACACGCGACGACTACGGCGATGTGACCTTTACCATCGACCAGCGTGGCGCCGTGATCCGCCGCCTGCTCGAGATGAGCGGCCTGCCGGCGATCATCGTTCTGCCCGCCAATGCGTTCCGCGGCGTTGCCGCCCGCGCCATGGAGGACCCTGACGGCAATGTCACGGTGACCCTGGAACTCCTGCACAACGACCCGATGCTGTCGGTGCCGTTGCTGGTCGCCGACGATCTCGACGATGTCGCCGCCGACTGGCGCGCGTGGGCCGACGCCTACCGTCTGCCGATGCTGCTGATCGAATCGGACGGCGTCGCCCGCACTCTGGAAGAATCGCTCGGCGCCGCCATCAAGACGCTGCCGCCGCAGGATCGCCGCAAAGGCCGTCTGTCCAACACCCGACGCCCGCGTTTTCTCGCTCGCCGCAGGGCCGGCGACCTCGGTCTCAGGCTGGTCATCGACGGCCAGGAGATCATCTCGCGCGAGTGAGCATGATCCCGAGAGGGAACATGCAGGAAAAGCGAAGCCGCTAAACCAGCGGCTTCAGTGCTACCCACACAGCGCCGCCGATCAGGCCCAGGAAGATCAGCCAGCCGACCTGGTTGTTCGATCTGAATAGACGCAGGCATTGGTCCGGG
The DNA here is from genome assembly GCF_003148495.1 of Mesorhizobium loti. Taxonomy (GTDB): domain Bacteria; phylum Pseudomonadota; class Alphaproteobacteria; order Rhizobiales; family Rhizobiaceae; genus Mesorhizobium; species Mesorhizobium loti. Next base: position 465,630 of record NZ_QGGH01000002.1, read on the forward strand.
TTGTCGATATCCAACACGGCAATTTGCCTGGCCATATGGGCGCCGGCAGCGATCAGTCCTGCCAGTGCCACCACCGGAGCCTGCGCCGACGCGAAGGCGATGGCAAAACAGATCAGCGCGCCACCATAGAGCCCTGCCAGCCACGATTTGGTGTTGTCGCCGAACAGGCGTGCCGTCGAGCGCACGCCGACAATGGCGTCGTCTTCCTTGTCCTGATGCGCGTAGATCGTGTCGTAGCCGATCACCCACAGGATCGAGCCGATATAGAGCATGATTGCAGGTCCATCGAGATCGCCGAACTCGACCGCCCATCCCATCAGCGCGCCCCAGGAAAAGGCAAGGCCAAGCACCAGTTGCGGCCAGTTGGTTATCCGCTTCATGAACGGATAGATGGCTATGATCGCCAGTGAGCAGATGCCGAGCAGGATGGCGAAGCTGTTGAACTGGATGAGCACCACGAGGCCGACCAGGGCCTGCAGGGCAATAAAAAACCATGCCCGCCGGCGCGTGGCCTTGCCGGACGGCAGCGGCCGCGAGCGCGTGCGCTCGACCTGGTTGTCGATGTCCTCGTCGACGAGGTCGTTGTAGGTGCAGCCGGCGCCGCGCATGGCGATGGCGCCGGCCAGGAACAGCACGAGATACCAAGGCGCCGGCAGCAGCGAGAGCAGCGGGTCGCCGGGACGCGGATAGGCGCTCGCCGCAAGGGCCGCCGACCACCAGCAGGGCCACAGCAGCAACTGCCAGCCGATTGGCCGGTCCCACCGGGCAAGCTGCGCATAGGGCCATATCGAGCGCGGCAGCACGCGGTAGACCCAATGGCCGTTCGGCGCATCGGCGACACGGCCCTGGGCCGCTTTCGACTGGATAGGTTCCATCTCCATGGAGTGGCAGCAGCGGCGGAAACCGTCAAGCGGCAAGCGGCGACGCGGCGACCGTCAGCCTTTCACGAGGCAAAGATGTCGCGGGTGGCGAACCAACCCTTGGCCACGTCGATGAAGGACAGCGCCGCATTCGACACACGCTGATGCGTGTCGTAGGTGAGCAAGATCCGCTGCATGGGCAGCGGATCCGACAGTGGCTTGCAGATGAGCGGCAGCCCGTCATAGCTGCGGTCACCATGCGGGCGGGTGTAGCTGACCGCAACGCCGAACCCGTTGGCGACCATGCTGCGCTGCAGTTCGAACGAGCTTGTCGTCGTATCAGCCACTGGCGACAGGCCGCGGCTGCGGAACAGGTCGAGCATGTGCTGCCAGCTGTGTGGCTGGTCCGTGGTGATCAGCGGATAGGCGGCCAGATCGGCAAGGCTGACCGTTGCCCGGTCCGCCAGGGCATGGCCTGCCGGCAACAGCGCATGCGGGCGAAGTTCGCGCAGCAGGATGCGGGCGAAATGCGTCGGCAGGCTGAGGTCATAGGTGAGGCCGAGATCGATGGCCGCATCGCCGAGCCGCCGCCCAAGCGTCTCGAAGGTTTCGTCGCGGACGACGACCTTGACGGCTGGATAGCGTTCGGAGAAGGCGCGCAGCAGGGCCGGCGCGAAGAACGGCGCCAGATCCTCGAAGCATCCTAGCACCAGTTCTCCGCTGACAGCCGATTTGCTTGAGCCCAGGCCGATGAGTTCCTCCGTTTCGGTGAGAACCTGTCTTGCCTTGGCCACGACGGCGCGGCCGAACGATGTCGGCGACACGCCGCTTCCCCGCTGGCGAACAAACAGTTTCTGGCCGAAATTCTTTTCGACGGCGTCAATGGCCACCGAGATCGACGGCTGCGAAACGTTCAGCACCTTGGCCGCGCCGGTGACGCTGCCATGACGCGCCACGGCGACCAGATAGCGCAACTGCGTGAGGGTCACATTCATAAGGAAACTCTATGTGCTGGATGGAAAGTTATTATTTTACTGAATGAATGAGGGTTGCGATAGTCGGTTCATTCCAAGAGGAGAACGCCATGGCTTCCCAAGCTGCCACCCACACTTCCAACGCCTCCATGATCGATGCGGGCACCATCGCCGACTATCAGCGTGACGGTGCTGTCTGCATTCGCGGCGCCTTCAAGGGCTGGGTCGACACGATTGCCGCCGGCATCGAGCGCAACATGCAGAACCGCAGCGAAACCGCGTCCGACATCGCCAACGGTCGCGGCAGTTTCTTCGACGACTATTGCAACTGGGAGCGCATCCCCGAATTCGTCGAGGTGGTGCGGAAATCACCGGTCGCCGAACTGGCGGCGGCGGTGATGCAGTCGCGCACCGCGCAGTTCTTCCACGATCATGTGCTGGTCAAGGAACCCGGCACGCAAAAGCCGACGCCCTGGCATCAGGACATTCCGTATTACTTCGTCGATGGCCAGCAGACCGTGAGCTTCTGGATACCCATCGACCCGGTGAAGGAAGCGACGCTGCGGCTGATCGCTGGTTCGCACAAATGGGACAAGATGATCCTGCCGGTGCGCTGGCTCGACGACAGCAATTTCTATGCCGGCGAGGGCGACTATCTGCCGGTGCCCGATCCCGATAACGATCCGTCGCTGAAAGTGCTCGAATGGGAAATGGAGCCGGGCGACGCCATTCTGTTCGACTTCAGGACCGCGCATGGCGCGCGTGGCAACCTGACCGCGGCGCGACGCCGGGCGCTGTCGCTGCGCTGGGTCGGTGACGATGCCCGCTATGTCGAGCGGCCGGGGCGCACCTCGCCGCCCTATCACGGCCACGGCATGCAGCCGGGCGAGAGGCTGCGCGAGGACTGGTTTCCGGTCGTCTACCAGGGCTGAGCGGGAGCCAGAAAATGGGCGCCGGTATTTGGCGCCCATTTTCGGCAGGGGTAACGTTCCCGTGCGCAATTCCCGCCAATGCATCCTGATGCCTTGACCCGTCGCCCAGAGAGCAATAGCGGGTGCTCTAAGGGATAGTCGGCATCAAGAGGTGGCCATGAACGTTCTTCTTCTCGGCTCCGGCGGCCGCGAACATGCGCTCGCCTGGAAGATCGCCGCGTCGCCGCTGCTGACGAAGCTTTATGCGGCCCCCGGCAATCCGGGCATCGGCAGCGAGGCCGAACTGGTGAAGCTGGACATCGCCGATCACGCCGCCGTTGGCGCCTTTTGCAAAGAGAAAAAGATCGACCTCGTCGTCGTTGGCCCGGAAGGGCCGCTGGTCGCCGGCATTGCCGACGATCTGCGCGCGCAAGGCATTCGCGTCTTCGGACCCTCCAAGGCTGCCGCGCAACTGGAGGGTTCGAAAGGTTTCACCAAGGATCTCTGCGCCCGCTACAACATCCCGACCGCCGCCTATGGCCGGTTCAGTGATCTGGCCTCCGCCAAAGCCTATCTCGAAAAGACCGGCGCGCCGATTGTCATCAAGGCCGATGGCCTCGCCGCTGGCAAGGGCGTGACCGTCGCCATGACACTGGACGAGGCGCGGGCAGCACTTGATGCCTGTTTCGACGGTTCCTTCGGCGCGGCCGGCGCGGAAGTTGTGGTCGAGGAGTTCATGACCGGCGAGGAGGCGAGTTTCTTCTGCCTCTGCGACGGCACCACAGCACTTCCCTTCGGCACCGCGCAGGATCACAAGCGCGTCGGCGATGGCGACACCGGCCCCAACACCGGCGGCATGGGCGCCTATTCGCCGGCCCCGGTGATGACGCCGGAACTGGTCGAGCGCACCATGCGCGAGATCATCGAGCCAACCATGCGCGGCATGGCGGAACTTGGCGCGCCGTTCTCCGGCGTGCTGTTCGCCGGGCTGATGATCACGGACAAGGGGCCGAAGCTGATCGAATACAACACCCGTTTCGGCGACCCGGAATGCCAGGTGCTGATGATGCGGCTGAAGGACGATCTGCTGGTCCTGCTCAACGCGGCAACCGACGGCCAGCTTGCGCATATGTCCGTGCGCTGGCGCGACGAGGCCGCGCTCACTGTGGTGATGGCGGCGAGAGGCTATCCCGGCACGCCGGAAAAAGGATCGGTCATCCGCGGCGTCGAAGACGCGGCGGGCGACGGTGTCCAGATCTTCCACGCCGGCACCGCCATCAATGGCGGCGCGCTGGTTGCTAATGGCGGCCGCGTCCTCAATGTCACGGCGACGGGAAGCACGGTCGGCGAGGCGCAGAAACGAGCCTATGCCGCGCTCGACCGTATCGACTGGCCGGACGGCTTCTGCCGTCGCGACATCGGCTGGCAGGCCGTGGCGCGCGAGCAGGCTGGCTGAAATTCTGTATTGGGAGACGGCAGTCTACCGCAAACCGCGATCGATCTTGGTCGAAGCGGTGCTGAGCGGATCGGCGGCGGCAAAGGCGGCGTCGAGTTGCGCCGGCGAACGCTGTTCGGTTCGCTTCCAGGCGACATATTGGACAATGCCGAAACCCGGCCGCCGCGGCACCGTCTTCACGACTGGCATGCGGAAGCCGTCGCGAAACCTCGTCCAGCGCGTGCCCAACGCCACAATCATTTCCTCGAAGGTCGGCGGCGCCGCCACCGAGGCGTAGGTGATGGTGACATTGCCGGCGAGGCCGGCTTCGCGTGAGACAGGCAGCGGTATCGAGGCGAGATAGTCGGGCGGCACATCGATGAGCCCACCGAATGGCCATTGCGCACGCAGTGTGGCGGCGTCCATAGGCGCGACATTGACGTCGATGTCGTTAGGCGTGCCGGCGACCCTGTAAGGGCAGCGGAACCGGCCGCAATTGGCTTGCGCCGAAAACTGCCACAGCGCGTAGCCCTGCCAGTTGCCCATCGGGAAATGCACGTCGATGTCGGACTTGTAGCGGGCATACCAGAGCGGCAGCCGCGACAGCAGCCTGTATCTGTAGCTGTTGTCGGCGATGTACTGGGCCGTCTTGCCGTTGGTGTAGAGCACCGGAAAGCGGCCGATGCGCCGATGAACCTGGCGCACGAATTCCTCGGCATCGTCGAGCGACATCCATTGCGAGGGATCGTTGCCTTCGATGTCGAGCGCCATGAGATCGTCCGGCGCGGGTTCGGCGAAATCGAGGAAGTTGTTGGCCTGTTCGACGGGGTTGCCGGGGCGGGCGAGGTGATAGGCGCCCCATTTCAGGCCGAGTGCCTTGGCCACGACCCGGCGCGTCTGGAACAGTTCGCGCGTCACCGCGTGGCGTTTCCACAGCGCCTTGCATAGCTTCACTTCGGTGTCGCCGCCCAAACAGAAATAGGGCGGCGGCATGCCGTCGGACGCCTTGTTGATGAAGCCGACGACCCGCTTGTCGGTGGCGAGCTGGGCCCAGTCGATGGAATTGTATTCGTAGGCGTCGATGATGAGGGCGCGGTCAGCGTTCTTCCACGGCTCGGAAAAATCCGAGGCCTTTGCCGCCGTCGACAGCGCCATCGTCGCCGCGAGTGCGAGAAGCGCTGTGCGGCGAAGGAGCCGCGCCGTCCTTTTCAAACAGGGAATCCCCGTTGATCAAGGGTAGATGCTGAACCGCTATGGTTAAGGATTTGCTTTCGGGGGCCGGCGTCAGGAAAGCTGGCGTCGCATCAGCGGCTAGAATCCAAACGGGTCGGGCGCTGGCTCTTGCCGCAGCGTGCCTTCGGCGGCGCGTTTGCGGTGATGGGCGAGAGAGCATTGCGGCGAGCACAATATGCCGCGATCCGACCAATAGGCAGCACCGTGTTCCAGTCTGCCCTCATGGTAGCAGAACCCCTCCGCTCGATAGGGCAGGCCGCATTCGATGCAGCGATAGGCGTCGGGTCTGGCGAGCATGGCAGGGGTTCCGGTCTGCTGGTTCTGATCTGTCGCCGGTTGATTAGATCCGGCGTCGATTGAATTTAATACGCGCCGCCGCGATTGCAAAATCCGCGTGACAAAATTTGACGTTTACGTAAAAAGAAGATGGGAGATCGCCCAAAGGGCGGATGGTTTTGCAGTGGCGCTGGCTCTAGATTCGGCGGGGCCGATGCATCAGGAGGAGTGAGCGGCATGTATCGGGCACCGGTCGAGGATATCGCGTTCACGCTCAAGCACGTGGCCGGCATGAAGTCGGCGCTTGATGCCGGCAGGTTCGGCGATCTAGGTGAGGATCTGGTCGATGCCGTTCTGGGCGAGGCCGGCCGCTTCGCCACCGAAGAGGTCGCACCGCTCTACAAGATCGGCGATCAGCAAGGCGCCGTGCTGAAGGACGCCGCCGTCACCACACCGCTCGGCTGGAAGGAACTCTATCGCCGCTGGATCGACGGCGGCTGGAACGCGCTGTCCGGGCCTGAAGCCTATGGCGGCCAGGCCCTGCCGACCATGCTTGGCGTTGCCGCGCTCGAAATGTGGAACTCCGCCGCCATGGCCTTCGGCATCGGCCCGACGCTGACCATGGGCGCGGTCGAAGCGCTCGACAAACACGCCTCCGAAAACCTCAAGGCGAAATATCTCGAAAAGCTCGTGTCGGGCGAATGGATGGGCACGATGAACCTGACCGAGCCGCAGGCCGGTTCGGACCTCGCCGCCTTGCGCGCCCGCGCCGAGCCGGCCGGTGACGGCAGCTACCGCATCTTCGGCCAGAAAATCTTCATCACCTATGGCGAGCACGATTTTACCGACAACATCATCCATCTGGTTCTGGCGCGGCTGCCCGATGCACCGGCCGGCACGCGCGGCATCTCGCTGTTCCTGGTGCCAAAATTCCTGGTCGGCGACGATGGCTCGCTGGGGGCGCGCAACGACGTCTTCTGTTCCGGCCTCGAGCACAAGCTCGGCATCCATGCCTCGCCGACCTGCACCATGATCTATGGCGATGGTTTCCAGGGCGCCAAGCCGGGCGCCATCGGCTGGCTGATCGGCGAGGAGAACAAGGGCCTCGCCTGCATGTTCACGATGATGAACAATGCGCGGCTTTGTGTCGGCATGCAGGGGGTCGCGGTCGCCGAGGCCGCGACGCAGAAGGCAATCGCCTATGCCAATGAGCGCCGGCAAGGCAAGGCGGCAAGCTACGCTGGTGCCGGCATGGCGCCCATCGTCCATCACCCCGACGTGCAGCGCAATCTCCTGACCATGAAGGCGCTGACGCAGATCGCGCGGGCGATCAGCTATTCTTGTGCCCACGCCATCGACCTGGCGCGCGTCTCGGACGGCGATGAGGCGGCGCACTGGCGCGACCGTGCCAATCTGCTGACGCCGCTGGCCAAGGCTTTCTCGACCGACGTCGGTGTCGACGTTGCTTCGCTCGGGGTCCAGGTGCATGGCGGCATGGGCTTTATCGAAGAGACGGGCGCGGCCGCCTTCTATCGCGACGCGCGCATCGCGCCGATCTACGAAGGCACCAACGGCATCCAGGCGGTCGATCTGGTGATGCGCAAGCTGCCGCTCGGCGGCGGCGACCATGTGCATGGCTATATCGCCGAACTTGCTGTGGTCGCCAATGCCGTACGGACATCGAATCTCGAGGGTTTCGGCCGTACTGCCGATGCTCTCGACGCAGTGTTTGGCGATCTGACGCAAGCGACCCGTTTCCTGCAGAAACTGGCGGCCGACGGCCGGCCAGACGAGGCGCTGGCGGGTGCGACGCCCTATCTCAGGCTGATCTCGCTTGCCGCCGGCGGCGCCTATCTGGCGCAGGGCGCGCTTGCCGATCACAACCGCATCGCGCTTTGCCGCTTCTTCGCCGAAAACCTGCTCGGCGAGGTCAATGCCTTGAAGGAGCGCGTTGTCGATGGCGCCGAGAGTCTTGCCGTTGCCGGCAAAACGCTGATTTCCGCCTGACGTTCACAAGGAAAAGACCGTGACAGACCACATCCTCGTCGAGCGCCAGGGCGCCATCCAGATCATCCGTATGAACCGGCCGGACAAGAAGAACGCGCTGACGCGCGCCATGTATGCGAAAATGTCGGCTGCTCTTGCCGAGGGCGACGCCGATCCTGCGATCCGCGTCCATGTGTTCCTTGGCGTGCCCGGCGCCTTCTCCTCCGGCAACGACCTTGCCGATTTCATGATCGTCGCCACCGGCGGCGATGGCGGCACCGAGGTCTGGGATTTCCTGATGGCGCTGGCCAGGGTCGAAAAACCCATCGTGTCCGGCGTCGATGGCATCGCGGTCGGCATCGGCACGACGCTCAACCTGCATTGCGACCTGACTTTCGCCACACAGCGCACCGTCTTCAGGACGCCGTTCGTCGATCTCGGCCTGGTGCCCGAGGCGGGATCGAGCCTTCTGGCGCCGCGGATCCTGGGACAGCAAGCTGCTTTCGCGCTGCTCGGTCTCGGCGAGGGCTTAGCGGCCGAGCGCGCGAAGGCTGCCGGCTTGATCTACGAGGTGGTCGAGGAAGCAGCGCTTGAAGCCTCGGTCTTGGCGGCGGCCGGCCAGATCGCGGCCAAGCCGCCGCAAGCGCTGAAGATCGCCCGCGACCTGATGCGCGGCTCGCGCGACGACCTCGTCGCCCGCATCGGCGAGGAAAGCGAGCATTTCCGTGAGCGGCTGAAATCCGATGAGGCGCGCGCAGCACTCACGGCGTTCATGACGAGAAAAAAGGCCTGAGCCTTTCCTTCAGGGATAAAGCCTCGTCTTGTCCCAGCCGCCTTTCGCATCGCGGGAAAAGACGACACGGTCATGCAGCCGGAACGGCCTGTCGTGCCAGAATTCGATCGTCTGCGGCACGATGCGGAAGCCCGACCAGTGCTTTGGCCGCGGGATCTCGCCGATCGCGTGGCGTGCGGTGTATTCGGCCACCGCCTTTTCCAGCGCAAAGCGGCTTTCCAGCGGGCGCGACTGTTTCGAGGCCCAGGCGCCGATGCGGCTGCCGCGCGGCCGCGTCGCATAGTAGGCATCGGCTTCGGCGTCGCTGACGATCTCCACCGGGCCGCGAATGCGCACTTGCCGGCGCAGCGATTTCCAATGGAAGCACATCGCCGCCTTCATGCTGCCAAGAATCTCCTGGCCCTTGGCGCTCTCGAAATTCGTGTAGAAGACAAACCCGCCTTCATCGAAGCCCTTGAGCAACACCATACGCACATCCGGCATGCCGTCGGCATCGACGGTCGCCAGCGCCACGCCGTTGGGGTCGTTCGGCTCGCTTTTCGTGGCGTCGTCCAGCCATGCGGCAAAGAGACGAAACGGCTCGGCTGCCTCGGTAAAGTCACTGCTTGTTAACTCTGTGTCACTCATAGTTTTTCTCAAATTGTCACGGGAGCAGGGGAGGTTGCCGATTGTCGCGTATCGCGCAAGCTTTTGACAGCAGGCAATGGGGCGTTATCGCTTCGGCCAGCACGAAAGCCGTGATCGTGGCAGTCGCCTTGCCGCTTGCCGCCTGCGGCGCCGGTGGCTTCAGCCTGGAAAAGGCCGAAGTCGACCGCTCGATCCTGACCAGCAGCACATCGGTCTCGGCGACACCGGCCAGTTCGGATCGCGACTCCGACCAGACGACGATCGGCAACGCCGTGTCCTCGGCCGACATCGAGCAACTCGGCGGACAGGCCGTGCCGTGGGCCAATGCCGGTACGGGGTCACGCGGCTCCATCACCGGGCTGGCGGAATTGAAGGACAACGGCCAGACATGCCGTCGCTTCAAGGCCTCGCGCGAAAGCTTTGATGGCGTTGCCATGTTCGAAGGCGAGCTGTGCCTAGCCAGCGCCGGCGGCTGGCGCATGCAGGACTTCAAGGCGCTCTGAGCCTGATCCGAAAGTCGATCGGGTCGGCTCGGCGGGTCCTTTCGCCGCCCGATACGTCGCCAATCTTGCCGATATCCCGGCTGCGATCGGCTTCTTGCGGCTCGACAAAAATCCCTCACCAATCCTCAGCCGCCGACTTTCGGATCAGGCGCTGATTTTCCGCCTTTGATATGCTGCTCCAGCACTGGAATTTCTTCCTATGCGAGCGCATATAGGAGGCAACCAGAGACTCAACTCTTCTCCAGGGCAGTAAGCATGCGCGACCCCTATGAGGTGCTGGGCGTTGCCAAGAACGCATCGGCCAAGGACATAAAATCGGCGTACCGGAAACTCGCCAAGAAGCATCATCCGGATCAGAATCCGAATGATCCCAAGGCGAAGGACCGTTTTTCCGCGGCCAACCAGGCCTATGAGATCGTCGGCGACGAGAAGAATCGTGCCGCTTTCGATCGCGGCGAGATCGACGCCGACGGCAAGCCGCGATTCCAGGGCTTTGAGGGCGCAGCCGGTGGCGGCGATCCCTTCGGCGGGTTCCGCCGGCAGCAGGGTCCGGGCGGTTCGCGATTCGAATTCCGCTCCGGCCGCCCGGGCGGCGATCCGTTCGACGGCAACAGTGACATTTTCAGCCAGATTTTCGGCGACGCCTTTTCCGGCGCGCGTGGTGCAGGCACGGCCGATCGCCGCCAGCCGGCGACATCAGCCGATCTGAACGTGACCCTCGACGTTACCATCGAGGAAGCGGCGACCGCTGAAAAAGTCACGGCGATGTTCCCCGACGGCCGCAAGGTGGCGGTCAAGCTGCCGGCCTATGTCGAGGATGGCCAGACCATCCGGCTGAAGGGCCAGGGCGAGCAAGGGCCGGGCCAGCCGGGTGACGCGCTGGTCAAGATACATCTGCGCCGGCATCCGCGCTACCGCATCGAGGGCCGCGACCTGCACGCCGATCTGCCGGTGGCGCTGGCGGATGCGGTGCTCGGCGCCAAGGTGCCGGTCGATACGCCTACCGGCAGGCTTGCGGTCAACATTCCAGCCTGGTCGAGCTCGGACAAGGTGCTGCGGCTGAAGGGCAGGGGCCTGCCGGAAAAGGCCGGCGGCCACGGTGATCTCTACGCCCATGTGCGGATCATGCTGCCGGAGGGTGGCGATAGCGCGCTCGAAGCGGCGTTGCGCGGCCAAAAAGACTGATCGACGGCTTTTGTCCCCCGAACTGTCCGGTTTGAGTGCTTGAAGGGGCTCTGTGCCTGTGCGATAGGGCACTCCACAAAGCAGAAATCTTGCGGAGAGCGCTCACATGGCGGGTGGACAGGGCCTGATGGCCGGCAAGCGCGGCCTTATTCTTGGCGTCGCCAACAACAGATCGATCGCCTATGGCATCGCCAAGTCGTGCGTCGACCATGGTGCCGAGATCGCGCTGACCTATCAGGGCGAGGCGTTCAAGAAGCGCGTCGAGCCGCTGGCGGCGGAACTGGGCGCCTTTGTTGCCGGCCATTGCGACGTCACCGACCCGGCGAGCCTGGACGAGGTTTTCGCCAATGTCGCCAGCCACTGGGGCAAGCTTGATTTCCTCGTCCACGCCATTGCCTTCTCCGACAAGGACGAGCTGACCGGCCGTTATGTCGAGACGACGCGCGACAATTTCCTGCGCACCATGGACATTTCGGTCTATTCCTTCACCACCATTGCCAAGCGCGCCGAGGCGCTGATGACCAATGGCGGCTCGTTGCTAACGCTGACCTATTACGGCGCCGAAAAGGTGATGCCGCACTACAACGTCATGGGTGTCGCCAAGGCGGCGCTCGAGGCCAGCGTGCGCTATCTGGCGGTCGACCTCGGCGCCAAGAAGATCCGCGTCAACGCCATCTCGGCTGGCCCGATCAAGACGCTGGCCGCTTCCGGCATCGGCGATTTCCGCTACATCCTGAAGTGGAACGAGTACAATTCGCCGCTGAAGCAGACGGTGACGCAGGAGGAAGTCGGCGATTCGGGCGTCTATTTCCTGTCCGACCTGTCGCGCGGCGTCACCGGCGAAGTGCATCACGTCGATTCGGGCTACCACGTCGTCGGCATGAAGGCGGTCGATGCGCCTGATATTTCGACGGTCAAGGACTAGCACCCCGCCAACCGTCGTCCGTCCCGATCCCGCACCGGAAGACCTGATGTACCCGCTGGTTTATATCGCGCGCCACGGCCAGACCGCGTGGAACGCCGAATTCCGGCTTCAGGGGCAGGCCGACACCGATCTCAACGCTCTCGGCCGCGAACAGGCGTCCGGAAACGGGCTTCGGCTGGCCGAGCTGGTCCACAATCCCTGGGAATTCGACTTCGTCGCCAGCCCGATGAAACGGACGCGCGAAACGATGCAGCGCATTCGCGTCGCCATGAAGCTCGATCCGGGTGCCTATCGAACCGATCCGCGCCTCGTTGAAGTCAATTTCGGCGATTGGCAGGGATTTACCTTCCCCGAACTCGAGACACGGTATCCCGGAGCGAGCAGGACGCGAGCGCTAGACAAATGGAACTTTCAGCCGCCTGGTGAAGGCGCGGAGAGTTACCAGATGCTGCTCGAACGGGTGAGGCCATGCTTCGACGCGATCGAACGCCAGACCATCTGCGTGACCCATGGCGGCGTCATGCGCACCTTGTTTCGCTTCGTTCTGGGATTGGCTGAGGACGAGGCAGCGAACCTGGAAATCCCGCAGGATCGCCTGCTCAAGCTTGACGGCAAAAGTCTGGAGTGGCTTTAGACCGTAAAGACCATTGGTCAGTGCCGCTCAGCGAAAACTGAACGGCAAACACTGCATTCAATTGAGGTTGGAAGCTCTAATTGGCTGAGCTGTCCGGCAGTTCCATGTCGGTGACGACGTTTTCGCCATTGGTCACATCGTAGGCGATGACGATGTCCATGCCCGGCTTCAGCGCGTCGAGATCGGTCTCGGCGTTCAGCTTGTAGGACTTGCCGTCATCCAGCGTCAGCGTCGCCGTGTCCTTGTCGATCTTCTTGATCAGGCCTTCGGTCTGGCCGGCGAAAGCGGCGGTGGAAAGCAGCAGTGTGGCGGCAACGGCGCCAATCAGGGTACGCATAATCGTTCCTCTTTATCATTGCACCGGCATGGCGGCGGGCGTTCAACGGCGGATGGAGCAGAGCAGAAACCAACCGAATGTGTCAAAACTAAATCCGCCAGATCACAGTTTGACCCCTGTGAAAAACGCCAATAGAAGGCAACCTTGAGCCGGCTCCGCTGCCGGGCAGGGTCATTTCATGTCTCACAACACGTTCGGCCACCTTTTCCGCGTCACCACCTGGGGCGAAAGCCATGGCCCGTCGCTTGGCTGCGTGGTCGACGGCTGTCCGCCCGGCATCCGCTTTACTCAGCGAGACATCCAGGCCGAGCTCGACAAGCGCCGGCCGGGACAGTCACGTTTCGTGACGCAGCGTCGCGAACCTGACGAGGTCAAGATCCTGTCCGGTTTTATCCTCGATGAGGATGGCGAGACGATGATCACCACCGGCACGCCGGTGTCGATGCTGATCGAGAATGTCGACCAGCGCTCGAAGGATTATGGCGAGATCGCCCGCCAATACCGGCCCGGCCATGCCGATTACACCTATGACGTCAAATACGGCGTCCGCGATTATCGCGGCGGCGGCCGCTCCTCGGCTCGCGAGACGGCAGCTAGAGTGGCAGCCGGTGCCCTGGCGCGCAAGGTGGTGCCCGGCGTTGTGGTGCGCGGCGCGCTGGTGTCGATGGGCGAAAAATCCATCGACCGCGCCAACTGGAACTGGAATTTCATCGGCGACGCGGAAAATCCGTTCTTCACCCCCGATCCGGCTTCCGTTCCCGTCTTCACGCAGTATCTCGACGGCATCCGCAAGGCGGGATCCTCGGTCGGTGCGGTGATCGAAATCGTCGCCGACGGTGTTCCGGCCGGTCTCGGCGCACCGATATATGCCAAGCTCGACCAGGACATCGCGTCGGGCCTGATGTCGATCAATGCCGTCAAGGGCGTCGAGATCGGCAACGGCTTCGAGGCCGCCCGCATCACCGGCGAGCAGAATGCCGACGAGATGCGCATGGGCAATGACGGCAAGCCGGTGTTCCTGTCCAACAATGCCGGCGGCATCCTGGGCGGCATCTCGACCGGCCAGGCAATCGTCGCCCGTTTCGCCGTCAAGCCGACCTCGTCGATCCTGACGCCGCGAAAGTCGATCGACAAGGACGGCAAGGACGTCGAGATCATGACCAAGGGCCGCCACGACCCATGCGTCGGCATCCGCGCCGTGCCGATCGGCGAAGCGATGGTTGCCTGCGCGATTGCTGATCACTATCTGCGTCATAGGGGGCAAACAGGAAAGGGAGTAGGGCAGTAAGGCAGTAAGGCGGTATGTTACGCCGTCCGCCGAAACAGCCAAATCTTCCTTTTCCCTACTGCCTTACTGCCCTATTCCCCTACTGCCCTGCGAGCGAAGCGAGCGTTCATGCCTTACGACCAGAAGAAAATCGTTGAAGCCCTGCGCGCTTTCGAACGCGGTGAGATCGTCGTCGTCATGGATGATGACGGGCGCGAGAACGAGGGCGACCTGATCGTCGCTGCCGTCCACTGCACGCCCGAAAAGATGGCGTTCATCGTTCGCCACACCTCCGGCATCGTCTGCACGCCGATGCCGCGCGAGGAGGCCAAGCGGCTGAACCTTGCGCCGATGGTCGCCGACAACGACTCCGCGCATACCACCGCCTTCACCGTTAGCGTCGATTTCAAGCATGGCACCACCACCGGCATTTCGGCCGAGGACCGTACGCTGACCGTTCGCAATCTTGCCAACGGCAATGTCGGCGGTTCGGATTTCGTCCGGCCTGGCCACATCTTCCCGCTGATTGCGCGCGAGGGCGGCGTGCTGATGCGCTCTGGCCATACCGAGGCCGCGGTCGATCTGTGCAAGCTCGCCGGCCTGCCGCCGGTCGGCGTCATTTCCGAGCTGGTCAACGACGACGGCACGGTCAAGCGCGGTCCGCAGGTGCAGGCTTTCGCCGAAGAGCATGGCCTGAAGCAGGTTTCTGTGGCCGACCTCATCGCCTACCGGCAACGCAAGGAAACGCTGGTCGAGCGCGTCGCCTGCTCCGAAATCGACACGCTCGGCGGCAAGGCGCAGGTCTTCACCTACACGCTGCCCTGGGACTCCATGCATCACGTCGCCATCGTCTTCGGCGACATTCGCGACGGCGAGGACGTGCCGGTGCGTCTGCATTCCGAGGATGTGGTGACCGATGTCTTTGGCACCAGCCACCGGCTCGACGGCATCATGAAGTCGATGGGCGAGCGCAGGCGCGGCGTCATCGTCTATCTCAGAGAAGGCTCCGTCGGCGTCGCCCATCAGGAGCGCAAACGGCCGGCGAGCGGCGACCGCGAGGATCACGAAGAGGCCCGCCGCCGCGAAAACGAGTGGCGCGAGATCGGGCTCGGCGCGCAGATCCTCAAGGATCTCGGCATCTCCTCGATCAATCTGATCGCCTCGCGCGAACGCCACTATGTCGGCCTGGAAGGTTTTGGCATCCATATCGCCAAGACCGAGATTCTATAGGGTATGTCGATATTCAGGTAAGGCCAGCCTGACCTGGGCCTCAACATACCCTGGCTATCACTCGGCCGGGATTGCTGCTTCGCATCCATCCAGTTCGCATTCGTGCGTGGCAAGGCTGCGCTGGCCAAGCAACACTGTGGCCAGGGCGATGGTGCCTGAAGCCACCGAGACCCAGAACCCGCTCTGGGCGCCGAACGCATCCACCACCGCACCGGCGGCAAACGAGCCGAGCGCCATGCCGATGCCGATGCCGGTCATGACCCAGGTGATGCCTTCGGTCAGCATCGCCTCCGGCACGTGCCGCTCGATCAGGCCGAAGGCGGTGATGAAGGTCGGCGAGATCGCCACGCCGCTGATGAACACGGTCAGCGCCAGCAGTGGCACGGTGTCGGCGGTGAGCGGCAGCAGCGTGCCGAGCGCGACGAGGGCGACTGCGATGGCCAACTGGCGTTGCAGTGGCGCTTTCAGGCTAAGCGCGCCGACGACGAGGCCCAGCACGAACGATCCCAGCGCATAAACGCCGATGACAAGGCTGGCGGCGCCCGGCTGGCCAAGCTCCTTGGTGATCGCCACCGTGCTCACTTCCGTGGTCGCGAAGGTCGCGCCGATGAAAATCAGGGCGAAGGTGATGATCTGTACCGGCCGCAGGCGGATTGCCGAGCCGCTTGAGCCATGGTCCACCGGCCGCACTTGCGGCTCGGTCGAGCGCTGCAGGATGAAAGCTATCGAACCAATGGCAAGGAACAGCGTGCTCACCAGAACACCGGCTTCCGGGAACAGGGCGGCACTCAGACCCACCGAAAGCGACGCACCGGCAATATAGACCAGCTCGTCCGCAGCCGACTCGAAGGCGAAAGCGGTGTTCATCTGCGGCCGCCCGCGGAAAATCTCGGTCCAGCGCGCGCGCACCATTGCCGGCATGCTGGGCATGGCGGCGGCCAGCAACGCCGACACGAACAACGTCCATACCGGCCAGTCCTGATTGGCCGCCGCAATCAGGACTGCGAAAGCCAGTACGGAGATGATGGTGGTGGGCACCACGATCCGTGTCTGGCCCAGGCGATCCACCAGCCTCGATATCTGCGGCGCAACGAAGGCGTTGGCCAGCGCGTATGTCGCGGAGACGGCACCCGCCAGCCAGTATTCGCCGCGCGTCTGCGACAGCATCGCCACGATGCCGATCGGCGCCATGGCGATCGGCAGGCGCGCCATGAAGCCGGCGGCTGCAAAGCCCTTGGCTCCGGGGGCGCGAAAGATTTCCGAATAGGGATTTTGCATGGGTGGTTCCTCGACAAAGGACGATTCGACAATTACATACGGAGCGTATGATTGTTAAATAGAGCATACGCCGCGTATGTCAATTGGCATACGTAACGTATGTGAATGGGTCCAGAAGCCATGCACAAACCCCGCAAGGAGATGATTGCCGAGACGCGCGCCAAGCTGATCGCGGCCGCCCGCCATGCTTTCGGTACGATCGGCTATGCCGAAGCCTCGATGGATGATTTCACCGCATCGGCCGGGCTGACGCGCGGCGCGCTCTATCATCATTTTGGCGACAAGAAGGGATTGCTGCAGGCAGTCATCGCAGAAATCGACGGCGAGATGGCGGCGCGCGTGAACGAAGTGGCGGCGAGGGCCCCGACCCGCTGGCAGCATTTCGTCGACGAATGCACAACCTATATCGAGATGGCGCTGGAGCCGGAAATCCAGCGCATCATGTTCCGGGATGGTCCGGCCGTGCTGGGGGATCCCGCACAATGGCCGAATGCCAATGCGTGCATCGCGTCAATGGCCGGCCATCTGACGACGCTGCAGGAGGAGGGGGTTGTCGTCTCCGGCCTCGATCCCGAGACTGCCTCGCGGCTGATCAACGGTGCGAGCAGTCAGGCGGCGCAACGGATCGCCAATTCGAACGACCCCGAAGCGACGTCGAAGAAGGTGGTGACGGCGTTCAAGCAACTGCTCGAAGGCCTGCTCAAGAGGCCGGGTCCGCAACCGAACTGATGTCCCAGCGGTGACCCACGGCCGGCAATTGACAATCGCCGGGTTGAGTTCATCCTTTGCCACCATCTCTGAGCGGAGATTCGGGGCGCATGTGGGATTTCGATATCGGCAGGTCGGTGTCCATCATGATGCGGACCTGGCCGTTCATTGTCTTTCGCATGATCGTCTATTTCGGCATCACGCTGGCCTACATCATGGCGACCGGCACCGGCGCCTCCGTCGGCTATGGCGTCGGCCATATCTCCACCGATCCCGACGGGCCGCTGTCCTTTGCCTTGTGGGGCGGGGTGGTCGGTTTCGGCATCGTCTCGATCGCCGTCTACTGGATCCGCGAATATATCCTCTATGTCGTCAAGGCCGGCCACATCGCCGTCATGGTCCATCTGATCGACGGCCGTGACATTCCCGGCGGCCAGGACCAGATCGCCTACGCCAAGGACATCGTGACCCAGCGCTTTGCCGAGGCCAATATCCTTTTCGTCGTCGACCAGCTGGTCAAGGGCGCCATCCGCGCCATCACCGGCCTGCTCGGCGGCATCGCCGCCTTCTTGCCGATTCCGGGCCTGAGCGGCCTGGTCTCCTTCATCAACACGGTGATCCGCCTGTCGCTGACCTATGTCGACGAGATCATCCTCGGCTACAACATCCGCATCAATTCAGCCTCGCCGTTCGAGACGGCGCGCCAAGGCGTGGTGCTCTATGCCCAGAACGGCAAGGTCATGGTCAAGAACGCCATCTGGCTGGCGGTCATCATGTGGGGCGTGTCCTTCGTCATCTTCCTGCTGATGCTGGCGCCCGCCGGCGCCATTCTTTTCCTGATGCCTGGGCAACTCGCAGGCTGGGCCTTCGTGCTCGCCATCGTCTTCGCTTGGGCCTTCAAGGCGGCGTTCATCGAGCCTTTCGCCATCGCTTGCCTGATGCAGGTCTATTTCAAGATCATAGAGGGCCAGGTGCCTGATCCGGCTTGGGACGCCCGGCTGGCCGAGGCGTCGTCGAAGTTCAGGGAGCTCAAGGACAAGGCGCTGGCCTCCTTCGGCGGCTCGCGCTGGGGTACAGCCGGCGCGACACGCTGATCCGGAGCGGCATCGACGGCGTTGAGACGCGCCACGGTTGACTTCAGCGGCACCTCACCCTGGCCGCAAAAAATCTCGCTCATGATCAGCTCGGGCAGCGGCAGCCGCCGTCCCCAGCCATGCGTTTCGAGGTCTGGTTTATGCGCGAACTCGGAAACACGGCCGACGCAGAGATAGGCGACCGGCGTCACATGCTCGGGAATCGACAGCAGGCCTTTCAGCGCCTGCGCCTCGATGATGCTGACCCAGCCGACACCGACGCCTTCGGCACGCGCCGCCAGCCAGAAATTCTGCACCGCGCAGACGGTGCTGTAGAGGTCCATCTCCGGATTGTGCCAGCGTCCCAGCGGCGAACCCTTCGAACGCTGCCGGTCGCAGGTGATACAGATGTTGAGCGCGCTTTCGCAGATGCCTTCCAGCTTGAGCTTGCGGTAGAGCGCCCGCCGCTCTTCCTCGATCGCCGGCAGTTCCTGTTCGCGTGCTGCCAGGAACAGGTCGCGCACCTTTTCCCGCCGCCCGGCGTCGCGAATGACGATGAAGTTCCAAGGCTGCATGAAGCCGACCGACGGCGCGTGATGAGCGGCAAGCAGCAGCCGCGCCAGCACCTCATCGTCGAGCGCGGTGGGCAGGAAATGGCTGCGCACGTCACGCCGTGTGAACATGGCGCGATAGACCGCATCGCGCGCGTTCTGGTCAAATCCGTCGCCGACAGGAGCAGTCATTTGTTCCGGCATCGCTTGTCCCCTTGCGATTGCAATCACTGCCAGCCGCCTGACCATGCGGATGACGATGCCTGCCAGGCCGGTCTTCTGGCTCGGGATCAACCCGCGTCCGGTGCCTTCCCGTCATCGACAGTGGCATTTACCGGCGCGGTCCCCCTTACAGCGTTGGGCACGCCACGGAATTCAACCGTGTTCCCGATTCTCCCGCTTGCGGCGGGCACCAGGCAGTGGCAGTGACCTTACGCCGAAGCGCTGAGGACGCCAATGCCCGCAGCGACACGAATGGACGCAGGCGTGATTTTCCCCAGCCATCGGCCGCCCGCGCATGGCCTTTGTCGATCCGGGTCACTAGATTAGGACGATGACCACTCGTCTCTACACCCATCCGATCTTCCTTGAGCACCTCACGCCGCCCGGCCATCCCGAGCGGCCGGACCGCTTGCGCGCCATCGAGCGCGTGCTCGATGACGAGGCGTTTGTCGGGCTCGATCGCGTCCAGGCGCCGGAAGGCGACGAGGCCACCATCCTCTATGCGCATCCCGCCGATTTTATCGCCCGCGTCCGCGCCGCCATTCCCGACGAGGGGATCGCGCGCATTGACGCCGACACCACCGCCAGCCCGAAGAGCTGGCAGGCGGCGATCACCGCGATCGGTGCCGCCAACGCTGCCGTCGACGATGTCTTCACAGGTCGCGCCGACAATGTCTTCGTCGCCGCCCGGCCGCCCGGCCACCATGCCGAAAAGACCACGGCGATGGGCTTCTGCCTGTTCAACACCGCAGCGATCGCGGCACGTTACGCGCAGAAGAAACACGGTGTAGAGCGCGTTGCCGTCGTCGACTGGGACGTGCATCACGGCAACGGCACGCAGGATATTTTCTGGGACGATCCAACGGTGCTCTATTGCTCGACGCATCAGATGCCGCTTTATCCCGGCACCGGAGCAAAAAGCGAAACCGGCACCGGCAACATCGTCAATGCGCCGCTGGCGCCGCAGACTGGCAGCGAGGTCTTTCGCGATGCCTTCCTTTCGCGCGTGCTGCCGGCGCTCGATAATTTCGCGCCCGACCTGATCATCATCTCGGCCGGGTTCGACGCACACCATCGCGATCCGCTGGCCGAGATCAACCTGACCGAGGACGATTTCGACTGGGCGACCGGCCAGCTGATGCAGCGTGCGGCGCGCCACAGCGGCAACCGGCTCGTCAGCCTGCTCGAGGGTGGCTACGATCTGCAAGGATTGGCATTTTCGGTCGCCGCCCATGTCGGGCGACTGATGAAAGGATGAATGATGGCTGGTGAGACCAACGAAGACGTCAAGGCGATGAGCTTCGAACAGGCACTCGACGCGCTGGAGAAGATCGTCGATGATCTGGAGCGTGGCGACGTGCCGCTCGACCAGTCGATCAGGATCTATGAGCGCGGCGAGGCGCTGAAGGCACATTGCGACCGGCTGCTGAAGGCAGCTGAAGACAAGGTCGAGAAGATCAGGCTGTCGCGCGACGGCAAGCCGGTTGGAACGGAGCCGCTTGACGCGGACTGAGGCCGCAGCCGTCTCACCGACTTTTGGACACGATCATGACTGAGGATAGGGTTCGTCCCGATTGAAAGCGCTCCAGGACAAGAGGAGATACGGAAGCGATGTGCAGAAACATCAAGACCCTGTTCAATTTTGACCCGCCCGCAACCAACGACGAAGTCCGCGACGCCGCACTTCAATTTGTCCGCAAATTGAGCGGAACGACGCGGCCCTCGAAGCAGAACCAGCATGCCTTCGACCACGCGGTCGAGGCCATTGCCGCCTCGGCGCGCGAACTGCTCGATTCCTTGGAAACCCATCAGCATCCTCGCAATCGCGAAGAGGTGGCAGCCAAACTGCGGGCAAAGGCGGCGATCCGCTTTGCCTGACGCGGCCAAGCGGGCATTGTCCGCTGACAAGGAGATCATCTCGTGAGCTTCTTCCCCGGAAACGACCCACAGGCCGGCGATGCCTTCGCCAGCGACCAGATCGAATTGATGGTCATCCCCAACGCCAAGGATATTGGTGGTTTCCAGGTGCGCCGCGCTCTGCCGACCGCCAAGAGGCGGCTGGTCGGGCCTTTCATCTTCTTCGACCGCATGGGCCCGGCGATCCTGCGCGCCGGCCAGGCGCTCGATGTCCGTCCGCATCCGCATATAGGCCTGTCGACGGTCACCTATCTGTTCGACGGCAAGATCAGGCATCGCGATTCACTCGGCACCGAAATGGTCATCCAGCCCGGCGACGTGAATTTGATGACCGCCGGCCGTGGCATCGTTCATTCGGAGCGCACCCCCGAAGAATTGCGCGGCGCGCCGATGTCGATCTCCGGCCTGCAGACATGGCTGGCGCTGCCGGACGGCAAGGAAGAAGTGGCGCCGGTTTTCGAGAACACCGCAGCGCTCAGGCTTCCCGAGATCGACGCCGAGGGCGTCAGCGGGCGCATCGTCATTGGTGATTTCCAGGGATTGCGGTCCCCGGTGCGGGCCGACTCCGAGACGCTCTATGCCGACCTGCGCCTGGTGCCCGGCGCCAGTGTGAAAATCCCGGCCGATGCGGAAGAACGAGCCATCTACACGCTGGAAGGCGAGGTCTCGATATCAGGTGACGTCTTTCCGGCGGAACGGCTGCTGGTGTTTCGGCCAGGCGACGAGATCGTCGTGTCGTCGGACACCGGCGCGCATTTCATGCTGTTTGGCGGCGCCTCGCTCGGCTCGCAGCGTTACATCTGGTGGAATTTCGTCTCGTCGTCCAAGGAACGCATCGAACAGGCCAAGCAGGAATGGAAGACGGGCCGCTTCGATATCGTTCCCGGCGATGAGGAAGAGTTTATCCCGCTGCCTGAGAGCTAGGGCATGATCCCGAAAAGTGGGAACCGGTTTTCCCGGACAAACGGTTTCCGTTTATCCAGAGATCATGCCCAACAAACAGACAGGCTCACGACCGCGTCACTGACACGCATTTACTTTCGCCGGCCGGCGGCCTATTTCGCCCATCAACCGAAAGCCTGAGCACCGTGAACGCAACGCCGCATACGCCGCTTCTCGACAAGGTCCGCATCCCGGCCGACCTGCGCACGCTTGCCGAAAGCGAGCTGCCGCAACTCGTATCCGAGCTTCGCACAGAGCTGATCGATGCTGTTTCCCGCACCGGCGGCCACCTTGGCGCCGGCCTCGGCGTGGTCGAGCTGACGGTGGCACTGCACTATGTCTTCAACACCCCCGATGACCGGCTGATCTGGGATGTCGGCCACCAGGCCTATCCGCACAAGATCCTGACCGGCCGCCGCGACCGCATCCGCACACTGCGCCAGGAAGGCGGCCTGTCCGGCTTCACCCGCCGCGCCGAGAGCGAGTACGATCCCTTCGGCGCCGCCCACTCCTCGACATCGATCTCGGCTGGCCTCGGCATGGCCGCAGCTCGCGACCTCTCCGGCGGCCGCAACAATGTCATCGCCGTCATCGGCGACGGCGCCATGTCTGCCGGCATGGCCTATGAGGCGATGAACAATGCCGGCGCGCTCGATGCGCGGCTGATCGTCATCCTCAACGACAACGACATGTCGATCGCGCCGCCGACCGGCGCGATGAGCGCCTATCTGGCGCGTCTGGCCTCGGGCAAGGCCTATATCGGCCTGCGCGATTTCGGCAAGAAACTGACGTCCTATCTCGGCAAGCGGGCTGATCGTGCGATTACAAGGGCGGTCGAGCATGCTCGCGGCTACGTCACCGGCGGCACGCTGTTCGAGGAGCTCGGTTTCTACCACATCGGCCCGATCGACGGTCACAATCTCGAGCATCTGATCCCGGTCCTGAAAAATGTCCGCGACAATGGCGAAGGCCCGGTGCTGATCCATGTCGTCACCCAGAAGGGCAAGGGCTACGCGCCGGCGGAGGCCGCTGCCGACAAATATCACGGCGTCAACAAGTTCGACGTCATCACCGGCGCGCAGGCCAAGGCGCCGGCCAATGCGCCTGCCTACACCAGGGTGTTCGCCGAAAGCCTGGTCCAGGAGGGCCGTGAGGACGATCGCATCGTCGCCGTCACCGCCGCCATGCCGAGCGGCACCGGTCTCGACCTGTTCGGCGAAGCGTTTCCGTCGCGGATCTTCGATGTAGGCATCGCCGAACAGCACGCGGTGACCTTTGCCGCCGGTCTTGCCACCGAAGGCTACAAGCCGTTCGCGGCGATCTATTCGACCTTCCTGCAGCGTGCCTACGATCAGGTCGTCCACGACGTCGCCATTCAGAAATTGCCGGTGCGCTTTCCCATCGACCGCGCCGGCTTCGTCGGCGCTGATGGCGCGACCCATTGCGGCGCCTTCGACACCACTTTCCTGGCGACGCTGCCGGGCTTCGTCGTCATGGCGGCGGCGGATGAAGCGGAGCTGCGCCACATGGTGCGCACCGCGGCGAGCTATGATGATGGTCCGATCGCCTTCCGCTATCCGCGCGGCAATGGTGTCGGCGTCGACATGCCGGAGCGCGGCTCGGTGCTCGAAATCGGCAAGGGCCGCATCGTCAAGGAGGGCACCAAGGTCGCATTGCTGTCCTTCGGCACGCGGCTGCAGGATTGTCTGATCGCCGCTGAGGAGCTTGGCGCTGCGGGGCTCTCCACCACGGTCGCCGATGCCCGTTTCGCCAAGCCGCTCGACGAAGATCTGATCCGGCGGCTGGCCCGCTCGCATGAGGTTCTGGTAACAGTGGAAGAGGGCGCCGTCGGCGGCTTTGCCAGCCATGTGCTGCAGTTCCTCGCCCATGAAGGCCTGCTGGAAAGCGGCCTGAAGGTGCGCCCGCTGGTGTTGCCCGACGCGTTCACCGACCACGCCAAGCCCGAGAAGATGTATGCCGATGCCGGGCTCGACGCAGCCGGCATCGTGCGCACGGTCTTCGTCGCGCTCGGGCACAGCACCCGCGCCCAGCGCGCCTGAATCAAAGTCTCAAAGACTTGAATCAGTTTGCCGGCCAACGATCTTAAGGCATTGTTTACGCTGACGTTTGGCTTTTCGCTTACCGTGTCTCTTGGCCGTTTTTCAACGGCGCCCTGCTAGATCATTGGCCAGGCAGGGAGACAACAACAATGAAAACGCTTCTGTGCGGCGTAGCGCTTTGCGCCGTCCTCGTCGCGCCGGCCGTCGCCGAAACGCGCTATGATCGCAGCCTCGAAAAGGCGGCGGTGGGCATCGTCGCCGGCAAGATGGGCGACATCCGCGGCGGTTTTTCCTACAAACAGGTGCCGCAATTGGTGGTCCTGCCGGACCCTGTCTCCGCGCCTGCGGTTGCGACCGAGCCTCCACGTGAGCAAGCTTCTGGGGATCGTGACGACGGGTTGTCCCCGGCCGTCGAGCGCCAAGTTTCGCGAACCATTTTCTAGATTAGAGGCCAGTAGGCCTAAGGCAACTTAAGAGGGTATGATCGGATCGGTTTGCGCCCGACCTTTTCATTGTGCTCGCCGTCATGCAGGCGATGGCAATCTTACTCCTCCGCCAGCTCCGCTTGTTTCGATGGTTTCTCGGAGCGCCAGGATTTCGTGGCATGGCGGGCGCGGTCGGCCAAGGCGGCGAGGCGTCCGGGCAGGCTTCGCCCACCCATCACCGACGATAAGGTCACCGAATGCGTCGCAAAGCGGCGCTTGAAATCTTCGCCACCGCAGAGAAAGTCGACCGTGGTCAAGCCCCGGTCAAGCGACCACTGGATGTAATCCATCATCAGGACCATGCCCGGCGAGGCACGCTCGAAGGCCGGGTCATAGGTTGTGACGAAAGCCATCATCGTTCCATGCTGCTCGAAATTGATCGAGATGGCGATGATCTCGTTTTCGCGTTCGAGCACGAAGATGCGCAGCAATCCGAGCTCGGCCAGCACGGACACCAGTGCTGCCAGAGCGGTGGAGCCTTCGTCGAAGAGGTCCGAAACGCGGCCGTGCTTTGCCAACCATAGCCGCTTCAGCGCCGCGACGCGCTCAAGCACCGGCTCGCGGGCTTCGTGCGCTTCCATCAGGCGGAAGCGCAGCGCGCCGCCTTCCTCCATGAATTTGCGGCCACGGCGATAGTTTTGCCGGGCTTTTTTCGATTGGCTTTCGAACCATTGCGCGCCGCCTGGCCAGGCGCCAGCGACACGATAGCTGACCTCGCTGCGGTGATTTGGCTGCAAGATCGTACCGCGGCCTGGGGCGGCGGGACCGAGCAGGGCCGGCAATCGGGCATCGGGCAAAAGACGATTCAGATAGACAAGGTCGAAGCCGCCGTCGTCGAGGATGCGTTGCCAGAGCTGCCGCAGGATCTGCGGGTCGCAATCCGGGGCAAGCAGGACATCGCCATAATCGCAGTGGTCCTTCGCCGCCCATTCCAGGACGCGGATACCCGAGCGTCTGAAGGTCGCGAGCGCAATGACGGCCACGAGCCGCTCGTCGCTCCAGACCAACCCGATCCTGAGGCCACGCCGATCCTGATGCGGCGTCGTGCGCCACCACGCCGAGATCCAGTCCGGATGCTGGAAAACGAGGCCGCCGGCGCGTTGCCAGAGCGCCGCCCAGGCGGGCGCGATTTCTGCCACGCGTGCATCCGAAGTTGCGACTTCGATCCGGTGCGTTCGCGGCAGCCGGCACACGACAGGCCCGTTCAAGGCTTGGCCCTTTGCGACGATTGCTGTGGCTCGGGCTTGCCGGTTCGGAAGTGTCTGGCGATCTGCCACCACATCCGCTTCAGCGGCATGATATAGAGCCCTGCGAGCGACTGATAGTCGCGCACGTTGCGTTCGATCAACCCGAATTTGAAGTCCTCGTCGGGTCTGGGAACGCATAGAGTTCCGAACAGCCGATCCCAGAACGAGAAGAGCAGCCCGAAGTTCTTGTCGTAGTGGCGCGGGTCAGTGCTGTGGTGCAACTGATGCCAGTGCGGGCACAGGATCAGGTTGTTCAGCGGCCCGAACGAGATCTTGAAATGCGTGTGCCTGACGAAATCCATCATCAGGATGTTGCGTATGATGTAAACGTTGACGCCGAAGACCGTCAGTTCAACGAGGTTCAGCGACACCAGCAACCAGATGCCAAAGCAGATGCCGGGAATGACACCGTCCCAAGCGCGGTTCATCAATTCGTCGAGCGGGTGGACGCGATCCTTGGTGATGCCGACCATCACCTCAGCCGAATGGTGCACCTTGTGCAGTTCCCAGAGCACCGGATAGCGGTGCTGGGCGACGTGATAGAGATAGTACGAAATGTCGTAGGCGAGCAGCATGGTGATGGTGAAGATCGTCACCGTCACCGGGCCTGCCGGGCCCTCGATCAGGGGCGGCTGGATCGCCAGGAGCGTCGAGAGCAGCCAGTTCGTCGCATAGCCGACGGCGCTGACGAAGACGATGCCGGCAGGCAGCATGAGGAATGGCATGAGGGCCTTCCTCGTCACCCAGAACAAAAGATCGGCCCTTGCCGAGGGATGAGTGATCACCTCGTGCGGGATCGCGAACTCGAAGAATTCCTTCCAGCTCTTTTTCTCGACCGTGCGCCAATAGGCGACGAGGGCGCTGACCAAAGCGGTCAGCAACAGAAGTCCGGTCGCCAGCAGGCCGGCGCCGGAAATCCGGTCAAGCACCTTGTAGACGATATCGCTGGCCATTTCCAAGGTTGACGCCTCTTCACCCTGTTTTGCGGGCTGTCGCAGTCATAACATTTAGTCCTCAAGCAAATGCGACGAAAATAGGTTAACGATCCATGAGATTTCTGGAATTCGGGACAGTGGTCTGCAAACGGCGACGCCTCGTGCTTCGGCAACCACCCGTTTCAACGAGTGTAGCGCACGGATTTTCAAAGGATGGAAGCGTGACAGAACTAACCGCCATCGTCTCAAAGCCCAATATTGCTGGGATGATGGTTGGAGTGGGTAACGAATGCCTCCCTCAATGCCCGGTTGGCGCCCTTGCCATCGTCGTCGGCTTTCGCCATGAAGGCCGATGAATTCGCCTCTGCCAGCCAGCACCCGCCAGCGGCTCGACGACCTGCTCGTCCAGCGCGGGCTGTTTGTCAGCCGCTCGCGTGCCCGCGACGCGGTCGAACGCGGCACGGTGACGGTCGACGGTGTCCTCGCCCGCAAGCCCGGCCAGAGTGTTTTGCCGCAATGCCTGATTGCCGTCGATGATCCGGCGCAAGGCTACGTGTCGCGCGCGGCACTCAAGCTGATCGGTGGGCTCGACCATTTCGGCCTTGATCCTGCCGGCTGCGAGGCGCTCGACGTCGGCGCCTCGACCGGCGGCTTCACCCAGGTTCTGCTGGAGCGTGGCGCTGCTCATGTCACCGCGATCGATGTGGGGCATGGTCAGCTGCACCCTGATGTCGGAGGAGATCCGCGTGTAACGGTGATCGAGGGTCTGAACGCCCGCGATCTCACAGCCGCCGATCTTGGCGGTCATATTCCGGATTTCATCGTGTCCGATGTCAGCTTCATTTCGCTGAAACTGGCGATGCCACCGGCGCTTGGCCTTGCGAAGGCTGGCGCCAAGGCCATGTTTCTGGTCAAGCCGCAATTCGAGGCTGGTCGCGAGGCGATCGGCAAGGGTGGTCTGTTGAAAGATCCCTACGACGCCTCCCGTGTCGCCGGCCTGCTGCAGGATTGGCTGGACGCCGTTCCCGGCTGGCGCTCGCTCGGGCTGCATTTGTCGCCGATCGAGGGCGGCGACGGCAATCGCGAATTCCTGCTCGGTGGGATCAAGGACCGATGAGCGCGCGCTTCAGCATCAGGAAACTCGGCGCCCAGGGCGACGGCATCGCCGAGACCGAGACAGGCGATCTGTTCATTCCCTTTACATTGCCCGGCGAAACGGTCACCGCCGCGCGCGAAAGGGATCGCGCCATGCTGATGGCGGTGCTGGAAGCCTCGCCGCTGCGCATCGATCCCGCCTGCCGCCATTTCACCGAATGCGGCGGTTGCGCGCTCCAGCATTTCGAAGCCGAAGCCTATCGCCAGTGGAAACGCGAAAAGGTGGCGCACACCCTGAAGGGCAAAGGCATCGATTGCGCGATCGGCGAACTGGTCGCCTGCGCGCCGCACACGCGGCGACGTGTCGTGCTTGCCGCCCGGCGCACCGATACAGGCATGCTGCTCGGCTTCCATCGCCATTTGTCGCCGGAGATCATCTCGATCGAGGAATGCCCGATCTCGCTGCCGGAGATCGTCGCCGCGCTCGATCGCCTGAAGGCACTCGCCGAATTGGTCTGCGCCACCACCAAATCGTTCCGCATGGCGGTCACCGTGACCGGTTCGGGGCTCGATGTCGCGGTCTATGAGTCAGGCAAGTTGGGCGAGAACCAGCGTCGGGTCGCCTCCAACTTCGTCATGGCCCAGGGATTTGCCCGGCTTTCAATCGACGACGAGATCGTCATCGAACCCAAAAAGCCGGTGGTCACGTTCGGCGGCGTGGCCGTTGCCATTCCGCCGGGCGCCTTCTTGCAGGCAACCGAGGCTGCAGAACAGGCGATGGCCGATATTGTCGGCGGACATCTGAAGCGTGCAAAGAAGGTGGCGGATCTTTTCGCCGGTTGCGGCAGCTTTGCCTTGCGGCTGGCAATGAAATCGGAAGTCCATGCGGTGGAGGGTGATGCGGCAGCCCTTTCGGCGCTCGACCGGGGATCACGCTTCGCCACTGGCCTGAAGCGAGTGACGGGCGAGCGCCGCGACCTGTTCCGCCGGCCACTGACGTTCAAGGAATTGAATGCCTTCGACGGTGTGGTCTTCGACCCACCGCGCGCGGGCGCCGAAGACCAGTCGAAGCAGATCGCCCGCTCGGATGTGCCGTATGTTGCCGCGGTGTCCTGCAATCCGGTGACGCTGGCTCGCGACCTGCGCATCCTCATCGACGGCGGTTACACCTTGAAAAGCGTGACGCCGATCGACCAGTTCCTGTGGTCGCCGCATGTCGAGGCGGTGGCGCTGCTGGAGAAGCCGAAGCGGCGACGGTAGCCGGAGGCTTCGACTCCTACGAGCTTGGTGACAGTCGTTTCGACGTGCCGCCCCGTTGGTTGATCGACACCCACGTGTTTGGGTTCTGCTGCGACTGGCGTTTCAGGAAGTAATAGCCCGTCGCGTTCCAAGGCCTGACCTCATTGACCAGATTGTCCAGGACAAGATCGCCCTTGTCGGTTTTCACCGTCAGAATGGTGTGGCCTTCATTGTCCAGGTCGCGCACCACGGTCATCAGCAGCGCCTGCCGGGGGAATCCCGCTTCCAAAAGAAGCTTGCGCTTGTAGAGCGCGTAGATCTTGCAGTCGCCCTTGCCGTCCACGGGGTAATCCCAGTGGTCCGCCATCGTGCCCCAGTGATCGAAATTGCTGACGGGCTTGATGGAGCTGTTCGCCTTCTGATTTATCCGCTTGAGGATGCGCAGATTCTGCGCGGTCAGCTTAACATTCGCGGCCGGCAGAGCGGGCACCTTGCACTCTTTTGGCCGGCGATGGCAGAAATCGATCCAACCGTAGGGGACGCTGGTGCTTCCGCCAACGGCGGCAGAGCGCAACCCATCCACGGAAGATTGCGTCGATCGCGACTTGGACAATGTCGACTGTGCCGCCGCCGGGCTGGCTTGCAGCGATGTCGCACCAATCAACGAAACAAAGCCAAGCAGCAAAGACGAAGTCAGGACGGGGGAATGCCGCATTGCCAAAACCACCATCGCAACGAGGAAGCTGGTGCTGCGTTCGTGCGCAAAAGGCAGCCCAGGCACTTAAACACTTAATAATTTCCTAACGTGGATTGTGTTCACTTCAAGGTACCGACAGGGATTCAGGCTTAAAAGCGCAAGCATGAGCCCATCCCGACAAAATACGCTCCACGACGCGCTCAAACCCTCGTACCGCCCACCGTCATCTGGTTCATGCGCAAATGCGGCTGGCCGACGCCGACCGGCACGCCCTGTCCGGCCTTGCCGCACATGCCGATGCCGGTGTCGAGCTTCATGTCGTTGCCGATCATCGAAACGCGGTGCATGGCATCCGGCCCGTTGCCGATCAGCATCGCGCCCTTGATCGGCTGCGTCACCTTGCCGTTCTCGATCATGTAGGCCTCGGTGCAGCCGAAGACGAATTTGCCCGAGGTGATGTCGACCTGACCGCCGCCGAAGGAGACGGCATAAATGCCGTTCTTGACCGAGGCGATGATCTCGTCCGGCTCCATGTCGCCCGCTGTCATGTAGGTATTGGTCATGCGTGGCATCGGCTGGTGGGCGTAGCCCTCGCGCCGGCCGTTGCCGGTCGCCTTCATGCCCATCAGCCGGGCGTTCTGCCGATCCTGCATGTAGCCGACCAGCTTGCCGTCCTCGATCAGCACGTTGCGGGCCGAAGGCGTGCCTTCGTCGTCGACGGTGAGCGAGCCGCGCCGCTCGGGCATGGTGCCGTCGTCAACGACGGTGACCCCCTTGGCGGCGACCTGCTGGCCCAGCAGGCCGGCGAAGGCCGAGGTCTTCTTACGGTTGAAATCGCCTTCCAGCCCATGGCCGACGGCCTCGTGCAGCATGACACCCGGCCAGCCGCTCGACAGCACGATGTCGAAGGTGCCGGCCGGCGCCGGTATCGCCTCCAGATTGACCAGGGCTTGCCGGAGCGCCTCCTTGGCGGCGTGCTTCCAGCTGTCCTCGACCAGGAACTCGCCAAACGCCTTGCGGCCACCCATGCCGTAGGAGCCGCTCTCCTGGCGGTCGCCATTGCCGACCACGACGGAGACGTTGATGCGGACCAGCGGGCGGATGTCGCGCACCACCTGGCCGTCGGCGCGCACGATCTCGACATGCTGCCAGGAGGCGGCAAGCGACGCCGAAACTTGGCGAACGCGCGGATCCTCGGCGCGCAGCCAGGCGTCGATTTCCTGCAAAAGCTTTGCCTTGGCTTCGAAGGACGGCGAGGGGATCGGGTTCTCGTCGCCATAGAGATGGCGGTTGGTGCGGGCGGACGCCGCGGCAAGCGTGCCGGAATAACCACCCTTGACGGTTGAGACGGCGTCGGCGGCGCGCAGCAGCGAGGCCTCGGAGAGATCGCTGGAATGGGCATAGCCGCTGGCTTCGCCGGCCACGGCACGCAGGCCAAACCCCTGGTCGGTGTTGAAGTTGGCGGTCTTCAGCCGGCCATTGTCGAACATCAGCGCTTCGCTTTCGCTGTATTCGAGGAACAGCTCGCCGTCGTCGGCGCCGTTGATGGTCTCAGCGACGATCTGCTTGATGCGATCGTCTGAAATGTCGAATTGGCCGATCAGGCTGTTCATGGCGCATCCGTTCACAGGAGGAATGGGTCTTTGCCACGATGTAGGCGCGAAGGCGCGTCGAGACAATCGTCCAGCCGCGTTGTGATGACAAATGCGGTTCGCCGACAGGTCGCCGACGCAAGGCTAGGGCGTCAGGGCAGGGCGGCGAAACCGTCGGCAAAACCCTTGAGATCGACCGGGATGCCGATGCCTTCTTCCGGCGTCTGGAAGACGATGAAGGTGGCCGACGTGCCGGTCTTCAGCGTGTCTAGCAGCGGCTTTTCGAGAATGACTTCGGCATAGCAGCCGTCCTGGAAGCAGCGCACGAAATAGGCGCGGCCGATATCCTTGCCATCGACATTGAGACCGAGTCCGTTGGGCAAAAGCACGCCCAGCGGCGCCAGCACGCGCAGGATCTCCGCCTTGTTGTCGGCGGTGCGCAGCACAACGACCGACAGCCCCATCTCCGGACGGTCCTCGGCCACGACGTTCTGCATCATCACGCATTGTTCCGAGGTGGCGCCGGCCGGCGTGTCGCAGATGATCGACCACGCGCCATGCGTCGAGCGTACCGTGCCGCTCGGTTGCGCGGCGTTGGCCGTGCCGGACAGGCCGATCGCGGACAAGCCGACACCAGACAGGGCGGCGAGAAAGATGACCTTCGCCAAGGTTCTCGAAAGCCAAGGGATCATGACGGCTCCATTGCGAATCACGGCACTTTAAGCCGCGCCAAAGCCAAGTAAAGGACGAGACCGCAACCGGTCTGCCCCGAAAAAGCCAATACGGCGCTTTTCCCTGCCAATTTCGCCCGAATTGCGACGTTCGGCACGCGCGGCCCGCAGCAATGCCATCGTTGGCCCAGCATAGGCGATTCGGGGCCGCCGCCGCTGCCTTCAAAGGCACATCCGGGCTTGCGCGCAAAAATGCCGCACGGTTTCGTCCGCTCCTTTCTTGCGGAGGGAAAAAGAGTATGGTTTGAACCACCTTGAGACTGTCGGGATTCCCGTCCCGGCATTGTTCGTTATTCTTGTGGTACAGCCGCGAGGAACTGGGAGACGATGAGGGCGATGAGAAATTTCCTGGCAAACGCCAAGGTTCCAGCAAGTGCCAAGTTTCTAAGTGCTTGTGCCGCTGTCACGTTTTTCGCTGGCACATCCGCCCATGCCGACCAGCCCAAGGACTGGGAGACAACCTTCCAGGCGCCGGCGACCGACATGATGCGGCAGATCGAGTGGTTCGGAAACTACACGATGTGGTTCATCGTCCCGATCACCATCCTGGTGCTGCTCCTTCTCGCCTATTGCATCGTCAGATTCCGCGCGAGTGCGAACCC
The DNA here is from genome assembly GCF_003148495.1 of Mesorhizobium loti. Classification (GTDB taxonomy): domain Bacteria; phylum Pseudomonadota; class Alphaproteobacteria; order Rhizobiales; family Rhizobiaceae; genus Mesorhizobium; species Mesorhizobium loti. The sequence goes on from NZ_QGGH01000002.1 coordinate 498,180, forward strand.
GGTTCCGTCCAAGACCAGCCACAACACGCTGATCGAGGTGATCTGGACTGTCGGCCCGGTGGTCATCCTGCTTTGCCTCGCCATTCCCTCGTTCCAGCTGCTGACCGCGCAGTACACGCCGCCGGAAGAAGCAAAGCTGACCGTCAAGGCGACCGGCAACCAGTGGAACTGGGACTACGAGTACCAGACCGAGAACACGCTCTCCTTCAATTCCGCGATCCTCCAGGACACCGACCGCGCCGCCGCCGGCAAGGAGGACCGTAAGGAATATCCGCGCCTGCTCGCCGTCGACAATGAACTGGTGGTGCCGGTCAACACCATGACCCGCGTGCTCGTCACCGCAACCGACGTGATCCACTCCTTTGCCATGCCGTCGTTCGGCATCAAGATCGACGCCGTTCCGGGCCGCACCAACGAGACCTGGTTCAAGGCGGAGAAGGAAGGCCTCTATTACGGCCAGTGCTCGCAGCTCTGCGGCAAGGACCATGCCTTCATGCCGATCGCCATCCGTGTCGTCTCCGACGCGCAGTTCAAGACCTGGCTGGCGGCAGCCAAGACCGATCTGCCCGGCGCCAACAAGACGCTGATGGCCGCGGTCGACGGCCAGAACAAGGTAGCGGCCGCCGGCAACTGATGCCGCGGGTTAGCAAGATTTAGGGAACGGAGCGGAACATGGCAGACGCTACAGCTCACGACGGGCACGACCACAAGCCTTATCACGGCTGGGTGCGCTGGGTTTATTCGACCAACCACAAGGACATCGGCACGCTCTACCTGATCTTCGCGATCATGGCCGGCATCATCGGCGGTGCCTTGTCGGTCGCCATCCGCATGGAGCTGCAGGAGCCTGGCATCCAGATATTCAGCGGTCTGGCGCAGATGGTCTACGGCATGAACGGTGACGCCGCGATCGACGGCGGCAAGAGCATGTACAATGCCTTCGCCACCGCGCACGCCCTGATCATGATCTTCTTCATGGTCATGCCGGCGCTGATCGGCGGTTTTGCCAACTGGATGGTCCCGATCATGATCGGCGCGCCCGACATGGCGTTCCCGCGCATGAACAACATCTCCTTCTGGCTGCTGCCGCCGGCCTTCATCCTGCTGCTCACCTCGATGTTCATGCCGAGCGCGCCGGGCGCCTTTGGCGTCGGGGGCGGCTGGACGCTTTATCCGCCGCTGTCGACTTCGGGCCAGCCCGGACCGGCGATGGATCTGGCGATCCTGTCGATCCACATTGCCGGTGCGTCGTCGATCCTTGGCGCCATCAACTTCATCACCACCATCTTCAACATGCGCGCGCCTGGCATGACGCTGCACAAGATGCCGCTGTTTGCCTGGTCGGTGCTGGTCACCGCCTTCCTGCTGCTGCTGTCGTTGCCGGTTCTGGCCGGCGGCATCACCATGCTGCTGACCGACCGCAATTTCGGCACCACCTTCTTTGCTCCCGATGGCGGCGGCGATCCGATCCTGTTCCAGCACCTTTTCTGGTTCTTCGGTCACCCGGAAGTGTACATCCTGATCCTGCCGGGCTTCGGCATCATCAGCCACGTCATCTCGACCTTTTCGAAGAAGCCGGTGTTCGGTTATCTCGGCATGGCCTACGCCATGGTGGCGATCGGCGCCGTCGGCTTCATCGTCTGGGCGCACCACATGTATACGACCGGCCTGTCGCTCGACACGCAGCGCTATTTCGTCTTCGCCACGATGGTCATCGCGGTGCCGACAGGCGTGAAGATCTTCTCCTGGATCGCGACGATGTGGGGCGGGTCGATCTCGTTTAAGACGCCGATGCTGTGGGCGCTGGGCTTCATCTTTCTGTTCACCATCGGTGGCGTCACCGGTGTCCAGCTGGCCAATGCCGGTCTCGACCGTTCGCTGCATGACACCTATTTCGTCATCGCGCACTTCCACTACGTGCTGTCGCTGGGCGCGGTGTTCGCCATCTTCGCCGGCTGGTACTACTGGTTCCCGAAGATGACCGGCTACATGTATTCGCCCGTCATCGCCAACACCCACTTCTGGGTTACCTTCGTCGGCGTGAACCTGATCTTCTTCCCGCAACACTTCCTCGGCCTCGCCGGCATGCCGCGCCGCACCATCGACTATCCGGATGCGTTTGCCGGCTGGAACTATGTGTCGTCCATTGGCTCCTATATCTCGTCCGTCGGCGTACTGATCTTCCTCTACTGCGTGTTCGAAGCCTTCCAGAAGAAGCGGGTTGCCGGTGCCAACCCGTGGGGCGAGGGCGCAACGACGCTCGAATGGCAGCTGCCTTCGCCGCCGCCTTTCCACCAGTGGGAACAGCTGCCGAAGATCAAGTAAGGCGGCTGCCCTCTCGAATACGAAACCGCCGGTCCGCCGGCGGTTTTGGCCAACGGAATGATGGACTTGAGTACGCATGGCCCTTGTCGACGACCCATTGATTGACGAAGCGGGCTTTCGCATGTCGGAAGCGACGGCGGGCGATTTCTTCGCCCTGCTGAAGCCGCGCGTCATGTCGCTGGTGGTGTTCACCGCCTTTGTCGGTCTCGTCGCCGCACCGGTGACCATCAACCCGCTGCTGGCGGTGATTGCCATCCTGGCTATTGCGATAGGTGCTGGCGCCTCCGGCGCGCTCAACATGTGGTACGACGCCGACATCGACGCGGTGATGACCAGGACCGCCAGCCGTCCGGTCCCGGCCGGTCGCATCCAGCCGCACGAGGCGCTGAGCTTCGGGCTGGTGCTTTCGGTGCTGTCGGTGATGACGCTCGGCGTGCTGGTCAACTGGCTGTCGGCGACGCTGCTGGCCTTCACCATCTTCTTCTACGCCGTCGTCTACACGATGTGGCTGAAGCGCTGGACGCCGCAGAACATAGTCATCGGCGGTGCTGCAGGCGCCATTCCGCCAGTCATCGGCTGGGCCGCGGTGACCGGAACGGTCAGCCTCGAAAGCCTGATCCTGTTCCTGATCATCTTCCTGTGGACGCCGCCGCATTTCTGGGCGCTGGCGCTGTTCAAGTCCGAGGACTACGCCAAGGCCGGTATCCCGATGATGCCGAATGTCGCCGGACACGCCTCGACGCGCCGCCAGATCTTCGCCTACGCGCTGGTGCTGGCCCCGGTCGGGGTGGCGCCGTGGCTGCTTGGTTACACCACGCCGATCTATGGCGTGGCCGCCGTGCTGCTCGGGGTCGGTTTTGTCTGGTACGCATGGAAAGTGCTTGGCATGGCCGACGACGACCGCGTGATGAAACCGGCTAAGGCCTTGTTCGCCTATTCGTTGCTTTATCTCTTCGCCATCTTCGCTGCCTATCTGGCCGACAGCGTTGTCGAACGCGCGCTTGCCATGGGTGGAGCATGACTATGATCGAAGAAAAGCTCGAGACTATCACGTTGACCGAGCGTCAGAAGAAGGCCCAGCGTAGCCGTTCCATCGCCATTGGCGTGGCGCTGGCGTTGCTGGTCGTCATTTTCTACATCGCAACCATCGTGAAGTTCGGCCACAATCTGGGCACGATGTGATGAGCGTCGAGACGTCCAAAAAAGCGACGGGCAGGAACAGCAACGTCATTGTCGCGGCGGTCTGTCTTGCCTTCTTCACCGGCATGATCGGCATGGCCTATGCCGCGGTGCCGCTCTACAAGATGTTCTGCCAGGCGACAGGCTATGGCGGCACGACGCAGCGTGCCGAGAAGCAGTATGCTGGTCGTGTGCTCGACCGTGAGATCACCGTTCGCTTCGACGCCAACATCGCCGGCGTGCCGTGGGAGTTCCAACCGGTCCAGCGCTCGATGACCATGAAGATCGGCGAGACGGTGCAGGCGCACTACAAGGCCACCAACAAGTTCGATCGCCCCGTGACCGGCCGTGCCACCTTCAATGTGCAGCCGGAACTGGCGGGTCCCTACTTCAACAAGGTCGAGTGTTTCTGTTTCACCGACACGACGCTGAAGCCCGGCGAGACGCTGGACATGCCGGTCCTGTTCTATGTGGACCCCGATATTGTCAACGTGCCGGAACTGAAGGACGTGAAGACGATAACCCTGTCCTACACGATGTTCCCGATCGAGAAGACCAAGCCGGTCGCCTCCTCGGAGCCGGCACAGGGCAATAGCAAGACAATTTCCAATACCGAAGCAAATCTCGGGGGTTGATATGGCAGACGCGCACGCACACGCAAAACCACAGCATGACTATCATCTCGTCGACCCGAGCCCATGGCCTTTCCTGGGTTCGATAGGGGCGCTCGTCATGGCCTTTGGCGGCGTCTGCCTGATGGAGTACCTGAAGGGCGGCAGCTTCCCGATCTTCGGCTTCAACATCGCCAATCCGTGGCTGTTCTTCATCGGCATCGTGATCGTCCTCTACACCATGTTTGCCTGGTGGTCGGACACGATCAAGGAAGCGCATGAGGGCCATCACACGCGGGTCGTGTCGCTGCATCTGCGCTATGGCATGATCATGTTCATCGCCTCGGAGGTGATGTTCTTTGTTGCCTGGTTCTGGGCCTATTTCGATGCCAGCCTTTTTGCCGGCGAGGCACAGAACTACGCGCGCCACACATTTACCGGTGGCGTCTGGCCGCCGAAGGGCATGGAAGTTCTCGATCCCTTCCATTTGCCCCTCTACAACACCATCATCCTGCTGCTGTCGGGCACAACGGTCACCTGGGCGCACCATTCGCTCATCCATGGCGATCGAAAGGGGCTGATCAACGGCCTGGTGCTGACCGTCGGCCTGGGCATGCTGTTCACCATGGTGCAGGCCTATGAGTACATGCACGCTCCGTTCGGTTTCAAGGATTCCATCTACGGCGCCACCTTCTTCATGGCGACCGGCTTCCACGGTTTCCATGTCATCATCGGCACCATTTTCCTGTTGGTTTGCCTGATCCGGGCGATGAAGGGCGACTTCACCCCCAAGCAGCATTTCGGCTTCGAGGCGGCCGCCTGGTACTGGCACTTCGTCGACGTGGTCTGGCTGTTCCTGTTCGCCTCGATCTACGTCTGGGGATCGGTCGGCGCGGTGATCGAAGGCCACTGATCTAGCATCTGGGATTTCCATTTCGAAAAGGCGGCCACGGCAACGTGGCCGCCTTCTTCTTTTCGGCGCAATGATCGCTGATCGATAGCCCATGCGGCTGACAATTCCGTGGGCGATTTGCGCATTCACGATCACGGCATTCCCGGCCCTTGCCGCGGAAAGGGTCGATCTGGTGCGTGTCGACAAGTCGGAACGGCGGCTGGAACTGATCGGCGACGGCAAGGTCCTGCGAAGCTACGGCATCGCGCTCGGCGGCGATCCTGTCGGGCACAAGCACCAAGAGGGCGATCAACGCACGCCCGAGGGGAGCTATGTCCTCGACTGGCGCAACCCGAACAGTATCGCGCATAAGTCGATCCATATTTCATATCCCAATACCGACGATCTGGCGGGCGCGAAGGCGCGCAATGTCGACGCGGGCGGCATGATCATGATCCACGGCCAGCCAAACGGTTATGGCTGGTGGGGCTGGCTGCTTCAATTGGTCGACTGGACCGATGGCTGCATTGCGGTTACGGACTCCGACATGGACGAAATCTGGGCACTGGTGGCCGATGGCACACCGATCGAGATCGAGCGGTAAGCAATGAGCGACGACGCTTCCATGAGTGAAGATAGGGCGATCTGGCCTCCGATCGACCCGATTTCGGCAGGCCTGCACGGCCGCTGTCCGCGCTGCGGCGAGGGGCGGCTGTTTGCCGGTTTCCTCACTGTCGGCAAGCGCTGCGTCAATTGCGGCCTCGATTATTCCTACGCCGATGCCGGCGACGGGCCGGCGGTCTTCGTCATCCTGATCATAGGCTTCCTCATTGTCGGTCTGGCGCTCTGGGTTGAAGTCACGCTGAGCCCGCCGCTCTGGCTGCATCTGCTGGTCTGGATCCCGCTGGCTGTCGTGCTGTGCCTGACGGCGCTGCGGCTGATCAAGGGCGTGCTGCTCACCCTGCAATACCGCAACAAGGCGGCCGAGGGCCGGCTGGATCGCGGCGAATGAGCGAGGCGTCCGTCAAAGCCGGTGGCCGTTCGCGGCCACGGATGGCATTGCTGTTCAGCCTTGGCCTGGGGCTGTTCGCGATCCTGTTGGCGCTCGGCACCTGGCAGGTCCAACGCCTGTACTGGAAGGAAGGTCTTCTTGAGACCATCGACCAGCGCACCCATTCGGTGCCACGGCCGCTGGCCGAGGTTGAGAAAGAATTCGCCGCCACTGGGGACGTCGACTACACGCCGGTCACCGTCACCGGCACCTTCCTGCATCAGGGCGAACGGCATTTCTACGCGACCTGGGAAGGTGACGCTGGCTTCAACGTCTATACGCCGCTTGCCCTGGACGATGGCCGCTTCGTCCTGATCAATCGCGGCTTCGTGCCTTACGATCTGAAGGATGCCGCCAAGCGCGCCAAGGGACAGGTGACAGGCAAGGTGACGGTCACCGGGCTCGCCCGCAATCCGCTGCCGGCAAAGCCGTCGATGATGCTCCCCGACAACGATGTGGCGAAAAACATCTTCTATTGGAAGGACCGCGATGTGATGGCGGCGAGCGCCGGGCTGCCGGCGGGTGCTGCGCTGGTGCCGATCTTCATCGACGCCGACAAGACGCCAAATCCAGGCGGATTGCCGGTTGGCGGCGTCACCATCATCGACCTGCCGAACAGCCATCTGCAATATGCGATGACCTGGTATGGGCTTGCCGCGGCGCTCGCCGCCGTGCTCATCCTGCGGCTTCGCCGTCCCGCGAAAGAGGAATGAGCGCGAACGACACCCTTGACAGGGCCATCGCCCTTGACAGGACGGGGGTAGGCACCTCATTTCGGCGCTGACGAACCGGCCAGGATTTAATGCTCCAGACAACCACCAAGCCTCCCTTGACGATCCGGCTCTGCCAGCCGCGCGGTTTTTGCGCCGGTGTGGACCGTGCCATCCAGATCGTCGTGCTGGCGCTGAAGAAATATGGCGCGCCGGTCTATGTCCGTCATGAGATCGTGCACAACCGCTACGTCGTCGAGGGGCTGCAAAGCCTTGGCGCCGTCTTCATTGAGGAACTCTCCGAGATCCCGGCCGAACACCGCCAGAGCCCGGTCGTGTTCTCGGCGCATGGCGTGCCGAAGTCGGTGCCGGCGGATGCCCAGGCGCGCAATCTCTTCTATCTCGATGCCACTTGCCCGCTGGTATCGAAGGTCCACAAGCAGGCGATGCGCCATCAGCGGCTGGGCCGCCATGTGCTTTTGATTGGTCACGCCGGACATCCCGAGGTGATCGGCACCATGGGCCAGCTGCCGGACGGAGCGGTGACGCTGATCGAGACCGAAGCCGATGCCGCCAAGCTTGCGCCTGCCGACCCGCAGGCGCTCGGCTTCGTCACCCAGACCACTTTGTCGGTCGAGGACACCGCCGGCATCATCCGCGCCTTGCAGGATCGCTTTCCAGCCCTGCAGGCGCCGGCGGCAGAATCGATCTGCTACGCCACCACCAACCGCCAGGAGGCGGTCAAGGAGACCGCCGCCGGCGCCGATCTCTATCTGATCGTCGGCGCGCCCAATTCCTCCAATTCGCGGCGCCTTGTCGAAGTGGCGGAACGTGCAGGCGCCTCGATGTCGCTTCTCGTGCAGCGCGCCGCCGAGATTCCGTGGAACGACATCGGCAACATCTCGACGCTCGGCCTGTCGGCCGGCGCGTCGGCGCCCGAAATCATCGTCGACGAGATCATCGATGCGTTCCGGCAGCGCTTCGATGTCACGATCGACCTGGCCATCACGGCCACGGAAACGGAGGATTTTCCGGTCATGCGGGTACTGCGCGATGTCGAACTGACGCGGGCCGACATGGCCTTCGTCAATGGAGCCGCGTAAGGCACATGGCGGTCTACACCGACGTTGCGGAAGGCGAACTCGGCGCGTTCCTGAAGCACTATCCGGTCGGCGATCTCCTGTCCTACAAGGGCATCGCCGAAGGCACCGAGAACTCGAACTTCCTGCTGCATACCTCCAGCGGTTCCTACATCCTGACGCTCTATGAAAAGCGGGTCGAGAAGGCGGATCTGCCGTTTTTCCTCGGCCTGATGGGCCATCTCGCCAACAAAGGCGTCTCCTGCCCGTTGCCGGTGACCGCGCATGACGGCACCGTCATCGGCACGCTCGCCGGCCGGCCGGCGGTCATCATCACCTTCCTCGAAGGGCTTTCGCTGCGGCGGCCAGCGGCAACGCATTGCGCCGAGGTCGGCAAAGCTTTGGCGGAGTTGCATCTGGCTGGCGCCGATTTTTCGATGACGCGCCCCAATGCGCTGGCCATCGACGGCTGGCGCAAGCTCTGGAACGCGGCGCGCGACCGCGCCGACGAGGTCGAGCCGGGCCTTGCGGCCGAGGTCGATGCCGATTTCGCCGATTTCGAGCGGAGCTGGCCGAAAGACCTGCCGCAAGGCATCATCCATGCCGATCTTTTCCCCGACAACGTCTTCTTTCTCGGCGAAAAGCTCTCCGGCTTGATCGACTTCTATTTCGCCTGCGACGACCTCTATGCCTACGACGTCGCCACCTGCCTCAACGCCTGGTGCTTCGAGAAGGATTTTTCCTTCAACCTCACCAAGGGCAAGGCGATGCTTGCCGGCTATCAGAGCGTGCGTCCCCTGAGCGACCAGGAGAAGGCGGCGCTGCCGATGCTGGCGCGCGGTTCGGCGCTGCGCTTCATGCTGACCCGGCTGTACGACTGGCTGACTGTTCCCAATGGTGGGCTGGTGACGAAACGCGATCCGACCGAGTACATCAGAAGGATGCGGTTCCACCGGGCGATCAGATCTCCTTCGGAATATGGATTGGCCTGATATGGGGTATCATGAGCAAACAGGTTGAAATCTTCACCGACGGCGCCTGTTCGGGCAATCCCGGCCCCGGCGGCTGGGGCGCGATCCTGCGCTTCAATGGCACCACCAAGGAGCTTTCCGGCGGTGAGGCCGAGACGACCAACAACCGCATGGAACTGCTCGCGGCCATCTCGGCGCTGAACGCGCTGAAGGAACCCTGCACGGTCGAGCTTCACACCGACAGCAAATATGTCATGGATGGCATTTCCAAGTGGATCCACGGCTGGAAGAAGAACGGCTGGAAGACCGCCGACAAGAAGCCTGTGAAGAACGGTGAACTCTGGCAGGCGCTCGACGAAGCCAACAAGCGCCACAAGGTCACCTGGAACTGGGTCAAGGGCCATGCCGGCCATACCGAAAACGAGCGCGCCGACGAACTCGCGCGCGAAGGCATGGCGCCGTTCAAGAAAGGCCCGTTCAAGTCCACAGCAGCGCCGAAGCCGGCTGCGCCGGCAAAACAGCCGGCGGTCGCAAAGGTGCGGCGCTCGACCCAGAGCTATTGATCCCGGGAACCGGACGGATCTCAGGTAGGGGATTTCTATCGTGCCGATCCTCTACTACGTCACGCATCCCCAGGTTCAGGTCGATGCCAAAGTTCCCGTGCCGGAATGGGGACTATCCGACATCGGACGCGCGAGAGCGTTCGCAATTCTCGATCAGCCTTGGGTCGGGTCGATCCGGCGTATCGTGTCGTCGGCTGAGCGCAAGGCGATGGAAACCGCCGAGATCCTTGCAACGCATCTGCGTCTTGCCATCGAGGTGAGGGAACGGATGCATGAGAACGATCGATCGGCAACGGGTTTCCTGCCGCCGCCGGAGTTCGAAGCGGTCGCGGACCAGTTCTTTTCCAATCCACACGAAAGCGTTCGCGGATGGGAACGGGCTATCGATGCGCAGCATCGTATCGTGAGCGAGGTCGACACCGTGCTCCGCACCAATGACGCCGACGACATTGTTTTCGTCGGGCATGGAGGGGTGGGAACGCTCCTGTTCTTGTCTCTCAGCGGTCGAGAAATCAGCCGCGAAGCGGATCAGCCGGCCGGCGGCGGCAACTATTTCGCTTACGATATCGGCGCTCGCCGCATTCTCCACGGCTGGCAGCCGGTCGACAGGCCGGGGCAGCCGTAAACGCTTAGCGGATCAGCAGTGCTGTGCCCCAAAGCCCGAGCGCGAACACAGTATGCGACACTAGGTTGAGCGCGCGGACCTGCATCGGATTGGGGCGCTTTGAAGCCGCCCAGCCGGCGCCCATGCCGGGCGCCAGCAGGAACCAGCCGGCGCCGACGGTGACGATGCCGAGGATGAAGGCCGGCAGGAATGTCGGCGCGGCAAGCCAGCCCGCTCCGACCAGCACCACCAGGATGATCCCATAGACGATGCCGACAAAATAATGAAAGGCCCAACCCAGCGCCTTTTCATGCGCGTAAGGCACTGCATTGCCGATATCGTCGTGGAAGACCTTGTCGCTCAGGTGCCAGACCCAGCGACCGACCGGCCCCCAGTTCGGCCGTGGCTGGCCGAACGCCTTGTGCAGGAAGATGGCCCAGAGATCCATCAGCACGGTGGCGCCGATGCCGATCACGATAGCGCGCCAGAAGACGTCAAACATCGCTAGGGTCCCCCAAAGCAGGCCCTGGACTGCAGCGATCGTCGTTGCGGTCCCGCCTGACGCCTCGCTGAAGTTCAGAGCTGTCCCAGAATATGAGCCGCGCCGGACTCGTCGACACCGGGCTTGGTCTCGACATTGAGCGCGGTGACCTTGCCGTCGTCGACGACCATCGAAAACCGCTTCGAACGCAGCCCCATGCCGCCGGCGGAAAGGTCATTGTCGAGGCCCACCGCCTTGGCGAAATCGCCACTGCCGTCGGCGAGGAACAGGATCTTGCCCTCACCGCCGGTGAAGCGCGCCCAGGCGCCCATGACGTGGACGTCATTGACCGAAACGACGGCGATGGTGTCGACGCCACGCGCCAGGATGGCGTCATGGTTCTCGAGATAGCCGGGCAAATGGTTGTTGCTGCAGGTCGGCGTGAAGGCCCCGGGAACCCCAAACAGCACCACCTTCTTTCCAGAAAAGATCTCAGCCCCGGTGATTGGCTTGGCGCCATCGGCGGTCATCGTCTTGAAGGTCACGTCAGGCAGCTTGTCGCCAACGGAAATGGTCATGGATTCCTCGCTTGGGAAAATGGGGAAGGACGTGTCTTTGCGTAGCGAACTCAACGGCTTCCTGCAACCGTTCGGGTGGGCTGGATCAAGGGAAAGGCAGAAGCCCTTCGACCGCGCCCGCCGAACTCGTCAGCGTATAGTGAAGCCCGCCATCCGTCGGCGTCGTCGACGGGCGATCGAGGATCGGCACGGTGAAGATCAGCTTGCCGTCCTTTTCGCTGCGGGCAGGGCTGCCGAACATGTAATCGTGCTCGCCGGCAACGAAGAAATCCGCCGCCTCCGGATCGCCGGGAAAGCTCGCCTCGACAATCAGCGTCTCATGGTCACCCGGCAGGACATTGACGCCGAAATCGGATCTCGCGGGCGCCGGCAATGCCGTGAAACTTGCCTTCACCAGCGCCGCGTCCTCGGCATTGTCCGGATCGGAGGCGGGATCGACGGTCAGCCGCGTCTGCACTGGAATGCAGATCGTTTCGCAGATGCCGAGAAAGATGTCGGCATCGATGACCGCCGGTTGGTTCGGCGCCGCCAGCGTGAATGTTACCGGCAGCGAAACCGGATAATTGTAGCCTGCCCATTTGCCGTAGCCGTCGTCATGGCGCTGCGGGGCAGGAAACGCCAGAGCGGCGTCGGTTATGTTGGTACTGGCTGAAATGTCGAGCTGCGGCGGCACGCCTGCGTCGCCCGGATCGCGCCAGTAGGTCTTCCAGCCGGGCTTGAGCGCTATGTCGAGAACGCCCTGGATGCGGCCGGCATCATCGGCTTTGCCCGACGTCACCAGCCGGACCTTGCCCCCTTCGCTGTTGTACCAAGCCGATGAAGAGGCGGCGGCGGGAAGAGCGGTTGCCGATCCGATGGCGGCGCCGAGCAGCAGGATTTTCAAGCTTTGCATGGCGGTGATTTGATCGTCCGTTCATGGCCGCGCAATGATTTCATGGCTTTGGCGGTATCATATTTGCGTGACCTCGAGGGAGAAGAATGCTCGAGCCGGCGGCATAGGCTTTGGTCGAATCCCGCACGGCGCATCTTTTCGGCGCTTTGGAAACGCGTTACGCTCCCTTTCATGGATTTGTTGCGCCACAAGAAGACGGTCGCCAGCCGCGGCTTTCTCGACGATCAGTTCCTGATTGCCATGCCCGGCATGAAGGACGACCGTTTCACGCGCTCGGTCATCTATGTCTGCGCGCACTCGGATGAAGGCGCCATGGGCCTGATCATCAACCAGACACAGCAGATGCTGTTTCCGGACCTGCTCGTGCAACTGGGCATCATGAACGAACAGGAGGCGATCCGTTTGCCGGCGCAGGCGCGCGATTTCGTCGTGCGCAATGGCGGGCCTGTGGATCGCAGCCGGGGCTTTGTCCTGCATTCGGGTGACTACCGGGTGGAATCGTCGCTGACTGTTTCGGACGACATCTGCCTGACCGCGACCGTCGACATCTTGCGCGCCATATCGTCCGGCCGCGGGCCCCGTCACGCGCTGATGGCGCTCGGCTATTCCGGCTGGGGAGCCGGCCAGTTGGAGACCGAGATCGCCGAGAATGGCTGGCTGACCTGTCCGGCCAATGCCGAGCTTCTGTTCGACACCGACATCGAGCGCAAATACGACCGGATCCTCGCCTCGATCGGCATAGACCTCGCGCATCTCAGCCTCGCGGCCGGACACGCCTAGAGCGTCGCAATCGGATTCAATCTGGGGCTACTCAGGCTTGGCTGTGCTCGATGTGCCTTTCTGGTCGCGTCAAGGCCTTGGATGTCATTCGTCGTCCGCCGGTAGCTCCAGCGTCCGGCCGGCATAGAGAATCCCACCGTGTCCTGCCGCACGGTGAAGGCAATGGTGGCCCGGCGACGCCAGCCGACGGTGCGCAGCCCCTTCGCCACATCGTCGTGGCGCATACCGCGCTCAGGGAACGTCGAGAATCCCAGGCGGTAGTCTACGATGCGGTCGACAAACCGGTTGGCGACAGTAGCACCGGCCTCCTGCGCAAGATGCGTTAGCAGATCGTCGAGGTCCCGTTCGGCTGCCGGATGGAACTTGACCGTATAGTTCATGCACTGCGGGATGACTTGGCCGTCAACGCTGAGACCCGCGCCTTGAGGCGGCCACGGACGTCTTCGGGGTCAGCAAGGTTTTCAGGGTGGGCGTCGAAATCCTTCAAGGTCGGCACGACTTCCTCAACGAGCCAGCGTTCCAGAGCCTTGTCACGCGCCGCCAAAGCCCTCAGGCCATCGCGGATGACCTCGCTCTCGGTGGCGTACTCCCCCGAGGCGACTTTGGTCTTGACCATCTGCGCCATCTCGGGCGGCAGGGTGATGCTCATCTGTTGCGTCGTGCGCATTATGGAAATCCTCTGATTGTCTCCCTATAGCACGGTGTAGGATTAAATCCTACACTTTCGACATCCTTCCAGGTCGATGAGCTAGTTCGGCTAAAATGAAACACCGTCGCGGAGACCTTGGTGCGATCGAGCGACGCACGCGAAATCCTGTCAGGCCTGCGTGAGCGGATACTGCTCTTTCAGCTGCTTTAGCACCTGGTCGCCCGGCATCGGCGCGCCGAACATGAAGCTCTGGACATATTCGCAGCCCATCTGGCGCAATTCCAGCGCATCGCTTTCGTCCGAAATGCCTTCGGCGACGACAGACAGGCCGAGCTCATGCGCCATGTTGACCATCGATTTGAGCAGCACCGCGCGCTTCGGCGTGTTGTCGTCGACGAAGCTCTTGTCGATCTTGATGGTGTCGAAGGGGAAACGCGTCAGATAGGCCAATGAGGAGTAGCCGGTGCCGAAGTCGTCCAGCGACAGGCCGATGCCGAGCTGCTTCAGCTTGGTCAGCACATGGGCGGTCTGCTCGGGATTGTCCATGACCAGCGATTCGGTGAGCTCGAGCCGGAAGCAGCGCGGCTTGAGGTTAGCTCGCGCGATGACGGAGCGGACATCGCTGACCAGGTCGCGGCGGATCAACTGACGGCTGGACAAATTGACCGAGACCGACAGCGGCGCGTCGCCGATCTGTTTTTGCCAGCTGGCGAGGTCTTCCGCCGCCTGCTGCATGGCAAACAGGCCGAGCTGTACGATCAGCCCGCAGCTTTCGGCGACCGGGATGAAATCCGCCGGCGGGATCATGCCACGGCGCGGGTGATCCCAGCGCAACAGGGCTTCGAAGCCGGCGACGCTGCCGTCCTCGAGCCGCACGATTGGCTGGTAGGCAAGGGTGAATTCGCGTCGCTCGATGGCGCGGCGCAGGTCGGATTCGAACTGCAGCCTGTCGGTGCCGACGGTGCGGAAAGCCGGACGGAACGGCTCGATCCTGTCGCCGCCGAAGCGCTTGGCCTGATGCATGGCAAGCTCGGCATCCTTGACCATGTCCTCGGCCGACATCTGCGGCGAATTCCAGGTGATCAGTCCGATCGAGGCGGTCAGCACGATCTCGCGCTTGGCGAAGGTGATCGGGTTGTTGATGGCATGCTTGATGGCATCCGCCACGGCGGCGATGCGGGCCGGGTCCTGTTCGGACAGCAGCATCAGCGCGAACTGGTCGCCGGCAAAGCGCGACAGCGAATCCTTCGGCTTGAGCAGCCGGTGCAGGCGGCGCGCGATGGTCAACAGGATGGTGTCGCCGGCCGAGATGCCGAGCCCGTCATTGACCTGCTTGAAACGGTCGATGTCGATGACGAAAACGGTTGGCCGCACCTTCTCTTCGGTGCGCGCGATCGAGATGATCGCTTCCAGCCGGTTCATCAACAATTCGCGGTTCGGCAGGCCGGTCAGATTGTCATGCACGGCGTCGTGCAACAGCCTTTCCTCGGACTTTTTCTGCTCGGTCACGTCGACCATGGTGCCGACGCAGCGAATCACTTCGCCGTCCGATCCGATCACCGGCCGTGCCCTGAGCGAGAACCAGTGATAGTGCCCATCGGCGCCGCGCAGGCGAAAATTCTGCGATACCCGGCCGCGCCGGTGTTCGAGCACGACGTCGAGTGTCGTGCGGAACGTGTCGCGGTCGTCGGCATGCAGCACGGGCAACCAGTTGCGCGCCGCACCGCCGAGGCTGTTCGGCGCCAGTCCTAGCTGGATGCTGACATCGGGCTTGGTGACGACGCGGTCGCGTAGCACGTCCCAGTCCCACACCGTGTCGCCCGATCCAGCCACCGCCAATGCCTGCCGCTCGAGGTCGGAGAACAGGCCCTGATGCAGCGCGCCGCCGGCAAAGGCATGCTGCATGACGGTGAAGCCGATCAGAAGGATGATCAGGATCAACCCGCCGCCCAGGGCCGGCTGGGCGATATCGTTGTCGAGCATGCCGGTGATCGCCATCCACGACCCGCATAGCCACAACAGCACCATGACCCAACTGGGCACCAGCATGATGGCGCGGTCGTAGCCGCGTATGCCGAGGAAGATGATCAGGCCGAGCCCGGTCAGCGCGGTGGCGGCGAAGGACAATCTGGCGATGCCGGCGGCGACCGCCGGATCGACGATGGCGACGCCGGCGATCAGCACCAGTCCGAGGATCCAGACCAGCGCGCCATAGCTGAAATGGCCGTGCCATCGGTTGAGATTGAGATAGGCGAACAGGAACACCACGAAGGTTCCCGCCAGCGCCACCTCCGTTCCCGCTCGCCACATCTGCTCATTGCCGGGCGAGATCTCGATGACCTTGTTGAGGAATCCGAAATCGACGCAGATATAGGCGAGAACCGCCCAGGCAAGTGCGGCGGTCGCCGGGAACATCGAGGTTCCCTTGACCACGAAAAGGATGGTCAGGAACAGCGCCAGAAGGCCGGCAATGCCGATGACGATGCCGCGAAACAGCGTGTAGGAATTGACCGAGTCCTTGTAGGATTCCGGATCCCACAGGTAGACCTGCGGCAACTTCGGCGAGGCGAGTTCGGCGATGAAGGTGATCACCGTGCCGGGGTTCAGCGTCACCCGGAATACGTCGGCGTCGGGGCTGGTCTGGCGGTCGAGCGCGAAGCCCTCGCTTGGCGTGATGGCGGCGATGCGGGTCGAGCCGAGATCCGGCCAGAAGATACCGGAATTCACCAGGCGGAAATGCGGTGCGACGATCAGCCTGTCGAGCTGCTGGTCGGTGGTGTTGGCGAGCGCGAACACCGCCCAGTCGCCGGTCGAACGCGCATCATTGGCCTCGACCTCGATGCGCCGCACGATGCCGTCCGGTCCCGGCGCGGTCGACACCTGGAAATTCTCGCCCTGGTTCCGATAGATCTCGACGGCGCCGGAAAGGTCGAGCGCGACGTCGTCACGGGCAATCTTGATCGGTTCGACGGCGAAGGCCGACGATGCCGCGCACAGCGTCAGGATTGTCCCGAGGACAAAGGCGAACAGCGGCCCGTTGCGCAGGAATTTCGTCAAAAATCAGTCCTTCGTTCCAACGCCCGGCGGATCGTCCGCGATCCGGGCGTAGAGGTAGTGGTCCTGCCAGATGCCGTTGATCCTGAGATAGGATCGCAGAAGTCCTTCGCGCCGGAATCCGGCTTTTTCAAGCACGCGGATCGACCGGATATTGTCGGGAATACAGGCCGCTTCGATCCGGTGCAACCTCAGCGTATCGAAGGCGAAGCGGGCCACCACCTTGACCGCGTCGGTCATCAGGCCGCGGCCGCCAAAGCGTTCGCCGATCCAGTAGCCGACATGGCCGCTTTGCGAGACGCCGTGGCGTATGTTGCCGAGCGTGATGCCGCCGGCCAGTTTGCCGCTGCTCCTCTCGAAGATGAAGAAGGCGATGGCGGTCCCTTGCGCATAGTCTTCGCGATAGCGGCTGATGCGCAGCCGCCATGCGGTGCGGTCAAGTTCATCCGGCGTCCAGCGCGGCTCCCAAGGTTCGAGGAAGGCCCGGCTTTCGCCGCGCACCGCCGCCCACTCGCGGTAGTCGTTGGTGAACGGCACGCGCAGCGTGACGCGGTCGCCTTTCAGCGCCGGCAGGTCTCGGCGAAAGAAAGGGAGCGCGAACACGACGCTTTGAGGGGCTTAGACGGCGAGCTTGCGGGCCGTGGTCTGCGTGCCCGCGAGCGATTCGAGGATCGCTTCGTATGGCGCCAGCGTACCCACAGGCCCGACAGCGGTAAGCGTCGGCTTGGTCGAGAACAATCGCGACGACAGATCGGTCAGCCGCTCGATCGTCAGCGCCGATAGCCGTTCCATCAGTTCCTCCTTGGCGATCGGCCGGCCGAACAGAAGCAGTTGCCGTGCGATCTGCGAAGCCCGGCTGGCCGGGCTTTCGGCGGACATGATCAGCCCGGCGCGATATTGGGCGCGAGCGCGGTCGAGTTCCTCCTGCAGGATCTTCTCACCGGCCTTCTGCAGTTCGTCGATGATGACAGGCACCAGTTCGGCGATGTCGCTCTGGCCGGTGGCGGCATGGACGCCGAAGACGCCGGTGTCGGAAAAGCCCCAATGGAAGGCATAGACCGAATAACACAGGCCACGCTTCTCGCGGACCTCCTGGAACAGACGCGACGACATACCACCGCCGAGGATCATCGACAGTACCTGCGAGGCATAGAAATCGCGCACATGATAGGCGCGGCCTTCGAATCCCAGGACGATCTGCGCGTCCATCAGGTCGCGGTCTTCGCGGAAGTCGCCGCCGACATATTGCGCATATTGCGGGATGGTGCTGTCGGCCTTGCTGCGGAAGCCGCCGAGCTGCTTTTCGACTTCGCGCACGAAATTGTCGTGCTTGATGTCGCCGGCGGCGACGATCACCATGCGCTCGGCGCCATATTGCCGCTCGATGA
The DNA here is from genome assembly GCF_003148495.1 of Mesorhizobium loti. Taxonomy (GTDB): domain Bacteria; phylum Pseudomonadota; class Alphaproteobacteria; order Rhizobiales; family Rhizobiaceae; genus Mesorhizobium; species Mesorhizobium loti. The sequence goes on from NZ_QGGH01000002.1 coordinate 515,987, forward strand.
AGTCGTGGAGTTGCTTGGAGGTGAAGGATTTGACCGTTTCGGGCGTGCCGAGAATGGAGCGCCCAATCGTCTGATGGCGATAGGCGGTTTCCGTGAAGCGGTCGAAAACGATGTCGTCGGGCGTGTCGTGCGCGGCGCCGATCTCCTGCAGGATCACATGCTGTTCGCGTTCAAGCTCCTGCGGATCGAATTCGGACTCCTGCAGGATGTCGGCAAGAATGTCGACAGCCAGCGGCACGTCGTCGGAGAGCACCCTGGCATAGTAGGAGGTGGTCTCGACGCTGGTGGCGGCGTTGATCTCGCCGCCGACGTCCTCGATCTCCGAGGCAATTTCGAAGGCGCTTCGCCTTTTCGTGCCCTTGAACGCCATGTGCTCGAGCAGATGGGCCATGCCATGCTCGTCGTCGCGTTCATTGCGGGCACCCGACTTGACCCAGGCACCAAGGGCAACCGATTCGATGCTTTGAAGGGTTTCGGTGGCGACTGTCAGGCCGTTCGACAGACGGCTTACCTCAACACCCATATGGCTACTACTCCCTAACGCGCCGCCCGCGCGCGGCGGCCGACGTAATCTTCCACCATTTTCAGGTCGGATGGAAGTACCGTGTATTTTTCCTCCGATGTCATCAACTCACCTAGCCATGCGGGCAGTGCGGGGAAGACGCCGCTGGCGGCTTCGACGGCGGCCGGGAATTTTGCCGGGTGGGCGGTGCCCAACACCACCATCGGCACGGCGCCTGCCGCCTTGCCTGCCGCGACATGTACAGCCGCCGCTGTGTGCGGATCGAGCAGATAGTTGCTGGCCGCGAGCGTCGCGCGGATGGTGGCGGCGACCTCGTCCATATCAGCCCGGCCGGCGTCGAATTCGGACCGCATGCTAGCGATTTGCTGGGTTTCGATGGTGAAAGCGCCGGATTGCTTCAGGCTGTCCATGTAGCGTCGCACGGTCGCGGCGTCACGGCCGGAGGCCTCGAACAGCAAGCGTTCGAAATTGGACGACACCTGGATATCCATCGACGGCGACGTGGTCGCAAAGACGCCCTTGGTGCGGTATTCGCCGGTCGCGAAGGTCCGCGCCAGGATGTCGTTGTCGTTGGTGGCGATGACCAGCCGCTCGATCGGCAGGCCCATCTTCTTGGCCGCGTAGCCGGCGAAGATATCGCCGAAATTGCCGGTCGGCACCGTGAAGGAGACCGGCCTGTCCGGCGCGCCGAGCGACAGCGCCGAGGAGAAATAATAGACGATCTGGGCCATGATGCGGGCCCAGTTGATCGAATTGACGCCTGAAAGCGCAACCCGGTCGCGGAAGCTGTGATCGTTGAACATGTCCTTGAGCAGGCCCTGGCAATCGTCGAAATTGCCTTCGATCGCCAGCGCATGGACGTTTTCAGCCGTCGACGTCGTCATCTGCCGCTGCTGCACCGGCGAGACGCGGCCGTGCGGGAACAGGATGAAGATGTCGGTGCGGCTGCGCCCGGCAAAGGCATCGATTGCCGCCCCGCCAGTATCGCCAGAGGTGGCGCCGACGATGGTGGCGTGCTGATCGCGTTCGGTAAGCACATGGTCCATCAGCCGGGCGAGAAGCTGCATCGCCACGTCCTTGAAGGCGAGCGTCGGCCCGTGGAAGAGTTCCAGGATGAAGGTGTTGGGGCCGGTCTGCACCAGCGGACAGACGGCCTCGTGACGGAAGGTGGCATAGGCTTCGCGCACCAGCCGTTCAAAGACGGGCGCCGGGATTTCGCCGCCAAGGAACGGCGACAGCACGCGGATGGCAAGATCGGGATAGGCAAGGCCGCGCATGGCGCGGATCTCGGCCGCGGAAAACTGCGGCCACTCACGCGGCACATAAAGCCCGCCGTCGCGCGCCAGCCCAGCCAGCACGGCGTCGGAAAATCCAAGAACGGGGGCTTCCCCGCGGGTACTCACATATTGCATGTCACAAATCCGTTACTGCTTGGCTTTTCCGTCCACCGCAAGGTGGTTAATTTCTGCGCTGGCTCAGTCGCATTTTTGCCGCGCGGTTGATATACGTCACCAGCTTTGCGAGAGGGAAGTGCAGTTTCATGGCGTTTCGTACATTCAGTGGTCGCTTTTTGGCGGGTCTTGCGCTCACCGGCTTTATGCTTGCCGCCGCCGGCTGCCAATCGGGCGACAATGGCATCCTGAACCTCGGCATCGGCAAGAAGGATCCGACGGTTCCACCGCCGCCTCAGGATCCCAAGATCCTGGCCAGCCAGTTGCAGGCCTATTGCCCCCGGGTGACAGTGCGCGACGGCACGGCCTTCTTCAACACCTACGCCAAGGGCGTCCAGAAGCCCAAGCCCAAGCTCAAGAAGACCGGCGACGCCGCGCAGGATGCCGCGGCCCAGGCTGAGGCCGACGCCGCCGCTGCAACTCCGCCCGACGAGTCGGCGAACATCATCTACCAGGCATCGGTCAGCGACGTGACACGCGACTGCAGCCGTGCCAACGGCCAGCTGACGATGAAGATCGCGGTCGCCGGCAAGATCGTGCCGGGACCGAAGTTCTCGCCCGGCACCATCACCATGCCGATCCGCACCGCGGTGATGCATGGCACCGACGTGCTTTACTCGCAGATTCACCAGTATCAGGTCCAGGTCACCGACCCCTCGGTCGCCACACAGTTCGTCTTCACCGATTCCAATATTGTCGTGCCCGAGCCGACGGCGCAGGACTATCAGGCCTTTGCCGGCTATGATGAAAACGCGCCGAAGGCGACGACGGACAAGCCGAAGAGGACCCACCGCAAGAGAACTGCCGCGACGAACTAGAGCGCGGCAGTTGCACGAGGCGTGCGTCGCTACGCACGCTTCTCAGGCGTCAGACCACTCCGACAGCGCCGCGATCACGCTTTTCAGCTCCGCCCAGCGGCGGATCACCGTCTCGGCGCCGGCCTCGGTCAATGCGTCGGCATGGCCGGGATAGCTGTGGGCCGCGCCGGTGAAGCCGATCACGCGCATGCCTGCCGCCCTGGCGCCGTGGACGCCATGCACGGAATCCTCGATGACGAACGTGTTCGCTGGGTTGGCGTTGAGTGTCTCCGCCGCGAACAGGAACACGTCAGGCGCCGGCTTGGTCTTCTTGCTTGGTATTTCCAGCGCCGAAAAAATCCGGCCGGCGAAAAACGGCAGCAGGTGCACCTTTTCCAGCATGAATTCGATCCGCTCCGAGCGCGAATTCGAGCAGACGCAGCGCGGCGCCGTTACTGCGGCGACCGCCTCGCGCACGCCGTCTATGGCGCGCACGTCGCTGCGCAATTTGCGGTCGACCAGGTCTTCGGCGCGGTCGATCAGTGAGGCCTGGAATGGAATGCTGGATTTCTCCTCGACCCGCATCATGATGTCCTTGAAGGTCAGTCCGGCATAGGTCTCGGAAATCTCCTCAGCCGATATTTCGTACCCGGCCAGGGTCAGCAGTTCCGCCTCCACGCGGGCGGCGATGATTTCGGAATCGACGAGCACGCCGTCGCAATCGAAGATGACAAGGTCTGGCTGGGGCATGGTGATCCGGACAATGGGAGGATGAAGGGGCCTCGGGAGGCTCAGGCGGCGCGGCATACACCAACAGGGCCACCTTCGCAAATTCGGCAGTCTTCACCGAATATTTACGCTGATCGGTAACCATAACAGAGAGTAAAACAGTAACGCGTGCCTTGGGTGTCAGAATGTCTGCCGTGCGTCTTCTCGACGAGCTATCCCACGCTCCCCAGCAATCCGAATGGCTGGATACGATCCTCAAGGGCGACTGCGTCGCCGCACTCGACCGGCTGCCCGAAAAGTCGATCGACGTCATCTTCGCCGATCCACCCTACAATCTGCAGCTCGACGGCGACCTGCACCGGCCCGATCAGTCCAAGGTCGACGCCGTCGACGACGACTGGGACCAGTTCGAGAGTTTTGAAGCTTACGACGCCTTCACGCGTGCCTGGCTTCTGGCGGCGCGCCGGGTGCTGAAGCCCAACGGCACCATCTGGGTCATAGGCTCATATCACAACATCTTCCGGGTCGGCGCCAAGATGCAGGATCTAGGCTTCTGGATCCTCAACGACGTCGTCTGGCGCAAGACCAACCCGATGCCGAATTTCCGCGGCCGCCGCTTCCAGAACGCGCATGAGACGATGATCTGGGCCACGCGCGACCAGAAGGGCAAGGGCTATACCTTCAACTACGAAGCGATGAAGGCGTCCAACGACGACATCCAGATGCGCTCCGACTGGCTGTTCCCGATCTGCACCGGCGGCGAGCGGCTCAAGAACGACAATGGCGACAAGCTGCACCCGACGCAGAAGCCGGAAGCGCTGCTTGCCCGCATCATGATGGCCTCGACCAAACCGGGCGACATCGTGCTCGATCCCTTCTTCGGCTCCGGCACCACCGGCGCGGTGGCCAAACGCCTCGGCCGCCATTTCGTTGGCATCGAACGCGAGCAGGCCTATATCGACGCCGCCAACGAGCGCATCGACGCGGTGCGGCCGCTGGATAGTGCTGACTTGACCGTGCTTACCGGCAAGCGCGCCGAGCCGCGCGTTGCCTTCGTCAGCCTCATCGACACCGGGCTGATGATGCCGGGTGCGACGCTCTACGACGCCAAGAAGCGCTGGGCGGCCAAGGTGCGCGCCGACGGCACGGTGGCGATCGGCGACAGCGCCGGCTCGATCCACAAGATCGGCGCCGAAGTGCAGGGCCTGGATGCCTGCAACGGCTGGACCTTCTGGCACTATGAGCGCAGCGGCGGCCTGACCCCGATTGACGAGCTTCGCCGCATTGCACGGCTTGGCATGGAGCGGGCAGGGGCCTGAGCCCCTGCCAATTGCGTCGAATTCCGTTGATTCAAAGTCGCAACGGATCGCGCGAAGCGATTCAAATCACGCCTTGATTCCGTGACGTTCAAGGTCTGCTTGAAGCGTTTTCGCATCGGTGAACAGCACCGACTGCCAGCCCGCCGCCTTGGCGCCGTCGACATTCTTCTGGCTATCATCGATGAACAGCGTCGCCGCCGGTTCGAGGCCGAAGGCAGCGACGTGATGATCGTAAATGCCGCGATCCGGCTTGATCAGGCCGATCTCACCGGAGATCGTGACGCCACGCGGCCGTTCGAGAAAATCGAAGCGCTCGCGGGCCTCGGCCAGCGTGTCGCTGGCAAAATTGGTCAGCATGGTCACGTCGTGGCCGCTCTCGATCAGGCCGACCATGATGGCGACGCTGTCGTCATAGGCATGCGGCACCATCTCGTGCCAGTGGCGGCGGAAACTGCGGATGTTTTCCGCGTGATCGGGATGGTCCGCGATCAGCAGCGCCTCGGCCTTTTCCCAGGTCCGTCCGCGGTCCTGCTCGATGTTCCATTCATGCGTGCAGACATTGTCGAAGAACCACTTTCTCTCTTCGGCATCCGGAATGAGGCGGCTGAACGGAATGTTGGGATCGTAGTGGATCAGCACTCTACCGATGTCGAAAACGATGTGGCGTATTTCAGTCATGGGGCCTCTTTGCACTGTGCGGCGACGGCTTTTTCGTCGCGTCGGGTATCGCCGCTTCAATTGCCTTTTTCATGACGGTCGGCAGTGCTTCCCCGGAAATTTCATGGGCCAGCGACCAGAAATGTCCCGCCGGCACATCACCTTTGATGTGGGCGTGAAAGACTTCGAGTTCGAGAGCGAAATGCGTGAAGACATGTGCAATGCGGCCTGCATGCCGCCAGTCGGCGGGGAAGGGCGCTGCCGCCTCCGTGGTGTCGCCATCGATCCGCGCGGTCCAGCCAGTCGTCGGTACCTCGGTCATGCCGCCAAGCAGGCCTTTCTCCGCCCGCTTACGCAGAAGGATAGCGCCGTCGCTTCTGACCGCGACGAAGGCCGCGCCGCGCCGCAGGGGCTTGTCGGCCTTTGGCAGGCGCACCGGAAAGTGTTCGGGATCGCCTGAAAGGACGGCGCTGCAGTCTTCGCGCAGCGGGCACAGGATGCATAGCGGCCGCCGTGGGGTGCAGATGGTGGCGCCGAGATCCATCATCGCCTGAGCGAAGTCGCCAGGCCTTGCCCCGGGCACCATGCGCTCGACATGGGCGCGGATCTCGGGCTTGGCCTCGCTCAACGGCGCTGTGATCGAAAACAACCGGGAGATGACGCGTTCGACATTGCCGTCGACAACGGCGGCGGGGCGGTCGAAGGCGATCGCCGTAATCGCCGCCGACGTATAGGCGCCGATGCCAGGCAATTCTCTCAAAGCCGTCTCCGTGTCGGGAAACCGGCCGCCACGTTGAGCCACCAGATCGGCACAGGCCTTGAGATTGCGGGCGCGGGAATAGTAGCCGAGCCCGGCCCAGGCCTTCATCACGTCTTCGGTCGGTGCTGCGGCCAGTGCCTCGACATCGGGCCATTTCTCGACGAAAACCCGGAAATAGGCCTTCACCGCTTCGACGGTGGTCTGCTGCAGCATGACCTCGGACAGCCAGATACGGTAGGGATCGGGCCTTGCGCCTTGCGCATGCTCACGTGGCGTGATCCGCCATGGCAACTCACGGTGGTGCACATCGTACCAGTCGAGCAGGCGGGATGCGATATCCCCGGATGTGGCTTTACCACTATCCCCGGATGCGGTCTTGCGGGTCTGGTCTGCTGATGCCATTGATCTTGTATTGGCCTGGCCGGTATCTGCTGGGGTCGTGGCTGGAGAACGTACATGGCAGGGAGAACGCCCTACGGCAATCCCGTCCCGGTCAGCGATCTCGCGACCAAGATCCTCGATCCGGTGCTGCGCAAGCGGGCCGGCATTTCGATCGGCCTCGTCCAGTCATGGGAAGAGATTGCCGGCCCACGGCTGGCCAGCCACTCGCGCCCCGAAAAAATCCAGTGGCCGCGCCGCATGCATGAGGACGATCCGTTCGAGCCGGCGGTGCTGGTCATCGCCTGCGAAGGCATGGCGGCACTTCATCTGCAGCACGAGACCGGCGAGATCATCAACCGGGTCAACGCCTTCCTCGGTTTCACCGCCATCAGCCGCATCAGGATCCTGCAGAAGCCGGTGACAACTGATAAAGGACGGCGCAAGCCGGCCCTCAGGCCGCTGACGGCTGCCGAGAAGATGAAATTGTCGGGAACCGTCGGCCTGGTCGACAATGATGCGTTGCGCGCCTCTCTGGAAAAACTTGGCGCGACCATTATTGGGGAGAGAAAGTCATAGGCCTCTCGAAGAAAGTCATGGATTTGTCGTCAATATCTCGCATTCGTGATCGCCCCTGTCAGGTTTCGCGATTGGATTGGGGATCGAGATGCCTTAATTCGCGCCAACTCTCGCCTTTTCGTGCCTTTGCATTGCAAAATCCAACCCTTGTCAGGTGATTCGTATGAACCGTCCCCCGTTCGGCCAAAGCTTGTCTCGCAGAAACGTCCTGTCTTCGCTGGCCGCCATTCCGGCGGTCGCCCTGCTCGCCGCCTGCAGCGACTCTGGCGAGGAAGCGAAGGCCGCGGATGTGAAGCCCGCCGATCCTGCCGCTCCCGCAAAGCCGGCCACGCCGGCCGCCGCTACCGCGCCGGAAGCCCAGGGCACCGTGGATATGGTGGAACTGATGAAGCCGGGTGCACTGCCTGACAAGCAGCTTGGCAAGGACGACGCCAAGGTCACCATCGTCGAATACGCCTCGATGACCTGCCCGCACTGCGCGCATTTCGCCGAGACCACCTTTCCGGACCTGAAGACCAAGTACATCGACACCGGCAAAGCGCGCTACATCCTGCGCGAATTCCCGTTCGATCCGAGCGCCGAAGCCGGTTTCATGCTGGCGCGCTGCGCCAAGGATAACTATTTCCCGATGGTCGACGTCCTGTTCCGGCAGCAGGCGAACTGGGTTGGCGTCCAGAATACCAAGGATGCGCTGCTGCAAATCTCGAAGCTCGCCGGTTTTACACAGGAGTCCTTCGAGGCCTGCTTGACGGACCAGAAACTTCTGGACGATGTGAGATCGGTCCAGAAGCGCGGCGCCAATGAATTCAAGGTCGACTCGACACCGACCTTCTTCATCAACGGTAAGACCTACAAAGGGGCGATGTCGATTGAGGAAATGTCGGCCATCATCGACCCTCTGCTCTGACGTCCAGTCAGCCCTGAGGTGGCGGCGCTTCGGCGTGCGCGGCTTCTTGTCGTGCCGCGAATTCCTTTCGCAAAACCACGGAAATCCGCTTAGTGGGCGGCGCGAATGAAGTTTTCGCGCCTTCGCCTCCTCGGTTTCAAGTCCTTCGTCGAGCCCGGCGAGTTCGTCATCGAACGCGGCCTGACCGGCATTGTCGGGCCCAATGGCTGCGGCAAGTCGAACCTTGTCGAGGCGCTGCGCTGGGTGATGGGCGAAAGCTCCTACAAGAACATGCGCGCGTCCGGGATGGACGACGTGATCTTTTCCGGCTCGGGCACTCGGCCCGCCCGCAACACCGCCGAAGTCACGCTTTTCCTCGACAACAGTGATCGCTCGGCGCCGGCTGCCTTCAACGATGCCGACGAATTGCAGGTGTCGCGCCGCATCGAGCGCGAGGCCGGCTCGCTCTACCGTATCAACGGCAAGGAGGCGCGCGCCAAGGATGTGCAGCTTCTGTTCGCCGACCAGTCGACCGGCGCGCGGTCGCCGTCCATGGTCGGCCAGGGCCGCATCGGCGAGCTGATCCAGGCCAAGCCGCAGGCGCGCCGCGCCCTGCTCGAAGAGGCGGCCGGCATTTCCGGCCTGCACACCCGCCGCCACGAGGCCGAACTGCGGCTGAAGGCGGCCGAGCAGAACCTCGAACGGCTGGACGACGTCGTCGGCGAACTGGAAAGCCAGATCGAAAGCCTGAAGCGCCAGGCGCGCCAGGCCTCCCGCTTCAAGAACCTGTCAGCCGATATCCGCAAGGCCGAAGCAACGCTCTTGCATCTGCGCTGGACGCTGGCCAAGACGCAGGAAGGCGAGGCGCGCTCGGCGCTTGCCGTTGCCACGGCATTGGTCGGCGACCGCGCCGCCGCCCAGATGGCCGCCGCCAGGGAGCAAGGCATCGGTGCTCATCGCCTGCCGGACCTGCGCGACGCGGAAGCCGCCGCTGCCGCCGCCTTCCAGCGCCTGTCGATCGCCAAGTCGCAGATCGAGGAGGAAGCCGGCCGCATCCGCGCTCGTCAGAGCGAACTCGAGCGCCGGCTGCAGCAGCTCGATGGCGATATCGCGCGTGAGGAGCGCATGGTCCGCGACAATGCGGATATCCTCGAGCGCCTGCGCACCGAGGAAGCCGCGCTCAATTCCGAAAATGCCGGTGCCGCCGAGCGCGAGGCCAGCACCAGGGCCACGTTCGAGCAGGCTGCATCGACGCTTTCACAAAGCGAAGCCAAACTCGCCGCGCTGACCGCCGAGCGGGCAGAGGCTGCCGCCTCGCGCAACCAGATCGAACGGACACTGCGCGACACCGCCGAGCGTCGCGACCGCTTCGCCCGCCAGCTTGCCGATGTCGACCGCGAATTGTCGGAAATACTCTCCAAGGTCGCCGGCTTGCCGGATCCGGCCGAGAAGCGCGTGCTGGTCGAACAGGCCATGGCGCTGCTGGAAGAATCCGAAGCTGCCGTATCGGAGGCGGAGCAGTCGGTCATCGATGCCCGCGCCACGGAAAGCGCTGCCCGGCCACCGCTTCAGGATGCCAGGGCCGAGCTGGCGCGCATCGAGACGGAAGCGCGCACGCTGGCAAAAATTCTGAACGCCGCCAGCGGCGATCTCTTCCCGGCTGTGCTGGAACAGATCAGCGTCGATCGCGGTTTCGAGACGGCGCTGGGCGCCGCCCTTGGCGAAGACCTCGACGTGCCGCTCGACCGCAGCGCGCCGGTGCATTGGGGCGAAAGCGGGATCCAGCCCGGCGATGCGGCTCTGCCGGAAGGCGTGAAGAGCCTTGCCAGCGTGGTCCATGCGCCGGCACAGCTCGCCCGCCGTCTGGCGCAGATAGGTATCGTCGAGTCCGGCGATGGCCGCCGGCTGCAGGCGCTGCTTGCTCCGGGCCAGCGGCTGGTCAGCCGTGAGGGTGCGCTCTGGCGCTGGGATGGCTTTACCGCCAGCGCCGACGCGCCGACCGCCGCAGCACAACGGCTGGCGCAGAAGAACCGGCTGGCCGAGCTCGATGCCGAGGCGATACAGGCGACGCTCATCCTGCGTCAGGCTGAAGAGGCACTTGCCCAGGCCGAACAGGCGCTTCGCCTCGCAAGCGAGGCCGAGCGCAACGCACGCCAGGCCGGTCGCGATGCCCAGCATCGGCTGGACGCTGCCCGCAATGCGCTGGCCGAGGCCGAGAGGGCCGGCGGCGAATTGCAGAGCCGGCGCGCCGCACTGGATGAGGCGCGCGCCCGCATCGTCGATAGCCATGAGGAGATTTCGGCGGCCTTCGCCGAGGCGGAAATGCTGCTGCAGGACGCGCCCGATCTCGGCGATCTGCAATTGCAGCTCGAACAGTCCTCGGCCAATGTCGCCCGCGACCGCGCCACGCTTGCCGATGCGCGTGCCGTGCATGAGGGCCTGCGCCGCGAAGCCGAGGCGCGCGCGCGCCGGCTCGATGCCATTGGCGCCGAGCGCAGCAACTGGCTGGAGCGGGCCGAAAACGCTTCGACGCAGATCGCATCGCTTGGCGAACGCAAGGCTGAGGCCGAGGCCGAACGCGAGCGGCTGGCCGATGCTCCCGATGAAATCGACGCCAAGCGGCGCGCCTTGCTGTCGCAGCTCACCGAGGCCGAGACCTTGCGCAAAGCGGCGGCCGACCGTTTGCAGGAAGCGGAGAACCGGCAATCCGAAATGGACAAGGCCGCCACCGGCGCCATCCAGTTCCTGGCCGAGGCGCGCGAGACCCGCGTTCGCGCCGAAGAGCGGCTGACCGCGGCCGACGAACGCCGGCTGGAGGTCGAGGCGCGCATCCAGGAGACGCTGAACACGCCGCCGCATCTGGTTATCCGTCATACCGGCCTGGAAGCCGACAGCCCGATGCCGGAAATGGCCGAGATCGAGCGTCAGCTCGACCGGCTGAAGATCGAGCGCGAACGGCTGGGCGCCGTCAACCTGCGCGCCGAGGAGGAGCAGAAGGAGCTTTCCGACCGGCTCGAGGCGATCGTCTCCGAGCGCGAGGACATCATCGAGGCGATCCGCAAGCTCAGGCAGGCGATCCAGAGCCTCAATCGCGAAGGCCGTGAGCGGTTGCTGGCCGCCTTCGACGTCGTCAACGGCCATTTCCAGCGGCTGTTCTCGCATCTGTTCGGCGGCGGCACGGCGGAATTGCAGCTGATCGAGTCCGACGATCCGCTCGAAGCGGGGCTTGAAATCCTGGCCCGCCCGCCTGGCAAAAAGCCGCAGACCATGACGTTGCTGTCCGGCGGCGAACAGGCGCTGACGGCGATGTCGCTGATCTTTGCGGTGTTCCTGACCAATCCGGCGCCGATCTGCGTGCTCGATGAAGTCGATGCGCCGCTCGACGACCACAATGTTGAGCGCTTCTGCAATCTCATGGACGAAATGGCTGCCACCACCGAGACTCGTTTCGTCATCATCACCCACAATCCAATCACCATGGCGCGCATGAATCGGCTGTTCGGCGTGACCATGGCCGAGCAGGGCGTCAGCCAGTTGGTCTCGGTCGACCTACAGGCGGCCGAAGCGATGCGCGAGGCAAGCTGATCCAGGTCGCGCTGCCTGCGAATGGGCCGCGCCGGAGCATTTCCAGAAAAGTGTAAACGGCTTTCCGCCCGGCAAAACAAACAGTCAGAGGGGCGGACTGTGTTTGTGCGAATGATGTTTGGCCGAGGACCAGACGAAATAGAGTGATCCCAATTTCAGCACAGGCACTCTGCGATCCCGCTCGCGATCACGCAGTTCGCGGTAGGTCTTCACCTTCAGCGTGCCCGGACTCGAGGACAAGCTCAGCCTTTGCGCCGCGAGATCCAGTGCACACAGATCACGGCCACGAGGCCGCATGCCATGCCGATGCAATCGGCGACCCAGTCGAACACATCCAGGTCGCGCGCTATCAGCGCCGTGCCCTGGAGGACCTCGATCGCTGCTCCGACCAGGGCGAGGAAGATGATCACCTGCACTTTCCGATCGGGCCAGCCAAGCCCTCCAAGGAAAGTCAGGACGGCAAAGGCGCTGGCGTGGTTCAGCTTGTCGTAGTGGAAGCCGACGTCGATGCCGAATTCCTTGAGACGGGGTACCGGCAGCAGCGCAAGCACAAGAACAGCGATGAGCGTAACGAGAAAAGCGACCCGTTCGGCGACTGAATAAAATCTCATCCTGCTCCAACAACACTCTGTGCACGACTGCCGGGAAGGCCGAAACCGGCTTGGTGCGAAAGCCGGCCCTAAAAATAGGTTCGCGGCGCGACAAGGTTCTTCTGCTGGCGAATATAAAAACAATAGAAGCCAAACGCTGCAGCGAACCACATGAAAGCCTCACCCATAGCCAGCCGGTTGTTTGAATTGGTAAGGATGGTTATGGCGAAGAAGACCAGTGTTGAGATGTAGCAGGACCAAGCGGCCGGAGCGATAAGCTTGGCCCGCATGGCCATCAGAACCTGCCGGGACGACCAGGCGTAGAGAAAGGCAAAGAACGCCAGTCCGACCACACCATAGCGCACGGCAATCTCCAGATAACCGTTGTGAAAGACGTTGAAGATCATGGGATGATAGGTTCTGTGCTCCCATTCGGTCAGCCAGCTCGAACTGGCTCCGAAGATCGGGTGGCGTTTCCAGATCTCGATCGCATCCGCCCACAGCATCAGCCGTTCCTTGGCTGCAAGCGGAACCGTATCGCTCGCGATGGCGCGGTCGAAGGCCGGGAGGACGCCATGCCTCAAGACATCCGGAACCAAGGCTTTGACGAAGATCATGGTGTCGCTGGCGGTGGACGAGAACACGTTGTGTGTTGCGACGATGCAGGCCGCCACGATGGCCAGCACGCCAGCCGAAACCAGCAGTTCGCGGCGATGGCCTCTCGCCAGGGTCATGACCGCCAACAAGAGCAGGGCGAGCGCAAGCGCAAGCCAGACACCCTTTGACCGCATCTCAATGATGTTGACGAGGGCAAACAGCAGGACGGCTACCGACAGCGCCCAATGCAGGTTCTTGGTTGCTTTCCTCAGGTCCGTTCTTTGGGCCGTGTACGCCATGAATTGCAGCGCGCAAAGGAAGATGAAACCGGCCGCCACCGACGCGTGGATGGGATTGTTGAAAAGCCGCGGGGTCGGTTGGATGCCTTGAAACATGTCCGAATAGAAGGTGTCCGCCGCCAGGAAGACAAGACTGAGGATCATGAACCAGAGCACGAGCCGCGCGGGCTGCCTGACAAACAGCAGAAACGCGAAGCCGGTCGTCGCGTAGAACAACGGAAACATGTAAATGCCTTCGGAGCCACCCAACTGGTGGGTACCGAAATAGACGATCGCCAGTCGGATGAAGACATAGAGCGACCAACCCATGCACAGACCGCCGACCCAACCGATCAGCGGTTTGCCGTAGGTCCATAAATCCACCCTGAACCAGCGGACGACTGCGACCAAGGCCAGCGCCAGGCCCGCATAGCGATAGGTGTCGGCCTCGCGCCAGACCGAGGAGACCAAAGCGAGAATGGCGAATGACGTCAGCAACAGAAGCAGGGCGTTACGCGGCGCGTCGTGCCGGGCGTAGTCCGGGATTTCTCGAGGCAAAGGGGGCCGCAGCAGGACGTGATGCAGGCGGCGCAGCTCGTCGCTGGCCCGCAACGCCCCGGCACTTAGCCGGCTCGGCCCGCCAAGCCTTGCGGATTTGTAGCTCCCCGAAGGGCCGGCGATGCCGGAAATCTTGCTGCTGGCGGCGAAGCCAAGCACGTTTTGGCGGGCCGAATAGACCTTCAAGCCGGTATCCCAAAATCGTTCGAGTGCGACGTCCCATGGCATTTTCATTACGGCGAGCGCCGACAACAGCCCCTGCGCCCCCTCCCGCGTCACCAGATAGGCGGCGGCCGAGCCTTGCGGGCCATGCAGCGCGCGACCGATCTCGTCGCCTTCCGTCGTCTCGACGGCGCGCATGAAGAAGCTCATGCGATGGTTGGTCAGCTTGATGACGTCGAAATCCGCCACCGCCGCGATGATGGCCTCGATGCGCCGCATGGTGTTTTCGCTGAAGAGGACGTCGTCCTCTACGATCAGGCCATGGGCGCTGCCACCGGTCAGGAACGTTTCCAGCGCCTGGATATGGCTGCGGTAACAGGCATATTCGCCGGGCAGAATGTCACGCCCGCTCAGCTTGCGCGCGGCTGGAAGATCGATCTCCGTCCAGTCTTTTTTGGCGAGGGCGCGGCCGTCGACGGCGGCAATGCGCTGCAAGGTGAGGCCCGCCGCTTCGGCGCTGGCGAGCAATTCGCTCCAGCGACCGGTCTCGCGATCGAGGTTGATGGCGAAGATAGGAAGGTTCATCGAAGGTCCATGTTGAGCCGCCACCCACCGGTCGACCTATGTATGGAAAGAGAGAGATGTTCAAGGTGACACTGTCCAGATCACGCAAGTGGTGACCGAATTTGCCGCGACGGCGTTGGCAGTCGAATTATTAGCCGATCGGCTTCATGGAAGATCGCAAAGGTACTCTCGCGTCCTCTTGGCCGAAATAAACCGCGGCGGGATGGCTGGGGCGCCAGGATTCGAACCTGGGAATGTCGGTACCAAAAACCGATGCCTTACCACTTGGCGACGCCCCAATTGCCGTCAGAGTCGCTTGTGCGGCGCGTTATTAGCAGAGCAGCCGAAAAGCACAATCCTTATGAGCAATGGTCAGAACGTCCAATCGGGCAGCCAACGCAGCTGCCGCCAGAGGGCATGCGTGCGGGCTATTCGGACCACACCGCCATCTCGTTGCCGGCCGGATCGACGAAGTGGAAGCGCCGGCCGCCGGGGAACGCGAAGATCGGCTTGACGATCGTGCCGCCGGCACTTTCGACAGCGCGCAGCGTTTCCTCCAGTTCCCTGCTGTAGAGCACGGGCAGTGGCTTTGATGGCGCTTCGGCGGCGTCGGCCTGAAAACCCCCGTCCAGACCTTCGGCAAAGGCCGAATAGGTCGGCCCATAATCGGTGAACGACCAGGCAAAAGCAGCGCTGTAGAAAGCCTTGAGCCGGTCCAACGTTCCACCGGTTGCCGGCATTTCCAGATAGTCGAGCTTTCCGGCCAGTTTCATGGAGTACCTATTTGTTCCCTTTATGTTCTATATCAAATGCCCCCGCATGGCAAGTCTTTTTGACGCATCTTTGGACGTAGCTTTTGCTTAATCGATTGTAGGGGTCGCACGGCTTTGCCGACGCCTTGCCTTTCGCACTGCAGCATCATATCGCTCGACAGTCGGACGCGGCGGAACTTTCCGTTTCGCCAATCTTTCCAATCTCCTGCAACCGGAGAGCAAAGCATGACCAAATGGGTTTTCACCTTTGGCGATGGCGCGGCGGAAGGCCGTGCCGGCGACAAGAATCTGCTGGGCGGCAAGGGCGCCAACCTGGCCGAGATGTGCAGCCTGGGCCTGCCGGTGCCGCCGGGCTTCACCATCACCACCGAGGTCTGCAACGCCTATTATGCCAATGGCCGTACCTATCCGGACGGGTTGGAAGCCGATGTCGCGGTTGCGCTCGATCATATCGGACACCTGAGCGGGCGTCGGTTCGGCGACCCGTCGAAACTGCTGCTGGTGTCGGTGCGTTCGGGGGCCCGCGCCTCGATGCCCGGCATGATGGACACCGTGCTCAATCTCGGGCTGAACGACGAGACGGTCGAGGCGCTGGCCGCCGATTCCGGCGATGCGCGCTTTGCCTATGACAGCTACCGCCGCTTCATCCAGATGTATTCCGATGTCGTCATGGGCCTCGACCATGAGGTCTTCGAGGAAATCTTGGAGGACCAGAAGGGCGGGCTTGGGCATGAGCTCGACACCGAACTGACGGCGCTCGAATGGCAGGGCGTCATCGCGCTCTACAAGGCCAAGGTCGAGGAAGAACTCGGCAAGCCGTTTCCACAGGATCCGCACGAGCAGCTGTGGGGCGCGATCGGCGCCGTGTTCTCGAGCTGGATGAACAATCGCGCCATCACCTACCGGCGCTTGCACGATATTCCCGAAAGCTGGGGCACGGCGGTCAATGTCCAGGCCATGGTGTTCGGCAATATGGGCGAAACCTCGGCCACCGGCGTTGCCTTCACCCGCAACCCGTCGACCGGCGAAAAGATGCTCTATGGCGAGTTCCTGGTGAACGCGCAGGGCGAAGACGTCGTTGCCGGCATCCGTACGCCGCAGAACATCACCGAGGCGGCGCGCATTGCTGCGGGCTCGGACAAACCATCGCTGCAGAAGCTGATGCCGGACGCGTTCCAGTCCTTCGTCACCATCTCCGACAGCCTGGAAAAGCACTACCGCGACATGCAGGATCTCGAATTCACCATCGAGCGCGGCAAATTGTGGATGCTGCAGACCCGCTCCGGCAAGCGCACCGCCAAGGCGGCGTTGAAAATTGCCGTCGAGATGGCGCGGGACGGACTGATCACGAAAGAGGAAGCGGTCGCTCGCATCGATCCGGCCTCGCTCGACCAGCTGCTGCACCCCACCATCGACCCCAAGGCTGCGCGCGATGTCATTGGCATCGGCCTGCCGGCGTCGCCCGGTGCCGCCACCGGCGAGATTGTCTTTTCCTCCGGCGATGCCGAGGAATTGAAGACGCAAGGCCGCAAGGCGATCCTGGTGCGCATCGAAACCAGCCCCGAGGACATTCACGGTATGCATGCGGCCGAAGGGATCCTGACCACGCGCGGCGGCATGACCAGCCACGCCGCGGTGGTGGCGCGCGGCATGGGCAAGCCTTGCGTATCGGGCGCCGGCTCGTTGCGCGTCGACTACAAGGCCGGCACGCTGATGGCCATGGGCTCGACCTTCCGCAAGGGCGACATCGTCACCATCGATGGCAGCAACGGCCAGATATTGAAGGGCGCCGTATCGATGCTGCAGCCGGAACTGTCCGGCGATTTCGCTGCCATCATGGAATGGGCCGACGCGGTGCGCCGCATGAAGGTGCGCACCAATGCCGAAACGCCGCTCGACGCGCGCATGGCGCGCTCCTTCGGTGCTGAAGGCATCGGCCTTTGCCGCACCGAGCACATGTTCTTCGACGGCGAGCGCATCGTCGCCATGCGCGAGATGATCCTGGCAGACACCGAAAAGGACCGGCGCATCGCTCTCGCCAAGCTTTTGCCGATGCAGCGCTCGGACTTCCTCGAACTGTTCGAGATCATGGCCGGCCTGCCGGTGACGATCCGCCTGCTCGACCCGCCGCTGCACGAATTCCTGCCAAAGACCGAAGGTGAAGTGGCAGAAGTCGCCGCCGCCATGAATGTCTCGCCCGATAAGCTCAGGCAGCGCACCGAGGCCCTGCACGAGTTCAACCCGATGCTCGGCCATCGCGGCTGCCGGCTGGCCGTCTCCTATCCTGAAATCGCCGAGATGCAGGCGCGCGCCATTTTCGAGGCGGCCGTCGAGGCCGGCAGGAAGGCCGGCGCGCTGGTGGTTCCCGAGATCATGGTGCCGCTGGTCGGCCTGGTGAAGGAGCTCGACTACGTCAAGACGCGCATCGATGCGGTTGCCAAGAGCGTCATGGAGGAAACCGGCGTCAAGATCGACTATCTGACTGGAACCATGATTGAGCTCCCCCGCGCGGCGATTCGCGCCCATGTCATCGCCGCTACGGCCGAGTTCTTCTCCTTCGGCACCAACGACCTGACCCAGACGACCTTTGGCATTTCGCGCGACGATGCGGCCTCGTTCCTGGAGACCTACCGCCAGAAGGGCATCATCGATCAGGATCCGTTCGTCTCGCTCGATATCGACGGCGTCGGCGAACTGGTGCGCATGGCCGCCGAAAAAGGCAGGGCGACGCGGCCCGACATCAAGCTCGGCATTTGCGGCGAACATGGCGGCGACCCGGCCTCGATCCGCTTTTGCGAAGAGGTTGGCCTCGACTACGTGTCCTGCTCGCCCTATCGCGTGCCGATCGCCAGGCTGGCGGCCGCGCAGGCAGCGGTGCTGGTCGCGAAGGCCGGCCGCGGATAGAAGTCCATCCCGGCTGAGCTTACCGTTTTGTAAAACAAGTCACGCGAACGTGCTGGCGGGTTTGCATAATCTCGACAATTTTTCCGCCCAATTTGCGGACACCCCGCCAATTGCTCCTGGAAACAGATGTTGCAGAGTTCACCCGCGCCGTTCCACTCGATCCTGGTCATTCAAACGAAGTTCATAGGAGATCTCGTCCTCGCCTCGGCGCTTGCACAAAATTTGCGGCTCGAATTTCCCGGCGCCAGGCTCGTGTTTCTGTGTGAGGCTGGCTTCGAGAGCTTCGTGATCGCCCATGGCATCGCTTCCGAGGTGGTCACGTTCAGGCGCGCCCGCATGCGCGGCACCCCCCTGGAGCGCGGGAAAGAGCTTTACGCCATGGTGCGGGCGTTGCGCCGCTTCCGCTTCGACCTGACGATCGACCTGACCGATTCGAAGACGTCGCGCATTGTCAGCGGGCTGGTCAACGCAAAGACCCGCGTCGGCTACAATCCTTCCGAAAGACCCTTGCGTATGCTGGAGCGGCAGCCCGCCAATGTCTTTGCCAGGCCCTACGGCTTTGATGGCCAGCATTTTCTGTACCGTTACCTGTCGCCGCTCGAAGCGCTCGGCATCGACCTTCGCACGGTGATTCCGAGCCTTCAGCCGCTGCCGTTGGAAACGGCGAAAGCATTGGCGCTGCTGGGCAAGCACCATCTGCGGCCAAACGCCTTCATTGCCGTGCATGCTGGTGCAAGCTTCGAGGGGCGACGTTGGCAGCCGGAGCGGTTTGCCGCGGCGATCGTCGAGATTACGGGCGAAACCGGCCTGGACGTCGTTCTGGTGGGCGGCCCGGACGAGCGGGAGATTGCCGAACGTATCGTCGCCAGGACCGCGCCGTCGGTCGTCAATCTCGTGGGGGCCCTGTCGCTCGAAAGTCTGCTGGCGGTGCTGAAGCAAGCCCGGCTATTTCTTGGCAACGAGAGCGGCCCGATGCACATGGCCGCAGCCACTGGGACCCCGGTTGTCGGGCTGTTCGGTCTGACGCATCCGTCGCGCTGGGGGCCAGTCGGCGTGCCCAGCATCTCGCTCCAGCCGCCATTGCCTTGCATATGCGTGGCCAAGGACCTCTGCCGCGCGCCGGATCCCAGCAAGGCCTGCTGCGTCTGGGGCCTGGAGGTCAAGCCTGTTGTCGACGCGGTGCGCGAGGTTCTTTCGCGCACCGAAATGAAGCTGGAGCGCGCCATCTGAGATCATGCGCCGCGCAAACCGCTATCGCCGTCGTGGAATGGCCTGTTCGCCACACGAACGGTCAAATTGTCGCGCCGGGCGCTTTTCTGCTATGCAGCATCCCGATTTCCGCCTTCATGCGGGTCTTGGGATGCCTGCTTGAAATGACCGGTCAGGAATTCGGTTTGATGCGCCTGCTGCAAAAAAATCTCTGCATGATCGCCATGTCGTTGGCGATGATATCCGCCGGCCATGCCGCGCCGCTCGTCGAGCCGACGCTGCACATCAGACCGGAGGCGAGCGGAGCCGGCCGCGTTGCGCTTACGCTCGATGCCTGCGGCGGACAGACCGACAACCGGATCCTTTCGGCGCTGGTGGACAACAAGATCCCCGCCACCATTTTCGTGACCGGCATCTGGCTGAAGCGAAACGCCGCCGCTGTCGAGATCATGCGGGCGCATCCCGATCTGTTCGAACTGGAAAATCACGGCGGCCATCATATCCCGGCGGTCGATACGCCGCAGAAAATCTACGGCATCCGCAGCGCCGGCAGCCCGGACGCGGTGCTGGCCGAGGTCGAGTCGGGTGCCGCCGCTCTTGCCAGGACCGGCGAGCCGGCGCCGAAATGGTTTCGTGGCGCGACCGCCGAATACAGCCCGTCGGCAATCGCCATGATCCGCAAGCTTGGCTTCAAGATCGCGGGATTCTCGATAAATGGCGACGGTGGCTCATTGCTTGGCGCCAAGGAAACCGCGCGGCGCATTGCAGCGGCCAAGGACGGTGATGTGATTATCTCGCACATCAACCAGCCGACCCATGCGGCCGGCGAAGGCGTAGTGCAGGGGCTGCTGGCGCTCAAGGCCAAGGGCTTGACCTTTGTGCGGCTCGACGATGCCGACGGGGTCGGCAATCACGGCACCACCGACTAAGGCACATCTCCGCTCCGGTTCTCGGAAACCACCATTCTCGGCGCGGCCTGACCTGAATCTCAATATACCGTGGAGCATGGTACGGCCCAGGAAAGATCATGCTTCCAGTACGAAGGCGGTTTTGCTCAGTCAGGCGTGGCTTCGATCGTGACCTTGCTGGCGTAGAATGCGCCGTGGTTGCGGATTTCAGTCATTTCGTCGAAAGGCCGTTCATAGGCCCACATAGCGTTCTGGCCGGTCTCGCCGGCAGGCAGCACGCTCCAATAGCTCGCATCGCCCTTGTAGGGGCAATGGGTCGAGTGTTCGGTGCTGCTGAGCTTGCCGAAATCGATGTCGGCGAACGGAATGTAGAAGGCCGCGGGATAGGGGGCCTCGGCCAACACCTTGGCCTTCGCTGTTGAAGCAATGACCACGTCTCCAGCGCGCACTATAACCGTGCCGGCAAAGGGCTCGATGGTGATGACCTTATCGGGATTGCGTTGAAAACCGGGGGCGGGATTGGCGATCTGATCCATGGGGGTCTCCTTGCGTCGACTTTAAGTGTGTCGCGCAAGCGCATTGCGCAAGGCCTGCTGTGGCCCTGCAACTGACGGATCGCGCCTCCGAAGATCCTTGAACTACTTTCCGCAAGCGATCAGGCGGCGGCCTTGAACACGTCCATAAGACCGGCATAGGCAGCAGCGATACCGGCGACCGGATTGCTGCTTCTCGATACGGTCTCGACTTTCAAGGAACCACCGCCGGTCGGCAAGGTGAGCAGCAGGAACTGGCGATTGCCGCCATTGCCGACGGATGCGGCCGCGACGTGCTGGCCTTCACCATGGTTCTGGACGCACATCTTGAACAGCAGCGTGCCGCCGACCGCTTCGAGCGCGCCGCCGACAACTTCAACAAATTCATCTTCGGAAACAGTCTTGGTATCCGGCACCAGATCGGCCAGACTTTCGGCAAGCGTACTCTCGAGAGCCTTGTCGTCGAGCTGCGCGTCCATGCGAACCTCTTTCAGTCGCCAATCGCACCCCTTTGCCCGTTAACGAAACTTAATGCCGACGATGGCCGGATTGTGGCGGCTGCCGCTGTCATGTCGATCAATGCAGCACTCGACGGTGCTGGCGGCTGGACAATCCGCCGGTTCGCTCCACAATGGCACAAAAAGCACAACGCAAAAGCGTGAGGGAGGACCGAATGCTCGGACTGATGCAGGAATGGCCGCTGCTTTGCCACAAGCTCATCGACAATGCCGAGCGGCAGCATGGCGTGCGCGAGATCGTGTCGCGCTCGATCGAGGGGCCGATCGTGCGCACCACCTACGCGGACATCCATCGCCGCGCCCTGAAGGTCGCCCAGCGGCTGGAACGTGACGGCTATGGCTTGGGCGACCGCATCGCCACGCTGGCCTGGAACACCGCGCGCCACATCGAGGCCTGGTACGGCATCATGGGCATCGGCGCCATCTACCATACGCTCAATCCGCGGCTGTTTCCCGAGCAGATCGTCTGGATCATGAACCATGCCGAGGACAAGGCCGTCTTCGTCGACCTGACCTTTCTGCCGCTGATCGAGAAGATAGCCGGTGCCGTCAAGTCGCTGAAACAGGTCATCGTCCTGACCGACAAGGCACACATGCCGCAGACGACATTGCCCAATGTGGTCGCCTATGAAGACTGGCTTGATGAGGCGGATGGCGACTTCGCCTGGAAGACCTTCGACGAAGGGACCGCCGCCGGTATGTGCTACACGTCGGGGACCACGGGCGATCCAAAGGGCGTCGTCTACAGCCACCGTTCGAACGTGCTGCACGCCATGATCGCCGCCATGCCCGACGCCATGGGCTTGTCGTCACGCGATACGATCTTGCCGGTGGTGCCGATGTTCCACGCCAATGCCTGGGGCCTTGGCCAGAGCGGGCCGATGATCGGCGCCAAGCTGGTCATGCCTGGCTGCAAGATGGACGGCGCCTCGATCTACGAACTGCTCGACACCGAGAAGGTGACTTTCAGCGCCGCCGTGCCTACCGTCTGGATGATGCTGCTGCAGCATCTGGAAGAGACCGGCAAGAAGCTTCCCCATCTCAACAAGGTCGTCATCGGCGGCTCGTCCTGCCCGCGCGCGATCATGACCAAGTTCCAGCAGAACTACGATGTCCAGGTCATCCATGCCTGGGGCATGACCGAAATGTCGCCGCTCGGCACGCTGTGCACCTTGAAGCCGGACTATGCCGGTCTTGAGGGGGAAGCCCGGCTCGATGTGCAGCAGAAACAGGGCTACCCGCCCTTCGGCGTCGAAATGAAGGTCACCGACGACGACAACAACGCGCAGCCCTGGGATGGCAAAACATTTGGCCGCCTGAAAGTGCGCGGGCCGGCCGTTGCCCGCGCCTATTATGGGGGCGCCGGCCCGGAACAGTTCGACGAGGACGGCTGGTTCGACACCGGCGACGTCGCTCACATCGACGCCGGCGGCTATATGCAGATCACCGATCGCGCCAAGGACGTCATCAAATCCGGCGGCGAATGGATTTCGACCATCGACCTCGAGAATCTGGCCGTCGGCCATCCCGATGTCGCCGAGGCGGCAGCCATCGGCGTCCATCATTCGAAATGGGGCGAACGGCCGTTGCTGGTCGTCGTCCGCAAGCCGGGCAAGGAACCCAGCAAGGCTGATATTCTCGAGTTCATGGACGGCAAGGTGGCCAAATGGTGGATGCCGGACGATGTCGCCTTCGTCGGCGAAATTCCGCACACCGCCACCGGCAAGATCCAGAAGATCACCTTGCGCCAGCAGTTCAAGGACTATCGCTTGCCGACGGATTGACGCGATGGTGCATGTTTCGGCTTCATGCCATCGCAAAAAGGCACTAAGTGTCCGTTCGGGTTGGGGCAGCGCAGAAAACGATGGTTAGCATTCCCGAACGGCAAACGTCGAAGGCGGCCGGATGGTCGCGGCGCACGGCCGCTTTTTCGTTGGTGTTGCTGCTGACGGTCTTCGTCGGCCACCGCTTCGATCTCGTCGAAACACCGGTCTTCCTGTGGGTGCTGGGCATTGTCGCGCTGCTGGCGGCCCTGGCGCTGTTGTTTGCCGGGTTTGCCTTTTCGCGGCTGTGGAACTTCGGCGACCGCGGCGGTCGCGACCTGACGGTCGGCGCGCTGCTGGCGCTGCTGGTGCTCGCACCCTATAGCGTCGCCGCCTACTGGGCGACAATCTATCCGCCGCTTAGGGATATCTCGACGGATTTCGACGAACCGCCGGCGCTCGACGTGAGCGACCGGACGAAGGATATGAACGTGCTTGCGCCGTCGACGCCTGGCGAACAGCGGTTGCAGACCGACAGCTATCCGCTGGTCAGCGCACGCAGCTACGACCTGCCGTTCGAGACTGTCGTCAATGCCGTCGAAACCGTCCTCGACCGGCGCAACTGGGATCTGTCGGAACCCTATCCCGACCTCGCCGGGCAAAGCGACGTGACCATTACCGCCGTCGCCAAGGGCTTTGTGCTCGGCCTTCCCGCCGATGTGGCGATCCGCGTGACGGACGATGGCGATACGGTCATCGTCGATATGCGATCAGCTTCGCGATACGGCCGCTACGACCTCGGCGACAACGCCGCGCGCATCACCGATTTCCTGGCGGAGCTGGACCAGGAAGTTGCCGGTCAGGTTGGCGCGGCTCCGGCCGAGTAGGGCATTGGGGTAATTGAGCGCCATAGGCCGGCAATCCCTGTTCGAGCGCAATATACAGGGATCTTGGCCCAAAAACGCTTGTTTTTGGAGGATACCCGCCTGGAAATATCCAATGAAATGAGAAAGATATCAGACAGATTCCCTACTCAATTCAACAGGGACTTTTATTTGGGCCATCAGGGATAGAAATCGGAATAACAGTGATGCGCAGGGTAACCAAATCGAGGAGCGCCTAGAAGCTGGCGGCGTGATAGTTGCCGGCAATTCGAAGTGGTCCCAGCATCCCTTCGATCACTTGGCGGTCCCGAACTCGGTCACGCACAAGCCGGTGTCTGTTGTTGTGGGCGAGATCGGTACAATCGATCTCTATCAACCGTATTCCATTTGCCGGCAGTACGTCACGGCGGCGTAGATCATAGAGACGTCTCTGCTCACCGCGATGGACGCCGCTGATCGTCAGACGATTTGGCTTGTCGAAGTGAGCCACGGCTTTTGCGTGCTGTTGCTCCCGATATTCGATGGCAATGCTCAGACCCGAATAATATGCGTCAATCGGAAGCTTGCGGCGGGCGCCGTTCTTGCCGGGATCACCACGTAGGAACTCGAAGCGTTTTTGTTTTTCGGATATTTCTCCGAAAACCTCATCGCAGATGGCCAACACATAGGCCTCATCGCTGGCAACTCGGCTCATCGCTTCGATATTCGCCAACCCGCCCGTCGTGCTCCGCCTCTGAACAGAATTAGCACTCTCCGAATTCCGGTCGGATGATGGTTTGCGAATAGAATTTTTGACCGGGCACATGATAAATGCGCCCCCCTCTCGATAGAAATGTTACCCTTGACATTACAAGCGGTTCCCAGCGCAGCCGCCGTATAGTCATTGGCGGAGAAGTCGTCGCCGAAATAGCCGGTACCCGCAGCTCCGCTCAATAAGAAAATATTCGGTACGGCCATCGGTTGGCGGAGGGAGGCTCCAGCCAAGCTTGAGGTCTTGTATCCGGGCTTGCATTCTATGTCGCCGCATTCGGCTAGAATACACAAGACTGCTTTCCCGCTGGGAAACGCGATTACTCAAACTTTAACGGCTGCTCAACGCCTGTCAGCAGACGAGTGCACGCTTCGAGGTTGCTTTTGCCGGCGCCAGGCCCGGCATAGGGAGCCCGCTCGGAGTATGGTCCGCACTTGGTTTCGAGGCGATGCGCGTAAGCCGGCGACCTCCGCAGACACTTTTCCTCCCGCCTGACCAGAACGGTCATTCGCCATAAACTGGCCGGGTTCAATTCGCGGTAATTCACCGCGATTATCCGCCGTCTCAATTTCGCGGAAACCAGCCGAGGCTCAGTGCGCGGTAACTAACAGTTCATAATTAGCGAGAATTGGCACCATAATATCAATACTGAAATCAACGGTTTTATGTGCAGTAAATTGAAATGTGGAATCCGCCGTTTACAAATCGAATTTACACAAGCGAATTTAGTCAATTGACGAGGGTACATACTTATAAAAGATATGAAAACGTCAGATAAACCTCATTATTTGCTTGACATAAAGAGAGTTTTTCGGTGAGGTTGCCTTATGGTGCCCGACCAGATGATCTGGTGGGTGTGGAGCAGGCCGCAATGTCGGGCAGCATAACCAGTATGGAAATGATGGACGTGACAGCGCTGCGCCCCTATGCGCGCAATGCCCGAGTTCATTCGAGACAACAGATCGCGAAGATTGCTCACAGCATCACCGAGTACGGCTTCACCAACCCACCGCTGATTGACGAGAACGGCGAGATCATTGCCGGGCACGGCCGCGTCGCGGCGGCTAAGCAGCTGCGCCTGCAGATAGTTCCCGTGATCCGCATACTGGGGTTGTCTGACGTTCAGAAGCGCGCGCTGCGCCTAGCCGACAACAAGCTGGCGCTGGATTCGGTTTGGTCAGTTGAGCTGCTCGCGGAGGAGCTTAAAGGCCTAATCACAACAGATTTCGATCTTACCCTGACTGGGTTCGATGGCATTGAAATTGATAGGCTGGTCACACCCTCTTTGAGCGTTGCTGACCAGGACGATGAGGTGCCCGCTCCGCCCAACGATCCGGTTACGCAAGATGGAGACGTCTGGGCGCTGGGAAGCCATCGCATCGTCTGCGGTGATGCGCGAGAGGCCGCCAGCTATAGTGCGGTGTTGCGCGGAGAGCTTGCTCAAGCCGTTGTTGCGGACGTGCCCTACAATACCCCTATCGCAGGCAACGTAAGCGGCAAGGGATCAGTCAAGCACCCGGATTTTCAGATGGCTTCGGGTGAAATGTCGCGAAAGGAGTTCAGGGAGTTTCTGTGCAAAGCGCTCTCGTTGGCATGTCTGCACTCGCGAGACGGTTCGTTGCATTACGTGTTCAGCGACTGGCGCATGATCGGCCTGCTGATCGGGATTGGCGAGGAGGCCTATTCAAAGCTTCTCAACATCATCGCATGGGTCAAACCCAACGCCGGGCTAGGGTCTCATTATAGGAGCCAACACGAGCTGATCGCGGTTTTCAAACACGGTGAAGCTGCTCATATCAACAACGTGCAGCTTGGCCGTATGGGACGCTATCGGTCAAATGTTTGGCAATATGCGGGCGCTTCAGGCTTTTCCAAAACGCGCAAGCGCGATCTTAAAGACCACCCGACCGTAAAGCCACTCATGATGATTGCCGATGCGATCCGCGATGCCACAAATCCTGGCGATGTGGTTCTCGATCCATTTGGCGGCTCAGGGACGACCCTCATAGCGGCGGAGCTTACCGGGCGTCGTGCATGCCTGATTGAGATTGAACCGAAGTTTGTCGATGTGACCATGCGAAGGTTCCGGGAACGGACCGGGGTCGAACCAAAGCTCTTACCCGATATGACACCGCTTTCTGTGGTTCACCAACAGCGTGAAAGCCAGAAGGAGGCATGAACATGGACGAGAAAAAGCCTGTCGGATACAAAAATCCGCCGCGTGAAACCAGGTTCAAGAAGGGAAGGTCCGGCAATCCAAAAGGTCGGCCTCCGAGAATTAAGAGCGCGAGCGTTCTGCTGGCAAACGAACTTGATAAGATCATTGTCGTTCGGGAAAGCGGCCAAGAGATCAAGCTAACAAAGCGAGAAGCGCTCATCACCAGTTTGGTGAACGACGCCATAACTGGGAAAAACCAGGCACGCCAATTGCTACTGAAAATTCTGGATGTGTCGACCCCGGCGGAAGCGTTTGTAACGACCGACGAGGACCATGCCGCTTTCGACGCCTACGTCAGCGATCTGACTAAGAAGGACCCAGACTATGGAGACGGCAGCAATGGACAAGTCCACCAAGCTTAAGCTGGGCTACCGCACGCAGTTTCGATTGTTTGTGGATTTTGCGTTTCGCGAAATTCACCCCGGACCATTGCATGCCAACTGGCATATCGACGTTATGGTGGACGCGTTGGCGGGCATCGCCAACGGCGGGCAGGGGCGGTTGATTCTAAACGCACCGCCGCGCTCGTTGAAGTCGTTTTGCGGATCGATCGCTTTGCCGGCATTTTTGCTCGGCAGGAATCCGACAAAGCAAATTCTGATAGTGGTCGGAAATCCAGGGCTTGGGATCGAGCTACTCGCAAAGCTGCGAAAGCTAATGTCATCGCCGCGCTACAGGGCGTTATTCCCGCATGTTAATTTTGACAAAGCCGCTTCTGACATCGCTCTCTCGCGTGGCGGTTCGATCCGCTTCGCGATCATTGGACATCAAATCAGCGGCCGAGGCGCCGATCTCATTATCGTTGATGACCCGCTATCGCCAAGCCATGCCAAAAATGAGAAACGGCGCAGTTTCGTAAATCAATTTTATAAAGCCGACATCGCGACGCGCCTTAACGATAAGGGTGGAGCGATTTTGGTGATCATGCAGCGGGTCCATTCTCAAGATTTGTCCGCCCACATCCTAAACCATGATCCCAGCTTCAAGCGGATAGCTCTATCGGCCATTGCTCTTAAAAATGAGACATGGCGGCTATCAAATGGAAGAGTATGGCATCGAGAGAAATATCAGCCGTTGGATCCGGATAGAGAGAGCTGGGCGCGACTTCTGGATGTTTTACGTCAGATTGGAAGCTTCCAATTTAGTGGTCAATACCTCCAGGGCGGCGGAATTTATTTTACTGAGAACGAGACAGACTGCAAATTTCTCTGGGAAGTGCCAAAACCAGATGCAAAGCCACCTTATGGTACATTCGGCGGGCTCGTCCGAATTCGCCACGTGGATTGCATGGTTCATAAGGTATTCGGAGTACCTTACACCGGTCCGAGAATGTCTACGGCGGCACCAGCTTGGACCAAGGAATACGAAGAATATGCAATCGCCTATCAGGCTTGGTTGTCGAAGTCGCCGCCCACCGATATGCCAGAAGAATTTCGTAGCCCCGAACGTCCAATGCCGAAATACGTGATCATTTGAGCATCTGGGCTTAAAGATCGCGCGGCGTTTGAAGCGCGGCGCTCTGCCCTTTTCGTTCAATTCGGCACATAGACATCGATCATCGCTACAAGATATGGCCCAGGAACACCCCGAAAGGGTGGCTGCCGAGCAAGAAACGACTATCTGCTCGTGCCTAGGGTACGAATCGACGCCGACATTGGTTGCGGTTGCTCGATCGAAGTCGACCGCAAGCGGTTTTTGATTGCCTTCCACAGCGAGAGGCTTGATCGAACGGTCGCGCGAGATCAAACGCCGATTCGGATAATGTTCTGACCAGCAAGTGTCAGCGAGGACGCCATCCCTTTTTTGCCGCGCACGATCGCCACCAAACGGCGGTCGCTGCGGCGGCAGGGGAGCAGTCCAACGCAGAGAGAATAAATCTCAAAGCAAGCAATAAATCCATAATGATTGCAGTTGACTGCTTAAGAACGTGGAGCGTTAATGGATGCGCGTACCGGTTTTGTAGATTTGTATAGAGTATGTAGAGGTGAGAAATGAACGAGTTGCATAGATTGGATGCAAACCAAATTCGATCACAAATTTCCTATCTGAGAGAAATTTGTGGCGATGACGACGAGGATCTCCTGACAGACATGATTGACGCCGAATCGAATGTTGATCGATTCATCGGCAAGATGATTGAGATCATTCAAACCGACCAAGCCGATTGCGAAGGCCTCAAGAATTACCTGAGGAAATTAGGAGACAGGAAAAAGCGCTTGGAGGACAGGACGACGCGGCTTCGAACCCTCCTAGCAAGCGTCATCACGGAATTGCCGGGAAGAGTCTATCGCCATCCATTGGCGCATGTCCGAGCGTTTGATGTCGACCCGCGAGTGATCGTCACGGATGAAAGCGTGATTCCGTCGAGTTTCTGGGTCGCGCAGGATCCTAAGCTCAATGAAACGGCGATCCGAAAACATCTTCTTGAACGTCAAGCACTGATCGACCTTTTGAAGGAGTGCCACACCTCGGGTGCAAGGCGCGCACGGCTGGCGCAGATTGATCGAGAATTTCCCGATATCGCGGGCGCGTCGCTAGGCAATGGCGAAATCTCCATTCGAATTCGAGGGGCATGAACCACCATGAACATCGCTTCTCGGCCGGATCTGTTTCCGCCAACGACATCAACTTTCCAAAGATACGAACTTACGCCCGCACAACTCGACCTTGTCTGGGACATGAATCGCGGCCTGAGTCGGCGGGAGTTTGATCAGTTCATTGAAACGAGCCGGGCATTGGGGCTCAACCCGTTTAGACGGCAGATTTGCGCCTTTGTCCTGAACGAGCAGAACTCAAAAAAAAGGCAATTTGTTATTGTCACCACGATTGGCGGTTTGCGAGCGATTGCCGACAGAACGGGGACGTATCGCCCGGACTCGGGGGCGGCGCGGATGACGTTTAGCGAGAGCGCCAAGAACCCTCGTTCAAACCCACATGGAATCGTTGATTGTATTGTCACACCGTTTCGGCATTCGAAGGGGCGATGGCACCGAATTGTAGGGCAGGTTTGGTGGGATGAAATCGCGCCAATCCGGCATGGTGAGGATGGCGACAGGTGCCTTGATAGCCGCACGCCTTGGCCGCTTCGCCCACGCGGGCAGATCATCAAATGTGCGGAAGCCGCGGCCCTTAGGGCAGGGTGGCCCGACGATCTCGCAAATGTCCATGCCGAAGACGAGATGGATCGCGCCAGGCTTTCTGAGCTTACGCCTTCGGAGGCTGCGGATGAGGCTAAGAAGACGCGTTTGTTGGAGCGGACACAACCGCGCGGCACGATACTGATCGACATGTGGGACGGTAACGGTCTATCGGCGGTTCCCATTAACGCTTTTCACGACCGTGTTAGCAAATTCATCAGATCCTACAACGGCACCAAGCTGCGTGAATTGATTGCGTGGCGCGATCAACAGCGCATCGCATTTCGCCAATTCTTTGTTCACGACAAGAATGCCGGGCTGGATCTGAAACGCCAGTTCGAGGCCATCGAGGCAACGGCATCGAAGCAGCCTGTGGAGATGGCCAATGGCAACTAAGCTGCCGAACGCATCCCGCGATAAGGTTCTGCGACCGCCCAAAGGCTGGCGAAAGTCGATACCATTGGCCGTGAAATTCCAGGTGATCGTCAATCAACGAGGGAAGGCCCCGGACGGAACACCCCTTGATGCGATCTTGGTCGGGATCCAGTTTGACCACCGGCCGCCGCTTCATGAGCGGGTCTATAATCCCGATCACGATGAAACCGTGCCGGCGGCCAACGATATCGCGTTCATCGTTGCATTACCGATACCGGTCCATCGCGAAATAAGCGCGCAGGATGTTTCGCGCATGAGCAAAACAGAACGGCAGCGGATGCTGGAAGTGAGTTTTCGAGAACGGCTGCAAAGAAGGCTTCCCGGTCAAAAGCGCTTTCGCAAGGGAACAATCCGGAGTCGTCCTTTTCGGAAAAAGGCAGAAATCTAGGTGTGGTTTCAAACCGGAGTGACAAATTCTGACGACACCTGAGAGTCCTACGCGGCAGGGGTGAAGATACCATTGATGGCCGGGGCACCATCGGTCCTGACCAGACCACGCGCAATTAAATCTTCGATATGGGCAAGCACTGACAGTCCGGCAGCGCCGTGTAGGCGGGGATCGGTGTCGCGATATATCGTGTTGACCATGTCGGCGATTGTTCGATCGCCGACGCTGATCCGTTCCATGATCGCGCGCTCGCGCATCTTGCGATGCGTCTTCAACCCGCGCATGAAGGCGCGCGGTGCCGTCACCGGCCCGCCATGTCCAGGCAGCAGCAGGCGGTCCCCGCGTTCGATCAGCCGGTCCAGCGATGTCATGTAATCAGCCATCGCCCCATCCGGCGGTGCGACGATGGATGTCGCCCAGGCCATGACATGATCTGCGGAAAACAGGATGCCGGTTCCCTCCAGCGCGAATGCCGCGTGATTGGCGGTGTGGCCTGGGGTCAGAACCGTCTTGATCGACCAGCCGTCGCCGTCGACCACCTCCTCGTCTGGCAGGACGAAATCGGGGACGAAAGCCGTGTCGGCGCTTGCATCGAGCGCGTCGGTTTCGCCGATGTGCAAAGGTCTTGCCGGCCGGTGCGGCCCCTCTGCCAGCACGGTAGCGCCGGTGCGCTCTTTCAGCCGGGCCGCCAGCGGGGAATGGTCGCGATGCGTGTGGCTGACGAAAATGTGGCTGACCGGCCGGCCCGCGATCACATCGAGCAGGGTGTGTAGATGCGCCTCGTCGTCCGGTCCCGGATCGATCACCGCCAGCGTATCGCGGCCAACGATGTAGCTGTTCGTGCCGTAAAAGGTGAAGGGGCTCGGATTTCGGGCCGTGATGCGCTGGATATCGGGTGCGACGCTCACCCCCTGGCCATAGAAGGGGTCGAAGGAGGTATCGAATTTGAGTGCCATGACGGATGTATCCGCGCCTTGTTTCAGGAAACGGCAAAACCGATTGCCGCATAACACGCAAGCCAATATAGGAGAATGCGAGGCCGCGAACATCGGATAGCGGCGATCGGATTGGGGAAATACCATGGCAATTGCAACTACGATGCGTCCGCTTGTGTCTCTGGCTCTGCCGCAAAATGGCGCGGCGCGGCTGGCAACGCAGCTTCTCCTGGCCATCGCCGGAACGCTGGTGCTGACCCTGTCGGCCAAGACCAAGGTGCTGCTCGGGCCGGTCGACATTTCGATGCAGACGCTGGCCGTGCTTTTGATCGCCGCCGCCTTCGGCATGCGTCTCGGCGTGGCCACCCTGCTGCTCTACATGGCGGAGGGCGCCATGGGCTTCCCCGTCTTCCAGAGCACCCCGGAAAAGGGCATCGGCATTGCCTACATGCTCGGCTCGACCGGCGGTTATCTCGCCGGCTTCGTGGTCATGGCGGCAATTGTTGGTTGGGCCGCCGATCGCGGCTGGGACCGCCATCCGATCAAGCTTTTCAACGCCATGCTGGTTGCCGAAATCGTCATGATGGCGATGGGCTTTGCCTGGCTGGCGCTGCTGATCGGCCCGGAAAAGTCGTGGCAGTTCGGCGTCGTGCCTTTCATCGTCGGCGACCTGATCAAGGTTGCCCTTGCGGCAAGCCTGGTGCCGGCTGTGTGGACGTTGCTGAAGCGCGGCTGAGGGCGCGAGCAGGGCCAAGGTTTGAGCAATCAAGCCTTGGCACGGCGGATTTTCGGCGTGGTGTCCGCTAGGCAATCATTTAGGTTTCGGAAACAGCGCATCTAATGCGTCGGCCGTGAAGCGTAGTGATACTGGGCCATTGGGTGTTCCGACGCCAACAGACCGAGCGCGATGGCTGCTTCCGCCGGATATAGGCATCTGTCACCGCTGCGGCATTGGGCGCCAGCGATGTCGCCCATGCGGATGATGATCAGGTGGCCGATGTTTCTACATGCCTAACGTTCTGATATCCATGCACAAAGTCGTGGTCGCGGGGAGTATTTGGCCGGTCTTTTGGCCGAACTTGCGGGTATTGGCCGGGACAATTCAACTGGTTGATCTGTCAAGTTACAAAGAGGAGCTTTGCGAAAACCCAAGTGTGCTCTACTAGGTAAAGGCTTTGTCGTCAGGCTATACGGGCGGGCGTTTCAGATGAAGGTTCTGGTCACCGGCGCTGCCGGCTTCATAGGATATCACGTATCGAAACGGCTGCTGGAGCGCGGCGATGAGGTTGTCGGCATCGACAACGTCAACGACTATTACGATCCGCAGATCAAGGAGGCGAGGCTCCGGCTGCTGGAGGAGGCGAGCCGCAAGACCAATGCGGGCTATCATTTCATTCGCGGCAATCTCGCCGACAAAAGCGTGGTTGATGCCTGCTTTGCCGACCACGCATTCGACCGGGTGATCCATCTCGCTGCCCAGGCCGGGGTTCGCTACAGCCTGGAAAACCCGCACGCCTATGTCGAAAGCAACATCATCGCCTACACCAACATGCTGGAGGCCTGCCGCAACAAAGCCGTTGCGCACCTGACCTATGCCAGCACTTCGAGTGTCTACGGCGCCAACACCGACATGCCGTTTTCCGAGCACCGGCCGGCCGACCACCCGCTGCAGTTCTACGCCGCGACCAAGCGCGCCAACGAGCTGATGGCGCACAGCTACAGCCATCTGTTCGGGCTGCCGACGACCGGGCTTCGCTTCTTCACCGTGTATGGCCCCTGGGGGCGCCCGGACATGGCGCTTTTCCTGTTCACCAGGAACATCCTTGCCGGCGAGCCGATCAAGCTGTTCAACAACGGCAACCACACGCGCGACTTCACCTATGTCGAGGACATCGCCGAAGGCGTGATCCGTACCAGCGACAGCCCGCCCACGGGCAATGCCGCCTGGGACTCCAGCTGTCCCGATCCGGCCACAAGCAGCGCCCCCTGGCGCATCTTCAACATCGGCAACAACAACCCGGTGAAGCTGACCGCCTATGTCGAGGCGCTGGAAAATGCGCTTGGCCGCAAAGCGATCATCGAACTGCTGCCGCTGCAGCCCGGCGATGTGCCCGATACCTTTGCCGACACCACGGCGCTTGGGCAGGCGGTCGGCTACCGCCCGGCGACGACGGTAACCGAGGGCGTCGGGCGGTTCGTCGAGTGGTACAAGGCGTATTTCGGACAGGGATAGCGGAAGGCGCCGGTTTCATGCTCAGATTTGGAGTGGTCTCTCGTTGTCTTCGTCAAGCTCTGGCAAATCAGGCAGATAAGCTTGGCAATAAGCCAATCGCTGACGATCGTTTTTGATCAAATCGGACTTGGAAACCTCCATCTCCGCTGCGACTCCAAAAAAGCAATTCGTCTGTTCTCGCGCCCAGATCGACGCCGGCGACGTTTCTAAGCATCAGTGCGGCCCTACGAAGTACAATTTGGAGATCGGCGCGGGATATGTCCGCTATCTGGTCGGCGGCGCTCTCAAGCTCTCCTGCAAAATTCAGGCGACTCATTTAAAGGTCATCCCAGCACGGGTGGCGTAGATCAAAACTGATTGCAACTATTGCCGGATGTCGATGGGCGATGGCGACTATCTGGGTCTCAAGCTCACGTTGTAGGCCATGAGAGCCTTCACGGTACTTTGATCACCAACAAGGAACTGTGGGATAGCGCCTATTACACGGCTGATGGCGGTGATCAATCACCCGACCTCGGCCGGCTGTGAAATGATCTGTCTGCCGGTCTTGGAGCAACTAAACTTTCGCGCACCGAGTGGAATTATTCTCTATCAAGGCGCACAAGCTGTGACGCCAAACACCACGGTAGAAACCGCGTTGGCCTCAAAGGCGATGGCGGCCGGTTTCGTCGCGGCTGGCCAGCGCGGTCGGATTACGGCGGCATTCAACATTGCAGCAGACGCCAACACCAAGACCATCCGCGTCAAGCTGCCTGGTACCACGGTCTACACCTACGCCGGTGCCCAGAACGGCGGCAACATGAAGATCGACATCGACTTCGTGGTCGGCGCCGATGGATTCACCTACGTCTCTGGCTACCACACGACAACCGCTGGCGTGGTGCAGATCGACACCGCTTTCGCGATGCCGGGTGGGCATCGGCCAATCGTTCTTCATCACTGGCCAGAATACGACTGGCGGCGTTCCAAATGAAATCGCCATGCGGTTCTGTCTGTTTGATGTCACACCGAAGGCGGTGTAGGTCTCTGACAATTGTCACCTAACGCGCCAGGGCGAATGCGCCCCTGCTTTGACCTGCCCCAATTTCGATTGCGCCGATAGGTCAGAAAGCGGACGGGAACAGGGGTTTGCGAAGGACAGCGATGGATTGACCGAGCTCACAAAGGTCCCCTGGAGCATAGTTAGTCGTTCCTTCTCTAACCATCCCGCCCCAAGACAGCGCAATTGGCTCCGTGACGGGGATGAACCGTGTGCCCGTATTGTGGATGGCTTGGACTTCCAAGCCTAGCCGATCGGCGAGCGTCTTCATCGTTTTCGGCTCGATGAACGCGTTCAGATGAACCAACCTGCCAGCACGAGCCTCTGTCGCAGTGCGTAGGAGAGTTTCCCAATGCCAAATATTTGAAGGGTCGAGAAATGACAAAACGATCAGGCCACCTGCTTTGACCACTCTCGTGGCCTCCAACAGGTAGGTATAAGTTTCGTGGAGCATCAAATGCGTCACGACTGAAAAGAAGGTCACGAAGTCGGCGACGCTATCAGCCTCGGGAATCGACAATCCGTCGACAAGGCTGAACCGAAAATCCTCCGCCGAATGTGCTCTCGCATAGTCCAAAAATTCGGGCACGACGTCAGTGCCATGATAGGCGATTTTTCGTCCACGCGAGAGCGCGGCCGCCAATCGCCCGGAACCGCAACCGACATCGACAACGAAATGTCCCTCGGCCAGCCCGAGATGCGTCATCAATGCCGCCTCGATCTTGCCAATGCCTTCATATTCGCCACCGACGCCTTGGTGCATCGCCTTTTCATGGCCCACAGCCTCGATGAGGCCCTTGGTGAGGTTGCGATAGTCGCGAACGAAATGCGAAGTGGCCACTGCTGGCGGCTCGGAACTCTCAAACGGTTGACTAGTTTCTGAAACGCTCATGATGCTCAACTTTCTCTGGATCGATATTAGCTTGTGGTTGCGCCGAGAGACGCCTTCCGCTCACCGTTCAACGCTACCTCGCTCAATGGGCGACGATGCTCCCCTAACAGACGATTGATGAGCTTCATCGTGGGCAACTCGATTAAGCGATAGCTCGAAAAAGCGACTAACCCGGCAATGGCGGCCCAGGCGATTAGAAGCACTGGTCCTGGCACAGCCTCGAACAATCCGAATTGTTCCGTGACGTAGATACACACGAAAAAAATGAACTGATGCCATATATACAACGAGTATGATGCAGCTCCGATCGGCAACATCATGCGGGGCAGGAAAAAGGCCTTGCGCAGTTCCAGCGCGACTACGCCGTAGATGATGAAGCCCGATGCCAAGCCAAATAACGGCGCCCGCCAGCGCGGGTCGTAGCCGCCATACTGAGCGTTCAAATAGACGGAAGCGGCGTACCATGCGACGCCGACGGCAAACGCCGTCCAACCGAAACGCGTCTCTTTCGGGGCATTCGTCAGCCACGCGACGAAACAGCCGAACATGAACTCGACCTGGAATGGACTGGTGGCGGCAATCCATGACCATTCGGGATGATAAACGTATCCATAGAGCACGATTGCCAAGGTCAGGGCGGCCCATACGGACAGAGCAAAGTAGACCTTTTTAGGGGCGACAATCAGGATCCCAGTCAGGACGACATAAAACCACATCTCAAAACAGAGCGACCAAGAGAGGGCGATAAAGTCGTTGAATGGAGTGGCGAGGAAAATCTTGGCGATCATGCTTCGCTCCGGCAGGCCCCCTACGGCAGACCCCACAGGCGGCATGACGGCCACGGCTGTCGCAAGGGCGACCCAGTACACCGGATAGATACGAACGACCCGCTTCAATGCGAACGAACAGGCTGTCCGCCATCGGGTTGTCGAATTTCGTCCGTGGTTGACGGCCGAGGTTGTGACAACGAAGCCGGAAATGACAAAGAATATGTCGACCCCGCTCGGGCCGAACCACCAATAGCGTGGGTAGAATGTGTCGAGGCCCATCCCGCCACGAGCCAGCGAGAGATGGGCAAGCACCACCATGAGCGCTGCAACGCCGCGCATAACCTGGATGTTCGCAATCATTCGGACGCCCTTCTAAGAAGGGTTCTAATTTGGTTGTGAGTTCGATTTCAAGGCGTGACAAGCGAAAAGCGGCTGCAGGCGCCAGCTAATATGAACCGGCAGGTGGTGGAAATCCAAGGCGCAAGGCCGGCATCGGACAAGCAAGCTGAACTGCTCACTTAATTAGAACGAAAAATTTCTTTCTTCCTTCATCGAAACAACCTGAATGCTCCGGATCTTGAAGAACTTCGGTCTTGGCTTCTCGATCTGGAGCCAAATATGCGACTCATCGACTGGTTGCCGAACCCATATTTCTGCGGTCCCGCTCCCCGCCTGGAACTCTGCCCATCTTTCATTTAGGTCGCCGTAGCTGTGGTAGCCAGCATAGAGCATGCCCGGATCGCTGCTTTTTACAGCGATACGGACGACGGACGCACCCTTGGGTATTTCCACGCGAGTTGCATCGATGAGGTGAGCGTCGAATCTGACTTTCGCGAAGATCGACATGATGTTCTTCAGCATGTTTGTGTCCCTCCGAAAGGCGTGATCTTCAGTGGCCGTGAATGCATGCCGGTCATGTGATTCATGTGGACTCGCTAGCGTCGGTGCTGCTGCTGTACGCAAACGCGCTACATGCAACGGCGGTTATTGCAGAGCCCAAAGCAGTGAGAAAGTTATTTTTGTCATTATTGCCCTGGCGAAGTAATTTTAGAAGAGCACTATTGCAAATAGGGCACAAGTGCCATCTAGGGCCGCTGGCCCCGCGACTTCAAAATAGGGATATAGCTCTCATAGCTGCGAACCCTTCAAAGGGGCGTATGATCATAGTTCGCCTTCCGCAGCGCGTTGGACCACATCGGCATCATTGTGAGTGCCGCTCTTCACGACTTCCCATAATCCGTGAACCCGGATCAGTTGCCCGTCATAATGGGTCCTGATCTCGCCGGCGGCCCTCACAACGCTGTCTCGCAACGCCTGACGTACCTCCAGCCATGGCTTAGGCAGCGAAAACAAGTGACCTCGCGGTTTGTCGTACTTCATCCCGTCGGCGCTCCCGGCCCGGCCCATAGCCAATCAACATCCGAAAGGAAGACCCATGGTCGCTACACGCGAGAAGGAATCGCTTGCCAAGGTGCTTGCGCACGAAGGCGGCTATTCGAACAACAAATTGGACCCCGGTGGCCCAATGATGAAGGGCGTCACGGAGCGCGTCTATGACGGGTATCGAAAAGGCCGGGGGCTTTCCACTCGATCGGTGAAGGGCATCACCACCGACGAACTCAATGCGATATACCGTGCCCAATATTGGGACGCGGTGCGGGGCGATGCGCTGCCGCCCGGCGTCGACTACGTGCTGTTTGACGGCGCGGTCAACTCCGGCCCCGGCCGCTCGATCATGTGGCTTCAGCAAGCGCTGCGGCCCGCCTACACCGGGCGCATTGACGGCGGGCTGGGCATCGGCACGCTGGCAGCGCTGAAGGCCGACAAGAACAACGATGCTCTGATCGATCGCATCTGCAACGCGCGCATGGCTTTCCTGCGGCGTCTCAGCACCTTCGCTACCTTTGGTCGTGGCTGGTCCGCTCGCGTTGCCGAGGTTCGCTCGATTGGCCAGGCATGGGCGACAGGTCAGGTGCCACAGGCGGCCAACTTCGTCAGCGGCGGCCAAGCAAAGGCATTCGTGGAGGACGCCACGCCCGCACCATCGACCGCTCCCGCCGACGCGGCGATCAGCGGCGGCGGTGCCGGTCTCGGCGTCTCGGGGACGCTGCAGCCAGGCCGCCACGTCGGCTCCGTCCGCCCGGTAGCAATTGCCAACGAAGCGTCCGTATTGATCCCAAGTGACAAACTCGCATCGTAAGGGCTTCGACTTAGCCATGAATTTTTCGAGGGAAGCTGTGGCCTGCGATCCACATGAATACCGAAGTGCTTCGCACCCTCGCACTGTTGATCATACTCGGGCGCGTCGATGCCGTTGAACCGAACGCGCGTCCCATTAATTTCAACTGTATCGCCATCAATTGCCGATGCGCGGCTTCGAAGCACTTCCCCGTTGGTTTGCTGACTGGGTGCGGCCGGTTCCTCGACCTGCCGAGTAACGCTCTGGCTCAGGCCGCTGGCTTCCGGTTTGATCTCAACGGTGGCCTTTGGATTTGGTGAGGTAATGGCTGGCCTCTGGTGCGGAACGGGATAGTAATAGGCGACCAACGCAATATCTGCGAGCCAGCCTAGCCCTCCTTTCCTTGCGCGAGACAAACTATTTTCGCTCGCACCCAATGCCGTCGTGGTCACCATCGAGCCTGTTAGGGTCAGAGCCTGTGATCTGCACCCCAGGGGCAACCACTGCATTGTTTCCGCTGCCGCTTGCACAGTCCAGGTCAGCGCCACGGCGCTCGGGTCGCTCCTCGATATCCATTGAAGACTGCCACGGCGCGCGCTCCGTCGCCCTCGATACGCGTGTTTTGGCTGTTCGGATTGAACGGATCGACGGTCTGCAAAAGCATGTTTGAGCGGTTCGCATCGCCTGCAGCGAGCGTCACCGAGTCATAATTATTCAAATAGTCGGCAGTGCAGCCTGAGATGAACGCAACAACTATTGCAGTCGAAAACCAACGCCAATTCATACGGTATCCCCCGACACCAAACCAATCATGCACCCTTTGAATTTTGTTGTCGAATCCAGCCCTCATATTCGTTTGCCTGTGACTGGGCATTCCCCATTCAGAATGGCGTTTCTCCCAGTATCGTTTCTGCTCGTTCATTCCCTGGTCGATTATCCCATTCGAACGGCCAGAGAGGCGAGTCGACCGAGGCCAATGATGACAATCTGCTTGTTCCCGCAAGGCCGTCGGTTCTGGCAAGGTGAGAGGCTGGATTTGCCTGGAATGGGCTATGGGGTTGCTGCCGAATCTGGCCCGTTCGCCGAACGCCGAGATTGACAAGCCATTGCATGGAACCTAAGCACGGGCGGCTGGGGCCGGGGGGTTCAGGCATGTCAAGGAGGGCTTCTTGAAAGGAATTATCCTTGCTGGAGGCAGTGGAACGCGTCTTTATCCACTAACATTAGCAGTCTCTAAGCAAATTCTGCCCATATACGACAAGCCGATGATCTACTATCCGCTGAGCGTTCTGATGCTCGCGGGCATCCGTGAAATTCTGATCATTTCGACCCCGCGTGACCTGCCGGTTTTTCGCGATCTGCTTGGCGATGGATCGGAGTTCGGCCTCGACCTGTCCTATGCCGAGCAACCGCAGCCCAACGGGCTGGCAGAAGCCTTCATCATCGGCCGCAATTTCATCGGCAAGGACAATGTGTCGATGATCCTCGGCGACAACATTTATTTCGGCGATGGGCTGTCGCAGCTTTGCCGCGACGCTGCCTCGCGCGAAAAGGGCGCTTCGGTGTTCGCCTATCATGTCGAGGATCCCCAGCGTTATGGTGTGGTTTCCTTCGACAAGGCCACAGGAACGGCGCTGACGATCGAGGAAAAGCCGCTGGTGCCGAAATCCAACTGGGCGGTCACCGGTCTCTACTTCTATGACAACGACGTCGTCGACATCGCCCCTGCCATCCGTCGCTCGGCGCGCGGCGAGCTTGAGATCACGGCGGTCAACAATGTCTACCTCGAGCGCGGCCAGTTGCATGTGCATCGGTTGGGGCGCGGCTATGCCTGGCTCGACACCGGCACGCATGACAGCCTGCATGAGGCCTCGTCATTCGTGCGCACCATCGAGCACCGCCAGGGCATCAAGGTCGCCTGTCCAGAAGAGATCGCCTTTGAACAGGGTTGGCTGACAGTGGACCAGATTCTGCGTCGCGCCGACCGCCTGGGCAAGAATGAGTATGCCGCCTATCTGCGCCGGCGTGTTGTCGACCTGTCAGAGGGCTAGGTGCTGGAAGTCAGGTCCCTTGGCATCGATGGCGTGCTGGAAATCGTTCCGAAGCGACATGGCGACGCGCGCGGCTTCTTCGTGGAAACCTACAATGCCGAGCGCTTTTCGCAGGCCGGCATAGACTTGGCTTTCGTGCAGGACAATCATTCCTATTCCGCCGCGGCGGGCGTCTTGCGAGGGCTCCATTATCAGCTTGCGCCGCGCGCCCAGGACAAGCTGCTGCGCGTCATTCGTGGCAGCATTCTCGACGTTGCGGTCGATATTCGCCGCGGTTCGAAAACCTTCGGGAAATGGGTCGCTCTCGAAGTGTCGGCCGAAAAGGGCAACCAGATTCTGGTGCCGAAAGGCTTCGCGCACGGCTTCGTGACGCTCGTGCCCGACACCGAGGTCCTGTACAAGGTCACCGACACCTATTCGCAGGAGCATGACCGGTCGATCCGCTTCGACGATCCCGCCATCGGTATCGGATGGCCGTCATTGACCGGCGGGTTCCAGCTCTCGGACAAGGACCTCAAGGCGCCGCTGCTGGCCGCCGCCGAGGTGTTCGCCTGATGGGTGTTGTCAAAAGGGTGCGTGGCGTGAGGACAGCGGCATGAATTTTCTGGTGACGGGCGGTGCTGGCTTCATCGGTTCGGCGGTGTGCCGGCATTTGTGCGCCAACCCGGCCTATCGGGTGACCAATCTCGACAAGCTTACCTATGCGGGCAATCTGGCCTCGCTGCGGCCGATCGAGAATGCACACAATTACCGCTTCGCTCATGCCGATATCTGCGACGAGAGGGCGGTGCTCGACATCCTCCATCGGGACGATATCGACATCGTCATGAACCTTGCCGCCGAGAGCCATGTCGACCGATCGATCGACGGTCCAGGCACGTTTATCGAGACCAACATCGTCGGCACCTACAAGATCCTGAATTCCGCGCTGGAATACTGGCGCGGCCTGCCCGAGGACAGGAAGAGCCGCTTCCGCTTCCATCATGTCTCGACCGATGAGGTGTTCGGCGATCTTCCTTTCGATGGTGGCATGTTCGTCGAGGAAACGCCCTACGCGCCGTCTTCGCCCTATTCCGCGTCGAAAGCGGCCTCGGACCATCTCGTGCGGGCC
Source organism: Mesorhizobium loti (assembly GCF_003148495.1). Classification (GTDB taxonomy): domain Bacteria; phylum Pseudomonadota; class Alphaproteobacteria; order Rhizobiales; family Rhizobiaceae; genus Mesorhizobium; species Mesorhizobium loti. Next base: position 558,031 of record NZ_QGGH01000002.1, read on the forward strand.
TGGCACGAAACCTATGGTCTGCCGGTCGTGCTTTCCAACTGCTCGAACAATTACGGACCCTATCACTTTCCCGAAAAGCTGATCCCGCTGGTCATCCTCAATGCGCTCGATGAAAAGCCGCTGCCGGTCTATGGCGCCGGCGCCAATGTGCGCGACTGGCTGTTCGTCGAGGACCACGCACGCGCGCTGGAACTTGTCGCAACCAGGGGGCAGCCGGGCGAAAGCTACAATGTCGGCGGCAATTCGGAGCGGACAAACCTGGGCGTTGTCGAGACGATCTGCGATCTGCTCGACATCAGGCGGCCGCGGGCAGGCGGCAAGAGCCATCGCGACCTGATCTCTTTCGTCACCGACCGCCCCGGCCATGACCGCCGCTATGCCATCGACGCTTCGAAGATCAGCCGTGACCTGGGCTGGGCGCCCAATGAGAATTTCGACAGCGGCTTGGCCAAGACCGTCGACTGGTTCCTGGACAACAAATGGTGGTGGGGGCCGATCCGCGAGCAGCGCTATGCCGGCGAACGGTTGGGTGAAGCACGCAAGGGGGGCGCGTGAGGCTCGTTGTCACCGGACGCGAGGGCCAGGTCGCGGCAAGCCTTCTGGAGGCCGGCCGGGGGCGCGCCGGCGTTGAGGTCATCGCCATTGGCCGGCCGAGCCTCGACCTGGCAAAACCCGATACTGTCATCGACGCCATTGCGGCCGCGAAGCCGGACATCGTCGTGTCGGCTGCCGCCTACACGGCAGTGGATCAGGCCGAGGATGAGCCCGATCTGGCATTTGCGGTGAACGCCGTCGGTGCCGGCAAGGTGGCGGAAGCAGCAAGGCGGCTTGGCGTTCCCGTCATCCATCTTTCGACCGACTATGTCTTCGACGGCAGCGCTGCTGGTGCCTATGTCGAGACCGACGCAACCGGACCGCGCTGCGTCTACGGCGCCTCCAAACTTGCCGGCGAGCAGGCGGTTGCAGCAGCCAACCCGCGCCATCTGATCTTGCGCACGGCATGGGTCTACAGCCCGTTCGGCAAGAATTTCGTCAAGACGATGCTGCGGCTTGCCGCCGACCGCGACGAGATCACGGTGGTGGCAGATCAGTGGGGAAACCCCACCTCAGCACTTGATATCGCCGACGCAATCCTGCATGCGGCGGCACAGCTGCATGGCAACAAGGGCTCCGACGCATCCGGCATCTATCATCTGGCTGGCGCGGGCGAGACCAACTGGAGCGGCTTTGCCCGTCACATCCTAGACACAAGCCGCGTGTTGGGTGGTCCTTGGGCGCGGGTACGGGACATTGCTACGATGGACTATCCGACCAAGGCGCGCCGCCCTGCCAATTCCCGGCTATCGAGCACAAAGTTCGCCTCCGTCTTCGGCTCGAATGCGCCGGACTGGCGGCAATCGACGGAAGCGGTGGTGCACCGTGTCCTGGTGTGAGAGACGGAATGGGCCTTAAGGCATGAACGACCTATCGCCGAAAAACATGCGCGATGCAAAAGGCGGTACGCAAGCGGTCCGCCCGCAGGTGGTCGGCGAAGCGTCACCGCGCGCTGGGACCAAGGCGTATGCCGCGCCGCGTAGAGAACACGCCGGTTCACTTCGTGACTTACTGTACAACACCCACAGCTTGTACAACACCCACAGCGGCAAAATGTCGAACAAACGCGCTGCAACGCGGGACAGATGAATGGTATTCTCCGAACCGGTTTTCCTTTTTGCCTTTCTGCCCATCGCCTTGGCCCTTGTCATGGTCGGAGGAAAAAGATTCACGGCACCCATAGTGCTCCTTACCAGCTTGATCTTCTATGCGTGGGGATCCGGCGCTATCGTTACCGTGCTTGTCTTCTCAATCGTCTTCAACTGGGCCTACGGCAGAGTAATCGAGAGAAACAGGACGAACACGGTTTTGATGATCGGCGTTGCGGTAAACGTTTTGCTTCTATTATACTACAAGTATTCTTACTTCATCGGCTCGAACATTGATGAAGCAATCGGAACTCATGTTTCCGATCCTTTCAAAAACGTCGTGCTGCCGATCGGAATCTCGTTCTTCGTCTTTCAGGCGATATCGTATCTGATCGACATAAAACGTGGAGATGTTCCCGCGGAGCGCAACGTCATAATCTTCGGAGCATACAAGTCCTTTTTCCCGCAGTTGATTGCCGGCCCGATCGTGCGATTCCGCGATGTCGGCGAGGATTTCCACAATCCGCAAATATCGATGGAAAATATCTCGGCCGGAGTCGCCCGGTTCGTCCATGGTCTGCTTAAGAAGGTGATCGTTGCCGATGCCGCGGGCGCTATATCTGATGGATGCTTCGCAGTTCACGGCGCCGACGTAACCATCACGGTAGCTTGGCTGGGCGCGCTCGCCTACGCGATCCAGATCTATTTCGACTTCTCGGCATATTCGGACATGGCCATCGGGCTAGGCCGGATTTTCGGCATCCGTTTCAACGAGAATTTCATGCGGCCCTATTCGGCTTCGACGGTGACCGAGTTCTGGCGGCGTTGGCATATCTCGCTTTCCACATGGTTTCGCGACTATGTGTACATACCGCTGGGCGGCAGCCGCAAGGGCACAATCCGTACCTATGGCAACCTCGCCATAGTGTTCCTGGTCACCGGCCTATGGCACGGCGCCGCGTGGACCTTTGTGATCTGGGGCCTCTATCACGGTGCCTTTCTCATCTGCGAAAAGCTGGTCATCGGAAACGCGGCCTCAGAGAAGAAAAGCCACGTGCTTCGGATCGTCTACCTGCTGCCGGTAGTCATCATCGGCTGGATCATCTTTAGGGCCGATTCGCTCACCCAAGCGTGGACTTTTATGACGAACCTCTTCGCGCTGGGCGAACTCGGCGCGCCGCTGCCAGAACCCGTGGCCGCCGCGCTCAATCCACGAACACTTCTATTTTTCGCAATCGGGCTTCTCATCTTCGTGGCGCCGCGCGGACCTGCGATTGGGGCCTGGCTCGCGCAGGATCCCACACGCTTTCGCGTCCTCAGTCGTGTGCCCTATACCGCGGTCGGTCTCATCCTTGCCGGGGTATTCGTGCTATCGAGTTCGTTCAGTCCATTTCTGTATTTCCGTTTCTAAGGCCGGTCAGGATCGTAAATAACATGGAGGCCAGGTTGAGGGGCGCGAGCAAAGCGGATGGGCGACGACAATATCTCCATGCCTTAACAAAGTCACCGCTGCAGCTTGAACGGTTTGATCTGAAGCTCTTTTCTTCGTTCCGCTCGCACTACCCAGCGACTGTGTCCAGGCAGCAGAACCCTCATGGAGGCGATCGGGAATGAAACAGGACGTTCAGGACTTGCGGGGAGTTCCACTGACCGCATTGTTTCGCGGGGAATCCGCCCTCAAGAAGATTCAGATCGCGCTGTTCGCATTGTTCTTGACCGGACCGCTGGTGACCCTTTCAATCTTCGGTCTTCCAGATCTCTATGAACGGCGCGACTTCACGTCGTTTCCGGAGCTTGGTCACGTACTCTCAAATAATAATGTCGGGCGCAAACAGCTGTCGGACGCCCTGGTCGAACGTTTCTACCCTCGAAAATGGGCCGTGAGCGCCCGCAACTGGATCGATTGGCGCATCTTTGGTTTTCTCGACACCGACACCGTCGTCTCCGGCGGGAACGGATATCTCTTCTACAAACCAGGCATCGTCAGCCGTGCCTGCTCAAAGAAGGACGATATCACCGCCAGCCTCGAAGCCTATCGCCTTCACATGGCGCTGGCCGCCGCGGCCGGCATGGATTTGATGATTACCATGTCGCCGAACAAGGAAACGATCGAGAAGGACTCGGTGACTGGCCGAGCCGCGATCTATGCCAAGTGCTACGACGAAATCCGCCAGATCGAGACCGATGCGTACCAACGCTATGGCCGTGGCATGTTTCACAGCCACGAGGATTCGATTCGTCGAATTGGCTCGCGCGTCGGCCAGCGCTATGCCCGCTACGACACCCACTGGGTGCCCGCAATGCACATCGCGGCAATAGAAGACATACGCAAATGGCTTGGTTATCCCGCCCGCCTTACGACCATAAACACCACCACGCAGACCAGAAACTTGGAACTGACGGGGATGGTCGCGCAGAACGACCCGGAGACTATTCCTGACGCCGTCAATGACGATCTGGCAAAATGGGCTGCCCAGTTGCAGAAGATCCCTGGCCGGACAGTGATTCTCCACGATTCATTTTACATGGCCCTCGCCAATCGGCTCAGCCCACATTTCCAGGACGTCAAGTTCATCCATCTCGAAGACGCTGCCGCTGCGTTCCGCAACCGGCCGAATGCTCAGTACGACGAAATCGTCGCGAGCCTCAAGCGGGCGGACCGGATCATCGTGAATTCGGTGGAGCGTTTTATGGCCATGCGCTATGTCAATTCGGCGTTGTCGTGGGATAGCGTTCTTGGGCAGGAAATCCTTCGCCGCAATAGTACCGTTGCAAAGGCGCGCTGCGGTTCCGATTCCGCAGCGGACGCGCCTGAATCGTCACTGACCCTCAAGAATCTAGAACGTGTTTCACTGACCCGTTTCCATGTTACCGCCGGGGACCCCTATATTCTTATCGAGCCGGGCGCCGCCCCGGCCGGAACCAGAACTTTCTGCTTCTCGCTCGCCATCAAGGCGCCTGGATCGGAGATCGTTGGCTTAGCGATACCCGGCCACGGTGCGGCATTTTCCAAGTATTCCGTTGTGACTGTGCCGCTGGATCACCAGGGACGGGGCGAAGTCAATCTGCTGCTGCCGGCCGACTACATGGGCAGCGTCTTCCGCATCACGCCGACGTTCAGCAGTCAGGACTTCGAAATTGACCGTCTTAAGACTGGTTGGCAATAGTGGATCAGCGCGATATGCCCGGCTCAAGAGCTTTGCACACAATGCTGCGCACGATTTGCGACGCTACACTGGGCGTTGAACGACCCCTCCTCTAATGTCACGTCTCGATTGCGTGACGTTCGACACGCTAGAAAGGAGATTACATGCGCTGGGTATTCCATATGGGATTTCCAAAGACCGCCACGACATCCATTCAGGCGGTTTTGCCCGCGCTTTCCGGCGTTTTTTTTGCCGGGAAGGAGCAGGGGTTTGTGCATGGCCAGCAGGGCGAACTAATACTTCGGCGCTGGTTGCCAAACCTGACCCGATGGAACACGCCAGTTCATCTGCTCGCGGAATGGCGGCGCGAAATTGAAAACATGGCGACGGCGGCGGGCGCAGCGACAGTTGCGGTATCAGAAGAAGACCTGACGAATTTTCCAGCAACCATGCCGCCCCTCGAAATCTGCCTCAATATTGCGAACCTCTTCGGCCCCGATGTGAGTTTCGTCTTTGTTGTGAGAAATCACTGGGATCTGCTCAGATCCACCTACAAGGAGCGCGTGAAAAATGGCATGCCCTACGACTTCCGGCATTTCTGTGTCGATCTGATCTCGACGCGCCACTATGGCATGCTGCACAAGTGGAATTACGCTCGCCTCTTTTCGTCGATGGCACAGTCGGGGGTCGATTTCCACGTCTTTCTGTTCGAACGGTTCATCTCCGACCAATCATATCGGGACCGGTTTTTTTCCGTAATGGGAGCGCCCGAGCCGCCGCAGGAGATACCGCACGAAAACCCCACGGCGGGCGATCAGGCTCTCGAGTGGTTGCGGACACAGAACCTGGCAATGCTTGGCGGGGCGTTTGCGCTGGCGCCCGTGCCTTCCGAGTTCTTAAAGATCCATGAGCGCGATCGTGCCCAACTCGAGTGGCTTGCCCATTACTTGGACGTTTCAGACGGTACATTTTCGGCTTGGAGCGTGGAGATGCGCGAAAAGATCAAGCTGCATTGGGTTCTCAATCAAGATCCCAAAATCGCCGCAACGGGGATTGATTGGTCACTTCCACCGAAACTCACCGAAGAATTGATGCAAATATTCGATGCCTCGTGCTTCGGCCTCGACGCGTTCGTGGGTGAACCAGCCGCGCCATATGGATACGCGCAGCCTCCCTCCTGACTGAAGCGGACAACTCCATTCCAACTTGCAGGCTCGTCGATCAATATGTGTCCGCCAGAGTTGGGGTTGTACCTTGATTTAGGCACATCGCCGTGGGACAAGCTGCGCCGACCGAGGCTGGCAATTGTAGCACCGCGATCGGAGCGACCCAAGGATGCGGATTTTCATTACAGGCGGAGCGGGATTCATTGGCAGACGCCTGTGCACGCTGCTCAAGGTCGACCACGAGGTCACCGTCTACGATAATTTCCTCCCTCAGGTGCATGGAGCGGACGCGGCACCATCGCCGATGCTGGAAGGCGTCCACGTCATTAGGGGGGATGTGCGCGACGCGGCGGCACTTGCGGCGGCGTTCCGCGAGGCGCGGCCGGAACGCGTCTATCACCTCGCTTCGGAAACCGGAACCGGCCAGTCCTACGACGAACCGACCCGCTACAACATGGTCAATATCATGGGCACGTCCCACCTCATCGACGCGGTCCGGGCGCAGGCCGGCGTAAGCAGGGTGCTCGTCGCGGGTTCGCGCTCCGTCTATGGCGAGGGCGCGTGTGTGGATGCGCGCGGCAATCATGTCCTGGCGAGGGCGCGCACCGCGGCGGACATGGCGAAGGGAATATTCACGCCGCGCGCCGCCACGGACGAACTGCTGACCCCCGTCGCTACGCGCGCCGCCATTTGTCCGGTGAGCCCCGCCTCGATCTACGCGTCGACCAAGCTCTTGCAGGAATATATGCTGGCGCAGGCCTTCTGGGGCACCGACGTCGAGGTCGGGATTCTGCGCCTGCAAAACGTCTACGGACCGGGACAATCGCTTTCCAATCCCTACACGGGGGTAATCTCGATCTTTCGAAAGCAGATTGAAGAGGAGTCGATCCTCAACATCTACGAGGACGGTGCTATCGTTCGCGACTTCGTCTACGTGGATGACGTGGCGCGGGCCTTTGCGCTGATCGGGCTTGCCCAGAAGTGCCCGCGCGAAGTCCTCGACATCGGCTCGGGCGAACCCACGCAAATCATCGACATGGCGCGGATGCTGCTGGCGATGATGGGGCAGCCGAAGGACAAGCTTCGGGTTACCGGGCAATTTCGCGCCGGCGACGTGCGCTACGCAGTGGCCGATATTTCCGACACGATCCGACATCTCGACTGGCGACCGCAGGTGACCCTTGAGGCCGGCATGTCAAAGTTCCTGGAGTGGAGCGGGGAGTGATATCTCCGGCCGGTCCGCGCCGAAGCGAAATCCCGCTGAAACAACGCAGTCGATTTTCGACACGCGCGTAGATCGCATTTCTCATTGAACTCAGAAAGTGGCTACGGATATTGCCGACTTTCTGATCAGGTGACTGCAGATGAATATATATTGATACTAGGGGGAACACTTCCTATGAGGAGGGTGTGAGGCTGGATAAACCGATACGCAAATCAGCGATCGTGCCATGTTCTTGATGCGGCAACGCAAATTAACATGGACGTGAACTTCCGAGGTCATTTCAGACTGGAACGCAAAGATTGATGATCTCTGCAAGAAACCGCATTCCATGATTAACCAGATTTGGTGGACGAATTTAGGCGACGGATTCGGGCCGGAAGAACGGGCACGGAGGCGGAAGCCTGAATGACTTTATTCTTGCACATCGGTCCGCCGAAGACCGGCACCACGTACATTCAGGAGATGTTGGTCGCGAATTTGGAGGTCTTTCGCGGACCGGAATTTTGCTATCCGACACTCGGGCGACATGACTGTTCACGGCCGATACCCAGGCCATCACGGGTTTTCGTTAGCGGCCGAGAAGTATATTGGCGATAAGGCTGATTCAGATCTTTATTCGAAATGGATCGATATCTTAAAAAATAATAAAAATGTGCGTGATTTTTTGGTAAAGAATTCGACGGATCCGAAATATTCGTGGAGGTACAATCCTATCGGAGATCTTACTAAATTTAGACTTGAATCGTTGCCTGAATTAGATTGTCATATATACCTATATGACGTTCTCAGGCGACAAAGGGCAGATATATTCTTGGCTATGGCCAGAAATTCATTCGGCATGAGCGATCTTTCCGTAGGCGCCGGCAGCACCAACGAATCCCATTCCATCGAAGTAATCGACGCGATGCTGAGGCTAAATGAACATCTTAGCGAAGAACATGGTGCCTTGAGAGGGCAAGTAAGAGAAGCGATGTATGCGTTGCAGCTCAAGGAAATGCCGGATATTTACAAAAGGATCGAAAAGTATACGTCGAAAATCTGTCGAGAAGGGAAAATTGTATTTTCCAGGGACACCTATCACCATGAGATGCTGGAGCGGGAAATCGCGAGCTACGATGGCCTTGGAAAATATTTGAAGACGCAGGTGCCGGAAGGCGGGATTTTCCCTGTAGATCCCCTTACGCTGCATTACTATGATCGGAGGGACGTTTGGGCGAACGCCACCGTCAGCAATCAGTTGAGGCGCTTTGCCGATCGCCTTAAGCCCTACCTGCAAAGTGCCGCCGTAGCACCCGGGGGTTGGCTGGCGCCGCTGAAGGAATCCTCCTGACATTGCGGATCGCGGCGATCCGCCCGAAGCCGGCTTGACGGACGATGACAAAATGTTGCATCGCCCCCGTCTTTCCAAAAGAAAGGGCGAAGGTGATCTTATGCGATGTTATGCGATTTATGTCTTCCATGATGATGTCAGCGAGACTTCGGCGGCACTTGCAGGGGAAGCCTTGCGTCGCATCAAGGGCGCCGCGGACTATCTATTGGTGGTGGCGTTGGCTCCTTTCAACAGTACAGTCGGCGTCCTTCTAGCCGATCTCGCCGACGCGGTCGTGGGTCCGCACGTTCGCCTGACGTTTAAGGAGGGGATTCGTCTGGGCCTGAAACACATCTATGAAACGGCGCCTGACCTGGCGGACTGCGTTTTCGTCACCGGATCGCACATGGCCGGGCCGATCGGGGCCTTCGAGCCGTACCTGGAGCGGGCGCTCGCTTCGGACGCTGATCTTGTGGCGCCCTATTTCCACGCCCCGAAAATTGATCCGAGACTCGCGACGCGAGATGTTCCGGCCAGAATTCCCTATTTCGACTTCACTTTTTTCAAGCGCAGCCTGCTTGTGCAGCAGAGTTTCCGTCGATTTTGGGACCGTGCCGAGCCCACTTCGGACTACTGGTCGGATTTCCTTGGGATACTGATCGCGTTCGGCCAGTTGGTCGAAAGCTCCGGCTTCAAGGTCGAGTATTTACTGGACCCGGAACAACTTGAATCGTTCGATCCCCGCATGTTCGAGGTCCACAAGATCGTCGAACTCGGCGGACCGGCCGTTCCGAAAAATCTGTTCCTGCTCGATCCGCTGATCCACGACCTACAAGCGATCTATGCCCGGCGGGCGCTTGATGCGCTTGCACTGCGCGATCCGCAACTATGCAACCTGCTGTGGAACGTGCTTTTGACCGAGGGGGAATTGCGTACGCTTCACACCAACCTCGAGGAGCACGCCGTACTGGACGACCGCTACGTCGGGGAACCGAAAGACGGATGGACTTTCGGCACGGTGGCGGTATTCATTCACGCCTTCTACATTGACGTGCTGAAAGACATCTGGCCCAGCCTCAAGCAACTTCCGGGCAAGGCGGATCTCTATATTTCAACGGCGTCCGAGGAGAACAAGGGGCACATCGAAGCCTTTATCGCGGATCAAGGCTGGCCGATAGGGGCGTGGGAGGTTCGGGTGGTCGCGGCGAATCGCGGCCGCGACATGTCCTCGCTGTTCATAACCTTTCAAGACGTCGTCCTTGCCGGAAATTACGAAGTGGCGCTGCGCCTCCATTCGAAACGGACGCCGCAGGTGGGCCGGCAGATCGGCAACTCATTCCGTGACCATCTGCTCGACAATTTGATCTTCAACAGCGACTACGTGCGCAATCTTTACGATGTCCTCGACCAGAATCCCAAGATCGGCTTCGTCATACCGCCTACGGTGCATATCGGTTTCGGCACGCTCGGTCATGCTTGGTACACGAACAAGGCTCCCATGCTGAAGCTGGCGGCTCAGATTGGGATCAAGGTTCCCGTTGATCGCGACACGCCAGTGGCCGCTTATGGCACGATGTTCTGGTTCCGCACCGAGGCGCTGCGGCCCCTGTTCGAGCATCCGTGGAAATGGACGGACTTCAACCCCGAACCCCATCATGTCGACGGCGGCCTGGCCCACCTTCTGGAAAGGCTGATGGGCTATTGCGCCCAAAGCCGCCATTTCCGCACTCTCACGATCTGCAATCGCTACGCGGCTGCGCGCAATTATGTGAAGCTTGAATACAAGCTGCAACTTCTCGCAGCGCAACTTCCCAGCCACAACATCTCGATGCAGTATGAATATCTCTTGCAGAAGCGGTCAGAGGCGCCGATTCGCAGATGGATCTACCGGAAACTCGAGCGCCTCTATGCTGATCATGTTGTGCGGCGTCCGCGGCTTCTCAACCTGGTCCGACCGCTCGCGCGTTTCGTTAGGAATTTGATCGTTCTTCGCTGAGGCGCACGGCGTTTGAGAGGCGCTTTTAAGTCAGCGATTCCACCCGACCGGCTCGAAGTGTCATCTTTTTCGTGCAAACGCGCTGGATGAGCGCATCGTCGTGGCTGGCCAGTACGATGATGCCGGCCTTTTCCGCTAGTTCGTCCATCCGCCGTTTGGCTTTTTCCTGGAATGACGCGTCCCCGGCGCCAATCCATTCATCCATCAGCAGAATTTCAGGTTCAAGCGCCGTCGCCGCCGCAAATGCCAGGCGTGCCGCCATACCCTGGCTATACGCCTTGAACGGCAGGTCGATGAAGTCACCCAGTTCGCTGAAATCGATTATTTCTTCCATCTTCTCTTCGATTTCGGCCGCCGTCCAGCCGCTGATCAACCCCCTCAGCACGATGTTTCTGCGCCCGGTGGCCTCGGGGCGAAACCCTATGTGGATGTTGAACAGGGCATCGACCTTGCCCGCGATCGATATCGTTCCGCCCGACGGCTGGTAGATTCCATATAGAACCTTGAGCAGCGTCGTCTTGCCGGCGCCATTCGGGCCGACTAGCCCCAACCGGTCGCCTGCCTTGAGCTCAAAGCTGACATCGTCGAGCGCCTGTACGACCTGCTTGGTGCCCGACTTCGCTATGTTGCCGCCGAGAGCGCTCCGACGACGGCCAGGCGCCGAAAGTGTCAACTTTTCGAACAGGCGATAAACGAGGCTGACATTGTTCAGTGTGATGGAGGTCATGGAACTCAGATCAGGAAAACGATGCGCTTGCGATAAAGGCCCAGCAATAGCAAGGCAAGAGCCCAGAGGCCGAGGCAGACGTAACCTGTCACCGCCAACGCCTGGATCGGAAATATGCCCGCCGTGATCGGCTCACGCACGCCCTCCAGGAAATAGGTGAACGGGTTCCAACGATAGGCGTATTTTTGGACGCCCTCTTGACCGCTATAGACCCAGAAGACCGGCGTGAAGAACATGCCCACCCGCATCAGGTTCCCGACGATGAACTCACTATCGGGAAAGAAAGCGCCCAGGAACGCAAAAACCATGACAAACGCGGGGGTTGCCAAGACGATGAGCAACAGACCCAGCATCGACACTAGCCAATTCGTGTTGATTCCGTAACCGCCAAGCAGCAGAATAAGAACGCAACCCGCCAGCGAATAACCCGCCCTGATGATGCATTGCATCGTCAATCGCATCACATACACGAACAACGGCAGCGTCGTGCCTTGAATGAAGCTCGCTTCGCGCTGGAAGAGTGACACGCTCATGGTGATGGTTTCGGTGAGATAGAACCAGACCAGCATGCCGATGGCCACATACGCTATATAGCTTGGGTTGCCGGCGTCTTTGGTCACGAAAACAAAGGCAAATGTGCCGACGAAAGCAAAATAATTGACCAGCATCCAAAGCGGGCCGAGCGTCGTGCGTCTGTGCTGGTCGCCGATGTCCTCATGGGCAAGCGCGATCCAGACCCGGTGTAATCTCATGGCCTTCGAGATGTCGTCAAAAGCGCCGTTTAGTGCCGCAATCATGGTTGGGAATACCGCAATCTATTGTTCTGGCGCCTGATCCTTCGCTGGCCATAGCGAACCGCCAAGCCCGTCCCTAATAGCCATCTCGGCGAGTATATGGCAACGCATTGCGTCCGAAGGAGGTCGAGAGCAGAGTCAACTGCGGCAAAACCGAAACACGCTGACGTTGGGGAAGTGTCCAAATCGCAAGGCACCGAAAGGTCGGACTCCACCGATCCAGGAACAGGACGTCAAGCTTACTTAATTCATGCGCCTTTCCGAAAAAACATCTAGCTATGCCTTCAACCCCGCAGTATGCGATACATGACGGCGGGGGCCGGGGATGGCACTTTGAGAAAGGTGATCGGCCGCGAAGTATCTTCGTGTTCGCACTTTTTCTGGTGTTCATGTCCGTGAGCCTGGAGTCTAGTGCCGTCCAATGAATTCTTACCTCGAATCAGTATTCGGGCTCCGGCCACAGATGCGGCGCGCCTTCATCATGGTCCAGGACGTGGTCATGGTCCTGGTCGCCGTGGCGCTCAGCCTCGTCCTTTCGCGGTCGGATCTTTCGTTCGAAGCGCTCTCCGAAGAGGGCTTGGTCACCTGGGCGAGCATCGTTGTCATCAGCCATTTGCTGTTCAGATATGGTGGTCTCTACACCACGGTCTGGCGCTTTGCTTCGACGCCGGACTTTTTCAACATCCTGAAGAGCTGTGCGATTTTGACGCTAACTCTTTACCTGGCTTCGCTGCTGGTTCGTTCTTTCCAGCCTGTGGCTGGGCTCAACGAGCGTCAGTTCATCGTCTTCTTCCTCGTCTCCTTCACCGTCATATCGGCGCCGCGGCTGTTCTACCGCTTCCTGCGCGACGGCGCGAGCTGGGGCATTCTAGGCGGCAAGACCGACAAGACGCAGGCCAAGCGAGCATTGTTCGTTGGCCGGCTCGGCGAGGCCGACCTGATCATTCGCTTCACGCGCACGGCGCAGCCGGCGGACTATTCCATCGCGGGCATCATGGCGACCGAGCGCGGCGCGCCGTTGGGGACGCGGATTCAAGGTGTTCCCGTGGTGGCGACCCGGCCGCGTCTGATCGATGTCCTGGAAGACTACGCGACCGGCACCAAAAGCCTGGACTTGCTGATTTTCGGCAGCGGCGCCGAACACGAGATCGAGGAATATTCGGAACTCGTCCGCGTTGCCCGGCACGGCGACATAAATGTGGTGCAATTCTCAGGTCTTTCGGAGCTGGAACAGCACGGAAAGCTGGTTCTCGACACCGTCGAGATGGAAACGATCCTGCGCCGTCCGACAGTCGCGTCCGATATCGAGCGCATCGGCGCCTTTGTGGGCGGCAAACGCGTTCTGGTGACGGGCGGCGCGGGCTCGATCGGCCAAACCCTGGTCAAACGGTCGCTGCAGCTGGGAGCGGAGGCGGTGCTGGTCGCCGACAACTCCGAGTTCGGCATTTTCCAGCTGAGCCAGTATATTGACGAGAAGGACCACGACCGTCTCAAGGTCCGTATCGTCGATGTCGCGGACCGACGCCAGATAACGCGTGTCGTCACGGAATTCCGGCCGGACATCATCTTTCATGCTGCGGCGCTCAAGCATGTTCCGCTGCTCGAGGAAAACTGGGATTCGGCCATCCAGACCAACATTTTCGGAACACTCGTCTGTGCCGAGGTCGCCGCCAAATGCGGTGTTGCACAGTTTGTCCTGATATCGAGCGACAAGGCGGTGGATCCGACATCGGTGCTTGGCATGACAAAGCGGGCCGCCGAACAGATCGTCAGCGCCTTGCACGGGGCGCCAGCAGGCGAGCCGGGCGGGCGTGGCTCCGCCACCAAATTCATAGCCGTGCGGTTCGGCAATGTCTTTGGCAGCAACGGTTCGGTGGCGACCATATTCCAGGCGCAGATCGAGGCCGGAGGGCCCGTCACCATCACCGACCGGCGCATGACACGCTATTTCATGACCGTGGCCGAAGCCGTCGATCTCGTCATCATATCGGCGGCTGACGCCGCGTCGCGGCACAGCGGAGACGATTATGCCGTCTATATGCTCGACATGGGCAAGCCGGTGCCGATTCTTGAAGTGGCCGAAACGATGATCCGCATGTCAGGAAAGAGCCCATACAAGGACATCGCAATCCGGTTCACCGGCATAAGGCCGGGCGAAAAACTCCACGAAACGCTGCATGGCGAAGATGAGGAACTCGTCGAACTCGGCATTTCGAAGATTTTTGGCCTTAGCACGGACGTCGTGGAATGGTCGGATGTCCAGATCGCGCTCACGGCGCTGCAGCAATCGGCGAAAAACCAGGACAAGGCTGCCGCGCTCGCCGTGCTGGCAGGCCTTGACCGCGCCAAGAAGGCCCGGGAAAGCATTCATCAGGGCGCGATCCCGAAAACGGCCGGGCAGGCGAGCTAGGCCCGATTCAGAATTCAGAAAGCGATCTTGCCCGTGAGCAAAGCAGATCTGCGCGTCGCGGTCCTGATGGGCACGAAGGATGGCGCTGCCTTCATCGATGAACAGCTGCAGTCCCTGCTCGCGCAGTCGCACCCTCTGGTCGACCTGTGGATATCCGACGATGGTTCCATCGATGGCACGACCGCCATCATCGAGACATGGAAATCGCGCTGGCCCAAGGGTCGAATGACCCTCGTGGAGGGGCCGCGGCAAGGCTTCGCCGCCAATTTCCGATCGATGATCCTCGATCGACGCATCGATGCGGACTGCTATGCCTTCTGCGACCAGGACGATATCTGGGAGCCCGACAGGCTGGAGAGCGCCATCCGCTGGATGCAGGCCCATGACGCAAAGACCCCACTGATGTTTTGCTCGCGAACCGCGACCATGACCGAAACGGGAAGCCTTGTCGGCCATTCGCCGCTGTTTGCCCGGCCGCCATCCTTTCGCAACGCGCTTGTGCAAAGCATCGCCGGCGGCAACACCATCCTGCTCAACGCCGCGGCACGCGACCTGCTGGCCAGGGCCTGCGCGCGGACCGGGTTCGTCAGCCACGACTGGTGGGCCTATCTCATCGTGACCGCCGCCGGCGGCGGCGTCCGCTACGATCCACGGCCGCTGGTGCGCTACCGGCAGCACGCGGCAAACCTGGTCGGCGCCAACGTGTCGTGGCGAGCAAGGGTTTCCCGGCTTGGCCGCCTGTTCAAGGGTGAGTTCGCCGGCTGGACGGATCTCAACCTTGACGGTCTTGCCGTCAATCGCGACCTCCTGACCGAGGACGCGGCGGCATGCCTCGACCTGTTCACCAGCGGGCGGCAGGGCGGTCTCTTCCGCCGCTTGGCAGCCTTGCGCAAAAGCGGTGTCTATCGGCAGACTCTTTCCGGGACCCTGGGGCTCCATCTCGCTTTCATCCTGGGACGCATTTGAGCATCGAACAGCTGCGTGGCGCGCTTGGTCAGGAGATGAGCTCATGCTACGTCGACCGGATTGACGGGCTTGGCCTGCGGCGTTGCCTCGGGACTTTGGCAGGGAGCATTATCGGCCGTTCATGAAGGCAGCCAAGCACATCTTCGATCTTGCCGGTGCGGTTCTGCTGCTGGTGGCCACATCTCCTGTTTTGATGCTGGCCGTCCTTGCCATCAGGGCATCGTCGCCCGGTCCGGCTATTTTTTCGCAGACGCGGGTCGGCCGTGACGGCCTGCTTTTTCGCTGTCACAAGTTGCGCACGATGTATGTCGGCACGCCATCATTGCCCTCGCATGAAGCGCCGGCGAATTCCGTGACATCGGTTGGAAGGGTCTTGCGGAAGTTCAAGCTCGATGAGCTGCCGCAGTTCTGGAACGTCCTGAAGGGCGAGATGAGCCTTGTTGGGCCGCGCCCCTGCCTGCCGACCCAAACGCAATTGATCGAGTATCGCAGGCGGCTGGGCGTGTTGGCGGCACTTCCGGGCATAACCGGCCTGGCCCAGATCAAGGGCATCGACATGTCGAACCCGGAGCTTTTGGCGCAAACGGATGCCGCCTATCTCCGCACGGCGTCGTTCTGGCTCGACCTTCGGATCCTGCTTGGAACGCTCTATCGAAGCTGAACAGACCATGATCCCCAAAAGTGGAAGCCGGTTTTTGGGAAAGATCATGGTTCAGACAAAAAGCCATGATCCCCAAAAGTGGAAGCCGGTTCTGGGAACGATCAAGGTCAAACAAGACGTCAGGATTTACTGAGCCGCGCTAGCTCGGCCAACCGCTCCAGCGTGGCGGTTTCAGGCGCCCAGCCCTGCGATACCAGCAGGGCAGGGTCGCATATCTGAGTCGCGGTCAGGCTGTCCCAAAACGCTCGCTTGCCCAGCCCGCTTGCTGCCGGCCGTATCAGGCCGGCCGGCACAGTCATCAGGCGCCTCGGCCGCCCGAAACCTTTGCGAAAGGCGGCGATGATAGCCTCGACGGTGACTGGTGGCACATCGGCGCCAACATAGATGGGGCGAAGTGGCCCCGAATGGCTCAGCAGGTGCGACACCGCTCGCGCTGTGGCTTCGCGGGACATCAGCGAGCGGATTCCCGTCAAGGCGCCCGTTGGCAGCGGCAGCGCCGTATCGGCCAGGCGCATCAGCGTCGCGAGGTTTCCCTTCATGCCGCTTCCATAGGCCGGAGGCAGGCGCAACACGGCGGCGTCGGAGCGGCCATGCGACGCATAGGCGTCCAAAACCTTAATCTCGCCCTCGCGCTTCGAGCGTCCATAGACGCATTGCGGGGCAGGGGGCGTGTTCTCGTCAATTGTCGCGCTGACGCGAGCGCCGATCACGGCCCTAATCGAAGAGAGATGGATGAAGCGTCCGCTTGCCTGTGCGGCCGCTGCATGTGCCAGCCGCGCGCTCAATTCCACATTGGCCGCCCGATAGTCGTCTTCGCGGACATCGCCCTGATCATTGTTGAGGCCGGCACAATGGACAACATGGGTCACGTCCCTGGTGAGTGCCAGGAAAGCCGCGGCCGGCGCATCGAAATTGGGCATCAGCACCGCGCCATCCGCCAATCCAAATGTCTCCGGATGGCGGGAGGCAAGGCGAAGCTCGGCACCGGCTTCGCGAAGGTGCTGCACGACAAGACGTCCGATGAAACCCGTCGCGCCCGTGACCAGGACTTTCATGGCCTTGCCCGAAACAGATCTTGCGTGGCTGACGGAAGGGCTCGCTCTTCCATCACTGATGCAAGTGCCTGCTCTTCCAACAAGGGAACCTGGCGTCCGGAGGCGAGATATGTTCCGCTCACCAGGAAGACCATCAGCACCGAGTCCAGAATGTCATGGCCGACCAGGATGCCTGTCATTCCGGCCGTCAGATAGGTGATCACCACGACGACAATCATCGTCGCGCCGAAGCGCTCGATCGGATCGCTGCTGTTTCGCAAGACCCGGGCGGCATTTCCAGCCGCAACGGCAAAGATAGCGGCCAGCGTCACGGCGCCCAGAATTCCAGCTTGCACTAAGGCGGTCAGGAAGCCGTTGTGGAAATGGTTGAAGCCGGCGTCCATCGCGAACTGGTCATGAAAGCCTTGCTTTATCAGTAGCTGAGTCGCACCCACACCATGTCCGAACACTGGCATGTCATGGAATGCCTTGAGGCCGATCTGCCAAAGCGCAACACGTATTCCCACCGAGGTGTCGTAATTGCTGCTGGCTCCAAGCGCGTTCAAATCGGAGCGCAGAAAGTCCACGCGCCCGGATATCGCTTGGAAGCCGAAAGCGGCGATCACGACGCCGACCGCCGCCAGCAGCAGCAGCAGGCGAACGGCGTTCTTGCCCCTGAGCCTCTGACGGTTGATCAGCAAAACAGCGATGCCGGCTATCGGCAGCGCCAGCCAGGCGATACGCGAGCCGGAATAGATGACGGCGATCGTCCCGGCCAATGTCGCGTAGAAGAGGGGGTTCCGGGCTCGCTCGATGCCGGACAAGGCGCCGGCTACACAGATCACCACGGCAAGGCAGACGACGGTTGCGAAGACGATCGGATTTCCGGCCCCACCCTCGGCCCTGACCCCAATCCAATATTGCTGGATGACGGCCATGAGCAGCGCGACAAAACAGGCGGCCATGCTGCTGAGCACGACGATGCGGGCAAGCGTGGTTTTCCGCGTGATGCTCCAGGTCGAATAGGACACGGGGAAAAACAGGAAGGTCACGAGCGGGATAAGATGTGGCGCATCCCGGACGAACGAGTTGTTGACGATGGAAGCCAGGAGATTGGCAGCGCAGTAGGCATAGATCGCGACCGTCAGCCAGATCATCGGCCGGTCGGCGTTGAAGCGCCTTTTCCGTAAAGCAATCAGCAGGACGGATGAGAGGCCGCCGCCGTTGAACAGGAAGCTGACCACCGATCCCAGAACCGGTGGAAAAAAGAAACAAAGAATGGAGAAGTAGATATTGATCCGACAAGGCGTGAATTGCTGTCTCAGGGATGAAGGCCGGCTCAATTTTCGGGCTCGCTATTTTCGGGGCGTTTCATGCGGCGGATCTTGTTTAGCGAAGTACAATGCGCTCGCCTCGAAATTGCCCATGCCTCATGATGCACTTGCCCAGCTTCCCGAGGCTGGTATAGCGGCTGGGCTCCTTTTTCGATAGTGTGTCGGAGCCGATTGCCCCTGAAAATCGGCAGCCGGCGCTGATCGATCAGGGGAGGTCCCGGGAGCGGCCGCAGCCGGTCCGTTCAAGCAATATTTTCCTCGCGTTTTCTCAACTGTTGAGCTTGCGAGCAGGAATTTCCGGGTTTTTAGGTATCCGTGGAAAATTCATTCTCGAACGATGTGCTGCGGGGCCAGTCCAGCATTGTTCTTGACAACAGCGATCTGCTAGAACGCCGGCACGACAGAGATTGTCCAGAAGCAAAGCTTGAACCGGGCGCAAAAAGCTCGACGATTTGAGGCAAGGCCTTCTGTTAAAAGGCACGAGAGAACGCTCACAGTCCATGACAACCGCGCTTACGCATCTTCAGCGGCTTGAAGCCGAATCCATTCATGTATTCCGCGAGGTTGCGGCCGCTTTCACCAAGCCGGTCATGCTCTATTCGGTCGGCAAGGATTCATCCGTGCTGATGCATCTGGCGATGAAGGCCTTTTATCCCGCCAAGCCGCCATTCCCCTTTCTTCATGTCGACACGACATGGAAGTTCCGCGAGATGATCGCCTTTCGCGATCAGATGGCGCAGAAACTCGGCTTCGATCTTCTGGTTCATGTCAACGAAGATGGCGTGCGCGACAACATCAATCCGTTCGACCATGGTTCGAACACGCACACCCATGTGATGAAGACCGTGGCGCTGCGCCAGGCGCTCGACAAATACGGTTTCGACGCGGCCTTTGGCGGCGCTCGTCGCGATGAGGAGAAATCGCGCGCCAAGGAGCGCATCTTTTCCTTCCGCAACGCCCAGCATGTGTGGGATCCGAAGAACCAACGCCCCGAGATGTGGAAGATATTCAACACCCGCATTGCATCGGGTGAATCGATTCGCGTCTTTCCGCTGTCGAACTGGACCGAACTCGATATCTGGCAGTATATCCTGCAGGAAAGTATTCCGATCGTGCCGCTCTATTTCGCCAAGGAACGGCCTGTGGTGGAACGCGACGGCATGCTGATCCTCAGGGATGACGAGCGCATGAAACTGCGCCCCGGCGAGACGGTGGAGAACCGGCTGGTGCGGTTCCGCACGCTGGGCTGCTATCCGCTGACCGGCGCCATCGAATCGGATGCTGATACGCTGGAAGCCATCGTCGGCGAAATGCTGACCGCGCGCACGTCCGAACGGCAGGGTCGCCTGATCGACCGCGATGAAGCCGGCTCGATGGAAAAGAAGAAGCGCGAGGGGTACTTTTGACCATGCGCCACATCATGGCAAAGAGCCTCGCACCCACCGACGGCGTCCGCGAGTATCTGGCAGCGCAGGAGAAGAAGTCGCTGCTGCGCTTCCTGACCTGCGGTTCCGTCGATGACGGCAAGTCGACGTTGATCGGGCGCCTGCTGTCCGACACCAAGCAGATTTTCGAGGACCAGCTCGCCGCGCTCGAACGCGATTCGCGCAAGCATGGCACGACGGGCGACGACATCGATTTTGCGCTGCTGGTCGACGGTCTCGAGGCTGAGCGTGAGCAAGGCATCACTATCGACGTTGCCTATCGCTTCTTCGCCACGCCGAAGCGCAAGTTCATCGTTGCCGATACGCCCGGCCACGAACAATACACGCGTAACATGGCGACCGGCGCCTCGACCGCCGACCTGGCGATCGTGCTGATCGATGCCCGGCAAGGGGTGTTGCGCCAGACCAGACGTCACTCGATCATCGCTTCGCTGCTCGGCATCCGCCACATCGTGCTGGCCGTCAACAAGATCGATCTCGTCGGGTTCGACCAGGCGGTCTTCGACCGGATCGTTGAAGACTACCGGCAATTCTCGCGCGATCTCGGTTTCCAAACCATCGTGCCGATCCCGATGTCGGCCCGCTACGGCGACAACGTCACCGGCCGTTCGGACAAGACGGAATGGTATTCCGGCCCGACGCTGATCGAGCAGCTCGAAACCGTGTCGGTCGATGAAGCGGTGGTTGAATTGCCGTTCCGTTTTCCGGTTCAGTATGTCAATCGCCCCAATCTCGATTTTCGCGGTTTTGCCGGCACGATCGCGTCCGGCTCGGTTGCACCCGGCGACGAGGTCGTTGTCGCCAAGTCCGGCAAATCCTCGCGCGTCAAGCGGATCGTCTCCTATGGCGGCGATCTCGCCCAGGCGGCTGCCGGCCAGGCCGTCACACTCGTTCTTGACGATGAGGTCGAGATCTCACGCGGCAACATGCTGGTTTCGCCGGCCGCACGGCCGCAGGTTGCAGACCAGTTCGCCGCCAACATCGTCTGGTTCGACGAACATGCGCTGCTGCCCGGCCGCTCCTACATTCTGCGCACTGAGACCGATCAGACCAGCGCCACCGTCACCGATCTGAAGTACCGGATCAACGTCAACGACTTTGCCCATGAAGCGGCCAAGTCGCTCGAAATGAACGAAGTCGGTATCTGCAACATCTCGACGCGGACGCCGATCGCCTTCGATCCCTTCGCCGAAAACCGCATCACCGGCGCCTTCATCCTGATCGACCGCATTTCCAACGCCACGGTCGGCGCCGGCATGATCCTGCACTCGCTGCGCCGCGCCGAAAACATCCATTGGCAGTCGCTCGATGTCGGCAAGCACGTGCGCGCAGACATGAAGAACCAGCGGCCCGCCGTGTTCTGGTTCACCGGGCTGTCGGGCTCCGGCAAGTCGACCATCGCCAACCTGTTCGAAAAGAAGCTGTTCGCCACCGGCCGCCATACCTATATCCTGGACGGCGACAATGTCCGTCACGGTCTCAACCGCGATCTTGGTTTCACCGACGCCGATCGCGTCGAGAACATCCGCCGCGTCGCCGAAGTGGCGCGTTTGATGGCCGATGCCGGGTTGATCGTCATTGTTTCGTTCATTTCGCCGTTCAGCGCCGAGCGGCGCATGGCGCGCGAATTGATGGCGGACGGAGAGTTCATCGAGGTGTTCGTCGATACGCCCTTCGAGGAATGCGCCAGGCGCGATCCGAAGGGCCTCTATGCGCGCGCACTGAATGGCGAGATCAAGAATTTCACTGGCGTCGATTCTCCTTATGAAGCGCCGGAAAACCCCGAAATCCATCTAAAGACACTCGGCAAATCGGCCGAAGAGATGGTAGATGCCCTGGAACACTGGCTGAACGAGCGCGACATTGCCGAAGACCAATACGACAGCGGCGGCGGCATCTGACGACAGGCTGATGCTCGAAATCTTCGAGCGGCTGGCCTTGGCGGCCGGGCGCGAGGTGATGCGCGTGTTCCACGCCGGCTGCGCGGTCGACCGCAAGTCCGATTCGTCGCCAGTGACCGAGGCGGACCGTGAGAGCGAGAAGATCATTCTCACCGGACTGCGCGCCGCATTTCCCGACATTCCCTGCGTGGCCGAGGAGGAAGCATCCGCCGGCATCGTGCCGCCCGACCTGGACGGGGCTTTCTTCCTTATCGATCCGCTCGACGGCACCAAGGAATTCGTCAACCGCCGCACCGATTTTACCGTCAACATAGCGCTGGTTCGCGATGGCGTGCCGGAAGTCGGCGTCGTCTTTGCGCCCTGCACCGGCCGCTTCTTTTCCGGTCTGCCGGGCAGGGCGGAATCTCTCGAAATCGATGGCGACTACCAGATCGTCGGCCGCCGGCCGATTTCGGTGAGAACAGCCGTGGCGCCGCTGGCCGTCGTTGCCAGCCGTTCCCACAACACGCCGGAGACCGAGGCCTATATTCGCGACTTGGGTGCCGCCGAAATCGTCTCGGTCGGTTCGTCCTTGAAATTCTGTCTTCTCGCCAGTGCCGAGGCGGATGTCTATCCGCGCTTCGGCCGCACCATGGAATGGGATACGGCGGCGGGCGACGCCGTGCTGCGCGCGGCCGGCGGCATGACGCGCACGCTCGATGGCCAGCCTCTGGTTTATGGCAAGCGCAGGCAAAGCGACGACGAGGACTTCGCCAATCCGCATTTCATTGCCAGCGGCAGGGCAGGGGTCAGCCCCGCCTGAGAAGGCCCCGCAGCCTACTCGGCTGCGGCCTGCGCTGAATTCGAGCCGATATAGTTACGGATCGTTTCGATGATGCGGTCCTGGTCGTCTTCGCTGAGATAGGGGTGCATCGGCAGACAGAGAATCCGCTTCGGCAGGTCTTCCGACACGGCAAGGCCGGTCGGCGTGCGCGGGTAGTCGCGATAAGCGACCTGGGCATGCAGCGGCTTCACATAATAGATGACCGACGGAATGCCCTTTTCGCCGAGATGCGCCTTCAGCCCGTCGCGCTTCGGCGTCTCGATGGCGTACTGCGCCCATGCCGAACGGCTGCCGTCCAGATTGCGGGCGGCGGTGACGACGTCGCCAAGCCCGTCGGCATAGCGCTTTGCCACCACTTGGCGGGCAACCATCTCGTCTTCGAGGATGGCCAGTTTCTCGATCAGGATCGCCGCCTGCAGCGTGTCGAGCCGCGAATTGATGCCAACGCGGACATTGTCGTATTGCGTTTCGCCCTTGCCGTGGAAAGCGAAGGATCTGAGCTGCTCGGCCAGCGCATCGTCATTGGTGAACATCGCGCCACCGTCGCCATAGCAGCCAAGCGGCTTTGCCGGGTAGAAGCTGGTCGAGCCGACCGCGCCGAACGAGCCGCACATCTTGCCGTCGAGCGAACCACCCATCGACTGGGCGGCATCCTCGATCACCATCAGCCCTTCGCGGTTGGCGATCGCCATGATCGCCTCGTAGTCGGCGGCAAGGCCAAACAGATCGACGGGAATGATTGCCTTGGGCTTCAGCCGGCCTTCCTTCTTGATCATGGCGATGGCCGCTTCGAGGCTGGCAACGTCGATGTTGTACGTATGCGGGTCGACATCGACGAACACCGGCTCGGCCTTGGCCAACGCCACCACTTCAGCGGTGGCGGCGAAAGTGAAGCTCGGCACGAACACCGCGTCACCCGGGCCGACGCCGGCCGCAAACAGCGGCAATAGCAGTGCATCTGTGCCGTTGGCGCAGGCCACGACATGCTTGGTGCCGATATAGGCAGCGAGCTTGTTCTCGAATTCAGTGACTTGCGGGCCGAGAATATAGCGGCCCTCGTCGACGACACGGTCGATCGCGGCCTTCAGCCGGTCGCGGATTCGTTCGCGCTGCGCGCCAAGATCGATGAACTGCATGTCGGCCTCAAAACGGGTTAGCCAGATAACCGGCCGCTGGTACCAGAGTTGCGCCTGCCGAGAAAGCCGGGCAGGCAGAGCAGCGAATTGCCTAGGTGTCGCAGTCTGTTACCTGTATCTTCCGGCGTGTCTTCGCGAGATGCCGGAAATCCGGGCTTCGTCAGGCACAATCCTACCTCAATAATCCCTGGGATCGACCCTGCGAAACATAAAGTGATCGACCAGCTCAACCAATCCTCGGCAGGTTGCGGTCCGTTCAGACGATCTCATGCCGCCAGGGTGGGTTGGCGCCGGCCCGCGACACGGTCACCGCCGCCGCCTTGGCGCCAAGTGCCAGTGCCGTTTGAATGGCATCTTTCGACAGATCCGCGATTGCCGCCTTCGTCAGCAGGCCCTGCTCGTGCAGCGAGGCGAGGATGCCGGCGTTGAACGTGTCGCCGGCGCCGACCGTGTCGACCACCTCGACCTTTTCCGGCATCACCGTGACGGTGTGCTCCTTGCTGTAGCCGACGGCGCCTTCGCTGCCATGGGTGACGACGATCAGCTTAGGGCCGCGGTCCAGCCAGTTGCGGATGACATCCTCGTGCGAGCCGGCTTCGCCGAACCAGTTCAGGTCCTCGTCCGACAGTTTCACGATGTCGGCCATCGCCATCATGGCGCGGATGCGCCTGAGGTGCTTGGCCTTGTCCGGGATGAAGTTCGGCCGGATGTTGGGATCGAGCATCATGACGCGGCTTGCCTGCTCGCGCCGCATGAACTCTTCATAGGCGCCGCCGGCGGGCTCCGAGATCAGGCTGATGGCGCCAAACAGCATGGCCTCGATCTCGCTGCCGAGCTGCGGCAGGTCGTCGATGGTCAGCATGCGGCCGGCGGTGTTCTCGTCATAGAAGGTGTAGGTCGCCTGGCCGTTGGTGAGCTTGACGAAGGCCAGCGTCGTTGGCCGAGGCGAAGTGTGTGCGTAGGTGGAACTGACCTTGCTCGCCCCAAGCGCATCCCGGAACTGGCCGCCGAACAGATCCGAAGACAGGCCCGAAAAGAAGCCGGCCGGCGCGCCGAGCCGGCCAAGTGCGATCGCCGTGTTGAACACGGCGCCGCCGACATAAGGCGCAAAGGCCGGCTCGCCCGCTGTCGTCGTGCGCGGCAGCATGTCGATCAGGGCTTCGCCGCAGCAGAGGATCATGGCTTCCTGGTCTCCGGCGGATAGATCACGCCCTTGCGGATGATGATGTTGGCGTAGAGCCGCGGCTCGCTTGTCGCGACGATGGCATGCGCCGATTTGACCCGTGCATAGAAGTCGGCGCCGGCCAGCGCAACCACCTTGCGGCCCGGCGCGCGTTTGGCGCAGATCGCCTCGATTTCATGATGGACGGGATCGGCAAGCGAGGGGTCGCCCTTGACCGAGGCGCGAAACAGCGCCTCCGGCACGGCGTCATCCACCGGCAGCACGCTCAGGATTGCGTCGAGCACCGGGATGAGGTGGTGACCATCGGCTCGTACCAGCCGGGTTGCCTGTTGCTCGGCCGGATAGTTTCCGTCGACAAGGGCGATTTCGTCGCCATGGCCCATGCCGCGCAGGATCGCCAGAAGCTCTGGACCGAGCAGCGCCGGGATTCCGATCAGCATCAGGCGCTCCTGGAAATCGTCGTCGATCCGATCAGGAAGCGTTCGGATAGTGGCAGGCTGGCGCCGCCGAGCGCCCGGGCGTGAATGCCGACGGTTCCCTCGCGGACGGCGGGCAGCTTCAGGCCTTCGCCGTCGATCGTGGCGATGGCCGCGATGATGGCGTCAACCAGCCGGCGGCGCACCGCCTTCGGCATCCAGCCGTCGATCACCGCCGCTTCGAAATCGATGACCGAGGATGCGGCGACGATGGCGTAGGCGAGCGCCCGCGAAGCGCTGGCGATCCAGTCGTCGAGCTCGGGTCCGATCTCGCCCCAATCTTCCGGCGATGTCCATAGATGCGAGGCCTCGACGCCGCGCGCATTGAGCGCCTTTTCGAGCATGGCGATGGACGCCACGTCGATCAGCTGGGTCGGTTTGCCGTCCGGCCCGGGCACGGGCATGGAGCCGAGTGCTCCGGCATTGCCGGTCGGGCCGCCGAAAAGCCGGCCATTCAGCACGATGCCGCCACCGGCAAAGGCGCCGATATAGAAATAGACGAAGTCACGCGCAGCCCCCGCCTGGCCGAAGACGAGCTCGGCGCCGCAGGCCGAAGTCGCATCGTTTTGCAAATAGACCGGAAAATCGCATTGCGCCTGGATGTCGGCCCTGATGTCGCGGTGGCGCCATTCGTCCATGACGTCGCGCGGGGCGCCGGCGGTATCGGCCCAGTTCCACAATTCGAACGGCATGGCGATGCCGAGTCCGGCGATGCGCTTGTCCTGTGCGGGCGTCAGCGCGCTGCGCATCTGCCGCATGCCGTTGCTGACGAAGTCCACCGTCTCGCGCGGCGCCGGGTAGCGGTATGAATGCTGCAGCATCGAGCGCACATTGCCGAGGAAATCGATCAGCACCAGTTCGGCGCTGCGGCGGCCGATCTTCAGGCCGATGAAGAAAGCGCCTTCGGGATTGAGCGCCATCGGGATGGAGGGCTGGCCGATCTTGCCGCGCAACGGCGCCTGGCGCAGCAGAAGGCTCTCTTCCTCCAGCTCGCGCATGATGACCGAAACCGTCTGCGCCGAAAGTCCGGTCATGCGGGCGATGTCGGATTTCGCCAGGCTGCCGTGCTGGCGCACCAGCGAGAGCACCAACCGCTCGTTGTGGTCGCGCATGCCGCTCTGGTTGGTGCCGCGGTGAATGAGGCTGTCATTCACCTCGGGCGAACCGTGCCTCGCAATGGCGGTTTCCACCCTGTTCCTCCCGTCGTTTCCCCTCAATGCTTTTGGGCCAGAATGGGTGAACGAAGCAAGGCTGTCAATAATAAATAAGAGTGATTTAATTATTGACAGAGGCTTCGGCCTAGTGTCTGTTGAGGCGGCGTCCGCGCTGGGAGAATATCGTGGATGCGCTGCAGGTGCCGGTTGGCCGGCATCGGAATGGTTCCACTGGGAGGAAAATCGTGACCAATACAAAACTATTGAAATCGACCGTGTTTGCCGCCGCGGCTCTGGGCCTGATGGCGTTTGCCTCGTCCGCATCCGCGGCCGGTGTCGGCGCCTGCCTGATCACCAAGACCGACACCAATCCCTTCTTCGTCAAGATGAAGGAAGGCGCGACCGCGAAGGCCAAGGAACTCGGCGTCGACCTCAAGACCTACGCCGGCAAGATCGACGGCGACAGCGAGAGCCAGGTCGCGGCGATCGAAAGCTGCATCGCCGACGGCGCCAAGGGTATCCTGATCACCGCGTCCGACACCAAGGGCATCGTGCCGACCGTGAAGAAGGCGCGTGATGCCGGCCTACTGGTGATCGCGCTCGACACGCCGCTCGATCCGATCGACGCGGCCGACGCGACCTTTGCGACGGACAATCTCGAAGCCGGCAAGCTGATCGGCGCCTGGGCCGCCGCCACGCTCGGCGACAAGGCCAAGGACGCCAAGATCGGCTTCCTTGACCTGACGCCGTCGCAGCCGACCGTCGACGTGCTGCGCGATCAGGGCTTCATGATGGGCTACGGCATTGACGTGAAGGACCCCAACAAGATCGGCGACGAGACCGATCCGCGCATCGTCGGCCACGACGTCACCAACGGCAACGAAGAGGGCGGCCGCAAGGCGATGGAGAACCTTCTGCAGAAGGACAACACCATCAACGTCATCCACACCATCAACGAACCGGCCGCTGTCGGCGCCTACCAGGCGCTCAAGGCTGTCGGCCTCGAAAGCCAGGTGCTGATCGTCTCCGTCGACGGCGGCTGCCCCGGCGTGAAGTCGGTGGCCGAAGGTGTCATCGGCGCCACATCGCAGCAATATCCGCTGCAGATGGCAGCACTTGGCATCGAGGCGATCGCCGCTTTCGCCAAGGACGGAACCAAGCCGAAGCCGACCGAAGGCAAGAATTTCTTCGATACCGGCGTCAACCTGGTGACCGACAAGCCGGCCACTGGCGTGAAGTCCATCGACACCAAGGAAGGTCTCGCCAAGTGCTGGGGCTGATGCCGGTCTGACCGGCATCTACGGAACCTGAGCGGTCGGGGCTTGATCCCCGGCCGCTTCGGGTGGACGATGGGTCGCGTGACCGCGAACAATCCCGGCAATAGACCGGAAAAGCGTGGACGGGTGTTGGCGCGTGGCTGGCACCCAACGGGGAGGAAACATGGCTCAAGCTCAGGAATTCGAGAAGGTTCTCTCGAGCAGCGATACAAGCGTTGCCGCTTTTGACGAGCATAAATCGGCCGTCAAGCGCATCCAGCATTTCCTGCATTCAACGCCGGCAGCGGTGCCGCTGATCGTGCTGGTTCTGGCGATCATCGTCTTCGGCATCACCATCGGAGGGCGTTTCTTTTCGTCCTACACGCTGACGTTGATCCTGCAGCAGATCGCCATCATCGGCATTCTGGGTGCTGCGCAGACATTGGTCATCCTGACCGCCGGCATCGATCTGTCGATCGGCGTGATCATGGTGATTTCAGCGGTGATCATGGGCAATTGCGCGGTCAGCTACGGCATGCCCAGCGTGCTCGCCGTGGCGATCGGACTTGCCGCCGGCGCGGCCTGCGGGCTGCTCAACGGGGTGCTGGTCGCCTACATGAAGCTGCCGCCCTTCATCGTGACGCTTGGCACCTGGAACATCGTCATGGCCACGAACTTCATCTATTCGGCCAATGAGACGATCCGCGACACCGACGTCGACACCCAGGCGCCGCTGCTGCATCTGTTTGCATTGAGCTTCAAGGTCGGCACGGCGGTGCTGACGCTCGGCGTCATTGCCACGGTCGTGCTCGTTCTGATCCTGTGGTACGTGCTCAATCACACGGCATGGGGCCGCCATGTCTACGCCGTTGGTGATGACCAGGAGGCGGCGAAGCTGTCGGGCATCCAGACCAAGAAGGTGCTGATGACGGTCTACACCCTTGCCGGGCTGATCGCCGCTTTCGCGGCCTGGGTCTCCATCGGCCGCAATGGTTCGATCTCGCCGTCAGCCGCCGTCACCGACTACAATCTGCAAGCGATCACCGCGACGGTGATCGGTGGTATTTCTCTGTTTGGCGGACGCGGCTCGATCCTGGGCACGCTGTTCGGCGCAATGATCGTCGGCGTCGTCTCCATGGGCCTCAACATGCTGGGCGCCGATCCGCAATGGAAAGTGCTGCTCACCGGTGTGCTGATCATCGGCGCCGTGGCGGTCGACCAATGGATCAGAAAGGTTTCGGCATGACCATGACCCAGGAACCCATTCTCACCGCTCGTGGCCTGGTCAAGCGCTATGGCCGCGTCACCGCCCTCGACAATGCCGACTTTGACCTCTACCCGGGTGAAATCCTCGCCGTCATCGGCGACAATGGCGCCGGCAAGTCGTCGCTCATCAAGGCGATTTCCGGCGCGGCCGTGCCCGATGAAGGCGAGATCCGGCTTGAAGGCAAACCCGTCGCCTTCAAATCACCGATGGAAGCCCGCGAAGCCGGCATCGAGACCGTCTATCAGAATCTGGCGCTGTCGCCGGCGCTGTCGATCGCCGACAACATGTTCCTTGGCCGCGAAATCCGCAAACCGGGTTTTCTGGGCGACTGGCTTCGTATGCTCGACCGTCCGGCGATGGAAAAGCGCGCCCGCGACAAGCTCACCGAGCTTGGCCTGATGACCATCCAGAACATTAGCCAGGCGGTGGAGACGCTCTCTGGCGGTCAGCGCCAGGGCGTGGCTGTGGCGCGCGCCGCCGCCTTCGGCAGCCGTGTGGTGATCATGGACGAGCCGACGGCCGCCCTTGGCGTCAAGGAAAGCCGCCGCGTGCTTGAACTGATCCTCGACGTCAAGAAGCGCGGCCTGCCGATCGTGCTGATCTCGCACAACATGCCGCATGTCTTCGAAGTGGCCGACCGCATTCACATCCATCGGCTCGGCCGTCGCCTCTGCGTCATCGATCCCAAGCAATATACGATGTCCGACGCCGTCGCCTTCATGACCGGAGCAAAGGTCCCGCCGGAGGCGGCGCTGGCTGCCTGATGCATGTCGCCCAAAAGTGCGTAGCGGTTTTGGGACGGCATGCACGGAACAAAAACTTGAAGCGCGTCGCGCGGAATGTCTGAGCGCGCCGCGCTTTAAATTGGCAAATTGCCGCAGGGTAAGCTAGCATGAGCTAATCTAAATCGATTGAATATATAGCGGTATCAGCTAGCATGGGCTGGGAGGAACCATGAAAGCCGGTATGATCATGGCAACCGCACGAGAGGCAGCATGACGAGCGCGATGACATCCGAACCCCTCCCGCCACTGCTCGAAAATCCTGATCCAGAGACGCTCGCAAGGGAAGTCTTGATGGCCCTCAAATACCGGGTCGGCAAGGACACCACCGTCGCGACCCAGTACGACTGGCTGACCGCCTCGATCAAGGTCGTGCGCGACCGCATCGTCGACCACTGGATGCAAGCGACGAAAGAGGCCTACGACCAGCAGGAAAAGCGCGTCTACTATCTGTCGCTGGAGTTCCTCATCGGCCGCCTGATGCGCGATGCCTTCTCCAATCTCGGCCTGATGGACAATATGCGCGAGGCGCTGTCGTCGCTGGGCGTCGATCTCGATCTCATCGCCGCACTCGAGCCGGATGCGGCACTCGGCAATGGCGGCCTCGGCCGGCTTGCCGCCTGCTTCATGGAAAGCATGGCGACCGTCGACATTCCCGCGCATGGCTACGGCATCCGCTATGCCAACGGCATGTTCCGCCAGGAGATTCATGACGGCTGGCAGGTCGAACTGCCCGAGACCTGGCTCGATCACGGCAACCCGTGGGAATTCGAACGCCGGGAGCGCTCGTTCGAGGTCGGGTTCGGCGGTTCGGTGGAATCGATCACCTCCAAGGACGGCCGGCTCGAGCGCCATGTCTGGAAGCCGACCGAGCATGTGCTGGCCGTCGCCTATGACACGCCCGTCGTCGGTTGGCGGGCCAATCGCGTCAACACGCTGCGGCTCTGGTCGGGCATGCCTGTCGATCCGATCCTGCTCGACAAGTTCAATGCCGGCGACCACATCGGCGCGCTTGCCGAAAGCAACAAGGCCGATGCCTTGTCGCGCGTGCTCTATCCCGCCGATTCCCACAAGGCCGGGCAGGAACTGCGGCTCAGGCAGGAGTACTTCTTCTCCACCGCCTCGCTGCAGGACATCGTCCAGCGCCATCTCAGCCAGTATGGCGACCTGAAGTCGCTGCCCGATAAGGCTGCGATCCATCTCAACGACACCCATCCGGCCATCGCGGTGCCCGAGCTGATGCGCCTGTTGATGGATGTGCACGGCATGGATTTCGACCTCGCCTGGAGCATCACCAAGCGCACCTTCGGCTACACCAACCACACGCTGCTGCCCGAGGCGCTGGAAAGCTGGCCGGTGCCGCTGTTCGAGCGGCTTTTGCCGCGCCATATGCAGATCGTCTACGCCATCAACGCCGAGGTGCTTCTGGAGGCGCGTGCCTCCAACCAGTTCTCGGACGAACAGATCGGCCGCATCTCGCTGATCCAGGAAAATGGCGACCGCCGGGTGCGCATGGGCAATCTGGCCTTTGTCGGCTCGCATTCGATCAACGGTGTTTCGGCGCTTCACACCGACCTGATGAAGGAGACGGTGTTCGCCGACCTGCATAAGCTCTATCCCGATCGCATCAACAACAAGACCAACGGCATCACGCCGCGGCGCTGGCTGATCCAGTGCAATCCCGGGCTGACGTCGCTCGCTCGTGAGGCGATCGGCGACCGTTTTCTCGACGACATCGATGCCATCAAGGATCTCGATGTCTTCGCCGGCGATGCCGCCTTTCGCGACAAATTCGCCGCCGTCAAGCGCGCCAACAAGGCGCGGCTGGCCAACCTCGTCGCCGACCGGCTCGGCATCAAGGTCGATCCCTCGGCGCTGTTCGATATCCAGATCAAGCGCATCCACGAATACAAGCGCCAGCTTCTGAACATCCTCGAGGCGATCGCTCTCTACGATCAGATCCGCTCGCATCCCGAGCGCGACTGGATGCCGCGCGTGAAATTCTTCGGCGGCAAGGCGGCGCCCAGCTACCACAATGCCAAGCTGATCATCAAACTCGCCAACGACGTCGCCAAGGTCATCAACCGCGATCCGGCCGTGCGCGGTTTGCTGAAGGTGGTGTTCGTGCCGAACTACAATGTCAGCCTGGCCGAGATCATGATGCCGGCCGCTGACCTGTCCGAGCAGATCTCGACCGCCGGCATGGAAGCGTCGGGCACCGGCAACATGAAGTTCGCTCTGAACGGCGCGTTGACCATCGGCACGCTCGACGGCGCCAATGTCGAGATCAAGGAATGCGTCGGCGACGACAACATCTTCATCTTCGGCCTGACCACGGCCGAGGTCGCCGAGCGGCGCAACAATGGCTACAACCCGCGCGCCGTCATCGAGGGATCGCCTGAGCTGGCGCAAGCGGTTGCCGCCGTTTCGTCAGGCGTCTTCTCGCCTGATGACCCGGAGCGTTACCGCGACCTTATCAACGGTCTCTACAACAGCGACTGGTTCATGGTTGCCGCCGATTTCGATGCCTATGCCGCCGCCCAGCGCGAGGTCGATGCGGTCTGGCGCAACAGTCCCGACTGGTACGCCAGGGCAATCCGCAACGTTGCGTGTGTCGGCTGGTTCTCCTCCGATCGCACGATCCGCCAATATGCGAAAGAAATCTGGAACGTGCCTGTCTGATGTGATTGCATGAGGCCGCGAACAATGTGGTCCCGGTGATGTGAGTTTGAATGTCGGATTCTCATCACTAGAAACTTGGTGCCCGGGGAGGGACACTGCCTGATGAAGAAGCCGCGCGCGACCGCTGCGACAAGCGGGCCGGACGGACTGGCGCCAGCCAGCGATGTTGCGGCGATTGTTGCCGGCACGCACGGAGATCCCTTCGCGGTCCTTGGTGTCCATGAGGTCGGCAAGAGCCTGTATGCCCGCTGCTTCGTTCCGCATGCGGAATTCGTCACCGCTTACACGCTGACCGGCACCATAGCGGGTGAACTGTCCAGGCGCGACGATGGCGGCTTTTTCGAAGGCAAGCTCTCGATCAGGAAGCGGCAGCCCCTGCGCTATCACGCGCGCAATGCCGGCGGTGACTGGTGGCTGACCGATCCCTATTCGTTTGGTCCGGTGCTTGGCCCGATGGACGACTACTACATCGCCCAAGGCTCGCACCTAAGGTTGTTCGACAAGCTCGGCGCCCATGTCATTGACCACGAAGGCGCTTCCGGAGTGCATTTCGCCGTCTGGGCTCCCAATGCTCGGCGCGTCTCGGTGGTCGGTGACTTCAACGAATGGGACGGCCGCCGGCACACGATGCGTGATCGCCGCGACACCGGCATCTGGGAACTGTTCGTACCCGACATCGGTGCCGGACGGCCCTACAAATACGAGATCATCGGCCCCGATGGCGTAAGACTCCCGCTGAAAGCCGACCCGTTCGCCTTCAAATCCGAACTGCGTCCGGCCACCGCTTCGGTCGTGGCCGTGCCGCCGGCGCATGAGTGGGGCGACGAGGCGCACCGCAATTTCTGGCGCAATGCCGATCACCGGCGCGAAGCCATCTCGATCTACGAGGTCCATGCCGGCTCCTGGCAGCTTCACGACGACGGTACGTTCCTGTCATGGGATGAGTTGGCCGACCGGCTGATCCCCTATGTGGTCGAGACCGGTTTCACCCATATCGAATTCATGCCGATCTCTGAACACCCCTATGACCCGTCCTGGGGCTACCAGACGACCGGCCTCTACGCGCCGTCGGCCCGCTTCGGCGACCCGGACGGCTTTGCTCGTTTCGTCGATGGCGCCCACCGCGCCGGCGTCGGCGTCATCCTCGACTGGGTGCCGGCGCATTTCCCGGTCGACGCGCATGGCCTGGCCAATTTCGATGGCACCGCGCTCTATGAACATGCCGATCCGCGCAAGGGTTTTCATCCCGACTGGAACACCGCGATCTACAATTTCGGCCGCCGCGAGGTTGTGTCGTTCCTCGTCAACAACGCGTTGTTCTGGGCCGAGAAATACCATGTCGACGGACTTCGCGTCGATGCGGTCGCCTCGATGCTCTACCTCGACTATTCGCGCAAGGCCGGCGAATGGATCCCCAACGAGAAGGGCGGCCGGGAGAACCTCGAGGCGGTCAGCTTCCTGCAGAAGATGAACAAGGAGGTCTACGGCCACCATCCGGGCGTGATGACCATCGCCGAAGAATCGACCTCATGGCCGAAGGTCTCGGCACCGGTGCATGAAGGCGGCCTGGGCTTCGGCTTCAAGTGGAACATGGGCTTCATGCACGACACGCTGGAGTATTTCTCCAAGGAGCCCATCTTCCGCAAGCATCACCACAACGACCTCACCTTCGGCCTGACCTACGCCTTCTCGGAAAATTTCGTGCTGCCGCTCTCGCATGACGAGGTCGTGCACGGTAAAGGCACGCTGCTTGGCAAGATGGCCGGCGACGACTGGCAGAAATTCGCGACGCTACGCGCCTACTACGCTTTCATGTGGGGTTATCCCGGCAAGAAGCTCCTGTTCATGGGGCAGGAGTTCGCGCAGCGCCGCGAATGGAGCGAGGCGCGCGCGCTCGACTGGAACCTGCTTGAGTTCCGGCCGCATCGCGGCGTCTGGCAGACGGTGCGCGATCTCAACTATCTCTACCGTTCGCGCCCGGCGCTGCATGGCCGCGACTGCGAGCCGGAAGGGTTTTCCTGGCTAATCGTAGACGACAGCCAGAATTCGGTTTTTGCCTGGCTGCGCAGCGCACCGGGTGGCAACCCGGTGGCCGTCATTTCCAATTTTACGCCGGTGCCGCGCGACAATTATCGCGTGCCGTTGCCGACGGCCGGCAAATGGCGCGAGATCATCAACACCGACGCTTCTGAATATGGCGGTTCCGGCAAGGGCAATGGCGGCATGGTCGAGGCGCGGGCGGAGGGAGGAAGCATCTCCGCGACGATGCTTTTGCCGCCGCTGTCGACGATCATGCTCGAACTCGTCGCGGACTGAGCCCATCGAAACTGGATGCATGTCGAGATCGAGTAACTTGGGAGGGTAAAAATGGCAGACTTGAAACGGACCCAGCCGCTGGCGCGCGATGCCATGGCCTATGTATTGGCCGGCGGCCGCGGCAGCCGCCTCAAGGAACTGACCGACCGGCGTGCCAAGCCGGCTGTCTATTTCGGCGGCAAGACGCGCATCATCGACTTCGCGCTCTCCAATGCTCTGAATTCCGGCATTCGCCGCCTCGGTGTCGCCACCCAGTACAAGGCGCATTCGCTGATCCGCCATCTGCAGCGCGGCTGGAACTTCCTGCGGCCCGAGCGAAACGAGAGTTTTGACATCTTGCCGGCCAGTCAGCGCGTCTCGGAAACGCAATGGTATGAGGGCACGGCCGACGCCGTCTACCAGAACATCGACATCATCGAGGCCTATGGGCCCGAATACATGGTCATCCTGGCCGGCGACCATATCTACAAGATGGACTACGAGATGATGCTTCGCCAGCACGTCGACGCCAATGCCGACGTCACCGTTGGCTGCCTCGAAGTGCCGCGGATGGAAGCCACCGGCTTCGGCGTCATGCATGTCGATGCCAAGGACAACATTATCGCCTTCGTCGAAAAACCCGCCGACCCGCCCGGCATTCCCGACAAGCCGGAGTTTGCGCTGGCCTCGATGGGCATCTATGTCTTCAAGACCAAGTTCCTGATGGAGCAGTTGCGCCGCGATGCGGCCGAGCCGGGCTCGAGCCGCGACTTCGGCAAGGACATCATCCCCTACATCGTCCAGCACGGTAAGGCGATTGCGCACCGCTTCGCCAAGTCCTGCGTCCGCTCGACCGCCGAGAACGAGGCCTATTGGCGCGACGTCGGAACGGTCGACGCCTATTGGGAAGCCAACATCGACCTGACCGATATCACGCCGGAGCTCGACCTCTACGACCGCGACTGGCCGATCTGGACCTATGCCGAATTGAAGCCGCCGGCAAAGTTCGTGCATGACGAGGATGGCCGCCGCGGTTCGGCCGTGTCCTCGCTTGTCTCGGGCGATTGCATCGTCTCGGGGGCTTCGCTGAAGAGAAGCCTGATCTTCACCGGGGCGCGCATCAATTCCTATTCTACGCTGGAAGAAGTCGTCATGCTGCCCGACGTTCATGTCGGCCGGAACGCAAAGTTGAAGCGCGTCGTCATCGACCATGGTGTTAGGATACCGGAAGGGCTGGTGGTCGGCGAAGATCCCGTCCTCGACGCCAAGCGCTTCCGCGTTTCCGAAAAAGGCATCTGCCTGGTCACACAGGATATGATCGACAAGCTGGCGCTTTAGGGCAATTCCAGGAAAAGTGTGAAACTGTTTCCGTCCGGAATTGCGTCAAGACAAAGAACTCTAGGACAGACAGGATCGGATTATAGGCGCATGCAGGTTCTGTCGGTCACGCCCGAGATTTTCCCGCTGATCAAGACCGGCGGGCTTGCCGACGTGACCGGCGCGCTGCCCATTGCGCTGGCGGCCAAGGGCGTGACCATGCGCACGCTCATTCCTGGTTTTCCAACCGTTATGGCCGCCTTCAAGAAAAAGAGGGCGGTTCTGCAATATCCCTTGCTGCAGGGCGGCAAGGCCTCTGTCCATTCCGTCCAGCTTGCCGGGCTCGAGCTGTTCGTGCTCGACGCGCCGCACCTGTTCGACCGTCCCGGCGGTCCTTATGGCAATGCGACCGGCGTCGATTGGCCCGACAACTGGCGGCGCTTCGCGGCGCTGAGCCAGGTCGGCGGCGATATCGCCGGCGGTGCCATCTCGGGCTACCAGCCCGACATCGTCCATGCCCACGACTGGCAGTCGGCGATGACGCTGGCCTACATGCGCTACGGCAAGGCGGTCGGCATACCGTCGATGATGACCGTTCATAATCTCGCCTTCCAGGGCCAGTTCGGCGCCGGCATCTTCGGCGAGCTTGGCTTGCCGGCAGCGGCGATGGCGCTTGACGGCGTTGAATATTATGGCGGCGTCGGCTTCCTCAAGGCGGGCCTGCAGGCCGCCTGGGCGATCACCACGGTCAGCCCGACCTATGCGCAGGAAATCCGCTCGGCGGAATTCGGCATGGGCCTCGACGGCCTCATCAACATGCGCTCCAGCGATCTCTATGGCATCGTCAACGGCATCGACACTGGCATCTGGGATCCCGAAACCGACAAGCATCTGGTGTCCCCCTACACGGCGAGCACGCTGAAGGCGCGCGCGCCCAACAGGGCCGCCGTCGAGGAACGTTTCAGCCTCGATCGCGACGACAGCCCGATCGTCTGTGTCGTCAGCCGCCTGACCTGGCAGAAAGGCATGGACATACTGGCGTTGGTGGTCGACGGCATCGTTGCCACAGGGGCGCGCCTGGCCATCCTGGGTTCAGGCGATGCCGGCCTCGAAGGCGCGCTGCTTGCCGCCGCCGCCAGGCATCGCGGCCGCATCGGGGTCGTCATCGGCTACGACGAGGGGCTGTCGCACATCATGCAGGGCGGCTGCGATGCCATCGTCATTCCCTCACGCTTCGAACCGTGCGGGCTGACGCAGCTTTACGGCCTGCGCTACGGCTGCGTGCCGGTGGTTGCCCGCACCGGCGGCCTGGCCGATACGGTCATCGATGCCAATGAGGCCGCTGTTTCGGCCGGCGTCGCCACCGGCTTCCAGTTCGCGCCCAACAATGGCGGTGCCTTGCTGCACGCCATCCGCCGCCTCGTCGACGCCCATGCCAGTCCGGCGGTCTGGGAATCGCTGCAGCGCCAGGGCATGAAGGCCGACGTGTCGTGGGACAAGAGCGCGGACAAATATGTTGAACTCTATCGCTTGCTGCTTTCGAAAAGGGTTGCCTGAAGCATGATACGGACCGTTCCCACCAAACCCTATTCCGATCAGAAGCCTGGCACGTCGGGCCTGCGCAAGAAGGTGCCTGTCTTTCAGCAGGAGCACTATGCCGAGAATTTCATCCAGTCGATCTTCGACGCGCTCGATGGCTTCAAGGGCAAGACGCTGGTGATTGGCGGCGATGGCCGCTTCTACAACCGCGAAGTCATCCAGAAGGCCATCGCCATGGCCGCCGCCAACGGCTTCGGCAAGGTGATGGTCGGGCAGGGCGGTATCCTGTCAACGCCGGCCGCCTCGCATGTCATCCGCAAATACAAGACCTTTGGCGGCATCATCCTGTCGGCCAGTCACAATCCGGGCGGCCCGCACGAGGATTTCGGCATCAAGTACAATGCCGGCAATGGCGGCCCGGCGCCGGAAAAGCTGACCGACGCGATCTTCGAAAAGACCAAGACGATTTCGAGCTTCAAGATCGCCGACATTGATCCGATCGACATCGACACAACAGGCACGGTCAAGGCCGCCGGCATGACGGTCGAGATCATCGACCCGGTCGCCGACTATGCCGAACTGATGGAAAGCCTGTTCGATTTCGACGCACTTCGCAAATTGTTCAAATCCGGCTTCCGCATGCGCTTCGACGCCATGCATGCAGTGACCGGCCCTTACGCCAAGGAAATCCTGGAAAACCGGCTTGGCGCGCCCAACGGCACCTGCCGCAATTTCAAGCCGCTGCCGGATTTTGGCGGCCACCATCCGGACCCGAATCTTGTCCACGCCAAACACCTCTATGACGAGATGATGGGACCGGACGCGCCGGATTTCGGCGCCGCCTCGGATGGTGACGGCGATCGCAATTTGATCATCGGCAAGGGCATTTTCGTCACCCCGTCGGATTCGGTCGCCATGCTCGCCGCCAACGCCCGCCTGGCGCCCGGCTACAAGGCCGGTTTGAAAGGCATTGCCCGCTCGATGCCGACCAGCGGCGCGGCCGATCGTGTTGCTGAAAAACTCGGCATCGGCATCTATGAGACGCCGACCGGCTGGAAGTTCTTCGGCAATCTGCTGGATGCCGACATGGCGACGATCTGCGGTGAGGAAAGTGCCGGCACCGGCTCCAACCATGTCCGCGAAAAGGACGGCCTGTGGGCGGTGCTGCTGTGGCTCAACATCCTTGCCGCGCGCGGCGAAAGCTGCAAGCAGATCGTCACCGAGCACTGGGCGACCTATGGCCGCAATTACTATTCGCGGCACGACTATGAAGAGGTCGAGAGCGACCGGGCGAATGCGCTGGTCGACGAGTTGCGTGCCAAGCTCGCTTCGCTGCCCGGCACCAGCGTGCGCGGCCTGAAGATCGCCAATGCCGACGACTTTGCCTATCACGACCCGGTCGACGGTTCGGTGAGCAAGAACCAGGGAATCAGGATCTTGTTCGAAGGCGGCTCGCGCGTCGTCTTCCGGCTTTCCGGCACCGGCACGTCGGGCGCGACGTTGCGCGTTTACATCGAGCGCTACGAGCCGGACAAGTCGAGGCACGATCTCGACACGCAGGCCGCCCTTGCCGATCTGATTGCCGCGGCCGATGATATTGCCGGGATTCACAGTCATACCGGCCGCCCCAAGCCAAGCGTTATCACTTAATGAAATCTGCGATGCCGGCCGCTGATCGGCCGCGATTTGGCGGACTTGTTTCGGAGGGCGGCATCCGCTTTGCCGCGTGGTCGCAGGCCGCCCGCCGGCTCTGGGTCTCGATCTTCGACGAACAGGGCAAGCGGGAAATCGAACGGCTCGAACTGCAGCCGCAAGGCGAGGGCGTCCATGCGCTGTTCGTTGCGGGCCTTGGCCCCGGCACCCGCTACGGCTTTCGCGCCGATGGCGACTACGCGCCGGAGCGCGGGCTGTGGTTCGACCCCGCCAAGCTCCTCACCGACCCTTACGCGGTCGAGATCGACAGGTCCTACACCTATGACTGGCGGCTGGCCCAGCGCCGGGGCGAGGGGGCCGATACCGCGCAACTGATGCCGAAGGCGATTGCCGCTGCCTTGCCGAAGCCAGTGCAGGCAGCGCCGCCGCTCTTCCAGCCCGGCGGCCTGATCTACGAAATTCCGGTGCGCGCCTTCACCATGCTGCATCCGGACGTTCCGGAAAAGTTGCGTGGTACCATTGCCGCTCTCGCTCATCCGCTGGTTGTCGAGCACCTGAAGAAACTCGGCGTTGGCGCGGTCGAACTGATGCCGGTAACCGCGTCGATCGACGAGCGGCATCTGCCGCCGCTTGGGCTGCGCAATGCCTGGGGCTACAATCCTGTCACGTTCATGGCCCTTGATCCGCGTCTGGCGCCGGGCGGCATCATGGAATTGCGAAACACGGTTGCCGTGCTGCGCCAGGCTGGCATCGGCGTCATCCTCGATCTCGTCTTCAACCACACCGGCGAGAGCGACAGGCTAGGCCCGACGCTGTCGCTGCGCGGCCTCGACAACCACGCCTATTACCGGCACACATCAGACGGCAGGCTGGCCAATGACACCGGAACCGGCAACACGGTCGCTTGCGACCATCCTGTCGTCCAGGAAATGGTCCTCGACACGCTTCGCCATTTCGTCAGGGATGCCGGCGTCGACGGCTTCCGCTTCGACCTGGCGCCCATCCTGGGGCGGGTTGACGGCACATTCGATGCCGAGGCGCCGCTGCTGAGAGCGACGCGCGACGACGCGCTGCTGGCCGATCGTGTGTTGGTCGCCGAGCCGTGGGACATCGGTCCGGATGGCTATCAGCTTGGCAATTTCCCGCCGCCTTTCCTCGAATGGAACGACAAGTACCGCGACGATGTCAGGCGCTTCTGGCGTGGCGACGCCGGCATGGTCGGCGCCCTGGCGACCCGGCTTGCCGGCTCGTCCGATGTGTTTGCCGCGAACGGGCAAGGCGCCAGCCGCAGTGTCAATTTCATCGCCGCCCATGACGGCATGACGCTCGCCGACATCGTGCGCTACGAACACAAGCATAACAAAGCCAATGGCGAGCAGAACCGCGACGGCCACGATGAGAACCTGTCGTGGAACAATGGTGTCGAGGGTGATGCGGACGACCCGGCCGTGGCCGCGGCTCGCCTCAACGACCAGCGTGCGCTGCTCGCCACGCTGTTTGCCTCACGCGGCACCATCATGCTGACCGCGGGCGACGAATTCGGCCGGACCCAGCAAGGCAACAACAACGCCTATGCGCAGGACAACGCGATCACCTGGCTCGACTGGGCCGGCCGCGATCAGCCGCTGGAACTCTACACGGCGCAGCTCGCGGCGCTGCGTCGCACAGTGCCCGCGTTTTCCGACACAAGCTTCCTCACTGGCCAGCCACCGGCAGGTTCGGAGATACCGGACGTCGCATGGCTGACCGAGACAGGCGCGCCGCTCGACGAACAGAGCTGGCAAGATCCGCAGCGGCACCGCCTGGTCATGATCCTGGGCGGCGCCAGCCGCCTTGCCGTCATCATCAACGGCGATCGCCGGGCCTGCATGGTCACGTTGCCCGAGCGCGAAGGATTTTTCTGGGCGCCAGCCCTGGAGACAGGCGATGCAGTGGACATCTCGCGCCCGGTAT
Organism: Mesorhizobium loti; assembly: GCF_003148495.1. Classification (GTDB taxonomy): domain Bacteria; phylum Pseudomonadota; class Alphaproteobacteria; order Rhizobiales; family Rhizobiaceae; genus Mesorhizobium; species Mesorhizobium loti. Next base: position 599,343 of record NZ_QGGH01000002.1, read on the forward strand.
CGGGGCGGACGGTGATCTTCATGATCGAACGAGCGCAGGCCGGCACAAGGGAGAAGCGCAATGGCGGCAAGTGACAAGGCCGGATGGTGGCGCGGTTGCGTCATCTACCAGATCTATCCGCGCTCCTTCCAGGACACGACCGGCGACGGCAGCGGAGATCTCGTCGGCATTACATCGAGACTCGCCCATGTCGCCTCGCTTGGTGTCGACGCCGTCTGGCTGTCGCCTTTCTTCAAGTCGCCGATGGCCGATATGGGCTATGACGTGTCGGATTACTGCGATGTTGATCCGATGTTCGGCACGCTTGAGGATTTCGATGCGCTGGTCGCCGAAGCGCATCGTCTTGGCCTAAAGATCATCATCGACCAGGTGCTGTCCCATTCATCCGACAAGCACGACTGGTTTGTCGAAAGCCGCGCCAGCCGCGATAACCCTAAGTCCGACTGGTATATCTGGGCCGATACCAAGCCCGATGGCAGCGCGCCCAACAATTGGCTCTCCGTCTTCGGTGGCCCGGCCTGGGAATGGGATTCGACCCGCCGGCAGTATTACATGCACAATTTCCTCGCCTCGCAGCCCGATCTGAATTTCCACAATCCGGAGGTTCAGGACGCGCTTCTGGAAACGGTGCGCTTCTGGCTGGAGCGCGGCGTCGACGGTTTCCGGCTCGACACGGTCAATTACTATGTCCACGACCGCTGGCTGCGCGGCAATCCGCCTTTGGCGTCGAGCGTCGCCGGCACCAACAGCGAGACCAACACCTATCTCTACCAGGAGCATCTGTTCGACAAGACGCAGCCGGAAAACCTGGCATTTCTTCGCCGCTTCAGGGCCCTGCTCGATGAGTACGAGGATCGTGCCGCCGTCGGCGAAATCGGCGATGAAGGCCGCTCATTGCAGACGCTCGCCGCCTACACCTCAGGCCGCGACAAGCTGCATATGTGCTACACCTTCGACCTGCTCGGCCCGCAGTTCTCGGCGACACATGTGCGTGGCTGCGTCGAAGCTTTCGAGGCGACCGTTCCCGATGGCTGGGTCTGCTGGGCGTTTTCCAACCATGATGTGGTGCGCCATGTCAGCCGCTGGACAAGGTCGGGCAGCGATCCCGACGCCATCGCCAGATTCTCGATCACGCTGCTGTCCTGCCTGCGCGGCTCGATCTGCCTCTACGAGGGCGAGGAACTCGGCCTGGAAGAGGCGGAGCTTGCCTATGAGGATCTGCGCGATCCCGTCGGCATCCGCTTCTGGCCGGGCGTCAAGGGCAGGGATGGGTGTCGCACACCGATGGTCTGGGAGGCCGGCGCTGACAATGCGGGTTTCTCGACGGCCAGGCCATGGCTGCCGATACCGGCCAGCCATCGCGCCCGCGCGGTCGACGTCCAGAATGCCGACATGGCATCGGTGCTCGCGTCCTATCGGGCCGCGCTGGCGTTGCGCAGGGGGCACGAGGCGCTGGTATCAGGGTCGATCCGCTTTTTTGACGCTGAGGGCGACGTGCTCGCATTCGTCCGCGAAGGCGGCGGTGAAAGATTGCTCTGTGTCTTCAATTTCGCTGGGGAGCAAGGGACTTGGCCGTTGCCGCCTGATGTCGGAGCAATCGCAAAGCTTGACGGCGATGCGGCGGTCATCGACGAGGCCGAACTTTCGTTGCCCGCGCTCGGATACTTTTTTGGTCGCCTCGATTGATGGCTCGGCCTCTTTACTGGACGAGTACCGAGCGTCCGCAAGTCGCGCCGGTAACCCGCACATCGGCCTCGCCGACACCCACGCCAAGGGCTGAAAGCACATTGTAGAGCAGGTCGTCGACCGGTGCCGTTATACCGTTGAGGACAGCCATCACTGCCGGCTTAACCGTTCCGAGCAGGGCGGTCAGATCGATTCCCAGACCAAGCGCATTGACCGAAAGCGACAGGTTGCTGACCAGCGATGTGGTGAGCGACTGCGTGACGTTGCGCGTCGAAACGGTCTTGATCGTCTTGTTGGTGATATCGGCTGCGTCGAAGGTCAGCGTCGTCGGGTTGTTGTTGGTGATCGCGGTGGCGGCGGAGCCCATCACCTGTATCAGCGGAATGTTGATCAGCAGCAGCTTGAGGCTCACATCCGCGATTTCCGCGTCGGTGAATGTCTGCGGTTGGCTGAAGTCGCCAAAGCCTGAGCTGTTGCTGTTGGCCAGGTGTAGCGAGGCAATGCCTGGGTGCGCGGCGATGGAAACCTTGATGCTGGAAGGCCCTGTCGGACAGGTGATGTCGGTCAGTTTGGCTTCGGCATAGGCGACTTCCACATTGAGCGGCAGATTGACGGCCAGCAAGCTGATGCCGCCACCGAGACCGGGCGTGCCGACCCCGACGGTCGCCACCAGCTTGATACGCGTTTGGGCGGTGCGCACCGTAGTACCGATACCGCCGACGGCCAGCCAAGGCGAGAATTGCGCCGGCTCGCCAATGGCAATGGTAAGCGCGGTGGACAAAAGCCCGGGTACGGTGGCTCCGAGATTGACCTGAGCCTGGTTGGTGCCGTTTGCCAGCACGGCGGCGGCAGTCAGCATTCCCATGGCGCTGGCATCGACCCCAAGGCCTGTCGGGGTTTGTCCCAGTCCAAGGCTGCCCGCGGAGCCGAGGTCGACAAGGCTGCTGAGCGGGATCTTGACCGTGCTGGTCGACTTGGAAGCAATCGTCTGCAGGGCGACCTTGGCCGTGTTGCCAAGTCCGGGCACGTTGGCCATGGCGGTAGCGATCTGACCGACGGTCGCCTTGGAGGCCAACACATCCGAATAGGTGCCGCCGGTCACGTTCACTTGTGTGGCAAGGGCACTTATGAAGGAGAGGACACTGACGTCGGCCGAGATCAATCCGTTGTAGTCCATGACGCTGAGCGAAATGTTGCCGCCGAGAAGACTGCCGAGAAGTGCGTTGAGGATGCCGCCATTGACGCTGGCGAGCCTCGACCCGACCGAGAACGTCGCCTGCGGCGTCATGCTGGCCGTGGCCTGGGTACCGATGACGGGAGAGGGGATCAGCGAACTCGCGAAATAGCGGGCAGGGATCTTCTTCAGGGTCACACGGACGGCATTGTAGGGGGTTACGCTGGCCTGGAAGCGCTGGCTCAAATTGGCGCCGGATGCCGCGTATCGCCCTGGCGTGACCGACACCACGGTTTTCCCGACGGCCGGAGTGATCGTCTGTCCCGAGGTTTCAACGACAACATTTGGCATGCCGTTGTCGGTCAACGTGGTCACGACCGCGGCATTGATGTTGGTGATGTTCGAGGCGGCGGTGATCGCCGCCAGATCCACCATTGCCTGCGCCTCGCGGCGCTCGGTGTAGATCGAAGCTTCGTCGATGGCCACCGCAGCCAGCGCCAGCGCGACCGGCGCCATGAGCGCCGTCATAACGGCGAAATTGGCCTTTCTGTCGCCCAACATCAACCGTGCAAGCCGGAAGATCTCCTTGCGCTCACGTAGCAACATTCAGATGCCCCCGACCCTGATCGTTGACTGGCGCGTGATCGTGGTGCCTGGCATCGCTATGCCTGGGAAAAGATTCCAGATCGGCAGGTTGCGGGCATCGTATTGGATGGACACGACGAACTGACTTCCATCGGCAACGCTGTCATTGGCCTGGTAGGTCAGCTTGCTGACATCCACGAAAGGATATCCGCCGGCATTGTTGGTGACGAAGCTCGCCACCAGTGTTTGCCGTTCGGTCTGGTTCGTCCCCGCAATGGCTGTCCGGGCGGCGTCCGCCGCGATTTGCTGGATCGAGTTCGCCGCACCGAAATATATGCCGTATGCAACCATTCCGAGCAGGATCAGGATGAAGATTGGGGAGAGCAGGGCGAACTCAACCGCCGAAGTTCCCGAAGCGTCTATCCGGAATTGGCGGCCTCTGGCCATGGGAGTGAGATTGCGAACCATGGGTCTGAGCATGCCAAAGTTCGCATGCAAAAAGCGAAAACTCTTGGTGCAACCTGCGGCTGTGAATGATTGAAAGCTCGCACTAATTTAGCGGACGTCTTCTTTGACTTCTGGTTCTTGACTTAAGGTCAATCAGTACTCGGTTGAAAAGAGCTTACCTCCTGTCTAGTCTCCTGCCACCAGCCATCGGAGGGAACCGGTGGCGCGCTCAAAGGGGTCAGATATCGGCTCCGGGGCGTCAACACTTAGAAGGCGCGCCGACGGCAGCGCCGACAGGGAGAACTCTTCATGCTGATGAAAAACATGCTGAAGGCGACGGTGTTCGCCACAACCATGACGCTGGCCGCCGGCACGTTCTACACGCAGGCTTTCGCCGAGACCGTTTATAACCGCGGCACCGCCGCTGAATCGGAATCGGTCGATCCGCACAAGACCTCGACGGTTTATGAAGCCAATGTCCTGCGCGACCTGTTCCAGGGCCTGGTCATGCAGGACGAGAAGGCCAATGTCATTCCCGGCGCCGCCGAGAGCTGGACAGTGTCGGACGATGGCACCGTCTATACGTTCAAGCTGCGCAAGGACGGCCTCTGGTCGGATGGCAGCCCGGTGACGGCGGATGACTTCGTCTACGCTTTCCACAGGCTGGAAGATCCGGCGACCGGCGCCGAATACGCCTCGATGCTGTATCCGGTGAAGGGTGCGGAAGACTTCAACACCAAGAAGGGCAAGCCCGAGGATATGGGCGTCAAGGCGATTGATGCAAATACCCTGGAAGTCTCGCTCAAAGCGCCGACGCCTTACTTCCTGGAGATGCTGACCCACCAGGCGACCTACCCTGTCAGCAAGGCCTCCATCGAAAAGCTCGGTGCCGACTGGATCAAGCCCGGCAATCTCGTTTCGAACGGCGCCTATACGCTGGCGGAATGGGTTCCCAACGATCACATGAAGCTGGTCAAGAATCCGAAATTCTGGGACGCTGCGACCGTCAAGTTCGACGTCGTCAACTACATCCCGACCGAGGACCGTTCATCGGCAATGAAGCGCTTCGAGGCCGGCGAACTCGACAGCTACGACGATCTCCCGACTGAGCAGCTCGCTGACCTCAAGACCAAGTTCGGCGACCAGATCCACGTCGGCCCGTATCTCGGCACCTATTATTATGCGATCAAGACCGACAAGGCACCGTGGGACAATGTCGAGCTGCGCAACGCCATCTCGATGGCGATCGACCGCGACTTCCTCGCCGAGAAAGTCTGGCAGAACTCGATGCTGCCCGGCTATTCGATGGTGCCTCCCGGCATCGAGGGCTACACGCCCGCAATGGCCAAATACGCCGACATGCCGCAGATCGACCGCGAGGACGCAGCCAAGAAAATCCTCGAGAAACTCGGCTATACGCCCGAAAAACCGCTGAAGATGGAGATCCGCTACAACACGTCGGAAAACCACAAGAACACTGCGGTCGCCATCCAGGAACAGCTGAAGCCGCTTGGCGTCGACGTCACGCTGCTCAACACCGACACCAAGACCCACTACTCCTTCCTCGAGCAGAAGGGCAACTATGATTTGGCACGTGCCGCCTGGATCGCCGACTACAAGGATCCGGAAACCTTCCTCGGCATCTCGCGCAAGGCCAGCGGCAACAACTATTCGGACTACAACAGCCCGGCCTATGAAGCGGCCATGGACAAGGCGGCCGCCGCCGGCGGCAAGCCCGAAGAGCGCATGAAGGAACTTGCCGACGCCGAGCGCATCCTCGTCGATGACGTCGGCCAGATCCCGCTTCTCTACTACAGCTACCACGATATCGTTTCCTCGAAGCTGCATGGCTTCGTGGACAACGTGATGGACGTGCATCCGTCCCGCTTCGTCAGCAAGGACTAACTCCCTGGCCAAGCCGTCGCGCCCGAAGGGCGCGGCGGCGATGGTTTGCCATCGCATCGGCCCGGGAACCGGAATCGATTTTCGGCATGTCGGTGCGAAGATTTGAAGGCTAGAGCGCAACCGTCCAGTTGGACGGGCGTTGCTCTGGATCAAGCGGGGCACCGATGCTGCGATACGTATTACGGCGGCTTCTGACCGCCATCCCGACGCTGTTCGTCATCGTGACCATGGCGTTTTTCCTGATGCGCGTCGCGCCAGGCGGTCCATTCAACCAGGAGCGGGGGCTGAGTCCCGAGATCAGGGCCAACCTTGAAGCCCAGTTCGGCCTCAACGATCCGCTCTGGCTGCAATTCGTCCACTATCTCGGCAATCTGCTGCGCGGCAATTTCGGCCCGAGCTACAACATGCCGGATTTCACCGTCACCGAACTTTTCGCCAAGGGACTGCCCATTTCGGTTCAGCTCGGGGCCTCGGCATTGATCCTGGCACTTCTGCTCGGGTCCGTGCTTGGTACCATTGCCGCGCTCAACCAGAACAAGCTCGGCGACTATACGGTGATTGCGCTGGCGACCGCCGGCAGCACCATCCCCACCTTCGTCATCGCACCGGTGATCCAGCTCCTGTTCGGGCTGACCTGGAGGCTGTTGCCGATCGGTGGGTGGGGCGATGGTGCTTTCATCAACAAGGTCGGCCCGGTGCTGACGCTCGCTCTGCCGCAGATCGCCATCGTCGCCCGGCTGATGCGCGGCTCGATGATCGAATCCTTGCGGTCTCACCATATTCGCACGGCACGCGCGCTTGGCCTTTCCGACTGGTCGGTGGTGGTCAAGCACGCGCTGCGCGGTGCCATCCTGCCGATCGTCTCCTTTACCGGCCCGGCAGCGGCGGCATTGCTGACCGGCTCGGTCATCGTCGAGACCATCTTCTCCATTCCGGGCGTCGGCCGCTATTTCGTCGATGCCGCGCTCAACCGCGACTACACGCTGGTGATGGGAACGGTGGTGGTGATCGCCATCTTCACCATCGTCTTCAACCTGATCGTCGACGTCATGTACGCGGTCGTCGACCCGAGGGTGCGCTATGACTGACATCGCAGCCACGGCTCCCGCCGTCATCGGCCGTTCGCTCTGGGGTGATGCCTGGGCGCGCCTCAAGGCCAATCGCGCCGCCATGTTCAGCCTGTATTACCTCGCCCTGATCGGTGTCGTCAGCGTGTTCGGGCCCTGGTTCGTGCCGCATCAATACACCACCATCTATGCCGACTATGTGCGCATGCCGCCGAGCATGTCGGCCTATCCGAAGGCCGACATGATCGAGACGGCGCTCACCGAAGCGATCAAGCGCATGCGGGTCGACATCAAGGAGTGGCGGCAGGAAGGCAACCAGGTCTTCGTCACCGTCAAGTCGACCAAGCCGATCGACGACCGCAACATCCGCTATCTCGACCGCTCCGATGCCTTTGACGACACCAAGATCGAGAGCAAGTCGCCCGACGGCCTCGAAGTGACGATGAGCGCGTCGATAAAGCAGCAATATTTCCTGTTCGGCACCGACAACACCGGCCGCGATCTTCTCTCGCGCACGCTGATGGCCGGGCGCATATCGCTGGCCATCGGCCTGCTCGCTGGCGTCGTGGCGGTGGTCATCGGCGTGGTCTACGGGGCCGCTGCCGGCTTTGCCGGCGGCAAGGTCGACGAGGTGATGATGCGCATCGTCGACGTGCTCTATTCCTTGCCCTTCATCTTCTTCGTCATCATGCTGGTGGTGTTCTTCGGCCGCAACTTCGTGCTGATGTTCCTGGCGGTCGGCGCCGTGCTGTGGCTCGACATGGCGCGCATCGTGCGCGGCCAGGCGCTGTCGATCCGCCGCCAGGAATATGTCCAGGCCGCGGAAGCCATGGGCGTCGGCCAGAGCGGTATACTGCTGCGCCACGTCATCCCCAATCTGCTCGGCCCGGTGGTGATCTACATGACGCTGCTGGTGCCGCAGGTCATCATCCTGGAGAGTTTCCTGTCGTTCCTCGGGCTCGGCGTGCAGGAGCCGATGACCAGTTGGGGCGTGCTGATCTCGGTCGGCGCCAAGAACATCGGCACCGCCAACTGGCTGCTCCTGTTTCCAGCCTTCTTCCTTGTCTCGACGCTGTTCGCGCTGAACTTCGTCGGCGACGGCCTGCGCGACGCGCTCGACCCAAGGGATCGCTAAGATGGGGATCGATAAAGATGGGGATCGCTGAAATGGCTGCTTCCGAAACGATCCTCAGCGTCAAAGACCTGCGTGTTCGCTTCCGCACGCTCGATGGCGCGGTCGAGGCGGTCAAGGGCATCAACATCCACGTCAACGCGGGCGAAACCGTTGCCGTGGTCGGCGAATCCGGATCCGGCAAGAGCCAGACGATGATGGCGGCGATGAGCCTGCTGGCATCGAATGGCGAAGCGACAGGCAGTGTCGATTATCGCGGCCGCAATCTTCTGACTTTAAGCAAATCCGAGCTGAACAAGGTCCGCGGCGCCAAGATCAGCATGATCTTCCAGGAGCCGATGACCTCGCTCGATCCGCTCTATTCGATCGGCAACCAGCTGATCGAACCGATCCGCCGGCATCGGGGCCTGAATGCTGCGGAGGCGCACGAAGAGGCGCTCAAGCTGCTGCGGCTGGTGCATATCCCCGATCCCGAGCGACGGATGAAATCCTATCCGCACGAAATGTCGGGCGGCCAGCGCCAGCGTGTCATGATCGCCATGGCGCTCGCCAACGACCCCGACATATTGATCGCCGACGAGCCGACGACGGCGCTCGACGTGACGATCCAGGCGCAGATCCTGATGCTTTTGGCCGAATTGCAGCGCAAGCTCGGCATGGCGATCGTCTTCATCACCCATGATCTTGGCATCGTCCGGCGCTTTGCCGACCGGGTCTATGTCATGCGTCAGGGCGAGGTTGTCGAGGAGGGGGAGGCCGAAGCCATCTTCGTCAACCCGCAACATGCCTATACGAAAATGCTGCTGGCGGCCGAGCCGACCGGCAGCAAGGCACCGCCGCCCGCCAATGCCCCGGTGCTGCTCGAAGGCAGGAATGTCGAGGTGACGTTCAAGATCGGCGGCGGCTTTCTTGCCGGTGAGCCGCTGATGCTACGTGCCGTCGACCACATTTCGATCAGGCTGCAGCGCAACCAGACCATCGGCATCGTCGGTGAATCCGGCTCCGGCAAATCGACCCTCGGCCGCGCCCTGCTGCGGCTGTTGCCGAGCGACGGCCTGATCCGTTTTGGCGATCGCGACATCTCCCAGGCCGACCGGCAGGCGATGCGGCCGCTGCGGCGCCAGATGCAACTCGTCTTCCAGGACCCGTTCGGCTCGCTGTCGCCGCGCATGACTGTCGGCCAGGTCATCACCGAAGGGCTGCTGGTGCACGAGCCGAACCTTTCGGGCAAGCAACGCGACCTGCGTGCGGTCGAGGCCCTGCGCGAGGTCGGCCTCGATCCCAATGCCCGCAACCGCTATCCGCACGAATTCTCCGGCGGCCAGCGACAGCGCATCGCCATTGCCCGCGCCATGATCCTGAAGCCCAAGCTGGTGGTGCTGGATGAGCCGACCTCGGCGCTCGACCGCTCGGTGCAGAAACAGATCGTCGAACTGCTGCGCAAGCTGCAGGCAGATCACGAACTGTCCTACCTCTTCATTAGCCACGATCTGTCGGTCGTGCGCGCCATGGCCGACTACATCATTGTCATGAAGCAGGGCAAGATCGTTGAGGAGGGGCCGACCGAGGCGATCTTCAGCAATCCGCAGCACGTCTACACTCAGACGCTGATGGCCGCGGCGATCGACGTCACGCGGTTTCGCCTGAGCGCCTGAGCCACTGGAAGGCAGTAGCCGCAGATGGTCTGTTCACTCAGTCCGTTGACCGCGGGCACTTGTTTGCCCGTACCGCGACCATGGCATCTTGTTGCTGCTTCAGCCGGTCGATCCTGGCCGTTTCGCGGCCGGCGACTGCGGTCTTCACGCGCGAGCCGCCCAGCAGCCAGCGCGGAACACTGGTGTTCACGACCTTGCCGCGGGTGATTGCGGTTTGCGAGATGTTACGGGCAATGTCTCCCAGCGCGCTGTTGAGCTCGGTGCATGTCATCGAATCGTATTTCGCCGGATCGACGGTTCTGCTGATCGATGAACAGCCAGCGACAAGAAACAGTGCAATCATCAGGGCCGGTGGCAAGGCTGTCGTCGAATTCAAATTCATGTCGCATCCGGCTCGCCGTTTCATCGACCCATAGTATCCACCGAACTATCTAGGGCCGAAGGCCATTTCGTCAAAGTTTGCGACTGCGAAGGACCCTGCCACTGCGCTCAGCCTTACCGGCTAAGGCAGGAACATTCTCGGGCACTCGAAGTTGGTACCCGTCGAGTGCTTTAATTCAATCACTGGTAAACGGAGAGAGCCCGTCTCGGCTGACGCCGGGGCGGGCTTTTCGCGCATTTTGGTGATCTCCGGCCACAACGGTTGTCGGGCTGTTTATTCAATTCCCTAGAAATTCTCACGCTGCTTCGGCGACGATTGTAGTCGGGGCGTAACCGCCGAGCACTGCCTGGGCGATGTCGGTCTCATTTTCATCGACATGAGCCGTCACCAAAACGATCCCCTCAGCACTACTGCGATCATCCGTCTTCACGGCTGTCACGGTGAATGTTCCAAGCAGGCCGCCAGCAATGCCGCCGCAGACCGCACCTGCGACCGCTGTCGCCCATACGCTCGCAGCACTGATGCCGTCGGCTGCAACTGCGCTCAGGCAGGTCAACCCGCCAGCGGCAGCGCCAAGGATGGCCCCCAAAGCGGAAGCCCACAGAGATCCCACTTCGTCATTGTAAGGTCCGATGACGGCAATCTGTACCCGAGGAATTCCGGCCGCCACAAGGTCGCCGGCGACCCGGGCCGCTTGGGCATGGGAATCAAAAAGTCTGCTGATTGTTGGCATGGTCACTCAAGGCTTTTGGCTATTCGGCAGCGTGTCGGTGACGAAGGATGCGGCAATCAGGTCGTCGCTTTCAATTCGGCCCTGGCGGTCCCCCATGATGGCAGCGACCTTGTGGAAGGCCTTCATTTCGCCCTCGGTAATTTGGGCCTCCTCCATCTTGGCCTTGAGGTCAGCGACGCGCATCCCCAAGGCATGGGATCTTGCAGTCTCAATGTTCGACATGATGATGGTCATCCGTTTCATTTTTGATGGTCTTTGCGCCCAACCAACCGAACTTGGGGCAAGTGCAAAAGGTTCCCAGGTCGGGCTTCGGTCGGGCAGGGAACCGGACCTAAGTCCGATCGCAAAACGCAATGGTCTTATCTGGGATGTCGCTCGGAACGGCCACTGCTTGCGATCGTTGTCCGCTGCACGTTTGCGGGAGGAAGCTGATGGAGAGGAGTGTTGGCCAAGCGCGCTGGTTGCTCGCACCGGTCTTCGCCGTGGCCATCACCTTCATGGTGATGGGCATAGCTCTTGGCTGAGCATCCCGGAGGTCGCCCACGAGTTTTACACATCGGCGCTGTTATGTCCCTTCCTGCGCTGATAGGGTTCGCTCGCTGTACCTGTGTGGCGGGCGAACCCTCAACTTTCACGAGCGGCAGCTCGTAGCATTCAGGCGAGTCAGATTCTGTGAGCTTTCGGACGGCGCGTCGGCAAATGGTTTGTCGGTCACGCCAGCATTCAATTTGATCCAGAGATCCAAAATTTGTCGGCTGGGCGCGTCAAGGAAAAACGACCCGACTCCCAAGAGCCGGGCCGTGGGTCGGGGGATCAGTAGCCGTCGTTTTCGATCACCACCGGGCGGTGGTGGCGGTGAGTGGAGACGGAGCCTGTCACGACGACGGTGTCTCGACGATGATGCCGGCGCCCATGGTCATAGAACGCAACCTCGCCGTGGCGGCGATGGTGCAAGCGCTGGCCATCTTCGTTGATGATCTTGACGCTGTTTTGGTGTCGATGGTGGGTTCTGATAACCACATCGGCCTCGGCTGCCGAAGCCATAACGGGCAATCCCATGGAAAGCGCCAACGCGCACATGATCATTGTTTTCATTGCAGTTTCTCCATTTCCTTAATTAGCCCTTCGTTGGATAACTGCCTCTGATCACTTTGGTTCCGGCCTTCCAACGACCAGCCCGAACACTTGCGGCAAGTCGAAGAACGGGCGATCGCCTCGCCTCTCGCTGATGACACTTGCAAAGAACGATCTGCCTCGCCGCATCAGTCTCGCCCACGTCAGGCAGCACAACGATCTGTCCCCAAAAATCGCAATATCTGGCCACTGCCTCCGGCAGTTCCTTGCTGCGCATGCCGGAGATGGTAGCGACATCACCTTCGCGACAGTTGGTCTTTCCGGAGAACTGCGCAGCCGCCGCCACTATTTCGCTTGACCGCTCGTCGCCCGCCTGGGAGGGCGCGCGGGAGGCAGGCCAGCGCAACGGCTGTTGTGAGAACCAATTTGCGCATGATGCCTCCGAGCCTGACCGGCATTCTGTTGCTGCAATTCACCGGACCTTCGCTCGACCTGGCCAAACGATGGAACATTAGGCGAGCCTAATGGTTCTATTTCTCACAGCCGGCACGGTTTGTCGTCTGCTGCAGATCAGTCGGCAAAGGCTGGTCGGCCCGCGTTCTCCGCCAGAGGCGCGGGCATCCCCGAGGCAACAGGAGAGAGATTATGAACAACATCATTTGGCTCGTCGGAGCGGTGGTCATCGTCCTAGCGATATTGAGCTTTTTCGGCCTTCGTTAAGCGCGACGTGAGCGATGTCCATCGACCCTCTATCTGAATGTGATCAGCCGAAGCGGACACTGCGAAAGCGCCGCAAGCGGCCGGCCGAAGATCGACACGATGGCAGGGATGGCATTGCCTCTGTGCCATCCGAGGAAAAGAGCTTTCGCATCTGGTTCCTGTCCAATGAAACAGGCATCACCGCGGATCAGGCTTGCGAACTTGTCGACAGGATCGAGACAGACGGCGCGGCATTGTTGAATGCCGCGCGGCTCATGAAAATTCACTCGCAATGACCGGCAAACCTGTAGTCGTCGGCGACTTCGAGAAGCTCACTGGCGCGACGTGCTGACAACGAAAGACAAGACTCCCAGCCTGTCTCCCCAAGGAGCAAGCCATCTCGCTTGTTTTCAGGCGGGATATCAGGTTGAGCGCCAAAGTCGGGATGCGCTAACACTTTGTTTTTTCTGGTCGGAGTGGCAGGATTTGAACCTGCGACCCCCTCGTCCCGAACGAGGTGCGCTACCAGGCTGCGCTACACTCCGTGACCAGACCGCGGGCTTATAGCCGCCACATCTCGTTCCTGCAAGCGGCAATGGCAGCGCTTCTGTCGCATTTCGTCCGCTTTCTCAGGGCATTTCCGCAAGGCCCGGATTTCGGTCCGGGATAAACGTGGCTTAAAGCCTTGTGTGCTAAGCCTCAGCTCTCGATAGATCGTATTTTCTGCCGCCTGGAGTTCTGCTGTCTTGCCCCCAAAAATCGTTGGCGACGCCCGGCCCAACAGTTTCGAATTCGAAACCGAAGCGCTGATCAAGGCGTCCGGCTTTCGCGAATATGACGCGCGCTGGTGGTTCGGCCGTCCCGGCTCCGCGCAACTGCCGGAGCTCAACCTGATCGGCGTCCAGGCGCTCGGCATGGGGCTTGGCACGCTGATTCGCCGTCTCGGCGCCGGTCCGGATATCGTCACCGGACATGATTTTCGCGCCTATTCGCTGTCGATCAAGCTGGCGCTGGTGTCCGGACTGATGGCGGCGGGCGCTCGCGTGAGGGATATCGGCCTGGCGTTGTCGCCGATGGCCTATTTCGCTCAGTTTGCCTTGGATACGCCCTCGGTCGCCATGGTCACCGCTTCGCACAACGAGAATGGCTGGACAGGCGTCAAGATGGGCGCGGCGCGGCCGCTGACTTTTGGTCCCGAAGAGATGAGCGCGCTGAAGGCGATCGTGCTGGGCGGCGATTTCGACCTTGTCGGCGGCGGCTCCTATGATTTCGTCCATGATTTTCGCGCGACCTATCTCGACGATCTGACCCGCGACAAGCGCATCACGCGAAAGCTGAAAGTGGTCGCCGCTTGCGGCAACGGCACCGCCGGCGCCTTTGCCCCGCAAGCGCTGCAGCGCATCGGCTGCGAGGTCATCCCGCTCGATGTCGAACTCGATCATACCTTCCCGCGCTACAATCCCAATCCTGAGGACATGCGGATGCTGCATGCCATCAGGGACAAGGTGCTGGAGACCGGTGCCGATGTCGGCCTTGGCTTCGACGGCGATGGTGATCGCTGCGGTGTTGTCGACAATGAAGGCAACGAGATTTTTGCCGATAAGGTCGGTGTGATGCTGGCGCGGGATATTTCGAGCCAGCATCCGGGCTCGACCTTCGTCGTCGACGTCAAGTCGACCGGCCTGTTCAACACAGATAGCGTGCTGCGTGCCAACGGCGCCGTCACCGATTACTGGAAGACCGGCCACTCCTACATCAAGCGCCGCGTCGCCGAGCTTGGCGCGGTCGCCGGTTTCGAAAAGTCGGGCCATTTCTTCTTCAACCCGCCGATCGGCCGCGGTTACGACGACGGTCTGGTCACTGCCATCGCCATCTGCCAGATGCTGGATCGCAGCCCCGGCAGTTCGATGGCCGATCTCTACCGCGCGCTGCCGCTGACCTTCGGCACGCCAACCATGTCGCCGCACTGCGCGGACGATGTGAAGTATGGCGTGGTCGAGCGGGTGGTTGCCGACTTTCAGGCCATGAAGCGGGATGGAAGGGTTTTCGCCGGCCAGAAGATTGCAGATCTCATCACCGTCAACGGCGTGCGTGTCGTCGCCGAGGACGGCACCTGGGGGCTGGTGCGCGCCTCGTCGAACAAGCCGGAGCTCGTGGTGGTCGTCGAAAGCCCGGTATCGTCGCAGCGTCGCCGGCAGATGTTCGACGCCGTCGACGCCGTGCTGCGCCGCAGCCCCGAAGTCGGTGCCTACAATCAGACGTTTTGAAATGGTAATCGAATGACCGAGCGGATTGTCAGTTTTGTCATGAGCGGTGGCGTCGGCTCGCGGTTGTGGCCGCTGTCGCGCGAGGACAATCCCAAGCAGTTCCACGATCTGTCAGGCAACGGCTCGATGCTGGCTAAGACCTTGCGCCGGCTGACGGCCCGACCGGAAGGCGAAACGCCGATCTTCCTGATCGCCGCGGAGCGCCATGCCGATCGTGTCCACGCCGATCTTGCTGGTCTTGACCTCGCGGGCGGCGGTCCGCTGTTCGAGCCGACGGGGCGCAACACAGCCGCCGCCGTCGCGCTGGCGACGCTGCGCACACTGTCCGAGTTCGGCGACAGCCTGGTGCTGGTGGTGCCGTCGGACCATGAGATATCGACCCCGCGCCAATTCTGGCAGAGCGTAGAAGCCGGCACCGAGGCAGCACGCGAGGGCAGGCTGGTGGTGTTCGGCATCAAGCCGACACAGCCCGAGACCGGCTACGGCTATATCGAGGTCGCGACCGAAAGCGGCGGCACCTTCGACGTGTCGCGCTTCGTCGAAAAGCCGGATCTTGCGACCGCGCAAACTTATCTCAAGGCCGGAACTTTCTACTGGAACACCGGCATCTTCCTGTTTCGCGCCGGCGCCATGCGTGACGCCTTTATGGCGTTCCAGCCTGATATCTGGCAGGCCACCGAAGCAGCCTACAAGGCAGCGACATCGGACCTGTCCGGCCTCTACATGCCGCTTGAACTCTACGCCGCCATCCCGTCGAACTCGATCGACTACGCCATCATGGAGCGGGCAAGAGACATCGCCATGGTGCCGGCAGGCTTCCGCTGGAACGATCTCGGCTCGTGGCAGTCACTGCTCGATGTCGGCCCCGCCGACAACCAGGGCAATGTCATCATTGGCGATGTCGTCGCCATCGATTGCGAAAATTCCTACATCCGCAGTGACGGCCGCCTGCTGTCGGCGATCGGCATGAAGGACGTCGCCATCGTCTCGACATCGGACGCCACCTTCGTCGCCCCGGTCAGCCACAGCCAGCACGTCAAGAAGATCGTCGAGCAACTCGAAAAATCGGGCCGGCTGGAAACCAGGTTCACGCCGGCGCAAGACCGCGTCATCGAAAGCGGCGCCTGGCGCCGGCGCGTGCACCACTGGCTGTTTCAGGAGACCTTGCCGCTGTGGTCGACATCAGGCGTCGACGAACGCCATGGTGGTTTTCATGAGGCGCTCGGCCTGGACGCCTCACCGCTGATGAAGCCCAAGCGCATGCGCACCATGGCAAGGCAGGTCTATGCCTTCGCCGTCGCCCGGGCGCGCGGCTGGGACGGTCCGGCCGACCGGTTGATCAGCCACGGCATCGCCTTCATGGCCGGGAAGGGCCGCACCGACAGGGGTGGCTGGGTTCGCACGCTGAATGTCGACGGTTCCGTCGCCGACGCCACCGAGGATGCCTACGATCATTCCTGCGTACTCCTGGCACTGGCGCATGCGCATATGTCGGGCAATCCCGACGCCTTGCGGCTCGGCGAGGAAACCCTCGCCTTTCTTGATGCGCATCTCGAAGACAGCCGCATGACCGGCTTCCTCGAAACATCGGACGGCAAAGGCGAGCGCCGCTCCAACCCGCACATGCACCTGCTCGAAGCTTTCATGGCCTGGCATCAGGCCACAGGCGAGCGCGCCCATCTGCGCCGCGCGGCGCGCATCATCGACCTCTTCCGCAGTCATTTCTTCGATCCGGAAAGCTGGACACTTGGCGAGTATTTCGACGCCGAATGGAAACCCTCCGCCGGCGAGAAAGGCTCATGGACCGAGCCCGGCCACCATTTCGAATGGGCCTCATTGCTGGTCGATTTCGCCGGGCGCAGCGGCCAGGCCGAGTTGAGCGGCTTTGCCAGGAAACTCTATGCCTCGGCCATCGCCAATGGCCTCAACCGCGCCACCGGCCTTGCTTATGGCGCCGTCTCGCGGCAGGGCCTGCCGCTCGACCTGATATCACGCAGCTGGCCGCAGGCCGAAGCGGTGAAGGCGGCGATCGCGCTGGACGGTTCGGGTGGCCCTGACCTCAAGCCGGAGATCGAGGCACGCGTCGGCAGGCTGTTCCGCTGGCACATCGACCCGGCGCCGCTCGGCCTGTGGATCGACCGCATCGACGAGCGCGGCCGCTCGCTGGCGACGGATGTGCCGGCCAGCATCTTTTATCATCTGGTCTGTGCGCTGACGCAATATCTGGACAGCACATCAGACAAAGCCGCGTAGGATCGGCTCAGTAAGGGCTCGCCACGTCGCCCGTCTCGACATAGATCGACTTCAGCTGTGAATAGAGCGCCAGCGCCGCCAGAGAATTCTCACGACCGATGCCTGACTGCTTGAAGCCGCCGAACGGGATCTCCACCGGCGTCAGATTGTAGGCGTTGATCCAGCAGGTACCGGCCTGCAGCTCGGCGATGACGCGGTGGGCGCGCGGCAGGTCGCGCGTGAAGACGCCGGCGGCGAGACCGAATTCGGTGTCGTTGGCGCGGTCGATCACCTCGTCCTCGCCGTCGAATTTCAACACGCTCATCACTGGCCCGAAAATTTCTTCACGGGCGATGCGCATGCCATCGGTGACGCCGGTGAACACCGTCGGCTCGACGAAGAACCCGCCCTGAAAACCCTGCAACGTAGGCACATTGCCGCCACAGGCGAGGACGGCGCCATCTTGCTTGCCGATGTCGATATAGCCGACCACCTTGTCGTGCTGCGCCTTGGAGACCAGCGGGCCCATCTGGGTTTCGGGATCGAGCGGATCGCCGATGCGGATTTTTTTGGTCCGCGCTATCAGACGGTCGACAAAGCGGTCGTGGATGCCGCTCTGCACGAAGACGCGCGTGCCGTTAGAGCAGATCTGGCCGGTCGAATAGAAATTGCCGAGCATGGCGCCGCCGATGGCGTTCTCGATGTCGGCATCGTCGAAGACGATCAGCGGCGACTTGCCACCGAGCTCCATCGTCGCGTGCTTCATTTTCGAGCCGGCGAGCGACAGCACCTTGCGGCCGGTCGGGACGGAGCCAGTCATCGAGACCTTGGCGACGACATCGTGGCCGACAAGCCCGGCGCCGACATCGCCATAGCCCTGCACCACATTGAACAGCCCATCGGGCAGGCCGGCCTCGCTGTAGATCTCGGCCAGCGCCAGTGCTGACAGCGGTGTGTTTTCCGACGGCTTGAACACCATGGCGTTGCCCATGGCGAGCGCGGGTGCTGATTTCCAGCCGGCGATCTGGATCGGATAGTTCCAGGCACCGATGCCGACACAGACGCCGAGCGCTTCGCGCCTTGTGTAGGCGAAGGGCCCGCCGAGATCGACCGACTCGCCATTGTAGGCGGCAACCGCACCGCCGAAATATTCAAGGCAATCCGCCGCCGACGGGGCGTCCGCCACCAGCGTTTCCTGGATCGCCTTGCCGGTGTCCAGCGTCTCGATGCGGGCGAGGTCGGCATTGCGGGCGCGCAATATGTCGGCGGCGCGGCGCAGGATGCGCCCACGCTCTACCGGCTTCAGCCGCGCCCAGGCGGGCTGCGCAGCGCGTGCTGCCTCGACGGCGAGTTCCAGTACGTTCGGCGTCGCCGAGCGCAACATGGCGATGGTCTCACCGGTTGCCGGATAGATGACAGGCAGCGGCGCGCCGCCGTCGTCCTCGATGTAGCGTCCATTGACATAGTGCGATGCCGTGGGCTGGGCGCGCATGGGAGGTCTCCAAATCGTCTTCGCTTTTGGCGGAACGTTCGCCGGATCATGCTCTATCTGTCCGACGCCTGCCAGCGCGGATTGATCCATGGTTCCTGGTTGGACGGCGCCAGCGGCGTGCGGCCAAGGATATGGTCGGATGCCTTCTCGCCGGTCATGATCGATGGCGCGTTGAGATTGCCGTTGGTGACGCGCGGGAAGATCGAGGAATCCGCTACCCGCAAGCCTTCGACGCCGATGACCCGGCATTCCGGATCGACGACGCTCATCATGTCGTCGGCGCGGCCCATCTTGCAGGTGCCGCAAGGATGGTAAGCGCTCTCGGCGTGGTCGCGAATGAAGATATCGAGGTCGTCGTCCGACTGCACCTGGCTGCCCGGCGAGATTTCCTTGCCCCGATAGGGATCGAACGCCGACTGGCCGAAGATCTCGCGCGTCAGCCGGATGCAGTGGCGGAACTCCGTCCAGTCGTCTGGATGCGACATGTAGTTGAAGCGGATCACCGGCTGCGATTTCGGGTCCGGCGAGCGCAGCGTCACCGAGCCGCGTGACTTCGATCGCATCGGCCCGACATGCGCCTGGAAGCCATGCGACTTGGCCGCCGCCTTGCCGTCATAGCGGACTGCGGCGGGGATGAAATGGTACTGGATGTCGGGGTAGTCGACACCTGCACGTGAGCGCACGAAGGCCGCCGCTTCGAAATGGTTGGTGGCGCCGAGGCCGGTCTTGAAGAACAGCCACTGCGCGCCGATGAGTGCTTTCGAGAACGGGTTCAGCACTGAATTGAGCGTGATCGGCAGTAGTGATTCCTGCTGGATGTAGAGCTCCATATGGTCCTGCAAATTGCGCCCGACGCCGGGTCGGTCGGCCACCACCGTAATGCCGTTTTCGCGCAAATGCTCGGCCGGGCCGATGCCGGACAGCATCAGGATCTTGGGTGAATTGATCGACGATGCGGCGACGATCACCTCACGTCGCGCCTTAACGACCTGAATCTGTTTGTGAGCTTCGATCTCGACGCCGACGGCGCGTTGATTCTCGATGATCACCCGCCGCGCAAAGCCCTTGACCAGACTCACGTTTTTGCGCTTCAGCGCCGGCTTCAGATAGGCTGATGCCGCCGACCAGCGGCGGCCGCCGCTTATGGTCTGCTCCATCGGCCCAAATCCTTCCTGCTTGGAACCGTTGTAGTCGTCGGTCAGTTCGAACCCGGCCTGCCTGCCGGCCTCGACAAAGGCGCCGTAGAGCGGATTGCGCCGCGAGCCGCGTTGTACATGCAACGGACCACTTTTGCCCCGCCAGCCATCCTCGCCACCGTCGGAGTCTTCCATGCGCTTGAAATAGGGGAGCACGTCGGCGAAGCCCCAACCAGCCGCACCCTCTTCGGCCCAATGGTCGAAGTCGCGGGCGTGGCCGCGCACATAGACCATGCCGTTGATCGAGGACGAGCCGCCGATGACCTTGCCGCGCGGCGTCGCCAGCACGCGCCCGCCGAGATGCGGTTCCGGCTCGCTGGCAAAGCCCCAGTCGTAAAGGCTCATGTTGAGCGGGATCGACAGCGCCGACGGCATCTGGATCAGCGGCCCGATATCGCTGCCGCCGAATTCGATGACGATGACCGAATGCTTGCCGTCCTCAGACAGCCGATAGGCCATGGCCGAGCCGGCCGAGCCGGAGCCGATGATGACGAAATCCGCTTCAAGCATGGTTCATATGCGCCATGAAATCGGCGAGCGAGACATTGCCGCCGGTAGCCACAACAAGGACGGTCTTGCCCTTCACATCCACCTTGCCGCCGAGGAGTGCTGCCAGCGACGCCGCCCCCGATGGTTCGAGCACCAGCTTCATGCGCTCGAAGGCGATCCGCATGGCGCTGCGCACCGATTGATCATCGACGGTGATGCCGCGAACGCCGGCGGTCTTGACCGCGGCAAACGGCGCGTCGCCCGGCCGGCGCGACATCAGCCCGTCGCAGATCGACTTCGGCCCGATCGGCATCGTCTCGATAGCGCCATGCGCCAGCGACGAGCCCATACCGTTGAAACCTTCCGGCTCGACGCCGATGATCTCTGTCGCGGGCGACAGATAGTGGAAGGCGAGCGAGACGCCACCGATCAGCCCACCGCCACCGACCGAGCAGAACAAGAGGTCGGCGCTGGCACCCTTGGCCTCAAGCTGGTCGAGCGCTTCGAGGCCGGCGCCGGCCTGGCCGGCGACGATCTCCGGATCGTCGAAAGGATGCAGCAGCGCCAGCCCCTCTGTCTCGGCGATCTCGCGTGCCTTGGCGGCGGCGACTTCTTCACGCGCCCGCTCGCCATGGTCGGTCAGCACGACGCGGGCGCCATAACCCGCCGTTGCGTCGCGCTTGGCGGCCGGTGCATCGATCGGCATGACGATGGTGACGGGAATGCCGAGCGCCTGGCCGGCGGCCGCCAGCCCTTGCGCGAAATTGCCGGAGGAATAGGCGACGACGCCTTTCTTCGCCTCGTCGGGCGAAAGCTGCTTCAGCCGCCAATAGGCGCCGCGCACCTTGAACGAGCCGGCCCATTGCAGCGATTCCGGCTTGATGAAGACGCGGGTCGCCCCCGTCTCCCTGGCCAGTGCTGTCGATTCCAGCAGCGGCGTGATCTGCGTCGCCCTGGATGTGACGGCATAGGCCTGCTTGAGATGGTCGAGGGAGGGGACGAGAAGGTCTGACATCATTCGCCTCGCGGATACCTTTTGCTCTCTTCGAGATTGTCGAGGTTCATGTGATTGCGCATGTAACGCTCGGACGCTTTTTGCAGGGGCTGGAAATCCCAGGGGTAGTAGGCGCCGTTGCGCAGCGCCGGATAGACGACCCAGCGGCGCGCCTGGCTTTCGCGCACGGCGGCGTCGAAGCCGGCCATGTCCCAGCGCGCCTGGACCTTGTCCATGAATGCCGCCACCAGGCCCGCATTGGCGGGATCGTCGGCCAGATTGTCCCGCTCGAGCGGATCGGCTTCGAGATCGAACAGTTGCGGCGGATCGAGCTCGCAATGGACGAATTTGTATCTGCCGTCGCGGATCGCCACCAAAGGCGCGTTGGAGCCTTCGGCGGCATACTCCATCAGCACCGGCGCCGTGCGCTCGATGCCCTCGGTGAGCGGCAGCAGCGACTGGCCGTCGGTCCACGGCGCGATCGCGGCGATGTCGATGCCGGCGAGGTCGCAAAGCGTCGGCGCCACATCGAGATTGGAGACCGGCGTCTCGATCAGCCCGGCGCGAACGCCTTTGCCGGCAATCATCAGCGGCACCCGCGCCGAACCCTCGAAGAAGCTCATCTTGAACCACAGGCCGCGCTCGCCGAGCATGTCGCCATGGTCCGAGCAGAACAGGATGATTGTGTCGTCGGCCATGCGGGTGCGCTCGAGAACGTCCAGAAGCTCGCCGAGTTTGTCGTCGACATAGGAGATGTTGGCGAAATAGCCGCGCCGCGAACGACGCACCTGCTCTGGCGTGATCTCGAAAGAGGGATAGTCGCTGGCGTGGTAAAGCCGCCGGGAATGCGCATCCTGCTCGTCACGCGCGCTGAACCCGGTTTCCGGGTCCAGCGCCTGGCAATGCTCGTAGAGATCCCAATACTGCTTGCGCGCGACATAGGGATCGTGCGGGTGCGACAGCGAGACGGTCAGGCACCAGGGCCGATGGTTCGCATCGTCCTGTTCGCGCGAAAGCTGATAGAGCTTCTGCGTGGCCAGGAACACGACCTCGTCGTCATACTCCATCTGGTTGGTGATCTCGGCGATGCCGGCGCCGGTCACCGAGCCCAGATTGTGATACCACCAGTCGATACGCTCGCCCGGCTTGCGGTAGTCCGGCGTCCAGCCGAAATCGGCCGGGTAGATGTCAGTGGTCAGCCGCTCCTCGAAACCGTGCAACTGATCCGGCCCGACGAAATGCATCTTGCCCGACAGGCAGGTGTAGTAGCCGGCGGCGCGCAGATGATGGGCGAAGGTCGGGATCGATGAGGCGAATTCGGCGGCATTGTCGTAGACGCCGGTGCGCGACGGCAATTGCCCGCTCATGAACGAGGCACGGCCCGGCGCGCAGAGTGGCGACGCCGTGTAGTTGTTGGCAAAGCGCGCCGAACGCGCGGCCAACGCCTTCAGATGCGGTACGTGCAGAAATTCTGCCGGCCCATCCGGAAACAGGGTCCCGTTGAGCTGATCGACCATGACGATCAAGAAATTGGGTCGCTTCGTTGTCACTGTTTGCGCCGCTCGCCGAGTTTGGTTTCGAGATAGTCCTCGACCAGCGCGATCGCGGTCGCGGCATCAGGCACGCCGTCCTTCAGCGCCCGCCTGATGTAGAGCCCGTCGATCATCGCCGCGGTCGCTTCGGCGGCGCGGTCGGCTTCGGCTCTGGGGAGGATGCCGGTCAGCCCGCTCATCAGGTTCGAATGCAGTCGCCGTGCATAGACCCTGAGCAGCCGGCGCAAGGCCGGGGACTTCTGTGCCTCGACATAGAAGGCGAGCCAGGCGGCGATGGTTTCCGGCTGGAACTGGATGTCGGAGAAGTTGACGGCAACCACGGCCGAAACACGTTCGCGCGGGGTGGCAGCGGATTGAAGGGCGCGTCGCATGTCGGTGGTCAGTTCGGCCAGGATGTGCCGCATCGTTGCCAGCAGAAGCTCGTCCTTGGCGCCGAAATAGTGATGGGCAAGGGCTGACGACACGCCGGCACGTCCGGCGATCTCGGACATGGTCACGTTGAGCGAACCGCGCTCGCCGATCGCCGAGATCGCCGCGTCGATGAGCGCCTTGCGGCGCAATGGCTCCATTCCGACTTTCGGCATCTCACTACGTCCTTTGAGGCAGGATTATTTTTTATTGACGGGTCAATCAACAAAAAAATTGGCACTGGCTTCGTCTGTACCAAGCGATTGTCTGGTTCCAGCCCTTCACGAAGCGGACAGGATTGTTTACATTTGAACAATAAATGCGACGTGCGCCGTGAGCCCACATGCTAGGCTGGCGCCAAGGATGGAGACCGCCATGACCGCATGTATCGTTGGCTGGGCGCATTCGCGCTTCGGCAAGCTCGAGGGCGAAACGCTCGAAAACCTGATCGTCAAGGTGGCAACGGACGCGCTGGACCATGCCGGCATCGGTCCCGACGAGGTCGACGAGATCGTGCTCGGCCACTTCAACGCCGGCTTTTCGGCGCAGGATTTCACCGCCAGCCTGGTGCTTCAGGCCGACGACCGGCTGCGCTTCAAGCCGGCGACGCGCGTCGAGAACGCTTGTGCCACGGGATCGGCGGCGGTCCGGCAAGGCATCCGCGCCATCGACGCCAATGCCGCCCGCATCGTGCTGGTGGTCGGCGCCGAGCAGATGACGACGACGCCGGGGCCAGAGATCGGCAAGAACCTGCTCAAGGCGTCCTATCTGCCCGAGGATGGCGACACGCCTGCGGGTTTCGCCGGCGTCTTCGGCAAGATCGCGCAGGCCTATTTCCAGCGCTATGGCGACCAGTCGGACGCGCTCGCCATGATCGCCGCCAAGAACCACAAGAATGGCGTCGACAACCCCTATGCGCAGATGCGCAAGGATTTCGGCTACGAGTTCTGCCGCCAGGAGAGCGAGAAGAACCCGTTCGTTGCCGGTCCCCTGAAGCGCACCGATTGCTCGCTGGTCTCCGACGGTGCCGCTGCCCTTATCCTCGCCGACACCGCGACGGCGCTGAGGATGCGGCGTGCCGTTGCCTTCCGCGCCAATGAGCATGTGCAGGATTTCCTGCCGATGTCGAAGCGCGACATCCTGACCTTCGAAGGCTGCGAGCAGGCCTGGACCCGGGCGCTGAAATCGGCCGGCGTGACGCTCGACGATCTCTCCTTCGTCGAAACGCATGACTGCTTCACCATTGCCGAACTGATCGAATATGAGGCGATGGGCCTGGCCAAGCCGGGCGAGGGCGCCAGGCTGGCGCTGGACGGTACAACGGCCAAGGATGGCCGCCTGCCGGTCAATCCGTCCGGCGGGCTGAAGGCCAAGGGCCATCCGATCGGTGCCACGGGTGTGTCGATGCATGTACTGACCGCCATGCAGCTTGTCGGCGAGGCCGGCGGCATCCAGGTGCCAGGCGCAAAGCTTGGCGGCATCTTCAATATGGGCGGTGCGGCGGTCGCCAACTACGTTTCCATATTGGACCGGATCAGGTAGAAGCAGCCCGTATTTTTACGGGGTAGCCATGACAAATCCGGTTCTGATCGAAGTCTTGCGCGGCGCGATCGTCGAGAGTGCGCATCGTGGTGCGGTCGCGGTCTTCGATGCCGATGGCCAGCCGGTCTGGGAGATCGGCGATACCGCCAAGCCGGTGTTCCCGCGCTCGGCGGTCAAGGCGATCCAGGCATTGCCGCTGGTCGAAAGCGGGGCGGCGGATGCCTATGGTTTCGGCAACCGCGAACTGGCGCTTGCCTGTGCGTCCCACTCGGGCGAGCCGGCACATGTCGAACTGGCGCGGTCCATGCTGGCCAAGGCCGGGCTGGAGGGATCAGCACTCGAATGCGGTACGCATTGGCCGTCCAATCATGACGCCGAGATTGCGCTCGCCCGCGCCGGCGGTTCGCCGAATGCATTGCACAACAATTGCTCCGGAAAGCATTCCGGCTTCCTCTGCACCTGCGTCCACGCCGGCATTGCGCACCGCGGCTATGTCAAGCCGGAGCACGGCCTGCAGGAGATGGTGCGCGACGCCATGCAGGCGGTGACGGGCGCTGTCCATGGCGCAGACGAGCGGGCCACCGATGGCTGCTCGATCCCGACCTATGCGGTGCCGCTCAGGAGCTTCGCGCTCGGCTTTGCCCGCATGGCCACGACAAATGGTTTTGGCCCCGAGAGAGCCAAGGCCGCAAAGCGGCTGCTGGCCGCCTGCATGGCCGAGCCCTTCTTCGTTGCCGGCACCGGCCGCGAAGACGTCGCGCTGATGGAGGCCGCACCAGGGCGGATTTTCACGAAAGGCGGCGCAGAAGGCGTCCATTGTGCCGCGATTCCGGAACTTGGCCTCGGCATCGCGCTGAAATGCGATGATGGCGCCGGCCGCGCCGGCGGAGCCATGGTTGCCGCCGTTCTTGCCAAATTGTTGCGCGCCGACGAGGCCCTGGCGTCAAAGCTGAGCGAACTGGCAAGCGCGCCCATCGAAAACCGGAACGGTGCCAAGGTCGGGGGGCTCAGGCCCACCGCGGCCCTCAACTGACGTGATTGTGCTCGACGGTCAGATGCGCATAGCCGGTATCGTTTGACGAGGCGAGATCGCCTGTCGCCGGCTCGGCCCAGCGCTGGCCGACAATAGCGCCGTTCAGGGCGCCGTCGATGACGTTGTCGGATATGACGGCCGTGCCGGCGCCCTCGACGACGGACACGACGATGCCGGTTCCAGCCTTGCGGATGATGTTGCCGGTGGCCACGACATTGCGCAGATACGGCCCCCAGCCGATCTGCATGCCGTAGAGCGGTGCGTTCTCGATGACATTGTTGGAAACGGTCGTGTCGGCTTCGACGCCGATGCCGACGCCAAATCCTGGCGAGTCGGCAGGGTAGGGGCCGCTGGTCGAGAGATTGCGCACGATGTTGCCCGAGCAGACGCCCATGCGGCCGCCTTCGTTGAAATTGACGATCGAGACGCCGTTGGCGGCGCCGTCGACAATGTTGTTGCTGATGATGGCGCCTTCGAACGAGAATTCCGAATAGACCGCCGTTTCACCCGAACGCGAGCAGGTGTTGCCCGATATTTGCAGATTGCTGGCGCTGTTGGCACGGATCGCCGAGAAGGCGCAGTCCGAGACGATGTTGCCCGAAATGACGACATTGCCGGCGCGAAAGGCGTTAATGCCATTGCCGTTCTGTCCCGTTCCGCCGCTGCGCGCCTGGATCCGTTCGACGCGGTTACCGGTGACCATGGTGCCGTCTTCCGCCGCCTGCCAGCGGTGCACGAGGATGCCGCCATTGGCGCAGTCGGAGACGGTGTTGCCTGTGATGGCCAGCCTGCTGGCCTCGACCGAATAGATGCCGGCATCGGCAGCCCCCGATATCTCCGAGCGCTCGACCCGGCCCGAAGCGTGTTCCAGCGCCAGTCCGTTCTTGCCGCTGCCGGTGATCTGGCAATTGTCGACGACGAGGTGCGCGACCCGGCGCAGATCGAGCAATCCTTGCGCATAATCGCCCATCGAGTGGTTTGCGCCGTCGAAGACCAGCCCGCTGAGTTCGATATGGTCGGCCTGTTCGGCCATGAACAGGTGGCCGTCGCCACCATAGACAATCCGCGTTGCGCCCGGCACGCCGGAAAGACGCACGCGGCCGGGCAGCGAGAGGTTAGAGACGACATAGGTGCCGGGCGGCAGGAACACGGGCATGTCGCGGTCGTTGGCGTCGCGCAGCAATTTGGCGAAGGCCTTGCTCTGATCGTCGAAGGTGCCGGGCTGCACACCGAGTTCCGTGGCATTGATCGAGCCGCGCATCGAGGCTTTCTCGATGCCGGTCAGGCTCGCTGCCGCCGCCTTGCCGAACGAGAGGCCCATGATGGCAAAGCCGGCGGTTCCGGTCAGCAGCGTTCGTCTGTTCAACATCGGCACAGGGTCCTGGCGTTCAATCTTGGCGTCGCAGGAATCGTGCCAGACGGTCTGCCTCCTCTCAAGACCGGAGACAATGGCTTGTCGAGCAGCCTTTCCGCGCCTAAGTTCACGGAATGAGCAGAGCTTTTACCCGCGAGGAAGACAGCGAAAACGCCATCGCGGGTGTCGGTGAGCGACCGGTCAGCCAGCACCGCAATCTGGTGACGGAGCACGGTCTGGCGCAGATCGAGGAAAATCTCGCCGATCTGCGCGATCTCCTGGCGAAGGCCGAGCGGAAAGCAGACCGCGAGCGCATCGCGGTGGTGTCGCGCGACCTGCGCTATTGGACCGCCCGACGCGAAAGCGCCGAGCTCTCCGTACCGGAGCCGGGCAGCGACCTGGTACGCTTCGGCATGGGCGTCACGCTCGAGGGCGATGACGGCAGGAAGGTGCACTGGAAAATCGTCGGCGAGGACGAGGCTGATCCGACCAAGGGTAGCATTTCGCATGTTTCGCCGATGGCCGTGGCCCTGTTCGGCAAGAAGGTCGGCGACTTGGCCAGCGTCAACGGCAAGGAATGGGAAATCGTCAAGCTCTCCGAGAGCTAATCCTCGAGCTTGACGACATGGTCGCGGAAGAAGGCTGCGGCTCCAGTTTCATCGATCTCGCCAGCGGCAACCATCAAGACCAGTTGAATCACGTCCTGCTGGTCGGCCTCGACGCTTAGTCCGTTGAAATAAAGAAACAGATCGGCCGCGGCAAAGGCAGTACGCTTGTTGCCGTCAACGAAGGGGTAGTTCTTGGCGATGCCGAACAGATATGCCGCCGCCAGTTCGCACAAATCCGGATCGCCATAGATCTCTCGCTGCTGTGGACGGGAGAGCGCCGACTCCAGCATGCCCTCATCTCGTATACCTACCGCCCCGCCGTGCAGGCGCAACTGCTCGGCGTGAAGCGACTCCACGAACTCCCGCGAATGATGTTCGGTCATTTCGCGAGCGCGCGGTAGGCAACCTCGTACTTTTTCATCCGCTCGCGTGCGATCTTCATCTTGCGCTCGAACTCCTCGGCGCTGTCTTCGGTGCGACGCAAACGAAGCTCTTCGCCTTCCTGAACGATGACGATGCTGTCGCCTGCCTTCATGTTCAAACGGTCGAGCAGCTCCTTCGGTAGGATCACGCCCTCGGAATTGCCGATCTTGCGTATGGTCGTGTTCATGACGGATATCCTGTTGCAACGTCGATTATAACTCGACCAACGAGAAGTTGCAACAGATATTATAACAGGCCTAAGCCAGCAGCCGGTCCAACA
The DNA here is from genome assembly GCF_003148495.1 of Mesorhizobium loti. Lineage (GTDB taxonomy): Bacteria > Pseudomonadota > Alphaproteobacteria > Rhizobiales > Rhizobiaceae > Mesorhizobium > Mesorhizobium loti. The sequence goes on from NZ_QGGH01000002.1 coordinate 627,753, forward strand.
AACGATCCGCTGCCTCTGGAATGACCGTGCCCGGCGGAAAGATCTCCGCCGCCCCCGCCTGCAGCACGGCGTCATAGTCCTGCGGCGGGATGACGCCACCGGCGACGATCAGCATATCGCCTCGGCCGAGCTTCTTCAGCGCGTCGCGCAGTTCGGGGATCAGCGTCAGATGTCCCGCCGCCAGTGACGAGGCGCCGACGATATGGACGTCCTGTGCGACGGCGAGCCTGGCGATCTCATCGGGTGTCTGGAACATCGCTCCAACAGTGACGTCGAAGCCGAGATCGGCGAAGGCCGTGGCGATGACCTTCTGGCCACGGTCGTGGCCGTCCTGTCCCATCTTGGCAACGAGAATGCGCGGCCTGCCGCCGGATTTCTTCTCGAAGGCTTCAAGTTTGCCCTGCAGTCCGTCGACCACGGCATTGTCGCCGAGGGCCTTGCGATAGACGCCGGAAATGGTCTGCACCGTGGCGACATGGCGGCCAAAGGCTTTCTCCAGCGCCATCGAAATCTCGCCGACCGTGGCATTGGCGCGCGCGGCGCGGATGGCGAACTCCAGCAGGTTTTCTTTGCCTTGCGCGGCACGGGTCAGCGCATCGAGCGCGCTTTCGACGGCGGCGACATCGCGCGTGCCTTTCAGCCTTTGCAGCTTCGACAATTGCCGGGCCCTGACCTCGGCATTGTCGATCTTCAGCACGTCGACCTCGATGTCGGTCTCGGGACGATGCGCGTTGACGCCGACCAGCATCTGCTCGCCGGAATCGATGCGCGCCTGCGTGCGCGCGGCGGCTTCCTCGATGCGCAGCTTGGGAATGCCTTGCTCGGTCGCGGCGGCCATGCCGCCGAGCGCCTCGATCTCCTCGATGTGGGCAAGCGCTCGCGCTGCCAGGTCGTGCGTCAGCCGTTCGAGATAGGCCGAACCGCCCCACGGGTCGATGACACGCGTCGTGCCGGATTCCATTTGCAGGATGAGCTGGGTGTTGCGGGCGATGCGTGCCGAATGGTCGGTCGGCAGCGCCATCGCCTCGTCGAAGGAATTGGTGTGCAGCGACTGCGTGTGACCCTGCGTCGCCGCCATCGCCTCGATCATGGTGCGGACGATGTTGTTATAGGGATCCTGCGCCGTCAGCGACCAGCCCGAAGTCTGGCAGTGGGTGCGCAGCGACAGCGAACGCTCGTCCTTCGGTGAAAAATTCTTCTGCATCAGGGTCGCCCACAGCAGGCGCGCGGCCCGCAGCTTGGCGACCTCCATGAAGAAGTTCATGCCGATCGCCCAGAAGAAGGACAGGCGCGGTGCAAAGCGGTCGATGTCGAGGCCCGCCGCAACGCCTGCGCGGGCATATTCGATGCCGTCGGCGATCGTATAGGCGAGCTCGAGGTCGGCCGTCGCGCCGGCCTCCTGCATGTGATAGCCGGAGATCGATATCGAATTGAATTTCGGCATGTTCTTCGACGTGTAGGAGAAGATGTCCGACACGATCCGCATCGAGGGCTTCGGCGGATAGATGTAGGTGTTGCGGACCATGAACTCCTTCAGAATGTCGTTCTGGATGGTGCCGGCAAGATCCTTCTGCGCAACGCCCTGTTCTTCCGCCGCGACGATGTAGAGCGCCATGATCGGCAGCACCGCGCCGTTCATCGTCATCGACACCGTCATCTCGCCGAGCGGAATGCCGTCGAAGAGCTGGCGCATGTCGAGAATGGAATCGATGGCGACGCCCGCCATGCCGACATCGCCGGCGACGCGCGGATGGTCGCTGTCATAGCCGCGATGCGTGGCAAGATCGAAGGCGACCGACAGTCCCTTCTGGCCGGCGGCGAGGTTGCGCCGGTAGAAAGCGTTGGATTCTTCGGCCGTCGAGAAGCCGGCATATTGCCGGATGGTCCAGGGCTGCTGGACATACATGGTCGGGTAGGGGCCGCGCACGAAGGGCGGCAGGCCTGGGTAGGTGTCGAGATGCGGCAATCCCTTGAGGTCGCTTTGATTGTAAAGATGCTTGGCGATAAGGCCTTCCGGTGTCGTCCGCTGGCCTTTGACCTCGACGGGTGCGCGGCGTGGCGGGACCCAGCCGATCTGACCGAAATCCGGGATCAAGAGGCGGCTCCGATCGATTGGTCGATGCGGGCCGGAAACAGCGGCTCGCAGACGGCAACGCCTTCGGTGAAGGCGGGCCGTCGCTCCGCTACCAGCGTCTCGACCGGCTGTTCGTTTTTCAGGGGATAGAGCGTGGTGCCGATGATGGCCCGCTCGCCTGCCCGGTAGGCTGCATTGCGCTGCGCTGCCGCGGAGTGAACGCGCTTCTGGATATGTCCGTCCTGAAGGCTGGACAGGACGCCGCCCTCGGCCTCGATTGTCTGCAATTCCGCCCAGGCCATCTCACAGAGTTCCGCGGTCAGCGCTTCGACCGCGCCGGAACCATAGGCGGGATCGGCGACATGATCGATATGGCTTTCATTGGCCATGATCAGCTGTGCGTTGCGGGCAACGCGACGGGCAAATCCCGCGGGCAAGCCATGCGCGATCGTGTGCGGCAGGATGGAGATGGAATCGGCGCCGCCGGACGCCGCGGCAAAGCAGGCAATGGTGGTGCGCAGGATGTTGGTCTCCGGGTCCATCGCCGTCATCATGCGATACGACGTCTCGGCATGGATGTTGGCGGTGGATGTCGGGATCGAACAGGCCTCCTGCACCCGTGCCCAGAGTCTGCGCAGGGCCCGCACCTTGGCCATCGACAGCAATTGGTCCTGGTCGACGCTGAGCGCAAAGCCGATATGGGGCGCGGCATAGACAAGCGGCTGCCGCGCCGTCTCGAACATTCTGAGATAGGAGACCGCCGAAGCCAGCATGATGCCAAGCTCCTGCGCCTCTGTCGCACCGGCGTTGTGGAACACACGCCCGTCCGCCTCCAGCAGCACGCCTGGAACGCCCATGGAGAAGAAATGCGCCAGCGACTGCGGCATCGAGGCCTGCAGCGCCTCGATCGACATGCGCAGCCGGCCGGTTCCGGCGAAGATGGCCGCCGGATCGATGCCGAACGAGAGGTTGAGCTTTGCCGGGTCCGAACGGCGCTTGCTCAGGAACGCGACCAGCCAGTCGGCCACGGCGCGGCTCCAGGGATGGGCGTCGATGCGAACCTGGATGCGGTTGAGCGGTACGCCGTCCAGCACCGTCTCCAGCGCCTTCGCCGTTCTCGGCAGGCCGTAACCGAACGCGTTCGGTGCCCCTTCGAAGACAAGGGACAATCCCGTAGCGCCTTGTGCTACGTCCTCCAGTGCCTGGGTTCTGGCACGGTCGATGTCCGGATCGTCGATGCGCTGGCTGACGATCCAGGGCAATTTTGGATTTGCGCGCACGATCGGTTCTGCTGCGGTGCTGCGGTCGTAGAGCGGTTCGATGCGGATGTTGTCATCGCTATGCGAGACCAGCTTCTCCTCGAAGGATGCGCCGGCCAGCGCTTTTTCAGCCAAGGCCAGCCATCGTTGGCGCTCGGCGTTCTCGGGTTCATCATCCCTAGTCAAGGCTCCGGCACCCATCCGTCTTCCTCGTTCTACGCGGCCGCACCAGCCGGGAGCAGTTCAGTCTACGGTCCCCGGTCCGATATCGCAATGCAATGCGCATTCAGAGACCGAATTCGATCCATCAGATATAGGTTAGCCTGCGTGGACGAACCATGAACGATTGCCAAACACCGGCAAAATCCGCAAGCTCCAAAAAAGCCGATTTTGAGGCCGATCCCGATTTGAACGATTGGCCCGATTTGAACGACTGGCCCGATTTGAACGACTGGCATTGTCGCTGTGCAACGGCCTCACTATACCTGCGGCAAGGCCACTGGCTTTAGACACATCAGTTTGCGGAGACCGGATATATGGCTGACGACACCAGTATTTTCATCGGCGCCAGCCGCAAGCCTGACGACAGCTATCAGCGTGCCGAGCAACTGTTGCTGCAATACGGGAATCGCCACGGCCTTGTGACTGGCGCCACCGGTACCGGCAAGACTGTCACCTTGCAGATTCTGGCGGAAGGGTTTTCCAATGCCGGCGTGCCGGTGTTCTGCGCCGACATCAAGGGCGACCTGTCCGGCATCGCGATGATGGGCACGGCACAGGATTTTCTCGTCAAGCGGGCCGAACAGGTCAAGCTTGACCCCTACGACTTCCAGGAATTTCCGGTCATCTTCTGGGATCTGTTCGGCGAACAGGGCCATCCGATCCGCACTACGGTCTCGGAAATGGGGCCGTTGTTGTTGTCGCGCCTGATGAACCTGACCGAGGCGCAGGAAGGCATCATGAACATCGCTTTCCGCCTGGCGGACGAGGAAGGCCTGCTGCTGCTCGACATGAAGGATCTGCAGGCGCTGCTGGCCAACATTGCCGAGCGCGCCGACGAGATCGGCTCGCGCTACGGCAATGTGACGAAGCCGTCGGTCGGGGCCATCCAGCGCACGTTGCTCGTCCTGGAGCAGCAGGGCGCGGCAAACTTCTTCGGCGAGCCGGCACTGCGCATCGCCGACATCATGCGCACCACGCGCGACGGACGCGGCGCCATCAGCGTGCTTGCCGCCGACAAGCTGATGATGAATCCGCGGCTGTACGCGACCTTCCTGTTGTGGCTGATGTCGGAACTGTTCGAGGTGCTGCCGGAAGTCGGCGACCCCGACAAGCCGAAGCTGGTGTTCTTCTTCGACGAGGCACATCTTCTGTTCGACGAAGCACCCAAAGTGCTGATCGATCGCGTCGAACAAGTGGTTCGCCTGATCCGCTCGAAAGGCGTCGGCGTCTATTTCGTTACGCAAAACCCTTTGGATATCCCTGAAAAGGTTCTGGCCCAGCTCGGCAATCGCGTACAGCACGCGCTGCGCGCCTATACGCCGCGTGAGCAGCAGGCGGTGAGGACAGCAGCCGAGACGTTCCGGCCAAATCCCGATTTCGACTGCATGACCGCCATTACCCAGCTCGCCACTGGCGAGGCGTTGGTTTCGACGCTGGAGGTCAAGGGTGTTCCGTCCATGGTGCAGCGGACACTGATCCGCCCGCCATCCTCGCGGCTTGGGCCTATCACGGCCGCCGAACGACAAAAGCTGATCCAGGAAAGCCCGGTCGCCGGCCAATACGATCAGGTCATCGATCGCGAATCGGCTTTCGAGATGCTGCAGAAAAAGGCCAAGGACGCGCAGGATGCCGAAGAGCAGGCTCAGCAGGCCGGCAGCGGCGGCTCGCGCTGGACCATTCCGGGTTTCGGCAATGACGATCCGGCGCCGCAATCCGGTGGCAGGCGTGCGCCTGCACCGCGCCCGTCCAACCGCCAGACCGTGGCCGAGGCAGCGATCAAGTCGGTGGTGCGCTCGGTCGGTTCGTCGGTCGGGCGGGCAATCGTGCGCGGGATCCTGGGCAGTCTTTCCCGGGGGCGGTGAGACTTGAGGCAGCGGTGGTGCCGCTGCCTCGTCGGCTCAGAAGATCGAGTTGGTGATCGCCTTTACCGGGCCGAGCAGCACCGAGCCGTCCGGCACGCCGGCGTCGATCGGGATCGCCTGGCGGTTGGCCGTCGCCACCATCGGCTGGCTGACGTCGCTGGTCACGATGACCGGCGTCTTCGAGGGCACGCGGTCATAAAGGTCGATGATGTCCTGATTCATCAGGCGCACGCAGCCTGACGAGACCGACTTTCCGATCGACTTCCATTCCGGCGAGCCGTGCAGGCGGTAGAGCGTGTCGACGTTGCCCTGGAAAAGATAGAGCGCACGCGCACCGAGCGGGTTCTTCAAGCCGCCGGGCATGCCGCCATTGTCGGCGCTGTATGGCTTCAATTCCGGCTGCCGGGCGATCATTTCATCCGGCGGCGTCCACTTCGGCCACTTCTGCTTCCACTGGACCACGGCGTCGCCGGACCATTCGAAGCCAGCGCGGCCGAGACCGACACCGTAACGGATCGCCTGGCCGCCCGGGCGCACCAGATAGAGATGGTGTCCTGTCGTGTCGACGATGATGGTGCCGGGCTTCTGCCCCGTCGGATCGGGAACGATCTGGCGCAGAAACTGCGGATCGATTTTGTCGAACGGTATGGCCGGAAGGTCGAAACCGCCATCGCTGACGGCCGCGTACATCGTCGCATAGTCGGGCAGGGTCGGCTCGACATAGGTTGGCGGCGGCGGCTCGACCGGCCCCGGCCCGGTGGTGGCGCATGCGGAAACCGCGACCGAAGCGGCGCCCAGGGCTGCGGCGTTGAGAAAGCCGCGACGGCTCAGGCGAAAAGTTTCGATTTCGGTTTTGGACATGGTTGCCTTCTTTAGGTCTCAAATCGCAACAAAGCATGAATTCGCCGACCGTTGCGCGGGTGCCTGACAACACCTGGGGCGATAGGCGGTTCCGATTCTGGCCTGAAGGTGGACAAACAAAGGCGAAGCTGTGACTGCGCCGCCACTGTGGCGCCAGGGCCACAGGTCTTAGCTACCCGGCACCAAAGCTTCGAGCGATGGCAGGATCAGGGCCGGCGGGAAGTCCCGGTATTCTTCGGGCTGGTTGGAACGGTTGATCCACACCGTGCGGAAGCCGAATTTGGTGGCGCCTGCAATGTCCCAGCGATTGGAGGACTGGAAGGATACGGCGCCGGGGTAGAGGCGCCAGCCGGTGGCGACCATGTCGTAGACCGCCGGATCGGTCTTGAAGCGCCGCACCGTATCGACCGAATAGATATCGTCCAGAACCTGGTCGAGCGCGGCGGATTTGACCGCTGCCTGCAGCATTTCGGGCGAGCCGTTGGACAGGATCGCCAGTCTCGCTCCCGAAGCCTTGAGCGCCTTGAGCACGGCCGGTACTTCCGGATAGCAATCCAGCCGCCAGTAGGCATCCAGCAATGTCGCCCTGAGGCCGGGGTCGGCCGAAGGAACCTTGCGCAAGGCGAAATCGAGCGCCTGTTCGGTCAGCTGCCAGAAATCGGCATAGGCGCCCATCAGCGTGCGCACCCAGGAATATTCGAGCTGCTTGGCGCGCCAGATCTCGGACAACAATTGGCCGTCCGGCCCGATCCGGTCGGCATGGCGGCGCACGGCGGCATGTACGTCGAACAGCGTGCCATAGGCGTCGAAAACATAGGCGGAGTATTGCATGACAACAGTTTTGAGGGCAGGCGCGACAAGGTGCAAGCTTTGATTGCATCGCGCCCCGGCGCTGGCCTCAACAAAACTCCCTGATGCTGGTTGACGCCGTGCACCAAAGCATCTTCCAATGGCTCTTGACGAGACCAATCAATTGAGACGGGACAACACGATGACACTGGCTGCTGCGGCGCAATCCGCGACATGGACTTTCGTCGATGGTGATTGGCACGAGGGCAATGTCGCCATTCTGGGGCCGCGCAGCCACGCCATGTGGCTCGGCACCAGCGTGTTCGACGGCGGCCGCTGGTTCGAAGGCGTCGCCCCCGACCTCGAGCTCCACGCCGCCAGGGTGAATTCCTCGGCGATTGCGCTCGGCCTCAAGCCGTCGATGACCGCCGACAAGATCGTCGGGCTGACGTGGGATGGGTTGAAGAAGTTCGACGGCAAGACTGCTGTCTACATCAGGCCGATGTACTGGGCCGAGCATGGCGGCTATATGGGCGTGCCGGCCGATCCCGCATCGACCCGCTTCTGCCTTTGCCTCTACGAATCGCCGATGATCCCGCCGACCGGCTTTTCGGTGACCGTATCGCCGTTCCGGCGCCCGACCATCGAAACCATGCCGACCAACGCCAAGGCCGGCTGCCTCTATCCTAACAACGGCCGTGCCATTCTCGAAGCCAAGATGCGCGGCTTCGACAATGCAATGGTGCTCGACATGTTGGGCAACGTCGCCGAGACCGGAACCTCGAACATCTTCCTGGTCAAGGACGGTCATGTCTTTACACCGGCGCCGAACGGCACCTTCCTGTCCGGCATCACCCGCTCGCGCACCATAACGCTGCTTGGCGAGTACGGCTTCAAGACCACGGAAAAAACGCTGTCGGTGCGCGATTTCCTTGAGGCGGACGAAATCTTTTCGACCGGAAACCATTCCAAGGTGGTGCCGATCACCCGTATCGAAGACCGCAACCTGCAACCCGGGCCGGTGGCCAAGAAGGCGCGCGAACTCTATTGGGATTGGGCGCATTCGACTTCCGCCGCTTGAGCGGATAAAAAGGCGATCGACGCTTCGTCCCGGAGTTGTCCCAACCCATTCCAGACCTATCTTAGTCCGGTATCGACACCGGATTTTTCCACGAGGGAGTACCATCCATGGCTTTTGAATTGCCCGCTCTGCCTTACGACTATGAGGCCTTGCAGCCCTACATGTCGAAAGAGACGCTGGAATATCACCACGACAAGCACCACAAGGCGTATGTCGACAACGGCAACAAGCTCGCCGCCGAAGCCGGCATGGGCGACCTGTCGGTCGAAGAAGTGGTCAAGCAGTCGTTCGGCAAGAATGCCGGCCTCTTCAACAATGCCGCCCAGCACTACAACCACATCCATTTCTGGAAGTGGATGAAGAAGGGCGGCGGCGGCAACAAGCTGCCGGGCGCCCTGCAGAAGGCGGTCGACAGCGATCTCGGTGGCTACGACAAGTTCAAGGCCGACTTCATTGCCGCCGGCACGACACAATTCGGCTCCGGCTGGGCCTGGGTTTCAGTCAAGGATGGCAAGCTGGCGATCTCGAAGACGCCGAATGGCGAAAACCCGCTCGTTCATGGCGCGTCGCCAATCCTCGGCGTCGATGTCTGGGAGCACTCCTATTACATCGACTATCGCAACGCCCGGCCGAAATATCTCGAGGCGTTCGTCGACAGCCTGATCAATTGGGATCACGTGCTGGAATTGTACGAAAAGGCGAAGTGATCGATCGTAGAAAGCCCCGGCATTCCCGGGGCTTTTCTTTTTCTGCGTCGAGGTTCCCGTAACAGCAAAAGTCTGGAAAAAATCATCCGGGGGAAGGGAATTTTCCCCCTGTAGCATCCGTTAACGTCCTGTCCCGAAATGCCTTCATCACGGAGCCAATTGAATGAGAAAGCTTGTTATCGCCATCTCTATGCTTGCACTCGCCGCCTCGGCGGCCTTTGCCGATCCGATCCTCGATCGGCAGGCACTGATGAAGGAACGTGGAAAGATCGTTGGCGGCATTTCGAAAGTGGTCAAGGATGAGGAGCCTTTTGATGCCGCTGCCGTGTTGACGCAGCTGCAGGCATTGCAGGCGAATGCCGAGAAATTCGATGCCGATGCGCTGTTCCCGTCAGGCAGCGATACAGGCGACACGACAGCGGCGCCCAAGATTTGGGAAGACATGGCCGGCTTCAAGGCTGTCGAGGACAAATATCTCGCCGACATCAAGGCAGCCACCGCCGCCGCTCCCGCCGATGTCGATACGTTGAAGACGCAGTTTGGCGCGATTGCTTCCAATTGCGGCACCTGCCACCAGACCTATCGAGTGAAAAAGGGCTGATAGCGGGCGATGCCCTGGCTGAAAAAACTCGTCGGCGCCCTCGTCATTCTGGGCGGCGTCGGCGCGGTTGCCGGGTGGGTGTTGTCGGCGCCGGTGAGGCTCGACAGTGAGACCCTGGCCAAGCTCGGCCCTGGCGACCCGGCCAGGGGCAAGCGCATCTTCTATGCCGGCGGCTGCACTTCCTGCCACGCAAAGCCGGGCTCGCAGGGCGATGCGCGGCTTCAACTCGTGGGTGGGCTCGAGCTCAAGACGCCGTTCGGCACCTTCGTCCCGCCCAACATCTCGCAAGATCCCAAGGACGGCATCGGCGCCTGGTCGACCGAAGACCTAGCCAACGCCATGCTGAAGGGCATATCGCCCTCGGGCGAGCATCTCTATCCGGCGTTTCCCTATGCGTCCTACGCGCGCATGAAGCCGGCCGACATTGCCGATCTCTACGCCTTCCTGAAGACGCTGCCGGCGGTCGCCGGCAAGGCCCCGGCCAATTCGCTCCGTTTTCCCTTCAACATTCGTCGCGGCATTGGCCTGTGGAAATTGCTCTACCTCAGCGACCAGCCGGTCGTTCCATTCCCTGATGGCACGCCTGATCCGGTGATGGCCGGCCGCTATCTGGTCGAAGGGCCGGGCCATTGCGGCGAATGCCACACGCCGCGCGACTTTGCAGGTGGTACGAAAAAGAACGCGTGGCTTGCCGGTGCGGTGGCTGCCGAAGGCAGCGGCGTCGTGTCGAACATCACATCGGGCAAGGGCGGTATAGGCGATTGGTCGGAAGCCGACATCGTCAACTACCTCGAAACCGGCTTTACGCCTGCTTTCGATTCCGTCGGCGGCGCCATGGTCGACGTGCAGCGGAACATGGCAGAACTGGCGCCGGAGGACCGTGCGGCCATCGCCGCCTATCTCAAGGCGATACCGCCGCATCCAAACGGCTATCCGCCGCGCAAAAAGCCAGCGAGCTAGTTTTCCGGCGACAGGTGGCGGTCGCCGAGGAAATCGAAGCCGGTTTCAAAGAAATGATTGTAGTCGCAGGTCAGTTCCTCGCCAGGCGCGATATCGCGCAAGGCGTATGTTTCCTCAGGTGAGGAGACGTCGCAATTCGGCTCATCCGCATGGTTCATGAAGCGCGCATCGTCGGCTTCGAAGACGATGTAGTTCGGGTCGCGTCGGTCGGGGTAGGAATAGCGGTCGAGATAGCTCTTCACCGATCCGCTTTCGCTCTCATAAGTTTCCACGTCGATGATCCGATCGAATCTCGGGTCCAGCTTCCAGATCAGCATGCCGCGCGGAATGTGGGCCCTGGCAAACACACCGATGCCCTGGATGGACGATTTGTCGAGATAGACGTCAACGAGCAGCATGGCGAACCCTTGCGAGATGGTAACTGGCAGTCGCGGCTTTGAAAAAGCTGGGCATTGGGTAGCGCGCGATGGTGGCAATTGCGAGCAGAAAATCGCGGCGCATGACCGCGAAATGAAGCCTCGGAAAAGATCATGCGCAAATCAAAAATTCATGACCTTGGAAATCCGTCGAGGAACAGCGGTGGTCGGTTCGCGACCCGTTCCGCTGACCGACGGCGAGGTTGCTTTGAATAGGGATGAAAAGGTCAGCGCTGCAGCTGCAGCGCGAGCCGAATACCCAGAGCACAGTAGATGCCGCCAACAACCTTGCCCTGCCACTTCAACACTGTCGGATTTCGGCGCAGGAACGCGCCGAGCCGACCGGCGCTCATCGCAAAGACGACCGTGCTGAAAAAGCCGAGTAGGACGAAGATGACCCCCAATGTGGTCAACTGAAGCATCACCGATCCGTTTTCAGGTCGCACGAACTGAGGCAGAAAAGCGAGGAAGAACAGCGCAGTCTTGGGGTTGAGCACTTCGGTCAGGACGGCCTGTCGAAACGCCTTGCCAGCGGAGATCGCAAGCGCACCGGCGGCCGGGTTGGCCGGTGTTCTCTCGATGATAGCGCGAATGCCGAGATAAACCAGGTAGGCCGCGCCGATGTACTTTATGATGCTGAACAGCGTCGCGGACGTGGCAATGATCGCCGAGATGCCGACCATCGCCATGACGGTGTGAAACACGTCGCCGGCAGCGATCCCGGCGCCGGTCGCGATGCCAACCTTGGTTCCGGAACTCGTTGCCCGCGCTATGGTAAGGAGCGTGGCCGGACCCGGAATAAAGACGAAGCCGAGCACAACTGCGACATAAGCGATCAATGTGGCCAGATCGATCATCGGTCGATTTCTCCCGTAAGCTCCGCCTTGCCCATCACCTTCAGTGCAAAGGAATAGGTGTAGGCGATCTCCTCCAGCCGCGAAAACCGGCCGGAGGCACCGGCGTGGCCGGAATCCATGTTGATCTTGAACAGCACCGGATTGTCGCCGCTCTTGCGCTCGCGCAGCCGCGCCACCCATTTGGCCGGCTCCCAATAAGTGACGCGCGGATCGGTGAGCCCGGCCAGCGCCAGGATCGGCGGATAGTCGAGCGCTGCGACATTGTCATAGGGCGAGTAGGCAGCGATCGTCCGGTAGTCGTCGGCGGATGCAATCGGATTGCCCCATTCAGGCCATTCCGGCGGCGTCAGCGGCAGGGTTGCGTCGAGCATTGTGGTGAGCACGTCGACGAAAGGAACTTCGGCGACGATGCCGCCGAAGCAATTCGGCGCCATGTTGGCGATGGCGCCCATCAGCATGCCGCCGGCCGAACCGCCTTGCGCGACAATGCGGTCATGCGCCGTATAGCGTTCGGCAACAAGGTGGCGCGCACAGGCGATGAAATCGGTGAACGTGTTCATCTTGTGCGCCCGCTTGCCGTCGTCGTACCAGCCATAGCCCTTGTCCTTGCCGCCGCGGACGTGAGCGATGGCGAAGACAAAGCCGCGATCGACCAGCGAGAACCAGTTGGTGTTGAAGGCGGCTGGCACGGTGATGCCATAGGAGCCGTAGCCGTAAAGCAGGCAAGGTGCGGATCCATCCAGCGGCGTGTCGCGGTGGTGCAAAAGCGAGATCGGCACCAATTCGCCATCGGCGGCCGGCGCCATCAGCCGCCGCGTCACATAGTTGTCCGCATCATGGCCGGACGGCACTTCCTGGGTCTTCAGCAGCATCCGCTCACGGGTGCGCATATTGTAGTCGAACACCTGGGCCGGCGTCGTCATCGACGAGTAGGAAAAGCGCATGATCTCGGTGTCGTACTCATAGGAACCCGACAGACCGAGCGAGAAAGCCTCCTCGTCTAGGGACAGAAGATGCTCCTCGCCGCTGCTGCGGTCGCGCACGACAATGCGCGGCAGGCCTTCCTTGCGTTCGAGCCGGACCATGTGGTCCCTGAAGCCGATCACCGACAGGATCAGCCGGCCGGGTTCATGCGGCACCAGTTCCTGCCAGTTGGCACGGACCGGGTCGCTCACTGGCGCCGTCATGATCTTGAAATCCTTGGCGCCGTCGGCATTGGTCAGGATGAAGAAGATGTCGCCGCCTTCTTCAAGGTCATACTGAAGGCCGATCTCGCGCGGCGAGACCAGTTTCGGTTCGGCAAACGGATCGCTGGCGCTCAAGAGGCGATATTCCGAAGTCTCGTGATCGTTGATACCGATCATGATCCATTCGCTGTTGCGGGTTCCGTCGACATTCATGAAGAAGCCGGGATCGGCTTCCTCATAGATCAGCCGATCGCTTTGCGGGCTGTCGCCCAGCGCATGGAACAGCACCTTGGACGGGCGGTGGTTGGGGTCGAGCCGCGTATAGAAGAAGCCGTCATTGCCGGCGTTCCAGACACCTGAACCGCCGGTGTCGGGTATCTGGTCGGCAAGCTCCTTGCCATCGGCGAGGTCGCGCACGCGAAGCGTGTAGAATTCGGAGCCCTTATCGTCGAATGCCCACAGCAGCTTGGCGTGGTCGGCCGAATGGTCGACGCCGCCAAGACGGAAATAGGCCTTGCCCGCGGCCTCCGCATCGCCGTCGAGCAGGATATGCTCGGCGCCGCCGTCGCGCGGCATGCGGAAATAGCGCGGCTGCTCGCCGCCAAGCTTGAAGGACGAACCATAGGCATAGGGCCCATCCTTCATAGGCACGGAAGAATCGTCTTCCTTGATACGGCCCTTCATCTCCTTGAAAAGCTGCTTTTGCAGCTCGACCGTGTCGGCCATCAGCTTTGACTGGTAGGCATTCTCTGCGTCGAGCTCGGCGCGGATCCCCGCATCGAGCAATGACGGGTTCCGGAACATCTCCTGCCAGTTGTCGGCTCGCAGCCAGGCATAGTCGTCGGTTCGCGTGATGCCGTGATACGTGTCGGAAACCGGCCGCTTCTCGGGCGTTGGCGGGGTGACGATCGGAAATATGGATGTCTTGGTCATTGCGTCTCGCTTTGCCAATATCTTGAATGGGGAAGTATCTTGAATGGCGAATGAACACGCCGATCAGGGCGGGTTCAAGAGCCGCAGCCTATGGGTTGTGTCGGCTGCCGAAGATGAGCCGGGAGGAAAGATGATGACTATTCGGTCTCGGACCGCTGCGGCTTTCGCCGTTGCTTCGCTAACTCTGGCCTTTGCCGGTCAGTCTCATGCGACCGTATTCGCGGCTTGGCAAGTGGCCAATGTGCCGTTCGGCGACACGCTCAATGTGCGCAAATACCCGTCGGGCACGTCCCAGAAGCAGGCGGCATACCCGAACGGGACCGTTCTGCAGATGACTGGACGATGCACCGGCGCGATAAACCTGCTCGACATCGCCAATCAGCCGGCATGGAAGCAGGAACAGACGGTTCGCTACCGTTGGTGCGAAGTCTGGCATGATCCGGCCCAGAACGGCAACTTCGTCACCGGATGGGCCTATGGCAAATACATCACCCCGCATTGATTGACCCTGCAGCGATGGATCCGGACCGGTCGGGTGACAGGCATGTCGCCTGCTTGCTCACGCATGACAGACATGCAGCAACCTGTGGTTTTGTAGACAGGTGTGAACAACCAAGTTTGCGCGTGCAATAGCCAAGCAAAATCAAGCATTGAAACCTGCTCTGTGAGTTGCCGCGAATGTAACGGCGAGCTGACGTTGCGTCAGCCGTTGCTGGTTGGCGCGCGAAATATCGATAAATTACACAATGCACGAAAGATTGAAGCTGATCCGGGAACAATTGACCAACATCGTTCAATATAGCGCAAGGGGCGAATTGACTTACTTGGTCTGCGGGCTCATTGATGTGCGCGCGACACGAATCGTAGAAGCTCTACCTGCACAAAGTTCGTGCAATGCCCTGCCTGTAAAAAAAGGGCGCAGATCGAAGTAACTCTTGTTGGGGCCTGAAGACCATGGATATTGTCGAAACACCTTCCAGAAACAGCGATGCGCTGATCGAATTGACCGCCGATGTGGTGGCCGCCTATGTCAGCAACAATCCCGTGCCGGTCGGCGAATTGCCGAACCTGATATCCGATGTCCATGCCGCACTCGGGCGTGTGGGCGGAACCGCCGAACAACCGCCTGCCGACAAGCAAAAGCCGGCGGTCAACCCGAAGCGCTCGGTTCATGACGACTACATCGTCTGCCTCGAAGACGGCAAGAAGTTCAAGTCGCTGAAGCGCCATCTGATGACCCACTATGATCTGACGCCGGATCAGTATCGCGAAAAGTGGAACCTCGACCCGACCTATCCGATGGTTGCACCCAACTACGCCGCTGCCCGGTCCCAACTGGCCAAGAAGATGGGCCTCGGCCGCAAGCGCAAGGCACGGTAATCGCTGCCAGCCAGATTGATCGACATTAACGGCGCCTTCGGGCGCCGTTTGATTTTGCGGGTGGCAACGCGCTGATCGAGTAGAGCAATTCCAGGGAGAGCTTTTCAGGCGGTCTGCTTGAGCGCCGCCTCGGCATCGCGCTTGATGCGCTTGACCATGGAGCGAAGGCCGTTGGCGCGCTGCGGCGACAGATGCTCGTCGAGGCCGAGCTCTTTCAATGTCGCTTCCGCATCGGTCTTCTGGATTTCGCTGGCGGTCCTGCCGGAAAACAGCGCCAGCATGATCGCGACCAGCCCACGCACGATATGAGCGTCCGAATCGCCGGTGAAGGTGATGACCGGGTCGGCCCCAGCTCCGCGTTCAGTGGTCAACCAGACCTGGCTGACGCAACCCGGCACCTTGTTGGTGGCGCTGCGCTGCTCGTCCGGAAACGGCGGCAACGCCTCGCCGAGTTCGATGACGTAACGATAGCGGTCTTCCCATTCCTCGAGGAACGAGAAGTCGTCGCGGATCGTCTGTATCGTGGTGGTCATAATGCCGGATATAGTCACGCGGCGGCTCCGCGTCACGGAAAAACAAGGACACCGCGGGCGTCGAGAGGGCAGACAGCCCGCGGTGCGCCGTCGAAACGGCTTAATTCTGCGCCGGCAGGTTAACTGTCTCGGGCAAGACGATTTCATCCGGCACGCTGCCGGTCATCGTCGATGTATCGGGCCCGGCGGCGGACTTGTCGTCCAGCATCGCCGCCGCGATCTTGGCGGTCTCCTTGGCGCGGGCGGTGATGGTGTGCATTGCCGACTTGCCGGTTTCACAGACATCGGGCTTGCGTTCGCAAATGCCAGCGATGTCGCCAACTGCTTCGCGTGCCGCAAACAAGGCCTGGATCGGCCCGACGCTTTCGCGGCCCGATTCATCGGGGCCGACAGTCAGCGGCAGCGCCAGCAGCACCAGCGAAAACCAGAAAGCCATTCTTATGAGGAAGACCATGCCCTTGCCCTCTCGTCGTGACCGGATCATGCATCCATATGGCATGACCTCTTTTGTAGGCAGGATGTTGGCACACAGGCGCAAAGGACGGCTTGCAGGCAAAGCGACAATTTTCCTCAAATTTTAGGCAAATTCGAAACGAGCCGTTGTGCAATCGATTTATCTCAAATCCGAATGAGTTTTCTTAACCCGAGATAACCATCTATCTCCATGCTTTTCCTGCATTTTTCCTGAAATCCCGGAGTCCAGGTGCCGCCTGCAGCCACCCGATGGGCACCGTCGCCGGATAACCCTCCGTTTACTATGGCTGCATTTGCCCGGGCTTTCGGCTGCCGGCATCCCGATATTTGCCCCAGGCCGGGGCCTTGGTCGGCCCTGCCTTATCCATTCCTTAAACGCTGGATGCGAGTTTCAGAGCCAACCAGAACGATCTGCAAAGCAGAGCTGTCCACGACGATTACGGGTGCGTTGAGTTGAGTTCAATCAAGGCCAGATACGTTGAATTACCTGGCGCGATTGCCGCCGGTTGCGAACGTATGGTCCATCCGTCCATTATTGGGCAGAGCGACCGCGAGCGCCAGCGCCGCTTCATCGGCGTCATGCTCGCCGCTCCTTTCTTTGCCGCGGGTGCCGCGGTCACGCTGGTCACTTCGGGCCTGGGCGCCGCCGTCACCATGGCCGTCATCTTCGCGGCCTTTGGCCTGTGCTGGTTCGTCGCCTTGCTGGTGGCGGCGACCGGCAAGATGGCGATAGCGAGCTGGATCGCCCTGGCGATGGCGGGCATTTCTCTCGGCAGTCTCATTGCCGCCGCGGGCGGGCTGAGTTCGCCTGTCGCCATGCTTGTCGTGGCGCTGCCGTTCGAAGCCTGGTGGATCGGCGCCTCGCGGCGTGCAGCGCTGTGGGGAGCCGTGTCGGCCGCTGTGGCCATCTTGGCTCAGCCTCTGGCTGGAACCGTGTTCCCGTTCGCAGGAGCGCAGACCGCGGCCTGGCACTGGCTGGTGCCGTTGGCTTGGGCGCTTACCTTGATCCCGCGCGCATCGGCGTTTCGAAACACGGCAGATGCGGCTGATGTGGTCGACACTGCCGACCGGCTCGAAGACATCATCGATGCGGTGATCTTGCGCGTCGCCCGTCACGGCGAGGTTCTGGACGCTTCGCCAAAGGCACGCACGCTTTTGAAATTGCCGCCCGAACTGCTGTCCGGAAACGGCCTCTTCGACCGCGTCCATCTGTCGGATCGCGTCTCCTATCTCAGCGCCCTGGCTGACATGCGCGACGGCGCGCTGTCGCGCCGGCTCGAATTGCGCATCAGGCTGCCTCAGAACGGCAATGGCCTGGTCGCTGACAATTATCGGCCGTTCTCGCTCGATCTGGTGCGAGCTGAGGAACAGGGCGACGTCTTCACGCTTGTCCTGCGCGAGAATGACGAGATTGCCCGGCTACGCGAGGATCTAGCGGCGGCCAATGAGGCGGCCGCGTCCGCCGAGGTGGCGAAGGGGCGCTTCCTGGCGGTGGTCAGCCACGAATTGCGCACGCCGCTGAATGCCATTATCGGCTTCTCGGACATGCTGCTGCATGAAATGTTCGGCGCCTTCAAGGATCCGCGCCAGAAGGAATATGTCGGCCTGGTGCGGGATTCGGGCCAGCATCTGCTTGCCGTCGTGACCTCGATACTCGACGTGTCCAGGATTGAATCAGGCGTCTACGCGACCGAACCGGAGCCGTTCCGGTTCGCGGACGCGGTCGACATGTGCCAGTCGATGATGCAGCTGCAGGCGCAGGCCAAGAACATCGATCTGCAGGTGCAGATCGCGCCGGACGCCGGCGACATCAATGCCGATCAGCGTGCCGTGCAGCAGATGCTCATCAACCTCGTCTCCAATGCGATCAAGTTCACCCCCGATGGCGGCGATGTCGTCGTCGGCGCCAAGCGGATCGGTTCGCGCCTGCATTTCTGGGTCAGGGACACCGGCATCGGCATCGCCGAGGAGGATTTTGCCAATCTCGGCAAGCCCTTCATGCAGATCCAGAACGACTACACCCGCCGTTTCGAGGGGACCGGTCTCGGCCTGTCGCTGGTCAAGGGCCTGGTGGCGCTGCACGAAGGCACGATGTCCATCGAAAGCATGCCGGGCGAGGGCACCACCGTGACCATCAGCCTGCCGGTGAACGGACCGAAGGGGCATCAGGCGGAGAAGGCCGGCGTGCTGACGATGCCTGTGGCCATGGCGAAAGGGGACAGAAATGGCTCGCTCCGCAAAACAGCCTAAGGCGGTCAAGCGCCGCAGCAATGCCTTTCAGGACGGCGTCGTCGCCGTCGGCGGCATGATCTCGCGCAATCCTGTCCTGGTGGGCGGCTCGACGGCATTCCTGGTGACGTTGTTCTACGTTTCCGCCAATGCCCTGTGGTATCAGCCTTTCCCGCATGCCGGCGCGTTTTTTGCCACCCGCAGCATCCAGGGCTTTCCGCACGCGGCGTCCGACGAACCTGAGACGACGTTCAACATCGTGCGGCCATCCGGCGCGCCGGCGCCGATCAAAGGCGATCCGGTGGTCGAGCAGGTGCAAGGCATACTGAAGGATCTCGATTTCTACCCCGGAACGGTCGACGGCATTTCCGGGCCCAACACGCGCAAGGCCATCCAGGCCTATCAGCAGAAGGTCGGGCTCAACGCGTCCGGCGAGATCGACGCGCTTCTGTTGGATCAACTGGGCGCGACGCCGAAAACCGCTTCCGTCGTACCCAGACCGCAGCCGCGTCCGGATATGCCGGCCGCTGTTCCGGTGTCTTTGCAGACAAATTCGGGGCAGACAAATTCCGGGCAAGCGACTTCAGGGCAGGCGAATGCCGCCGATCCGAATGTCGCGACGCAGGCGCCCGATGCCCGCATCGTCAAGATCCAGGCCGGGCTCAAGGCGTTCGGCAATGACGACATGCAGCTGGACGGCGTCGTCGGCGCGCGCACCAAGGCGGCGATCAAGGAATTCCAGTCGCTGTTCGGGCTGCCGCAAACGGGCGAGCCCGATGAGATCGTCTACGTCAAGATGCGCGAGATCGGCCTGACCAACTGACTGGGAAATGACAGCTCGCCGAGCAGCGGAAATATCGATAGACAGCCGCACGCCTTCCGGAGTTGTCTCATGCGCGTCACCTCAGATCTGTGGGTTTCGGCCCTACTGCGCCGGGTTTTCGGCGCCGGCGGATTTGCCGCCGTGGTCAAGCGGGGCGCAACCGAAGCCGGCGCTGTTTTCGTCCTGGCGCGGGGCAGGCTGGGCGAGGTTGCCCTGTTCGGACCGGCGCCGCAGACAAGCTACGATTCGGCCAAGCCCGACGACCGGTTTTTCAGTCTGCTCGGGGCCGGTGACGATGCCGCCGTACTCGATGCCAGGCTGGAAAGGGAGAAAAAATTCGATCCCGACATCTGGGTGGTCGAGATCGAGGCCGGCACTGTGCCCGTCGAGGAACTTATTTCCGTGAAGACGCCCTGAGGCCGGAGGTCTCGGCCGCATCGTCGCTGTTCGATGCCATGCGGGTGTCGCTGTTTGCCGGTGCGGCGTCGCGAACCACCCTCGAGAGGGTTTCGGCTTTCCAGTACCGTACCTTGTCCAGGGCGACATCGCGATGTAGCAGGCGGTAGCGGTCGAGGAAGGTGCGGATGGCTTGCGGATGCGGGAATTGCGCTGGGTAGACGGCTACGGTGATCAGGAAGGCCCTGTCTTCGCTGAGGTCTAGCGAGCGCAGTGCCGCAAGCAGCGACGCGTAGTTCTGGTTGGCGGTGAGCGATCGTGCGATCGAGAAATCGATATCGAGCGCATCGGCGAGCGCGGTCTGGAAGAACGCGGCGTTTCCCGTCAGCGCTGTCTCGCGCAATTTCACATAAGTATCGGCGCCCGTAAAAGGATCGGCGGTCGCCGCTGCCGCCTCGTCGCCCGTGCGCATCATCGAGCGCAGCCTGCGCCGTGCATTCTCGGCTGCGATGCCGAGCGCCTGTTCTCGGGCGGACTCGTCGGAGGCCGTTTCCGTGCGCACCGGCACGATCTCGTCTGCTGCGATGGCTTTCGCATCCGGTTCCCGCACGCGCACCAGGCTTGGCCTTTCCAGCGCCCTGATCAAATCGGCGATGGTCGGGTTCAGGCCCTTGCGGCGTGCAATGGCGCGGGCATGCGGCAGGCCATGTCGCCCGATCAGCGCGATGAGATCGATGTCGCTGACGGCGCGGGAGCGGATGAGCAGCGGCGCGGCAATGTCGACCGGTTCCTCGCAGAGACGGCGCACCAAAGCGGCGGGGGCGTATTCGCATTCGGAAAGGGCGGCCGCCACGTAACGGCGAGATTCGACGGACACATTGTCGAACAGCGGCAGCGTCAGGTCTTCGAGCTGGCCGATCTCACGGCGTGAAGGGCGGGTGAGCGAGCAGAACGCCGACACCGCGGCGCGGAACAGCCTTTCGGCCTTTCCCGAGTCTTTTCGTACCGCGATTTGCCTGAAGTCCGAAGATGACACGAAGGATACGCCCGTACTCGACACAAGCTCGGCCACGCTCGACCGGGACTGTGTCGGTTTCGCGAGTGCCAAGAACAAAGATCAAGTTAGCGACGATCCGTTAGCGCTCCGTTAACCCTCTGCCGGCCTTAATGATATTTGGAGGCGTTGCGTTGTGCTCCGGGGAAACCGAGAGGAATGCGCGAACCATGGGCATGGTACTGTCTTTCGTGCCGCGTACGGCACCAAGCAATCGGACAAAGCAAACCGCCGAAATTCCGGCGGCGGTGATCATCTTTCCCGGCATCCGCTATGAGCGGTCTCATGCCGGCGAAGTGCGGCCGGTCGATCCCGACAAGCCGGGATCGCCAGGGACGAAGCCGGTCCCGCATCACTAGAGCATGATCCCGAAAAGTGGAATCCGGTTTTCGGAAAAGATCATGCTCAAACAATAAGATAGAGCCCATCCCGATTCCATCGGGATGGAACAGGCTCTAGAAGTCCTGCAACTCGCAGGAACTCTGCTCGAAGAAGCGCGATACGATCGGCTTCCAGCTGTCGTCGGGCACGAAGGCGCGGATGACGAAGATGCCTTCCTCGATCGGCGCTTCGACAAAGATCGTTCCCTGAAGGTCCTCGGGAAGGTCCTTGCGCACGTCGATCATCTGCGCCGGCGTCAGCACGACGGCATCCAGCACGCCGCCGGTCGCGGTGTGGTCGTTGAAGGAATAGATGTTGTGGCCGCTGCGGTCATAGACCGACACCGACCAGAACGGCACGTGTCCAGGTGCCTTGATCCGGACCATGCCTTCGCCCAGGTCGAAACGGCATGCCGTTGCGTAGAACAGCGGATCGACGGATTTCACCACGGGCGCGCCACCGGCCTCGGCATCGAGCCGCGTCATCCTGTAGAGATCCGACGCCATGGACAGCCGCGACCAGGCATCGCGTTCGGAAAACTCAGGCACCAGAAGCAGCACGGCGATGTGCACGATGCCGGCGCCGAGCAGGCCGAGCAGGACGGCATGCAGAAGTCTGCGCATCGTTGCATAAAAGCTACGCATCGCAGCCGACCTTGACGATCCGCGGTAGCGAAACGTCCGAAAGGCCGGTGCTGCTGGCGATCGGCGTGTCGTAGAAGGTCAGCACGAAATACATCCTGCCGAAGCCGTCGGTCAGCAGCCAGTTGCCCGGCATCGGGTGATGGCCGGCGGAAATGACGACCGAGTTATCGGGTTGTCGTACAACACCATAGGATTGCAGCGCCGCCAGCCGGGGTTTGCCGGTTTCGACCACGCCGAGCGACTGGTCGGCGGCATAGAGCGTCCAGAACCGCGCCGTCGGAAATCCGCCCTCGATGGTGTAGGTGCATTCGCGCTTGAGCTCGGCGCCGCCCGTGTCGCGCTCGGCGACGAAGGACAACCCTTCGGCGCGGCCGAGCGCAAGCACCCCCTCGCGCGCCACGCGGGCTTTGGAATAGGGGTCGGCGGACGGCGTGCCGATATCGGGAAAGGCTGTCCATTGGCCGATCCGGATGGCGCCGACGCCATCCTGGACTTTCAGCGCATACCAGACGCTGCCGCCACCGCCGACGATGGCTATGGCAAGCGAAAGCAGCGTCAGGAAGGCATTTTTGAGCATGAAGGGCCGGGGACACCGAAGAGTTGCCGCTCGGGGATATCGCGGCGTGGGGCCTTGTGGCAAGCGGGCCGATGGATTTGCTCGCCCAGACCGGTCGGAAAGCCCCACTCTGTCGGAAAGGATCACAGCGCCGACAGCGTCTCCGGCGATTGAGGCGTACTGAGGGCGGGCGCCGACTGGAACAGCCTGGTCATGTCCCGCAGCGTCTGGGTGGTCCGGCTGGACAGCACCGGCGGCCGTTCGGCGGCTGCGTCGGCCGCCGCCTGCGCGTCGGTCTTCTTCTGCGCTTCCTCGGCCTTGGCCGCGATCTCCTCGTCGATGAAGGGCTTGTCGATACCCGGGATCGGCTTGAGGTCGATGTTCTGGTGCGCGTAGACCATCAGTCGCTGCCACACCATCGCCGGCAGCGAGCCGCCCGTCATGTTCTTGGTCGGCGTGAAGTCGTCGTTGCCCATCCACACTGCCGCCGTGTAGTTGCCGGTGAAGCCGACAAACCAGGCGTCGCGGTAGGATTGCGTCGTGCCGGTCTTGCCGGCGACGACGATGTTGGGAAGTTGGGCCCGCCGCGCCGTGCCCATCACCGGCACCGCGGCGAGCATGGTGTTCATCGATTTGAGCGCCTGCTCCGACAGCACCCGGTGTGGCGGCGGCGCATCCTTGGCGAAATCATAAACCACCTCGCCGGTGCGGGTCACCAACTGGGTGATGCCGTGCCGGGAGCCGACGAAGCCGTTGTCGGCGAACACGCTGTAGCCCGTCGCCTGGTCCATCACCGTCATGCCCGAGGTGCCGAGCACCATGGTCTTGTGCGCTTCGAGCGGCGATTCCACGCCCATCGCCTCGGCCATGGCCTTGATCGGCGGAATACCGAGATAGTCCTTGGCCAGCCGCACCGGCACGGTGTTGATCGATTTGGCCATTGCCATGATCAGCGTGACGTTGCCCGCCGATCCGCCGCTGTAATTGTGCGGCGACCAGCTGCCCCAGCTGATCGGGCCGCCGGAAATGATGGAGTTGGGGGTGAAGCCGTGTTCCATCGCCGTTGCGTAGACATAAGGTTTGAATGACGAGCCGGTCTGGCGCAGCGCCTTGGTGGCGCGGTTGAACTGACTGGCGCCATAGTCGCGGCCCCCGACGATCGCACGCACCGCGCCGTTGGTCTCGATGACGACGACCGCGCCCTCGGTGACATTATATTCCTTGCCGAACTGGCGCAGGTGGAACTCCACCGATTCTTCCGCCGCCTTCTGGATGTTGGCGTCGAAGGTGGTGTGGGCAACGAGCGAGTGCTGGCCCGGTTTGGCGATTTTCTTGACCTCGTCGAACGCCCAGTCGAGGTAATAATCCGGGCTTTTCTGCTCGCCACGATCGACGACATCGGCCGGATGCAGCCTGGCCTGCAGGACTTGACCTTCGGTCATGAAGCCGGCGTCGACAAGGTTCGACAGCACCACATTGGCACGCGCACGCGCCGCGGGCAGGTTGATGTGGGGAGCATATTTGGTCGGCGCCTTGAACAACCCGGCCAGCATCGCCGCCTCGGCGAGGTTCAGGTCCTTGACGCTCTTGCCGAAATAGAAATCGGCGGCCGCCTCGATGCCGAACGTGCCGCCGCCCATATAGGCGCGGTCGAGATAGAGCTGCAGGATTTCCTTCTTCGACAGATTGGCCTCGAGCCACAGCGACAGGAAGGCTTCCTTGATCTTGCGCTCCAGCGTGCGCTCATTGGTGAGGAACAGGTTCTTGGCCAGCTGCTGGGTGATGCTGGAACCGCCCTGGACGACGGAGTTGGCCCGCACATTCTCGAAGATGGCACGCGACAGGCCGAGCACATCGATACCGTAGTGATCGAAGAAGCGGCGATCCTCGGTGGCGAGCACCGCCTTGATGACGTGATCGGGCATCTCGTCGACCGGCACCGAGTCGCGCTGGATGATGCCGCGCTGGCCGATCTCGTTACCGTAGCGGTCGAGGAAGGTGACGGCGAAGTCGCCCTGGGCGCGCCAGTCGCCGGCCGTGTCCTGGAAAGCCGGAATGGCCAGTGCCAGCATCACCACAATGCCGCCGGCGCCGAGCGTGAAACCCTCGCTCAACACTTCAATGATGCCGCGACGCCAGCCGTTGACGCGGAAGCGCCGCGAGAAGATCGTCGCGGCTTCCCAGAACTGGCGCGCCTTGAAACCGATCTCGTAGAGCGAGGAATCGATCCACGCGTCGAGCGCCAGCAGCCGGGCGGCGATCGGACCTCTTCTCTTGCGCGGTTCGGGACTGGCCATTGGGAAATCCGGCTAGCGATTGCACGACCTGAGAACCGCAAACCGGCAATTTCAGGGCGGGCGCCGTCCCGACTATTCATCCATTTTGCGGCCACTCACAAGGGCGGGGAGGACACAGCTGCACGGTTTGTTGGTGCAAAGGTAGGGGGCAGGCATGAAAGGCGTCCGCCGCCACCTCGAAACGCGCCCGTCGAGCTGGCCGGCTCGATGTCTGCCCGATCGGCCTGTCAGAGACGATGTTCTCAAATGGTCATCGCGGCGAAGCCGCCGCTATGGCCGCCTGCAGCAGAACCCGTGCGCCGGTGACAGCGTAGGCAGGTTCCACATATTCCGCCTCGTTGTGGCTAAGCCCGTCACGACACGGCACGAAGATCATCGCGGCAGGCGCCACTCGGGCGAGGAACAGCGCGTCATGGAATGCGCCGGATATCATCTGCTTGTGCGGCAGCCCCAGGGAACTGGCGGCCGCCTCGACGATTTTGACCATATTGGGAGAGAATGCCGCCCCAGGCATGTCGAACGATCGTTTGATCGTTGCCGTGCAATGCTGGGTCTCTGCCTCCGCCCCGCAGACCTGGCGCAGCTCGGCCTCGATGGCGTCGAGCCGCTCCATCCGTGGATGCCTGATGTCTACGGTGAAGGCCACGGATTGCGGTATGGCGTTGATCGATCCCGGCTTGGCAGCGATCCGGCCCACAGTCAGCCGCGCGCTGCTGTCGGGCGGCATGATCGTCGTCTGCAGCCTGTGCATTGCAGCAACGGCGGCGACCATCGGATCCCTGCGGTAGGCAAGGCCGGTCGTGCCGGCGTGACCGGCAGTGCCCTCGATGGAGACTTCCAGCCAGCGCGTGCCCTGCACGCCGGTGACGACACCGATCGGCAACCGCTCCTTTTCCAGCGACGGTCCCTGTTCGATATGCAGCTCGATGTAGCCTGATATCGGCTTGCCGATCGGACGAAGGGCAGCCTCCGGCAAGGCGGCGATCGTCGCCTCAAGCTCCGTTGCGAGGGACGCGCCGTCGGCGCCGACACTTGATTTCCATGCGGCGGGATCCGAACCGGTGAAGGCCATGGAGCCCATCACGCCCGGCGCGAAACGGCTGCCTTCTTCATTGGACCAGGCGACGACCTCGATCGGCATTGCGGTTTCAGCCTTCGCGTCCTCCAGTGCTTCCAGCGCCTCGAAAGCGGCAAGCGTGCCGAGCGCGCCGTCGAAGCGCCCGCCGGTCGGCTGGCTGTCGAGATGGCTGCCGATCAGCAGCGGCGGCAGCGTGGC
The DNA here is from genome assembly GCF_003148495.1 of Mesorhizobium loti. Classification (GTDB taxonomy): domain Bacteria; phylum Pseudomonadota; class Alphaproteobacteria; order Rhizobiales; family Rhizobiaceae; genus Mesorhizobium; species Mesorhizobium loti. Next base: position 653,605 of record NZ_QGGH01000002.1, read on the forward strand.
ATCAGTGCCCTCGCGGCGGACGAAGAGGTTCGCGATGCCGTCCTGAAACACCGCGAAGCCGCGCTCCATCGCCAGCTTCGCCAGTAGGCGCCGGGCGCCGCGATCCTCGACGCTGAACGCCTGCCGGTTGACGCCGCCTGCTGGCGTGGCGCCGATCCGGGCGAAAGCGTCGAGCCGTGCGAGCAGTCGCTCGCCGTCGATCTCCGGCACCAAAGTCACCGCTTGAGGCCGCGGATGAAGGCCTTCACCCTCTGCGGATCGACCTGGTTCCACCAGACGCCGTCATGTTTCAGCGAGCTGGCGACAATGACGCCGTCGACGATGTCGAGGATATCGTTGGCGTTGTCGGACGTCACGCCGCTGCCGACCAGCGTCGGCAGTCCGGCTGCATCCTTGATCATCCTGATATAGTCGAGGTCGGCGGCGTGGCCGGTGCGCTGACCGGTCGCGATCACCGCATCGGCATCGAAGAAGACCAGGTCCTTGACCTGTTCCTCGACCGGCCGGTCGCCGACGATCGCGTGAGCGCCGTGTTTGACATGGGCATCGGCAAAGATGTGGATGCCGTTGGCCCGAAGCCTGGCGCGGAAGCGCATGGCGCGTGCCGCCTCTCCCTCGATAAGGCCCTCATTGGCGACATAGGCGTTGGCCCATTGATTGACGCGGACGAAGGAAGCACCGGAGGCGCTGGCGATCGACAGTGCCGGGATGGAGGCATTGGCAAGCACGTTGATGCCGATCGGCCGGCCGAGTTCTCGGCGGATGCGGTCGGAGACGACGGACATATAGGCGGAGGTTTCAGGCCCAATATCGTCCGGCTTGGCGAACGGCACGTCGCCATGGTTCTCGACGATCACGCCGTCGCAGCCGCCGTTGAGATAGGCTTTGGCGTCGTCGATGCCGCGCTGATAGATGGCCTCGACCGCCCCGCCATCGTAACGCGGCGCGCCCGGCAGCGGTGCCAGATGAACGACGCCGATCACCACCTTGCTTTTGCCGAAGATCGACTGCAGCGCGTCATTGGCGACCTGTTTGGAGCCGATGGATTTGGGGGATTTTGTCATGCGGCTTCCGCTTCCGTCGTTTCCATGAGTATTTTCATCTCCCGCCGGTCGGGGCCGGAGCCGAGCGTGCCGGCACGGCCGACCGAAATGGCGGCGGCGCGTACCGCGATCCGCGCCGCCGTGGCGAGGTCGATCCCGGCCGCAAGGCAGCCGGCGAGGCTGCCGCAAAAGACATCGCCCGCGCCGCTGGTGTCTACCACAGTCACCCTGGGCGCCGCGATCCGGTCGATCCGTCCTTCGCCATCGGCCACCAGGCAGCCCTGCGCGCCAAGCGTCACGATGGCGGCTCCGGCGCCTTGCCGGATCATCTCGCGGGCTGCCGCGGCAGGTTCGGCGGCTCCGGTCAGAAGCGCCGCCTCGCCTGCATTGGCGATAGCGAGGCTGACGTCGCTCGAAATCGGTGCGTAGCCAGCCGTGAGCGGGCTCGGATTGAAGATCGTAACGGCTGCGGCGTCGCGCGACGCCCTGAGACAGGCCCTCGTTGTCTCGGGAGAAAGATTGCCCTGCATCACCACGATGTTACCGTGCTCGATCGACCGTGCGAAACCACCGTCCGCCAGCGGATCGAAGGCGGCGGCGCAACTGGCCCCAGTGACGATGAGGTTTTCGCCTCGCCCATCGACCATGATCGCCGACCGGTCGCTGGGCAGAGGCAGCATCGTCAGATGGCTGGCGTCGAGATCGCGGCTTAACTGTTCCCTTATCCAGGTCCCGGCGGCATCGCTGCCGATCGCGGTGTGGAAGCGGACATCGGCTCCGGTGCGGGCGGCGGCTACCGCCTGGTTCGCACCCTTGCCGCCAAGCCCGTCGGCATGTTCCGATGCGTTCAGCGTCTCGCCCGCTGCCGGAAACCGGTCCAGCCGATACGTCGTATCGACGCAGACATTGCCGACGACATGGACGCGCATCGCTAATCCCTGGCCGTCGCCCAGCCCAGCATCTGTTCGAACAGCGTCTTGTAGCCATTCCAGGCGATGAAGCTCGTCGGCAGCCAATGCGGACCGACATCCGAGGTCCAGGCGACGGTGCGGCCCTGGCCATATTTGCCGGTCACCAGCAGCGGCAGCGAACGGTAGTCGGAAGACACCGTGGCGAGAACTTCCGCACCGTCCTTGACCACGACCTCGTTGAAGCCGAGCAGAATAGGCCAATCCTTGCCGAGGCCCTTGAGGATCGGATGGCTCTGCGGGCCGACGACGACCGGCGCATAGCCCTCCGGAACCTCGACGCGGTCGTCCACCGGCAGGCATGTAACCGGCAAGACATCCTCGACCGGCGTCTTGTGATAGCGCGCGCCGCCATTGATGCCCTGGAAACTGTAGTAGCCGCCGAACATCAGCAGGCCGCCGCCGTTGCCGACATAGTCGCGCAGCAGGCGCAGCCGGTTCGGCGTTGGCTTGGAGTGGACCCAGGTATCGGGGTGAAGCAGCAGCGTGTTGGCGCCGAGATCGGAAAGCACGACCGCGTCATAGGCCGAAAGCGCTTCCATGGTCTGCGGGAAATTCCGCTGTGCCTCGTGCGCCGGCATGAAGGTGACGTCGAACGGACTGTCCTTCAGCGCCGCCAGCAGTTCATCGGCTCCGGTGTGATAGGTCACGGTCGGAAACTGGTCGAAGCCCTTGATGTGGGTCGCGGTCGAGACCCAGGACTCGCCTGCGAGAAGAACCTTCTTCCTGGACATGCATACTCCCTTTACTGCTTGGAGCCGCGGCTCATAGGCCCTCGGCGAACACGGTCTTTGGATTATCGACGAGCATGCGGTCGATCGCCGCCTGCTCGACACCATGGCGTTTCAGCCGCGGCACGAAATGCTTGAGGATGAAGCCGTAGCCGAAGCCGCCGAAGCGCGTCAGCATGATCTTCAGAAAGACGTCCTGCGAAAGCAGGATACGATCGACCAGCCCCATCTCGATCAATGAGCGGATCGCCTGAACATTCTGCTCGTCGGACGGCGATTGCGCATCCTGGTCGGCATAATAGAAATCCATGCCGATCATGTCGTATTCCAGGAAGGCGCCGCGCGCGGCAAGGCTTCTCTGGTAGGCAAGATCGTTGTGGCTCGGGTTCATGTGGCAAAGCACCGTGTGCCTGAGATCGGCGCCTTCCGCCTCGACCACGTCGAGCACGTCATGCGCCAGCCGTTCCCAGCCGGGCAGATGGATGGTCAACGGCACGCCGGTGATTTTCGCGGCGCGGGCCGAAGCCCGCAGCGACTTGCGCTCCTCGTCGGTGAAATCCTTGCTGACGCCGACTTCGCCGATGATGCCGGCCATGATTTCGGGCTGCGTCGCCCCGCCGCCGACATCATTGACCAGGAATTCGGTGACGTCATCGACGTCCATGGCCTTCAGCCAGTCGGGATGGGTGTGCTGCAGGTAGAAGCCTGTGCCCATGACGATGCGCAATCCGGAGGCGCGGGCGATGCGCGCCAGCTTTGCCGGATCGCGGCCGATGCCGATATTGGTCGCATCGACCACCGTATGGCCGCCCAGCGCCCGATACTTCGCCAGTTCCGAAAGCGCCAGGTCGCTGTCGTCGAGCGAGACGTTGTCGCGGTTCATATAGGGGTTCATCCGCAGCTCGCCGATGATCTCCATGCTGACCGGATGCTCGGCGATCTTCTTCTCGTCGGGATGGCAAGGGCATTTCCACGATGTCGCGCCATCGAGCAGGATATGCTCGTGCATCAGCGTCACGCCCATGTCGGCAATCGCGACCGGGCCGGCAACGGTCATCACGGTGCCGGAGCGAACACCGATCGGCATCCTTTGCCTGGGCGTGTTGTCGAACAGATGATCCATGTCAGCGGCTCCGCGTTGCGCCCTTGAACAGGCGAAAATTCAGCCAGATGGCAACGAGGATGATTGTGCCGGTAACGATCGGTGTCAGGAAGGGCGACATATGCGCGAGGATCAGGCCGTTGCCGATGACCGCGACGGTCAACGCGCCGAGCACGGTGCCGATGATCGTGCCGCGCCCGCCGAACAGGCTGGTGCCGCCAAGCACTACGGCGGCGATGACATCGAGCTCGAAACCCTGGCCGGAATTCGACGAGCCAGAACCGAGCCGGGCGGCAAGAATAATGCCGGCCACCGCCGCCGCCATGCCCGACAGGACATAGACAAAGAGCGTCATGAAGCGTGTATCGACGCCGGCGCGGCGCACGGCCTCGGTGTTGGCCCCGATGCCGGTCACATAGCGGCCGAACGGCGTCTGGTTGAAGGCGAGATAGGCGACGATCAGGACGACAAGGGCGAGCAGGGCGGGTACCGGCACACCGAGAAACCAGGCCCTGCCGATGTTGACGAAGAAGCTGGTGGGCTCGACCGGGATCGAATAGCCCCCGGTGATCAGCAGCGCCACGCCGCGGATCACGGAGAGACCGGCAAGCGTAACGATGAAGGCCGGTATCCGTTCATAGGCGATGAAGAAGCCCTGCAAGGCGCCGATCGCCGCGCCGAGCGCCAGCATGGCCAGGACGACGAGCGGCCACGGCAGGCCGGCCTGCAGCAAGACGGCCGACAGGGTCGCCGTCAGCGCCAGCACGGAACCGACCGAGAGATCGATGCCGCCGGTGGTGATGACGAAGGTCATCGCAGCCGCAACGATCAGCAGCGGCGCCGACTGGCGCACGATGTTGAGCAGATTGGGCGTCGTCAGGAAGGAACCGGTGACCAGGGAGAAGACCACGCAGACGACGATGAAGAACAGCGCGATGGAGACGGCGCTGCCATTGGCTATCGCCACATCCTTCCATGTGCTGTTGTGGACGCGTTTGGGCGGCGAGGCGCCAACGCCGGCGGAGGTGACGTTCATGGCTGTATCCCCTCGTCGCGGCTGGCGCGTGCCGAACGCGCGGTGAATTTCCGGCCGACGATCAGGTTGACGACCTCCTCGATGCTGGTGTCGCCGATGTTGCGCTCGGCGACATTGCGGCCCTCATACATGACCTGGATGCGGTCGCAGACAAGGAACAGATCCTGCAGCCGGTGGGTGATGAGGATGACGCTGACACCACGGGCGCTGACGGCGCGGATGAGTTCCAGGACCGCCTCGACTTCCGCTACCGCAAGGGCGGCCGTCGGCTCGTCCATGATCAGCACCGACGGATCGAAGGAGGCGGCGCGGCCGATGGCAATCGACTGGCGCTGGCCGCCGGAGAGGTTTTCGACCTTGAGCCTGGTGTCGGCAATGACGATGCCGAGCCGGTCGAGCATCTCACGCGTCTGGTCATGCATGCGTCTGTTATCGAGAAAGGGGACGCCGAGCACGTGGCGGCGCGGCTCGCGGCCGAGGAAGAGATTGCCCGCCACGTCCACCGTGTCGCAGAGCGAAAGGTCCTGGTAGACCATTTCCACACGCGCGGCACGGGCATCGGCCGGTGAGGAGAACGAAACGGCTTTGCCGTCGATCTCTATGGTGCCGGAATCCGGAATGACCGCACCGGACAGAACCTTGCTCAGGGTGGATTTGCCGGCGCCATTGTCGCCGACCAGACCGAGCACATCGCCGGGTTTCAGGTTCAGCGAGACATCGTCCAGCGTCTGGATAGGGCCGTACCGTTTGGAAATACCGGTCATCCTGACGCGGTAGGTCTCGCCATCGCTCATCATGGTTCCAATTCTCTGGGCGCGACATGGTCAATCGGTCGCCGGGCCGCGCAGGTGACCATCAGGTCATTGCGCAGCCCGGCGGTCTGGGGAGGATCTTACTTGAACATGTCCTTGAACTGGCCGACATTTTCCTTGGTCACGATGGTGATCGGAACATTGATGATCGGATCGATCTTCTCGCCCTTCTTGAGCTTGCCGAAGGCTTCGATAGCGGCCTTGCCTTCACCGGCCGGGTCCTGCTGGACGACGGCGATCACCCAGCCCTCTTCGAGACCTTGCACAGCCGACTTGGTCAGGTCCCAGCCGAACACCTTGACGTCGCCGGTGCGACCCTGGCTGGTGACGGCGGAAGCCGCGCCGAGCAGAGCCGGCTCGCCGGTCGCATAAAGCGTCGTCATGTCGGCATTGGCGGTCATCAGGTTTTCGGAAGCCGACAGGGCTACGTCCTGGACGTTTTGACCATCGACCGTGTCGAGGAAGGTGACCTTCTGGCCGCTGTCGGTAACAGCCTTCTTGAAGCCGTCGAGGCGCTGGTTCTGGATGAACGAATTGAGCGCGCCGACGACGCCGATCTTGGCAGTGCCGTTCAATTTGGTCTTGACGTATTCGGCGTAGAATTTGCCGATATCCTCGCCGGCCTTGGTGTTGTCGACGCCGACGAAGGCGACGTTGTCGCCATCGGGAATCTGCGCGTCGATCGCGATGACCGGAATGCCGGCGGCCTTGGTCGCGGTGATCGCCGGCTTCACACCGTTGACGTCGATGGCGACGAGAATGATGCCGTCGACCTTCTGGGTGATGTAGTTCTCGATCGCGTCGTTCTGCGCGCTCGGCACATTGTTGGCGTTGAAGATGACGAGGTCGACGCCGGCAGCCTTTGCAGCGGCGGTGGCACCGTCATTGATCTGGTTGAAGAACAGCGCCTGCTGGTTGATGGTGACGAGTGCATAGGTTTCGGCCATGGCGGAGGCGGAGCCAAGCGCGAGGGTCATGGCGACGGCTGCGACGCAGCCTGAAAGGATCTTGGTAAGACGCATTCCGGTTCCCCTTGGTTTTGCGAAAGGCCCTTGATCGGGCTCACATGGCGCCTGAGCGCACAGCCATAATTCAAGATACTTGATTCCTTGTCAAGTGACTTGAATTAGCATCAACGAAGGGAACGGGGATCGCCAGATCAGAATGTCGCCGGCGTGTTCACCCAGAAAATGCTGGCGCGTACGTCGCCGACATTGCGGTACCAGTGCGGCAGCTCGGAGTTGAAAACGAAGGAGTCGCCCACGGACAGGCGAAACGTCTTTTCACCGACCATCAGCTCGATGGCGCCTTCCAGGAGATAGCCGACTTCCTCGCCGGCATGCTGGATCGGGCCAGCACTTTCACCGCCCGCCTCGATATGATGGATGTTGCACTGCAGGAGATGGCCTGGCGAATAGGGGATGACCCGCTCCAGCGAAATGCCTTCGCCGCGCCGAAGCGGATCGAGCGCGATCAACGGCCGCGCTCCCGCCCGAAAGACGATGCCTTCCTCGCCATCGGACTCCTCGAACATCCAGCCGATGTTGGTGCCGAGCACCTCGACAAGCCGGTGAAGCATGGGAAGCGAGGGCGAGACCTTGCCGTTCTCGACCTTGGACAGCAGGCTTTCGGAGCAATTGGCGGCAGCGGCGAGCGCCTTCAAGGTCAGGCCACGTGTCTGCCGGGAGAGCTTCAACCTTGTGCCGAGCCGCAAGAGGCTGGTGGCGGTCGAGCGCTCGTCGCCGCCCTTGCTGTTGTGGGTATCGATCTTATTCATTGGGGGACGCGAACATCTCCGCTGGTTGGGCTGACTCGTAAAACCGATCCAGGGCGTTGTCCATCCTCATGAAAGTCGGACAACGCGTCGGCTCGGAACCACGGACCCGTCTAGCGCAGGCACCGCGCCCGCCGTTTCGATACCTGCAAGAGTAGCAGTCCCTTACGCCGGTTCGCGCTTCAATGCCTGCGCCATGCAGTGGATGCCGCCGCCGGTCTTCGAAATCTCGCTCATGTCGACGGCCGCGACCTCGAAACCGCGCGCCTTGAGCTGGCCGATCAGCGTCTGGCTGGAGGTCGGCGCGATCACCCGGTCCTTGCCCAGCGACATGAAGTTGCAGCCGAGGGCCATCGTATCCTGGAACGGCACGTCGATGATCTCGTGGCCCTTGCCCTTCAGCCAGTCGACGATGCCGGGTTCGGCGCAGGCGAGGCAGACAGCGGTCAGTTTCTCGGCGATCGGCACCACCATCAGGTCGATATGGACATAGTATTCGTCGATGAAGGCGATGCGGGTTTCCCAGCCTTCCTTGTCGAACCAGGCCTGCACCTGGCGGGCGCCTTCTTCCTGCGTGCGGGCGCCGCCGCAGCCGATCAGCACGACGCCGTCCTCGATGACGTTGAAATCGCCGCCCTCGAACGTACCCGCCGTGACCATGTCGTAGATCGGGATGCCGAGTTTTTCATAGGTGCGGATCGCGGCGTAGTTCTCGCCGCGCCGCCACCAATTGGCCATTGCGGTGATGAAGGCGCCGTAGGGCGTCATGACGCTGGAATCGCGGGAATAGACTTGCATCGGCAATTCCGGTGTCGGCTCGTGCCAGTGGATGTTGACGCCGAAATGCTCGTAGGCGGCGACGAGGTCCTTGTGCTGCGCCTGCGCGATCTGGACGTTGCAGGGCGCCTCGCGCAGATGCTTCCGCGACAGCGAACTGGTCGACAGATGGCGCAGGAAATTGGGTGAGCCGAGCAGGACGTCGGTCAGGACGTCGGTCTCGTTGGCGAAGCCCCAGGCGGTCAGCGGCTTGGTGCCGCCGGCCGGGTTGCGGCGCTGCAGCGAAAACGGTTCTGCAACTATGCGGTCATGGACGGTCATTGGGTTCTCCTCGTGATCAGATCAGCGGTCATTTGGCTTGGGGAATGCTCGGTATCCACCAATCGCGTCCGCGCGGGGTGGTGACATATTCAGGCCAGCGGAAATGGATCGGCGGCTCGTAGTCACAGAGCGGCGCGATCCAGTTCGAGCCGCCGATTCCGCCTCCGGTGCGGGCGACGAATTCATTCATCGCCGCATCGCGGGCGGTCTGGTCTTCCAGCAGGCGAAGGGCGGCGAGTGCGATCGTGCGGGAGGCGCAGGCCACCATCGGGTCGATGGTGGCGGGAATACCGCCCAACGCATTCATTACCCATGACGGATAGGGGTAGCCGGTTTCCGAACGCAGCGCCGGGCGGGCGACATAGAAGCGCGCCGTCGGCGTATGCCAGCTCATGTCGGTGTAATCGTCGGAGGTCGAATTGACCTGCGAGGGCGGCAGATCGCGGCGCAGGATCGCTTCCGCCGCCTGCGGCTCGATCAGGCGCTCCAGCTCTTCGATGAACGGCTCGTCGCTCGCCATGCGCCCCGCATTGACCTGTATTTCGCGCGCGACTGCCTTGGCGTCCTCGTCCCAGCGCGGCGGCCCGACGGCCGACAGTGCTCCATAGGCGATTTCGGCCATGGCATGGTTGGCAAGTCCCGGCCGTGACTTCGACACCCAATGCCGCTCGGTGCGGCAACCACTCATCGCTGCCGCCGCCTCGGCATTGCGGTCGAGCACGGCGGTGACCTGCTCGGCCATAGCAAGCGTCGGCACGCGGATCATGTACTGGATCTCGGCCAGCTCCGCCGGCAGGTTGTCGGCGGTCGCCTGGCCGGCCGTCAGGATCGCCTCGCTGATTGACCAGCCGCCCTGGTGCGGCAGCATGGAATCGCGCAGAGCCTTGGAGGCCATGTACATCATCAACAGTGCGTCGTTGGCACCGGGCGCGCGCGCCGCCGAATGCGCTTGCGGAATGGGTGCTGCACCCGCCGCCCGCGCCCAGCGCTCCGGTTGGTCGCAGATGAAGCGATAGATCATCGCGTAAGCCGCGCCGCAATGCGTGTCCCAGCGCGCCGTATTGCAGAGCGGCAGCATGTAGAAGGGATGGAAGGAGATCATACCGGCAAGGCCGTCATAATAGCCCTTGGCGGCATGGATCGGCTTTGACCCACGCACCTTTTCCGCCGGCTCGCCGGTGAAGCGCAGTGTGCCTGATATGCCGTGGTGCTGCATCGCCGCCTTGGTCGCCAGCAGCCCGCCGAGGCTTGAAATGCCCAGCCCGGAATGCGGGTCGGTATGACCACCGGCATGTTCGGAGAGGCCTGGGCGCGGGCGCTCGACCGTAACCGCATCCTGGCAATTGCCCGGCACCGCGTCGTACTCGGCGTACATGCCGATGGTCGGGCCGGGGCCGTTGGTCCAATGCGCGCAGAAGGCGGTCGGCATGCCGCCGGACCCTTCCTCGACGGAAAAGCCTTCGCGCTTCAGCCGCTCAACATACCAGGCGGCGGATTGATACTCGCGCCACGCCGTCTCGCCGAAATCGAAGATGGTGCGTGTCCACGCGGACAGCAACGGCTGGATGCCGTCGAGACAGGCAAGGGCGGTTGCTTGCGCCGAGGTGGCCACCGGGTTCTCCATGGCATGAGAAGAAAGCAGTGAAGCGGTTCGCCAAAAAGTGATATGTTTTCCCGGCTCATGCAAATTCGGTTCACCTGAGGCTCCTTGCGCATACCATCGACACAAGCGCTGCGCGCGCTCGACAGCTTCGCCCGCCACGGCAGCGTCTGGCGCGCCGCCGACGAGTTGCACCTGACCCGCAGCGCCGTCAGCCACCAGCTTCGCCTGCTGGAGCGCGACCTCGGCTTCGACCTGCTCGAACGCATCGGCAAGGGCGTGGCGCTGACGCCGCGCGGCCAGCGCTACGCCAGCGATGTCCGCAAGGCATTGACCGTGCTGGGCGATGCGGTGACGCGCGATGCCGGCACCGGCGTCGGCGGCTCGTTCGCCGTCAGTTGCACGCCCGGCTTCGCCTCGTTGTTCCTGTGTACCCATATCGGCGAGTTCCGGCAGATGTACCCCGATGTCGCGCTGCGCATCCTGACGCCACGCCGGCTCGACGATGTCAGCAATGCCGAGGCCGATGCCTTCATTGCGTTTGGTGTCGGCAATTGGCCGAACCGGGCGGTCGAACCGCTCTGCGAAATCTCGTTCACACCGCTTTGCAGCCCGACGCTGCTGAACAAGGTCGGTGGCTTTTCGAGACCGTCGGACGTGCTGCGCGCCAATCTGCTGCATCTCGATGACACCGAGGATTGGGCGCGCTGGCTTGCCCTGTCCAAGGTGGAAAACCCCGACACGGAGGGTGGCATCTTCTTTTCCGACATGAACCTGGTCTTTTCGGCGGCGATTGCCGGCCAGGGCATCGCCATGGGCGACGAGTTGACCAGCCGTCGGGCGCTGAGCGAAGGCCGGCTGGTTAGGCCGTTCGACATCGCGATCAAGTCGCCGCGCTCCTATTTCCTGGTCTCCGAACACGCCAAGGCTTCGCATCCGGTGCTGGAAGCGTTCGCGGGATGGCTGAGGTCGAAGCTATCGGAGAACCGCATTCTGCCGTATTGAGGGCATAGCGGGCCAGTCCGCCATAGATGAATCAAATTTGCCGATCACGCGAAAACTATTCGGTTGCGGTGAGCCGGCACCCTGCCTACGATTTCGATAAGCGTTAGGGAAAGGGCAGTATGCAGCAACCCGGCCGTGCCGCAGAGATCAAGGCAATCGGGATCGGCAAGAGCTTCGGCTCGTTCCGTGCGCTGGACAATCTGTCGCTCGACATCGGCCGTGGCGAGTTCCTGACCCTGCTCGGGCCGTCCGGTTCGGGCAAGACCACCTTCCTGATGATCCTTGCCGGTTTCGTGCAGCCGACTGAGGGCAAGCTGTTCAGCGACGGCGTCGACATTACCGACCGGCCGGCCGAGCAACGCGCCGCCGGTATGGTCTTCCAGGGCTACGCGCTGTTTCCGCATATGAGCGTCGAAGCCAACATCGCCTTCCCACTTAAGGTGCGCAAGAAATCGGCGGCCGACATCAAGCGCCGGGTCGGCGAGATGATCGAGCGCGTCGGCCTCAAGGGCCACGAGAAAAAACTGCCGGCGCAGCTGTCAGGCGGCCAGCAGCAGCGCGTGGCGCTGGCGCGCGCGCTGGTGTTCGAGCCGGGCGTGCTGTTGCTCGATGAGCCGTTTTCCGCGCTCGACAAGGGCCTGCGCGGCCAGATGCAGGCCGAGATGAAGCGGCTGCACCAGGAGACTGGCACCACCTTCGTCTTCGTCACCCACGACCAGAGCGAGGCGCTGGCGCTGTCGTCGCGCGTCGCCATCTTCAATCACGGCAAACTGCTGCAGGTCGGAGCGCCCGACGAGGTCTACGACCGGCCGGACAACCGCTTCGTCGCCGAGTTCCTCGGCGAGATCAACATGCTGCCGCTGAAGGGCGTGCGCCCGTCCGGCAATGGCTCGACCGGCCTCTGCGAAGACCGCACGATCAGCATGGGCTGCAAGGCCGAACTGGTGCGCGGCGATGCAATCCTGGCGATCCGGCCCGAATACATGTCGATATCGGGCGAGGCGGCAGACGGCGAGAACGGCATTGCCGCGACCGCGACAAACTCCACCTATCTCGGCGCGGCGACGCGGCTTGACCTGACGACGCGGCAAGGCGCCAAGGTCACGGTCTCGGTGCCCAACGAGGTAGCGGCCGCAGCGCTCAGCAAGGGCAATTCCGTCTGGCTCACCTGGCCGGCGGAAAAGGGTTTCCTCCTTCCGCGTGGAGGACAATGACCAACGGTGCGGCGAGACACGCGCACCACCGTTTTCCAGTATTATCAACGACAAAAAAGGGGAACTGACATGACACATAATACTAAAAAACAAGCCATCGAGAGCCTGTCCGTCAGGGCAGGTCGCGGCGAGATCTCGCGCCGGCAGTTCACGCAGCTGGCGGCGCTCGTGCTGGCCGGCACGCCGATGCTGCTGCGCTCGACCGGTGCCTTTGCCGCTGCCAAGGAACTGGTGCTGGTCAACTGGGGCGGTGACGCCATCACCGCCTATGATGCGGCCTATGGCCAAGCCTTCACCAAGGACACCGGCATCACCGTCAAGATGGACGGTTCGGGCCCGACCGAAGGCGCCATCGCCGCGCAGTTCAAGAGCGGCGCGCCGACCTGGGACCTCGTCGACGTCGACCCATTCTCAGCCATCACGCTCGGCGCCCAAGGGGCGCTCGAGCCGATCGACTATGCGATCGTCGACAAGAAGAAGATGCGCGAGGGCTTTGGCTGGGAATACGCTGCCTCGACCTATTTCTTCTCCTATGTCATCGCCTATGATTCCGAGAAGTACGGCAAGGACGCGCCGACCGGTATGGCCGATTTCTTCGACGTGAAGAAATTCCCCGGCAAGCGCTCTCTCTACAAATGGGGCGTGTCGAGCTGGGAGGCCGCCCTGCTGGCCGACGGCATCGCGCCGGCTTCGCTCTACCCGCTCGATCTCAAGCGCGCGCATGACAAGATCGCCGCCTTCAAGGAAAACGTCGTTGCCTATTGGGGTGGCGGCGCCGAGAGCCAGAGCGTGCTGCTCAATGGCGAGGCCTCTATGGCGATCGTCTGGTCGACCCGCGCTTCGCTGATCGAGCAGGACTCGGGCGGCAAGATCAAGTTCATCTGGGACCAGGGCCTGATCTCGCCCGGCGCGCTCGCCGTGCTCAAGAATAACCCCGGCGGCAAGGATGCGGCGATGAAGTTCATCGCCAGCGCCCAGGATCCGCAAAAGCAGCTGGTCATGTTCGACAAGCTCGGCCAGGGTCCTGCAAACCCGGCCGCCGACGCGCTGATCCCCGCCGACAAGAAGCGCATCAACCCGGTCGACCCCGAGAACATGAAGAAACAGATCGCGCTCGACATGGACTGGTACGCCAAGAATTACGGGCCGGCGCTCGACGAATACACCAAGATCATCTCGGCCTGACCACCACGGCCGGGATAATCTGGTTCAAATGAGATCCTATCTCTCCGACAGGATGGGCGCGGCGCTGTTGATGGCGCCGCTGCTCCTGTTTCTCGTCGTGGCCTATGCTTGGCCGTTCCTCGGCGTCGTCAAATGGAGCTTTACGCTGCCGACGCCCGGGCTCGGACAGTATGAGGCGCTGCTCACCGACGATCTGGTACAGTCGGTGTTCATCCGCACGCTGCGCATCGCGGCGGTCGTCACCGTAGTTTCGGTGGCCGCTGCATACGCCATCACCGTCGTCTGGGTGCGTGGAACTCCTGCACAGCGCCTGATCGCCGAGTTCTGCATTCTCGTTCCCTTCTGGATTTCCGTGCTGACCCGTGCCTTCGGCTGGGTGGCGCTGTTGTCCAACCGCGGCTTGATCAACACCTGGCTGCAGGCGATCGGCTTCACTTCCGAACCGCTGGCGCTGGTGCGCAACGAATTCGGCGTCATCGTCGGCATGACGCATTTCCTCATTCCTTTCGCCGTCTTCCCGCTGGCATCGGCCATGCGCAGCCTCGACGATCGCGTGCTCTTGGCCGCGCGCGGGCTCGGCTCCAGCCGCATGCGCACCTTTTGGACCGTGTTCGTGCCGATGACGCGCTCCGGCATCATCGGCGCGGCGATGATCGTGTTCGTCTTCTCACTCGGCTTCTTCGTCACGCCGGCGATCCTCGGCGGCGGCCGCAGCGTCATGATCGCCGAGCTGATCTATCTCAGGATCTTCCAGAGCCCGGACTGGGGTCTGGGGGCGGCGATCAGCGTCGTGCTGGTGCTGTTCGTCGGCGCGCTGATGGCATTGCTGTTCCGCTATGTCAGACCGAAGCAGTTGATCTGATGCCGACCTATCGCCCCGGTCCCGTCTCGCTGATCATCGCTGCCTTCGTAGCGTTGTTCCTACTGATGCCGCTGCTTGCCGTCATCCCGGTATCGCTGACGCCGAGCCGCATGCTGGCGATGCCGTCGGGCGAACTGTCGCTGCGCCACTACCGGGCGCTGATCGAGGATCCACGCTGGCTCCAATCGATCCTGCTCAGCATCCGCATCGGAATCGTCAGCAGCGCCTTTTCAACCGTGCTCGCACTGTGTTTCAGCCTTGGCGTGTGGATGTTTCAACCGCGCTTCACCGCGGCCCTGGTCGGCTTCGTGCTGCTGCCGATGGTGGTGCCGCCGGTGGTCTCGGCTATCACGCTCTACTTTCTGCTGACCTCGATCTCGGGGTTCAGCTCTTTTTTCGGCTACGACACTTGGCTGGGTGTCGCTATGGCGCATGCGGTGATGACGGTGCCTTTTGCCACGGTGCTGATCCTGGTCTCGCTCAGCCAACTCGACCGGCGCATCGACCTTGCCGCGCGCGGTCTTGGCGCCACGGTGTGGGAGCGCGCCACCCGCGTCATCATGCCCAACATCAAGTTCGGCATCATCACCGCAGCACTGCTCTCCTTCGTCCTGTCCTGGGAAGAAATCGGCGTCACCCTGTTCATCACCTCGGTCAACGCCATCACGCTGCCCAGGCTGATGTGGATGGGCCTGCGCGACAACATCGACCCGGCGATCGCTGCCCTGTCGGTGATCCTGATCATCATCACCGTGCTGGTGCTGGCGGTGCGCAGTTTCGTGGCCAGGCAGCGCGGCGGGCACTAGGCGAAACCGCCCAACCGTAACGGGTCCATTCATACGGAAATCCGCGACAGTCCTAACCGCTATGTGAAGGACGTTACGGAAGGTCTGCGGCCGGCACACTATCCAGCGCCATGGAAAACCTGCCGCTGGTGACGTTTGCCTTCATATCGGTGCTCGGAATGGCGGTTCCGGGGCCGGATGTCGTGCTCGCCATCACCAACGGGTCACGCTACGGGATCAGGCACGCCTTCTTTGGCATGGCCGGTGTGGTGCTCTCGGACATCGTCCTAATCTGCATGGTGGCGCTTGGCTTCGGAGCGCTTCTGGTGGCTTCGGAATTCTACCTTTCAGCTGTCAGGATGGTCGGCGCCTTCTATCTGCTTTTCATCGCTATCGGCGCGCTTCGCAGCTCCACCGGATCCCGCCATGCGTTCGATCCAGGCTTTCCCGACAAGGCTCACTCGACCAAGGCTCTCATGGTTCGCTGTTTCGTGGTGGCGGTTACAAACCCGGAGGCATGGCTGTTCTTTCCCGCCGTCCTGCCGCCCTTTGTCGACAGCAACGAGCCGATCGCGATGCAATACGCGGTCCTGGCAATCATCATCGCAGCGGCGGACGTTTTCGTCCTGATGCTTTATGCCACGCTTGGATCACGGGCGGCGAGGCTTCTGGCCGGCCCGAACGCAGTGTGGATCGACCGGCTCTATGGTATCGCACTGCTTGGTCTTTCAAGCGTTCTGATCCTGCAATCCCTTGGGCATCTCTGAAGCACGTTGCGGTCAGGCAGCACCGAGCGCACTAGATAAAACGCACCGAGACGCGACCAAATCTGCCTAGATCGCCGGTGACTTCGTCGCCGGCCTCGACACTTATCGGCGTCACGCAGGTGCCGGTTATCACCACCTGTCCCGGCTGCAGTGCTATGCCCAGCCCCGACAGTTCATTGACGATCCAGGTAAGCGCAATACGAGGGTCGCCCAACACAGCTGCCCCTGTCCCGTTGTGCTGCGACTTTCCAGAAACGAAAGCGACCACCGGGTGCTCCGCGAGATCCACGTCGCGCCAATCTCCTTCTACAGCCTCGCCGATCACGAACAGATTGGCACAGGCGTTGTCCGCTATGAGCTGCGGCGCCCCGACGGCGCAGAAATCGTCATAGCGTGAGTCCGGTATTTCGATCGCCGGGTGCAAGGTCGCCACGGCCTCCATCACCTCGGCGATTTCATAGGGTACTGGGCGAGGTGGCAGCTGGCGGCCGAAACGGAAAGCGAATTCGATCTCGGCCACACGCATCTTGCTCGTCGCCAGGGACACTGCCCCGCCGACCTCGACCGCTTTTTCTGCCAGCAGACGCCCGGCCATCGGGCCGTCGACGTTGATATGCCTTTGTCCGGCCAGACTGGTTGCGGCAATCTTCCAGCCGAAAAGCGGAGCCACCGAGCGATCCAGCACATGCGACTGGATAGCGTAACCTTCGCTCCGCGTTTGTGGCCGCAACTCCGGGGGTATGGCGTCGAGACGGGTGCCCTTGTCCCAATGGCCCACCAGCAACTGCGACGCAGCCCTGGCCTGTTCTGGATCAAGCATCATCAGCCCCGGAAATCGAAAGAAGGCATTCGCAGCCCGCCGCTTCGTGGAGAACAGCCAGCAAGAAACATTCCGCCATGTGGACCCGCCCATATGCGGCAAGGTTAGGTGACCAGGAACCGAGTGTCCACATTCATGCCCCGCTCGCCAAACATAGCTAGCTGCCCTCTGTCAGCCCCTGAGTGCTTGCGCTTCGCAGCTTCATCGTTAGGCTGCGCGGCGCCCGCTGATTGGCTAAGCCGGGCAGAAGCCGGATACGCTTGAGCGGCGGTTCTGGCGCGGCAATGATCCGCAAGGCCGCGACAGGGAGGAAGAAACGATGACCGCGCCCGGTGATTTGCAGCAGGCACTGTTTCTGAGGCTGAAAAGCGATGCATCACTGTCGGCGTTGCTGGGCGGCGCCGGACTGCTCGAACGGGCAACGGATAATACCGCTTTTCCATACGTGACCTGCGGCCAGACCAGCGCCTTCGACTGGGATACCGGCGCTGAGAACACCGATGACCAGTTGATTACGCTGCATATCTGGTCGAAAGCCCATGGCGAAGCCGAAACGCTTGCCATCATGGCCGCCATCAAGGCGCGCCTTGCCGACGCAGCGCTGGTGATTGGCCCTCGTGGCCAGACTCGGTTGACGTTGGAATTCGCCGAGGCCCGCCATGACGAGGATCTGCTCGTGCATCACGGGCTTCTGCGCTTTCGCGCCATAACGCAGGAAAATGCCTGATGTGCTTTCAATATGGTCGAAACGGAGTCTAGACTGGCGTTTCCAGGATTTCGCTTGGTTGGGCGGCGAAATCCCGATCGGTTGTCTCGTGTTTCAGGGGTGTAGTGGGCATGGTCTTGGCGGCGTTCACTGTTCATTTCACGTTCAGCACCGATGCGTTACAACGCCGACCATGAAAACGCTTCGCTCCCACTTCCGAACCGCGACACTGGCGCTCTGTGTTGCCGGGCTGTTTGCGTCGCAGGCGATGGCGATGCCGGTCATCGCACCCGACCAGGCCAGCCCGATCCTGCTGGCGGCGTCCGATTGCTACGCGATCGGCCAGCAGGTGGCCGAACAGAATGGCGGAACGCTGGCCAAGGCCTCGCAATCGACACGCGGCGGTCAGCCTGTCTGTGTCATCGTCGTGCTCGTTCCGGGTAAGGACGGACAACGTCCGCGCCGTTCCGAAATCGTCGTTCCGCTGAACTGACCCAATCTTCCATCTTACAGACCTCCGTTTCCCAGGCCGCCGGAATCGGCCTATATCTGACCCTTAGTCCTTCAACAGGTATCGAACTCCGCATGCGCGTACTCGTCGTCGAAGATGACAAGGATCTCAATCGGCAGATATCGGATGCGCTGGTCGATGCCGGCTATGTCGTCGACCGCGCCTTCGACGGCGAGGAAGGCCATTTCCTCGGTGACACCGAGCCCTACGACGCCGTGGTGCTCGATATCGGCCTGCCGCAGATGGACGGCATCAGCGTGGTCGAGCGCTGGCGGCGCGGCGGCCGCAAGATGCCGGTGTTGATCCTGACGGCGCGCGACCGCTGGAGCGACAAGGTCTCCGGCATCGATGCCGGCGCCGATGACTATGTCACCAAGCCGTTCCACATCGAGGAGGTGCTGGCGAGGCTACGAGCCTTGATCCGGCGCGCTGCCGGCCATGCATCGTCCGAACTGACCTGCGGGCCGCTGCGCCTCGACACCAAGGCCTCCAAGGCCGATGTCGACGGCGTGCCGCTGAAACTGACGTCGCACGAATTCCGCCTGCTTGCCTATCTGATGCACCATATGGGCGAGGTCGTCTCGCGGACCGAACTGGTCGAGCATCTCTACGACCAGGATTTCGACCGCGATTCCAACACCATCGAGGTCTTTGTCGGGCGGCTGCGCAAGAAGATGGGCATCGACATGATCGAAACCGTGCGCGGCATGGGCTACCGCATGCGTGAGCCGGAGGCGTAACTCGGAACCGCTCAAACCAACCGCAAGGGCGCCGCTTTCGCTGCGTTTGTGGCCGCGTTCGCTGACGTTCCGCGTCATCGCCTTTTCCACGGTCTGGGCGATTGTGACGCTTGTTGTCATCTTCACCCTGATCACCACGCTCTACCGCCAGGCCAGCGAGCGCGGCTTCGACAGCCTGCTTTCGGCGCATCTGTTCAATCTGATCGGCTCCATCGGCATTTCCGACAGCGGTGCGCTGACCGGCGCGCCCGACCTCGGCGACCTCCGGTTCTCGGAGCCGAATTCGGGCTGGTACTGGTCGGTGGAGCCCGCGTCGGAAGGCGTGCATGGCGATCTTCACTCGTCGTCGATGACCACGACGATTCCATCGCCAAGCGTCGCCGATGTGCCGTTCAACGCCAGCTTCCAGCGCAGCTATGCGGCCGAAGGCATCGATGGCGAACAACTCGAAGTGTTCGAGAGCGAATTCGTTCTCGACTCCAAGAACCGCGCCGCGCGTTTCCGCGTCATGGGCAACCAGAGCGAACTCGAGCAGGAGATCGCCACCTTCCAGCGCCGCCTGCTGACCTATCTCAGCCTGTTCGGCATCGGTATGATCGCCATCAACGCGATCGCCATCCTGCTCGGCCTGCAGCCGCTGCGCCGGGTCAGAAACGCGCTCGCCATGGTGCGCGAGGGCACCGCGCAGCGGCTCGACGGCCGTTTCCCGGCCGAGATAGAACCGCTTGCCAACGAAACCAATGCGTTGATCGAAAACAACAGGCGCATCGTCGAGCGGTCGCGAACCCAGGTCGGCAATCTCGCCCATTCGCTGAAGACGCCGCTGGCGGTGCTGCTCAACGAGGGCCGGGCGCTTGGCGGCGCCAAGGGACAGCTGATTGCCGAACAGGCCGCTTCCATGCAGAAGCAGGTTGAGCACTATCTGCAGCGCGCCCGTGTCGCGGCGCAACGCGACAGTGTCGTCTACCGCACACCGGTGACGCCGCTGGTGCAGCGCATGGTGCGGGTTCTGCAGAAGCTCAATCCGCAGACAAACCTGTCGCTGTCGCTGCCGGCGACCGAAATCGTCTTCGCCGGCGAGCGCGAGGACCTTGAGGAATTGCTGGGCAATCTTCTCGAAAACGCGATGAAATGGGCAAAGAGTTCGGTGTTGGTCTCGGTCGTGCCTTCGACCGGCAAGGACGATCCGGCCAGCCTGTTCGAGATCAGCATCGAGGATGACGGCCCGGGCATTCCCGAGGACAAGGCGCGCGATGCGCTGAAGCGCGGACGGCGTCTGGACGAGACGAAGCCCGGAACAGGACTGGGGCTGGCCATTGTCGCCGACCTCGTCAACGAGTATGGAGGCGTCCTGGCGCTCGAACGGTCCGGCATGGGCGGATTGAAGGCGGTGGTGCGATTGCGGAGCCTTCAGTGATGTTCACCAGGGCCAATCGACATCGAGGGACGGGAGATGTTATTGGCGGCATGTCGATTGGTCCCGAAGCGGCCGGCAGCGGCCAAATTTCCGACAAATATCAATACTATGGCCACGCTGACTTCTCCGATGACGCGGCCCCCGGCGCATCCATGGCAGGCTCCAACTCAAGAAAACCGGTTGTTGGCATGAAGATTCGCGTCGCCCTTGTTTCCGCATTGCTGGCCGTTTCCGGCTGCACCACCTTGAGCGGCAAGGCCCCTACCGTAACGCCGACACCGGCCTCGACGCCTCCTTCCAGCGGCAAGGTGACCACGACGATCATTTCGGCGATGGGCGGCGGCCTCGTCAGTGGATCGATCGGCGCCGGCCTCAGCGAGGCGGAAAAGCGCAGTGCGCTGGAGGCTGAATACAAGGCGCTCGAATATACGACCAGCGGCCAGAAGGTGACGTGGAAGGGCGCCCAGGCTTCGCGCTACGGCGAGGTGGTTCCGGCACAGCCCTATCGCGTCGGTTCGCAGGACTGCCGCCAGTACACGCAGACGGTGTTCACCGGCGGGGCCGGGGTCACGGCGCGTGGAACCGCTTGCCGCAACGCCGACGGCAGCTGGACGCCGCTGACCTGACAGTCAATCGGAGCTGGTTGGTATCCGGCCGGTTGATGTCGATCAAGGACATGCGGCGCACCTGCCGTCAAAGCGTCGCAGGAAACCTGTGTTGGCACGGCAGAGCTCTGTCGTTATTGGAAGAACCATGCTGTTCTGGGTCATAGCCGCAATTCTCACGCTGGGTGCAAGCTTGGCGGTGCTGCTGCCACTGGCCGCCAGCTCGAAGGGCGCGTCGTCGAGCGGTGATCACGATCTCGAAGTTTATCGCGACCAGTTGTCCGAGCTTGACCGGGACGCCGCGCGTGGCTTGATCCAGCCGGCGGACGCCGCCGAGGCCCGCGCCGAGATCGCTCGCCGCATCCTTCGCCTTGACAATGCGGGTACGGCAGGCGGCGGATCTGTTGGGCGAGCGTCGGTCGCGGCAAGGCTGGTGGCAACCGCAGCCGTGTTGGCTGTTCCGCTGGTCAGCTGGGGCCTCTATGTCAAGCTCGGCTCTCCTGATCTGCCATCGCAACCGCTCAGCGAACGGTTGGCCAAGAATCCGGCCGACAGTTCGGTCGACGAACTGGTGGCGCGGGCCGAAGCCCATCTGGCCGCCAATCCTGCCGATGGCAGGGGTTGGGATGTGCTCGCACCGGTCTATCTGCGCATGCAGCGCTTTTCCGACGCGGCGGCAGCCTATCGCAACGCCATTCGCCTCGATGGCGACAGCGCTGTTCGCCAGGCCGGTCTCGGCGAGGCAATCGCCAGCGCGGCAGGCGGCATTGTCTCGGCCGATGCACAGGATGCCTTCGAGGCGGCCTTGAAGCTCGATCCGGCCAATGCGAAGGCCAGTTTCTACTTGGCCATGGCGCTGGCGCAGGAGGGCCGAACCAAGGAAGCAGTCACTGCCTGGCAGGCGATGCTCGGCAAGCTGCCGCCGGAGTCGCCATGGCGCGGTGCATTCGAGCAGGCGCTGGCCAAATCCGGCAGCCCCGAAGTCGCTTCCGGCGGCACCACCAACGGGCCCGATGCCGGCGATATCGACGCCGCATCCTCGATGTCGCCGCAGGATCGGGAAGCCATGATCAACACCATGGTCGCCGGCCTCGACGACAAACTGCGACAAAATCCGCGTGACGCGGAAGGATGGATGCGGCTTGTTCGTTCTTACGTCGTGCTGGGCAAGGTCGATCAGGCGCGTGAGGCGCTCGGTCGTGCCATTGCCGTCTTCGGAGCCGATAGTAACGAGGCGAAAAAATTCACCGCCGTTGCCGCCTCGCTTGGCCTGACGGCGACGGAGTAGAGACAGACATGACGCGCAAACAGAAACGATTGTCGGTGATCGCGGGCGGGCTGGCTTTCCTGGGCGCGGCCACCGGGCTGACCTTCTATGCGCTTGGCCAGAAGGCGTCCTATTTCTACATGCCGGTCGACCTCACCACCGCCAGCGTCATGCCTGGCCAGCGTATCAGGCTGGGCGGATTGGTTGAAAAAGGCACGATCCAGCGCGGGCAGGGGGCGATGGTTGGCTTTTCGGTCACCGACACGCACAAATCGGTCAAGGTCACCTATACCGGCATCCTGCCCGATCTTTTCCGTGAAGAGCAGGGCGTCATCACCGAAGGCACGTTCGGCCCGGATGGCGTCTTTGTTGCCGACAGCGTGCTCGCCAAGCATGATGAGCGCTACATGCCCAAGGAAGTGGCCGATGGCCTCAAAGCCAAGGGCGTCTGGCAGGAGAGCAAGAGTGAATAGCTCTGGCAGGAGAGCAACAGTCCATGGTTGAAACCGGACATTTCGCCCTGGTGCTGGCGTTTGCGCTTTCGCTGGTGCAGACGTTTGTGCCGCTGTTTGGCGCCCGCCTGAACAACCAGCGCCTGATGGCCGTCGGCGGGCCGGTCGCGGTCACCGGCTTTGCCTTAACGGCGCTGTCCTTCGCAGCACTTGCGAGTGCTTATGCAAGCTCCGACTTCTCGGTGGCGAGCGTGTGGGAAAATTCGCATTCGCTGCAGCCATTGATCTACAAGATCACCGGAACCTGGGGCAATCATGAAGGCTCGATGCTGCTCTGGGTGCTGATCCTGACCTTCTTCGGCGCGCTTGTCGCCGCCTTCGGCTCCAATCTGCCGGCGACGTTGCGCGCCAACGTGCTTGCGGTGCAGGGCGCGATCGGCGCCGCCTTCTTCCTGTTTATCCTGGCGACCTCCAATCCGTTCATCCGGCTCAATCCGGCGCCGATCGAAGGCCGCGACCTCAACCCGATCCTGCAGGACCTAGGCCTCGCCATTCACCCGCCGTTTCTCTATCTCGGCTATGTCGGCTTCTCGATCTGCTTTTCCTTCTCGGTCGCCGCCCTCATCGAAGGGCGCATCGATGCATCCTGGGCACGCTGGGTGCGGCCGTGGACACTGGTCGCCTGGATGTTCCTGACCGGCGGCATCGCCATGGGATCGTACTGGGCCTACTACGAGCTCGGCTGGGGCGGTTTCTGGTTCTGGGATCCAGTCGAGAACGCCTCCTTCATGCCGTGGCTGGCAGGCACCGCGCTGCTCCATTCGGCCATCGTCATGGAAAAGCGCTCGGCGCTGAAGATCTGGACGCTGCTGCTCGCCATCCTGACCTTTTCGCTGTCGCTGCTCGGCACCTTCCTGGTGCGCTCGGGCGTCTTGACCTCGGTGCACGCCTTCGCCACCGATCCGACGCGCGGCGTCTTCATCCTGTGCATCCTGACGCTGTTCATCGGCGGCTCGCTGGCACTATTTGCGCTGCGCGCCTCCAGGCTGACGGCCGGCGGCCTGTTCCATCCGATTTCGCGCGAAGGCGCGCTCGTGCTCAACAATCTGTTCCTGACCACGGCGACCGCGACTGTGCTAGTCGGCACGCTCTATCCGCTGGCCGTCGAAGCCTTTTCAGCCGACAAGATCTCTGTCGGAGCGCCATTCTTCAATCTGACTTTCGGACCGCTGATGGTGCCGCTGCTGCTGGTGGTTCCGTTTGGGCCGCTGCTGGCCTGGAAGCGCGGCGATGTCTTCGCCGTCGCGCAACGCCTGATGGTGGCGTTCGCCGCGGCCCTCCTGGCGACGCTTGTCACCGCTTTGTTCATCGATGGCGCCTCGGTGTTTGCAGCCCTGGGCGTCGGCCTTGCCGTCTGGCTGATCCTCGGCGCGCTTACCGACCTCGCCGTCAAATCTGGGGTCGGCAATGTTGCCGCGAGGATCATGGTCAAGCGCTTGCTCGGCCTGCCGCGTTCGGTCTTTGGCACCGCCTTCGCCCACCTTGGGCTTGGGCTGACCACGCTCGGCATCGTCGGCACGCTTTGCTTCGGCACCGAAAAGATACTGTCGATGCATGCCGGCGAGACCGTCGAACTGTCCGGCCATACGCTGCGTTTCGTCGGGCTCTATCCGGCCCAGGGACCGAACTACGCCGAGGATCGTGGCCGCTTCGAATTGATAGGCGTCAGCGGCAGTCCTGTCGGTGAGATCAGCTCCGCCAAGCGGTTTTATCCGGTGCGGCAGATGACGACGACGGAATCCGGCATCAGGACGATCGGCTTCTCGCAGCTCTACATTTCGCTCGGCGACGAGGGCAAAGACGGTTCCGTCGTGGTGCGTCTGTGGTGGAAGCCGCTGGTGACGTTGATCTGGGGTGGCGGCCTGATGATGATGGCGGGCGCGGCGATGTCGCTGATGGACCGGCGCCTGCGCGTCGGTGCGCCGTCGCGGCGGCGCAAGCAGGCGAGCGCGGTGACGTCCGCAGGCCTGCCATGAACGCACGGTTTTCGCTGACCTCGATTGTCCTGCTGCTGGCACTGTTCTTTGCCGGCACCGCCTTGGCGGTGAAGCCTGACGAGATGCTGCCTGATCCGGCGCTGGAGGCGCGGGCGCGGGCGCTGTCGGAAGGCTTGCGCTGCATGGTCTGCCAGAACCAGTCGATCGACGAATCCGACGCCGACCTTGCCCGTGACCTGCGCATCCTTGTACGTCAGCGCCTCGTTGCCGGCGATACCGACCAGCAGGTGATGGATTACGTGGTTTCGCGTTACGGCGAGTTCGTACTGCTGAAGCCGCGTTTCGACCTGCGCAATGCGTTGCTTTGGGGCACGCCTGTCCTGCTCTTGCTGGTTGGCGGCGTTTTCATCGTGCTGACCGCGCGGTCGCGCCGCACGCTCGCGACAAAATCCCTGTCCGCCGAAGAGCAGGCCTCGTTGGACGCCATATTGCGCCGCGACTGACGACCGCCGTCACCCTCCAAACATTACCAAAGTTTCATGCGTCGGAAATGGCGCGGTAATGTGCGCCGCTCTAATTCTCTTTTCCTGAGGATGCCGATCAAGCAGCGTCCGTTGAAAGAGGATAAGAAATCCATGAATATTGCCCCCAATTCATATTCCGTCACCCGCAAGCGTCTCATGGCTGCCGTCGCGTCCATCGCCGTGGCCGGTGCTATCGGCGTCGGCGCGCTGACCAGTGGAACCAGCCCTGTTCTGGCTGACGCCGTGCGCGTCGAGGCGCCGCAGGTGCCGGGCTTCGCCGATGTCGTCGAGCGCGTTTCTCCTGCCGTCGTCAGCGTCAAGGTCAAGGCCAAGATCCAGCCCGCGGCCGATGACGGCTCGGACCAGGGCGACGATCCGGACGGCATGAACAACATGCCCGACAATCCGCAGCTGCGCCGCTTCTTCAAGGAATTCCGTGGCTTTGGCGACCAGAACGGCCAGGGTGGCGGCAACCGCCGCTTCAACCACCGCGATCACAACAACGACCAGCCGCGGCCGGTTGCTCAGGGCTCCGGCTTCTTCATCTCCGATGACGGCTATCTCGTCACCAACAACCACGTCGTTTCGGAAGGCTCGGCCTTCACCGTGGTGATGAATGACGGCAAGGAACTCGACGCCAAGCTGATCGGCACCGACCCGCGCACCGATCTCGCCGTGTTGAAGGTCGATGGCGTCGGCAAGTTCACCTATGTCGACTTCGCCGACGATTCCAAGGTTCGCGTCGGTGACTGGGTGGTGGCCGTCGGCAATCCGTTCGGCCTCGGCGGCACCGTCACTGCCGGCATCGTCTCGGCCCGTGGCCGCGACATCGGCGCCGGCCCTTACGACGACTTCATCCAGATCGACGCTTCGGTCAACCGCGGCAATTCGGGTGGCCCGACCTTCAACCTCAACGGTCAGGTCGTCGGCATCAACACCGCGATCTTCTCGCCGTCCGGCGGCAGCGTCGGCATCGCCTTCGACATTCCCGCTTCGACCGCCAAGCAGGTCGTTCAGGACCTGATGAAGAGCGGTTCCGTGCAGCGCGGCTGGCTCGGTGTCGAAATCCAGCCGGTCACTTCCGACATCGCTGAGTCGCTCGGTCTGAAGTCCAACAACGGCGCGCTGGTTTCCAGCGCCCAGGACAACGGCCCAGGAAAGAAGGCCGGTATCACGGCCGGCGACGTGATCACCCAGGTCGAAGGCAAGGACGTTGCTTCGCCGAAGGAACTGGCCCGGCTGATCGGCGCCTATTCGCCTGGCAAGTCGGTCGATGTCACCGTGTGGCGCGACGGCAAGAGCCAGACGGTCAAGGTCGATCTCGGCACGTTGCCCTCAAGCGACAAGCAGGCGTCTGCCGACCAGCCGCAGCCCGCCGCTCCGGCCAAGCCAGATTCGCTCGCTGATCTCGGCCTGACCGTTACCAAGTCCGAAAACGGCAAGGGGCTGGTGGTGACCGATGTCGACCCCGACAGCGACGCCGCCGATCGCGGCATCCAGCCCGGTGACATCATCACGTCGGTCAATTCGAACGAAGTGAACGGCATCGAAGACGTCACCAAGGCGATGGCCGAAGCAGTCAAATCCGGCCGCAAGGCAGTGCTGATGCAGATCACCCACGACGACGCCAATCGTTTCGTCGCGCTGCCCGTCGCCAAGGGCTGACGCTGGCTCCGGAACCGGAGTTCGGTTTCGGAAGCTGTTCGACTTTTCCAGTGCGGCAGTTTCAAACACCCCCGAGCCGCCGCACGGGAAAGCATGGAGGAGCGCGCGTTAGTCAGTCATCGCGCTCTCCCCCGGCGGCAGCGGGCCTCCTATCGCCCGCTGCCGCACAATTCAAAAGCGCTTCTGCGGTCTGACGCAACAACATCGGGAGCGAGGACTTATCGCGCACGGCTTCGGATGATCTTGATCGCGATGCGCTTTGGCAAAGGCCACAATGCAGATGTCTGCCACTCAACCTTCCGGCGAAATCGCGTATAACAGCCCTATGAAGATTCTCGTCATAGAAGACGATCGCGAGGCTGCGGATTACTTGCAGAAAGCCTTTACCGAGGCCGGTCACACCGCGCATGTCGCCGGTGACGGCGAAACCGGCTTCGCGCTCGCCGATGCCGGCGACTACGACGTGATGGTCATCGACCGGATGATGCCGCGTCGCGACGGCCTGTCGGTCATCGCCGGTCTGAGATCCAGGGGCAACACGACGCCGGTGCTGATCCTGTCGGCGCTCGGCGAGGTCGATGACAGGGTCACCGGCCTCCGCGCCGGCGGCGACGACTATCTGACCAAGCCCTATGCCTTCTCCGAGCTTCTGGCCCGCGTCGAGGTGCTGAACCGTCGCGCCAGCGCCAAGGAAGCGGAAACCGTCTACCGCGTCGGCGATCTCGAACTCGACAGGCTGTCGCATTCGGTGCGTCGTGCGGCACGCGAGATCACGCTGCAGCCGCGTGAATTCCGCCTGCTCGAATATCTCATGCGTCATGCCGGCCAGGTGGTGACGCGCACTATGCTGCTCGAAAATGTCTGGGACTATCATTTCGATCCGCAGACCAATGTCATCGACGTCCATGTCTCGCGACTGCGCGGCAAGATCGAGAAGGGCTTCGACAAGCCCATCCTGCACACGGTTCGCGGCGCCGGCTATATGCTGAAGAGCGGCTAGCAGCAGCATGGCTCTTTCCGTGCCAGCCATCATGAAGACGACGGCAGCGCGGCTTTCGGCGCTCTACCTCCTGCTCTTCGCACTCTGCGCTGTGGCGCTCGTCTTCTACATGACCTCGCTGTCGGCACGCATGCTGACGGCGCAGACACAGGACACCATCAATGACGAGGTGCTCGGTCTGGCTCACGCCTATCAACGCGGCGGCCTGCCGGTGTTGGTCCGTGTGGTCGAGGCGCGCTCACGTCAGCCCGGCGCCAATCTCTATCTGATCGCCGACGCCAACGGCCAGATTCTGACCGGCAATGTGCAGAGTCTCGAACCTGGCGTTCTCGAAGCCGAAGGCTGGACCAGCAGCCCTTTCTCCTATCAGCGCTTTGGCGAAGGAGAACTTGAGCGTCTGCGCAATCTGCCCGCCGAGCAGGGTAGCACCCAATCCGAACAGAGCGATGCGCAGGCGCAGGGCGAAAAGGGCCACAACGCCATTGCGCTGGTGCTGCGGCTGCCGAACCAGATGATCATGCTGGTCGGCCGCGACCTCGGCGAGCCGGAGCGGTTCCGCGCTGTCATCCGCCGTGCTTTGATGCTGGCGCTCGGCATGATGGGGCTTGGCGGACTGCTAATCTGGTTCTTTGTCGGCCGCGCCGCGCTGAAGCGCATCGACAGCGTGTCGGAAGCTAGCCGCCGCATCATGGGCGGCGATCTGTCGGGCCGGCTGCCGGTGACCGGGGCCGGTGACGAGTTCGATCGGCTCTCCGAAAACCTCAATGCCATGCTGGCCAGAATCGCCACGCTCAACGAGGGTCTGAAACAGGTTTCCGACAACATCGCGCATGATCTGAAGACGCCGCTGACCCGGCTTCGCAACCGGGCCGAAGCGACGCTTTCGGGCAAGCACAAGACATCAGACTACCGGCAGGCGCTGGAAGGCACCATCGCCGAGTCCGACCAGCTGATAAAAACCTTCAACGCCATCCTGATGATCTCCCGGCTGGAGGCTGGCTACTCGTCTGAAAATACGAACCGCGTCGATCTTGCGGAAGCCGTGCGCGATGTCGTCGAGCTCTATGAGCCGGTGGCGGAGGAGGCGGGCGTCTCGCTCGAGGCAGATGTCCGAGAGGCGACCTTCGTCAACGGCAACCGCGAACTGATCGGCCAGGCGCTGTCGAACATCGTCGACAACGCCATCAAATATTCGACCGACGCCACCGCACAGCCGGCCGTACGCGTGGCACTTGAGCGGGTCGGTGCGGGCGTTCGGCTGTCGGTCGCCGACAATGGCCATGGTATTCCCGACGACGGCGACCGCGCCCGTGCGACGGAACGTTTCGTGCGGCTGGAGAAGAGCCGTTCGCAGCCGGGTTCCGGTCTTGGCCTCAGTCTCGCCAAGGCCGTCATGACGTTCCACAATGGCCGGCTTGATCTCTTGCCTGGCAATCCCGGATTATCCGTGGTCATGAGTTTCCCGGCACGGGAGGATCACTGATGAGCACGGCTGCAAAGCGGGCGGCGACGGATTGGCTGCTGAAGCCGGCGGCCAGGCTTGCTCCGCTGGATGAAGGCCATGCGCGGCAAGAACTGGCCGAGATCGCTTCAGCGGCGCGGGAAGAAGGGCTGACGCGGTTGGCCAAGTTCCTGGCCGGCAAAGGGGAGAGCCAGGATTTCCTCGCCGCCGTTTTCGATCTGTCTCCGTTCCTGCGCGATACGGCACGCCGCCGGCCGCGGATTCTGGACGGCCTCTTCGACCAGCCCGTCGAGGCTCGGCTGAAAGCGATCGGCGCTGCCATCGACCAGGCCTATCTCGCCGAGGCGGTCTCGGAATCCAGCCTGATGATGGAGCTGCGCCAATGGAAGGCCGAGGCGCATTTCCTGATCGCGCTGGCCGATCTTGCCGGCGAAGCCGAAACGGCGCTGACGGTGCGGCGGCTGAGCGACCTTGCCGATGCCTGCACCCGCGCCGCTGTCGACTTCCTGCTGCGCGACGCATATGGCCAGGGCAAGCTCAAACTGCGGGATCTCGACAATCCGTCGAAGCAATCGGGCTGGATCCTGCTCGGCATGGGCAAGCTCGGCGCGCACGAGCTGAATTTCTCGTCCGACATCGACCTTGTGGTTTTCTTCGATCCGGAAGCGCCCGCTGTCGCTGATCCCCTCGATGCCACCGAGCTGTTCTCGCGCTTGACGCGCCGCCTGGTGCGCATCCTGCAGGACCGCACCGAGCACGGTTATGTCTTCCGCACCGATCTGAGGCTCCGCCCCGATCCCGGTTCGACCCCGCTGGCGATCCCGGTTGAGGCGGCACTGCGCTACTATGAGGCACGCGGCCAGAACTGGGAGCGCGCCGCCATGATCAAGGCACGTCCGGTGGCCGGCGATTTGGCCGCGGGCGTTGCCTTCCTCAAGGAGTTGCAGCCCTACATCTGGCGCAAATACATGGACTACGCGGCGATTGCCGACGTCCATTCGATCAAGCGCCAAATCCACGCCCACAAGGGTCATGGCGAGATCGCCGTCAAGGGTCACAACGTCAAGCTCGGGCGCGGTGGAATCCGCGAGATCGAGTTCTTCGTCCAGACCCAGCAACTCATCGCCGGCGGACGCTTCCCGGAACTGCGTGGCCGCGAGACCGTGCCGATGCTCGGCCAGCTCGCCGCACGCGGCTGGATCACCGCCGATGCGTGCGACGCGTTGGCTCGTCAATACTGGTTCCTGCGCCGCGTCGAACATGCCGTGCAGATGGTTGCCGACGAGCAGACGCACACGCTGCCGGAAGACGATGAAGGACTGGAACGCATCGCCCGCATGCTCGGCTTTGCCGATGCTTCTGCCTTTGCCCTGGCGTTCCGCGCCTCGCTGCAGCAGGTGGAACGCCATTACGCGGCTCTTTTCGAAACCGCGCCGGAACTGTCGACGGGCATAGGCAATCTGGTGTTCACCGGCGATGTCGACGATCCCGATACGTTGCAGACCTTGCACGGCCTCGGCTTTCAGCGGCCAAGCGACATCTGCCGCGTCATCCGCGGCTGGCATTTCGGCCGCTATCGCGTCACCCAGTCGGCGGAGGCGCGCGAGCGGCTGACGGAACTGACGCCGGCGCTGCTGCGCTCCTTCGGCCAGACGCGCCGGGCGGACGAAGCCCTGATGCGCTTCGACGAGTTTCTCGCCGGCCTGCCGGCCGGCATCCAGCTGTTTTCCCTGCTGCAGTCCAATCCGGCCCTGCTGAAGCTTCTGGCGACGATCATGGGGGCTGCACCCCGGCTGGCGGCGATCATCACCCGCCGGCCGCATGTCTTCGATGGTCTGCTTGATCCGGCCTTGCTGACAGAGCTACCGGACCGGGCCTATCTGTCGGCGCGGCTTTCCGCCTTTGTCGAGGGCGACCGGCTTTATGAGGACGTGCTCGACCGGCTGCGCATTTTTGCCTCCGAGCACAAGTTCCTGATCGGCGTCAGGCTGCTCGCCGGCTCGATCGATCCGGCGCGGGCCGGTCGCGCCTTTTCCGATCTGGCAGATCTCACCATCGAGGCGGCGTTGCAGGCGGTGACGGCAGAATTCGCGGCACGCCACGGCACGATTGCCGGCGGTGTGGTTTCGCTGCTCGGCATGGGCAAGCTCGGCAGCCGCGAACTGACCGCCGGATCGGATGTCGACCTGATCCTGCTCTACGACCACGCGCCGGATGCCGAGGAATCCGACGGCGACAAGCCGCTGGCGCCTTCGCACTACTACACCCGCATGACGCAGCGGCTGATCGCGGCCGTGTCCGCGCCGACGGCGGAGGGAGTGCTCTACGAGCTCGACCTGCGCCTGCGGCCATCCGGCAACAAGGGTCCTGTGGCCACCCATATCGATGCCTTCAAGAAATACCAGCGCCAGGAGGCCTGGACCTGGGAGCACATGGCGCTGGCGCGCGCGCGCGCCATCGCCGGCGACGCCAGCCTGTGCGGCGAGGTTGAAGCGGAAGTGACGGCAGTGCTTGGCCAGCCGCGCGACGCGGCAAAGGTGATGTCCGAAGCCGCCGACATGCGGGCCATGATCGAAAAGGAAAAGCCGCCACGCGATCTGTGGGACATCAAGCTGATCCCCGGCGGTCTGATCGATCTCGAATTCATTGCCCAGGTAGCTGAGATCACCGGGCAGGTCGAAGCTGGGCCGCGCGCTACCGGCACGGCCGAGATCCTGTCGCGCCTTGCGCCGAGTTTCGCCAATGCCGGGATCAGGCAGGACCTTGGCGACGCCTACGCGCTCTATCTGGCACTGACCCAGATGACGCGGCTGTGCCTCACCGGAGCCTTTGAGCGCGACGATGTTCCGCCGGGGCTTTCGGATCTGCTTCTGGCAGTGACTGACCTGCCGGATTTCGGTGTGCTGGAAGCACACCTCAAAGAGACGTCGCAAAAGGTCAGGAGAGACTTCGACCTTTTGCTTCGTGCCGGACGACCGTGATGAACGGCCTGCCGGACCGCATCGGGGGTGACGATGCAACAGGAGAAGACCATGAGAAAGTCAACGAAACTTGCCCTTGCCTTCGTAGCCTTGGCCGGCGCCGTCGGCACCACGGCCTATGCCGAAAACAATGCCAGTGAAAAAATGCGTGAGGGCACGATGATGCGCCTCAACAAGGCGATGAGCGATTCCGGCGGCACCATCACCTTCGATCAGTTTTCCGGCGCTATGAACGCGCGGCTGAAAAAGCTCGTCGCCGACAATGGCGGCAAGCTGACCGTCGCCCAGCTTGCCGATGCGCTTGAGAAAGCGCGTTTCGAGCAGATGGCCAAACGCATTATCGCCCGCTACGACACCAAGGGCGACGGCACGCTGACCACAGACGATCTCACCAGTCGTGAGAAGAAGGTCTTCGCAATGCTCGACAAGAACAATGACGGCAAGATCGAAAAGAGCGAATTGCCGAAGGGCGGCCGCTTCGGCCGCCACCGTCAATGGAGTGACGACGGAGACAACAGCGATATGCAGTGAGGCTGTCTGGAGCAGGCTCCGGCGGTGTCAGTCGGAGCCTGCTGCTCAGGCCGCGACCCTGATGGCCGGCGCGGGCTTCTTCACCGGAATGCGCACCGACACGATCGTGCCGACACCTTCGGTCGAACGGATCTTCAGCGCGCCGCCCTGGAGTTCAGCCAGCGAGCGCGAGATGGCGAGGCCAAGGCCGGACCCGGTGTGGCTCTTGGAGAACTGGTTCTGCACCTGTTCGAAGGGCCGTCCGAGCTTGCCGAGCGCATCCTTGGGGATGCCGCAGCCATTGTCCTCGATCGTCAGCACCAGCGCGCCGGATGTGTTGCGGGCCCTGACCGATATGTGGCCGCCTTGGCCGGTGAATTTCACCGCATTGGACAAAAGGTTGATGACGATCTGCTTGATCGCCCGGCGATCGGCGACCAGCGTCAGCGCGTCGGCGATGCGGGTTTCCACGGTGATGGCCTTTTGCGCCGCTTGCAGCGAAACGACGCGAACCGTTTCGCTGATCAGCGGGCCGAGGTCGATCTCCTCCCGGTCCAGCGAGAACTGGCCGGCCTCGATCTTGGACATGTCGAGAATGTCGTTGATGACGCCCAGCAGATATTTGCCGCTGCTGTTGATGTCGGTGGCATATTCCTCGTAGCGCTCCGATCCGAGCGGGCCGAACAGCCCCTGTTCCATCAGTTCGGAGAAGCCGATGATGGCGTTCAGCGGCGTGCGCAACTCATGCGACATGTTGGCCAGGAATTCGGATTTCGCCCGGTTCGCCGCTTCGGCCCGTTCGGTTTCCTTCATGTATTTGCGGTTGAGGTCGACCAGTTCGCGCGAACGCTCTTCTTCCGCCCGGCGGGCGAGGCTGAGATCATGGATCGTCGCCATCAGCCGGCGCTCGCTGTCGACCAGCTTCTCCTGGTGCAGCTTGATCTGGGTGATGTCGGAACCGACCGAGACGATGCCGCCATCCCGGGTCTTCAGTTCGTTGACCTGCAGCCAGCGTCCATCCGCCAGCTGGCGCTCGAAAGTGGCGCCGCCTTGCAGTCCGCTGGTGTTGGCAAGCCGCCGTTCGGAAGCAAAGGCCAGCATGCGTTCTTCCAATGCCGCACGCGTGACGCCCGGCATCACGTCGCGGTCCGAAAGCCCGTTGTCCTGCTGGTATTTGGAATTGCACATGATCAGGCGCTGCGCCGAATCCCACAGCACGAAGGATTCGTTGATGTTCTCGATCGCCGTTCTGAGGCGAAGGTCGGCTGCCTCGGAACGCAACGCCAGATGACGCTGTTCGGTGACGTCGACGGCGATGCCGATCAGTTGGATCTCCGGGGCTTCCGGATCGATGACTTGTGCCCGGGCGCGCATCCAGACCCATTGGCCGTCGGAATGCCGCATCCGGAACACCTGGTCGATATGGTCGATCTCGCGCGCGACAATTCTGTTGGCGAGCTCGAACAGGTCGCCGTCCTCGGGATGGATGATCTGATCGACCTCGCCGAAGGACAGCATCGTGTCGCAGGGCTTGTAGCCGAGCATGTCGTACATCGAGCGCGACCAGTACATCTTGCCGCGCACCATGTCCCAGTCCCACAGGCCGCAGCGGCCGCGAACCAGTGCCATGTCGATGCGCTGATGTGCTTCGAGGTAGATGCGGTCAGCCGCCTGCGCACGCGCCGCCTGGCCGAAATAGGCGTAGAGGATGACGATCAGCACACCGGCCGTCAGCACGAACAGGGTGACGTTCAGCGAAACAGTCTTGCGCCAGGCATCGAAAACCGCGTCCTGCGGCACCAGGGCCGCCGACGCACCTTTCTGGCCATTCGCCAGGCTGACCGCCGCGTACCAGTCGCGTCCGTCGATGTTGACGTCCATGACGCCGGCGCGATCGCCGAACATGAACAATGGCTGGCCGCCTTCGACGAGGCCGTCGAGCGAATGGCCCTGCCATGGCACCGAGCGCGGTGTCACCGCGACGATCTTGAACGCACTGTCGGTGATGACGAGCACATGGCTGCGGCCCATCGCGCCCTGACGGCTGGTGGTCTCCAGCAGATCCTGGATGGCGCCGGGCACCGTGTCCGAGGTGGTGGCGAGCGAACTGGCCAGCTGGCCAGCCGCCAGCGTCAGGATCGCCTTGGCATTGCGCTCGACATCGTCGCGCTCGTTCATCAGCGACAGCACGCGCAGTGCCGCGATGACGATCAGGAATGTGATGATCAGGACGGGTATCGATCGGCGCAGCAGCGGCTCGGCGGCCAGAAGCCGCCGGTAGGCCGGTTCGGCGATGAGCCGCGTATTCCCAGCAAGGCCGTCGCTGCGCGTCTCTCGATGCGCAAAAGCCGTCCCTCCGGGCGCGCCCCACGCGTCCGCCTTCGCCATAAATGGCACTCCCCGAATTTGCCTATGCTGCTTGTTGATCCGGCAAACGCCGCACATCCGAATCGTCAGTAAAGAATCAAAGGTGATTCGCCTTGTCCAGTGGTCCGGCGAAAAAAGATTAAAAATCGACTAAAATAACGCCGAAATGGGCCAATGCCCCCTATGGAGTGCGCGACCATCTCTCTGAGGTTTGCTTGACAGATTGTAGTTTATAAACTACACTCTCTCATGATCGATCTGAAGCAGACCGAAACGTTCCGAAAATGGTGGACGCGACTGAGGGATGAGCGCGCCCGAGGAGCGATCTTTGCCCGGCTCGACCGTCTTGCCTATGGGCATCCGGGAGATGTCGAGCCCGTGGGGGAGGGGATAAGCGAGTTGCGTATCCACTACGGTCCCGGCTACCGCGTGTATTTTCAGAAGCGGGGGAGCACGATCATCGTCCTCCTATGCGGGGGCGACAAAGGCACTCAGAAGAAGGACATCACGACAGCGAAACGGCTGGCAAAAGAATGGAGTGAATGACATGGCTGAAAAACTGACAACCTTTGATCCGGCGGAAGGCCTGACCTCCGATGAGGCCATTGCGGCCTTCATGGCGGAAGCATTTGCTTCCGAGGATTCCGGCTATATCGCGCACGCGCTGGGGGTCGTGGCCCGCGCCAAAGGCATGGCCCAGATAGCGAGCCAGACGGGACTTTCGCGTGAACAGCTTTATCGCTCGTTCAGTGAGAACGGCAATCCGACCCTGAAAACGACGATTGCCGTGATGAAGGCGCTCGGAATCGAGTTGACCGCTAGGCCCCAGTCCCATCAGCCGGGACTGGTCTAACGGGCGCTTGAAGAGATTACGCACTCACGCCAGCGTGCGCTCGACGATATCCCGCAGATCAGCCGACAGGTTTTCGGCGCCGGCGATCGACAGCAGCGCTTCCCTGGCCTTGGCCTGCCGCAAAGGTTCGAGCGAACGCCACGATCTGAGCGCCGTCGCCAGCCTTGCCGCCACTTGCGGGTTGCGTTTTTCGACCTCGAGCACAGTCTGAGCAAAGAACCAGTAGCCTTCGCCGTCAGCACGATGGAAGCTGGTCTGGTTGGCGCTTGAGAACGTGCCGATCAACGAGCGCACCCGGTTCGGATTGCCCATCGAGAAGGCCGGGTGGCTGGTCAGGGCCTTCACTGTGTCGACGGTTTGCGGCCCCGGAACGCTGGCCTGGATCTGGAACCATTTATCCATGACAAGCGGGTCGGAGCCATAGGCCGTCTCGAAAGCCGCCAGCGCCTTGATCGCCTCGGGCGAACCGTCGTGACGATGCGCGAGCACGGCAAGTGCGGCCGCGCGGTCGGTCATGTTGGTCGCGGATTGGAAATGCCCGGCGGCAAGTGCCGCTCCGCCCGGCTGCAGCGACAGATAATCCAGCAGGGTGTTGCGCAAGGCGCGTCGTCCGGCGCTCGCCGCGTCAGGGCTGAACGCTTCTCTGTCGGCAAGGCGCTCGTAGAGCCCCGAAAAAGCGTCGCGGTTCGCAGTGCCGATCGCCAGCGCCAGCGCCTCGCGAGCCGCATAAATGGCGTCGGGGTCGATATTCCTGCCGATGTCGCGGGCAATGTCGGCTTCGCCCGGCAGGGCCAGCGCCAGTGCTCGATAGGCCGGCTCCAGCGTCTCGTCGCCGGCGATGCCGCCGGCGAGTTCGATCAGCCGCGGCGCAAAGGCCGGCTGCTTGCCGCCGAGGATCTCGCGGAAGGCTGATATCAGCGCATCGGTCAGCAATGTGTTGAAGGCCTGCCAGCGCGAGAAGGCGTCGCTGTCATGACGGGCGAGGAAGAACTGGTCGTCGGCTTTCTGCTCGACGGACAATGTTACTGGGGCCGAAAAGCCGCGGTTGAGCGACACGGCCGGGCGCTCAGTGACGCCTGAAAACCGCACCATGTGGCGGCGCTTGCGGACATGGATGACGCCGTCCTCGACGCTGGCGCCCTCGACACCGCTGTAGTCCACGGGCTTGCCGCCGGCGCCGATCAGGCCGAAGGCGAGCGGGATGTGCATCAGCCGCTTGCGGCTTTCGGAGGGTGTCGGCGGCACCGACTGCTCGATTTCGAGAGTGAACTCCCGCGCAGCCGGATTGTGCGTCGAACTGATCGTCAGGTTGGGCGTTCCCGCCTGATGATACCAAAGTGCGAACTGCGACAGGTCGCGGCCGGACGCATCCTCGAACACCTTGATGAAATCCTCGATCGTCGCCGCGTCACCATCGTGCCGCTCGAAATAGAGGTCCATGCCGGCGCGAAAGACGTCGACTCCGAGAATTGTGCGGATCATGCGCACCACTTCGGAGCCCTTCTCGTAGACCGTCGCCGTGTAGAAATTGTTGATCTCGCGGTAGCGGCGCGGCCGCACCGGATGCGCCAGCGGGCCTTGGTCCTCGGGAAACTGGTGGGCGCGCAAGGTCCGCACTTCGGCGATGCGCTTGACCGCGCGCGAGCGCTGATCGGCGGAGAACTCGTGGTCGCGGAAAACGGTCAGGCCTTCCTTCAGGCAGAGCTGGAACCAGTCGCGGCAAGTGATTCTGTTGCCTGTCCAATTGTGGAAATACTCATGCGCGATGATCGCCTCGATATTGGCGAAATCGGCATCCGTCGCGGTCTCCTGATCGGCCAGAACATATTTGTCGTTGAAGATATTGAGACCCTTGTTCTCCATCGCACCCATGTTGAAATCGGACACGGCGACGATGTTGAAGACGTCGAGATCGTATTCCCGGCCGAACGCCTCCTCGTCCCATTTCATCGACCGCTTCAGGGCGTCCATCGCATAGCCGGCCAGCTTCTCCTTGCCGGGCTCGACATAGATGCCGAGCTCGACCGTGCGGCCGGACAGGGTGACGAAACTGTCGGCGAGCTGGCCGAGATTGCCGGCCACCAATGCGAACAGATAGGACGGCTTGGGGAAGGGGTCGTGCCAACTAGCATAGTGCCAGCCGTCGCCGAGGTCACCCTTGTCGACCGGGTTGCCGTTGGACAGGAGCAGTGGCGCCTCGTCGCGCATTGCCTCTATGCGCACCGTGTAGACAGACAGGATGTCGGGTCGATCGAGGAAATAGGTGATACGGCGGAAGCCCTCGGCCTCGCATTGCGTGCAGTAGACATGGCTCGAGCGGTAGAGGCCCATCAGCGCTTCATTGCCCGCCGGCGCCAACTCGGTCTCGATCAGCAGTTGGAAGCGGCGCGCGGCCGGCGGCTTGAGGATGGTCAGCTGGTCCGGGCTCGCCAGCATATCCGCCGGTTTCACCTTCTTGCCGTCGATCTCGATGCGCTTGAGCGTCAGCCCGTCGCCGTCGAGCACCAATGGTGCCGACACGGAGACGCCATCACGGCGCTCGACCGTGAGTAAGGCGGTGACGTGCGTTGCGTCTGGCGAAAGGCGGAAAGTGAGGTTGGTTTGCGGAATGAGGTAATCGTTGGGGCGATAGTCTTCGAGCTTGAAGACCTGGCCGGTGTCCGTGCGCATTCCGTGGGTTTTCCTGTCGATGGCGTTGGGGGCGGATTGTGTCCGCTGGTCCAAGAAATTTGAAGTCCGCGCTCTTTACACGAAACGGCCCCTCGACAAAACTGAGGCAATGCCTATTTCAGGCCTTCCTTCTCCGTCATCACCGCGAGGCATCCATTGACCGTCGTCACACCGAAATTCGGCATGGGCGCATCCGTGCTGCGGCGCGAGGATGCCGCCTTCATCCAGGGACAGGGCCGCTATACCGACGACATCCAGCCGGCTGGCGTCCTGCATGGCTATGTTCTGCGCTCGCCAGTCGCCAAGGCCAGTTTCACCATCGGCTCGACCGAAGCGGCCAAAGCCGCACCCGGCGTCCATCTGGTGCTGACCGGCAAGGACCTTGCCCATCTCGGCGATCTCAAGTCCGGCGTCATGCAGGAACAGCCGGACGGCACCAAGGCTCCGACGCGCGACATTCCGATCCTGTGCCGCGACCGCGTCAACTATGTCGGCGATGCCGTTGCCTTCGTCGTCGCCGACAGCCGTGCTTTGGCGCAGGATGCCGCCGAACTGATCGACGTCGACTATGACAGCGAAGATGCGGCCTCCGGGACGGCAACGGCACTTGCCGAAGGCACACCGCTGGTCTGGCCGGAGCTTGGTTCCAACCGGGCCTTCACCTACCACATGGGCGACAAGGCGAAGACCAAGGCGGCTTTCGCCAAAGCTGCCCATGTCACCCGCATCGAATTCGTCAACAACCGGCTGGTCTGCAACTACATGGAGCCGCGCTCGGCGATCGGCGAGTGGAACGCTGAGGAGAACCGCTTCGTGCTGACCACGGGGTCGCAGGGCGTGCATTCCATGCAATACATCCTGGCCGGCCTGTTCAAGATCAAGAAGGCTCAGCTGCGCGTCATCACGCCCGATGTCGGCGGTGGTTTCGGGCCCAAGAGCTTCGTCTACCGCGAATATCCGCTGGTGCTGGAGGCGGCAAAGCGGCTTGGCCGTCCGGTGAAATGGGCCGGCGACCGCACCGAGCACTTCCTGACCGACGCGCAAGGCCGCGACAATTTCGTGACGGCCGAGATGGCGCTGGACAAGGATGGCCGTTTCCTTGGCATGAAGGTGGACCTGCTCGCCAACATTGGCGCCTATATCTCGCAATACGGTCCGTTCATTCCCTATATCGGCGTCACCATGTCGACCGGCGTCTATGATATCCAGGCGCTCGATGTCTCGGTCACCGGCCTCTACACCAACACCTGCCCGGTCGATGCCTATCGCGGTGCCGGCCGGCCGGAAGCAGCGTTCCTGCTGGAAAAGCTTGTCGATGCCTGCGCCCATGATCTCGGCCTGCCGGTCGAGGAGATCCGCCGCCGCAACTTCATCCGGCCGGAGCAGTTTCCCTACCGAACGCAGACCGGCCGCCTCTACGACAATGGTGAGTTCGAAGGCCATATGGAGCGCGCCATTGAACGGTCCGAATGGAAAGCGTTCCCGGCGCGGCTGGCGCAGTCGAAAGCCGGCGGAAAGATCCGCGGCCTCGGCATGGCGACCTATATCGAGGCCTGCGCCTTTCCGGGCTCCGAACCGGCCTTCGTCGAACTCAACGGCGACGGCACGGTGACGCTGAAGATCGGCACCCAGACCAACGGGCAGGGTCACGCCACCGCCTATGCGCAGTTCCTGTCGGAAAAGCTCAATCTTGACATCGACAAGATCCACGTCCGCCAGGGCGACACCGACGAGTTGAAGGCCGGCGGCGGCACCGGCGGCTCGCGTTCCATTCCGCTTGGGGGTGTATCAGCTTCCCGCGCGGGCGAGGATTTGGCCAACAAGATCAAGCGAATCGCTGCCGACGAGCTTGAAGCCTCGGCCGGCGACATCGAGCTGTCTGATGGCATTGCCCGTATCGTCGGCACCGATCGCTCGATCGATTTTTCCGCCATCGCCAAAGCCGCCAAGACGCCCGATGATCTCAAGGGCTTCGGCGAGTTCGTGCAGGACGAGTGCACTTATCCCAACGGCACCCATATCTGCGAGGTCGAGATCGATCCCGACACCGGCGCGACGGAGATTGTCCGCTACACCATCGTTGACGATTTCGGCGTCACCGTGAATCCGATCCTGCTTGCCGGTCAGGTGCATGGCGGCGTCGTGCAAGGCATCGGTCAGGCGCTGACCGAGGACACCATCTATGGCGAGGACGGGCAGCTGCTGACGGCGAGCTTCATGGACTACGCCATGCCGCGCGCCGACAATTTCCCGTTCTTCCATTTCGAGACCCGCAACGTGCCATCGACCACCAATGCGCTCGGCATCAAGGGGGCAGGAGAGGCCGGCACTATCGGCTCGACGCCGGCGGCGCTCAATGCGGTGACCGACGCCCTCTGGCGCGCCTACGGCGTCAGGCACATAGACATGCCGGCAACGCCGGCGCGCATCTGGGCAACGATCCGGGAAGCCGCGGGAGCGTGACAGCAGGTCCCGGCAATTCCTCAGCCACAGCCAGCGATCATGCTGGCGGGCACAACACGCTCACCGGCATCATGCTCAAGATCGTGTCAGTGGCGGTCTTCGTCGGCATGCAGACCTGCATCAAGGCCGCCGGTACCGTTCCGGCGGGGCAGATCGTCTTCTTCCGTTCCTTCTTCGCCATCTTCCCGATCATCGCGTTCCTGGCCTTCAGGGGAAAACTTGGCACCGCGTTCACCACCAAGCGTCCGTTCAACCATATCGCGCGCGGCGTCGTCGGCGTCTGCGCCATGGGACTTGGCTTTTTCGCGTTGACCCGGCTGCCACTGCCGGAGGCTATCACGCTGAACTATGCGCAGCCTTTGCTGGTGGTGGTGTTCAGCTCGATCTTTCTCGGCGAAGCCATCCGCGTCTATCGCTGGAGCGCGGTC
Source organism: Mesorhizobium loti (assembly GCF_003148495.1). GTDB lineage: Bacteria > Pseudomonadota > Alphaproteobacteria > Rhizobiales > Rhizobiaceae > Mesorhizobium > Mesorhizobium loti. The sequence goes on from NZ_QGGH01000002.1 coordinate 695,025, forward strand.
GCGGTCGGTCTGGTCGGCGTGCTGATCATCTCCTGGCCGGAGCTGACGCTCTTGAGTTCCGACGAGGCGCTCGACGACCAGGAGGTGCTCGGCGTCGTGGCCGCTCTGGTCGCGGCGGCGATCTCGGCCGTCGCCATGCTCTTGGTGCGCAATCTCGTGCAAAGCGAGCGCACCGCGACCATCGTCCTGTGGTTTTCGGTGACGGCGAGCATCATGTCGCTGCTGTCGCTGCCGTTCGGCTGGCAGGCGCTGACGCCACTCCAGGCGGCTCTTCTGGTTGCCGCCGGCTTCTGCGGCGGCCTCGGCCAGATCCTGATGACGGCGGCGTATCGCCATGCCGAGGCCTCGGTCGTGGCGCCGTTCGAGTACACCTCGATGATCCTCGGCGTCGTCGTCGGCTATCTCGTCTTCGGCGACGTCGCCACGCTGAACATGCTCGTCGGCGGCCTGATCGTCGTTGCCGCCGGGATTTTCATCATCTGGCGCGAGCGTCAGCTTGGCCTGGAGCGCACCCGCACGCGAAAGGCATCTTTGCCTGAAGGGTGATTACGACAGTTCGGCCCGCTCCTTCGCCAATCGCACCAGCACCGTCCTCGTCTGCTCGTCGGCCGGGAAAAACGATTCGATCGCCAGTTCCGACAGCGTCACGTCGAGCGGCGTGCCGAAGACGGTGATGGTGCTGATGAATGACAGCACCTGATCGCCATGCGCCAGCCTGAGCGGGTGCACGATGGCATTCGGCTCGACAGGCGTCGGCCGGCTGCCCTTCAAGCCGGACGGATAGGTCCGCAGTTCACGCTCCAGCTCGACCAGCACCGGGTCGCCGGAGGCGTCGTTCTGGTGTTTCAGGCGCTCAAGCAGATGCGCTCGCCACTCCTGGAGATTGACGATGCGTGGTGCGATGCCGCCGGGATGCAGGCTGAGGCGAAGCACGTTGACCGGCGGCGTCAGCAGCGAAGCCTCGCTGATATCGGCAAGGAAGGGAGCGATGGCGGCGTTGGCCGAAACCAGGTTCCAGTGGCGGTCGACAGCGAGTGCCGGGAAAGGCTCGTGCCCCTTGAGCACGATCTCGACCGCCGCCATCGCCGGCGCCAGCGTCGTGTCGGTGAGCGAGCGCTCGCCGAAGCTGGGGGCAAAGCCTGCGGCGAGCAGCAACTGGTTGCGCTGCCTGAGCGGAATGGAGAGCTGCTCGGCCAGATGCAGCACCATGTCGCGCGAGGGCGCGGCGCGGCCGCTTTCGACGAAACTCAGATGCCGCTGCGAGATCTCGGCCTCCATCGCGAGGTCGAGCTGGCTCATACGACGTCGCGTGCGCCATTCGCGAATAAGGCTGCCGGCGGAGGTTTGGGATGTGGTCATGAGGGCATGGTTAGGCCGAGAGGAGACGTATTTCAATTACCTGGGAGGTTATTGGCGAAGGCCGAGGTGACATCCGATCTCCCTCCTCGTGGGGGAGATGCCTGGCAAGGCAGAGGGAGGGGGGGCGCTGTCCCGCCGACGTGCCAGCAAGACTGTGTTTGAGGCGAAACCAAAGGGAAGATCGCAAAGGCTTGCGATCCTTCGCGCCCCCCTCTGTCCTGCCGGACATCTCCCCCACGAGGGGTGAGATTGGCTAATCTCCCAGCGCCCGCAGCTTTGCCTTCACCTCGAGAAAATCCCGCCACGCCAGCTTCTTGTGCGCGGGCGTTCGTAAGAGATAAGCCGGATGCAGCGTTGGCATGGCGGGAATGGCGATGCCGGATGCCGTCGTATGGACCCGCCAGTTGCCGCGCAGCCGCAGGATGCCTTCGGAGGTATTGAGCAAGGTCTTGGCTGACGGGCCGCCAAGGTTGATCAGCACCTTCGGATTGACCAGCTCGATCTGCCGCTCGATGAACGGCCGGCAAATCTCGGTTTCGTGCGGCGTCGGTGTGCGATTGCCCGGCGGCCGCCAGGGAATGACGTTGGCGATATAGACCGAAGTGCGGTCGAGCCCGATCGCTGCCAGCATGCGGTCGAGCAGCCGGCCCGAGCGGCCGACGAAGGGCAGGCCCTCGATGTCCTCGTCGCGGCCAGGCGCTTCGCCGACCAGCATCACAGCTGCTTCCGGGTTGCCGTCGGCGAACACCAGGCTCTTGGCGGTGGTCTTGAGATTGCAGCCGTCGAACGACGCCATGTGCTGGCGAAGCTCGTCCAGTGTCGTTGCCGTCGTTGCCAACTGGCGGGCAAGTGCTGCTTGCGCTTCGTCGGGAACCGCAGTCGTCGCAGATGGCGGCCGCGCAACCGGTGGCGCATTTGCTCTGTCTCCGGCTTCGGCGCGAGAGATGTTCGTCGAACGCTGCGGTGCGACGGTGTCGCCCGAAGACGCCACCGTCGGCGCGCGCTCCATAGGCTTTGGCGCAACCTCGGCGAATCGGTTCACCGACCGATCTTCAAGCGCCTCGTCGACGCCCACGCTGGCATAAAAGGCCAGCAGGTCGGCGATATCGGGTCTGTTGTTTGGGAAAGCGGCAGTCATGCCGGCACATTCGTCCGCGTGGCGGCAATTTGCAAGGCTGGCCGCTTGCTCTACCCCGTCGGTATGCGCGGATCCTGCACCAGATAGAAAGTCCAGCGCGGCGTGTAGTCGGTCATCAGGAATTCGAACCTGGCGGTTTTCAGCGGGTCGACCTTGCCGTTCCTGAACAGCAGCCGGTCATAAGGTTCGAAATCACGATCGAAATCGGCAAAATTGCTCGACCAGATGTTGTCAGGTGTCTTGTTGCGCTGGTCGAACGAAAGCCCGTCGCCGAACACGCTCGGCTGGTTCAGGATCTCCTGCAGCTCGAACTGGAACTCGATCCAGGCCTGGCCGCTGTTGTTGAGCACGTCGATGCGCATATACATGATACCGTTGGCGAATTCGCCGGCCGAGCCGAAAGCCTGGATCGGCTTTGTCGTGCGGATGGTCAGCGTGACCGGCGTTGACGAATTCAGCTCTTCGGTGATCACCAGCGGATCATCCTTCGTGCCGATGCCCGAAGCGCCGGTGATGTGGAAGCCGCCAAGCTCATCGGAGAAGGAGTAGGCGCCCGTCGCCCAGACTTTCACCTCGTCCGCGGCGGCGTGACCCGGTGCCAACATCAGAAGGGCCAAAAGGAGCGCCCGGCGGGTCCGGCCGGGCGGGAAAACAAAGCGCGTCGATGAAAAGCCGGCTGGCCCAGGAATGCGCATGGCGTGAAGTATGGCCGATAAGCAAGCCGTCGAACAATTAAAAACGCAAGCGCCCAGGGCAATGCCGGACGAAAAGCACGCGCCCAGCCTCGCGATGCGCGACTTTTTGGCCAAAACCGCATTGTCACGTATGCGCCGGTTTCCTGTCGCCAATTGATGCGCTATGCAGCGCAGGAGCCAGCAAGATACCCGAATGGGATAAGCCAGTGCGGAGGGGTTGATGAGCGACATCGAACGCGAAAGCATGGAATTCGACGTGGTTATCGTCGGCGCCGGCCCGGCCGGCCTCGCCGCCGCCATCCGCCTCAAGCAGGTCAATCCCGAGCTCTCGGTTGTCGTCCTGGAAAAGGGCGGCGAAGTCGGCGCCCATATCCTCTCCGGCGCCGTCGTCGATCCAATCGGCATCGACCGGCTCTTGCCAGGCTGGCGTGATGAGGAAGGCCACCCTTTCAAGACGCCGGTCACGGCGGACCATTTCCTCGTCCTTGGCCCTGCAGGCTCGTTCCGTCTGCCCAACATCCTGATGCCGCCGCTGATGAACAATCACGGCAATTACATCGTCTCGCTCGGCAATGTCTGCCGCTGGCTGGCGACCAAGGCCGAGGCGCTCGGCGTCGAGATCTATCCAGGCTTTGCCGCGTCCGGCCTGCTTTACAATGAAGAAGGCGCCGTCACCGGCGTCGTCACCGGCGACATGGGCGTCGAGAAGGACGGCACGCACGGCCCGGGTTTCGCACCCGGCATGGCACTGATGGGCAAGTATGTGCTGATCGGCGAGGGCGCGCGCGGCTCGCTCGCCAAGCAATTGATCGCCAAATACAAGCTTTCCGATGGCCGCGAACCGGGCAAATACGGCATCGGCCTCAAGGAACTCTGGCAGGTCAAGCCGGAGAATCACCGGCCGGGCCTTGTCCAGCATTCCTTCGGCTGGCCACTCGACCTGAAGACCGGCGGCGGCTCGTTCCTCTACCACCTCGAGGACAATCAGGTGGCGGTCGGTTTCGTCCTCCATCTCAACTACAAGAATCCCTGGCTGTCGCCGTTCGAGGAATTCCAGCGCTTCAAAACCCATCCGGCAATCCGCGGTACCTTCGAAGGCGCCAAGCGGCTGGGCTACGGCGCGCGCGCCATCACCGAAGGCGGCTGGCAGTCGGTGCCGAAACTGTCCTTCCCCGGTGGCGCGCTGATGGGCTGTGCGGCCGGGTTCGTCAACGTGCCGCGCATTAAGGGGTCGCACAATGCCGTGCTGTCCGGCATGCTGGCGGCCGAGCACGTCGCCGAGGCGATCGGTGCCGGTCGTGCCAATGACGAACTTTCCTCCTATGAGGCAGCCTGGCGGGCGACCGACATCGGCAAGGATCTGAAGAGGGTGCGCAACGTCAAGCCGCTATGGTCGCGCTTCGGCACCATCATCGGTGTCGGTCTCGGCGGCCTCGACATGTGGCTGAACACGTTGTTCGGGATATCGCCCTTCGGCACGCTGAAGCATGGCAAGGCCGACTATGCCACGCTCGAGCCTGCCGCCCAGCACAAGAAGATCGCCTATCCGAAGCCCGATGGCGTCCTGACCTTCGACCGGCTGTCCTCGGTGTTCCTGTCCAACACCAACCACGAGGAAAACGAGCCGGTCCATCTGCTTGTCGGCGAAATGGAGCTGCAGAAACGTTCCGAGCACGATGTCTTTGCGGGGCCCTCGACGCGCTACTGTCCGGCCGGCGTTTATGAATGGGTCGACAAGGACGGCAATGCCGCCGCCGATCCCGCAGCCAAGGACGTGCGCTTCGTCATCAACGCGCAGAACTGCGTCCACTGCAAGACATGCGACATCAAGGATCCGAACCAGAACATCAACTGGGTGCCTCCGCAAGGCGGCGAAGGCCCGGTCTACCAGGGCATGTAAGCCACGCGCCGACCGGACAGGCTTGGCCGCCGCAAGCACAAATGCCGGCGATGGTTTGGGTCTTCCGGGCCTGTGAAATATTAGGACTGTTGAAACTGCCGCGCGCTTATGGTTCCATCTCCTGACGACAGGGAGATGGCCAATGCGCTTGGCGGTTCTGGCATGCCTTTTGGTGATCGGCGCGCTGTTCGGTTCCGCTCCGATGGCCTCGGCCGGCACCAGGGTGGTGGTCAGGACGCGGACCTATGATATCACCGGGACCACGGGTCTCGCGCTGATGGGGGCGATGGACCGCAAAGGGCCGAAGCACGGCTTCATGACGCACGCCATCGCACAGACCGGCTACACCGTGGATTGGAACCTTGACGCCGGCCAGGACAATGGCGTCTGCCGCCTGCGGAGCGCCAACGGCACGCTCAATCTCTTCTATACGTTTCCGCGTGTCGCCTCGACCACTCCGCCGGCGCTCCAGAAGCGCTGGGCGCGGTTCTTCGCCGGCGTCCGCGCTCACGAAGAAACCCATGGCCGCCTCGCCAGGGAAATGATGCGCGCCACCGAAAGATCGATCACCGGCCTCAGCATTGCCGACGACCGGTCCTGTTACAAGACGCGCCGCGAGGCGCAGCGGCGTATCCATGCCACCTATGCCGCATATGAGGCGAAGCAGATCGCTTTCGACGCCAGCGAGCATCGCGACGGTGGCCATGTCGAGCATCTCGTCACCGCTTTGGTCAGACCTTGATCTTTTAGCCTGGCGTTTTTCCAGCAGCCGGTATCAGCGACGCGGTCGCGGTTTCATGGTCGTCCGCCGGCTTTTGCTGGTTCAGCCTGAGCGAGAATTCCACCATGACCGGCAGGTGGTCCGAGCCGGTATCCTCCAGCCGTGTCGCGGAATGGATGGTCACGCCGCCCTTGCTGAAAACCTGGTCGATCGGCAGGCCGGCGAAGCGCCGCAGGAAATCCGGCAGCTTGATGTGGATCCATGTCGGGCCGGCGGACGGCATGACGGTCAGCCCGCCGAGCGAGGCGACGCGCCGCACGGCGGCACTCCATGGCACGGCGTTGCAGTCTCCCGCCATGATCGCCGTCTCGCCGAGAGCCGACAGCGATTCCGTCAGCTCACCAATCTGCCAGTACTGCTCGCGTGGCCACGGCCAACTGAGATGGATGGCGGCGACGTCGACGTCAATGCCGCCGAAGTCGACGGTCGCTGTCGCCATCGCGCCGCGCCGTTCGCAACGCGCCTCGGTGCCGGCGGCAAACGGCCGCCGCGAGAGCAGTGCGACGCCGAATATGCCGTTCGGATACGGGCAGAGGATCCGGTATGGATATGCGCTGCTGATATAGCCAAGCTCGGTCGCCCACATCGCCGACACCTCGTCGAGGGTGATCACGTCGGGATTGGTCCGGCCGATCAGCGACAGCACCTTCTTTGGCGTCGGATTGTCGTAGCGCAGGTTCATCTGCAGCAGCTTGTAGGTCGCACGATTTTCGTTCTTGGCTTCATAGGCAGCTTGAACCGGCCATGGACTGGGCAAAGTGTTCAAGGTCGTGGCAAAAGCCGCCACGGCAAAAAGCAGCGCCACGGCTGCTTGCAAGCGAAATGTCGTGGCCAGCAGCGGCAGCGCGCAAAGCGCCATCAGCACGGCAAGGTGGACGCGGAAATGCGAGAAAGAATCGAAGGCCGGATGCAGCGTTCCGAAAAACCCGGCCACCAGCGCGACCGAACAGACGAGCATTGCCAAGAATGCAACCGACATCAGCAATGTCCCGAAGCTCGCTCTCTCCATACCGCCTGCTTATCGGCAAAAATGCGGCTCAATCAAGATGACGAAATGCCCATGCGATGCGTGGAACCGACCTACTGGAACGCCGTCTCCGAAAAACTTCTGAGCTTGCGCGAATGCAGCCGCTCCATCGGCATTTCCGCAAGCTTCTCCATAGCCCTGATGCCGATGGTCAGGTGCTGCGCCACCTGGCGCTTGTAGAATTCGGTCGCCATGCCAGGCAGCTTCAACTCGCCATGCAATGGTTTGTCCGAAACGCACAGGAGCGTGCCGTAGGGCACACGGAAGCGGAAGCCGTTGGCGGCAATCGTCGCCGATTCCATGTCGAGGGCGATCGCCCGCGACTGCGACAGCCGCTGCACCGGGCCGCGCTGGTCACGCAGTTCCCAGTTGCGGTTGTCGATTGTGGCGACGGTGCCGGTGCGCATGATGCGTTTCAAGTCATAGCCGGACAGGCCGGTGACTTCGGCGACAGCTTCCTGCAATGCCACCTGGATCTCGGCCAGCGGCGGGATCGGCACCCAGACCGGAAGATCGTCGTCAAGCACGTGATCCTCGCGCACATAGGCATGCGCCAGCACATAGTCGCCTAGCGCCTGGGTGTTGCGCAGGCCGGCGCAGTGACCAAGCATCACCCAGGCATGCGGTCTCAGCACCGCGATGTGGTCGGTGATCGTCTTGGCGTTGGAGGGCCCGACGCCGATATTGACCATGGTGATGCCGCCATGGTTCGGCTTCTTCAGATGATAGGCCGGCATTTGCGGCAGGCGCGGTGGTGCTACCCCTTCGCTGGGCGCGCTTTGCCCGACCCTGGTGGTGACATTGCCGGGCTCGACGAACTCGGTGTATCCGCCGCCGCCATTGGCCATCAGGTCGCGGGCCCGGGCGACGAACTCGTCTATGTAGAACTGGTAATTGGTGAACAGCACGAAGTTCTGGAAATGCTGCGGCGTGGTCGCCGTATAGTGCGAAAGACGGTGCAGCGAATAGTCGATGCGCTGCGCCGTGAAGGGCGCCAGTGGCCTCGGCTCGCCGAAGGCCACTTCGAAGGTGCCGTTGGCGATTTGGTCGTCGGTGCCGTCGAGATCCGGCACGTCGAATAGGTCGCGGATCGGCCGCTTGATGCGCTCGGCTGCCGCGCCGTCGACATGGGTGCCTTCGAGAAAGGCGAAATGCAGCGGGATCGGCGTGGTCGATTCCGACACCGTGACCGCAACCCCATGATTGCGCATGATCAGGCGCAACTGCTCGACGAGGTAGCTTTCGAACAGGCCCGGCTGGGTGATGGTGGTGGAAAAATGCCCCGGTGTCGGCATATGGCCATAGGCTTGGCGCGAGTCGATCTGGGTGAACGAGTTGGTGGTGACGCCGATCTCCGGATAAAAGGCCCGGTAGCGCTTGCCATTGTCGCCGCCCGCTGCCGCCAGTTCTGCAAAGGAGTCGCGCAGGAATTTGGTGTTGCGGTCGTAAAGCGCCTGCAGTGCCGCGACTGCCTTTTCAGCGCTATCAAAGCTTTGCCGGCCAAAAGGCTCCGGCATGACGACAGATTCGATAGCTTGTGGGTAGATTCGCTTTTCCATGGCTCAATATAGAGACTCGGATCGGCACTTGGGAGGGGTGTCGCGACCGAAGGCCGCCAAAGCGTCATTTTTCTTCAACCGCGCTGCAGGCTGACCAGGAGCACGAAGCCGACGCCGGACTTCTTCAGAGCCGGTGCGTCGATCGTCGAGCCGGCGTCAGTGCGCATCATCGGCACGGCCAGAACCGGAGCGGCCAGAACCGTCAGGATAAGCGCCGCCCGCGGCAGAAGCCGAAGGGTCTTGAGAGCGTTGGCGGCGATGCGGTTCATGGTGTTTCAGCTTTTCTTTTCGAGGTCTTGGTTTCTTTGTTCAGTTGCGAAGATGGGTGGGGCAGGCGAGGCGGCAGGTTCTGGAACTGGCTTCGTCCCAGGCGCGGGCCGGACGGCCCGCTTCGGCGACGAGGATGGCGAAGAACATTCCAAACAGGCTCACCAGCAGGCAGACGATGGTGAAGCGGCGAGCAAGCATTGGGTCGGGTCTCCTTCAACACGCCGGAGAATGCCCTGATGCAACTGAACCGGCTCTGATGCCGGCGTTCATCTGCGGTTCAAAATGATTGACGGGATTTTGACCGCGCCGGCGTCGGTTTCGACAGGTGCCGGCGGGAGGCGACGAGGCCAGGGCATTGCGCCGCGACAAAACGAAAACGGGGCCCGTCGGGGCCCCGTCCTCATGTCAGAAGGATGCGCTCGATCAGAGCTTGTGCCAGGTCTGGCTCTTGCAGATCAGTCCGCCGAGCACGCAGCCGCTCATCTTCAGCGAGCTGCCCGAAAGGGTCGCCTTGCCCGAATAGGTCTTGTCGTTTGCCGGATCGGTGATGTTGCCGGCATATTTGTTGTCGCCTGCCGCCTTGAGCGAGCCGATGGTCTTGCCGGCATATTTGCCGGACTTGAGCGTGATGGAAAACGTGCCGCCGCCAGCGATGGCCGCGGTGTCGCCGGCCTGCGTTTTCCAGTTGCCCTCGATCGGATCGGCCCAGGCCGCACCGGCCATGATCAATGTGGCCGCAAGGGCCAGGCTCGCTTTTCGAAACATGTCTTCCTCCCTTTGGATGTCCGGCCGGATGCTCCGCCTCGCCGGTCTGCCGCTTACGCAAACGTAAGCTAATCCAGCTCCCAGCAAAACAAAAGCGGTGCCGCAACGGAAGACTTTCGGATTTTGAAAGCCCCTGAATGCGCCTCCTGGCCAAGGAAATGAAACGATCGGCGCATCGCCTTTGTCTCCCGTGGTTAGCGAAGTCTTGACTTGGCATCGGAAAATTTTCGTCAAATTTGACGCAAGCAGGCTGAATTGCTGGCTTTGTATCCTTAACGAATTTCGGTGTTTACCTCTTGTTTTAGCTTTGTTTTCCTCAAATTAAGCACGCCATTTAACGACGGATTCAAGCCCGCACGGCATTCTCGAAAGCATCGGAAGAGCAGCCAGCAAGCACGAAAGAAGGCAGCTCTCGGGAGCCTGACAGGGGCCGGAAACAGGGGATTGAAATGGCACGTTTTGAAATGCTTGAAGCAGGTTTCGGCGCCATGGGGGCAACTGCCCAGGCCGACATTCTTTTCGAACTGGGCATGATGTATGCGACCGGCCGCGATTGCGAGACCGATGTCGTTGCCGCCCACAAATGGTTCAACATCGCCGCGATCAAGGGCTCGGCCCGCGCCGCGGAACTGCGCTCGGAACTGTCGGCGGCCATGTCGAAGGTCGAGATCGCCAAGGCGCTTCGCGAAGCCCGCGAATGGATGACCATGCACTGATACCTGCCAATCGCAGACACGCCTATCGAAGACAGGGAAGCTCCGGGATCAAGACCGCACAGACGGCCAGACCCGGCGGAATTGAAGGCCGCGCAAGACGGTCACGATGTTAAGAAAGAGAACGCGGCGGGCCGCAGGGCCCAGTCGTGCGCGACACAGGGAAGGTGAGCGGGATTTTTAGGCGCAGGGGCGCCTGGAGATTGCTCGACGGGCAAAAAGCCACGACCAGCCGGAACAAGGCTGGCGTGGCTTTTTGCGTGAATGACGTCTTGCAGGCCCAATCGAGCGGCGCCAATGCGCCTAGACAGGCCCAAGGAAGGATGAAATTGTCCGGCCTCTCTGGAAGAAGCGCGGCCGGGGCGGCCGCGCGTGAGTGGAGGAGTTCTACCATCATGAAAAAATTGAGTATTTTGAACGCGGCCATATTCGGCCTGATGATGAGCACGCCGGTCGCATTCGCCGACGACATCACCTTTGCGGTGATCGGCCCGATGACCGGACAGCTCGCCACCATCGGCGATCAGTTCAAGCAGGGTGCACAGGCCGCTGCTGACGCCATCAACGCCGCTGGCGGCGTCAACGGGTCGATGATCAAGCTCGATATCGAAGACGACCAGTGCGATCCCAAGCAGGCCGTGTCGGTTGCCAACCGCGTCGTCGCCGATGGCGTCAAGTTCATCGACGGCCATGCCTGCTCGGGTTCGAGCATCCCTGCCTCGGCCGTCTATGCCGAAGCCGGCGCTCTGATGATGAGCCCGGCTTCTTCCAACCCGGTGCTGACCGACGCGGCGGCCAAGGCCGGCTGGCCGACGATCATGCGGCTTTATACGCGTGACGATGCGCAGGGTGCTTTCATCGGTCCGTGGATCGCCAAGAAGTTTGCCGGCAAGAATGTCGTCGTCCTGCATGACAAGAGCGCCTACGGACAGGGCGTGGCTGACGCGGTCAGGGCAACGATGAATGCCGGCGGCCTCAAGGAGGTCTATTATGACGGCATCAACGCTGGCGAGAAGGACTATTCGGCTCTCGTCACCAAGCTCAAGGACTTGAAAGCCGACGTCGTTTATTTCGGCGGCTATCATCCTGAAGCTGGCCTGATCCTGCGTCAGTCGGCGGAACAGAACCTGAAGTTCCAGCTGATCATGCCGGACTCTATCGCCTCGCCCGAATTCTGGCAGGTCGCTGGCCCGGCCGGCGAGGGCACCATGTTCGTCTTCCCGTCGGATCCCCAGGCAAAGCCGGAAGCCAAGGCAGCCGTCGAGAAGATCAAGGCCGGCGGTTTCGTGCCGGAGGGCTTCACGCTGTTCTCTTACGCCACCATCCAGGCTTTTGCTGAAGGCATCAAGCGCGCCGGCAGCGACGATCCGGCCAAGGTTGCCGAAGCGTTGAAGAACGGCACGCCGATCAGCACTGTTGTCGGCGATGTCACCTTCGACGAGAAGGGCGACCTCAAGAATGCCAGCTACGACATCAACCAGTGGCATGACGGAAAATACGCGCCGATTGCCCAGTAATCGCTGCCCTGGTGGCTGAATAGCATAGAGAAATGGCCGGGCTCGTCCCGGCCATTTTCTTGTTTGCCCTGTCGTTTATCTTCCGAATCGTCAGCTCACCGCTGCGGTCGAGGCGTTTTGGTCCTCGACGAACCGCACCAGCACAGTCCCGTCGGTGACCTGCGCGCCCTCTGTGGCGATCTCGGCGATCACGCCGTCATGTGGCGCGGCGATGGTGTGCTCCATCTTCATCGCCTCGAGGATCAGCAGCGGTTGGCCCTTGATCACGGCATCGCCTATTGCCGCGCGCGCCAGCTTGACCAGCCCCGGCATCGGCGCACGCAGGCTGCCGGCGCCTGCCGCCGCATCATCGGCCCGTGCCAGTGGGTCCGGCACGGCGAAGGTATAGCCAACAGCACCCTCGAACACCGTGATGTGGCCTGGCCAGCAGGCGAGGCGTGGCGCGGCGCGAAAATCATGCGAATTGGTGTCGTCATAAGGCTTGTCCAGCGCGACCTGGAATCGCCCGTCCGGCCGTACCGAGACCTTCGCCGCGATATCGTCTTCGCCGAACTTCAGCCGTGTGCGTCGCGCCACGCTGTGGAAATGCGCATAGCCGGCAATCGACGACCACGGATCGTTGGATGGCGGCGCTGCTCCGGCGCCGGAGGCCGCAACGGCCGCGGCAGCAATGGTTTCGCCGGTCGGCGGCGCGATCTCGGTCAGCGCCGTCTGGTGCCTGGCGATCAGGCTGGTGTCGACATCGCCTGCGGCAAAGTCCGGATCGGCGGCGAGAGCGGCAAGAAAGGCGGTGTTCACGGTCGAACCGGCGATCTCGGTTCGCGACAGCGCCGAACCGAGCGCGTCGAGTGCCGCCTGCCTGTCCTTTGCATGGAAGACCAGCTTGGCGATCATCGGGTCGTAATAGGGCGAGATGGCGTCACCCGCCCGCACGCCGGTCTCGATGCGCATAGTCGCGCCTTCGGGGGTTGCATCCGGAAATTTCAGATGATGCAGCGTGCCGGTCGCCGGCAGGAACCCTTTTGCCGCATCCTCGGCATAGATGCGCGCCTCGAAGGCATGGCCGGCGAGCGCGATCTCGCTTTGCATCTTCGGCAGCTTCTCGCCCGATGCGACCCGCAACTGCCACTCGACCAGATCGGTGCCGGTCACCATTTCGGTGACCGGATGTTCGACCTGCAGGCGGGTGTTCATTTCCATGAACCAGAAGCGGTCGGCCTTCAGGCCCTGCGAGGCATCGACGATGAACTCGATGGTGCCGGCGCCCGAATAATTGATCGCCTTGGCGGCTTTCACCGCTGCCTCCGTCATCGCTTTGCGCAAAGCCTCGGTCATGCCAGGGGCGGGCGCTTCCTCGATCACCTTCTGGTGGCGGCGCTGCGCCGAGCAGTCGCGCTCGTAGAGATGCACCGCATTGCCGAAATTGTCGCCGAACACCTGCACTTCGATATGGCGCGGCTTGTCGACATATTTTTCGACCAGCACGCGGTCGTCGCCGAAAGCGGCTTTCGCCTCGCGCCGTGCGCTGGACAGTGCCTCGGAAAACTCATCGGGGTGTTCGACCCGGCGCATGCCCTTGCCGCCGCCGCCGGCGCGCGCCTTGATCAGCACGGGATAGCCGATCTCGCGTGCCTTGGACGCAAGCAGCACGATCTCCTGCGCCTCGCCATGATAGCCCGGCACGACCGGCACGCCGGCCTTTTCCATCAGCCGCTTGGCGGCATCTTTCAACCCCATGGCACGGATCGAGGCCGCCGACGGGCCGATGAAAATGAGCCCCGCCGCCACCACCTGGTCGACGAAATCAGGATTTTCCGACAGGAAGCCGTAGCCGGGATGAATGGCTTGCGCGCCCGTGGCCAAAGCCGCGGCGATGATCTTGTCGCCGCGCAGATAGCTTTCGCCAACGGGCGAGGCGCCGATATGCACCGCCTCGTCGGCCATCTCGACATGCAGGGATTTCGCGTCGGCATCCGAATAGACGGCAACGGTACGCACGCCCATCTTTCGAGCCGTGCGGATCACCCGACAGGCGATCTCGCCGCGATTGGCGATCAGGATCTTGGCGAACATGGAGCCTCCCTAGCCAGGGCTTGCTGAAAGCGACGCAGGCGTTCCTTCGCGCTCTCCCGCAAACCTATATGGGTAGGCTTTCCCTTCGCCGGATACTGCCTTGCAGTTCGGCACTTGATGTAGAGCACTCCCTTGCCAAGGGAGTGCTCTAGGCGCGAAGTGCATTTGCCTACTTCGATGCCGAGATCGCGCAGCCGCCGCTCGCGGTCTTGAGTTTCCATCGCGTCAAGCCGGCCTGGCAGTTGCGCAGCGCTATTTCTTCCGCTGCCTTCTGGGACGGCGCGTTGAGCTTCGTCCCGCAGATAATGTAGAGGTCGACAACGCGCGAATAAAAGGTTGTGGCGTAGGCCGAATGACCGCTCGCCGCGACGTAGCCCTTGTAGGCAACGTTGCATTCGCCCGAGCCTAGGGTCGGCGGAAAACGCACATCTCCCTTGCTTCCTGCGAGCGATTCCGCCTGACTGGCACCAGTCGTTGCGAATATTAGTAAGCTTGCAAGTGTCGAGACAGACGTCCCCCGGCAATGTTTCAGTTCCATTTCCACCCCGTCCCCATTGCATTGCGCGGGGCAAGCAGTAGCGAATATTTTTCCTCGCCGCCAGTTCGTTGTTGGGGATTCGAGTTTGCCTGTGCTGATGAATCGGTTGGTCCATACAGTTCAACCTTTCCGAAGCGCAGCAACGGTCTGCTCGTATAGTTCTGCCGTAAGCTCGTCGAAGCAGCAGAAGATGACGACTCCCGGCAGCGTTTTGTCTTCGATGAATGTGCTGACAGTGCCGACAGCGATCTCGGTCGCCTCATCTTTCGGGTAGCGGTAAACACCGGTCGAAATCGCCGGGAATGCCACCGTGCTGCAGTCGTTGGCGGCGGCGAGTTCGAGCGAGCTGACATAGCAAGATGCCAGCAGTTCGGCTTCGCCTTTGCCGCCGCCTTGCCAGACCGGCCCGACCGTGTGGATGATATGTCGAGCCGGTAGTCTATAACCCTTGGTGATCTTGGCGTCGCCAACCTTGCATCCGTTCAGCATCCGGCATTCGAACTCGAGCTCGCGGCCGGCCGCGCGGTGGATGGCCCCATCGACTCCACCACCACCCAGAAGCGAGGTGTTGGCGGCGTTGACGATGGCGTCGACCGTCAGCTTGGTGATGTCGCCGGTGTGAACCTGAATCCGCGGACTATCGTTCATCTCACATCCGGAACACGCCGAAGCGCGTCTCCTCGATTTCGGCGTTGAGCGCGGCGGACAGGCTGAGCGCCAGCACGTCGCGCGTTTTCGCCGGGTCGATGATGCCGTCGTCCCAAAGGCGTGCGGACGAGTAGAGGGGATGGCCCTCATGCTCATATTTCATCAGGATCGGCTTCTTGAATTTCGCCTCTTCCTCGGCGCTCCATTCCCCGCCTTTGCGCTCGATGCCTTCGCGCTTGACCATGGCGAGCACGGTTGCCGCCTGTTCGCCGCCCATCACCGAGATGCGGGCATTCGGCCACATCCACAGGAAGCGGGGCGAGTAGGCGCGGCCGCACATGCCGTAATTGCCGGCGCCGAACGAGCCGCCAATGATCATGGTCACCTTCGGCACCTTTGCGGTAGCGACTGCCATCACCAGCTTGGCGCCGTCCTTGGCGATGCCGCCCGCCTCGTATTTCCTGCCGACCATGAAGCCGGTGATGTTCTGCAGGAAGACCAGCGGGATCTTGCGCTGGCAGCAGAGCTCGATGAAGTGCGCGCCCTTCAGCGCGCTTTCGGAAAACAGCACGCCATTGTTGGCGATGATGCCGACCGGCATGCCGTGCAGATGGGCAAATCCGGTGATCAGCGTGGTGCCGTAGTTCTGCTTGAACTCATCGAACTCGGAACCGTCGACGATGCGCGCAATCACCTCGCGCACGTCGTAGGGCTGGCGCAGGTCGGTCGGCACGATGCCATAGAGTTCATCCGCCGGATGAAGCGGCGGAATCGCTCTCCTAGAGTTCAGGCTTACAGTCTTGTTCCGATTCAGGTTTTTGACGATGCGGCGGCAGATGGCGAGCGCATGGTCGTCGTCCAGCGCATAGTGGTCGGCAACGCCGGAGAGCCTGGTGTGCACATCGGCGCCGCCGAGGTCCTCGGCGCTGACGTCCTCGCCGGTGGCCGCCTTCACCAGCGGCGGGCCGCCGAGGAAGATGGTCGCCTGGTTGCGCACCATGATCGTTTCGTCCGACATCGCCGGCACATAGGCGCCACCCGCCGTGCACGAACCCATGACGCAGGCGATCTGCGGGATACCGGCCGCCGACATGTTGGCCTGGTTGTAGAAGATGCGGCCGAAATGTTCGCGGTCGGGAAACACCTCGTCCTGGTTGGGCAGGTTGGCGCCGCCGCTGTCGACGAGATAGATGCAGGGCAAATTGTTCTGCAGCGCAATCTCCTGCGCCCGCAGATGCTTCTTCACCGTCAGCGGATAATAGGTGCCGCCCTTCACCGTGGCGTCGTTGACGACCACCATCACCTCGGTGCCCTCGACGCGGCCGACGCCGGCGATCATACCGGCCGATGAAATCTCCTCGCCATACATCGACCATGCGGCGAACTGGCCGATCTCAAGGAAGGGTGAGCCGACATCCAGCAATTGCGCGAGGCGCTCGCGCGGCAGGAGCTTGCCACGGGAAGCGTGGCGCTCACGCGCTTCCTCCGAACCACCGCGCTCGACGGTGGCAGCCTTCTCCGCAATGTCGGCGACCAGCGCCCGCATGCGCTCGGCATTGGCACGGAAGCTTTCGGAGGAGGGCGAGATCTGGGTTTGCAGCGTTGCCATGCTATACCCCCTCCGCCATGATTTCCCGCCCAATCAGCCAGCGGCGGATTTCGCTGGTGCCGGCGCCGATCTCGTAGAGCTTGGCGTCGCGCAAAAGGCGGCCGGTCGGATAGTCGTTGATGTAGCCATTGCCGCCAAGCAGCTGGATGGCGTCGAGCGCCATCAGCGTCGCCTTCTCGGCGGCAAACAGCACACAGCCGGCGGCATCCTTGCGCGTCGTCTGGCCGCGGTCGCAAGCGGCGGCGACAGCATAGACGTAAGCGCGCGCGGCATTCATCGTCGTGTACATGTCAGCCAGTTTGCCTTGCACCAGCTGGAACTCGCCGATCGCCTGGCCGAACTGCTTACGCTCATGCACATAGGGGATTGCAACGTCGAGGCACGCCGCCATCAGGCCGATCGGGCCGCCGGCAAGCACCGTGCGCTCATAGTCGAGGCCCGACATCAGCACCTCGACGCCGCGTCCTTCCTCATGCAGCACATTGTCGAAGGGCACCTCGACATCCCTAAACACCAGTTCGCCGGTGCTGGAGCCGCGCATGCCGAGCTTGTCGAGCTTTTGCGCCACGGAAAACCCGGCCATTGCCTTCTCGACGATAAAAGCGGTGATGCCGCGTGATTTCCGGTCCGGATCGGTCTTGGCATAGACGACCAGCGTCTCGGCATCCGGCCCGTTGGTGATCCACATCTTGGTGCCGTTGAGCACATAGCGGTCGTTGCGCTTTTCGGCGCGCAGCTTGAGCGAGACGACGTCCGAGCCGGCGCCGGATTCCGACATCGCCAGCGCGCCGACACGCTCGCCCGAGCACAGTGGCGGCAGGAATTTTTCCTTCTGCGCCGTCGTCGCCCAGCGGTTGATCTGGTTGACGCAGAGGTTGGAATGGGCGCCGTAGGAGAGGCCGACCGAGGCCGAAGCGCGGGAAATCTCTTCGACGGCGATCACATGCGCAAGATAACCCATGCCGCTGCCGCCGAAATCGGGGTCGGCGGTGATGCCAAGCAAGCCGAGTGCGCCGAGTTCGCCCCACAGATGCGCCGGGAATTCGTTCGAGCGATCGATGTCGGCGGCGATCGGCGCGATGCGATCCTGGGCGAAGCGCCGCACCATGTCGCGCAGCGCCTCGATCTCCTCGTCATGCCCGAAGCTGAGCGTGTTCGTGTACATGCTATCCTCCCTGCGCATGACCCCGAAAATCGCCTTTGGTTTTCGGAAAGGGATCATGCGCGAAATCAAAATGCTACAGCGTCCTTTGCGCGTCCGAAGGGACGCGCGGCGCTGTAGGCGTCGATCTTCGCGCCGACGAGCCGCATTGTCATTGAAAGATATGTCGTGGTCACTTCAGCGATCGACAGCCGTTCGCCCGGCCGAAACCAGACGATGACGCCGGTCATCATCTGGATCAGCGCCATCGCCGTCAGCCCGGTGTCGTCGATGCTGAAGACGCCCGTCTCGGCACCATCGCGCAGGATGGCGCGCAGCTCCTTTTCGTAAGCTGTGCGCATGCGCAGGATCTGCGTCAGCCGTTCGGGCGACAGGCTGCGCAATTCCATGTTCGACACATGCGTGGCGTGCCGACGCTCGATATGAAAAGCAATGTGGTTTTCGACATAGGCGGAGAGCCGTTGCACGGGATCCGCACTGACCGGGCGGGCTGCTTCCCACGCTTCGGTCAGACCTTCCATGTGCTCGCGCATCAGCGTGAACAGAAGCTCTTCCTTGGTTGGGAAATAGCGGTAGAGCGCGGCTGCCTGCACTCCGACTTCGCTGGCCAACTGACGCATCGACATCGCTTCGTAACCAAGGCGCGCGATGAGGTTGACCGCCGCCTCACGGATGGTCGCTTCGGTCTTTTCGCCATCGGATCCGGTGGTGCGTGCCATGTCAGTCCTCTTGCGAGGCACTAATAAAACAAACGTTCAATTAATTCAAGGGGCGTCCGAACCAAATCCGCCTTTATGCTACGATCCTGAACCCAACAAAGGCGTTTTCGGCCGCCAACTCCTCGACGTCGGCTCTGGAAACCGAAGCCCCGGACGGCCCTTCCCAGAGGCGCTCGATCATTGTCGAGACCGCTTCATCGACGCCTGCAATTTGGGCCGCTACTGACCCATCCGCTTCATTGCGAACCCAGCCCGCAAGACCAAGGCCTGTGGCCTCGCCCCGAGCCCAGATTCTGAAGCCGACGCCTTGCACATTGCCGTAGACGCGTGCCCGCACGTTCCTGCGATGGTCAGCCATGAATTTCTCCAAGCCTGTCTCGATGAATCTGGCGCATGGTGCAGGGAATGCAATCTGAGAATTGCGGGCACGACGCGGTAGCTGGCTCCCTCGCCTTTCGAAATTTAATTGACTCAGTCCACTAATTTTGAAAATAGAGCTGCCTTAGCCGGAGTTCGACGCAGATGCTGGATGAACGAAAAGCATTGGTGGCCGATATCAGGCGCTTCAATCGCTTCTACACGCGCACCGTTGGCCTTCTCGACGAGACGCTGACGCAAAGCGCATTCACTTTGACCGAGGCGCGCGTGCTTTTCGAACTCGGCCACCTTGATCGTCCGGCGGCTTCTGAAACTGCAGGCGAGCGAGGTTTTCTTGCCAAGGCTTTTCATCTGGAGATGGGCCCGACTGCCTCCGACATCGCCAGGCAACTGCGCGTCGATGCCGCTTATCTGACACGAATTCTGCGCAAATTCGCCAGCGAGGGCTTGACCGAAACCCGGACCGATCCGGCCGACAAGCGCCGGCGGATTCTGTCGCTCACGGCAAGAGGCGAGGCAGCCCTTTCAGGGCTCCAGGCTGCGGCGAATCGGGACACGGCGCGGCTGATCGAAAGCGTGCCTGACCACAGATTGCAGGAACTTGGCAGCGCCTTGCGCAAGGCGAGGGAATTGCTCGGCGATCCCGCCCCTGAGAACAGCCAGGTGACGCTGCGGCCGCATCGCGTCGGCGACGTCGGCTGGGTCGTGCAGCGGCAGGCCCAGCTCTATGCCGAGGAATATGGCTGGACCATTGAGTTCGAGGCGATGCTCGCCGAGATCGGCGCCGATTTCATCCGCAATTTCGCGCCCGGCCGCGACTTCTGCTGGATCGCCGAACGCGGCGGTCAGCCAGTCGGCGCGGTGTTCCTGGTTCATCAGGACGACGAAGTGGCCAAGCTCAGGATGCTGCATGTCGAGGCGTCGGCGCGCGGCCTCGGCATCGGCAAGCGCCTGGTCGCGGAATGCGTGAACCAGGCTCGCGCTTGCGGCTACATCAGGCTGGTGCTGTGGACCAACGACATCCTTCTCGCGGCGCGCGCGATCTACGAGCGCGCCGGCTTCAAGCTGGTCTCTGAAGAGCGCCACCACAGTTTCGGCAAGGATTTGATCGGCCAGACCTGGGAGATGGATTTGTAGGCAGCTTTTGCTGCTGGTTTGCGCGTCAGCGCTATCCTAATTCCCCCGCGCTGCCGCCAAGGCCAAAGCGCCGGGAAGTTCCTCGGCAAAAATATCGAGCTCGTGATCGAGGCCGACGCTGACGCGGATGCAGCGGTCGAGCACTGGCACCATCGGCTTGCGGATGAACACGTCGCGTGACAACAGCCCTTGCAGCACCTTCAGCGCGAAAGCGCCGTCGCCGCCGCAATCGATGGTGACGAAATTGGTTGCCGACGCCAGTGGCTTCAGCCCGTTCACCTCGGCTATCCCGGCGATGCGTCGGCGGCCGGCGGCGACCCGCGGCACCACGCTCTGCAAATAATCCTGATCGGCAAGCGCCTCGACGCCGGCGATTTGCGCCATGCGGCTGACGCCGTAATGGTTGCGGATCTTCTCGAAGTCGCGGATCACCTGGGCTTCGGCCACCGCATAGCCGCAGCGTATGCCGGCCAGCCCATATGCCTTCGAGAAGGTGCGCATGCGGATGACGTTTGGCCGCGAGATATCGATCGGCGGCAGCGCCGAGGCCGGTCCGAGTTCGCCATAGGCCTCGTCGAGCACGAGCATGGTGGTTTCCGGCAACGCCTCGATGAAGCGGATGAGCTCGTTCGCCTCCCACCAACTGCCCATTGGATTGTCCGGATTGGAGAGATAGACCAGCGGCGCCTTGTCCTTGCGCACCGCTGCCAGCAGGCCATCGAGGCTTTCCCTATCGTTCTCGTAAGGGACCGTCACCAGCCGACCGCCGACACCGGCAATGTGGAAGTTGAAGGTCGGATAGGCGCCGAGCGACGTGACCACGGCATCGCCAGGCGCCACATACATGCGTGCCACCAGGGCGAGCAGGCCATCAATACCTTCGCCGATAACGACGTTTTCGACCTTCACGCCGTGATGCGCGGCAACTGCCACCTTCAGATCGTGATTGTCGGGATCGCAATACATCCACATGTCGCCGGCGATCTCGGCCATGCGCTCGATGACGCGCGGCGAAGGCCCAAAACTGCTCTCATTGGCGCCGATACGGGCGCGAAAAGCGTGGCCCCGCTCGCGCTCCTGCGCTTCGGGGCCGACGAAGGGCACGGTCGACGGAAGCGCGTCGACGAGCGGCGTGAGGGGAGGGCGCTGGCGCATGGCAAAAAGCTCAGTTGAAAAGGGCCTTCTTGCTAGCGTGGGCGGATGGTTGGCGCAAGCACTCCGCGGCATGCAGCCGTAATGCTGGATTCCTTCGCCTCTTTTTGCTAGCGAGGCACCATGAACAATCGTCTGCCGCCAGCCTGGTCCAAACACCTGAAAGCTCCGTCCGGACCGAAAAACCCGCAGCCGAAAACCGCACAACCGAAAACGAACCCTCCATCGCGCGCGCAACTCGATGATGCATTGCTGAGGCAGGCATTAGAACTTCATCGGGCAAATCGGTTGCCGGAGGCGGAGGCTCTGTGTCAGCGCGTATTGGCTCATTCGCCGCGACATCCCCTTGCTCTGTACTTGTTGGGTACCTTTGCGCTCAGTTCGGACGACGAGATGGCCATCCGATGTTTTGAGAGCGCGGTAAAGGAGGCACCTCAAAATCCACATTACCATCTGACATTGGGTGAGACCTATCTGAAAGTCGGCGAGCATGCGGATGCAATCAGACATTTTGAGAGTGCTTGCGAGCTCAAAACTGGCTGGGTCGAGGCGCTTTGCGCTCTGGGCCGCGCCTACACCGGATTCGGCAAGGCCGATCTTGCGGTGCCGCTCTATGAACGGGCGCTCACAATCAATGGCCGCCATCCTCTCGTCCGAACGGGGTTGGCCAATGCGCTTGTAAGCCTCGGCCGTATGGATGAGGCGACCACCTATATGAGAGAGGCGATCAGCCATCGCCTGGGTGTCGCAGCCGCCTACGACGGTCTGGTCAGCATCCGAAAATTCTCTGAAGAGCCGGCGGAACTGCAATCCATTCTGGCTGAGCTGAAAAATCCGAAACTCGACAGGAAAAGCATTCAGCAATTCCACCATGCTGCCGGGAAGATACTGAATGATCTTCGGCGCTATGACGAGGCGATGGATCACTTCCGGCAGGCAAAGGAACTTTCACCCCGCCGCTTCGATATAGAGTCCTATCGCCGCAGCGTCGATTTCATGATCGAGTTGTTCAGCCCGCGGATGGCGGCGACCAAGGCACGGCACGGGAGCACGTCGGACGTGCCTGTATTCGTGCTTGGCATGCCACGTTCAGGCACCACTTTGACCGAGCAAATCTGTGCGAGCCATCCAGACGTACACGGGGCCGGCGAACTGACAAAGCTCCGGCGGATCACAAACAGGCTTGCGCCTAAAACGCGCTCGCCAGAGGAATTGCGAAAGTCGATCGTGGACATGACGGTTGAGCAGTCCAAGTCCCTGGCCGAAGAATATCTCAGCCACATCAGGCAACGATCACCCGACGCACGGCGAATCGTCGACAAGCTACCGCACAATTTTGAGCTTATCGGACTTGTAAGAATCCTGTTTCCCAAGGCACGCATCATTCACTGCCGTCGCGATGCCGCCGACAATTGCATCTCGTGCTATTTCCTGAGTTTCAATGAGGATAATATCTACAACGCCGATCTGAATACACTCGGACTGTATTATCGTGAGTACGACCGGCTTATGCGTCACTGGGACGTGGTTTTTCCGGGGCAAATCCTGCAGAACCGCTATGAGGACATGGTCTCCGATCAGGAAGGGCAATCGCGCCGCTTGATAGACCATTTGGGTCTGCCTTGGGACGATGCCTGCTTGCGATTCTTTGACAAGGGCGGTGCGGTGAACACGTTCAGTCGCTGGCAGGTTCGGCAACCGATCTACACCTCGTCCGTCAATCGCTGGAAGAGCTATGGCAGCGCCATCAAACCGCTGATCGATGCCTTGGGTGATTTGGCCGGGAATTGATCCAGGCACGCTTGCGCTGGAAGCCGTCAAGTTTGCGTTTGGTGCCTGGCCGCTTCGAATTCCTGACTCCAACGGGGCAACGGCTCGTTGCGGCAAGGGCAATGCGGCTGTTCATTCCAGCCTCAAGATCTTAGCATAACGTCAGAAGCGACACATTTCCTCGTCAACTGAATAGAAAAAACCCGGCGGTTGCCCGCCGGGTTTCGATTTCGACGAGTCGAACTCTATTAGAACGAGCGCTGGAAGCGGAGGATGCCGCCGAGGCTGCTCTTCTTCGGTGCGGGATTGATGGGGAAAGAGTCCAAGACGTTGTCGGCGTGGTTGTAGTCCACTTCGGCCGTGACCGTGAAACCTGGAACGACGTCATAAGCAACGTTTGCCGCGACACCGAGGTTCTTAAAGTCGTCATACGAAACCTGCGCGTTGAACGAGGTCTTCTCGTTGAACTTGTAGGTACCGCCGCCCCAGACTGCCCAGTTGCCGCCCCAAGGCTTGTAGAAGCCGCGATCGTTGCTGGTGAAGTCGGTGAGGTTGTCGTCCGAGCCATAGCCGCCCATGATGAACAGTGACAGCTCGTTGGAAACGTTGACGTCCAAGCGAACCTTGCCGGAGACTTCTTCGTAGTTGCTGTCATAGGCGACGACGCCGGTGATCGCGCCCCAGCCCTGCGTCCACTTCAAGCCGCCGACGATATGCGGGACATAGCTGTCGATCGTGTCCGTGCCCGAGCCTTCTTCCAACGAAGCCACGGCCGAGAAGCCGTTGCCGGCGTCGAAATAGTACTGGACGACGTTGGTGTCGAAGCCACCATAGGGAACGAGCGTATCGTTGATGACGTTGCCGGCGTAGCCGATGAACGTATCGAAGGCCGATTCGTCCTTACCGACACGGAGGCCCCCAAGCTGGATCCAGGCGAAATTCACCGAAGAATGGCCGCCGGCCAAAGGCGAATTCGGGTCGCCAGCGTCGCCATAGCCGTTGCCGAAGTTGAAGCGGAGCTCGGTGTAGGTCTTCAAGGTGCCGAGCTCGGTTTCCTGGCCGGTCCAGGTCTTCAACGCGAAACGGGCATTCTTGGTATAGGTCGAATGGTCGCCATCGCCCATGTGGTCCGCAACGTGGTTGGCGCCGTCGAACGAGTTGGCATCGCCCACGCCGATGTCATAA
The DNA here is from genome assembly GCF_003148495.1 of Mesorhizobium loti. Classification (GTDB taxonomy): domain Bacteria; phylum Pseudomonadota; class Alphaproteobacteria; order Rhizobiales; family Rhizobiaceae; genus Mesorhizobium; species Mesorhizobium loti. The sequence continues at coordinate 719,120 of NZ_QGGH01000002.1, forward strand.
CGGACATAGCCGCCGATGCGCAGGCAGGTTTCGGTGCCGGGGATGTAGAAGTAGCCAGCGCCGTAGACGTCGCAGATCTTGACGTATTCAGCGGGTTCCGGCTCGGCGACGACGACGGCGTCGGCGGCGCGCGCACCGGAAACTGCGATCAGGGCCGCAGCGGAGCCGAGGAGAAGGCTCTTAATGTTCATTTTCTGACCTCCAGTCAGAATCGAACGAAATCGCGTTGATTTCGGCGTATTTTGGCGTCGAAACGCGCGGCGCCGATAGCGAGATACCTAGCTATCTGTCTGTTCTAATGGGGTAATTTTTGAGATGCCGCCAAGGGTGCGGGCAAAAGTGGCGGAGAGGATGGGATTCGAACCCACGAGAAGCTTTTGACCTCTACTCCCTTAGCAGGGGAGCGCCTTCGACCACTCGGCCACCTCTCCGTTGCGCCGCTGGATAAAGAAAAGCGCCGGCACAATCAACAAGCCCCAGTCATTATCTCGGAAAAAGAAGCCATTATATGGAAAATAACAACGCACCGAAGCGCGGCTTTCCACGGATGCGGCGGTTCTGCGGCAGTTTCCTGGCTAGCGACTCGGGGCACGGCCATGATTCCGTCGGCCGATCGCCGGATTCGGCGGCAAATAAGGGGTTGCGGCGGGCCTGATGGTTAACGAGAGCTTTCTGAGTGAGGCCAAATCGTGTCATTTGTGCAACAACGGCAGGGGATAGCAGCCGAACAGCCCTTTCGCCGGTACGATCATGGTTGAACGCCGCCGGCTCATGGGTAATGTCGATTTCGAAGGAGCGGCGCGGTGCGCATCTTTTTCGGTAGTGGGGATGGGGCAGGGAACGCTGTCCTTCAGCAAAGAATACCCAGACCCGTTTTTTAACTTTTGACTGGAGGTCAGAAAATGAACATTAAGAGCCTTCTCCTCGGCTCCGCTGCGGCCCTGATCGCAGTTTCCGGTGCGCGCGCCGCCGACGCCGTCGTCGTCGCCGAGCCGGAACCCGCTGAATACGTCAAGATCTGCGACGTCTACGGCGCTGGCTACTTCTACATCCCCGGCACCGAAACCTGCCTGCGCATCGGCGGCTATGTCCGTTATGACATCGGCGCCGGCGACATTGAATCGTTTGATGGTGCCAAGACGACCGATCGTCAGGACGGCAGCATCAATGACACCTGGCAGAAGAACGCCCGCTTCACGCTGAAGACCTGGACCGGCCAGGAAACCGAACTCGGCACCTTGAAGACCTACACCGAGACCCGCTTCAACTTCGGCAATCAGGGTGGTTTCGGCCACACCTACACCATAGACGGCACCCCCATTGCTGGCTCCGGCGACAACTTCGCCTACAACAAGGGCGTTTCGCTGAACTTCGCTTGGATCCAGCTCGGTGGTCTGCGCGTCGGTAAGGACGAATCGGCCTTCGATACGTTCATCGGCTACGCCGGCAACGTCATCCAGGATACGCTGGTTCCTTACGGCTCGTTCGACACCAACGTCGTCCAGTACTACTTCGACGCTGGCAATGGCTTCTCGGCCGTGGTCTCGCTCGAAGAAGGCGCTGGTGGCGGCACGATCGACAGCTATGTCCCGCATATCGTGGGTGGCGCGAAGTGGACCCAGGGCTGGGGCGCAATCACCGGCGTCATTGCGTATGACAGCAACTGGGAAGACCTGTCCGGCAAGGTTCGCTTGGACGTCAATGCAACCAACGAGCTCTCGCTCTTCGTGATGGGCGGCTGGGGTAGCGAAAGCGACAACGCCAGCGGCACCAACTTCTTCAAGCTCTGGGATGGCAACTGGGCGATCTGGGGTGGTGGCTCGTACAAGTTTAACGAGAAGACCTCGTTCAACTTGCAGGCTTCGTATGACGAAGGCAAGAAGTTGGGCCTCGCGGCCAACATTGCCTACGACATCGTCCCCGGCTTCACGATCACCGGCGAAGTTGACTACATCAACGCCGCTGACAGTGACTATCACGCCAGCTTCGACGGCATCGGCGGTATCCTCCGCTTCCAGCGCTCGTTCTAAGGGCTGGTTCTACACAGGTAAAATCCAGCCCGGGCGCACAAACGCCCGGGCTGTTTTTGTTTCGTGACTGGTCAACGCAAACGAAGGAAGAGGGGGAATCGGTAGCTGAATAGGGTCCGTGGGTGATTTCGTGGGATCCGCTGATGGCGGATGAGATCACAATCGCGTGATTCAAATCTCTTGAAAGGACGCTTCCAAGCGGATAGGGCTGATCTATCCACTCGGGGGTGTGGCAAACGATGACGAACGAAGCGATTCAAGAGGGTGAGCCCTCTGATCATTTTTCGATGTTTTCTTCTCAGAATTCGACGATACGATACAGTTACAACAAGATCAGAGAAGTAAAATCGCATAGGGTCGGAGAGCTTTTTTTAGCATATCGGGACATATTGTGGGATGATGGGCGGCATAAATACAATGTCAGCTCTTTCATCGGCGAGATAGATGAGCTTCTCCTTGGGGAGCGATTCAGCGCCTTTGACCAAAGTACCCTGGACAACCTTATCGGCACCTTGCGCCAGCGCGGCAACAGCAACGCAACCATCAATCGAAAGATGGCTGCCCTCAGCAAACTGCTGCGCAAGGCTCACAAGATGGGGGATATCCACAGCCTGCCCGAGTTCCGCCGCCAGAAGGAGCGGGCTGGACGGATTCGTTTCCTCGAGAGGGACGAAGAGGCCAGGCTGTTTGCCGCCATCAAGACCCGCAGCGAGGATGCCTACAGGCTTTCCGTCTTCCTGGTCGACAGCGGATGCCGCCTCGGTGAGGCGCTTGGGTTGATCTGGAACGACATCCAGGAGCATCGCGTCAGTTTCTGGATCACCAAATCCGGCCGCAGCCGCACCATTCCGATGACCGAGCGGGTCAAGGAGGTCATCAAGCTGCCTCCCACGGAAGGCCGCCGGCCCAAGGGACCGTTCACCAAGCTCAGCCAGGCACAGTTCCGTGCCATCTGGAACGACGCAAAGGCCGAAGTCGGTCTCGGCGCCGACGACCAGGTGGTGCCGCACATATTGCGCCACACCTGCGCCTCGCGACTTGTCCAGGGCGGCATCGACATCAGGCGTGTGCAGATGTGGCTCGGCCACCAGACGCTGTCGATGACCATGCGCTATGCGCATTTGGCCACGAACGATCTCGACGGCTGTGTCATCGTGCTGGAAACGCCTCGATCGGCTCAGCCGGCTGGAAAATGCGAAGGCTCCATGTTTTCTTCACCGGTGACGACGCCTTCGTCGCCGACGGCAGAGCGGAAACAGAGGGACGAAACGGCTGCGGCAAAGGAATCGCCGAAAGCGCCTCGGAAAAATTCAAAAACCAAGTAGGCTGGCCAAATAGGCTGGCGAGCCCAGCCTATACTATTGTAATTATCCCAGGACCTTGTTTGGTCTTGGGGGTTACTTTTGGCTATTCTGCCGCTCGGCCCGATCAAGAAAAGCTGCAATGTCGTTGGGCAGGCTGCCGGTCTCGAGAAATGGCGCATGGCCCTGACCCGCGACGGTGATCGCTTCCATCATGGAGTGGTGCTCTCGCATCTGTTTCAGCGTGTCTACAGACAGCAATCTCGAATTGGCGCCGCGAATGGCGAGCAAGGGAATGGCCGCCAACGCTTCGAATTGCGGCCATAGATCAGGCAGCGGCTGCGTCAGATCGAGACTGGCGACGGTATCGACCAATTTCGGGTCGAAATCCGGCACCAGGCCAGCGTCCGTTTCACGATTGAGAGCCCACACCATCCGGTCCCAATCCGCCCCGGCAAGTGCGGAGAAGTCCTTGCCGTGTACGCCGCGCTGGGCGGCAGTTGCCTGTGCGCGGGTTTTCGGCATCGGGTCGCGCTCGAGATAAGACTGGATATGGGCAAGCCCAGCCGCCTCGATCACCGGTCCGATGTCGTTGAAAACAATGGCTTTCAGGACGGCCGGCCGCATCATGCCGAGCACATGGATGATCAGCCCGCCGCGCGACGTGCCGATGAAGGCGGCTTCCCCGATACTCAGCGCCGCCAGTCCGGCAAGGATGTCGCCGGCCTCGACGCCGACATTGTAGTTTTTGACCTCGGGATCATACGCCGACTGCCCGCGCCCGCGATAATCGAAGGCAACCACCTTGCGCGGAGTTGCAGATCGCGCCGAAAGGTCGAGCGCCAGCTCGTGAAAATCTTTGGCATTGCGAGTCAAGCCTGCCAGGCAGACGACCGGCCAAGGGCCGGTATTTGTTTCACCATAGACGCGTGCATGGAGCTGGAGCCCGTCCGCTGAGGTATAGAAAAAGTCGGAAAAGCCTTCGTGGTTTGGCATGCGGACTCCTCCGTCGTGTAGATCGTCTGCGACTGCTACAGGCAGGGACAAGGACGGTCAAATTGAAGGACGTGGGCGCGGGGAATTTTGAAATTCGGCGGGACAGTACCCCCTCTGGCCGGCAGGGCGTCTCCCCCGCAAGGAGGGAGATTGGCAGCTTCGGCGCTCAGCTCATCCTGTTGCGCTGGAGATTGGCGAAGGCCGACGTGACATTCGATCTCCCCTTTTGCGAGCGAGATGTCCGGCAGGACAGAGGGGATGTGAAGGGACTCGATTCAAAGATGTCGAGCGCTGTGCAAATACCGCAACAAGAAGGCGGCCCCACCTATCGAGCCGTCAACTCCGCCCGTTCACCAGATCGCCAACTATGTCGTATTTGCCCGAAATACGCATCTTGTAGACTTCGTAATTCTCCATCACACGCTGAACGTAACTTCTTGTTTCCGTGTAGGGTATCCGCTCGATCCAGTCGACGACAGCATCGATGTCCTTGCCGCGCGGATCGCCATATCTGGCCACCCACTGACTGGCACGGTTGGGGCCGGCATTGTAGCCGGCGAAGGTCAGCACATAGGAGCCGTTGAAGCGATCGAGCTGTTCGCCGAGGAAGGCCGAACCAAGCGTCGCGTTGTAGCCGGCGTCGGTGGTCAGTCGTGTCTGTGAAAACTGCAATCCGGCTTTCTTCGCCAATTGCTTGGCGGTTCCCGGCATCAGCTGCAGCAGGCCGCGCGCGCCGGCGCTGGACACGGCACCGATGTTGAATTCGCTCTCCTGGCGGGCGATCGCATAGGCCAGCGCCTTGCCCGAGCCGGAAATGTTGGCCGAATCGGGAATGACGCCGAGCGGATGCGACAACGCGCCGACATCGATGCCACGCGCGCCGGCGATCTTGCCAACTTTCAGCGCCATGAAATGGTTGCCTTGCTTTTCCGCAAGGACAGCGAGCAGCGCGAGTTCCCCCGGGCTGGTCAACTGCCCGGCAAGGTCGCGATAGAGCGTCTCTGCATAGCGGTCGTAGCCCGCTTCCTGCAGCCGCTTGATGGCGCTGACGGCCTCGCGGCCAGCAAAATTCTGCCGGTCGGCTGCACTTGGCTGCGGATAGACAATGTTCAGCGCCTGCCGGCCGACGCGTTCGGCGGCAAGCTGGCCGTAAAATGTCGTGCCATAGGCTGCGGCGCGTGCAAAATAGTCCTTGGCGCTGCCCGGGCCACCGACTTCCGCGGCACGGCCGAGCCAGTAATAGGCCCGCGACAGCGTCATCGGGCCTTGGGCAAGGTCGGCGATGCGCGCGAAATGCGTTGCAGCAAGCTTGGGGTCGTCCAGGCCACGCAACGCGTACCAACCGGCGTGGAATTCAGCATCCGCAGCATTGGTGGCACTTTCGGCGGCGTGTGTGGCGACGATCCGGTAGGCCGTTTTCATGTCGCCTTGGTCGACCAGTTCGCGCGACAACACCCGGCGCTCGACCCACCAGGCATCCGGATCGACCAGAGCGTCGCGATCGGCCGGTGCCTGCATCACAATGGCTGCGGCGCCGGCAAAATCCTCTTGCTTGCGCAGATATTCGGCCTGCGCGAAGAAATAGCCGGCCGAAAATTGTGCCGCCGGCACTGCCTTCAGCAGTTTGGCGGCATTCTTGTCGCCTTTGTCCGCCGCCGCCCAGGCATCGGCGAGCTGCTGGGCCCCGGCAAGGCCGGCGACGCGCAGCGCGGAATTCGCGCGGTCGGCATAGAACATGCGCTCCATGCGAAAACGGTGGTCGGCAGCCGGGATCAGGCCGCCGAATTCCTTGATCAGCGCCGTCTCATCCTTGGCCTCCAGGATAGCGGTGCGCCAGAATGGCGACAGCACCGAGCGCGCCGCTTTGGTATTGCCAGACGCCACATAGGCGCGGGCAAGAACCATCACGCCTTCGAATGTCTGCGGCTGGCTGCCATCGAACGCCGCAATGACGATGTTGGGGGCAGGGTTCTCGCGATAGAGCGCGCGCTCGCTGTTCTTGCGCAGTGCGACGGTGCCCGGCCAGTTGGGCAGCATCTTCGCCGCGGCGGCGATATCGCCGCTCGGAACCTTGTCGCCGCCATAAAGCGCGATCGCCCAGGCAAGGATGTGCTGGTCGAGCGACTGAGCGGGAAGGGCATCGCGCACGGCAAGGGCGCCGGGAATGTCGCCGGCCGCCAGAGCATCCAGCCCGCTCTTCAAGAGAGCGACGCTCTGCGAGGGCGCCTGTTGCGCCTTGTCCTGCAGGTTGGGGATTGGGATGACCGAGCCTGGCATCGGGATGGCCGAAGTGACCTGCACATCGACGCTGCCGCCCGTCGCCATGCCCGGCATCAGCGCGAGCGTGGCGCCAAGCAGCGCGAAAAGGTGAGGCCGACTGCCCGGCATGATCTTAAGTCTTTCCTTGTCCTGGCATTCTACCAGCAGGCGAAGATGCCTCGAAGCCTAAACTTAGGTCGTGAAGAGCCCGTAAACAAAGAGTTAGCGAGGCCGTTCGAATTGCGCTTGCTGGCACCATGGCAATGCTTGCCGCGCAACCATGTCGAGACTATGGTGCGCCGCTTCGCTTTCGGCTAGAAGGCGCGCACCGCAAATACCAGAAGTCCCAAGGAGTTGGACGATATGCTGAGAGGCTCGCTTACTGCGCTCGTGACACCGTTCGAAAAGAGCGGGCGTTTCGACGAGAAAGCCTTTCGCGCGTTCGTCGAATGGCAACTCGCGGAGGGCACGACAGGACTGGTTCCCGTGGGCACGACCGGCGAGTCGCCGACGCTGTCGCATGACGAGCACCGCCAGGTCGTCAAGGTGTGCATCGAGGTTGCCAGGGGCCGCGTTCCGGTCGTTGCCGGCGCCGGTTCCAACAACACCGAGGAAGCCGTCGGGCTCGTGCAATATGCCGAGAAGGCCGGCGCCGATGCCGCCCTGGTCGTCACGCCCTACTACAACAGGCCGACACAACGCGGCCTGTACGAGCACTTTGCGGCTGTCGCCAAGGCGACCAAGCTGCCGATCATCATCTACAACATTCCGCCGCGCTCGGTGATCGACATGATGCCGGAGACGATGGGCCGGCTCGCGCACGACTTCAAGAACATCGTCGGCGTCAAGGATGCCACCGGCAAGGTCGAACGGGTCTCCGAGCAGCGCGCCACGTGCGGCAAGGATTTTATCCAGCTTTCGGGCGAGGATGCCTCGGCGCTTGGCTTCAACGCGCATGGCGGCGTCGGCTGCATTTCGGTGACGTCGAACGTCGCGCCGCGGCTCTGCGCCGAATTCCAGGAAGCAACACTTGCCGGCGACAGCGCCAAGGCGCTGGATCTGCAGGATCGCCTGCTGCCGCTGCACAAGGCGATCTTCCTGGAACCTGGCGTTTCCGGCGCCAAATACGCACTGTCGAAGCTGGGCAAGGTCGAAAACGTGCTGCGCTCGCCGCTTGTGACGGTCGAGGATGTGACCGCGGCAAAGATTGATGCGGCCATGAAGCACGCCGGCTTGATTAATTAGGGATGAGGCGCCACCTCTCCACATCATGAATCAAGTCAGAAAAGCCGATCCCAACAACAAGACCGTTTCGGAAAACCGCAAGGCGCGGTTTTCCTACGAGGTGCTCGACACGATCGAGGCCGGTCTGGTGCTGACCGGCACCGAGGTCAAGTCGCTGCGCCAGGGCCAGGCCAACATCCAGGACAGCTACGCCTCGGTCGAAGGCGGCGAGATCTGGCTGATCAACTCCTATCTGCCGGAATATCTGCAGGCCAACCGCTTCAACCACGAGCCACGGCGTCGCCGCAAGCTGCTGCTCAACAAGCGCGAAATGGCGAAACTGTCGCAGAGCGTCGACCGCGAAGGCATGACGCTGGTGCCGCTGAAGATTTATTTCAACGACCAGGGCCGCGCCAAGCTGCTGCTCGCCGTCGGCCGCGGCAAGAAGCTGCACGACAAGCGCGAATCCGAGAAGCAGCGCGACTGGTCGCGAGAGAAGGGTCGGCTCTTAAAAGAGCGTGGGTGAGGAGCGGTTCGCGAAGCGGACGAAAAGCCAACGATTTGGCTTTTCGAGCGACGAACGGTGAAGGGCCGGTCCGCCTTCGGGCGGATCAAAAGGTCCGAAGGACCTTTTGAAGGGACTGAACGCCCGAAGGGCAGGGAGCCATAGCGAAGGGCCGGGAAGCCGAAGAGGATAGTCTTGAAGAACCGGATTGTCCTCTTTGGTTTGGCCAGCCTGGTCTTGCTATGTTTCGTCGCAGCAGGCGGCTATCTCTATTTCAGGGCGTTCTCACCGGACCGCGATAAATATCCGGTCAGGGGCATCGATGTCTCCCATCATCAGGGCCAGATCGACTGGCGGCGTGTTGCCGCCGACGATGTCGCCTTTGCCGTCATCAAGGCGACCGAAGGCGGCGATCATGTCGACGATGCCTTTGCGAGGAATCTGGAGGAGGCCCGCGCCGCTGGTCTCGCCGTTGGCGCCTACCACTTCTTCACCTTCTGCCGGCCTGGCGCCGACCAGGCGAAGAATTTCATCTCGGTTGTGCCGCACGATCAGCCGCTGCTGCCGCCGGTCGTCGACATCGAATTCGGCGGCAACTGCCCGCAACGGCCGACGCCCGAGCAACTGAGCGCCGAACTGGCCGCATTCCTTGCTCCAGTCGAGGCGGCGTTCGGCAAGCCCGCGATTGTCTACCTGACCGATGAGGCAGCACAGACCTATGCCGGACGCATCGCTGCCCGTCCGCTCTGGCTTCGCTCATTGCTCCTGGAGCCGGATCGCGACGACTGGATCTACTGGCAATACCACAACAGGGGGCGCGTCGATGGCATCAATGGCGATGTCGACCTGAATGTGCTGCAGGGTGGGCCGGCCGTGCTGGCTGCGCTGTCTGCGGCGGGATTGCTCACTCCCGAGGCTCCATTATCCCCCTGAACCCGGTGAAGTTATTCATGCCGCTGCTTGGGGAACCTCCGGCGCGAGCGTGACATTGGCATCGCCCCAGATTTTCAGGGCGGTGATCACTGGCTCCAGGCTTCTGCCGCGCGGTGTCAGGCTGTATTCCACCTTCGGCGGTACCTGTGCATAGACCTTGCGGGCAATCAGCCCGTCCGTCTCCAACTCGCGCAACTGGTTGGTCAGCATGCGCTGCGTGCAGTTCGGAATGCGTCGGCGGATCTCGTTGAAGCGCATCGTGCCCTCGAACAGATGGTAGAGCACGACGCCTTTCCACTTTCCGTCGATATAGCGCAGCGTTCCCTCCACGGTGCAGCCGGGGCTGCAATCAAATCGCTCATGGCGAACGCGTGGCATGACGGTATCCTTTTCGACACTATGTGCTTTATATGTGCATTCTTGCGGATGAAGATCGTAGACGGCATCTCTATCCCACACAACATGGAGAAGAAGATGCGCGCCGTCGGCTATCAAATCCCAGCCCCCATCACCGATGAGACCTCTCTTGTCGATATCGACCTGCCCAAGCCAGTGCCGAAAAGCCGTCAACTGCTGGTCGAGGTGAAGGCGATCTCGGTCAACCCGGTCGATACAAAGGTGCGACGTAGCGCCAGACCCGAAGCCGGAACGTGGCGGGTGCTCGGCTGGGACGCCGCCGGCCGGGTCGTTGCGACCGGTCCGGACGCCAGCCTGTTCAAACCGGGTGACGATGTCTTTTATTCCGGCGCGCTGGCGCCGCAAGGCACCAATGCCGAGTTCCATCTTGTCGATGAACGCCTTGTCGGCCGCAAGCCCGGCTCGCTCGACTATGCGCAGGCGGCGGCGCTGCCGCTGACGGCGGTTACAGCCTTCGAGGCGCTGTTCGACCGCCTCGATGTCAAGAAGCCTGTTGCGGGCGTCGCAAACGCCATCCTGATCATCGGCGGCGCCGGTGGCGTTGGCTCGATCACGGTGCAGCTTGCGCGCCAACTGACCGATCTGACTGTGATCGCCACCGCCTCAAGGCCCGAGACGCGCGACTGGGTCCTTGGCCTTGGCGCTCATCATGTCGTCGACCACTCCAGGCCACTCGCTGCTGAAGTGGCAGCCCTCGGCATCGGCGCGCCGGCCTTTGTGTTCTCGACAACCAACACCGACCGGCACCTGGCTGAGATTGCCGAATTGATCGCGCCGCAGGGCCGCTTTGGGTTGATCGACGATCCCCAGACGCTCGACATCAATCCGTTCAAGCGCAAGAGCGTTTCGGTCCATTGGGAACTGATGTTCACCCGCTCACTGTTCGAGACGCAGGACATGGCCGCACAGGGTAAGCATCTGAACGAACTGTCCCGGCTTGTCGACGCAGGCACCATCCGCACGACACTGGGCGAGACCTTCGGTCCTATCAATGCCGCCAATCTGAAGCGCGCCCATGCGCTGATCGAGACCGGCAAGGCCAAGGGCAAGATCGTGCTGGAGGGTTTCTGACTGAGGTCGAATCTAGCCTTGCAGAAACGCCGCGATCTTACTGAAAACGCTGACGAACATCGCTTCGGTCAGCACGCCGGTGTTGGTGTTGTAGCGCGAGCAGTGATAGCTCGAAAACAGCGTGATGCCGCCGGCCGGTAGCTGTCCGCCATGCTTGAACGGGTAGGCAGCGACGCGCCCGCCGAGTGCCCGCACGGTCGACTGATGCGCGATCGATCCCAGTGCCAGCATGGCGCGCAGGTTGGGGAACCGGGCGATCGTCGGCACCAGGAATGTCCGGCAAGTGGCAATCTCGGCGCCCACCGGTTTGTTCTCCGGCGGCACGCAGCGCACCGCATTGGTGATCGCCGTGCCGACAAGCTCCAATCCGTCATCTGGCCGCGCCTTGAATTCACCGCGCGCAAAACCGTGCGAAATCAGCGTCGAGTAGAGCAGGTCGCCGGCATAGTCGCCGGTGAAAGGACGGCCGGTGCGGTTGGCGCCGCGCAGGCCGGGCGCCAGCCCGACGATCAGAAGCCGGACGGCATCGTCGCCTTCCGGCGGAAGGAAAGTCGGCACCGGAGCGTTGAACCAGGATGGCTCGCGCTGCCGCCACTCGGCGATGAAATCGTGGAGCCGCGGGCAGAGCGGGCAGTCGCGGCTGGGTTCGGAGGCGGAAAGGGCGGTCAAGGCAACCGGCCTCAGTAGTCGTCCTCGTCGACTTCAGCTGGCTCGGGGCGGCGCGCCGGCCGCTCGGACGGATCGCGGCCGACCTCGTTCTTCAATGTCGTCAGGTCGATGAAATGGTCAGCCTGGCGGCGCAGATCGTCGGAGATCATCGGCGGCTGGGAAGCCATAGTCGAGACGATCGACACCTTGCGGCCGCGCCGCTGCAGTGCCTCGACCAGCGTGCGGAAATCGCCGTCGCCGGAAAAGATGACGTAGTGGTCGACGACATCGGCGAGTTCCAGCGCATCGACCGTGAGCTCGATGTCCATATTGCCCTTGATCTTGCGGCGGCCGGTCGAGTCGGTGAATTCCTTGGCCGGCTTGGTGACCACCTTGAAGCCGTTGTAGTCGAGCCAGTCGATCAGCGGACGGATCGAGGAGTATTCCTGATCCTCGACCAGTGCCGTGTAGTAATAGGCGCGCAGCAGATAGCCACGCTTCTGGAAGCTCGACAGAAGCTTGCGATAGTCGATGTCGAAGCCGAGCGCACGCGACGTCGCATAAAGATTGGCGCCGTCGATGAATAGGGCGATTTTTTCACGAGGGTCGAACATGGAAAATATTCCTTCTCGAAATAAACGGCCGTCTAAACGAAATGCGATAGCGACGTTCGGTCAGGCTCATAATAAACCGGCCGACCTCTACGCCATCCGAGATAGCGCCAGTTTCGCGGCAATCCAAGGGCGTGTTGCCGCACTGCAAGCAATTGTGATCGGGACACCGAACGCATAAGTAAAGGCTGGTTTTGCCGAATCGGGCGTTCGAACGAAGGATTGGGCGCCCTGCGGCTCGGCCATTGCCATGATGCTTGTATTTTGGCGGCGTTCGGGTTATGGACCGCGCCTGTTTTCCATCAAATCCATCGCATGAAAGGGGCATCCATGGCCCGCGTAACCGTTGAAGATTGCATCGACAAGGTCGACAACCGCTTCGAGCTGGTGCTTTTGGCCGGCCACCGCGCCCGGCAGATCAGCCAGGGCGCGCCGATCACCGTGCCGCGTGACAACGACAAGAACCCGGTCGTGGCGCTGCGCGAGATCGCCGACGAGACGCTTTCGCCCGACGACCTCAAGGAAGACCTGATCCATTCGCTGCAGAAGCACGTCGAGGTCGACGAGCCCGAGGCCGATGGCGAGGCGATTGCCGATCAGACCGGCGCCGCCGTTGCGGCCACCGACGCCGATGACGCCGAGGAGAACATCACCTTCGACCGGATGACCGAGGAAGATCTCCTGGCCGGCATCGAGGGACTGGTGCCGCCGGAAAAGAGCGACGATTACTAAGCGAGCGCTCTGGACCTGCCTGGAATACGTTTCCGGCACTTCCGTCCAGTCAGTTTCGTGGCTATCTATGAGATGCGCCGTACGCTAGTGCGGCGCATCAATCATTTCAGCACCGCGAGATTCCGCCCATGATGCGTCAGTATGAGCTTGTCGAGCGCGTCCAGCGCTACAAGCCTGACGTCAACGAGGCGCTGCTCAACAAGGCCTATGTCTATGCCATGCAGAAGCATGGCCATCAGAAGCGCGCTTCCGGCGATCCCTATTTCTCACACCCGCTCGAAGTCGCCGCCATCCTCACTGAAATGCACATGGACGAGGCGACGATCGCGGTCGCCTTGCTGCACGACACCATCGAGGACACCACCGCGACGCGGGCCGAGATCGACGAGCTGTTCGGGCCCGAAATGGGCAAGCTGGTCGAGGGACTGACCAAGCTGAAGAAGCTCGACCTCGTGTCGAAGAAGGCCGAACAGGCGGAAAACCTGCGCAAGCTTCTGCTGGCGATTTCGGAAGACGTCCGCGTCCTTCTGGTCAAGCTCGCCGACCGTTTGCACAACATGCGCACCCTCGATCATATGCCGGAGGCCAAGCGCCTGCGCATCGCCGAGGAGACGATGGACATCTACGCGCCGCTGGCCGGGCGCATGGGCATGCAAGGCATGCGCGAGGAGCTGGAGGAGCTCGCCTTCCGCTACATCAATCCGGAAGCCTATCGCGCCGTCACCGCCCGGCTCGCAGAAATTTTCGAGCGCAACAAGGATGTGCTGTCCGATATCGAGAAGGCGCTATCCACGCTGTTCGAAAAGCATGAGATCAAGGCAGGTGTGAAGAGCCGCCAGAAGAAGCCGTGGTCGGTGTTCCGCAAGATGGAGGCCAAGGCGCTGTCGTTCGAGCAGCTGTCCGATATTTTCGGCTTCCGCGTCGTCGTCGACACGGTCGAGGATTGCTACCGGGCGCTTGGCGCCATCCACACCACATGGTCGATGGTGCCTGGCCGTTTCAAGGACTACATCTCGACGCCGAAGCAGAACGACTACCGGTCGATCCACACCACCATCGTCGGGCCGTCGCGCCAGCGCGTCGAACTGCAGATCCGCACCCGCGAGATGAACAAGATCGCCGAGTACGGCGTCGCTGCGCATTCGATCTACAAGGACACCGGCGGCAAGACGAATGGTGCTGCCCACGCCATCTCGAAGGAGACCAACGCCTATGCCTGGCTGCGGCGCACCATCGAGCAGCTTGCCGAGGGCGACAATCCCGAGGATTTCCTCGAGAACACCAAGCTTGAGCTGTTCCAGGACCAGGTGTTCTGCTTCACCCCGAAAGGCATGCTGATTGCGCTGCCGCGCGGTGCGACACCGATCGACTTTGCCTATGCGGTGCATACCGATGTCGGCGACACCTGCGTCGGCGCCAAGGTCAACGGCCGCATCATGCCGCTGATGACGGAACTGAAGAACGGCGACGAGGTCGAGATCATCCGCTCCAAGGCGCAGGTGCCGCCTGCGGCGTGGGAATCGGTCGTCGTCACCGGCAAGGCACGCTCGGCCATCCGCCGGGCCACCAAGAACGCCATCCGCAAGCAGTATTCGGGTCTTGGCATCCGTATCCTGGAACGCGCCTTCGAGCGCGCCGGCAAGACCTTCACCAAGGAGAGCCTGAAGCAGGTGCTGCACCGGCTGGCGCGCAAGGACATCGAGGATGTGCTGGCCTCGGTCGGGCGTGGCGAGCTTGCCTCCGCCGACGTCATGAAGGCAGTATTCCCCGACTACAAGGACGAGCGCGTCACCACGGCCGCACCCAAGCCGCGCGAGGAGGGCTGGTCGAAGATCCGCAATGCCGCCGGCATGCTGTTCCAGATTCCGGGCCGTGCCGCGCGCAAGGACAAGGACCAGCCGCGCGATGGCGCCGTGCCGATCCGCGGCGTGCGCGGCGACCTGCCGGTGCGTTTCGCGCCGGAAGGCGCGGTGCCTGGCGACCGCATCGTCGGCATCGTCCAGCCGGGCACCGGCATCACCATCTATCCGATCCAGTCGCCGGCGCTGCAGGCTTTCGACGACCAGCCCGAGCGCTGGATCGACGTGCGCTGGGACATTGACGAGCGCACCAAGGAGCGTTTTCCGGCGCGCGTCTCGGTCACCGCCATCAACGCACCAGGTTCGCTCGCCGATATCGCCCAGGTCGTTGCGTCGAACGATGCCAACATCCATACGCTGTCGATGGTCCGCACCGCGCCCGACTTCACCGAAATGCTGATCGATCTCGAAGTCTGGGATCTGAAGCACCTCAACCGGCTGCTGTCGCAGCTCAAGGACAATTCGAGCGTCAGCGATGCAAGGCGCGTGAACGGCTAGACCATGATCCCGAAAAGTGGGAACCGGTTTTCGGACAAGATCATGGTCAATCAAAAGAGGCAGACATGAACACCGATGAAGTGCTGGGCATTTTCCGCGAGGCGGGTGCTGTTCTGGAAGGGCATTTCATTTTGACCTCGGGCCTGCGCAGTCCCGTCTTCCTGCAGAAGGCACGCGTGTTCATGCATGCCGACAAGACCGAGCGGCTGTGCAGGGCGCTGGCGCAAAAGATCCGTGCGGCGGTACCTGGCAAGATCGACTATGTCGTCGGCCCGGCGATCGGCGGGCTGATCCCGGCTTACGAGACGTCGCGCCATCTCGGCGTGCCGGCGATCTGGGTCGAGCGGGAAGGGGGCGAGTTCCGCTTGCGCCGCTTCGAGATCGCCAGAGGTTCGCGCGTCGTCATTGTCGAGGACATCGTCACCACCGGCCTGTCGATCCGCGAGACCATCGAGTGCCTGCGCGAGCTTGGCACCGAAGTGGTTGCCGCCGCCTGCATCATCGACCGTTCGGCCGGCAAGACCGACGTCGGCGTGCCGCTGATCGCGCTCGCCGAATATGAGGTTCCGGCCTATCCGGCCGACCGGCTGCCACCGGAGTTGGCCGCCATTCCGGCGATCAAGCCCGGCAGCCGCAATATCTGACGAGGAGGCGGTGATGATCGCCGGCATCGATCATTTTGTGCTGACGGTCGCTTCGCTGGAGGTAACCTGCGCCTTTTATCAGCGTGTGCTTGGCTTTGAGCGCATCGATACGCCGGGTCGGCCGACGGCACTGGCTTTCGGCACCCAGAAGATCAATGTGCATGAGGTCGACCGCACCTTCGAGCCGAAAGCGAAGTCGCCAACGCCCGGATCAGCTGATTTCTGCCTCATCACTGCCCGGCCGCTCGCCGAGATATGCGCCAGCCTGGCGGCCAATGGGGTTGTCGTGGAAGCCGGGCCGGTCGAACGCATCGGGGCCCGAGGTCCGATGATGTCGGTCTATTTCCGCGACCCGGACGGCAATCTGGTCGAGGTCAGCGAATACCTGCCGTAGCTGCCGGCGACGCTGCACCTTTCGGTGATGCGACTGCCGGTTCCTTAAATTCGCCGCGATTGTCCAATGTTCGAAGCAAGACCTGCCACCCCGAAGGGCGGCAACAAGCGCGCCGCACAGACGGTGTTTGGTTGTTCTTGCGCCAGCGCGTCGTTATATAAGGTAGCGATTGCCATTGGGTGATCGTCAAGCGCAAGATGTGGCTGTCACGTCCGGCTTAAGCTGTCGGCGCGGAAGCTGTGGAACGGGAACAGAGTGCTTTTTCGACGCCGCAAGCCTGATGGTCTTTTCGAGCGGGTGCGTACCTACCTTTGGCCGCGCCGCTCGTTTTCGCGCTCGCTTCAGTATTTTTCCAAGCGCATCCTGCGGCTGAAGGCCACACCGCATGCGGTGGCGGCCGGCGTTGCGGCCGGCGTCTTCGCCTCTTTCTTTCCCGTCGGTTTCCATTTCATCATTGCCGCCATCCTGTGCTGGGTGATTGCCGGTAATCTGGTGGCGGCGGCCCTGGGCGCGGTTTTTTTCGGCAACCCGCTGACCTTTCCATTGCTGTGGGGCGCATCCTGGGAAACAGGCAAGCTCATCTTGCATGATCGGTTGCCGGCGCACGGCCCGCCGGCGCATCTGGGCGAGATGCTGCATAACCTCTCTTTTGCGCAATTGTGGAAGCCCATCCTTGAGCCGATGCTGATCGGCGCGGTGCCGCTCGGGCTGGTCTTCGGGCTGCTGTTCTACGCCATCACACGCTGGGGTATGAATGCCTTCCGCGAGCAGCGGCGCAAGCGCCTGGCCGAGCGTGCGCTCCGTCATGCGCAATCGTCCCATCCCAGCCCAAGCATCGGTTCCACCGCACGATGATCATCGGCATCGGCAGCGACCTGATCGATATCAGACGCATCGAAAAGTCGCTGGAGCGTCACGGCCAGCGTTTTATCCAGAGAATCTACACCGACCTCGAGCAGGCCCGCTCCGAAGGGCGCCGGGCGCGTGCGGCCTCCTATGCCAAGCGTTTCGCCGCCAAGGAGGCCTGCGCCAAGGCGTTGGGCACCGGTCTGGCACAGGGCGTGTTCTGGCGTGACATGGGTGTAGTCAACCTCCCCAGTGGCGCGCCGACCATGGCGCTGACTGGAGGGGCGCAGACCCGGCTGGGCAAAATCCTGCCAAAGGGCCACCGGGCGGCAATCCACCTCACCATCACGGATGATTTCCCGCTCGCTCAAGCCTTTGTGATCATCGAGGCGTTGCCCGTCGAAGAAGCGCCACATTGATTGCATCTGACGACCGGCATGACGTTGCCCAGCGCGCGCCGAGACTCTATACCATCCAACGCACAATCGAGGACGACATGAGCGTGGCTGAAAAATCCGAGAAGAAATCCGGCGGGCTTGGCGAGACCGTCAGCGTCATCGTCCAGGCGCTTTTGCTCGCCCTGGTCATCCGTACGCTGCTGTTTCAGCCTTTTTCGATCCCGTCGGGATCAATGCGGCCGACGCTTCTGGAAGGCGACTATCTGTTCGTCACCAAATGGTCCTACGGCTATTCGCGCTATTCGCTGCCTTTCGGCCCCGACATTTTTTCGGGCCGCATCTGGGGTTCCGAGCCCAAGCGCGGCGACGTGGCGGTGTTCAAGTTCCCGCCTGATCCGTCTGTCGACTACATCAAGCGCGTTGTCGGCCTGCCGGGTGACAAGATCCAGGTCAAGGACGGTCAGCTGTTCATCAATGGCGTCGGCGTGCCGCGCGTGAAGACCGGCCAGATCGACAATCCCGACATCACCGAGGAATCGCGCCCGATTGACGTCTATCGCGAAACCCTGCCCAACGGCGTCAGCTACGACACGCTCGACTTGAATTCGAACTCGATCGGCGACAACACGCGCGAATTCGACGTGCCGCCTGGCCATTATTTCATGATGGGCGACAACAGGGACAATTCCGCCGACAGCCGTTTCACCGTCGGCTACGTTCCCGAGGAAAATCTGGTTGGCCGCGCCAACCTTGTCTTCTTCTCGATCGCCGGCAAGGCGAGCCCGCTCGAAATCTGGAAATGGCCGTCGCTGATGCGCGCTTCGCGCCTGTTCCACTTCGTCAATTGATGGCTTTGAAGCGCCCGATAGGCGAAACACTGGCCGGTTTGGTGAAGGCCAAGACCGGCCATGTCTTCCAGGACATCCGACTGCTTGAGACCGCCTTGACGCATTCCAGTGCGGTCAAGGCGGCCAGCAACAATCAGCGCCTCGAATTCCTTGGCGACCGCGTGCTTGGGCTTGTCGTCGCCGACATGCTTTTCGAGAAATTTCCCGAAGCGCCGGAGGGGGAAATCGCCCCCCGCTTCAATGCGCTGGTCGATGCGCGGACATGCTCCGAGATCGGCATCGAAATGCAGTTGGAGGATCTGGTCCGGGCCGACGCTGCCTTGAAGATGCGGTCGCGTGGCTCGGGCGGAAACTATCTGGCGGATGCGGTCGAAGCTCTGATCGCGGCGGTTTACGTTGACGGTGGCATCGACGCCGCGCGGCGGTTTGTCCTGCGTTACTGGGAGCCGCGCTCGCGCACGGTCGTGGCAAAGCCGCTCAATCCGAAATCCGATTTGCAGGAATGGATTGCCAAGACCAGCGATGCGCGCCCCGAATATGTGATCGAAAAGCGCGAAGGCCCGGACCACCAGCCTGTCTTCACGGTGTCCTTGCAGGTCCGCGGCTTTGCGCCGATAAGCGGCGCTGGCGGCTCTCGCAGGGCCGCGGAAGAAGCGGCGGCTTCGGCATTTCTTTTGCGCGAAGGCGTCTGGGTCGATACATCGACCCAAAAATCGGAGGGCGCGCGGCGTCCTAATGAAGGGAGCGCGGCATGACCGCCACCGAAGAGCCGGCAACGGAAGCTGCCCACACGCATTCCGGTTTTGTCGCCCTGATCGGCGCGCCCAATGCGGGCAAGTCGACGCTGGTCAACCAGCTGGTCGGCGCCAAGGTGTCGATCGTCACGCACAAGGTGCAGACGACCCGCGCCATAGTGCGCGGCATCGCCACGCATGACAATGCGCAGATCGTTTTCGTCGACACGCCCGGCATCTTCAAGCCCAAGCGGCGGCTGGACACGGCGATGGTGACCACCGCCTGGGGCGGGGCCAAGGATGCCGATATCGTGCTGCTTTTGATCGACGCCGAGCGCGGCATCAGGGGCGACGCCGACGCCATTCTCGAGCGACTGAAGGATGTGCGCCAGCCGATGGTGCTGATCCTCAACAAGGTCGACCGGGTCAAGCACGAGGCGCTGCTGGCTTTGTCGGCGGCAGCAAACGAAAGGGTGCCGTTCAAGCGCACCTTCATGGTTTCGGCGCTGACCGGTTCCGGCTGCAAGGACGTTCTCGATTATCTGGCCGAGGCTCTGCCGGCCGGCCCCTGGTACTACCCGGAAGACCAGATCTCGGACCTGCCGATGCGCCAGCTCGCCGCCGAGATCACCCGCGAGAAGCTTTATCTCAGGTTGCATCAGGAACTGCCCTATTCCTCGCATATTGAGACCGAGAAATGGGAAGAGAAGCCGGATGGCTCGGTGCGCATCGACCAGACCATCTATGTCGAGCGCGACAGCCAGAAGAAGATCGTGCTCGGCCACAAGGGCGAGACCATCCGCGCCATCGGCCAGGCGGCGCGCATGGAGATAGCAGGCATCCTCGAACAGAAGGTGCACCTGTTCCTGTTCGTGAAGGTGCGCGAGAACTGGGGCGACGACCCCGAGCGCTACCGCGAAATGGGTCTTGAGTTCCCGCGCTAGGGCTTATGGACAGCAAGCCGAGCATCGACACGGCGCTTGTCAGCCGGCTGATCGCCACGCAGTTTCCCCGCTGGAAGAATCTTGCGGTCAGGCCGGTTGAATTTGGCGGCTGGGACAACAGGACTTTTCATCTCGGCGACGAGATGACCGTGCGGTTGCCGAGCGCGGCAGCCTATTCCCTGCAAGTGGAAAAGGAGCATCGCTGGCTGCCAAGGCTGGCGCCGCTGCTGCCGCTGCCTATCCCCGTGCCACTGGCGATGGGGGTGCCGGCTGGAACCTATCCCTGGCCTTGGTCCGTCTACCGCTGGATCGAAGGCGAGACGGCAAAGCGGGAGCGTGTTGCCGGCCTGTCGCAATTTGCGACTGACCTGGCCGCGTTCCTGGTCGCCTTGCAGCGGATCGATGCCACCGGCGGACCTGCGCCGGGACAACACAACTTCTTTCGCGGTGGATCACTCAGCGTCTACGATGGCGAAGCCCGGCACGCGATTGCTGCCCTCGACGGCAAGATCGATACGGACGCAGCCAGCGCGGTGTGGGAGGCAGCACTTGCTGCGCCATGGCACGGCGCGCCGGTCTGGTTCCACGGTGACGTCAGTTGGGGAAATTTGTTGGTCGGGCAAGGCCGGTTGAGCGCGGTTATCGACTTCGGAACCTCCGGCGTCGGCGATCCCGCCTGCGATCTGGCGGTTGCCTGGACATTGTTTGAAGGCAAAAGCCGGGAGGCGTTTCGTGCCGACCTTCCGGCCGATGAGGCGATGTGGGCGCGCGGTCGTGGCTGGACGCTGTGGAAGGCGCTGATCACGGTCGCCGGACAGATAGACGTCAACCCGGTCGAGGTTGAAAAATCCCGGCATGTGATCGATGAAGTGCTTGCCGATCACGCGCAGCGGGTGACTTAAGCCGGCTTTCGCCACCACCGGCCTCTTGCTGAGGAATCGTCTTCAACAGTTGGCGTCTGTCACAATCAGAAACGCGACAGCGCCTCGCTGAGTTTCGATCGCTTCGGCAAGAAGCCAAGCTGCCTAGCCGGTGTCGCCCGGCGTTTCGTCACAGCAGAGCACCATTTGCCGGATTGGTGTCATCTGATGATCGGTGGGCGGAAAACAATCAGGCAGTTTTCACGGAAAACGGGGCATATATTTCGTATTCCTGGCGATATCACAGAAGAATTGCGTGCCGAAAAATATAGTTAGCCAGGAAATAATCTCAATATATATTGAATATATGACGTTGTGCCGATTGTGCCATAGCGCATTGGATAAGTGTTATTTGTGCAACACAGCATTAATCTGTTCACGGAATCGGCGTTATTTCGAAAATCGTCATTGAAGGCGGAAGATCGATGGGTATGTTCGCCCTCGAAAAGGGGAAGCGGTGCGAGCCTTTTTCGTTGTGGGGGTGAGGCGGGAAAACATTGCCGCCAGCCACAAATCCGAAGCCATTTAAAACTTTGACTGGAGAGGTCAGAAAATGAACATCAAGAGCCTCCTTCTCGGCTCAGCCGCGGCACTGATCGCGGTCAGTGGCGCGCGCGCGGCTGACGCTGTCGTCGTCGCCGAACCGGAGCCGGCCGAATACGTCAAGATCTGCGACGTCTACGGTGCCGGTTACTTCTATATCCCCGGCACCGAGACCTGCCTGCGCATCGGCGGCTATGTCCGTTATGACATCGGCGTCGGCGACGCCGGCTCGTTGGATGGTGTCAACCATGTCCCGGACCACATGGACGATGGTACTCATTCGACCTACTACAAGAACACCCGCTTCACGCTGAAGACCTGGACCGGTCAGGAGACCGAGCTCGGTACCCTGAAGACCTACACCGAGACCCGCTTCAACTTTGGAAACAGCTCCGGTGACTATGAAGATCAGACTCCGGCCAATAGCGATTGGCAGGGCCGCAACAAGTCTCTCTCGCTGCGTTTTGCCTGGATTCAGCTCGGCGGCTTGCGCGTCGGCAAAGACGATACGGCTTTCGATACGTTCATTGGCTATGCCGGTAACGTCATCCAGGATACGCTGGTTCCGTATGGCGGGCAGGAGAGCAACGTCGTTCAGTACTACTTCGACGCAGGCAATGGCTTTTCGGGGCTGGTCTCGCTCGAAGAAGGCACGGGCGCCAACACGATCGACAGCTATGTCCCGCATGTGGTCGGCGGCCTGAAGTACAAGGGCGACTGGGGTTCGATCACCGGCGTCGTCGCCTATGACAGCAACTATGAAGAAGTCGCCGGCAAGGTTCGCCTTGACGTGAAGGCAACCAACGAATTGTCGCTGTTCTTGATGGCCGGCTACGGCACGGATGACAACCTCACCGACTTCGGCACCGGTCGCGGCTTCTACAAGCAGTGGGGCGGTAACTGGGCAGTCTGGGGCGGTGGCACCTACAAGTTCAACGACAAGACCTCGTTCAACGCCCAGGTCTCCTATGACGACTGGAAGAACCTCGGCATCGCCGCTAACGTTGCCTACACCGTTGTGCCCGGCTTTACGGTCACGGCTGAAGTCGATTACCTCAATGCTGGAAAGTTCGACGACGCCGACTTCAGCAATTGGACCAAGGCCAACAAGAAGAGCAGCCTCGGCGGCATTCTCCGCTTCCAGCGCTCGTTCTAACGGACCGATTGACCTTACCAGACCGCCCGCAGCACATCGCTGCGGGCGGCTTTTTGTATGCTGATACGAGGTGCCGATCTGCCGGGCACCAACCCATACCTTGATTTCGCCATCCAACCGGTGAAAAGCTCCTTGTATGGAATGGCGCGACGAGGGAATCATTCTCGGCACCCGCAAGCATGGCGAAACCAGCGCCATTCTCGAGGTGATGACGCGCGCGCATGGCCGACATCTCGGCCTCGTTCGTGGTGGCCGCTCACGCAAGCAGCAGCCCGTTCTCCAACCCGGCAATCGCGTCGACCTGTTGTGGCGGGCACGCCTTGACGAACATCTCGGCACGTTCCAGGCCGAGGCGATCGAGATGAACGCGGCCCGGCTGATGGACAGCGCCGTCGCCGTCTACGGGTTGCAGACCATGGCCGCGCATCTGCGCCTGTTGCCCGAGCGCGACGCCCATGAAGGTCTCTACGAAACGCTTGCCGTGATGATCGTCCATCTCGACGATGCCGACGCCGCCGGCGAACTGGTCGCGCGCTTCGAGCTTCTGGTGCTGGACGAACTCGGCTTTGGCCTCGATCTCAGCCAATGCGCCGCGACCGGCACGCGGCAGGATCTTGCCTATGTCTCGCCAAAATCGGGTCGCGCGGTATCGCGCGAAGCAGGCTTGCCATGGCGCGACAAGATGCTGGCTCTGCCAGCCTTCCTGCAGCGCGGCTCCGGCCTGCGCGCCGATGCGGCAGCGGTCGACGACGCCTTCCGGCTGACCGGCTTCTTCTTCACCCGCCACGTCTATGAGCCGCGCGGCATCGAGCCGCCCGACGCTCGCGCCGGCTTCCTTGCCGCCTTGCGCAAGCACCACGCGCGCGGCAAGGCCATTGCCGGCGAGGACGCGGCCAGAGAAATCATCACATGAGCGAAGTCGAACTTTATCCCGGCCGGGTCTCGCCGCTTGGCCTCGGCACCATTCCGCATGCCGACATCCTGGAATACACCGGTCTTGAGCTGCTGCAGCGCATCGTCGACGGCAAGTATCCGGCGCCGCCGATCTCCTTCCAGCTCAGCTTCTCGCTGACCGAAGTGTCGGAAGGCCGTGCCGTGTTCCGTGGTATGCCCAACGAGCGCCACCTCAACCCGCTGGGCAGCGTGCATGGCGGCTGGGCGGCGACGCTGCTCGATTCGGCACTGGCCTGCGCCGTGCAGACGCTGCTCGAGAAGGGCGAGGCCTACACGACGGCTGAGTTCAAGGTGAATTTGACGCGGCCGATCACGCCGAAGACCGGCGAGGTGGTCTGCGAGGGCAAGGTTGTTCACAAAGGCCGCACGCTGGCGGTGTCGGAGGCGACGTTGAAGGATGCAGGCGGCAAGTTGCTGGCTTTCGGCACCGAAACATGCTCGATCTTTCCGGCCGCCAATCTGGCAGCGCGTTGAGTTTTGTGGTCGTTTGGCCAGCGCATTTGAGTGTCAGTGAGACTGAACGTCAGTGAAAACTGGCCTGGTTTGGGGGAACCGCCATGTTTGAAAGCCTGATCGGCCTTGTCGCCATCATCGCCTTGTTCGTCATCATTTCGCGCCAGCAGAACCGCATCGGCCTTGTCGAGCGCGAGCTTGGCGCGCTGCGCAGCCTGGTTCTTTCCGGCGCCGTGCCGCCCTTGGCCAAGCCGTCCGAACAGGCCGCGCCCGCCGATGTGATTCCAGCCGTTGCGGCAGCGGCCGACATTCCCTCGCCAGCGATGAGCGAGCCAATCGCCGCCCAGGCGCCAGCTATGGAAGTGGAAGCGCCAATCGGTGAGGTCGTATCCGGGCCATGGGCGCCAAGCGAGGCGGCGCCGAAAGCAGCGGAACCTGTAGCGCCGGCTGCCGCGGCGAAAGCCGCCCGCCAGTCCGATGTCGAAACCGCGCTCGGCACCCGCTGGGCTGTCTGGGTTGGCGGCATCGCGCTGGCGCTGGGCGGCCTGTTCCTGATCCGCTACACCATCGAGGCCGGCATTTTCGGCCCCGGGGTGCGGCTGACCATGGCCGGCGTGCTCGGCCTTGTGCTGGTCGCCGGCGGCGAGTTCATCCGCCGCACCGGCTTCAAAGTGCCGGTGCAAGGCGTTGCCGGCGCCTATATTCCAGCGATCCTGACTGCCGCCGGTGCCTTCATCCTGTTCGGCACCGTCTATGCCGCGCATGGCATTTACGGCTTCATTGGCCCGGCGCTCGCCTTCACGCTGCTCGGCGCCATCGGCGTGGCGACGATCGCAGCAGCCCTGGTCCATGGCCAGGCGCTGGCCGGCATCGGCCTCGTCGGCGCCATGGTGACCCCGGTGCTGATCGCCTCGCAGGCGCCCAATCCCTGGGCGCTGTTCGGCTATCTCGCGATCGTGCTCGCCGCCACTGGCGTCATCGCCCGCATGCGCGACTGGAAGTCGCTGATGGCGGCGGCCTTTTTCGGTACCGGCGTCTGGACCATCCTTTACATGACCGATGCACCGGGAGCGAACCTCTCTGCCATCCTGTTCATCGACGCCGTCACACTGGCCGTGCTCGCCCTTGTCTGGCTCGCTCGCCGTGGCGATGAAGCCGGGCCAGCCGGGGCTTTCGACTGGCCGTCCATCGTGCCTGGTCTGTTCGTCGCATTTTCGGCGCTGGGCCTGTCGGTCGACCCGGTCTTTGCCGCCGCCGGCTATGCCTTGCCGGGCGCCGTGGTGATCGCCGCAATGGTGGCCGTCGCGCTCTATCGTCCGCTGGCGCTGCCGCTCCTCTATGCGGCCGGACTGGTCACGGTGCTGATCTATCTCGGCATCATCCCGCCAACCTCGATCGCTTCCGATTTTTCGGGCGGTGCCCTGGGCGTCGATGGACTGCCCTTGGCCACGTCCAATGCGCTGACATTGCGCATCGGCATCGCACTTGGCCTGGTCTTCATCGGCGCCGGCTTCTGGGCCGCGCGCAGGTTCGCCGCCGGGACGCAAATCCGCGCGGCCTCATGGGCGGCGTGGGGCGTCATCGTGCCGCTGGTCATCCTGCTGGCACTCTGGTTCACCTTTGGCAATCTCGACCGCGACCTTGTCTACGCTGCCGCAGCAGTACTGCTGGTCGCGGTCTTCGCCGCCGGCGGCGAGTGGATCGCGCGGGCAGAAGAGCCGCCGCTCAAGGGCGGTATCGCGGTGTCGTTTGCCCTGGGCGGCGCGGCCATCGCCGGGCTCTTGATGCTGCATATGGCTTTCGATTCCGGCTGGACCACCATCCTGCTCGGTGCGGCGGCCATCGTGCCGGCGCTGGCCACGCGCTGGCGCTCCTATCCGGTGCTCGGCTGGATTTCGGTCGGCGCGGTAATCGCGGTGCTTGGCCGCGTCGCCTTCGACCCGACTATTGTCGGCGCCGAGTTCCTGTCGACGACACCGGTGTTCAACTGGCTGCTGCCGGGCTACGGCGTGCCGGCGCTCGCCTTCGGCTTTGCCGCCTGGCAGCTCGCCCGCACCACCAATGGCCGGCCACGCCTCGCCATGGAAGCGGCGGCAGCGCTGTTTGCGCTGCTCACGCTCGCCATGCTGGTGCGCCATGCCATGCATGGCGGCGTCATCGACACCGGCGCCATGACGCTCGCTGAACAGTCGATCTACACGCTGATCGCCATCGGCGCCGGCGCCATCCTCGTCGCCATCGACATCCGCTCGCCAAGCTCGGTGCTGCGCTACGGTTCGATGGCCGCCGGCGTGGTCTCCGTCGCCTTCATCGTTGTCAGGCACTTCGTGGTGCTGAACCCGTTGTTGTCAGACGAATCGACCGGCCAGATCCCGGTGTTCAACCTGTTGTTCCTTGGTTATCTCCTGCCGGCGGCGGCCGCCGGCGGGCTGGCGCTCTATGCGAGGGACAAGCGGCCGAAATGGTATACGCAGATGCTGGCTCTGGTGGCCGCAGTGCTTGCCTTCGCCTATGCCACGCTGTCGGTGAGGCGCCTGTTCAAGGGCGAATTCATCGGCCTGTGGAGCGGGCTTGGCCAACTGGAGACCTACACTTACTCGGCGCTCTGGCTGGTCATCGGCGTGGCGTTGCTCACAGCCGGCGTTTGGTTGAAATCGCAGGTGCTGCGCATTGCCTCGGCCGCGCTGATCGCGATCGCCGTGCTGAAAGTCTTCATCTTCGACATGTCGGAGCTTGAAGGCGTGCTACGGGCACTATCCTTCATCGGCCTTGGCGCGGTTTTGATCGGCATCGGCCTGTTTTATCAGCGGCTGCTGACACGGGCGGCGAAGGAAAACGGATAAAGGCAAGCAAGAACAATACGATTTTAGTCTGGCCGGGAATAAATCGGTCAATGAGCTCGTTATCTCATTGCTTGGGTGACCGGAGCGGCGGACCGCTTCGCGCTGGCCGCTTGCGCCGCGCCCGGAAGGCGCGTTCAATTGGGATCAACAAGGGCGACCACAGAACCAGCGGTCATGGACGAAAAGAAGGCAGCAATCCTTGGCGAAATACCGCGCCTGCGCCGCTACGCACGCTCGCTTTTGCGCGACCGCGACGCTGCCGACGATCTCGTCCAGGATTGCCTCGAGCGGGCGCTTGTGCGGCTCGACAACTGGCAGACAGGAGAAAGCCCCCGGAGGTGGCTGTTTACGATCATGCATCATTTGTTCATCGACCAGATGCGCAAGGTGAACCGTCGCGGCGAGGCAGCGATGTTGCCGCTGGAAGCGGGCGAGGCTGTTGCCCAGCCGGCCGAGCAGGTGGAGAGCATCGCGTCGCGCGAGATCATCGACGCATTGCAGGCGATCAGCCCCGACCGTCGCGCAGCCCTTGTCATGGTTGCCATCGAAGGTTTTTCCTATGCCGAAGCAGCCAACATTCTGGGCGTGCCTGCCGGCACGCTGATGTCGCGCATTGCGCGCGGGCGTGAGGAATTGCGCGGGTTGCTGGACGACACGGCGCGTCGCCGCGCGATAAGGATCGTCGAGAAATGATCCGCCGCGACTTTTCCGAACGTGACATCCACATGGCGCTCGATGGCGAGTTGCCCAGCGACGAGCGCGCCGCTTACGATGCCTGGCTCGACGCCAATCCCGAGATGAAAGCCAAGAGCGCCCGCTTCACCGCCGACCGGACGGCCTTGCGGGCGGCCTTCGCCGGCGTGCTGGACGAAGCCGTCCCGGCGCGGCTGCGCAAGGTCGTGCTCGGCGAGGCGCCGGTCAAGGCGGCTGTGCCAAGCTCGCGCTGGTGGCTTGCCGCAGCCGCTGCCGTACTTCTGGTCGCCGGAGGGCTTGGTGGCTACCTTGCCGGCGTCGACGGCATGGGGCAGGAGGATCCCGCGGAAGATCGGCTGGCCGAGCAGGCAATCGCGGCCCATGTCATCTATGCCGCCGAAAAGCGGCATGCCGTCGAAGTGCCGGCCAGCGACAAGGATCATCTGCAGACCTGGCTGTCCAACCGGATAGGGCTGAAGCTGGTGGCGCCGGATCTGACCGCGAACGGTTTCCAGTTGGTCGGCGGTCGGTTGCTTCCGGCGGGCGAGAACAAGGCCGCGATGCTGCTCTACGAGGACGACAAGGGCGAGCGTATATCCCTGTTCGTCACGGCGGAATCGGCGGAAAATGCCAAGGGCACCTACATCGCCGCGCAGGACGGACCCGAGGCCGTCTACTGGCTGGACAAGGGCTATGGCTGCGCCGTCGTCGGCTCGCTGCCGCGCGAGCAACTGGCCGTCGTGGCAAAGAGCGCCTATGGCCAGCTTCTGGCAGGCCTGGCCAGTTGAAAGGCGCCGCTTTTGGTGGTGGCGCCAGTCTGTAAATAGCGATCCTGTTCAAAGCGTTTTGCATCGCCGGGCTGCTGCCGAATCTGTCACAATTCGGCCCTATTCAAGGTGCGATAGCGCTTTGTGGCCATCAGTATTTCGGCTGATGTCCTGAACGTTTTTCAGTAGGGCATTTCCCACCACCAAATCGAGGTTTTCTCAAGCCGCATGCCTGCCGAGATCCGCACGGCCCGCGCGTCTGACGTCGATGATCTCGCCGCCATCGAGAAAGCTGTTTTCTCGAGCGACCGTATTTCCCGCCGTTCCTTCCGCCTGTTCATCGAGCGTGAAACCGCCGAGACGCTGGTCGCCGAAGTCGACGGCCGCGTGGCCGGCTATGCGATCGTGCTGTTTCGCAAGGGCAGCGGCGTGGCGCGCCTCTACTCGATTGCGACCGGTCCGTTCTTCGGTGGGCTGGGTGTTGGCCGCATGCTGCTCGGATCCGCCGAAGACGCCGCCTTCGAGCACGGCCGCATGATGCTGCGTCTGGAGGTGCGCGAGGACAACAGCCGCGCGATCCGCATCTACGAACAGGCCGGCTATCGCAAGATCGGCCGCGAACCCGGCTATTATGAGGATGGCGGGACAGCACTTCGCTACGAAAAGACCTTGCGCGGCGACATTCCGATTGCAACCAAGGTGCCGTTCTACCAGCAGACCTGCGAATTCACCTGCGGCCCGTGCTGCCTGATGATGGCGATGGCCAATTTCGACCGTGGCTTCGTGCCGGATCCGGTCATGGAAATCCGGCTGTGGCGTGAAGCGACGACCGTCTTCATGATGTCGGGTCCTGGCGGATGCGAACCATTCGGCCTCGCTGTCTCGGGGTACGAGAGCGGGCTTGCGGCGGAGATCTACGTGTCCTTCTACGGCGCGCTGTTTCTGCAATCGGTGCGTAGCGAGGACAAGCGTCGGGTGATGGAACTCGCTCAGGTCGACTTTCGCCGGCGCGCGGAACTTTACGGCATCCCGGTGAATTACCGTCCGTTCACCATCGATGATATCAGGGCTTCGATCGCGGAGGGAAAACTGGTGCTGGTGCTGATCAGCGGCTTCCTGATGTTCGGCAAAAAGGTGCCGCACTGGGTGCTGGCGATCGGCGATGACGGCGACCATATCCTGATCCACGACCCCTGGGTCGAGGACGAAAGGCAGGAGACCATCCTTGATGCCGCCAACATTCCAGTGCCTTACGGCATCTTCATGAACATGGCGCAGTTCGGCCGCGACGGACTGCGTGCCGCCATCACTCTGGGAAAGCGCTGATAACAATGACCTGGGTTATTCTTACAGGCAGGCAGAGCGATCTCGACCAGGTGGCGACACCACACAAGATCATCACCAATCGCGACTATCTCGCGCACCCGTCGCTGTTTCGCGGCCAGCGGCCGAAGGTCATCAACCTGTCGAACAATTACGCCTACCAGAGCCGCGGCTACTATGCCTCGCTGCTGGCAAGCTCGCGCGGCCACAAGGTGATCCCGACCGTCGAGACGATGATCGACCTGTCGGAGCGCAAGCTCTATGAGCACGCGCTGCCGGAACTGGAACTGGCGCTCAACAAATGCCGCAAGGATATTGGCGGGGTCTTTCCGCAAAAGGTCTGCATCTTCTTCGGCATCGGGCCGTCGAAAATCTGGGACCGTTTCGCCAAGCTGTTGTTCGACTGGTTCCGCGCACCGGCGCTCGAAGTCCACATCAAGGACAGCGCCGAATGGGCCTCGATCCGCAAGATCGGTTTCCATCCGTTGGCGCGCATGACCGAGGACGAGGAAAAAAGCTTTATCCAGTGCCTGGAGACCTACACCAACCGGGAATGGCGCGACACCAAGGGCCGCACACCGGCGCGCTACACCTTCGCCACGCTGGTCGACCCGCATGAGGAATTGCCGCCCTCGGAGATCTCGTCGCTGCGCTACTGGGCCAAGATCGCCGAGAAGATGGGCGTCGAAATCGAGCCGATCACCAAGCGGGACCTGGCCAAGCTCGCCAATTACGACGCGCTGTTCATCCGCGAGACGACCTCGATCTCCAATCACACCTATCGTTTCGCCCGCCGCGCCCAGCAAGAAGGCATGCCAGTCATCGACGACCCGCTATCGATGATCCGCTGCACCAACAAGGTCTATCTCAACGAGCTGATGGCCTACAACAAGGTCCCGGTGCCGCCGACGGTGATGATCGCCGGCACCTCGGATCTCGAACTGGCGGCGCAGACGCTGGGCTTTCCGCTGGTGCTGAAGATTCCGGATTCGTCGTTCTCGCGCGGCGTCAAGAAATGCGCCAACTTCGAGGAACTGAAGACGCTCGCCACCGAATGGCTGGAGGATTCCGACCTTCTGATCGCGCAGAAATTCATTCCGACCGAATATGACTGGCGCGTCGGCGTGCTCGGCGGCCAGCCGCTGTTTGCCGTGCACTATCTGATGGCCAAGAAGCACTGGCAGATCGTCAA
The DNA here is from genome assembly GCF_003148495.1 of Mesorhizobium loti. Taxonomy (GTDB): domain Bacteria; phylum Pseudomonadota; class Alphaproteobacteria; order Rhizobiales; family Rhizobiaceae; genus Mesorhizobium; species Mesorhizobium loti. The sequence goes on from NZ_QGGH01000002.1 coordinate 749,856, forward strand.
CCACAAGGCCAACGGCAAGCCCGACCAGGGCGGCATCAAGACCTTCACGCTGAAGGAAACGCCGGCGCATGTCGTCGAGACGGCAGTGAAGGCGGCGCGCTGCATCGGTGACGGGCTCTATGGCGTCGACCTCAAGGAGACCAAGGACGGCGTCTTCGTCATCGAGGTGAATGACAATCCCAACCTCGACCATGGCTGGGAGGATTCCGGCGAGAAGGACGAGGTCTGGGTGCGGCTGACGCAATGGTTCCTGGAGCGGCTGGACCGGCCCGGGCGGTAATTTGATCGGGGGAAAAGATGCTGTTCATCGTGATCGAGGATTTTACCGGCTGCGATCGCAAGGAGATCTACCGCCGCTTTCGCGACCGGGGCCGCCTGAAGCCGGACGAGCTTCTCGTGCACCACAGCTGGATCGCGGCGGACATGAGCCGCTGTTTCCTGCTGGTGGAGGCCGATGACGCCACGCTGCTGCAGCGCTGGGTCATCGAATGGGCGGATCTGGTGGAATTCGAGATCGTTCCCGTGGCGACGAGCAAGGACATGGCAGAGGCATTGAGCGGCCACCTCTGACCATAGCCGCCTGTCAGGTCAACGCAGTGCCGGCGAGCCGACTACGCGCCGGCATTCGTCGATCAGCCACTGGCGAAATGCCGCCACGACATCGCGCCTCGCGCTGCGCTCCGGGATCGTCAGGCAATAGGGCTGGCGCAGCTCCAGCGCCCGGGCGAGGGGCCTGACAAGCCGGCCGTCTTCCAGCGCCGCGGCACAGTAGATCCCTTGCGCCAGCGCCACGCCCAATCCCGAAATGGCAAGGTCGAGTGCTGCGCGCGATGAGTTGGCCGAGAGGCCGCGCTGCGCTGCCCGGCCGGGCTCGATGCCGGCGGCCTCGAACCAGCTGTGCCAGGACGGAAAGGACGCACCAGTCGGTCCCCAGCCGGTATGGATGAGCGGCAGGCTGGCGAGGCCTTCGGGTTTGACCGTGTCCGCCAGCCCGGGCACACACACGGGATAGACTGCGTCCTGGACGATATCCTCGGTCGGGTGCTCGCGATAATGCGGGCCATAACTGAGCCTGATGTCGATCAACTCACGGTCGAACGGCACCGGGTCGTCGTCGCCTCTGAGCGATATGTCGACTGCGCCATGGCCTGCGACAAAACCGGCGAGACGCTGAGAAAGCCAACCCATGGCCATGGATGGCGGTACCGATACGACCAGGCGCGGGCGGAATGCATCGCCACCCAGTTCGCGCGAGACGCTGCCGATCTCCTGGAAGGCCATGGTCAGCCTGGGCAGCATCTCGACGCCGGCCTCGGTGAGGACGACGCGCCGGTTGACGCGGTGGAACAGCTTGCGGCCCATCTGCTCCTCGGCGGCCCGGATGAGCTGGCTGACGGCGGCGGCCGACACCGAAAGCTCTTCCGCCGCCGCGGCAAAGCTGCCTGCACGCGCCGCGGCCTCGAAGGCCTGAAGTCCTTTGAGAGATGGAAGTGTGACCATGATCACCGGATAGATAAGCTCAGCTTATCAAAATTGCAGAAATCGTCGTTTTTGGAAAGTTTTTTCATTGGCTACAGTAGGTTTCATCAATCCCAGCCAGGATCGAAACCCGTGGATCATCGCGACGTAATTTCATCGTTGACGCAGGAAGAGCGCAACCGCCTGACCGCCAAGTCGGATGTCGCGGGCCTCGCTCAGCTTGCGGCTCATTGGGGCGCGATCGTGATTATCGGATCACTGATCGCCGCCAAGGTGCCGTTCTGGCCGCTGCTGATGCTGCCGCAAGGTATCCTCATCGTGTTCCTGTTCACGCTGCTGCACGAGACGGTTCATCGTACGGCTTTCGAAACGCAATGGCTGAACGATGCCGTGGCACGGGTGTGCAGCCTGGCGATCGCGCTGCCGGCGGACTGGTTTCGCTACTTCCACTTCGCCCATCATCGATACACGCAAGACCCAGAGAACGACCCTGAACTGGCCTTCCCCAAACCGGAGACATGGCGGCAATATCTCGTCCATGTCTCTGGTATCCCGTTGTGGTGGGGGCACCTCAAGACGCTTTATGCCAATGCGATGGACCGCGGCGGGGAAAGCTACGTTCCGCCCAAAGGCCACGACAAGGTGCGCATCGAGGCGCGCGCCATGATTGCCTTTTATGCCGTGGTCATTCTGCTGGCCGTCTATTTCCGGCTCACTGTGCTTCTCTATGTCTGGATCCTGCCGGCCTTGCTCGGCCAGCCGTTTCTGCGGCTCTACTTGCTGGCCGAGCACGGCCGTTGTCCGTTTGTCGCCAACATGCTGGAGAACACCAGGACCACGCTGACCAACTGGCTGGTCCGCAAGCTAGCGTGGAACATGCCGTTCCATGCCGAGCATCACGCCTATCCCGGCGTGCCGTTTCATCAACTGCCGCAGTTTCATGCGCTGATCGAGCGGCATTTGAAGGTGGTCGAGCCGGGCTATGTCAGCTTCCACGAAAAGTACATCGAGACGCTGCATTGATGGTGGCCGACCTCAGCCGGTCTGGCTGTGCAACGCTCGGGATTTCAACAGACGCTGAATATCGGCCGCATTTGACGGCACGCCGATCAGGTAGCCCTGCGCCTCGGTACAGCCATTGCCGCGCAGGATGTCGAGCTGCGCCTCGGTCTCGACACCCTCGGCGGTGACAGTGATGCCGAGTTCGGCACCCAGCCCGATGACGGTGCGAACGATCGCCGCGGTGTCGCGATTGCCCAAGTCGTGGATGAACGAACGGTCGATCTTGATCTTGTCGACGGGAAAACGCCTAAGATAACCGAGCGAGGAATAGCCGGTGCCGAAATCGTCCAGTGCGATGCGAATGCCGAGCCCGCGCAACTGTCGCAGTGTCCTCAGCACGGCTTCACTCTCGTCCATCAGCACGGTTTCGGTGATTTCCAGTTCCAGCCGGCCGGCGGGTACGCCGGAAAAGGCCAGAGCCGAGATGACGTTGCGGGCAAAGCTGCCGCTTTTGAGCTGCACGGCCGAGACATTGACCGCGATGCGCAGGCCAGCAGGCCAGCTTGCCGCCGCCGTGCAAGCCTTCCTCAGCGCCCACTCGCCAAGCGGCACGATCATTCCGGTTTCTTCGGCGACCGGAATGAAGTTGTCCGGCGCCACGGTGCCGCGCGTCGGGGAATGCCAGCGCATCAAGGCTTCGGCGCCGACGATCTCGCCGGAGGCGATGTTCATGATGGGCTGGAAATCCAGATCGAATTCCTGGCGCGGCAGCGCTGTCTCGAGGTCGATCTCGAGTGCGCGCCGTGCCTGTACCATGGCGTCCATTCCGGGTTCGAAGAAGCGATACAGGTTGCGCCCTTCGCTCTTCGCCCGATAGAGCGCCGTATCGGCGTTTTTCAGCAGCGTATTGGCGTCGCCGCCATCGTCGGGGAAAACGGCGATGCCCAGGCTGATGCCGACATGTATGTCGCGGCTCTTGTCGCGAAACGGTTTTGCGATCGCCTCGATGACACGCTTCGCCAGTTTTTCGGCATCGGCAATGCCCTTGAAATTGAACTGGATGATGACGAATTCGTCACCGCCGAAGCGAGCGACGACGTCCGTTTCACCGCGCAGGCAACGCTGCAGCCGGTCGGCCACGCCCTTCAACAGCCAGTCGCCGGCCGGATGTCCCCAGGTGTCGTTGACCACCTTGAAGCGATCGAGATCGAGCGAGAAAATCGCCAACGGCGTGGCCGCCGCGTCCTCCAGCGCAAGGTCGAGCCGTTCGCGAAACATCGAGCGGTTGGGCAGTCCGGTCAGCATATCGTGATGCGCAAGATGGGTCATGCGCTCTTCAGTACGGCGGCGCTCGGTGACATCGTCGAAGGTCGCCACCCAACCGCCGCCGCTCATCGGCTGGCGGGTGACCAGAACCGTCCTGCCGTCGGTAAGATGCCGATACGCGGAATGCATTTTTTTCGCCACCAGGCAGGCTTCGGTCTTGGCGACTTCGCTGTCGACGTCGATCTTCGTATAGATGCCGAGTTCCAGCAATCGTTCGAGCGCGTCGCGGTGCGTCGTTCCGAGCGGGAAGTCCGCCGCGGTGACGTTGTAGAGTTCCAGAAAACGCCCGTTGCGCACGATCATCTTGCCGTCGGCGTCGTACATCAGCAAGCCTTGCGACATGTTGGCAAGTGCTGCGTCGAAGCGACGGTGCTGCTCCTTGAGATCCTGTTGGGCACGGCGCTGTTCGGTGATGTCCTCGTAGATCGAGACCCAGCCGCCCAGAGCCAATGGGCGATGCGAGATGTTGATGATGCGGCCATCCGACAGCATCTCCTCGTAGGTCGAGGGTTTCGCCTGGTCGATATAGGGCTTGCGGATGGCGTAGAGTTCATCGGCGCTTTGCGAGGCGACGCCGATGTCGACGCTGTGCCGCAGAATGTCGAGGAACCGGATGCCGGGGCGTATCACCTTGGCGTCGAGACAGAAGATATTGATGTAGTTGCCGTTGCAGATGATCATCCGCTCTTCGGCATCGAACATGCACAGCCCATGCGACATGTTCTCGACTGCGGCCGAAAAGCGTTCATTCTGTTCGCGCAGTTCATCTTCCATATGGCGCGAGCGATCCATGCCTTTGGCCTCCCGTTCCGGGACGGCCGAACCATCCTTGGCATCAGCGACGGGCATGAGGCGCCTGCGGGTCGTGATCGAACACCGCACTGTTACCCGTTCCGGTTAATTTAGCGTTTTTAGCCGATTGCGGGTGCCGAAACCTGGTGCCGCGACGTCTCGATCGCGGAAAACCGCTTCAGGAACGCATTTTGCGCCCAGGTCACCGAGCGTGGCGTGAAATCGAAGCGGTCGGCATTGAAGCCGCGCGGACGGCCGAAGAACTCGGTAGCTTCGGAGGCCGAAAAACCGGCAAGCAGCGTTGCTTCGAAATAGGCGGCGATCTGGTCGGCGCGCTTGATCTCCTTGCGCAGCGCAGCCGTTGGTTCCGGCGGCAGCGAGAAGCGCAGATGGATGGCGCGCTGCAACCGCAACTCACAGTCCTTGTAGCTGCCGCCCATCACCGATTTGAACGGCGAGATCATGTCGCCGATGACATATTCGGGGGCGTCGTGCAGCAACGCCGCCAGCCGGGCGTCGGCCGAAGCCTCAGGCACCAGGTCACAGAATAGCGCCTCGACCAGCAGCGAGTGCTGGGCAACCGAAAAGGCATGCTCGCCGCTGGTCTGGCCGTTCCAGCGGGCTACGCGGGCGAGCCCGTGCGCAATATCCGAAATCTCGATATCGAGCGGCGAGGGGTCGAGCAGGTCGAGCCGGCGGCCCGACAGCATGCGCTGCCAGGCGCGTGCCGGCGCGCCGACGCGGTCGGCGGCCATCAGGCCTCCTCCGCGCTGACGGCTTCCTGCGGGAAGGCGAATTTTGCCCAGGCCGGGATGGCAAGTGAAACGGTGGCGTCCGCGGCGATGATCGGCTGGCCGGCGTCGAGCGCCGCCTTGACCCGGTCAATGCGGGCAATCGCCAGACCGGTCGTGCCGACGGTCGAGCCGAGCGTGCCAACCGGCCGTCCTGCGACGGTTAGCTCGGTGCCCGGTGCGGGCAGGAGCCTATCGGCCGAGACAATCAGCACGCGTCGCCTGGCCGTGCCGCGATGCTGCATGCGCGAGACGACCTCCTGGCCGACATAGCAGCCCTTCTTGAAGCCGACGCCGCCGGTTTCGTCCAGCAGCACATCATGGGGGAAGGCGTCTCCGAGTTGGTAGTCGCTGCCGCTTTCGGCAATGCCGCCGGCAATGCGGAAGGCTTGCCACGCGGCAAGATCGCTGCGCTCATCTGGTTCGCCATAGGAACGCGTGACGGCGCCCTTCGGAAAGCGCGTGTCGGCGGCCGTCGTTGAATCGGATTGTGAGAGTGTTGATTCATGTCCCCAGGCGACGGTGACAAACGCCTGATCTGCCTTGGCAATCTCGACCTTGGCGCGCAGTTTGTAGAGCGTCAGCCGGCGTACGAAATCGTCCGCTATGTCGGCCCGGCATTCCAGCCGGAATGCATTCTCACCGTCGCGCGAGATCAGGAAATCGAACAGGATCTTGCCTTGCGGCGTCAGCAGCGCACCGGGTTTGGCTTCGCCGGGAGCCAGGATGTCGAGATCGGTGGTCAGGATGTTCTGCAGAAAATGCTCGGCATCCGGGCCTGATACGGAAATGAGGGCGCGGTCTTTGAGCTGGGCAAAGGGCATGGGCGGAAAAGCAACCTGATCTTGCAAAACGGTCGGCCTTTACGTAAGCCGCTGGCACTCCCCCCGCAAGAGAGCATGGCCATGATCTACGACCTCATCCTGACAGGCGGCACAGTGGTCAACCATGACGGCGAAGGGGCTCGCGACATCGGCGTGAAGGACGGGCGCATCGCTGCCATCGGCGATCTCCGCCAGGCGTCGGCCGGCGAGACGATCGACTGCCGCGGCCTGCATATCCTGCCCGGTGTCATCGATAGCCAGGTGCACTTTCGCGAGCCGGGACTGGAGCACAAGGAAGATTTGGAAACGGGTTCGCGCGCGGCCGTGCTTGGCGGCGTCACGGCCGTGTTCGAGATGCCCAACACCAATCCTTTGACCACCAGCGAGGCAGCGCTTGCCGACAAGGTTCGGCGCGGCACGGATCGCATGCATTGCGATTTTGCCTTCTGGGTCGGCGGCACCCGCGAAAACGCCGGGGATGTCGGCGAGCTTGAGCGGTTGCCGGGCGCGGCCGGGATCAAGGTTTTCATGGGCTCGTCCACCGGCGATCTGCTGGTCGAGGATGACGAGGGCGTGGCATCGATCCTCCGGAATACGCGCCGCCGTGCCGCCTTTCATTCGGAAGACGAGTTCCGGCTGCGCGAGCGACTTGGCGAACGCATCGAGGGCGATCCTTCATCGCACCCGGTCTGGCGCGACGAGATCGCCGCCCTGCGCTGCACCGAGCGGCTTATACGCATCGCTCAGCAAGTTCGCGCCCGCATCCATGTCCTGCACATCTCGACCGCCGAGGAGATTTTGTTCCTCGAACAGCACAAGGATGTCGCGACCTGCGAGGCGACGCCGCATCATTTGACGCTGAGCGCCGACGACTATGCACGGCTTGGCACGCTGATCCAGATGAACCCGCCTGTTCGGGACAAGCGCCACCGCGACGGCGTCTGGCACGGCATTTCGCAAGGCATCGTCGACGTGCTCGGCTCCGACCACGCGCCGCACACGCTCGCCGAGAAGGCAAAACCCTATCCGGCCTCGCCGTCGGGGATGACCGGCGTGCAGACGTTGGTGCCGATCATGCTCGACCACGTCAATGCCGGCCGGCTGACTTTGCAGCGCTTTGTCGACCTGTCCAGCCACGGCCCGCAACGCATCTTCGGCATGGCGAGAAAGGGCCGCATCGCCGCCGGCTACGACGCCGACTTCACCATCGTCGATATGAAGCGGCGCCAGACCATCACCAATGCGCAGGCCGGCTCGAAAGCCGGCTGGACGCCTTATGACGGGAGAGACGTGACCGGCTGGCCGGTCGGCACCGTCATTCGCGGCCGCCGCGTCATGTGGGAGGGCGAAATCGTCACGCCAGGCCAGGGTAGGGCGGTGGAGTTTGCCGAGGCCCTTGTCGTCTAGATTCCCTAAGAGGCTCAGTCGCCGGCGACGAAGAATGTCCACTGCCCAGTGGGCGTGATGCCGACACGGTAGAAGATATAGGCGCCGAATTGCTTCATGTCGTCGAAGTCGCCAGCGGTGACGATCTTGAACAATTCGACCCGCTGCTTGGCGTCCAGCTTGTCCAGCGGCAGGGCGAAGAAATACGGCCACACATAGAGTTCTTGTGGCGTGCCGGCATCGAGGTGGACGTAGCCGGCATCGAGCACCTCCTCCAGGATAGCCAGGATCTCCTGGCCGTCCGGGTCGCCGGAGAGCCCCTTGAGGAAGGCGATGGCGTCGCCGTCTATGTCGGTCAGCGATATCTGCGTGGCGCTGTCGCCCTTGCCGATCAAGGGCCGCAGCTTTTCGATGTCGCCGCCCTTGCAGGCTTCGACGATCAGATCGTGCATGCGCCGCACCGGTTCCGGCAGCTTGCCGAGATCATAGACAACCTCGGGTACCGGCGTCTCCGGATCGACGCGCGGTCTGGTGACGCCGCCATCCGCCGGACTGTCCGGCTCGGCTTCATTGGGAGCAGCCGGTTCAGTGGTCGGCGGCGGCGTTCCGACCGGGTTGGGCATTGGCACGGTGCTTCCCGGGGGCGACATGTCGTCGTCCGCCGGCGGCGTGACTGTTGGCGGGAGCTCTTCGCGCTTGATCTCGCTCAGCGCATAGGCGGGGCTGCTCGCGAGACACACAACCAGGGGAATCGCGGCACAGCAAGCGGCGAAGGAGATGCAGAGGACCAAGCCACGCGGCTTGCCTGACATCGAAAAACTCACTGCCCGTTTCTCCCTGCTTCCGGGCATGACGCCCGAGCGGCATTTTGCCGTCAAAGAACCGGACGTCGGTTCAGTGCCGCAGCCGTTCGGGTTCGAAGGCGCCAGCAATCACCTTTTCACGCATACGGTCGAGCAGGGCAAGGGCCGAGGTCTCGCCATTGGCACGCAACATCTCGCCGAAGGCGGTTTCGAGCGCTGCTTCGGCAATGATCTCGGGTTCTATGCCGGCGGAGAGACCTTCCGCCCAGGCCTCGCTGTGGCTTTCCACGGCGGTCAGGCGTTTTTCTTCTCTGACCAGCGCGTCGATGTCGTTGACACCATGTTCCATAAGCGAATGTCCACCCTTTCAAGCAGCGATCCGTCGATGTGGATCAGGCCTGATCTGTTCATTTCACACGCAGGGACAATTAAGTATTTGTAAATACGACATTTTTTTGATCGTCTTTTACAAAGCCCGATTGCCTTGTGCGAAGCTGCGTTCAGCTCGAGTCAAACTTAGCCGATTGGGGCGGCCTGCGGGGCGAAAACCTTCAGTTTGAGTTAATTCCGCTTTCGCGCGGTAAGGTTTCGTTAATACTGTTGCAGAAGTGCAACATGAGGATTGCACCAAGATATCGGCTCGCACAAGCCGGATATCTCAGTCGTCGCCAGCAATGGTGCTGATAGTTGTTGATGAGCAGGCCTGCCTGCCTAAACGGATCGCGTTGAAACGGATTCGGTCAACGCGTTCCAGGCTTTTGTTTATGCATGTCGTTGTCCCAAAATCCGCTGTTTTGGGCGATATGCATTAGTTGCCGTAACGCGAGGCGATATCGCGGGACAGCGTCTCGCCTTCTTTCATATAGCGGCTGATGGCTTCGGTCGCCGAGGGGGTGCACCGCGTATAGGTGCCGCCGAACGAGCGGTAGCCGCGATTGAAGCTGGCGATGAAGCGGGCGCGCCGCTCGGCGTCCGGATTTTCCGAATCAAGCAGCTTCTCCATCTCGGCACGCCACTGGTCGCCCTTCTCGCCGCACAAATTGCGCAGGAAATGCAGCGACCCCAGAACCTCCGCCAATCGCATCAGCCCCGGCTCGAACGGCGACTCGGCGCTGAACGCAGGCAGTGCCGAGACGGCCGCACTGACGGCAAGACACACGGCGAGGAGCAAGGATGGACGGTTCATAAGCCTTCTCTACCTAACGGCGCTAGCCGTGTGGTCTACCGAACGGCGTAAGCCGTTGTGGTCTACCGAACGGCGTAAGCCGTTGTGGTCTGCCGAACGGCGTAAGCCGTTCTGGCTCTGCCAAACAGCATAAGTCTTTGTGGCGAAACAATTTGTCGCCTGCAAGGCGATTTTCAGGGCTGCGGCCTGGCGTCTCCGCCGGGGGCCAACAAGTCCTCCGCAACGGCGAACACCGAGCCGGCGAGCGGCAGTACCGCCATCTCGCTGAGCGTATAGAAGGCGGCGGTCTCGGCGTCGTCGCTGGCCACTGCCTCGCCGCCGGCATAGACGGCACCGAAGACCGTGAGGAGATAATCGACCGGGTGGCTGTCGTCCCTGCCGTCGATGTGGATTTCCTGCAGCGGGCGGTAATCGGTGGCGCGTAAACCGGTTTCTTCCAGAAGTTCGCGCTCTGCCGCTGCCTCCAGCGTCTCGCCGGGTTCGACCTTGCCACCCGGGAAGGCATAGAGCCCTTGCGAGGGTTGCCGGGCTCGCTTGACCAGAAGCACGGTGTCTGCGCGCACGACGGCGACCGAGACTGCCGGAAGTATCTTGCGCGCTTCGTTCATGGATTCCCGATCAGGTGAAGGCAGGTCTGTTGTGGATCGCCCAGCATGGGGAAGCTTTAGCGGTTGCGCAACGCCGGTTGCATCGCCACTTTCAAAGCGAACCATTCGAAGGGCGCCAATCGACCATGTGCGGACGTTTTGCCTTGACCGCGACGCCGGACCAGACTGCCGCCTTGCTAGGCTTGGCCGAACTGGAGGATTTCCCGGCGCGCTACAACATCGCCCCGACGCAGCCGATTCTGGTGGCGATCGCCGGCCCCCCGCGGACGCCGGGCTCGAATCTGCCGGACCGGCAGCCGATGCTGGTGCGCTGGGGGCTGATCCCGACCTGGGTGAAGGACACCAGGGAATTTCCACTGCTGTTCAACGCGCGCTCTGAGGGCGCTGCCGAAAAGGCTTCGTTCAAAGCGGCCATGCGTCATCGCCGCGCTTTGGTGCCGGCGTCCGGCTTTTATGAATGGCGGCAAACCGGTGGCAAGAAGGGGCAGCCCTACTGGATACGCCCAAGGCACGGCGGGTTGGTCGCCTTCGCCGGCCTGATCGAGACCTATGCCGAGCCGGGCGGTTCGGAAATGGACACCGGCGCCATCCTGACCGTCAACGCCAATGCCGACATCGCCCATATCCACGACCGCATGCCGGTGGTGATCGATCCCAGGGATTTCGCCCGCTGGCTGGATTGCCGCACGCTCGAGCCGCGCGATGTCGCCGATCTGTTGCGGCCGGCGCAGCTGGATTTCTTCGAGGCAATTCCCATCTCCGACCTCGTCAACAAGGTCGCCAACACCGGACCAGAGATACAGGAGCGGGGCGAGATCGGGCCGGAGCCCGAGAAGGTCAAGCGCCAGAAGCCCGGCGCGGACGACAGTCAGATGACGTTGTTCTAGCTCAGCTGTTCTTCAGAGGCGCATGTTAGCGCCCTCATGCCAGGCGCCTTGAGCGCCGGCCGTACACCGCTTCAGGCGGCGCGGGGCGATACGATCTTCTGTGCCGGCTTCTTCTTCTTCGCGGTGTGGAGAAGGGCGGCGACGATCGCGGCCGGACCGATTGCGCGATAGTGGTTAGCCAGCGCCGGTTGCTTGGCGCGGTTGGATTCCTGCTTGCTTCGGGGCATGTCTCTCTTCCCTGGTAACATTTTCGTGTCTGCGTTTGATGGCCGATTCTGACCAAATCGTGACGCCTGCTGATCTAGCCGACGAATGTTTCATGACTGTGCCGACATGTTTAATAAAATGTTTCACTGGGTCATTACCTGTGATCCAGCGACGTTTTTGCCGAAACTTGCGACTTGACGGCAACACAAGCCAAGGCGATAAAGCCGCCCATGAAAACGTCTTTCGCCATTTGTGGCATTTGCATTATTGGCTAGCCTCGCGCTGGTCCGGACGTTTTCGCCTCATCTTTCCCCAGATTGGACAAACGCCCTGGCCAGCAGGCTGGAATCCGATTTGCGCCTTGGCGCGCTCGATTTCAGCCAAAGCATGATCCCGAAAAGTGGGAACCGGTTTTCGGACCAGATCATGCTCAAATAAAGTAACGGACCGGGAAGGCACGAATGTCTGACGCATCGCAGGGCCTGCGCCTCTACAACACGCTGACGCGGACGAAAGAGGATTTCGTTCCGATCGATCCAAACAACGTGCGCATGTATGTCTGTGGTCCGACGGTCTACGACTTTGCCCATATCGGCAATGCCAGGCCGGTGATCGTCTTCGACGTGCTGTTCCGTTTGTTGCGCCAAGTCTATGGCGAGGCGCACGTCACGTATGTGCGCAACATCACAGATGTCGATGATAAGATTAACGCCCGCGCGTTGCGTGATTTCGGCGCCGAGATTTCTTCGGGAAAACTCTCGCTCAACGAGGCGATCCGGCGGGTGACCGAAAAGACCGCCGATCAGTTCCACAGGGATGTGGCGGTTCTCGGCTGCTTGGAGCCGACGGTCGAGCCGCGCGCCACCGAATTCGTCGAGCCCCGCGCCGACGGCAAGGCCGACATGATCACTTTGATTCAAAGCCTGATCGAACGCGGCCATGCCTATGTCGCCGCGGGCGAAGTCCTGTTCGACACGGCGTCGATGCCGGACTACGGCCAGCTGTCGAAGCGCAATCTCGACGAGCAGCAAGCGGGTGCTCGCATCGCCGTCGACGCGCACAAGAAAAATCCTGGCGATTTCGTCCTCTGGAAGCTGTCGTCGCCGGAGGAGCCGGGCTGGAATTCGCCATGGGGCAGGGGCAGGCCGGGCTGGCACATCGAATGCTCGGCAATGTCGGCCGCCTATCTCGGCGAGGTTTTCGACATCCATGGCGGCGGCCTCGACCTGATCTTCCCGCACCATGAGAACGAGATCGCCCAGTCGCGCTGCGCCCACGGCACGGACGTGATGGCCAACATCTGGATGCACAACGGCTTCCTGCAGGTCGAAGGGCAAAAGATGTCGAAGAGCCTCGGCAATTTCTATTCGATCAACGAGCTCTTGGAGACCGAGACCTTTGGCGGCCGCAAATGGCCTGGCGAGGTGCTGCGGCTGGCGATGCTGATGACGCACTATCGCGAACCGATTGACTTTTCCGTGCGCAAGCTGGAGGAGGCCGAGAACATGCTGCGCAAATGGAAGCGGGCGGCCGACCTCGCGCCGGCGGCGGCAGGGCAGTTGCCCGTGGAGATCATCGATGCCTTGTCCGACGATCTCGCCACCTATGCCGCCTTCCAGATACTGACCCAGTTGGCCCAGTTGGCCGGCGAGGCAGCGGACGGCAACGATGCGGCTGCATCGCTGAAGGCGTCTTTGCTGTTCCTCGGCTTCGATGTCGCGTCGGCGAAGGTTGATGAAGACCACGTCGCCAAGGCTATCGCCAAGCGTCTCGCATTCATCGCCGCCAAGAACTGGGCCGAGGCCGACCGCATCCGCGACGAACTGCTGGCACAAGGTATACAGTTGAAGGACGGCAAGGACCCCGTCACCGGCGAACGCATCACCACCTGGGAGGTAAAAAGATGATCGACCATCTCGGCATCACCGTTGCCGATTTCGACGCTTCGAAGGCTTTCTATGACAAGGCGATGGCGCCGCTTGGAGCCTCCCTGCTTTACATGGTGCCGCTGGAATACACCGGCGGTGCCAAGGTCGGTGGCTATGGCCGTGACCGGCCGGTGTTCTGGCTGAGCACCGGCAAGGACAAGCCCAAGGATCACCAGCACGTCGCCTTCACCGCGCGCAGCCGCGCCGAGGTCGATACCTTTTATGTCGCCGCGCTTGCCGCCGGCGGCAAGGACAATGGCGGGCCGGGCCTGCGCCCGCACTATCACCCGGACTACTACGCTGCCTTCGTCTTCGATCCCGACGGCAACAATGTCGAGGCCGTCTGCCATGCGCCGGAGTGAGCGGCGATGAGCCTCGACAACCGGCCGATCTACACCGGCGGCTGCCAGTGCGGCGCGGTGCGCTTTCGCGTTGAAGGCGCGTTGGGCGACGCTTCGATCTGCCATTGCCGCATGTGCCAGAAGGCGTTCGGCGCGTTCTACGCGCCGTTGGTTTCGGTGCGCGGCGCCAGGCTCGACTGGACGCGCGGCGAGCCGAAATACTTCCGCTCGTCCAACCATGTCCACCGCGGCTTCTGCCCGGATTGCGGCACACCGCTGACCTTCACCGCGCCGGACGGCGTTGGCCTCGCCATCGGTGCGTTCGACAATCCGGCTGAGATCGTGCCGCTCATCCAGTGGGGCATCGAGGCAAAGCTGCCCTATGTCGACTCGATCCCGCAACTGCCGGGCGAGGACACCATGGCCGATATGTCGTCGGCCTCCTATCTGGCCGATCTCGTCTCCTACCAGCACCCCGACCACGACACCGAACAATGGCCGCCGAAGGAAAGATCATGACCGAGACAGTACGAACCGGCGGCTGCCAGTGTGGCGCCGTACGCTTCCGCATTCATGGAGCGCTCGGCCGTCCGTCGATCTGCCATTGCCGCATGTGCCAGAAGCAGTTCGGCTCGTTCTTCGGTGCGCTGGTCACGGTACCCAGGGACGGCGTCGAATGGACCCATGAAGAGCCGAGCTATTTCCAGTCGTCGGTCAACATCGATCGTGGTTTCTGCGCCCGCTGCGGGACGCCGCTGACCTACCGGCAGCCCGGAGGACTTGAGATCGCTATCGGTGCCTTCGACGACCGCTCCGATCTCGCCCCGCAGATACAGGTCAACTACGCTGCGCGGCTGCCCTGGGTGGAGACGATCTTCGATCAGCCCGTCCACCAGGATCCCGACTACTATAACAGGCAGGAATCCATCATCTCCTTCCAGCACCCCGACCATGAAACAGCGGACTGGCCGACCAAAGGTTTACAACTATGAGCAATCAATTGCGTACGCTTTATCCGGAGGTCGAGGCGTTCGATTCCGGCATGCTCGATGTCGGTGACGGCCATCAGGTCTACTGGGAGCGCTCCGGCACCAAAGGCGCCAAACCGGCGGTGTTCCTGCATGGCGGGCCAGGCGGCACCATCTCGCCAAAACACCGGCGGCTGTTCGACCCGAAGCTTTACGACGTCATCCTGTTCGACCAGCGCGGCTGCGGAAAATCGACGCCCAACGCCTCGCTCGACGCCAATACGACATGGCACCTGGTCGCCGACATCGAACGGCTGCGCGAAATGGCCGGCTTCGACAAATGGCTGGTGTTCGGCGGCTCCTGGGGCTCCACGCTGGCGCTCGCCTATGCCGAAACGCACCCTGAACGCGTCAGCGAACTGGTGGTGCGCGGCATCTACACGCTGACGCGTGCAGAACTCGAATGGTACTATCAGTTCGGCGTCTCGGAAATGTTTCCGGACAAATGGGAGCGGTTCCTGGCGCCAATCCCGGAGGCCGAGCGCGGCGACATGATGGCCGCCTACCGCAAGCGGCTGGTCGGCACGGATCGCAAGGCGCAGATCGAGGCAGCCCGCGCCTGGAGCCTGTGGGAAGGCGAAACGATCACGCTGTTGCCGGAGCCGGAGACCAGCGGACCGTTTGGGCAGGACGACTATGCCGTCGCCTTCGCCCGCATCGAGAACCACTATTTCGTCCACGCCGGCTGGCTTGAGGAAGGGCAGCTGCTGCGCGATGCGCACAAGCTCAGCGACATTCCTGGCACCATCGTCCATGGCCGCTACGACATGCCGTGCCCGGCGCACTATGCCTGGGCGCTGCACAAGGCCTGGCCGAAGGCGGATTTCCACCTGATCGAGGGCGCCGGTCATGCTTATTCGGAGCCGGGCATCCTTGATCGGCTGATCCGCGCGACGGACAAGTTTGCAAGCAAATGACCATGACCCGCGAGCGCCTCTATCTCTTCGATACCACATTGCGCGATGGCCAGCAGACGCCGGGCATCGACTTTTCCGTCGTGGACAAGATCGCCATCGCAAAACTGCTCGACGCTTTTGGCCTCGACTATGTCGAAGGTGGCTATCCCGGCGCCAACCCGACCGACACAGCCTTCTTCCAGGAGAAACGCACGTCGCGCGCCCAATTCGTCGCCTTCGGCATGACCAAGCGGGCAGGGGTGTCGGCGTCCAACGATCCCGGCCTTGCGTCACTCGTGCAGTCGAAGTCGGACGCCATCTGCTTCGTTGCCAAGAGCTGGGACTATCATGTCCGTGTCGCGCTCGGCTGCACCAATGAGGAGAATCTCGACGCCATCAAGGCCTCCGTCGAGGCGGCGGTCGCCGCCGGCAAGGAGGCATTGGTCGACTGCGAGCATTTCTTCGACGGCTTCAAGGCCAATCCCACCTATGCGCTGGCTTGCGCCAAGACCGCTTACGATGCCGGCGCGCGCTGGGTGGTGCTGTGCGACACCAATGGCGGCACGCAGCCATCGGAAGTCCGCGCCATCGTCGAGAAGGTTATCTCGTCCGGTATTTCAGGCAATCATCTCGGCATCCATGCCCATGACGACACCGGCCAGGCAGTCGCCAATTCGCTGGCCGCTGTCGAGGCCGGCGTGCGCCAGATCCAGGGCACGCTCAACGGCATCGGCGAGCGCTGCGGCAACGCCAACCTGATCTCGATCGTGCCGACCCTGGCGCTGAAGCCGGCCTTCGCCAATCGTTTCGAGACGGGCATTTCGACTGAGGCACTGACCGGCATTTCGCGCCTGTCGCGCGCTTTCGACGAACTCCTGAACCGCGCCCCGGAAGCGCAGGCGCCCTATGTCGGCGCTTCCGCCTTCGCCACCAAGGCCGGCATCCATGCCTCCGCACTTGCCAAGGAGCCGGCGACCTATGAGCATGTGCCTCCGGAAACGGTCGGCAACCGCCGCCGCGTCATGGTTTCGGACCAGGGCGGCAAGGCCAATTTCCTCGCCGAGCTGAAGCGGCGCGGCATCGAGGTGCCGAAGGACGACCACCGGCTCGACGCGCTGATATCGGTGGTCAAGGAGCGCGAGGCCGAGGGCTACGCCTATGAGGGCGCCGATGCCAGCTTCGAACTCCTGGCGCGCAAGATACTGCACGGGCTGCCGGAGTTCTTCAACGTTACCTCGTTCCGCTGCATGGTCGAGCGCCGCTTCGACGCCAACGGCCAGTTGAAGACGGTCTCCGAAGCGATCGTCAAGGTGGTGGTGGACGGCGAGGAGAAGATGTCGGTGGCCGAGGGGCATGGTCCGGTCAACGCACTCGACATCGCGCTGCGCAAGGACCTCGGCAAATTCCAGGGCGAGATCGCCGACATGGAGCTTGCCGACTTCAAGGTGCGTATCCTCAATGGCGGCACCGAGGCGATCACCCGCGTTCTGATCGAATCGCATGACGGCACCGGCGCGCGCTGGTGGACGGTGGGCGTTTCCGAAAACATCATCGACGCCTCGTTCCAGGCCCTGATGGATTCCATCGTCTACAAGCTGATGAAGAACCGTGAGATGGCCGGGCTGGTGGCCGCCGAATAAGGTTGAACCATCAGCGAAAGTCCATTGATCCATCAGAACTTTGCGATGGTCTTGCCAAGGTGACTGGGCCATAGCGTTGGCTCATGGCCACTGAAGCAATTGCCCTGGACGCGGATTCGAAGGCACGACGCGGCTTTCTGTTGGCGCTTGGCGCCTATCTCTTGTGGGGATTGCTGCCCTTCTACATGAAGGCGGTCGCTCATCTGCCGCTCGCCGAAGTCATTGCCCATCGCATCGTCTGGTCGGTGCCGATCGCCGCCGCCGTTCTGGTCTGGGCCGGCCGTACGGCGGATTTCAAGGCGGCGCTGCGTTCGCCGCGCACCATCGCCATGGCCGCGCTGACGGCGGCGCTGATCTCGGTCAATTGGGGCATCTATGTCTGGGCGATCGCCGCCGACCGCACCGTCGAGACCGCGCTCGGCTACTACATCAATCCGCTGGTCAGCGTCGTCGTCGGCGCGCTGCTGCTTGGCGAGCGGCTCGATCGGCTGCAGATCGCGGCAGTGGTGCTGGCGGCCGTCGCCGTCGCGGTGCTGACCATAGAGGGCGGCAAGCTGCCCTGGGTGTCGCTGGCGCTGGCGTTTTCCTTCGCCGCCTACGGCTTCTTCCGCAAGACGCTGCCGATCGGCCCGAGCCAGGGCTTTTTGCTCGAAGTGCTTCTGCTGTCGGTGCCGGCCCTTGGCTACATCGTCTACCTGATCGCGACCGGGCAGGACCATATCGTGTCCAGCAGCGGTGCCGATACGGCGCTGCTGATCGGCTGCGGTCCGGTCACGTCGATACCGCTCTTGCTGTTCGCCTTCGGCGCCAAGCTGCTGCGCCTCTCCACCATCGGCATCATGCAGTACATCGCGCCGACCATGGTGTTCCTGATCGCCGTTCTGATCTTCGACGAGCCTTTCGGCACCACCCAGGCCATCGCCTTTGCGCTGATCTGGGCGGCCTTGGCAGTCTATTCCTGGTCGATGTTGACGACAGCGCGCCGGGCCGCGCCGCAGCCCGCACGGTAAGGGGTGTCGATGTACCTGCTGCATATCGCCAACAAGAATTATTCCTCATGGTCACTGCGGCCCTGGGTGTTGATGCGAGAGCTGGATATCCCATTCGACGAGCGGCTAACGCCGTTCCCGACCGGATCGAGCTGGAGCCTCTACCGGCCGTTCTCGCCGAGCGGCCGGGTGCCCTGCCTGATCGACGACGGTTGGGCGGTCTGGGATTCGCTAGCCATCGCCGAATATCTGGCCGAGCGCCACCATGGCGTGTGGCCTGCCGAGGCCAAGGCGCGCGCCTGGGCACGCTCGGCCGCCGCCGAGATGCATTCGAGCTTCACCGCACTGCGTGGCGCCTGTCCGATGAGTTGCGGCCTGCGCGTAGAGCCGTTTCCAATGTCCGACGCGCTGAAACAGGACCTCTTTCGCCTCGACGACCTCTGGAACGATGGCCTTGCCCGTTTCGGCGGGCCGTTTCTGGCCGGCGCTCATTTCACCGCCGTCGACGCTTTCTTTGCTCCTGTGGCGTTTCGCGCACAGTCCTATGGTCTCGTTTTCGAGGGTGCGGCTGCAGCCTATCCGGCGCAGTTGCTCGCCCTGCCAGCGATGCGCGAGTGGTATGCGGCTGGCCTTGCCGAGACCTGGCGCGAGCCCGATCACGAAGCGGAAGTCGCCGCCGCCGGCACCGTCATCGAGGATCTTCGCGTCTAGCTGAAAGCCGCCGGCAGGCGCTACAATCCGCGGCCCAGCCGCCTGACGAACAGATAAGTAGCCGCGGCGATAGCCATCGATACTGCCGTCACCACCCAGAAGCCAATCGGCGTATCGACCAACGGCAGCCCACCGACATTCATGCCGAACAGGCCCGAGATGATGGTCATCGGCAACAGCACCGCTGTCATGACAGAGAGAACATAGAGGAGCTGGTTCGACTGCATGGTCAGCTTGGCCATGAGCTCGTCCTGCAACAGCCTTGTGCGCGCCTGCAACTGCTCGCCGTCATGATAGAGAGTATGCGCCCGTTGCGAGAGCCTGACCGCCATGTCGTTGATCGGGTCAGGCAGTTCGTTGCGATGCGAATGATCGAGATGCCGGAACAGATTGGTGATCGTCGCCATCTGCCGATGGATCACCACCAATTGTCGCCGCGCCTCGACCAGCGCTTGTCGTTCATTGTGCCATGCATCGCGCACGACACGGTCCTCGATGCCGTCGAGCGTGTCGCCCAGCTTGCCGAGCTCGGCCGCCATGCCGTCGAGCGACTGGCCCGTGACCGCCTCGATCAGTTCCGCCGGCGAGCGGAATTTCCGCGCCCCATTCTCCACCGTCTTGCGAATGGCGTCGACCGATTCCAGCGGCTGCTTGCGCGCGCCGATCAGCACCGCGTCGTTGAAGGCGAAGCGGAAATGGACAAGCCCGCGCGCCTCCGAAAAGTCGTGTCTGAGATCAGGCAGATCGCCATAGAGCCAGCCATCCTCGAAGTCGATGTGGCAGCCATGGCTGGGGGCAAGGAAGGCGTCACGCACCGGCCTCGGCAAAGCCGTCTCAGTGCCGATCTCCTGGCGTGCATGCAGGTCGGTGATCTGATAGCTGCGCCAGGTCCAGCACGCCTGTGCCGGGTCCTTGGTACGCAGGCCGTCGGCCGTGAAATGGTAGATGAAGAACAGTCCGTGCTCGTCGGGCAGGTAAGGCGACAGATCAGTGCCTTCCGGGGCGAGAGCGATATCCATGGGCGCGGTGCCAGATGCAGGTTTCGAACATGGCACCGCATGGCGGCCGCCTGACCGTGATTCCTAGCACTAGCGAACCGGTTTCGTGTGACGGTTTCTTGACAGCCGATCACAGTCTGTCGATCACCCAATCCGGTGGTGACGCCTTTGCCACCCCCGGATTGTGCCCTGTCAGTGCTTTGGGCCGAATCCGGGGTAGGGCTTGAGCGGCACGATTGCGGCAATGTCCATCATGCCGGCCTTGACCAGCGGCAAGGTGGCAAGATGGCCACGGACCTCTGCATCATCGGCTGCCTCGAACATCATGCCGCTGCCCGGGATGTCGCCGCGGTTCCAGACCTGACGCACCGCGCCCTCGGCGTAAAGCGTGCGCCGCTGTTCGGCTTCGCCGGGCAGAAGCGGGGCGAAATCGGCATCGCTGAACTCAGCGGTGTTGCGGGTGAGAAGGGCAAAGAACTGCATGGCGGTCTCCTTTGGTTGGGATGGCCGAGTATCGCTTCCGCTGGTCAGACTGTCCAAGACTGATTAGGCTAGAGTTGAGACTTTGCAGGACTTGAAGCTCTGGAGAAAAAATGTTCGACCTGCGCCAGATCAGGTATTTCGTCACCGTCGCCGAAACCGGCAATGTCGGCCGCGCCGCCGAAATGCTGCATATCTCGCAATCGCCGCTCAGCCGGCAGATCATGCAGCTCGAGGAGCAGCTTGGCGTCAGTCTGTTCGAACGGGCAAAACAGCGGGTCCATCTCAACGCCGAGGGTCGCGCCTTCCTCACCGAGGCCCGCTCGCTGCTGTCCAATGCGCGACGTTTGGAGGAGTTCGGCCGCAACCTGGCCAGCGGCGGCGTTGGTCGTCTCGCCATCGGCTATGTCGAAGGCGCCGTGCATGCCGGGCTTGTCGCCGGAATGCTGCGCCAATTCCGCCGCGAGCGGCCCGATTTCCACCTGCAACTGAGAAGTTTGCGTTCGGCCGCCCAGGTGGAGGGACTGCGGCAGCGCTCTCTGGATCTGGGCTTTGTCTACTCGCCGCCAGCCGACAATGACCCGGATGTCGCCGCCATGGCGCTGCGGCACGAACCGCTGGTGCTGGCGATCCCCGAAGATGATCCGCTCGTTCACGTATCAGAGATCGGGCCGTATCACCTCGACGGTCGCACCTGGATCACCGTCGTGCGCCAGCCTGACGACACCAATCGCGGCCAGTTCCTCGCCGCTTGCGCCAAGGCCGGCTTTCTGCCCGACATCGCCTATGAGACGGCGGATCCGCTGACCTCGCTCGGCCTGGTCAGCGCCGGGCTCGGCCTGGCGACGGTGCAGGCCAGCCTGCGTGCCGCCGCACCGCCGCGGATCGTGTTTCGCGACCTGCCGTGGTTCGACCGTACGGTTTCCATCTATCTTGCCTGGCGGCGTCATGACCGCCGCGCGGTCATCGCCGGCTTGCGGCAGGCTGCTGGGGCAGTAGGGCAGTAGGGCAGTAGGGCAGTAGGGCAGTAGGGCAGTAGGGCAGTAGGGGAAGACACTCCAGGCAATTCACATATTGCCTTACTGCCCTACTCCTTTGCTCCCCTAAAGTTTGTCGATCACCGACTGCACGCCCTCGGTCGGCGCATCGACGGAGGACCCTGCCACCATGATGGCGGCGACGATCGCCTCGGGGTCGTCGACGACCAGCGGCTTGACCCGCTGCGCGGTGTGGATGAAGCCCTCGGCGGCCATGTGATCGAGCAACGCCAGCATCGGATCCCAGAATCCGCCGACATTGCCGAAGACGATCGGCTTGCGATGATGGCCGAGTTGCCCCCAGGTCATGACCTCGACGATCTCCTCGACCGTGCCGATGCCGCCCGGCAGCGCCACAAAGGCGTCGGATTTCTCGAACATCTTGTGTTTGCGCTCGTGCATGTTGTCGGTGATCAAGAGCTCATCGAGCCGGTCCAGCGCGGTTTCCGTCGCTTCCTTGTTGATCAGGAAGCGTGGAATGATGCCTGTCACCTTGCCGCCGGCTTTGAGCGCGCCTTCGGCGACAGCGCCCATGATACCCTTGGTGCCGCCGCCATAGACCAGCCGCAGTCCCGCTTTGGCAATCGAGCGCCCGAGCAGGTGTCCGGCCTTGATATAGGTTTCATCGCGGCCCGGAGACGAGCCGCAATAGACGCAGACGGATCGAATCGTGTTCATAACGATGATTGGTGATTGGGTCTGAAAGCGCGGTCAAGCCCCAAGGGTTAACAAGGGCGGGCTTTTTCTTGTCGGCTTTGGCAAAACAGGCTAGACCGGCGTTAGGTGGCTAAGGGGTAGGGAAGTATGGCAATTAATCCATTGAAGGCGTTCCTGTTCGCGGCGGGTGGGACCGTTGCGGCCGCGGGAACCGCCTATGTATCGGGCGCACTCGACCCGTATCTCAATCACACGCCGCCAGCGGAAGTGGCGGCGCTGACGCCGCCCGCGGCGCCGAAACCGGCCGATCCCGGCACGGAAGCGCGGCTGCCGTCAGCGGAGGTCCCGGCAGCTCCTGCTGCGGTGCCCCAGGCAACGGCACCGGCCGCCCCGGCTGCGGCCGGCCCGATCGCACCGTCCTTCGATGTCGTGCGCGTCGAAAGCAATGGCTCGATCGTCGTCGCCGGCAATGCGGCTCCAAATGCAAAGGTCGAGATCCTCAATGGTTCGACGGTGCTTGGATCGACCGTAGCTGGTCCCGATGGCGCCTTCGTCATCATTCTCGACGATCCGCTGAAGCCTGGCGACTATACGATTGCGCTGCGCGCGACCACGGGCGATGTCGTGACGCCCTCGGTGCAGACCGCTGTCGTCTCTGTTCCCAAGGATGCGGCCGGCCAGGTTCTGGCCATGGTCGAGGAGCCGGGCAAACCGGCCGAACTGCTCACCGTTCCCGCGCCCGAGACAAAGCCGGCCGCACCGGCTGCCGGCGACCAGGCTGCCGCGCCGGCTGCTCCCGCAGCCGAAACGCCCGCGGCCACAGCTCCGGCACCAGCCGCCCCGGCGGCACCAGCGCCAGCCGTGGTTGAAGCAGCACCGGCTCCGGCAGCGCCGGCGACGCCGCCCGCGGCAGCCGTGGCCGAGCCTAAGATCGTCGTCGAGGCGGTCGAGATCGACGGCAACAAGATCTTTGTCGCCGGCCTCGCCGATGCCGGTCGCAAGGTTCGCGCCTATGCCAACGACATCCTGCTCGGTGACGCGCAGACGTCGCCGGACGGCCATTTCCTCGTCGAGGCGACGCGCGACATTCCGGTCGGCAGCTACACCATCCATGTCGACGGTCTCGATGCCGACGGCGTGAAGGTGGTGGCCCGCGCCGCCGTGCCGTTCGAGCGCGAGCCGGGCGAAGCGATCGCCGCCGTGGCGCCTGCCGAAGCAAAACCGGCCGCACCTGCTGCCGCCGAAGCGCCCCCGGCACCTGCTCCTGCCGCACCAGCTACAGAGGCGCCGGCCGTTGCCGCGGCTCCGGCCACGACGCCCGCTCCCGCCACCGATGCTCCGGCCGTCGTGGCGGCGGCGACGCCGCCAAGCGATGTGCCCGAGACCGTGGCGCCCAAGCTCGAACATGCTGATGGCGCCGTCATCATCCGCCGTCACGACACGCTGTGGCGGATTTCGCGGCGCGTGTACGGCCATGGCGTGCGCTTCTCGACCATCTACCTCGCCAACCAGGACCAGATCAGCGATCCCGACCGCATCTGGCCGGGGCAGGTGTTCAAGGTCCCGGAAAAGTCGAAGGAAGGCGAAGCCGCCGACCTCAAGGCGATGGGCGAGCAGGCAACGACGGCGCCTGCCAAGTCGCAGTAAGGTGCTTGAGCGCCGATCTCCCCCTTGAGGGGGGAGATCGGCAGCGTCGCCCGATCTACCCATCGGGATAGCTTGCTCCGCGCCTTTTCATCGTTTATCGCCGATGGACGATGACTGAATCCCCTTTTGAATCCGCCGGCCACTGCCGTTTGCCGGAAGATGTCGTCTCCGATAGCCGCGCTATCGCCGCCCGCATGGCGGCGCTTTCGCATCCGGCACGTATCGAAATCATAAAGCATCTGTCGGCCAACAACTCCTGCTGCTGCCGTGAGGTGGTCGACCGTTTCGATTTGGCGCAGTCCACCGTTTCCCAACACCTGAAGATACTTGTCGAGGCTGGTCTGGTCCGGTTCGAGCCCGACCGCCAGCGCTCGCGCTACGAGGTCGATCGTGCCGCGCTCGCTGATGTTTCCGCATCGGTCGCCGCGCTCGTTAATTCCTGCTGCTCCGGCCGCTGAAAGATAAGAAGAAGGCACAAGAAATGGCCGAAAAAACCGTCTCCGACTCCTCCACCTTCAAGACGCTGCTCAACCTGTGGCCCTACATGTGGCCGGCGGATCGCGCCGATCTGAGAGCCCGGGTCACCTGGGCGACGCTGTTGCTGGTCGTCGCCAAGCTGACGCTGGTCGCCGGTCCTTATTTTTTCAAATGGGCGACCGACGCGCTGGCCGGTGACGCCAAATCGGTGCCGCCGCTGCCGACCTTTCTTCTGGCGCCCGTTATGCTGGTCGTTGCCTACAATGTCGTGCGCCTGGTGCAGCTAGGCTTCAATCAATTGCGCGACGCCTTGTTTGCCCGCGTTGGCCAATACGCGGTGCGCCAGCTTGCCTTCCGCACCTTCGTCCACATGCACCAACTGTCGCTGCGCTTTCACTTGGAACGCCGCACCGGCGGCCTGTCTCGCATTATCGAGCGCGGCACCAAGGGCATCGAGACGATCGTGCGCTTCATCATGCTCAACACGGCGCCGACCATCCTCGAATTCGCGCTGACCACCGGCATCTTCGCCTACACCTATGGCTGGAAATATGTGGCCGTCGTCGCGGTCACCGTCTGGGTCTATGTCTGGTTCACGGTCCGCGCCAGCGACTGGCGCATCTCGATCCGCCGCGACATGAACGACAGCGACACCGACGCCAACACCAAGGCGATCGACTCGCTGCTTAATTACGAGACGGTCAAGTATTTCAACAACGAAGGCATGGAGGCCGAGCGCTTCGATCGTTCGATGGCACGCTACGAGGTCGCCGCGACGCGCATCTGGACCTCGCTCGGCTGGCTGAACTTCGGCCAGGGCATCATCTTCGGCCTCGGCACCGTCATTGTGATGTGCATGTCGGCGCTCGAGGTGCAGGCCGGCACGCAGACGGTCGGTGACTTCGTCTTCATCAACGCCATGCTGATGCAGCTGTCGGTGCCGCTCAATTTCATCGGCTTCATCTACCGCGAAATCCGCCAGGGGCTGACCGACATCGAGCAGATGTTCGACCTTTTGGATGTTCCGCAGGAGATCGTCGACAAACCGGATGCCAGGCCACTCGCCGTCAGTGCCGGCAAGGTCGAGTTCCGCGACGTGCATTTCTCCTATGACCCGAACCGCAAGATTCTGAAGGGCATCAGCTTCGAGGTGCCGGCCGGCAAGACCGTCGCCATTGTCGGGCCTTCGGGTGCCGGCAAGTCGACCATCTCGCGCCTTCTGTTCCGCTTCTACGACGTGCAGTCCGGCCAGGTGCTGATCGACGGCCAGGATATCAGGGATGTAACGCAGGAGAGCCTGCGCGGAGCGATCGGCATGGTGCCGCAGGACACCGTGCTGTTCAACGACACCATTGCCTACAACATCCGCTACGGCCGCATCGGCGCCAGCGAGGAAGATATGCAAAAGGCTGCCGAACTCGCCCAGATCGGGCCGTTCATCGAGCGATTGCCCGATGGCTACAAATCGATGGTCGGCGAACGCGGGCTGAAGCTTTCGGGCGGCGAAAAGCAGCGCGTGGCGATCGCCCGCACCATCCTGAAAGCGCCGCCGATCCTGATGCTCGACGAAGCGACCTCGGCGCTCGACAGCCACACCGAGCAGGAGATCCAGGCCGCGCTCGATCTGGTCAGCCGTGGCCGCACCACCATCGTCATCGCCCATCGTCTATCGACGGTGATTACCGCCGATGAGATCATCGTGCTGCAGGATGGCCAGATCGCCGAGCGCGGTACCCACGCCGAACTGATGCGCAAGCATGGCCTCTATGCCTCGATGTGGGACCGCCAACGCGAGGCGACCGAGGCCGAGGAAAGGCTGCGCATCGCCCGCGAGGGCGACGAACTTGGCGTCATCGTTCGCCGGCGGACGTCGGAGGTGTCATAGGCGATGGAGTGCCAATCTCCCCCTCGTGGGGGAGATTGGCCGGCAGGGCAGAGAGGGGCGCTGTCCCGCTGTCATCTCCGGTTCTTTTCGTGCAGGCGCGGCTATTCTTTTGAAGACATCCAAAAGTTGGCGACCCTTCACGCCCCCTCTGTCCTGCCGGACATCTCCCCCACGAGGGGGGAGATCGGCAGCGTCGCCGTCCGAGCCCTTCTACAAATCAATCGAAATTTCCGCTTGACCTCAACTTAAGTTGAGATTGTAGGCCGTTCTTGGAGCCCGCCAACCAGCTTGAATCAAGAACGGAACAATCGAAATGAGCAAGACAAATCAGAATGTTGATGGCGGCAGCGTGTTCAGGGTGGACAAGTTCGTCGTCCCGGCCGCGGCCCGCGAGGAGATACTCGCCAAGGTCCGGACAACGCATGAATTGCTGCGCCTGCAACAAGGCTTCGTGCAGGACTTCCTGCTCGAGCAATTCTCGGGGCCGGGCGAATTCAACCTTGTGACCATCGTCGAATGGGAAAGCCAGGCGGCGGTCGACAACGTCGTGCCGATCGTCAAGGCGGCGCACGAGCGCATCGCCTTCAACCCGCAGGAGACGATCGCCCGGCTCGGCGTGCGGGCCGACATCGCCAACTATCAGCGGGTTCCCGGGCTGTAGTAGGGCTTCTTACGGCCAGCCGATGCCAGGTGCCGGCGCTTCGACGCTGAGCACCCGGCCTGTGCGGGCGTCGCTGACCATGTGTTCGAAGCCGCGCCATTCGGCGGCGAGAATGAACAGTGTTTGCCTGTCTGCACCGCCCAGCATGCAGGCAAAGCAGCCGCGATCGACGGTGACCGTCTGCAACACCTCACCGCCTTCGCGCACCCGCACGCAGTGCTTGTTGGGTACATCCGCATACCAGACCGCCCCTTCGGCATCGAGGCAAATGCCGTCGGGATAGCCGTCGAGATCGGCCCAGATCCGTCGGTTGGCGAGGCTGCCGTCGGCGGCGATGTCGAAGGCGGTCAGCCGGTTGGCGTGGGATTCTGCGACGATTAGCGTCTGGCTGTCCGGGGTCACCGCCATGCCGTTGGCAAAGGCGATATCCTCGGCCACCTGTCGAACCGCGCCGTCGGGGCCAATCAGCACGATGGTGCCGGGGCCGAAATGCTCGCCCGGCGCCGGCGCCGGGCCACCGCCATTGACATAGATGTTGCCGCGCCCGTCGACGACGATCTCGTTCCACGGGCTTTTCGACAGGTCATGCAGATCGGCGTGTATGACGAGACTTCCATCGGCTTCCTGCCTCAACAGCAAGCCTTCGCGACCTGACACGACGAGCAGCCGACCATCCGGCAGCCAGTCGATGGAGTAGGGCAGGACGGCTGGCACGGTGAGCACGACCTCCTTGTTGCCGCCGGCGTCGATGGCGACAATCTCGCCGGTGCCCCAGTTGCAGAGCCAGAGCCGATCGTCATGCCAGCGTGGCGATTCCCCGAAGGCAAGGCCTTCCGTGACGAGACGCGCTGGGGTGACTAATGGTTTCTGCATGTGTGGAACTCCTGGTTGTGCGTTGCCATGCCGGAAGGGCTGTTGAGGACGCTGTCTCACCAAGGACGTGCGAGGGGGCCCGGTTCCGACACCGACAGCGTGGCCAGAACAGCACCCATGGCGGCCATCGTGCGCGTTGTGGGTCGGCGAGACACTGAATTCCGCCGGCAACGACGCCTACAGGCTAGCGCATCACCGCTGCTGCCGGTTGCGGCCAATGTGGCCTTGCCGATTGTTGCGTTGCGGCGAGGGGGGCTTTCGGCTATTGAGGCCGCAATTGAAACGGAGCCCGCCCCAGCCCGATGAGCCTTGTCGATACGGTCAAGAACGCGTTCGTACCGATCCATCGCGAAGGCTATCCCTTTATCGCGGCCTTTGGCGCGGCAACCCTTTTCCTCGGCTATTTCTCTTCGATCCTGTTCTGGATCGGCCTTATCCTGACGGCTTGGTGCGTCTATTTCTTCCGGGATCCCGAGCGCGTCACGCCGGTCGACGACCGCCTCGTGGTCAGCCCCGCCGACGGTATCATTTCGGCGGTCGGGCCGGCTGTGCCGCCGCGTGAACTCGGCCTCGGCAATGTCGAAATGACCCGCATCTCGGTGTTCATGAACGTCTTCTCCTGCCACGTGAACCGCGCCCCGGTGCGCGGCCGTATTGCGAAAATCGAGCATCGGCCCGGAAAATTCCTCAATGCCGAACTCGACAAGGCAAGCACTGAGAACGAGCGCAACGGCCTGGTCATCGAGAGCCCCAACGGCACGATCGCCGCCGTCCAGATCGCCGGCCTGGTGGCGCGGCGCATTGTCTGCTGGGCCGAGGCCGGCGGCTCGATAGGCACTGGCGAGCGTTTTGGCCTGATCCGCTTCGGCTCGCGCGTCGACGTTTTCCTGCCCCTGGCTGCCACGCCGCGTGTTGCCGTTGGCCAGACGGCCGTCGGCGGCGAAACCGTGCTGGCCGAATTCGGCGGTGTCGCCGGCACCCCCCTCGTGCGGATTTCCTGACGGTGGGCACGCAATACAAAAAGTTCGAGGCCCATGCCAGCGGCGGTCCGCGCATCCGCGAGATCCCGATGCGCATGGTGCTGCCCAATCTGGTCACCGTGCTTGCCATCTGCGCCGGCCTGTCCGGCATCCGCTTCGGCTTCGAAGGCCGCTTCGAGCCGGCGGTGGTGATGGTGCTGCTTGCTGCCTTCCTCGACGGCATTGACGGCCGCCTGGCGCGGATGCTGAAGGCGACCTCGAAATTTGGCGCCCAGATGGATTCTCTGGCCGACATCGTCAATTTCGGTGTGGCCCCGGCTCTGGTGCTCTATGCCTTCCTGCTCGACCGCGCCGGCTCGCCGGGCTGGATTGCAGCACTCCTGTTCGCCATCGCCTGTGGGCTGCGCCTCGCCCGTTTCAACGTGCTCGACGACGAGAAGGGCGATCGCCCCATATGGCAGTCCGAATATTTCGTCGGCGTGCCGGCGCCGGCGGGTGCGGTGCTGGTGATGCTGCCGCTCTATCTCTATTTCCTGCGCACCGGGCTGGAGCCCAGTCGTCCGGCGGCCTTCGTCGCCACCGGCTTCACCATCCTGGTCGCCTTCCTGCTGGTCAGCCGGCTGCCGGTCTATTCCGGCAAGAGCCTGAGAATCCCGGGTGACAGGGTGTTGCCGATCATCCTTGGTGTCGTGCTCTATGTGCTCTTGCTGATGACCTATCCCTGGTACACGCTGACCGCGTCGGTCGCCGGCTACCTGATCTTCCTGCCGTTCAGCGTGCGCGCCTATTCCAAGCGCGCCAAGCTCGAGGGCGAGAAGGTGCCGCCTTCCGATATAGGTTAGAAAATTCGCCGGAGTGCTTGATTTGACTCAGGCGGCGACGCCGAGCCCCAGCCTGTCGATCGCCAGTTTCCTCGTCGACACATAGTCCGTCTTGCCGGATCCCAGCACTGGAATTTCCTCCACCTTGACGATGTCGTTCGGCACCATCAGTTCGGCGGCGCCCGCCTGTTTGCCGAATTTGCGCAACTCGTCCGGGTTGGCGTCGTCGGCGGTGGTGACCAGCACGATGCGCTCGCCGCGCCTCTTGTCCGGCACCGCTACTGCCGCATGGCGCTCTTCCGGCCACAGCGACTGCACCAGCATCTCGACCGCACCCAGCGACACCATCTCGCCGGCGATCTTGGCGAAGCGCTTGGCGCGGCCGCGGATGGTGATGAAGCCTTCGCGGTCGACCGCAACGATGTCGCCGGTGTCGTGCCAGCCGGTCAGCGGCTGCAGCTCACCCGGACGGTCCGATGTCATGTAGCCCATCATCAGGTTCGGTCCGTCTAGCCACAATTGGCCGGCATCGCTGATGCCTTCGACCGGCTCGAGCTTCATGCGCATGGCCGGCAGCAGCCGCCCGACAGTGCCGTCGCGGCCATGGATGGCGGTGTTGACGGCAACCACCGGTGCCGCCTCGGTCAGCCCGAAACCTTCGATGATCTCGGCCTGGAAGCGCTCGCGATAGACGCGGCGGGTTTCCGGCTTCACTGCCTCGGCACCGGCGACGACGAAGCGCAGGCTGGAAAAATCGCCGTCCTTGGCGGTGCGCGCATAGTTGGCGAGGAACGTGTCGGTGCCGAACATGATGGTCGGTTTCACCTTGCGCGCCACCTCGGGGATGATCTTGTAGTGCAGCGGTGAGGGGTAGAGGAACAGTTTTACCCCGGTGACCAGCGGCAGGATCGTACCGCCCGTCAGGCCGAAGGAGTGGAACACAGGCAGCACGTTGAGCAGGATGTCGGCGGGCGAGATGGTGATGCGCGCCTCGGCCTGCATGGCGTTGGCAAGCAGGTTCTTGTGCGACAGCACGACTGCTTTCGGCGTGCCTTCCGAGCCCGAGGTGAACAGGATCACCGCCGGCTTGGCCGCATCCTGCCGTTGCAGCGGCCAGCGCCACAGCAAGGCGGCGGCAAGCTTGTCCAGCGCGGTGACGCTGGTCCGCACATCCTCCAGCCAAAGCAACTTTGCACCGCCCTTTTCGACCGCCGCGACGATATCGGCGAGATCGGCCTTCTCGACGAACGCGCGGGAGGAAATCACGGTCCTTATCACCGCCGTGCGCACCGCGGCAGTCACGCTCGCCGGCCCGGCCGTGTAGTTGATCATCGCCGCCACCCGGCCGGCCGACAGAAGGCCGGTGAGCGACAGCACGACGCCATTGGCGTTGGGCAGCATCACACCGACCGCTTCACCCGGCGCCGTCATCGCTTCGAAGCGCCTGCCCAGGACGCGGGCGCCGATGAACATCTTGCGGTAGCTCAGCGCGCCCGAGATGACGTCCTCGATGATCGGGTGCGAAGCGCCGACGCGGTCAGCGGCATCGCGCATGGTCAGGAACAGGCCACGATCGAGGTCGGTGCCGAAAAGCCGGGCTTCGGCGACACGGTCGAACAGCGAATTGGTGTTCGAGGCCTGGTCTGGGTTGCGCGCCACCAGTTCGGCGATGGTCATCGGCTCCAGCACGCTGATCGACAACTGTGGAAACCAATGCCGCGGTGCCTTGTCCGCTGGCGTCAACGACACCGACAGGCTGCGTGCGCCGCCGACGAAGATCGGCACGATGCGAGCGTCGGCCTGCATGGCAATGCGGGTGACAGCACGAAACAGCCGAAACGTCTTGACGTCAGGCTCGACCGCATCCGGCAGATAGACGGCGAGCCGGCCCTTGCCTTTGAGTACGCGCACCAGCCGGCGGCTGACGAAGACATGTTCGGCATTGAAGGCGATGGTGCGGCCAAGCTCGCGCCACGGTTCGAGCCAAGGCGAGCGCGCCGAGACCTCATCGAGAATATGCAGCGTATCGTCTGGCAGCAGCGACAGCATCAGAGCCGGTTCGAAGCGCGATTGATGCGAGATGACGTAGATGACCGGGGCCTGCGCCTTGCGAGCGATCCTGATACGGTTGTCGGCGATCCGGTAAGCGAGCTTAAACGGCACATAGAGCAGCGCCTGGGTGAAGCGCAGGCCGAGGCGGAATTTTTCCACCACGCCGATCAGCAGCCAGGCCAGAACAAGACCCGCAAGCAGCGCCAGTGTCAGGACCATGCCGCGTCTCTCCCAACGTTTTTAGCATCTCGGCTCTTTTGCGGCCGCTTCGGCCAGAACCTAGACGATGTGGGAGCAAGGTCAATGCGGATGAGTACGTCTCTTGCCTTCCCCGTGGGGAAGGGAAGTCGGCGCTGCTCACGCCGCCTCCAACCGTCCGCTGATGAAACGGAACTCCTGCGTCTTGCCGCCATAGCCGTAAGCAGCGGCCGGCACTTCATGCACGAAGGCGTAGCTTTCCTCGTGCACGCCATCCAGCAGGCGGCTGAAGGCGTAGAAGATCGCCTTCAGATAGGCTTCCAACTCAAGCTTGGTGTTGGTGCCGTCGACCACCTTGATATCAAGCCAGAATGTATTGGTGCCATGCTCGGCTAGTGACTTGCCGCCGGCGAACCAGTGCTGCGGATCGATATAGGACACGGCAACGGCGGTGATCGTCGGATCCTTGCGCAACTGCGTCGCGGTGATTTCAGTGGCCTCCTTGGCGATGCGAGCGGAAAGAGCCGCGTCGGGCTTGCCAGTGACGCTGACGGTGATGATAGGCATTTCTCTTCTCCTTGGTTTGAGCGGCGTCTGATTGCCGTTGGAAGGACCATGTCATCATCATTGAGTCAAAAAAATCGAATTGTTTTCAATCAAAGATTCGATACAATCGAATTATGGAAACCCTCGATCCCGATCTGCTCAGGACCTTCCTCGCTTTCGTCGACAGTGGCTCGCTGGCTCAGGCGGCTGCAAGCGTCGGCCGTTCGCCCTCGGCGGTGACCGCCCAGATGCAGCGGCTGGAGGAAATCGTCGGCGAGCCGCTGTTGGCGCCGCAAGGGCGGGGGCGCGGCCTGACGCCGGCGGGTGAGGATCTCGTCGGCCATGCCAGGCGCATCCTTGCCGCGCATCGCGAGGCCTGGCTGGCGCTGAAGGGCGCCCGCGCTGCCGGGCGCGTCGCCATCGGCACGACACAGGATTTTGCCGACAGCGGCCTGCCGGACCTGCTGCGTGCCTTTGCCGTCAGTCATCCGCGCGTCAGGATCGAACTGCGGGTCGGCCGCTCCGCCGAACTGGCGCAGGCGCTGCAGTCTGGCGGCCTCGATCTGGCGATCGTCATGCGCCAGGCGGCAGCGTCGGACGAGGTCGGTGTGCTGCGCGAGCCGATGATATGGCTCTGCTCACAAAAGGGGCTGGCCACGCGGCAGGAGGAATTGCCGCTGGCGCTGCTCGATCCATATTGCGGTTTTCGCGAAGCAGCATTGGCCGCGCTCGACGCGGCCGGCCGCCGCTACCGCATCGCTGCCGGCAGCGCCAGTCTGGCCGGCCTGCGCACGGCGGTGAACGCCGGTGTCGCGCTGACGCTGCGGACGGCCCGCTTTGCCCATTCCGGCATTGTCGAGGCGCCGCGAGAGCTTGGCCTGCCGCCGGTTCCTGTGGCGGAGTTCGCCATCCGGCTGCGTGCCGGTGCCGATGGTTCGGCAGCCGATCTGGCAACCCTGCTCAGCGGCAACCTTGCCTTGTCGGGCTGAATGCCCAAACAAAAAGCCGACCTTGCGGTCGCCAAGTGGCAAAGAAAAAGCCGACCTTGCGGTCGGCTTGGGAGTAGGACGGGCCGAGGGGTTTGGGGGGACTTGGGGATGGCCCGTCGCACCAACAATGCCTGACCCCGATGATGGTTCCGTGACTGTGTCACTTTTTTAAGAAATATTTGACGTCATGCGTTGCGAGCGGGCCATCAGCCAGTCCCGCCCCGCATGGGCAAACACCGCACACAACACGATGGCGCCACCGATCATGCTGGCGGCCGGTGCAATCTCGCCCAGGAACAGGAAGGCAAACAGGATCGCGAATGGCACTTCCGCCGAGCCGAGCAGCCCGGATTCGGCCGGCGGGATGAGCCGCGCGCCCTCCGTCCACAGGATCGAGGAGAGTGCGAAGGACGCGCCGAAAGTGACGAGCAGAACGGCATCCCTTGGCGAAACTGCCAGTGGATCGGTGACGAACCAACCGAGCACAAACAGGAGGAATGCCGAAACCGCGCCGGCCCACACCACCGGCGTGTCGCGGAAGGCGCGCACCATGATCATGTAGAGGCCGCTGCCGATGGTCATCAGCAGTGCCAGTCCATCGCCGAACAGATTGCCGGTGCCGAAGCCGGACCAGACCATGATCGCCACGCCGCACAGCGACACGGCAGCGGCGACCATCGTCTGCAGTCGGAACGGTTCGCGCGTCAGAACCCAGGCCAGCAGTGCCGTGACGAAGGGCGCGGTGGCGTAGATGACGGCGACATTGGCAACGAAGGTGAACTTGAACGCCGAGATGAAGGCGATGCTGGCCAGCGCCCCTTCCACCGCCAGCAGCCAGCCGCGCCAGCCAAGCCGCAGCGTTTCGCGCGTGCCGGAACGGTGACGCCGCCACAGCACATACAGACTGATCAGGATCGCGCCGACAAAGCCGCGCCAGCAGATGATGGTCAATGGGTCGGCATGGATCGACTTTGTCAGAACGCCAGTCAGGCCGAAAACGGCCGCCGAGGACGACACCAGGATGATGCCGAGCGTGCGCTCCGCGGCGGTGTCGATGGCGGCTGCAATGTCAGTCATGCCGCCAGCCTACGCCGCTTGGTCCTGACATCGTAGTGTCAGCAATGATGGTGACCCACATCATAGCCGTTTGCGGAAATGCTCGGTGCCGACGATCAACAGTCCGGCGGCGACGATCAGGGCAGCACCCAGGAACACCTCGCGACGCGGCACGTCACCCCAGATCGCAAACCCAAGCGCGAACGCCCACAACAGCGAGGTGTATTCCAGCGGCGCGAGGACCGAGGCCGGTGTGCGCTTCATGCCTTCGAAGAGGAGGTATTGCGCCAGGCCGCCGAGCGCGCCGACGCTGGCAAGCAGCAGCAACTGAGCCCCATCCGGTGTCCGCCACCAAAGCAACGCCGGCACCGCCGAAAACAGCAGAAAATAGAAATTGTTGAGCAGGAGCTGGATCATCGAGCGCTCGGCAAGGGCGGTCCTGCGCAAGAGCACGATGGCGATGCCCCACAAAAAGGCGGCCGCCAACACCAGCAGCACCGGCACCGACAGGCCGAGATGGGTCGGGTCGCAAGCGACGAACACGCCGGCAAAGCCGATCAGCACCGCCAGCCAGCGCAGCATCGGCACCTTTTCGCCGAGCATCACCACCGAAAGCACGGTGACGATGATCGGCGCCGCATAATAGACGGTGGTCAGTTCGGCGAGTTGCAGCCTGCGCGCGGCGTTGTAGTAGCAGAGCCAGGCGGCAAGCGTGAAGGCGCTGCGCACCAGCATCGGCCGGACGATCGGCGAGCGCACCGTGTCGGCAAACAGCTGTCGCCCGCCGATCGCCGCGCAGGCGCCCAGAATGGTGATGCTGCGGAAGAACATGATCTGCCAGACGCTCATGCCAACGACCAGCAGCTTGATCGAAGCGTCCTGCGTCGAAAACAGGAGATAGGCCGCACCGGTCAGCAGGATGCCGGCAAGAACCCGCTCGCGTGTTTCGAGAATGGCAATATCGGCCATAAGGCGCGTGGGACCAAAATTGCCGGGACGGCAGTGATGCTGTGAGGAGCAACACGAGGGACCTGGGAATTCAGCTCCCTCGGCACCAAGCTATACGGGTGAAAGTCGGTGCAGCGCTACGCCAGCCCCATGCTTGTGTTGGGGCAGGGTTCCATGACGAGCCGCATTGTCGCAACGCTTATTGCGTCGCCGGGTAAAGCTCCGAAGCGGCCTCTTTCAGGGCGCGCCGACCGTCGGATCTGAAATACATCATGTGCCCGCCCTCGATGACATGGAGACGGATAGGCTTGGCATTGGCGAGCGACGGGATCTGGTTCACCAGGTAGCGCGAGGCGAGGTAAGGCGTGACCAGGTCGGTGTAGCCGTTGACGATCACGACGCCGAGCGAGGGGTTCAGCGAGCGTGCTCGCTGCAGATCGTCCATCACCCCGGCATAGCCTTGCCGCGAGGCGCTGGTCCCGTAATCCCAATTGTGGCTGATTTCGCCATTGAGCAGCCGATAGCTGACATCGGTGCGGAAATTCAGTTCGTCGCTGATATAGCCGACGAACGCCGACGTCAGCGCCGGTACGCTGCGGTCGAGCACAGGATCCGGCCCGGCGATGCGGGCGCTCTCGGGCGCGATGTCGGCCGTGCCGATCATGGCGTCATATGGGCTGAGCACTTTGCCGCTGGCACGGGAGAACTCCCTTGCGAATAGGCCGGTCGGGATGCGGGCGGAGTTGCGCTGCACGAGGTCGAGCGGCAGGCCGGTGATGTCAGCCACGCGTTGGCTGGCCAGTTGCTTGCCTTGCTCCAGTCCGCTGGTGAGCGCCGTAAGGTAATCGCCCAGTGCATAGTGTTCGACTTCGGCCAGCTTCTCCCGCAAAGCATCGCCGCTGACGCCTTCGGCGCGTAGGCGCACCGCCGCCAGTGAAGGCAGTTCGAGCGCCCAATGCAGCGGCTCGAATTCGTCGGGCTGCACCAGCGTGAACTCCAGCGCCGGCGAGATCAGCACGATGCCGTTCGGACTGATGCCGATGTCTTCCTGCAATGTCCTGGCGAGCAGCGCCGCGCGGAACCCGCCATAGCTTTCGCCGGCGAGGAACAGCGGCGATCCGGTGCGGCCGTTCTGCGCCAGATAGAGCCGGATGAAGGCGCCTATCGAGCTGGCATCCTGATTGACGCCCCAGAAGTCGTGCGCGTCCTGGCCCGGTGCCTCGCGGCTATATCCGGTTCCGACCGGATCGACGAAGACGAGATCCGTCATGTCGAGCCAGCTGTCCGGATTGTCGATGAGTCTTTGCGGTGATGGCAGGAATTCGCCGTCGGCTCCCGTTGCGATAATACGCGGACCGAGTGCGCCGATATGCAGATAGGCGGACGCTGCTCCAGGGCCGCCGTTGAACACGAAGGTGATCGGCCGCTGCGGGTCTTTGGCCACGCTTGCCGGTTGCTGCAGCGTGTACGCGACATAGAAGATCTCCGCCGTGACGTCGCCCTTGCCGGAAAGCAGCGACAGGGTGGCGGCCTTTGCCTGATAATCCAGCTTGCGCCCGGCGAGGGTGATCGAATGGTTGGTGGTCTGCGGCGGCGGCAGCAGGGACAGCACGCCGCCCGAAGGTGCCGGCCGCTCCGCCGTTTCAGCAAGGACGGGCTGCACCAGGGCGGCAAGCATCGGCAGGATAAGGAAGATCAGTTTCAGCTTGACCGGCATGATGGCTCCGCGAGGACGACTCCCGCATAGGTATGGCCGAGATGATCGAAGTCAAAGGAAATGGCTGTATGGTCGTACAACTGCCGCTGTCGCGTTCCTCCACGTCTCCCTTCGTCCTGCCGGACAACTCCTGGCAGAGGGAAACTGGCAGCATCTCCGGTCAAGCCACTTGGCGACGTTGGCGATGGGCGAAAGCCGGCATGACATCCGCTCTTCCCCTTCGCGGGCAGATGTCTGGCTGGACAGAGCGCCGGCAGCGGCTGGCCCGTATTGCGGAATGGCATTGCCTTCCCATGGCGGTCGGCGCAAATCTCGATCGGACGGCTGATGCCGGCGGTGGAAACAGTCGATGAAAGGGACAGCGATGGATGCGACCGAATTGAAGGCCATGCAGGCGCCGCTGAAGCAGGCCTATCGTGACGATGCTTCGCAGGCCCTGATCACGCTTCGCGCCAAGGGCTCGATCGACGACCAGTCGGTTGCCTGCAAGGTGGAGACGGGCAGGGCGCTTGCCATCGCCGGACTGCATCCGGCAACAGGCGGCTCAGGCCTTGAACTTTGCTCGGGCGACATGCTGCTGGAGGCATTGGTGGCCTGCGCCGGGGTGACGCTGAAGGCGGTGGCGACGGCGCTCGAGTTCAAGCTCGGCGCCGCAACCGTTGAAGCCGAAGGTGATCTCGATTTTCGCGGCACGCTCGGTGTCGCCAAGGATGCGCCGGTCGGCTTTCGCGCCATCCGGCTTAATTTCAAGCTCGACACCGACGAGCCGCAGGAGCGGATAGACTCGCTGCTGAAGTTGACCGAGCGCTATTGCGTGGTGTTCCAGACCATCAGCCAGAAGCCGGAGCTGATGGTCAGCGCGCGGCGCTGACGCTTACTGTGCTGATGGTTCCTCGGCGTCGCCTTCGTCGGTGAAGGGCGAGGCGCTGGGCACGCATTGCACCGACCACCCGGCCGGTGTCGGCTGCTTCTGATATTCGGTGATGGCGGCCGTGCACTGTTCGCGCTTGTCGAAGGTGCTGGGCAGCACGACCATGCCGCCCTGCGGGCCGGCGATTACCAGATACCAGACCAACGCTGCTGCGGTCGTAGCCATGGGGATTTCCTCTGCCAGTTGGGCGCTTGTTGTGGGAGTCGCTGCGATCCTACCAACTCTACAGAAATGACGAAAGCATGACCGCGGCGCAGCCTTCCACCGCCACATCACAGCCGCGTGATGTGGCGGGGGGTACCAGCCCCAATTTTTGAAGCCAATCGACTCAGTTGGTGGCAAAGCAATAGAACAGGCCGTCGCCTCCGGTGCCCTTCAGCGCCTCCTGGCTGCAGCCGCCGCGCGAGGCATGCGAGGAATTCCAGGATTTGGCGGCAGCCGATTCGTCGAGGCCGGTGCGGTCGTGATGGCCCATCATCGCGGCCCCTTCCGCCCCGCTCATCGTCCAGTCGCCGCAGGTCTGGTCTGCGATCTTGGTGCCGTCGGGCTTGGAGCCGGTCAGCATGTCGTGGCGGTTTGGCTTGTCGCCGCGGCCGTTGACCACTTCGCCTTTCTCGTTCAGTGCCGTTTGCTTGGTGATGCCGTTGGCATCGCTGTGCAATGAGGCGACGTCGTCGGCGATCTTGACGCCCTTGGCATTCACCCAAGGCCCCTTGCCGATGCGGTCGCGCGCATCGGTGTCGCTGGTCGACAGATAGGCAGCCCAGGTCTTGCCGGTGACACCGGCGGCTTCCGCCAGCGAGGCGCAATGCGCGTCGGCACCCTTGAGGCCGCCGAGATCGGCGCCCTTGCCGGAACCGAGACCGGTGACGAAGAAGCTCATCGTTGCGTCTTGCGAATAGGCGGCGCCCACAGCTGCGATCAGGACAGCGGCGGTGGCGAAAAGCAGTTTACGCATGGTGGTTCCTCCAGTTTGGGCTTCGACTACGTCGAAGAAACGTTTCCGGAGGCCTATTTAATCCCTACGCAGGTCGCCCAAAAGTGTGCAGCGGTTTTGGAAAACCGGCATGCATCAAAAAAGACTCAAGTTCTATTCCGGCTGCCGATAGGCGACGAAGCGATTGTGCTTGGCCTGGAAGATCAATCCGGTCTCTTTCAGCTGCGGGCTGGCCAGCGGTACGATGCGTTTGGCGATCTCGGAGGGGTGCGGCAGCGTCTCGGGATCTTCGCCCGGCACCGCCTGGGCACGCATGGCGGTGCGGGTGGCGCCGGGATCGGCGGCGTTGACCCGCAGCGGCAGGCTTTGTGTCTCATGCGCCCATGAGCGCATCATGGTCTCCACCGCGGCCTTGGATGCCGCATAGGGCGCCCAGAAGGCGCGCGCCGAGTGCGCCGCGTTGGAAGACAGGATGATCGCGCGGCCGGCGTCCGAAAGCCGTAGCAGCGGGTCGACCGAGCGGATCAGCCGCCAGGTCGAGGTGACGTTGATGGTCATCACCTTCTCGAAGGTTTTTGCTTCGACATGGCCGATCGGCGAGATGACGCCAAGCACGCCGGCATTGGCGACGAGAATGTCGAGCTTGCCCCAGCGTTCGTGGATGGCGCCGCCCAGCCGGTCGATGCCGGCCATGTCGGTGAGGTCGAGCGGCACCAGTGTCGCTTGGCCGCCAGCTGCCTTGATCTGGTCGTCGAGCTCTTCCAAGCCGCCGACAGTGCGCGCCACCGCGATGACATGCGCCCCGGCGGCAGCCAATTCCTTGGCGATGAAATAGCCGATGCCACGCGAGGCGCCGGTGACGACCGCAACACGGCCGGTAAGGTCGAGGGTCATGCGATGGATTCCGGAAATCTGGCTAAGGCTGGAGCAATTCCAGGAAAAGTGTGAAACGGTTTTCCGTCCGGAATTGCGTCGAAACAAGGAGATAGAGCGGTTCTACGTTTCCGTGAAACGATGAACCGCTCTGGCGAAAGACCGGCAATCCTACGTCCCGCTCGTCGCCAGCAGCGACAGCGTGCGCACATTGTCGTGGCCTTCGAAGTCGAGCAGGCGGGTCGGGTACTGGCCGGTGAAGCAGGCGTCGCAGAATTGCGGCTGGTCGTTGTCGCGGCTGGCCTCGCCGACGGCGCGGTAGAGCCCGTCGATGGAAAGGAACCCAAGCGAATCGACGCGGATGAACTCGGCCATCTCCTCCACCGACATGCGCGATGCCAGAAGCTTCGATTTCTCCGGCGTGTCGACGCCGTAGAAGCAGGAGGCGCGTGTCGGCGGCGAGGCGATGCGCATATGCACTTCCTTGGCGCCGGCGTCGCGCACCATCTGCACGATCTTCTGGCTGGTGGTGCCGCGCACGATGCTGTCGTCAACCAGCACCACGCGCTTGCCTTCGATCATGCGGCGGTTGGCATTGTGCTTCAGCTTGACGCCCATGTGGCGGATCGAATCGCCGGGCTGGATGAAGGTGCGGCCGACATAATGGTTGCGGATGATGCCGAGCTCGAAGGGAATGCCCGCCGCCTGGCTGAAGCCGATCGCCGCAGGCGTGCCCGAATCCGGCACCGGCACGACGATGTCCGCCTCGACCGGGCTTTCGACCGCGAGCTCGGCGCCGATGCGCTTGCGCACCTCATAGACGTTGCGGCCTTCGACCGACGAATCCGGCCGCGCGAAATAGACATATTCGAAGATACAGAAGCGGGTCTTCTGTGGCTCGAAGGGGAACAGGCTTTCAATGCCCTTGGATGTGACGACGACCATCTCGCCGGGTTTCAGGTCGCGCACGAAACGGGCACCGATGATGTCGAGCGCGCAGGTCTCTGAAGCCAGGATCCAGGCGCCGTCGAGATCGCCGAGCACCAGCGGCCGGATGCCGAGCGGATCGCGGCAGCCGATCATCTTCTTGGCCGTCATCGCCACCAGCGAGAATGCGCCCTCGACCTGCCGCACCGCATCGATGAAACGCGAGTTCAAATCGCGCTCCTTGCTGGTGGCGACA
Source organism: Mesorhizobium loti (assembly GCF_003148495.1). GTDB lineage: Bacteria > Pseudomonadota > Alphaproteobacteria > Rhizobiales > Rhizobiaceae > Mesorhizobium > Mesorhizobium loti. The sequence goes on from NZ_QGGH01000002.1 coordinate 790,626, forward strand.
AGGTGCAAAAGCGTCTCGGTATCGGAGGTCGAGGAGAAGATCGCGCCCTGCTTCTGCAGCGCGCGCTGCACGGTCATGGCATTGGTCAGATTGCCGTTGTGGGCGACGGCGAAACCGCCATCGGCCAATTCGGCGAAGAAGGGCTGGATGTTGCGCATGCCAGCGCCGCCAGTGGTGGCGTAGCGCGTGTGGCCGATGGCGCGGTTGCCTTGCAGGCTGTCGATGACGCGCTGCTTGGTGAAGGTGTCGCCGATCAGGCCGACATGGCGTTCGACATGGAACTGGCTGCCGTCATAGGAAACGATGCCGGCCGCTTCCTGGCCGCGATGCTGCAGCGCATGCAGGCCCAATGTGACGATGGCCGCGGCATCCTGCCGGCCGAAAATGCCGAACACGCCGCATTCGTCGTGGAAATGGTCGTCGGCCTCGGCGGAAAGCACGTCGTCTGCGTCTGCCATCTTAAGCTCCGCTAAAATCGCCATATAGTGCGGGTTCGCGTCGAAAGCAACGCGCGCCGTGCAGCCGTTCACACCATCGTTAGGTCCTGACGCCGTTTTCGGCGTCAGTTTGCCGGTGCAGCCGGTGCTGGATTGGCCGGCGCGTTGTCCGCCGGCGGTGTTGCGGCGTCATCGTCAGGCGCCGGCGTGTTGGCATCGTCGCCACCTGCTGGAGCGTCCGCTGCCGGGGCGTCCGGAGCTGCGGGCGTCTCGGCGGCCGGCTGATTCGGGTTGAGCTTCTTGAGGATCGCGTTTTCCGGATCCTCGGGCAGCAGGCTTTCGAGCTTGGCGCCGATCTGCTCGAGCAAAGGCCGCGACTTGGCATCCGTGACCCAGGCGGGAGCCTTGGCGCCAGCCAACCAGTTGAAGAACAGCAGTGCGACGGCAACGACCAGGATGCCGCGCGCGGCGCCGTAGAGGAAGCCCAGGGTACGGTCGAGCGCGCCGATTCGGGAATCGATGATCCAGTCGGCGAGCTTCATGGTGATGACCGAGACGACGATCAGCGCGATGATGAAGACGACGCCGGCGGAGGCCGCCATGGCGATCTTTTCGTTCTCGATGTAGGGCTTGAGGTAAGGCAGGACCGGCTTGTAGAAGAAGAACGCCGCCGCGGCTGCTGCTGCCCAGGAGACGACGGACAGGATTTCGCGCGAGAAGCCGCGAACCATGGCGAGCATCGCCGAGACCAGAGTGAAGCCGACGAGAATTCCGTCAAGCAGCGTAATCGGCATGTCTTTCGCCCCACTCCATGAGCCGCATTATAGCGCGGAGCATCGGGTTTTCCCAAAACCGGTTCCCGCCCTTGGGTCCGATGCTCTAGTCTTCTACGTCCACGCGGCTTCGGCGTGAGCCGGCTATGCGTGCCACGAGGTCGGCAAGCTCGGTCGGCTGGAAAGAACCGGCCCCGATCCCCCCGGCCAATTCCCCGCTGCCCGAGGGCAGAACCGCGCTTCCAAAACCCAGCTTTTCGGCTTCCTTGAGGCGCTGTTGCGCATGCGCAACCGGCCTCACGGCGCCCGAAAGGCTGATTTCGCCGAAATAGACGCAATCGGCGGGAAGGGCAAGACCGGTGAGCGAGGAAACCAGGGCAGCCGCTACCGCGAGATCCGCCGCGGGCTCGGAGATGCGGTAGCCGCCAGCGACGTTGAGATAGACATCGTGGCTGCCGAAGCGGACCCCGCAATGGGCTTCGAGAACCGCCAGGATCATCGACAGCCGGGCGCCGTCCCAGCCGACGACGGCGCGGCGTGGCGTGCCGAGCGAGGAGGGCGCGACCAGCGCCTGGATCTCGACCAGCACCGGCCTTGTGCCCTCCATGCCGGCGAAAACCGCAGCACCGGGCGATTTGGCATGGCGTTCGCCAAGGAAAAGCTCGGACGGGTTGGCGACCTCGCGCAGGCCCTTGTCCGACATTTCGAAGACGCCGATCTCGTCGGTCGGTCCAAAACGGTTCTTCACCGTGCGCAGGATACGGTAATGATGCCCGCCTTCACCTTCGAAGTAGAGCACGGCGTCGACCATGTGCTCGACGACACGCGGCCCTGCGATCTGGCCTTCCTTGGTGACATGGCCGACCAGCACGATCGCCGCCCCTGTGGATTTCGCGTAGCGGATCATCGCCTGCGCGGCGGCACGCACCTGGGTGACGGTGCCCGGCGCCGAATCGGCAAGGTCGGTCCACAGCGTCTGGATCGAATCCAGGATGACGAGGTCAGGCCGTTTGCCATCGGCTATTGTGGCGAGGATGTCTTCGACATTGGTCTCGGCGGCAAGTTCGACCGGAGAGGAGGCGACGCCAAGCCGCTGCGCCCGCAGCCTGATCTGCGCGACCGCCTCTTCGCCCGAGACATAGACGATGCGGTGGCCTTTTGACGCCAGTGCGGCGGCCGCCTGGGTGAGCAGCGTTGATTTGCCGATGCCGGGATCGCCGCCGACCAGCAGCGCCGAGCCACGCACGAAACCACCGCCGGTGGCGCGATCGAGCTCGCCGATGCCCGAGATGATGCGCGGCGCGTCCTCGATGTCGCCGGACAGCGTGGTCAGCACCACCGCGCGGCCCTTGCGGGCGTTGCGCGTGTTGGCCGGACCCGAGCCGATGCCGCCCGACGTGCCTTCCTCGACCAGCGTGTTCCACTCGCCGCAGGCATCGCATTTGCCGGCCCAGCGCTGATGCACCGATCCGCAACTCTGGCAGATGAACTGAACACGCGACTTGGCCATCAGAGGGATGCCGCTTGAAAATGGCCTGGGCGAAGTGGGCTGGGGTAGGTCAAAAAGCTACTCGAACCTTTCCGGCAGGTGATGCTCCTCGGCAAGGTCGGAGAAGCGGGTGAACTCGCCCTGGAAGGCAAGGCTGACGGTGCCGGTCGGGCCATGGCGCTGCTTGGCTATGATCACTTCGGCCTTGCCCTGGACCTCGACCATCTTTGTTTCCCAGGCGAGGTGCTCCGGCGTGCCTCTCTCCGGCTCCTTGTTCTTGATGTAGTATTCCTCGCGATACACGAACAGCACCACGTCGGCGTCCTGCTCGATCGAGCCCGATTCGCGCAGGTCGGACAGTTGCGGATGCTTGTCGTCGCGGCTTTCGACCTGACGCGAGAGCTGTGAGAGGGCGATGATCGGCACGCCAAGCTCCTTGCCCAGCGCCTTCAATCCGGTGGTGATCTCGGTGATTTCCTGGACGCGGTTTTGCGACGCCTTGGCGGATGAACCCTGCATCAGCTGGATATAGTCGATGACCATCAAATCCAGCCCGCGCTGGCGCTTGAGGCGGCGCGCGCGCGCCGCAAGCTGGGCGATAGAAATACCGCCCGTCTGGTCAATATAGAGAGGGCGCTTGTGGTTCTCTTGCGTGTAGGCGACAAGCTTGCCGAAATCGGCTTCCGTCAGGTCGCCGCGCCTGATTTTCGAGGATGGAATCTCGGTCTGCTCGGAGATGATGCGGGTGGCCAACTGCTCCGACGACATTTCGAGCGAGAAGAAGCCGACGACGCCGCCATTGGCCGCCTTGACGGAGCCGTCGGCCTGCTGGGCAGGCTCATAGGCGGCCGCGATGTTGTAGGCGATGTTGGTGGCCAGCGACGTCTTGCCCATGCCCGGGCGGCCGGCGATGATGATCAAATCCGATGGCTGCAGGCCGCCCATGCGGTGGTCGAGATCGCGCAGGCCGGTGGCAATGCCGGACAGGTGGCCATCGCGCATATAGGCCGCGCTGGCCATGTCGACGGCGTTCTTCAATGCATCGGAAAAACTTTCGAAACCGCCATCGTAACGGCCGTTTTCGGCCAGCTCGAATAGCCGCCGCTCGGCATCCTCGATCTGCTCGCCGGGCGCCATGTCGACCGGCGCGTCATAGGCGATGTTGACCATGTCCTCGCCGACGGTGATCAGCGCCCGGCGCGTGGCGAGATCATAGATGGCGCGGCCATAATCGGTGGCGTTGACGACGGTCACGGCCTCGACCGCCAGCCGCACGACATATTGCGCCATCGTCATGTCGCCGACCTTCTCGTCGGCCGGCAGGAAGGTTTTCAGCGTGATCGGCGTCGCGACCTTGCCCATGCGGATGAACTCGGACGCCACCTCAAAGATCTTGCGGTGCAGCGGCTCATAGAAATGGCTGGCCTTGAGGAAGTCCGAGACGCGGTAGAAGGCATCGTTGTTGACGAGGATGGCGCCGAGCAGCGCCTGCTCGGCCTCGATATTGTTTGGCGCTTCACGATAAAGCGGTGTTTCCGCCACGCCGAATTTTCGCGCTGCTTCTGCCATGATGTCCCCGATTTCGATCCCGGCTTCTCGATATCAGAACGTGACAAGTCCATGCTGACTTATCTGCACCAGTGCCTGTCCAATGAGCTTTGATACCCGCGATTCACAGCCAAGATTTTTCAGTGGAAAGAATCACAATTGACTCGAATCGAAAGAACGAATGTAGCGCGTCTATAGGGAGAACAAAACAGGAAAACAAGCACTGGTTTCCTGTGCAGCCACTCCGTTCAAAGCTGATTGAGGCGCCCCTCGATGAACCGGCGTTCCGCCGGTTGCCGGGTCAGCTCAAGCGCCCGCCGGTAGGAGGTCTTTGCCGCGTCGGTCAAGCCAAGCCTGCGCTGCATGTCTGCCTGTGCGGCATAAGCCAGATGGTAGCCGTCCAGCCCGCCTTGTCCCATGACCGTCTCGATTGCCGCCAGTCCGGCCTGCGGGCCGTCGCGCATGCCTATGGCCGCGGCGCGGTTGAGTGCCACAACCGGCGAGGGGTCGATGCGGCCGAGCGCATCGTAGAGCGCGACGATCTGTGCCCAGTCGGTCTCAGTCGTGCCTGCCGCCTCGGCGTGGACGGAAGCAATGGCTGCCTGCAGGATATACGGTCCGATGCGGCGCGAGGCGATCGCCCGGCCGATCAGGCCGTCGGCCTCTGCGATCAGCGCACGGTTCCACAGCGCGCGTTCCTGGTCTTCCAGCAGCACGAGGTCGCCGCTGGCATCGACTCGCGTTGCGCGCCGCGCCTCGTGCAGCAGCATCAGGGCCAGCAGCCCTTGCACTTCCGGCTGGTCGAGCAACTCGACCATCAGCCGGCCGAGCCGGATCGCCTCGGCGCACAGATCGGCCCGCGTCAGGTTTGGCCCCTCGGTTGCCGCGTACCCCTCGTTGAAGATCAGGTAGATCACCTGCAGCGCACTCTCGAGCCGCGCCGGCAGGTCGCCGCGGTCGGGCACTTCGTAGGGAATCGCCTCGTCCCGGATCTTCGCCTTGGCCCGCACGATGCGTTGGGCGATGGTCGGTGCCGGCGTCAGATAGGCGCGGGCGATCTCTTCGGTGGTCAAACCACCCACTTCGCGCAGAGTCAGGGCAATGCGTGCATCCGGCGTCAGCACTGGGTGGCAGCAGACGAAAATGAGCCGCAATTCATCGTCCTGGATGTCTTCCGGCACGGCCGGCTCCGGCGTCGGCTCGGCCAGAGCCGTGAGCTCGGGCAGAGCCCCGGTCAGCCGCGCTTCCCGGCGCCAGCGGTCGATGGTCCTGAAGCGGCCGGCCGAGACCAGCCAGGAATAGGGATTGGCCGGCACACCCTGGCGCGGCCATTGTTCGGCGGCAGCAGTGAACGCCTCGTGCAAGGCCTCCTCCGCCGCGTCGAAACCGCCGAGCAGGCGGATCAACGTCGCCAGCACGCGCCGCGCCTCGGTGCGGTAGGCCGCCTCCAGGGCGTCGCGCGGGCCGGCGGTGCTCACAGGACCGGCGGCGGCTGGCTGAAGTCGACGACCGGGCGGACTTCGACGAAGCCGATCGTTGCCAGCGGATGGCCGCTCGCCACCCGCACCGCCTCGTTGAGATCACGGGCTTCGATGACGATGATGCCGCCCAGGATTTCCTTGGTCTCCATGAACGGACCGTCGACAGACGACATCTTGCCGTCGCGGACCTGCACGGTCATTGCCTCTTCCGGCAGCACCAGGGCCTCGGCAGTAACGAAGTGGCCGCTGGCCTTGAGCACCTCGTCATAGCCGGCGCATTCGGCAAGCACGGCATTGGCCTCCGGGCTGCCGCCGAACAGCGTCTTGGGGTGGTAGTAGATGAGACAGGCATAACGCATGGTGGGTCTCCTTCTCCAGGAATTGTCGAAAACGAGGGTTCTTGGGATCAGGCGTCGAGGATCGGTGCGAAGCCGCCATGGACCCGGCGCTGGTTGTCGTAGGGCATGGCGTCGGCATACATGCGCGGATCGGCAATCACCTTTTTCCAGGCGTCGTCGCGCACCTGCTTCGACGGCCATTCGACCCAGGCATAGACGACAACCTCGTCTCCCGTCGCTTTCACGGCGCCACGGTAGTCGGTGACCTCGCCGTCGGGAACATCGTCGCCCCACGCTTCCACGACGCGGTTTGCGCCATGTTCCTTGATCACCGCGGCCTGCTTCGCCGCCACGGCAAGGTAGGCTTGCTTGTTGGCGGCCGGCACCGGCACCAGCGAGCCATCGATATAGCCGGTCTTGCCGGTCGTGTTCAGGTCGATGAACGGCGTGAAGCCGCCAATGATCATGCGCTTGCCGTCAAAGGGCATGGACGCGCCGATCTCCGCCATGCGCGGATCGCTCATCATCGTCTGATAGGCTGCGTCCGCCGCCGCCTTGTCCGCGTATTCGTGCCACGAAAAGGTGATGACTTCATCCGGCTTTGCCTTCACCGCACCTCTGAAGTCGGTGACCTTGCCGCCGGGCACGTCGTCGCCCCATCCTTCGACCATGCGGGTGGTGCCGAACTCCCTCAGCACCGATGCCGCCTTGGCGACATGGCTGCGATAGGCTTCCTTGTTGGCGGCGGGCACCGCGGCGACAAATCCTGCGATATAGCTCATTGCGTTTCTCCTGTTGGCTGATGTCGTTTGACACTCTTGGCGTCTCGAAAGGTCCGAGAACGCCAATGGTCGAACGGCACGGCCTGGATTCGACATCGCTCCGAAATTTTTCTTCGGCGCGGTTCGAAACGCCACGGCTGCCTATTCGGAAGCCAGCCTGTCGCCCCAGTCCAACCGCCGGGCCAGCTTGAAGTCGGCGCCGTCGCGCTTGGTGAACAAGCGCTCGGCGGCGGTGCCGTCGTCCTGGCAAAGCTTGAGCAGAACCTTGCCGGAACCGGATTTCGGCGGCGCAAGAACCCGTGCCTGGTGCGAAGTGGGCCGCTCTCGGGACGCTGCGACATAGATGAACTTCTCGTCTTCCCACGGCACGTCGGCGTCCTTGGCCAGCCTGTGCAGGCGCGAGCGGGCGACGCGTCGGGAAAAATGGCACCAGTCGGGCGGGGCGAGCGGGCAGGGCGCGTGATGCGGGCAAGGCGCAAGCACATGTGCGCCCGCCTCGATCAGCTGCCGGCGCACGGCAAGGATGCGCTGCCAGCCGGCGGGCGTTCCCGGCTCGACGATCAGCAGCGTGTCGCCAGTGAGTTGCCAGAGCCGGCCGATGAGCTTCGGCAGTGATGCCGGAATGATCTCGTCCAGCACATAGGCGCAAGTGACCAGATCGGCCGGCTCGATGTCGGCAAGGTCGATGGTGGCATCACCCGCCAGCCATCTGGTCCGGGCGGCAATTGCGTCGCCGGCAAGTGTCTCGCCGACCTTGCGTACCGCCGCGCTCGCTTCCAGCAGCACCGCCTGTTCGAGATCGGGCCACTGATCGGTCGTGGCCCAAAGCACCGTACCGGGGCCGGCGCCGACGTCGAGCAGGCTCCTGGGTTGAAAGCCGGGCTTTGCGTCGCTCAGCGCGTCGAGGCTGGCGCGGATCGCGGCATAGGTCGCCGGCAGCCGCGTCGCCAGATAGGCCTTCACCGCCAGATCCTCGGCCATGTGCAGACGGCCGTCGCGCAGCTCGGCGCGGTAGCGGTCGGACAACGTCTTTGCCGCTTGCTTGAGTACCGCCAGAGGAACGTTTTCGAGCAGGCGCTCGACACCTTGGCGAAGGGATGCCGGCAACTCCATCTTACGCGCCCCGCGGGGCGAGAAGCATCACCGAAGCGCCGGCAATGCAGAGCGCAGCACCGGCAAAATCCCAGCGGTCGGGGCGCACGTCCTCCACCAGCCACAGCCAGCCAAGCGACGCCGCAATGTAGATGCCGCCATAGGCGGCGTAGGCGCGGCCGGCGGCTGACGTGCCGACCAGCGCCAGCAGAAAGCCGAACAGGGCAAGTGAGGCGAGGCCGGGAAGCAGCCACAGCGGCGACTTCCCTAGCCGCCACCAGGCCCAGAACGAGAAGCAGCCGGCGATCTCGGCCAGGGCGGCAGCGCCATAGAGGACGTAGGTCATGAAAAAGGTCCCGTGACGATCACGGGACCTTTTTCAGTGCAGGAGCCGGCAATGGCAAGCGGCAATGCTTATTCCTGGTCCGCAACCTTGCGGCGGCGCGCCGGCCTGGCGGCAGGGCTCTTTTTGACCGGTGCCGTTTCACGATGCCCCATGTCGCGCATCTCAAGCGCCTTCTCGCACTTGGCTATGTAGTCGCGCGACACCGGCAGCGTGTCGTTCTTCTTGGTGATCTGGATCTGGAAGATGACCAGGTCCTGCCAGCGGAAGGCGGCTTCCGAGGCAGCCAGGTAGAATTCCCACATGCGGCAGAAGCGCTCGTCATAGATCGCCTTGGCCTTGTCGCGGTTGGCCGCGAAGCGCTGGCCCCAGTGCTTCAGCGTATCGGCATAGTGGAGCCTGAGAATCTCGACGTCGGTGACCACCAGGCCTGACTTCTCGATAGCCGGCATGACTTCCGAGAGCGCAGGGATGTAGCCGCCTGGGAAGATGTATTTGCGGATGAAGGCGCTGGTCGCCCATGGCACGCCGGAACGGCCGATCGTGTGCAACAGCATGACGCCATCCGGCTTGAGCAGCGTCGCGCTCTTGTCGAAGAAGGTGCGGTAATGGTTGACGCCGACATGCTCGAACATGCCGACCGAGACGATGCGGTCGAAACGCTCGTTGAGTTCGCGGTAGTCCTTGAGCTCGAAATGCACGCGGCTTTCCAGCCCTTGCGCGTGCGCCCGGTCGGTGGCGACGCCATGTTGCTCGGTCGACAGCGTCACGCCCTGCACGTCGACGTCGAACGCCTTGGCGAGATAGAGGCCAAGCCCGCCCCAGCCGGAGCCGATGTCGAGCACCGTCTGGCCGGCCTTCAGCCGGAGCTTGGCGGCGATGTGGCGCTTCTTGGCGGCCTGCGCTTCGTCGAGCGTCATGTCCGGCTGCTCGAAATAGGCGCAGGAATACTGCATGTCCTCGTCGAGGAAGAGCCGGTAGAGATCCCCCGACAGGTCGTAGTGGCGCTGCACATTGCGGCGCGAGCGCGAGGCGGTGTTGATCTGCTGCAGGCGGCGGAAGGCGTGGCGCAGGCCTTCGATGGCCTTCGACCAGGTGGCGTCGATGCCGCCGCTGCCCATGTTCTGGAAGGCGATGCGCATCACGCCCAGCACGCCACCTTCGAGAATGTCGAGTTCGCCGTCCATGTAGGATTCAGGCACAGCCAGCATCGGATCGAAGGTGATGGCGCGCTCGGCATGCGCGGTCTTGATATGCATGTGCACCGGTTCGCCGCTGCCGTCGCCGAAAACCACTGTCGCGCCCTTGGGGCCGGTTACCTTGAGATTGCCGGTCCGCACCAGGCGGTCGAGAACGCGTTTCAACAGAATATTCATGACCAAATGTCCCCTCTCGGCCAGACAAGCTGTCTTGGCGCGTGACCCGAAAATCGGAATCGATTTTCACCGAGGGTCTTGCGCCGAACCAAAGTTCCACAGCGTCATTTGCGCGGCCAAAGGACGCGCGACGCTGTAGTCTGCAACAATATATAGGGGTTCGAAAAGTTCCATTTGGCATAAAAAAGCCCGGGCGCGAGGCCCGGGCGTTGGTCCAGTATTGCTGGATGTCGGCAAAGTGATCAGAACAGTTCTAATCGTGATCGAAGCGCAGCTCCAATCGCCTTGCGACGTATGATCAGGCGTTGTCTTCGCCGCCCTCGAACTCGGTGTTCGGGTCGAAGAAGTTTTCCGGCCGGGCGTTGTCGTTGATGTCGTCGCCATAGATGGCTTCGGCGGTGGTCAGCGTCTCGCCCTTGGCCTGGCGTTCGGCTTCGTCGGCCGTGCGGGCGATGTTGAGCGTGATCGTGACTTCGACTTCCGGATGCAGCGCGATCGCCACATTGGTGACACCGATAGTCTTGATCGGCTGGTTGAGCAGGATCTGGTTGCGGTTGACCGAGAAACCTTCCGCCGTCAGCAGATCGGCGATGTCGCGGGTCGAAACGGAACCGTAAAGCTGCCCGGTTTCACCGGCGGAACGAACGGCGATGAAGCTCTTGCCGTCAAGCTTTTCGGCGACTTGGGCCGCTTCCGACTTGCGCTCGAGGTTGCGGGCTTCGAGCTGGGCCCGCTGGCCTTCGAACTTCTTCTTGTTGGCTTCGTTGGCGCGCAGAGCCTTGCCCTGCGGCAGCAGGAAGTTACGGGCAAAGCCGTCCTTGACCTTGACGGTATCGCCCATCTGGCCGAGGCGGGAAACGCGTTCGAGAAGAATGACTTCCATGGTTTTGTTCCTTTGGTTGGGCGCCAATCGATCGATGATATCGACGCCGAATGTCTCTGGAACAGGTCAGGAAGCTTGAGCGCCTGGGGCGCTGGTGTCGCTGTCCTGCCTGTCGCGGCAGTTAGAGGTTTTGACCTCAACCCGGGATTTGAAGCTCAACCCTGCGGCGCCCGTCGCCGTGGGAGAAGAGCGGGCGGCAAACCGCCCGCTCATAAAAGATCTAGCGAACCACGTAGGGCAGCAGGCCGAGGAAGCGGGCGCGCTTGATCGCCTTGGCGAGTTCGCGCTGCTTCTTCTGGCTGACGGCGGTGATGCGCGACGGCACGATCTTGCCACGCTCTGAAATGTAGCGCTGCAGCAGACGCACGTCCTTGTAGTCGATCTTGGGCGCGTTGGCGCCGGAGAACGGGCAGGTCTTGCGGCGGCGATGGAACGGGCGCCGGGTCGGGATCTGGTTGATGTCGACCATTATTCTGCACCCCCTTCAAAGCCTTCGCGCGGACGGCGCGGACCACGATCGGCACCAGCGTCGCCAAACGAGCGCGGCGGACGATCGCCACGGTCGCCACGATCACGGTCGCCGAACGAGCGCGGGCCACGATCGCCACGGTCGCGGTCGCCGAAGCCGCCGCGTTCCGAGCGCTCTTCGCGCTTCTGCATCATGGCCGACGGGCCTTCCTCATGCGCCTCGACCTTGATGGTCAGGAAACGCAGCACGTCTTCGGACAGGCCCATCTGGCGCTCCATCTCGTTGAGCGCGGCCGCGGGGCAATTCAGGTCCATCAGCGTGTAGTAAGCCTTCCGGTTCTTGTTGACCCGGTAGGTAAGGGACTTCAGTCCCCAGTTCTCGACCCGACCGACGGACCCGCCATTTGCGGAGATGACGCCCTTGTACTGTTCGACAAGCGCATCGACCTGCTGCTGCGAGAGGTCCTGCCGGGCAAGAAACACATGTTCGTATAGAGCCATAGTGGTTCAGTGCCTTTCTTCGTTTCTCTCCCGGTTCCCGGCGGCAAAAGCCTCTGCAACTTCTCTGACCCGCTGGTCCCGAAGGGCGGGGAAGAAAGGAGCATTTCGAGACGGTCGAGAGCGGAGACACGGGAGGCGGAAGCACTTCTGGCATCACACGAAGGTTTTCGAAAAAAACCTCCGGCCCTCCGTTCAGCCCCCAGCAAGGACCGGCAGATTGCGGGCGTCTATATAGCAATCCAGCCGCAACGCAAGGGCGGGCGGCGTCCTCTGTGTCGCATGCGGCGGAAAAATCAAGCAGCAACAACGGCCCAGGCTTTGAGGTTTCCGGCAACTGCGCCTTAACCACACTATTAGATTGTGCGCAGTTGAACCCCCGCCGTCAACGGTCGATTCATCATGGGAGGCGCAGAAGCCGTATAGCCCGCGCACAAAAAGCGCGGCAAGCATTTGCGGGGGTAAGGATGCTTTTCGACAAATTCTGGCGCTCAACGAGCGGCAATTTCACGCTCGTGCTGGGACTGGGCTTGCCGGTCATCCTGACGGCTGTCGGTTTCGCAACCGATGTCTCCACCCTCATGCGGGCCAAGAGCAATCTGCAGAATGCCCTCGATGGGGCAAACCTTGCCTCCTCGCATCTTGGCGATCTCGACATCACCCGCAATGATGCCTTCAACCGCTATTTCCAGGCCAATATCGTCGGGCACGGTGAACTCGGCAATGCGCAGGCGACGTTGACCGTCGACAAGGGCATCAATTTCGTCAAGACAAAGGCGACTGCCTCCGCTGACGTCAGTCTTAACTTCGCCTTTCTGTTCGGCGACAGCAAGCACATCGTGGTCGATGCCTCCGCCGTCGAATCGAACAACCAGCTCGAAGTCGTGCTGGTGCTCGACAACACCGGCTCCATGGCCGGCGCGCGCATGACGGCGCTGAGGACAGCGACCAAATCATTGCTCGACACGCTCGAATCGACAAAGTCGCCGACGCGCCAGATCCGTGCCTCGCTGGTTCCATTCGTTACGGCCGTCAACGTCGACGGTGACGAATTCGACCCGTCCTGGATCGATATGGACGGCAAGTCGTCCACCAACGGCATCAATTTCCCGGTCATCGACGGTAAGCGTCCCAATCACATGGCGCTTTTCAAGCAGCTCAAGCAGACCGGATGGACAGAGCCCGGATGGAACGGTACCGGATGGAAAGGTTGTGTCGAGGCGCGACCGGGCACCTACAACATTTCCGACACCCCGCCAGATCCCGCCAGGCCCGACACGTTGTTCGTTCCGTATTTCGCGCCGGACGATCCGCAAGTTGCCCAGGCCCCGTCTGCCTCCTATGGCAATTCAGATAAATACTACAACAATTCCTATCTCGACGACGGCTACGACAAGACCAAGCTCGATAAGCAGAAAGGCAACGCTCTCGGCATCGATGTCAGTGATCTCGTCGGCGATTTGGTGACGCCCGGCAAGCCTGCCAAGGAAAAGATCGCCAAATATATCGCGCCCGTCAACGAGCTCATCACCGAGACGGGCACCCGCATCACCGTCGGCCCGAACCGCGCTTGCCCCACACCCGTCGTCCCGCTGACCGACGATTTCGACAAGCTGCGTAAGGCAGCAGGCGAGATGACCGAGTGGAACGGTTCAGGCACCAATGTCTCCGAGGGCCTATCGTGGGGGATGCGGGTGCTTTCGCCCGCCGCGCCCTATACCGATGGCGCGCCTTGGAAGACGCCGGGCATCAGCAAGATCGTGCTGTTGCTCACCGATGGCGAGAACGTCGTCTATGGCGCCAGCGAACAGCCGACGAAATCCGACTACACACCTTATGGCTATCTGGCTGGTGGCCGCTTCGGATCGGACAACCAGACGACCGCGGCGCGCAATGTCGACGGCTGGACCAAAAGCGTTTGTACGCAGTTAAAGGACGAGGGGGTGCAAATCTACACCATGGTGCTGCAGTCCGACACCGCCGCCAACCGCGCGCTTTACAGCGCCTGCGCTTCAGACCCGAGCGACTATTATGCCGTCAACGATCCTACCAAACTGCCGAACGTGTTCCTGCAGATCGCCAACAAGTTCACGAAGCTGCAATTGACGAATTGAACGCTCGACCCGAGAGAGACCGGCCGGCTCCTCACGGGATCGATCGGTTCAACTCGTATGGGCGGCGACAACCTTGTCGACCGTTTCGGGGAAGAAGTCTGGCGCTGCGTGGCGTTTGCCGAACATCATGTCGTACTGCAACAGGCGGAAATCGCGGATCGCCGGGTCGATCTCTTTCTGCCGCGCCCAATCGGGCGTGGCCTCGCCAGCCGGCGTCAGCAACAGGTTGCGGTCGACGACGCGGTAACGTTCGCTCATCTGGCCCAGAAATCCGGTGTAATAGGGATGGCTGATGCCGGCCGTCTTCAGGATATGATAGGGCAGGAAGGCCGGGCTGACGGCGCCCATGTCTTCAGCCGGCCCGGTGCGGTTCGACCAGATGACCAGCGGCGTCTCGTGGTGTTCGAGGGCGGCCTCGGGCGACGCTTCCTTGCGCGGCGCGACATTGTCCTTCAGGAAGCCGGTTTCGACATAGACCGGCCCCAGCGGCGGCAGATGGTCGCCGAAGAAGGCGATCACCGTGGGGCGGGAGCGTTTCTTCGCCCATTCGACCAGGCGTTCGAGACCGCGATCGGCATCGGCTGAGCCCTCGGCGTAGCTCAGCAGCGATTCGCGCGCCCACTGGCTGATCGGCGCCTGCACCGTATGGGTGGGATTGTAATAGCGGTTCGGCTCGTAGGGACCGTGGTTTTGCAGGCTGACCGCAAAGAAGAACACCGGTTCGTCGCTGGCGTCGGCCTCGCTGATGATCTCGTCGGTCATCGCCGCATCCGATGCCAGCGGCCCGCGCTTCTGCATCGGCGGCAGCGTTTCTTCCGACTTGAAATCGTTGAAGCCGAAATCGGCGTAGACCGCGCCACGGTTCCAGAACCAATTGGTGCCGGGATGGATGGCGCGCGCGCGGTAACCCTGGCTCTTGAGGAAGGTTGCGAGCGAAGGCGTCGGCGTGCGCACATATTGCTGATAGGGGATGCTGCCGGCCGGCAGGAATGCGTTGGAAAAGCCGGTCAGCGCCTCGAACTCGATGTTGGCGGTCATGCCGCCGAATTCCGGCGAGAACATCGAGCCCGAGCGCAGCGCCCGCACATTGGGGATCGGATCGGGCGTGATGGTGACGCCGGGCAGCTTGGTCGGATCCCAGAAGGACTCGCTCATGACGATGATGATGTCGGGCTTCTCGGCCGGCACCGAGGCGGTCACATCAGTCCTGCTGATCGCCGCGATTGCCTTGTCGGAATAGCCTGATGGCGCCGAGACATGCGCCATCGGCACGTTGAGGGCAAAGGCCAGCGCAAAGCCGTTGGAGGCATAATTTTCCTTCTGGTCCCACATGATCGGTATGATCTGCAGCCTGTCCCTGGTCCAGGAGAAGGTGGCATAGTCCATGATCGAAACGAAGAAAGCGAGCAGCGGCACGGCCAGCGTCAGCCGGGCAAGGCGTCCCTTGCGGCTGAGCACCGGAACCTTGCGGCGCCACAGCCGCCAGCCATAGACGAGCAGCGACAGGCCGGCGACGATGCCGACGACCATGGCAAGCGCGGTCATCGGCCGGTCGCGCACCAGGAGCGGCAGCAGCGCGAAAATCTGGCGGGCATAGAGGAAATCGGTCGGATAGAGCGGATCGCCGAGATAGTGCGACTTCTGGTGACCGACGAAGGCAAGCGACAAGGTCAGCGGCGCGACGATCATCAGGCTCTGGTGGCTGCGGCCGAGCACCGCATCGAGGCCGATCAGGATCAGCGCAAACACGACAATGGTGGTCCAGCCAGGCTTGAGCGGCTGCAGGAAGAAGGAGACGGTGCCAGCAAAGTCGCCGCGCACGATCAGTTCGATGGCAAACACCAGCATGGCAGCGATCGCCAGGCTGATCAGCCCATAGCGCACGACCGGCCATCTCCTGCCCGGCAGATAGCCGGTGGAAGGGTCGTCTTCCAAGAACTGTGGCGCGGCCTTGCCGGCGCGTTTGTAACTCTTTGCCACCTTAACTTCCCCACCCAGCGACAAACACGTCACTCGATTGTCATAGAATTGTCACGCAAAGCTAGCGCCTGTAGCGAAAATAAGAAGAGCCAGCAAACGAATCGTGAGCGGTTTTCATCAGGAGTGATCGCCAAAAAGCCTTTCGGAACAGGCACTCGGCAGACGAAGCCGCCGCCGGGCGGGGTCGAACTGGGCTTGACTTGGCGACCTGCCTTGCGTCACAGGCAAGAAAAACTCGTCTATCAGATAAGCAAAACCAGCCCTTGGGAGTCCTCGCATGGCCGTTGCATTCACCTTTCCTGGACAAGGCAGCCAGGCAGTCGGTATGGGCAAAGATCTCGCCGACGCCTTTCCCGAGGCGCGCAGGATCTTCCAGGAAGTCGACGACGCGCTCGGCGAAAACCTGTCGAAGCTGATCTGGGAAGGGCCGGAAGAGACGTTGATGCTGACCGCCAACGCGCAGCCGGCGCTGATGGCGGTGTCGCTGGCCGCGATCCGGGCGCTGGAATCGCGCGGCTTCTCGCTGAAAGGCAAGGTCGCCTATGTCGCCGGCCATTCGCTGGGCGAGTATTCGGCACTCGCGGCCGCAGGGTTCGTTTCGGTTGCCGATGCCGCCAGGCTGCTGCGCATCCGCGGCAATGCCATGCAGGCGGCGGTGCCGGCCGGCGAGGGTGCGATGGCGGCGATCATCGGACTGGAGCAGGCCGATGTCGAGGCTGCCTGCACAGAAGCCGCCAAAAGCTCGGCCAACGGGGCGGTTTGCCAGATCGCCAACGATAATGGCGGCGGCCAGCTGGTCATTTCCGGCGCCAAGGCCGCGGTCGAACTGGCGGCAAAATTGTGCACGGAAAAGGGCGCCAAGCGCGCGCTGATGCTGCAGGTATCCGCGCCCTTCCATTCGGCGCTGATGGCGCCGGCCGCGAACGTCATGCGCGACGCACTCGCCGGTGTGACAAAGAACGCGCCGGCCGTCCCGGTCGTCTCCAACGTGTCTGTGGCGCCGTCGAGCGATCCGGACGAGATCGCCCGCCGCCTGGTCGAACAGATAACCGGCCGCGTGCGCTGGCGCGAGACGGTGGAATGGTTCGGCGCAAATGGCGTCACTACGCTTTACGAAATTGGCGCCGGCAAGGTGCTTTCGGGATTGGCGCGGCGCATCAACCGCGACATCGCCACCGCGTCGGTCGGCTCTGCGGCTGAGGTCGAGGCGGCATTGGCAGCGCTTGCATAAAGCGTCATTTGATCCCATCCCTGTAAAACAGGGTGTTCTCTTCTCAATCAGGAGACAAAAATGTTCGAATTGACTGGCCGCAAGGCTCTCGTCACCGGCGCATCCGGGGGCATCGGCGAGGCGATCGCCAGAGTGCTGCATGCGCAAGGCGCGATCGTCGGCCTGCATGGCACCCGCATCGAGAAACTGGAGGCGCTCGCCACCGAGCTTGGCGACCGGGTCAAGCTGTTTCCGGCCAATCTGTCGAACCGTGACGACGTCAAGGCGCTCGGCCAGAAGGCGGAGGCCGATCTCGAAGGCGTCGACATCCTGGTCAACAATGCCGGCATCACCAAGGACGGATTGTTTGTGCGCATGTCGGATGCCGACTGGGACACCGTGCTCGAGGTCAACCTGACCGCCGTGTTCAGGCTGACCCGCGAACTCACCCACCCGATGATGCGCCGCCGCCACGGCCGCATCATCAACATCACTTCGGTGGTCGGCGTCACCGGCAATCCCGGCCAGACCAATTACTGCGCCTCCAAGGCCGGCATGATCGGCTTTTCCAAGTCGCTGGCGCAGGAGATCGCCACCCGCAACATCACCGTCAACTGCGTCGCTCCGGGCTTCATCGAATCGGCGATGACCGACAAGCTCAACGACAAGCAGAAGGAGGCGATCATGGCGGCGATCCCGACGCGCCGCATGGGCACCAGCGCTGAAGTCGCGTCCGCCGTTGCCTATCTCGCCTCCAACGAAGCCGCCTACGTCACCGGCCAGACCATCCATGTAAATGGCGGCATGGCGATGATCTGACGGGCCTTGTTGATAATTCCACCTTGCCGGCCATCTGCTACGGTTGTCTGCGCTTCCGGTGCTCGCGTACTCCAAGTACGCTCCGCTCCGGTTCTCGAAAACCGCACCATATGACCCGGCAGGGCGAATTCTGAACAAGGTCCGGCGGGCTGTGAAAAGAGACCATTTCGGCTTGGACCTCAGCTATTTTTCGTGTAATGCGGCCCGCAACCCGGCGGTTCGGGCAAAAACCGGTCTGTAGCCGTTGCGTTTCCGGCAGGACCATCTTTCAGCTTGATTAGCGGCATTCTGCCCGCTAACGAAGACAGACAAACAAAAGACGAGGATGCCCAAATGAGTGACACCGCAGAGCGCGTCAAGAAGATCGTCATCGAGCACCTTGGCGTCGATGCCGACAAAGTGACGGAGCAGGCGAGCTTCATCGATGATCTGGGCGCCGACAGCCTCGACACGGTCGAACTCGTGATGGCGTTCGAAGAAGAATTCGGCGTCGAGATTCCCGACGATGCAGCCGAGACCATCCTGACCGTCGGCGATGCGGTGAAGTACATCGACAAGGCTTCGGCCTGACGCTTTCTGCAGTCATCACCGGGGAGAACCTGCGATGAGGCGTGTCGTCGTCACGGGCCTTGGGTTGCTGTCGCCGTTCGGCATGGGCTTTGAGCACAGCTGGAAGGAACTTCTGACCGGCCGCAGCGCTGCCAAGCGTATCACAGAGTTCGAGGTGGAGGATCTTGCTTGCAAGATCGCCCACGTCATTCCGCGTGGCGATGGCAGCAATGCCACCTTCAATCCCGAGGCCGTGCTCGAGCCGAAGGAATTGCGCAAGATCGGCGACTTTATCCTGTACGGGATTGCCGCCGCAGACGAGGCGCTGAAGGATTCCGGCTGGGAACCCAAGACGCATGAAGAGCAGTGCGCCACCGGCGTCCTGATCGGCTCCGGCATTGGCGGCATCGAAGGCATCGCCGAGAACGCGATGATCCTCAAGGAACGCGGCCCGCGCCGCATCAGCCCTTTCTTCATCCCGGGCCAGATCATCAATCTCGTCTCCGGGCAGGTTTCGATCCGGCACAGGCTGAAAGGTCCGAATCATGCCGTCGTCACGGCCTGTTCGACTGGCGCGCACGCCATTGGCGATGCTGCCCGGTTGATCATGTGGGGCGATGCCGACGTGATGGTCGCCGGTGGCGCCGAAGCGCCGGTGACGCGGCTTTCGATCGCCGGCTTCGCCGCGTGCCGGGCGCTGTCGACGGAGCGCAATGATTCGCCGCAAACGGCGTCGCGCCCCTATGATCGCGACCGTGACGGCTTCGTCATGGGCGAGGGCGCCGGCGTTGTCGTGCTCGAGGAGCTCGAGCATGCCAAGGCGCGCGGCGCCAAGATCTATGCCGAGGTGACGGGTTATGGTCTCACCGGCGACGCGCATCACATCACGGCGCCCGCCGAGGATGGCGATGGTGCCTTCCGTTGCATGACGGCCGCACTGAATCGGGCCAAGCTGGCACCTGCCGATGTTGACTACATCAACGCCCACGGCACCTCGACCATGGCCGACACGATTGAGCTCGGCGCTGTCGAGCGGCTTGTCGGCAATGCCGCGTCGAAGATTTCGATGTCGTCGACCAAGTCGTCGATCGGCCATCTGCTCGGGGCGGCCGGTGCCGCCGAAGCGATCTTTTCGATCCTTGCCATCAGAGACAATGTCGCGCCGCCGACCATCAACCTCGACAACCCGGAGCGCGAAACCGCGATCGACCTGGTGCCGAACAAGCCGCGTGCCCGCCAGATCGACGTGGCGCTGTCCAATTCCTTCGGCTTTGGTGGTACCAACGCGTCGCTGGTCTTCCAGCGCTACAATGGCTGATCGTCAGGCTATCGGGCGACGCTTTGGCGTGCCGTCAATTTTGCCATATTCGCCCCTACTCTGCCGCTGGGGATTCGTTGGGCGATCAAACGGTAGGGCGAAATGAACACAAATCCGGCAGGCAACGGAGAATTCGGGCAACGGCCGGCGACATCCGGCCCGATCGTGCCGAAAACGGCCAGCGAGGCGTTGCGGCCGGAGGCCGGCACGCCGCCGCCGAAGCGCTCGCGTGCATCACGCAGCCAGGTCGTCGTGTTCATGAACTTCGTCATCTCTTCGGTGATGCTGATGGTTCTGGCGGCTGGCGTCGCGGTCTATTTCGGCAAGCAGGAATTCACCGAGCCCGGCCCCTCGGCCAATGGCGACACCTTTCTGGTCAAGCCGAACACCGGCGTCCAGGATATCGCCGACCAGCTCGAACGCCGCGGACTGATCAGCGATGCCCGGGTATTCCGCCTTGGCGTGCGGGCCTTCGGCAATGATTCCGCACTGAAGGCCGGTGAGTACGAGGTCAAGCCCAGGGCTTCCATGCGCGACATCATGGAGCTTTTGAAGAGCGGCAAGTCGGTGATGTATTCGCTGACCATTCCAGAGGGGCTGACGGTCGAGCAGGCGCTGCAGCGCATCGCTGACGAGACTGCCTTGAGCGGCGATATGCCGGCGACCACGCCTCCAGAGGGCAGTCTCGCCACCGACACCCTGCGCTTCACGCGCGGCGCGACGCGCCAGCAGATGGTCGACAAGCTGCTGGCGGATCAAAAGAAGCTGGTTGATGATGTCTGGCAGCGGCGCGCGCCGGACCTGCCGCTGGCCAACATCGAAGAGTTCGTTACGCTGGCCTCGATCGTCGAGAAGGAAACGGGAAAGGGTGACGAGCGTTCACGGGTTGCCGCCGTCTTCCTGAACCGGCTTGCCAAGGGCATGCGCCTGCAATCCGATCCAACCATCATCTACGGGCTGTTCGGCGGCAAGGGCAAGCCGGCGGACCGGCCGATCTACCAGTCGGACATCCAGAAGCAGACGCCTTACAACACCTATGTGATCGACGGCTTGCCACCGACGCCGATCGCCAATCCGGGTCGTGCAGCGCTGGAGGCGGTGGCCAACCCGTCGAAGACCGACGACCTCTACTTCGTCGCCGATGGCACCGGCGGGCACGTCTTTGCCGCGACGCTTGACGAGCACAACGAGAATGTCGCCCGCTATCGCGCCTTGCAGAAGAAGCAGGCAGATGAGGCCGCCAAGGCCGCCAACACAACTGGCGCCGGCGACAGCAATGCCGATAAGCCGGCTGACAGTGTGCCGGTTGACGGTGGCGACGACAGCGGCGGTGACGCGGGCGCTGCCCAGTAGAATGTAGAATAAGGAAGGGCATTGCTCACCAGGCGATGCCCTGACATTTGGAAGAGCGCCGCGCGTCAGATTTCGACGCGCCTGCGGCGCAGTCATTTTCTAGCCGCACTTGCTCCTCTCCGGAAAGCCGGTTTCGGGGTGGTGCACCAGGGACGTGTGGGCGATATGAATTTGCAGAGCATGACCGGTTTTGCACGTGCCGTCGCCGAGCATGAGGGCACCTCGATCGCCTGGGAGGTCAAGTCCGTCAACGGCAAGAGCGTCGAGGTCCGGCTGCGACTGGCGCAAGGCTTCGAGCGGCTGGAACCAGCCGTCCGGCAGCTACTTCAGAAGCGTTTTGCGCGCGGCAATTTCCAGGCGACGCTGACCATCGGCCGTGCCGCGGGCGCGCAGGCGCAGCCGGTCGTCAACGAAGCCTTCCTGAAGGACTTGGCTGGGCTCGCCAAGCGGCTGCAGGAGCAATTCGGCGCTGCACCCGCGACATCAGACGGGTTGCTGTCGCTGCGCGGTGTACTCGACATTCCCGAAACTGTCGAAACCGAAGAGGCGAGGGCCGCGCTCGATGCCGCGATCATGGCCGCGCTCGATGTGGCCCTGAAAGGGCTTGAACAGGCACGACAAAGCGAGGGTGCCGCGCTGGCTTTGCTGTTGTCGGGTCATATCGACACAATCGAGGCGCTGACGCTGCGGGCCGAGGCGGATCCGTCACGCGAGACGGTGGCGATCCGCGAGCGCATCGCCGAGCAGGTCAGGCTTTTGATGGACGCTTCCGCCAATCTGGACGCGACCCGGCTGCACATGGAGGCGGCGTTCCTGGCCACCAAAGCCGATATTCGCGAAGAGATCGACCGGCTGAAAACGCATGTCGCATCCGGTCGGGCATTGCTGGAGGGCGGCGGCGCGGTCGGCCGCAAGCTCGATTTTCTGGCACAGGAATTTAACCGCGAATCGAATACGCTGTGTTCGAAGTCGAATGCCGCCGCCGTCACCGCGATCGGGCTGGAACTGAAGGCGGTGGTCGACCAGTTTCGTGAACAGATCCAGAATCTGGAGTAGCCGATGGTTGCCAAGGATTTGGGGTCCCGCATTCGCCGCCGGGGCCTGATGCTCGTCCTGTCGTCGCCATCCGGCGCCGGCAAGTCGACGATCGCGCGCAATCTTCTGGAAAGCGATTCCAGCCTCGAACTGTCGGTCTCGGTCACCACCAGACCGCGCCGCGGCAGCGAGATCGAGGGCGTCCACTACCATTTTAGGACGATGCGCGAGTTCGAGCGGCTGCGCGATTCCGACGCGCTGCTGGAATGGGCCGAGGTGCACGGCAATTGCTATGCGACCCCGCGCGAACCGGCCGAACTGGCGCTGTCTGAAGGGCGCGACATGCTGTTCGACATCGACTGGCAAGGTGCCCAGCAGCTCAAGGAGAAGATGCGCGCCGACATCGTCTCGATCTTCATCCTGCCGCCGTCGATGAAGGAATTGAAGGCGCGGCTGAAGCGCCGCGCCGAAGACCAGGAAGCGGTGATCGAAACGCGGTTGAAAAACGCCCGCAACGAGATCGAGCACTGGAAGGAATATGATTTCGTCATCGTCAATGACGACCTCGACCGCGCCTTCGCCGAAGTGCGCGGCATCGTCGTCGCCGAGCGGCTAAGACGCGATCGTCGGCCAGGCCTGTTCGATTTCGTCTCGGGACTGTTGGACGAGAAGACTGGCTGAACCGGCTACGGTGTGGCAGCCGGGTAGTTGGATAGACGCATGCTATCGGCCGGCGTCAGATGTTCGACGATCTGCACGCTGTCGGTCCATTCGATCTCAGGATAGTGCTCTCGCATTCCGGACAGCATGACATCCTTTGGCCACTCGCTTTGCCGCCCGACAAAGGCGGCAGCTTTCGACAACGGCATCTCCGTACAGCGCGTAACCCACACAATGGCTGTCGACGTGGCGTCACCATCGCAGACATAGCGCATGTAACCCGGCACGATCGTCGTTTCGCGCCAGCGTATGGTGGACGTCTTTTGCCCCGCCACAATAAGCGGGAAAAGTCGAGGCACCACCCCAAGTTCCTGCATGTCAGCCCTCATGCCGCATTGGTCAGCCGCACGAATTCCTCGACGCTGAGCGTCTCGGCGCGGCGCGTCGGATCGATGCCGGCGCGTTCGAGCAGGGCCTCGCCGCCGAGGCTCTTCACGCTTTGCCGCAGCATCTTGCGACGTTGGCCGAAGGCGGCTTCGGTGACGCGTCCGAGTTTTTTCACCTCGGCGGGCAGAGGGGTCAGGCGCGGCACCAGATGCACCACCGAGGAGGTGACCTTTGGCGGCGGCGTGAATGCCTGTGGCGGTACGTCGAAGGCGATCCTCGCCTCCGTCCGCCAGCCGGCAAGAACCCCCAGCCGGCCATAGCTGTCGCTGCCAGCGGGTGCGACGATGCGCTCGGCTACCTCGCGCTGGAACATCAAAGTCATCGAGGTGTAGAAGGGCGGCCAATCGCTGACCGTCAACCAGCGCACCAGCAACTCCGTGCCGATGTTGTAGGGCAGGTTGGCCACGATCTTTACCGGGCCGCCGTCCCCGGCCGCTCGACTGGCAAGTGCCGCGAAATCCGTCTTCAGCGCATCGCCGGACACAACCTCCAGTCGGCCGGGATAATGATCGGACACTTCGGCAAGGGCAGCCAGGCAGCGTTCGTCACGCTCGATGGCGATGACGTGACGCGCCCCGTTGGAGAGCAAGGCGCGGGTCAGCCCGCCGGGACCGGGACCGACCTCGATCACGGTTGCATCGGACAAGTCGCCGGCGGTGCGGGCGATCTTGCCGGTGAGGTTCAGGTCGAGCAGGAAATTCTGGCCGAGCGCCTTCTTTGCCTGCAGGCCATGACGCTCGATCACTTCGCGCAGCGGCGGCAGCCCGTCGATGCTCATGCCTGCGGTCTCATGCGGCAACTGCCTTCGTGTTTGTGTCGGCCAGCCGTCGGGCAAGCTTCAATGCTGCGATCAGGCTGTCGGGCCGCGCCACGCCCTTGCCGGCGATGTCGAAGGCGGTGCCGTGGTCGGGCGAGGTGCGGATGAAGGGCAGGCCGAGCGTGACATTGACCGCCTCGTCGAAGGCCAGCGCCTTGGCCGGAATCAGTGCCTGGTCGTGATACATGCAAAGGGCTGCGTCGTAGCCGGCCCGTGCCCGGGCGTGGAACAACGTGTCGGCCGGCAGCGGACCGAAAGCGTCGATCCCTTCGGCACGCAGGATGTCGACCGCCGGGCGCACGATCCGCTCGTCCTCGAGGCCCATGGCGCCGCCTTCACCGGCATGCGGATTGAGCCCGGCAACGGCGAGCCTCGGCCGGGCGATGCCGAAGCGGCCGATGAGGTCGGCGGCGGTGATGCGCGCAGTGGCGACGATCAGTTCGGTGGTCAGTGCCTTCGGCACCTCGGCCAGCGCGATGTGGATGGTGACGGGAACGGTGCGCAGGTCGGGGCCTGCCAGCATCATCACCGGCATCGCTTGGACGCCGCTGTGCCGGGCCGCCAGATGTGCCAGATACTCTGTGTGGCCGGGAAAGCGAAAGCCGGCATCGTAGAGCGGCTTCTTGGCGATAGGGCAGGTGACGACGGCCGAGGCTTCGCCGGCGAGGCAGTCGGCGACGGCGCGGTCGATGGCTTCGATGGTGGCGGCCGCATTGGCCGGGTCGGGTCGGCCAGGGCGGTCGATGCAGCGGGTGGTCAGTGGAACGATCGGCAAGGCGCGGGCAAAGACTTGCGCCGCTTGCGCCGATGTCGTTTCGACGACCGGCAGCGAAATGCCGAGGAGACGCGCCCGGGAGGCGATCAGCGCCGGATCGGCGAGCAGATAGAAGGGAGGCAGGGCGGCAGCCTCGCGCGCCATGAAGGCAGCGATGGCGATCTCCGGCCCGATGCCGGACGGATCGCCGGCGCTCAGCGCGAGCACAGCCACGGTGCTGCCCACGTCAGCGCTTGACGATGCGGGCTTTCGCCTTCAGCTCGTCGACATATTTCTTGCTGAGTTCGTCGGCGTTCTTGTCACCGGAGCTTTCGCCCTGGAACACCATCTGCGCGACCTTGTCGTCGGACACTTCGCGCGACGAGCAGATGCCGATGAATTCGACGCCGCGTTCGGTTTCGCGCGTGACGGTGGCGCCGCCGACCTTGGTAGCCTTGATCTGCTCAGCCCAGTCCGGCGGCAGTTGCGGCGCCAGCACCCGGCCCAGATCGCGAACGGTGACGTCGATCAGGCCCTTGGCGAATTCGCGCGTCGTGTTGCAGCCGCTGAAGCGGGCGCGCATGGCGTCGGCCTCGCGCTTGCGTTTGCCCAGCGTCGCGCTGCGTTCTGCCGCCGGCACCACGAAGATGACCTGCTGCAGCATGTACTCGGTGGCGCTCGGCTTGGATCCGCCTTTTTCAAGCATCTTCCTGACAAGATCTTGTTCGCTGACGGCACCGGTACCGTCGCCGGAACGGTAGCGCGCGCTCAAGGCCTGGTTCCAGGCCATCTGGGCGCGGATGAATTCCTTGAAGTGGCCCTTGGTGACGCCCGACTTCTCCATGACGCCGTCGAGCTGGCTGAGCTGCATCTTGTTGCTTGACGCAAAGCGCTGATACGCCGCTTCGACCTGAGCGTCGCTGATGCGGATACCAAGCCGCTTGGCCTCGGCCATGCGCAGCGTCTGGTCGATCATTTCCTGGCCGGCGTCACCCTTCTTGCGCTGCAGCTTCAGGAAGGCGGCGCGATGGGCGATGTCGCCGGTGGTGACCGGAATGTCGTTGACGACGTATTTGATCTCGCTGGCGAAAGCCGGTGGCGTCATCACGGTGATCGACACGCACGTCGCCGCCACAAGCAGCGCAAAACCTGCTGAAAAGAGGTATTTCCTCATCGTTGGCATCCCAATTCTATCCCGGCTCCGCCCAATTTTTATCTTTTCAGGTGCGCGAAATCCGTGCCAGCCCTATGCGGCGAAACGATGTCGCCGATTGTTACTGGATCGTGTCGACGCCACTGCTCGACGAGCCGAAATCGCCGAGGGTGCGGAACGACAGATTGAAGCCGATGGTCTGCGACACCTCCCTGGTGTTCAGGTCACGCGACTGCGAGTAGGTCATCAAATAGGTGAAGCAGGAATCATTGTAGGCGAAGCCGACGCCGTCCCTGACCAACAGGCTTTCCTGCAGGTCGTAGGTTCCGGTGCCGAAGACGCGCCAGTTCTCGGCGAGATGCGTCGATGCACCGAGCGTGACTTCGTGGCGGTCGGTCGTGAAACCGTAGAGCGGCTGGGCCTGGATGAAGGCGTATTTGGCGCTCAGCGACACCGGCAGGCCGGAATAGGCGGCCTTCACCTCGGCGCGGCGGATCTCAAAGCTCTGTTCGTCAAAACGGCCGCTGACCGAGGCCGCGAAGCCGTTGGGGCTGTTGATGCCGAACAGGCCGACATAGTCGGACTTGGTCGTGTCGAGACCTGAATAGGCGCCAACATTGACCAGATCCGGAGCCGCGAAGGAATTCTCGCCGCCGATCTGATAGGATTGGCCGAAAATGGCATTGGTGCCCCAGCCATTGTTGTACGAGCCGGAATAGCGGAAGCCGACATTGGCGCGCGAACCGCCTTCGACGCGGTCGTAGCCGGAGAACTTGTCGCGTTCGAACAAGGTGGTCGCGTCGAACACCATGCTTTGGGCGTCTTCGTTGGGAACGGCCAGACCGCCGACATACTGCTCGTTCGGGCGCATGAAGACCTGCGCCATCGGTTCGATCACATGGCTGGATCCGCTCGCCATGGAAAACAGCACCGGCCAACGCATCTCGAGGCCTGCGGTTGCCATGTAACGGGCAAATGACGAGCGCATATCGTCCTGCTCGCCCAAATTCGTTGCCATCTGGTTGATGGCGGCGAGCGAAGCCGACGATGCGTTCAGGTAGTCCACATCGCCCTGCAGTGCCAGCAACGGCGTCAGCACCAGCCCGCCATCGGTGACGAAGCTCCGCTTCCACTCGGCCTCGGCGGTGAGGCGGCCCGATTCGCCTTCGATGCCACGGACACGCTGCGTGCCTGAACCAGGTACGTAAGGGGTGAAGTAGGTCTGATCGAGATCGTCGCGGCTGATGACCCGCGAGTTGACATTGAGCGACAGCTGGCCGCCAGCCACCGATACGTCGGGAATATAGGCGTAGTCGAGCGACGGCAGCACCCAGGGCTGCTGTCCGCTTCGCGCAGAGATGTTGTCGTTGGGTGTATCTTCCTGCACTTCGAAGTGCATGGCGCGCAGGTCGAAATAGTTGCGGCCGTTGAGACCTGTCAAATAGACCGACGACTGGTGGACGCTGCCATTGTACTTGTCGATGTTATAGGTGTTCGAGAAGTTCTTGTCGGTCTGCAGCAGCACATCCCAGCCGAAATTCCAGCGCGGATTGATGGCGAACTGGCCCTGCGTGCCCATCATGCCACGGAATTTGTTGGGATCGCCCGCTGCGCCCGAATCGACATTGTGGCCAGCGGTGCTGGGGAAGGCAGTCGTGTCGAGGAAGGCATCGGGATCCTGCTGATGGATTCCGGCGATCTTCAAACTGTACTGGCCATTGTTGAAGCGCTGGCGCCATTCGGCCTCACCGAGGAAGCCCTGCTTGGTGTAGCCGGAGCCGGTGACGGTCAGGTCGTAGGTCGGTGACAATGCGAAATAATAGGGAATTTTTACGCCGACACCGAGATCGCTCTTGTAGACGATGCTGGGGATCAGGAAGCCGCTCTTGCGCTTCACCGTCGGGTCAGCAATCTCGAATGCAGGCAGATAGGCGAGCGGGAAACCGAAGAACTCGAAATTCGCATTCTCGAAGCGAACCGTCTTCTTCTCGCCGTTCCAGATGATCTTCCTGGCCTTGACGCGCCAGGTCGGCGCTTTGTCGGGCTTGTCCTCGCACGGTTCGCAGGCGGTGTAGACGCCATTGTGGAACGTGGTCAGGACGCCGCCCATGCGCTCGGCGCTTTCGGCGGCGAAATAGGCCTTGTCGATGGTTTCGACACGCAATGCGTTGACGAAGCCGTCGGCGAAGTCATCGGTGATGTCGATATGTTCCGAATTGATCTTGGTGCCGTCGCTGTTGACGACTTCGACATTGCCGCTCGCAACCATCCGCTTGGTGTTGCGGTTGTATTCGACCCGCTGGGCGACAAGGCGATTGCCACCATAGTCGATCTGCACGCCACCGACGGCGGTCACCGTCTGATTGTCGTTGTTGTAGACCAGCGTATCGGCAGCGAGCAGCATCTGCGAGCCTGACGGAACCGATGTCGCCATGTCACCGACATCCTGCGCGAACGCCGGCATCGGGACGACGCATGCAAGCACGCACGCCAAGGCGGTCGCCGCATAGAGGCGCGCCAAACGGGCCTGCCTGTTGCTGGGCAAAAACGCCTCCCTCACTAGCCGTCTTCCTTGTATAGCAGGAAAGTCACCCCGAAGAACATAGCCACTACGACCGGCACCCATGCGGCTACGACAGTCGGCACGAATCCCGCCACGCCGAATGCCTTCACCAGCACCGAAACGACATAAAGCAGAAAGCCGGCGATGATGCCACCCAGAATCATCGTTGCCGACTGCCCCATCCTAGCAAATCGCATTGAAACCGTTGCCGCAATCAGCGTCATGGCGACGAGAAGGAACGGCAACGCCACCAGCGAATCAAACTGCATGGCAAAGGCATTTGCCTTGAGGCCGAAGGAGCGGGCAACCTCGATCTTTCCCGGCAGATCATAGAAAGGGATGGTTTCGGGGCGCGCCAGCCGCTCTTGCACGAATTCGGGCTTCAGATTGGTCGGCACGCGATCGGTTGTCGATGCCTGGATCGTGCCGTTCTGGAATGTCTTGACGTTCTGCAATTCCCAATAGCCGTCGCGCAGGAAGGCGCGCGCGGCGTCCTTGCGCTCGACGATGTTGCCTTGCGGGTCGAGAATGAAAAAGACGACATCGGCCATCTCCAGGCCCTGATTCAGGATGGCCCGCGCACCGATGATGGTGTCCCCCGAACTGGTTTTCTGCCGAATCCAGGGCGCGGCATCGGCTGAAACCGTGTTCGATTTGCCGGAACGCAGCTGGGTTTCGATCTGCTCGGACCAGGAGAATGCGTGCGCGGCGAGCGGATTGATGACGCCAACCGACAAGACACCGAACAGCAAGGCTCCGATGCAGCATGGCAATAGGAACTGCCAGGCGGAAACGCCCGCGGAACGCGCGATGACCAGTTCGTAGCGCCGGTTGAGCGACACCAGCGTCGCCATCGCCGAGAACAGACCGACAAACGGCACCGTCTGCAGCATGATCATCGGCATTCGGAGCCCCGAAATGGCCACTGCCGTTCCGTAGGTGAAGCCGGGCAGGCCGGTGGTGCGGCCGGAGAGTTCGGTGAAATCGATCAGGAACACCAGCGCCAGGAGGCCGATGAAGAACCAGATGGTGATCGTCACATAGCGGAAGAAGAAATAGCGGCCCAGCGTCCAGCCCATCAGCTGACCCCTTGCCCTGAAGTGCCGCGTCTGGACAAACGCAGTTTGAGAGCGTTCCAGCTGTCACCGGTGCGCGTGGCGAAATTTGTCATCCAGTCGGCCCAGGCCACCGGCAGTTCCATGGTCCGGTTGGAGACGATGAACCAGATCGCCACCGCGGAAGCCACGATCGGCACGCCATAGACCATATAGGCATATTGCGGGATCTCATCGGCTTTGCTGGCGGCAAAAAAGCCCAGCCAACGCACGAACAGCGATATCCCGATGGCCGTGATCAGCGGATTGACGCGTGCCTCGCGGTGCGAGCGCGCGTCTCCGGCGACCGCCAGCGCGATGAGCGCGAAGACCATGGAATACGTCCATTCCGAAAACCGCTGGTTGACCTCGGCTTGATATTCGGAGGGGTTCTGCTGATAATTCTTGTCGTTGGCGCTCGGGTTGAGCAGGTACTGGGTCGTCTGGTCTTTCGGCAGGAGCGTCACCGCCGAAGCGGCCGCCATGAAGGCCGACATGTCGAAGGCATAGGAGGTGAAGCGTATGACTGAGAGATCGCCAGTCAGCGTTTTGCGATGGATGACGCCGTCATTCATCATCAGCACCTTTTCGCCGCCGCGTTCGACGATGCTGCCGGTCTTGGCGTAGTAGACGAGGTTGACGCCTTCTTCGCGCGAATCGGCGACGAAAATGCCGCCCAGCCGATTGTCGGGAAGCCGCTCGCCGATCTGCAGGAACAGCCCGTCCTCGATCTTGCGGAAGGTGCCTTCCTGGATGATCAGCGACAACAGATCCGCGCGTGACGACGCCACCAGGGCCCGGTTCTTCTGCCGGGCATAAGGATCGATGCCGTTGTCGACGGCAAAGGAGAAGACCGCGGCCGCCAGCGCCAAAAGCATGATCGGCCGCACGATGGTCCAGCGCGAGGCGCCCGCCGCGTTGACGACGGCGAGTTCGGAATCCGAATTCATGGCACTCAGCGTCTGCGCGACCGCCACCACCAGCGCAAAAGGGACGACGATCGGGATGATGGACGGAAGAATGAGGGCGGCGACCTCGAAGAAGGTCAGCGCCGACTGGCCGCTGTCAGTGACCAGGTCGATCTTTGCCAGCACCTGCGTCGTCCACACGATGGCCAGCGTCCAGACAAGCGCGGCCATGAAGACCACGAAAGCGCGGCGCATGATGTAGCGTTCAACGACCTTCATGAAGGCTTTTCTCGATTTTCTCGAACGGCATCATGCCACCGCACAAGGGTAGCTGTCCGGCAGCGCCTGCACAACTGGCTCCAACAGATGGTCGATCCGGTTCCCGTTCCAAGTCACCCGCCCCGGCGGGCCGGAGTGTCGGCGGGAATGGATAAGAAAGGGAGAACATCGATGGTTAACAACAGGTTGCGGCAAAAAGCGGGGCCGTGCCGCGAAGAATCACCATCGATTCCATCGGTGATATGGGGTGCGAATTTGGCAATGTCTTGCCAAATGGAGCAAAACGACCAAATGTCGCGCATCGTTTCGAACCACTTCCCCAAAAGCCGCGCATTCCCCGAAAGCAGGACATGATGAGCCAAAGACCGTCGATCGCATTCGCTAAATTTTCCGCACCCCAGGCCGCGGCGAACAAGAAGGGCACAGCCTTCGTGCTGTTGGCGGATGAGGGTGGCCTGAGCGACGCCGCCAAGGCTTGCGATCCCGGCAAGACACTGGAGCGGGCCTTTCCGGTGGCCGAGTTCACCGGCAAGTTCGCTAGCGTGGTGGAGGTTCTGGCGCCGCAGGAAGCGTCGCTTGACAGGCTGGTGGCGATAGGCGCCGGCAAGGTGTCGGGGCTCGACGACTATGCGTGGCTGAAGCTTGGCGGCACCATTGCCGCGTCGCTGCGCAAGGCGACGGATGTGGCGGTGGTGCTCGATCTCGCCGGCGCGTCGCCAAGTGGCAAGGATGCGGCGAGCCTTGCAGCGGGAATTCTTCTGCGCAGCTATTCCTTCGACAAGTACAAGACCAGGAAGGACAAGGACGACGGCAAGGCAGAGCCGAAAAAGCCGGTCAAGGTGACCATTCACATGGCAGATCCAGCCGCGGCGAAAAAAGCCTTCACCGACGCCGAGGCGGTGATCGACGGCGTCCTTCTGGCGCGTGACCTCGTCAACGAACCGGCAAACGTGCTCGGGCCGGTCGAG
This sequence comes from Mesorhizobium loti, assembly GCF_003148495.1. Taxonomy (GTDB): domain Bacteria; phylum Pseudomonadota; class Alphaproteobacteria; order Rhizobiales; family Rhizobiaceae; genus Mesorhizobium; species Mesorhizobium loti. The sequence goes on from NZ_QGGH01000002.1 coordinate 822,155, forward strand.
TTCGCCGCCCGAGCCAAGGAACTCGAGGCGCTCGGCGTCAAGGTCGAGATCCTGGCCGAAAAGGAGATGAAGAAGCTCGGCATGGGCTCGCTGCTTGGTGTCGCGCAAGGCTCGCCGCGCGGCGCCCGCATGGCGATCATGCAGTGGAACGGCGGCAAGCCAAAGGATAGCCCGGTTGCCTTCGTCGGCAAGGGCGTCACCTTTGACACCGGCGGCAATTCGATAAAGCCGGCCTCGGGCATGGAGGACATGAAGGGCGACATGGGTGGTGCGGCCGCGGTCACCGGCCTGATGCATGCGCTGGCTGCGCGCAAGGCGAAAGCCAATGTCGTCGGCGTCATCGGCCTGGTCGAAAACGCCGTCGACGGCCACGCTCAGCGCCCCGGCGACATCGTCACCTCGATGTCGGGCCAGACCATCGAGGTGCTCAACACCGATGCGGAAGGCCGCCTCGTGCTGGCCGATGCGCTGTGGTACTGCAACGACCGCTTCCAGCCGAAATTCATGGTCAATCTGGCAACGCTGACCGGCGCCGTCATGGTCGCGCTCGGCCAGCACTATGCCGGCCTGTTTTCCAACAATGACGAACTGTCCGAAAAGCTGACGGCGGCGGGGCAGGCAACGCAGGAGCGGCTGTGGCGCATGCCGCTCGGCGCCGAATACGACAAGCTGATCGATTCCAAGAATGCCGACATGAAGAACATCGGCGGCCGCTATGGCGGCGCCATTATCGCCGCGCAATTCCTGCAGCGCTTCGTCAAGGACACGCCTTGGGCGCATCTCGACATTGCCGGCACCGCGATGGGCTCGCCGTCGAACGAGATCAACCAATCCTGGGGTTCGGGTTTCGGCGTCAGGCTGCTCGACCGGCTGGTGCGCGACAATTATGAGCAATGAGCGGATTCAATCACTATAGACTGAAGCGATGGCACTATAGACTGAAGCGATGGCCGACGTCCTGTTCTACCACTTGACCGAATCGACGCTGGAGGATGCGCTGCCAGGCCTCCTGGAGCGCAGCGTCGACCGTGGCTGGCGCGCCGTGGTGCAGACCGGCACCGAGGAACGCCGCGATGCGCTCGACCAGCATCTTTGGACCTTCCGCGACGATTCGTTCCTCGCGCACGCCACCGACCGTGAGGCTTATCCCGGTGAACAGCCGATCCTGTTGACCACCGGTGACGGCAATCCCAACCAGGCCAAGATAAGGTTCCTGGTTGACGGCGCTGTGCCGCCTGATCTTGGTGGCTACGAGCGTGCCGTCTTCCTGTTCGACGGCCACGACGCCGCGCAGGTCGAGGCGGCGCGGGGGCATTGGAAGGTGATGAAGGACGCCGGCCATGCCGTCACCTACTGGCAGCAGACGCCAGACCGCCGCTGGGAGCGCAAGGCCTAGTGCATGTCGCCCAAAAGTGACTTCGTTTTGGGGAACGAGATGCGCAAAAACAAAACCTAAAGCGGGTCGCCTGAAACCGCTCAGACGCGACACGCTTTAGGCCAGCCGCCTGTCGCAGACACAGTCTACAGCTTTGCCTTGACCCGGTTCTGTTTCCTGGTGACGTAGTCGCCGTATTTCAATCTCTCGAAAACGTACCAGTCGCCATCCGGAGCCTTGCGCTGGTAGATCACCTTGCCAGCCTGGCGATGCTCGAAGCAGGTCATCGAGCCCTTCACGCCCCAGGAACCGTGCCATTGTGCGCGCCAGCACAACTTGCCGCCGCCGGGGATGAACCACAACCCGTCGCCATAGCCCGGCTTGCCTTTGTCGTTGGTCCAGGCGTCGAACTGCCGCTGCTTGACGGCAAAGAACCCGGCGCCCTTCTTGCCCCACAGCCAGGAATGGTTTTGATAGATCTGGTAGACGCCTTCGTCAGGAACCACGGCCGCCTTTTGCGCCTGCTCGGCGATTTTCGTCGCCGTCTTGGCTGTCGCAGGAACCTGGAAGGCAAGAACAAGAACGGAGCAGGCGAATGCCGCTCCGAGACAATTTTCCACCACTCGTTTCACGAAACTTCTCCACAGACTGATTTACGCCACGCCTCAACCATCATCCCGAACCGCCGGTTCGGGATGGGTCACCGTCAAACAAGGAAATTGGAGATCCATCCCGATCGCGTCGGGATGGCACGATGCGCCTAAGGCAGGACGTGCTGGGTCACCCTCCAGTCGGGCAGACCATAGCCACCCAGCCACGGCCACACTTCCTTCTGGTTGAAGTAGACGACCGAAGTCAGCGCCGGAAACTCCGCATAGGACTTGCGCGAATCCTCTTGCCACTTCGAGACATAGTCCTGCTTTCCGACATAGCCGAGTTCCGCCACCACGATCGGCTTGTTGAAACCCGCGACGCGATCATAGCCGGGCTTGAGCGTCTCTGCGAAGTTACGGTCCCGACCGGTCTCATCATTGTCCTTCTTCTGGAGGCCGAACACCGACAACCCGATCACATCGACGTAATTGTCTCCGGGATAGTACTTTTCCAAGCCTTCCGCGCCCTTTGGCGACCACATGTATTTGGCCGCGGGAGCGACCTTGCGGCAGACATCGACTTCGCGCTGGTAGGCGGCGATCCAGTCCTTGGGGGCCCAGTTGGCCCAGGTGAAGCGGCCGTTGGTGTCTTCCATTTCCTGCGCCCAGCGAATGGTCACCGGGCTCTTCATCTGTCCCACCAGGCCGCAGATTGCCTGCATGTTGGCGTCATATTTGCCGCTCAAAATGCCGTCGCGCAATTCGGGCGGGGTGATGCGCCAATCCTTCGACCAGGTCCATGGCTCGATGGTGATCAAAAGCGAACGGCCACGCTGCTGCGCATAGGCGTCGGCCAGCGGAAGCGTCGAGAGGTCAACGTCCTCCCAAGGCAAGAACAGCTCCTCGATGGAGGCAGTCTTGTCGGCGCTGAAATCACCATAGGGGTCATAGGAGCCGAACACCGAAGCGGCGGAGCTCGTCTTCACAGGGTCCGTCCCTGCGGGAGAGCCTGCTGCCGCCGGAAAAGCAAGACTTGCGCCCAGGATGAGTGCTGACGCGGCTGTAGTTGCTGTGAAGTATTTCATAGTCGACCTCCCATCGCCTCAATCTCCAGCGGAGCTTGAAACTTCGCCATGTCGTTTCGACAGCGATCGATACGACAAACCCAAATTCATCGAGCCTATCGACGTGATCTGTGGGGTTTCAGAGCGACTGTGGACTGGCGTGCTTGCGCAAGGCCATCCATCAAGTGGTCTCCCGAGGCGCCGGTACGATGGAAGCCTACGAGAGAAAGTTCGCCGCGATACTCACAAATTCGCGCCAACATTCCCGATGCATTATCCAGTCCTAATATAAGAGCTTATGCATGCCGCGAGTCAAGCGCAATTAACGGATACTTAACCTAGTTGTTGCCAGCATGGTTAACGAGTGGGGTCGATCGGGTCCAGGTTGTCTGTTGGCTTGCTGCTGAGGATAGAGATCCAGCAACCCGTGTCCCAGGTGACGGTCTGACCGCACGCATTCAAAACGCCGTCGATTCAAAGTGTTAGGTTAACCAGTTCTCAAGAGTCTTGGTTAACGAACGCTTAATTCTGTTGACTCTGTTTGAGCGCGAGCTGATTCTGGCCGGTGGTTGAAGGCTGTGTGCCATCGTTCGGCCACAGCCCGAACAGGCGGCGGGTAGTAGTATGAGTGATTCTGCGCAAGCCGGCGTCGTCGGCAATATGATGTCATCGCGCCGGTCGAAGACTGCCGGACCCATGCCGGCGGGCGAGGCGCCTTTTCTGGTGCCGGCCTTGTCGCCAGCTCAACAACGGGTTTGGGCGCTGGGCTTGGTTCCATGGCTCTTCACCCTCATAATTTTCTGGGTCTGGTGGTTGCAGCCCGACCACATCGAGCACGTGGTCCCTTATATTTTCGTGACGCTTACTTTCGTGTGGCTGACGCTGATGCCACTCTTTTTCTTCCCCAATGTGCATGCGTCGAAAAAACCGTCCAAGCTGCGCACGGTCCCACAGGGATCGCGAGTCGCCATGGTGGTAACCAAGGCACCGTCCGAGCCGTTCGTCGTGATCGAGCGCACGCTGGAGGCGATGCTCGCGCAGGACTATCCGCATGACACCTGGCTGGCCGACGAAGATCCTTCCGAGGAGACTGTTCACTGGTGCGAAGCCCACAATGTGCTGATTTCTACGCGCCGCGGGCGCGACGACTATCATCGCAAGACATGGCCGCGCAGGACCCGCTGCAAGGAAGGCAATTTAGCCTTTTTCTATGACCACTACGGTTATGAGCGCTACGACTTCGTCGCCCAGCTGGACGCCGACCATGTGCCGACGCCGAGCTATCTCAGGGAAATCCTCTATCCCTTCGCCGACCCTGCGGTGGGCTATGTTTCGGCGCCGAGCATTTGCGACATGAACGCCGACGAAAGCTGGGCCGCGCGGGGCCGGCTGTTTCCTGAGGGAATGCTCCACGGGCCGCTGCAGTCCTGCTATACCAACAATGGGACGCCGCTCTGCATCGGTTCGCACTATGCGGTGCGAACCCAAGCGCTGAGGCAGGCGGGCGGTCTTGGCCCGGAACTGGCCGAGGATCACTCGACAACCATGCTGTTGATCGCAGCCGGATGGCGCGGCGTGCACGCAATTGATGCCATCGCGCATGGCGACGGACCTCAGAGTTTTGCCGATTTTGTCACACAGGAATTCCAGTGGTCGCGCAGCCTGGTGACCATCATGCTCGAATACTCGCCGACCTACCTGCCGAGGATGACGGCGCAGGCGAAATTCCAGTTCCTGTTCCGCCAGCTCTGGTATCCGCTGTTGGCTGGGTTTTCCCTCCTGATGTATGCCATGCCGATATACGCGCTTCTTTCTGGCGAGACGTTCGCCAATGTGACGTATGTCGACTTCCTCATCCACTATGGGCCGAATGCGGCATCTCTGATCGTGCTGGTGATGTTGCTGAAGGCCTTTGGTCTGTCGCGCCCGCTCACCGCCAAGACGATCAGCTGGGAAGGAACGCTGGTCGCTTTCCTGGCGCGCTGGCCTTGGGTCCTGGCAGGCACGCTCTCGGCGGTCCGCGACCATATTACGAAGTCGTTCATCGATTTCCGAGTTACGCCAAAGGGCAGCGGTCCGAAAAACCTTCTGCCCACCCGCGTCGTTGCTCCCTATGTGGTGCTTGCGGTCGGTGCATCATTGCCGGTTCTTCTTGTCGACCACCCTGCGAACGCCGCCGGCTTCTACTGGTTCGCCGCTTTCAATGCGTTCTTTTATGGATTGCTCGTCGCCGTAATTGTCGCAAGGCACGTCATCGAGAACAAGATCCCGCTGCGCGCCAATGTCGCCAAATATGCCCTGCACACCTCACTCGCCGTGCTCGCGCTGTCGGCTCCGGCCGCCGCATTCTATGACCGCGGATTGCAAGGCATTTATGGGCTGCAGCAGGGCGCGGGCCATCTGCGCATTGTCAGGGTAATCTTTCCGGTTTCCGGCGCCGGCCAGGGCGGGCTCGGAAACTATACGGTGCATTTCGACCCCAGTTGGGATGCAAGCCGCTGACGCCTCGAGAATCGGCCTCGGGACAGCTACGAGGCAGTTTCCCGCCCACGGCTCTCTTCTTCCACAACGACGACTATTGAGGCTCCAAAGCGCGTCGCGCCAAAACCCGTCGCGCGTCCTCGTGCGACATCCGTGAGATCGATCGCAATTTAATAAAATCCAGCGCAAGGCGGAAAGACGGCGCTCACTACGCCGTTTGCCTGAATTTTAATAAGCTTAGTCTAATATTGTGCAATGGAAAAGGAAGTTCACACGGCGTGGAAAACGCTCAGCACAAAATATGCCGCGGTGTGCCTTTGCCTATAGTCTGCAACAGGGGATTGGTGATGAACAAGTTCATTGAAGGCCCAGTTAATATCGGCAGGAAGTGCATCTACACTATTGCCGCAGCCGCGTTGATCTCCATGGTCGCGGGTGCCCAGGGCGCTAATGCGGCCGAGACCGGACAGATTCGCGGCGAACCTGCGGTCCACAAGCTCGGCCACAAGATTCACTATCTCAAAAACAAGCGAGACCTTCACCGCAAGCCGGTCGTGCGCATGACCAGCGTGACCCGCACCAATGCGCTGGCCTATGCGGCCTTTATCCAGCCGCCGCGCCTCGGCAAGCCGGCGCTTCTGAAGGTTTCCTACACCCTTGGCGACGCCGGTCCGCTGCTGGGCCGCTCGCCATGGCTCTGCAGCCCGAGCGGCTTTGGCCAACGCTCGAGCTGCCGTTCGCGATACTGATCTTCGGCGGGGGCGAGTCGAGGGCGAGAGGTTGGCGCAGGCTCTGCCCGCTACCTCTTGCCCTCCGGAGGCCCTGTTCGGCAATATCCAGTCGTGGAAGGAAGTCCCGTCCTGCGGAAAGCCGGGCGAGCCTCGCCACCTTCAGCCTAGACCTAGTCGTCACGGTCCAGAAGCAGCTTTGCGAGGTCACCGGCCGATGCGCCGCCAGCCGTCGCCATCATTTTCACCGGGTGCCGGTTGCGGCCGCGCGACATAGGCCGACGACCCGTTCGCTTCGTGATAGACGCGCGCCAGCATTTCCGCCAGCACACCCGACGTCACCATCTGCACGCCGGCGATGAGCAGGAAGAAGCCGGTGAACAGCATCGGGCGCGTTCCGATGTCTTGACCGAAAAACAGCTTCAGACCAAACAGATAGGCAAGGATCAGGGACCCCAACGCGCCCAGCACGATGCCGATGCCACCGAAGAAATGACCGGGCCGCGTGCGGTAGCGCATGAAGAAATACATGAAGACCAGGTCGAGCACGACCCTGAAGGTGCGCGAAATGCCGTATTTCGACTGGCCGTGGATGCGAGCATGATGCGTCACCACCTCCTGCGCAATGCGTCTCGGGGTCGTCACCGTGGCCAGCCATGCCGGGATGAAGCGGTGCATCTCACCATAAAGCTTGACGCTGCGGATGACGTTGCCGCGATAGACCTTGAGGCTGCAGCCATAATCCTTGAGGCGCACGCCGGTGACGCGCGCGATCAGCGCATTGGCGATGCGCGAGGGCAGCCTGCGCATGAAAAAACCTTCCTGGCGGTCCTTGCGCCAGCCGACCACCAGGTCGAGATCTTCGCTCAGCAGGCGGTAGACCATGCGCGGGATGTCGTAGGGATCATTTTGCAGATCGCCGTCGATCGTGGCGATGACGTCGCCGCGCGCTGCGTCGATGCCGGCCTGCATCGCGGCGGTCTGCTTGTAGTTGCGCACAAGCTCGACCGCATGCACATGCGGACCGTAATGCGCTGCCAGGCGCCGGATCTCGCTCACCGTCGCGTCGGTGCTGCCGTCATCGACCAGCACGACTTCCCACGGTTGGTCGTAGCGTTCCATTGCCTGGTGAATCCGTGCCAGCAGCGGCTCGACGTTTTCGGCCTCGTTGTACATGGGCACGACGATCGACAGCGTATGGTCCGGCATCACCGCGCCGTCAGGCAGTCCAGAAGCGGGGATAGGCAATACGTTCATAGCGATGACTTCCTTGCAGAGCCGACGGCCGGGTTCCCCGGCAGCGTCGATTTCGAGGGAAACAGCCAGGCGATCGCGCCCGTGGCGATAGCCGAGCAAAAGATGAACAGGTGCAGCGCCAGCGCCGCCTGCAGGCCTGCCTTCATGTCGATGCCGGAGGTGAGCAGCGCGGCCGCCGCTCCCGCTTCATAGGTGCCGAAGCCGGCGACGCCTTGCACCGGCAGGATTGCGGCGCCTTCGGCCCCGACGACGCCCGGAAAGGCGGTCGAAAAGGATGTTCCCAGCAGCATTGCCAATAACCATCCTTGTACAGCGAGCTTCAGCGACCAGTTGGCGATCGTCCACCACCAGCCGTAGCGCGAGCGCCCGGTCGCTTCGGTGAAGACATCGCGCAGCGTGCCGAGCTTCGCCACGATCTTGCCGCGGCCGGCCCAGTCATGCGGCGCGCGCGCCCAGCGCGGCAGATACCAGGCGGCGGCGATCAAGGCGGCCACGCCCGCGATCCTTATCGCCGGATGCAAGCCCGGCCACACCGCCAGGGCCAGCACGCCAACGACGAAGGCATCCTGCAGCCTGAACCACAGCAGCGAGGCGCTGGCGCGCATGATCGGTATGCCGAAGACTTGGCGCAGGAGCAGGGGAAAGGCCGTCTCGCCGCCACGGAAGGGGACGACGTTGATCATCGCATTGTGGATCAGAATGACGCGCAGGCAAGCGCCGAAACGGCCGTGCACCTCGTCGCGGAACTCGTCGCAGACACGCAGCGCGCGCAAGACATAGGTGACGAAAAACGCGATCGTCGCCACCGCGAATACGCCAGGCGTTATGCGGGCGAAGGCGTCGCCGACCATCCGCCAGCGCGAGTCGCTGGCGAGCCAAGCCAGCAGGGCCAGCGTCACGATTATCGAAATCGTTCGCTTCAACAATTCCTCCTGAGTTCCGTCGGTCCCGGCGTGCTGTATCTCAAGATCCACGGCATTGGTAGCGGATCGGGTCGCCTGGTCGACCGCATTGCCTGGGTTGCGCGGGAGAGGCTGTCCGCGCAACCGCCGGCGGCGGCCGCATTTCCGGCCTTTGCCTAATCTCTGGCTCCATCAAGGGCTGCTGATTTTATAGATCAGCAGTTTATCCGAATCCACGAGCTTGGTCCCGATCTTGTCGAGATAATCGATCACCCCGGCATGGTGCTCGACGAACAGCTGATTGTTGTCGTCTTCGGCATTCTTTGTGGCGCCGAGGAAGTCCGCGCCCTCGGCGCGCAACTCCTCGATCTGCGCGATCGCGGTAGCGTCGTCCTTGACGAACATTGCCCAGTTGAAGTCACCGCCGCCCGGAGGAAATACCCAGCCGCGCATCCTACTGTAGTAGACGGCAACGGGATCCCCCACATCCGGAGCAACGGCGATGACCAGGTCGCCTGGCTTGGCGAGCCGCGCCAGCTCCTCGCCAAGCAGCTTGCCGTTCATGGCGATCGGCGCCTTCATTGTCTTCACCAGCGGACATGTCGACCAGACGAGTACCACGGCCGCGATGCAGACCGAGCGCAGGACGACCATCGGCGACCACGTCATCCCGGATGCGAGCGTCGCCAGCACAAGCGCGCCGCGAGCGCAGAACATGGCGAACGGCACATGGAAGATATGGTAGTTCCACGGGTTGCTGGTGATTTCACGCGCTGCAGCAACATAGACCACCAGAGCGCCCGCCAGCCAAACGTAGGGGATGGCTGAAAGAATGCGCTCCTGGGATCCGGTGCTTGGCCTTGGCGGCAGCCAGAATCCGATCACGATCAGGATCATGATCGGATAACCGTAGAACCACCATACCGATTTGTTCCAAACGGAATTCAAATAGAAATAGTTGTCAAAAAAAGTCCAGAAGCCGCTGTCCCAGATATATCCGAAACCAGCGGTATGATACGGTGGATATGTCCGGCCAAGATGTATCGCCCAGCTAAAATAGGCAGCGATGACAGCGAGGCTGAGAAGTCCACTCACCGACGTCCGTATTGCCGGTCTGTATCGCTTCTGTAAGATCCAGCAGGCCACCAGATAGAAGATGACGGAGCCGGCGGCGATGCCCGGGGGCTTTGCTAGCACACCAAACGTGAAGCTGAGCGTGGCCAACAGGAGCAGCCGCTCGTTGCCGCCTACCCAGTATTTCACGAACAGCCAGATGCCGAGCGTCACCAACGCCAGCATCGAGGGCTCCGGGAGAAACGAGCTGTCGATCATGATCGTCGCAGGCATCAGCGCATAGGCGAGCGCCGCTACATGGGCGTGCGTTTCGCCCCAGCAAAGCGCTGTCAGCCTGTGCAGCGAAAACACCGTCACCAGGCCGAAGAGGGCCGCAATCATGCGGCCGAACCAGTCGTGCCAGCCGAAGAGTTGGTAGAGCAGGGCGGTCAGATAACTGACGATCTGGAACTCGCGGCCCTGATAGCTTGGCCCGGGTCCGGTCCAGCTGACCTCCGGGAAGAAGATGTTCCAGCTGCGCTGCTGGAAATTGTCGGCCATCATCGCCGTGCTTGTCTCGCGCCAGCTGAAGGCATCGACCAGCGGCAAGGTGATGTCGTGGAACCGGAACATGCCTGCGATGAACAGGATCCCCAGCAAGATCGCCGTGTTGGGACTCAGGTAGTTGCGCGCAGCCGTGTCCCGGTCGGTCGACTGCTGCAGGTATTGCCGACCTTCGGCCTGATTCAATTCCGGGTCGTCCGTCATTTGAAACCGCGTCCCGCCGGATGTCTGCGCATACTGCTTTTGCGCGCGATTGTCAGGGTTGGAGGAATATACGACGCAATTCTTAATTTTGACGACTGCAGGCTGCGCGCGTGTCTCGAATAGTTGTCGTCTGTCTGCTTCGCAAAGGTTGACATCATCGTTCTCGCGACTGTTAAATAGTTCGCATGGCTGTCAAAGCGCTGATAGCGCTGCCTTGAGCCAAACAGACATGCGAACGCCAATTGTGCCGACAGCTCTAACCAGATTGCCCCCGCCCAGATTGCCACCCCTTGGTGTCGACCGTCGGCGATGCAAGGAACGTCGTCGGTTCGCAAGTTGCACGCAACTTCTGTTTATCCTGGCCCTTTGCGGCCAGATGGCTCTTCCAGGAACGGCGCACGCGGCTGCCGCCAAAGACAGCGCACCTGCGGAAGCAAACACCGCCAATGTTCCAACTGCCTATGAGCTGCAGCTTCTTTATGCCGACCGAACATGGGTATGGAAGAACGGAGCAGCCTATTTCGCGCAGGGCAATCGACGCCTCGAGGCCTGGACGTCCGGACAGGACACGGCATCCGTCGCGGAGGGCAGATGGCTGGTGACCAAAGAAGGCAAGATGTGCATGGAACTCGCCTGGCGATCGAAGGGTTACACTGGCGAGCAGCGCCGCACCTGCTACAGCCACCGCATCCAGGGCGGGAACATCCAGCAACGCAAGGATCCGGATGGGGAATGGTACGGTTTCAAGCGATCTCCCGAGGATCCTTCCGACGAATATAGCAAATTCGAAGCAGGCAACACCAAGGGCTCGCAGTTCGAAGAGACCCGCAAGCTGGTCGATTCCAAGAATTAGGCCGTATTTTGGCCGCGCGGGGACACGACCAGACCAGCCCCGTGGCCCCGTCTTCGTTTCTGATGTGCCGTTCGGCGTGGACGGAGCCAAAGATTTGGGCACTACGGACCGTCCTGACTGGCTAAACAAACCACCCAAAATCCATCCCTGCTGGCTGCTCTTGCCGGGCGCCTGTCAAGAAACTGGCGAATCGCCTATGGTGAGGTATCACGCGGTTCGGCTGGAGTGGTCGGCGCGCCGATCCGCTGATTGACCGCATTCAATTTTTTCTTGCAGAACGACGAGATGATGGGCCGACCATACGGTTTTGATGAAATTTAATAATTAGTGATGTCTAATATTCTGGTGTGATGTGCGAGTGGTCCACTCATGCGGCGTGAAAGCGGCGAGGGTAAAGGTTGCCGCGACGCGTCCTAGGCTTACACTTGATGGCAAGGGACACATGATGAACAATTCTGAGATGGGTGCATTTCGTCCAAGCAAAAATATCGCATCTATTGTTGCGGTCGTGGCGATGATCTCTGCTGTTGCAGGTTGTCAGGCTATGGATGCGACCGAAACCAGTTCGGTCCTTTTCCCGCCTGCGGTCCACGCGGTCCGCAGCCAGCCCGTCCAGCCGGTCCAAGCTGTATTCTTCGTGCGTTCGCTCAGAGCCGAGCCGACGATCCAGATGACCAGCACAGTGCGCACGAGCGAAAAAGATTACGCTTTTGCATCGCCGCAGCGGATCAAAGTCCGCGCGCCGGCGCCGGTGAAAGTCTCTTTCAATCCGGGAGATGGTGGCCCATTCCTAGGCGGATCGCCCTTTATCTGCAGCCCTAGCGGGTTTGGCCAGCGCGCGAGCTGCCGGCCCCGTTACCTCTGATCTGTCGAGCGGCGATGGATGCTGCCGCCTCGGTTGGCGGCAGTTTCATTGGTTTCGTCTTCAGCCCAAAAAACGGGGCAGCCGTCCTGACGATCGTGTCGATATCGGAAAGCTCCGGCACGAAGCCAAGCTGTTCGCGTGCGCTTCCGGGATCGGCGTAGAGCTCTGCTGGATCTCCCGGGCGCCGGCTCCTGAAGACGGCCGGAACCGATCTTGACGTCATTCGGCTGACCGCCTGGACAATCTCCTTGATGGACACCCCCCGCCCGGTGCCGAGGTTGACAGCCAGGTTTTGTCCGCCGCGCTCGAGATGCATGAGGGCTTTCAGATGGGCGCGGGCCAGATCGCTGACATGGATATAATCCCTTACGCAGGTGCCGTCCGACGTGTCGTAGTCCGTGCCGAAAACCTCGATCTCGTCTATGATGCCTGATGCGGCCATGAGCACCCTGGGGACCAGATGCGTTTCCGGCGAATGCCACTCACCGAGCTCGCCGTCGGGATCGGCGCCACAAGCGTTGAAATAGCGCAGGATCGCAAATTTCATTCCGTATGCGGATGCATAGTCGCCGATGATCTGTTCGCCCATCAGCTTGGTGCGCCCGTAAGGGCTGATCGGATTCTGCGAGGAGGTTTCGCGAACGGGCAACGCTTCCGGCACGCCGTAGGTTGCGCAGCTGCTGGAGAAGATGATGTTCTCGATGGAACAAGCGCGCGCCGCATCGAGCACCGCGATGGTGCCTGTTACATTGGTCGAATAGTACTCGGCCGGCTCGCGAACGGACTCGCCGACATAGGCCAGCGCAGCAAAGTGGATCACTGCCGTCGGCCGGTACGTTTCCATCGCCCCCCGCAGTGCATCCCGATCCCGGATATCGCCGACGACAAGCGGACCCCAGGCAACGGACTTCGTGTTGCCGCGGCTCAGATTGTCGAAAACCACGGGCATATAACCGGCCGCGGCCAGCAGCTTGCAGGTGTGGCTGCCGATGAAGCCGGCCCCACCCGTCACCAGTATTGCCGCACGGGTCATGAAGCCGCGGCTCCTTTGGCCATGTGACTTCCGTAGAGCAGGGTGTCAAAATACTCGACAGTACGCGCGAGCCCCTGGCTCAAGCTGATTTTCGGCTCCCAACCGAGATTGGCCCTGGCAAAGGAGATGTCCGGCTTGCGCTGTCTGGGATCGTCGATCGGCAGCGGCCGATGCACGATCTTCGATCGGGCGTTGGTGTAATTGATGACCAGCGTCGCCAGTTCCATGATGGTGAATTCGCCGGGGTTGCCGAGATTGACCGGGTGCGCGGGCGCATTCGGCGCATTCATCAGCCGGACAAAGCCCTCGATCAGGTCGTCGGCATAGCAGAAGGAACGCGTCTGCAGGCCGTGGCCATAGACAGTCAGGTCTTTGCCGCGCAACGCCTGGACGATGAAGTTCGAAACCACACGCCCGTCATCGGGCTGCATGCGGCGGCCGTAGGTGTTGAAAATGCGGGCAACGCGGATATCGAGGCCATAGGTTCTCGAATAGTCGAAGAACAGGGTTTCGGCCGAACGCTTGCCCTCGTCGTAGCAGGACCGCGGTCCGTGCGTATTGACGTTGCCGAAGTAGCTCTCGGGCTGTGGGTGAACGAAGGGGTCGCCATAGACTTCGGACGTCGAGGCCTGGAATATCTTGGCGTTGTTCTGTCGCGCGAGCTCCAGAAGGTTGAGCGAACCAAGCACGCTTGTCTTGAAGGTATGGATCGGGTCTGCCTGGTAGTGCGGCGGAGAGGCTGGGCAAGCGAGATTGTAGATCTCATCGCACTGAAGGCCCGAAGGCAGTGCATTGACGATATCGTGCTCGATGCACGTGAATCTCGGATTACGCAGAAGGGCACCGAGATTGTATCTCTTGCCGGTGTGGAAATTGTCGAGCGCGACAACGTCGTATCCGTCCCGCAAAAGACGTTCGCACAAATGCGATCCTAGAAATCCCGCGCCTCCGGCGACCAGGGCGCGGCTTCGGCTTTGGTTGGCGCCCCTTTGACTGCCGGATTCCAGCTTCAGAACCTTGACAAGCTTACCCATACTGACCTCGCACGCACCGCACACGCTACCGCCGAGCCGGGACAAAGCATTGCCCGGCCACGTCCTTGAGAACGTGGCAAACCTCCGCATCTGCGGAATCGCCATCACCGATGTGCGTTAATTGTTCTCTGGGTTCGAGGAACTGGTGCTACGACACGACTTAAGTGTTGCCGTTCAGCATTTCCTGCGCCCCGAAGCCGCGATCACACGCCTGGTGCCATCATCGTCGATTGCTCGCCCAAATTGCACATCCCAACGCATCGAAAATATACCTGTGGAAATCACAGTCAACTAAATTAGCAATTCCTTAATCATATCTGTTTGCGAATGGTTAATCATGAGGCCGGCCGAGGCCCACGAGGCTGAACCATGGGCGTCCAAGGGCAGATCATCATTGTGGATCAGTGTATTGAGGCGGCCGCTGAAAAATATGCAATCGGACGCAGCAAGCTGTTGCAAGGCAGAATCAAAGCTTGGCAGCGAGGAGCGCCAAGAATGAGCCGCGTGGCGCAATTCAGGGGCGCGCGTTCATTTCACAGTGGAATACCGGTCATTTTAGCAACGGCTTTTGAGCGCATAGGTGGAACCTTGTCTGCATCTTTGCACAGCCACGCTGCCAATCGGCTGGTTCCCGTACCCTGATCCACCTCCTGAATGGCTGCACCGCTGGCCATCGCCTTTTGACCGTCGGGGCGCTATTGGCAAGGTCACGATATCCTGTGGTGATGTGAATGCGCTTTCTGTTTGTCCTGATCCTGCTTGCCGGCACCGGCATCGGTGTCATCTATCCCTGGGCGATGAGCAATTTCTCGGGCCATGGGATCGGCACCTGGCGGGTCTATGAGCAGGGCCGCTTCAAGCCGCTGACAGTGCCGCTCGCCGCCCGCGACGCACCGGTGCGGGTGCTGGTCGACCTGACCGCAAGAGCCGAGCGTATCGTTTCGCAGCAACGCACCGTGCTGACGCTGACCGCCGCCAGCAATGGCCGCACGGTGCTCGCCTCGACGCTGCAATTCAACCATTCCGACAACCCGCGCCAGGCAAGCCCGCAGCTGCCCGACAAGATCTTTCGCGACGAGGCCGGCGTGATCGCGACCGTCAGCCCGGGCCCCTATATCTTCACCGTCGGACCGGGCGATGCCGACGATATCCCGATGCGAGCTGTCGATCTCATCTTGCGCTCCGGTGTCGGCGAGATCGACAGTCGTGCACGGCCGGTCGGCTTCTCGCTGGTGGCGATCGGCTTGGTCGGGTTTTTGCTGACCCTGCGCTCCGGCGGCGGTCGGCCGAAAAACCCGAACGCGCAGCCGCCACCGCCGCGCTGGGGCAGGGGCTCCACGTGAACTACCGCCACGCCTATCATGCCGGGAATTTCGCCGACGTCGCCAAGCACGTCGTGCTGACGCGACTGCTCGACTATCTGAAGCAAAAGGACAAGGCGTTTCGGGTCATCGACACCCATGCCGGCATCGGCCGCTACGATCTGTCGTCGGTCGAAGCGCAGAAGACCGGTGAGTGGCAAGGCGGCATCGGCAGGCTGATCGATGCCCCGTTTGCCGCACCGGTGGCGGCACTGCTTGCGCCTTATCTGGAGACGGTGCGGTCGCTCAATCCCGAGGGTGGTATCCAGAAATATCCGGGCTCGCCGCTGATCGCGCGTCATCTCATGCGCAAGCAGGACCGGCTGACAGCGATCGAGCTGCACCCCAAGGATGTCGCGAAGCTGAGGACGCTCTTTGCCGGTGATTTCCAGGCCCGGATCATCGAACTCGATGGCTGGCTGGCGCTCGGCGCGCATCTGCCGCCGAAGGAAAAGCGCGGCCTGGTTCTCATCGATCCGCCATTCGAGGAGGCGGGTGAGTTCGAGCGCCTCGTCGACGGGCTCATGAGGGCGCACAAGCGGTGGCCTGGCGGCATCTATGCGCTGTGGTATCCGATCAAGGACCGCAAGGCGATCATCGCCTTCCGCAAGGCGCTGAAGCAATCCGGCATCCCGAAGCTGCTCGACATAGAATTCGAGATCAGGCCCGCTTCATCGGAGCCCAGCCTCGACGGCAGCGGCCTGCTGGTGGTCAACCCGCCATTCACGCTGGAGGGCGAGCTGCGGACGCTGCTGCCGGCTTTGCACAGATTGCTTGCGGTGGGGAGGCCGGCGCACTGGTCGTTGGAATGGCTGGCAGGCGAGCAGGCTTGACGGGGGAGGGCTTCGGATCTCGCGACGCCAGGCGCGAAAAGGCCCGCGTTCCGGAAGGGTGAGGAAGGCGTGCTCTTCAACGACCCGGGCTCGCGCAAGACCGGCTTTGGCCAACGCAGTTCCCAACTGGGAAACCATTGTTTCCGCAACCGCTTGACCGCCGCCAAGCGAATCCGCACAGTGCGCGCAATCGACCTTGAGAGGCTGCCATGACTCGCTTTGCCAAATCCGCACTTGCCGCCCTGATTTCGCTCTGCACTCCGCTTGCCGCGCCTCTCGGCGTCACCCAGGCAGTGCAGGCGGCCGATCTTACAATCTATTCCGATGAGGACAGCGGTGTCTGTGGCGAGGCCTGGGTGCTGAACAAGATCACCAGCCGCTTCTCCTACCAGGTGCATCACGTGCCGCATCTGCCGAACGTGCAGATCACCGATTTCCAGCGCATCCACCAGCACCGCTACCTGCCGGCCAACGACAGCTGGCCGATCGGCCGCCGCTACTGCGGCGCCACCGTCAGCCTCTCCGACGGCCGCGATCGCACCATCTGGTACCTGATCGAGGAAGGCCAGGGTTTTGCCTCGATCGGCGACAATGTCGAATTCTGCGTCTCGGGCTTCGACCGCTGGATGGTGTACAACGGCCGCTGCCGCGTCCTGCGCTAACCGGCTTTCCGTTCCTATCTCTTTTCGCGCCCGCGGCTTGATCGGCTGCGGGCGCTTTTCTGTACCGCGTTGACAGAAGGCTCGATCTGCCGCATAGCTATGAGACAGACCTGTCTCACTACTTGGTAAGCGTCATGACATCATCGCCTGGTTCCGACAAGCGTCAGCACGTCGTCGAAACGGCCTACGCGCTGTTCAAGCGCGCAGGCTTCCATGCCACTGGAATCGACCGGATCATCGCCGAGGCCGAGGTGGCCAAGATGACAATGTATCGCCACTTCCCCAGCAAAGACGAGCTGATCGTCGAGGTGCTCGACTATCGTGCCAGGCGTTTTGAGAGCCAGCTCGACCGCCTCGCGCAGGAGGGCATCACGCCAGAGCAAAAAATCGGAAAAATCCTCGACTGGCATGAACGTTGGTTCCGCAGCCCGGATTTCCATGGCTGCCTGTTCGCGCATGCGCTGGCCGAGTTCGGTGATCCCCGGCATCCGGTGTTCAAGGCTGCCGCCAGGCAGAAGAACGGCCTCAAGCGGCGCATGCAGTCGATCCTCGAAGAGGTGATGCCGCGTGACCGCGCCGAGAGTGTGGCGACGGTGCTGCTGATGCTGATCGAAGGCGCGACCCTGGTTGCGCAGATGGGGCAGGCTGACACCGCTATTCGCGACGCCCGCAAGGCGGCCCTGGGCATCGTCGCTGCTTCGCGCAGGCCGCAATGAGCCCGTTGGTCATCGGACTGGCGCTGTTTGCGGCGGTCCTGCACGCAACCTGGAACGCCTTCCTGCGGACCGGGGCCGACAGGTTGTGGACCGTCACCGTCATGAGCTTTTCCAGCACGGCGCTCGCCATTCCCTTCGCCGTCTTCCACACCCTTCCGGCCTCACCGGCCTGGTTCTATATCGTTCTCTCGGCCTGCCTGCAGGTCGGCTACAGCGTGTTTCTGGTGGCCGCCTACAGATATGGCGAACTGGGACAGGTCTATCCGATCGTTCGCGGGGGCGTGCCGCTGCTTGTCACGCTTGGCGGGTTCTTCCTGGCCAACCAGCAGCTCACCATGTCGCAGACCGTCGGCGTCGCGCTGGTCGCCGGCGGCATCATGGGTCTCTCGCTCGGAAGAGGCAGGGCCGCCACGACGTCGATACTCTATGCGCTGGCAACGGGAGCGATCATCGCCGCCTATGCGACCGTCGATGCGATCGGTGTTCGCACGGCGGGCAATGCCGGCGCCTACACCGCCTGGGTCCTGCTGATCTACGGCGCCTTGCTGCCGGCGACCTTCGTCGCCTGCCGTGGCCGGCTCATCGTCGACCTGCGGGCGCCGGAAACCTGGAAGGCGCTGGGCGGCGGCCTGTTCGCGCTTCTGGCCTACGGCGTCGTGGTCGCGGCCTTCGCGCTTGGACCGGCCGGCCCGATCACCGCGATCCGCGAAACCAGCGTCGTCTTCGCGGCCTTCATCGGGCGCCTGTTCCTGGGCGAGATGCTGACGCCACGGCGGGTCGGCGCTTGCGCCATCGTCGCGCTCGGCGCCATCTGCCTCGGCTATCAGCCGTGACGAAAATGCGCATCGCGAAGATCCTGAATTTTCGTGATGGCGCCGACAGGCAAACTGGCTAATCTGAACGCCCGAGAGCAACAGATCACTTTCGGGAGTCTTCATGGACCTTGCCACCATCCTTGCCTTCGCGGCTGCCTTCTTCGTGTACGCTGCCAGCCCCGGACCGGACAACATGACGATCGTCGCGCGCACTATCTCCAGCGGTGCCGCCTCGGGTATCGCCTATGGCGCAGGCACGGTGGTTGGTATTCTCATCTTCCTGATCCTCGCCGCCTTCGGCCTGTCGATCATCGCCGCCAAGATGACGCTCGTCATGACGGTGCTTCGTTATGGCGGAGCGGCCTATCTGATCTGGATGGGCATCAGGCTGTGGACCGCCATGCCCGTCGTGCCGGAACTGCAACCCGTCTCCGGACGGCACGGGCTGCTGACGATTTTTGCCACCGGCATCGCGCTCAATCTCGGCAATCCGAAAATGCCTTTGTTCTACGTTGCGCTGCTGCCGAACGTCGTCGGCGCATCACTCAACGCTGGTCATCTCGGTGTGCTGATGATTGTGATCCTGACCGTCGAGGTCGTGGTGATCGGCGGCCATGTCATCCTTGCCGGTCGCGTCCGCAACCTGTTGCGCACACCGAAGATCGTGCGTCGCGTGAACCGCGCGGCGGGCGGTGTGATGATCGGTGCCGGCCTCGCCGTGGTCGCCACGCGCTGAGAAGTTTTGCGCAGTCGCCGCGCTATTTTCTGCGCGGCGGCGCCTCGGCCTGATCGAGGATTTTGCGCAAGAACGCCGCGTGGCCGCGGAACGCGCGCCGTCCGCTCGTCGTCGCCCTGACGCGCGTCAGCGGCCGCCGTCCGACGAACAGCTTTTCGATATCGACATAGCCGGCCCTGGCCAGCGTATCGAGATGCGCGCCGAGATTGCCGTCGGTGACATCCATGATGGCCTTCAACTGGCTGAAGTCCAGCGTTTGCCGCCTTTCCAGCATGTTCAGGGCGGCCATGATCCTGAGCCGCGTGCTCTGGTGGATGATTTCGTCGGCGCTCATCGGTCAGCTCCGATACGGCCGAGGTCGCTGCCGTGGGGCTCTGCAATCTTGAACGGCGACAGGGCCGCTTGATCCTGTGCGATCGACATTGAAGCACTCCTGCATTCCATGCAGAATACTCTGTGATGTAGAGTTGTCTGTCAATTCGCATGTAAGCGGGTGATGCGATCGTGCTTGACAAGGTGAAGCCGCGATCGGCCATCAGCTCGCAGTATAGATCGTCTGCTTGCACGAGATGATCGCACCGATGAAGCAGGGGTCATGATATGATCGGCCGAAGATCGATGCGCAAAGCTGCTGACTGATCTTCGGAGCTTCACGAGAGGAACGGTCCCGCAGGGTGTAGAGAATGTCGACGGTACACTCTAGGCAATGGTCGAAGATCAGCAGCGGATTTTTGCGACGATCAGCACGATCATGTGTGATCCGTAACCAAAATTTAAGCTGCAGAAATCAGTCTGTTGCTTCGCTGGCTAGCAAGCCGCGAGTCAGATATGCATGAGCGCGCCGGGTCATTACGGCCATCGGCACAACGGAAGGGGCATCGCATGGCTAAGCAGTCATCCAAAGCGCCGGCGTCCAAGGCACCGGCAAAGAAAGCACCCGTAAAAGCAGCGACGGCGAAGGTCGCAGCTGCAGTGAAGAAAGCAGCACCTGCTGCCAAGCCGAAGGCGGCCGCGCCCAAGGCAAAAGCAGCACCGGCCAAGAAGCCGGCAGTAAAGGCCGCTGCAAAACCTGCAGTGAAGAAGGCGGCACCTGCCAAGGCGGCGGCAAAGCCGGCTGCGAAGGCGGCGCCTGCCAAGAAGCCGGCTGCAAAGGCTGCGGCAAAACCCGCAGTGAAGAAGGCGGCACCTGCAAAGAAGCCGGCTGCGAAAGCTGCACCTGCCAAGAAACCGGCAGCGAAGGCTGCACCGGCAAAGAAGGCGGCGGCAGCGAAGTCTTCGGCACCGGTGAAGAAAGCGGCACCCGCGGCCAAGCCGAAGGCAGCACCCGCGAAGGCCGGCAAGAAGTAATCGCGTCTTCCCTCGCCGGGGGCGGTGCCGAGACACAAGGGGCGGGTGCCTGACAGGCGCCCCGCTCATTGCTTCGGTAGTCGGAAGGCGAGACAGAGGCGGACGGAGGATATCTTTTCGCAGCTCCCAGGACTTCGCCATAGGGCGAAGTCCGGTGGGGCTTTTTTTGTGTCGTCTATGCGGATCGAATGTTCGGCGTAAGGCTTTTCAGTCTTGGTTGTTGACTGGATGATCCGCGTGCCACCATTGTCTGCTCCGCAGAGAATTCGGGTCGGCTGCCTGGTGGTGAAGTGACTTCGGAACTCACGATTCGCAGGGCAACAAGGACGACGCGGAAGCCGTGAGCCGCGTGATCCTGGCAGCTCTGCGACAGACCAATGCGAAAGACTATTCGCAAGACATCATCGCTCGCGTGGAGCAGAACTTCAGCCCATCCGCTGTCTCTGCGCTTTTGAGGAAGCGGAGGGTTTCTGTCGCGGTTGTGCGTGGCAGGATCGTTGGAACAGCCAGCCTCGATGGAAGCATTGTCCGATCCGTCTTTGTGGATACTGAAATGCAAGGCCGTGGTATCGGCAAACGACTTATGGCGGAGGTTGAGGAAGCGGCGCACGCTGGCGGCGTCACCGTGCTGACCGTGCCGTCCTCGGTGACGGCGGAGCCATTTTACGCCGGGCTTGGATTCAAGGCAGTTCGAGACAGCTGCTACGGTGATGAACGCACCATCATCATGGAGCGTTCGCTAAACGGTGTCGGTCAACGACGCTGATGCATGTCGCTCGCTGGCGGCCGGGTTTTCCGCTTGTGGCCATTGCTCGATCGCGTCTGATCGGTCAACACTGCCCGCCTGCAAAACAGGAACCTATCATGCCCAGACTGCTCTATGCGTCGTCTTCTCCCTACAGTTCCAAGGTACGAATGGCAGCGGCCTATGCCGGCATCGCCGTCGATCTGGTGCCGATCAAGACCGAGGAGAAGCCGGCCGATTTGATGATCGCCAACCCGCTCGGCAAGATCCCGGTTCTGGTGCTCGACGACGGCCGCTCGATCCATGACAGCCGCGCCATCACCCAGCACCTCAACCGGGTTTCGAAGAGCGCGCTTTTCCCGCGCAATCCCGACAAGCGGCTCGAGGCGGAAGTGCTGGAGGCGCTGGCGGACGGCATTTGTGATTGTGCGCTGTCGATGGTCTATGAGCGGCGCGCACGGCCTGAGGAGATGGTCTACCAGCCCTGGCTCGATCGCCAATGGGCAAAGATCACGGCAGCACTCGATCTGCTCAACGCCAACCCGCCGAAGCTGCCGAAGAAGATCACCGCCGGCCAAATGGCGCTGCGCGCCTGCCTCGGCTATCTCTCGTTACGCTTTGCCGGAAAATGGGAGAAGGGTCGCGCCCGGCTGACACGATGGGCAGCGCGCTTCGACGAGAAGTTTCCAGAGTTGAGGCCGTGCATCCCCGGTTGATCGGCCCGATCCAACCCGGTTGATCGGCCCGATCAGCCAGGCTGATCGACTTGATTAGCCCAGGGTGATCGCTTCGATCTCCTGTGCGGCCACTCAGGCTCAAAAAAAAGCCGGGCGCGAGGCCCGGCTTTTTCGTGTCGTGGCTTGAACGACTTAGAACTTCATACCAACGCCGAAGGTGACGCGGTTGTCGGTGGCCTTGACCTTGCCGATACCATCGAAGCTCTTGCTGCCGAAGTCGGTGTAGCGGTACTCGACACGGCCGAACACATTGTCGGTCAGCTTGATGTCGGTGCCGAGACCAGCGGTCCAGCCGAGCATCGTTGCGCGGTCCGTACCGAATGCCGGATCTTCCACCTTCAGGCTCCTTCCGGCGAGACCGCCGGTGCCATAGAGCAGGATTTCCGGGGTCACGGCGTAACCAAGACGGGCACGCAGCGAACCTTCGAACCCTGCCTTGGAATTGACGCCAGAATCGTCGCCCTTGACGCCATTGTAGCCGAGTTCGGCTTCAGCGCCGTAGACGAAGTTCTCCTGCTGCCACTGATAGCCGCCGAAGACGCTGCCGACGAAACCCTTCGTGCCGACATCAACATTGTCAACACCCAGATCCTTTTCCTTGGTATGGCCGCTGAAGCCATAGCCGACGTTGAGACCGGCATAGGGGCCGGCCCACGAAGCGACCGGAAGTTCAGCGATCGGCGCGGGTGCCGGCGGCTCTTCCTGGACGACGTCTGCGGCATAGGCAGTTCCGCTGAGGGCGAAGAGCCCGAGCGCCACGGCCAGCGGCCGTGCGAATTTGAGATTGGCTTGCATTGTTCTTTACTCCTTAAGCCACAGGACACAGGCTTGTTTCTCACGATCGCCATCTACCCGTCCGGGGGGTGAAACGGATCTGGCGTTCGTCGGTTCCAAATGTCGTGTCAAAATGCGGCTGAAGCGAACCTGAACTTGGGTCATTCCCCGGCGCGAATGAGGCGGAACCTTGACGTTGCATCTTCGCAACAGCGAAATGGCAGGAGCCGTTCCATGCTGCACTGCACACCGCTTGGTGCAAGGAGTCCAGCGTCCTATATTCCGCTCGGACGGTTTGGAGTCAAAGGCGAGTCGGGACGCCGAAAAGGCTGTTTCGCCACAATGCTGCCCAAGGTGCGAACGCCATTTAACGCCTGCCCGGCCATATTTCGCCGGCATCGTGTTTTCGGGCTGAAATTGAGGATTGACACCATATGAGCATAGCCACGGCGCTGGTGACGGGCGGGGCCAAACGGATCGGTCGGGCAATCGTTGACGATCTCGCCGCTCACGGTTTTGCCGTCGCCATCCATTGCAACCGCTCGCGTGTGGAGGCCGACGCGTTGGCTGCCGCAATCAACGCCGGCGGCGGCCGCGCCGCCGTGATCGCCGCCGACCTGACCGATATGGATGCCGTCGGCGACCTCGTCGGCCAGGCGCAAGCAGCGCTCGGACCGCTCTCGCTGCTGGTCAACAATGCGTCGCTGTTCGAGGACGATTCGGTTCTGGATTTCGACTGGCGGGCCTGGGATCGGCACTTTGCCGTTCATGTGAAGGCGCCGGCGCTGCTGGCGCAGAATTTCGCCCGCGCGTTGCCGGAAGGGCAGGTGGGCCTGATCGTCAATATGATCGATCAGCGCGTCTGGCGGCCGACGCCGCGCTATTTCTCCTACGCGCTGTCCAAGTCGACTTTGTGGACGGCCACCCAGATGATGGCGCAATCGCTCGGCCCTCGCATCCGCGTCAATGCCATCGGCCCGGGACCTACCTTGAAGAACGCGCGCCAGGACGACAGCGATTTTGCCGCCCAAGTCGATGGCTTGATCCTCAAGCGTGGCCCGGAATTGTCGGAATTCGGCGCCACGATCCGCTATCTCTGGGAAGCACGCTCGGTCACCGGCCAGATGATTGCGCTTGATGGTGGCCAGCATCTTGCGTGGCAGACGCCCGATGTGACAGGCATGACGGAATGAGTCCTGTAGACCACAAAAACAAGCCGCGCGGCGGCGCCGACGATCTGCCCCCCGATATCGACCTCGAGGACGAGGCGGTCGAGGAGATCGTCGAACCAGCCGGTCCCGATGTCGCCTTCACCGCTATCGACTGGACGCCGCATGCGGGCGATGCCGAAGGGATGGTCGGCGCCGAGGTGATCCAGACGCTGGTCAAGCGGCTGCCCAACGCGCCCGGCGTCTACCGCATGATGAACGCCGCCGGCGATGTGCTCTATGTCGGCAAGGCGCGCAGCCTGAAGAAGCGCGTCACCAACTATGCGCAAGGCCGCTTCCACACCACCCGCATCGGCCGCATGGTGCGCGAGACGTCGACGATGGAGTTCGTCGTCACCCGCACCGAGATCGAAGCGCTGCTGCTCGAAGCCAATCTTATCAAGCGCTTGCGGCCGCGATTCAATGTGCTGATGCGCGACGACAAGTCGTTTCCCTATATTCTTTTGACCGGCGACCATGTTTCACCCGGCATCTACAAGCATCGCGGCGCACGCTCGCGCAAAGGCGATTATTTCGGCCCCTTCGCTTCGGCCGGCGCTGTCGGCCGCACCATAAATTCGCTGCAACGCGCCTTCCTGCTGCGCAGTTGCACCAACTCTTTTTACGAGAACCGCACGCGGCCGTGCCTGCTTTATCAGATCAAGCGCTGCGCCGGCCCCTGCACCGGAGAGGTCTCGCACCAGGACTATGCTGAGCTGGTCGGCGAGGCGAAGGACTTTCTGTCCGGCCGCAGCCAGAAGGTGAAGACGGAAATCTCGGCCGCGATGCAGCAAGCGTCGGAAGCTCTCGATTTCGAGCGGGCCGCGATCTATCGCGATCGGCTTGCGGCTCTGTCGCATGTGCAGAGCCACCAGGGCATCAATCCGGCGACCGTCGACGAGGCTGATGTTTTTGCCATCCACCAGGAAGGCGGCCAGGTCTGTATCCAGGTGTTCTTCTTTCGCACCGGCCAGAACTGGGGCAACCGTGCTTATTTCCCCAAGGCCGATCCGGCGTTGGAAGCAGCCGAGGTGTTGGGTTCGTTCCTGGCGCAGTTCTATGACGACAAGCCGACGCCGCGGACCGTTCTTCTGTCGCATGGCGTCGAGGATCAGGAACTGCTGGCCGAGGCGCTCTCCACCCGCGCCGGCCGCAAGGTCGCGATCTCTGTGCCGCAGCGTGGCGAGAAGAAGGACCTGACCGACAACGCCCTGCAGAATGCCCGCGAGGCGCTCGGACGCCGGTTGGCCGAGACCTCCACCCAAGGACGCCTGCTTGCCGGCTTTGCCGAGACCTTCGGCCTGGCGAAGCCGCCGGTGCGCATAGAGGTCTATGATAACTCGCACATCATGGGCACCAATGCGGTCGGCGCGATGGTCGTCGCCGGGCCGGAAGGCTTTGTCAAAAACCAGTACAGAAAATTCAACATCCGCTCGACCGAGATCACGCCTGGCGACGATTTCGGCATGATGCGCGAGGTGATGGAGCGGCGGTTTTCGCGGCTGCTCAAGGAGCATGGCGATGTTGCCGTTGCCGGCGATGCGGCGGCAGGCGAGGCGATGGCAGCCGAAGCGGGCGATGATATCGAAGACGATATCTCCGGCAGCTTCCCGGCCTGGCCCGACGTCATCCTGATCGACGGTGGCCAGGGTCAGATGACGGCGGTGCGCAAGATCCTCTCGGATCTCGGTATCGAGGACCGGGTGGTGGCGATCGGCATCGCCAAGGGCCAGGACCGCGATGCCGGCCGCGAGCGCTTCTTCGTTAGGGGCAGGGACTCATTTTCTCTGCCGGTCCGCGATCCCGTGCTCTATTTCGTCCAGCGTCTGCGCGACGAGGTCCACCGTTTCGCCATTGGCTCGCACCGTGCGCGGCGCAAGAAGGAGATGGTCAAGAGCCCGCTCGACGAGATCAGCGGTATCGGTCCCGGCCGCAAGCGCGCACTGCTGCTTGCATTCGGAACCGCCAAGGCGGTCAGCCGCGCGGCCATCGAGGATCTGAGGAAGGTCGACGGCATTTCCGAACAGGTCGCCAAACTGGTCTACAATCATTTTCATGAGAGCTGACGGATTCGGGTATTTTCGGCTGGCCAATCGATTCTAGCCTGTTGACCCCCCACATTCGCTTCTGATTTGAGTAGGCAGGCAGAAAGAGTTCCCTAGATATGGCCAAGCGCGCGTTCAACCTGCCCAATATGCTCACCTACGCTCGCATCGTCGCGGTGCCGCTGGTCGTGCTGTGCTTTTTTCTCGAAGGACATCTCAAGTCGAGCGACTTCGCTCGCTGGTCGGCGCTGATCATCTTCCTGCTCGCCTCGATCACCGATTATCTGGATGGCTACCTCGCGCGCGCCTGGCAGCAGACCTCCAACATCGGCAAGATGCTTGACCCGATCGCCGACAAGCTGCTGGTCGCCACCTGCCTGCTGCTGCTGGCCGCAGACACCGACCGTCATGCCGGCATCGCCGGCTGGTCGCTGTGGGCGGCGATCATCATCCTGTGCCGCGAAATCCTCGTCTCGGGCCTGCGTGAATATCTGGCGGCGCTCAAGGTCTCGGTGCCGGTGACGCAACTGGCAAAATGGAAGACAGCGATCCAGATGGTCGCCATCGCCTTCCTGCTGGCCGGGCCTGCCGGCGACAAGATCTTCCCGCTGACCACCCAGACCGGGCTGGTGCTGCTGTGGATCGCGGCCCTGGTCACGCTCTACACCGGCTACGATTATTTCCGCGCCGGCCTCAAGCACATCATGGACGAATGAGATGACGACCCGGCTCATCTATTTTGCCTGGGTGCGCGAACGCATCGGCATGCCTGAGGAAGACGTCGACCTGCCTGCTGGCGTCGAGACGGTCGCCGATCTCCTGCGCTGGCTGAAATCGCGCGGCGAGGAATACGAGCATGCGCTGCAATATCCCGACGTGATCCGCGTCGCCATCAACCAGGAGCATGTAGAGCACGGCGAGAAGATCGCAGGCGCGCGTGAGATTGCGCTGTTCCCGCCGATGACCGGGGGCTGACATGACCAGCGCAGTCGTACCTGTCGTGCGCATCCAGGCGCAGGATTTCGACGTCGCCGCCGAGATCGCCAGACTGACCCAAGGTCGCGCCGATATCGGCGCAGTGGTTTCTTTCTCCGGCCTTTGCCGGGATGAGCAGGGCACCTTGTCGGCGCTTGAGCTCGAGCACTATCCCGGCATGGCCGAAGCAGAGATCGCCCGCATCGCTGCCGAGGCGGTCGAGCGCTGGCCGCTGCAGGGCCTCACCGCCATTCACCGCCATGGCAAGATCGCGCCCGGCGAGAACATCGTGCTGGTGGTGACCGCCTCGGCGCATCGCCACGCGGCGTTCGAGGCAGCGAACTTTCTCATGGACTATTTGAAATCGCGCGCGCCCTTCTGGAAGAAGGAGCATCGCGCTGACGGCTCCGAGGGCGGTTGGGTCGAGGCCAAGGAGGCCGACGACGAGGCGGCCGGCCGCTGGAAATCGTCAGACTAAAATACCGCCGCAGCCATGCATTGACCGCAATCCTTTGGCCAATTGAGCGCGGTTGGTCAGCTTGGGCGTTGACAGCCCGGGGCATTGGCCAACCTGGGCACTGGCGGCCCGGGGCAAGGGAGATGGTCATGCTGGACAGGATCGCGGAGTTCTTCGTCTTCGGTTTCGTGCCTCTGGTCGTCGGCATATTGGCCGTGCCGGAACTGTCTGTTGCCGCCGAAAATTCCGTGAGAGGCGAGGTGATCTATCGCGAGCGCATCGCCTTGCCGCCCAGTGCCGTGCTCTCTGTCCAGCTTGCCGATGTGTCGCTGGCCGATGCGCCGGCCACCATTATCGGCGAACAGAAAGTGAAGCCGGCCGGCCAGGTGCCGATCAGCTTCGAGATCAAATTCGACCCTTCCGTCATCCGGTCGCAGATGACTTATGCGTTGCAAGCCCGCATCACCGTCGACGACAAGCTCCTGTTCATCTCCGATATGCGCCATCAGGTCGATCCGCTGACCGACGTGCCGCAGACCATCATGCTGAAGATGGTGACGCCGAGCGCCGAGCCGGCGGTTTCCGTCTTTGACCAGCTCTGGCTGGTCGACTATGTCGACGGCATCGGTGCCATCACCGCCCCGCAAGCGACGTTCAGGGTCAGCGAGGCCGGCAAGGCAGGCGGCAGCGGCCCCTGCAACACCTATTTCGCCACCGCCAAGGTCGATGGCCAAACGATCGCGATCAGCGACATCGGCTCGACCTACAAGGCCTGCGCGCCGGAGGTGATGGCTGAGGAAAAGGCGCTGTTCGATGCATTGGCCAAGGCAGCATCATACACTGTCGATGCCGGCAAGCTCACCATCGCCGACAAGGATGGCCGCGAAATCCTGCGCCTTAGCGCTGCAAGCTGAGGCATCTTGATGGTCGGGCTCATGGCCTGACCACGGATCTCGGCACGCTGGTGCCGTAGCGAACAGATGCTCTCACTCAGCCGGTGCGAACACGGCGCCGTAGTGATAGGGCGGCACCTCGACCAGTTCGGTAAGCCTGAGGCCACCCGCCTCGGCGGCTGCTATGGTCTGTTCTGGCGACAGCCTCAATTCGGTCCTAGGTCCGCGAGGCTCGCCCTGGACGATCGTTGTTTCGCGCGGGCGCTGGTGCCAGTTGACGATGGCGAAACGGCCGCCTGGGCTGAGTGTCGCCCGCACCGCGCGCGCCAGACGCGGCCGGTCCGGAACGCCGTGAAAGGCGTTGGCCATGAAGATGAAGTCGGCGGGTCGAGACACCAGGCTTGCAAGCTCATAGGCGTCTCCCGCGACAAAGTCGCAATTCGTCGCGCCGCTTTCGGCCAACCTGCGTCTGGCGGCTTCAAGCAGATCGGCATCGATATCGATGGCCACGACATGACGAACCACCCTGGCGATCGGCAGCGTGAACCAGCCGTCGCCGCAGCAGAGATCGATCACCTCCATGCCTGGCTTGATCCCCGTTGCCGAAAGCACGGCGGCGGGGTCGGGCCACAGCGCCTCCCACCAGCCGCTGTTCGGCATCTCTGTGCCCTGGAAGAAGCCCGGAATGGCACTGGTCATGCTGTGGTCCGCTCCATTGTCGGCAATATACGCTCCATGTCTTACCTTGGTACATGCAGTTCGTGCGCGAGACCTGATCCGTTTCAAGTCAATGAAAAAGGCCGGCGAAACGCCGGCCTTTTTTACGAGATCCAAGGTGTGGACTGTCGGCTTAGCCGACGATCTCGGTGTCCGAGAACCAGTACTTGATCTCTTCTGCCGCGGTCTCCGGCGCGTCGGAGCCGTGCACCGAGTTTTCGCCGATCGATAGCGCATGCACCTTGCGGATGGTGCCTTCGGCGGCGTTGGCCGGGTTGGTGGCGCCCATCACTTCGCGGTTACGCGCAATGGCATTCTCGCCTTCCAGCACCTGCACGATTGTCGGTGCCGACGACATGAACTCCACCAGCTCGCCGAAGAACGGGCGATCCTTGTGGACGGCATAGAAGCCTTCAGCTTCGCGGCGGCTCATCCAGACCCGGCGCGAGGCGATGACGCGCAGGCCAGCCTCTTCCAGCATCCTGGTAATGGCGCCGGTGAGGTTGCGCCGGGTTGCGTCCGGCTTGATCATGGAAAATGTGCGTTCGAGCGCCATGGGTCGTCCTTGTCTGAGAATGGAATTGAGAGTGGCGGGCTCTATACAAGCCGCCCGGCCCATTGCCAAGGGGTGAGGAACGGTCCGCGCAGCGGACGGAAAGCCAATTGCTTGGCTTTCCGAGTGACGAACGCCCGGAGCGCCAGCGGAGGGCCGGATGGTCCGCGAGGCGGAGGCTGCACAGCAACGCGTTGCTTGCTATACTCGCGCGTCGGCGCCGCGCTGAAGTCGGCCCGCATGGAGCAACATGACCATGACAGACGATCGTCAGGAACGCATTCGCAACCGCGCGCATCAGATCTGGCTGCAAGAGGGACAGCCGGCCGGACACCATGAGCGCCATTGGCATCAGGCGGCGGCCGATGTCGACCAGGAGGATGCCGCGGGGAAGGTAGCCAAAAAGCCAACCAAGAAGGCAGCTGGCGCCGGCAAGGCAAAAGCCGCCCCCAAGGAAACAAAGGCTACCACGAAGGCCAGCAAGCCAAAGAAGGCGGCGGCCAAGTAAGGCCCCAGCTATCTCCTCGCTGCTGACCTTTCCGCAGGACATTGACGGCCCTCGTGTTGCCTTGCGGCAAGGGCAGGCGTTGCGGCGTCACGCTGCTGCGGCCACCTTTCGTCCCAGCCCGCCATGCAGGTCGAGGCAGCGGGTGAACCACTGCGCCACCACGTCGCCGTCGTCGAGCAGTTGGTAAGGCGAGGCTATGCGCGCCCATTGCAGCGCGCCGAAGACGATATAGTCGGCAAACAGCGGCGAACCGCCACCGATGAATGGCTGATAGAAGAGCATTGAACGCAAGGGTTCCAGCGAGGCCCTGAAAGTGCCGAGCCCGGCGTCTCGGGCTGCCATCACGTCTTCCAGCCGCTTGCCGAGACGCTGCTCCCGGTTCTGGCGGAAATAGACGGCGTTTTCCGCGTCCTGCATGGCATGAAGGTCCATGATCGCCGCGGTGGTCACATAGGGATGGATGGTCAGTTGCGACCAGCGTTCGATGAAGCGCGCCATCGCCTTGCCGCCTTCACCGCCAAACAGCGTCGGCCGATCCGGATAGGCTTCATCGAGATAAAGCGCGATGGCGAAGGAATCCGCGACAACCGTCTCGCCGTCGCGGATCACCGGAATGGTTTTCGAAACGCCGCCCTCGACAGTGGGCACCTCGAGAAAGCGCGTCGGCGCGGTTGATGTGTCGAGCCCCTTGTGGGCAAGCGCCATCGCCACCTTCCAGCAATGCGGGCTGAACGGACGTGTGGTGTCGCGTCCGACGAGGTCATAGAGCAGAATGGTCATTGGCGGCGGCCCCCTCGCGGGTTAGGTAGGCCCCGCATCGACGCGAGCCGAGGGGAAGCCATGAGACAGCATTTCATGATGTTTGCGGCCTATAATCAATGGGCCAATGGCCGCATCTACGATGCGGCCGCCGAGCTCGACGACGAGGAATTCAATCGCAATGTCGGCGCCTTCTTCGGCTCGATGATGGGCACGCTCAACCACCTGCTGACGGCCGACCGCATCTGGATGAAGCGCTTCACCGGCGAGGGCGACGCGCCGACGACGCTGGACGCTATCCTGCATCGCGGGCTGACCGGTCTGCGGATGGCGCGTGAAGCCGAGGACCGGAGGATCATCGATTGGGTCGGCGGCCTCAGCGAGAAGGCGTTGACGGGCCGCTTCACCTACATGACCGTCTCGGACATGCGCACGGTCTCGCAAAGGCTGGCGCCGGCGCTGGATCATGTATTCAACCACCAGACCCACCATCGCGGCCAGGCGCATACGATTCTGACCATCCTGGGACGACCAAGCCTGGGGTTGGACCTGATGCTCTTCCAGCGCACCGAAGAGGGCAGGGCTTTCGCCTGATCCCTGCGACGTTCGGCGGTTGTGAGTCCGAAAGTTTGAAGGCCCCGCGCGGACTATCGCTACATTTTGTGTTGCAGCATCGTCTCTACATCAGGCCACCAATCTGCAGGCCTCAACTTGCTTCTTGCCGGTCTAATCTCGGCAGACAACCAAATGCTTGCCCGAGATTCAGGCGGCCGTCGAAGCCTCGCCGCTGATTTCGCTGTCCAGCTGGCACTGCGTCAGAGCCGCTTCCGCCATCACCCACTGCTTGAACAACTGGACCTTGCGAGCGGCAAGGCTCTTTGGGGGAGAGACAAAATACCAACCCGCCGTATTCGGGTGGTGCACGTCGAAGGGAGCTACCAGCCTTTCGGCGCGGATATCGCTGGCCATATAGGCACGATTGGCCACGGCAAACCCCAACCCGGCACTGGCCGCCTCATAGGACATCATGCACGAATCGAAATAGATGCTTTTGGTCTCGCTGAGCACGAAGCTGGCGCCGGCGAAACCAAGCCAGGATTGCCAGTTCTGCGTGCAGGTATCGGAATGCAGCAGCGTGAAGTGCCTGAGGTCGTCCGGTGTCACCTTCGACGGCGGTGTGTCGCCGAGAACCTCACGGAACAGCTTACGGCTACACACCGGCGTCAGGTCTTCCCGAAACAGCAGATCGGATTGCAGCCCGTTAAAGTGACCGTCGCCATAGCGGATTTCAAGATCGAACTCGGAGGTTGTGAACTCATGCGTCGCGTAGGAGGTCGAAACGCGCATCTCGATGTCCGGGTATTGCCGCTGGAACAGCGGTAGGCGCGGAAACAGCCAGCGTGCCGCGAAGGTCGGCAGCACCGATATCTTCAACACATGTTCCTGCGATTGCCCGGTCGCTTCCATGCTGGCGGCGACGATTCGCTCCAGCGCCTCGCGAACGCGCGAGACATAGGTCTCGCCCTCCGGCGTCAGCGACACCGCATTGCCGCCACGCTGGAAGATCTTGAAGCGCAGCTGATCCTCAAGACTTTTCACGCGCTGACTGACCGCTGAAGCGGTGATAAACTGTTCTTCGCCGGCACGCGTGAAATTCCCGTGCCTCGCAGCACTCTCCACGATTTTAAGCGAATTGAGGTTGACCTGACTGAGCAGACGCACGGTTTCGACCTTAAGCTTGGCTTACACTAGCACCAGCATTCCTAATTTTACAGGGGTGGGTGAATTAATCGACTGTTCACCAAGTGTTGCCCCCCTCCTGGAGAAGTACAATGAACGCCCATACAATCCCCGAACTGCGCTATGCGATGAGCCGTGAAGCCATTATCGGCCATGAGACAGCCTGGAAAGTGTCGAGTTTCGGCGTCGCGCAATATCTGCACGGCTATGACCCGGCACTGCTTGCCGCGATCGAGGAGGCTGCTCTGAAACTCAAGGCCAGCCACGCCGTGCACAAGCACCTCGATCTGACCTTCATCACCGGGGCCGACCGTTTCATCCCCGAGATCAAGGAATTGCTGCATGACAAGCTGCGCCTGGAGCGGCTGTCCGACATGATGGGCACCAAGCTGGAGCCTTATCCGCTGTCGATCGTCGGCTCGACGGTTACCTTCATGAATCCGAAGGACGGCGCCGTCGAATGGCATTGCGATGGCGTTCCGGTCACCGAACTCATTCCGCTGTCGATCAGCAACCCGCTGGTCGGCGGCCACCTCGAAATCTTCTGCGATGACTCGGAAACCGGCCGCGCCATCCTCGAATCCGGCCGCGAGATCCCGCGCAATCGTGTCATGCGCATTGATCACAAGATGAACTACGCGACGCTCGGGCAGTTCCTGGGCGTCCTGCATCGCACCGCCCCGATCCGGTTCGGCGAGCGCGTCACACTGGTGCTCAACCAGCGCTCGGTGGCCAAACCCTATGTCGACGATAATAGAATGTTCTATCTCGCCGCCGACAACGACCACGACCGTGAGTGGGTCAACGAGCTGGCCGAAGATGTCTGGACCAACCAGCTGCCAGCCTATCGCCGGTTCGAGGCAGAGCATCCGGTACCCGCCCCCGTCGATGCGTCGGTTCCGGGCGGAGCCAGGGAATCATGGTAATGAACCATGATCCCGAAAAGTGGGAACCGGTTTCCGGACAGGATCATGGTCGAACAGCAAAATAGAGTCCCATGCCGGTTGTTTCGGCATGGATCAGGCTCGATATCCGCGCTGGTCTTCGCTGCCGGCGCGGTTGCATTGTGGTCGACCAATGCGCTGGTCGGCAAATCCCTGCTGGCCAGCCACCCGGTGTCGCAGGTGCAGTTCCTGCAATTTGCGGGCGCTGCACTCGTCTTCGCCGCCATCCGGCTGATGAGCCGGGAAAGAGCCGCGCCGGTCACGGCCGGGGCCGCGCTCATCTCTCTCGCGGTCGGTTTCATTGGTCTGGTCGGCACCATGGTGCTGCAATACATCGCCTTCGCTTCGATGCCGGTGATCGAGGCCAATCTGATGGCCTATACCTGGCCGTTGATGGTCGCGGCGGCGGTCATCGCCTTGGAGAATCCGCGGCGCCCGGCAGTGCTGGGCCTTGCCGCGGTGGTGGGCTTCATTGGCGTTGCACTGGTGATTTCGGGAGGGCGTAACCAGTCTTGGCTCCAGGGCGATCTCGTCGGCTATCTCACCGCATTCGGATCCGCACTGTGCATGGCCTTCTATTCGATCATGGTGGGACGGATTGCCACCTCGCCGGATCGTCTGTTGCTGCCATCGGCGCTGATCGGCGTCGCCTTGACGTTTCTGTGGTGCGTTCGCGACGGCTTCGCCTGGCCCGTCGGTACGGACCTGGCTCTCGGCCTCTATCTGGGCGCCGGTCCGATGGGGTTGGGCTATTATTTCTGGTCACGCGCCTTGAAGCTTGAAGGCAGTGGCAGGGTCGCGGTCGTCGCCTATCTCACGCCGATCGCTTCGACCCTGCTTTTGACCCTGTCCGGTGAACGGATGACGATGACGGCCATTGTCGGAGCCGTCCTCGTCATCGGCAGTTGCGTCGCGGTCGGTGTGGAACGTTCGGAGGCCGAAAGCCATGTTTGACGAAAATGAACGTCTGGCCATTCAGGAAGCGCATTGGCTGATCAAGGAGTTTGGCGCTGAGGCGCCGCTTTACGCCGCGATGAAGGCCGAAAAGGCGATAGAACAAAAGGATTTCGGGCGTTGCGCCCGCTGGAAGCGTATTCTGGAGATATTGGCCGACAGCCCTGCTGCGAAGTCTGCAAGTTCCAAGTATTAGATTTTCTAATTTGCATAGCGCCGATTTCGCATGAAAGCTACTTTTGCCGATTCTTAATTCCTTTTGAGACTTGGCGGTCCGTTGGGGGACGCGGTTAAAGAGATACATCGACACAAGTCTTCGCTGGGGTGGATGATTTTGTCGCAAATAAGGTGAAAGAATTGTCAAATATCGATGATAAGACCGTTATCGAGCTGACGGCCGATATTGTCTCGGCCTATGTAGGCAACAATCCTCTTCCGGCTTCCGGTCTGCCTGAGTTGATTGCCAGCGTCAGTGCTTCGGTCCGCAAGCTCGCTGGTGCAGTTGTCGCGGAAACCCCAAACCTGGTTCCGGCAGTCAATCCGAAGAAGTCGGTGTTTCCCGACTACATCATCTGCCTTGAGGACGGAAAGAAGTTCAAGTCGCTCAAGCGGCATCTGCGGACCGACTACGGCCTGAGCCCGGACGACTATCGGGCCAAATGGGGCTTGCCGCCGGACTATCCGATGGTTGCGCCGAACTACTCGGCGACACGATCGGCGCTGGCAAAGTCGACAGGACTTGGCCGCAAACCGGCAGCAGCGCCGGCGACTGTCGCCAAGGCGACGAAGCGCAAGGCGACTGCCTGAGCGCTGCCTGCCCGGTAGGCGAGCCACTGTTCGACTGCTTTGACGGCGCCCTCATGGGCGTCGTTTCAAGACCTTGTGCGGCCAACTGGCCCACAAGGTCTTGCGAAGCGTTGATGTCCGGTGCAAAAGCGCGGCCATGCTGATCATCAATGACCTATCGCTCCGCATGGCCGGACGTTTGCTTCTCGACCATGCCTCGCTGACCTTGCCGGCCGGCACCAAGGCCGGCCTTGTCGGCCGCAACGGCACCGGCAAGACGACGCTGTTCAAGGCCATCACCGGCGATTTCCCGTCCGAGACAGGCTCGATCAGCCTGCCGAAGAGTACCCGCATCGGCCAGGTGGCGCAGGAAGCGCCAGGCACCGAGGACCCGCTGATCGAGATCGTCCTCAAGGCCGATCTCGAACGCACGGCGCTGCTCGAAGAGGAAAAGACAGCGACCGATCCGCACCGCATCGCCGACATCCATATGCGGCTGGCCGATATCGATGCGCACTCGGCCGAGTCTCGCGCCGCTACCATTCTCGCCGGCCTCGGCTTCGACGACGCGGCGCAGCGCCGTCCGGCCTCGTCCTTCTCCGGCGGCTGGCGCATGCGCGTGGCACTCGCCGCGGTGCTGTTTGCCGAGCCCGACCTTCTGCTGCTCGACGAGCCGACCAACTATCTCGATCTCGAAGGCACGCTGTGGCTGGAAAACTACGTGTCGAAATACCCGCACACGGTGCTTTTGATCTCGCATGATCGCGACCTGCTCAACCGCGCCGTCAATTCGATCGTCCATCTCGATCAGAAGAAGCTGACCTTCTGGCGCGGCGGCTACGACCAGTTCGAGCGTCAATACACCGAGCAGAAGGAATTGCAGGAAAAGGGCCGGGTCAAGCAGGAAGCCGCCCGCAAGCACATGGAATCCTTCGTCGAACGCTTCCGCGCCAAGGCCTCCAAGGCGAGACAGGCACAGTCGCGCATCAAGGCACTGGAAAAGATGAAGCCGATCGCGGCCATCGTGAACGATTCGGTGCGGCCGTTCTCGTTCCCCGAACCGGTCAAGACGGTGGCCTCGCCGATCGTGGCGCTGAACAACGTCAATGTCGGCTACACCGACGGACAGCCGATCCTCAAGAAGATGACGCTACGCATCGACGCCGACGACCGCATCGCGCTGCTCGGCGCCAATGGCAATGGCAAGTCGACCTTCGCCAAATTGCTGTCCGGCCGGCTCAAGCAGGAGAGTGGCACCATGACGGTGGCGCCCGGGCTGAAGGTGGCGATCTTCGCCCAGCATCAACTCGATGATCTCCGCCCTGACGAAAACGCCTATGAGCATGTCCGCCGGTTGATGCCGGAGGCGCCGGAATCGAAGGTGCGCGGCCGCGTCGCCCAGTTCGGCCTCACCACTGAGAAGATGAACACCGCCGCCAAGGATCTGTCGGGCGGTGAGAAGGCGCGGCTGTTGATGGGCCTGTCGGCCTTCGAAGGCCCGAACCTGTTCATCCTCGACGAACCGACCAACCATCTCGACATCGACAGCCGCGAATCGCTGATCCATGCGTTGAACGAATTTCCCGGCGCCGTCATCCTGATCTCGCACGATCGCCATCTGCTCGAGGCGACCGCCGACCGGCTGTGGCTGGTCAAGGACGGCGCGGTCAACCCGTATGACGGCGACCTCGAGGACTACAAGACGCTGGTCACCGGCGTGTCCGGCGACCGCCGCGGCAAGCGCGAGGCCGACAAGGCGTCAAAAGCCGATCGCCGCCGCGATGCGGCCGCACGCCGCGCCGCCTTCGAGCCGCTGGCCAAGGAGATCCGCGCCACCGAGGCGCTGATGGACCGCATCCGCAAGCGCATCGACGGCATTGAGGACGAGCTGTCCAATCCGGCGGTCTATGAAAAGGATCCCTCGACGGCGACACGGCTGGCCAAGGAGCGATCGCAACTGGCCCAGACGCTGGCCGGCCACGAGGAAAAGTGGCTGACCATGTCGGCCGAATATGAGGAAGGCACGGCGGAGTGAGTGTGTCGAAGGAATCTTGGCTTGGGGCTGCGAAGGTTTTGGCGATCAATCCCGGGGCTGTCGTAAAATGTCCTGAATGCGGAGAAGGCAATCTGGTTACCGTCGACGCCGGCGCAGGGGCCGCGCATGTAGAACGCCATATGCATTGCCCAAAATGCGGTGCCTACAATGCGCTCTTCAAGCGAACTGACGGCGTGTAACTGGCCCTACACGTCACGCCCGAAAGCCGTTAGACAAGTGCCATGAACCAGCACGCCAAGCTCAGGATCGGCCATTCGGCCTGCCCGCATGATTGCCCTTCGACCTGCGCTCTCGAGGTCGAACTGCTCGATGGCAACCGCATCGGCCGCGTCCACGGCGCCAAGGCCAACAGCTACACGGCCGGTGTCATCTGCGCCAAGGTCGCCCGCTATGCCGACCGCGTCCATCATCCGGACCGTTTGTTGAAGCCGCTGGTGCGGGCGGGCGCCAAGGGCGACGGCGCCTGGAAAGAAGCGAGCTGGGAAGCCGCGCTCGACCTCGTCGCCGAAAAGTTCATCGCGGCCGAGGAAAAATACGGCTCGGAGACGGTCTGGCCCTACTACTATGCCGGCACGATGGGGCTGGTGCAGCGTGACGGCATCGACCGGCTGCGCCATGCGAAAAAGTATTCCGGCTTTTTCGGCTCGATCTGCACCAATCTCGCCTGGACCGGCTGGATGATGGGGGCCGGCGCGCTGCGCGGGCCGGACCCGCGCGAGATGGCGAAATCCGATTGCGTGGTGATCTGGGGCACCAATGCGGTGGTCACACAGGTCAACGTCATGACCCACGCCATCAAGGCGCGCAAGGAGCGCGGCGCCAAGATCGTCGTCATCGACGTCTACGAAAACGCGACGATGAAGCAGGC
Organism: Mesorhizobium loti; assembly: GCF_003148495.1. Classification (GTDB taxonomy): domain Bacteria; phylum Pseudomonadota; class Alphaproteobacteria; order Rhizobiales; family Rhizobiaceae; genus Mesorhizobium; species Mesorhizobium loti. The sequence goes on from NZ_QGGH01000002.1 coordinate 860,350, forward strand.
CGATCTCGGCCTGGTGCTGAGGCCGGGTACAGACGGCGCGCTGGCCTGCGCGGTCATGCACGTGCTGTTCCGGGAGGGCATGGCCGACCGTGCCTATCTCGAAAAGTACACCGACGATCCAAAGGGACTGGAGGCACATCTCAAGACGCGCACGCCGGAATGGGCGGCTGAGATCACCGGCTTGACGGTCGCCGAGATTGAGGCCTTCGCCCGCCTCGTCGGCACGACGAAAAGGACCTATTTCCGGCTCGGCTATGGCTTCGCGCGCCAGCGCAATGGCGCCGTCAACATGCATGCCGCATCTTGCATCGCCGCGGTCACCGGCTGCTGGCAATATGAGGGCGGCGGCGCCTTCCACTCCAATTCCGGCATCTTCAAGCTCAACCAGGATGTGCTGGAAGGCACGAAGATGCGCGATCCCTCGATCCGCTATCTCGACCATTCGCGCATCGGCCCGGTGCTGACCGGTGCCAGCGACGCGCTTTATGGCGGCCCGCCTGTAACGGCGATGCTGATCCAGAACACCAACCCGGTGAATGTCGCACCGGAGCAGCGGCTGGTGACGCAGGGCTTCCTGCGCCAGGATCTGTTCACTTGCGTGCACGAGCAGTTCATGACCGACACGGCCAAGCTCGCCGATGTCGTGCTGCCGGCGACGATGTTCCTGGAACATGACGACGTCTACAAGGGCGGCGGCAACCAGCACATCACGCTTGGCCCCAAGCTGATCGAGCCGCCGGAAGGGCCGCGCACCAACCATTTCGTCATCGAGCAATTGGCTGAGCGGCTCGGCGTCGCCGACCGTCCGGGCTTCGGCCTGACCGAGCAGCAGCATATCGACATCATCCTGGGCAAGCGCGGGCTGGGCAGCTTCGACAGCTTGAAGGAAGACAAGTGGATCGACCTGCAGCCGGATTTCGACACCGCGCATTTCACTAGGGGATTTGGCCATGCGGATGGAAAATTCCACTTTCGCGCCGACTGGACCGGGCAGGCGGCGCCCAACCGGCCGCCGAAAAGCATGGGCCTGTTCGGGCCGGTGGCGCGGCTGCCGGAATTCCCCGACCATTTCGACCTGATCGAGGTCGCCGACGAGGCGCATCCGTTCCGGCTGACAACATCGCCGGCACGCAATTTTCTCAATTCGACATTCTCGGAAACACCGGTGTCCAAGGCCAAGGAAGGCCGGCCGGAACTCTTGCTGCACCCCGATGATGCCGCAGCACTTGGGCTGGCCGACGGCGATCGTGTCGAGGTCGGCAACACGCGCGGCGAAGTCGTGCTGCATGCAAAACTCTTCGAAGGCATCAAGCGCGGCGTCGTCATCGCCGAAGGCATCTGGCCAAACAGCGCGCATGAGCGCGGCGAAGGCATCAACGTGCTGACCGGAGCCGACGCGCCGGCGCCCTACGGGGGTGCTGCCTTCCACGACAACAAGGTCTGGCTGCGCGCGGCAGGGTGAGGTTGGCGAGAACTCAGTTCCTCTTGCGCCAAATCATACCGGCAGGATTTCTGCTGCCTTCTTTCGGTTTCGCCGGAGGCGGATGTTGTCAGCGATCTGCTCTGCCTCGATCGAGATTTCGCGCAGCAATCCGGTGACCGGATTGTGAAAGCCGATGAGATAAAGACCGAGATCCGAAGCGCTCGCATTGACGCCGCTGCGGCCTGGCTGGACGCCGGGCTCCAGCAATCTGGCATAGCCGGGCCGGAAGCCGGTGGCGAAGATGATCGCATCGAACTCGCCATGCTTGCCATCGGTGAAACGGACGCCTTGTTCGGTGATCTCGGCAATATCGGGTGCGATCTTGATCGCACCTTCGCGGATCTTGCCGACCGTGCCGACATCGATCGTCGGAATGCGCGACGAGAGCGCGATTTGCTGCAGCATTCCTTGCTGCGGCCGCCTGAGCCCATATTTCCCCAGCCTGCCCAGCGCCAGATCGAGGATGATAGGAAACAAGGCATCGTTGATGCGTTCCGGCATCAGGCGCGCCGCCATGCCGATCATCTGGATGGGCACGCCAAGCAGTTCGCGCGGTACGATATGAACGCCGCCGCGCACCGAAATCGTCGGCCGCGCACCGCCTTCCACCAGATCGAGGGCAATCTCGGCGCCGGTGTTGCCCATGCCGATGATCAGCACCGACTGGCCGGCAAAAGGCATGGCGTTGCGATAGTCGGCGCTATGCAGTCGTTTGCCCTTGAAGGCATCGGCGCCGGCAAATCCGGGCATCAGCGGCTCGGCATTGTTGCCCGACGCGATCACCACCTGTGAAGCGGGCAGGGGACCTGTTGTCGTGTCCACGAGCCAGCTTCTGCCTCGCCGGGTGATCGCCCGCACCACTTCTCCAAATCGGGGCCGCAGGTCGAAGCGTTGCGCATAGGCATCGAGATAGTCGACGAAAAGATCGCGCGGCACATAGCGCGGATAATCCCTGGGAAAGGGCACGAAGGGCAGCGAGGAATAGCGTTTGGTCGTGTGCAGGTGGACGCGCTCATAGTGGCGTCGCCATGCAGGGGCGGATTGCTGCTCTTTTTCGAGGAGGACGAAGTCGACCCCGGCCTGCCGCAGGCACGCGGCAATGGCCAGGCCTGCCGGCCCGGCACCGATGATCGCAACTGGTGTAGTTTCGTCCAAGCGCGCCTCCGCCGACAAATTCGCTTCCGGAGAATGGCAAAAGCATGGCCGCCGGCGCCTGCCATGCCAGCAACGCTCAGCCGGGCAAGGGCACCGTCAGTCCGACCTTGACCCGGTCCATGGCAACAAAAGTGCGGAACTTTCGGACATTGTTGCTATCGAAGAACAGTTTTCGCGTCAGCGCCTCATAGGCGCCCATGTCGGCCACGGTGATGATCAGGATGAAATCGGCCTCGCCGGTGACATAGTAGCATTGCTGGACTTCAGGGGTTCCCGAGAATTGCCGCTTGGCTGCGTCGATCAGTTCGGCGCGTTCGCTCTCGAGTTCCACCTCGACGAAGATGGTGATGGGCTGGCCGACAGCCGCGGGCTCGATGACGGCGACATTGCCGGCAATGACGCCGGTCTGCTCCATCCGCTTGATGCGGCGCTGCACCGCCGGCGCCGACAGGTTCACCGCCTCGCCGATCAGCCGCTGCGGCGTCGTGTTGTCGCGCTGCAGGATGGCAAGGATGGCGAGATCGAAACTGTCGAGCGAGGGTGGCAATGCAGGCAATGGAGATATCCCTAGCGAAACAAACTTGCATTTGGGAGGCCATATTACAGCGCCCTTTGCGTCGATCCTGCAATATATTCTCGCTGAACGTCAGAGCATGATGCCGAAAAGTGCGAAGCGGTTTTCTCGGACAAACGGGTACCGTTTGTCCAGACATCATGCTCTCTATCTCTTTGATTTAGAGACGGATTCAGATTTCGGGTCGATTCGACCCGAAATCATCCGGCTCTAAGGAGGCCGCCAGTGTTCCTGCTCAACCGCAATACTCTGCATCGCCTGCCGCTCGATCCGGCCGATGCCGATACCCTTGGCGTGGCCGGCGCCGACACTGTCGAGCGTTTTCTTGCCCATCGCGACAATCACCTGATAACGCCGCTGCATGCGCTGCCGGCGCTCGCCACCGAACTCGGACTTGGCGCCATCCACATCAAGGATGAGGGCTTTCGCCTCGGCCTCGGTAGCTTCAAGGCGCTTGGCGGTGCCTATGCCGTCTTCCGCCTGGTGCTGGAGGAGGCAGGCAGCCGGCTTGGCCGACCCATCGATGTGGCCGATCTCGATCGGCCTGACGTGCGGGCCGTCGCCGCGGCGATGACATTTGCCTGTGCGACCGACGGCAATCATGGCCGCTCCGTCGCGCAAGGCGCTCAACTCGTCGGCGCGCGAGCGGCGATCTTCGTCCACGCCGGCGTCAGCGAGGAGCGCATCGCGGCGATCGCCCGCTATGGCGCCGAGATGATCCGCGTCGACGGCAATTATGATGATTCGGTCAGGCAAGCCGCCCAGGTTTCCGCCGACAAGGGCTGGACCGTGGTGTCCGACACCTCATGGCCGGGCTACGAGCGCATTCCCGGCCTGGTCATGCAAGGCTATACGGCGATCGTGCGCGAAGCCTTGCGCCAGCTCCCTCGGACGCCAACCCACGTCTTCGTGCAGGCCGGTGTCGGTGGCATTGCCGCGGCGCTGGCCGGCCATCTGGCCATCGTGTTCGATGATGCCAGGCCGACCTTCATCGTGGTCGAGCCGGCGCGTGCCGCTTGTGTTTTTGCAGCCGCCCAGGTCGGGCGCCCGGTCAAGGTCGCGCACGGCCAGCCGACGGTGATGGCCATGCTCGAATGCTACGGGGCCTCGCCGGTCGCCTGGCGGGTGCTGGCACGTGCCGCCGATGCCTTCATGACGGTGGATGAGGCCGACGCCGTCGCGGTGATGCGGCGCCTGGCGCGGCCGAGCGCCGGCGATCCGGTAATCGTTGCCGGCGAAAGCGGCGGCGTCGGCCTTGCCGGGTTGATCCGGGCGGTGGCCGACAACCGAGCCGAGCTTCAACTCGACGGCAAATCCCGTGTGCTGGCGATCAACACGGAAGGCGCCACCGACCCGCATCGTTATGCCGAACTGGTTGGCATGAGCCCGGCCGATGTGCTGGCCGGCAAGTTGACTGCAGAGGCAACGGCATGATCGAGATCGATGCACAGCGCCTGCTTGGCCGTATCCGCGAACTCGGTGCTGTTGGCCGGGATGGCGAGGGCAGGCTTATCCGGCTGGCCGCCTCCGACACCGACAGGCAGGGCCGCGACCTCTTCGTCGGCTGGCTGCGGCAGGCCGGGATCGATGTCGCCATCGACCGGGTCGGCAACATCTTCGGCATCTGGCAAAGCCCGGAAAATGCCGGGCAGGCGCCGCTGCTTATCGGTTCGCACATCGACACCGTCATCGATGCCGGCATCTATGACGGTTGCTACGGCGTGCTTGCCGGGCTGGAAGTGATCGAAACGCTCAAGGCATCAGGCTTCTTGCCGTCGCGCCCCGTCGCGGTCGCCGCTTTCACCAATGAAGAGGGCGTGCGCTACACCCCAGACATGATGGGCTCGCTGGCCCATGCCGGCGGGGTCAGCGCCGAAACGGTGCTGGCGGCTGTCGGCACCGACGGCAGCGTGCTGCGGCAGGAACTCGCCCGCATCGGCTATGCCGGCGACCGGGAACCCGGCTTTCTCAGGCCGCACGCCTATCTCGAACTGCATATCGAACAGGGGCCGGTGCTGGAGGGAGAGGGCTTGCCCATCGGCGCGGTGGAGAATCTGCAAGGCATCTCCTGGCAACGCGTCACCATCGACGGCGTCGCCAACCATGCCGGCACCACGCCGATGTCGATGCGCAGCGATGCCGGCCACGCCGCCGCCCGGGTCATCACCTTCCTGCTCGACCGGACCAAAGCCTCGAACGCGCCGACCGTCGCCACTGTCGGCACGATCCGCTTCGAGCCGAATGCCATCAACGTCATTCCCTCGCGCGCCGTCTTCACCATCGATCTGCGCGATCCCGACGAACAGCGCCTGCAGGCGGAGGAGGCGGAACTTGCCGCCTATCTCGAGCAGCTTGCCGCCGCCGAGAAGGTGACGATCTCGGTCGAGCAACTGGCCCGCTTCGAGCCGGTGATCTTCGATCTCCGCATCGTCGAACGTATCGAGGCCGCCGCGAGGGCCCGTGGTCTTGGCGTCAAACGGATGACATCCGGCGCCGGCCACGACGCACAGATGATGGCGCGGATCGCGCCGGCAGCGATGATCTTCGTGCCGAGCGCCGGTGGCATCAGCCACAATCCGCGCGAGCACACCGAAGATGGCGAGCTTGTTGCCGGCGCCAACATCCTGCTTGATGTGGCCGCGCAACTGGCAAAGTAGGTCAGGAGGGGCAGAAGAATGTCTGAACTCGATCGCGATGCACTGAAGCAGGAGATGATTTTCTGGCGGCGCGATTTGCACGCGCATCCCGAATTCGGTTTCGAGGAGGAGCGCACCGCCGCCTTCGTCGCCGCCAAACTGCGCGAATTTGGGTTGGACGATGTCACCGAAGGGGTTGGCGGCACCGGCGTCGTCGGCACGCTGAAGCGCGGCAGCGGCAACCGGGCGATTGCGCTCAGGGCCGACATGGATGCATTGCGCATCACCGAGCAGTCGGACGCGCCCTACCGCTCCGGCAATCCCGGCATCATGCATGCCTGCGGCCATGACGGCCACACCACGATGCTGCTCGGCGCGGCAAAGCTGCTGGCAGAGCAGGGCGGTTTCGACGGCACTGTGCGCTTCATTTTCCAACCGGCCGAGGAATGGGGCAGGGGGGCGCTAGCCATGCTCGACGATGGGCTGATGCGGCGCTTTCCCTTCGACGAGATCTTTGGCCTGCACAACATGCCCGGCCTGCCGATCGGGCATTTCGAGACCCGCGCCGGCCCGGTCATGTCGGCCGAGGATAATTTCGAGATCGTGCTCAAAGGGCTCGGTGGCCATGCCGCGCGGCCGCATGCGGGAAACGAAACACTGGTCGCCGCCTGCGCGCTGGTCACCAATCTGCAGACCATCGTCTCGCGCCGGCTGAGCCCGGCCGACATATCGGTGGTTTCGGTGACCGAGCTGATCACCGACGGCACCCGCAACGCTCTGCCCGGCCTTGCCCGCATCCTCGGCGATGCGCGCAGCTTCCGTCCCGAGGTCAGCGCCGAGATCGAGCGGCAGATGCGCATCATCGCCGAGGGTACCGCCGCCGCCTACAATGTCACCGCCGAAGTCAAGTACAGCAGGGAGTTCGTGCCGCTGCGCAACGATGCCGAACTGGTCGATGCCGCGTTCGCGGCCGCAAGAGGCGTCTTCGAGCCCGGCAACATCGCTGTCGCCCGCGAGCCGATGACCGCCTCCGAGGATTTCGCCCGTTTCCTCGACCACGTCCCGGGCTGTTTCGTCTTCCTCGGCAATGGCGAGGCTTCCGCGCCGCTGCACAATTCCAGCTACGACTTCAACGATGACGGGCTGTTGTTCGGCACGAATTTCCACGTCGCCGTGGTCAGGCAAAGGCTGTGTGGCGAGGCGGGAAGATGATCGCTTTTTTGATCGCCAGACCGCGCTCGCCGCTGGCCCAAGCACCGCTGCTATTGCCAGCCAGCTCCGGGGTTTATTGAACTCCCCCAGTTTTGTGAACTCCCAGTGACGGAGCCCGGATGCCGATGACCAGGATTTCGCTTCTGGGAATTCCCCACGACGACAATTCGTCCTTCGCCAAGGGCGCAGCGCTTGCGCCCGCCCATATCCGTCCCGAATTGTTCTGTGATGCCTACAGCATGTGGAGCGAAACCGGTTTCGACCTGACCGACAGGCTGGTCGATCATGGCGACATCCGTTTCGACGCCGCCACCGATCCATGGGATTTGATCGAAGGCGAGGTTGGACGCGTGCTGGAACTGGGCGATCCGCTGATCTGCCTCGGCGGCGACCATGCCATCTCCTGGCCGGTGCTGCGCGCGGTGCGCCGCCGACACCCCAGCCTGACCATTCTGCACATCGACGCGCACCCCGACATGTATGAAGCCTATCAGGGCAATCCGCGCTCCCACACCTCGCCCTTTGCCCGCATCATGGAAGAGCGGCTTGCCGACCGCCTCATCCAGGTCGGATTGCGCACCGTCAACGACCATCATCGCGACCAGTTCGATCGGTTTGGTGTCGAGGTCATCGAGGCCGCGCGGTTCAGCGATGATCTGCGGCTCGACCTCACGACGCCGGTCTATATCTCGATGGATCTCGACGGGCTCGACCCGGCTTTTGCGCCGGGTGTCTCGCATCGCGAACCCGGCGGCCTGACTACTCGTCAGGTCATCAACCTGATTCAGTCGATCAACCAGCCGATCGTGGCGGCTGATATCGTTGAGTTAAATCCCGCTCGCGACATCGCCGGCCTGACCGCCGGCGTGGCGGCAAAACTCCTCAAGGAGATTGCCGGAATGATGGTCAAGACACGCGGGTGACGGGCCGGCGAGGGTACGTTTTTAACGAAAACAATCGCCCGATGACGCCAGGGAAAGACTCAGCTACCTTCTGCTGTGCGGCGGACCTAATTATCCGCTTGGCCGGCGCTTCATTCCTCCTCCCAAGCGGCGCCGGCCTTCTTCCCCCAAAGAGCCCCTTTGTTGATGCTAAATTAGCGGAAGTTAAATTTAGAGCGTTTGGGCTTGCCTGAAATTAGGGTCTTTCCGACATAAATCCGGCATGCCTTTCGAAGGTGCTGGCAGGAAAACCGATGCGCGGGCGTGGATGGATCAAGGCGTTGCGTCAGGACGAGGCCCGGCAGGTGCGTGCGCGCATTGCCGAACTGGAGCGCGACCTGATGGCGACCTCTCCGCAGGGCCGCCATAGGCGGCACGAGGCAGGACACGAACTTCGCAATGCCAAGTTCCGCCTGGAGCGTCTGGAGGAATGCATCGCCGAAATACCGGAACGGGCTGAGTGTTAGCGGAAGCGATCGCGGCTCTCGATCACATACCCTGATAATCGGGAGGGAACCAAATGCCGTCCCCTCGGATTGGTTCTGTTCCAATGGAGTACGCAACCATGTTCCGTCTGCTTATCGCCGGCGCTTTGGCTTATGTCACATACCGCCTCACCAGGCAGATGATCGATGACGTGCCCGATACAGTCGACCCGCTGTTGCTGCCACCGTCGCAACATGATCGCGAAGCCTTGCGTCGGCAGTCAGCCGCGATTGGTGTCGATCCGCAACGCTAGGCGTGATCCCCCTCGGTCTGCGGGGGCTAAGTCTGCCTCGCATCGACGTTGCGAACAAAGCGGAAACGATGCTTGATGGGCGATGAACCTCGCCACCGCTGATTCGACCTTTCGGGATCCGACCGTCCAGCCTGCCTATCTCGCCCGGCTGAACGATGCCCAGCGCCAGGCCGTCGAGCATGGCGACGGCAAGATAGCCGGTCCGCTGCTGGTCATTGCCGGCGCCGGTTCGGGCAAGACCAACACCTTGGCGCATCGCGTCGCTCATCTGATCGTCAAAGGGGCCGATCCGCGCCGCATCCTGCTGATGACTTTTTCGCGCCGCGCCGCGGCCGAAATGGCCAGGCGCGTCGAGCGCATCGCCGGCGAAGTACTCGGCCGCGATGCCGCGGTGATCACCGATGCGCTGACCTGGGCCGGCACCTTTCACGGCATCGGCGCGCGGCTGTTGCGCGACTATGCGCTGGAGATCGGCCTCGACCCTGCCTTCACCATCCATGACCGCGAGGATTCCGCCGACCTGATGAATCTGGTCCGCCACGAGCTCGGCTTCTCGAAGACGGAAGCGCGTTTCCCCACCAAGGGCACCTGCCTTGCCATCTATTCGCGTGCCGTCAACGCGCAGGCGCCGCTTAACGAGGTGTTGGGGTCTGCCTTTCCCTGGTGCGCCGGTTGGGCGGAGCAGTTGAAGCAATTGTTCGCCGGTTATGTCGAGGCCAAGCAGGCGCAGAACGTGCTCGATTACGACGATTTGCTGCTCTACTGGGCGCAAATGGCAGCCGAGCCTGAAATAGCAGCGCATCTGGGTGGGCGCTTCGACCATGTGCTGGTCGATGAATACCAGGACACCAACCGTTTGCAGGCGTCGATCCTCATGGCGCTGAAACCCGACGGCGCCGGGCTGACGGTGGTGGGCGACGACGCACAGTCGATCTATTCGTTCCGTGCCGCCGAAGTACGCAACATCCTCGACTTTCCAAACCAGTTTGCGCAAGCCGCCGATGTGGTGATGCTGGAGCGCAATTACCGCTCGACCGAAACCATTCTTGCCGCCGCCAATGCCGTGATCGGCGAGGCCTCGGAGCGCTTCACCAAGAACCTGTGGTCGGAGCGCAAATCCAGCGACAGACCGAGGCTGGTGACCGTGCGCGACGAGGTCGAGCAAGCCAATTTCGTCTGCGACACCATCCTCGCCGAGCGCGAGGCCGGCACGGCGTTGAAATCCCAGGCGGTGCTGTTTCGCGCCTCGCATCATAGCGGGCCGCTGGAGATCGAGCTGACACGGCGCAACATTCCCTTCGTCAAGTTCGGCGGCCTGAAGTTCCTCGATGCCGCCCATGTCAAGGATGTTCTGGCGGTGCTGCGCTTTGCCGAAAACCCGCGCGACCGGGTCGCCGGCTTCCGCGTGCTGCAGCTGATGCCGGGCATCGGCCCTTCGGCCGCGGCGCAGATCGTCGAGACGATGACGACAGCGCTCGACGAGGCCATGGGGCTAGCCGGCTGGCGCCCGCCGCAACGCGCGGCGGATGACTGGCCGGGCTTCGTCTCGCTCTATTCCGGCCTGCGGGCCGGCGCCAAATGGCCTGCCGATCTCGAACGGATCAGGCTGTGGTACGAGCCGCATTTGGAGCGCATCCACGAGGATGCAACGACGCGCCGAGCCGACCTGTTGCAGCTCGAGCAGATCGGCTCGGGCTATGCCTCGCGCGAACGGTTCCTCACCGAACTGACGCTCGACCCGCCGGACGCCACCAGCGACCAGGCCGGGCCGCCACATCGTGACGAGGACTATCTGATCCTGTCGACCATCCATTCGGCCAAGGGCCAGGAATGGAAGAATGTCTTCGTGCTCAACACCGTCGACGGCTGCATCCCGGCCGATCTCGGCGTCGGCACCAAGGAGGACATCGAGGAGGAGCGCCGGCTGCTCTATGTGGCGATGACGCGGGCCAAGGACAATCTCAACCTGGTCATGCCGCAGCGCTTCTTTCCGCACGGCCAGGCGGCGCGCGGCGACCGCCATCTCTATGCCTCGCGCACCCGCTTCATCCCGGCTTCGATCCTCGCTGCGTTCCAGCAGGTATCATGGCCGAGCGCGCAGGCGGCACAGGGCAGGGCGGCCCGGCCGGAGGTGCGCGTCGACATCGGCGCGCGCATGCGCGGCATGTGGAAATAGCCGCGGGGATAGCGCCATGTCGCAACCACCGGTCAGGGTCGCCATCGCGGGTGCGCTGGGCCGCATGGGCCGCCAGATGGCCGACGCTGTGCAGGACGATGCGCGGCTGGCGCTCGCCGCCCGCTTCCACCGGCCGGGCATCGTCGGCGAAGGTCTGTTGAGCCGCGACGAGGCGCTTGCTATGGCCGAAATCGTGATCGATTTCACCACGCCGGCTGCCTCGGCCGACTTGGCCAGGGTTTGCGCTGGGCGCGGCGGGCCAGCCCTGGTCATAGGCTCGACGGGCTTCGATGCGGCGGAATTGGCTGATATTGCCGATGCCGCGAAGACCATCGCGATCGTCCGCTCCGGCAGCTTTTCGCTTGGCCTCAACATGCTGGTCGGGTTGGTCGAGCGGGCGGCGAGAGCGCTCGACCCCGACGACTGGGATGTCGAGATTGTCGAGGCGCATCACCGCCACAAGATCGATGCACCATCGGGGACGGCGCTGATGCTGGGGCAAGCCGCAGCCGGCGGGCGCGGCATCGAGCTGGAGACGGTCGCAAGGCGTGTACGCGACGGCGTCATCGGCGCGCGTCCGGCCGGCGAAATCGGCTTTGCGGTGATGCGTGGCGGCAGCATCATCGGCGAGCACAGCGTCCGCTTCTGCGCCGAGGGCGAGCTTGTTACCTTGTCGCATGCGGCCGGCGACCGCATCATGTTCGCCCGCGGCGCCATCGCCGCCGCACTCTGGGTGGCGGGACGCCCGCCCGGCGAATACGACATGCGCGACGTGCTGGGGCTGAACAATTGAAACAGGGGGATGGCTTGTGTGTTCGCGGCATGACCGCCTCGCAGCGGCCGGCTAATACCCACAGCTTACCAATCTGTATGGTTTGATTTTCAGCTTTTCCTTGAAAGCTGGATGAAAGGTTGATGCCCTTAGTGTTCATGGGCGCCCCCATTATTGTCGCGGAAAGCGATGGGAGAGAGAGGGGCGCGGGAAACGAACAAAGGGAAGAGGCCATGTCGCTCGCGCGAACTCTGCTTGATTCAGCCGCCACAACCGCACTCGTCGCCACCATGGCCTTGTCGGCGCCGTCCGCGCGCGCCGACGAAAAAGTTTCCATCATGGTCGGCGGCTATGAGAAACAGATCTATCTGCCCGCCAAGCTGACCGAAGCGCTCGGTTACTTCAAGGACGAGGGTCTCGACGTCGAGCTGCTGAATGAACCGGCCGGCGTCGATGCCGAAAACGAGATGCTGGCCGGTGCCGTGCAAGGCGTTGTCGGTTTCTACGACCACTGCATCGATCTGCAGGCAAAGGGCAAATTCGTCGAATCCATCGTCCAGTTCAGCCAGGCGCCAGGCGAGGTCGAGCTTGTTTCGACGAAACACCCCGAGATCAAATCACCTGCCGACTTCAAGGGCATGAGCCTGGGCGTGACCGGTCTGGGCTCATCGACGAATTTTCTTACGGAATATCTCGCCGTCAAGAATGGTTTGAAGCTCGGTGACTTCACCTCGGTTCCGGTTGGCGCAGGCACCACCTTCATCGCCGCCATGCAGCAGGACAAGATCCAGGCAGGCATGACGACAGAGCCGACGATCACCCGGTTGGTGAAGACCGGCGAAGCGTCCGTTCTTATCGATATGCGCACAATGGAAGGCACCAAGGCTGCGCTGGGCGGCACTTACCCGGCCGCATCGCTCTATATGCAGACCGACTGGGTCGAAGCGCACAAGGACATCGTGCAGAAGCTGGCCAACGCCTTCGTCAAGACGCAGAAATTCATCAACACGCATAGTGGCGCCGAGATCGCCGACAAGATGCCGCAAGACTACTATGTCGGCGACAAGGAAGGCTACGTGAAGGCCCTCGATGCCGGCAAGGCAATGTTCACCCCCGATGGGATCATGCCCGAAGGCGGCCCGGAGACTGTGCTGACGGTTCTTTCAGCCTTCAAGAAGGAACTGCAGGGCAAGCAGATCGACCTCTCCAAGACCTACACCTCGGAATTCGTCAAGAACGCCAAGTAGCAGACCATGCCGGCGCGATGCGCGTCGTCGCGCCGGCAACCGTCGGTTTTTCACGTCCGGCGGCTCTGGCCGACGGCGGGCGTCCGCTCGAACCCGGAGTTCCATCATGACCCATGAAAAGACCACACCAGCGATTGAACTGATCAATGTCAGTCGGCGGTTCCTCACACCCACCGGCAAATCACTGACGGCGCTGCGCGATTTCACCATGACCGTCGAGCGCGGCGAATTCGTCGCCGTTGTCGGTCCGACCGGTTGCGGAAAGTCCACCACCCTCAACCTCGTCACCGGGTTGGCCAGTCCAAGCGCCGGCGAGGTTCGTGTCATGGGCGCGCCCGTCAAGGGAATAGACCCGCGCATCGGTTTTGTTTTCCAAAGCGATGCCTTGTTTCCCTGGCGAAATGTGATCGAGAATGTGATGGCTGGCCCGCTCTTTCGTGGCAGGACGAAGTCGGATGCCACGGCCGCGGCACGCGACTGGCTGGCGCGCGTCGGCCTGTCGCGTTTCGAGCAGCACTATCCGCACCAGCTTTCCGGCGGCATGCGCAAACGTGTGGCGCTGGCCCAAACCTTCATAAACGGCCCTGAGATCCTGCTGATGGACGAACCGTTTTCGGCGCTGGACGTGCAGACACGCGTCCTGATGCATGAGGAATTGCTGCGCCTGTGGTCTGAGGCAAAGGCGTCCGTGGTCTTCGTAACGCATGATCTCGAAGAGGCGATCGCGCTCGCCGACAAGGTCTATGTCCTGACCGCCGGACCGGCCACGGTAAAGTCGGTCTACACGATCGATCTGCCGAGGCCGCGCGTGGTCGCCGATATCCGCTACGAGCAGAGCTTCATCGATTACTCGCGCACGATCTGGGCTGATCTCAAGGAAGAGGTCGAGACCAGCTATGCACGTGCCGCGGCCTGAGGAGGAACGCCATGACCGATGCTACCATCGATATCAGCGCAGGAGCTTTCAGGCCGGGCACTTCCGATGCGGAAATCGAGGCCGCCGCCGCCAAGGCGGCACGGAATCGCCGCCGCACGGTGATGTTCTGGCGGGTCGCCATTCTGGTCGCCTTTCTAGGCTTGTGGGAAATTGCCGCGCGCCAAGCGTGGATCGACCCGTTCTTCTACGCAATGCCGAGTACGATCGCGCAGCGGCTCTATGAATGGACGACGGAAGGAACGTCCGAGGGTCCCCTCTGGTATCATCTCTATGTCACCATGGAGGAGGCGGTCATCGGCTTCGTCACCGGCTCGGTTGCCGGTATCATCATCGGCGTCGCGCTCGGGCGCAACCGCATGGCTGCCGACATTTTCTCGATCTACATCAAGGTGATCAATTCCATTCCGCGCGTCGTCCTGGCGCCGATCTTCATCATGATCCTCGGCCTTGGCCTCGCTTCGAAAGTGGCGCTTGCCTTCGTGATGGTTTTCTTCGTTGTCTTTCACAATGCCTTTCAGGGCGTGCGGGAAGCCGACAGGGCAATGATTGCGAACGCCCGCATCCTGGGCGCGTCCAACTGGCAGCTGACCCGTTCGGTGATTGTCCCTTCGGCGATGAGCTGGATCTTCGCCAGCCTGCATGTCAGCTTCGGCTTTGCCATCATCGGCGCGATCGTTGGCGAGTTCGTCGGCTCGCGTTACGGTATCGGCCTGCTGATCAACATCGCCAAGGGATCCTTCGACGCCGCCGGCATGTACGCCGCGATCGTCATCGTGATGGTGGTGGCGCTGGGTGCTGAATATCTGATGACCATAATCGAGGATCGCCTGGCGAAATGGCGTCCCCAGCCCCTGCATGAGACGCAGTGAGCGGCGACAGACCTTAGCTGCTTGCCAGCGGCAGCCTTACCTCGACCACCAGACCGCCGGCCGCGCCATCCCCAAGGGTGACGCGGCCGCCGGCATTGTCGACGACCTCGCGCACAATGGCCAGGCCAAGCCCGCTGCCTTCCTCGGTCGATCCGGCAATGCGGTAGAAGCGTTCGAACACATGGTCTCGCTCATCCAACGGGATGCCGGGCCCATCGTCGGCGACCGTCAGCACGGCTTCGCCGTCGATGGTCGCCAATTTCACCGTGACGCTGCCGTCGGCCCGGGAGTAACGCAGCGCATTGTCGACGAGGTTGACGATCATCTCTCGCAACATGGTGCCGTCGCCGATGACCGGCACCGGACCGGTCTCCTCGAGGCCGAGATCGATATTGCGGCCGATCGCTGTCGGCGCCTGCGTTTCCAGCACGTGGCGGGCGGCTTCGGTAAGGTCAATATGGTCGGCGCGCGGCCGCCGGCTGCCCGGCTCCGCCCGTGACAGGGTCAGGAGCTGTTCGGCCAACCGCGCCAGCCGGCCGGAACTGGCCTGCAGCGCCATCAGCGCTTCCTGGCGCGCGTCGGAGGCACTTTCGCGCAGCGCGTAGCTTGCCTGTGTCGACAGCAGCGCCAGCGGTGTCCGCAACTGGTGCGCCGCATTGGCGATGAAGCGGCGTTGCGCCGCCATCTGCGCCCGCACGCGCTCCATATAGGCGTTCAGCGCATCGATCAGCGGGCGGATTTCGCTTTGCGCCCCTGGCACTTCGACCGGATCCAACTCGCTGCGGCTTGGCGAGCGCACCGCGTCGCGCAACCGGATCAAGGGCGCAAGGCCGCGATGCAAGCCCAGCAGAACGAACAAACCGGCAATCGCCACCAGCGCCAATTGTTGGGCAAAGGCGCCAAACCAGAGACGCTGCACCATGGCGTCGTGTCCGGCAAGCGTGACGCCGACCGTAACGGTGATCGGCGAATCGTCTCCGGCGCCGACCACCGTGTGGCTGAAGGTCAGCAACCGCAGCCGATGGTCGCGATAGGTTGCCTCTGTGTCCGGGGACTTCGGTGCCTCCGGCAGATCCGGATAGCCGGTCAGCAGCCGCCCTCCGGCGGTCTTGACATGGTAGTAGACGCTGTCGTGATCGCCGGTGTCGAACATCTCGATCGCCGCCGGCGGTATCGTGGCGTCGAGCATGCCGTCAGTCACGGCGACGCGTTCGGCGATAGCACGCGCCGAACCCATCAGCATGCGATCGGTGACGAGGTCCGCGGTTGCCAGCGCGTTGCGGTGGCTGGTCCACAGATTGATGGTGGCGAGGCCGACGAGCGGCAACACCACCCAAGCAAGAAGCTGCAAGCGGAGACTGTTAATCCTCATGGCGCCTAGTCTTCAAGGCGCAGGAGATAGCCGAGGCCGCGCAACGTGACGATACGGACCCGCGCCCCTTCGAGCTTCTTGCGCACGCGGTGCACATAGATCTCGATGGCGCTGGGGTCGGCGTCGGTCTCGAAATCATAGATAGCGGCCGACAATGCCGCCTTGCTCACCGTGCGCCCGGCCTTGACTACAAGCTGTTCGAGCACCGCGTGCTCGCGCGGCGTCAGCGCCAGCGTCTCGCCGGCGAGCGAAAACAGCCGCGTGTTGGTGTCGAAGACGAGATCGCCGCAGGCAACGACCGGCGCGGTGCGGTCATTGGCTCGGCGCAATTGCGCACGGATGCGCGCTTCGAGCTCTTCGATCTGGAAAGGCTTCGCCAGATAGTCGTCGGCGCCTTCATTGAGGCCCTTGACCCGACCGTCGAGACTGGCATTGGCGGTCAGCACGATCACCGGCACCCGGTTGCCACGGGCCCGCAACATGCGCAGCACCTCCAGCCCGCTCATGCGCGGCAGCGCCAGGTCGAGGATGACAAGCGCGTGGTCGCCGGCTGCGAGCGCGTGTTCGACATCCTCGCCATCATGGACGATGTCGACGACATAGTTCGCCTGACGCAGGGTCTTGCCCAGCCAATCCGCCAGTTCGCGATTGTCTTCTACAAGCAGCAACCGCATTTCTATCGCTGTCCTGGGGTGCAGGTCACCCGGATTTCCGCCCGCTTCTTCAACTGGCACCGCCAAGTCGCGCCCGATTGATGATCGTGCACAAGCGATAATCTCGATCCATCCGCAAGGCAAATGCAGGAGATCCAGAAGTTCAGATGGTGGCGTGGCCGCACAAATCGAACCGATCGGTTCGATTTCTGTTGACGGACCGTGCAGCACGTAGTGAACACCGGCGGCCCGAATGCCTTGGTGTGGAAAACGACGTTTTCAATAAGTATCTGATATTGTTTATAAAAATTACTCCCGCCGAACCCCCTTGCTGAATTTCAAGGGGCGGATTCACACGGCCTATGGAACATCTTCGTGATTGGAATCCGCAGCGAGGCAAACCCATCTCGGGGTGGTCCGAGCGACGCGAAATTCCTCCCAAGGGCACGCCACTAGACGGACAGAACAAACACTGGAGTAAATAAAATGACCAAGATCGCTCTTACCGCCGCCGCCATCCTCGTTGCCACGGGCACTGCTTTTGCCGGCAGCGACAATTATGGCTCGGCCAACGCCAATCAGCCTGCCGTCACTGTCGACCAGTCGGTCACTGCTTCGATCTCGAAGTCGACGCAGACCGTCCAGGCCCCCGCTTCGCAGGGCGCTGACCGCAATCTCTTCGGCCGCTAATCGCGACTGCCGATATCAATCCAATCTTGAATTCAGGAGTAAATAAAATGACCAAGATCGCTCTTACCGCCGCCGCTATCCTCGTTGCCACGGGCACTGCTTTTGCCGGCAGCGACAACTATGGCTCTTACAATGCCAACCAGCCGGTTGCCAACCAGTCGGCTTCGAGCCAGTCGCTTTCCAACATCGACACCTCGCACACCGGCTCGATCGTGAAGTCCGAAAAAGCACAGGGCGACGCTAATGCCAAGGTGCCGGCTCAGTCTGGCCAGGGCATCTGGGGCCACTGAACAACGCAGGCCTTGATTACTTGACTACAAAGAGCGGTGGGCTTGGCCCACCGCTCTTGTTTTTTGCGCGGAGGAAGAGGCACCGGCCGGGCGGCTTCGGCTAAAGGCGCCAATCCTGCAGCCGGCAAAAAAAACATTCCACATCCAGGAATAAAACCGGACTGCCCAGGGTCTTGTCCTTAGCGGAACCGTCCTCCCAAGGCGCCGCCTGACGGAAAGAACCAGGAGACTTGAAAATGAACAGGATTTCTCTTATCGCCGCCGCCATTCTCGTTGCCACGGGCAGCGCTTTTGCCGGCAGTGACCACTACAACTCCACCAGTGCCAACCAGCCGGCTGCCCCGGTTGCCGGCGTCGATCATGCCGTCACCGGGGCGGTTAAGAACACGAATATGGCTGAGCACAAGGCTGC
Organism: Mesorhizobium loti; assembly: GCF_003148495.1. Classification (GTDB taxonomy): domain Bacteria; phylum Pseudomonadota; class Alphaproteobacteria; order Rhizobiales; family Rhizobiaceae; genus Mesorhizobium; species Mesorhizobium loti. The sequence goes on from NZ_QGGH01000002.1 coordinate 878,508, forward strand.
CGGTACCAAGACGAAGACCACCACCGATTGGCCGGAACCCGGCCAGGGCATCTGGGGCAACTGATGTCTCGGGCGCCGCGGATTTGACCCGCCGCGCCCGCTCGACACCAGATTTCTAGCCCAGATCCTTTGGCCGCAGACAATGTGTCAGCCGGGCGGAGGACAGGCCGGACCAGTCGCCCTCGAAGACGAAGCGCGCAAGGGCAGCAGTCGGGAATTTTTCATCGAGCTTCTTGCGCGCCTTGGCCTCCGACTCTGGTCCGGCAAGCTGTCTGGCCAAATCCTCCAGGCCCGGATTGTGGCCGATCACGACCAGGCATCCGCTCGACCCGTCTGTTTTACGAATCTGGCTCAGAATATCCGCCGCTGAAGCATCGTAGAGCGCTTTGGCGAGTTCGACCCGAGGGCGGACGGACAGTTCCGCTGCCACCAGCCGCCAGGTGTCGCGGGTGCGCAGCGCCGGCGACACCAGCGCTAGCTCCGGCAGCCAGTTGCGCGCCGCAAGCTCACGGCCCATTAATTGGGCTGCTTTCAGTCCGCGCTCGGCCAGCGGGCGGTCGAAATCATCGAGATCAGGGTCGTCCCAGCTCGATTTGGCGTGGCGAAGCAGGAGAAGCTGTTTCATCGTTACGCTCTCGACTCACGGCGTGATGCGCGCCAGATGCTCGAGGTCGGCTTCCTCACGCAGCGGGTCGGGGGCCATCACCACCGAGGTGCTGTTGTCGGCATCGTCGGCAAAGTGGGCAAGCACGGTGCGGCCGGCCTCCATGCGCGCCTTGCCTTCGGCGACCAGCCCCAGCGCCAGCGGATAGAGCCGGTGTTCGGTCTTCAGCACACGGGCAGCCAATGCATCCACAGTGTCGCCAACCATCACCGGCACGGCCGCCTGGGCGATGATCGGGCCGTCATCCATCTCGGAAGTGACGAAATGCACGGTACAGCCATGGATGCGCATGCCGGCGGCCAGTGCGCGCGCATGGGTGTCGAGCCCCTTGAAAGCCGGCAGCAGGGCAGGGTGGATGTTGATCATGCGGCCCTGCCATTTCTGGACGAAGCCGGGGGTCAGGATGCGCATATAGCCGGCCAGCGCCACGATCTCGGCATTGAACGCCGCGAGCGCTGCGTCGATCGCGGCATCATGCACCTGCTTGCTGCCATGGTCGGCACGCGAGATGACCTGTGTGGCGATGCCGCGCGCCCTGGCGATGCCGAGGCCGGCGGCGTCCGCCTTGTCGGAAATAACGCCGACGATCTCGGCCGGGAAAGCCGGGTCGCTGGCCGCCGCGATCAGCGCGGTCATGTTGGAGCCGCGCCCCGAGATCAGGACAACAGTGCGTTTCCTCTGCGCGCTCATAGGCCAATCGAGCCCCGATAGATGACGCCGGCATCCCTGCGCGGCACGATGCGGCCGATCGGCGTCACCGTCTCGCCGGCCTCCTGCAGCACGGCCGCGACCTGTGCTGCCTGGCCGGACGCGACCGCCAAAATCATGCCGATACCGCAATTGAAGGTGCGCATCATCTCTTCCGGCGCCACGCCGCCGGTCTTGGCCAGCCACGAGAACACGGGCGGGACGTCGATCGCCTCGAGGTCGAGCTCGGCCGAAAAATCCTTGGGCAGCACGCGCGGAATGTTTTCCGGGAAGCCGCCGCCGGTGATGTGGGCGAGCGCCTTGATGCCATGCGTGTTGCGGATCGCCTTGAGGATCGACTTGACGTAGATGCGGGTCGGCTCGAGCAGCGCCTCGGCGAGTGTCGCCTCGTCGTTGAACGGCGCCGGATCGCCCCAGGCCAGGCCGCTGACGGCAACGATGCGGCGCACCAGCGAAAAACCGTTCGAATGCAGGCCCGAAGAAGCCAGGCCCAGCAGCACGTCGCCCTCGACGATGTCGTCGGTGGGCAAGAGCTGGCCGCGTTCGGCAGCGCCCACGGCAAAGCCGGCAAGGTCATAGTCGTTGCCGTGATACATGCCGGGCATCTCAGCCGTCTCGCCGCCGATCAGCGCGCAGCCGGCCTTGCGGCAGCCCTCGGCAATGCCGCCGACGATCGCGGCACCCTGGTCGGGATCGAGCTTGCCGGTGGCGAAATAGTCGAGGAAGAACAGCGGTTCGGCGCCTTGAACGACGATGTCGTTGACGCACATGGCGACGAGATCGATGCCGATCGTGTCGTGCTTGCCGGCGTCGATGGCGATCTTCAGCTTGGTGCCGACGCCGTCATTGGCCGCCACCAGCACCGGATCGGTGAAACCGGCGGCCTTGAGGTCGAACAGGCCGCCAAACCCGCCGATTTCGCCATCGGCGCCCGGCCGGCGCGTCGCGCGCACCAGCGGCTTGATCTTCTCGACCATGAGATTGCCCGCATCGATATCGACGCCGGCCTCGGCATAGGTGAGCCCGTTCTTGCGCTTGTTCACGTCGCGCTTGCTCATTTCTGGTGCCCGTTCAACAATTTTCCTTGTCGCGGGCTCTTCGCATGAACGGTTTCGGTCCGCAAGGATAACGGCCATCTCGGCCTACAAAACCGTGGACAGGGCGCGCGCATAGGCGCTCCTGCATTGGCGAAAGCCAATCTCCCCCTTGTGGGGAGATCGGCAGCTTCTCCCTTGTTGCCACCCACCATCTTCATCATCTATCTCGGACCAAGAGGAGGTGCCAAGCATTTGACCATCCCCAACCTGATCACCATCCTGCGCCTTCTTCTGGTGCCGGCGGTGGTGCTGGCAATGCTGCAGGCGCGCTGGGACTGGGCCTTTGCCGGCTTCCTCATCGCCGGCATCTCCGATGGCGTCGACGGGTTCATCGCCCGCCGTTTCAACCAGCAGTCCAGGCTCGGCGCCTATCTCGACCCGATGGCCGACAAGCTGCTGCTGGTTTCGGTGTTCGTGGTCATGGGTTTCATCGGGCAATTGCCGCTCTGGCTGGTCGTCACCATGGTGTCGCGCGACGCGTTGATCGTCTGCGCTGTCGTGTTGTCCACCGTCATGGCCCATCCGGTCGAGATGAAACCGCTGTTCGTGTCGAAGGCCAACACCGCCATCCAGATCGTGCTGGCCGCGACTGTGCTGGGCGAACTCGCCCTTGTCGTTCACCTCGACCCACTGAGGCCAGCCCTCATATTGCTGTCCGGGGTCTTGACCGTGGCTTCAGCCGCGGCCTATCTCGTGGCTTGGCTGAGGCATATGAGCGGCTATGGCGAAGGCTCCACTCCGGACATCTGAGACAGAAGCGGCGGCGATAGAGGCCGCGGCCGTCGACATTGCCGCGTCCGCCGCCTTCCGCCGCCAGATCTTCTTCTGGCTGGCCAGCGCGGTCATCCTGGCGCTTTTTCTCTATGTCTTCAGCGCCATCCTGTTGCCCTTCGTCGCCGGCATGGTGCTCGCCTATTTCCTCGATCCCGTCGCCGACCGGCTGCAGCGGCTCGGCCTGTCCCGTTTCATGGCGACGGTCGTCATCCTCATCACCTTCCTCATCGTGCTGGTGCTGGCCTTCGTTATCCTCATTCCGGTTCTGGCCACGCAAATGGCCGATTTCGCCGGAAAATTGCCGGAATATCTGACCCGGTTGCAGAGCCTGATCACGTCGTTCGACCCGAAATGGCTGGAGCAGAAATTCGGCGTCAACGCCAATGGCCTGCGCGACGGCCTGAATTCGCTGCTGACCTCCGGTTTCGGCCTCGTCACCACCGTCTTCACCTCGCTGTGGAGCTCCGGCGTGGCACTGGTCTCGGTGGTCAGCCTGTTCGTGGTGACGCCGGTGGTTGCCTTCTACATGCTGCTCGACTGGGACCGCATGGTGGCGGTCATCGACAGCTGGGTGCCGCGTGACAACGTCGCGACGGTGCGCGGCATCGCCAAGGACATCAACACAGCCACAGCCGGCTTCGTGCGCGGCCAGGGCACGCTGTGCCTGGTGCTGGGCGCAATTTATGCCACCGGGCTGACGCTGACCGGGCTGAATTTCGGCATCCTCATCGGCCTGTTCGCCGGGCTGATTTCCTTCATTCCCTATGTCGGCTCGCTGACCGGGCTGGTGCTGGCCGTCGGCGTCGCCTTCGTCCAGTTCTGGCCGGACTGGACCATGATCGTTGCCGTCGCCGTCGTGTTCTTCATCGGTCAGTTCATCGAGGGCAACATCCTGCAGCCGCGGCTGGTCGGCAAGAGCGTCGGCCTGCACCCAGTATGGCTGATGTTTTCGCTGTTTGCCTTCGGTGCGCTGTTCGGCTTCGTCGGCTTGTTGATCGCAGTGCCGGCTTCCGCCGCCGTTGCCGTGCTGGTGCGGTTTGCCATAGCCCGCTATCTCGAATCGCCGCTCTACAAGGGCCACGGCGCGGCACCTGCGTCGCAGCTTCCGGCCGATCGCGGCGGCGGCCACCGCACGCAACCGCGTCGCTGAAGTGACTGCCCAGCCAACCGACCCGCCGCGCCAGTTGCCGCTCGATCTCGGCCATGGCACCGGCTATTCGCGCGACGACCTCGTCGTCTCGGGCACCAACAATCAGGCTGTGGCCTTGGTCGACCGCTGGCCGGACTGGCCTTCACCGGTGGTGGTGCTGGCCGGTCCCGCCGGCTCCGGCAAGACACATCTGGCCTCCATCTGGCGCGCGCGCGCCAGCGCGGTGGCGGTCGATGCCAGGCACATTGGCGACAGCATCGCCAATCTCGGCGCCCGGCCGGCGCTGATCGACGATGTCGATACCGGGACGGTTGACGAACAAGGCCTGTTCCATCTGATCAATGCGGTGCGGGGTGCCGGCTCCACACTGCTCCTGACGGCGCGCCGCTTCCCATCGGCCTGGGGCGTCAGGCTGCCTGATCTAGCCTCGCGGCTGAAGGCGGCGGCGACAGTCGAGATCCATGAGCCCGACGATCTCCTGCTCGCCGGCGTCATCACCAAGCTGTTTGCCGACCGACAGGTCGAGGTCGAGCCGCATGTCGTGCAGTATCTCGTGCGCCGCATCGAGCGCTCGCTGGCGACGGCCATGCGCGTGGTGGAAAGGCTGGACCGCACCGCGCTCGAGCGCAAGACGCCGATCACGCGCACGCTCGCCGCCGAAACCGTCAACGCCATGGATGAAGGGCAGGGCGAATTCGAGATTTAGCCTGGTCCTGAGAGCTGATCTCACAGCCACATTCTGGCGAAATGGCGGACCGCCAGGTAGACGGCTGAGTGGGCGTCGATATAGCCGGCGGCGACCTCGGCAAGGCCGACGAGCGGAAACGGCGCAAGGTGACCATGCGACCGTGCCAATGGCTATCGATACCGTGTTTTCGGGAGAGGATGGTCGGAGTGGAGAGATTCGAACTCCCGACCCTCTGGTCCCAAACCAGATGCGCTACCAGGCTGCGCTACACTCCGAACGGTCTGTTGCCTATTCATTTCGGCGTTGCATGGCAAGTGCAAAAACCTTGCCGCCGCGTGCATTGCGCAGTAATGACGGGCGAAGGGTGGCGATGCTGCCTTGCACAATAACGAGGTGGCCATGTCCGCGCGCATTTTCAGCCCAGCCAAAACCGCTATGCAGTCCGGCAAGGCCAAGACCGGCCACTGGGTGCTGGAATTCGACCCCGAGATGCGCAAGAAGATCGACCCGCTGATGGGCTACACCACGTCGGGCGACATGAGAAGCCAGATCAGGCTCACCTTCGACACCAGGGAAGAGGCGGTGGCCTACGCCGAAAAGGAAGCGCTCGCCTACCGCGTCGAGGAGCCGAAAGAGACCAAGCGCCGCCAGATTTCCTATGCGGAGAATTTCCGCTATGACCGCAGGACGCCCTGGACGCATTGAACGGCGGCCAGCGCAAAAATATCCAGCCGGCCCAACGGGCCGGCCAGCGGTCCCGTAGCTCAGCTGGATAGAGCACCGGCCTTCTAAGCCGATGGTCACAGGTTCGAATCCTGTCGGGATCGCCAATAATTTCAGGTGGTTAGTGTGTGATGAGAGTCGGATTGACGTGGATCGCGCAGCCGCCGGCGCTGTCGTATTATTTCGTGACTCAGCCTTTTCGGAACCTTTCCCGCGCACGGCGCGTTTCGGCGCCTGTATTCGCAAAGCCTCATACAAAAAGCGGATCGGTGGGAGGCAAATACGGGTGGGGAGGAGTGTTGCAATGTCGAACCGAGAAATAGGAATATCTTCGGCCCTGGATCGGCGCATCGCCGATCTCAAGGCCAGGATGCTGGACGCCCGGATCACCGAATACGAAATGAAGGCCTTTCAGAAAGTGGCTTCCATCATGGGAGGCGGCGAAGGCTCGCTGCGCCTTGATGCCGACGACCTGATCGCGGCATCCTTTGTCGTCGACGCGCTGGGTAAACCAACACTCAACTGACGGCGGGCGGTCTGGCTTCGAGCGCCGCTTGCTCTGCCAGCAGCTTGGTCCAAACCCTCAAGCCGGGAATCAGGATGGCCGCCTTTCTCGGCGGCCGTCCTGCGGCGTCCGCGCGCGCAAGCATCTGTCGCGGGCGGCCAACAGCGGCTTGCCCTGCCGCAAAGCCACTGACCTCCGGTGCCCCGCGCTCGGCGCTATGCCGCCCGATATCGACCCGATATTGAATTGGAGGGAAAGTCTTATCAATTTGTTTGCGTTGGTTCGTCATAGTAGCGGCGGCTAACGGAGTTGAACGCGATGAAGCTCGATCTGTCGCCGACGAGCTGGGGCAGGGTGATCGCTGTCACGGTAGCCGGTACGGCATTCTTCATTGCCGTGGCATTCTTCGTCGATTCCTTCAACTTCCCCTATCTTTCGCCCGAGGCCGTGTGGCGGGCGCAGATGACCGACCTGATGCTGCCTTTGGTGCTGGGCGGCTCGTTTCTGTTTTTCCTCATGTGGAAGATTCGCCAGCTGGCCATCGCCCAGCGCGACCTCAGCGTCATTGCCGCGACCGACAGCCTGACCGCGGTGCTGAATCGTGGTGCCTTCTCGATGCTGGTCGAAGCCTATCTCGAGCAGACCCGCAAGCAGGAGCAGACCCGCTCGGGGGCGCTGCTGATCATCGATGCCGACCACTTCAAGTTGATCAACGACCGCCTGGGCCATGACTGCGGCGACCAGGCGCTCAAGCTGATAGCGCAGGCGATCAAAGGGCAACTGCGTGGCGGCGATATTGTCGGCCGCATCGGCGGCGAAGAATTCGGCGTGTTTCTGCCCGGCGTGGATCCCTCGCAATCCTGGGTGGTTGCCGAAAGCATCCGCCGGCGCATCAGGGAGATGGACTTTTCGCCCGGCGGCAGACCTTGCCCGCTTTCCGTCAGCATCGGTGGCACGAGCTTTACCGGCCCGACCACCTATGAGGAAATCTTCTCCGCCGCCGACAGAAGGCTTTACACGGCCAAGTCGAACGGACGCGATCAAGTCAGCTTCGATCCGGCGGGCGTCTCTCCGGTGCCTCCGCCCAGCGTCGCCACCGTGCACTGACGACAGAACTTGCCGATGACAGGTCGAGAAGCTCTCGAACCCGAGGCAGATCGCTCCCTCGACGCTTTCAAATACTCACAACTACATGCAGGGAATCTATCTTTACGGATGGCATGCCGGTTCCATAGGTCATGGACTGTAACCTCTTACCGGTATACTCCCCCTCTGTCGACGATGTATCGTCGTCGTCAGAAACGTTCTTGGTTCCAGAGTTTTTGAGCGTTCCGGCCGACGGTGCGGTCATGATTTCTTGATGCTGGCGAACATATGGCGGGACGGTCAGGCAAGCGCAGCAATTATGATCCATTTGTTCAACGGCTTTCAGAATCCCTTCGGTGGCAGCGACCTTGAAACTCTCGACCTGCACCGGCTGTTAAGTGCCGATTCCGAGGTGCGTCTTTGGGCAACCTCCTCCAGGGTGTCCGGCGAATTGATGCGGCATTTCCCGATACGCCGCATCTCACTGCCAAAGTGGGATGTGCCGGATGGCGGTACCTACGTCTTTCTCGGCGCGCATTGGCGCAACAAAATGTGGCCTTACCTGATCCCGCGGCCGCGCCGGCTGATCTACGTCTTCAATACCTTCCACCCGAAAGTCATGGCGCTGACGGCGCGCATGCCCCGCATGCTGAACTGGCCGGAACCCGAACTGGTGCTGATTTCCGATTTTCAAAAACGCATGCTGCGGGTTGATGGCGTCGTGCATCCGTCGCCGATCGATATCGGACGCTTTTTACCACAACCGGCCAAGTCGGGTCGTCCCTTCACGCTGGGACGGTTGAGCCGCGACACCGCGGACAAACATCATGCGGACGATGTGCCGCTCTACGAAACATTGCTGGCGGGTGGCGTCGCGCTACGGATTCAGGGTGGCACGGTGCTCAAAGGCAGGCTCAAGCCGCATTCGCAACTCGAACTACTGCCACAGGGTCAATTGGCGGCCGAACAGTTCCTGCCGACGCTCGATGTGTTCTACTATCGCACCGGTTCGCATGTGGAGACGTTCGGCCGGGTGGTGTTCGAAGCGATGGCCTGTGGTTTGCCTGTGGTCTGTCATTCGCATGGCGGCTACGCCGACCATATCAGGCATGGCGAAAACGGTTTTCTGTTCGAGACGACACAACAGGCGACGCGGATCCTGGCCGATCTCAAAGCCGACCCGGCGTTGCGAGCGACGGTCGGCCTCAAGGCACGGCAAACCGTCGAGCAGCTGTTTTCGCCGCAGGCACTGCGCCAGCGGCTGGATTTTTATCTGGACTAGCGGCATCTCGCCGTCGCTCGTTTCCGAGCGCCCGGAACCGCGCCGGGTCGATTGCGGGAGCGTGGTTCCGACAGACGTTCTGCTCCGGCGGAGCGACTGTGTCACCAACTCGGAAAGACCGCGCGCGCCTCGGGACCCCATGACAGTCCCTGATCCCTGGTTGGCTGGGACAGACATCAGGCCCCGGGCATCGACTGGAGAAAGGGGATGGTCTTCTCACGCCTGAGCCGGCAGATATCGAAAATCTGCCGTGCTACGCGCCTCGTTTCGACCACGAGCTTTTCGACCGGGCTCCGCTTTGGAGCGGAATTTGCTCTAGCTCTCACTAGCCGCTCTTCACTAAGGAGGCTGGTCAACCCGGAGGCCTTCTCGCGTACAAGATCATGTTGCACACACAGTGCGGGCAAGAGTTGGTATATGGTTTTGCTTGAAGACGTCGGAAGTGACGGATCGAAGATGACCTCATCGGCGGGCGCAACGAGACTTCGGGCGATCAGATCGAGCGCCGCTTGCCTGGAAAGAATATAACCGGCCGACCCGAAATGTAATCCATATAATCTGGCCACCGAAAACGCACGGCTGACAGAAGTGCGCTTCATCGCGATGACGGTCTTCCTTAAGCCCGTTTCCAGCTTGACGATATCCGCGTCGGCCGGAATCCATCCATCATCGGAAAGCATCGGGCCAGCCGCTTCGGACAAAAGGATGTCATCCTCGAAGATCGCGCCAAAGGCATCATCACCATCCGCGATGATTTTCCAGCAAACCTTGTGGCTCATGAGGCAGGCCACTTCCGTGGGGGTTAGACTGGATGAAGTCTCGGCAAATTCCGGGTGGTGCAACGCGTCTACGGCAGGAACCCGATCGAACAAGACACCAATTTTCGCGAATTCAGCCGTGACATGGGCAAGTCGATCGGGAGACCGATCAAGGTTGATGACCATGCATTTCATGTGATGCCTCCCGCAGGCTATCTACCGATTTCCGGTACTGCTTTGAAACTTGATCCGGAATCTGTGCTTCGCGCCCGGATGAAGGGACTTAACCAAATAGTCTCCGCCATAGCGCTCGCGGTCTGTTATTCAGTCTTTTGCTCTCCAGGTGAACCACCCGGTTGCCTTTATCGAGATAACCGTCTGGACGGACAAAGTCGAGATAGTCAGGGTTTGCCGGACCGAGGCGTAGCTTTTCGCTGGTCTCGCCGTTCGCCATCAAGGGAAGGTTCTGACGACACCATTCGACCGTCGGCCCATATCACGGGATGTACTATGTCATGGATATTGAACCCGTGAACCTCGAACCGGTGAGCGGCACATCATCCCCTGGGCCGAGCGAACACTCTCGGCGCAACAAGCCGGCCTGTTTGTCATCGATCCCGACATCGCGCTAAAGCTGGCATGCAAACGAACCAACGGGGCGGACGGGCAGCGGCGCGCCACAGACCGAGCAGGACTTCTTGACGATGACATTGATGGGCGCGGCGGCACTGCTGATCCTGGTCCTGACTTACGCCGGTGTCGCCATCGGCCGCATCCCGGGCCTGCGCCTCGACCGGGCAGGGATCGCACTGCTCGGCGGCGCCGCGATGATCGCCATCGGCGCGCTCAGCATGGAGGATGCCTACCGGGCGATCAATTTCGACACCATCACGCTTCTGCTCGGCATGATGATCGTGGTGGCGCATCTGAAAGTGTCAGGCGCCTTTCGCGGCCTTGGCGCCATCGCCATCGAGCACGCGCACGCGCCCTTCATGCTTCTGGTGATGGTGACGCTGCTGACCGGCGTGCTGTCGGCCTTCCTGGTCAACGACGCCATCTGCCTTGTCATGGCGCCGATCGTGGTCCACGTCACCCGTGTCATCAAGCGCAACCCGATCCCCTATCTGATCGCCACCGCCACCGCGTCGAATTGCGGCAGCGTCGCCACCATCACCGGCAATCCGCAAAACATGGTCATCGGCGCGCTGTCGGGCATTTCCTATCCGGCCTTTTCGGCAGCGCTCGCTCCGGTCGCTCTGTTCGGCCTCGTCGCGGTCGTTGTCATCATCCGCGTCGTCTACCGGGCCGAATTCGCCCGCACGGTCCAACTGACGCCCGAGGTCTCGCGTGGCCGCATGCATAAGGGGCAGGTGCTGAAGGCGGTGGTGGTCTGCATCGGACTGGCAATCGCCTTCTTCGCCGGCGTGCCCGTCGCCAAGGCCGCGCTCATCGGCGGTGCCATCCTCTTGCTCACCCGCGCCATCAAGCCGGAACGCATCTACCGCGAGATCGACGGTCCGCTGCTGTTCATGTTCGCTGGTCTGTTCGTGGTCGTCGCCGGCGCTGAAAAGACACTTCTCACGCCCGACATGATCGCCTCGGCAAAGAACCTCGGGCTGGACGATGTCTGGCGGCTGTCCGGCTTCACCGCGGTGCTCTCCAACATCATGAGCAATGTCCCGGCCGTGCTGGCGCTCCGGCCTTTCATACCCGGCCTCGAAAACCCCGAGCGGGCCTGGCTGGTCGTCGCCATGAGTTCGACGCTGGCCGGCAATTTCACGCTGCTGGGTTCGGTCGCCAATCTGATCGTCGCCGAACAGGCACGGGTCGCCGGTACGCCGCTGTCATTCGGCGCTTTCTTCAAGGTCGGCTTGCCGCTGACGCTGATAACGCTGGCGGCCGGCACCGCATGGCTGGCCTTCGGGTTCTAGAGGGAGCGGCAAAGCAATGGTGAACACCAATCAAGGCGAAAGCGCCGATCTGATCCGCCGGGCGGTGGTCGCTTTCAATTCCGGCAATCACGGCCAGGCGACGCATCTATGCGAACTGGGCCTGAAGCAACACCCGGACGATCCGGCACTTTGCCATCTTCTGGCGGCGGTCCTGTTCGCCAGGGCGGACTTGTCGGGGGCTCGCATGCGCATCGAGACGAGTCTGGCAGCTCGTCCGGACAACGTGCCCGCCTTGATTCTCGCGTGCAGGATTGCCCGGGCCGACGGCCGGTTCGAAGCAGCATTGCAACCGCTGGATCGTGCGGCAAAGCTGTCGTCACAGGCGGAAATACTGATCGAGCGGGCACGTACCCTCGATCAGGCAGGCAATGCTTTGGCCGCGCGCGAATGTTGGACACTTGTCTTGCAGCGGGATCCGAAATCCGAGGAAGCTGCGGCGCGCCTCGGGCGCCTTGCCTGGCAACGCGGTGCGTCTGTTGAGGCAGAGGGCTTGCTCGAACGCGCCGTCGCCGGCGGCGGGCATCCGGCTGCCTGGTTTGATCTCGGGTTGGTGCGTCAGGACATGCGCAAGTTCGGCGGCGCCGCCCAGGCCTATCGACGCGTGCTGGAGATGAGCCCGGATTCCCCGGAGGCTGCCGTCAATCTGGGCGTCGTCTTGCAGGAAACTGGTGATCTCGATGAAGCAATGCTGGCGTATTCAACGGCCTACCGTCTGCGCCCATCCACGTTCGGCGTCATCGCCATGGCACTTACATCGGCACCGAGTGGTCGGCTGTGGCTTGATGAGGAAGCGCTGCGTCGCTCACTCGCTGGTGGAGCGCGCCCGCCGGGCGCGAAACCGTTTGCGGTAGACACCCGGCGTTGACAGGACATCCGCGACCGTCTGCGCATAGGCGGCCTGCCGCGTCTCGTCGAACACCTCATATTCCAGCTGCGGCGCGGCCCGCGGAACCGCAAAGCACTGCGCGACCGGGGTTCCTTTCCCGAGCACGCCGGAGAACCCAGGCTCCGTCCAGATCGCCGGGAAATTGATGCCGCCATCGCTGAACCGGTCGGAATCCACCAGGCCCGTCACCAGCCTGAAGGGAAGATCCTCGCGATTGACCGGATGCATCGCGAACAGCGACCAGCCGTCCTCGACCTCGATGGTCCAGAAGCTGTTGAATTTGAGGGCGGCTTGACCGGGCGTAGCAAACGGGCTGCCGGCGAGCTGCCCCGGCGTGTGGAAGCTCAATGGCGCTCTGGGGTGGTTCTGTGTAACCGGGTCTGGAATCTGCCAGTCCCAGGAAAAGGTGCCTTTGTCGACGACGACGTCGCACGGCAGCAGGACCATGAAGCCGTAGGTCATCGCATCGATAACGGGTGGGCACTGCTTGAGCGTGCGAATGTCGCGGCCGTGGATCGCCGAATAGGCGGTGGCGGGCATGGCGCGCAGCCAATCCGGCAGAGCGCCGCGCGCCGGGATCGGGCGGGGCAAATGCTCGACCAACATTGGATCACATCGGAAGATGATACGCATCACCGCCTCCTGGCATTGCGATACCACGCTTGCCGGCTGCGTTCCAAGCCACGGCAAGTCAGTCCTTGTTCTGCGATCGCGCCCGCACAAGCGTCGCCGCGGCGTGCCCTGCCGCCCCGATATAGTCGGGGTTGTGGTGGATCAGCATGCTCGAGAAGGCGCCGTCCATGAGCAGCACGATCTCGCGCGCCAGCATATGCGGCGCGGTGACGCCGCGGGCCGACAGTTCGGCGGCGAGCCATTTTTCGAAATTTGTCTTGTGCCGCGATCCGGCCTTGACTGCCGGGTGTCCAGGCATCGAGGCAAGCTCCGCGGCCGTGCGCAGAAACCCGCATCCTTTCCATTTGGGATGGCGGGCGACACGCGCCAGATTGGTGAAAATCGCTTCGACCTTGCGGTCGGCACCACCTTCAGCGGCATCGAACCAGCCGGCCATCTGCTTCAGATTGGGCTGGTCGCGAGCATCGAGATAGGCAGCGATCAGATCGTCCTTGCTCTTGAAGTGATAGTACAGCGTCCGCTTGGTCAGCCCGGCTTTTTCGGCGATGGCATCGACGCTGACGCGGCCAATCCCTTCGGCATAGAAGAGCTTCGTCGCGGCATCGACGATGCGTTTGCGGGTAGGGCTGGATGCTTCAGGCATAGCGTTGAGTATACCGACTAGTGAATATACAAGCAATCGAAAACCTGATCCCTTCCGGTCAACGCATGCTGGAAAGGAAGCCAAATGACCGATCTTGTCCTCAACGAGACCAGCGATGGGATCGCCATCCTCACCCTCAACCGGCCGGAGAAACTCAACGCACTGAACTATGCCCTGATCGATCGCCTGCTTGCGATCCTCGACGACATTGAAGTCGACGACGGTGTTCGGGCGGTCATTCTTACCGGAGCAGGGGAGCGGGCGTTTTCGGCGGGCGGCGACATCCCCGAGTTCGCGGCCAGTGTGGCGCTTGGCGTCGATGTCGCGATACGGGACTTCGTCATGCGCGGGCAGCGGCTGACGGCAAGGCTGGAGGCCTTCCGCAAACCCGTCATCGCCGCCGTCAACGGAATTGCCTTCGGTGGCGGCTGCGAAATCACCGAGGCCGTGCCGCTGGCTATTGCCAGCGAACGCGCTTTGTTCGCCAAGCCGGAAATCAACCTTGCGATGCCGCCGACTTTTGGCGGAACGCAGCGTTTGCCCAGGCTCGCCGGGCGCAAGCGGGCGCTGGAACTGCTGTTGACCGGCGACTGGTTTCCGCCGCAGCGGGCCCTTGAACTCGGCCTCGTCAACCAGGTGGTGCCGCATGGCGATTTGATGCCGGCCGCAATCGGCCTGGCCAGGCGTATCCTGCGGCACTCCGATCTGGCGGTCGCCAGCATCCTCACGGCGGTGACGCGCGGCCTCAACCAAAGCATCGCCGAAGGCCTGCTGGTCGAGGCCGAGCAGTTCGCCCGCATGGCCCCGACCGGCGATCTGCGCGAAGGGCTGGATGCCTGGATCGCACGCCGCGAGCCCCGCTATGACGGGTCGTGGACGCATATCGCGCGCCCTGATGAGGCCAGGCGGGCCTCGTTGGCGCTGGATCAGGGCACCACCACCAAACGGCCTTTCATGTTGGGGTGGAAGCGGCAGAAATAGTCGACCGGTCCCGCGGTCTTCAATGTCAGGCTTGCGGATTTCTTCGGCGGGATCATCACCTCCCAGCTACCTTTCACGGTGGCCGTGTGGGCGAACACATCCTTGTTCACCCACTCGATCGTGTCGCCGACCTTCGCCTCGACGGTGGCTGGCGAGAACACCAGCCTGTCGATGGTGACCTGGATGGTTTCAGCTCGCGCCGGAACGGTACCGGCGGCGAGCATCAAGGCAATCCAAAGATGGCGTTTCTGCATGCTCCCGGTCCTTACTTCAGCATGCCGGCGACATGTTCGGCGTGCTGCTCATGGCCCTGGAAAATCTTCAGGCCGGTTTCCAGCAGGCTCTTCAGCTCGGCATTCTGCGCCGACGGGATCAAAAGGGTTTCGAGCGCGCCGTTGACCTGCTTGTGATAGGCGACCTCGTTGTCGACATAGGCCTTGTCGAAGGCTGCACCGTCGAGCTTGGCGAGCTTGGCCCTCTCCTCGGCGGCCGCCTTGCTCAACGCCTGGCTGGTGGCGTTGTCTTCCGGCGTGACCTTGAGTTTCTTCACCAGGTCGAGCGCCTGCACATTCACGGCTTCATGATCGCGAACCATGTCTTTGGCGAAATCCACGACTTCCTTGGTCTTCGATTTCTCGATCGCCAGCTTGGCCGCTTCAACATCGATGACTCCGGCCGTGTAGGCAATGTGGGCGATCTGCGGATCGGTCGGCTTGTCGGCGGCTTGTGCGAACGGGGCAGTGCCGAGCAGCAGCAGGGCGGCAAGGGCAGCAGTGTGTCGGATAGACATGGCATCTCCTTCGTCCGGACGCTGAAATCGCCCCGGACAGTGTTTCTCGGTTGACGGTCATTGGATGCTGGTCAGCGGCAAACGTTCCCGCCAAAATCAACTGAATCCGGTGAGGGTCAGCTTTCCAGCCCGAGCCGCCGCAAGACGGTGCTGGTCAGCCTTTCGCAACGTCGGCCGGCGAAGGGGAAGGCATCGAGCAGCACCGGTCCGATCTGGTCGTTCAGTGCCTTGCGCACCAAAACGCGGGCACGGTGCAGCCTTGTCTTGACGGTTTGTGGCCGCACGCCGAGAAGATCGGCGGTCTCTTCGATGCTCAGCCCCTCGATCACCCGCGCCACGAACACCGTCCGGTAGACATCGGGAAGGCTGTCGGTGGCCCGTTCGACCAGTTGGAGGATCTGCCGTTGCGCCATCGTCCGCTCCGGATCGTCGCTGGGGTTGAGAGGGAACTGGATGATCTCGGCTTGCGGATTTTCCGGCAGTGCCACCGTTCTGCGCCTTTTGCGCAGGCGGCCGAGCGCCTCGTTGATGACGATGCGCGACAGCCATGTGGCGAGCGAGGAGTCGCCGCGAAACGCATCGAGATGGGCGAAGGCCCTGACATAAGCCTCCTGGACGATGTCCTCGGCCTCGCTGTCATTGCGCACGACGCCGCGCGCGATCCGGTAGAGCCGCTGATTGTGTGTCTTGATGATGGTGCGGAAGGCATCGCCGTCGCGCGCCAGCGCCCGCCGCACGAGATGCATGTCGCCTGACTCAGCAGAAGGCACGGCCGTCAAGACAGCAGGCATGGCCAGTTTCCTCAACCCAATCTCCGAACCGGAACCCCGACTGAGAGATTGGACGCCGTTGCCGGCAAAAGGTTCCCGAAGATTTTTCGCCGGGTCCGGCGGCAGCTACCCTACCGCGCCCGGTGAGGGTCTGTCAGCAGCCTGCAGGCGCGCGGTGGCCGCCAGGAGATCGGTCTGGGTAATCAGCCCGAGAATCCGCTTGTCGTCGTCGACGATGA
The DNA here is from genome assembly GCF_003148495.1 of Mesorhizobium loti. Taxonomy (GTDB): domain Bacteria; phylum Pseudomonadota; class Alphaproteobacteria; order Rhizobiales; family Rhizobiaceae; genus Mesorhizobium; species Mesorhizobium loti. Next base: position 894,837 of record NZ_QGGH01000002.1, read on the forward strand.
TCACCGCATGGCTGCGGCCGTCGGTGAGCACGGGCAGCAGACCCATGGCGGTGAAACCGGCGGCGGCTGTCGCTGCGGGCGTTATCACGGATCCAACCGTGCCGGAGGCCAGGGTCAGTTCCCGCAATCCCACGGTGCCTGCCAGCCTTGCCTCGGCGTTGACGACCGGCAAGGTGCGGATGTTGTGGTCAAGCAGCAATTGGCGCGCCGCGTCGGCCGAGGTGTGCGCGTCGACCGAGATCACATCACGCGACATGATGTCCTCGCACAGAAGGGTCTTGTGCGAGCGCACCATCGCCTGCAATTCGACTTGCCGCAGCAGTCGGTCGAGATCGTTGCGATCGATATCGAACGTCTCGTCGAGTGCGCCAAGTGCTGCATCGATGTCTTCGGACCGAAAGCCGACGCGCGACTGTGCCGGCGGATCGACGGTGCCGTGGCTGTTCGCCGGTGCTGCGACCGGCACATGCGGATAATTGCGCCGGGCCAGTCTGTGGAAGCCATAGCCGAGCGCCACCAGCAGGATCGAGTTCAGCGCCACCGGCACGAATGGAAACAGGAAGCCGGCGCTGATGACGGCAGGCCCTCCCAGCACCGCGGTCAGGGCGGCCGCCCCGCCCGGCGGGTGCAGGCAGCGCGTGAACGACATGGCGGCGATGGCCAGCGCCACCGCGATGCCGGTGGCAAGGGCGGTTTCGTGGATGAAATGCGCCACGATCACGCCGACCAGTGCCGACATCGTGTTGCCACCGATGATCGACCATGGCTGCGCCAGCGGACTGGCCGGCACCGCGAACAGCAGCACCGCCGATGCTCCCATCGGCGCCACCAGCAGCGGCACGTGCGGGCCGTTGCCGAGCACCAGACCGCCGATCACGCCGGTCAATGCAATGCCGATCGTCGCGCCGATGCAGGCGATGATGCGCTCGCGCAGCGTCGCGCCGGCAAGAATAGGAACAAAAAGGCGGAAAGCCATGACGTCGAAAACTCTGCCGGTATTCCAGGGGGAAATCGAAACCGTGATGATCGCACCGCAATGGCGCGACCTCGTGGAATTTGAAAGCCAAATTGATCCGCCAAGCCACGATTTCTGAGAATAGAATTCCGCTATGTTACGGCTGCATCCATCACGGCGGCATCCGGGGTTGCGTATCGCGGGCGCGTATTTCACCAGTCTTTCGAGGTGCTTGCGATGGTCTGCTGAATCAGTTTGGCGAGTGCCTAATCGTTCAGGCAGCCGCCGCGGCGGTCAGGCCGCGCAGAATGTCGGCTTTCAGGTCGTCGACATCCTCGAGGCCGATCTGCAGGCGGATCAACGGGCCCTCATAGGGCGCTTTTGCAACAACGCGGTCGCCGAGCCAGACCGGCACGGCAAGGCTCTCATAGCCGCCCCAGGAGTAGCCGAGACCGAAGATCCGCAGCGCGTCCAGGAAGGCGTGCTGCTGCTTCTGGCCGCCGCCGGCAAGCACGATGGAAAAGATGCCGCTCGAGCCGGAGAAGTCGCGCTTCCACAGATCGTGGTCCGGATGGCTGGGAAGGGCAGGGTGGAGCACGCGCGCCACGCCCTTCTGGCCCTCGAGCCAGGAGGCGATGGCAAGCGTGCTGCGCTGATGGTGCTCCAGGCGCACGCCCATGGTGCGCAGGCCGCGCAGCACCTGGTAGACGTCGTCTGGCCCGGCGCAACAGCCAAGCGTGCAGAAGCTTTCGTAAAGATGCTTCCAGCAGCTGTCATTGGCCGACACCGTGCCAAGCAGCACGTCGGAATGGCCGGCCGGGTACTTCGTCGCCGCATGGATGGAGATGTCGACACCATGGTCGAGCGGACGGAAATAAAGCGGCGTCGCCCAGGTATTGTCCATCATGACGATGGCGCCTGCGGCGTGCGCCACCTTGACGATAGCCGGGATGTCCTGCACCTCGAACGTGTTGGAGGCTGGCGATTCCGTGAACACCACCTTGGTGTTGGGCTTGATCAACGCGGCGATGCCGGCGCCGACATCGGGGGCGTAGTACTCGACCTCGACGCCCAGCCGCTTCAGCATCGTGTCGGCGAAGTTGCGGGTCGGATGATAGACGGTATCGACGATCAGCAGATGGTCGCCCGCCGACACGAAGGCGAGCAGCGGCACGGTCACCGCTGCAAGACCCGACGGCACCAGGATCGTGCCGGCCGAGCCTTCCAGCGCGTCTATGGCGTGGGCAAGCGCATCGGTCGTAGGTGTGCCGCGCGTGCCGTAGGTGTATTTTTGGCTGCGTGCCGCCATCGAAGCCGCGTCACGAAAAAGCACGGTCGAGGCATGCACCACCGGCGGATTGACGAAGCCGAAATAGTCATGCGGATTGTTGCCCGAATGGGCAAGCCGCGTGTTGATGCCGATCCCGCCGCTAAAGTGCTCGCTGCCGTCTTTCGCCATTCTGCATCGCCTTGTTTGACAAGCCGCTAGCCATAGTGCGGCGTCATGGACCGTGCAACAGCCACCGTCCGCCAGGAGATGGACTTCGAATATGCCAATTCGTCGCGGCAAAAGCCGGCGATGCGGGGTGCGGCATGACCCCCGCGGCGCATTGTCGGCGCTGCGCCAGTCTCCGCCGATCGGCCTATTGTGGGCGGCGGTGAAAGGTATATGGTATATTGCTAATATTAATCGCCGGATTGCTTCGATCAGATGCTGCCGGATGGTTGTTGCCGGTTCACCTTCTGGTCCTCTACGATCCGGATCGCGCTCACAGAGCGTGAGCGCGGCAAGGGAGGAATGCCATGCCGGACGTCAAATGGACAATGAAGGCGCGCGAATTCATCAACTGCAACTGCGCCTATGGCTGCCCGTGCCAGTTCAACGCCATGCCGACATACGGATTCTGCCAGGCGGTCGCTGGCATGGAAATCGAGAGCGGCCATCATGGCGACACCAAGCTCGACGGACTGCGGTTCGTCGGGATTTTCAGCTGGCCCGGCGCCATACACCAGGGCAGGGGCGAAGCCGCGGTGGTTATCGACGAGCGGGCGACCGAAGCCCAGCGTGCAGCGCTGCTCCGCATATTGGGCGGTCTCGACACCGAACCAGGCGCAACGATATTCCAGGTCTTTTCGACCACGCTGGAGAAATTCCACGACCCGATCTTTGCCCCGATCGAATTCAAGGTCGACGTCGACGCGCGAACCGGGCGGCTGCACGTCAAGGGCGTAACCGACGGCCATGGCGAGCCGATCAAGAATCCGGTCACCGGCGCCGAGCATCAGGCGCGCATCGACCTGCCGCACGGCTTTGAATACGTGATCGCCGAGGTCGGGCGTGGCTGGACCAAGGCGACGGGCCCGATCAAGTTCGAGCTGGCCGATACGCACAGCCATTTCGCCAATCTGCATCTCACGCAGAGCGGCATCGTGCATTGACCTGATCCAATGGGCGACACGGCCCTCGAGGCGGTGCTGCGGCGCGATCGCGCTGTCGTGACGGCCGCGCTCGTCGTGATTGCCTTGCTCGCCTGGGTCTATGTGCTGTGGCTCACCGCCGACATGGTCATGCCCGGTTCCCCCGTACCGGGCAGCACAGGCGGCGACATGGCTGGAATGGACATGTCGACCATGGACACGGGCGGCATGGACATGGGCGCCACCGTGGCGCCCGGGTTCCGGACCTGGTCATCGGCCGATTTCGCTTTCATCTTCACAATGTGGGCGGTGATGATGGTCGGCATGATGACGCCTTCGGTCGCACCGATGTTGCTGCTCTATGCCGGTGTCGGCCGCAAGGCGCACGCGGATGGCCGGCCCATCGCTTCGACGGGATGGTTTTTTGCCGGCTATCTTGCCGTCTGGGTCGTCTTCAGCGTCCTGGCAACCGGTGCGCAATGGCTGCTCGCCCGTCTCGCCTTGCTCGATCCCTCGATGGCGACCGACAGCGCGATCCTCGGTGGCCTCGTCCTGATCGCCGCTGGTCTCTATCAATGGACGCCGATGAAGGGCGTCTGCCTGCGCCAATGTCAGGCGCCGATCGCGTTCCTCGCCAGCCATGGCGGGTTCCGTTCCTCTCCGCTCGGCGCGCTTCGGCTCGGCATCGATCACGGCGCCTATTGTCTGGGTTGCTGCTGGGCCCTGATGGCTCTGCTGTTCGTCGGGGGCGTCATGAACGTGCTGTGGATCGCCGGCATCGCCATCCTTGTTCTCCTGGAGAAGACGGTCCCGACCGGGCAGTTGATCCCGCGCGTCTCGGGCGCGTTGATGGCTGCGATCGGCGCCTGGTTCGTCTTTCGAGCCCTTTGAGAACAGCCCTTGTCTCCGGCCAGTATTGGCCCGCAACTGACAGATGACAGTCTTTGGATATGGCAATTCATTGCGCATTGAGGTCAATAACGCCGAGATGTTGCCTGGGAAGGATTTCGCTACCGCGGTCCGCATTGGCCTCGCATTGGCATTGAATGAGCTTTGCCGCCTTTATTTGCGCTACTGACCAAATCGCGGGCGCGTTTGTCTGTAAATCAGGCATTTGCGGCAATCGGTTTTCAAACTCTTTCGGTTTCGGTCATTTCCCTTGACCTCACAGGAATTATCGCCTTCGATGACATTTGTGAATGGGAGGCGGCGCGTCGGTTACGATGCGGGGTTCCGGGAATGGGCCGGAATGGGAACTGCGTTCACACGGGAAAAAAATCAGGGTTTGCCCTGAAAAACAGAAGAAGGGTCTGTGGGTCATGAAACATATTGCTATCGGCATTCTTGGCGCCGCCACGCTTGGGTTGGTGGCGTCGGCCGCGTCGGCAACCACGCTCGACACCGTCAAGGCGAAGGGCTTCATCCAGTGTGGCGTCTCGACCGGCCTCGCCGGTTTCTCGGCGCCAGACGACAAGGGTGACTGGCAAGGCATCGACGCGGATTTCTGCCGCGCTGTCGCGGCCGCCGTCTTTGGTGACGGCACCAAGGTCAAGTTCACGCCGCTCAGCGCCAAGGAGCGGTTCACCGCGCTGCAGTCCGGCGAGATCGACATCCTGTCGCGCAACACCACCTGGACGATCAACCGCGACACGGCACTTGGCCTGAATTTCATCGGCGTCACCTACTATGACGGCCAGGGTTTCATGATCAATGCCAAGAAGCTGCCGGGCGTCAATTCCGCGTTGCAGCTTTCCGGCGCCGCCGTCTGCGTGCAGAGCGGCACGACCACCGAGCTCAACCTCGCCGACTACTTCAAGGCCAACAAGATGGAGTACAATCCGGTCGTCTTCGAAAAGCTGGAAGAGGTCAACGCTGCCTATGACGCCGGCCGCTGCGACGTCTACACCACCGATCAGTCGGGCCTCTATGGCATTCGCCTGACGCTGGGATCGCCGGCCGATCACGTCGTGCTGCCCGAGATCATCTCGAAGGAGCCCCTCGGGCCGGCCGTTCGCCAGGGCGACGACCAGTGGTACCACATCGTCAAGTGGACCTATTTCGCGCTGTTGCAGGCTGAAGAGCTCGGCATCACCAAGGCCAATGTCGATGAAATGAAGAATTCGGCCAGCCCTGAGATCAAGCGCGTGCTCGGCCAGGAAGCCGATACCAAGATCGGCACCGATCTCGGCGTCTCCAATGACTGGGTCGTCAACATCGTCAAGGCCGTCGGCAATTATGGCGAAATGTTCGAACGCAATGTCGGTTCGGGCAGCCCGCTGAAGATCGCGCGCGGCATCAACGCGCTGTGGACCAAGGGCGGCCTGCAATACGCTCCGCCGATCCGCTGATCGAAATGTGATCCGGGAGGCAGGTCGTCTGCCTTCCGGTTTCTCTTTCCAGGGGACGGTCGAATGGCATCGCAGGAAGTTCTTCGCGAGGAGCCCAGCCGCGGTTCCTTTATCAACGATCCGAAAGTCCGGGGCATATTCTTCCAGGCGCTGGTCGTCGTTCTGCTGGTGGCGGGCGTCTGGTGGATTGCCCACAACGTCATTGCCAACCTGACGCGCCTTCACATCGCTTCGGGCTTCGGCTTCCTCAAGGGCCGCGCCGGCTTCGACATCAGCGAGAGCGCTATCGCTTATTCATCGGATTCGACCTATGGCCGCGCCATCCTAGTCGGCTTCCTAAATACTGTCATCGTCGCCATCGTCGGCATCATCACCGCGACAATCATCGGCTTCATTGTCGGCATCGGCCGGCTTTCGCAGAACTGGCTGATCAGGAAGATCTGCACGGTCTATGTCGAGGTGTTCCGCAACATCCCGCCGCTGCTGGTCATCTTCTTCTGGTATTCCGGCGTGCTGGCCGTGCTGCCGGCACCACGCGACAGCATCAATCTGCCGTTCGGCTCCTTCCTCAACCAGCGCGGCTTCTATTTTCCACGCGCCGTGTGGGGCGACGGCTCCTGGCTGATCTTCGTCGCTCTGCTTGTCGGCATCGGCATGGCGTGGTTCGTCGCGCGCAAGGCGCGGCAACGGCAGATGGCGACCGGCCAGCAATTTCCGGTGTTGTGGACAGCCCTGGCGCTGATCGTCGGGCTGCCGCTGCTCGCCTATGCGCTGAGCGGCTTTCCGCTGACTTTCGACTACCCGAAGCAATCGACTTTCAACCTGACCGGCGGCTTCCAGGTCAGGCCGGAGTTCCTGTCGCTGTATCTGGCGCTGTCCTGCTATACCGCCGCCTTCATTGCCGAGATCGTACGCGCTGGCATCAGGGGCGTCAGCAAGGGCCAGACGGAAGCTGCCGGCGCGTTGGGGTTGCGGCCCGGATCGATCCTGCGGCTGGTCGTCGTGCCGCAGGCCATGCGCATCGTCATTCCGCCGCTGACCAGCCAGTATCTCAACCTGACCAAGAACTCGTCGCTCGCCATCGCCATCGGCTATCCGGACCTGACAGCGACCGCCGGTACGGTGCTGAACCAGACCGGCCAGGCTGTCGAGGGCGTGGTGATCATGATGGTGATCTATCTGGCCATCAGCCTCCTGACCTCGCTTGTGATGAACTGGTTCAACGCCAAGATGGCGCTGGTGGAGAGGTAAGGACATGCAAGAACATGATATGTCCTGGGTGCGCACCGAAATGGTGCTGGCGCAGCCGGCGCCAGCCGGCGTTACGGGTTTCAGTGCGTGGGTGCGCAAGAACCTGATCGCTTCTGCCGGCGACACCATTCTGACCATCGCCGGCATCGCGCTGGTGGCGCTGATCCTGCCGCAAATCATCAACTGGGCGTTCATCAACGCTGTGTGGACGGGACCGGACCGGACCGTATGCGCCACCGTGGCGCAAGGCGGCGTCCAGCCGGATGGCTGGACCGGCGCCTGCTGGGCTTTCGTCAATGCCAAGTTCGGCCAGTTCATGGTCGGGCGCTATCCGATCGAGGAGCGCTGGCGGCCGATCCTGGTCGCCATCTTCTTCGTGGCGCTGCTGGTGCCGATGCTCATCCCGAAAGTGCCGCGCAAAGGGCTGAATGCCATTCTGCTGTTCTTTGTGCTGCCGATCGTCGCCTTCATCCTGCTGGTCGGCGGCATGTTTGGCCTGCCACATGTCGAGACCTCGCTGTGGGGCGGGCTGCTGGTAACGCTCAGCCTGTCCTTCGTCGGTATTGCCGTGTCGCTGCCGCTGGGCATCGTGCTGGCGCTCGGCCGTCGTTCCAAGATGCCGATCATCAAGACGCTATGCGTCGTCTTCATCGAGACGGTGCGCGGCATCCCGCTGATCACCGTGTTGTTCTTTGCCAGCGTCATGCTGCCGCTGTTCCTGCCGGAGGGCGTCAGCTTCGACAAGTTCCTGCGCGCGCTGATCGGCGTGTCGCTGTTTGCCGCCGCCTATATGGCTGAAGTGGTGCGCGGCGGCCTGCAGGCGATCCCCAAGGGGCAGTATGAAGGTGCCGATTCGCTCGGTCTCGGCTACTGGCAGAAGATGTATTTCATCGTCATGCCGCAGGCACTGAAATTGGTCATCCCGGGCATCGTCAACACCTTCATAGGCATGTTCAAGGACACCAGCCTGGTCATCATCATCTCGATGTTCGACCTGCTCGGCATCGTGAAGCAGAACTTCTCCGACCCAAACTGGGCAACGGCGCAGACCGCCAGGTCCGGTCTTATCTTCGCGGCCTTCGTCTTCTGGCTGTTCTGCTTCGGCATGTCGCGCTATTCAATGTTCACCGAACGCCGGCTCGACACCGGCCACAAACGCTAAACAAAAGAACAAGGGGATCCCGTCATGGCCACCGAAAATGCCGTCAGCGCGGAAGAGATCAAGGTCAACGCCGCCAAGATGCAGATTTCCACCACCGATGTCGCCATCGACATCATCGCCATGCACAAATGGTATGGTGAATTCCACGTGCTCAAGGACATCAATCTGAAAGTGATGCGCGGCGAGCGCATCGTCATCTGTGGCCCTTCGGGCTCCGGCAAATCGACGATGATCCGCTGCATCAACCGCCTGGAAGAGCACCAGAAGGGCAAGATCATCGTCGACGGCAAGGAACTGACCAACGATCTCAAGAAGATCGACGAGGTGCGCCGCGAGGTCGGCATGGTGTTCCAGCACTTCAACCTGTTCCCGCATCTGACCATCCTGGAGAACTGCACGCTGGCGCCGATCTGGGTGCGCAAGACGCCAAAGAAGCAGGCCGAGGAAATCGCCATGCATTTCCTCAAGCGCGTCAAGATCCCGGAACAGGCGCACAAATATCCCGGCCAGTTGTCCGGCGGCCAGCAGCAGCGCGTGGCGATCGCCCGCTCGCTGTGCATGAACCCGCGCATCATGCTGTTCGACGAGCCGACCTCGGCGCTCGATCCGGAAATGATCAAGGAAGTGCTGGAGACGATGGTCGGTCTGGCCGAAGAAGGCATGACCATGCTGTGCGTCACCCACGAGATGGGCTTTGCCCGCAAGGTCGCCAACCGCGTCATCTTCATGGATCAGGGCCAGATCGTTGAACAGAACACGCCGGCCGAGTTCTTCGACCACCCGCGCCACGAGCGCACGAAGCTGTTCCTGTCGCAGATCCTGCACTAGGCCTTCGACGGCCACGGGGAGCCCGGCTGAAACACTGCCGGGCTCTTTTGCGTATGGATGAGCAGGAGGCGGGCGATTTGTGTCGCGCCAGAGCGCGTCTGCAGGGCCGCCATTCATGAAAAGACTGGGACGTTTTCTTGGCCTTGTTTTGATTGGGGCTATGCTCGCCGTCGTGCTGGGTACTTTCGTACCGCGACCGCTCTGGCAAGCAATCGCCGACAGGCCCGCCACGGCGCACCACATCCTGGTGCTGAAGAACGCCATCCACACGGACATCGCCATTCCGGTCGATGGTAGCGTGCGCCAGCGCTTCCACTTCCTGGTCGACGCCGGCATACCGGCCGACAGTCCGGGGGTCCGCTACATCGTCTTTGGCTGGGGCGGCCGCGCTTTCTACCTGGAGACGCCGACATGGTCTGAGTTGAAGGCGGTGCCGGTGATGAAGGCGCTGACCATCGATGCTTCGGTCATGCATGTCGATGTCGCCGGTGACATCGTCGAATCGCGCCCGGACCTCGCGGGGTTCGACATCGGTGAGGATCGGTTCGTGGCGCTGCTCGATTTCATCGATGCGAGTTTCCAGCGGGGGCCGAAGGGTCCGATCCTTGTTCCGGATGCGGCCTATTCCAGGTTCGACGGCTTCTACGAAGCCAATGGCCATTTCAACGCGCTGGTCGGCTGCAACACCTGGACGGCAGCAGCCTTGCGCACCGCCGGCCTGCGCACCGGCTGGTGGAACCCGCTGCCTGTATCGCTTGGCCTGTCGATGCGGCTGTATAATTAGCTGTCTCGTCTTGTCGCGTTTCGCCAATGCGAGACGCCTCATTCCTTCGCGCCCCCCTCTGTCCTGCCGGACATCTCCCCCATGAGGGGGGAGATGGCGGTTTCGGCGCCTCGCGCTTTCCTGCAACGTTAGAGATTGGCGAAATCGGCGGTGCCAGCCGATCTCCCCCCTCGTGGGGGAGATGTCCGGCAGGACAGAGAGGGGCGCTGTCCCGCCAGCCTGTCAGGCTTTCAACGCCTGACAGCAGCCTCCGCTGCCCGCCAGCCATAGAGCCAATCCAAATCCGCCGCGAGTTTGTCCGACGCGCGCATTCTCAGGAACAGATTGCGCGCGATAGCCACTGGGCCCGTGGCATGCCAGGCCAGTCGGTTGACGGCGCCGCGACGAGCGACCCTGGCGACGCGCGGCCGCCGCAGGTTCTCCCAGATTTGCAGACTTTGTGCCGGATCGGCGGGGAAGTCGGCGATGATATCGGCAAGCGTCGCCGCGTCCTCGATCGCCATCGCCGCACCTTGCGCCGCGAACGGCGTCATCGCATGCGCGGCGTCGCCAATCAGCGCAATGCCGTCCGGCATTGTCCAAGGCTGGTTCTGTTCGACAGTGTGGAGCGGCCAAGTCAGCCACGCACCAACCATTTCCACCAGTTCTGCAAGACCAGGCGCGGTGCCGCGCATTGCGCTGGCGAGGATGCCGGGATCGGCATGGCCGGACCAGCCCTCGGCAATGCGCTCGCCTCTGGTGAAGGCGACGAGGTTGAAGGCGTCGCCCTTGCTGACGGGGTAGGCCACCATATGGAAGCCCGGGTGCAGGAAGGTGGTGACGCAGTCCGGAGCGCCGATCGCCGCGAAAGCCTGCCCTGCGGCACTTTGCGCTGCAATGGTCGCGCGCCAGGCCAGTTCGCCGGAAAACCGGCTTCTTGGCGAGGCCGCCCTTTTGGCCGAATCGACAAGCGCGCGCACCGAGGACCAGACGCCATCGGCGCCAACCAGCAGGAAGCCCTCGGCCTCAATGGTCTTGCCGTCGATCTCGGCCGTCGCCGTGATGCCATCGGGGCCGGCGGCAACGCTGCCGATACGGGCACCGGTGGTGAGATGGATATCCGATATCTCCGCAACGCGCGCGGTCAGTGCGCTCTGCAGATCGGCTCTGTGAGCCACGAGATAGGGCGCTTGCCAGCGCGTTTCAGCGGCTTGTCCCAGTGGCACCCGCGCCAGTTCGCGCAGCGTTGCGGCATCCTTCAAGACCACCGCTTCCGGCCGCACCGCTGCCGGCAGCAGACGGTCGAGCACGCCAAGCTGGCGAAGGATGCGTGTCGCGTTGGGAGAAAGCTGGAGGCCGGCGCCGGCTGCTTCCAGGCGCTGCGCCTGTTCGAACACCCGAACCGGGTAGCCGCGTTCGGCGAATGCGAGGGCTGCGGTCAATCCGGCGACACCCGCCCCGGCGATGACAACTTGCCGGGATCGCGTGTCATTCATCGGGCTTGTCGCGAAGACTCAGGCGGCCTGGTCGATATAGATGCAGCCGGCCGGCAGCGTTTCCGTCGCCTTCAGCTTTGGCGAATAGCGGTAGAGCGTCGAGCAATAGGGGCAGACTTTTTCATTATCGCCACCCATGTCGAGAAACACATGCGGGTGGTCGAAAGGCGGATTGGCGCCCGTGCACATGAATTCCTTGACGCCGATGTCGATTGCCGGGTGGCCCGCATCGTTTTGAAAATGGGGAATGGAACCGCCTGCCATCGTCGTCTCCTTAACGCAGTCTCTTCTGCATCTGGATCATAACAGGCCTCTTTGCAAGATCGATGAAATGAAACTGTCGCAAAAGCCTGTCAGAGGATAAGTTAAGCCGGTTAACCGGCTGAGCGGTGGGAAGAGCAGGAACCATGAACGAACTGAAGCCGGTGCAGAGCGAATTCGTGAACGTCGAGGTGGCTCGTCCGGAGGGCGGCAACCCCGATCGCTTCGTCAACCGGGAGTTTTCCTGGCTGCAGTTCAACCGGCGCGTTCTCGAGGAATCGCTGAACCTCAATCATCCGCTGCTGGAGCGCGTTCGCTTCCTGTCGATCTCGGCCGCCAATCTCGACGAATTCTTCATGGTCCGTGTCGCCGGCCTCGCCGGTCAGGTGCGCGAGGGCATCACGCTGAAGAGCCCTGACGGCCGCACCCCCGAACAGCAGCTCGAACAGCTGCTGCGTGAGGTCGAGCGGCTGCAGGAAGACCAGCAGAAGAGCCTTTCGGCGCTCACCGTGCTGCTCAACAAGGAAGGCATCGAGAGCATCACCCGCGATGCGCTGACCAAGGAGGAGAAGGTCTGGCTGGAAGACCATTTCCAGGAGCAGGTGTTCCCGGTGCTGACCCCGCTGTCGATCGACCCGGCGCATCCGTTCCCGTTCATTCCAAATCTCGGCTTCTCGATGGCGCTGCAATTGCGCCACCGCAAGAATGGCGAAGAGATGAGCGCGCTGCTGCGTCTGCCGGTGGCGCTGAAGCGCTTCATCCGCCTGCCGGACCGCAAGCATCATGTCCGCTTCATACCGCTGGAAGAGGCGGTCGGCCTCTACATCGGCAAGCTTTTCCCCGGCTACGAGGTCAAGGGCTCCGGCACGTTCCGCATCATCCGTGACAGCGATATCGAAGTCGAGGAGGAGTCCGAGGATCTGGTGCGCCTGTTCGAAACGGCACTCAAGCGGCGTCGCCGCGGATCGGTGATCCGCATCGAATTCGACAGGCTGATGCCTGCCGAATTACGCGACTTCGTCGCCGGCGAACTTGGCGTGTCGTCGAGCCGCATCAGCGTCCTGACCGGACCACTGGCGCTCAGTCAGATCTCCGAAATCGTCGCCGTTCCCCGCGACGATCTGAAATTCACGCCCTACAATCCGCGCTTTCCCGAGCGCATCCGCGAGCATGGCGGCGACTGTTTTGCTGCCATCCGTGAGAAGGACATCGTCGTCCACCACCCCTACGAATCCTTCGACGTCGTGGTGCAGTTCCTGCGCCAGGCGATGGCCGACCCTGAAGTGGTGGCGATCAAGCAGACGCTTTACCGCACCTCCAATGACAGCCCGATCGTGCGCGCGCTGGTCGACGCGGCCGAGGCCGGCAAGTCGGTCACCGCGCTGGTCGAGCTCAAGGCGCGCTTCGACGAGGAAGCCAACATCCGCTGGGCGCGCGACCTGGAGCGTGCCGGCGTGCAGGTCGTGTTCGGCTTCCTCGAGCTGAAAACACATGCGAAAATGTCGCTGGTGGTGCGGCGTGAGGACGGCAAGCTGCGCAACTACGTGCATCTGGGCACCGGCAACTACCATCCGGTGACCGCGCGCATCTACACCGACCTGTCCTTCTTCACCACCGATCCGACGATTGCCCGAGACGTCGCCCAGCTCTTCAATTTCATCACCGGCTATGCCGAGCCGACCGATGAAATGCGGTTGGCGATCTCGCCGTTCACGCTGAGAAGCCGCATCCTGAAGCACATTGCCGACGAGATTGCCCATGCGGTGGAGGGTCGGCCTGCGCGCATCTGGATGAAGATGAACGCGCTCGTCGATCCGATCATCATCGACGCGCTCTATGATGCAAGCCGCGCCGGCGTCGAGATCGACCTTGTGGTGCGCGGCATTTGCTGCCTGCGGCCGCAGGTTCCGGGCCTGTCGGAAAACATCCGTGTAAAATCGATCGTCGGCCGTTTTCTCGAGCACAGCCGCATTTACTGTTTCGGCAATGGTCACGGCCTGCCGTCGGACGAGGCCATCGTCTACATCTCTTCGGCCGATCTCATGCCGCGCAATCTCGACCGCCGCGTCGAGACCATGGTGCCGATCACCAATCCAACTGTGCATGAACAGATCCTTGGCCAGATCATGCTGGGCAACATCATGGACAATCAGCAAAGTTTCGACGTATTGGCTGATGGAACCTCCCGGCGCGTGGTGCTGGAGGAGGGCGAGGAACCGTTCAACGCGCAGGAATATTTCATGACCAATCCGAGCCTGTCGGGACGGGGTGACGCGCTGAAGTCGCATGCGCCCAAGCGCATTGCGCAGTTCAAGCGCCGCAAGAAGAACGCCGCAGCGTCCGGCTGATGCTGTCTGATTCCCAGGGCCGGTTGCAGGACCGCCGACCGCTATCCATCATCGACATCGGGTCGAACTCGATCCGTCTCGTCGTCTATGAGGGACTGGCGCGCTCGCCAACCATGCTGTTCAACGAAAAGATGCTGGCTGGTCTCGGCCGTGGCATCGTTTCGACCGGCAAGCTCGATCCCGAGGCGGTGACCCGCTCGATGGAAGAGTTCCGCCGCTTTCGCGCGCTTTCCGACCAGGCCGGCGCCGAACATATGTATGTGCTGGCGACCGCCGCCGCTCGCGAGGCGATCAACGGTCCCGATTTCATCCACCGCGCCGAGGATGTGCTCAAGACCGAAATCCGTGTGATCAGCGGCCGGCAGGAAGCCTATTATTCGGCGCTCGGCGTCATTTCCGGCTTCCATCCGGCCGATGGCATCGCCGGCGATCTGGGCGGCGGCAGTCTCGAACTGGTCGACGTCAATGGCGAAGCGATCGGTGACGGCATAACGTTGCCGCTGGGTGGCCTGCGCCTGCAGGACATGGCGAAGAACTCGCTGACCCAGGCGGCGAAGATCGCGCGTGACGAACTGGCGAAGGCGAAGCTGTTGAAGGGTGGGCAAGGCAGGCCCTTCTACGCAGTGGGCGGCACCTGGCGAAATCTCGCCCGGCTGCACATGGAAATGACCAACTATCCGCTCGGCGTCATGCACCATTACGAGATATCGGCCGAAAGCGCGACGAACTTCCTCAAGCAGGTGGCCAAAGCCGAGATCGAGAAGGTCAAGGGGATCGAAGGCGTTTCCAAGAACCGCCGTTCGCTGCTGCCTTATGGCGCCATCGTGCTGCAGGAGATCATGGCGGCGATGCAGCCGTCGAAGATCATCGTTTCGGCGCTCGGCGTGCGCGAAGGCTTTCTCTATTCGCTGCTCGACGAGGCCGAGCAAAAGGCCGATCCGCTGATTTCGGCCTCGGAAGAACTCGCCCGCCTGCGCTCACGCTCCGTCACTCATGCGCATGAACTTGTCGAATGGACAGCCAGGACCTTTGCCGCCTTCGGCATCGACGAGACCGAGGACGAGGCGCGCTATCGCCATGCAGCCGCATTGCTGGCCGACATCGGTTGGCGCGCGCATCCGGAATATCGCGGCAAGCAATCGCTCAATATCATCGCGCATGCGTCTTTCTTCGGCGTCGACCATCCCGGCCGCGCCTTCCTGGCACTGGCCAACGCCTATCGTCACGACGGCATCTTCAACGAAGCCATCGCCCCCGAGATCAAGGCGCTGGCTACGCCACGCTATCTGGAGCGGGCACGGGTGCTGGCGGCGATGATGCGCGTCGTTTATCTGCTGACGGCGTCGATGCCCGGCATCATGCCCAGGCTGAAATGGGAACAGCGCGGCAACGGCGTGCTGGCGCTGGTCTTGCCGGCGTCGCTGGCCGATCTCTATGGCGAACGGCCGGCCGGGCGACTGGCGCAACTGGCAAGGATAACCAACCGCCGGCTGGTGTTGGCCGTCGAGGGCGGTCCCAGCATATCGGTCAAATAAATAGAGCGTCTCGGTGAAGTCGGCGTTACGCCAAACCACGCCCGTCGACCGACCAGGCGCCGGCGCCGGCCATCGCCAATGCCAGGAAACCGCCCGATATGGCGATGTCCTTCATCAGCATCTGCTGGTGCAGGAAGGCGAGAATCGGGTCGCCGCCACCCTGGCCGTAATGGCCGATGAAACCGGCGGCGATGCAGAAGGCGGCAAGCAGCAGCGCTATGACCCGGGTCTGGAAACCGACCAGGATGAGCAGCCCGGCGATGAGTTCGAACAGTCCCGTGCCCCAGGCGGCAAGCGTCGGCAGCGGCAAGCCCAGGCCGGCGAAATAGCCTGTCGTGCCGGCAATATCGCTCAACGCTTGGAAACCGGAGGGCACGAACAGGGCGGCGAGCAGCAGCCGGGAAAGCAGGAGCAGCGCGTTGCGGGGCATGCGTTCACCTCCGTTGTCGGGTCGGGTCGGGCGGTTGTGCCAATTCCGACGCAGCGACCCTAGCAGGAATCGGCTGCCTGGGAGGCCTGCACAGACAACGAAAGAGGGGCGCGGAAAATTCCGCGCCCCTCTTTTTGATTTGTTGGTGGTAGTTGATCAGCCGCGCTTGGCGTCGATCGAATAGGCGCCGGCGCCCGAGGAAGCCAGCAGGAGGAAGCCGCCCGCGATGGCGAGGTTCTTGAGAAACTGGATCATCTGCATCTGGTCGGCCCAACCGGTGTGGGCGACCAAGCCGGTGGCGACAGTGAAGATCGCGAGCACCCAGGCGACAATCCGGGTCTGGAAGCCGACGAGGATGGCGAGGCCGCCGAGAAGCTCGATCAGGCCGACGACAATGGCCGTTACGGTCGGCAAGGGCAGGCCGAGGCTGCCGAAATAGCCGGCCGTGCCGGCGATGGCGGTGAGCTTGCCGAAGCCTGACAGCAGGAAGATGACCGCAAGCAGGACGCGGCCGAGGAGGATGGTGGTCGAGGCATTGGACGTGCCGGAAGCGGCGACTGAAGTGTTGATGGACATGGGGTTCTCTCCGGGAGGGGTTGATACCGGTGAGATAGAGCAAGCGGACTGTTCACCAAAGCCGCCAGACTGGCGACACATTGTTCACAGCGCTTACATTTCCGTGATCGGGCGGCCCGCGCAAAATTCGCGTCGGGTCAGGTCGCGACGGGAGTAAATTCTCCCGTCGCGAAATGTCGGGTTTTCTGGTTGACGCAATTCCGGACGGAAAACCGCAAGACACTTTTCCTGGAATTGCTTACCCCGGATGCGTCATGTCCTCCGGCCGCACTAGGCGGTCATAATCGGCTTCGCTGACCAGCCCGGTGGCGAGCGCTTCCTCGCGCAGCGTGGTGCCCTTCTTGTGCGCGGTCTTGGCGATCTTGGCGGCATTGTCGTAGCCGATGGTCGGCGCCAGCGCCGTCACCAGCATCAGCGAGCGGTCGAGTGCCGCCTTGATGTTGTCTTCCCGCGCTTCGATGCCGACGACGCAATTGTCGGTGAAGGAGACCGAGGCATCGGAGAGCAGCTGCACCGACTGCAGGAAGTTGTAAGCCATCAGCGGGTTGTAGACGTTGAGCTCGAAATGACCCTGGCTGCCGGCGAAGGTGAGGGCAGCATTGTTGCCGAACACCTGCACGCAGACCTGCGTCATCGCTTCGCATTGGGTCGGGTTGACCTTGCCCGGCATGATCGACGAGCCCGGTTCGTTTTCCGGCAGCGACAGTTCGCCAAGACCCGAACGCGGGCCGGAACCGAGGAAGCGGATGTCGTTGGCGATCTTGAACAGCGCCGCGGCCGCCGCGTTGATGGCGCCGTGCGAAAACACCATGGAATCATGGGCTGCCAGCGCCTCGAACTTGTTCGGCGCGGTAACGAAGGCGATGCCGGTGATGGCGGCGATGCGATCCGCCACCCGTTCGGCGAAGCCGACCGGCGCGTTGAGGCCGGTGCCGACGGCGGTGCCGCCCTGCGCCAGTTCCTGCAGGCCCGGCAGCGTCAGCTCGATACGCTTGATCGACGAGGCGACCTGCGCGGCATAGCCCGAAAATTCCTGGCCAAGCGTGAGGGGAGTGGCATCCTGCGTGTGCGTGCGGCCGATCTTGATGATGTGCGCGAAGGCCTTGGTCTTGGCTTCAAGTGCCTTGTGCAGATGTTTCAGGGCCGGCAGCAAATCGTGCACGATGCGCTCGGCGCAGGCGATGTGCATGGCCGTCGGATAGGTGTCGTTCGACGACTGACTCATATTGACGTGGTCGTTGGGATGCACCGGCTTCTTGGAGCCCATGACGCCGCCCAGCATCTCGATCGCCCGGTTGGAGATCACCTCGTTGGCATTCATGTTGGACTGCGTGCCCGAGCCGGTCTGCCAGACCACCAGCGGGAAATGGTCGTTGAGCTTGCCGTCGATGACCTCTTGCGCCGCCTCGACAATCGTCTTGCCGATCGCCGGGTCGAGCCGCTGAAGGTCCATATTGGCTTCGGCCGCCGCGCGCTTGACGATGCCCAGCGCGCGCACGATCGACGCCGGCTGCTTTTCCCAGCCGATCTTGAAATTGCCAAGGGAACGCTGCGCCTGTGCGCCCCAATAGCGATCGGCGGCGACTTCGATCGGGCCGAACGTGTCGGTTTCGGTTCTGGTCTTTGCAGCGGTCACGGGTCTCTCCTTGTCGAAGTCGGCAACGGCGTATCGCGTTGCACAAACGGCTTCAAGCGGAGAATGCGGGCGGCAAGGATGCAAATCGGTTGAAGGTGATCTCCCCCCTCGAGGGGGAGATGTCGCCGAAGGCGACAGAGGGGGTCGGTACGTCCCGGCGCAACTCCCCTAGCTGCCGCAACAGGCTGGCGCTTCACGCGAGGCGACCCCCTCTGGCCTGCCGGACCGGCCCTTCGCTATCGCTCCGGGCGTTCGTCGTTCGGAAAGCCAAGCAATTGGCTTCCCGTCCGCTACGCGGACCGCTTCTCACCCCCTCAACGGGGGAGAAAAGCTCCTCACCCCGCAGTATAGCCACCATCGATCGAAAAAATGCCGCCGCTGGTCCACGCCGCCTCTTCGCTGGCCAGATAGACCGCGATACCGGCCAGATCGTCGGGGCGGCCGATTCTGCCAAGCGGATAGCTGCGCTCGACATAGGCCTTCAGCTCCGCCTTTGCCTCGGCCGGCAAATTGTCGACGGTCTTGCGTCGCATGGCGGTGTCGACCGTGCCGGGCGCGATGGCGTTGACGCGGATGCCGCGCGGGCCGAGTTCGAAGGCCAGCGATTTGGTCAGCGAGTTCAACGCGCCCTTCGACAGCGAATAGAGGCTCGACGGACGCTTCGGGATCATCTTGTTGGCGAAATAGGACGAGATGTTGATCACCGATGCGCCGGTTGCCAGATGCGGCAGCAGGCCCTGGGTGAGGAAGAACACGGCCGTCACATTGAGCGCGAAGGATTGCTGGAACTGCGCCTCGCTGACGGTCTCGAACGGCACCAGGAAAGCCACCCCGGCATTGTTGACGAGGATATCGAGTGGCCCGCCGGATTTTTTCACATGCTCGACGACGGCTGCGATGCCGGCCGATGTGGCAAGATCGGCCGACAGCGCCTCGATAGTGCCGCCGAGCTGCTTGCGGGCGGCGTCGAGCTTCCGGGTGTCGCGGCCGACGATCAGGACGTCCGCGCCCTCGCGCGAAAAGGCCTCGGCGATCGCCAGGCCGATACCGTCCGACCCACCGGTGACCAGCGCGCGCTTGTTGTGAAGTCTCATTCGACGCCCCGAGGGATTTCTGCCTCGTCGAGAGCACCGTATAGTGGCGGCTGCGGTCAAGCCGTCGACCTATCCCCCGGTATGAACTTCGACCGCTGCCGGCCGGCAGGTCAGCCGAGGCCGGTTTACGCGCCGGCGGTCGCAAGCTCCCGCAGGGCCAGCCGGCCCGCGATATAATTCTTGACCTGACGGACGGCCTGTTCGCGCGAGACGCTGCCCGGCTGCAGGCCGAGCCGCAGCCAAAGCCCATCGATCAGCGCGGTGACGCCAAGCGCGATGTCGTCGGCATCCGCCGGCGAGGCGAGGCCGCGCAGGCCCGACAGCAGGTTAGAGCGCATGCGCGCATGGATCACTCTTTGGATACGGGCCATCTTCTCGTCGCGCGGCACCTCGGCGCAGAGCGACAACCAGGCATGGCACAGAGGCGGCTGGAACAGATGCTCCTCGAAATTGCCCTCGATCACCGCATCCATGCGCTCCATCGGGGTATGCGCCCGGCGAAGCCGCGCAATCACCGCCTGGCACAGGACGGCGTTGGCCTCGCGCATCGCGTGCTCGAACAATTCCTGCTTGTTGCGGAAATAGTGCAGCACGATGCCCTTTGAGGCGCCAGCCTGGGCCGCCACCTTTTCCAGTGTCGCGCCGGCAATGCCTTCGCGCTCCAGCACCGCGAAGGCCGCCTGCCGCAGCTCCTTGCGGCGTATCTCACTGAGGCGCTTGAGTTTCACGGGATCGGTCCATGCATCGCGAATCCACGTTGACATTTTCGCCCGCTTAGATCAAGAATTGACCCATGGGACAATAAAAAGACCAATTGGTCAATTTGACAATGAGGAGAACCGAATGTTCCGCATCCTTGCAAATGGCGTCTGTCTTGCTGCCCTCATGTTGGCCTCTCATGCGGCCCAGGCGGCCGAAGCCGAGCAGTGCAGCACTGTGCGCATGGCCGAACCCGGTTGGAACGACCTTGCCTTCACCACGGGGGTCGCCAACGTCCTTTTGCAGGCGCTCGGCTATCAGCCGCAAAGCCAGGTACTCGGTATCAACGTCATCTACGAGGGCATGAAGAACAGGGATCTCGACCTGTTCCTGGGCTACTGGGATCCGGCCATGGTCACCTATTACGAGCCTTACAAGAAGGACGGCTCAATCGAGAATGTGCGCGTCAATCTCGTAGGCGCCAAATACACATTCGCCGTGCCGACCTATGTCTGGGATGCCGGCGTTAAGGACATCTCCGACCTGCACAAGTTCGCCGACAAGTTCGGCAAGAAAATGTACGGCATCGAGCCCGGCTCTAACCAATTGATGATGGACGCCATCGCCGATCCCACCTTTGGCCTGGACGGCTGGCAGGTGGTCGAGTCCAGCGAAGCTGGCATGCTTTCGGAGGTCGGCTACGAGATCAAGGAAAAGCAGTTCATCGTCTTTCAGGGCTGGGCGCCGCATCCGATGAACACGATGTACGACTTCAAGTACCTGACCGGTGGCGACAAGTTCTTCGGCCCGAACTTCGGCGCCGCGACGGTGACGACGCAGGTGCGCAAGGGCTATCTGCAGCAATGCCCGAACGTCGCGCAATTCCTCGGGAATCTCGCCTTCGACATCGATTTCGAGAATGTCGGCATGGGCTATCTGATCAATGATGGCATGAAGCCGGAGGACGGGGCGCTAAAGGCAATCACGCTCAACAAGAACCGCCTCGACGCCTGGCTTGCCGGCGTCACCACTTTCGACGGCAAGCCGGGCCTTGCCGCGGTCAAGGAAAAGCTCGGCCTGTGAGACCGGCGGTGCTGGATGCTTTGCCGGAGCAGGACGCCTGGGCCGGCCGCAAGCAGTTCGTCACGGTCGGCGATCTCGACATTGCCTATGTCGAGATATCGGGCGCCGAGCCGGCGCTGCTGTTGGTGCACGGCTTCACCGACACCAGTCGCAGTTTTTCGCTTCTGGCGCCATATCTGGCCGGCCGTCGGCTGATCATGCCGGATCTGCGCGGCCACGGCGCCTCGCAAACGGGCAAGAACTGCGGCATCGCCGATTTCGCCGACGATATTGCCGGGCTGATCCTGCGCTTGCGGCTCGACCGGCCGGTCGTCGTCGGCCATTCTCTGGGCGCCATGGTGGCTATCGCATTGGCTGGGCGACACAGGGAGCTGATCGGCGGGCTGGTGGTCCTGGCCGGCACGTTGAAGCCCGATTTCGCGCCCGATCATCCGCTGGTCGCCGGCGTCGAGGCCCTGCACGACCCGATATCGCCGGCCGATCCGTTCTACGCCTGGTGGCATGCCTGCCGACCCGGCGTGCCCCCAGCCTTTCTCGCCGGCCTGGCGAAAGATGCCTCGGCGATGCCGGCGCCGCGCTGGCGCGCGATCCTGGAGGAAATCCGCCGCGCCGACCTGACCGGCGCGGCGCGAGCCGTGCAGGCCCGGACGCTGATCATCGCCGGTGCGTGCGACCCGCTGTTCGGCGAGGCACACCAGCAGGCATTGCAGTCCGCCCTTCCCGAAGCCGTCTTCGTCCGCGCCGAGACCTGTGGCCACAACCCGCATTGGGAAGATCCGGCCCTTGTCGCAAAGGCCATCATCGAGGCATTTGAAGTCTAACGCCCGACCAGCGACTGCGATGTGGGCGACAGTCGTAAAGTCTCCATTGGTTTGGTCAGGCCGAGCTGCGCGGCCTGCCAAAAGGCCTGCCATGCCGGTGAGGCGACGAGGGTGGCCTTGTGGCGGGCATGTGCCTCTGCGCTGGCAAAACCCGTGATGCTGATGAAGACGTTTTCATCAGCCCGTACCGGCAGGCGCGGAAAACTGTTTTCGGCATGCTCGGTCACGAAAGCGGCGAGCAGGCGTGCGCCTTGTGCCGTCATCAGCGGCCCTATTTCGGCTTCGAAGCGATGGGCGAAGTCAGCCTCCGTGCCGCGCTGCAAATGATGAATCTCGATGACAACGATGCCAGTCAGCGGCTTGTTTTGAAAGGGCTTTTCGTCGGTGGCCAGACTTGGCCGTTGCGCGCCCGCGAGGTCGAAGCCGGCACCCGGCCACGCCGGCTTCAGCAGCAGCACGTCGTCGGAATCGATCATTGTTGCGTTGGCCGCATCGCGGTGCGCCGCCCAGACCGGCCCGCCATAGAAATCGGCGAGAGCATTTTTCCGCGCATTCATGCTGTCGAAGCCGCGCATCCAGACGAACATGTCTGGCCGATCGAGATCCCGGAACTGGCCGATGATGGTCATGCCGGCGTCCTCCTGGCCCTCGATCAGTCCGCCGTCGAAGATGTCGATGAGCGTGTCGCGCTGGCCGGGATTCAGCGTGTATTGCCGAAGCTCTACCACAGGCGAGGCGAGCGCCGCGGGTTTCGGCGTGACATTCAGGGGCATGTTCATCGGTCTCTCCTCAAAACAGGGCAGTCATCCTGTTTATAAAACAGACCGGTTGTCCTGTTTTGTCAATATGCTAAAGTCCGGCAATGTCAGCAGAGATGACCGTTCGACCCAAACCGCGCCCACAAAAACGCATCAACGACCCTGAAGGCATGCGCAAGAAAGTGCTCGATGTCGCCGAGGTTGCGTTCCAGGCGCGCGGCTATCACGCCTCCAGCCTCGGCGACCTGATGGCGGCGGCGGGTGTCAGCGGTGGCGCGCTACATCACCATTTCCCGACCAAGAAGGCGCTGGCGCTGGCGGTGATTGACGAGCGCGTGGCGGCGGCGGTCGAAGAGACATGGATCGCGCCGGTGCTGGTGGCCAACACAGCACGTGAAGGCGTGCGCGCGGTGTTCGAGGCCGTGGCGGCGGAACTGGAGCAGCAGGGTTTCGTGCGCGGCTGCCCGCTCAACAATCTGGCGCATGAACTGTCGCTTGCCGATCCGGATTTCCGCCTTGCCCTTGCCGGTATTTTTGTCGGGTGGCGGCGCGCGATTTCCGACAAGCTGCGAGCCGACCAGCAGGCGGGCAGGGAGGAGGGCACGGATCCCGAGCGCTTCGCCGCGCTGGCGGTCGCCGCCTATTCCGGGGCGATGTCGATGGCCAAGACGGCGCAGGATGCGAGCGTGCTGCGGGATTGCCTGGCAGGACTGGAGCGGAGCGCGCTGTCGCCTTCGCAGGGCGGATTGGCAGCCAGGCGCCGCCGCAGGGTGCTGCTACGACCAAGAACCCTTTGATACCGCAGCGACGAGGGATTTCGACGCGGCCGCTTTGACGTTGCGGCGCTACCGAGCGAGCGGCGGCGGTGTCGATGCGCGGTGACGGCAACTGGACGGCAGGGGGCCGCCTGTGCTGAATTTCGCGCATGATGACTCGCTTGCCGATCCACTCGATTTCCCGGCGCAGCCTGCTGAAGCAGATGGCAGGATTTGCCGCGGCCGGTGCATTTTCGCGTCCGGCATTCAGCCAGACCGGCCAACGCGTCCAGTCCATCGACGCTACCTTCCTGTTCATCGCCGATGTCCATGCCTGCCGCATGGCGAGCGGGTTGAGCCCCAACTGCCTGCAGGAAGGCAAGACCGACGCCGCGCTGCTGCGCAACGTGGCAGCGCTCAACGATCTTGGCGACAAGGACTGGCCGGTCGAGATCAACGGCGTCGCCACCGGCCTGCGCTCGGCGGGCAGCCGCATCGGCACGCCGCTCGGCCTCGTCGTCGGCGGTGACATGACCGATGACGGCGGCGGCCAGATTACGCAGCCGAGCGAGGGCACCCAACTGCTCCAGTTCAGCCAGCGCTACCAGCAGGGCGTCGGCCCGGATCGCGTGCACATGCCGGTTTATGTCGGGCTCGGCAACCATGATCTCGACCAGAACGGGCCGCCGCACCATGTCGACTGGTACCGACGCGAACTGCGCGACTATGTCGAGGTCAACCATCGCGCCGGCGTGTTCTTCAAGCCGCCAGTGCCGGCCACCGACTATGATGTCGACACCGACTGCTATTCCTGGGACTGGGGCGGCCTGCATCTGATCCAGACGCATCGTTTCGCCGGCGACACTGGCCATGGCGCCGAGAGCAGCCTGCCATGGCTGAAGCAGGATCTGGCGACCTATGCGGCGGACGGCCGTCCGGTCATTCTGTTCCAGCACTATGGTTGGGACACCTTCTCGATAGAACGCTGGGATGCCGCCAAAAGGCACTTCGACGATGACGGCGCTGGCGCGCCGCATTGGTGGAGCGAGGCCGACCGGCAGGCGCTTCTGGCGGCGCTCAAGGGCTACAATGTCGTCGGCATCTTCCATGGCCACCAGCACGAAACGCCGCTGATCTATCGCCGTGACGGGCTCGATCTGTTCAAGCCGAAGGCCGCCTATATGGGCGGTTTCGCACTGGCCAGGGTGACTAGCGACGGCATGGATGTGGTGCTGGGCGAGGCGACCGGTGATCATGGCGAGGTCGCCTTCACCTATGCTTTCAGCAAAGGCTGGAGCACATGAAAAAGGCGGCCCTCGCGACCGCCTTTCCCAATAAAAGAGCGTTCTCGATGTCGGATCAGAGCGCCTTCTTGACCTTGTCCTTCACGTCGCCCTAGGCCTTCTGCACCTTGCCGGCGATCCTGTCGGCCGTGCCTTCAGCCTGGGTCTGCCTGTTGCCGGTTGCCTTGCCGGCGGCTTCTTTGATCGAGCCCTTGACCTGCTTGGCCACGCCCGCGACCTGATCCTTGTTCACCATTTTTCGCATCTCCTGGGAGTTTTGAATTCGGCGGAATTCATCCGCGAAAGCAAACGAGCCGGTGTCGTTTAGGTTCCACGCGTTCCCGGTCGACAGGTGAGCTCGGGCAGCCGCTTCCTGTGGCAAGGCGGGCAGGCTATAGGCTGGTGACGCGCGCCGACCAAAGGATTTGGGTGATCGCGCATGCGGGGGAGACAAATGGCTGAATTCACACTCTTCATCGGCAACAAGTGCTTTTCCTCATGGTCGCTCCGGCCATGGGTCGCGATGAGACATCTGGAAATCCCGTTCGAGGAGGGTTTCGTGCGGCTGCGCACGCCTGAGACCTTTACCAATCTGGCGAAAGTGTCGCCGACCGGCCAGGTGCCCGTCTTGAATCACAATGGCAAGATCATCTGGGAAACCCTTGCCATCCTTGAATATCTGGCTGACCTGTTTCCGGAAAAAAATCTCTGGCCGGCCGATATCGACGCCCGCGCACTGGCGCGCTCTGCCGCGACCGAGATGCATTCCGGTTTCCGTGAAGTTCGCTACGGCTGGCCGATGAATTTGCGTCGGCCGAAGGGCCATAAGCCGCTCGATGCCGAAGGCGAGGCGCAACGCGAGCGCATCGAGGCGTTGTGGCGCGAGTGCCGGGAAAAATACGGCAAGGGCGGTCCGTTCCTGTTTGGCCATTTCACCGCGGCCGACGCCATGTATGCACCGGTCGTGACCCGCTTCGACACCTATGGCGGCACGCTTGCGCCGGATATGCGAGCCTATGTCGATGCCGTGCTGGCAACGCCGGCGATGCGGCACTGGTATGCCGAGGCGGCCAAGGAGACGTGGCCGGAACCCGGCCCGGACGAATAGGTGATCCAAACGAAAACGCCCCTCGCACCTTTTATCGTGCGGGGGCGTCTTTGCCATCAACCTTTCTTCGATTGCTCTCATGAATTGCTGATGACACGGAATAAATGCGCGTTTGCGCAGATGGTTCCCGGATGCCGCGAAATTTTTTTGAGTTGGCGCAAGCGCGCCGTTTGGCGTCCGATTTGCCGTCATGCCAGGTGTTTTGGCCAGGTGTTTTGGGAGAATTGCGCAGGTGTGGCGGATGCAGATTTGACAGCGCGCCAAAAGAAGCCTAAAAGCATTTCGTCGATATTTGTTTGACTGACTTTTGTTATCCGCGCTTTCGAGCGCGCCTTTGACGAACTTCCCACATCAAAAATCGGGACAAACGACGTTGTGCATCCGCATGGCGTCGAACGAATATTTGCCATGGAAAGGGTTCGTCATGAGCACCGGCACAGTTAAATGGTTCAACGCCACCAAAGGTTTTGGTTTTATTCAGCCTGACGACGGCTCAGCCGACGTTTTTGTCCACATCTCGGCCGTAGAGCGCGCCGGTATGCGCGACATCGTCGAGGGCCAGAAGCTCGGCTACGAGATGGTCCGCGACAACAAGTCGGGCAAGATGTCCGCCGACCAGTTGAAGGCGGCCTGAAAAAAGAATTCAGCTCTCCCGGTGACCACGGATGTACTGGCACCGGTGAGTGGCGAATTCGGGCGCATGGCCGCGGAGACCTGAGTTTCCACGGCATGTCATGCGCATGAGAGGAGCGTGCCTTGTGCATCCGTCTGGATGCACGGCGTTCTCTTACGGAAGGTCAGGCGGTGCCTGGCCTTTTTCATTTTGCGCGTCTTGTCGCCGAAAGTGCGCTGCGCGCCGGCCTGGACGTGCTAAAGGACGCTCCAGCAATTTGAATCCGCTGCCGTATTTGCTCTGTGCGTCGTCTTGACCGAAGACCCGGTCTCGCTCCATCGGCACAGGCTCCTGACAGGAGAAAGATTTTGACCGCTCATTCGAAGACAGTCGAACAGGCCGTGTCCTTGTTCAGCAAGACGCAAACCCAGTCGATGTCACTCAACCGCATCAATTCCGAACGCGATGCCGTCAGCGAGGCGCGGGAAGCCAAGACCGCGCGCCTGCGTGAACAGCGCCTGGAGAAGGAGGCCGATGAGTTGGCCGCCGCCGCGGCGCTGGCCGCTTTGCCGAAGCGAGCCGGAAGACGCTGATGGCTACCAAGCGCGTGCCTCCGAAACTGATCGCCGCCGACTCGACCATCGCCGACGTGGTCGAAGGCCTCAACAAGCCGGTCGAATATGTGCGCCGGGTGCTGGAGAAGCTGGAGCGCTGCAAGCGCGCCCATGGCGATGCCCAGGTGCGGCTCGGTGTGCGCGGTCGCGCCGAATGTCCGAACTACCTGATCGAATATGTCCGTGAAGACGCCAAGACCCATGAGCGTGTAACCCATCAGGACGCCGCCTACAGCGGCAGCACGCATCGCGAGCTGGCAGTGCACCACATCGCGGAAGTCAGAAACTGGTCGCCCGAGGAAATGAACATCACGGCGGTTTCGGCGCTGATCGGCCGCCTGCGCAATCCGCGCGCACCATCATCGCGCTTCGTCGACGAGGACTGACATGGCCATAAAATTCTCCGCCAAGGACCAGCCGGCAGCCCCGGCTGCCGCCGCAAAACCGACCAAGCCGGTTGCCGCGCCGAAAGGCGACGGGTCGGCCGAGACTGCGACCGATTTGTTCAAGTCGCCGGCCGAAGCGTCGTCGCGCAAGGCGGGCAAGAAGAAATGACAGGCAAGAAGAAATAGCGCCTTGCCGCAAGACACCGATCGCAATCCTGCCGCGCCGGGGCTGTCTGCCCTGGTGACCGCTGCAAGCCTTTTGTCGCAACGCAGCACCGCTGCTCTGTTCGACTGCCAGAGCTGCGGCGCCTGCTGCTCTTATTCGGCCGAGTGGCCACGCTTTTCCACCGAGGATGACGCGCAGCTCGACCGTATCCCGGAGAAATATGTAGCGGCCAATCTGTCCGGCATGCGCTGCGAGGGCGTGCGTTGCTCGGCGTTGTCCGGCGAAATCGGCAAGTCGACCGCTTGCGGCATCTATGATGTCCGCCCGGATGTCTGCCGCGCCTGCATGCCTGGTGACGACGATTGCCTGATGGCACGCCGGGCGCACGGATTGCCGACAGCTTAGCAAGGTTTCCGGCGCTTGTGCGCATCCTCCTTGCTGGCTACGCTGCGACAGGGCAGGGCGTCGGAGGAAACCATCGTGAGCATCGAATTTCTGTTGACGTCGCTGATCGTCGTGGCTTCGCCCGGCACCGGCGTTCTTTACACGCTAAGCGCCGGCCTCTCGCGCGGCGCGCGTGCCTCGATCATCGCCGCTTTCGGCTGCACCCTCGGCATCATCCCGCATATGGCCGCCGCCATCACCGGCCTGGCGGCGCTGCTGCACACCAGTGCGGTCGCCTTCGAGACGCTGAAATATCTCGGCGTCGCCTATCTGCTCTATATGGCCTGGAACACGCTGAAGGAAAAGGGCGGCCTCAGCGTCGAGCAGGATGTGACGCCACGCTCGGCCGGCAAGGTGATTGCCACCGGCATCCTCGTCAACGTGCTCAATCCGAAACTGTCGATCTTTTTCTTCGCCTTCCTGCCGCAATTCGTCAGCACCACCGAGCCCAATGCGCTGTCGAAGATGCTGGAGCTCAGCTCCGTCTTCATGCTTTTGACCTTCGTTGTTTTCGTCGGCTACGGCATCTTCGCCGCTTCGATCCGCAGCCATGTCGTGTCGCGGCCGATGGTGCTGACCTGGATGCGCCGGACCTTCGCCGGTGCCTTCGTCATGCTCGGTGCAAAACTGGCGCTGGCGGATCGGTAGAAACCGGTTCGCGGATCCTGTCGTCTCTGCACAAAATCCCTGCCCAGATAGTCAGAAGGCGAGCCTAATGCATGTCGCCCAAAAGTGACCTGGGTTTTGGGAAAACGACATGCATAAAAACAAAGACCTAAAGCGCGTCGCCTGAATCCGTTCAAACGCGACGCGCTTTAGCGCCCGCCTTCATCTGCTCTTCAGCTCTGGGCGAGGGCAGTCATTTGTTTGCGCCGCCGAGGGCCTTCAATTTTTCGCAGAACGGTGCGTATGGTTTGCTCATCGCAGCGTCTTGGCATTCCTTCATCATCATGGCCTGATCGTCCTTGGACATCGCTGCCCAGGCCGCCTTCATTTCATCGTCGGATTTCATCGTCTTCATGCCCGAATCGGTGAAAAACGGTTCCATCATTTTGGGCGAGTCGAGCGCCCCGGCAAACGCCGTGCCGCTGAAGACAGCCAATGCGAGTGCTCCAAAGCAGGTGGTTCTGATGTTCATCACACGAGTCCTCCCTAATGGTCTTTCTCGATCGTCGAATGGCGGTCGCGCTCGATTTTAGCACAGATTGAGATACCTTTGGAGTAACTCATATGGCTGCGATCGGGCGTCCTCGTACGTCAATATGGATTAGAGGAAGGCCTGCCGGCTCATCGCGCTGACTTGGTTCGCTGCACCTTCGGCGCCAGGCTGGCACCGGCGGATCGGTAGCGCCGGCCGGCGCTACCCCTTGACGTAGCCCATTGCTGCGACGATCCGCCCGTGGGCGACACGCATGAGGTTGACGCCGCGCAGCGAATTGCCGTCGGCCATGAAATAGCGCCAGCGGATCGTCGCCCGCTCGCCGGCGATGAAGGTTTCCTCGATATCGAAGCGCGTGCCGGCCTGGGTTGCGATTGCCGTCCAAAGCCCGACGCACGCCGCCTTGCCGGCATGACGGGCGCCGTCCGGCGCTGGCACGGTGTTTTCGATCACGCAGTCCTCAGCCACCAGCTCGGCGAGTGCCGAGGGATCATGGCGTTGGAATACGTCGTTGTAGCGCCGCATGATCTCGGCCGTTTGCTGTGAGAGATCGTACGCGGTTGCATCCATGACAAGCTCCTGTGTCATCTTCTTTCTCCTGGCTTCATTGGCCTTTGATGGCTTCGACGAGCGTCGCCTTGAGGGTGATCTGAGACACGCCGGCAAGGGCCCGCGAGACGAGGCAGCCTGCCTTGGCGGACTGTGCAAGGCGCTCGAATTCATCTTCGGCGAGTCCCGCGACCTCTGCCTCGGTTTCGAGCTCGATACGGGTGATCGTCGGTCCCGCCGCGGTGGCGCCGAGGTGCACCTTCGCCACGGTGCGAATGCTGTCGGGGATATGGCCTTCCCGACCGAGGATGGCGGTCAGCGCCATCGAGAAGCAGCCGGCGTGCGCTGCGGCGATCAGTTCCTCCGGATTGGTGCCAGGACCGTTCTCGAAACGCGATGGGAAGGAATAGGCGCCTTCGAAGGCGCCGCTGCCGAGCCGCAATCGGCCCGAACCTTCCTTCAGCGTTCCTTGCCACTCGGCTGAGGCTTCACGAATGTCATTGTCGTTCTCCCTTGGTTTGAGGACTTGATGGGTCAGGCGCCGTCGATGATCACTTTCCCGAAGACGTCGCCCTGCTGGAAATAGCGGTAGGCATCGCCGGCCTCGGTGAAGGCGAAGACCCTGTCGATGACGGGCCGCAGGCGGTGCTGCGAGACGCCGCGCAGCATGGCTTCGAGATTGGTCCGGTTGCCGACGAAGAGGCGGCTGATGGTGGCGAGGCTGCGCTGGTAGAGTGCCGCCGGCAGCTGGATCGATCCGCCTTTCGCATCCTGCAGGGTCAGCAGCACGATGTGCCCGTAAAGCGTGCTGGCAATCAGCGACTGTGCGAAGGTCGCCGGGCCGCCGGTCTCGACGACGAGATTGATGCCGCCGGTCTGATCGCGGACGGTCGCACCCCATTGCGGCATATCCGATGTCGAGATCACCAGATCGGCGCCCAGCGCCCGCAACCTGTCGGCTTTCTCGCCGCGCGAGGTGACGGCGACGACACGGCAGCCGAGCAGCTTGGCGAACTGCAGTGCAAAGAGCGAGACACCGCCCGAGCCGATGACCAGAACCCATTGCCCAGGCTTCGGAATTCCGGCGCCCGTCACCGCATTCCAGGCAGTCAAGCCAGCGCAGGTCAGCGTTGCCGCCTCATGCCAGTCGAGATGATCGGGCAGCCGCACCGCCCATTGTTCGTCGAGGATCGCGTATTCGGCCAGCATGCCGTCCAGCGTGCAGCCGAGCTGGTCGATGAGCCCGGCATGGATGCCGCCGTCGATCCAGCGGGCAAAATAGCTGCCGGTGACACGGTTGCCGACGGCAAAGCGAGTGACGGCATCGCCGATGGCGACAATGTCACCGGCCCCATCGCTCAGCGGAACGACGCCTTGGCGCGGCGGCAGCGGATAGGTGCCGTTGAGGATCATCGTGTCGCGCCGGTTGAGCGAGGTGGCGCGAACGCGCACCACGATCTCATGCGGTTTCGGCTCCGGCTGCCCCTCGTCGCGCATCACCAGGCATTCGGTCCCGCCGGGCCCTTCGAGACGGTAGCTGCGCATGTCGATTCTCCTCAGAAATATGTAGACTGATCTATATATTATGTAGACCGATTGTCATATTCGAGGCAAGGCCTATAATGATTCCTCCTGACAGAGGTTGACATGGCCAACGACACCCGCACCCGCATTCTCGAGACGACGGCGCTGCTGCTCAGGCAGCGCGGCTATCACGGCACTTCGCTCAACGACATATTGAGCGCCAGCGGCGCGCCGCGCGGCTCGCTCTATTTCCATTTCCCCGGCGGCAAGGACCAGCTGGTTATCGAGGTGACGCGCGGCAGCGTTGCCGACGTAACGGAGAGGTTGGGCGAAGCGCTGGCCGCCGAAAAGGATCCGGCGGTCGCTGTCCATCATATCTACCAGTCGGTCGGGCGCATGCTGGAGGACAACCAGTTTTCGCTCGGCTGTCCGATCGCGCCTGTCGTGTTGGACTCGCCGACCGACGTGCCGGAACTGGCGGAGTTGTGCCGCTCGGCCTTCGAACAGTGGATAGGCCTGCTGCGGGACGCCTTCGTCAGGGCAGGGGTGCCCGAGCGCCGCGCGCATGCATTGGCGCTGCTGGTCGAATCGTCGCTGGAAGGGCTGATGGTGATCGCCCGCGCCACCCGCGACCGCGCCCCGGTACAAGCCGTGGCCGACGAGGTGGCGGCACTGATCGAAGCGGCCGTGCTTGCCGGCGAGGTAAAGCAACGCGCGGATGCCGCCGTCTGAGAGACGTCCACAACGACCGCTGCGCAAAACAAAAAGGGCGGCATCGCTGCCGCCCTTTCAGTAAGCTTAGCCAGATTGGCTGGATTAGAAATCCATTCCGCCCATGCCGCCCATGCCGCCGCCGCCCATGCCGCCAGGCATGCCGCCGCCAGCCGACTCCTTCTTCGGAGCCTCCGCGATCATGGCTTCGGTGGTGACCAGCAGGCCGGCGACCGAGGCCGCGTCCTGGAGAGCCGTGCGAACGACCTTGACCGGATCGACGATACCCATGGCGATCATGTCGCCATATTCGCCGGTCTGGGCGTTGTAGCCGAAGGTCGCGCCCTTGTTCTCAAGGATCTTGCCGGCAACGATCGATGCTTCCGCACCGGCGTTGGCCGCGATCTGGCGGGCCGGAGCCTGCAGCGCACGACGAACGATGTTGATGCCAGCGGCCTGGTCGGCATTGGCGCCGGTGGCCTTGATGTTGGCCGAAGCGCGCAGCAGCGCGACGCCACCACCAGCAACGATGCCTTCTTCGACGGCCGCGCGGGTCGCGTTGAGGGCGTCATCGACGCGGTCCTTCTTTTCCTTGACTTCGACTTCCGTCGCACCGCCGACGCGGATCACCGCAACGCCGCCCGCGAGCTTCGCGAGACGTTCCTGCAGCTTCTCCTTGTCGTAGTCCGAGGTGGTCTCTTCGATCTGCTGCTTGATCTGGGCAACGCGGCCCTGGATCTCGGCCTTCTTGCCGGCGCCGTCGACGATGGTGGTGTTCTCCTTGGAGATCGACACCTTCTTGGCGCGGCCGAGCATGTTGAGGCCGACGTTCTCGAGCTTGATGCCGAGGTCTTCCGAAATGACCTGGCCACCGGTGAGGATGGCGATGTCTTCCAGCATGGCCTTGCGGCGATCACCGAAGCCCGGCGCCTTGACGGCGGCGATCTTCAGGCCGCCACGCAGCTTGTTGACGACCAGCGTGGCCAGAGCCTCGCCTTCGACGTCTTCCGAGATGATGAGCAGCGGCTTCGAGGTCTGCACGACGGCTTCGAGAACCGGCAGCATGGCCTGGAGGTTGGAGAGCTTCTTCTCGTGCAGGAGGATGTAGACGTCCTCGAGCTCGGCAACCATCTTGTCGGCGTTGGTGACGAAGTAGGGCGACAGGTAGCCGCGGTCGAACTGCATGCCTTCGACGACTTCGAGTTCGGTCTCGGCGGTCTTGGCTTCTTCAACCGTGATGACGCCTTCGTTGCCGACCTTCTGCATCGCTTCCGCGATCATCTTGCCGACCGACTCGTCGCCATTGGCCGAGATCGTGCCGACCTGGGCAACTTCCTCGGAGGTCTTGATCTTCTTGGCAGCCTTGCCGAGCGCCGCGACGACTTCGGTCACGGCCAGATCGATGCCGCGCTTCAGGTCCATCGGGTTCATGCCGGCGGCAACGGCCTTGTGGCCTTCCTGGACGATCGACTGTGCCAGAACGGTTGCGGTCGTGGTGCCGTCGCCGGCGATGTCGTTGGTCTTCGAAGCAACTTCGCGGACCATCTGCGCGCCCATGTTCTCGAACTTGTCCTCAAGCTCGATTTCCTTGGCGACGGTGACGCCGTCCTTGGTGATGCGCGGGGCGCCGAACGACTTGTCGATGACGACGTTGCGGCCCTTGGGGCCGAGCGTGACCTTCACCGCGTCGGCGAGGATGTTGACGCCGCGCAGCATGCGCTCGCGGGCATCACGGGAGAATTTTACGTCTTTGGCAGCCATTTTTAGCTCCTGGCAAGGGCTTGGAGTAAGCCCGGGAATTCAGTTGACGGTGAGGCCGATAATCAGCCGATGATGCCCATGATGTCGGATTCCTTCATGATCAGAAGGTCTTCGCCATTGAGCTTGACTTCGGTGCCCGACCACTTGCCGAACAGGATGCGGTCGCCAGCCTTGACGTCCAGCGGGACCAGCTTGCCAGCTTCGTCACGAGCGCCGGAGCCGACAGCGATGATCTCGCCTTCCTGCGGCTTTTCCTTTGCCGTATCCGGGATGATGATCCCGCCGGCGGTCTTGGATTCGGATTCGACCCGGCGAACGACCACGCGGTCATGAAGCGGGCGGAACTTCGACTTTGCCATTTTTTCTTCCTCGATGAGAACGGTGAGAAACAGTTCCTCCATCCGGCGGCGCCGGACCTATGGTTAGCACTCACCAATGGAGAGTGCTAACGTGGCGCTGAAATAGGCCGCCGACCTTTGAGAGTCAAGGTGCGCGAAGACTGCGATGCGCGCGAAATTTTTCTCATGCTGCCGCACGATTTCAGAAAGCCTGGGTTGCGCGCGCCCCGGCTTGAAACGCCGTCCTGCTGTCTTCAGTGTCTTGGCGCTCGCAGCACCAACAGCGGGCATCGCTCGGCAAGCCCATAGCTCCCGGTTAAAGCGATGCGGACATCGCCAAAGAACGCTTTCGCCTCGCTCACCAGTGTCGTCGCCGGCGCGAAGCTGTAGATGGCCGGCGAGTTCCGATAGACATCGATGGTGCCGATGGTGGGCAGGTCCCAGCCCGTGCGAGCCGAAAGCTCTTCGCGGTCAGGAAACAACGCATCGAAACTTTCCGCGATCGTCCTGACCGGAATGGCATGGTCGGGCGCATCGCCCGTCGCGGTCATGGCGACGCGCCATTTGAGTTCATGGAAGGTCGAGACACCGCCCGACAGTGCAAACGCCGGCAGCGCCGCCGGGTCTTCCGGTGTTTCCGGACCGGCAAAGAGACGCAGTCCCGCGCGGCCGTCGGTGCGCAGTACGCCAGCGATTGCCGCAAACAGCGCCCGGCGCCCGGTTGAAAGGCCGAGCGCCGACAGGCAGCCGTCGCCGATCACCGCATCGACGCTTGCGTTCGACACCGGCAAGTCGAGCCAGTCGCCGTTGATTGCCTTTCGCAACGCGGTGTCGCCTGGCCAGATACCG
The DNA here is from genome assembly GCF_003148495.1 of Mesorhizobium loti. Classification (GTDB taxonomy): domain Bacteria; phylum Pseudomonadota; class Alphaproteobacteria; order Rhizobiales; family Rhizobiaceae; genus Mesorhizobium; species Mesorhizobium loti. Next base: position 929,559 of record NZ_QGGH01000002.1, read on the forward strand.
GCGATCATGTCGGAAGATTCGTCAACGGCCGTCATCGTCGTCCCGAGCCCGGCGAGTTCCGGCGTCACGCCAAGCAGAACGACGTGCGCCTTCGAAAGGTTGAGCTCGCGCTCATAGGCCTCAACCGCTTCAGCCGGCGGCCGCAACGGTGGTCCGAGCAACTGCCAGTGCCCTCGAATGGCATTCCAATGGTCGGTCATCCACAGCCCCAAGCCGGCATTGTATTTGCAGCTATAATCGAGGACGCTAATGAGACCAAGCGGGGGACGCATGACACGCATCGCGGTTATTACGCATGAGTTCGACAGGTTCGAACGCTGGCGCGGCCCGCTGTTTCGCCGCGGCAGTTCCTATATGCTTTTCGATCTGCTGAAGGAACTGAAGCGACGCGGTCATTCCGTCCGCATAATCGCCGGAACGTCGGCAAAGCCGGAGGCCGACATCGCGGTGCTGCACGTCGATGCGACCGTGACGCCACCCGAATATGTCGAATACGCACGCGCTTTTCCCTTCTGCCTGAACATCGGGGCTGCCGACATCTCCAAACGACGCGTCAGTGGCGCCTTGATCGGCAAGGATGACGACTGGCAAGGGCCAGTCATCGTCAAGAGTAATCTCAACAATCTCGGGGTGCGGGAGCAGGCGCTCAACCGGCGATCGCTGCGTGCCGGAAAGCCGAGGCCGTTTCCCGGCGTCAAGCTTATCGAGGGTTATCGCGTCTATGCATCCCTTTCGGATGTTGCGCCGGCGGTCTTCGACCGCAGCGATCTCGTCGTCGAAAAATTCATTCCTGAGCCGGAGTCGGACGGCTTTGGAGCCCGCTTCTGGATATTCTGCGGCGAGCGCGAGCGCTGCACCCGCCATGTCTCGCCGCAGAGCCTCGTCAAGGGCGACGATACGATCCGTCATGAGCCGGTTCCGGTTCCCGAGGAGCTTCGCGCGCTGAGGCGCCAGCTTGGCTTTGACTACGGAAAGTTCGATTTCGTCATGCATGAGGGCAGGGCGGTGCTGCTTGATGCCAACAAGACACCCGGTGGCGCCCGCAATCTTTCTGCGTTTCTCGCTGCCGGCAATGCCAATCTCGCCGACGGCTTCGAAAGCCTTATCCGCCAGGTTGCATAGCGGGCGTTCTGGTGCTCACGCCGCCCGGGCAGCTTGACGATGATCACCAAGGCTACAAAAACAGCCGCAGCTGCGTGTGGATGATCGAACGGTAATCTTCGATCGTGCGGCGGCTTTCTGCTTCGCCCTCGGCAAGCGCCAGGCGCACCACGCCGCCGGCGAGCTGGAAGATCAGAAGGACAATGCGTTCGAACTGCTCGCGCTTCTCGGGCTCCAGCAGGGCGATGACATGGTCGCAGAACATCTTGGCCTGATGTCGGGTTTCGGCGATGTCGAGGTTCTTGAGCGCCTTGTCGGCCTGGATGGCGTTCTGCAGATCCTGGATGGCCGGATCGCCGGCGACGCGGCTGAGATAGTCGTCAAGCAGCCGGTCTGCTGCCGCGATCACGTCCTTCGCTTCGTGGACATCGGCGATGATCGTCGTCAGCCGTGCGCGGCTGACCTCGGAGAACCGCTCATAGAGCATTGCCAGGATGGCCGATTTGTTGGGAAAATAGTGATAGACGGTGGCGATCGGCCCACCCGCCAGCATGCCGACCTCCTTCATGGTAACGGCGTCGATGCCCTTCTCGCCGATCAGCCGCATGGTCGTCGACAGGATCGCGTCGATGCGCTCGCGGCTGCGTTCCTGCTTGGGCCTGCGCCTGGGCTCGGTCGCCATTCTCTTCACTTCGGTCATGCACCGATCTTTCGCACGGGTTTTTCAAATTCCGGTTGACAAGAAATATGATCAAGTATCAGTTTCTGGAATACTGACAGGTTGTCAGCTTTTTTGCCGCACGGCAAGGACGTTGGGAGGCGCCTTTGACTTCGACAACTACCGGCCACGCAGGCAATGGCGACTGGCTGGTCGGCAATCCGACCGGCGCACAACTTGCCTCGGCCCTGTGGATCGGTTCGGTCGGCCTGCTCATTCTAGGCCTGCAGCCGGTGCTGCTCGGGGCCCTTTACACCGAGGGCCATGTCAGCGGCGATGAACTGGCGCTGGTCGCCACCGCCGAGATGATCGCCATCGCCATCGGTTCGGCTGTCGTGGCGATGTTGCTCTCGGCGCGCAACATGCGCTGGAAAAGTGCCATCCTTCTGCTGCTGCTGGCGCTGGCCAATGTGTGGACGGCCTATGCCGCAAGCGCCGGCACGCTGATTGCGACCCGCGCCTTGGCCGGGCTCGCCGAAGGCGGTCTGGTCGCGGTCGCCACCGAACTGATCGCCCGTTCGCGGCGCGCCGAGCGCATCGGCGGTTATTTCGTCACCATGCAGACGCTGGCGCAATGCGCGCTTGCCCTGTTGCTGGCGCTTTATGTCATTCCGGCCGCCGGGTCGGCGGGCGGCTTCATCGTTCTCGCCGTCGTCTGCGTCGTGTCGCTGGCGGTCGCCTTCACCGTACCCGGTGACTATGCCGACCTGCCCAAGGAAGAGAATCTGGCCAATGTGCTGACGGTTCCTTCGATGACCGCGCTGTTGTCGGTCTTTTGCTACTTCATGTTCTTCGGCGCGGTCTGGGCCTTTCTGGAGCCGCTTGGCGCCCAATACGGCATCGATGGGCGCACTGTCGGCCTGATCGTGTCGGCCAGCCTGGCGGTGCAGGTCCTGGGTGCGATGACGGCCACCGTGTTCGAAGCGCGCATCGATTATCGCGCTGCCATCGCCACGATCGGTGTCGTGGCGCTGGTCTGCTCCCTGGTTCTGGCCAGTGGGCCTGGCCTCACCACATTCTGGATGGCCGCCCTGGTCATGGGCTTCATCCTGTTGTTCATCGTGCCCTACCAGATCCGGCTGGCGATCACCGCCGACGAGACGCGCACCGCCGTGCTGCTGGTGCCGGCAGCCCAGCTGTTCGGCCTGGCGATCGGGCCGATCGCGGCGTCGCTGCTCATCGACGGCAAGGATTTCCGGCCGGTGCCGGAATTTGCCGCCGCCAGTGCCGTTGCCAGCGTCGCGCTGCTTGGTCTGTTCGTCCTGGTGTCGCGGCGTCGCCGCGCCGTTGCCTGAGCGGGGGAGCGCCATGTCGAACCGTTGGAGCAACTGGTCGGGCTTGGTCACTGCTGAACCGAAGCTGATCGCCAGCCCCACTGACGCCGGCGAGCTTGGCGATCTCATTCGTACCGCACCCGGCCCGGTCCGCGTCGCCGGCGCCGGTCATTCCTTCACCCCGCTGGTAGAATCCGAGGGCACGATCCTGTCCCTGGAGAGACTGGAAGGGCTGGTCTCGCATGACGCGCAAAAACATCAGGCGCGGGTGCGGGCAGGGACCCGGCTTGGCCCGCTCATGCACATCCTGCAAGGCATTGGCCAGGGCCTGCCCAACATGGGCGACATCGACCGTCAGGCGATCGGCGGCGCGCTGGGCACCGCCACGCATGGCTCGGGACCGACGCTCGGCGCCTATCACGCGCAGCTGGAGACGGTGCAGATCGTCGACGGGCTTGGCAAGGTCCGCGATTTCAAGCGGGGAGGGGATCAGGACATGATCCATGCCATCGGCGTCGCACTCGGCGCCTTCGGCGTGCTCAGCGAAGTGACGCTGAACAACATTGCGACTTACCGGCTGCGCCGCCGCAAATGGGTGCTGCCGATCGCCGACATGCTGCGCGATTTCGAGGCGATGATGGCCGCGCATCGCTCGGCCGAATTCTACTACATTCCGTTTTCCGGTTATGCGCAGTTCATCGCCAGCGATCTCAGCGACGCAGCACCGACCCCGCGACCTCCGGAAGCGGATGAGGCTGGGTTGAGGACGCTGCGCCGGCTGCGCACCGGGCTTGTCTGGCTGCCATCGCTGCGCCGCCGATTGATCCTGGGCGCCATCGCCAAATTGCCGGCCGAGGACTACGTGCAGGACTGGCTCAATGTCTATGCCAGCGACAGGCAGACCAAGTTCAACGAGATGGAATATCATCTGCCGTTCGAGGAGGGGCCGAAGGCGCTGGCCGAGGTCATCGAACTGACCGAGAAGCGCTTTCCCGAGGTGTATTTCCCGATGGAGGTGCGCTCGGTCGCACCGGATCAATTCTGGCTCTCGCCCTTCTACAACAGGCTGAGCTGCTCGATCGCCATCCACCATGACGCGGCGAACGATCCGCTGCCGTTCATGCGGGCGGCCGAGCCGATCTTCCGCAAATACGGCGGCAGGCCGCATTGGGGCAAGATGCACAGCCTGAAAGCGGCGGATCTGAAAAAGCTCTACCCGCGCTGGGACGATGCCATGGCGGTGCGCCGCGACATCGATCCGGAAAACCGCTTCGTCTCGCCCTACATTGCCGGCCTGTTCGGCATCGAGAAATGAGCGCCTATTTTTCCACCCTGTCGGATGCGCTGAAGCAAGCCGGCATCTTCCAGCCCTGCCTGCTGCTCGATCGCGACCGGCTGGACGGCAACATCGCCTTGGTAAAGGAGAGACTGGATCCCGGCCTTGCCGTGCGATTGGTCGACAAATCGCTCGCCTGCCTGCCGCTGCTTGCGCATATCGGCAAGGCGCTTGGCACCAATCACGTCATGACCTTCCATCCGCCGATCACGCAAGCCGTGTTGAAGGCGTTTCCGGATGCCGATCTGCTGTATGGCAAGCCGATGCCTGTCGATGCGGCAAGGGCGGCACTGGCGAAAGGTGGCGCCGATTGGTCGCGTGTCTGCTGGCTGATCGACAGCGAGGAGCGGCTGGCGGAATATGGCGCGCTCGCTGCCGAACTCGACATCGAACTGCGCATTGCCTTCGAGATCGATGTTGGGCTGCATCGCGGCGGCTTTGCCGATCCCGAAGCCTTGTCGAAGGCGTTGAGCGCTTTGCCATCCCACAAACGGCTGCATTGCGAAGGCGTCATGGCCTACGAGGCGCATGCGCCGCTTATTCCGGGTCTGTTCGGCGGGCCGGCGAAAGCCTTGGCAAAGGCGTCGGCGCAGGCCAAGGCGTTCGTCGCTCGTCTCGGCGCCGACCAGCGCCGCATCCTGAACATCGGCGGCAGCAAGACCGCGCTGCTTCATCATGGCGGCGTCGCCAATGAAGTGTCGATGGGCTCGGCCTTCGTGCTGCCCAGCGACTTCGATACATCAGGTCTCGACGGCTTCCAGCCAGCGGCCTTCATCGCGACGCCGATGCTGAAAGTGGTCGAGCCGATGCTGCCCGGCCCGCCGGTCATCACTCGCCTGCTGCAGGCGCTCGGCCGGTTTCCCCGCAAGGGCTGCTATCTCTATGGCGGCAAGTGGATGGCCGAGCCGGTGTTCCCCAAAGGCATGATGACGAACGGCCTGCTTGGCCTGTCCTCGAACCAGCAATTCATGGGCCTGCCGGCCGTTGCTACCGCAAGGCCAGGCGACTACGCCTTCCTGCGCCCGACGCAGAGCGAGGCCGTGCTGCAGCAGTTTGGATCGATCGCGGTGTTTTCCGGCGGCAGGATAGTCGATCGCTGGCCGGCGCTGCCAATGGCATGATCGCCTACGCCTTGACCGGCACCCAGATCTCCAACCCGCCATTGCCGCTGTGGGCATCGAATTCGGGACCATAGCGCTCGAATTCCGGTGCATCTGCGATGTCATGACCGGAGGCGGGTAGCCAGCTGTTCCAGATCGTGTTGATCGTGCGGCGGATTGTCGAGATGTGCTCCCGATGCGAGAACACCGCGTATTTCTGCGCCGGCACCCTCACCCGGTAGAACTCCTTCGGCAAGTCCGCAAAATCGGACACTTCGACGCCGACCACATAGTCGAAATTGCCCGCGTCGTCGCCGTTGAGGCAGACGCCGTAGAAAACGCCGGCGATCTCGCCGGGGATGTTGCCGATATAGGGACTGAAGCGCTGCCACTGCATCGGAATGCCGGCGCTGCTCTCGCAACTGTAGCGTTCGCCAAAGCCACCGATAAGGAAGGGCCGGCTGGTCTCGAAGCGCGGCGGTTCGAGTGTGCTGAGCAGGGAATGGTCCATCAGGATTGGCTCCACAAGGTCGAGGGTCTTAGTCGTGCCTTGCGCGCGCACCAGTTCCGGCGTGGTGCCGAACTGGTCGCGGAAGGCACGGGTGAACGCCTCATGCGAGTTGTAGCCGGCATCGAGCGCAACGCTGAGGATGTCGGGCGCCCCGCCGGCCAGCTTGCGCGCCGCTTCGGTCAGCCGGCGCGAGCGCATGTAGCCCATCACCGAGCGGCCGGTGGCAGCGCCGAAAGCCCGCGTCACATGAAAACGCGACACGCCGCTGCTTTGGGCGACATCGTCGAGCGAGATCGCTTCCGGCAGATGGCTCTCGACGAACCACAGCGCTTTCTCGGTCGGGTTCATTTTTCTTCTCGCATTGGCCAGATCATGATGCCGTTCCCTGGCGCGGCCAGTTTGATCGAAATTGCGCATCCGGCGCAATCCGCGCCAATCCCGTCGCAGTTCGCGCACCGATATGGCCCAGCACGTCAAGCGCTTCGCTTGACAGCGCCAGGCGACACTTTATAGAACGTTATATTATTACACACCGCGAGCGTGCAATGTCTGCCTCCCTCACGTGGCCCATCACTCCATCCGAGAAATCCGTTGCGATGCGATCGGCGCAAAACTACGCTGAGGCGGTGATGGTCCCCGAGTCGAAAGGCGAGGGGTGAAAAGGGAACGCGGTGAGATCCCCAGGGATCGAGGCCGTGGCTGCCCCCGCAACTGTAAGCGGCGAGCAAAATCCATGAATGCCACTGGCCGGCAAGGCTGGGAAGGCTGGATGGCGCAACGACCCGCGAGCCAGGAGACCTGCCATCAGCATGAGTTGACCGGACGGGGTGTGCCGGGAGGAAACGCGAATCTCGGTCTTGTCGGCCGGCTCGCCAGCTTCCTTCCGTCGCCAGTTTTGGAAAGTGACGGAAAGTTGGACGGCTCCATCGATCCCATCCATCGCATCATCGTGTGCACGCTTTGCCGTGACCTTGTGACCGGGGTCAGGTCCGGGGAAGACCTTTGCACCGATTTGCGCTCCCGGCTTTCGGCCCAGCATGAGCCGGCCGTTGCGCGCGGCTTCGCGGTCGAAGGCGTGGCCTGCATGGCGGGCTGCTCGCGGCCGCTGACCGTCGCGTTTCAGGCACACGGTAAAGCTGCCTATCTCTTCGGCTCCATCGACGCGCGCGCCGATGTCGGCGACCTCGTGCGATTCGCCAGACTCTACGCGTCGCTCGCCGATGGCTGGTGCAGTTCCGGTCAGCGTCCGGCGGGATTGGCCGGCAAGACGCTGGCCCGCATTCCCGGTTCGGGCAATCCGGCGGGCGGCAGCCGATGACCGCAGCGCTCCTCGAAGCCCATGACCTCTGCGCCATGGCGAATGGGCGGGATCTGGTTCAGGCGGTCAGCCTGTCGGTGGCCGCTGGCGACCGCCTTGCCATCATCGGTCCCAATGGCGCCGGCAAGACGACGCTGCTGCGCATGCTGTCGGGCATGCTGCGGCCGAGTTCCGGCGAGGTGAAGCTCACTGGGCGCCGGCTGGACAGGATTTCGGCCGCCGAGCGGGCACTGCATATGGCCGTTGTCGGCCAGACCGACCAGCCCGATCCGCGGCTGGCGGTGATCGACTATGTCGAGCTTGGCCGGGTCCCGCACGCCGGGCTGAGACGCAGGAGCGAGGAACGCGATATTGTCGTCGATGCGCTGCGCCGGGCCGGCCTGCTGCCGCTGCTTGGCCGCACCATCGGCTCGCTGTCGGGCGGCGAGCGCCAGCGTGCCCAACTGGCCCGCGCCATCGCCCAGCAGCCAAAGATCCTGTTCCTTGATGAGCCGACCAACCATCTCGATCCGCGCGCCCGCGGCGAACTGCTCGAACTCGTGGCCGGCCTTAGCATGACCGTGATCGCGGTGCTGCACGATCTGGCGCTGGTCGCGCCGTTCGCCACCAAGGTGGCGGTGATGAACCACGCGCGTCTGCAAGCGCTCGCCGCGCCGCGCGAAGCGCTGACCCAAAAACTGATCCGCGAGATTTTCGGCATCGATGTTCTGCGTCTGCGCCATCCGACCGAAGACCGCGAACTGACGGTGTTCGAAGTGCCAAACCGTGCCGCGCCGCCGTCCTGATTGAAGCCATTCCGTATTCGACCCATCCCATCCACAAAGGAGCAACACCCCGTGAAACGCCTTGCCTTTTCGCTTGCCTTCTCGCTGCTGGCCTCGACAGCCCTGGCCTTCCCCGTGACCGTCGACAGCTGCGGCAAACCGCTGACCTTCGATGCCGCACCGAAGCGCGCCGTGATCCATGATCTCAACATGGCCGAGATGGCTTTCGCGCTGAAACTGCAGCCGTCGATCGTCGGCCTGACCGGCATCACCGGATGGTACAAGGTCGGTCCCGAGTTCAAGGCCGAGCAGGGCTCGATCCCGGAACTGGCGCCGAAATACCCGACACTCGAAAACCTCGTCGCCGTCGAGCCCGATTTCTTCTTCGCCGGCTGGTACTACGGCATGAAGCCGGGCGGCGAAGTGACACCCGATACGCTTGCCCCGCACGGCATCAAGACGCTGGTGCTGACGGAAAGCTGCGTTCATCTCGACAAGAACCGCCCGGCCGCCTCGATGGACCTGCTCTATGGCGACGTCGAAAAGCTGGGCAAGATCTTTGGCAAGGAGGCCGAGGCTGAAAAGCTCGTTTCGGGCTGGAAGACGCAGCTCGCCGATATCACCGCCAAGGTCGGCGACCGCAAAGGGACCCGGGTGTTCCTCTATGATTCCGGCGAGGACAAGCCGTTTACCGCAGGCAAGTTCGCCATCCCCAGCGCAATGATATCAGCCGCCGGCGGCGACAACATCATGGCCGACATGGACACCAGCTGGGGCAACACGGACTGGGAAACGGTGGCGTCGCGCAATCCGCAATTCCTCATCCTGCTCGATTACCAGGACGGTGGCGGCTACAGGAAGCTGCTCGATTTCCTGAAGGCGCATCCGGCCATGAAAGAGACGGACGCGGTCAAGAACGAGCGCTTCGTCGCCCTGCGCTATGCCGAGCTGGCGCCGGGACCCGCCAACATCGAAGCGATCGACAAGATCGCAAAGGCGATGCATCCGGAAGCGTTCTGATGCATGTCGCCCAAAAGTGCGCAGCGGTTTTGGGGCAACGACATGCATGAACAAAAGATCCTGGAAGTGCGTCGCATGAGTCCTGATAGACGCGACGCATTTCCAGGCTTGCGGCACAGGGCATTCGCACTGGCCATGATGGTAGGATCCGCGGCGATCGCCGCTCTCGCCCTGCTGTCGATTGCCTATGGTTCGACGCTGATCCCGTTGACCGACGTCGTTGCCGCGCTTGGTCGTGCAATCGGCTTCAGTGGGCACGACGTGGCCGGGCCGGTCGGCAAGATCGTCGTCGATCTGCGGCTGCCGCGCAGCATCCTGGCCATCTGCGTCGGCGCCGGCCTCGGCGTCGTCGGTGCGCTGCTGCAGACGGTGACCCGCAACGATCTTGCCGATCCGTTCCTGTTCGGCCTGTCGTCGGGCGCCGCCGCGGGTGCGGTTTCCGTCATCACCGTCTTCGGCGACAGTTTTGGCATCTGGACGTTGCCGGTCGCGGCCTTCGCCGGCGGCATACTGGCTGCCGGTGTCGTCCTGCTGCTGGTCGCGCGGGTGAGGGGGCAAGGCCCTGAGCGGTTGATCCTCGCCGGCCTTGCCGTCTCGTTCCTATTCACCGCCTTGACCAACTATCTGGTCTTTGCCGGCGACCAGCGCGCCGCCCACTCCGTGCTGTTCTGGACGATGGGCGGCCTTGGCCTGGCGCGCTGGGACAATATCTGGGTCGGCGCACTGGGTGCGGGCACCATTCTGGCCTACGCGCTATGGAACCACCGCCGGCTCGACGCTTTCCTGGCCGGCGAAAATGCCGCCGAAAGCCTTGGTGTGCCGGTGGCGCGGATGCGCAGGATGACCTTTCTCGTCGCCGCCTTCTCGACGGCGATCCTGGTCTCTGTCGCGGGCGTCATCGGCTTCGTCGGGCTGATGATCCCGCATCTGTCGCGGCCGCTGGCGGGTCCCTTGCATCTGCGCCTGGTTGCCAGCTGTGCCGTCTTCGGCGCGGTGCTGTTGCTGGCCAGCGATCTTCTGGCCCGAACGCTGTTGCCGCCGCAGGAACTGCCGATCGGCATCATCACCAGCTCGGTCGGCGCGTTCTTCGTCGTCACCATGCTCATCCGCAACCGGCTCTGACGGGCAAGAGTTCGCCAGCTCCGAGCCTGTTTCGAAAGTCGCTCTGGCGAGTCATATGGTGGTGGTTTCGAGAACCGGAGCGGAGCGTACATTGAGTACGTGAGCACCGGAAGCGCAGAAAACGCCTCCAGATGGCCGCCGGAGTAGAGTTTCCAAACAGGCTCTCAGACCGTCCAGAAATAGCGCACAATGTGAAAGAACACCGGCGCGGCGAAGACCAAGCTATCGGTGCGGTCCATCATGCCGCCATGGCCTTCGATCAGGTGGCCCCAGTCCTTGACGCCCTGGTCGCGCTTGATGGCCGAGGCGACCAGCCCGCCCAGAAATCCCATCGAGCAGGCGACGAACGCCACGGCCGCCGCCTGCAGCGGCGAGAAGGGCGTCACGAACGACAACAGCGCGCCGAGCAGGCTCGCCGACACCAGTCCGCCGATCAGGCCTTCCCAGGTTTTCGACGGCGAGACGTTCGGCGAAAAACGGTGTTTTCCAAACAGCTTGCCGAAGATGTATTGCAGCACGTCGCTGCCTTGCACGACGATGATCAGGAAGGCGATCAGCAACAGGGTGCGGCCTTCGAAGCCCGGCACGTTGAGTGTCAGCAGGGCAGGGACATGGCTGACACAATAGACCGAGATCATCACCGCCCATTGCTGCGCGGCGATCCGCTCGAGGAAGCGTTCCGTGTCGCCATGCAGCGCCGTGATGGCCGGCATCAGCAGGAAGCAGTAGACCGGAATGAAGATGACGAAGAGCCCGTACCAGGCGGTCCACACCAGCCAGTATTGAAACGGTATGATGATGCCGAACATGCCAAGCAGCACCCAATGGTCGCTGCGGCGGGTGTGCGTGAGCGTCACGAATTCGCGCAGCGCGGCGAAGGAGATCAGCGCGAACAGGATGGTCATGCCGTAGCGGCCGAAGAAGAAGGCGACCGTCATCAGCGCCACCATCACCCACCAGGCGTTGATGCGCTGGGTGAGATTGACCAGGGTCGAGCTGAGCGGCTTCGGCGCCCGCGCCGAAAGGATAGCGGCGACAACGCTTGCGGTGGTCAAAACCGCCAGCAGGCCGATGATCAGGATGGAGATCTCGTGGCGCATCAATCGTCTCGCTCGGGACGCGGGTTGAGCGCCAGAAGCGTGGCGTGAGCGCGCTCGAGAAAGGCGCGGCGTTCCTCGCCCGGGCCAACCGCGACCGGCGCGCCGAAGACGACGCGGCACAGCAGCGGTACCGGCAGGAACTGGCCCTTGGGCAGCACGCGCGACATGTTCTCGATCCAGCACGGGATCAGTTCGACCTCAGGCCGCGCCATCGATAGGTTGTAGAGGCCGGAGCGGAAGGCCAGCAGCGGCTCCTCGGTCATGTTGCGGGTGCCCTCGGGAAACAGGATCAGCGAATGGCCCTGGTCGAGAACCGAGAGCATGATCTCGATCGGGTTTTCCTCGGGCTTCGTCCATTGCCGGTTGATGAGCACGGACGACAGCATGTCCTGCGCGATGAAGCGGCGCAGCCGCGACTTTCCCCAGTATTCGCCGGCAGCCACCGCATGGGTGATCGCGCGCTCCTTTTCGCTGAGGCAGGCCGACAGCAAGATGAAGTCGCCATGGCTGGTGTGATTGGCGAAATAGATGCGCTGCCGGTCGGACGGCAGGCTGCCGTTCCAGATCGGACGCACCCCGGTCACCATCCAGGCCAGCGCCGAGAGGCCGACGGAGGTTACCGTCTGCAGCAAGGTGAAGGTCTTGAGCGAAAGCTTGTTCATCGCGGCGCCCAAAACCCCGCCGCCAGAAGCGCTGCGGCAAACAGGGCCAAGGCGGCGCGCTGCTTGAACAGCAAGCGGCTTGTGCCGGCCATGCGGTCGTCGAGCGAGCGTGTCGTGGACGGGGAGGGTTTTAGCCGCATGCGCGCCAATATGTCATCCACCGCCGCACCGCCGGAAGCCTCGTCCTTGTGGCTGGCCATCAGCCGGAACAGCAGCGCATCGAACACCAGCAACGCCGACAACACGAGCACGACAACCGCGATCGCGGCTGAGACCGACAATGGGATGGCCGCGCGTAGGCTCCCGAAGGCGCCGCGCGGCGAAGCAGTCAAGGGCGTAAGGATATTGGCGGCCACCACAATTGCCGCCGGCCATGCGGCCTGCCGCATCAGCATGCGGGCGAAACGACCGGCGCGTTCCTGGTAGGCATTGCCGGTCATGACGCTGCCCGCTCCGCAGCCTCGGCAAGATGAACCGGCCGGCCGGTCGTCATCAGCATCTCGCGGGCAAGCGCCGGCGTCCTGGCTCTGCCGGTCGCCACCAGCCATTCGGCAACAACGCCAGCGCTGCGCTGGAAGCCGAGCGCGCAGCACACCAACACGGGGCCGTCGCGGCGCGCACTCTCCAGCGCGCTGGCTGCCTGTTGCCGCATCGCCACTGGCGGCGGCAACAGGTCGATCATCGGAAAGCTGATCCAGCGGCAATCGGCTCGCGCCGGCTTTTCAAGTTCAGCGGCGAGGTCGATGACCGTGCCGAAGCTGTTGGCTTCGCGTGCTGTGGGAAAGCGCCCGAGAAAGACGCCATCGGCAACCGCCACCTGAGGAGCAAGACTGCGCGTCCAGGCCCATATGTTTGCCCGAGCGCCGAGGCGGTAAGGCAAGAGCAGGATACGGCTTGCAAGCGTGATGCTGCCATCGGCGGATTTCTGGAACACCTTTGCGCCGGCCCCGGCATAGGCGAAGGCGACGATTGCCAGCGCCAGCGCCGGCCAAAGCAGGAACAGCGCGACGGCACAAAACAAGGCGCCGAGCGCGGCACCCGCCAGCGCAAGGGCGGCGCCCAGCGCATAGAACAGCGCCAGACGCCGCGCTTTCGCGTCGCTGGTCAGCCGGAAGCCTGAAAACGGCAACGCACCGCTGCGCGGAAACAGCCACAGCGCAAAGAACCCGAGCAGCGCGCCGGTCGGGATATCGATGAAGTGATGCTGCCAGGTCGTCAGCACCGAGGCGCCGATCAGAAAGCACCAGCCATGCCAGAGCGGCAGGAGCAATCCGCTGAGCCGGTGGCGCCAATGATCCCAGATGATCACCAAAAGGGCGATGTGCAGCGAGGGCGCCTGGTTGAACGGCTTGTCGAAACCGCCGAGCACGGCAAACAGGAAGCCGGGCAGGCCGGTCGTCGCGGGCCGCACGAATGTCGCGGTCAGCGGGAACAGGATGAAGCAGGCAACGGCGACGACCTGCGCGGTGAGATAGCGCCCGGCCAGGCGGTCGACCCCTTGCCTGTTGCCGTTGAGTAGCAGCGACAGGCCGTAGAACAGGTTGATCGACCAGTAGGGCACGATGGTCCAGGCCATGAAGGGGATGCCGTGTTCCCAGGAGAACACGATGCTGCCGACGTCGTCGCGCCGCGACGCTAGCCAGTTGGCGAAGCCGTAGCTGAGGTAGAAGAACGGCGCCAGGAAGGCCAGCCAAAGAGCTGCCCTGACGACCACCCGTCCGTAGGGTTCGGCGCGCGCTGTGGATGCAAGCGATGACACCATGCTGGTCAGCGGCGCCGCGCGACCGAGACGGTGAAGATGCCCCATTGGTCGATGCGCTGCTCGAGCTTGTCGAAACCGGCGGCTTCGACGAGCTGGTCCATCTCGCCTTGCGTACGCCGGCGCATCACCCAGGCTTCGCCGCCACGATGCGAGGTCAGGCTGCGGGCGATCATTTCGAGCTGCGGGTGCCAGGGCTGGTTGGTGTAGAGCAACAGGCTGCCCGGCCGCATGGCGCTGGCCAATCCACCGAGCGAGCGGACGATCATCGCGTTCTCGGAGAACAGTTCGTAGAGGCCGGAAACGATGGCGAGATCGGGCGTCGGATCGATCGAGGCGAGCATGTCGGCATCGAAGGCGTCCGCACGCTGGAACGAGACATCAGCCGACAATTGCCGCTCAGCGATCAGCTTGCGGCCAAGCTCGACATTGAGGTCGGAATAATCCTGCAGGCGCACGCTCGTCGGCTGGTCGGGGCTCTTCACGATGGCATCGAGAACATAGCGGCCGTGGCCGGCAGCGATGTCGAGAATGTGCGCCGGCCGGCCAGCGGCCTTGAGCGTCGCCAGGCAAGAGCCGATCAGTTCTTCCAGATGCAGCTTGCGCTGGCGGATGCCGCGCCAGCCGATGGCTTCCAGGAAGATGCGGTCGACGACGCGGCCAACAGGTGTCAGACCGCGCGCGTCGTTCTCGTAGACGTAATCCAGAGTCGAGCCGGAATCGAAGCCGGTGGCGATGCCGGTCTTCATACCCTGGGAGACCCAGGCGCCCATGCGGATGGAGGCGCGGCTGAATGCCCAATAGAGGCCCTTGGGCGACAACAGATCGAGCGGCGAGGCAAGCCTGTCGGCCTCGTCGCGGGTGTAGCCGGCGATGTCCGCCTGCTTCAGGTCGACCGGCGCGTCCGGTGCCGCGAACTGCTTCGCCAGAAATGGCCGGATCAGGTCGAGGGCCTTTGCCCGGTCGCGTTCGCCCAGCGTGTCGTGGAAGAAACCCGGCAACACATGGCGTTCCTTGGTGCGGCTGCCGAGATTGACGAAGAACGCGTGCTGCGGGCCGTGGCGCACCACCCAGTCGCTGCCCGAGAGCAGAAGCTGCGTCGGCACGGTGATGGCGCGGGCGTCGGCGACGATGCGTGCCGCATGCTGGTAGAGTTCGACCAGGATGTTGGAGGCGATCGGCCGCGTGATCAGCGGATCGCTCTCGAAAGAGGCGATGCGCACCGGATCATGGGTGAGGAACTTCGCCTTGACGTAGGAATTGACGAAGAAGCGGCCCTTGATCTTCTGCCAGAACGCGATGCCTTCCTTGGCGAAGGGCACGTAGAGTTTTACCGAAAAGGCGGGTGAGGCCAGCACCATGGCGCGCAGTCTCGGCGCATAGTCATGAACCCAGGCGGTGGCAAGCACGGCGCCGAAGGATTGCGCGATCAGCGCGATATCCTGCGTGGCGAAGCCATCCCTGGCGGCGATCTCGCGCATGAAGCAGTCGATGTCGCGCACCAGCGCCGAGAAGGAAGGGGCATAGCCGCGCTCGCCGGACGAACGGCCATTGCCGCGGGCATCCCAGGCATAGAAGGCGTGATCCGGCATCTGCAATTCATCGACGAGATGGGCCATGCGGCCGCCATGCTCATGGCCGCGATGGAACAGCACCACCGCGCCCTTGGCACCGGCGGAAGCTGCCGGCCAAAAGCGGTAGAAGATCTCCGTCCCGTCATGGCTGCTGAATACCCGCTCCTGCGCTTGCCGCTCAAGGTTTTCCGTGGCCGCGGCGGCGATCGGTTCGTGCATCATGGTCTTTCCCTTTGGCGGCATGGCGAGCCTCGATGCTCAGCTGGCGCTGCCAATAAGGCCGGCGCGTATCCGGTTTATGGCGGTCAGCAGCGAAAGCGTTGCCATGGCCGGAAACACAAATGGCGCGATGGATGCCGGCCAGAGCCCGGTGGCGCACAGCACGGCGACAACACCGAGCGCCAGCGCCCTGTCGCTCTTGCCGAACGGCCCGGCATAGTTACGTCCGATCTTGGCGGCGATGCCGAGCACGCCGGCGAACTCGGTCAGCACGGCTGATATCGCGAAGGCAACGACGCCCCATGGGGCAAACTGCGGAAAGACGGCAAAGGGGAGAATGAGCGCGAGGTCCGAAACGACGTCGCACAACTCGTTCAGATACATGCCGAGCGTCGAGGCCTGCCCGTGTTCCCGCGCCAGCATGCCATCCACGGCATTCAGCGCCATGCGCACGAACATCACTGCGGGAATGAGCAACAGCAGCCAGCGCCATTCATGCAGGATCGCGATGGCCGTCCCGGCCGCGACCGACATCAGCGCCGCCAGCATGGTTACGCTGTTTGCGGTTACCCCGATTGCCGCCAGCCGGTTGACCAGCGGCCGCAGTCGTCCCTGGAAAGCCGGCTTGAGAGCGTAAAGCGTCGGCATTTTCGTGATCCCCCGATCCTGATCAGCGGCTGTACATTAATATGTCAAACGCGACCAGAGCAGAGGACGCTACGGTTCGACTGCCACGGCCCGCGCCGGCCGTTGCCAAATCGCTAACCATGATTGGCCCGGCATGGCTCTCATGCACATTTGCCGGCTTCTTGTGCAGCGCGGCATCTTGAATAGTAAGCACGCTTATTATATATACCGCTCATGGTTTCCGATGGCATCGACAGATTGGGGTTCTTGATCCACGACGTGCAGCGCTTGATGCGCAAGCGCTTCGAGGCGAGGGCCAGCGGCTTGGGGCTTTCTTCAGCCCAATGGCGGCTTCTGGTCCGTGTTGCCAAGGAAGACGGTGTCGCGCAGGCGCGGCTGGCCGAACTTCTCGAAATCGAGCCGATCAGCGTTTCGCGCCTGGTCGATCGCATGGAGGAGGGCGGCTGGATCGAGCGTCGACCCGACGCCACCGATCGCCGCGTCCGCATGATTTTCCTGACGCCCAAGGCGAGCGATGCCTACGCCGTGATCAAGAGCATTGCCGGGGAAGTCTATGAGGAATCACTGGTCGGCGTGAAGCCGGAAGCCCGCCGTGTCCTTGTCGAGGGGCTCGAGGCGATGGTCCGGAACCTGACTGACGACGAGACGCCGTCCATTGAAAAAGTAAAGAATACAGAAGGCACAGCAGCATGAACGCGGTAGCCAAGATAGACGAGAAAGTGACAGAGCTGGAGATGGAAGCACCGGAAAAGCCGGCCGCGCCCCCGGTGGCGGTTGCTCCTCCGGTCCAGCCAGCCCTGGCGCCGGTGAAGAAAAAGCGCCGGCTGGGCCGTCTCCTGCTGATGGTCGCGCTGCCCGCCGCGCTGGCTGTCGGCGGCGGTTACGTCTGGGTCACCGGCGGCCGCTACCAGGAGACGGAGAACGCCAATCTGCAGCAGGCCAAGGTGTCGATCGCTTCCGACACGGCTGGCCGCATCGTTAAAGTCGACATCTTCGATAACCAGCTGGTCAAACAGGGTGACGAGCTGTTTGCCATAGATCCCGAGCCCTACCGGATCGCTTTGGCGCAGGCCGACGCGGCGGTGGCGGGCGCGCGTCTCAATGTCGAGCAGCTGCGCGCGGCTTACGGCCAGTCGATGGCTCAGCAGAAATCCGACACCAGTCAGGTCGCCTTCGCCCAGTCGCAGTTCGACCGCGCCGCCGACCTTGCCCAGAAGGGCATCAACGCCAAGTCGTCGCTGGACGAAGCCAAGAACGACCTCGACAAGGCCAAGCAGCAGCTCGCCGTTGCCGAGCAAGGCATCATCAGCGCCAAGGCAGCCCTTGGCGGCAATCCCGACATCGAGACCGACAAGCACCCGACTGTGATGGCCGCGCTCGCCGCACGCGACAAGGCGGCCTACGATCTGGCGCAGACCACGGTCAAGGCGCCGGCTGACGGCGTCATCAGCCAGGCCTCGTCGTTCAAGGTCGGCCAGTATGTCGGTTCCGGCACGCCGCTGTTTTCACTGGTCGAGACCGGCGACACTTGGATCGCCGCCAATTTCAAGGAAACGCAGCTCACCCACATGAAGCCCGGGCAGAAGGCCGATATCGTGGTCGATACCTATCCGGGACGCACCTTCGAGGCGACGGTCAAGGCGATTGGCGCCGGCACCGGTGCCGAATTCTCGCTGCTGCCGGCCCAGAACGCCACCGGCAACTGGGTCAAGGTCACGCAGCGCATTCCCGTGCGTCTCGAACTGACCGATGCCGACGCCAAGATGGCGTTGCGCACCGGCATGAGCGCCACCGTTACCGTCGACACCGGCGTGGTGCGTGGCCTGCCGTCGATCTTCGGTCACGCCACGGCCGGCGAGGCCGCGCAGTAAAAATCAACAGAATCCCGCTGGGATCAGCGGGTGGAGGTGAATAGCAGGATTGGTCTGATGGGAGGAGCTGGAAGGATCAGAATTTGGGCGAAGCCGCATCGCAGCTCGACTGAAATCTGAAATCTTCGACGCAGACCCGTCGGTCCTCATGTTTCCGGGCGGCAGGCATCCGCTCATCAGAGACTCTCAGTCGATGTAACCCCCACATCGATAATCGCGTCCCACCGCGATGAGGGTCTCTCAACGGAAGGCGTTGCCGCCCGGAAACCCGTTGTACACGTTTTTGTTACCTGCTGGAAGTTCCCTGTCATGAGCACGCCTGAACCCTTCAAAGAAGTGCCGCATCGCGGCCTGATTACGGTCGCGCTCATGCTGGCGACGATCATGCAGGCGCTCGACACGACGATCGCCAACGTCGCGCTGCCGACCATGACGGGCGATCTCGGCGCCTCGCCGGACAACATCAACTGGGTGCTGACCTCCTATATCGTTGCCGCCGCCATCATGACGCCGGTCACCGGCTGGCTGGCCGACCGCTTCGGCCGCAAGGAACTGTTCCTGACGGCAGTGGTCGGCTTCACCGTGTTCTCGATGCTGTGCGGCATCGCCTGGAGCCTGGAGACCATGGTGTTCTTCCGGCTGATGCAAGGCGTGTTCGGCGCCGCGATCGTGCCTCTGTCGCAAACCTTCCTGCTCGACATTAATCCCAGGGAACGCCATGGCCAGGCGATGGCCATCTGGGGCGCAGGCATCATGCTGGGGCCGATTCTGGGCCCGACGCTTGGTGGCTGGCTGACCGAGAATTTCAACTGGCGCTGGGTGTTCTTCATCAACCTGCCGGTCGGCATCGTCGCCTTTCTCGGCATGGCCGCCTATTTGCCGGCCGTTGCCCGGCGCGTGCGCGGCTTCGATTTCTTCGGCTTCGCCATGATATCGCTCGGCGTCGGCGCGCTTCAGCTGCTGCTCGACCGCGGCGGTGAGGTCGACTGGTTTTCATCGGTCGAGATCTGGATCGAGCTTGGTCTCTCCCTCACCGGCTTCTGGGTGTTCATCATTCACACGATGACGGCGGAACACCCCTTCATCGATCCCAAGATCTTCCTCGACCGCAATTTCGTGACCGGGCTGGCGTTCATCTTCGTCATGGGCGTGCTCATCCTGGCGAGCATGTCGCTGCTGCCGCCGATGCTGGCGACCATCTTCGGCTATCCGACCGTCACCATCGGCGTCGTCATGGGGCCACGCGGCGTCGGCACCATGATTTCGATGCTCGTCGTCGGGCGGCTCATGAGCAAGATCGACGCCAGGATCCTCGTCGTCATCGGCTTCCTGCTGACCGCGCAGTCGCTCTACACCATGTCCAGCTTCACCCCGCAGATGGACAACTGGCTGATCATCAGCTCCGGCGTCATCCAGGGCCTGGGTATGGGAATGGTGTTCGTGCCGCTGTCGACCGTCGCCTTCGCCACGCTTGACGTGCGCTTCCGCACCGATGCTACGGCTCTGTTCAGCCTGGTGCGCAATCTTGGCTCGTCCATTGGCGTGTCGGTCGTGACGGTCCTGATGGTGCGCAACACGCAGATCAATCACACCGAGCTTTCGGCCTTCATCAACCCGTTCAACCCAAATCTGTGGGCGGTTTCTCCGGCAGCCGCAAGCGGCGATCCGATGGCGCTTTCGCAGGTCGATCGCATGGTCAATCTCCAGGCGATGATGATCTCCTACGTCAATGATTTCAAAATACTCATGGTAATGACGCTGCTTGCCATCCCGTTTGTTTTCCTGCTGCGCAAGCCAAAGCAGGCGCCTGCCGGTGGCGCACCAGCCGCGCACATGGACTAGCTTCGCCCTAGAATGGGCGCAGGCCTGATGGTGTCACGCGCCGGTTGAAGTGCGAATCATGTTGCGGCGGTGGCCGACCGAATTCATCCTGATGTCGAAGAATACTGAGCCCGAAAGTTCAAAATCGGCTCGATAACAGCGCTTGAGTCTCAGGTATCCAGGTTGCGCCGAATCGGTCTCGGACCGGTTCATCTGTCGTTAGTACATCTGTAACACTATCGATCGACTTTCGTTTTACAAAACAATCGTCTTTTTCTAGGCGCCAAACCGGAGGAGGTCTGTTGGTTACGAAATCATCCAGGAGACCCGCCGAAGCGCCCGAGTCGACCGGTCTGGCCGCCCTGACAAAATTGGCGGCCGTCTCGCATGAAATCCTCGAACGCGAGCTTCGGGCTACAATCGCCGCACTCGAGGGGCAGGCGCTTCGATTCGAGATGGTGATCGACAACATCTCGCAAGGCATCTGCTTTTTCGGCGCCGATGAACGGCTGATCCTGTCCAACCGTCGCTATGCGGAGATTTACCGCATTGTGCCCGAACAATTGCAACCGGGCCTGACATTGGGCGAAATAGTCGAACGCCGCGTCGCTGCCGGGACATCCGCTATGGCTGCCGACGCCTATCTCGCATTGGCCCGGTCGGTCAATTCGAGTACCACTTCGAGGATCTGGACCGCCAATATCGCCGACGGCCGGACGATTCAGGTCTGCCATCAGCCAATGCCCGACGGCGGTTGGGTTTCCACGCATGAGGACATTACGGAGTTCACTGCGAATCGTCTGATTGCGGACGAGCGCATCTCGCTGCAAACGCTGATCGACTGGGTACCCGGCTATCTGTGGGTCAAGGACACCGAAAGCCGCTTCGTCGTGGTCAACAAGGCCCTTGCGTCCGACAGTGGCCGAGAGAAGACGAGCGACATGATCGGCTTGACCGATTTTGATCTTCATGCCCCCGAACTTGCGCAGAAATTTCGCCTCATCGAGCAGAACGTCCTCAACAGCGGACAACCGATGATCGACGAGGAGGAGTTCGTTGTCGATGCGTCGGGCGCCGGCAAGTGGCTCTCGTCGACGAAGGTTCCGCTGCACAATGTTCAAAATGAGATCTTCGGTCTGGTTGGCATCGCCCATGACATCACTGTCCGCAAGCAAGCGGACGTCCTTCGTGACGGGCAAGCGCATATCCTGGAAATGATCGCGATGAGCGCTCCGCTCGAAGATGTGCTCGACCGCCTCATGCGCCTCGTTGAATCCCAGCTGACAGGCATATTCGGTTCCGTCTTGCTGCTCGACAAGGACGGCAGCCATTTGCGGCACGGTGCGGCGCCGAGCTTGGTGAAAGACTATACGAACGCCATCGACGGGATCGCCATCGGTCCCAAGGTGGGATCGTGCGGGACCGCAGTCTACAGGCGGGAGCCTGTCATTGTCACCGACGTCATGCAGGATCCGCTGTGGGAGGATTACCGCGAACTGGTGGCGGTCTACGGCTATCGTTCCTGCTGGTCGACCCCGATCCTGTCGCATCAGGGCGCCGTGTTGGGCGTATTTGCGATGTATTCGATGACGGTGCGCGGACCGGCCGAGGCCGAGACCCGGCTGATTGATTTCACAACCCGCATCGCCGGAATCGCGATCGAGCGCAAACTGGCTGAAGACCAGATCCATTTCATGGCCAACCATGATGTGCTTACCGGGCTTCCCAATCGCGCCTTGCTGGAGGACCGGCTGTCGCAAGCGGTCCTGTATGCGCAGCGATACGATCGCTGGGTGACGGTGGTGTTCATCGATCTGGACAACTTCAAGCTCGTCAACGACACGCTCGGCCACAATGCCGGAGACGAACTCCTGAAGACTGTCGCCAGCCGTATGGTTGAATGCGTACGGGCGACCGATACGGTTGTGCGACTTGGCGGCGACGAATTTGTCATCGTTCTGTTCGACCAGCCTACGAATGTCGATCGCATCTCGGAGACCTTGCAAACGATCCGGGCAGCGATTGCAGCGCCGGTTCATATCGAAGAGCATCACCTGAGGACGACGGCCAGCATCGGTATCGCGAACTACCCCAAGGATGGAGCGAGCCCGAAAACGCTCCTGGCCAATGCCGATGCGGCCATGTATCGCGCAAAAGAGCTCGGCCGCGACAATTTCCAGTTTTACGCTCCTGAATTCAACTCGAGGGCTCATGAAAAATTCGTGCTTCAGGAGGAATTGCGAAACGCCTTGGCCCGTTCGGAATTCGCGCTGCTCTATCAGCCCCAGGTCGATCTTCGCTCGGGGCGCGTCTTTGCGGTCGAAGCGTTGATACGCTGGAACCATCCGACACTGGGCGTGGTTTCGCCGATGACGTTCATTCCGACGGCCGAGGAGACAGGTCTGATCGTGCCGATCGGCGACTGGGTTCTGCATGAGGCCTGTCGACAGAACAAGGCCTGGCAGGATGCGGGTCTGCCGCCGATGACTGTTTGCGTGAATGTGTCTGCACGGCAATTCAGGGAAAGGAACCTGGTCGGCCGTGTCGTCAACGCGCTTAAGGATAGCGGTCTGGAGGCCAGATATCTCGAGTTGGAGGTGACAGAAAGCCTCATCATGCAGGATATCGAATTGGCGGTCGCCACGATGAACGAACTGCAAGCCCTGGGCGTTCAGATATCGATCGATGATTTCGGAACGGGCTATTCCAGCCTCAGTGCACTCAAGACCTTTCCAGTCGCACGGCTGAAGATCGACAAGTCCTTCATCAACGATCTCGCTGCCGATGAGAATGATCAGGCTGTCACCAGCGCCGTGATTTCGCTGGGTCAAAAGCTGAATATGAGAGTCATTGCCGAGGGCGTCGAAACAGACGATCAGGTGGCCTTCCTGCTCAAAAACAATTGCGACGAAATGCAGGGCTTCCATTTCAGCAGACCGGTCTCTGCCCAAGATATCGAGAAATTGCTCAACCACAAGAATTGACGGACTGGTCAGCCAGCGGTCTCCCGTGCGGCTCGACGAAGATCGCGGCCGGCAGCGACAAGCCTGCTCTTATTTCCCGAGCACGAGGCTCCAGTAGCGGAGGTTGCCGTCGCTGCCGTCGCGCACATAGGCAAGGCCGAAGCGGGTGAAGCGCGGGTCGAGCATGTTGCGGCGATGGCCAGGCGAATGCACCCAGATGTCGAACAGCTTCTGTTGGTCGAAACGGCCCTCGGCGATGTTCTCGGCGGCCGCACCCGCAATGCCATTGCCCTTGACGCGCGAGGCGAAATCCTTGCCCCAGGCGGTGGTGTGGCTCATGCGACGGCGCTGCGCCATATAGCCGGCCTGCTGCAGGGCGGCCTGCTCGAGCTGCCGGTCGGGGACCAGCGGCGCCAGCCCGGCCGTGGCGCGGATGCTGGCAAGCGTGCCGGTGGCGGATGAGGAGACCCCGGCACCGTCGCCGGTTGGCAGCGAAACGGTGCTGCAGGCGGCGAGACCGGCCAGCGCGACGAGGCCGGTCAGCACCATGCGCCTGCTCGGCATTGGGCGCGGTTCGATGGAATGGGAATGATCAATGGCCATTCTTGTCTGAATAGTCGCGATCATGGCTTTTGACGGGCAAGCGGTGAAAATTGCGCGAGAACCCATGCGTTGGTTTTCGCGAAATGCATCGCGTAGTGTTGAAGTGTCGAAGCACACCCGTTCGGCCAGCATAGTCCAGACGGCCCATGTGACGTGAGAATCCGATGCCAAAACCTGCCCGTGCCTTTCCGACGCTCTCCACCTCCCGCCTGCTGCTGCGCGCCCCGACCGCCGAAGATGCCGCCGCCTTCCGGGGTATCCTGTCGATCCCCGATGTCACCCGATTCTCGAACTGGCCGGATGCGCCGGCCAAGGTGGTGGCTGAACGGGCGATGAGATGGATGTGCAAGGCCTTTCCCACTGGCAAAGGGTGCGCCTGGATAATCGAGGATCGCGCTTCGAAGACCATGGCCGGTGCGATTCGGTACAACTGGTTCGTCAACAGATCGAAGTGCGGCGAGATCGGCTACGAACTGCATCCGGATTTTTGGGGCAAAGGTCTGATGACCGAAGCGGCTGCTGCCGTCGCTCTTTGCGGCCATCGGTTTTTCGGGCTCAATCGCATCGAGGCGTGGACGCTGCCGGGCAATACCGGATCGGACCGTGTGCTGGAGAAAGCCGGGTTCCGCTACGAGGGAACCCTGCGGCAGAAAGCCCGGTTCAAAGGCGCCTACCACGACTTCAGGATGTTTGGACGACTGGCCGGCGATCACGCGGGCCAGAACTGAACAGCATGCTGGCTATTCGAAGTCGTTCGACCATGCCTCTCAAAAAGGGATTTTTTGCCAAGATGCTCCATCACGTTTCTTTCGGCGTTTCGAATATCGAACGCGCGGCTGCCTTCTACGACGCCGTGCTGGGGCCGCTCGGTTATATCAGAGTCTGGGACGATCTCCGACCCGGCGAGCCCGATCAGGCGGTGGGCTACGGGCCTGCCGGTGGCGGCGACAAGCTGGCGATAAAACTTTGCCCGAAAGGGCAGCGTCCGCCCGGTCCGGGTTTTCATCTGGCTTTTGCCGCCCCGGATCGCCAGAGCATCGCACAATTTCATGCGGCCGCGCTTGCACATGGCGGCCGTGACAACGGTGCGCCCGGCCTGCGCCCCGACTACGGTCCGTATTATTATGCCGCCTTCGTCGTCGATCCGGATGGACATCACATCGAGGCGGTTTTCAACTTGCCGAAGTGATTGTCTCCACTGTCGCCGTGCCGGAATAGGTTTCCAGCATTGGTGAGACTTGGCCGGTCCGGTCGTCTTCGGTCCGTTCCCACCACGAGCCCAGCGCGTCGATGAGCGGTACAAGCCTGCGACCCGGCGCAGTCAGGTCGTAGTCGACATGCAGCGGATAGCCCGGGCGCGCCGTTCGCCGCACGATACCGGCGTCCTCCAGCTTGCGCAGTTCCAGCGCCAGAATGCGGTGCGACACAGTCGGGTTGTCGCGCCTCAGCTCGCTGAATCGCTTGGTTCCGTCCTTCAGATAATAGAGCAGCAGTGTGGGCCAGCGGCCACTGAGCACGCGCATGGTCTCTTCGATCGGGCAGCGCGAGACGACGTCTTTCATGGGCGGGTCCTGGTTACAGAATTGTGCGTAATTTACATGGGGCGACCAGTGTTTAGGGTCAAGTTTCGCTGCGCGGCGTGATCCCTTCAATCATGGAAGAAAACAAATGGAACCTATCCTCTTTTATGGCTTCCCGGCGGGAAGCTCGATGGGGCTCGTCGCTGCCTTTGAACGCGTCGGACAGCCCTATCGCCTGTGCCGCGTCGACATGCTCACCGAGATGAAGAACGATGCTTATGCCAGCATCAACGGCCGTCAGGAAACGCCGGTTTTGATCACCGACGAAGGCACGGTGGTCACCGAGACCATGGCCATCGCCGCGTGGCTCGAGGCGCGTGACACGCAACGTCGCATCAGCTTCGACCCGCGCACGCCGCAAGCCGACCGCATGCATCAGTTGATGGCCTTCGTGAACACCGGTTTCACCGCCGCTTTCAGCCCGCTCTGGGTGGCATTGGAAATGGCCGCGGATGAACCGGCGCTGAAGGCGATCTTGCGCGACTTCGGCCGCAAGGCCGTTGCCGAACGCCACGATCGCCTCGAAGAGATGATCGTCGACACGGACTTCCTGGTCGGCGATCGGCTGACGCTGGCCGATACCACGCTGATTGGCGTGGCACGTTGGGCGGAGTTCCACCAGGCGGTCGACGGCGCTGCCTATCCCAGGTTGGCCGGGCTGCGCCGCCGCATCGAAGCCGATCCGGTCGTGCGATATGCCCTGGCTGTCGAGGATGGCGAACAGCCCGCCGGTTCGGGCGCCTGCCTTGGCCACGTCCCTCTGGCCGATGTGATCGATCGCTTCGCTGCACCGGCGCAACCGTAACGATGCTCATTTTCAACTGGATGTGCTTTTGTGAAAAGGCACTTATCTGCTGGAGTGCGGTTGCCGCACTCCAGCGTTGTTGAACGCGACCGCCATCTTCTCAACGCTACCGCCGGCGCCTGCGGATGTCAGGTCAAATGTTGGGAGCCGTCTCTCATTTCACGAGAGTGATCATCCGGTCAGCATACATTGCGCGATTTCCAAGCGCAGCCGTGCAGTCCGACGCGACGGACGAGTTTCCGGTCATCTGTACCGTATTGCCGACAAGCCTGAGACAGTCGCCCTGGGCGCTCATATCAGAATTTCCGGCGTAGGAAATGGGCGCGTTCGGCGCGTAGATGAAGCCGCTGAGCACGGAATTTGCGCCGCCATTCAACGTCAGGGCAGACGTATTGCCGCGATCCTGGAAAATGGTGATACCAGCATAAGGGCCGCTGCTGGGTGGGGAAAGGTTCACGGTCTCATTGGCATTTATGTAGATCTGAGCGTTTTCCACGAGGAATATGGTCACGCCCTGGCCAGTCAGGCTGCCGTTTCCCCCTGGCTTTATGGTGGTGCCGCGCATGATGTAGACGCCCGGATTAAGCGTGATGTTCCCCGACAATGTCTTGTCGCAATAAGTGCCGGGCGACAGGGTGTAGGTTTTGCCGTTCGGGACCGGCAAACACAATGTGTAAGGGGGAGGAAGGACGTCGGCCAGTGGATCAAAAGACGCGTACCGATGTTCGTGCGGCGTTCCGCAGGCGAGACTGGCGCTGGGTGGCAACAGCCCGCTGGTGCCACCGACGGTTGAGACACAGCCCGCCGAAACCAGTGCGGAGCCGCCTCTATTGACAGAATCGGACGCGTCCGAGTTCGCCGCGATCACGCAATTGGCCATCGAGACGTTGGTCGAGCCCTGTAGGTTCACGGCGGCGGACGCATGCGGATCGAGCGCCAGCACGCAGGCCTGCGCGCCAGGCTTTATCTTGACCGACGCCGAACGGTAGGCCTGCCAGGAAGCCGAGTCGCCGATGAAGCTTGGGTGGCTTATGCTGGACGACAGCGAGACAAAGTAAGCGCTTGGGCTGCCGCTGGCCGTTGCCGCGAAAGTGGAGAGGCCGCCCGAATATTCCTGCGGGTCGGCCGCGCTCAAATTTGCCGCGAAGAATTGCAGCCCAAGTTGCTGAACATCGCCAGCCGCCATCTCGGGAGAGAACTTCGTGCCGACGGCGAGCCCTGCCGCGTCCAGCGAGTTCTGTAGTTGCGAGGCGTCATGGCTCGTGCCGACCACATCAATGGCACCAGCCAAACCAATCATTATCGGCAGCATCGCTATGGCGGTCGTTATGGCAAAGTTGCCACGCTCCGAAGACCAGAAGCCTCTCAATGCGAACATCGCCCCTCGCCAAGACTTATAAAGCTGAGGTGATACGCCATGGGTCTCTACGAGCTATTTAAGGAAATGCTAAAATACGTAAATGGTAAAATGCAGTATAATGATTGGCCAAAACGAAGCCTGCCAAGGCACGGCCATATGCGAGGCGATACTGAGAAATCTGCACAACGAGCTGCTCCCCAGGCCATTGACGCAGCGACAATCGCCGCCAACTCTGCTATCGTGCCTTTCGTTCTTGAAGTGGCAGCTCTGGCGGCCATCCTGGCGGTGACCGCCCCGACACACGGGAGGAAGGTTATGGCCGGCTTTCATGTCATGGCGGACGCACGTGGAATGCATGTGCAGCCAGCGGTGCGCCGCATCACCACGTCGGACCTTTGGGATGCGCTGCGCCTCGGTGCCGAGGATTTCTGGGCAAAACCCTCGCACTATGTGTTCCTGTGCCTGATCTATCCCATCGTCGGCCTGATCGTGACGAGGTGGACGTCTGGCGCCAATGCCATCCAGCTGATCTACCCCCTGATGTCGGGTTTTGCGCTGGTTGGGCCGTTTGCCGCGATCGGCCTTTACGAGATCAGCCGCCGGCGAGAACTCGGCATGAACACCTCCTGGCGGCATGCACTCGATGTGCGCCGCTCGCCGGCGGTTCCGTCGATCGTGGTGATCGGCATCATGCTGGTCGCGCTGTTCCTGTTGTGGCTCTACACCGCACAGTCGATCTACACCGGCCTGTTCGGCGATCAGCCGCCGGCATCGATCGGCAGCTTCGTCCGCGAGGTGCTGACGACCGGCAAGGGCTGGACGTTGATCCTTGCCGGCAATGCCGCGGGTTTTGTCTTCGCCGTGGTCGTGCTGGCCACCACCGTGATTGCCTTCCCGCTGCTGCTCGACCGTGATGTCGGCGCCGTTTCGGCCATCGAGACTTCGGCCCGGGCGGTGATGGCTAACCCGCTGCAGATGGCGCTGTGGGGCTTGTTGGTCGCCGTGCTTCTGGTGATCGGTTCTATCCCGCTGTTTGCCGGGCTCGCCGTGGTCATGCCAGTGCTCGGCCATGCCACCTGGCATCTCTACCGCAAGGTGGTCGAGCCGGAGCGGGCGCAGCAGATAAGGCGGCCGATGTAACGAAGCGCTCTCAGCGCTGCGCGTCGGTCGCCATCTTCAGCGCGAGTGCTGCCAGCACGGTCCCCATCATCCAGCGCTGGATGACCAGCCACAATGGCCGCCCGGCGAGGAAGGTGGCGATCGAACCGGCCGTCACCGCGATGATGGCATTGACGCTGAGGCTGATCGTGATCTGCGTCGCGCCCAGCACCAGAAGCTGCGACAGGACATGGCCCTTGTCCAGGCTGATGAACTGCGGCAGCAGCGACAGATAGAGCACGGCCACCTTCGGATTGAGCAGATTGGTCATCAGGCCCATTGCGAACAGCTTGCGCGGCCGATCCCTCGGCAGTTCGCGCACCTGGAATGGCGAACGCCCGCCCGGCTTCACCGCTTGCCAGGCCAGCCACAGGAGATAGAGCACACCGGCAAAGCGTAGTGCGTCATAGGCATAGGGCACGGCGAGCAGCAGCGCGGTGATGCCGAAGGCCGCAGCCAGCACATAGAAGAGAAAGCCCAGCGCCACGCCGCCAAGCGAGATCAGCCCCGCCTTCAGTCCTTGCGACAGGGAACGCGAGATCAGATAGATCATGTTGGGGCCAGGCGTCAGCACCATGCCGAGGCAGACCAGCGCGAAGGCGAGATGATTGGCGGTTTCGGGCATCGGTTCGTTCCCCAGCGCGCGCTGCCGTGGATGCATAATGCCGCGAGCCGCCTACAGGTGCCTGTCCCTGCAGGCGCGCGCAAGGGCATGGCGGCGCCAGCCGTTGCGCCAGTTTAGTGCCTTCGGATCAGCCGACGACGCGCAGGTTCGACAATTCGTTGCCGATTTCCTTGAAATCGTTCGACAAGGTGGCGCCGGTCGCATTCCAGAACAGTTTGGCCGGCTTGCTGGCGTCCGTCGGATCCTTGCGGAAGCGTGAGTCCGACGAGCACGATTTCAGCGCATCGATCGCCTGCTTGTCGGACGTATTGGTTGTGGACAGGTCGAGCGCCACCGTCATCACCATGATGTTGGCTGCCTTGGCGTTGTTGCAAAGTGTCGCCATCTGCTGGTTCAGCGCATTGGTATAATTGCCGTTCGAATAGTCGAACTGGCCGATGGCACTCGACGTGCCCAAGAACAGGCGGCCGACCGAAGTGCCGTTGTAGCCGGGGTTAAGATAGCCGTAGGACGCATAGGTCGACTTCGAGCTGGCGGGGTCGGAATAACCCAGCGAGGACGGCGTGTAGTAGGTGTTGGCGCCGTCGGTCAGCACGATCACGACCTTGTCGTTGCCTCTCTCGGTTTCCGGGCGCCCTTGCGTGAACGGCTCGCCGCTCGAAACCACCCGCCAGCCCCAGGCCATGCCCTCGGGAACATTGGTGCCGCCATCCGGCTGCATCAGGTCGATCGCGGCCTTGATAGCGGTAAGCCCATCGGTGACGCTGACGTCGGTCAGTGGCGTGATCGGGTTGGTGGAGCAGCTGTAGCTCGGGCCGTTGCCGGCCGGCAGCGCCGGCGCATCGATCGGCCGCGGTTGGAAATATTTGGCCATGTTGCGCAGCCGGGATTGGCCGGTGCTGCTCGTCGGGTCGTCATTCCACCAGCTGTTCACCGCGCCATAGGCCGTCGGCGCGGCCTCGTCGGGATCCTGGGTGAGCTTCCAATGATTGCCGGGTTCGTCCGGGGCGAACATCGGCACGAACATCGTTGCCGGATCGCCAACCCCTATGCCGGTGTTCGCCGAGCCGCCGGACGGCGCGGCATCGTTGACATTGTAGGGATAGGGCCGGGCCTCGACGCAACCCTGCCAACTGGCGAATGGGCCGTAGGAATCGATGTAGTCATATTCGTCGTGGTTTCGTTTGCAGGTGTTGTTCGAGTTGTATTCGTCGCAAACCACACGCTTGCTGTTGGTGACACGCTCATGGTTGGTGACGACCTTCATATCGCGGTAGAGCGAGAACCGGGTCAGCATCTGGCCCTCGTCGGCACCCCATCCCGAACCGCGCTTGTACCAGATGCCATTGGTCTGCTGGGCGTATTTGGTGGCCGTGTTCAGCGTCGACCAGTCGAAATTCTCGTTCGATACCGGCGACAGGCCTTCGGTATCCATCCAGGACGCATTGCCGTTGCCGGGACCGACATTGACCGATGCGGCAAACGGCACGAGGCCGAACTGCACCGGCCTGTCGACCTGCTTGATCATCGCCGCCTGCAGGGCCAGCGTGTCGACCAGCTGTTTGGCCGCGGTCTTGAGAAGGTCGATGCGCTTTTGCCCAGAGCCCGTTCCGGTCTTGGTCATCGATCCGGAATTGTCGAGCACCAAGGCGACTTCCAGGGTGTTCTTAAGCCGCACTTCCGAAGTGACGTTGAAGCTGATCTTCTGGTTTGCGTCAGTTTCGGATTTGCCGACGAGTTGGCCGAAGACAGGATAGAAATAGGGCTTGTAGTCAAGCCGCGCGCTCATCTTGAGCAGACCCCCGCCGACGGTATTGCTTGGCAAGGTGACGCTGAGCGTCGTGTTGGCGGGATCGACCTTGTTGAGGTTGGCATTGAAGAAGTCGAGCGCATAGGCTCTCAACTGGTCGTCGGTAGCACCTTCCGTCAGCCGGCGCGCCGTGGCGAAGTTGGCGGCATCGAGCGCATTCAACACCGTCTGTTTTTCACGACTCATCTCGGTGAAATCGACCGCGATCGCCAGGCTGCCCATCAGCGGAACCATCGCAACGACCGTCATAAGAGCATAGTTGCCGCGTTTGTCGCGGCAGAACTGACGCCAAAGTTCATGCATGTCTTGCAGCGGCCCCCGCCGACGGATTCTCGGTCGACGCCAGCTTTCCCACAAAACGCTGAAGGCCGTGTTTGGGAAATCGCTCGATTGCAGGGTCGGCACTTCACCAACCGCTAACCAATGGGCACCCTCGCTGACGCTGCGCAGATGCCCGGCGAAAGCTGGTGACAGGCCGGAGCGGTTCGGCTAATCCGAACCGGCTGCGGCGAACCGTCGGTCGCGGCGGTCGCAATGATCATGACTGAAGGAAACGGCATGGCGGATTCGCCTGAAATCATCGGCTCGCTCGAAGACGTGTCGAAAGCCTATTCGGCAATCCTGTGCGATGTCTGGGGCGTGGTCCACAATGGCGAGAGGCATTTCCCTGTGGCGGCCTCGGCACTGGCAAGGGCTCGAGAGGCGGAAATCCCCGTCGTCCTGATCACCAATTCGCCGCGCCGAAGTGCCGATGTCGTGGCGCAGATGAACGCGATCGGTGTTCCACCGTCAGCCTACGACCGAGTGGTCACCTCAGGCGACGTGACCCGGGATCTGATCGCCGAAGGTCCGCGCAAGATTTTCCATATAGGCGCCGACCGCGATTTCACGCTCTATGACGGTCTCGACGTCGAGCTTGTCGAGGAGTTCGAGGCGTCCGGCGTCGTCTGCACCGGCCTGTTCGATGACGAGGTCGAGAAGCCCGAGGATTATACCGAGCTTCTGCGGCGGCTGCGCGCCAGGAACCTGCCTTTCATTTGCGCAAATCCCGACATTGTGGTCGAGCGTGGCGAACGCATCATCTGGTGTGCCGGCGCATTGGCACGCGATTATGCCCAGCTCGGTGGCCGCACATTGATCGCCGGAAAACCTTACGCGCCGATCTATAACCTCGCGATGAAGGAGGTTTCGGAGATTCTTGGCCGACCGATCGAGCGCGGCCAGGTGCTGGCCATCGGCGACGGCGTGATGACCGATGTGAAGGGCGCCGCCGACAATGGCTTCGATGTCCTCTATATCTCCGGCGGTATCCATGCCCGCGACTATGGCGATGCACTGCAACCGGATCCGGCAAGATTGGCGACCTTCCTGGAAAAGCATGGGTATCGTCCGGTGGCCGTCATTCCCAGACTGCGGTAGGTGACGATGGCAGCCTTCCAGCGCATTCTGGCGACCGCACCGCTGTCCGCAGACCTGCGCGGCGGCGTGGTGGCGATCGGCAATTTCGATGGTGTCCATCGCGGCCATCAGGCGGTGCTCGAGCGGGCCTCGACTGAAGCCCGGCGGCGCGGAGTGCCGGCCCTGGTGCTGACATTCGAACCGCATCCGCGCAAGATCTTCAGGCCTGATATCCCGTTGTTCGTGCTGACGCCGCCGCCGATGAAGGCGCGGCTCCTGTCGCTGCTGGGTTTTGCCGCGCTCGTCGAGCAGCCGTTCACGCGCGACTTCGCCTCGCTGTCGGCGGAAGCATTCGTGACCGATGTGCTGGAGAGGAACCTTGGCATTACCCACGCGGTGACCGGGTTCGACTTCCATTTCGGCAAGGATCGTCAAGGCGGCCCAGCCTACCTGATGGCGGCCGGCGAGCGTCACGGCTTCGGCGTCACGCTCGTCGACGCTTTCCGTGACGAGGGTGCCGAGGTGGTCTCGTCCAGCCGCATCCGCGGGTTGCTGAGCGAGGGCGAGGTGGCCGAGGCCGCCGGACTGCTCGGCTATCGCTTCACTGTCGAAAGCGAAGTGGTCGGCGGACAGCAGCTCGGCCGCACGCTTGGCTTTCCAACCGCGAATATGAGGCTGTCGGCCGAAGCCGCACTCAAGGAGGGCATCTATGCCGTCCGCTTTCGCCGCGCCGACGGCACGCTTCACGACGGTGTCGCCAGCTTTGGCCGTCGCCCGACCGTTGACGACAATGGTGCGCCGCTGCTGGAAACCTTCGTCTTTGATTTCTCCGGTGACCTCTATGGCGAGGTCTGCCAGGTTTCCTTCTTCGGTTTCCTGCGCCCGGAGGTGAAGTTCGAAGGGCTCTATGCGCTGGTCGCGCAGATGAAGCGCGATGAAGCCGAGGCACGCGCGCTGCTTGCCGGCGTCAAGCCGCTCTCGGACCTGGATCGCGCCATCGCCTTCTGACGGAATCGCCGAAACTGCGGCGAACTGTGAAGAAGTTCATCGAAGGTGGCCGCCAAAACGCCCAACACTCCTCGATGAAAATCGACCTGTCTGTCTGGAGCGTGGTGCTGGTTTGCGCCGGTCTATTTATCCTCTGCGATGGGCTGAGCGCGCATTGGGGCAAGACCGGCAACGGCCGCAGCCTGGCATACGTCATGCTGCTGTCGCCGCTCTCCTACTCAGTATTCGCTTTTATCAACACAAAGCTGAACCTCGCCGTGACCGGGGCGCTGGTCAACACCATCGTCGTGGCCGGCGCCGTGCTGGTCGGCACCCTTGTCTTCGGCGAAGAACTGTCCTCGACGCAATATCTTGGAATTGCGCTGGCGCTGGTTTCGGTGACGCTGCTCAATCTGACGTGACTATTTCTTCAGCGCGAGGCCGACGGCGATGAAGGTCCAGCCCTGGAAGATCAGGTCGATCGCCAGGAAGAGACCCAGCACCCACAGGCTGTTGACCGGCCAGCCCATGGCGATGATCAGGCCGGCAAGCGCGCTGATGACACCGGCCGCGACGACCCAGCCCCAGCCGCGTTCCGGCCGGTGGCTGTAGCCGACCCAGGCCCGGAGCACCCCTGACGCGACCAGGGCGATCGCCAGCAGGAACGTCAGGACCGCTGAAGCAAGCAGCGGATTGTCGAAAGCGAAGAAGCCGGCAACGGCGTAGAGCAGTCCGCTGAGCAGCCAGTAGAAGAAGCGGCTCCAGGTCTTGACGCCGAACGCATGCACGATCTCGATGACACCGGCCATCAGCATCAGCCATCCCACGACATAGACAGAAGCCACCGTGGTGATGAACAGATTGGCGAAGGCAATGCCGCCGAAGATGAGCAGCAGCACGCCGAGCGCGACAAACCATCCCCATTTTGTCCGTGTCTGTTCGATCGCGATTTTCAAGGCGTCGCCGTGCAGGGTCATTGTCGCGGTCTCCATCAAGGGCTACGGGATACTGCCGGATGGAAGTTAGTCCCGGCGCCGGCCAACGTCCAGTCGATGACCAGCAGCGGGATCGCGGCAAACCGTGAGCGGATGTCTCCGGGTTAAATCAAATTTTACCAAACGGCCGTCAAAGCTGTCATCGGTAACCGTGTGTGTTGTGTTAGTGGAGTGGCCATGAGTCCGGTCGGAAGAATCTCTCTGGTGTTGGCCGCTGTGGTGCTGAGCGGCGCGGGTACTGCCAATGCGG
The DNA here is from genome assembly GCF_003148495.1 of Mesorhizobium loti. Classification (GTDB taxonomy): domain Bacteria; phylum Pseudomonadota; class Alphaproteobacteria; order Rhizobiales; family Rhizobiaceae; genus Mesorhizobium; species Mesorhizobium loti. The sequence continues at coordinate 964,011 of NZ_QGGH01000002.1, forward strand.
GCGAGGGCAGTTGGCTGTCCGGCGATTGGTATCTGACCGTTGGTGCCACCGGCATGGTGGCGCCGAATTTCGAGGGCGGCAAGGAGTACCTGCTCAGCGCCTCGCCGATCATTTCGTTGGGCAAGGCCGGACCGGCGGCACGCTTCACTTCGCGCAACGACAACATCTCGCTGGCGCTAGTCGACGATGGCGGTGTCCGCGCTGGCCTGACCGGCAAGTTCCTGTTTTCCCGTGACGATGACAACGCCGATGAGCTGAAGGGTCTCGATCCGGTGCGCTGGGGCGGCGAGGTCGGCGGCTTCTTCGAATTCTATCCGACCGATTGGCTGCGCGCGCGCGCCGAGCTGCGCCACGGCATTCGCGCTCATAACGGCTTTGTCGCCGACATCGCTGCCGACGCCTTCTACGACGTGACGCCAACCGTGCGGATTTCGGGTGGACCGCGTGTTTCATTTGCCTCGGGCAACTATTTCGACGCCTATTATGGCGTCAATGCGCAGGAAGCCGTGGCCTCGGGCTTGAGCGAATATCATCCCGGTGGCGGCCTGAAATCGACCGGCCTCGGCGGCGCCATAACCTGGAAGGTGACCGAGCCGATGACTGCCAGCCTGTTTGGTGAATATTCGCGCCTGATGGGACCGGCGGCCGATTCCAGCCTGGTCAAGGAACGAGGCGACCGCAATCAGTTCATGATCGGCGTGTCGACCACCTATCGCTTCGATTTCACGATGTAAGCGAATCGAACGAGAGACGCTTTATTCCTGCGCCTATCTCCGCTAAAAGCCGGGGCATGACGAGCTTTTCGCGCCTTTGCCGGCCGACCATACGAATTATAAGCCCGGTGTTCCGGGCGGCCTGAGCGCCGCCGGAGCCGCCGGGAATCTTGGCGTGCGCCCTCGCGCTTTTTCCAAATCATCAGGCATGTCGCCCAAAAGTGGCCCCGGTTTTGGGAAAACGACATGCTCAAAAAGTATAGTTCAACGCCCGAGCTCCTTTGCCGCCGGGCAATGCACATGGCAGACCAATGACCGATACCGCTGAAACGATCGATTATTCCAAGACGCTTTACCTGCCGCAGACGGATTTTCCGATGCGCGCCGGCTTGCCCGAGAAGGAGCCGCTGCTGGTCAAGCGCTGGCAGGACATGGACCTCTACCGCAAGCTGCGCGAGGATGCTGCCGGCCGCACGAAATACGTGCTGCATGACGGCCCGCCCTACGCCAACGGCAACATCCATATCGGCCATGCGCTGAACAAGATCCTCAAGGACGTCATCACCCGCTCGTTCCAGATGCGCGGCTATGACTCGAACTATGTGCCGGGCTGGGACTGCCATGGCCTGCCGATCGAATGGAAGATCGAGGAGCAGTACCGCGCCAAGGGCAAGAACAAGGACGAGGTGCCGGTCAACGAATTCCGCAAGGAATGCCGTGAGTTCGCCGCGCATTGGATCACGGTGCAGGGCGATGAGTTCCAGCGGCTCGGCGTCATCGGCGACTTCAAGAATCCCTATACGACGATGGCTTTCCATGCCGAGTCGCGCATTGCCGGCGAACTTTTGAAATTCGCCATGTCGGGCCAGCTCTACCGCGGTTCCAAGCCGGTCATGTGGAGCGTGGTCGAGCGCACGGCACTGGCCGAGGCCGAGGTCGAGTACCAGGATTATGAGTCCGACACGATCTGGGCGAAGTTTCCGGTCGCCAGCCTGGTCCGTCCCATCGATGATGGTGAGACCAAACTGACGGAGGGAGCCCTCGACCTGCTCCAGGCCCACGTCGTCATCTGGACGACGACGCCCTGGACCATCCCCGGCAACCGCGCCGTCAACTATTCGCCGCGCATCAGCTACGGCCTCTACGAGGTGACGGCGGCCGAGAACGCGTTTGGCCCGCAGCCGGGCGAAAAGCTGATCTTTGCCGACGCACTGGCCGAGGACGCCTCGGCCAAGGCCAAGGTCACCTTGAATCGTCTCCGCAGCGTTTCGGCGCAAGAGCTTGGAAGCCTTACGCTTTCGCATCCGTTCAAGGGCTTTGGCGGCGGCTACGAATTTGCCGTTCCGATGCTCGCCGGCGACCATGTCACCGACGATGCCGGCACCGGCTTCGTCCACACCGCGCCCGGCCACGGCCGCGAGGATTTTGACGCCTGGATGGATGCGGCGGCGGATCTGCGCGCACGCGACATCGACAGCGCCATCCCGTTCACCGTCGACGATGGCGGTTTCTTCACCAAGGACGCGCCGGGTTTTGGCCCGGATCGCGAGGGTGGGCCGGCGCGCGTCATCGACGACAACGGCAAGAAGGGCAACGCTAACCAGGCGGTCATCGACGAGCTGATCAAGCGCAACGCGCTGTTCGCGCGGGGTCGGCTGAAACACTCCTATCCGCATTCCTGGCGGTCGAAGAAGCCGATCATCTTCCGCAACACGCCGCAATGGTTTGTCTACATGGACAAGGACCTCGGCGACGGCTCGACGTTGCGCAGCCGCGCGCTGAAGGCGATCGACGACACCCGCTTCGTGCCCGCCGCCGGCCAGAACCGCATCCGCGCCATGATCGAGGAGCGCCCGGACTGGGTGCTGTCGCGTCAGCGCGCCTGGGGCGTGCCGATCGCCGTCTTCGCCGATGCCGATGGCAATGTGCTGAAGGACGAGGCGGTCAACCAGCGCATCATGGACGCCTTCGAACAGGAGGGCGCCGACGCCTGGTTCGCCGCCGGCGCCAAGGAGCGTTTCCTCGGCAATCACGATGCCTCCAAATGGAAGCAGGTGATGGACATCCTCGACGTCTGGTTCGATTCGGGCTCGACGCACGCCTTCACGCTGGAAGATCGTCCTGACCTGAAATGGCCGGCCGACGTCTATCTCGAAGGCTCCGACCAGCATCGCGGCTGGTTCCACTCCTCGCTGCTGGAAAGCTGCGGCACCAGGGGCAGGGCGCCTTACGACACCGTCGTCACCCATGGTTTCACCATGGATGAGGATGGCCGCAAGATGTCGAAATCGCTCGGCAACACCGTCGTTCCACAGGACGTCATCAAGCAGTCGGGGGCCGACATCCTGCGTCTGTGGGTGGTGACGACTGATTACTGGGAGGACCAGCGGCTCGGTAAGAACGTGCTGCAGACCAACATCGACGCCTATCGCAAGCTGCGCAACACTATCCGCTGGATGCTGGGCACGCTCGCCCATGACGATGGCGAGGAGGTGCCGCTGGGGAAGATGCCGGAGCTGGAGCGGCTGATGCTGCACCGGCTCTCCGAACTCGATGAAGTCGTGCGCTCGGGCTACGACGCCTTCGAATTCAAGCGCATCACCCGCATGCTGCTCGATTTCATGGTGGTCGAACTATCGGCGTTCTATTTCGACATCCGCAAGGACGCGCTCTACTGTGACGCGCCGTCGAGCCTAAAACGCAAGGCTTCGGTGCAAGTGGTGCGCCATCTCTTCGATTGCCTGGTGAAATGGCTGGCGCCAATGCTGCCCTTCACCATGGAAGAGGCCTGGCTCGATCGTCATCCCGACGCCGTCTCGGTGCATCTCGACCAGTTCCCGCAAATCCCGGCGGACTGGAAGAATGAGGCGCTGGCGGAAAAGTGGCGCAAGGTGCGGCAGGTGCGGCGTGTCGTCACCGGCGCGCTGGAGATCGCGCGCGCCCAGAAGGTGATAGGGTCGTCGCTGGAAGCAGTGCCGGTCGTCACCATCAACGATGCAGCGCTCGAAGCGGCGATATCCGATGTCGACATGGCCGAGATGGCGATCACCAGCGATCTGGTGATCGCTCATGGCGAAGCGCCTGTGGGTGCCTTCACGCTTGACGACGTCAGGGGTGTCGCCGTGGTGGTCGAAAAGGCCGAGGATCGCGGCCTCGTGAAATGCGCACGGTCCTGGCGCTACACCGCCGATGTCGGCCAGGATCCGGAATTTCCGGATGTTTCGGCGCGCGATGCGGCGGTACTGCACGAATTGAAGGCGCTTGGCCGGCTTTAACAGGCCGGCCGGCCAGCTTGATCGGTGCACAAATGCCACGCCGGGCGGGCGAAAACCGCCCGCGCGTTGCCCTTAACGAGTGGTTGAGGTAAACACGCGAAACTCCGGAAGACAAATTGTCGCCGGATTTCCGTCGCAAGTGCTTGGACGATGGGGACCGGTCATAAGGCCGGTGGCAATCGAGAGGCTGTCTACAGTGGGACTTTTTGGCATGACCGAGAGATATAACGTGCGCCTGGCGCTGCTGGCGCCGCTTGTCGCATCGGGCCTCGCTTTGTCCGGCTGCATGGGGTCTCCGACCTATGGCACCGACAAGACCGCCGGCGAACAGCTGGCCGGCGATATTTCGGGCGCCTTTTCGTTCGCGCCGAAGCGCAAGGAACAGATCGACTACAAGCCGCGCCCGACGCTGGTGAAGCCGGCGCCAGGCCAGAAGGAAGCGCTGCCGGCGCCGCAGGACAGCATCGAGACGGCAAGCGCCGAATGGCCCGAATCGCCCGAGCAGCGCCGCGCCCGCTTGCGCGCCGACGCCACCGCCCATCAGAACGATCCGGCCTATCAGTCGGAGATCGTCGACGACGTGCAGACCGATCCGGCCTCGGTGAAGAAGGCGATGGCGGATTCAGGTTCGAGCCACCCGCCGGCGTGGACACCCGCTGATTCCGACAAGGGTCGTGCCGCCGAGATCCAGCGCCGCCTCGCCGATAGCAAGCAGGGTGACCCGAACACCCGCAAATATCTCAGCGAACCGCCGGTGCAGTATCGTGTGGCAGCTGGCACAGCGCCGCAGAATGAGCTTGGTGAGGACGAGTACAAGAAGGAACGTCGTCTCAAGAAAGAGGCGGAAGGCAAGAAGGGCAGCGGCTGGTTCGACTGGATGCCGTCCTTGTAAAAACTGCCCCTTTGTTGTTTCTTGCCGAAGGGCGCCCGGTTCAGCCGCGCCGTTCCCGGAAAAATCCTTTGAGTAGCACGGCCGCTTCGGTCTCGCCGATGCCCGGATAGATGTCGGGCGTGTGGTGGCAGGTCGGCGAGGCGAAGAAGCGCACGCCATTGACCACCGCACCGCCCTTGTCGTCGGCGGCGCCGAAATAGAGCCGCCGCAGCCGGGCGAAGGAAATGGCGCCGGCGCACATGGCGCAAGGCTCAAGCGTCACATAGAGATCATGGCCGGTGAGCCGCTCGGCCGACAGCTTGCGGCAGGCTTCGCGGATGACCAGCATCTCGGCATGCGCCGTCGGGTCGGCAAGTTCGCGTGTGCGGTTGCCGGCACTGGCGACAACGCCATCGGCGTTGGCGATGACGGCGCCGACCGGCACTTCGCCACGCAAGGCGGCAGCTTCGGCCTCCTTCAGCGCCAGCGCCATGAAATCGGGCCGCTTCACGCGATTTCCATTCCGATTATCTCCTCGCCACTCGCTGGAGCAAGTCCGTTTCAGAATGAACCGCACTTGCTCCAGGCTTTTGGTTTTCGTTTGTCCTTTCGGAAAAACCGGTCACCACTTTTCCCTGACAAACTCTGGTGATCCTGTTATTGAGCGCATGACCTCGAAAATCGGACTCGGTTTTCGGAAATGATCATGCGCCACATCAAAAATGCTACAGCGTTCGTTGCGCGCCCAAAAGGATGCGCCACGCTGTAGCAGCGCAAACGGACAAAGGCCACATGGACGACAACGACAAGAAATTCCGACCCAAGAAGGGTCCGGTCAGAAGCGGCTCGAAAGCCGCGGCACCGCGCAGCCGTGATGGCGCCGCCGGCAAAGGCGGCAAGCCGTCCTTTGGCGCCAAGAAACCTTACGCACCGCGTGGCGATCGGCCGATGGCTGCCGATAGCGAGCGGCCGAAGCGCGACTTCAAGGGCGGTGACAAGCCATTCAGCAAAGGTCCGCGCCCCGAAGGCAAGCCTTTTGAGAAGCGTGAGGGGCCACGCAAGCCCTACGCACCGCGCGGCGACCGCCCGGTGGCCGCTGAGGGCGAGCGCAAGCCCTATGAAAAGCGTGAGGGGCCACGCAAGCCCTACGCACCGCGCGGCGACCGCCAGGTGGCCGCTGAAGGTGAGCGCAAGCCCTATGAGAAGCGCGAAGGCCCACGCAAGCCCTACGCACCGCGCGGCGACCGCCCGGTGGCCGCTGAGGGCGAGCGCAAGTCCTATGAAAAGCGCGAAGGGCCGCGCAAACCTTATGCACCGCGTGGCGACCGGCCGGCTGCGGCGGCAGAGGGCGGCGAAAAGCGCTTCGACCGTCCCAAGCGTGATTTTAGCGACCGCGCGCCGCGCGACGCCGGCGATCGCCCGAAGCGTGACTTCGCTGACCGCCCCAAGCGCGACTTTGGCGATCGGCCGCAAGGCGCGTCAGGCGGCAGCTTCAAGCCGCGCCCGCGTCCCGCGGACGCGACGGAAGAGGCCGGCGAACGCATCGCCAAGCGGCTGGCCCGCGCCGGCCTGGCCTCGCGCCGCGACGCCGAGGAACTGATCGCCGCCGGCCGCGTCAAGGTCAACGGCCGCGCCCTGACCTCGCCGGCCTTCAACGTCATGCCTGATGACATCATCCATCTCGACGGTATGGAAATCCCGCCAATCGAGCGCACCCGCCTGTTCCTGTTCCACAAGCCGGCCGGCGTCGTCACCACCAACCGCGATCCCGAGGGCCGCAAGACCGTCTTCGACGTGCTGCCGGCTGAATTGCCGCGGCTGATGACCATCGGCCGGCTGGATATCAACACCGAAGGCCTGCTTCTGCTCACCAACGATGGCGGCCTATCGCGCGTGCTCGAACTGCCGGCCACTGGCTGGCTGCGCCGCTACCGCGTGCGCGTCCACGGCAAGGTCGAGGAGAGCGCGCTTGCCGGCCTGCGTGAAGGCATTGCCGTCGACGGCGTGTTTTACGGCGCCATCGAAGCGACGCTCGACCGTGAGCAAGGCACCAATGCCTGGCTGACGATCGGCCTGCGCGAGGGCAAGAACCGCGAAGTCAGGAACATCCTCGGCTCGCTTGGCCTCGACGTGACGCGGCTGATCCGCATTTCCTACGGCCCGTTCCAGCTTGATGACCTCGCCGAGGGCCATGTGCTGGAGATCAAGGGCAGGGTGCTGCGCGACCAGCTTGGCGAGCGCCTGGTCGAGGAATCAGGCGCCAATTTCGACGCCGATGTCACCAAACCGTTTTCCAACAAGCCGGTGCGGCGCACCGAAATCCGCGAGCCGGAGCCGGAACGGCCGAAATTCACCCGTGACGGCGAGCGCCGTCCGATCGGCGAGGGCGGGTTGATCAAGAACCGCAAACGCCGCGAAGGCAGTCGCGACGAAGCGCTGGGCAAGCTGTCGACAAGCCCCGACAGAAGCGCGGGATCCGAGAAGAGCTTTGGCGAGCGCGGTCCGCGGCCCGAACGCAGCTTTGGCGACAAACCCCGCGGCAATTTTGGCGACAAGCCGCGCGGCGGCTTCGGCGACAAGCCTCGTGGTGCTTTTGGCGGTAAGCCGGGCGGCGGCAAGAAATCCGAGCGCGAGCAACGGCCGATCGAGCCGCCCGGCCAGCGCAAGGCCAATGTCTGGATGGCGCCGGGCGCACGGCCGATCGGCAAGGGCAGGGCAGAAGCCGACGCCGCCAAGGCGGCCGACGCCAAGGCGCGCAAGGCGTCGTTCAAGCCGTCCTATGGCAAACCCGCCGGTGCAAAGCCGTTCGGCAAGCCGCGCGGCGAGCGTCCGGGCGGTGCTGGCGGCGAGCGGCCGCGCAGTGGTCCCAAAGGTCCCAGAACGAGATGAGGCCTAAAGCGAGATGAGAATCGTCGGCGGTGAGTTTCGCGGGCGTCCCTTGGCGACGCCTCGCTCAAGCGCCATCCGTCCGACGACCGATCGCACCCGCGAGGCGGTCTTCAACGTGCTGGCGCATCGTTTTGCCGAGCAATTGGACGGCGCGCGCGTGCTCGACCTGTTCGCCGGCACCGGCGCGCTCGGGCTCGAAGCGCTGTCGCGCGGTGCTTCCTACGGCGTCTTCATCGAAGAATCGGCGGAAGGCCGAGGCCTGATCCGCGACAATGTCGAGGCCTTCGGCCTGACCGGCCGTACCAAGATCTTTCGCCGCGACGCTACCGGCCTCGGTGAGGCCGGCACGCTGTCGCCGTTCGGTCTCGTCTTCGCCGACCCGCCCTATGGCAAGGGCCTTGGCGAGCGCGCGCTGCAGTCGGCGAAAGCCGGTGGCTGGCTCCGCCCCGGCGCGCTGTGTGTGGTCGAGGAGGCCGCGGTGGCGCCCTTCGAACCAGGCCCCGGCTTTGCCGTGCTGGACGAACGCAACTATGGCGAGACCGTCATCCGCTTCATCGAGGCGGCCTGATACGCGCTCCATCCATAGCCAGGCATCCACGGCCGGCCTCTTTGCCGCCGCCTTTGCCGGCAACATGACCAACAATTCACTTTGCTTGTCGTCCAGACCCTGCCTATCGTCCTGCCAAGAAAACCGGAGCCATTGATGACATCCAAGGCTGAATGGCTGCGCGCAACGCTGCTGGCGACGTCGCTGGCTTTCACGATCACCGGTTCGGCGCTGGCCGAGAGCGCGCCGGACGCGTTCAAGGTGACGGATTTCCTGCTCGACAACGGCATGGAGGTCGTCGTCATTCCCGACCATCGCGCGCCGATCGTCACCCATATGGTCTGGTACAAGATCGGCAGCGCCGACGAGCCGCCCGGCAAATCGGGCATCGCGCATTTCTTCGAGCATCTGATGTTCAAGGCGACGACCCACCATGCGGCGGGCGAGTTCGACCGCGCCATCTCCGATATCGGCGGCTCCAACAACGCCTTCACCTCTTACGACTACACGGCCTTCCACGAGACGGTGGCGCCGTCCGCGCTCGAGCTGATGATGAGCTTCGAGGCCGACCGCATGCGCAACCTCATCCTCACCGACGATGTCATCAAGACCGAGCGCGATGTCATCCTCGAGGAGCGCCGCTCGCGCATCGACAACAATCCCGAGGCCGTGCTGGACGAGGAGGTCGATGCCACGCTGTGGCAGAACCAGCCCTATCGCATTCCCGTCATCGGCTGGATGCAGGAGATGCAGCAGCTGAACCGCACCGACGCGGCCGCCTTCTATGACAAATACTACCGGCCCAACAACGCCGTGCTGATCGTGGCCGGCGATGTCGAGCCGGACACGGTGCGGGCGCTGGCCGAAAAGACCTATGGCAAGGTGGCGCGCGGCCCCGATCTGCCGCCGCGCATCCGCCCGGTCGAACCGGAGCAGAACACCAAGCGCACGGTGACGCTCGCCGATGCCCGCGTCAGCGTGCCGAGCTTTTCCACGCAGTGGGTGGTGCCATCCTATCATTCGGGCAAGCCGGGCGAGGCGGAAGCGCTCGACCTGCTGGCGGAAATCCTCGGCGGCGGCAATCGCAGCCGGCTCTACCAGGCGCTCGTCGTCCAGCAAGGCATCGCATCCAGCGCCGGCGCCTTTTTCCAGGGCACGATGCTCGACGACACCAATTTCACCATCTACGGCGCGCCGCGCGGCGATGCCAAAATCTCCGACGTCGAAGCGGCGGTCGATGCCGAAGTGGCACGCATCGTCAGGGATGGCGTCACGCCTTCGGAGCTGGAAAAGGCCAAGGACCGCTATGTCAGGTCGATGATCTTTGCCCGCGACAAGCAGGATTCGATGGCCAACATCTACGGCTCGACGCTGGCCACCGGCGGCAATGTGCAGGACGTCCAGCAATGGCCGGACCGTATCCGCAAGGTCACGACAGACGAGGTCAAGGCCGTCGCCGCGCGCTATCTGGTGCTCGCCCGGTCGACGACCGGCTATCTCTTGCCGCAGCAACAGGCGGGGAATTGATGATGAAGAGCACGAACGCAATACGCGCACGCGCGCCCCTCGCAACCCTTTTCCTCTCCATCCTCTTCCTGATCCTGCCCGCACTCACGGCGCGCGCCATGGACATCCAGTCCGTCACCTCGCCAAAAGGCATCACCGCCTGGCTGGTGGAGGACTATTCCGTGCCGATCGTCGCCATCCGCTTCGTCTTCGGCGGCGGCTCGACGCAGGATCCGCCGGGCAAGGAAGGGTTGGCCAACCTGATGACCGGTCTGTTCGACGAAGGCGCCGGCCCGCTCGACTCGGAAGGCTTCCAGATCAAGCTCGACGATGCCGGCGCCGAGATGAGTTTCGACGAAAGCCGTGACGGCATCTACGGCTCCATGCGCATGCTGGCCGAGCAGCGCGACGAGGCGTTCGAGCTGTTGCGGCTCGCGGTCAACCAGCCGCGCTTCGACCAAGCGCCGATCGACCGCATCCGCGCCCAGATCCTGTCCGGCATCATCGCCGGCGAGAACGATCCCGACACGGTCGCGCAGAGCAAATGGGCGCGCGCCCTCTATGGCGACCATCCCTATTCCCGCTCCGATCAGGGCACCAAGGAGAGCATAGCCACCATCACGCCGGATGATCTGAAAGCCTTTCACAAAGCGGTGTTCGCGCGTGGTGGGCTGCATGTCGCCGTCGTCGGCGCCATCGACCCTGAGACGCTCAAGAAGAAGCTCGACATGGTGTTCGGCGACCTGCCGCAAAACCAGGCGCTCGCCCCCGTGGCCGATATCGACCCAAAGCTGGCGCAGCATGTCGAGGTCGACTACGACCTGCCGCAGACCTCCCTGCAGCTCGCTTTTCCCGGCGTGAAGCGCAAGGCGCCGGATTTCTTTCCCGCCGTGCTGATGAACGAGATTCTCGGCGGCGGCACCTTCACCTCGCGCCTGTTCCAGGAGGTGCGCGAAAAGCGCGGGCTGGCCTACAGCGTCAACTCCTCGCTGATCAACCAGGACCACGCCAGCGCGCTGATCGTCAGCACCGGGACGCGGTCGGACCGGGCGGCCGAGACGCTGGGCATCGTCCGCGACGTGGTCAAGCAGATGGCCGAGCAAGGCCCGACCGAAGCGGAGCTGGCGGCAACCAAGAAATATTTGACCGGCGCCTATGCCATCAACAATCTGGACTCGTCGAGTTCCATTGCCTCGACTTTGGTCGAGCTGCAGCTCGACGATCTCGGCATCGACTACATGCAGCGCCGCGCCGGCTACATCAACGCGGTGACGCTCGATCAGGTCAAGGCGGCGGCGAAGAAGCTGCTGTCGGCCGAGCCGACCATCATGGTCATAGGACCGAAACTGGTCGGAGCCGGCAAGGGATGAGCCCGACGTTTGGCATTGCCTTCGGCGGCGGCGGCGCGCGAGGGTTGGCGCATATCCATGTCATCGAGGCGCTTGACGAACTGGGCATCAGGCCGGTGGCCATTGCCGGCTCGTCGATCGGCGCCATCATGGGTGCCGGCATGGCCGCCGGCATGACCGGCAAGGACATCCACGACTATGCCCGCTCGATCCTCGGCCGCCGCGCCGAAGTGGCGAGCCGCATGTGGCGGGCACGGCCTGGCACGATCGCCGAAGCCATGCAGGGCGGTATCCGCGTCAGCCAGTTCAATGTCGAGCGTATCCTGAAGGCCTTTCTGCCCGAGGCCATCCCCGAAACCTTTGCCGAACTCAAGATCCCGCTCAAGGTAACGGCGACAGACTATTTCGGCCACAAGCTCGCCGTGTTCGACGACGGCGATTTGCACTCCGCACTTGCAGCGTCAGCGGCCATACCCGCCGTGTTCCGTCCCGTGACGCGCGACGGCAGGCTGCTGATCGACGGCGGCATCTACAACCCCGTGCCGTTCGACCTGATCGAAAACGATGCCGACATCATCATCGGCGTCGACGTGGTCGGCGCGCCGGAAGAGGTCGACCGCAAACAGCCGACCTCCGTCGATCTGATGTTCGGCGCGACACAGCTGATGATGCAGTCGATCATCGCCAACAAGCTGAAGCAATCCCGACCCGACATCCTGGTCCGCCCGGCTGTATCAAAGTTCCGCGTGCTCGATTTCCTGAAGATCGACGCCTTGATGAACGAGACGGTCGATATCAAGGACGAGCTGAAGCGGCAGGTGGAGAAGGTGCTGGAGGCGAGGAGCAGCAAACGCAAAAGCGGCAAGCGGATCGCCAGCTGAGCTGTCGTTCGATCCCTGCAGATCACTTGAGATGACTTGGAAGATCAGGTCGGAAGACGATCCGGTATCGTCTCCCGACCCATCGCATGATCTTCGTTCAGGCGCTTTCGTCCAACCAGACATTCTCGAAATTCTGTTCGAAGGTCGGGTGGATGCCGTAGTTCTTCACCGACTTCGTCGAGTGGTTGTAAATCTTGCGCCAATAGGGCTGGATGATGATACCCGAGCTCTGCAGGATCTTCTCGATATCGACCATCAGTTCGCGCCGCTTGTCGACGTCGGCGACGGTCAGCGCCTTGGCGATCTTCTCGTCCAGTTCCTTGTTGGAATAGGCGGACTCATTCCACGATTCGCCGGTGCGATAGGCGAGCGCGATGACCTGCACGCCGAGCGGGCGCATGTTCCAGTTGGTCATCGAGAACGGGTATTTCGTCCAGTCGTTCCAGAAGGTGGAACCCGGCAGGACCGTGCGCTTGACCTTGAAGCCGGCCTCGCGGAGCTGGGCTGCGATCGAATCGGCAGTGTTCTTGTGCCAGTCTTGGTCGAGCCCGATCAGTTCGTGCTCGAACTCCATCTGGCCGGCCTCGGTCATCAAGGCCTTGGCCTTGGCGATGTCTCGCGACACTTTTGGCAGCTCGGCATATTCGGGATGGATGGCGCAGACGTGATGGTTTTCGCCGAGCGTGCCGGCATCGCCATAGCCAAGCTTCAGCACGGTCGCATTGTCGACGGCAAGCTGGATCGCCTGGCGCACCTTCTGGTCGTCGTAAGGCTTGTTGTTGACGTTGGTGCGCGCCACGATGGTGTTGGCCGTCACCACCTCATGCTTGACCAAGCCCATCTTGTCGAGGATGGAGACATAGTCCGCTGTCGTCTCGTAGTTGGTGTTGACCTCGCCGGATTCGAAGGCGCTGATCATCGCGTTGGCCTCGGTGCCGTAGTCGATGAACTCGATGCCATCGAGATGCGCCTCGCCGCCCCACCATTTGCCGTTGACGCGGCGCTTCAGCACGACTTTCGAGCCGACATCGTAGGACACCAGTTCGAACGGTCCGGTGCCGATCGGATTCTTCACGAAATTGCTGCCCATCTTCTCATAGTCGCGGTGGACGACCAGCGCCGGATAATCGGAGAAGCCGGCGATGATCGAGATGTCGGAGTCCGGCAGCTTCAGCTTGATCGTGTAGTCGTCGACCTTGACGATGGCGCCAGCAAGCAGCTTGCCGGTCTTGGCATCGATGAGCGCGCCCATGCGCGCCGCCATCGAATTGCCCTCGGCCGACTTGTCGCACCAGCGCGTCAGGTTGAAGACCACGTCGTCGGCGTTGAAATCGTCGCCATTGTTCCATGTGACGCCCTGGCGAACCTTGAGCGTGTATTCGGTGGCGTCGTCGTTGATTTCCCAGCTTTCAAGCAGGATCGGCTTGAAGGTGAATTCGTTGGTGTATTTGACCAGCGGTTCCAGCGTTTGCCGAGTGACGTTGGCCATTTCCGACCAGTCATAGGTCCGCGGATCCTTCTGTTCCTTGACGCTGGTCGCGACTTTCAGCACGCCGCCCTTTTTCGGCTCCTCGGCCCGCGCAACCGTCGGCGCGGCGAGGCCAAGCATTGCGTAGGCGGCTGCGGTCGTTGCGCCGAATGCACTGGCGATCGCCAGGAACTCGCGACGGTCGACCGCGCCTGCCTTGGCGCTCTCGGCCATCGCCGTGACGAAATCAGGAATGCGGCCGCCATTGCTCTTGAACATTGTCATTGCGTTCTCCCCTTGGTTTCAATCCCTGATGCGCTGTTGATTGCAGCGGCCTTGTTGGTTCATCGTAGACATTGGCCGGCGCGATGGGATCGAAAAGGATTCAGCGCCGGCTGAGAATAATTCCGTCCGGCGCCGCGATAGCGATTGTCCGTGGCTTCAGCAGTCGAGCGGCGCGACAGTCAGATCGATCAGCCGGCTAAGCCCTTGGCTGTCCAGGGCATCGAAGGACAGCGCCATCGCTTCCATTTCGTCGGCCCGGTCCTTGCCGATCAGTCCGTCGGTGAAAGTCGCATATTTCTGGTGAAACTCGTCGTCGTTCATCGGGTTGTCGCGATCGCCTTTCGGCGTGCGCGGCTCCGACATGATTTCGCGTCCGTCCTTCAGGTAAAGCGTCACGTCGGCCCAGCGCTTGCCGACGCTGATGCGGGTATAGTGCTCGGTCTCCACCAATTCGGTGGCGTTGGAAATGCGACGGATCTCTTCGTCCTGCAGAACTTGCGGCAGCAGCTCCTGCGGTCCGATCTTGCCGCGCACGATCATCGTCGCGACCGGGAATGCGATCGAATAGCTCATCTCGTCCAGCGTCTTCGGATTGTGGCCGGCAAGCCGCACCGCATAGTGGAAGGTCTGGATGCGCACGCGCGCGACATCCTCGCTGGAAAGCTTGTTGTCGCGCATCAGGTCGCGCGCGGCATCGATCGATGGGTGCGCCCAGCGGCAGACGGGATAGGGTTTGTACGAGGTATCTTCGACGACGCGCCAGGCCTGTCCGAGGTCGCTCCACCAGGGTGCGGCGGCTTGCCCTTCGGCTGTGATCGCCGGTGCCCCGGTGAAGCCGAGTTCCGCCATATAGGCCGCCATGACGCCGGACGGCGCGCCCCAGCCGACGCCGTCGCGCAGCATGGTCGGGAAATCGATGCAGCGCATCATCTGGCTGCGCGGACCGTGGTATTCGGCAATGCCGGCGGCATGGCGCGTCTGCTCCTGGCTGAGCCGCAGCAGCCGGGACACTCCGGCCGCTACGCCGACCGCGGTCCACGCCCCTGACGTGTGATAGTCGGACACGGTGCCGTGTAGGGTCAGCCCGGCGCGGTAGGAAACCTCATAGGCGACGGCCAGCGCAACCATCAACTCTTCGCCGGAGAGTGCGGCGCCCGAGGCCCTGAGCGAATCCGCAACGGCGAGCAGGGCCGGAAACACCGCCGAGCCGGCATGGCCCTTGCAAGGGCTGGTGGTGTCATGTCCGTCGATGGAATCGATGGTGAAGGCGCCGGCATAGGCCGCACCCGCTGGGCTGACCGGGCGCCCGTCGAAGATCATCCGGGCCGCGATTTCGGGCGACGAACGCCACAGCCGATCGGCGATTGTCTTGGTGATCGACGATATCTCCGTCGTCGAGCCCACCGCTGCCACGCCAAGCGTATCGGCAAAACTGCGCCTCAGCACGGCGCGCATCGCTTCGGGAATGGCGTCGTATGTCAGGCTGCCGGCAAACTCGGAAAAGCTGGTCACGTTAAAACCTCCCTCATTCAATTCGACAGACGCTGCCTGACGGTGCGCCGGCTGTTCAAGGCGGACACCGTCATATTCGGGCCAAGGTGATCGGCGCCGACCTTGACGTGGATGACCGCCGCCTTGCCGCTGGCCAGAGCGCGTTCGAACGCCGGCTCGAAATCGTCGGTCGCTTCCACCGTTTCACCATGGCCGCCATAGCCGATCGCCACGGTTGCGAACTCCGGATTGGTGAGGCCGGTGCCGGAATTGCGGCCGGGAAAGGCGCGTTCCTGGTGCATGCGGATGGTGCCGTAGGAACGGTTGTCGACGACGATGAAGATCGGATCGAGACCGTACTGGATCGCGGTGGCGAACTCCTGGCCATTCATCAGGAAGTCGCCGTCACCCCCGATATAGATGGCCGGCGCATCGGGATCGGCGATCTTGGCGGCAACCGCTGCCGGTACGCCAAAGCCCATGGCGCCGCACACCGGCGCCAGCGCGCCGCGAAACCGGCGATAGCGGAAATGGATGTTGGGCCAGTCGGAGGCATTGCCGGCCCCTGTGGTCACGAAGGCATCGGCCGGCAGCCGCTGGCTTAGGAACCGCATGACCGCGCCCATGTCGACGGGGCCGGGCTGCACGGCAAGATCGAGCATGGCCAGGTAGCGCTGCCTTGCCGAGGCACGGATCGCGGCGCGCCCTGGAGTGCCGCCGGGTGCCGCGATGGCCGCCAGGGCAACTGCAAAAGCATTCGGGTCGGCCTGCACCAGAAGGTCGGCCTGATAGAGCCGGCCAAGCTCCTCGGCGCCGGGATGCACGTGCACCAGCGGGCAGTGCGCAACGGGCGATGGTATCAGCGAGAATTTCAGTGTCGTGCCGTCACCCAGCCGGGAGCCGACGGCAAGGATGAGGTCGGCTTCACGGCAATAGTCGTTGGGCATCGGTGCGCCACCGAAGCCAAGGTTGCCTATGTAGTTTGGATGATCATGGGGAAACAGGCCCTGGCGGCGGAAGCCGACGGCGACGGGAAGGCCGAAGTTTTCAGCTGCCTGGATGATGGCGTCATGGCCGGCTTGCGTCCAGTTGGCGCCGCCAAGCAACAGCAGTGGCCGCTTGGCGCGTGCCAGCATGGTTTCGATCGCGGCCATGTCGGCGGCCAGCGGCGCGACGGGCGTCGCCATCGCCGGTTTCAGGTCCGGCGTGTCGCATTCGGCCTTGAGCATATCTTCCGGCAGGACCAGAACGACAGGGCCGGGGCGGCCGGAAATCGCGGTTCGCCAGGCCCGGTTGACGTATTCGGGGATGCGCGACGGGTGATCGATTTCCGCCACCCATTTGCACATCGGCCCAAAGACGCGGCGATAGTCGAGTTCCTGGAAGGCTTCGCGGTCACGGTGCGCGGTCGAAATCTGTCCGACCAGAAGGATGAGCGGCGTCGATCCTTGATAGGCCGCATGCAGGCCGATCGCGGCGTTCATCGCGCCCGGACCACGGGTGACGAAACAGACGCCCGGCTCGCCGGTGGCGTCGGCGTAGGCAGCCGCCATGAAGCAGGCGCCGCCCTCGTGGCGACAGGTGATGTAGCGGATCAAATTGGCGCGCTGCCACAGCGCATCGAGCGCCGTCAGATAGCTTTCGCCCGGCACGCCGAAGACGGCTTTGCAGCTGTTTTGCAACAGAGAGCTGATGAGTATCTGACCGCCGTTTCGCAAGATCGCCCCGCTTTTCATGGCGACCCTAGGGGCGCGCCCAAAGCGTCTCAATCGAATAAAATTTCGCTGCCGATGAATTGATTTCGGACCGGTGGCGAAAGCCCGTCAGTCGCTGCGAAGGCTGGTGCTGAGCGACAGCAGCCAGGCCTTGAAATGCTTGACGCGGGCGAGACCGGTCGAGCGCTTCGGTGCGATGAAGTAATAGGCGCCGCCGGTCGGCACATCCTCGGCAAAGGGTGCGATCAGCGAGCCGCGCTTCAGCAGGAGATCGCCATAGGGGCGGCGGTTCATCGCCACGCCCATGCCTTCGCTTGCGGCAAGCAAGGCGTGGGAGCGGGAATCGAACATCAGTTTCGGCACCTGGTTCGAGCCCGCAACGCCCATTTTCTCGAACCAGAAATCCCATTCATGCGGCACGTATTCGCAGCCGATCAGCCGCCGCCCAATCAGGTCCTCCGGCGTCTCGATCGGCCCGTTGTGGCGCAGATAGTCCGACGAGACGACCGGTGCGATAACCTCGTCGATCAGCTTCTCGCACATATGTTCCGCCGGCGCTGTCATGGCATAGCGAATGTCGATGTCGATGCTGGAGCCGGAGAATTCGATGTCGTCCGGCTTGGTTATCAGCTTGACGGTTATCTCGGGATTGGACGACAAAAAATCGTCCAACTGCGGGATCAACCACATCTGTGCCAGCGACTGGAACAGGTGGATGGTCAACCCGCCATTCTTGGTGTCCTGCATCACCGACAGCGTGCTCGCCTCGATGCGGTCCAGCGCGTCGCCCAGCCCTTCGAGATATTTCTCGCCGATCTCGGTGAGCTTCAGGCCGGTCTGCTCGCGCAGGAAAAGCCTGGCGCTGACAAAGGTCTCCAGCGACTTGATCTGATGGCTAACGGCGGAACTCGAAATCAGCAGTTCTTCGGCGGCGTCGGCCAGGCTGCCGGCCCGGGCCGCTGCCTCGAAGGCCCGCAACGCGGCAAAGGGAGGTAACCGCCTTGCCATTTTCGCCAACTCCTCCGGGCGCCGGAACCCACTGCTCCAGCGCCGCACCTATAGGGGTTTTCAAGAGACGGTGGAAGATTGGAGGCCCAACCGCAGCGTCACGCCCGCATGCGCAGCCCTTGCGGATCATAGCGCGGGCCGTCCGAAACCGACGCGGCACGGCGTTTGCCGTTGATCTCGACCTCGAAGCCGGCGCCGCTATCGACAATATGCGATTTGAGATAGCCAAGTGCCAGGCTTTCATTTGTCGTGTAGCCATAAGCACTCGAGGAGACGTAGCCGACATAGACATCGTCGCGGAACACCGGCTCGCCGCCGCTGCAATCGGCGTCGCCGGCATCGACGGACAAGGTGACGAAGCGCTCGGCGGCCCCTTGCGCACGATGACCGCGTGCCGCTTCCTCGCCGATGAAGCCGGAGCGTTTCCAGTCGACGAAACGGTCCATGCCGGTCTCCATGACCGTGTAATCCGGCGCCAGATCGAGGCCCCAGCTCTTGAAGGCTTTTTCGACGCGCAGGCTGGCCAGTGCCCGGCTGCCGGCCGGCACCAGCCCAAGGCCGGCGCCGGCGCGCAGCAGCGCATCGTAAAGGCCGGCCTGGTACATTGCGGGCGTGTAGATCTCGTAGCCGAGCTCGCCTGAAAACGAGACCCTGAGCACGATCGCATCGGTCGCCGCCTCGAGCTCCATGTGCCTGACCGACAGGAACGGAAACGCATTATTCGACACATCGCTGTGCGTTATCCCGGCCAGAATCCGCCGCGCGTTCGGCCCGGCGAGCATCAGCCCGCTCCAGCCGTCGGACAGGTTCTCGACCGAAATGCCTGGCGTCTTGTGGGCGTCGAACCAGCGCATATGCTGACCCTGCATGGTGCCGGCGCCAAGCAGGAGATAGCTGCCGTCGTCGAGTTTCGACACGGTCAGGTCGCCGATCAGCCGGCCTTTTTCCGACAGCATCGGCGACAGCGCCACAGCGCCGGGTCGTTCGGGAATCCGTCCCGCCAGCAGCCACCGCAGCCAGCCGCAGGCAGCATCTCCCGAGACGCGGTATTTGGCGAAGGTCGATATTTCGAACAGGCCGGCAGCGCTTCGCACCGCCTTGCATTCCTCGCCGACGGTCTTCCACCAGTTCTGCCTGCTATAGCCGAAGATATCCCGCTGTTCGTCGCCAGGCCGCGCAAACCACAGCGGCTGCTCCCAGCCATTGTTGAAGCCGAAGACGGCGCCTCTGGCCTTCTGTGCCGCATAGGCCGGAAACGTCCGCAAGGGCCGGCCGGCGGCACATTCGAGATGCGGGTAGGGGCGCTCCTGCCGGTTCTCGTAGTAATATTTGGTCCGCTCGAAGGTGAAGCGCTTGCCGGCCCAGCGGCCGAAGCGGGCGACGTCCCAGAAATTCACATCCATCTCCGGCTCGCCGTCGACGATCCATTCCGAGATCACCTTGCCGATGCCGGCGCCCTGGTTCAGGCCGCTCATCACGCCGCAGGCGCAGAAATAGTTCTTCAGCTCCGGATGCGGTCCGAGCAGTGGCCCGAGGTCGGGCGAAAAGATCATCGGTCCGTTGATGACGCGCTTGATGCCGGCTTCGCCGAGGCACGGCATGCGGTCCATCGCCACCTCGAAATTGCGATCCATGCGGGCCAGGTCGTTGGGCAACAGCTCGTGGCCGAAATCGAGCGGCGTGCCGTCGAAGGCCCAGTGATGGCACGTGTTTTCATAGGCGCCGAGCAGGATGCCTTTGCCTTCCTGGCGTGAGTAATAGCCGGCTTCGCTCTCGCCGATCGTCGGCAACTCGTGGTCCATCGCTTCGATTTCGGGGATCGCTTCGGTCACCAGATAGTGGTGTTCGACCGGCAGCAGCGGCAGCTTGATGCCGGCCAGCGCGCCAACCTCGCGCGCCCACAGGCCGGCGGCGTTGACGACGAATTCGGCGTGGATGGTGCCGCCTGGTGTTTTGACGTCCCAGCCGCCATCGGCGCGCGGCGTCGTTGCCGTCACCGGCGTGTGGCGATGGATCTTCGCACCGAGCTTGCGCGCCGCAGCGGCAAAGGCATTGGTCGCCGAGGACGGATCGACATGGCCCTTGATCGGCTCCCACAGCACCGCCTTGAGGTTTTTGGTGTCGAGGACCGGCGCTCGGTCCCTGGCTTCCTCGAAGGTGATCCATTCCGCCTCGACGCCGTTGCGCCGGGCGCGGGCCCGGGCAATCGCCAGCGTCGTGACCTCGTCGTTCGATGCCGCCAGATGCATGCCGCCGGTCGGATGGTAGCCGACGGCCTGTCCGCTCTCGCGCTCGATCTCCGGATAGAGATTGATCGTGTAGACCTGCAGCCGCTGGGCGTTGGATGGCCTGGTCAGCGAGAACAGATTGCCGGCGGCGTGCCAGGTCGAGCCGGATGTCAGTTCCGAGCGCTCCAGCAGCACCACATCCTTCCAGCCTTTTTTGGCCAGGTGATAGAGGATGGCGCAGCCGGTTATCCCACCGCCGATCACCACCACGCGGGCATGTGTATCCATTCCGTCAGAAATCCACTTTTTGCTGTTTTCAAAGGGTACTAGCGCAGGGCTTCGAGCTCGATCTTGCGCCGAGCGACATAGTCCTCGAGCTCTTCGATCACGGACGGGTCGATGGCGGGCGCCTCATACTCGTTGACCATCTGCTTCCAGATGCCGTTGGCGCGGCGGGCGGCGTCGGGGCTGCCCTTGTCCTGCCAGTTCTCGAAGTTCGACCAGTCGGAAACCAACGGCTTGTAGAAGGCGTTTTCGTAGCGCGCCAGCGTGTGCGCCGTGCCGAAGAAGTGGCCGCCGGGGCCGACCTCCTTGATCGAGTCGAGGCCGATCGTATCGGCGTTGACGGTGAGCGGCGTCATCCAGGCGCACATCATGCGCACCATCTCGATGTCGAGGATGAATTTTTCATAGGAGCCGACCAGGCCGCCCTCCAGCCAGCCGGCGCCATGGTTGAAGACGCTGGCATGGCCGGTCAGCGCACCCCACAGCGACATCATGGATTCGTAGGCCGCCTGCGCGTCCGGCGCATTCGACGCGTTGACGTTGGACGAGCGCCACGGCAGGCCGTAGCGGCGCGCCATCTGGCCGGTGGCCTGCGCGCCGAGCGTGAATTCGGGCGTGCCGAAGGCCGGCGATCCGGTCTTCATGTCGGCATTGCAGATGAAGCCGCCATAGATGTAGGGGCAGCCGGGGCGGATGATCTGGGTCAGCGCGCAACAAGCCAACGTCTCGGCATTCTGCATCACCAGCGCGCCGGCGACAGTGGCCGGCGCCATCGCGCCGGCGAGGCCGAAGGGCGTCACACAGACGACCTGTCCGAGCCGCGCATATTCGATGACGCCTTGTGCGATCTCGCCGTCGAGCACCAGCGGCGTGTTGGTGTTGGTGTTGACGAAGAACACCGGATTGGCGGCGAGGCTGTCTTCGTCCTCGCCGTACCAGATCTTGGCCATCTCGATGGCGTCGCGGGCGCGGTGGCGGCCGATGGTCAGCGGCTTCCACGGCTTGTCCGAAAGCTTGCAGCAGGCGAGGTAGAAATCGAGATAGCGTGTGTCGGCCGGCAGGTCCTGGGCTTCGACGCTGGTGCCGCCTTCGATCTGCAGCACGTCGGTCATATGCGTCATCTTCAGGAAGTTTTCCTGGTCGCGAAACGTGCCGGCGCGGCGTCCGTGGTCGAGATCGGACACGAAGGGCGGGCCGCTGACCGCTGTGAAGGCGACCTGGCCCTGGCCCATGAACAGCTTCTTGGCCGGATCGCGGCCGCGCACGGTGACGACCGGCGGCGCTTTGGCGACCAGCGCCAGCAGGCCCTCGCGATCGAAGACGACCCGTTCGGTGCCGTGGTCGACGGCAAAGCCGGCGCTGGCGAAGAGTTTTCGCGTTTCCTCGTCCTGGATGCGCATGCCGACATCCTCGAGCACCGACATCGAAGCGTCGTGTATCGCCTCGATCTGCTCTGCGGTCAGCACCTCGATCGGGGCATGCGGGTTGCGCAGTTGCAACCATTCCCTGGAGAATTCCAGTCTGCCGTCGCGCACCCTGCGCACTCTGGCCGTCGTTCGCATGCTTCCCCGCAGAGGTTCAATCTTAGGCGGGGAGTTGAGGAGCTTTGGCGACGAACGGCAATTGAAAACGCTTCAGCCGGCCATGAGGCGATTTCGCCACCTCAGGTCAGTCCGAAACGGAGTGGTCAAGCGGCGAGGGGCATGCCTGCTGGTCGGAGGCCTCAGTCCTCGCCCCATCAACCGTCATCACCACCACGCATGGAAGCCGACTACGACTTCGTCGCCACCGGCGCATACTCCAGCGCCACAACGCCGTTGCTGAACGGCGTGGCCGAAATCAATTCGAGCGACACCGGCTCGCCGGCTGGGAACAGCGGCTTGCCCTGGCCGACGGTGCCGGGATAGCTGAGCAGCCTTACCCGGTCGACCGGGCCATGGCGCAGCAATTCCTGCGCGACGCTGAGGCTGCCATGCACATAGATGTTGCCGCCGCTGCCTTGCTTCAGCGTCCTGACCGCTTCCGGCAGCGGTCCCTTCAGCAATTCGGCCGGCTTCCAGTCGAGCGCCTTCAGGCTGGTCGAAGCGACATATTTCGGCAGCGCGTTGAACCGGTCGGCAAAATCCCCGGTTTCCGTGGGCCATGAACCGGCAAAGATCTCATAGGTCGTGCGCCCCAAAAGCATGGCGCCGCTGTCGGCAAGCTCGTCTTCCTTGAACCTGTTCATCTCATCATTCCAGGTCACGCTGGGCAGCTTCTCGACCTCGGCAATGCCATCGACGCTGATGAATTCGGTGACGATAAGTTTTCGCATGGTGCTCTCCTTCTTCCGTCAGAGGACGGCCTGCGCAGGCCGTTTGCGACACGCTTCGCGAAAAATAGCTTCACTTCGTTGGAGGATGGACTTCCAGCGCGAACTTGCGAGAACCAATACCGCGGGGAAAGTGAGGCAGGCCCAGACTAAAATCCCCAAGTTCGGATTTTGGTGTTACATCCGAGGCGGTTGTTCCCAAGAAGGCATTGCACGAGATCATGGAATTCGGGGTCTTCATTCACCGCTCGGATTCGCGATACAACGACCGCCCCGCAGAGCAATACCAGTTTCCTCGCCCGTATCTGCGCCGCGTTGAAGCATGTGTCGGCAAGTGGATCATTTACTATGAGCCCAGCAAGGTAAACGATACACGGGGCTACTATGCTGTGGCGAAAGTGCAGCAGATCATTCCCGATCCTGTGATACCAGACATGTACCTGGCCCTGATTGAGCCCGGAACTTACCTCGATTTCGTCAATCCTGTTCCATTCAGCGGATCTGATGGTCTCGTCGAGCGAGGGTTGCTCAACGATGAGGGGCGGATTTCCGGTCGTGCCCAATCTGCCGTCCGACCACTTAGCTCAAGTGACTTCAACCGCATCATCGATTTGGGCCTGGACACGAATGAGTTGTTGCTGCCGCGCGTTGATGAGGTCGGCACATTTGCCGGCTTTCAGGATGAGCAGGCGCCATTCGAAGAGCAGAGTCGTGATCGGGTAAGTTACATCGGATCGCGAATCGTGCGGGACCGCATTTTTCGTCGCATCGTCTTACGCGCCTATGACGAGCGCTGCGCGATCACCGGACTCAAGCTGATAAATGGCGGCGGCCGGGCAGAGGTTTCTGCCGCACATATTCGACCGGTTGAAGCGAACGGGCCTGATGTCGTCAACAACGGGATCGCGCTGTCCGGCACTGCGCATTGGATGTTCGACCGTGGATTGATCAGCCTATCGGACGATTTGGAAATCCTGATCTCCAGACAGGTCAATGACTTCGACAGCGTGCAGGGCTTCATAAACAAGACGCGCCGCGCGCTTCGGCCTCGCCGACAGCTCGAACGCCCGCATCCTCATTTCTTGCAATGGCACCGCGAGCACTGTTTCAAGCAATAGGCGGTGTCTCGAAGCTGCCCGCCTGTGCATGGGAAGGCCTTGCTCGCAAGCCCTTCGAGCTCGAGACGCCTCAGTCCTTAGCCCGCTCCACATAAGCCCCATCAGCCGTCATCACCACCACGCGGGTGCCCGGCGCGATGTGCGGGGGGACTAGCGTGCGCACGCCGTTGGACAGCACGGCCGGCTTGTAGGACGACGAGGCCGTCTGGCCCTTGGTCGTCGGCTCGGTTTCCACCACTTCGAAGGTGGCGCGCTGCGGCAGCACCAGGGAAATGGCAATGCCGTTGAACTGCGACACCTGCACGGCCATGCCTTCCAGCAGGTAGGGCGCCATGTCGCCGACCACGGCTTCCGATACAGCCACCTGGTCGTAGCTTTCCGGGTTCATGAAATGAAAGCCTTCGCCGTCGCGATAGAGGAACGTGTGCTCGCGCTCTTCCACATAGGCGCGCTCCACCTGTTCGGTGGTGCGGTAGCGCTCGGAAACCTTCACCCCGTCGCCGATGCGGCGCATGTCGAGCTGCGTTACCGGCGTGCCCTTGCCGGGGTGGATGTTTTCGGCAAAGAGGATCACATAAAGCTTGCCGTCCTTGTCGACGACATTGCCTTTGCGGAGCGAACTGGCGATGACTTTCACCACGGTTTTAAATCCTGCAAGAAGAGTTGACTGGCGTTTGCCGGCTTGTGCGGCGCTGGATGGGGGCCTACCGCATCTTGGCCGCCGCCGCCAGCCCCATTCCACCATGATCTGAGCCCCATGACCGAAGCTTCGCCCTGGTGGACGCCGCATGTCCACGCCGACCGCCGCCCGCGGCTGATGCTGCGCAACGCCATCGCCGCCAGCCTGCGCGACTGGTTCGCGGCGCATGATTTCGTCGAGGTGGAAACGGCGGCTTTGCAGATCTCGCCCGGCAACGAGGCGCATCTGGCGGCTTTTGCCACGGAAGCGGTCGGGCCGGACGGAGTGCGGTCGCCGCTCTATCTCCACACCTCGCCGGAATTCGCCTGCAAGAAGCTGCTCGCCGCCGGCGAGCAGCGCATTTTCAGCTTCGGTCCGGTCTACCGCAACCGGGAACGGGGCCCCTTGCACCATCCCGAATTCACCATGCTCGAATGGTATCGCGTGGGCGAGGCCTATGAGAGCCTGATGCTGGATTGCGCCGCCTTTCTGGCGCTGGCCGCGACAAGGGCAGGGGCGACGCGCTTTTCCTTCCGGGGCCGCGACTGCGATCCGTTCGCCGAGCCGGAACGTCTGACGGTGGCGGACGCCTTCTCTCGCCATGCCGGCATCGATCTGCTGGCCACGGTCGCCGCCGACGGCAGCACCGACCGCGACGCGCTATACGCCGCCTTGACCCGGGCCGGCCTGCGCACCGCGCCCGACGACAGCTGGGCCGACCTGTTCAGCCGGGTCATGGTGGAAAAAATCGAGCCGTTCCTCGGGCAAGGGCGGGCGACCATCCTGTGCGAATATCCGCTGGCCGAGGCAGCACTGGCGCGGCCAAGCCCACGCGACCCGCGCGTTGCCGAGCGTTTCGAGCTCTATTGCTGCGGCGTCGAGCTCGCCAACGGCTTTGGCGAGTTGACCGACGCCGAGGAGCAGCGCCGGCGCTTCATCATCGAGATGGACGAGAAACAGCGCATCTATGGCGAGCGTTATCCACTAGACGAGGATTTCCTCGCCGCCCTCGCCATCATGCCGCCGGCCAGCGGCATCGCGCTCGGCTTCGACCGGCTGGTGATGCTGGCGACCGGCGCGCAAAAGATCGAAGACGTCATCTGGACGCCGGTCGCCTGACGCGCGCGAAGATCTGGCCCATTCGATTTCAAGGATGAAGGCTGGACCCTGACCCCGAACCAAGAGACCACGTGATCGGTACGGGATTTCAAGGTCAATCGGGAAGATCCAGCAGTGGCAGCACAGGAAACCGTCGAAATCGCCATTGTCGGCGCCGGCGTGGTCGGGCTGGCGACGGCGCTCCGCCTTGCCGCGGACGGTCGCGAAGTGCTGCTCATCGACCCCAACGAGCCGGGCTCCGGCGCCTCATCAGGCAATGCCGGAACGATCGCCGAATACGCTTGCATGCCGGTCGGCACGCCTGCCGTGCTGCGCGCGTTGCCAAAGCTGCTGCTCGATCCTGACAGCCCGTTTTCGCTGCGCTGGCCGGCACTGCTGCAGCTGGCGCCGTGGCTGGTCCGGTTCATGCGGCAATCGCTGCCGGCGGCCACCCGCGCCAATGCGCTGGCGCTTGCCGGACTGCTGGCCGACGCCTTGCCGGCCTGGGAGGAGATGACCGGCGAGGCCGGCCTGGAGGATCTGCTTCGCCGCAATGGCTGCCTCTACCTCTATCGCCGCGAAAGTGATTTTGCCGCCGGGGCCGGTGGCCGGGCCATGCGCGCCGGCTTCGGCATTCACCAGGAGATTCTGACGTTCGACGAGGTGGCAGCACTTGAGCCCGGCCTGCCGGCGAGCGGGACGCGTGGGCTGTACTTCCCGGATTCGATGAATGTCACCGACCCGAGGGCGGTGATGCAGAGACTGATGGGCGCGGCCACCGCCCGTGGTGTGTCGGTGAGACAAGCTGAGATTACCGGGCTGCAGGTCGAGACCGACGGTGTCCAGCTCAGCGGCCCCGGCTTTCGCATCAAGGCGGGTACGGTGGTGATCGCCGCCGGTGCGCGGTCGCGCGCGCTGGCCGCGCAGGCTGGCGACAGGATTCCTCTCGAGACCGAGCGCGGCTATCACCTGGAATTCCGGACCGATGCGCCGCTGCTGACCCGGCCCGTCTGCCCCGTCGATCTCGGTTTCTACCTGACGCCGATGACCGGCCGTTTGCGGGTCGCCGGAACCGTAGAGCTCGGCGGGCTCGCCGCGCCGCCAAATCCGCGCCGGCTGGCGCTGCTCGACCGTGGCGTCAGGCAGATCTTCCCCAGGCTCGGCTCACCGTCGTCGCAATGGCTCGGCTTCCGGCCGTCCCTGCCGGATTCCAGACCGGTCATCGGCCCTTCACAGGGCAGTTCCCGGGTGATCCATGCTTTCGGTCATGGCCATCTCGGCCTGACGCTCGCCCCGATCACGGCGCGGCTGGTCGCGGACCTGATCGGCGGACGCGGCGATCCCGCGCGCCTCGCACCCTTTGCGGCGGATCGTTTCGGTCGTTGATCGGCCGGTGCCTGCGTCCTGATTTAGAGCAATTCCAGGAAAAGTGTGGAACGGTTTTCCGTCCGGAATTGCGTCAAAACAAAGAGTTAGAGCGGTTCACGGTTTCCGTGAAACGGTGATCCGCTCTAATGCGCGAAAACCTGCTCCAGCGAACGAAAGCCCTTGAATTCCAAGGCATTGCCCGAGGGGTCGCGGATGAACAGCGTCGCCTGTTCGCCGGGCTCGTCCTTGAAGCGGACCATCGGCCGTTCCAGCCAGTCGATGTCGTCGCGCGCCTCCAGCCGCGTCGCCAGGCGCTGCCAGTCGTCCATCAAGAGCACGGCGCCGAAATGCGGGATCGGCACGGTGATGCCGTCGACCTTGCCGTCGCTGGGAGCCTGTGCGGCCTGCGGCCGCAGATGCGCCGACATCTGGTGGCCGAACAGGTCGAAGTCCACCCAGGTCGCCGACGAGCGGCCGATCGCGCAGCCCAGCACCTCGCCATAGAAAACGCGGGTTTCATCGAGATCACGGACCGGGAAGGCGAGATGGAAAGGCGTCATCGAAAATGCTCCGAGCGGGCGATAGGGCCAGGTTGCGATGCGACAGTTCGCGATTTGAACCGTCAACCCTGCATCTTGATTGAAGCCTATGCCATTGCACAAGCCGGACCGGAACAATAGATGGGTGGACAACGGCCAGACGCCGGCCGCACCAGCAGGATTTCAGGCATGACCGATATATCAGACGCAGCAAAATTAACCGACCGCGTCGCGGCTCTGGTCGAGGCTGCCAAGAAGGCCGGCGCCGATGCCGCCGACGCGGTGGCCGTGCGCGGCCGCTCGACCGGGGTGTCGGTGCGTCTCGGCAAGGTCGAGGGCACCGAATCGTCCGAGAGCGAGGATGTCGCGTTGCGCGTTTTCGTCGGCGGTCGGGTGGCGAGTGTCTCGGCGACGGCGGCCTCGGATCCGAAGGTGCTGGCCGAACGCGCCGTGGCGATGGCGAAAGTGTCGCCCCAGGATCCCTATCAGGGGCTGGCCGACCCGGCATTGCTCGCCAAACAGACGCGCGATCTCGACCTGTTCGATGCCACCGAAGTGTCGGCCGACCAGTTGAAGGAGGCGGCACTTGCGGCGGAAGCGGCCGCCCTTGCCGTCAAGGGCGTGACCAATTCGGCCGGCGCCAGCGCCGGTGCGGGGCTGGGTGGCCTGGTGCTGGCCACCTCGCACGGCTTCCTCGGCCACTATATCGGCTCGCGTTTCTCGCGCTCGGCCAGCGTCATTGCCGGCGAGGGCACCGGCATGGAGCGCGACTATGAATTCTCCTCGCGCCAGCATTTTGCCGACCTCGACGCGCCCGAAGACATCGGCCGCAAGGCCGGCGAGCGCGCCGTGCGGCGCATTGGCGCGCGCAAGGCGGCGACCGGGCCGATCGACGTGGTGTTCGACCCGCGCGTCGCGCGCGGCATCACCGGCCATCTTGCCGGCGCCATCAACGGCGCCTCGGTGGCGCGCAAGACGTCGTTCCTGCGCGACATGATGGGCAAGCAGGTGGCCGCGTCCGCCATCACCGTCACCGACGAGCCGCTCCGGCGGCGTGGCCAGGCCTCGCGTCCGTTCGACGGCGAAGGCGTTGAGGGCGAAAAGCTGTTCATGGTCGAGAAGGGCGTGCTCAACCACTGGTTCCTGTCGACATCGGCCGCGCGCGAGCTTGGTCTGACCACCAATGGGCGCGGCGCGCGCGGTGGCTCTTCCGTGACGCCATCCTCCACCAATCTCGCCATAGAGCCTGGCGAGCGGTCGCCGGAAGAGCTGATCAAATCGCTCAAGACCGGCTTTTACGTCACCGAGGTGTTCGGCCAGGGTGTCGACATGGTCACCGGCGAATACAGCCGTGGCGCGTCCGGCTTCTGGATCGAGAATGGCGAACTGGCCTATCCGGTCGCCGAGGTCACAATCGCCTCGAACCTGAAGACCATGTTCCTCAACATGGTGCCTGCGAGCGATCTCGACCGCAATTTCGGCACCGCGGCACCGACGCTCCTGATCGAAGGCATGACCCTTGCCGGAGCATGACCTGACCACTGCCGGGGCCACCGAAGACTTGCCGCTGCTGCGCGATGCCGCCCGCGAGGCGGGGGTCATCGCCATGCGCTATTTCGGCAACAAGCCGCAAGTCTGGATGAAGGGTGGCACATCGCCGGTCAGCGAGGCGGACCATGCCGCCGACGCCTATCTGCGCGAAACGCTGCTGGCAGCGCGACCGGACTATGGCTGGCTTTCGGAAGAAACAGTCGACGATCCGGTTCGGCTTTCGGCACGCCGCACCTTCGTCGTCGACCCGATCGACGGCACGCGCGGTTTCCTGGAAGGCCAGCGCACCTGGTGCGTCAGCGTTGCTGTTGTCGAGCGAGGCCGCACCCTGGCCGGCGTGCTGGAATGCCCGGCGATGGAGGAGACCTATTGGGCGCTGCCCGGCCAGGGCGCCTTCCGCAACGGCAAGCGCATTGCAGTGCGCGAGCTGGCGGATACGGCCGAGATTTCTGGGCTGAAGCAGTTGACCGACCTGATGCCGGCCGAATGGCGGGCGCGGCTGAAGCGGGCGCCCTACAGCCCCTCGCTCGCCTATCGGTTGGCCATGATTGCCAATGGCGCGCTGGATGGCACTTTCGTCAAACCGAACGCGCATGACTGGGACATTGCGGCGGCCGATCTCATCCTGCGCGAGGCCGGCGGCCAGTTGCTCGACCAGCGTGGCCGCGCTCCGCTCTATGCCGGCGAGGTGACCCGCCACGGCGCGCTTGCCGCCGGCAGCGGTGAATTGCTGGCCGTGCTCGCCGGCGTCATCGCCGGGCTGGATGCGTGAAAGCGTTTTCCTAAGCGAGGTGAATTCATCTCGCTCTAAAGGTTCCAAAGTCGGCGGCTTTGGTCTAGACCTGTCACAAACTCACGATATGTGAAGGACCGACATGGCCGCGGAAGACGGAAAGAAACAGCTTTTGCATCTGGTGTTCGGTGGCGAACTGAAGAAGCTTGGCGGCACCGATTTCCGCGATCTCGACGGGCTCGACATCGTCGGCATCTATCCGGACTATCAATCCGCGCACACGGCCTGGAAAGCCAAGGCGCAAGCCAGCGTGGACAACGCCCACATGCGTTATTTCGTCGTTCATCTGCATCGCCTGCTCGACCCCGACAACAAGGCTGCCGGTTGACTTCGATGGAGCATGATCTGGCGAAAGGGCCAGCGAACGAGGCCGCGCCCACGGGCAGGGGACGCAGCCGCACGACCAAGGCCTTCTGGCGCAAGATTCGCCAACCGCTGGCGCAGTCGCGATTCGTCAAGAACGCCATCGCCAGCCTGTTCGCCCAGTTCGTCCGGTTCGTGCGCCTCACCAATCGCCTCGTCGAAGGATCGGCGCGGTTTTCGGGCGGGGCCTATACCGAGTTCGAGCCTGGCATCATCGCCCTGTGGCACGGCCAGCATCTGCTGACGCCAGCCTACTACCCCAAGCGCAAGCCGCTCGTCGCCATGGTGTCACGCAGCGCCGATGCCGAGCTCAACGCGCTGATGCTGGAGAAATTCGGCATCGAAGCGGTGCGCGGCTCGGGTGGGCGAGAAAATGCCAGGCACCTCGACAAGGGCGGGGCAAAAGCACTTATCGCCCTGAAAAAGTCGCTCGGTGCCGGCAAGAACGTCGCCATGATAGCAGACATTCCGCACGGTACGCCGCGAGACGCAGGGCTTGGTATCGTTCTCCTGGCACGGCTCTCCGGTCGGCCACTGCTGCCTGTCGCCATCACCACCAGCCGCCGCAAGGTGCTGGAGAAGAGCTGGGACAAGACCACCATCAACCTGCCGTTCGGCCGCTCGTCGATCGTTATCGGCACGCCGATCTTCGTGGCGGCCGGCGCCGATGAAGCCGAAATGGAGCGCAAGCGTCAGGAAGTGACCGTCGCGCTCAATGCCGCGACCGCCGAGGCCTACCGTCTCGTGGATGCTCCGCGATGAGCGGTCGCTGGGCGCGAGCCATGCTGTCGGCATACCGTTTCGCGGGTGCGGCCGCTTATCCGCTGGTCGGACCCTATGTTGCCTGGCGCACCTCGCGCGGCAAGGAAGACCGCTACCGCCGCCGCGAGCGCTATGGCGTCGCCGGCCGCGCGCGCCCCGAAGGGCCGGTGATCTGGATTCACGCAGCGAGCGTTGGTGAGACCATAGCCGTCGTGCCGCTGGTCGAAAGCATTCTCGACTACGGCGTCAACATCGTGCTGACGACTGGCACGGTCACCTCGGCGCAGGTCGCCGACGAGCGGCTCGGCGACCGCATCATCCACCAATATGTGCCGCTCGACCTCAAGCCGGCGGTCAGCCGGTTCCTCGATCACTGGCAGCCGGATTTGGCGATCATCGCTGAATCCGAGATCTGGCCGATGACCATTCTCGAGCTTGGCGCGCGCCGGGTGCCGCAGGTGCTGGTCAATGGCAGGCTGTCCGACCGCTCGTTCAAGTCGTGGAAGAAACGGGCCAACATCGCCGAGGCGTTGTTCGAGAACCTGGCTCATGTGGTGGCGCAGTCGGATGTCGATGGCGAGCGGTTTCTGGCGCTCGGCGCGCGGCCGGTTACGGTGTCGGGCAACCTCAAGGTCGATACGTCGCCGCCGCCGGTCGACGAACGGGTGCTGGCGACGCTGCGGCGGCAGATCGGCGCGCGCCCCACCTGGGCGGCGATATCGACCCATGACGGCGAGGAGGTGGTCGCTGCCGAGGTCCACGCGACACTGCACAAGCGTCACCACGGTCTTCTGACGATCGTCGTTCCGCGTCACCCCGATCGCGCCGAGGCGCTGGCGGCACAGATTTCCGGCATGGGCCTGAAGGTCGCGCGGCGCAGCAAGGGCGACAGGATCACTGCCGATACCGACATATTGCTTGGCGACACGATCGGTGAGATGGGGCTCTATCTCAGGCTGACGGAAATCGCTTTCGTCGGCCGCTCGCTGACCTCCGAGGGTGGCCAGAACCCGCTGGAGCCGGCCATGCTCGACACGGCGGTTCTTGCCGGGCGCAATGTGCAGAATTTTCGCGAGGCCTACCAGCGTCTGCTCGACAGCGGCGGCGCCAAGCTGGTGCGCGATCGCGACATGCTGGCCGGCGCCGTCAATTTCCTCCTGACCAACGAAGTGGCGCGCCACGAGATGATGGCGGCGGGCGTGGCGACCGTCGACGAGATGCGCGGTGCGCTGGCGCGCACGCTGAAATCGCTTGAGCCCTACATCCAGCCGCTGGTCGTCAAGTCGCGCCTGAAGGGCGCTAACGGGCGCTAGCGTGGCTTCCGAAGCACCACCATTCTGGTGGGAAGAGCCGGACTGGCGGGTCCTGGCTCTGTCGCCGCTATCGGCCATCTATGCGGCCGTCGCCGGCCGCGGCATGCGGCGGGCCAAGCGCGAGAAGATCGAGGCACCGGTTCTGTGCGTCGGCAATTTTACGGTCGGCGGCACCGGCAAGACACCGGTGGCCATCGCGCTCGCCGAACAGGCCAAGCGCATGCATCTCAAGCCGGGCTTCCTGTCGCGCGGTCATGGCGGCTCGTTCGCCGAGCCGCATGTTGTCGATGCCCATCATGACAGCGCCAGGCATGTCGGCGACGAGCCGCTGCTCCTCGCCGAACACGCGCCGGTGGCGGTGACGCCGAACCGCGCCGCCGGCGCCCGGCTGCTGCTGGAACGGCATGGCTGCGATTTCCTGATCATGGACGATGGATTCCAGAGCGCCCGCATCCACATCGACTACGCGCTGGTCGTCGTCGATGCGCGCTACGGGATCGGCAATGGCCGCGTCATTCCGGGCGGTCCGCTCCGGGCCAGGGTCGTCGACCAACTGGTTTTCACCAGCGGGCTGTTGAAGATGGGCGAGGGCACCGCGGCCGACGCCGTGGTCCGCCAGGCGGCACGCGCCGGCCGGCCGATCTTCGAGGCCCACACCGAGCCAAGCGGTAAGGCAGGGCTTGCCGGCAAGCGGTTCCTCGCCTTCGCCGGTATCGGCCATCCCGAGAAATTCTTCGACACGGTGCGCGAGGCGGGCGGCGAGCTGGCGTTGACGCGGCCGTTTCCGGACCATCATTTCTATGGTGAGGACGAACTTGCCGAGCTGGCGGCGACCGCAAGTGCTGAAGGCCTCGGCCTCATCACCACCGCCAAGGACGCCGCCCGGCTGCGTCACGGCGCCTCACAGGACTTTCTCGATCGGCTCGAGGTGCTGGAGATCGACACGGTTTTCGAGCTCGACAATGTTCCAGAGCGCATCATCGGCGAAACGCTCGATGCCTGGCGCCAGCGTAAGCTGAAGGGCTAAAGCAATTCCAAGAAAAGTGTGAAACGGTTTTCCGTCCGGAATTGCGTCAAAACAACTAGCCCCGCTTACGCAGCTCCGGATGCACCTCGATTTCGCGGCGCAGCGATGCGGTGGCGTTGATGTAGGGCTCTTGCCTGGCAACGCTCCAGTATTTCAACTCGTCGAGCGGAATGCTTTCGCCTGTTACCGCGCAGCGCACAAATGCGCCGGGGCTGGTAACCTGGAAGTCGCCATCGAGGTAACGGATGCGGGCTTCCTTGCCGCCGGGGCCTTCGAAACGGTTCATCATGCAGGGACGCCGAGGTTCATGGGGATTTCATCGCCATAAATTCCCGGCGAGGTCAAGCATGCGACAAGCCTGAGACAATGCTGACCCCCTATTGTTGGGGAGAAAAATGCTGAAGTCGGGGCACTATGGACATTTCCTCCACTCGCCTTGCCGCCTTGTCCAGGGAAGCGATGACGCCGCAAGCCGTGCCGTTGGCAAAGGCCGATCCAGTCATGGCGGCACTGGTCAAGGCTCTGGTCCAACCGCCTGCGCCGTCCATGCTTGCGCAACAAGCAGCACCGGCATTGTTGGCTTTGCCGGCGGCGCCGATGGTCATCAAATCGCAGCAGATCGCCTCGGCTGGCATCGTCGAGGCCTATCTTGCCCAGCTCGAGACGGGGGAAGAAGCGGCGTTGGCAACGGTCGTGGCAAGAAAGGCAACGCCTGAACCCGAAACGCAACGAGCCGTCTTGCCGCCTTCGGCAACGGCCAATGACAATGCCCCCTCCCGGGTTGCGGGGTTGTCATTGCTGTCGCTTATCCCGCCGCAGGCTCCAGTCCCGCGCAGCGCTGCCGCCTTGGATACACCGGCGGGCCGGCACAGGCCGGCCAATCAATCCCATGGTGCGGCGCCGAACCCGGAGCACCTGCTGGTGAAGATCGGCTTCGTTTCGACAATGGCCGGGTTGCTGGGAACCGTGATCCTTGGGTTTGTTCTGTTGTTGCTTCGCTAACCCTCGGCCTCGATGAAGGCTTCCATCTTTTCCGGCGCCAGCCCGGCCTGCTCCGCGATGCGGCGCGCCAATTCCGCCGCGGCGGCACGCGGCCGTCCTATCGGCCGGTCGAGCCAGTAGGACACCGGATTGAGCGCGGTGCGTTCGTCGACGGGAGTGATGCGGCCCGATTTCAATTGATGCCCGGTCAGAGGCGGACGTGCCAGCGCGATGCCGAGCCCATAGGCGGCGGCGTCGAGCACCAGATTGTAGTCCTCGAAGCGGCGGTCCTGCGGGCGCGGGCGGTAGTCCATGCCTTGCGCGGCAAACCATGCGCGCCAGGCTGACGCGTCGGAATCGTTGATCAGCGGAAATTTGAGTAGCCGGGCAGGGTCGCCGCGCCCGATCTCGCGGGCAAGCTCGGGTGACGCGACGGGGAAGACATGTTCCTCGAAAAGCTGCACCGAAATGCGGCCTGGAATGCCGCCGCGACCGCAGCGGATGGAGAGATCGATACCCTCATCAGCAAGGTCGGCCTGGCGGATGTCGACATCGAGTACGATGCGCAGCTTGGTGGGATTGTTCTCCAGCGCCGCCATGCGCGGCATCAGCCACAGCCCGCTGACCGAGGGGATCGAGGTCAGCCGCACCACGGCGGTGCCGCGCGGCTCGACCCAACGGTCGGAATGGCTGGAAATCAGCGCGAAAGCTTCCGCTGTACGCAAATGCAGCCGGTTGCCTTCGATCGTCAGCGAAACGCCGCGCGCGCCGCGATCGAACACTTTCAATCCCAGCCAGTCTTCAAGCTTGGCGATCTGCCGGCTGACGGCGCCGTGGGTGATGTTGAGCTTTTCGGCGGCCGCCGAAAAGCTGCCTGTCCGCGCCGCCGCGTCGAAGGCGCGCAGCGTTTCAAGCGGCACCATTGTGTCTGAGCTGTGATCCATAGTCACAGGTGATCCTTGATTTGGTCGTTTGTCAATCGGTTCGAAAAGGCGTTTTCTGCCTTTCAGGACCGAAGAACACGAGGGTGGTTAGATGAGCACGATGACGGGCACGTTGAATTCGACACAGCGGATGGACACCACGGCGGCCATCGCGGTGGCGCTGACTGTGGTTGGCTGGGCCTCTGCTTTTCCGGCGATCCGCGCCGGTCTCGCGGCCTTCGGACCGCTGGAACTGGGTGCGCTGCGCTTTGCCATTGCCGCCGTGCCGGCGGCGATCTTCCTCGCCGTCAAGCGCCCGGCGCTGCCCAGGCTGGACGAAGTGTGGCGCCTGGTCTTTGGCGGGGCCATCTTCGTCGCGCTCTACACCGTAATGCTCAATTTCGGCGAATTGACCGTCTCGGCCGGTGCCGCCGGCTTCATCATTAATGTCAGCCCGATCTTCACCGCCATCATGGCAATGGCGCTGCTCGGCGAACGCTTCTCGGGCATGGCCTGGGCCGGCACGGTGATTTCCTTCGCCGGCATTGGCGTCATCGCCATGGCCGACGGGCATGGCCTGCATTTCAATGCCGGCGCTCTCCTGGTGCTTGGCTCGGCCTTGTGCTCGGCCGTCAACACCATCGTCCAGAAGCCGCTGTTTGCCCGCCACCATCCATTGACCATTTCGGCTTCGAACATGGTGCTCGGTGCGCTCTGCCTGTCGCCCTTCCTGCCGAGCGGCTTTGCGCAGGCAGCGGTTGCCAACACCGCCGGCCTCGGCGCTGTGATCTTTCTCGGCATCGTGCCCAGCCTGATCGCCTATGCCGCCTGGGCGACCGCGCTGTCGCGCCTGCCTGCGGCACGTGCCTCGAACTTCCTCTACCTTGTTTCGCCCATGTCTGCCCTGATCGGCTTCTTCTGGCTGGGCGAAGTGCCGACACTGCTAGGCATCCTCGGCGGCGCGCTGGCGCTGGGCGGCGTCATAGTGGTGAATTTGAAGAGGTAAAACAAAAGGCTGGAGCTGTTTGCGGACTCAAAGCGAGAACCGCCTTCGCCCGCATACAGACACCCAGGGCAAGGACAGCTATGGTGAGCTGCATTCGCTGGGGGACGGAATGGGAAAACTCTTCATATCGACACTCTTTTGCGTTTTGCTGCTGACCGCGGAAGCCTTCGCGGGTTGGTATCAGGTCGAAAATTACGAAGGGTCGATCGGGGCCAAACCAGTCCATCTGTCGTTGCAGAGGTATGACAGTTTCGGCAGCGGGATTACGGTCGAGGGGAACTATTTCTACGACGCCAAGCAAATCCCGATAGCGGTGTACGGCAAGATCAGTGGCACCAGCGTCTCCCTTTGCGAGATTGCGGACGACAAGGAATTCGAGCGGGTGCTGGCCATAGGGAAGAAAACGCCCGTCGACATCACCGGATGCCCGTTTTCTCTCAACGTCGGCAAAAGCGGCGCAACAGGGACCTGGAGCAAGGGCGCGGACGCATATCCGGTTGTCCTCAGGAAAGTCGCCAGCCTGGACGATACGGGCGAGGCAAAGATCGACGGGACCGTTGAGATTCCGTTCTGGGCTGAGACCGCCGCCGCCAGATTTTCCGGCGTTTACGTGA
Organism: Mesorhizobium loti; assembly: GCF_003148495.1. Lineage (GTDB taxonomy): Bacteria > Pseudomonadota > Alphaproteobacteria > Rhizobiales > Rhizobiaceae > Mesorhizobium > Mesorhizobium loti. The sequence goes on from NZ_QGGH01000002.1 coordinate 1,000,968, forward strand.
ATACCAGCTCTGGCATTTGCATGACGAAAATGCTGGTCATCAAAAAGAACAGCGGCAAGGTCGTGCAGAAAATCCCCTTCGATGAAGATGATTGCGATGCGGGCATGCTGATGACGTCCATCTATATGAACGTCGAGAAAGGGGTGGAGCGTGGCAAGGACATCATTTCCGTGAATTTTCGCGGCGGTGGCGCCGGCCACACCACGGACTACGTCTTCAACCGTGCGACTGGGAAGTATCAGCAAAGGAAATGACGCAGCGTACCCAGCCTTGCAGTGGGCGGTTGGACAACCAGGACACGCCTAGCGCCGTCCGAACAGCCTTTCGATATCCGCCAGCTTGAGCTCGATATAGGTCGGGCGGCCGTGGTTGCAGGTGCCGGAGCCGGGCGTCGCCTCCATCTGCCGCAACAATGCATTCATCTCTTCGGCCTTGAGCAGGCGGCCGGAACGCACCGAGCCGTGGCAGGCCATGGTCGCGGCGATCTTGTCCAGCCGTTCCTTCAGCGTGTCGACCGTGTCGTTGTCGGCGATCTCGTCGGCGAGGTCACGCACCAGTTGCTGGACATTCGTTTCGCCGAGCATCGATGGCGTCTCCCGCACTGCGACGGCGCCCGGGCCGAAGCGCTCGATGCCGAGGCCGAAGCGGGCCAGTGTTTCCGAATGCAGCGCAAGCCGTTCTGCATCCTCTTCCGGCAGGTCGATGATCTCAGGCAGAAGCAGCATCTGCGAGGGCACGGGGCGCGAATGCAGCGCATTCTTCAGCGCTTCGTAGACCAGGCGCTCATGCGCCGCATGCTGGTCGACGATGACGAGCGAATCCTTGGTCTGCGCGACGATGTAGTTCTCATGCACCTGGGCGCGCGCAGCGCCCAGCACCGCGCCAAGCAGCGTCTCGGCCGCCTCATCCTGCCCGGCACGCACATCGGCGCTGGCAAGCGGGCCGGCATCGAACGCCGCCTGCTCGTTCTCACGCAAACCACGATGGTCGAAGCCCGCGCCCTCGAAACCCATGTCGAACGGCCGCTGCGGCGACCGGGCCGGATCGAAGCCGGACGGACCTGACGCGCGATAGGCCGCGTCGTAGCTGCGGTGACCGTTTGCCGGGCCGCCGTGGCCGTAAGATGCAGCACCGGGCCGGAAGGCCGCCATCATGCCGGCCGCACCCGTGGTGGCGGCGCGGATGCCGGAATCGGCCAGCGCCTGGCGGATGGCGCCGACGATCAGCCCGCGCACGAGGCCGGGATCGCGGAAGCGGACATCGGCCTTGGCCGGATGGACATTGACGTCGACGATGGCCGGATCGAGCGACAGGAACAGCACCGTCACCGCATGGCGGTCGCGCGGCAAAACGTCGGCATAAGCACCGCGAATGGCGCCCGCAATCAGCTTGTCGCGCACCGGCCTACCGTTGACGTAGGCATATTGCTGCAGCGCGTTGGCACGGGTGAAGGATGGGATCGACACGTGACCGGTCAGATGCACGCCTTCGCGCATCGCCTCGATGGCAATCGAATTGTCGGGAAAATCGGCACCCATCACCTGGGCGACGCGACGCAGGCTGCCTGCCGCGCTGTCGTCCGTGGCCGGCAATTCCAGCGTCGAGCGGTCCGAGCCGGCCAGCGTGAAGCGCACGGCGGGGAAGGCGATGGCGATGCGCTTGATCACGTCACTGGTCGCCGAACTCTCGGCGCGCTCGCCCTTCATGAATTTCAGTCGGGCCGGCGTGGCGAAGAACAGGTCGCGCACCTCCACCGTGGTGCCGCGATTGGCCGCTGCCGGCCTGACGGGCAAGACGCGGCCGCCCTCGATGCCGATTTCGGCGGCACTGTCGCCGGCGGCCGTACGCGAACGGATCGACAGCCGCGACACCGAGCCGATCGACGGCAGCGCTTCGCCGCGGAAGCCGAGCGAGCGGATATCGTTGATATCCTCGGTGAGCTTGGAGGTGCAGTGACGCGCAATCGCCAGCGCCAGTTCCGATTCAGGGATGCCGGAGCCGTCATCGGTGACACGGATCAGGCTCAGTCCGCCGCCGGCGGTGACGATCTCGACGCGCGAAGCGCCGGCGTCGAGCGCATTCTCGACCAGTTCCTTGACCACGCTTGCCGGACGCTCGATGACTTCGCCGGCGGCGATCTGATTGATCATCGTTTCTGAAAGCTGGCGAATGGGCATGGCGGCACTATAGGCGGATTCGGGGCTTGCGGGAGAGGCATAGTCGCGAAAGCGGTGGATCAGTTCGCGGCATGGATTACGCTTGCGCCACCAGCCAATCCCTCACCTTCCGCGCATTGTCGCTGAGCTCGCGGTTCTTTGGCCAGATGACGTAGAATCCGATGCCGGTCCTCAGCACATGATCCGTCACCGGCACCAACAGTCCTGATGCCACGAGGCGCTCGACGAGATGCCGCCAGCCGAGCGAGATGCCTTGTCCCTCCATGACCGCCTGAATCACCAAGGCATAGTCATTGATGCGCAACCCGCGCTCGGCATTACGGAGGCTGGTTCCGGCTGCCGCGAACCATTCGTCCCAGTTCGGCGCCTCGCGGTAGGGCTCCTCGAGATGGATGAGCCGGTGCATGGCAAGTTCAGCGACGGTCTCCGGCAACCCAAACTTCGCCAGATAACTGGGGCCCGCCACCGGGAAGATCTCCTCGTCGGCAAGCGACAGCGAATGATAATCTGGCCAGTCGCGCGGCACGCCGCCGCGCACGCCGAGCGGGATGCCTTCGGCGATGATGTCGAGATCGCGGTCGGCGGTCTGGATGCGCAGATCAACGCCCGGCAGTTCGTCGCGGAATTGCTGCAGGCGCGGCATCATCCAGAACGAGCCGAAGGCGGTCGAGGCGGCCAGCGTCACATGACCGCCACTCGCCTGCAGGCGCAGATCTTCCGCCGACTTGCGGATATGCGACAGCCCGAGCGAGACATCGGCGTGGAAGCGCTCGCCGGCCTCGGTGAGGACGACTTGGCGGTGGCGGCGCTGGAATAGCTGGGCTCCGAGCTGTTCTTCCAGCCCGCGCACGGCGTAGGACACAGCCGCTTGCGTCATGCCGAGCTCGCGCCCGGCGGCGGTGAAGCTCGACAGCCGGCCGGCCGCCTCGAAGACGATCAGGCTGCCGGCGGAGGGCAGGAGATGGCGTAGGCTTCGCATAAGGAGAGTTTATACAAGAGATCAGGATTTTCCAGCGTCACAGCTACATTTCGTCTCGCTAAGTTGATGGGCAGTTGGAGGATGAGTTGCCATGAATGCACCGGCCGTTGCAGTGACCGAACACGCAAATCGCAGAAGCGGCGGCCGCCTGGGGCGCAAGGCGATACGGGGCGCGCCCATAGTCTCGTTCCCGACGCTGGTGCGCCAGATTCCCGCCTATCAGATGGTCCCTGACGAGGCGGTGGAGTTGATCCACCAGGAATCGCTCTTGATCCTCGAAGAGGTGGGCTGCGAGTTCCGCGACGACGAGGCGATCGCCCTGTGGAAGGCCGCAGGAGCCGATGTCTCCGAGACGCGCGTTCGCATCGACCGTGCGCTCTTGATGGAGTTGGTCTCGAAGGTCCCGCCGGAATTCACCCTCAATGCCCGCAACCCCGATCGTACCGTCCGCGTCGGCGGCAAGAACTCTATCTTCGTGCCGATGTATGGCGCACCCTACGTGCGCGACCTTGACAATAACCGGCGCTACGGCTCGCTCGCCGACCTCAACAATTTCCACAAGCTCGCCTATATGGCGCCGGCGCTGCACTCGTCGAGCTCGGTCATCTGCGAGCCAATGGAAATCGCGGTCCCGAAGCGTCACCTCCATATCATCCATTCGGCGCTGAAGTATTCCGATAAGCCGTTCATGGGCATCGTCACCTCGAAGGAGCGAGCGGAAGACACGATGGCGATGGCAGGCATCGTGTTCGGCGAGGAGTTCGTCCGCGACAACCCGGTCCTGGTGTCGATCACCAACTGCAACTCGCCGCTGGTGTGGGACGCCACCATGCTGGATGCGATGAAGGTGTATGCGCGGAGCAACCAGCCGCTGATCCTGGCGCCCTTCGCGTTGTGCGGCGCCTCGACGTCGGCTTCCGCAGTCGGCGCGGTCGCGCAGGTCAATGCGGAAGCGCTGGCCGGTGTCGCCTTCACGCAACTGCTGCGCCCGGGTTCGCCGCAGATCTACGGACAGTTCATGGTCACTGTGGACATGAAGACCGGCGCCCCCATGGGCGGCACGCCGGAGGCCGCGCAGATGATGTATCTCATGGGAGCGCTGGCGCGGAAATACCGGCTGCCATGGCGCACGTCCGGCTTCCATGTCGGGTCGAAGCTCAACGACGCCCAGGCCGGCTACGAGTCTAACATGCTGATGCATGCCGCCATACTCTCTGGCGCAAACTACATCTGGCACTCCGCCGGATGGCTCGAGGCCGGCCTGACCTGCGGCTATTCGAAATTCGCGACGGACTGCGAACAGCTCATCGGCTGGTACAAATATGCCGGCGGGCTGCCGTTCGACGATTTCAAGGAAGCGATGGCGGCGATCCGCGAGGTAGGCCCGCAGGGCCATTTTCTCGGTACCCAGCACACGCTCGAACATTTCGAGTCCGCCTTCTTCATGCCCAGCATCATGGACTTCAATTCGTACGAGCAGTGGAAGGCCGAAGGCGCAAAGGACCACGACACGCGCGGTCGCGAGAAAGCGCGCAACATGCTGGCCGATTATGAGGAGCCGAAGCTCGACGAGGGCATCGCCGAGGGTCTCAAGGATTTGATCGCGCGGCGTGAGGAAAAACTGCCGGACAGCGTTAGTTGATAAGACAGGCGAAGACCTGACGGAACCACCAAGGGAGGAAAACATGACGCTCTTCAGAAGCAATGGCGACCGCGTTCCAAGTGCCATCGAGACAATGGCGAAAGAGACGCGCGCGGGCCGGATGGACCGGCGCGAATTCCTGGCGCTGGCAAGCGCCTTCGGCGCCTCGACGGCTTTCGCCTATGGCATGATTGGCCTCGCTGCGCCAACAAAAGCCCTGGCCGATGAACCGAAAAAGGGCGGAACGCTGCGTGTCGCAATGTCGGTCAAGGCACAGAAGGATCCGCGCACTTATGACTGGACGGAAATGGCAAACGTCACCCGGACCTGGCTTGAGCCGCTGGTCCGCTACACGCACCAGTTCACTTTCGAGCCGGTCCTGCTCGAAAGCTGGGACGTCAATGACGACGCCACCGAATACACACTGCATCTGCGCAAAGGCGTCACCTGGAACAATGGCGATGCTTTCAACGCCGATGACGTGGTCTCCAATCTGAACCGCTGGTGCGAGAAGGGTGCTTCCGGCAACTCCATGGCGGCACGCGTCGGCGCGCTGATCGACACAAAGACCGGCAAGGCCAAGGATGGCGCCATCACCAAAGTCGACGACCAGACGGTCAAGCTGAAGCTGTCCGAACCCGACATCGCGATCATACCGGGCTTCACTGACTATCCGGCTCTGGTCGTGCATCGCGACTTCGACAAGGATGGCGCCGACCCGATCAAGAAGCCAATCGGTACCGGGCCTTTCGAACTGGTGTCCTATGCAGTGGGTACGAAGGCGGTCGTCAAGCGTCGCGAGAACGGCAAGTGGTGGGGTGGCGAAACGCCGCTCGACGGTGTCGAGTTCATCGACTACGGCACCGACTTCAACGCCACGCTGAATGCCTTCGATTCTGGCGAGATCGACCTCGATTTCGAAACGCCGGCCGACTTCATCGACGCCTTGGATAAGATGGATCTGGTGAAATCGGAGGTGGCGACGGCGACGACGCTGGTTGCCCGCACCAACATCACCCACAAGCCCTATGACGACCAGCGGGTGCGCAATGCGCTGCAGATGGCCGTTGACAACAATGCCGTCATGCAACTCGGCTACGCCGGGCTCGGAACGGTCGGCGAGAACCACCACGTCGCCCCGATCCATCCTGAATACTATCCGCTGCCCAAGAAGACGCGCGATGCTGCCGCCGCCAAGAAGCTGATGGCGGATGCCGGTCAGGCCGACTTCGAGCATGAACTCATCACTGTCGAGGACGAATGGCAGAAGAACACCGGCGATGCGATCGCCGGCCAATTGCGCGATGCCGGCATCAAGGTGAAGCGTACGGTGCTGCCGGGCTCGACCTTCTGGAACGACTGGACGAAGTATCCGTACTCGATGACCATCTGGTACATGCGGCCGCTGGGCGTCCAGGTGCTGGCACTCGGCTATCGCTCGGGCGAGGCCTGGAACGAAACGGCCTATGCCAACCCGGATTTCGACGCCAAGCTCAAGCAGGCGCTTTCGCTGGCCGATCCCGCCAAGCGCAAGGAGGTGATGAAGGACGTCGAGCAGATCCTCCAGGATTCCGGCGTCATCATCCAGCCCTTCTGGCAGAAGCTCTACTGCCACATGAACAAGAAGGTAAAGAACTACGGAATGCACCAGACCTACGAGATGGACTTCCAGAGCGTCTGGCTCGACGCCTGATATAATTCCCGAGACTTGCAAGAAAACGCTGCCGGCGCCCATCACAAAAGGTGCCGGCGGCCCGTGAAACACTGGCAGCAATTCGCGCAGGCAGCAAAATGTCCGACGACGAGATCATCCTTTCCGAACTTTCCGACGACGAGTTGGTGCAGCAGATGCACGACGATCTCTATGACGGGCTGAAGGAAGAG
>NZ_QGGH01000003.1 GCF_003148495.1 Mesorhizobium loti
ATGAAGCTCGAATGAAAACTGGCGCCTCGGCGCCGCTCCGCCGAGACGTTCGCCAACAGCCGATGGACCGTCATTCGTCGGCGAGGATCGCCAACTCGAACTCGTATTGCGGCCACGGCCGTGTCCCCAAACCAAGGGGCAGGAGCAGTCCATTGCAGGATCGGCCCCTACAAGGATCGCCGAGCGCAAGTGGCGTTATTGCGCCGCTTCCGCGAGCTGCCGGCAATACTGTGGAAGCCGACCCGTATCCAAGTTGGTCACGCCGAGCAGGAGCCCCTGCCATGGGGGTGATCGGACGCACCATTGAGAGAGAGGCGACGGTGCCAAGCCGAACGAGCGGGCGCGGCGGGCGATCTCCACGTCCGACAGAGAGGCGGTTGTCGAGACAATCACGGCCAAGCCAGCGGTGGCTTCGACTTTCAGCGACTCCGACCCGACCTGTGCGAGGCCCTCGAGCAGGGCCTGCCGCCGAGACGCGTAGAGGCGCTTCATGCGCCGCAGATGCCGAATATAGTGCCCCTCGCGCAGGAACTCGGCCACCGCGCCTTGGAGCGCTAGGGCTGGAGCCGGCGCCAGGCAGGCGCATACGTCACCGAACCGGCCAGTCAGTTCGATGGGCGCAACGACGAACCCGAGGCGCAGAACTGGGCTGATCGTCTTGCTGAAGCTGCCAATATGCAGGACCCGTCCATCGTGATCGAGCGAAGCGAGCGCTGGAGCCGCCCGGCCGGTTAGCTGCAGCTCGCTCAGATAATCGTCCTCGATGATCCAGGCCTCGCTCCGCTGAGCCCAAGCGAGCAACGCAAGCCTGCGGCTCAGCGACATCATCATCCCGAGCGGCGCATGTTGCCCTGGCGTGACGATCGCCAGCGCTGCGTCCTGAGCGCTCCGGACGCCGGAAGCGACATCCAGGCCTTCGGCGTCGACCGGAACGGCCGTCACGGTGATGCCGGCCAGGTCGAGCGCTTTGCGTGTGATCGGGGAGCTCGGATCCTCGATCAAGGCCCGCGATCCCTCGACCTGCAGCGCGCGCACCGCCAGACCGATCGCCCCGGAATAGCCTGCAGCGATGAACACCTGGGCGGGACTGCACCGAAGACCCCGCGCGATCCCGACATAGGCCGCGATCTCCTTTCGCAGCTGCGGGTCACCCCGGGGATCGGGATAGCTGACCGGCGCGGCCGCTGCCCGCCGCGCCGCTCGCGCGAAGATGCGCGACCACAGCTTGAACGGAAAGGCGTCTTGCGAGGGCACGCCCATCTGGAAAGGCAGGGGCGGCGTTCCATAGGTATGGAACAGTTCCGGCAGGGGCGGCACGTCTGGCGACCACAACGGCGCCGACGAAGGCGACGGGCCCTCGGCGACGCGGGTGCCCGCCGCGCCGGCGCCGACCGCGAACTGCTCGTCGATGAGGCGCTGGTACGCGACGCGTACGGTGCCGCGCGAGACGCCGAGCTGAGCGGCCATGTCAAGCCAGGAAGGCAGCTTTGCTCCCGGGTCCAGCCGCCCGGTCTCGATGGCGTCCCGGACTGCCCGGTAGATCTGCGTCGCCAGCGGCGTCCTTGCGGCGCGGTCGAGATGGATGGGCACAGCGGCCATGGCGCGATGGTACCATCATTCCCGCCAATCTTGGTCCTGTTTGATGACCGGAGCCGGACATATCTACCGGCCATCGCCACGTGACAAATGACCGAGGAGACAGTTCCGATGAAGGCAATCGCAGTAACGGATCAGGCCGCGGGAACGGCCGGGATGAAGCTGACCGAGCGGCCCGAGCCGCAGGCAGCGATAAACGACGTCGTCGTTCAGGTTCATGCGTCTGGATTTGTCCCGACTGAGCTGATGTGGCCCTCGACCTGGACCGATCGCGTCGACCGTGACCGGACGCCATCGATCCCCGGGCACGAACTGGCCGGAGTGGTCACCGCCCTCGGCTACGGCACAACGGGACTGTCGGTGGGCCAGCGCGTGTTCGGTCTCGCCGATTGGTATCGCGACGGCACCCTGGCGGAGTATCTTGCCATGGAGGCGCGCAACCTCGCGCCACTGCCGGGCGACGTCGACTTCACGGTGGGCGCGAGCCTGCCGATCTCGGGCCTGACCGCGTGGCAGGGACTGTTCCAGCACGGCCGCCTTCAGGCGGGGCAGAGCGTCCTTGCGCACGGCGCGGCCGGCGCAGTCGGTTCGATGGTGACGCAACTCGCACGTGAGGCCGGCGCCTACGTCATCGGCACCGGACGCGCCGCCGACCGTCAGAAGGCTCTCGACTTTGGCGCGAACGAGTTCGTCGACCTCGATAACGACGCCCTGGAAGACGTCGGCAACGTCGATCTGGTGTTCGATGTCATCGGCGGCAACATACAGAAGCGGTCCGCAGGCCTGATTCGAGCCGGCGGAACACTGGTGACCGTCGTCGGGCCGCCCGACGCGCGGCCCGCCAATGGCCTGGCGGTCGACTTCGTTGTCGAGTCCGATCGTGCTCAACTAACTGAGATCGTCCAGCGGGTGCGGGACGGACGACTGCGGACGAACATCAGCAACATCTCGACCCTCGACGATGCCGTTTCCGCCTTCAACCCGACCAAGCGACGTTCGGGGAAGACGATCATCCGCGTTCGTCAGTAAGCGACACGCGCCTATCGATGCACGCGGCCGGCCGGCGCTGTCCAGCTGTCCAGATCGGCCGCTGCGTCCTATCAGACGCGCCGGTGGCAACTTGGGAAACTACCCATGGCCCTGGCGCGGCTCTACGACCGAGATAAGGCGCAATGCGGTCGTTCACGTCGCGCCGTGCGTGAGTCAGCTCGGAGTCAAAAGTTGACGTTCAACCGGCGTACACCTTGTACCAAGTGGCCACCGGCCGGCAAATCCCGGCTGCTACTCCGTCTCCGGTTTCCCCTTCAGCTGCGCCCGTGCGTCGCGGATCGAGGCGCCAATGGGGGCCAACGATCTTTGGCGGGCGATCATGGCCGCCGGCTCTATAAAGCCAGATCTATATAATTCGTTAAATAGCCGAGCGCTTCTGCTCATGGTAATATTCTAAATTGCCGGATGCTTGGGAGTATGAAAATTGAATGTGATCCGTGTTGCGGAGGCGCAAAATAGTCCCGAAATCAACAATGAAAGATCATTGCTTTCCCTTGAACAGAGCTTTGACCTCGACAATAATTCGGCAAATAGACTCTATTCCGAACATTTGAATAAATATATGCTTCAGCTCTTCGATATCCTTGGACTGAAGGATATGGATATGAAGGGCGCGCGGGGAGTCGAGATCTGGCTGAATGATGGCCGTACGCTCCTCGACTTTTCCGCGGGTCTCGGCGTGCTGGGCCTCGGGCACAACCATCCGCGCATTATTGAGGCGGAGCGCAAATGCCATGAGCGCAAGATCGTCGACTGCATCAAGGTCGCGCCGCACAAATTGCAGGGCGCGCTTGCGTATAACCTGTCGCGATTCCTGCCGGCGCCATTAGCCGTCTCATTTCTCGCAGTCTCGGGCGCCGAAGCGAATGAGGCAGCAATGAAGCTGAGCGAGCGCGTGCAGACTCCCAAAGGCAAGAAGAAATTCCTCTGCATGCAGGGCGCGTTTCACGGCAAAACCCACGGGGCGCTCTCCCTAACGACCGCGACCGACGTGCAATCGGGATTCCTTTTGGGCGTGCCGAAGGAAAACGTCATTTATGCCAGGTATGGCGACATCGGTTCACTGCGAGAGGCGATCAGCGCAGAGACGGATGGCAGCGGCGGCAATTCTATTATTGCCGCGATCGTCGAGACAATTCGGGGTACCTCCTGCGAAATCCCTCCCGCTGGTTATTTGACCGAATTCGTTCAGCATTGCCGGGACAACGATATCCTGTCCATCTTCGACGAGGTAAAGGTCGGCATGGGGCGAAGCGGCAGGTTCTGCGCTTTCCAGCATGAGGCTGCCGTTCCCGACATCGTGACGCTTGCCAAGACCCTCGGCGGCGGCAAACGGGAGGTGGCTGCCATGGTCACCTCGCAAGTTTTGTTCGATCGGGCTTACGGCAACAAACAGGATTGCAATCTGCACAGTTCCAGCTTCAGCGGACTTGGCGAAAGCTGCGCCGTCGCGATTGAGACGCTTAATATCCTGCAAGACGAGCGGTTAATCGAAAACGCCGAGAGGATGGGCGACTACCTGTCCAAGGGCCTTCAGTGGCTGAAAACAAAGCACCCGAAACACGTTCTCGATGTGCGCGGACGCGGAATGTTTCAGGCGATCCGTTTGAATTTTCATCAGGGCCTGGCGGAAAAGCTGGTGGACATCGATAGAAATCCGCTGTTCCAGACCTATCAGACGGTGTTGATCGGCGCTCTTGTCCGCGAGCTCTACGACCGGCACGACATTCTGGTGCATTTCCAGCCGGGCGCGCGGGACATCCTGCATTTCATGCCGCCCTTTGTTGTGCGGGAAAAGCAAATCGACAAGCTCATCGCGGCGCTGGACGACATTCTTTCCCGAGGACTGGGCGATGCGACTGTTCGCTTCGTAGCGAAAAACATAAAGCGCGTCTTCAAGGGCATCGCCTGAAGGCGGCGCGCAGAGTCTGCGATGGGGGCCTAGACCATGGATGGTTATATCCTCAATTCGACCGAGAGCCGCTGGACATCGGGTATCGGTCTTGGGAGTCGGCTCTATTGGGCCGGCGTGGCTTTCTTTTCGCTGACTTCGCTTGTTCTATTTCTGATCAACACACGCTACGGCATCGGAATATATCCCGACAGCTTGCGCTATATGGGGATCAGCGAGCGGCCCTACGATGCACCGCTCTATGCATGGCTGCTGACAGGAGTTTCCGCGACCGGGGTCGACCTGCCAGTCGGAGCAAAAGCAATCGGTCTATTCTTCGTCTGTGCGAACACGATCCTGATCTGGCATCTGCTGGTGCGGGCTAGCGGCAAATACATCTATGCCGCCGCTGGGACCGCGATCATCACGCTTGCCCCTCAGTTCGTGACGCTTCATTCCCTTGCGATGTCAGAACCGCCGTTCCTGTTTTTCCTCCTGGTCACCGTGCTTGCGCTGCTACGCTATTTCGAGACCGACGACAGGACATGGCTGAAGGCAAGCGCCGTCCTGCTCGGTCTTACGACGCTCGTGCGCTTCACCGCGCCGCCGCTTGGCGCAGCGATCGCTGTATGCCTTCTTCTCAATCCTCGACACACATTGTCCCGCCGCTTCGTCGACGCCACTATTTTCGCGGTGGTGAGCACGGCGATCTTCCTCTGCTGGGTGGTGATGAGTGAGGTCATCGCCGACCGTTCCATTGGTCGCGCACTCTGGTTTTACGGCAATATGGGGGCCAGCGAGTGGCTGAAAAGCCTTGGGGCGATGACGGCATGGCTGCTGCCCGACGAGGTGCCTTTCTCAGCCCGCGTTTTGTTGCTTAGCGCATTTGCTGCCGCCGCCGCCTACCTGACTTTCCGTCAGGCCCGTGTAACGCTGCTGCACGCGGGACAGGCCAAGGCGAGCGATGCTCTGCTGCCCACCCTTTTCGGACTGTTTTTCTTCTTTTACCTGGGTTTCATGGTTCTTTCGACTTCGGTTGAAGCGAATCTGTCTTTGAGTGGCCGCTACGCCTTTCCGGTCTACGTGACCACCGTTCTGATGCTCACCATCGTTCTAGCCCATGTTGACGACGCCAAGGGGATGGTGAAGCTGCTCCATTACGGGCTTGTCTGCTTCGCCGTTCTGGTGTTCGGCGGCCACGCGATCCGCACGGCCGTGCGATCGTCCGAGGCGTATCGTTCGGGGGTCGGCTATGCCAGCCGCGAATGGGCGAACTCCCCGACAATGCAGGCGCTGCGACAACTGCCGGCGGATGCATCGATCTACAGCAATGGGGCCGACGTCATCGCCTATGTGCTGAGACGAGAATCCCATTCCCTTCCGGAACGCATACAGTTGCGAACGGGCCGCGACAACCCAGCCAATCCGTACGAGAGACAGCTGCAAACGCTGCGCGACAGTCTGACCAAAGAGCATTCCTATGTTGCGATCTTCGACGCCATCGACTGGCGTTTCTATCTCGTCAGCGAAGCCGAACTGAAACAGCATCTTTCGCTCGTCACCGTCGCAACCGAGGCAGATGGCCGTATCTACGTGATGCCCAAAACGACCAAGTGACACTCGTGTCGCAGGCACCGAAAACCGGAGGGCAAACCCATGTACGCAGACGGATGTGAACCAGCTGCCGCGATCTCACCGCCCCGGGCAAGCCTTAAGGAATATCTGGCAATTGCCCGCTTCGACCATGCGACCAAGCACGTCTTCATCCTGCCAGGGGTAATCGTCGCCTATGCCTTGCGTGAACCGCCGCTAGATCACGCGGCAGGGGCCATCGCGGTTGGATTCTTGAGCGCGGTTGCCATCGCCTCGGCGAACTACGTCCTGAACGAATGGCTCGACCGAGAATTCGATGCCTTTCATCCAACCAAACGCACGCGCAGCGCCGTGCTAAGTTCGCTGTCGCCGCACTTGGTCTATCTGCAGTATTTCCTTTTCGCGTCGGTCGGCCTTCTGCTCGCCACGACGGTTGGAACATCATTTTTCTACACCTCCGTCATCTTTTTGATTTCGGGGCTGACCTACAACGTGAAACCCCTTCGATCGAAGGATCTGCCTTATCTGGATGTAATTTCGGAGTCCGTGAACAATCCAATCAGACTGACACTAGGCTGGACGATGATTGACCACGCGGCACTCCCACCGAGCAGTCTGCTTTTAGGCTATTGGGCTGCCGGCGCCTTCCTCATGGGGGCAAAGCGGCTTTCCGAATACCGGGACATTACCAGTAGCGGGAATGTGGATTTGCTCCAGCGCTACCGCCGATCGTTCCGTTTCTACACCGCCGAGAACCTGACGGTCTCCTGCTTTCTTTACGCCATGATGGCAGCATTTTTTATTGCGGTCTTCCTGACCAAATACCGGCTCGAATACATATTGGCTCTACCCTTTCTCGCGATCCTGTTCGCATCCTATCTGTGGCTTTCCTTGTTGAAGAATTCCATAGCGCAGCGGCCTGAAAGAATGTTTCGATCGCGCCGGCTGATGGCGTCGCTGATCCTGGCAGTGATGGCGATATTCATCTTGTCGTTCGTTGATTTGCCGTGGCTTTACGATCTGTCGGCGCCCAGCTTCAAACCTGTCGACATGCAATGAGAAAGCCCGACCAGTCCATCATATGGAGTGACATCGATCTCGTGATCTTCGACATGGACGGGACCCTCTACAATCAGCGGCGTCTCAGGACGCGCATGGCGCTGAATTTGCTGCACGCCGCCATGCGGACAAGAAGCCTCAAGACATTGAATGTTCTGCGCACATTCCGGCAATGCAGGGAAGCGCTGGCGGAGCAAGTGCAGACCGATTTCGTGGATCGCCAGTTTGAAGACACGGCGATGCGATGCGGCTGTTCTGAGGTGTACGTTCGCGAAGTTGTCAACGAATGGGTCGAGCGACGCCCTCTCGCCTATCTCGGCGCCTGCCGCTATTCGGGGGTCGAGGGACTTTTCGATGCTCTGCACCGCTCAGGTCGGACGATTGCCGTGTGTTCCGACTATCCCGCCATTGAGAAGCTCAAGGCTCTGGCGCTTAAGGCGGACTTTGTAGTCAGCGCCGCAGACGACGACGTGCGAAGGATAAAGCCCGACCCCGCCGGGCTGCGCAAGATACTTGGTGCGACCGGTGTGGATCCGAGCCGCTCGCTGATGATAGGCGACCGCTTTGACCGCGATTGGGCGGTGGCAAACCGTGTCGGCATGCCCGCCATCATAAGATCCACGCGCAGGGACCCGCGATGCAGGACTTTCCAGTCTTATCACGATGCGCTGTTCCAGCCCGTGGTGCAGTCGCTGGAGAAAAGCGGTGCATTCACCCCTTCCGAGTTTTGAAAAATGTGTCCAGGCCATCGCGGACACCTTGATCCGCCAGGAACTGCCCTCGCGGGAAACTCCCGAAATCGCTGAGGCCATCGGGATCTATGTATTGGCGGCGCATGCGGGCATGCCGGACTACCTCCGTCTGGCCTTTCGTATCCTGACCCTCGTATTCGATGCCTGGTCCTTCCCGGTCGCCGGAAAGCCCTTTCATCAGCTGAGCCCTGACCGTCGCGCGGATCAGTTGAGGCATTGGCAATTTTCACGTCTGAAGATCCGGCCCGCGCTAATCTCCTTCTACCGGACCTTGACGTTCTTTGGGCTCTATTCTGAACTCTACAAGCAGGACGTGGAATGTGGATCGCATCGTGAACACAACTGAGCCTGTCACGAGCCAAATGACGGCTGACATCGTGGTCATCGGTTCCGGGCCCGGCGGCGCGGTGACCGCGACCTTGTGTGCGGAAGCGGGCAAATCAGTGCTTCTGGTCGAAGAAGGCCAAAACTTGTCGCTTCAGTCGGTCCCGCATTTTTCAAAGGAAGAGTTGCTTGTCAAATATCGAAATGCCGGTATCTGCATAGCCTTTGGTCCGTCAAAAATTGCTTATGTCGAAGGTCGGTGCGTTGGCGGCGGCAGCGAGATCAACCGTGGCCTCTATCACCGCGCGCCGGAACATTTGCTCGATCAGTGGCGGGCCATCTTCAAAGTCGGGGACTTGTCTCTCGACCGGCTGATGCCCCACTTCGTTGCCTGCGAGAACACCGCCAGGATCGAATATATTCCCGGCGAGACGCCCCCTATTTCGACGCGGTTGCGCGACGGGGCTGCCCGTCTTGGGTGGCAGGCGACTGAGGCGCCTCGTCTGTTCCGGTACGACGGCGCAGGAAAATCAGGTCGAAAACAATCGATGTCGGAAACCTTCGTTCCGCGATTTCTCAAAGCAGGCGGCCGTCTGATCGCGGACACCCGTGCGACCCGACTGATGCGTTCAGGGGGCAAATGGTGCGTGAAAGCGTTGCATGCGCCGCCAAACGGCCCATCACAAAGGATAGAAATCTCAACTGATCGGATCTTCATTGCTTGCGGAGCGGTTCAGACACCCGCCCTTCTGCGACGTTCCGGTTTGACCAAAAATATTGGCAATTCTCTATATTTCCACCCGATGCTGAAGGTCGTCGCGCAGTTTGATGGGGATGTGAACAATCCGGACGATCCCGATCCCGTTCATCAAATCAGGGAATTTGAGCCTTGGTTCGGCATGGGATGCTCTATCAGCAAACGGCCGATGCTCGGTCTCGCAATGGCAAATCATGCCGGGCACTTCGCGGAAATCGATCAGCACTGGCGTCGCATGGGGATATATTATGTGCAGGCAGCGAGCGGAAGGGCGACGGTGCGCAACCTGCCGTTTTTTCGCGATCCGTTGGTGAGGGTCTGGCAAAATGAGGCGGATCTCGGAAAACTCGCCGATGGCCTAAAGCGATTGGCCGAGGCGCTATTTGCCGCTGGCGCTGTCGCTGTCTATCCGAGTGTTCCGGGCTATCCGGTGCTCCGTTCCATGGAAGATGTCCGAAAACTTCCCGCTACGTTTGCCGGCAGCGATGGCAGCATGACCTCGGTGCACGTATTTTCATCATGTCCGATGGGTGGAAACGACGCCATTTGCGCGACGGATTCGTTCGGCCGCGTTCGTGATGCTGATGGACTTTATATCGCCGACGCGTCCCTCTTGTGCGGGCCGACGATCGTCAATCCTCAGGGCACCGTCATGGCCATCGCCCATCGCAACGCGACACACGCCGTTGAAAGCCGATTTAACTGAATTGATATTGCAGTTCGCTGACCGATCCCGTTCCAGATGCAGATCAGCCCGAGGTCTGGATTTTGCTTGAAGCATCTGGTTTCTGCGTCGCCGCCGACAACAGCCACCCGATTCCAAAGAGAGCTGTAGGCGCCCACAGAATAAGATGGGCCAGCAACACGACGGCCGCCGCCATTGGGGTGTCCACCCCTGCGAGCGTGAAGGCCTGAAGCCCAAAGAATTCAAACGGACCGAAATGCCCCGGGAGACTCGGCACAAGCGTGCCGAGCGTGCTGAAAGCGAAGGCCAGAGAGGGTTGCAACAAGGCATCGGTTGATCCGCCTAAGCTGACCCAAACCCCAAGAAAAACACCACTTTCCAAAAGCCACAAGGCAAACGACATAACCGTGAGCATGCTTAGGCGGCGCCATGAGCTAATTTGTGCGATTGCCTCCGATGCGGCCCGCAATGCAGTGATCAGAACAATGATGGGACCGAAGTTGACCCGCCGGAATAATTTTTCGAGCAAGCGGTAACAAAGCGCCGGGGCAAATAGCACCCCCAATCCACCGCTAAGCGAGAGAATGAGCAAAAGCTGGAAATTCCACACCAATGCGGGTGAAGCAGTGAGGTCAACCAGCGCCAGTGACATCGCACCCAATAGGACGATGGTGACAAGATCGAGAATGCGCTCGATGATCATGGTGCCGATAACTGTCCCTGCCGGGATATCGAACTGGCGGCTAAACCATAGAACACGGAAACCATCCCCAACCCGCAGGGGAAGAACATCACTCATGCCGAAGCTGGCTATAAAGGGACCGACCGTAGGTTTCAACGGCAAGCGGCGACCGGTCGTCCATTGCAGCATCATCCAGAACCGGACTGCCCTCAGAAGAAAGTCAATAACAAAGGCGCAGATGGCAAAGAGGAGTGGCGCGACGGTCGCACGGCGGAGCATAGCGCCAACCTCTGCAATGTGGACATTGCGCATGGCAAGGACAACAAACGTCGCCCCAACAATCAAGCCAAGTCCAACCCTGATTATTCTGCCTGTGCGACCCTGATTGAAATCAGCCATTCGGGCTTGCCATATATTGGAGATGGAGCGCAGCAAGTGTCGTGCGATTGGTGATCTCCAGCTTGCGGTAGATGTTGTTTAGATGAATGCCGATGGTCCCTTCGGTTGTTCCCAATTTCTGTGCAATGGCTCGGTTGGACAATCCTCCGCAGATCTGTACCGCGACCTCCCTTTCGCGGACGGTCAGCAGATCGAGTTTTTGAGGGCTATCGGATGGCCCGGCGCTCGTTGCCCTGACTACTAGCTCAGGCGGCAGCCACTTCTCTCCGCTTGCGACCTGCCGCATGCAGTCCAAGAGTGCTTCGGGGGCATACTCCTTCAAGAGGATGCCACACACCCCCATTGATATTGCGTCCGCGATCTGGCGGCCTGTCAGAGTCGCGGTGAGGAAAATTACCTTCACCGGCAACCGCCCTTTAAAAACGGTTCGCTGGATCTCCAGTCCGCCAACATCCGGCATGGAAACATCAAGCACGGCCAGATCGGGTCGGAGATCGCTAATGAGCGACAACGCTTGCGCCCCGCTCGCCGTTGCCGCCAACACATTGAAATCCGGCGCGGTTTTCAGCAGACCCTGCAATCCGCGAAGCAGCAAAGGGTGATCGTCAGCGAGGACAACCGAATACATTATCGCGCTACCTGGCCCAGGGGCAATGCAATGCGCAGGCTCAGTCCCGGCGACGCGCCGCAGATTGTCAGGTTACCCTTGAGTTCGCTAACCCGCGCGCACAGCGACAAGGGCCGTTTCGGTTCGACATCAGTTGCCATTCCCGATCCGTTGTCGGAAATTTCGAGCTCAACGCCGGAATCGGCACGAACAAGCTCAATCCGCACTTGCGTTGCCTTCCCATGCCGGACGGCGTTGGCGGTGGCCTCAGAGACGAGCTGCATGATTTCATGCTGCATGGATTTTGGAACTTCGAGGTCCGGCGGATCGAGGGTAGCCTCGATCCGGCAATCCCATTGCTGCCTCAGAAGCTTTGTTAGACCGGGCAGCGCCCGGCAGAGCGGCGCCTCATCATATTGGTGGACGGAGCGCTGGTCATCGACATATTGCCGGATGCGCTGTTGCAAATTGAAAACGAGCGTATTCACATCGGCCACGTTAGCTTTTGGTTCCTTGGGAACGGATTTGGCGATGAGCTTGAGTTTCAGGCTAGCGGCAGTGAGATCCTGCAGGATGCTGTCATGGAGGTCGCGCGCGAGCCTCGCGCGCTCTTCAGCGCGGGCCGCCTCGGTTGTTTGCTGCATCAGCGCGAGACGCCCTAGTTCCGATCTGAATCGCATAGCGATGATTTCAGTGAGCGAACCGCATTCGTCGGGATGACAGGCCGGATCGATGACGAAAACCCGGCCGCGATACCGCACGCTGGAGAATGCGGCCGAGCAGATATATTTGAAGGGCGTGCGAACTTCCGCCGCCAGTTCCGGCAGGTCGCGGAAAATTCCTGCTACTTCGGCTTCGATGACCGGCGCCGTTCCGCTTCGGTCGAGATCGGGCATCGGCGGTTCCGGATCGTGTTGGTTCCAGAAAACCGCGTCCCGAACATCGATCAGCCGCAAATCGCCCTGCAGCCAATAGGCGACGCTGCCGATATCCTCCTCCTGATCCCGCCAAACGACCACCAGGCGAGGGTCACCCATTACGTCGGCCGCGTGATTGAAAAGGCCGTAGAGCCATGACAGTCGATCGCCAGTAATTGCATCGAACGGCCAATGGGCAAGCTGCGTCAGACGCTGGCGGTGGTGCTCACGATAAGCGCCGAAATAGCCGAGCATAACGGCCGCAACCATGAAATAAGTCGCACGCATGATAAATACATTAAGTTCGGACGGACCGCCGTTCTCCAGATCGGGCACACCGATAATGACCAGAACGACCTGCAGAACGACAGCGCCCAAGAAAGCTCCCCTCAGTCCCCAGCGCAGGGTCATGGCAAGTAAGATAAAAGGCAGGAAGGAAAAGAACGGACTTGTGAGTTCGTCCGTCAGAAAAGCGAGACAGCCAAGTATTACGGCATCGATGAGGTGAACGAGGAGGTGGACTGGGCTGCCAAGAGACTTCCGAAACGGAAATACCACCAAAAGCAGGGAAAGGACCATGTAGAGGCCAAGAACCACCTGCGATTCAAACAAAAACGACGCTGGGTCGGTGGGATCAAGATAGATCGCCAGGACAGCGAATAGCGCGGTGACCAAGCGGCCGATGTTGATCAACGCTTCGGGATCTGATGCCAGCAGGAAGTTTCTGGCCGATCTCCCAATCCTCATTGGACGAACGGCCAAGCCGGCGCGCTTCGTCTGAGTAACAAAGCCAAAATCGAGGCTTGCCATGCAAACTCCTTGTCGAAGTACCGTGCATCGCGGCCGGGGGGGCGACCGTCAATAAGCGTGCAAGCGAGTTTGGCATCACTGCGCAAGCTATTGCATCACCTCCGGCGCGAACGGAACGAACACGCCGATGCAGGAACTGGACAAGGAAGAATAAGGCACCCACGGAGTCGTTGCACCATACCAATATGTGGTAGTCCGCTATTCAATCAGCACGAGTCGCTTTGCGGTCACTACTATTGTTCTCGCAATCGCGACCTTCAGCGTGGTGGGCGGCAATGTCTGCTTTCAGGCAGCGGTAAAGCTGATATCTACGGCTGATAAGAGGCGCAAAGCGGTCGTTCAAGCCGCGCCCTACTCCGTCTCCAGCTTCCCTTTCAACTGCGCCCGTGCGTCGCGGATTGAGGCGGCATAGGTCACCAGCGGACGCTTGACGCCATGATTGATCAGCATGCGCCGTATCTGGGGCGCGGCACCCGATATGATGAAGCGGACACCGGCGCGCTTCGCCTTGTGGGCGGCGCCCTCGATGACATTGGCCGCCGTCGAATCGAAGAACGGTACGGCCGAACAGTCGAGGATGAAGTTCTTGCGCTGGTCGGCAATGCGGTCGAGCACGGTGCCGACGGTCGACGCAGCGCCAAAGAAGAAGGCGCCCGAAATGCGGTAGACGACGGTGTCGGCGTCGGTCGCCTCGCTGGAATCGTAGGCGTTGCTGCTGTCGGCGACATCCTCCTGCACCAGCGGCTGATCGGCCTCGACGGCAATGCTCTTGGACATGCGGTCGATGAACAGGATCGACCCCAGCACAAAGCCGACGACGATCCCTTCGGTGAGGTCGCGGAAGACGACGATCAGGAAGGTTGCCATCAGCACCAGCGCATCGCCTCGCGAAGCGCGCAACAGGGTGGCGAAGGCCTGTTTTTCGAACATGTTCCAGCAGACGACCGCCAGCACGCCGGCAAGGGCGGCGAGCGGGATGTAGCTGGCCAGCGGTGCCGCCACCAGCATGAAGACGAGCAGGAACAGCGAATGCAACATGCCCGAGATCGGCCCATGTGCGCCGGCCCGCACATTGGTGGCGGTGCGGGCGATGGTGCCGGTGGTGCAGATGCCGCCGAACAGAGCCGAGGCGATATTGGCGAAGCCTTGCGCCACCAGTTCGCAATTTGAACGGTGCCGCCGGCCCGTCATGCCATCGGCGACAACCGCCGACAGCAGCGATTCGATCGCGCCGAGCAGCGCAAAGGCGACGGCGTCCGGCAGCACGGCGATCGCCTTGTCGAGGCTCAGCACCGGCAGTGCCGGAAACGGCAGGCTGCGCGGAATGCCACCGTAACGCGTGCCGATCGTTTCCGCCGGCAGCGCCAGCAGCGCCACCACCAGCGAGGCCAGGCCGACGGCGATCAGCATGCCCGGCCAGCCCGGCCGCCAGCGTTTCACCGCGACAATGGTGACGATGGTCAGCACCGCCACCAATGTCGCCGAGATGTTGAGCGTGCCGGCCGCCTCACCGATCGCCATCAGCTTCGGCAGAAGCGGTCCGGGCTCGGTGCCTGCGAGCTTCAACCCGAACAATTCGACGATCTGGCCGGAGAAGATGATGATCGAGATGCCGGCGGTGAAGCCGACCGTCACCGGATAGGGGATGAATTTGATGTAGGTGCCGAGCCTCAGATAGCCGATTGCGAGCAGGAAGACGCCCGACATCATCGTTGCCAGCAGCAGCCCGTCGACACCTTCGCGCTGAACCGTTGCCGCCACCAACACGATGAAGGCGCCAGCGGGTCCGCCGATCTGGAAACGGCTGCCGCCAAGCGCGGAGACGATGAAGCCGCCGACGATGGCGGTGAACAGGCCGCGCTCCGGCGTCACCCCCGACGCGATGGCGATCGCCATCGACAGCGGCAGTGCGACGATGGCGACGGTCAGGCCGGCCATGAAGTCGGCCTTGAACTGCGGCAGGCGGTAACCTTCGCGCCAGACCGTCACCAGTTTCGGCGTGAACAGTTCGTAAAATGTCGGCCTCGCCGGATGGTGGCTTGCCGGATGGCTCTGGTCCATGAATGTGCCTTCCGCTCCGTGAAGGCGGCGGGATCGTCGGCAGGAACGTCGGCGGTCGCGTCGCGACTTATGTGTGCCGACTCGGGTTGCGGGAGAGGCTTAGCGCGGCACGGTCTGCTTGAGGCGCACGCCCCTGCCACCGCGCTCGCTGGTCTGGTTCTCGCCGATCAATTCCACCCCGGCCTCGTCAAGGGCCTGGATGACCTTCATCAGCGTGTCGACCACGCCCCTGACCACGCCATCGCTCGCCTCCATGCGCTGGATGGTCGGAAGCGAAACGCCGGCGCGCTCGGCGAGCGTCTTTTGATCGATGCCGGCTAGCGCCCTTGCGGCGCGCATCTGCGCGGCAGTGATCATCGGCCAAAACCCCCGTCTGAGTCTGCGGTATCAACGTATAATACAGTCATGATGATGTTTCAACCATCATAATGCATATATGAAACATGTACCCTCTCGGGAAACCGGATGGCGGGGAGCAAGACAGGCATGCTAGGCTGGTCATTGCCGGGAAGATATCGACGCAGCCTTCCCTTTTCAGCATCGACCGGGGTGAGCAGTTGAAGATTTCCAGAGCTTGGATGACATCAGCAGCCTTGCTGTCGGTGGTTTTGCTGTTGACGGGTTGCGGGCACGGGCTGATCAACCGGCTGATCTAATCTCCAGTCTCGCTGTCACCGTCCAGGCGCTGCCCGCGCCATCGCTGCCACGCCCAGGCCGTGAGCCAGCACAGCATCGCCCAGACGAAGCCGGCGCACCAGCCAGCCAGCACATCCGATGGCCAGTGCACACCAAGATAGATGCGGCTGATGCCGACCAGCAGCGTCGTCAGCACCGCCAGCGACAGCACATAGATCTTCGTCGTTCGCCCCGGCAGGAAGCGCGCTGCCAGCGCGCCGAGCGTAAGGTAGGTCACCGCCGATAGCATGGCGTGGCCGCTGGGAAAGGACAGCGAAGTTTCGTTGACGAGATGCGACACGAGTTCGGGGCGGGGCCGGTCGATGCCGGCTTTCAGCAGGCTCGACAGCACCTGGCCGCCGGCCACCGCCACGAAGATGAAAATTGCCGTTGCCGGCCGGCGGATCAGCAGCAGATAGAGGATCGTCGCCGCCGTGATCAGCACCAGCACGGCCGAACTGCCGAGGCTGGTGATGTCACGCATCGCGCCCTCCAGCCAAAGCGGGCCGATTGGCACCCCCGGTTGACCCGGCTGACGGAAAGCGAGCAGGATTTCAGTGTCGAAAGCGTGCGGCGTGGTGGCGCGCGCCACCTCCATCAGCTCCTCGAAGCCCCACAGGCCGGCGGCGATGACCAGGCCGGCCAGCAGCACCGGGAATTCGACCCGGTTGAGCAGAGCGTTCGCAGCGTTCTTCATCGGCAATTCGCCCGTTACAGTCGGCCTTGCAGATAGGGTCCAAGCGTGATCAGTGCCACGGCGGCGATCGCCAGCATGATGCCGGTCGCCTGCAGCGCGTTGACGCGCTCGCCGAAGAACATCAGCGCGACGACATTCACCGAGACCAGCTGGATGACGGCCGAGAGGCTGAACGACACCGACATGCCGAACTCGCGGATCAGCCGCAGCATGATCAGATTGCCCAGCGAATAGAGCGCCAGCGTCAGCAGGATCTTGCCCAGGCTCGGCGCCAGGCCCCATTGCTTGGCCGCCGTCGCCGCCAGCAGGAAAATGACAGTCGACAAGCCAAGCTGCAGCAATCCCGAAAAACTCACGTCCCGTCCCCTCTCGAAGCGGCTCCCGCCGCGTGTGTCGAGGACCTTGTTTCCGAAGCGTGCCGGGACGTCAAGCGACGTCGATCAAACGTAGCTCTTGGCAACGGCAAGAGGGAGGGTCAATGTGCTGATATCGCCCAGTCTGTCGATTCAAGGGCGGTCAGGGGCTCATGATACGCATTCTGCAAAACCTGGTGCGACGCTGGAGCGAACTTTCTCTTGCCCTGCAATTCGTCGTTGCCGGCGGCTTTGGCCTGCTGGCCGTCATGCTGGTGGTGGGCGC
This sequence comes from Mesorhizobium loti, assembly GCF_003148495.1. GTDB lineage: Bacteria > Pseudomonadota > Alphaproteobacteria > Rhizobiales > Rhizobiaceae > Mesorhizobium > Mesorhizobium loti. Next base: position 17,195 of record NZ_QGGH01000003.1, read on the forward strand.
CTGGGTGACGGCGCAGATCCGGGAGGGCGTCATCCACAATTCAGCCGCCACGACGGCGCTGTATGTCGACAGCGTGATTGCGCCGCTGCTGCCAGACCTGCGCAAGGACCAGGAGCTCAGCGACTCGGTCAAGCGGGCGCTCGACGAGACACTTGGCCAGGGCGCGCTCGGCAAGCGCCTCGTCTCGTTCAGGCTCTGGAGCCGCGACGGCACGGTTCTCTATGCGAAGGAGACGGCGCTGATAGGCCGCCGTTTCGAACCAAGCAGCGGCCTGCGCTCCGCCTTCCAGGGCAATGTCGTCGCCCAGCTCGACACGTTCGACGAGACCGAAAGCAAGGAAGAGGCGTTCGGCGTGCCTTTGCTGGAGATCTACAATCCGGTGCGCGAGCCCTGGTCCGGCGAAGTGGTGGCGGTCACCGAATTCTACGAGATCGCCGACGAGTTCAAAGCCACCTTGGCTTCGGCTCTGTGGTCTAGCTGGCTGATCGTGGCCGGCGCGACCCTGGCGGCATTGCTACTCTTGTCGGGCATCGTCCTGCGCGGCAGCCGCACCATCGACGATCAGCGCGGGGCGCTGCGCCGCCAGGTGTCGGAACTGCAGGGTCTGGTGACGCAAAACAGCGCCCTGAGAATGCGCGTGCAGCGGGCCTCCCGCCGCGCCACCGCGCTCAACGAAAGATATTTGCGCCGTATCGGCGCCGATCTCCATGACGGTCCAGCCCAACTCGTGGCCCTGGCGGCGTTGCGCATGGACAGTCCGATATTTTCCGCCGACGGCCATTCGGGCGAAAGCCGCTCGACCGAGGTCGCGATGATCCGCAAGACGCTGGAGGATGCGCTGCGCGAAATACGCGGCATCTGCACCGGCCTCGTCCTGCCGCAGATAGAGACGGCAGCCGCACCAGACATTCTGCGGCTGGCCGTCAACGAACACGAGCTGAGGACGGGAACGTCGGTGACACTCACGCTGGCCGGACAGTTGCCAGAGCCCGGCGCCTCCGAGAAGATCAGCATCTATCGTTTCGTGCAGGAAGGGCTGAACAATGCCTACCGCCACGGGCGAGGCAAGGATCAAGCGGTGAGTGCCGGGATGAAAGGTGGCAGGCTTTGTGTTGAAGTATCGGACGCCGGGCCAGGCTTCGATCCGGCACGGGTCGAGGGCCTCGGGCTCGCCGGCCTCAGAGAGCGGGTCGAAAGCATTGGTGGCCAGTTCGAAACCTTGACCGGGCCGCAAGGCACGCGATTGGTGATCCGTCTATCGATTGAGGAGCAAGCATGACTGATGTTATTCGCATCGCCATTGTCGACGATCATCCCCTCTTTCGCGAAGGTGTGACGCGCAGCCTGTCGGAGATCGGAGGTTTCGAGATGGCTGGCGAGGGTGCCACGGCGCAGGATGCCGAACGCATCGCCTCGACGGTGCGGCCCGACATATTGCTGCTCGATATCTCCATGCCGGGGGGTGGTCTGGCCGCGGTTGCAGGCATCCTCGCCAGCCATCCCGCCCAGAAGATCGTCATGCTGACCGTTTCGGAGGCCAATGCCGATGTGACAATGGCCCTGAACGCTGGGGTGCGCGGCTACGTCCTCAAAGGTATCGGATCGCGCGCGCTTGCCGACATCCTGCGCAACGTGGCGGCTGGCGAGAGTTATCTTTCGCCGACGCTGTCGGCCCGACTGCTTTCGGATCTCCAGTCCCAGAAGCCCACCAACGCCATAGCGGACCGGCTGCGGCAACTCACCGAGCGGCAGACGGAAATCCTGCGGCTGGTGGCTGAGGGGCTGAGCAACAAGGAAGTCGCCCTGCGGCTGGAGCTTCAGGAGAAGACCGTCAAGCATCACATGACCGGCGTGCTGTCGAAACTCAATGTGCGAAACCGCACCGAAGCAGCCTTGATGATGCGTGAGTCGCGCGACCGCGACAGGAGCCATACCTAACAGTTCAGCGCTTCTACCAAACCGGAGCCGCTCCAGGGACTTCAGTCATCGCGGTGCCGGAAATCGCGCGGTGCCGGCCCAGAAACGAGGTCACCTCCGCCGGGGGGCGGCGGAGGTGACATGTGAAGCCGGCCGTTGCCTGTTGGCAAGCTTCACAAGGCCTTCAGGCGGCTGACATCGGCCGGCGTGGCCCGGCGGTCGATGATCGTGCGCCCGAGCGCATCCTCCATCCTGAAACGGCCGTTCTCAAGCTGTTCGGTTAAGCCGTCGGGATGCCGGACTGTGATCTTGTTGCCTGTCACGTCGACCTTGTCACCAGTCGTGGCATTGACATGACTCGCGCTGTTGCCCTTGTTTGATCCTGACTTGCCGGAATTGCCGCTGTTGCCATTCCCGTTGCTGTTGCCGCTATTACCGCTGTTGCCGCCGCTACTGTTTCCGCCACCGCTGCTGCCACCATTGCCGTTTCCACCCCCGCTGTTGCCACCGCCATTACCGCCCTTGCCGGCCTGTGCGCTGGCGGTGTCGATTCCGGGAACGGAGCCGTGGAGGGCAAAGTGATAGGGAGCGATGGTCAACGCCAGCGCGGCCGCCAATCTGAGCGCCAGCCGGCAACAACGGGTCGTGACCGATCTGTGCATCCTGATCTCCGTCGATTGAGCCGGCGCCCACCCTCAACGTCGCAGTAGCAACCAGCATCGCTGAAAGACGTGGTTCCCGGAAGCGACCTCCGACCGTTGCGGTTGTCACCCAGGACTTTTGCAAGCGCAAGGTTGGACTAAAGTCCTATCCCTATGCTATATTAGCTTCGTATGAACGGCGCCGCGACCGCTATCGCTTAACGGGAGACTGGCTTTCCCGATGCCTGACGACGGCAGACGCCGGACATCAAGTCACCTCCGCCGGGGGCGGCGGAGGTGACTTGTAACGCTGGCTTTTGCCTGGTTGACCTGTTTCACAGAGCCTGAAGACGACTAATATCGTCCGCCGGCGCCGGACGTTCGACGATGGCGCGGCCGAGGGCTCCTTTATATCGAAACGACCGTTCTCGATTGCTTCCCTGGCGCTGTCTCTCTGATGCCGTCGGGATGCTCGATCTTGTTGCCGTCCACTCCGATCCTGTCGCCGGTGGTCCGCCGTCACATCATGTCCACCATCCCTGGCACGGCAACTCCGAGAATGCTTGGCCAACGGTGCGCGGAATGCCTGTTGCGTCTGAAAGGCCTCTGATGTCACGAAAATGTGATCCGGCGATTATAAGGGGTTAAACAGGCAACACGCTCCAGCCATCCACGCAGCCAGAGGCAAGCCCCCAAATGACCGAACACCGCTCCCCTGACGCCCGATTCCGCACCAGCCTGCTCGAGGAAAACGACGGCCCGGCCACCAACCCCACCGACAACCGCACCATGGGCGAGATCATTGCCGCGCGGTTCTCGCGCCGCGGCTTCCTCAGGGGTTCGCTGGCCGTCTCGGCCATCGCCGCCACCGTCTCCCCGCTGGCGCTTATCAGCGCCGACGAAGCCCGGGCCGCGGAAAGCTCGGCCTTCGCGTTCGACGAGTTGGAGGCCGGCATCGACGACAAGCATCATGTCGCACCGGGCTACGACGCCGATGTGCTGTTGCGCTGGGGCGACCCGCTGTTTGCCGATTCGCCGGACTTCGACCCGACGAAACAGTCGGCGCAGGCGCAGTCCAGACAGTTCGGCTACAACAACGACTACGTCGGCTATCTCCCGATCGACGGTTCAGCCGAACACGGCATGCTGGTGGTCAACCACGAATACACCAACCCGCATCTGATGTTCCCGGGCATCGTGAAGATCGTCGAAAAGGACGGCAAGAAGTCGGCCGAAGTCGCACCCCTCTCGAAGGAGCAGGTCGATGTCGAGATGGCGGCGCACGGCGGCACCATCGTCGAGATCCGCAAGGACGCTGGCAAATGGCAGGTGGTGCGCGACGGAAAGCTTAATCGCCGCATCACCTCCAGCACCGAAATGGCGCTGTCGGGTCCGGTTGCCGGCCATGACCGCGTCAAGACCAATGCCGACCCGTCCGGCACCAAGGTTTTCGGCACGTTCAACAACTGCGCCGGTGGCGTCACGCCCTGGGGCACCTATGTGATGGCCGAGGAAAACATCCACGGCTATTTCTCCGGCGAACTGCCGGCAGACCACAAGGAAGCCGCCAACTACAAGCGCCTCGGCATTCCCGAAGGCGCCTATGAATGGGCGGCGCACTATGACCGCTTCGACTTGGCCAAGGAGCCGAACGAAGCCAACCGCTTCGGCTGGATCGTCGAGGTCGATGTCAACGATCCGACCTCGACGCCGAGGAAGCGCACCGCCATGGGCCGCTTCAAGCATGAAGGCGCCGAATCGATCGTCGCCAAGGACGGCCGCGTCGTCTTCTATCTCGGCGACGACGAGCGCTTCGACTATGTCTACAAGTTCGTCACCAAGGCGGCGTTCAATCCGAACGACCATGCCGCCAACAAGGACCTGCTCGACGACGGCACGCTGCATGTCGCCAAGTTCGCCGAAGACGGTTCCGTGGAATGGCTGCCGATCGTCTTCGGCCAGGGGCCGCTGACGGCTGAAAACGGCTTCACTGGCCAAGCCGACGTGCTGATCGAAACACGCCGCTCCGCCGACCTGCTCGGCGCCACCAAGATGGACCGCCCGGAAGACATCCAGCCCAATGCCGTCAACGGCAAGGTCTATGTGATGCTGACCAACAATTCGAAGCGCAAGGCCGACCAGGTCGACGCCGCCAACCCGCGCGCCGAAAACGCCTTCGGCCACATCATCGAGATATCGGAGGACGGCGGCGATTTCACCGCTGCCAAGGGCAAGTGGGAAGTGCTGTTGAAATGCGGCGATCCTTCGGTGGCCGATATCGGCGCCACCTTCTCGACGGCAACGACGGCCAATGGCTGGTTCGGCATGCCCGACAATTGCGCCGTCGATTCGGCCGGCCGCCTGTGGGTCGCCACCGATGGCCAGGGCCCGAAGGCCACCGGCCGTACCGACGGCCTGTGGGCAGTGGACACCGAAGGGTCGGCGCGGGCGACCTCAAAACTGTTCTTCCGCGTGCCGATCGGCGCCGAAATGTGCGGTCCGCTGTTTGCGCCCGACGACCAGACCGCCTTCGTCGCCGTCCAGCATCCGGGCGACGGCGGCGAGGACTGGGAGGCGTTCGGCCGCCCGTCCTACTATGAAGACCTGTCGACACGCTGGCCCGACTTCAAGCCCGACATGCCGGTGCGGCCGTCGGTGGTCGCTATCACCAAACAGGGTGGCGGCAAGATCGCGGTCTGATATCCGGCACTGGTTTGCAATCTCAAGGGAGGGATTTCGGTGACCCCGAAGCCCCTCCCTTTTTACGTGAAATCATTCAAGCCTCGGGAAAGATTGGCAATTTAAACGTGGCGCCCTAGGTCTTTATCAGGAGATCGCCATGTCGAAGTCCGTCTATGACCGTGGCTTGCTCAAGCCAGCCGATATAGCCAAGCTGCAGCGCGTGTTCGATGAGGCCTGCCGGCGGCGTGAAGCGCATCCCGATTCCGCCGATGCGCGCGAAATCGCGCTTAACCTGCTCGCCCTGCACAATGCCGGCATGGTCGAAGAGGATATGCTGATGGAGGCCGTCGGTTTCCGTCGGCTCGAGCCGAAGTCGGCGTGATGCCCGGCGGCGCCTTATCCTATTCGGCCCGCTGAACCACGGCCACATTGATCATGCTTCTCAATCGGAAGCCGATGGATTCGTACAATCTTATGGCACCAGTGTTTGCGGCATAGGCGTGGAGGTACGGTATCTCGCCGCGTGCAAAAATCTGGTCTGCCACGAACAGCGATAGCAGCCGGCCGAGGCCGCCGCCACGGAATTCCGGGTGCGAACAGACGCCGCTGAGTTCGCTATAGCCGGGTTGCTTCATGCGCTCGCCGGCCATCGCCACCAGCCTGCCGTTGATTTTCACACCCCAGAAGTCGCCGAGGCTCAACGCCCCGGATGTGAACGGGCCGGGTTTGGTGAGTGACGCCAAGGCCAGCATCTCGGCCGCATCCTCTTGCGTCAGACGTTGCACGCGCTCGTCCGACACGGTCTGCAACGGCACCTCGGCAACCATCTGGACGGCAGCGGCCGTCGAGATCGCCGACAAGCCGACCGGCAGCGCAATGGCATCGGCCTGAGCCATGATCACGCTCTCGCCCGAGGACACAAGCTTGCCGAACGCCCGCAGGCTTTCGGCATCGTCGGTAGCGGTAGCGGCAAAGAGGGCGATTGACGGTGAATAGCGCCTGGCAAGCTTGCCACCTTGCGCGAAGGCCTGATGCCTCGTCTCCAGCGCGCTCCAGACAGGACGGTCAAGAATATGTTTCATTGCCTGGCGCCTTGTTTGACGCGACGATCGAGCGGGGCCGTAGCCAGACCGTCCTCAATGGCCGCGAGTTGATCGAGAACTGGCCCCGAAAGATCTCGGCACAAATCCGCGACGGCGCTCTCTATGCGCGGCCACACGTCCCGCTTCGCGACATCGACCAGGCGTTGACCCTTCTTAGTCAGCGAGACCACCCGCCGCCGCTGGTCACCATCCGACTGGATGGCTTCGACCAGCCCCAGCTCGGCCAGAAGCGACACGCTTCTTGTCACACCCGGCTGTGTCAGCCCCAGCGATTGCGCCAGTTCGCCGACAGCCAACGGTCCCAGTTTGTCGAGTGCGGCAAGCAACGGGTACTGGCTCGATTGAAGTGGAACCTCCAAGCCGTCGAGCAGACGCTGCGCGTCGGCCTGCAACTGCTCGCCAATGCGCTTCAACCTGCTGCCCAGGCAGAGGTAGCCAAGAGATCGTATGACGTCTTCCATAGTCGACCTGTGCCATAAATGATAACATGTTATATAACATAGCAAGCAGTTGATCAAGCCGACGTACCGGCGTCTCCGATTAAGTCAGCGTGAAGCACCGGATTGGTGGGAGGCGCCAGCGGAAGCTGCAATCCGTTTGGCGATCGCCTTGGCCAGGATGCCGGCATTGGCGAAGCAGCCGCGAATGCTTGGCCGCATGCCGGTGAACCACAGGCCGGGCAATTTCGGATCGGCTTGCCCGCCGTTGAAGAGCGGAACGCCCTTGCTGTCGAGCACGCCGAGCTTGCCGACCATGGGCTCCAGCCCGGTGCGGTAGCCTGTCGCGGCAATGACGATATCGGGATCGATCAGGCTGCCATTGGCCAGGATCACGCCGTCGCGGGTGAATTCCCGTATGGCCGGCACGACGGTGATCTTGCCGGCCTTGATGGCGTCGACGGCGCCGTCGTCGGCAGCGATCGCGGTATAATCCGAGGTCAGGCGGCTGACGCCGCCCCTGGGTGCGGGCGGCACGCCGAATTTGGTCAGGTCGCCGAAGACGAGGCGCTGCGTTGCCGCGATCGCCGCATCGGCGACCCGCAACGGCAAGCGCGCCATGAACGGCGAAAGCCGATGCACGGCGATCTTGCCGATCCGCTTGGGCAGGAGGGCGGGGCCGTTGCGGGCCGACAGCCAGATGGCGGCCGTGTCTATGTCGGCCAGATGATTGAGCGCGTCGAAGCCCGAATTGCCGGCGCCGACGACCAGCACTTTCTGGCCCGCATAGTCCTGCGCGTCGCCGAAATCCGCCGAATGGATGATGCGGCCGGCGAAATCCTTCATGCCTTTCCATTCAGGAGTGAATGGCTGCCTGTCGCGGCCGGTGGCGATGACGACATTGCGGGCCAGGCGCCGCCCCGCGCTGGTCCGCAGCGCCCAATGATCGCCCTTGAAGGCGATTTCTTCGACAGCGACGCCAAACTGCACCGGCAGCCGGTTCTCCTCCCTGAAATCATTCATATGGCGGATGACGACCATCCTTTGCGGAAAGGCAGGGGTGCCCGGGGGATAGGCGAGGCCAGGCAACGAAGAAAGATCGCGGTGGGTGTTGAGATGCAACTGCGGGTGTCGCCGGTGCCAGGGCTCGGCCAGCCGGCTTTCCTTTTCCAGGATCGCGGTCGGCACGCCGGCGTTCATCAAGGCGTGCGCGACGGCCAGTCCGGCAGCACCGGCGCCGACGACGATTGCCGGCTCGACCGTCACCGTCTGGTCCGCCACCCACCTGATTGTCGTATCAGCCATTCACTCTTGAATCCCATTCGACCGCCCTGCCGCAAGGCTCGCATGACGCTGTAACCGTTTGATCCCGCGCAGGACCATACCCGCAAACCGCTGCCGATTTCGAGCCATACGATTTTCGAGGCATACGCTGGGCCGCGGTTGTGCCCTATATGGCATATGCGCAATATCAACGGTAATCAGGTCGCGGCAATGTGATTGATTCGAGGCCCTGGGGGGCTGGCGGGTCTCTGTTATCCCCCACGCGCATGCCCGAAATCGGGTTCGATTTTCGAGGCCATGCGCAGAATCGAAGTGTTACAGCACCTTTGCGCGTCTTGGACGCGCGGCGTTGTAGGCGGCACGCGGAATCTCGACCATGCCCTCCTTGCGGATCTATGTCGACAGCATCCTTGAGGGCGCCGCGCCCAAGGTCGAGCGGGAGGCGCTGACCCATGTCGAACGGCTGGCGCTTGTACGCCGCCACGGCGACTTCTCGCTCGCCTACTCCAGCGCCGTGCAGAACAAGCTTTCCTATTTCGGCGACGCCGACGGCTACATCGCCTTCGGCACCAAGATGAAGCATCATTTCGCGCTCGGCGACCCCGTGGCGGCTCCGGCGCATCGACCCGACTATATCAGACGCTTCGTCGAGGCCGCCGGCAGCCCGTGGTTCGTGCAGATCGGCGAAGAGACCGCACGGGTGCTGGCCGGGCTCGGCTACAAGGTCAATCGTTTCGGCATCGACACCCGCCTCACCCTGCCCGAGCATGATTTTTCCGGAAAGCGCAACGAAACCGTGCGCTACTCCGAGCGCTGGCTGCTGAAGAAGGGCTTTTCGTTCGAAGAGGACAGGCGAACGATCCACCTCGACGAGATCGCCCGGCTTTCCCAAAACTGGCGCGGCGACCGCATCGTCAAGCGCTGGGAGATGGGCTTTCTCAACCGCCCGTTCGCCGACCATCTCGGTAGCGACATGCGCCGTTTCGTGCTGCATGGCCCCGACGGCGAACTGGTCGCTTTGCTTGACTTCGATCCGCTGTTTGCCGACGGCAAGGTCATCGGCTACACCACCGCCTTCAAGCGCAAGCACATCGATGCCTCGCCGCATGCCGAGGTCGGCCTGACCAAATTCGCCGTCGACCGTTTTCGCGAGCAAGGCATCTCGGTGGTCACGCTCGGCCTGTCGCCGCTCGTCGACATCGGCCCGAGCGGCTTTGACGAAAGCGATTTCTGGCGCAACATCTTCCAGCGCGCCTACGGCTCGCCATGGGTCAACCGGCGCAGGTTCAACCTGCAGGGCCAGGCGGCGTTCAAGCGCCGCTTCCATGGTGTCGAAGAGCCGGTCTACATCGCCTTCCGCAAGGGGACGTATGTGGAGATGTTAGGGCTGCTGCGGCTGGTCAAGGCAATCTAGGTCTATCGATATTCAGGGCTTGGGCGAAGCCTTTTCCCTTCGTCATCCTGGGGCGTGGCAAGGAGCGAAGCGACGCGGCGCAGACCCCAGGATGACGACTTTGGACCGCTCAGTTCCTGAGCCGATAACCGGTCCTGAAAATCCAGGCGACGATGGTTATGCAGACCAGCAGGAAGACGACGGTCATGCCAAGGCTGACGCCAACCGAGACGTCGGACTTGCCGTAAAAGCTCCAGCGGAAGCCGCTGATCAAATAGACGACCGGGTTGAACAGCGTCACCGTGCGCCAGATCCCAGGCAGCATGTTGATAGAATAGAAGCTGCCGCCGAGGAAGGTCAGCGGCGTGATGATCAAGAGCGGCACCAGCTGCAGCTGCTCGAAGCTCTTCGCCCAGATGCCGATGATGAAGCCGAACAGGCTGAAGGTCACCGCCGTCAGCACCAGGAAGGTAAGCATCCAGAACGGGTGCAGGATGGTCAGCGGCACGAACAGCGAGGCTGTCGCCAGGATGATCAGGCCGAGGATGATGGACTTGGTCGCCGCACCGCCGACATAGGCGATGACGATCTCCAGATAGGAGACCGGAGCCGACAAAAGTTCGTAGATCGAGCCGACGAATTTCGGAAAGTAGATGGCAAAGGAGGCGTTGGAGATCGACTGCGTCAAGAGCGACAGCATGATCAGGCCGGGCACAATGAAGGCGCCGTAGCTGATGCCGTCGATCTCGGTGATGCGCGAGCCGATGGCCGAGCCGAAGACGACGAAATACAGCGATGTCGAGATGACCGGCGAGACGATGCTCTGCAGCACGGTGCGGAAGGCACGCGCCATTTCCATCCGGTAGATCGCCCATACCGCGCGGAGGTTCATGGCTCTCTCCTCACCAGATTGACGAAGATCTCCTCGAGCGAGCTGTTTTGCGTGTCGATGTCGCGGAACTGGATGCCGCCGGCCTCGAGATCGCGGATGAGCGAGGCGACGCCCGGCCGCTCGGCCTGGTTGTCATAAGTGTAGGTCAGCTGCCCGCCATCCGGCGACAGTTCCAGCGCGTAGCGCGAGAACGCCTCGGGAATGGCCGTCAGCGGATTGCGCAGTTCCAGCACCAGCCGCTTGCGGCCGAGCTTGCGCATCAGTTCGACCTTGTTCTCGACCAGGATGATCTCGCCGCGGTTGATGACGCCGACGCGGTCGGCCATCGCCTCGGCTTCCTCGATGTAATGCGTGGTGAGGATGATGGTGACGCCATCCTCGCGCAGCCGGCGCACCATCGCCCACATGTCCTGGCGCAGCTCGACATCGACGCCGGCGGTCGGCTCGTCGAGGAACAGGACGCGCGGCTCATGCGACAGCGCCTTGGCGATCATCAGCCGGCGCTTCATGCCGCCCGACAGGGTGATCGCCTTGGCGTCCTTCTTGTCCCACAGCGACAAGTCGCGCAGCACCTTCTCGACAAAAGCCGGGTTGGCCGGCTTGCCGAACAGGCCGCGGCTGTAGTTGACCGTCGCCCAGACGCTCTCGAAGGCATCGATGGTCAGTTCCTGCGGCACCAGGCCGATCAGGCTGCGCGCGGCACGATAATCCTTGTTGATGTCGTGGCCGTCGACGGTGACGGTGCCCGACGAGCGGTTGACGATGCCGCAGACGATCGAGATCAGCGTCGTCTTGCCGGCGCCGTTGGGGCCGAGCAGCGCAAAGATCTCGCCACGCTGGATGTCGAGATTGACCTCCTTGAGCGCGGTAAAGCCGGTGGCGTAGGTCTTGGAGACCCCGGAAATAGACAGGATGGAGGGCATGGTTGAAAACGGCTGCTTGAAAGAGGTCCCCTGATATAGGCCGAATGTCGGTGCATGCAACCGTAAGTCAATGCCGCTGCTGACAGTTCTCGACAATCGTTGCCGGCCGACCCTGGTGGCTGGCGGCCGATACAACTGCCCCAGCGACCGGGATGAGTCTGGCGACCTGCCGGACACCGGCGCATAGGCTAAGCCATGCTGCACATGCGTCATATTGGCAGGGCGCTGCGGCGTTCCGCCTCGCGGCGGGACGCCGCTTTGACCGAGCGGCGTGACAGGCCTATTCTTCAAGGCATTCGAAGCAGCCGGAGCCCACCATGGACCCGCTCATCCTGTCGCGCATGCAATTCGGCGCAAATATTTCGTTCCATATATTGTTCCCGACGATCACCATTGCGCTTGGCTGGGTGCTGCTGTTCTTCAAGCTGCGCTACAACGCGACAGGCGATTCCGCCTGGATACGTGCGTATTTCACCTGGGTGAAGGTGTTCGCACTGTCCTTCGCCATGGGTGTGGTTACCGGCGTCACCATGAGTTTCCAGTTCGGCACCAACTGGCCCGGCTACATGGAAAAGGTCGGCAACATTGCCGGGCCGCTGCTGGCCTACGAGATCCTCACCGCCTTCTTCCTCGAAGCGGCGTTCCTTGGCATCATGCTGTTCGGCTTCCGCCGTGTCTCCAACCGCATCCACACGCTAGCGACGGTGCTGGTGGCGGGCGGCACGACCGTCTCGGCCTTCTGGATCATCGCGCTCAATTCCTGGATGCAGACGCCGGCCGGGTTCGAGATCCGTGATGGCGTCGCACACGCCGTCGACTGGTGGGCGATCGTCTTCAACCCGTCGATGCCCTACCGGCTTACCCACATGCTGCTGGCATCCGGCCTGACGGTGTCATTCCTGATCGCTGGCCTGTCAGCGCTGCGCTATCTCAAGGGCGACCGCTCGGAATCGATGTGGAAGGCGCTGCGCACCGGCGTCTTCACCGCGGCGATCCTGATCCCGATCCAGATCTTTGCCGGCGACCAGCACGGGCTGAACACACTGGAGCATCAGCCGCAGAAGATCGCCGCCATGGAGGCCAACTGGAACACCGGCCCCAACGTGCCGCTGGTTCTTTTCGCCCTGCCCGACGAGGCGGCCAAGGAAAACAGGTTCGAGATCGCCATTCCCGACGGGGCCAGCCTGGTGCTGCGGCACTCGACCAGCGGTGTCGTGCCGGGGCTGAACGACTATCCCGGCAACCATCCGCCGGTGTTCCCGGTGTTCTGGGGTTTCCGCATCATGGTCGGCACCGGCATATTGATGCTCATCGTCTCGTGGTCGGCCGCCTTCTTCCTCAAGCGCCGCCACAGCCTGCCGAAGCCGCTCGCTCTGCTGATGGTGCCGATGGGGCTGTCGGGCTGGCTGGCGACGCTGGCCGGCTGGTACACCACGGAAATCGGCCGCCAGCCCTGGCTGGTGACCGGCGTGCTGAAAACCGCCGACGCGGTCGGCCCGGTGGCCGGCAGCCATGTCGCGCTGACGCTGGCCATCTATCTCATTCTCTACGCGCTTTTGCTGATCGCCTATCTCGGCGTGCTGGTGCACCTGGCGCTGAAGGCGGCGAAGGACGGCGATTCATCGCCGCTGCCGGGCGTCATGAAGACGGCCATGTCGCAACCGGCAGCAGGCGAATAGGAGAAGAAAAATGAGCTTCGACTGGCCCACCGCGCTTCCCCTGATCTTCGCCGGCCTGATGGGCCTGGCCATCCTGATCTACGTCATTCTCGACGGTTTCGATCTCGGCATTGGCATCCTGTTCGCCGCCGCCGAAGACGCCGAGCAGGACACGATGATCGCGGCCATCGGCCCGTTCTGGGACGCCAATGAAACCTGGCTGGTGCTGGCCGTCGGCCTGCTGCTGGTCGCCTTCCCGATGGCGCATGGCGTTATCCTGACCGCGCTCTACATTCCGGTCTTCGTGCTGCTGATCGGGCTGATCCTGCGCGGCGTCGCCTTCGATTTCCGCGCCAAGGTGCCGACCGAGCGCAAGCACCGCTGGAACCGTATTTTCTTCCTGGGTTCGCTCATCGCCTCGCTGGCACAGGGCTATATGCTGGGCGTCTATGTACTGGGCCTCGATGTCGGCTTCGGCGGCATGGCGTTTGGCGTGCTGGTGGCGTTCTGCCTTGCCGCGGCTTACGCGGCGATGGGCGCCGCCTGGGTGATCTACAAGACCGAGGGCGACTTGCAGAAGAAGGCGGTGCGCTGGCTGCGCACGGCGCTGGTGCTGACCGCGCTTGGCATGGCGGCGGTGTCGCTGGCGACGCCCTTCGCCAGCCTGCGCATCTTCGACAAGTGGTTCGTCTGGCCGGCGATGCTCTATTTGTCGCCGCTGCCGATCCTGTCGGCAATATTGTTCCTGTGGCTGTGGCGGCAAACCTTCCATCTGCCGAAGCCCGACGACCGCCATTCGCTGACGCCGTTCCTGACGCTGGCCGCCATCTTCGCGCTCGGCTTTGCCGGCCTGGCCTGGTCGTTCTACCCGTTCGTGGTGCCGGATCGCCTGACCATCTGGCAAGCGGCCTCGGCACCGGAGAGCCTGGCCATCATCCTGGCCGGCACCGTGGTCGTGCTGCCGGTCATCATCTTCTATTCGTTCTATGCCTACCGGGTGTTTGGCGGGAAGGCGACGGATTTGACGTATGATTGAGGGGGTTGGCGCGAGCTGATCTCCCCCCTCGAGGGGGGGAGATTACGCGCGTCCGCCAACCTCAGTTGCTCGCCGACAGCACCAGCACAGGCTTCTCGCTGTACAGCGCCGGGAACAGTGCCTTCAGGTTCGCCACCTTGGGCAGGTCGTTGTAGACGATGTAGGGATAGGTCGGGTTCAGCGTCAGGAAATCCTGATGATAATTCTCGGCCGGATAGAAGGTCTTGCCAGTTTCCAGCGTGGTGACGATCGGCTCCGGGAACACCTTGGCCTGGTCGAGCTGGGCGATGTAGCTTTGCGCGATCTTCTTTTGCGCCTCGTTTTCGGCAAAGATCGTCGAGCGGTACTGCGTGCCCGAGTCGGGACCCTGGAAATTCAGCTGGGTGGGGTTGTGGGCGACCGAGAAATAGACCTGCAGCAGCTGGCCATAGGTGACCTCAGACGGATCATAGGTGATCTCGACGGATTCGGCATGTCCGGTGCGGCCTGAGCCGACCGTCTCGTAGACGGCATCATCCTTGCTACCGCCGGTGTAGCCGGAGACGGCCTTGCTGACGCCCTTGACGTGCTGGAACACGCCCTGCACGCCCCAGAAGCAGCCGCCGGCGAAGATTGCCTTTTCACTGCCGGCAGCAGCTTTTTCGTCAAAAGCCGGCGGCGGGATCTTCACCGCATCCTCGGCCGAAACCGCCGGCGTCAGCCAGAAGGCGGCGCCCGCGGCGGCAAGCGCAAGCGCGGCGAGCGCGCTGCGGACGAGGTTCGACGACTGTCTGGTGGGTGGTTTTTGAATGTCGGTCATGGCTTGAGCTCCTGTGACGTCCATCATGTGGAGTCTATTGGATAAGATGCGATCATGCGACGGGCGAGTTGCGGCCGAGGCCTCACTTTCACGTGCGCCCGGATTCGGACCTGGGGGAGGACCGAAGCCGGAAACAGCGTCAACTCTAGTTTGCCGGCTTCATGGCATCGGTTGCCGGTTTCATCGCGTCAGCCGCCGGCTTCATGGCGTTGGCGGCCGGCTTCATGGAATTGGTGGCCATCGGGTCGGCGGGCTTCATCGCATCCGTTGCAGGCTTCATGGCGTCCGCGGCCGGCTTCATCGCATCCGCAGCGGGTTTCATGGCATCGGCGGCAGGCTTCATCGCGTTGGTCGCATCATCGGCACGGGCAATGCCGCCGGCGAGCAGCGCCGTCGAGCACAGAGCGAGAGCGAGCGCCGGCAGCGTCAGGCGAAACAGTGTTGTCATGGTGGGTCTCCTTGGCGGTTGGTCGTGGAAGGCGCGCCCTCTTGGCGGCCGTGCTATGCGGCGCCGCGGGTGCGGCGTTTGCGCAATCTCTTGTGAAGCGTGATCTAGTTTGTCGCGGCGGCCAGGATCGGCCCGCCGCCGGGCGACTGCACGAGCACGGCGGTGCTCAGGCCGTCCGAAGCTGGCGGCAGATCCAGCGCCGTGGCGGCGCCGGTCCAACTGCCGAGTTTCTTCAGCGCATGCACGACATTGGCGTGCGGCAGGGTGCGGCCGGTGTTTTCGCCGCGCGCCACCGGCACCTCGACGACGCCTTTGAGGTAGCGCACCAGCCAGACATCGGCCCGGCCGGCCGGCGCGGCGCCAGCGCCGATGCTGATCTTGCCATCGTTGAGCGACAGCGACGGGCCGCTCGCCTGGCCACTCGCCGAAATCAGCTTCTGGATCTCGCCGGGAGCGGCGCCGACGACATCGGCGTGGCCGTTGACGACCACTTGCGGCGTGAACGGCCCGTCATGGCCGAGCGGCGGCTCGTAGCTGACCTGGCGCTGGGTGAATTCCTGGCGGCCGAACGTGTCCTTCCAGCCGAGATAGTCCCAGTAGGTGACGTTGAACGACAGCGCCAGCACGCCGGGCTGGTCCTTGACCTTGATCAGATTGGCGTTGGCCGGCGGGCAGGACGAGCAGCCCTGGCTGGTGAACAGCTCGACCACGGTGAGCGGCTGGGCGGCCGCCGCACTGAGCGACACTGCCAGCGCGAGCGCGGCCAGGCTGGACAATGCGATAGGCTTGCGGGATGACGGCATCGGCTTGCTCCGTGGGCGGCGGCGCTTCGAATGCACCGCTCATGTCCCCACTTCGCCGCCGCCCGCTGCTTCGTTACAGCGCTCACCGGTTTGTGATGAAGGTTCGTCGCTTTGCGGCGCTGGAGAGCGGCACCGGCTGTCGCGACAGCCAATCTCCCCCGCAGGTGGGGAGATCGGCAGCGTCTACTGCGTCAGCAGCGTGTCGGACGGGCGCCGGTTGAAGTCGCACTTGCCCATCACGCTGTAGAAGAAGTCGGCGTTCGTAACGTCTGGCAGTGGAGGATTGTTGCCGCCGTCTTCCCATGCCTGGTCGCTGGTCTCGCCGCAGGGCACAGCGGCGAAGATGTCGACGATCGCGTTGCCGGCAACCTCGACGGGGAGGTATAGGGAAGGGTTCAGGGTCTTTTGTGCCGCGGTGCCGTACCCGGCGCCCAAGTAGAGCCGGTTCGACGTGCTTGCATCGTTCGACTTGAGCGGGTTGACCGGTCCGGACGGCACATTCATCTGCAGATAGAGCTGGTCCATCGTGCTCACGTCGATTGTTGCGCCACTGCTGTTTCCGGCGGTATTCGTGGTTGCGCACGTCGTCTTGAAATAGATGGTGGAGCCGCTCGTATTTCCGCTTTTTGCTACCGCGGTGCTTCGGTAAACGCCCGCGGTGGGAGTGAAATCGGTTTTTGATCCTACTGTCGTGCACACTTGGCTCTGAACCTGCGTCTGGGTTGTTCCCGACACAGTGGAAATAGTTGTCGTACCGTAACCTTTCGGGTCGGCAGCGGTATAAGTCTTACCCCCGCTCGTATAGGAATAACTATACCCTTTGTAGACATAGTCGACCTTCATCATGGCCGTCGGTGTGGTCGCGGAGGTCGAACCGAAGGGAAGGCCGTACACGGTCATGGTCTTGTTCCAGTAGCCTGAAACGTGATCGACGTTGAATGTAGCCTGGACCAGCGCCGGCGTTTTGCTGACCGCCGACGTAACGCCGACCGCCACCGTGGGGATCCTGGCGATCTGCATGAAAACGGTCGGCATGGCGAAACTTGCCGAAGCCTGCGCGGTGGCGGTGCCGTTGGCGCTGACGTCGAAGGTGTTCAGCGTCGCGGCGCCCTGTCCGCCATTGGCTACGTAGGAAGCCTGCAGCACCACCTGGCGCTGCGGTTTCGTCGAGGCCGTATCCATCGTGGTGATCGACAGGATCGCGGCATCGAGCGCCGCCTGCTCGGTCGACCTGGTCTGGACCGCCGAGGTGTAGTCGACCGAAAAGCCGACCGCGGTGATCAGCGGAATCATCATGACGATGAGGATCGGCGCAAATGCACCGCTTCTCGACTCGATAAACCTACCTGCCAGCCCCCGCATGCCTTGATCCTTACAACGGAATATCACTACCGGCTAACATGGCACTCCCCAATTATGCTCTAACTTACTTGGTTAAAATTTATCGACTTTTCGCGAAACCGCCTGACAAAGCCGACAAACGCCCGCAGCGCCCGTCCCGGCAGCAGCCTGCGCCGCTTGCTCGGGCAAGCCGCCCCTGCTAAACGCGCGCCATGAGCACGCCCCTCGACCACATCCGCAATTTCTCCATCGTCGCCCATATCGACCATGGCAAATCCACGCTTGCCGACAGGCTGATCCAGCTGACCGGCGGGCTGGAGCTGCGCGACATGAAGGAGCAGGTGCTGGACTCGATGGACATCGAGCGCGAGCGCGGCATCACTATCAAAGCGCAGACGGTGCGGCTGAAGTACCACGCCAACAATGGCGAGGACTATATCCTCAACCTGATCGACACGCCCGGACACGTCGACTTCGCCTATGAAGTGTCGCGCTCGCTCGCCGCCTGCGAGGGTTCGCTGCTGGTGGTCGACGCCAGCCAGGGCGTCGAGGCGCAGACGCTGGCCAATGTCTACCAGGCGATCGACAACAACCACGAGATCGTCGTGGTGCTGAACAAGGTCGACCTGCCGGCCGCCGAGCCCGAGCGCATCCGCGAGCAGGTCGAGGAGGTGATCGGCATCGACGCCTCCAACGCCGTGCTGATCTCGGCCAAGACCGGGCTTGGCATTCCCGACGTGCTGGAGGCCATCGTCCACCAATTGCCGCCGCCGCGCGAAGGCGATGCTTCGGCGCCCTTGAAGGCGATGCTGGTCGACAGCTGGTACGACGCCTATCTCGGCGTCATCGTGCTGGTGCGCGTCATCGACGGCGTCTTGAAGAAGGGCCAGACCATCCGCATGATGGGCACCGGCGCCAAGCACCTGGTCGAGCGCACCGGCGTGTTCACCCCGGCCCGCATCAATGTCGACGAGCTCGGCCCCGGCGAGTTCGGCTTCTTCACCGGCTCGATCAAGGAAGTGGCCGACACCCGCGTCGGCGACACCATCACCGAGGACAAGCGCTCGACGGCCAAGGCGCTGCCCGGCTTCAAGCCGGCGCAGCCGGTGGTGTTCTGCGGCCTGTTCCCGGTCGACGCCGCCGATTTCGAGGATCTGCGCGCCGCGGTCGGCAAACTGCGCCTCAACGACGCCAGCTTCTCTTTTGAAATGGAAACCAGTGCCGCGCTCGGCTTCGGCTATCGCTGCGGCTTCCTTGGGCTCCTGCATCTCGAAATCATCCAGGAGCGGCTGGAGCGCGAGTTCAACCTCGACCTGATCGCCACGGCACCGAGCGTCGTCTACCGGCTGCTGCTCACCGACGGCTCGATGAAGGAATTGCACAACCCGGCCGACATGCCCGACGTGGTGAAGATCTCGGCGATCGAGGAGCCGTGGATCCGCGCCACCATCCTGACGCCGGACGACTATCTCGGCGGCATCCTGAAACTCTGCCAGGACCGGCGCGGCATCCAGGCCGACCTGTCCTATGTCGGCAAGCGCGCCATGCTGATCTACGATCTGCCGCTCAACGAAGTCGTGTTCGATTTCTACGACCGGCTGAAGTCGATCTCCAAGGGCTACGCCTCCTTCGACTATCACCTCACCGACTACAGGGAAGGCGACCTCGTCAAGATGTCGATCCTGGTCAATGAGGAGCCGGTCGACGCGCTTTCCATGCTGGTGCACCGCACGGCGGCGGAAAAGCGCGGCCGGCAGATGTGCGAGAAGCTGAAGGAGCTGATCCCGAACCATCTGTTCAAGATCCCGATCCAGGCCGCCATCGGCGGCAAGGTCATCGCCCGCGAAACCATCTCGGCGCTGCGCAAGGATGTCACCGCCAAATGCTACGGCGGCGACGTCTCGCGCAAACGCAAGCTGCTGGACAAGCAGAAAGAGGGCAAGAAGCGGATGCGGCAGTTCGGCAAGGTCGATATCCCGCAGGAGGCGTTTATCCAGGCGCTGAAGATGGGGGATTGAAGAAAAACTAAGTCAGTCGCTAGACGTCCGTCTCCCTACCGAAGAACCATGCAACGCAATATCGCTCTGCATATAACTCATCGAGTTCAGCAACGTTCTTGGCAATTTCGGGCCGGGACGCAACTAATGACATGAGGCGGGATTCGCGAACGGGAGAGATAATAGCCCAAATCCGCAACGCCGCTTTTAGGAATTTTGCCGCGTCCACGTCGGCGTTCTTTGCAGCGAAAACCTCTCCGATCCATTGACGTACATACCCTCGGTTGTTGACCGAGCTCGCCGTTTCATGCCTTTCAATAAGGAGCGCAGACTTTCTATAGCAGACCAACGCCGTATCTATCTGGCCCATTAGCTGCAAACACCTGCCAACGTTCCCATAAAACGACTCGTGCAGTGTCTCATCTAAATCTTCGGGATCTAGCGCCGATTCTATAGACCTTCCCTTTAGGAAATAGGCGAGCGCTGCGTCAACCTCACCACCGTCCCGTTTTGCCAATGCCAAATTGTGCCCCGCATCGTACGTGGTATCGATATTTGACTTTGACTTTAATCCTTGACCCTCTTCACCCCATCTAATGGCCTCTTTATACTCACCTATCGCCCATTCTAGGTAGCAAAGCATGTCGCAATAGTTGATGTAGCGTACCGTCTTACCCACAATTGTCTCACGATACTGAGCAAGCAGGCGCCGCGCATCATCTATCCGCCCAAGGTCGGACAGTACATCACTATAGGCGCTAGCAATCGCATCGAACTCTGGGTACGTGGCGTACTTGTCCCAACTTATCTCGGAAAATAGCGTAGCACAAACACGAACAAATTCCCTGCAGTTCAGGACGTAGAGCCCGGATCGATGCACTTCTGCAATGAGTTGAAAGGCTAGCTCAAGCTTTCCAGCAGAAATATGAAGTTCTATCCCTTCAATCCAATTTTGGAGCTCTTCGATTGTTAGTTTTGGTTTTCCCCTACCAACTCTAACGGAAAATATCTGCTCATAGTATCTAATTATCACGTCTATGAATGTCGCTCTCTCTGTCCGACTAAATGTACGCTTAATGAATTCGCGGATAATGGGATGAAGCTCTATGTAATCTCGGAAACCGCCAGAAGATTTTACGACAATAAGATTGAGACTGCGAAGATTGTATAGTGCCTTACCAATCTTATTGAAGTTCATCTGCTCCTGCAAGAAGCTTGCCAATTCGATCTCAGTTGATGGTCGAACACATTCTGCCAATGTTCGAAGTACTAGTCTTTCCCTTTCCTTTAGGTCTTGCCATATAGACTGTAGAGTTTCGAGGGGAATTCCGGCACTGTCTCCAGACGGCGCGTTTAGAAGCCGCTCCAACGGCTTCTCTGGATGCTTCGCCGCCTGCGCAGCTAGTAGGTCAAGCCAGAGTGCATGCCCTTTGGTAACCCCGTGAGCAATCTCTATATCTTCTCTGGTCGAAAGCGCTTGCCGCTTGGAAAATAACTTGATCGTTGATTCTAAATCCAAGCCGGAAAGACGGATATTTAGTGTACTACCGCCGGTTTCCCTGATATTTCCTCGACAGGTAAAAAGGAATTTAGAGCCGACGCCTGCGCGCTCAATTTTCTTCAAAAAGTCGGCTGGACTACCAGATAATTTCTCTTGCTCCATTTCCATATAATGGTCGACATTATCGAAGATGAACAAGATTCTCTGCATCGAAAGATATCTAAGGAATACATCAAAGAGTTCTTCTATCGAAAGATGGGATAGGTCGGCCGGTTTGAGTTCTCCTTCGCTAAGCGCGACGGTGATCCTTACTATCTGAACCTCAAAACGCTCGGCCTCCTCCTTGCAGTCACGCCATACACAGTGTTCGAATCTACCAGTTGAGACGCAATCGTTAAAAAACGCTGCAGCCAAGGCCGACTTACCCTGCCCCCCAATTCCGGTGACGTATCCAACCGTATAATCGCCACCGACCAGTTCCTCAAGCTGGGCCTGTCGCCCAACATAGAAGTCGATATTTGGAGGTCGATCGTCTTCATTTGGGCCGAGAAGTGCAAAATTTCTGTTTATTTCCATTTCTTGAGGCAAACGCTGGTCGTATTCCTGTTGCAAGCGCAAAGGTGGTACAAAGCTAGGTGGAGCACTTTGTGCAACAATTTTTCTTGGAGATAATTTCAGCAGGCGACTGAGAACGTCAGGGAAGAGATTGTTGCAATCCACGCCAGCGTAGACAGTCACGCGACCCCGATCGACAAGCGGCTTCAGCTTGTCTTCGACCATCGAAGGATCCGAACCGTGAAGGGCCCACAAAATCTCTGGATACGCATTGTCGTCGTTCACGATGTCAGCAAGAGCGGAGTTCAACACGTCGTCCCACCCGCCGTAGCCACAAACCAGTATGACGTCCTTTCTTATCAAGCTGTTCAACGATGTTTTAAGCCTCGGTCGATCCTGGGTAAGCTGGATATGAGTATTTAACGTATCTGATCCCCACCAATGGCCGTGTAGGTGGACGATATTTGTGCCCTCGCCGGAAGCCTGTCCTATATTGCCGTCACGGTGAAAAACGTTGCGAAAGCAACGGCCGCGATTTCGACGTATCGCTATTTCAATAAGGGGATCGAAATTCGTTGTTAATACCGTTTGTCCGTATGTTTCCGGAAAGACGCTCGCCAAGGATCCGATCGCAGATAGGGCAGGCGTCAGATACCAAGAATCCCAATCAGCCTCGAAAGACAAAAAGGCTTGATCCTCTGTATGTTCGTCTGGCTGGTAGCTGGAGCCGGACTCTAGCATTTGGCTTGGAAGACGGGAATTCCACACCGCTGCCCTGACTACAGCATTTGCCGCATTCTGACCGCGACGAGGAATTAGGAAGTCGAACGCGCCGATATAGTCGTTCGCCTTAGACTTGATGTGCTCCCGAAATTCGTCGTGCCGCCCCGGAAAGTACTCGCGTTCAATGAAATCTACGATCGTTTCGGCACTAAATACGCCTGGGGCACCCGAGCTTGTGGGGGCGCTGATAGCAGACCCAAGGACCATCGTCACAGGCTGACGGGAGGCAAGGATTCCGTCGCTTAAGCGCTCGACTAGGGCATCATATGAAGCAGGGGTCATTATTCTCGTTATCAGAAATCTTCTTGTACTTCCTCTCCTGATGTCCGGTAATAACAGTTTTGTTGCGTAGGTAAATATCCTCAGACCTGGCCAACATGGCCTTTTTAGCAAGCGATTTCAGCCATCCTCCGTTGAGCTGCTAAACCGCTACTCCGGCAAGCTCTTTCCAGCGTTGAGCCGTTCATCGGCGTGGCGATCTTTGGCTTCTTTATGCTGAATGGGCAGGCCATCGGCGCGCCTGACGCGATCAAATACATACCGCCTAATCTCGCTGCTCTCCGGATAGCGGACCACTCTTTAAGAATACACCGCCCTAGCGTATTCTATTCACGGCTTTGGGGGAGACACCGCATGCGCACCACATCGGACACCATCGCCGCGATCGGCCTCGCCATCGGTGGCGCCTTCGGCCTTGCCGGCACCTTCGTGGGCAGCGCTCCGCTGCGCGAAACGCTCTGGACGATCGACGGCGTAGCGCTGGTGGTCGCGACCGCGCTGCTGACGATGAAATATCAGCGGCTGGGCAATGACTGCATCGCTGCCGGCTTCCTGACCTTCCTGGCCGGCGAGACCCTGCTGCTGGCCGGCAATGCGGCCGGGCTGGAGGCCAGCGTGCCCTCCTATGTCGGCGGCATCTCGCTGTGGGCGGCCGCGCTGGTCATGGTCAGCGCGCCGAAGACTTTTGCCCTGTGGATACGGCTCACCGCGCTCGTGGCCGCCGTGCTGTTTGTCGTCTCGGCTTGCATGATCCTCTGGCGCGCGCCCTTGCTGCCGACCTCCTCGCCGCTGCCCGCCGCCGGCTATCCGTTCCTGGTGCTGACCTTCGTCGGCTGGATCTGGACGCTTCTCAGGCCCGCGCGCTGAGCTGGTCAGGACGCGCGCATTGACATTGCCGGCGCACAGGCGCCTTTGGGCGCCGGCCATTGGGGGCTTAGGGGAAACATCCATGAAAAAGACCTATCAAAAGCCGACGCTCAACAGGCGCGAAAAGCTTTCGGCGGTGGCGGCGTTGGTTTGCCTGTCGAACTGCGGAAAACTGTGACCTGACGAAGCCCGCTTCGGACTATGCCGGGGCGGGCTTTGTTGCTTCGGCCGCTTCGGTAGAGTTGGTACGAATGCGTACAGACCAACCAAGCCCGGTTGATCGTGCCACAATCGGAGCATAAAAAATCCGGGCGGCGGTCCTCTATCAGGTCGCCAGTGGCCGACGCGGGCTCAGGCAACTGCCTCACCGGCATTCGCGTCGGCCATTTCTGCTTCACTTGCGAATGATCCAGGCGACGAGGCCGCTGTCGACATGCGCGTTGTGCGTGAGTTTGCGCACCAGGGCCTTGGCGTGCCGACTCCATTGCGCCTCAGGGATGAGGCGTTCGGCAATGGATGTCTTGAATGCCCTTCGCAACGCATGGAAGGTAAGCGCGGGCACCCGGCCCGTGGGATCTTCCATTGCATTGCTCCCAACGGGGGCGGGAGCACGCTGACACTCTCAAGCACCAGCGCCCATACAGTGGCCAGCGACAGCGCAACCATGCGCCCTGTGGCGGCGGCGGTCTACCGCCGGGCGCCGCACGTTTTGCGCCGTACATGAAATATAGGGCTTGGCTATGTGCGCGGGCGGCAGATGCCGACGCCTCACGCGCCGCCCCTGTCGATCCGGGGCGCCGACGCACCTTCCCTTCTCCCCCTGTGGGAGAAGGGAGAGCCGCGCCTGGCTCAGCTCTCGATCCAAACCTTCTCAAAATGCTGCTCCAGCGCCTGGTGCTGTTCGCAGCCTTCGACGCCCTTGCGATACGTCCGGTAGACCGAGCGCCAGTAGGGTTGGATGATGATGCCTGAGTCGCGCAGATTCTGCTCGATCTTGCCCATGATCTCCTTGCGCGCCTTGGCGTCGGGCGTTGCCAGCGCCTTGTCGAGCAGGGTGTCGAATTCCGGGTTGGCGTAGGCGCTTTCGTTCCAGGCAGCGCCCGATTTATACGCCAGCGCCAGCACCTGGACGCCGAGCGGGCGGCCGAGCCATTCGGTGCAGGAGAAGGGGTATTTGCTCCAGTCGTTCCAGAAGGTGGCGGCCGGCAGCACGGTGCGCTTGATCTTGAGGCCGGCCTCGCGCATCTGCGCGCCGATGGCGTCGCCGGTGCTCTTTTGCCATTCGACATCGACGGAGATGAGCTCGAATTCATGGTCGGCCTTGCCGGCCTCAGTGAGCAGCTTCTTCGACTGCTCCACGTCGCGCTTGGCCGGGCCGATATCGGCATATTCGGGGTGCATGGGGCCGACATGGTGGTTGTCGGCGGGCTTGCCGCGGCCGCCGAGGCCGAGCGTCAGCACGGCGGAGTTGTCGACGGCGAGTTGGGCGGCGCGGCGCACCTTGACGTCGTCATAGGGCGCGTTGCCGACATTGAAGCGGGCAACGATGGTCGAGCCGGTGGCGATCTCGGAATTCATCAGCCCCATCTGTTCGGTCTGCGAGACGGCGTCGGAGGCGGTTTCGTGGTCGGTATCGATCTCGCCGGATTCGAAGGCCGACAGCATGGCGTTGGGATCGGAGCCGTAGTCGACCCATTTGATGCCGTCGAGGTGGAATTCGCCCTTCCACCATGGCTTGTCCTTGCGCTTCACCTCGGCGCCGGTCTCGGCATCCCAGCTGACCAGCTCGCAGGGGCCGGTGGTGATGGCCAGCGCCTTCATCGGATCGCCGTCGCCCTCATAGGAGCGGTGCATGATCAGCGCCGGATAGTCGGCCATGCCGGCGATCAGCGAAATGTCGGGTTTGGGCAGGTTCAGCTTGATGGTGAAGTCGTCGACCTTGGCGATGCCGCCGTCGACGACCTTCTTGGTGTCGGCATTGACCAGCGCGCCCATGCGCGCGGCGACCGAATTGCCGGGCACGGAAGCATCGCACCAGCGGGTGAGGTTGTGGATGACATCGTCGGCGTTGAAGGCATCGCCGTTCGACCAGGAAATGCCCTTGCGCACATGCAGGGTGAGGGTCTTGGCGTCGTCGCTCGCCTCCCAGCTTTCGAGCAGCCAGGGCTCGAAGGAGAAGTCGGTGTTCCAGCGCACCAGATATTCGTTGCAGTGGCGGGCGACGTTGGACATCTCGACGCCGTCGAAGGTGCGCGGGTCCTTGAAACCCTTGACGTTCATGGCGACGCGCAAGACGCCGCCCTTTTTTGGCTCGGCCGCGCGGGCAGGGGTGGTGCCGAGCCCGCCCAGCGCCAGTGCGCCGGCGGCACTGACGCCGAGCCCGGCCATCAGCGCCAGATACTCGCGGCGGTTGATGCCGCCGGTCTTGAAATCATCGGCGACGGGTTTGGCTTGCGGGTGCAGTTTGCGGTCGGTCAGCATGAATTTCATCGTCGTTCCCCTGTTGTTGGGCGCCCCGGCCGATCGACAGACGCGGAGGCGGACGCGACCGCCGGGACGCCATTGCCTGAGGGGGAATGATAAGGGCAGGTGACGCTGGGGAGTGTTCGGGAATCCGCAGGGATTGTGCGGTGGGCCGCAGGGGGGGGGCAGCTTGGGTTCCTCGCCCCACGAGAGTGGGGAGAGGTGGCTCGGCGAAGTCGAGACGGAGAGGGGACCGCCCTACGAAGCCCCCTCACCCAGCCTCCGCTTCGCTCGGCTGACCATTCCGGGGCGAGCCGCGTGTCTCTCCCGTCCTTCGGACCCCCGAGGGGAGAGGAGACTTGCAGCGCCGGCGGTTCCCTCTTCTCCCTAGCGGGGAGAAGGTGGCCGCGAAGCGGCCGGATGAGGGGGCCTTCGCTACGTTCAATACGGCCAATCACCCTTACCCAGCGCCGCGACCGCGGCGATAATCCGCGCAAACGCTTCCGCCGCCGCCGGCACGGTGGTGCGGGCGCGCAGGAAACTGTGCACCAGCCTCGGCTCCTCGTGCCACCAGGCCTTGCCGCCGCTGGCCAGAATGCGGTCGCGATAGGTCTCGCCGTCCGACGACAGCGGGTCGCACTCGGCCGTGATGATCACCGTCGGTGGCAAGGCGGAGAAATCGCGGTCGCGCAAAGGCGAGAAGGTCGGATCGCCCAGTGATTGGCGCTTGGCCGAGCGGACGTCGCGGTAGAAGGCGATGTCGGCCACCGACAGCAGCGGCGCAGCGGCGTGCTCGACATAGGAGCCGGTGCTCTCGTCGCCGCCGAGGCCGGGATAGATCAGCACCTGGCCGATGGCGGCCCTGATATGGCGGCGCGTCACCTGCGCCACGGCCGCGGCGAGATTGCCGCCGGCGCTTTCGCCGCACAGCACCAGCGGCAGATCGGTGGCGGCGGCTGCCCATTCGAAGGCGATGACCGCATCGTCGAAGGCGGCGGGGTGGACATGCTCCGGCGCCAAGCGGTAGTCGACGGACAGCACATCAAAACCGGTGGCGGCGCAGAGCTCGGCGCAGATGTCGTCATGGCTGTCGAGCCCGCCGAGGATGAAGCCACCGCCGTGATAGTAGACCACCAAGGCCCTCGCGGCCCTGCCGGCGAACTGGTAACGCCGGACCGGAATGTCGCGGCCGGCGGCGGCGATCAGGCCGTCGCTGGCCTTTACGCCGGGCGGACGGCCCTGGTGGAAGGCACGGCTCATCCGGTCATAGACGGCGCGCTGCTTGTCGATCGGCAGGCCGAGGATTTCGGGCGGATACCAGGCGTTGACGGCGTCGATATAGGCCCACAGGGCCGGATCGAGCCGGGTTTCGTATTTGCCCCGCGTCATGCTTTCGGCAGTCATAGATCGGCGTAGAGTGCGGCCGCGTTGTCGAAGCTGAAGCGCAGCGGCACCGAGCCTTCGACCTGCCAGGCGGTGACGGTTTCACCAGCCAGCAGACGGCAGGCGCCGTCAGTGTTGGTGACGGCGCCGCCATAGAGCCGATTGGCGAGGTTGAGGATACCGGTCTGGTGCATGGCCGCGCTGCCGCTGCCGCAGGCATCCTTGACCAAGAGCACGCGAAAGCCTTTCGCCACCGCATCCTTCACTGACGCGTCGATGCAGGCCTCGGTCCAGACGCCGGATACGACCAGCCATTCGACGCCAGCCGATTTGATGTCGCGGGCCGCCGGCCCCGACCGGAAGGCGCTGGCCTCCGCCTTGATCAGCAGCGCCTCGCCCTTGATCGGCGCCACCTCATGGCAGATCTCGGTCAGCGGGTCGCTCTTGTCGGAGAAGGCCGACTTGCCGTCTTCACCGACCGGATGAAAGGGCCGGTCCTGCTTGTCGAGATCGACGATGTAGGCCCAGTGGTAGAGCGGCACGTGGTTAGCGCGCGCCGCCGCCTGCAGGCGCTGGACGTTGGCGAGGATCTCGGCAAAGCCGTCGACGAGGTAGCGCGGGTCCTGCCGGTGCTCTTCCTGCAGGTCGATGAAGATCGCGGCCACGGTGCCGCGCTTGATGGCGATGGGAGCCTTCACGCGAGAAACTCGTCCTCATAGGGAAAGCGCGACAGGAGTTCGGTGCCGGTGTCGGTGATCAGGATCTCGTCCTCCAGTTTGACGCCCTCGCGGCCGCCCTTTTCGCCGATATAGCTTTCGACGCTGACCACCATGCCTGGCACGATATGGCCGTCGCGGCCATAGGTCTCGTAGTCCATGGCATGCGCGATGAACGGCGTCTCGCCATGCATGCCGACGCCGTGCATGACGGAGGTGTAGCGCTGGTCGACGAAACGGTCGGGGATCTTCCAGGCCTTCTCGGCGATCTCGCGGAAGGCCATGCCGGGTTTGACGATGGAAATGTTGTGCTGAACCTGGTCGTGCGCCATGCGGTAGAGCGATTTCTGGTAAGGCGTCGGCTTGCCAGGCCCGCAGCGGAAGGTGCGCGAGAAATCGGAATAATAGCCGTAGCAGCCGATCGTGTCGGTATCGAGCGCCAGCAGCTCACCGGGCCGGATCTTGCGGCCGCTGGCTTCGTTGAACCAGGGGTTGGTGCGCTGGCCTGATGTCAGCAGCCGGGTCTCGATGAACTCGCCGCCCTGGCGGATGACCTCGCCATACATGATGGCGAACAGGTCGTTCTCGGAGACGCCGGGTTTGATTGCCTCGCGCACCGCATAGACCGCGGCCTCGGCACCGGCCATCGACACCTGCAGGCATTTGACTTCCTCCGGCGTCTTGACCGCGCGCACCGCCAGGATTTCGCCCTGGCAATCGCGAACCTCGCAGCCGCGCTTTTCCAGGGCCAGCGCCTGCAAATGGCTGCAGCGGTCGAGGCCGAGCTTCATCGAGCCGCCGCCATGCTGCTTCAAGAGCTCCGCGATCTCGTCGGCGAAGGGGCCGGCGGTTTCGTCGTCGCGGCCGGAGACCGACGACCAGACGAGCTTGGAAGGACGCGCCTCGTCGATCGTGTCGAGCACCATCGAGACATGGTAGCTCTGCGGATATTCGAACAGCACGATCGGCCCTTCGGTGGGCACGAAGAAATAGCGGGTCGAGTTGCGCAGGAAATAGCCGAACATGTTGCGCGAGCCGGTGGCGTAGCGCTGGTTGTAGGGGTCGAACAGCACGACGCCGCCATAGCCTGCCTCGCGCATCCAGCCGCGCAGTTTTGCCAGCCGGCCTTTGCGCAAGGCATCCGCATCGATGAAGGACGGCTCGGTGTCCGACAGCCACATGCCGCCGGCCGGATCGGCGGCGGCGGGGTGGCGCATGCGGTCCTTGAAGTCGACGTCCTCGGTGCTGTCGGGGTCGAATACGACGATGCTCATGGGTGCCTGGCCTTGGGTGGGGTTGGGAGGTCGGAGCATGGCGCAAGCGGGGCGCGGGTATTGTGCGGAAAACCGCAGGTGTTGTGCGGGATGCCGCTGGAGCCCTGCAACGTGTGGGGCAGCCCCCTCACCCAGCCTCCGCTTCGCTCGGCTGACCTCTCCCCGAGGGGAGAGGAGACTTGCAGCGCCGGCGCCTTCCTCTTCTCCCCAGCGGGGAGAAGGTGGCCGCGTAGCGGCCGGATGAGGGGGTCTACCCTCAAGTGCCGGCCCTAATGCCTCCGCGCCAGTTTCGGCGGGTGGCCATGCTCCTCGCGAAACGCGCGGGCAAAGCTCGACATCGAGGCAAAGCCGCAGGCCAGCGCCACGTCGCGCACGGCGAGCGTCGAGTGCGCCAGCAGATCTGCGGCGCGTTTCAGTCTGAGCCGCCGGTAATAGCCATTGGGCGAAATGGCGAGTTCGGAACGGAAGCTGCGTTCGAGCTTGTCGGAGGAGACGCCGAGCTTCGCGGTCAGCTCGGCCATGCCGAGCCGCTCCTCCACCGCATCCTCCATGATAGCGATGGCCGACAGCACCAGCTCGTTCTGGACGCCGGTGCGCAGGCGCAGCGGCATCATCTTGCGGTCGATGCTGGAGCGCAGCTGGCTGTGCACGAACCATTCGGCGACGCCGGCGGCAAGTTCGGCGCCATAGTCGCGGGTGATGATCTCCAGCATCATGTCGAGGCTGCCGACGCCGCCGGCCGAGGTGAAGCGCTTGCGGTCGATGACGTAGAGGTCGCGCCTGAGCTCGATGTTGGGGAAAGCCTCGGTGAAGGCGGCCTGGCTAGTCCAGTGCAAGGTGCAGGCATGGCCGTCGAGCAGGCCCGCGCGGGCGAGAAAGAACGCGGCGTCCGCCACCGCGCCGATATGGGCGCCATTGCGCAGGCTCTTGCGGATCCAGTGTGCTGCGTCCTCGGCGACGAGGTGGTCGGCATCGCCGCCGGAGCAGACGACGATGCGATCGACCTTCGGTGCGTCCTCGGCGTAAAAGCCCGGCTGGATGACGACGCCGTTCGAGGCCTCGACCGCGCCCCTCGTGCCGCCGACGATGATCCAGCGATAGCACTGCCGCTTGGCCAGGACATTGGCGGCGCGCAGCGGCTCGATGACGGAGCTGAACGCCATCATCGGAAAGCCGGGGAACACCAGCACCGCGAAGGTGAGGGGCGTTTCGGTGGGCTTTGGTGGTTCGCGCGTGGCCATGGGGCGCTACACTTCGGGCAGATGGGGTTCGGGGTCAACTGGGTCGTTGGCTGGTCAGTTCATCATGAGACGTCGGCGCCGCCCCTCATTGCCCTGCCGGGCATTTCTCCCCGTAAACGGGGCGAAAGAGGCTAACCGCTGGCGCCGGTGATTGGCGAAACCGGCGACAACAGCGTCCCTCGCCCCGTTTACGGGGAGAGGATGCCGGCAGGCTGGTGAGGGGCGGCGCAGGCTTTGGAGACTCGCTTCGGCGTGAGCGATTCCGCCCGCTAACCCCCCAGCGCCTGATCCAGATCCGCGATCAGATCATCGCCATCCTCGATGCCCGCCGACAGCCGCACCAGCGAATCCGAAATGCCGATCTCCGCCCGCTTCTCGACCGGAATCGACCCATGCGTCATCAGCGCCGGATGCTCGATCAGGCTTTCCACCCCGACGAGGCTTTCGGCCAGCGTGAACAGCTGCGTGCGTTCGAGGAACTTTTTCGTGCCGGCGAGGTCGCGGTCGAGCACGGCCGTGATCATGCCGCCGAAGGCATGCATCTGGCGCTTTGCGATGTCGTGCTGCGGGTGGCTGGCGAGGCCTGGGTAGATGACGCGGCGGACGTCTTTCCGACCTTCCAGCCACTTGGCGATCTTGAGGCCATTGGCGGAATGGCGCTCCATGCGCAGCGCCAGCGTCTTCAGGCCGCGCAGCGCCAGAAAGCTGTCGAACGGACCTGATATGGCGCCGATGGCGTTCTGCAGGAATTTCAGCTGGGCGGCCAGATCCTTGTTGTCGCCGACCACAGCGACGCCGCCGACCATGTCGGAATGGCCGTTGAGATATTTGGTCGTCGAATGCACCACGATGTCGATGCCGAGTTCCAGCGGCCGCTGGATGTAAGGGCTGCAGAAGGTGTTGTCGGCGACCGTGAGAACGCCCTTGCGCTTGGCCAGCGCGGCGACGCCTTTGAGGTCGACGATGCGCAAAAGCGGGTTGGTCGGCGTCTCGACCCAGAGCATTTTCGTCTCGGGGCGGATCGCAGCCTCGACGGCGGCGAGATCAGTGAAGTCGACGAAGCTGACCTGCAGATTGGCCGAGCGCTTGCGCACCCGCTCCATCAGGCGGAAAGAGCCGCCATAGATGTCGTCGGTGGCGACGATATGGGCTCCGGAATCGAGCAGTTCCAAAACGGTGGCGATCGACGCCAGGCCGGACGCGAAAGCGAAAGCATTGGTACCGCTTTCGAGATCGGCCACGGCGCGCTCGAAGGCAAAGCGTGTCGGGTTCTGGCTGCGGGCATATTCAAAGCCCTTGTGCACGCCGGGCGATTGCTGGGCATAGGTCGAGGTGGCGTAGATCGGCACCATCACCGCACCGGTCAGCGGATCGTGGCTCTGGCCGCCATGGATGGTGCGCGTCGAGAAGGCCAGGCGGTTCTTGCCCGACTGTGAAGTCTTGCTGGTCATCGTGCGCGCCTCAGATGGTTGATCAGGTCGATGCGGGTTATCAGGCCGACGAACTCGTCGCCATCGAAGATGATGGCGACCTCGTTGCGGTCGAAGACAGGCAGCAGCGCGTCCAACGTCTGGCTGGCCTGCAGCGTGTGCAGGTTGGAGGTCATCGCTGTGCGCACCGGGCCGTTGAAGCGCTCCCAGCGGCCGTCATGCGGGCCTTCGACCTTGGCCAGGATATCGCTTTCGTCGACGATGCCGATCAGCTTGCCGTCGTCGAGCACCGGCAGCTGCGAAACATCGGAGCGGCGCATCCGCCCATAGGCGTTGAGCAGGCTTTCGTCCGGGCCGACGGACACGGTGTCGCCGGTGCGATGCGAGCGCATCACCAGGTCGCGCAGGTCGCCATGCTGCTCCTGCTCGGCCAGCCCCTGCTCGGCCAGCCAGAAATCGTCGAACACTTTCGACAGATATTTGTTGCCGCTGTCGCAGACGAAGGTGACGACGCGCTTGGGCACCGTCTGCTCGCGGCAATAGCGCAAGGCAGCGGACAACAGCGTGCCCGACGACGAGCCGGCCAGAATGCCTTCCTTCGACAGCAGGTCGCGCACGGCCAGCATGCTCTGCTTGTCGGGGATGGCGTAGGCTCTTTTCACCAGCGACAGGTCGGCATTGGGCGGCACGAAGTCCTCGCCGATGCCTTCGACGGTCCAGCTGCCGGCCTCTTCCATCTTGCCGGTCTTGATCAGCGGCGCCAGCACCGAGCCGACCGGATCGGCGAGCACCATTTCGGTCTTCGGCGACACCTTGGCGAAATAGCGGCCAAGGCCGGTCAGCGTGCCGCCGGAGCCGACGCCGACGACCACCGCGTCGACATCGCCGTCGAGCTGCGAAAATATCTCCGGACCGGTGGTGGTCTCATGCGCCAGCGGATTGGCCGGATTGGCGAACTGGTTGGCATAGAAGGCGCCAGGCGTTTCCGCCGCGATCTTCTCGGCCATGTCCTGGTAATATTCGGCATGGCCTTTGCCGACATCGGAACGCGTCATGCGCACCTCGGCGCCGAGCGCGCGCAGATGCTGGATTTTTTCGCGCGACATCTTGTCGGGCACGACCAGCACGATGCGATAACCCTTGGGGATGCCGACCTGGGCGAGGCCGAGGCCGGTGTTGCCGGCGGTCGCCTCGACGATGGTGCCGCCACGCCTGAGCTTGCCCTCTCGCTCCGCCGCGGCGATCATCGACAGCGCGATGCGGTCCTTGATCGAGCCGCCGGGATTCTGGCTTTCGAGCTTAATGAACAGCCGGCACTTGCCGGTGTCGAACTTGGTCAGCTCGACCACCGGCGTCTGGCCGATCAGGTCGAGAACCGACTTGTAGGGCGGACGCAGGCGGGACAACGCGTCGGGTGCGGCGATCTCGTGCTCGCTCATATCGATGCTCCATGATCAAGCGACCGCCTCGAGGCAGAGCGGCAGCGTAGCCTCTTTTCCAGCCCTTTGCAGTCGGAAAGAAGATAGATCGTGCCAATCAACTGGCCAGATTAGGAATGAAATTCCGGGTTTACTGCTGTCGCGCAAATCGTGGCCGGGCAGCGGGACAGCGCCGACGTCAACAGCAACTCACCCCAGCAGCTGCTTGCTCAGCCTCGCACACTGCACGCGGATATCGGGAATGGCGTCGATCTCGAAGAAGGTGCCGCGTGTCAGCGGGCCGACGGCGAGGATCTTGGCTGAAACGGTGCCGTCGCCGGCGATGATCTCGCATTTGGCTGAGACGTCGAGGCCGATGCGCAGCGGATCCGGCCTTGCCAGGCCGCGGTCGACCAGCGAACGCACCACGCTGTTCGATGAGGTCGAGATGTCCCTGACGATGCCGGAGCAATCGTAGATGCGGGCGACCTCGAATGTCTCGAGGCGCTGTGTGTGGCGCGACTGGACCTGGATGGTGAATTCGCCCCCCTTGGCGATGTCGACGACGCGGCCTGCGACCAGGCGGATGCGGCCGGATTGCACGGCTTCGGTCACCCGAGCGTAGACCTCCGGCGCCATGCGATGACGGTGGATGTCCCACCAGGCCTTGGTGTGCTCGACGAAGCGGCGCTTGGCGGAAGCCGGCCAGTTCTGCCAGATCTTCTGGTTGAATGGCCGCAGCCCGTCGACGACGTCGCGCCAGTCGATGCCGGCCTTCTGGTTTTCCTTGATCAGGTCGCGGAACCAGCCGACGAAATAGGATAGCTGCGTGCCGAGCGGGATGTCGGCGACGTCGAGCTTGATCGGGTTGCCCTTGCGATGCGGCGAGGGCAGCAGGCCACGCCTGGACACAGCAATGATGTCGCCGCGATGGCCGCGCTGTTCCAGCGCCAGGAACGCATCGACCATGCTGAGACCGGTGCCGAGCACCATGACGCTTCTGTCGGGATCAAGTGCTGTATCGGCTTCCGAGCCCATCCTGACGGCATGGCCTTGCGCCGGCTCCTCGTCATGGCCGGTGGCCAGCACGGCGAGGTGTGCAACCACGCTGGTGCCGTTGGCCAGCGCCACTTCGACGCCCGATGCCGTGGGCGTGATCGATAGGCTTTCCTCGCGGATCAGGCGAAGCCGCCCGGTCTGCTGCTCGCGCGTCTCGAGATCATCCAGCAGCTCCCCGAGATAGCGGGCATAGACGCTGCGCGGCGCGTAGACCGGCGCCTGGTCCTGACTTGCCAGGCCGCGCTCCAGCAGCCAGCGCCAGAAATTGGCGGGATCGTCGGCATAGGCGCTCATGCCGGCGGCGCTGACATTCAGCACATGCGCCGACAGCAGCGTCGAATAGGCGATGCCCTGGCCGAAATGCGGACGCTTCTCGATCAGCGTGATGCGCAGGTCGGGATTGGACGATTTCAGCAGATGCGCTGCCAGCACGACGCCACTGGCGCCGCCGCCGACGATGATGATCGAGTTGGCGCGCCCGGTCATAGGCATGCCTGCGGTGTGCGCAGCGCCAGTGTCAGGCCTGGACCTTGATCGCAACCGGCAGGTCGTCCGTGGCCATATCGCGCATTTCGGCGAGGCTGCGCTGATCGAGCACCTCGGCGATCGCCTGCCGGACCTCGAGCATCAGATGTCGGACTTGGCATGTCGCCTCGTTGCAATCTTCACAGCGCTGATACTGGGTGCGGCTGGCGCAAGGGATAGGGGCCAGCGGCCCGTCGAGGACGCGCACGACATGGCCGACCTTGATTTCGTCGGCAGGGCGCGCCAGGCGGTAGCCGCCATCCTTGCCCTTGCGGCTCTGGACGAAGCCGGCATTGCGCAGCTCACCCAGGATGGCGTCGAGAAATTTCTTCGGGATGTTGTTGCCGGTGGCAATGTCGTTGACGAAGGCGAGCTGTCCGGCCGGCAATCGCGCGAGATGTACGAGCGCCTTGAGGCCGTACTTGCCCTTTTTCGTGAGCATGAGATCAAAATTTCTCTGTCATGCGACGGCGTAGAACCATCGGTTGCAAAACGCCTGGCGTGCGTTGCCGCCACGTCCAAGCTGCCATGACACATAAATTCTAGTGACATGATGTACAAGCCGATCAATGTTGATTTTGCTTCGTTTTCAAGCTGCTGTGGCCATTTTAACCTGCCTTTGTGCCCTTGAGAGCACAAAGAATGCGCTTTGATGGCAGCGGAATGGCAAATGGTCCTCCGGGGCCGGATGCGGCCGGCATCGACTGACGCGACTGCGAAAGCCGATCCATGCCGCGAGCGATCATGGTGATGTGGTGGCCGCTCATCGTCGACTCCAACTCCCTCATGTCGATAAGAATACTATACTTAGCTCCGGGCACGCGGAATGCGTTTTCAAATCCGGAGCTGTTTGAGGCATGGATTTGCGTGGCATTGGCCGAAGGGGGAATTCTCGTTCGCGAGTGGCTAGGCGATGCGGCGATCCTTCGCGCCCCCTTTGTCCCGCGGGCAATTAGAAAAGCTCTGCCCTGTCCAACGCCGTGACGTTGCCCACCGTAGCTGCCCTATCCGCCTTGGCAGCCCAACGCCGGTGGCTTTTTTCTAACAAGCCGGCCTTCGTTGGAAGGATTTAACTCTACAAGAACGATAGAATTAGATGACTATCCTGGGGCATTCCGATTTTCTCTTTTCAGGAGCCCTTCATGTCCACGATTTCGCGACGCATTGTTCTGCTCTCGTCGGCAGCATTGGCCGGTGCTGCCTTCCTCGGCCCGGCCCTTGCCGACGACCTCAAGATCACCATCGGCTACCAGACGGTGGTCGAACCCTCGAAAGTGCCGCAGGCCGATGGCGCCTATGAAAAGGCGACGAAGGCGGCCATCGACTGGCGCAAATTCGATTCCGGCGCCGATGTCATCGCCGCGGTTGCTTCCGGTTCGGTCGATATCGGCTATGTCGGCTCGAGCCCGCTGGCGGCGGCGGCGAGCCGCGAGCTGCCGATCCAGACCATCTTCATCGTCGGCCTGATCGGCGAATCCGAGGCGCTGGTGGCGCGCAACGGCGCCGGCATCGAGAAAATCGCTGATCTCGCCGGCAAGAAAGTCGCCGTGCCGTTCGTGTCGACGACGCATTACAGCCTGCTCGCCGCGCTGAAGCATGAGGGCGTCGATCCGAAATCGGTCGAGATCCTCAATCTCAGGCCACCGGAAATCGCGGCGGCCTTTTCGCGCGGCGACATCGATGCGGCTTACGTCTGGGATCCGGCGCTCGGCCAGATCAAGACGACGGGCAAGGTGGTGCTGGATTCCTCGAAGGTCGCCGCCTGGGGCGCGCCGACCTTCGACGCCTGGATCGTGCGCACCGACTTTGCCGAAAAGAACCCTGAGGCAGTACGCGACTTCGTCAAGGTGACAGGTGCGGCCTATGCCGAGTTCCTGGCGAAGCCGGACGCCTGGTCGGTGTCGTCGCCGCAGGCGGCTGCGATCGCCAAGCTCACCGGCGCCAAGCTGGAAGAAGTGCCGCAGTTGCTCAAGGGCTATGTCTTCCCGACGCTCGAAGAGCAGGCGTCCGACAAATTCCTTGGCGGCGGCACGGTCAAGGCGGTGGAAGCGACATCCGCCTTCCTCAAGGAGCAAGGCAAGATCGACGCCGTGCTGCCGGACTATTCGAAATACGTGTCGTCGAAATACGTCACCCAGGCGCTGGCCTCGAACTAGACGCATGAACCCCTGACGCCGCGTGCTGACTGCCCCGGAACCGCTGACGAGGAGCGGCTCCGGGGCATTTCAGATTTAGACGAACCTCTTGCGAGGCACCCATGCCGCATCTCGTGCTCGACCCCCATCTCGTGCTGGACAAGGTCTCGATCCAGTATGACGGCCAAGCCGCACCCGCCGTCGAACTTGTGTCGATCGATGTCGCCAAGGGCGACTTCGTCGTGCTGGTCGGCCGTTCCGGCTGCGGCAAGACCTCGCTGCTCAATGTCGCCGCCGGCCTTGTCGCGCCGGCGCGTGGGCGTGCCTCCATCAACGGCAAGCCGATCACCGCGCCGGGCTCGGACCGGGCGGTGGTGTTCCAGAACGACGCGCTGTTTCCGTGGCTGACCGCGCGCGAAAATGTTGCCTTCGCGCTCAGGCTGCGTGGCATCAGGCCGGCCGAGCGGGCGCGCCGCGCCGATGAACTGCTCGAGTTGGTGAAGCTCACCGATGCCGGCGACAAGCGCATCTGGGAGCTTTCCGGCGGCATGCGCCAGCGCATCGGCCTCGCCCGGGCGCTGGCCGCAGAACCGGAATTCCTGCTGCTCGACGAACCGCTCGGCGCGCTCGACGCGCTGACGCGCGAACGCATGCAGACGACACTGCTCGATTTGTGGACGGCAAGCGATGTCGGTGTGCTGATGGTGACGCACGGCATCGAGGAGGCGCTGGTGCTGGCCACCCGCATCGTCGTGCTGGCGCCCGGCCCGGGCCGCGTGGTGAGGAGCTTCGAGCCCGGTTTCTCCAGGCGCTACGCGGCCGGCGAGGCCATTCGCACCATCAAGGCCGATCCGGCCTTTGCCGCGGCGCGCGGCGAGTTGACCGACGCGATCTTCGAAGGAGAAGCGGCATGACCGTTACTTCCTACACGGAGCGGCCGGGCAGCAAGGTCGACGAGGCCGACGGCCTGTCGGTGCCGTGGTCGCGGCCAAGCCCGAAGCGCAAGGGCATCTCGGCACGCGCGGTCAGCGCCGTGACCATCCTGGTGGTGCTGGCGGTATGGGCGCTGTCGGCCCGCCTGCAACTGGTGTCGCCGGTGTTCCTGCCTTCGCCGATCGCAGTGTGGAACAAGTTCATCCTCGTCGCCCGTGACGGCTTCGTCGATGCAACGCTGCTGCAGCATGCGGTCGCCAGCCTGGGCCGAGTCTTTGCCGCGCTGATCGCGGCCATCCTCGTCGGCGTGCCGGTTGGTCTCGCCATCGGCATCAGCACGGTCGGGCGCGGCATCTTCGATCCGCTGCTGGAGTTCCTGCGGCCGATCCCGCCGCTCGCCTATCTGCCGCTGGTCATCATCTGGTTCGGCATCGGCGAACCGTCCAAGATCCTGGTGATCGCCATCGCCATGCTGGCGCCGGTCGCATTGTCGACCGCCTCGGGCGTTCGCGGCGTCTCGCAGGAGCGCATCAATGCGGCGCGTTCGCTTGGCGCGACACGAGCACAAGTGGTCCGCCATGTGATCCTGCCCAGTGCGCTGCCTTTGATCCTGACCGGACTGCGCATCGCACTCGGCGCCGGCTGGTCGACGCTGGTCGCCGCCGAGCTGGTGGCGGCGACGCGGGGGCTCGGTTTCATGATCCAGTCGGCCGCCCAGTTCCTCGTCACCGACGTCGTGGTGATGGGCATATTGGTGATCGCGGCCATCGCCTTCGTGCTCGAATTCACCATCCGCAGGATCGAGCGCGTGCTCGTCCCGTGGGCGGGACGCGAATGATTGGAAACCAGAAGAGCAGGAGAGAATGACGATGACCCATTCCACCGCCGTGCTGTTCGCCCAGGCCGGCAACTGGTTTCTCGCCTGGACCAGGGAAAGCCAGCCGCCTGAACAGCAACCGAAATCGCCGGCGCCGGTACGCTGGGACGCCGAGCGCGACCGCCTGCCGCCACGCGACGAGAGTTTTTACTGGGCCTGGCAGTACTGGTCGCAGTGAGGGGTCACACCCTACCGGTTTGCCCAGACCAGCCCCACTAGGCCGACCAGCATGGCGACAATGCCGATATAGAGCCATTGCGACTGGCCGGACATGAAGCTGCCGCCGACAACGCCGACGCCTTGCAGCGACCACAGCGCGCCGATTGCAAGCACAATCAACGCCAGCAGATTTTTGGTCAGTCTCATTGACGGATCTCGCTTTCGAAGTCGATCGGTTGCGGCGCTGGGGCCGCGATGAAAGAGCCAAAGGAAGTGGCCCGCTTGCGTCGACTTCTACTTGGATATCTATGCTCGATCTTGTCAAACAAATCCCGGATATCGGAACGAAGATCATCATCAATTGATCATCTCTTGCCGGAAAATCCCTGACAGACTGTTACCCAATGACTCCAAACGTGTGCCACTGCCACGGAACCGCCAGATCATTGCCGCATTTCCTGCCTTATTCGGCACCTAACGGCTGGGGTCTGTCAAAGAACGGAGCCATCCCTCAACATGAAGAACTCAAAACAGACCGCGCTTGTCGCGGTAACGATCGCTGCTGGCCTGATGGTCGGCGCTTCTTCGGCAACCGCCGCCGGCCAGTGCGGCCGTGCCTCGTGGTATGCCCTGCACTCCAAGACCGCATCGGGTGAGCGCATGAATCCTTCGGCGATGACCGCCGCCCACCGCACCTTGCCGTTCGGCACCAAGCTCAGGGTCACCAACAAGAACAACGGCCGCAGCGTCATCGTGCGCATCAACGATCGCGGCCCGTTCATCAAGGGTCGCGTGCTCGACCTGTCGAAGGGTGCCGCCGGCCAGCTCGGCTTCATCGGCTCCGGCCACACCGCCGTGTGCATGGCGCGCGTTTGATGCGACTATTTCCTGGACCATGATCCCCCTGCCGAAAACCGGAATCCACTTTTCGGGATCATGGTCGGGTGTCCGGCAAGAGGGGCCGGACACATTACTTACACATTTCGCAGCCGCACACTGAGCCGGCTGGCGCCGTTCAGGGCCGATTCCCAGTGGCTTGAACCAAAGAAGCATTGGTCACGCCACGTGACGTATTGCATCGCAGCAATTAGTTGTTAACCTCCCCGCGAGACATTTAGGCTCGGCGCTGCTCGTCGTCCCTTCGGTCGCAGGCAGCAGCGGGGTTCTTAATGTTCTACCAGCTCTATGAAATGAACCACGCCGCCTTGCAGCCGGCGCGTCTCTATGCCGACGCGGTGCGCCTGTTCTACTCCAATCCGCTCAATCCGTTTTCCCACACGCCCTGGGGCCGTTCGGTCGCGGCGACCGCCGAATTGTTCGAGCGCACCACGCGCCGCTACGGCAAGCCGACCTTCGGCCTCAACAAGACAGTGGTCGACTGGAAGAGCGTCGAGGTCACCGAGAAGACCGTCTGGTCGAAGCCGTTCTGCAAAGTCGTCCGCTTCGAACGCGCCATTCCCGCCGGGCGCCGGCCGGATCCGAAGCTTTTGATCGTGGCGCCGATGTCGGGCCACTATGCGACGCTGCTGCGCGGCACGGTCGAAGCCATGCTGCCCTATGCCGACGTGCACATCACCGACTGGGTCGATGCCCGCATGGTGCCGCTGGCCGACGGCAGTTTCGATCTCGACGACTATATCGACTACATCATCGACATGCTGCATGCGCTCGGCCCCGACACCCATGTGATGGCAGTGTGCCAGCCTTCCGTGCCGGTGCTTGCCGCGGTTGCGCTGATGGAAACGAAGGGCGATCCCTTCGTGCCCTCGACGATGACCTTGATGGGCGGGCCGATCGACACCCGCAGCAACCCGACCGCGGTCAACCTCCTGGCGCAGGAAAAGGGCATCGACTGGTTCCGCGACAATGTCATCATGCAGGCGCCGTGGCCGGTGCCGGGCTTCGGCCGCGAGGTCTATCCAGGCTTCCTGCAGTTGTCCGGCTTCATGAGCATGAACCTCGACCGCCACATCATCGCCCACAAGGACTTCTTCATGCACCTGGTGAAGCATGACGGCGACAATGCCGAGAAGCACCGCGACTTCTACGACGAATATCTGGCTGTGATGGACCTGACGGCGGAGTTCTACCTGCAGACCGTCGACACCGTCTTCGTGCGCCAGGCCTTGCCCAAGGGCGAGATGACGCATCGCGGCACCAGGATCGATCCGTCGGCAATCCGCAATGTCGCCCTGTTCACGGTCGAGGGCGAGAACGATGATATTTCCGGCCTTGGCCAGACCAAGGCGGCGCATGATCTGTGCCCCAACATCCCCACTGAGCGGCATGCCCACTACATGCAGCCGGCAGTCGGTCATTACGGCGTGTTCAACGGCTCGCGTTTCCGCTCCGAGATCGTGCCTCGCATTGTCGACTTCATCACCAGCTATGGGCGCCAAGAGCGTGTTGCGGTGAAGCCGAAGCTGGTGCGTACCGCCAAAAGATAATGAGCATCGCCCAAAAGCATGGTCACGGGCTGACCCGAGGGCGTAGCTATTTTGGGAAATGACGTCCCTGGAACAAAGCTTAACGGCGCCAATCCGGCCAATTGATCGTCAAAACCGGCCGGCTGGCCGATTCTGTTGCACAATAGACGCGGTGCTGCCCCTCGGGTAACCATGCCGACAATCCGACCGTCGTCGTAATTGACACGGACTGTAAATCCCCCTTAACCTTTCGTTAATAACAAGGGTGAGCGGGGACAATGATATCCTCATCAATGGCACGAAGGCTGCGCGTGTATGTGGCGGCCGGGCTGGCAGTAACGGGAGGCTGGGTGGCGCCGGCTTTGGCGGCCGGAGCGATGGCGACCGGGGGTCTCACCTCGCAGCCGATCGGCCACTATGACTTCTGCAAGCTGCATCCGGGCGAATGCTCTATCCGTCCGACCAATCTCGCGCCGGCCCCGATGACCGACGGGTTGATGCGCAAGCTCCTCAATGTCACCGCCAGGGTCAACGCCGCCGTCAAGCCGATGAGCGACATGGACATCTACGGCAAGGACGAAGTCTGGGCCTATCCCGACAACGGCGTCGGCGACTGCGAGGACTACGTGCTGGAAAAACGGCGCCAGCTTTCGCGCATGAGCATCTCGCTTGCCGATCTTCTGATCACCGTGGTGCGCAAGCCGGACGGCGAAGGCCATGCGGTGCTGACAGTGCGCACCGACAAGGGCGACTATGTGCTCGACAATCTGACCGACAAGGTCAGGCCATGGGACGCGACCGGCTACCGCTTCCTCAAGCGGCAGGCGATCGACAACACCGGCCGCTGGGTCTCGATCCGTGGCGGCCAGCAGGTGCTGGTCGGCGCGGTGCAGTAGGAAGCTTCGAAGCACGATCGCGCTTTCGCCAAATAGCCGAGGCCGGCGCCGCCCCTCATTATCCTGCCGGACATTTCTCCCCGTATAGGGGCGGGGAGAAAGACGCTTTCATCGCGCTTTCGCCAATCATCAACGTCGCAAGCGCCAACGGCGCGGCTATACCCTTCTCCCCGTCACAGTGACGGGGAGAAGGTGCCGGCAGGCGGATGAGTGGCAGCGCGACGTCTGCCAATATTTCCCCCCGCGAACGTTACCACGCCCCGAATGAATTTTCGCACTTCTCCATGAACCATTTCGCTCCGGCCAACGACACACAGCCGTGAACCGAAACCAACCATGGAGACTTCAGATGACTGCTTTTCTGCGAAACACCCTTCTCGCCGCTATCGCGGTGTCGAGCCTAGCCGGATCCGCTATGGCAGATCAGACCACCAGCTGTGCCAAAACCAACCTCAACGACCTCTGGGCTGGCCGTTGTTGCAGCGCTGCCGGGGCGTCGGACTGCCTGGGCGGCGGAAACAATGGCCACGACCATAGCGACAAAGGTGGCCGGGGAAACAATGGCGGCACGGCCGGCAAGAAATGACCACTGTTGACCGCCGGCGGGCTCTTCAGGTGAAGTGAACGCCGGCGCCACTAGGGGAACTCAGGCCCCTGGCACGAGCCGGCGAGTTATGGCCGCCGGCCGAGCGCCGCGCGGATCGATGCGGTGATGCGGCGAAGCTCCGCTTCGTCGAGTTTTTCGATGTTCTCGGCCAGGAGATTGGCCAGCTCGGTGGCAGCCGGGTTCAGACCCGACGTGTCGAGCTTGACGCGCGGGTGCGAGGCTTCGGCCAGCCGCGCCAGCTCCTCGGCGTCGTCCCATATGATGTTGAAATAGCCGATGATCTTCTGGATCAGCGTCCAGGTCGGCGCGCCGCGCCTGCCATGTTCCAGCGCCGACAGATAGGCGGCGCTGACGCCGATCGCCGCCGCCATGTCCTTCTGGCTGACACGGCGTTCGCTTCTGAGCGTCCGCAGCTTCTCGCCGAACGGGGTCATGAACGCACCCGCCGCAGCCGGATATAAAGCGCGCCCGAACCGCCATGGTTGCGCGCGGCATGGTCGTGGCTGGAGACAAGCGGCCGGAAGGCAGGCGTCGACAGCCAGGCGGGTACGGCGCGCCGCAAGACGCCATCGCCACCGGAGGACGAGCCCTTGCCGGTGATGACCAGGACATAGCGGATGCCGCCGGCATGCGCCCGGTGCAGGAACGAAAATAGCAGCGAATAGGCCTCGTCCTGCGTCATGCCGTGCAGGTCGACGCGGCCCTCGATCGGCAGCCGGCCTTTCGACAGTTTATCCAGCGTCGGCTCGTCGAGGCGGTGCGTGACATGCTGAGCCTTCGGCTTTGCGGTCCCTGCGGCGTTGGTAGCGGCCAGCGCGGGCTGCGACTGGCTTGGCTTGGCTTCGGCAGCAATTTCGGGGACGTCGACTGCAGTCCTGCCTTTGAGCGGCTTGGCCGTGCGCGCGACCAGGTTCCACAGAACCCGGTCGTCTTCGCTCAATTTGTCTGGGCGCCGGGTCATCGATTCGCACCCGGAATGAGCACGCGCGGCACCAGCGCATAAAAATCGGCCGCATTGCGCACCACGCCGGCGATCTCGCCGGCCGCGTCGCCGGAGCCGGCGAAGAGATCACCCCGCGCCGGCCCGGTGATGGCCGAACCGGTGTCCTGCGCGATCATCAGGCGCCGGAACGGTTCTGCGTCGAAAGCGGTCAGTGTCGGGGCGTCGATGTAGAACGGCGTGCCGAATGTGTGCAGCAGGCGGTCGACGGCAATGGAGCGGCCCGGTGTCAGCGGCACCTTGGCGGCGGCGATCGGGCCAAGGGCCGCGTCCTCGACATCGGCCTCGCGGAAGAAAATGTAGGAGCGGTTCTGCCACAGGATCTCGTCGATGCGGTCGGGGTGCGCCTTGAACCAGGCGCGGATCGACTGCATCGTCACTTTCTCGAGCGGGATCTCGCCCATCTCGCTCAGGATCTTGCCGGGCCCGGTAAAGCGCTGGCCGGATTTGGCGGCATAGGTGACGCGGGCAAGCCGGCCGTCGGTCATGTTTAGTCGTGCAGCACCCTGCACGTGAATGAAGAAGGCATCGACCTTGTCAGCCAGC
This sequence comes from Mesorhizobium loti, assembly GCF_003148495.1. Lineage (GTDB taxonomy): Bacteria > Pseudomonadota > Alphaproteobacteria > Rhizobiales > Rhizobiaceae > Mesorhizobium > Mesorhizobium loti. The sequence continues at coordinate 61,622 of NZ_QGGH01000003.1, forward strand.
CAGGCGATTTCCAGGCCCTTGCCATCAAGCGCGCCGCGCTCGATCGCGCCGCGATCGAAATAGGCGACCGGCCCGTCCGGCGTCTGCCGCGCGAAAGCGAGATACGAATCCATTCCAGACGGCCGGTTGGCGTCGTCGATATCGACGAGATCGGCGGGGCGCGACAGCAGCGGCACCGAAAAACGGCCCGTTCGCACCGGCGAGGCTTCGACCACGGGCTCGTAGAAGCCGGTGACGAGGCCGGCGACGCCATTCTCGGCGCGGATGTGCGCCGGGACAAAATGGCGCTCGAAGAAGGACCGGGCTCCCTTTCGATCTAGAAATGGCGGCCGATTCGTCGGCGAAACGGAACGGGCCTCGGCGTAGGATTCGGCAAAGGCGTCGAAGTCGACGCCGAGCGCACCGCTGCGATAGGGTCTGGTCAGGACATGAAAGGCCGAGCGGCGAAAGGCTTCGAAGGCCGCCAGATGGTCGTCGTCCTCCCAGCCGGGGAGGTCAGCGAAAGATTTTCCGACAAAGAGGGACGATAGCGACACCGGAGCCTCGCCGCGTATCCGAACTCAGTCTTCTTCCTCGGTGGCGACGAGCTTCCAGTTCGGATCGCGCGAGCGCGTGTCGCGGGCGAAGGTCCAGACATCCTTGACCTCAGCGACAGTTTCCGGATCGCCGTCGATGACGGCGCCGGCCTTGTCGCGGGTCGCCGAAATGAGCTCGCTGATGATGCGCAGCGTGACATGCGCCTCGCCGCCCTTCATCTCGGCCGAGACGATGTCGGCCTTGTCGATGCCGACGAAGGAGGACTGGATCTTTTCCGCCTTGGCCTCGCGCTCGCCAATCGCGGCGACAAAGCCGTCAAAAACCTCGCGCGACAACAGGTTCTTCAGCGTTTTGCGGTCGCCGTCGGCATAGGCCATGACGATCATCTCGTAGGCCATCTTGGCGCCGTCGACAAAACCCTTCGGCTCGAAGGACGGGTCGTTGTCTTTGATCGTGCGCAGGCCCTTATTGAGGTCGGTGTCGGGCTTAGCAAAAGCGTCGATCGCCGCATAGGTGTCGGCCGCCGCCGGCTCACCCGGCAGACGCTTGCGCGGCAGCGAAACGACATTTTCGGATTTCTGCGCGGCATCCTTGTCGCTGCGGGCCGCCGTGTAGGGATCGAAGGGCGGCCGTTCGCTGCCGGTACGACGGCCCAGCACATTGCGCAGCTGGAAAAAGATGACCACCGCCGCAATCAGGAAGAAAATCGTGCCGAAGTCGAAGAATCCCATATCTTCCGCCAATCAATCCCTGCCTTGTGGCCGGACCGTCAGGCCCAATGGCCGCGGTCGCATAGCGTTCAACATTCAAAGCATATAGAACGCAAGGCGCAATCATTCAAATCAAAGGCAGGCATACCTATCTAACAGCCTCAGTGCCAGCGGCGATTGCTCGCCGACGGCCAAAACAATCGAAACAGCCAAAACGATCGAAAAAGGTTGGCAAGACTTGCGCATTCCGTTCCTTCCGCTTTTTCTCCTGGCACTTCCTCTGCTGGAAATCGCCGGCTTCGTGGTTGTCGGACGCCAGGTCGGCGCCTTGGCGACGGTCGGCCTGGTGCTGGCGTCTGGTATCGCCGGCGCGCTGTTGCTCCGGCATCAGGGTTTCAGCGTCATGACGCGGATCCGGACCGAGATGGACGCCGGCCGCGATCCAAGCCGGCAACTGGCGCATGGCGCCATGATCGTGCTGGCGGCGATCCTGTTGATCATTCCCGGCTTCATCACGGATATTATCGGCCTGCTGCTGTTCCTGCCGCCGATCCGCGACCTCGCCTGGCGGGCGTTGAAGGGCCGCGTCATGCTGGCCACCAATTTCTCGACCGGCGGCTTCCGCGGCCGGCAACGCGACAAGACCATCGACCTCGATGACAGCGATTATTCGCGCAGCGACGACTATGCGCGCGGACCGGACCACAACTCGCCCTGGCGCCGCCTCAAGGACGAGTAGGGACGCCGCACCCTTGCGTCATCCCGGGACGGAGAAGCAAGGCGGCAAACCTTGTCTTGTCATCCCCGCCATGGTAGCGAACGCCCGATTTCAATTCGGTCAGCGACGCTGCCCAGGCAAGAGGACAAGGCTTATGGCCAGCAAAGATGACGCGCCGGTCGGCGCAGCCAACGGAAACGGCAATGCGGCGCAGCCGTCGCTCAACGTGCTGGCGCAGTATGTGAAGGACCTTTCCTTCGAAAGCCCCGGCGCGCCGAATTCGCTGCGTGGCCGCGACAAGGCGCCCGGTATCGCCATCAACGTCAACGTCAACGCCAACCCGCTCTCCGACAAGCAGTTCGACGTCAACCTGACGCTGAACGCCAAGGCGTCCTTCGATCAGGAAGTGCTGTTCAATGTCGAGCTGGTCTATGGCGGCGTGTTCGCCATCAGCGGCTTCCCGCAGGAGCACATGCTGCCGATCCTGTTCATCGAATGCCCGCGCCTTTTGTTCCCGTTCGCCCGCCAGATCATAGCCGAGGCAACCCGCAACGGCGGCTTCCCGCCGCTGATGCTCGACCCGATCGATTTCGCGCAGATGTTCCAGCAGAAGCTGGCCGAAGACCAGGCGGCCACCAAGGTCAAGGTGAGCTGAGGCCTGCCAGCCACGAATTGTGAAAAACCCGGCCTCGCGCCGGGTTTTTTGTTTTGGGGGGCGCCGGAGAGATATAGCTGAGACGCCGACGGGACAGCGCGAAGGATCGCTACGGAACGTACTTTAGTTCCCGACAACCTTCAGCCACAGCGCCTTTTCGCCAAGCGTGGCGACCATGCCGGCATGCGCGCCGCGCTCGGCTTCGGTGAGGCGCGGCGGCAAGGGTGCCGGCCGCTGGCTGATGACAATTTCGATCTGGCGGACATTCTCGTTGCCCCGGGCCGGCGCGGTGGCGCTGTCGAGGACGAGGGCCGCCTGCTTGCCGCCGATCAGCTCGATATAGACCTCGGCCAGCAATTCGGAATCGAGCAGGGCGCCGTGCTTGGTGCGCCTTGTGTTGTCGATGCCGTAGCGCCGGCAGAGCGCGTCGAGCGAATTGGGACCCATCGGATGCTTGCGGCGTGCCAGTGCCAGCGTGTCGACAACAAGGCCATTGTCGATGACGGGGTGACCCAGCCGGCCGAACTCGACGTTGAGGAAGCCGATGTCGAACGTCGCGTTGTGGGCGACCAGCTTGGCGCCGTCGGTGAAGGCCAGCCACTCCTCGACGATTTCGGCAAAGGTCGGCTTGCCCGCGAGGTCCGCCTCGCTGATGCCGTGCACGGCCTGCGCCTCGGCGTGGATCGCGCGCCCTTGAGGGTTGATATAGTGGTGGAAGGTCTTTCCGGTCGGGAAGCGGTTGACCAGCTCGACGCCGCCCAGCTCGATCACGCGGTCGTCGCGCGAATCGAGGCCGGTGGTTTCCGTGTCGAAGATGATCTCACGCATCGAATCAGGTGCTCCAAAGGAGCAGAATCATGAGACCGGAACAAAATGGCAATGGCCAATGCTGACGACCTGCCGCATGTCCCCGAAAATCGGTACCGATTTTCGGAAAGGACATGCGCAAAATCAAAGTGCTACAGCGTCCTTTGCGCGTCCAAACGGACGCGCGGCGCTGTAGTGTCAGGAGCCTGCCTTGCCGGACTTATCCCCGGAGAGTTCGGCGATGATGGCTTTGACCGCCACCCGCGCGGCGTCCAGCCCCTGGCCGGTGTCTACGACAAAATCGGCCTGGCGGCGCTTTTCCACGTCCGGCACCTGTTTGGCCAGGATCGACGCCAGTTTTTCCTCCGTCATGCCCGGCCGCGCCAGCACGCGTTCTCGCTGGATTTCAGGTGGCGCGGTGACGACGACGACCTTGTCGACGCGGCCACGACCGCCGGTTTCGAACAGCAGGGGGATGTCGAGGACGGCGATCGGCGTGCCTGATTTACGATGCCTGACCAGGAAGGCATCGGCGTCGGCGCGCACCAGCGGATGGATGATCGCCTCGAGCCGCTTCAGCGCGGCGGCGTCACCGAGCACACGCGCGCCAAGTTTGGTGCGGTCAACCACTCCGGCAAATGTGGTGCCAGGAAAGGCCGCCTCGACCAAAGGTGCTGCCTTGCCGGCATAGAGGCGATGCACCACCTCGTCGGAATCGTGAACCGGCACGCCGGCCTCGGCGAACATCTTGGCCGTGGTCGACTTGCCCATGCCGATGGAGCCGGTGAGGCCGAGCACGATCATGGCTTCGGCACCAGATCGGCAACGATGAGCGCGCGCAGTTCGGCCGTGACCTGCGGCCTGACACCGAACCAGCGTTCGAAGCCGGGCACGGCCTGATGCAGCAGCATGCCGAGGCCGTCGACCGTCTTCAGCTTTCTCGCGCGCGCCGCCGCAAGCAGCGGCGTTTCCAGCGGCACATAGACGATGTCGGTGACGATGGCGTGGTCCGGCAGCAAAGCGGGATCGGCCGACAGGCCCTCATTGCCGTGCATGCCGAGGGCGGTGGTGTTGATCAGCAGGCCGGCATCGCCAAGCAATTCGCTGGTCACCGCCATGCCATGCGCCGAAACGCCGGCGCCGAAACGATCGCTCAATTCTATAGCCCGGGCCAGCGTGCGGTTGACGATGCGGATGTCGGCAACGCCGCGCTCCTTCAGCGCATGGATGACCGCGCGCGACGCGCCGCCGGCGCCAAGCACGACCGCCGGGCCCTCGCTCGCCCAGCCCGGCGCATGATCATCGAGATTGGCGGCAAAGCCGTGCGCGTCGGTGTTGCCGCCCCACAGGACTCCGTCTTCGAACCACAGCGTGTTGACGGCGCCGATTTCTTGCGCCGCCTGGTCGCGGCGTTCGGCCAGTGCGAAAGCCGCCTCCTTGTGCGGGATGGTGACGTTGCCGCCGCGGTAGCCGTTTGCCTGCAGCGTCTTAACGAAATCGGCAAAGTTTTCCGGCGCGACATCGATGGCCTGGTAGCTGCCGTCGATGCCATGTCTGGCCAGCCAGTGGCCATGGATCTTCGGCGAGCGCGAATGCTTGACCGGATGGCCGGTGACGAAGGCCTTCTTGGTCGCGTCAGCCATCGATGGCTCCCAGCGTGCGCAGTTCGGCCAGCAACGGTAACAGCGGCAGGCCGACAATGGTGAAATGATCGCCCTCGATCTTGTCGAACAGCTGGATGCCTTCGCCCTCGATCTGGTAGGCACCGACGCTCGACAGCGCCTTGGCGCCGACGCGGGCGAGGTGGCGGCCGATGAAGGCGGGGTCGAGCTTGCGCATGGTCATGCTGGCGATGCCGACATGACGCCACAAAACCTTGCCGTCGCGAACCAGCACTGCGGCGCTGTTGAGCTGATGGGTCTTGCCGGAGAGTGCCAGGAGATGACGGCGCGCGCCTTCCCTATCGGCCGGTTTGTGGAACACCTCGTCGCCGAGCGACAGCGTCTGGTCGCAGCCCAGCACCAGGGCGCCCGGCTTGCGCTCGCTGACTTCGGTGGCCTTCGCTTCGGCCAGCACCAGGGCAACATCCTCGGGCGAGACACCGCTGTCCTGCAGAGGCGCCTCGAGTGCACGCTCGTCGACATCGGCCGGAACCGCCTCGACGTCGACGCCGGCACTGACGAGCATTGCCTTGCGGAACGGACTGCCCGAAGCGAGGATGATTTTCTCGGTCATGGTTCGTGCGCCTGATTACCCGTCCAGTTGCCGTCGGGATGTTCATCCAAGTAGAAAACCGTTGCGCCCGTCGGGCACTGTAACTTTCAAGCGACGTAGCGGTGGGGTGTTGGCGACGCGCGGCGGCTCCAATTATCGGTTCTTTCCCCGCAGGGCAACGATCGCCGCTGCCGTTTCCTCGATCGAGCGACGGCTGACGTCGATCATCGGCCAGCCATGGCGCGTGCAGATCTGGCGGGCGTAGGCGAGCTCTTCGGTAATGGCGGCGCGGTCGATATAGTCTGATGCCTCATAAGAGCTGCTGTTGCCGAGGATGCGGTTTTGCCGGACGTGCGAGATGCGCTCGGCGGTGGCGATCAACCCGACGATCAGCGGCGTCTTGGCGTTGACCAGGCTTTCCGGCACCGGCACGCCGAGCACGATCGGGATGTTGGCGGTCTTGATGCCACGGTTGGCGAGATAGATGCTGGTTGGCGTCTTCGACGTCCGCGAGATACCGATCAGCACGACATCGGCATCGTCCATATTGAGCGGCAGCTGGCCGTCATCATGGTCCATGGTGAAATTGAGCGCATCGATGCGACGGAAATATTCAGCATCGAGCACGTGCTGGGCGCCTACGCGCCGGCCGGCCGGCGTGCCGAGATAGGATTGGAACACGGTCAGCACCGGCTCCAGCACCGACACACAGGGCAGGCCCATGGTCGCACACCGCTCGTCGATGCCGCGTGCCAGCTTCTGGTCGACGACCGTATAGAGGATGATGCCGGGCTCCTCCTCGATGTCCTCGAACACTTTCGCCACCTGCTTTTCGGTGCGGATGAGCGGATAGATGTGCTCGATGGCACGCGCATCCTTGTACTGCGCCGAAGCCGCCCGGCCGGCGGCGAGCAGCGTTTCGCCGGTCGCGTCGGAAATCAGGTGCAGGTGGAAGAAGCTCTGGGGTTTGTTCACAGGGGGTCACCTGGGGCTGTGGGCTTCTGTGGATAAAGCGGGATGAAAAGACGGGTCGGTCGGAGGCGACTGTATCAGATGGCAGTTTGTCCACAATTCGATGCGCTGTCAGCTTCGTCGGGCGGCTGGGGACAAGTTTGGGGACCGGTTTTCTTGCCCTGCTTCTGTCCACAGGGCCGGTTTTTCCCGGAGCATCCTAAGGCTTTGACTCCAGTAGCGGATTCCAAACTATCCCCAGAGCCCTACATCCGGGAGAAAGAAGCGCGCGACAATATGCTTGCTGGTGTTTTTCGGGGCAAAGCGGGACAGGTGACAACCACCACAACCAACAGACTCTTAGAATCAGAAGAATCTTAGATATAAGAATCTTTAAGATTATAGAGGGCTGGGAGAGGCGAGCGTTCGATGCCCAAAAGCCGGATCATGCTGGACGTCCTCAAGGGCGAAGCGGTGTTTCCGCCTCCGCTCTGGATGATGCGTCAGGCCGGGCGCTATCTGCCGGAGTATCGTGAAACGCGCAGACGGGCCGGGTCGTTCCTCGATCTCTGCTATGATCCCGACCTTGCCGTCGAAGTGACCTTGCAGCCGATCGAGCGCTTCGGCTTCGATGCCTCGATCCTGTTTTCCGACATCCTTGTCGTTCCGCATGCGCTTGGCCGCGACGTTCGCTTCGAAGAGGGAAGAGGGCCATTGCTGGCGCCGATTACGGCACCGGAGATATTGGCTCTGGAAAGCAAGGTGTTTCACGTGAATCTCGAACCGGTCTACGAGACGGTTCGCCGCTTGCGGGTCAAACTGCCCGACGAGACAACGCTGATCGGCTTCTGCGGCGCGCCTTGGACGGTGGCGACCTACATGATCGCCGGCCATGGCACGCCCGACCAGGCGCCGGCACGGCTGTTTGCCTATCGCGAGCCGGTGGCGTTCCAGCATTTGCTGAAAGTGCTTGCCGATCATTCGGCCGCCTATCTCATCCGCCAGATCGAGGCGGGTGCCGATGTGGTGCAGATTTTCGATTCCTGGTCCGGCGTGCTCGATGACGCCTCCTTCGACCTGTTTTGCGTGCAGCCGGTGGCGGAGATCGTGCGTCAGGTTAGAGCCGTCTATCCCGATGTTCCGATCATCGGCTTTCCCAAGGGCGCCGGCGCGCGCTACCAGACCTATCGCCGGAAGACCGGCGTGACGGGTCTGGGGATCGACTGGACGGTGCCCCTGGAGGCGGCGAAGGAATTGCAGCACTCGGGTGCGGTTCAGGGCAACCTCGATCCCTTGCGCCTCGTGGCTGGCGGCAAGGCACTGTCCGACGGCGTCGAAGCGATCCTGAAGGCGCTGGGAGACGGACCACTGATTTTCAATCTCGGTCACGGCATCACGCCGGAGACGCCGATCGCCCATGTCGAGGCGATGGTGAAACAGGTGAGGAGCGCGACACGCTGATGGCTCAGATGAACAACACGAATAGCACCGGGCAGGCGATGATGCGCATGGTCATTGGCATAGGCGTTCTGGTTGTGCTTACCGCACTTTTGTATTTCGCCGCTCCCGACAGTTTTTATCCCTGGGCCAAGGCGATCCACATCCTCGCCGTGATCTCATGGATGGCAGGCATGCTCTATCTGCCGCGGCTGCTGGTCTACCATGCCGATGTAGAGAAGGGTTCGGTGCAGTCGGAGACCTTCAAGGTGATGGAGCGGCGCTTGCTGCGCGGCATCATCAATCCGGCGATGATCGTCACCTGGGTGTTCGGCCTGTGGCTGGCATGGAAGGGCTTTGGTTTCCAGGGCGGCTGGCTGCACGCCAAGATCGGTGCGGTGCTTTTGCTGTCCGCCGTTCATGGCTATCTGGCCGGCGCGGTACGCAAATTCGCCGAGGACCGCAATGAAAAACCCGCCAAGCACTGGCGAATCGTCAACGAGATCCCCACATTGCTGATGATCGCAATCGTGATCCTGGTTGTCGTCAAGCCGTTCTAGGCCTGTTTGGCCCATAAAACGCAGCTTGCTCTTTCACCCGACCGACGATAAAAGACGGGTCTTCCTTCCCGTCATGCGCCGCCCCTCATTGCTTTCGGCCGCGCCCGGCATTTGTCGCATCCCGCCGATATTTTCCCAAAGCTTACCCAGACTCCATCTATTCAAGGTCCGTCTATGCAAGAAATGAAACTCGCCGAGTTCAAAAACAAGAAACCACCAGAGCTGATCGCTTATGCCGAATCGCTCGAGGTCGAAAACGCCAGTGTCATGCGCAAGCAGGAGCTGATGTTCGCGATCCTGAAGAAACTGGCCGCACAGGACGTCGAGATCATCGGCGACGGCGTGGTCGAGGTGCTGCAGGATGGTTTTGGTTTCCTGCGCTCAGCCAACGCCAACTATCTGCCAGGTCCCGACGACATCTACATTTCGCCGTCGCAGATCCGGCGCTTTTCGCTGAAGACCGGCGATACGGTCGAAGGGCCGATCCGCAGCCCGAAAGAGGGCGAGCGCTATTTCGCGCTGCTCAAGGTCAACACGATCAATTTCGACGATCCCGAAAAGATCCGCCACAAGATCCACTTCGACAATCTGACGCCGCTGTATCCGACCTCGCGGCTTAAGATGGAAATGGAGGTTCCGACCTCCAAGGACATCTCGGCCCGCGTCATCGACCTGGTGGCGCCGCTCGGCAAGGGCCAACGCGCTTTGATCGTGGCGCAGCCGCGCACCGGCAAGACGGTGCTTTTGCAGAACATCGCCCACTCGATCACCACCAACCATCCCGAATGCTATCTGATCGTGCTTCTGATCGACGAGCGGCCGGAAGAAGTGACCGACATGCAGCGCTCGGTGAAGGGCGAGGTCGTCTCCTCGACCTTCGACGAGCCGGCGGTGCGCCACGTACAGGTCGCCGAAATGGTCATCGAGAAGGCCAAGCGGCTGGTCGAACATGGCCGCGACGTCGTCATCCTGCTCGATTCGATCACCCGTCTCGGCCGCGCCTACAACACCGTGGTGCCGTCATCAGGCAAGGTGCTGACCGGCGGTGTCGACGCCAACGCCCTGCAGCGCCCGAAGCGCTTCTTCGGTGCTGCCCGTAACATCGAGGAAGGTGGTTCGCTGACCATCATCGCCACCGCGCTGATCGATACCGGCAGCCGCATGGACGAAGTCATCTTCGAAGAGTTCAAGGGCACCGGCAATTCGGAAATCGTGCTCGACCGCAAGGTTGCCGACAAGCGCATCTATCCGGCCATGGATATCCTCAAGTCCGGCACCCGCAAGGAAGACCTGCTGGTCGCTCGCCAGGATCTGCAGAAGATTTTCGTGCTGCGCCGCATCCTGGCGCCGATGGGAACCACCGACGCGATCGAGTTCCTGATCGACAAGCTGAAGCAGACCAAGACCAATGCGGATTTCTTCGATTCGATGAACACGTAAAGGTCAGGCCGAAACTTTCCGGCCTCTACATTGAAACCCCATTCCGGGAAACCGGGATGGGGTTTTTCATTACCCTGCGGCAAGTCGCTTTCCCGATATCGAGCGGCCGTATGCGGCAGCAGATAATTTCGCCTTCATGCAAAGCTGACGTCTTCGAATTGGAAGCAGCGACGTGAAGAAGACCATCCCGACCCTGATCGGCTTTTCGGCCATCCTGACCTGGTCGTTCCTGGCAGTGCTTTCGACTGCCGCCGGCCCGATCCCGCCTTTTCAGCTGGCGGCCATGACCTTCCTGCTCGGAGGGCTGGTCGGCGCAAGCAGCTGGATTGTCCGTCCGGGCGCGATCCGGTCGCTGCGGCAGCCATGGCCGGTCTGGGCGATCGGCACGGCGGGACTGTGCATCTACCACTGCGCCTACTTCTTCGCGATTCAGTCGGCGCCGCCGGTCGAGGTCAGCCTGATCGCCTATCTCTGGCCGCTGCTGATCGTCGTCTTCGCCGCCTTCCTGCCCGGTGAAAGGCTGAGGGTTCATCACGTCGTGGGCGTTGTTCTCGGGCTTGCCGGCGCCATCGTCGTGATCACCAAGGGCGGCAATGTCGGGCTGGCCAATGGGGTGATGAAGGGCCATGTCATCGCTCTGTTCTGCGCCTTCATCTGGGCCGGTTATTCGGTCCTGTCGCGCCGCTTCGGCCAGGTGCCGACCGATGTCGTGGCGGGTTATTGTTTCATCACGGCGGCGGTCGCTTTCGCGCTGCACCTGACCCTCGAGACCACGGTCTGGCCGCAGACGCCGACGCAGTGGATGGCTATCGTCATTCTGGGCACGATCCCTCTGGGAGCCGGCTTCTACGCCTGGGATTTTGGCTGCAAGCACGGGGACATCATGATCCTCGGCGCCCTGTCCTACGCCGCACCGTTGTTTTCGGTGATCGTGCTGCTGTTGGCAGGGTTTGGCGTGTTCCATTGGTCGGTGGCGCTCGCTTGCGTGCTGATCACGATCGGCGCGGTCATCGCCGCCAAGGATTTGCTGTTCAAGCCACGACAGATTGCGGCTACGATCGAGACGGCAGCGTTTCCTGCGCCGGCGGAGAGCGACGCCTCCTGATTATTGACGACGCAGGAGCTGCTCCAGCTCCTTCGGATCCGTGACGACCGGCAGGCAGACCTGGCCGGTGCAGAGCCAGGCGCCAGGTTTGTCGGTCGGCGGCAAGACTCCACCAGGCAGCAAGGGTCGATTCGCACCCGTACCGATTGATGTGACTATGTCGACGCGACGCGGGTCCCGGTATCGATTCGCAACCGGAACGAGCTTTGGATCATCCAGCGCATCGACGATGACCAGCTTGAGCGGCTCGATTGCCAGCGCGCAGGCGTTGACGATGCCGGCCTGGCCATAGGCCTGGTGCGCCGCGCGACCGGCGGCGTGCTCGGCGATTTGCCAGGCTCTTTCCTGCAGCTCGAGATCGCCGGTGACGGACGCCAGCCGGACCAGCGCCTCGATAATCTGGCCGGTGGCGGACGGGATGGCTTCGTCGACATCGCCCCTGATGCGGATCGGCACATCGGCGCTGTCCGAGGCGCTCAGGTAATAGCCTGTCTTCTCGGCGTCGGCGTGCCAATGGTCGAGCTGCCCGATGAACTTGCCGGCTTGGTCGACATAGCTCCAATCGCCAGTCGCTTCGAACAGCGATACCGCTGCATTGGCCATGGCGGCGTAGTCGCTGGACAGAGCAGGGAACAATGTCCTGGCGCCAAGCATCGAATGCGGCAAGCGGCCATCGCGGCTGGCAGAGCTGATATGGGTGAAAGCTTTTGCCGCGGCGTCGATCCAGTCAGGCCGCGATAGCGACCGGCCGGCCTCGGCAAGGGCTGCGATCATCTGGCCGTTCCAGTCAGTGAGGGCCTTGCCGTCGCGCCCGGGCCTCACACGATGCTCTCTGGCCGCCAGAAGTTTCGCTTTCAGCGGGACGAGTTGATCGCGATCGATAACGCTTTGGGATTGCTGGGATCTTGTTTGATGGACAACCGGTTTTCCTTCCCAGCCATGTGGGCTGGAGAGCGCGAAGTGTTTGAAAAACAAGGAGGACTCGTCGCCGAGAACAGCTTCGATCTCGTCCCGGCTCCAGGTGTAGAACAGCCCTTCCTCACCGTCGCTGTCGGCGTCGAGGCTGGCGGCGAAGGCGCCGCCGTCGACGCGCATTTCGCGCAGCAGCCAGTCGACCGTCTCTTCGATTCGCACCCGGAACAGTTCATTGCCGCCTGCCGCATAGGCCCAGTTGCAGAAGCGGATGAGCTGCGCATTGTCGTAGAGCATCTTTTCGAAATGCGGCACCAGCCATTCGGCATCGGTCGAGTAGCGGCTGAGCCCGCCGCCAATATGATCGTAGATGCCGCCGCTCACCATCTGTTCGAGGCTGATGAGGACGTCGTCGCGATGGCTGGCGTTGCCGTCGCGCAGCCAGGACAGCCAGAGTGTCAGCATGAACGGCGCATTGGGGAATTTCGGCGCGCCGCTTAAGCCCCCTAGATCGCGGTCGATCATGCCGTCGATGCCCTTGGCCAGTTCCGCCAGCGTGTCGCGATCGAGCCCTGTTTTCGCATGCGAGCCGGCGAGCCGTGCCTCGACATGTGTCGTCAGGCCGTCGGCGCTCTGGTTGAGGCTCGCCCGCTTCTCGCGCCAGGCCTTGTCCACCGCCTCCATCACCTGGATGAAACCAGGACGACCATAGCGCGGCTCGCGCGGGAAATAGGTGCCGCCCCAGAACGGCTTGCCGTCCGGGGTCAGGAACATGGTCAGTGGCCAGCCGCCTTGCTCGCCCATGGCGGATAGCGCCGCCATGTAGATCTGGTCGATGTCAGGGCGCTCCTCGCGGTCGACCTTGATATTGACGAACAGACGGTTCATGACGGCGGCGACGTCAGCGTTCTCGAAGCTTTCGTGCGCCATGACATGGCACCAATGGCAGGCGGCATAGCCGACCGAAAGCAGGATCGGCCTGTCCAGCGCCTTTGCCTCCCCAAGCGAAGCCGGCGACCAGGCCCGCCAGTGGACGGGATTGCCGCTGTGCTGCTGCAGATAGGGGCTGGCCTCCTGGGCAAGCAGGTTTTGCGCGGGTAGCGTCACGATGGGTAAACTCGGTTGGGGTTACCGTATGGGCGCGAAGCTAGGGTGGTTTGGTAGAGCGGGCAAATGATTTCAGGCGATTCGATCGTTGCATTGTCGAGCGGCCGGCTTCCGGCCGGCGTCGCCGTCATCCGCATTTCGGGCCCGCAGACTCGATTCGTAGTCGAAACGATTGCCAACGGTATGGTTAAGGGCCGCGCGGCGGTTTTGCGCAGGCTGCGGGCGCCCGATGGAACCGTATTGGATAACGGCCTGGTCGTCTTCTTTCCCGGGCCGGCCAGTTTTACGGGTGAAGATGTCGCGGAGTTCCACGTTCACGGCGGACGTGCGGTGGTGGCCAGGATGCTGGAGACGATCACTGGTTTTGACGGCGTCAGGCACGCGGAACCAGGCGAATTCACCCGCCGCGCCTTTCTTAACGGCAAAGTCGATCTGGTCGAGACCGAGGCGCTGGCGGATCTCGTCAACGCCGAAACCGAGGCGCAGCGGCGTTTTGCTGTCCAAAATGCCGAAGGCGTTCAGAGCGAACTCTACCTCGGCTGGCGCCGCAGGCTGGTCCATGCCCGCGCCATGATCGAGGCGGAGATCGATTTTGCCGATGAGGACGATGTCCCCGGTTCCGTTTCGGATACGGTTTGGTCCGACGTCCGGATAATGATCGATGAGATCCACCAACACATCGCCGGGTTTCGCGCCGCCGAGATCATTCGCGATGGATTCGAGGTCGTCATCCTTGGTGCGCCCAACGCTGGTAAGTCGAGTCTGTTCAACGCCCTGGCGCGGCGGGATGCCGCTATAGTAACGGATGAGCCCGGCACGACGCGGGATCTGCTTGAAGTGACACTTGATCTTCAGGGGCTGCGGGTCAGGCTTACGGATACGGCCGGGCTGCGCGATGCGCCGGGCAAGGTCGAGGCGATTGGCATCGAGAAGGCGAAGGCCAAGGCGCATGGTGCCGATCTCTTGCTGCTGCTGCAGGACGTTGCGGACCCCAGGGACATCGGGTCGCTGCCGACGGAGGCGCCGGCCTTGCGCGTCGGCACCAAGCTCGATCTGCTGGAGAGCCGTGCTGCAAACGAAGCGGCTGGCGATTATGATCTTGTCATCTCGGTGAAGAATGGGGCCGGCGTGGAAGAACTGCTGGCGGAAATCGGCCGGCGTGCGGCGGAGGCGGCCGGTAGCGTCGGCGATGTTCTGCCCTCACGCCTGCGCCACGTCGAATTGCTTGGCGCGGCAAACAGCCATCTGCTTCGTGCCATTGACGACAGGACTGTCGGACAGGAATTGCGCGCCGAGGAGTTGCGGCTCGCTGCCGATCGCCTGGGCCGAATCGTTGGCGCCATTGACGTCGAGGACATGCTGGACGTGATCTTTTCGCAGTTCTGCATCGGTAAATGACTCACGTGAAACAGTCTTTTGCCCGATGGATCTGCCTCTGATGCTTCAGAGGCTTTGAGGGATTGTCCGTGCGGAACCGCTTGCCCGTGGATGACGAAGGCGGGGAGGCTCGTCCAAGCCACCGCGCTGCGCCGCCGGCGTGACTCACGTGAAACATCTGTGGTCCCAATGACTCACGTGAAACACGCGCGATGGCAAGTGCAAGGCTGTTTCACGTGAAACGACTTACGGAGTTTTCTTGACAGCGCTGCTTGGCAGGGACATGTGTCCCTCATTCATTGAGTCTAGGAAGTTTGTGATGACCAATCACTATGATGTGGTTGTGGTGGGCGGCGGCCACGCGGGTTGCGAGGCGGCCAGTGCTGCTGCGCGCGCCGGTGCCAGGACTGCACTGGTGACGCTACGCTTTGATACGATCGGTGTCATGTCGTGCAATCCGGCGATCGGCGGGCTCGGCAAGGGTCATCTGGTGCGCGAGATCGATGCCATGGACGGCCTGATGGGCCGGGCAGCCGACGCTGCCGGCATTCAGTTCCGTCTGCTCAACCGCCGCAAGGGTCCGGCGGTGCGCGGCCCCCGCACGCAGGCCGACAGGAAGCTCTATCGCCTTGCCATGCAAGAAGCGATTCGGCAGCAGAACGATCTCGACGTCGTCGAAGGCGAGGTTCTGGACTTCGAGATCGTCGCCGGCCGGATCGCGGCTGTTTTCCTGGCTGACGGCAGGCGGCTTGCCTGTGGCGCGGTCGTTCTGACGACTGGGACCTTCCTGCGCGGGCTTATTCACATCGGCGAGAAAAAGATTGTCGCCGGCCGCATGAACGAGCAGGCCAGCCTTGGCCTGTCGGCAACGATGGACCGGGCGGGCTTCAAGCTCGGACGGCTGAAGACCGGCACGCCACCTCGGCTCGATGGCCGGACCATCGATTGGGCGTCGCTGGAAAAACAGGCCGCCGATGAATATCCGGTGCCGTTCTCACTGATGACCGACCGCATCGAGACGCCGCAGATCGAGTGCGGCATCACGCGGACCACTACGGCAACTCATGATTTGATCCGCGCCAATCTCCGCCGCTCGGCCATGTATTCCGGTTCGATCGAAGGGGTCGGGCCGCGCTATTGCCCGTCGATCGAGGACAAGATCGTCAAGTTCGGCGATCGGGATGGACACCAGATCTTTCTGGAGCCGGAAGGGTTGGACGACGACACCGTCTATCCCAATGGGATTTCGACCTCGCTGCCTGAGGATGTGCAGCTTGACATCCTGAAAACCATTCCCGGGCTCGAACGCGCAACCATGCTGCAGCCCGGCTATGCCATTGAATATGATCATGTCGATCCGCGCGAGCTGCATCAGACCCTGGAGACGAAGCGCATTAGTGGCCTCTTCCTCGCCGGGCAGATCAATGGCACGACCGGCTATGAAGAAGCGGCCGGGCAGGGCCTGCTCGCCGGCCTCAATGCGGCGCGGCGGGCGGCAGGCAGCGAGCAGATCGTGCTCAGCCGCACCGAGGCCTATATCGGGGTGATGGTCGACGATTTGACCAGCCGCGGCATCAGCGAACCCTACCGGATGTTCACCTCGCGGGCTGAGTTCCGACTCTCGCTGCGCGCCGACAATGCCGATGAGCGGCTGACGCCATTGGCGGCGAAACTGGGCATCGCCTCGACGCGGCGGATGCGGCGCTACGAGCATGTCATGCAGCATCTCGATGAGGCGCGAGAACTGGCGAAGTCGCTCACCCTGACCCCCAATGAAGCGGCGCGTCATGGGCTGGAGATCAACCGGGATGGCGTGCGCCGGTCCGGCTATGAATTGCTGTCCTATCCCGACGTCGATGTGGCCTGGCTGGCTCGTATCGATTCGCGGTTCGCGGAAATCGACGGCAAGACGGCGGAACGTCTCGAAACGGAAGCGAAATATTCGGTCTATCTCGATCGCCAAAGGACGGATGTGGCGCAAATCCGGCATGAAGAGAGCCGCTTGATCCCTGAGGCGGTCGATTTCGCCGGCGTGCCGGGACTGTCGAACGAGTTGAAGCAGAAGATGCAGGTACGGCGGCCGCGCTCGATCGCCGATGCCCAGCGCATGGAAGGCATGACACCGGCGGCGCTGGCGATCATTGTCGCGCATGTCCGCCATGCAGAGAGCGCCCAGCGCCCACAAAAGGATGTTGCGTGAGTTCTATGTCCTGGAAGAGCCTGCAGGACGCGGCGGGCCCGGTTTCACGTGAAACATTCGATCGGCTGATGGCGTTCGAGCAGATGTTCCAGAAATGGAACCGCAGCATCAATCTTGTGGCGCAGTCGACGTCGGGCGATGTCTGGCAGCGCCACATCCTCGACAGCGCGCAGCTCGGGCGCATAGAGCCGACCGCCACACGCTGGGTGGATCTCGGCTCGGGCGGCGGATTCCCCGGCCTCGTCATGGCTTTTCTGCTTGCCGAGCGCGACGGCGCCAGCATCGATCTGGTTGAAAGCAATCGCAAAAAAGCATCCTTCCTGCAGACCGTGGTCGGACAGTTCAGCCTGCCGGCGCGGGTCGTGGCGCGCCGCATCGACGACAGCCATGCGCTTGTTTCGACACCGCAAATCGTCACGGCGCGAGCGCTGGCCTCGCTTTCGAGCTTGCTGGACCTGTCGGCGCCCTGGCTGACGTCGGGCGCGCGCGGCCTGTTCCACAAAGGCCGGGATTACCGCGCCGAAGTGCAAGAAAGCGTTCACCGATGGTCCTTCGATCTGGTAGAACATCCAAGTGTGACCGACCCTCATGGGGTCATCCTTGAATTGTCGAACCTGCGACCTGTCTGATCTGCGACCTTTCAGACCATTTGGCGACCCAAAATGAACTTCTGGCATAGACCCATGATGAAGAATGGCCCCCGAATCATCACCGTAGCCAACCAAAAGGGCGGCGTCGGCAAGACCACTACCGCCATCAATCTGGCGACCGCGCTGGCCGCGATCGGCGAAAAGGTGCTGATCGTCGATCTCGATCCGCAAGGCAATGCCAGCACCGGCCTTGGCATTGACCGCAAGGATCGGACGGTCTCGTCCTATGACGTGCTGACCGGCGAGCTGGAGCTGGAAGCCGCGGCCATCCCGACGGCTGTGCCTGGCCTGTCGATCGTGCCGTCGACGCTCGATCTGCTCGGCATCGAAATGGAGATCGCCTCCGCACCCGACCGTGTGCTCAAGCTGCGCAATGCGCTTCGCGCCGCAACCGCCCGTGGGGCGCCGTTCGGCTATGTGCTGATCGATTGCCCGCCGTCGCTCAACCTTTTGACTTTGAATTCCATGGCGGCAGCCGATTCTGTTCTTGTGCCGCTGCAATGCGAATTCTTCGCGCTCGAAGGTCTCAGCCAATTGCTGGAAACGGTCGAGCAGGTGCGCCGTTCGATCAATCCGGATCTCACCATCCAGGGCATCGTGCTGACCATGTATGACGGCCGCAACAATCTCGCCAACCAGGTGGTGCAGGATGTGCGGGCGCATATGGGCGACAAGGTCTACGAGACCATCATTCCGCGCAATGTTCGGGTGTCCGAGGCGCCGTCTTACGGCAAGCCG
This sequence comes from Mesorhizobium loti, assembly GCF_003148495.1. Lineage (GTDB taxonomy): Bacteria > Pseudomonadota > Alphaproteobacteria > Rhizobiales > Rhizobiaceae > Mesorhizobium > Mesorhizobium loti. The sequence goes on from NZ_QGGH01000003.1 coordinate 79,740, forward strand.
GCGATCCTCTACGACCTGAAATGCTCGGGTAGCCAGGCCTATCTGCAACTGGCGTCGGAAGTGATCCGCCGTGAGCGCAAGTTACGCGCTGCTTAATAGACCGTCCACACAGTTAAAAGCCGATTCGATACCGAAACGATCCGGGACTTTGGAATAAAAATGAGCGAAGACCTTTCGAGAAAGAGACTGGGCCGTGGACTGGCAGCGCTGATCGGCGAGATTGATCGCCCAGTAGCACCCGAAAAGCCGGGTATGAGCGCCGACGGCAAGGTGCCGATCGAGTTCCTGACGCCAAATCCGAAAAATCCGCGCCGGCATTTCGGCGACGCCGAGCTGACGGATCTCGCGCAGTCGATCCGCGAACATGGCGTCGTCCAGCCGGTGGTGGCGCGGCCTTCGCCGACACAGGCCGGACGCTACGAGATCATCGCCGGCGAACGTCGCTGGCGTGCGGCGCAGCGCGCCGGGCTGACCGATATCCCGGTCATCATCCGCGAGGTCAACGACCGCACCGCGCTCGAACTGGCGATCATCGAGAACGTCCAGCGCACCGACCTCAATGCGGTCGAGGAAGCGCTTGGTTATCAGCAACTGATCGACGATCACGGCTACACCCAGGCCGATCTCGGCCAGGTGATCGGCAAGAGCCGCAGCCATGTCGCCAACACGCTCAGGCTCCTGAAGCTGCCGGATGTGATCCGCGATATGCTGGTCGACGGCGCACTGTCTGCGGGCCACGCCCGCACGCTGGTGACGGCCGAGGATCCGGCCGGCCTTGCCAAGCGCATCGTCGAAGAGGGGCTTTCGGTGCGGCAAGCCGAAGCGCTGGCGCAGATGCCGGCCGGCAGCAGCAGTGCGAAGGAAGCCAAGCCTGCGCCAAGCCCGGAGCAAAAGGACGCCGACACGCTGGCGCTGGAAAAGCTGCTGACCGACACGATCGGCATGATCGTATCGGTGGATCACAAGGGCAAGGGCGGCACGCTTCGCGTGTCCTATCGGTCGCTGGAGCAGCTTGATGAGCTGTGCAGACGGCTGAAGCAGGAGCGGTAGTTAGCCGGCGAATTATCTTCAAGTCGGAGATTGATTTGGCGCATATGGAAAGGGCTGGCCGTTGGGCGGCCTTTTTTCCTTTGTGGCAATGGTGATTGGCGAAATCGGCGAAGCCGCGAATCCCCTCGAGAGGGGAGATTGGGCGCGCTGCCCCAGCCTCGCGCTCTCAACCGCGATCCCGAGCAGCGCCTGTCGCCAGCCCTGGCGCTCGCGGCTTGACAGTGCCAGGCAACGGCGTAACCTATATTACATATGGCTTAAATTATGTGCCCTAGCGTGCCGGTCAGTCGAGGCAAGGGCTATTTGCCGTTCCTACAATAGTCGTGAAATGGCACCGCCTTGCCAAAGCGATATGCCGACGCGCCTGACGCAAGTGGGAGGTGCAAATGGCAGTCCGTTGGCAATTGTCCGGAAGTTACTTCGAAAATTGTAGCTGCGATGTCGTATGTCCTTGCCTGCTGTCCACCAACGCGCAGCTGACATCGAAGCCGACGAGAGGTGTTTGCGACGTCGGTTTGGTCTTTCATATCGATACGGGCAACTACGGCGACGTTCGATTGGATGGGCTCAGTGTCGCGATGGTTGCTCACACGCCGGGTCCGATGGCAAACGGCAATTGGACGGCCGCCGCCTATATCGACGAACGGGCCGATGACAGGCAAACAGAGGCGCTAGGTGCCATCTTCACTGGCGCCGCGGGCGGCCCGATGGCGGTGCTGGCGCCCATGATTGGCACGAACCTTGGCGCCAAGAAGGTGCCGATAAGCTACCGGATAGACGGCAAGAAGCGGTCGGCGGAGATCGCGGGCGTCATGCAGATGGCGGTCGAGCCGCTGCCGACAATGCGCGAGGACGGGCAGATGTGGGCGGCCACCGGCCATCCTATCAATCCCGACTGGCTCGCCCTGGCGATGGGGGCGGAAGGCAGTACATTCAGCGACCATGGCATGAGCTGGGACAATTCCCGCCGAAACGGACATTACGCCCCGATCAATTGGTCTGGCCAGCAGTAGCCGTTGGCCGCATAGTACGAAACGACTCGTCCATGGCGCCGACGTTGCAGCGATACATAATTCTCGCGCTGCTGATCGCTATCGCTGCGGCGGCGTGGAGCCTGCTTATCTGGGAGCAGATGGGCATGGACGCGGACATGCGCATGGAAATGTACGCACTCACCATGGGCATGAAGGCGCCGCTGTTTCTTGCCGTCTGGATGATCATGATGATTGCCATGATGTTTCCGACGGCCGCGCCCATGATCCTGACGTTTCACCAGGTCCAGGCCGGCAAACAGGGCCGGGGCGAGACCTTTGTCTCGAGCTGGGTGTTCGTGGCCGGGTACATGCTGGTTTGGGGCGTGATGGGCGTTATCGCCTTTGCCGGGGCGGCGGGTGCGGAGATGCTTGCCGGGCGTGTGGGATTGTCCACGGCGACGGCCGCGCGTATCGGCGGCGCGCTGCTGATGATCGGGGGCGCCTATCAACTCTCCCCACTGAAAGATCTATGTCTGGCCAAATGCCGCACGCCGATTGGCTTCATCCTGACCTCATGGCGCGATGGTTACTGGGGTGCGGTTCGCATGGGCCTGGAGCATGGACTTTTTTGCCTGGGCTGCTGCTGGCTTTTGTTTCTCGCCCTCTTTCCTCTCGGGATCATGAACGTCGCCGCAATGGCCGTGGTCACCTTGCTAATCTTTGCGGAAAAGACCCTCCCGTCAGGAGGTGGGATCGCAAAGGTGTCGGGTATCGCTCTGCTTCTTTATGGCGCGGCGGTACTGGTCTTTCCACAGGCGCTGCCAACCTTTCAGCCGGTGGGCGCCATTACAATGAATTGACGAATGGAGCCAGCGGCTCGGCGCCGAAAGGAGGAGGATCGCTCTCCTACCGCTGCGCCAGCCTGCTGCTCTCGACCGCTATCCCCAGCAGTGCCTGCCGTGCCAGCGCCACGGAAAGATCCGGTCGCCTCCGCGTCTGCAGCACCGCCGTCTGCAGCCGGGTCAGCGCGCGGCTGAGCGCGTCGGTGCTCCAGCGCTCCAGGGCCTTCTCGACCAGCTTACGACGAGAGAAAAACACCGGCGGCCGAGCGGCGGCGACGACCGAGGCGGCGCTTCGATTGCCTGAGTCCATCTGGCCGCGCATGACTTGGATCTGCTGCAACTGCCGCATCGCCGAGGACAGCACCAGGAAGGGCTGGCCGCCCGACTGGCAATGGCGGCTAAAGGCGGTGTCGAAGTCGCCGATCTTGCCTTCGAGAAGCGCATCGACGGCGTCATCGAAGGAGGCGCCGGACACGTCGCCCGACATCGCCTTGACCTCCTCCAGCCCGATCTCGTTCTGGCCATGGGCGTAGAGAATGAGTTTTTCTATCTCACCGCGCGAGGCCAGCCGGTCGCCGCCGAGATTGCGGCGCAGCGCCTGCCTCGCCTCCATGGTCATCGACATGCCGGCCTTGCGCAGTTCATCGTCGATGACCGCGTCGATGTCGCGGGCTTCATCGGCATAGCACGGTAGCGCCATGGCAGTGTCCGCCGCCTCGACGATGGCGCGCAGCCCGACGCCCTTCTTGAGATCGCCGGCCTCGATCAGGATGATCGCGTCTCGCGCGGGCTCCGCCGTCAGCGCCTTGACGTCGTCGGCCAGCGCCTTCTGGCCGCTGGCATTGCGCACCCAAAGCAGGCGCCGGTCGGAGAACATCGGCACGGTGCGGGCTTCGTCAAGCAGCCGGCCCTCGTCGCGATCGACCTCCGACCCCTCGAGCCGGACCACCGAGAACGGGTCGTCGAGCGGCAGGCCGGTCTTTTCGGCAAAGGCCTTCGCCCGCTCGGAGACGAGGCCGCGATCGGGGCCGTAAAGCAGGACAATGGAGATGCGCTGGTCCGGCCGCGCCAACCACCCATCGACCTCGTAAGCTTTCTTCTGTGCCATGGCGGGTTGGTTAGCATGATGCGGGGGCGGGGTGAAATGGTGGAGTGCGTGATCTCCCCCCTCGAGGGGGAGATGGCCGGCAGGCCAGAGGGGGTCGGTTCGATTGGATGCGACCTCCTTGCGGCAGATGGAGGCCGGCGCTTCATGCGCGGCGACCCCCCTCTGTCGCCTTCGGCGACATCTCCCCCTCGAGGGGGGAGATACCGCCGCTTTCGCCAACTTACCTTATCTTCCGGCAAACCCGGCCCAACCTTCTCCCTAATTGCGCGCGACCGCCCAACATCGACGAGAAATTTCGCGGACATATCTTCATCTTGGTGCTGGGGAGGCTGGATCGGCCGGCGCGACCGGACCGAGGTCCGCAGGCTTGCCCGACGAATTCGCACTGGTCTGGCCGCGCAGATATGCAAATATCTTTCCGGGCAAATTAGGCCAGGCAACATTGGAGGACAAAGGTCATGGCCGATGCTGGGATGTTGCGTTTTCACGTTCCGGAGCCGGAAGTACGGCCGGGCGGAACGCCTGACTTTTCCAATGTGCCGATCCCGAAGGCCGGCTCGGTGCCGCGCCCCGAGATTGATGTCGATCCGCGCACCATCCGCGATCATGCCTTCTCGATCATCCGGGTGCTGAACCGCAATGGCGAAGCCGTCGGCCCTTGGGCCGGACTGCTGTCCAGCGACGAGCTTTTGGCCGGCCTGCGCCATATGATGACGCTCAGGACCTTCGATGCGCGCATGCAGATGGCGCAGCGGCAGGGCAAGACCTCGTTCTACATGCAGCATCTGGGCGAAGAGGCGGTGGCTTGCGCCTTCCGCAAGGCGCTTGAACCCGGCGACATGAACTTTCCGACCTATCGCCAGGCCGGGCTGCTCATCGCCGACGGCTACCCGATGGTCACAATGATGAACCAGATCTATTCCAACGAGGCCGATCCGCTGAAGGGCCGGCAATTGCCGATCATGTATTCGTCGAAGGAGCACGGCTTCTTCTCGATCTCCGGCAATCTGGCGACGCAGTATATCCAGGCGGTCGGCTGGGCGATGGCTTCGGCGATCAGCAATGATTCGAAGATCGCCGCCGCCTGGATCGGCGATGGCTCGACCGCCGAATCCGACTTTCATTCGGCGCTGGTGTTCGCCTCCACCTACAAGGCGCCGGTGGTGCTCAATGTCGTCAACAACCAGTGGGCGATCTCGACTTTCCAGGGCATTGCGCGCGGCGGTTCGGGCACGTTCGCGGCAAGAGGCCTCGGCTTCGGCATCCCGTCATTGCGCGTCGACGGCAATGACTATCTCGCCGTCCATGCGGTCGCCAAATGGGCGGCGGAGCGGGCGCGCAGCAATCTCGGGCCGACGCTGGTCGAATATGTCACCTACCGTGCCGGCGCGCATTCGAGCTCGGATGATCCGTCCGCCTACCGGCCAAAGACCGAATCCGACGCCTGGCCGCTCGGCGACCCGATCGTGCGGCTGAAGAACCATCTGATAGGGCTCGGTGTCTGGTCGGACGAGCGGCACGCGCAGGCCGAGGCGGAAATCCTCGACACAGTGATCGCGGCACAAAAGGAAGCCGAAAGCCACGGCACGCTGCATGCCGGAGGCAAGCCGTCGACGCGCGACATGTTCGAGGGCCTCTACGCCGAAATGCCGCCGCATCTGCGGCGCCAGCGCCAGCAGGCGGGAGTCTGAGCCATGCCGAGACGGACCATGATCGAGGCCATCCGCGACGCCATGGATGTGTCGATGGGGCGCGACAGCAAAGTTGTCGTGTTCGGCGAGGATGTCGGCTTCTTCGGCGGCGTCTTCCGCTGCACGCAGGGCCTGCAGGCCAAATACGGCAAGAGCCGCTGCTTCGATGCGCCGATCAACGAATCCGGCATTGTCGGCTCGGCCATCGGCATGGCCGCCTATGGCTTGAAGCCGTGCGTGGAAATTCAGTTTGCCGACTACATGTATCCGGCCTACGACCAGCTGACCCAGGAAGCGGCGCGGCTGCGCTATCGCTCCAACGGCGATTTCACCTGCCCGATCGTGGTGCGGATGCCGACCGGCGGTGGCATCTTCGGCGGCCAGACGCACAGCCAGAGCCCGGAAGCGCTGTTCACCCATGTGTCGGGGTTGAAGACGGTGGTGCCGTCCAATCCGCATGACGCCAAGGGGCTGCTGATCGCGGCCATCGAAGATCCGGATCCGGTGATCTTCCTTGAGCCGAAGCGGCTCTACAACGGTCCCTTCGACGGCCATCACGACCGGCCGGTAACGCCATGGTCGAAGCATGAGCTCGGCGAAGTCGCCGACGGCCACTACACCGTGCCGCTCGGCAAGGCGGCGATCCGCCGGGCGGGCTCAGCGATCACCGTGCTGGCCTACGGCACCATGGTCTATGTCGCGCAGGCCGCGGTCGAGGAAACTGGCATCGATGCCGAGATCATCGATCTCAGGACGCTTCTGCCGCTCGACCTCGATACGATCGTCGCCTCGGTCAAGAAGACCGGGCGCTGCGTCATCGTGCACGAGGCGACGCTGACGTCGGGCTTCGGCGCCGAGCTGTCGGCCTTGGTGCAGGAAAATTGTTTCTACCATCTGGAGGCGCCAGTGGCGCGGGTCGCCGGCTGGGACACGCCCTATCCGCATGCGCAGGAATGGGACTATTTCCCCGGTCCCGCGCGCGTCGGCCGCGCTTTGCTTGAAACCATGGGAGCCTGACATGGGTGAACACATCATCAAGCTGCCCGATGTCGGCGAAGGTGTCGCCGAGGCCGAGCTCGTCGAATGGCACGTCAAGATCGGCGACATCGTGCGCGAGGACACCGTGCTTGCCGCTGTCATGACCGACAAGGCAACGGTCGAAATCCCGTCGCCGGTCGATGGCGAAATCCTGTGGCTGGGCGCCGAGATCGGCGACACGGTGGCGATCGGTTCGCCCATCGTGCGGCTGAAGGTGGCGGGCGAGGGCAATGCGAAGCCGCAAAGCGGCGAAGCGGAAGCGGTGGCCGCCGAGCCTCCGGCAAAACTCCCGACCCCGAAACCCGAGGCTGCCGCGCCGCCGGTTGTGAAGACATCGCCAAAGAGCGACGAGCCAAAGGCGAAACCGGCGGCCCCATCGGCCGTTTCGAAAAGCACGGCGCAGCCGTCCGTCTCCGGCGCGCCGCGTCCTGAAGGCGAAAGACCGCTGGCCTCGCCGGCGGTTCGTCTGCGGGCAAAAGAGGCGGGCATCGATCTCAGGCAGGTTGCGGGATCCGGTCCGGCCGGCCGCATCGGCCACGAGGACATCGAGGCTTTCCTGGCGCGCGGTCCGCAGGTCGCCAAGGCATCCGGCCTCGCCCGTAACGATGCGGTACAGGACATCAAGGTGGTGGGCTTGCGGCGCAAGATCGCCGAGAAGATGTCGCTGTCCAAATCGCGCATCCCGCACATCACCTATGTCGAGGAGATCGACGTCACCGCGCTCGAGGAATTGCGCGCCGCGCTCAACAAGGAGAAGCGTCCGGGCGTGGAGCGGCCGAAGCTGACGCTGCTGCCGTTCCTGATGCGGGCGATGGTCAAGGCGATATCGGACCAGCCCAATCTCAATTCGCTGTTCGACGACGAGGCCGGAATCATCCACCAGCATGGCGGCATCCATATCGGCATTGCCGCGCAGACGCCGTCGGGGCTGGTGGTGCCGGTGGTCAAGCATGCCGAGGCGCGCGACATCTGGGATTGCGGCGCCGAGGTTATCAGGCTGGCCGAGGCGGCCAAGTCCGGCACGGCGACACGTGACGAGCTGTCCGGCTCGACCATCACCATTACTTCGCTCGGCGCCATGGGCGGCGTGGCGACGACGCCGGTCATCAACCATCCGGAAGTGGCGATCATCGGCGTCAACAAGATGATGGTGCGGCCGGTGTGGGACGGCACCCAGTTCATCCCGCGCAAGATGATGAACCTGTCCTCCAGCTTCGACCATCGCGTCATCGACGGCTGGGACGCGGCGGTGTTCATCCAGCGCATCAAGACGCTGCTGGAAACGCCGGCGCTGATTTTCGTGGATTGAGGGAAACGATCGAGATGCCGGCGGGACAGCGCCCCCCTCTGCCTTGCCAGGCATCTCCCCCACAAGGGGGGAGATCGGATGTCACGCCGGCTTTCGCCAACCTTCAACGATGGAAGTGCAGGCGGAGCGCCGAACTAGCCAATCTCCCCCCTCGTGGGGGAGATGTCCGGCAGGACAGAGGGGGGCGTGAAGGATCGCGACAGACCGCTCTTTTCAAGCCGGCGCGACAAAGAGTTAGGATGCCAAGATGAAAGAAATCTCCTGCAAGCTGCTCGTCATGGGCGCCGGTCCCGGTGGTTACGTCTGCGCCATCCGCGCCGGACAGCTCGGCGTCGACACGGTGATCGTCGAAGCCGGCAAACCGGGCGGCACCTGCCTCAATGTCGGCTGCATCCCGTCCAAGGCGCTGATCCATGCGGCCGAGGAGTTCGAGAAGGTCTCGCACATGGAAGGCGGCAATAGCCCGCTCGGCATTTCGGTCACCGCACCCACGCTCGACCTCGCCCGGACCGTCGCCTGGAAGGACGGCATTGTCAGCCGGCTCAACAGTGGCGTTGCCGGTCTGCTCAAGAAGGCCGGCGTCAAGACCGTGCATGGTTGGGCGATGTTTCGCGACGGCAAGACCGTCGCGGTCGAGACCGAGACGGGAAGCCAAGTGATCCGGGCCGAGACGATCGTCATCGCCACCGGTTCGGCGCCGGTGGACCTTTCGTTCCTGCCCTTTGGCGGTCCGGTTATTTCCTCCACGGAGGCGCTGGCGCTGAACGAAGTGCCGCAAAAACTCGCCGTCGTCGGTGGTGGCTATATCGGGCTGGAACTCGGCATGGCTTTCGCGAAAATGGGCGCTGAGGTGACCGTGGTCGAGGCCTTGCCGCGCGTGCTGGCGCAGTATGATGCCGAGTTGACGCGGCCGGTGGTCAAGCGGCTCAACGCACTGGGCGTCGAGGTGATGCTGGGTGCCAAGGCCAAGGGGCTGTCGACCAAAGGCGATGCGCTGCTGGTCGAGACCTCAGACGGCAAGAACGCCAAGGTCGCCGCGGACAGGATCCTGGTGACGGTCGGCCGCAAGCCGGTGACCGAAGGCTGGGGGCTCGAGCAGATCGACCTCGACAGGGCGGGAAAATTCATCCGCATCGACGACCAGTGCCGCACCTCGATGCGCGGCATCTTTGCCATCGGCGACGTCACCGGCGAGCCGATGCTGGCGCACCGGGCGATGGCGCAGGGTGAAATGGTCGCCGAGATCATCGCCGGCCATAAGCGCAGCTGGGACAAGCGCTCCATTCCCGCCGTCTGCTTCACCGATCCGGAACTCGTCACCGCTGGCCTGTCACCGGAAGAGGCCAAGGCGCTCGGCGGCGAGATCAAGATCGGCATGTTCCCATTCGCCGCCAATGGGCGGGCGATGACCAAGCTGGGCGAGGACGGCTTTGTTCGCGTCGTGGCGCGGGCGGACAACCATCTGGTGCTCGGCATCCAGGCGGTCGGGCAGGGCGTGTCGGAACTGGCGGCGGCTTTCGGGCTGGCGCTCGAAATGGGCGCAAGGCTGGAGGACATCGCCGGCACCATCCATGCGCATCCGACGCAAGGCGAGGGGTTCCAGGAAGCAGCGCTGAAGGCGCTCGGGCACGCGCTGCATATCTAGGGTGGGTTGCTCGGCCCGCGCGAGCATTTCCGGGAACCGGATTCCACCGTTCGGCATCATGCTCTAGTCTCAGCCAATGAACACCGACCTGAAGAAATACGTGGCGATTCGCTACAACACCGCCACCGGCTTCATGCCGAGCCAATGGAATGGAAAGGGCAGAGCCAATCTCGACCCGGTGTGGCTGGTCGAGCGGCTGGCGTTGTTCGACACCTATTGCGCGCCCTCGCTCGAGGGCCAGTCGCTGAAGGACTTTACGGTCCTGGTCGGGTTCGATTCCGAGACACACGAGAACTACATCCGGACCGTCTGCGATTGTGCGATCGGGATCGACGTCAGGCCGGTCCTCGTCGATGCCGGCGCGGACTACAATGTTGCCTTCAATGCGTTTGTCCAAAGCGACACCGATGCCGAATTCGTTTCGCTGACGCGGCTCGACAGCGATGACGCGCTGGCGCCGAGCTTCATGGAGCGTGTCGACTTCTACGCGCGCCGGGAAATCGCCAAGGGCGAAGTGAACCAGCAACCGCTCTATATAGCCTTTCCGCACGGCCAGAATTTCGATGCGGCAACCAACCGCTATACGCAGCACGAATATCCGACGTCGGCCTTCGGCACGCTGGTCGAGAAGAGATCACCGTCCATGAACGGGGTCTATTGCGACAAGCACACGAAGATGGCGATGCGTTTCAACACCGTTGGGGCGGCCTCGAAGGAGGCCCAATGGTGCATCGTCATCCACGACAACAATGCAGCCAATGTCTTGCGCGGCAAGACGGTCGCGGAGCCGGCTTTCACGGTGGGCCGGCCCGGTGCCGAAACAGAAACGCGCGCGGCTGCCCGAAAAGAGCCTGCGCAAAAGCAGATGCCGCAGGCCTCCGCCAAGGCCTCGCGCAACGCCGGCAATTTCATCCGGTTTCTACTGGGGCGGCCGATGGTGTTGCGGAAGTAAGTCGACCGCTAATCTCCCCCCTTGAGGGGGAGATTATGCGCTCAGCTCGCCAGCCGGCTCACCATCTCGTGCTGGGCGTAGGCGCGGCCGAAGCGGTTGGCGAGGAAGGTGTCGAGCGCGATCTCTTCCTGCTTGATGAAACCCGTCGCCGGCAGGCTGCCGTCGGCCAGCATGTCGAGCACGGCGCAGATGCCGGAGGCCGTGGTGATCTGGATGGCGCTGCGCACCTGATTGCCGACGCGCTGGGAGTAGACCTTGTTGGCGTAGGTCTCCTGCAGCAGGCGGCCGTTCTTGCGACCGGAGACGGTGACGAAGACGATGACCACGTCCTGCAGCGTCGCCGGCAGGGCGCTCTCGAAAATGTCCTTCAGCACGTCGCGGCGATGGCGCAGGCCGAGATCGTTGAGCAGCGCCTTCATGATCGCGGCGTGGCCGGGATAGCGGATGGTGCGGTAGTTCAGCGTGCGCACCTTGCCCTTCAGTGTCTCAGCCAGCGTGCCGAGGCCACCAGAGGTGTTGAAGGCCTCGTAGGTGACGCCGTCGAGCGAGAATTCCTCGCGCTCCTCTAGCGGCGGCACTTCGACCAGCTCGCCCTCGACGATCGCCTCGCACGGTTCGCAATATTCGTTGATGACGCCGTCGGTGCTCCAGGTCAGGTTGTAGTTCAGCGCATTGGACGGATATTGCGGCAGGGCGCCTACGCGCATGCGCACGCTCTCCAGCGAATCGAAGCGGCTGGCGAGATCGTTGGCGACGATCGAGATAAAGCCCGGCGCCAGGCCGCATTGCGGAATGAAGGCACTCTTGCCCGAACGCGCCAGCTCCTTGACCCGGCGTGTCGAGACGACGTCCTCGGTCAGGTCGAGATAATGCACGCCGGCACTGGCCGCCGCCTCGGCGATGCGGGTGGTCAGGTGGAAGGGGGCGGCGCTGAGCACCGCGAACTTGCCGGCGAGCGCGGCTTCCAGGGTGCCGGCGGCTTCGATGTCGAGCTCCAGCGCCGCAACCGTGGCCGGCAGTTCGGCAGCAATGAGCTGTGCCGCCGAGCGGTCGACGAGCGTGACCTGGTAATCCCCGGTGGCGGCAAGCATCTCGGCAATGGTCGAGCCGATCTTGCCGGCGCCGACAACAACAATTTTCTTCATGACCGATCCCTCACTGATTATGAGGCACAGATTCGCAGCTTGCCCGTCGAAAGGAAGCGTGGAATTGTTCGAAACGAAACTCTGATTGGACATTCTGCCGAGAGGAATCGTCAAAATGCTCAGTGAAGCCGAACAGGCCCTGCTTTCCCTGCTGCGCGAAAATGCGCGCGCCTCGACCGCCGAGCTCGCGCGGCGGCTTGGCGTTTCCCGCACGACGGTGCAGAGCCGCATCGAGCGGCTGGAACTGCGCGGCATCATCACCGGCTATGGTGTGCGGCTGGCGCCGGACTATGAGCAGGGGCTGGTGCGAGCGCATGTGCTGCTCACCGTGACGCCCAAGCTCGCCGACAAGGTGGTGCGCGGCCTGCGCGCCCTGGCGCCGGTTAGGACGCTGCATTCGGTCAGCGGCAATTTCGACATGATCGTCATTATCGACGCGCCGTCGATCCGCGATCTCGATATGCTGCTCGACCAGATCGGCGCCATGGACGGGGTCGAACGGACTTTGTCATCGATCATCCTGTCGACGCGTATAGACCGCTAGGCGGGGCTTCTGAGGACTTGGACTGCACCAGGCGTTTCGCCGGCTAATCCATCGCTGTGGGAAAACTGACCGATACCGCAAGTCCAGGTCGGCAATCCTCGAGCATAATCGAGGCGCCATGCAGATCGGCGATGGCCCTGACAAGGCTGAGGCCGAGGCCGCTGCCCGGCGTCGACCGGCTGTGGTCCAGCCGGTAAAGCCGCTGGAACACTTTCTCACGCTCTTCCGCCGGAATGCCGGGACCGTTGTCGGCGACGCTGGCCACAACGCGCTCGCCCTGGCGCGTCACCGACAGTTTGATGGATGTGCCTGATGGACAATGGCGTAGTGCGTTCTCGACCAGATTGGCGAACATCTGCGTCAGCAGCTCCCTGTCGCCGTGGATACGCTCCGCCGTCTCGCACAGCTGCACTGACGACAGCGATTTTCCGTCGTCCTCGGCAACGTCGGCATAGATCTCGGCGATGGTTTGCAGAACCTCGCCCAGATCGACATCGGTGAATCGCGCCCGGCGGGCGCCGGCCTCGATCTGCGCGATGCGCAGCAGCGCATCGAAGGTCTCGTTGATCTGCAGGCTCTCGGCATGCGCCTCCGCCAGTTCGCCGGCGACCTTCTGACCCGACAGGTTCTTTTCCGACGCGGTGTCGAGGATCATCTGCAATCGGTTGAGCGGCGTCTTCAGATCGTGCGCGATGTTGGCGCTGACCTGTTTCATGCCCTCGACCAGCGCCGACAGGCGGTCGAGCGCGGCATTGACCTGGTTGGAGACGATGTCGATATCGTCGCCCTTGCCGGTCAGCGGAATGCGGGTATCCAGCCGTCCATGCGAGACATCCACCATGGTGGCGGCGATGCCGTCGAGACGGCGCTGGACGCGCGAGGCCAGCAGGGCGCCGCCGGCGACCGCCAGCCCGGTGATGATCAGCGTCCCCCAGCCGAAGCTCATCAGCACCACCTCTTCCAGCTCCTCCGTCTCGGAAAGGCTGAAGGCGACGGTCAGGGTGTTGCCGCCGATCGAGCCGGAATAGGCGCGGTATTCGGCCCCCGGCGGCACGCCGGGCAATACGGCGTCGAACATCGAAAAGCCGTCGGGAAGCTCTGCCGCGGTGAAATTGCCGGCCAGATGGTTTCCGGCCGCGTCGGTCAGCGAAAACAGCTGTTCCTTCTTGAGGCTGCGCATGGAGTGGCTGCCGACAGTCTCCACCAGCTCCTTGAGATCGTTGTCGGCATAGGTCGCGGCAACGACCGCGTAGGTTTCCTTGATGGTGTCGTCGAGCCGCTCGGCAAGATCGGCACTCATCATCTGGTAGACGATGGCGCCCGACAAGACGAAGGCCAGCACGAACAGGAAGGCGAAGGTCAAGGCAAGTCGGAACGGCGTGCTGCGCAGCAGGCGGGACCATGTTCCGGTCATGGCGCCGCGTGCAGGCTGTAGCCGGTGTTGCGGACCGTGTGGATGAGCTGGGTTTCGAATGGCTTGTCGATCTTGGCCCGCAGCCGGCTGATATGGGTTTCGACGACGCTAGTCCTGGGATCGAAATGAAAATCCCAGACGCGCTCCAGAAGCATGGTGCGGGTGATGACGCGGCCCTCGCCGCGCATCAGCACTTCCAGCAGGCTGAACTCCCTGGGCTGCAGGTCGATCGGCTGGCCCTGCCTGATAACGCGCCGCATGATCAGGTCCATTTCGAGGTCGGCAACCCGCAGAACGGTTTTCTGCTCCTGCGCGGCCGGCCGTCGGCCGAGCGCGTTGATGCGGGCGAGAAGCTCGGAAAAGGCGAAGGGCTTGACCAGATAGTCGTCGCCGCCCGCCTCGAGCCCTTCGACGCGGTCGTCGATGCCGCCGACCGAGGTGAGAAAGATGGCCGGCGTCCGTACGCCGGCGGCGCGGATCGCCTTGACCATCGACAGGCCGTCGAGGCCCGGGATCATACGATCGGCGACGATCACGTCATAGCTGCCGCTGGTTGCCGCGAAAAGTGCGTCATGTCCGTTGCGAAGCAAGTCGCAGACATGGCCGGCCTCGGTCAGTCCCTTGACGATGTAGTCGGCGGTCCTGTGGTCGTCCTCGACGAGAAGAAGTCGCATGAAAGGTCCGGTCCGTTGCCGAGATCTGGGGCAGGGTAGCACCGGCATGGGTCCGTTCCTAGGATGGCAGGCATTCAGGCCGCTTCCCTGACGAAGCCAAGGTTTCAATCCGACTCCAGCAGGATTTCGTCGGCATCGTCGGCGGTTTTCTTCAGGGTCATGTAGAGAACAAGGGCAATGATGCAGCCGAGGAAGATCAGGCTGGTGAAGGTCGTGCCGAAGCCGAGGCCGCCATATTCGACCGGCTGCGACAGCAGGTCACCGAAGGAGGCGCCAAGCGGGCGGGTCAGGATGTAGGCAAGCCAGAAGGCCAGGATGGCGTCCAGGTGGAGTAGATAATAGGCGAGCGCGATCAGCGCGATCACCCCGCCGAACAGCAGGCCTGACGTGAGGTAGCCCATGTCGAAGGTCTCGGCGACGAGGTCGCCGGCGGCGGTGCCGAGCGAGAAGGTGAAGAGGATCGCCAGCCAGTAGAAGGTCTCGCGTCGGGTGGTGAAGATGGTGTGGATCGACAGAGTCCTTTCGCTGGCGTACCAGACGGCGAATGTTGCGGCGAGCACGACCGAGAAAGCGATGGTCGTCGTCTGCAGGCGCACGCCGAAATTGTCGACGAGATTGTCCGTCACCAGTGTACCAACGACGCTGATCAGCACCACCGCCAGCCAGTAGGCCCATGGCACGTAGCGTTTCTGCGCGAACTGCAAGACAAGCGCTACGATCAGCACGCCCGACATGATCAGCGATGTAACGGTCAGCCCAAGTCCCAGGTTGACGGCGAGATAGTCGGCCGCCGTCTCGCCCATGGTCACCGCCATCAGCTTGATCAGCCAGAAATCGATCGTGACATCCGGAACCCTGTGGTGGCCTGGTCCGGCTGGGGGTTGCGTGTTGGGCGAGAGCATGGCTGATATCCTGAGGCTGGTTCGCGGAATTACTTGCCCATGACCTTCATGGCCTGAGCGAAGAAGTCGTCGGCGCGTTTGTCGTCGTCCGCATTGCAGCGCTCGATGCCCTTGGTCTCCAGCTCCGAGACCTTCGCCTTGTCGGCGGCGCTGAGCGTGGCCGTTGCCTCGGCCGCGCGAAGGGCTTTCAACGTCTCCTCGCAGGGCGCGGTGGCGGCAAAGACGGTGGAAATCGCGCCGGAGATGGCGAGGGTGCCGACCGCGATGGCAAGCGCAAATCTTCTCATGAAACCATTCCTTGTTTGATGCCGGCGGTCGGGCTGCCGCGATGGAAGCCGGCCCTTAAATGGCAGGCCGGCATCCGAACGATAGGGATGCGACTTCACATCAGCCTGTCCGGCGGCATACAAATTCGTAAGAATGGGCGTGGATCGCGCAAAAGGCCTTTACGAATGCCTCGCGATGCGCTGATGAAATGCGGGCGCCTTGCATCCGCCATCAATGTGGTGACCAGTGCCCCGAACCTGCTCAACGCCGGTTGTCGAAGCCCAAGGAAAACAAGAATGACCTACGCTTCCCTCAAGCCGGTTTCACAGGCCTTCGACCAGCGCAAGCGGTTGATCTTCGTGCGGGCCGCGGCGCTGCTGGCGGTGCTGCTGCTGTTTCTCACCAAACCGGCGCTGAGCGAGGGCTCGGACGGGCACGAAAGGCTCGAACTCCTCGGCTTCTGCCTGGTGCTCGCCTGCGTCGTCGGACGACTCTGGAGCATCCTCTATGTCGGCGGCAAGAAGAACGAGGAACTGGTCTCGACGGGACCGTTCTCGACAACCCAGAACCCGCTCTATTTCTTCTCGACGGTCGGCGCGGTCGGCGTCGGATTGCTCTACGGCTCGATGGTGGCGGCGCTGGCGCTGGGCCTCGCCAGCTTCTTCATCTTTCGCGTCACGGCGCGAAAGGAGGCCGAATTCCTGCTCGGCAAATTCGGCCCGGCCTACCTTGCCTATACCAAGGACACGCCCCGCTTCTGGCCAAATCCTTGGCTGTACCACGACCATGACGAGCTGCAGTTCTCGACGCGGGCGCTCAAGCGTACGTTTTTCGACGGGCTTTATTTCCTCGCCATCTTCCCGGCCATCGAACTGGTCGAGCATTTCCGGGCGACCGGCCTGCTGTTTCCAGCCTTCGTCACGCTCTACTGATCGGTTCCTAGCTGCCGAGCGGATGCGGCATATAGCCGACAAAGCCCGCGATCTTCCAATGTCCGCCGACCTTCCTGCAGAAATACAGCGTCTGCCATTTCAGCCTGTCGACGCTGCCATCCGCCTTGGCAACCGAGCCGTCGAATTTCTTGTGCAGCACGGCGCGGTCGCCATCGACATCGATGTCGCGCATGTTGGTGACGCGAAACAGCGCCTCGCGCAGCGGCTCGGCGAATTTGGTCGCCGCCGTCTCCTTGGCCTGGCGCAGCCACTCGTCGCGATAGATTTCCAGCCTCGGAAACTGCAGCCGCCAGGCGTCGGCATTGCTGAGGAAATGCGCGTGCATGCCGAAGAAGCTGTCGGCGACGAAATCATCCTCGACCATGGACCAGTCCTGGCCGATGAAGGCGTCGATGTCGCGCCGCACCAGCATTTCCCAGAGCGCGTGGCGATCCGCATCGCCTGATGGAAACGGGTTCTTGTCGTAGGTCATTGCTATTGTCTCCGGTCCGGCAAATGCGTCTGTGCGTTGCGGCTGCAAAGGCAGCCCGACAGCGCTCACGATGCAAGCGCTTCTGTAATAAAGCAACATAGATTTCGAAGAATGTTGCT
Organism: Mesorhizobium loti; assembly: GCF_003148495.1. Lineage (GTDB taxonomy): Bacteria > Pseudomonadota > Alphaproteobacteria > Rhizobiales > Rhizobiaceae > Mesorhizobium > Mesorhizobium loti. Next base: position 96,839 of record NZ_QGGH01000003.1, read on the forward strand.
TTCCAACAAGGCCCCTATGAGGATCGCCCCGATCGGGGTAAATGTCGACGCAAGCGGGCGCTGCCACGGCATCCGTCCTGTCATCAGAGGAGGCCTTCCCTTGCCCAAGCAATGTTTTGGAACGTCGCATGTGCCGCTGTCGCCAGCCGTGCGGGCCGGTGATCTCGTTTATGTCTCCGGCCAGGTGCCCGTCGGCAGCGACGGCATCGTGGTCAAGGGCGGCATAACGGAACAGACAGAACAGGTGCTCGCCAACATCAAGGCCGCGTTGGCGCTCGCCGGCTGCACCCTGGACGATGTCGTGAAGACGACGGTCTGGCTGGAGGACGCGCGCGATTTCGGCGCCTTCAACGCTGTCTATGCCAGGCACTTTCCGAAGAACCCGCCGGCCCGCACCACGGTCGAATCGCGGCTGATGATCGACATCAAGATCGAAGTCGAAGCGGTCGCCTACCGGCCTCTCTAAGCGAAGCTGGCGAACCGGAGGTGACCTCAATGCAATTCGACCTCCTGCTGAAGGGCGGACGGCTGATCGACCCGGCGTCCGGGCTCGATGCGCCGCGCGATGTCGCCATTGCCAATGGCCGCATTGCGGCGGTCGACGCCGATGTCCCGGCCGACCGCGCCGCGCAGGTCGTCGATGCCGGCGGCTGCATCGTCACACCAGGCCTCGTCGACCTGCATAGCCACGTCTATTGGGGCGGCACCTCGCTCGGCGTCGATGCCGATCGGCTGGCCGCCAAGAGCGGCACCACCACCTTCATCGATGCGGGCAGTGCGGGAGCCGGCAATTTCCTCGGCTTCCGCCGCCACGTCATGGAGCGCTCGAAGGTTCGCATCCTGGCCTATGTCAACATTTCCTTTGCCGGCATCTTCGGCTTCTCGCAGACGGTGTCGGTCGGCGAATGCAGCGACCTCAGGCTATGCGAGCCGCGCGAGGTTGTGGCAGCGGTGCGTGAACACCGCGATGTCGTGGTCGGCGTAAAAGTTCGCTCCGGCAAGCACGCCGGCGGGACCAGCGGCATCGCCCCGGTGGATCTCGCGCTGGAGGCTGCCGACCAGGCTGGCCTGCCGCTGATGGCGCATATCGACGAGCCGCCGCCCGGCCGCTCGGAAGTGCTGCCGCGCCTGCGCAAGGGCGATATCCTCACCCACTGCTTCCGCCCATTCCCCAACGCGCCGGTCTTCGCGTCCGGCGCGGTGCGGCCGGACATGCGGCTGGCGCGCGAGCGTGGTGTCATCTTCGACATCGGCCACGGCATGGGCTCGTTCGATTTCGCCGTCGCCAGGGCGATGCTCCAGGAAGGGCTGGCGCCGGACGTGATCAGCAGCGATGTGCATCTCTACTGCGTCGATGGGCCGGCCTTCGACATCCTGGTTTGCATGTCGAAGCTTTTGGCGCTCGGCATGCCGCTGGTCGAGGTCCTACGCGCCGCGACACAAGCGCCGGCGCAGGCGATCGCCAGACCTGATCTGGGCACGCTGGCGGTCGGCACTGTCGGCGACGTCGCCGTGCTACGGCAGCGCCCGGGCCGCTTCACCTTCGTCGACGCGGTTGGCGCATCGCTGGTCGCCGACCAGCGGCTGATCTGCGAAGGCATCGCCATCGGCGGCACCTGGTGGCCGAACGAGGCGGTCAACGATGTCAGCGAGACCGAGCGTTTTGAGCCGCATGAGCGGCATACGCATGTCGAGGTTGCGGCGAGGCATTTTGGACATCGGCACGATTGATGCTGCGCCTTTCTGCTGACGGTCGTTGGATGTCAGCGCAGTCAGGCCGGATCCAGCATGCCGACGAAGCGCTCGGCGTCGATCGTCATCAAAAGCTCGATGCGCTCACGAATCAGATCGTCGCTCCAATTCCACCATTCCAGCGTCTGCAGGCGCTCGATGACTCCCGGCGAGAATCTGTATCTGAGGACACGAGCGGGATTGCCGACCGCGATGGCGTAGCCGGGAATGTTCCTGGTGACGATGGCTCCCGCACCGATGACCGCACCGTTGCCGATCGTGACACCGCTCAGGATGGTACAACGAGCACCGAACCACACGTCGTTGCCGACGGTGATCGGCCCCTTGCCGGAGGGCTCGGGACCGCTTCGGGCCTTTCCGTACATACGGTGGATCGGATAGGTGGTTGCGGTGCCGACCCCGTGTTCGGCCGCGCAGACGAAGAGAACTTCCGGGCCAACCGAACAGAACGAGCCTATTCGCACCGGCACGTTTTCATGCGGCATATAGAACGATCTCTTGTTGAGACCGTAGGTATGACGGCCAATCTCAACGCCTGGCAATGGCGGCAACGGGTCCTTTTTCAGTCCCAGCTTTATACGAAGTCCTCTCAGCAGTCCCACCAGCTTCCCCCCAGGAATTGCCAGGCAACACAGGGAGACTACTCACCACATCTGAAAAGTTCGCAAGCAATTTCGTGTAGTGGCCCAACGCTACTGGCGTACCGGATCAGGAGTTGCTCGGCTTTCCGTAAACCGGCGTCGCGATACCTTCCATGCGTGCCTTGATCTGCAGCGCCACATATTTGGAGTAAAACCTCGACAGCGCCAGATTGCCGCCGTGGAACCAGAGCGCTTCCTGCGCGGTCGGCTTCCACATGTTGCGCAGCTCGCCTTGCCATGGTCCGGGGTCGCCCTTGACGCCCGAGCCAAGCCCCCAACAGGGGCCGACCTCGTCGGCGACGTCGCGAGAGACGATCGCCGCCACCGTCTCGTTCATCGACTGATAGCCGGTGCAGGCGATAATGGCGTCGGCGGCAAGTTCGCTGCCGTCCTCGAACAGAATGCCGTTCGGTGTCAGCGACTTGATGGCGACGCCGCTGCGGACGCCGATCTCTCCGTCGATGATGAGATCCGAAGCGCCGACATCGATGTAGTAGCCGGAGCCGGTGCGGTAGGCCTTCATCAAAAGGCCGGTTTCGTCGTCGCCGAAATCGATGGCGAAGCCGGCGGCGCGTAAGCGATCATAGAAGGCCGCGTCGCGCGCCTTGATCACCTCGTAGAGCGCCCGCTGGCCCTTGGGCACCAGCGCGAACGGCGTCGAGGCGACGATCATGTCGGCCTTCTCGGTGGTTATGCCGCGTGCCAGCGCCGTCTCCGAAAAGATCTCGAAGCCGACCTCCATCAGCGTGTCCGATTTGACCACCGTCGTCGGTGAGCGCTGGATCATGGTCACCTCGGCGCCGCTCTCCCAGAGGTCGACGCAGACATCGTGCCCAGAGCTTGCCGCGCCGATGACGGCGACCTTCCTGCCACGAAATTTCTCGCCGCTGGAATACTGGCTGGAGTGCAGAAGCTCGCCCTTGAACTGATCGGCGCCCGGCAGATCGATCCGCCGTGGCGGGCCATAAGCGCCGGTGGCGAAGACGATGTGCTTCGGCTTCAGCGTGATGTGCCGGCCGACGCGGTCGACCACCACGGTCCAGACTTTCTCCACCTCGTCATAGCTGGCGCTAAGGCATTTCGTGGCGACCCAATAGTTGAGCTCCATGACGCGCGTGTACATTTCCAGCCAGTCGCCCATCTTGTCCTTGGGCGTGAACACCGGCCAGTTTTCGGGGAAGGGAATGTAGGGCAGATGGTCGTACCAGACCGGGTCGTGCAGCACGAGGGTGCGGTAGCGGTTGCGCCAGGAGTCGCCCGGCCTTGCATTCTTCTCGATGACGATGGTGGGCACGCCGAGCTGGCGCAGCCGCGCGCCCAGCATGATGCCGCCCTGGCCGCCACCGATGACCAGGCAGTAGGGCTGCTCGTCAGCGCCAAGCTCGCGCGTCTCGCGCGCCCGCGCCTCCGACCAGGTCTCGCGCCTGGGATCGGCCTTGTGGCGCACACCCAGCGGCCGCTCCGCCCCCTTGCGCTCCTCGAACCCTTTGAGGTCGGTCATCGCCGTGAACAATGTCCGGCAGCGGCCGTCGCGCAGCCGCATGATGCCCTCTCCTGACGCCACTGCTGTTTCGAAGCTGAACCAGGCTTCGATGGTGCCCTCGTCCGAGGTCGCCTCGCCGGTCAGCTGCCATGCCTTGGGCTTGGTCGTCGCCAGCGCCGCCGCCAGCATGTCGGCGATCGCCTCGCGGCCTTCCATGGTCGTGATGTTCCAGGTGAAGGTCAGGAGATCGCGCCAATAGCAGTCGTCGACGAACAGGTTGCTCGCTGCCGACCCATCGCCGGCTTCGAGCGCCTGCGCCAGGGATTCGAGCCATGCGGCGGCCTGTTTCGTCGGTGCTATTTCGAGCATTTCTTCCCTCTTTGTGCGTGCGCCGACACATGGCGCAAAATCTCAATTGTCGAACTCAGCGCCGCCCCTCATCCGCCTGCCGGCGTTCGTCGTTCGAAAAGCCAAGCAGTTGGCTTTTCGTCCGCTACGCGGACCATTCCTCACCTCCCCGTGAACGAGGTGAAGGGAGCTAGTCTCCGAGCGGCTCCATCTCCTTGCCGGTGCGGTGGATCTGGGCGTTGTATTTGATGCGGCGCACGGTCTCGCGGGCCGAACCGTCGAGCTTGTAGGCCGAGGCAACCGCCAAAAGGTCGATCGCCGCCAGGAAGGCGAAGCGCGACGCCGTCGGCTTCAGCGTGTCGGGATATTCGGGCACCGCCACCGTCAGCCTGACGTCGCAGGCACGCGCCAGTTCGGTGTCGGGCGCGGTCACCGCGATCGCATTGGCGCGGTAGTGCTTGGCGAGTTCGACGGCCTCGATCACCTCGCGGGTGCGCCCGGTCGCCGAAATGGCGATCACCAGATCGCCGGGCTTGAGCGTCGAGGCGGTCATGCGCATCAGATAGGGATCGCACTGGGCGCTGACTGATATGCCGTAGCGGAACAGCCGGTACTGGGTTTCCTGCGCCAGCGCCGAGGAGCTGCCGCCGAGGCCGAAGACTGTGACCTGCCGCGCCTTGGCGATCAGTTCGGCCGCCTTCTGCAATTGCGCCGGGTCGAGCTGCCGCTCGGCCTCCTGCAGCGCCCGGCGCGCCTCGCCGAACACGGCATTCCAGAACGGCATGCCATTGTCGTTGCTGACGGAAGGTGACTTGGCCAGATAGAGCGCCCCGACGACGAGGCTCTGCGCCAGCTTCAGCTTAAAGTCGCGCACGCCCTCGCAGCCGATGGCGCGGCAGAACCGGGTCACCGTCGGTTCGCTGACCCCGGCGCGCTGGGCAAGGGCGGCATTGGAGGCGTCGACGGCATATTTGACATCGTCGAGCACGACATCGGCGACACGCCGTTCGGCCGGGCGCAATTCGCTGTAGGAATCCTTGACCAGCGAGATGATGTCGGGAATGCGCCGGACAGGATCGCGCCCCTCAGTATCGTGGCCTGGAACAGGCTCGTCCTGGCTGCCAGCTTCGGTCATGGGGTCCTGGTCTTTCCCTGGGTTGCGTGGCTGCCGTCTTAGCATGTTTGCACGTCATGGCTCCACGTGCCTGACCACATCGCAACCGTAGCGTGTCGTTGGGGAAACCTCACCTTCTCCGCTTCCTTCCAGGCCGTGCGAGTTCGGAAGTATGTAGGAAAGCAACATATATTTCAAGGTCATGAAAACATCGGGAAAACAATTAGATAGATATGCATGTCCATTTTTATGATACGGGTACCAGCGCTCGTGCTTGACAGGAAAGTAGGATAGTTACAGACTGATTTCGCGGTCGGGTGAGCCAGTGGATCATCGCGCAATCTTCCCGGGGGGCAGATGAACACGGGCGATGCAAGAAACCCGAAGCTTGGCGTGCAGGCAGCGACCAAGATCTATCATACGGCTTCCGGCGACCTGCTGGCGCTGGACCGTTGCAGCCTCGATGTCAGTGCCAATGAAATCGTCTCGATCGTCGGTCCGTCCGGTTGCGGCAAGACGACCCTTTTGTGGTCGATGTCGGGCCTGCACAGCCTGACCAGCGGCGAGATCCGGCTTGACGGGAAGACCATCACCGGCCCGCATCCCGATATCGGCATCGTCTTCCAGGAAGCGAACCTTCTGCCGTGGCGCAATCTCGATGCCAACATCCGCTTCCCCTTCGAGATCAAGGGCGAGAAGCCGGACCGGGCATGGATCGCGCATCTGCTCAACCGCGTCGGGCTCGACGGATTCGGCGGCAAGTTTCCGCGCGAACTGTCGGGCGGCATGCAACAGCGCGCGGCGATCGTGCGGGCGCTGGCGCTGAAGCCATCGGTGCTGCTGATGGACGAGCCGTTCGGCGCGCTCGACAGTTTTACCCGCGAGGAGATGAACCGGCTGGTCGAGGAGATCTGGCTCGACACCAAGACCACCATCGTCTTCATCACCCACAGCATCGAGGAGGCGATCTTCCTCTCCGACCGGGTGGTGGTGCTGAGCGCCCGGCCGGGTCGCGTCGCCAAGGAGTATCGCGTGCCGTTTGCGCGGCCACGCTCGCTGGAGATCATGGCGACGAAAGAGGTCTTCGACCTCACCAACCGGATCAAGATGGACATTGTCGGCGAACGCACGCGGCCAAAAGCGCCGGAGCGCCCGAGCGCCGAGATCGTGAGGATCAGGCCGTGAGCGGAGGCGACGCCATTCCGGAATTCTCGAAGTCCAAGACCGGTGACGGCCACGAGGTCAGCCTGACCAATCTGTCGGCCTTCGCCAGCGGCCCCGGCATCAAGTCGGGCAAGGAGGTGGCGGCCATTCTTGCGGTGGCGGTGATCATCATCGGCGGCATCGAGCTGGCGCTGCGCCTGTTCCACGTGCCGCTCTACATCATGCCGCCGCCGAGCTCGATCGCCTATGCGCTGTTCGACGAGTTTCCGCTGATTGCGCCGCATCTCGGCTACACGCTGGTCGAGCTGGTGTCCGGCTTCACCATCGGCGCTATCATCGGCCTGGTGCTGGCCGCCGTCATCACCCAGTTCCCGTTCGCCGAGAAGATCGTCGCGCCTTACATCCTGCTGCTCGTCACCACGCCGATGCTGGCGCTGGTGCCGCTTCTGATCCTGCGCTTCGGCTTCGGCTACACGCCGCGCATCATCGCGGTGGCGCTGGCCGCCGGCCCGATGGTGATGATCAATGCCGCCACCGGTTTCCGTCGCGTCGACAGTGCCAAGATCGCGCTGGCGCGCTCCTATGGCGCCAGCACCTTGCAGATCTTCTGGAAGATCCGCGCGCCGATGGCGCTGCCGATGATCCTGGTCGGGCTGATGATCGGCGCCATCTTCGGCCTGTTGACCGCGGTCGGCGCCGAGATGGTCGGCGGCGGTTTCGGCCTCGGCAACCGGCTGACCACCTATTCGTCGATGATCCAGATGCCGCAGTTCTTCGCGGTGGTGCTGATCCTGTCGACGCTCGGCATCCTGATCTACGTGCTGTTCTTCCTGATCGGCAAGAAATGGGCGAGCTGGGAGGCTTGAACACAAAGGATAAGGCGGCGCCCAGGAGGCGGGCGGCAAGAGACTGACGTCAAACAAAAAGGGGAATGCCATGACCAAAGAGAACTCGATCAACCCGGCGGGGATCAGCCGCCGCTATTTCCTGCAGGTGACCGGCGCCGGGCTGGTGACGGCAACCGCGCTCGGCGCCACTGGCCTCAAGGCCAGCGCCGAACCCTACGGAAAATTCACCTGGATCTCGCCGCGCGGCACGCTCGAAGTGCTCGACGACTATCCCTACTGGGCGGCCAAGAAGGCGGGCTATTTCGATGGGCTGGACACCGACATGCAGCCGGGACCATCGGACGGCACCGCGACGGTGAAGTTCGTCGACGTCGGCCAGGCCGATATGGGCTTCCCGTCGCCCGGCGTGTTCTCCTTCGCCATCCAGAACGGCATGAAGCTTAAGTCGGTGTTCCACATGGGCGCGCGCGACACGTTCAGCTTCGCCTTCCGCAAGGGCGAGGGATCGAACGATCTGAAGAAGCTGGAAGGCAAGACCATCCTGCTCGGCTCCGCCGCCTGGCAGTCGATCACCGACCCGCTGCTGGCCGCGCAAGGCGTCGACATCAAGAAGGTGAAATATGTCGAGGCCGGCTGGCCGACCTGGGGCACGGCCCTTGCCGGCGGCCAGGGCGACGCTGCCCTGTCATGGGAGGGGCTCCGCGCCGAGTGGATCGCCAAGGGGCTCGACTTCGAATACTGGCTCGGCGTGCAGAATTCGAAGCTGCCGGCCAACACCTTCGTCGTGCGCGCCGCCGACCTCGAGGATCCCGACCGCAAGGCGTTCCTGGAGAAATATCTGCGCGGCTGGGCGATGGGCCTCGAATTCGGCTACCAGAATCCGCGCGCGGCCGTCGAAGCGGTGTTCGAGCAGTTCCCGACGCTGGCCAAGAATCTGGGACCCGAACTCGGCACCACCTCGATCCTGCAGCAGATCAACGTCTTCCGCGGCGACATGGACAAGCGCGGCGGCTGGGGCTCGCACGATATGGCGAGCTGGCAGGGCTTCTTCGACGAGATCCACAAGATCGGCCAGATCACCGCTCCGGTGAAGGCCGAGGATGTCTGCACCAACGACCTGATCGGCCCGGCCAATGATTTCGACAAGGCCAAGGTCAAGGCCGACGCCGACGGATACAAGCTGTCGGAAGGCTTTGCCGCGCTCGATGTCGAGAAGATCAAGGCGCATCTGTTCGATTCGGCGATCAAGTAGGAACCGGCGACAACAAGATCGGGCGGCGACACGATTGCCGCCCGCAATCCATTTCAATGAAAAGCGTGGGAGGTAGCGGTGTCCGACAAGGTAAAAGTGCTGGTGGTGGGTCTCGGCAATATGGGTGCGTCGCATGCCAGCGCCTATCACCGGCTCGACGGTTTCGAGATCGTCGGCATCATGAGCCGCTCGATCAAGAGCAACACGAAGATCCCGGCCGAACTGGCCGGCTATCCGCTCTATGAGGATTTCGACCAGGCGCTGAAGGAGACCAGGCCCGACGCCGTCTCGATCAACAGCTGGCCGAACACCCACGCCGAATACGCGCTGAAGGCAATCGCCGCCAACTGCCATGTGTTCATGGAAAAGCCGCTCGCCACCAACAATGAGGATGCCGAAAAGGTTGTCGCGGCGGCGCGGGCCAAGAACCGCAAGCTCGTGCTCGGCTATATCCTGCGCGTCCATCCCTCCTGGATCAAGTTCATCGAGGTCGGCAAGACGCTCGGCAAGCCGCTGGTGATGCGGCTCAACCTCAACCAGCAGAGCAGCGGCAGCGCCTGGCACTGGCACAAGAACCTGATCGATTCGCTGATCCCGATCGTCGACTGCGGAGTGCACTATGTCGACGTCATGTGCCAGCTGACCGGCGCCAAGCCGGTGCGCGTGCACGGCATCGGCGCCAAATTGTGGGCGGAAGCCGACAAGCAGAATTACGGCCATCTGCACGTCACCTTCGATGACGGCTCGGTCGGCTGGTACGAGGCCGGATGGGGCCCGATGATGAGCGAGACGGCCTATTTCGTGAAGGACGTGGTCGGCCCCAAGGGCGCGGTGTCGATCGTCGCGGGCCAACAGGCGAGCAGCGCTGCCGACACCGCTGAAGTCTCGAACTCCGCCGACATCGACCGCCACACCAAGACCGATGCGCTGAAGATCCATTACGCGCAGGTCGACGGCGACAAGAATTTCTCGAAGCCCGACGAGATCGTCAGCATGGAGGACGAGCCCGGCCATCAGGAACTCTGCGACCGCGAGCAGGCCTTCTTCCTGCGCGCCATCCGCGAGGATCTCGACCTCACAGAGCAGATGGATGCGGCGGTCAACAGCCTGCGCATCGTGCTCGCCGCCGAGCAGAGCATCGCGCTGGGGCGGACCGTCGACCTGGCCTGAAGTCGCGCCAGCCCCCTCATCCGGCCGCTTCGCGGCCACCTTCTCCCCGCTGGGGAGAAGAGGGGGGCGCCAGCGCGCGACAGTCTCCTCTCCTCCCTTGGAGAGGTCAGCCGAGCGAAGCGGAGGCTGGGTGAGGGGGCCGCTGCCCGAACGCGGTTATCTGTGGGGCATCAACACAAAGCCCATTGGTTGAGGGAGAGAGACATGGTCACCGACAGTCTGCTGAAAACCTATGCCGAGTCCGATGCACTCGACCTGGCCGGGCTGGTGCGCAGCGGCCAGGTTTCGCCGGCGGAACTGGTGGAGGTAGCGATCACGCTGGTCGAGCGGCTCAACCCGGCGCTCAACGCGGTCATTCACCGCCTCTACGACATGGCGCGCACCCAGGCCGAGACGGTCGACAAATCAGCACCCTTCGCCGGCGTGCCGTTCCTGCTCAAGGAGCTGGCTTCGTCCTGGACAGGCGCGCCAAACACCAATTCGTGCTTCTACCTGAAAGACGTCGTCGCCGACTTCGACACCGAAGTGGTTCGCCGCATGAAGGCGGCCGGGCTGGTGCTGGTCGGCAAATCGAATGCGCCGGAAAACGGCTGGTCGATCACCACGGAACCAAAACTCTACGGTGTGACCAAGAACCCGTGGAAGGACGGCATCACGCCGGGCGGCTCAAGCGGCGGTGCTGCCGCGGCCATCGCTTCCCGCATGGTGCCGATCGCCGAGGCCAGCGATGGCGCCGGCTCGATCCGCATCCCGGCCTCCTGCTGCGGCATTGTCGGGCTAAAACCGTCGCGCGGCCGTGTCAGCCTCGCGCCTTTCGGCGACTATTGGTATGGCGGCGCCTATTTCCTGTGCTGCTCGCGCACCGTGCGCGACACCGCGGCCTATCTCGATGCGGTCGCCGGCGCGCTGCCGGGCGACCCCTATACGCCGCCGGTGCCGGACGGTTCGTGGCTCAGCCTGTCGACGCGGGCACCGAAGAAGCTGCGCATCGGCTTCTCCATCACGCCGCCCAACGGCACGGCGATCGATGCGGAGGTGAAGGCGGCGGTGCTGGCAACCGTGGCGGCGCTCGAGCGTCTCGGCCACCATGTCGAGGAGCACGACATGGCGCTCGACGCTACCACGGTGTGGAAGACCTACACCAACATGACCTGCGTGCAGACGGCGGCGACCTTCGACTACCTTGAAACGGTCATCGGCCGGCCGGTGACGCCAGGCGACGTGGAGGCGGTGACCTGGGCGATCATCGAGCGCGGCCGCTCGACCAGCGGCACCAGGCACATCTCCGATGTCGAGCAACTCAGGCAGATCGGCCGCGACATCGTCGGCGACCTCGGCGCCTACGATCTCTTCATAACCCCGACACTGACCCAGCTGCCGCGCCCGTTCGGCTATTACGACATGTCGGAAACCGACATCGACCGCTACAACGCCAAATGGGCGGACTCGGTGTTTGCCTTCCCCTTCAACATTTCCGGCCAGCCGGCGATCTCGCTGCCGCTCGGCTGGTCGAAAGGCGGCGTGCCGATCGGCGTGCAACTGGTCGGCCGCTACGGCGACGAGGCCACGGTGCTGGCCGCGGCGGCGCAGCTCGAACAGGAGATGCCGTGGAAGGAGAGGCGGCCGCCGGTGAGTGCATAAGCCGGCTAACCGATTGTCTCCAAGCGCCTCGGCAAGCGGTTCATGGCAACAGGTCCGTCCGGCGTGATCAGGAACTGGTCCTCGAGATTGAAGCTGGCGAGGCCGTCGATGTAGAGCGGGATCTCGAAGGCCAGCACCATGCCGGCTTCGATCACGACATCGCTGTCGGCCGCGATGAAGGGCCATTGTTCTGAGAAGACCGACTGGCCGACACCATGGCCGAAATGACCGCGGCGGTAAGAGCGCAGCCCTTGCCGCGCCAGGCTGTCGGTGGCGACGCGATGCACATGGGCGAGGGTGTTGCCGGGGACAAGGGATGCCAGCCCGTCCTCGAAGGCCTGTTCGGCGATCGCATGCAGTTCGGCCTGCTCGGCGGATGGCGGCCCGAAGGTGAAGTTGCGCGACATGTCGGAGGCATAGCCGCCGACCGTGCAGACCATGTCGCACTTCAGCGGATCGCCGGGCATGGCTTTCGCATCGGTGCTTTTGGCACGGGCGCCGAGCGTGACATATTCGGCCGTGGCGACCGGATGGGCCAGTCCGGCCGCGGCCGTGGTGACACCTTCCCGGTAGAGCGCTATGAGATCGGCCTGGCGCATGCCGGCCATGGCATCCACCTGCAGCAGGTCCAGCCCGGCTTCCGACAGGATGATGCCTTGCTGGAGAAGGTCGATCTCGCGTTGCGACTTGATGGCCCGCAGCCTGTCGAGCACCGCCGAGCCGTCAACCATCGCGCAGCCCGGCAGCAGTGCCTGCATGGCAGAGAAATCGGCGGTGGCGATGAAATCGAGATCGACGCCGAGCGTTGCGCGCTCGAGGCCGAAGCCCTTCAGGATCTCCTTCAGCGCGCGGACGGAATGGGCGAGTTCGAATGTCGCGGGTCGAGAAAAACCACGCGCCCGGCTGGACGAAGCAAGGCCGGCCTCGATGCGTTGCGCCAACCCTTGCCCTGAGGTCGAGGCGTCAAGCGTGGCGGTTTCGATCCAGATCGGATGGCTGCGGATGACAGCGTCCGGCAGAACCCGTTGCAACTGTCCCGCATTGAAATCCGCCACCACGACGCCGATCGGCAGGTCCTGGCCAGCCGGGATGACGACGAAGCCGGCGCCGGCGCGCCGGAACAACCCGGCCGGTCCGATCGAGGCACCGGTCGCATAGTGAAAGGCCTCGGGCGCGCACAGCACCAGCGCCTCGATGCCGGCGCGGTCCATCAGTTGAGCCGCGCGCTCGCGGTCGACAAAGCCTGTCATGGGTTTCTCCGAATGTCTGAAGCGGCAACGGAGCATTCCGGGCATCGACGTTCAAGGGGCAAATACCGGGTAATCGCTGGATACAGAGTTAGCGGCCGCAGCTGTCAGCCGCATCGCAATCGGCCGGCTGGTCAAGCATGTCAGCTATTTGATGGCTTCCAGCTTGTCGATCGCGGCGGTGAAGCCGGCCAGCGAGACCGGAATGGTCACCGGCTTTCGCGTCACGGATTCCATGCCGATGTTGAGGTTGGTTCCCGCTTTCATGGCGGCGATGAGTTCCGGCGACAGCGGTGCGGCGGCGTAGGCGCCGTTCTGGTCGCTGGTCTGGATGGCGACGGTCGTCTTCTGGCCCTGGTCGATCTGGTAGGAGGCGCCGGACGGCAGGAACAGGCCGTGCGGCAAAGCGAGCAACATGGCCAGGCTGCCATTGCCCTTGTCGCGGCGCACGGTCACCGTCAGCACACGCTGACCGGTCTTGGCTTCGGTCAGGTTTTGCGACACCTGACACTGAAGCTCGGCCGTCGATGAACCGCTGGAGCAATTGATCGACGAGGCGTTTCTCGACCTGCGTAAATCCGGCGCGCTCGGCATGCTCTACTGCCACCTCGCCTCGACCAACAGCTGGACCTCGCTGGTGCACCAGGCGTCACTGCGGAAGGCGGGGCCGCCAGCTGCGTGACGTCCCACCGATGCTGACCGGCCACCCCTATTGAAAGCCGCGGTGGACCGCGGCTTTTCGATGCCTGGCCTCCTCTGGAGCAATTCCATGAGCCATTGAGTTCTCAGCATGCCGCGCGCAGCGTGCGCACAGCATTTCACATCAAGAGACGGGCAGTCTGGCGGGGTCGAGGCCATGCAACCTGTAAAATCTCAGGAGACGTCGACGTGCAGGTTCGCCCGCGCCCAACCCCATGAAGCGTACGGCGTTGCCGCGAAAGATCCGGCCGCGCTCTTCCTCATTCAGTCCGCAATCATCCCTGAGGAAGCCATCCACGCTTTGGGCATAATGGGGATAGCCACCCTCAAGACCGATCATGATCCAGTCCGTGCCGTACACCAGATGCTCGATCCCGGGATCGAACTCATCGATGAACCGACGGAAATCGGTAGCCAGTCTTTTTCGTTCGGTGGCGCCAGCATTCAGAACTTCGGAGAAATAGCTGAGATCGGCAACCACGTTCGCATGCGGATTGGCCTTCAAGTGCCTGCCGAGTGTCCACTCCCAACTCCTTTCCGGAAAACTCTGGCCGGGAGAGCCGCTGGACGGCAAATCAAAGCGACCGAAATGCGCCAGGCAAACACGCAATTTCGGGTGGGCCCGGAAAACCGGCACCCAATATGCCGGATCTGCTCTCTCGGCGAATTCTTTGCCAGCGCCATTTGAACCATAGGCATGTGCCAGGATGGGCGCATCGAGGTCCACGCAAAGCTGGTAGAGTTCATCCAGCACCTGATCCAAGCGCTTGCTCGGATTTCCAACCTTCCTGGTTACGAACTTCGGGTAGGGGCCGGCGTTGCCCGAGGCGCTGAAGCCCATCGGCGGGTACAGTTTTATTCCCAGAAATCCGTGGTCCACGAGTGCCTTTCTGGCCAGAGCGATCGGGCTCTGTCGTTCGCGGTCAACGTGCTCCCTGTAGTAAATCTCCCTGAGCGGATCGAAGCCGAAATAGCCATGGACCGCGGGGCCGTCCCTGCGCGCTATCCTGTCCATGACCTCGACCTGCGCGGCAAGCGGCGAGCCGTCGACGTCTTGGTTCAGCCATTTGTCGAAATCGACGGTTGCCGGTGCAAGCATGACCGGTTTCAGCCCTTGCGCTTGCGTATCGGAGATCAGCAAGTCGACCAGTTTGTGCCGATAGAGCGTGAAAAGCCTGAACCATCGGAAATAGACGCCTAGCTGGTTGGGTGAGACAAAAGTCGCTGCCGCTGCTTGGCGCGCTTCGACATGCGTCAGGGGGCCAAGCCTCCTGGCTTTCGCGCTACCTGAAGACCGTAGCACGACATCGAGGACCTTTTGATCCGCACTGGCCCGGCCGGCGGTCAGGGTGGAAAGATGACTGCTCTGCTGGATCTTCTGGATATGCTTGCCGATGGCATCGATAGCAATCGCGGAGGCAGTTGCGAGATCGCCATTCTCCGGTTTCAATCTGGCTGTTCGGGAAAGAACCGCCACTTCCTGGGCGGCGGACGGAGCGCTGTTGGCTCCGAGTATCGCTTCGAAAAATGCAATCAGGCTATCGACGATATCCGGATCGTGGACATCGAGCAGATGAACGGCTTGAGTTTCAGGGTAAAGGTCCAGGAATGTGTATCGAATGAACCGCGTTGCCGGCAAATCCGACGCGTTAAACACGTGGCAGTGGGCATCGATCGAGGTGCCGAAAGGCGCAACGGGAGGCACAGTAGTCTTGCAGCCGACAATTGGGGCAAGCGCGTAAAGCCCAATAGCTTTCAGAAAGGTCCGTCGCAGCATGTCGATGCCCCCCCGGGCGCTGAGCTGCAGCGATCGAGTTCACCCAGCCCGAGTCTTGTACCGGTGCCTTCTTCCGATCAAAAACCCACTCGCTTTCGTTGCAATCGCCGCAATCGTCGCGTCACGCTATTTTGGTCTGCATGGAGTAAATACATCCATATTTACGGTATCTACGACGATCTATGTTTGGACACTGAGCCCGGTGCCGCACGGTGTCAAGCTGAGGAGATATTTGGGTCCGATATTTCTTTCAATGCAGAATCTATGTCGTTCTTGGCGTTCGGCCTTGCACCCGATGAGCTTTGAAAGTCGGGCATTACATGCAGATGCAAAGTGTTCGCTCGACAGTGGTCGTCAGCTTACTTCGCTGTTCGAATGGGGTGCAGACTTTGTGATCGCCACGAATGGGGAATCGTGTGTGCGTCGCCTGAATCCGCTCGAACGCGGGCGGAGGAGTTCATCCGCCATCAAAACGAAAAAACCGCGGCGGACCGCGGCTTTTCGATGCTTGATTCCCTGGAAGGAAATTGGAGCGGGTGAAGCGATTCGAACGCTCGACCCCAACCTTGGCAAGGTTGTGCTCTACCCCTGAGCTACACCCGCTCGCACGGCGTCTTGGCCGCAAGCCGGGCCTATATGGCTGAAGAGCGCGGCGATTGCAACAGGGAAATCGCAGGCTTTTTTGCGACGCGGCGGGCAATGTCCGCAAGCCGTAGGCTCGGTGGTGGGCGTTCACCGCGATGTCGCATGACGGTCTTGTGTCGGTCGTCCCTTTGGCCGTAAACGGCATGGGCTTGAGAAACGGGACGAAGACAAACCGATGCCGAAGACCGAAGCCGAATTGATGGCCTTTCTTGCCGAACTCGGAATTGCTGCCTCGACGAAGCGCCATCCGCCGCTCTACACGGTCGCCGATTCGCAGGCGCTGCGTGGCGAAATCGCCGGCGGGCACACGAAAAACCTGTTCCTGAAGGACAAGAAGGATAATTTCTTCCTGGTCACCGTTGGCGAGGACGCGGTCGTCGACCTGAAGCAGATCCACCAGGTGATCGGCGCGGCCGGCCGCGTTTCCTTCGGCAAGCCGGAGATGCTGATGGAGCTGCTCGGCGTCACGCCAGGCGCTGTCACGGTCTTTGGCGTCATCAACGATACGGCAAACAGGGTCAAGCTCGTGCTCGACAAGAATTTGATGGAGCATGCGGTGATCAATGGGCATCCGCTGACCAATGAGGCGACGACATCGATCGCAGCGAGCGACCTGATCAAATTCGTCGAGGCAACCGGGCACGATGCTGCTATCTTGAAAGTCTCCGCGTGATCGCCACATGGATGGCTTGAGTCAGATGGTCTGAAGCATGTGGCGCCTGGCTGCCGGCCGGCCGGGTCATGGAAGGGTTAAAGAGATGAGCGACAACAATCCGTTTGGCGGCCCCTTTGGCGGCAATGGCGGCCAGTACACCACATCCGTGCAGTATGGTGGAACCGCGCCGGCGCCGGCGAAAGTGGCGCTTGGCGATGTGCCCGCCGTTCCCGCCGCCCCGGCTGCCGATGTCATCAAGGACACGACGACCGCCGCCTTTGCCGCCGACGTCATCCAGGAATCGCGCCGCCAGCCGGTGCTGGTCGATTTCTGGGCGCCCTGGTGCGGACCTTGCAAGCAGCTGACGCCGCAGCTGGAGAAGGCGGTGAAGGCCGCCGGCGGCAAGGTCAAGCTGGTGAAGATGAACATCGACGACCATCCTTCGATCGCCGGCCAGCTCGGCATCCAGTCGATCCCCGCGGTCATCGCCTTCAAGGACGGCCAGCCGGTCGATGGCTTCATGGGTGCGATCCCGGAGAGCCAGATCAATGAATTCATCACCAAGGTCGGCGGCAAGGGTGATGGCGCGCCGCCGGTGGCCGAGGCCCTGGCCGCGGCTACAGAAGCGCGCGACGCCGGCGATATGCAGACCGCGGCTGACATCTATGACGCCGTCCTGGCGCAGGCGCCTGAGACGATCGAGGCGATCGCCGGGCTGGGCGAGCTGCTGTTCGAGGCCGGCGACACGGAAGGCGCCGAGGCGCTTTTGGCAACAGCGCCGGAAGCCAAGAAAGATACCCCGCCGCTGGCCGCCCTGCGCGCCAAGATGGCGCTGGCCGCACAAGCGGCAGCGCTTGGCAATCCGGCCGAGTTCGAGCGGCGCCTGGCGGAAAATCCCAAAGACCATCAGGCGCGCTTCGATCTGGCCATGATCCAGAATGCCAATGGCGACCGCACGGCGGCCGCCGACAATCTGCTGGCCATCATCAAGGCTGACCGGGCCTGGAACGAGGATGGCGCAAGGACGCAATTGCTGCAGCTGTTCGAGGCCTGGGGCATGACCGACGAGGCGACGCTTAGCGCGCGCCGAAAATTGTCGGCATTGCTGTTTTCCTGAGCCCGGCTGTTTTGCCGCACGGGCTTGGCGTCGGCGATGACCGCGCCAGATTAATGCATGTCGCCCAAAAGTGGGTCCCGGTTTTGGGAGAACGACATGCATAAACAAAGACTAAAGCGCGTCACCTGCGACGCGCTTTAAGGGAATTGACGCGCTTCCTGGTGGCGCGATCGGAGGAATGAGGTGCAAGCGGGAAACGCGCATTATCGGCTCGCCAAGGATTTGCCGTCGACGATCCCGATCTTTCCGCTCGAGGGTGCGCTCTTGCTGCCGGGAGGCCGCATGCCGCTCAACATCTTCGAGCCGCGCTATCTGCAGATGGTGGACGAGGCCATCGCCGGCTCGCGGCTCATCGGCATCATCCAGCCCAGTCTCGACGGCGCCTTGCGCGACGACGGCGAGCCGGAGCTCTGCAATGTCGGCTGCGCCGGGCGCATCATTGCCTTTTCCGAGACCGGAGATGGCCGGTATCTGATTTCGCTGCAGGGCGTGTGCCGGTTCCGCATCGCCCACGAACTGACAGTCAAGACGCCGTTTCGCCAGTGCAAGCCGGCGGCTTTCCTCGCCGATCTCGATGAGGATCAGGCGGCCAACGAGATCGACCGGCCATCGCTGCTCAAGGCATTTCGCGCCTATCTGCAGGCCAACGATTTGGAGGCCGACTGGGAAAGCGTCAGCCGGGCCGAAAATGCCATGCTGGTCAACGCGCTGTCGATGATGGCGCCCTACGGGCCGGCCGAAAAACAGGCGCTGCTCGAAGCGGCCGACCTGAAGACACGGGCCGAAACGCTGATCGCCATCACCGAAATGGCGCTGGCACGCGAGAATGAGGATTTTGGTTCGAGTTTACAATAAGAGGGCGCGATGGCGGCGGATGGACGTGACGGGAAGAAGGCCAATGTCGACCCCAAGCTGCTGGAGCTGCTTGCCTGCCCGCTGACCAAAGGGCCGCTGGCCTGGGACCCGGAGCGCGGTGAACTGGTCTCGCGGGTCGCCAAGCTCGCCTATCCGGTGCGTGACGGCATCCCGATCATGCTGCCCTCGGAAGCGCGGACGCTGTCGGTGGAGGACGTGCTGGCCCCACCGCCGCCGCGCCTGAGCGGACCTGCTTGAGGGGCGCGAAGGGATCGCCGACGTGTCGCTCTTGGCATGGCCATGCCTACTGAAAATTACGCCCCTTGGGCATGACCCTCTCCGCTTCTTCCGACAGCGTTGCGAGATCCTGCCGGATCGGCTTGTCTTGTATCGCGGGGCGGCTGGAGCGATCAGGGACCCTGGCAGCGCGCTCCGGAGAACTGACAGCTGCCGGCGCAGCCTCGCTGACCTTCTCCAGAAGCACGGTCAGCCAGGGTGTCAGATCCTCGATCTTCTCGGCGACGATGTGGACCACACCCGATTCCGAC
This sequence comes from Mesorhizobium loti, assembly GCF_003148495.1. Classification (GTDB taxonomy): domain Bacteria; phylum Pseudomonadota; class Alphaproteobacteria; order Rhizobiales; family Rhizobiaceae; genus Mesorhizobium; species Mesorhizobium loti. The sequence continues at coordinate 115,795 of NZ_QGGH01000003.1, forward strand.
TGCAATTTGCCGGTGACCTTCACGAACCGTGCTCCCATGACAACAGGCCGGTATCGGTCAAAGGTTCTTTGCCAGAAAATGACGTTGGCGACAGCCTTGTCGTCCTCCAGCGTCAGGAAGATCGCGTTGCCCTTGCCGGGGCGCTGCCGCACCAGCACGAGGCCGGCGACGGAGACACGCCTGCCGTCGCGCACGGAAGGCAGGTTCGCATTGGGCGTGACGCCGGCCCGGTCGAGCCGCTCGCGCAGGAAGGCGACCGGATGCGCCTTCAGCGACAGGCCAAGCGCGCGGTAGTCGTGGATGACATGCTCGCCAAGCGGCATTTTGGGCAACCTCGTCTCGGGCTCCAGCTCGCGCAGGTGGATCGCCGGCTGGTCGAACAGCGGCAGTCTTTCGGCGGCACTCTTGCCGTCGAGCGCGCGCACCGCCCACAGCGCCTCGCGGCGGTCGAGGCCGAGCGAACGGAAGGCATCGGCCTGCGCCAACCTCTCGATCTCGTCGACATCGAGGCCGGAGCGCAGCCAGACATCTCTCACGGTTGAGTAGCCTGAGCCGCGCCGCTCGACGAAAGCCTCCATGCGTTCCTTCGACAGGCCCTTGATCTGGCGGAAGCCGAGCCGAACCGCATGATATGTCTGGATGACACCGCGCATTTCGGCGTGGCGAGGGAGGATGCGGGCCGGATCGAAAGGGAATTCCTCCAGCGTGCAATCCCAGACCGAGAAATTGACGTCGACGTCGCGGATGTCGACACCATGGTCGCGTGCGTCGCGCACGAGCTGGGCCGGCTGGTAAAACCCCATCGGCTGCGAGTTCAGGATCGCGGCGCAGAACACGTCGGGATAGAAGGTCTTGAACCAGCAGGAGGCATAGACGAGCAGGGCGAAGGAAGCAGCATGGCTTTCGGGAAAGCCATATTCGCCAAAACCCTCGATCTGCTTGAAGCAGCGCTCGGCGAAGTCCTTCGTGTAGCCCTTGCCGACCATGCCATTGATCATACGGTCTCGGTAATTGCCGATGGTGCCGGTGCGCTTGAAGGTGGCCATGGCGCGGCGCAGTTCATCGGCCTCGCCCGGCTTGAAGCCGCCAGCGACGATGGCGATCTTCATCGCTTGTTCCTGGAACAGCGGAACGCCAAGCGTCTTGCTGAGGATCGCCTCCAGCTCCGGTTTTTGATATTCGGGTTTTTCCTTGCCCTGCCGACGGCGCAGATAGGGATGGACCATATCGCCCTGGATCGGGCCTGGCCGAACGATCGCCACCTCGATGACAAGGTCATAAAAATCGCGCGGCTGGAGCCGCGGCAGCATCGACATTTGCGCGCGAGACTCGATCTGGAAGACGCCGAGCGTGTCGGCGCGGCAGATCATATCATAGACATTTTGGTCCTCTGCCGGCAGGGTGGCCAGCACATAGGGTTGCCCGTATGGGTCCCGCGCCTTGGGATAGTGGTCCGTGAGCAAGGTGAAGGCGCGCTGGAGGCAGGTCAGCATGCCGAGCGCCAGCACGTCGACTTTCAGGATCTTCACAGCGTCGAGATCGTCCTTGTCCCACTCGACCATCTTGCGCTGGTCCATCGCCGTCTTGACGATGGGGACGATCTCGTCGAGCCGATCCCTGGTGATCACGAAGCCGCCGACATGCTGGGACAGATGGCGGGGAAACCCCATGATCTCGTTGGCGCGTTCCATCACATGCCGCGACACCGGATCGGTGCGATCGAGGCCGCCGGCGCGAGCTTCCTTCTCGCCAAGCTCCGAGGTCGACCAGCCCCAGATCGAGCCGGAAAGGGACGCCCTGATATCGTCGGACAGACCCATCGCCTTGGAGACCTCGCGCAGCGCCGAGCGGCCGCGATAGCTGATCACGGCGGCGGCGAGGGCCGTGCGCTTGGAGCTGTATTTCGTATAGATGTACTGCATCACCTCTTCGCGTCGCTCATGCTCGAAGTCGACGTCTATATCCGGCGGCTCGTTTCTCTCCTCGGAAATGAAGCGCTCGAAGAGCGTATCGATCTTGTCTGGCCCCACTTCGGTGATGCCGATGCAGAAGCAGATGACCGAATTGGCGGCTGACCCACGTCCCTGGCAGAGAATGCCCTGGCCACGGGCGAATTTGATGATGTCGTAGACGGTCAGGAAATAGCGGGCGTAGTTGAGGCGCTCGATGAGAGTGAGCTCTTCCTGGATGCGCTTGATCACGGAAGCCGGCACTCCCGCCGGGTAGCGGTTCGCCGCCCCCTCCCGAGCCAGTCTCGCCAGCTCAGCCTGTGGACCAAGACCCGATTCCGTCGGCTCGTCCGGATAATTGTACTGGAGGTCGCTGAGCGAAAAGGTCAGCTCTTGCGCAAACCGCAAGGTCTCGGCCAGCGCCTGTGGATGCCGGCGGAACAGGCGGGCCATTTCCATCGGCGGCTTCAGATGGCGTTCGGCATTGGCGGTCAGTTCCAGCCCGACCTCGGCGACGGGGGTGTTGAGGCGGATCGCGGTCAGCACGTCCTGCAGCGGGCGCCGTTCGGCCGTGTGGTAGAGAACGTCGTTGGTCGCCATCAACGGAATGCCAGCGCTCTCGGCCATCGCCGCAGCCTGCTCGATCCGGAAACGGTCATTTCCGGCATAGTCGGGCGAAACACCAAGCCGCAGGCTTTTGCCGAAGCGGTCCTTGAGCTCACCAAGCAGGGCAAGACTATCTTCCGCGCCCGCCGACAGATCGGGCAGGACCGCCAGCGACATCAGGTCACCCCATTCGAGCAGGTCGCTGCGCTGGAGAAGGGTGGCGCCCTTTTCGTTTTCGTCGCGCAGATTGGCCTGGGTGAGCATGCGGCAGAGATGCCCCCAGCCCTTGCGGTCCTGGGGGTAGGCGAGAATGTCCGGCGTGCCGTCGCCAAAAACCAGCCGGCAGCCGGGATGATAGGAGAGCTTTTCGACCTTGGCCTGCTGCCAGGCGCGCACCACGCCGGCCACCGTGTTGCGGTCGGCAAGCCCGATCGCGGAGAAACCCAGGAGCTTGGCCGCGACCACCAGCTCCTCCGGCTTGGAGGCGCCACGCAGAAAGGAGAAATTCGACTGGATGCCGAACTCGGCATAGGGAATGACGGTCAGCGCGTTCATGCGAAGACCCCATGCAGGAACCAGCGCGGCGGCACCTGCGAGGCGCCACCGTAGAGGCCTTGCCGGTAGAGCCAGTAGCGGCGGCCGTCGGCATCCTCGATGCGGAAATAGTCGCGCGTCGATGCCGCCTCGTCGCTTGGCGCTTCCCGCCACCATTCGGCGGCGATGCGTTCCGGCCCTTCGGCCCGCGTGACCCGGTAGAGCGCGCGCCGCCAGCGGAAGTTCAGCGGCGGCCCTTCGGGCATTTCGGTGGCCGGCACATCGATGGGTTCGGGCGAGCGGAACAGCCGGATCGGCCGTTCCGGCGGGAAGATGGTTTTCGGCGCCTGCAGCCTGTCCGGCTTCTTCGGCGGCGTGATCCGGCGCGGCGCCTCGGTGAACGGGATCATGGCGACGGCGCGCTCCGGCAGATGGCTTTCGACCATGACCGGTTGCAGCACCGCGCCCTCCCCGAGCCGGGCGCGGATGCGGTCGGCAAACAGCGCGATATCGGCGCCGTCATCGATCGTTTCACCAGTCAGATCAGCCTGCTGCATGTCGAAGGCGGCTGATGTCAGCACCGAAAGCCGCACCAGATCGAAGCCATAGCCGGCATCGATATCCTGTTCGAGTGCGGCCAGCCGCTCATGGAACAAGCGCTGGATCAGCCGGGGTTCGCGCATCGGCCGCGAGGTGCCGATGGCGATGCGGCTGACAGCGCCGTCGACGCGGAAGAGCAGCAGCGCCAGCGTCCTGGCGCCCTCGCCGCGGCGCTCGAGATCGGTCTTCAAAGTCGCCGCCAGCATGCCCACCAGCCGTTCGATGTCCTCGGTCAAGGTGACGGGTTCGGCAAGGTGGCGTTCGACCGAAAGCGGCGCGACGGGAAGGCGCGGCGACACCGCTTCGTCGAGACGGCCAAGCGCCTGGTCGAGGCGCAGGAGCAGCAAGGCGCCGAAGCGGCGGGCGAGCGGTGCGCGCGGCGCCGCCATGACGGCGCCCGCCGTGCGCAGGCCGACGCTTTCCAGGCTGGCGCGGGTCGAGAGTTCAATGCGCAGTGCGGCCAGCGGCAGGGGTGCCAGCAGCGCTTCTTCCTCGCCGCCCTCGACGATGCGGTCGCCGCAAAAGCGTGCCGCCGCCCAGGCAGCACCGGGCGTCGCGGCAAGCCCGGCACGGACATCGAAACCCTGGTGGAAGAAGCGCGACAGGATGTCGTCCAGCATGGCGCGTTCGCCGCCGAACAGATGGGTGCAGCCGGTGACGTCGAGAAACAGGCCATCTGCCTCGTCGAGCGCCACCAGCGGCGTGTAGCGGTCGCACCAGTCGGCAAGACCTTCGAGCAAGCGGCGGTCGGCCTCTGGATCGGCCTCGACGACGTCGATCGACGGATGCATGGCGCGCGCATCGGCGATGCCCATGTCGCGCTTCAGGTGTAGTACTTCAGCCCGCTCGTCGAGGGCCGAGATGCGCTGCGCGTTGCGGTCGCGATGGCTGATCACGAGCGGTGGGTGAGATGGCGGCAGGTGATCCGACGGCCGGGAACGCCAGGACCGCCCCAGACGCTGCCGCAGGATCCTTTCCACGGCCAGATAGGGAAACCACAGGGACAGGATTCTTTGCCCGTTGTCTTCCCTCGCCCCTTCTTTCGTCGCCCGCTCTTTCGTCAAATGCGCGTTCATCGGGGTTCCACTCCAGTGTGAATTGTCCAGGCAGGGCCGTGCGGCTCTTGCCGATGGTGAGGGTGAAGGCCGGGCGGCCGATCGAGCCGGCGAGCGGCCCGGCGATGGTGTCGCGCGGCGCGGCCGGCGCCGAGGCGACGATGAGGCGGACGGGGGCGGCCGTCGGCTCGGGCTCGGCCGCCTGCCGCAGCAGGAACACCGGCCGGCCGGCACCTTGCGCCCTTGCATGCAGCCGGCGTGTCGCGGTCAGGTCCAGCCGCTGCGGATTGCCGCGAATTTCCAGGATGACCGCGGCGAGCGCCGTCATCCGGGCCGCCTCCTCGGCGACCCACAGCGCATCGACAAGTCGGGGCGCCTCGGAAAACAGCAATTGCTCCGGCCCGATGCCGAAGGAGCCGTGAAGCCCCCGGGCATAGGGAAAACCGGCCTCGCGGAAAATCTCCGTGGTGCCGATCCACAGCACCGGCAACCCCGGCGTTTGCTTGAGGATCAGGCTGGTGAGCGACAAAGCGAAACCGGCGACGGCCCCGGCATCGCGGGTTTGCGTGCCATGGATTTCGCTCAAGGCGGCCTTCGGCAGACCGCCGCTCAGGGCGACATCGAGGCGCTCGACGCCGATGGGCAGGAAAGCATCCGGCAACGCCGCGGCAATGCCGCGCCGGACGATTGTGAGATCGGTGTTGACGTCAGCATCGGAGGTCGCGGCAGCCGGCGCAGCCAAGCGCTCGGGCAGCGTTCCCTCGATTTTCGCGATCTGGCGGCGCAGGGCAAAAACAGTCTCCCGCGCCACGGCGGTCATCGCCATGACGGTCAGCTTCCACTCACAATTGTTCCTGTTATGTTCCTATAGATTCCAGAGGGTGCTGGAAGAGTCAAGCGGAGTCGTGGGGAATTTATTCCTCTCCGCCTGGATGGTGCAGGCGCATCAGCCCGTTCATTTGCCGATCACGGCGTGAAAGCCTATATGCCGGGATCAAAGGACAAAGCATGGCTCGCATCTACAAGACCCGCACCTGGCACGACGAACTCTCGCCCTCAATGGACGAAATGGAGTTCCTGGCGCTGGAGGCGTACGCCCATCTGCCGGAGGATTTTCGCAAGCTGACCGGCGAGATCGTCATCCAGATCGCCGAATTCCCGACCGACGAGATCATGGACGATCTGTCGCTGGAGACGCCGTTCGACCTGCTCGGCCTGTTCGAGGGGCGCGGCATCGCCGAACGCTGGAATCCGCAGACCGGCGAGGGTCCGAACCGCATCACGCTCTACCGCCGCGCCATCCTCGACTACTGGTCCGAAAACGAGGAAACGCTGGGCGACATCGTCACCCACGTGCTGATCCACGAGATCGGCCACCATTTCGGGCTGTCGGACGATGACATGGAGAAGATCGAAGAGGCAGCGGAGTAGGCTGTGCCGATATTCAGGTGAGGCCGGCCTGCAAATGGCGGTCCCCTGCGCTTCCGGTGCTCACGTACCCAAAAGTACGCTCCGCTCCGGTTCTCGGGCACCACCATTTTCGACTCGGCCTGACCTGAATCTCGACACAGCCTGCGCCGGCGCTTTGCAAATCTACCAATCACTCAGCTTGGTATCCGGCCCGTATTCCTGACCGTCGATATCCTTGACCACGGCCTGACCGCAGCGCATCGTCTTGGCTTTCTTGTCGTAGGCATAGGTCGGCGAGCCGAACAGGTGCCAGCCCTTGTTGAGCGCCGCCGTCACCTTGTGGCAAAAGCTGGCGTCGTCCGGGCCGGTCAGAAAGCGGTAGAGTTTCATGTCTCAAGTCCTGTCGTGAATAACCTTAGCCGATTTTTAGTTTAGCATGATCTCTGGACAAACGGACCGTTTGTCCGAGAAAACCGGTTCCCACTTTTCGGGATCATGCTTGATCATGCGCCGATGGCGGCGGCCTTCGCCAGCAGTTTTTCGGCCTGCGCCAGGTGCAGCCGCTCGACCATCTTGCCGTTCAGCGCGATCACGCCCTTGCCGGCATTCTCCGGCAGCGCGAACGTATCCTTGACCAGGCGGGCCTCGGCCACCGCTTCCTTGGATGGAGCGAAGGCACGGTTCGCGGCTTCGACCTGGGCCGGATGGATGAGGCTCTTGCCGTCGAACCCCATGGCCGCCGCCTCGGTGCATTCATGGGCGAAAGCGTCGAGGTCGCGAAAATCGTTGGAGACGCCATCGAGCATGTCGATGCCGCCGGCGCGCGCGGCCAGCACCATCTGCATCAGCCATGGCACGAGATAGCGCCGGTCCGGTGTCGCCAGCACACCGGTGCCCTTGACCAGATCATTCGTTCCGGCAACGAAACAAGCCAATCGAGAGGCAGGATCGCGGCCAAGTTCGGCGATGGCGCCGATGTTGAGAAGCGCCTTGGGCGTCTCGATCATCGCCCATAGTTTCACGCTGTCGAGGGCAAAATTGTCGTCGAGCACATCGCCGGCCTCGAGCAGGTCGCGCGGCGTGTCGACCTTGGGCAACAGGATGCCGTCGGGTTCGCAGCTTGCCGCGGCCAGCAGGTCGTCGGCGCCCCATTCGCTGGCCAGCGCATTGATGCGCACGACCATCTCGCAGCGCTTGCCAATAGGGTCGGCAACCGGTCGGTTGGCGAAAATGCCGGCCAGTTTTTCGCGCGCGGCGATCTTGTCCGCCGGGACGACGGCATCCTCGAGGTCGATGATGACTGCGTCGCAGGAAAGCTGCGCGATCTTGGCCAGCGCCTTGTCGTTGGATGCCGGAATGTAGAGCACCGAGCGGCGCGGGCGATAGGTTTCCATGGGTGATCTATGCCGCGTGTGGTTGGTGGAGGCAAGCGCGTGCATTAAGGCTCGATCTCCCCCTTGTGGGGGGCGCTGTCCGGCAGGACAGAGGGGGCCTGCCAGCTCTGGCCTCTGCACGAAAACTGCATACGCTTGCGGAAAACCTCCTCGGATCCGCCCTGCGATCTCCCCGCCGGCCTGCGAGACAGGCGGCATGCAAAAGCGAGCAAAACCCCGTCTGCCTCACCGGCTGCGCAGCGAAGGCTGGTGGCTGGCCGATCCGCCGCGCGCGAATCCGACGGCGATCCTCATCCCCTTTGTCCGCAAGAGCCCGCCGGCAATCCGGCGGAACGTCATCAGGAAAGCCAGGTCATGACAGCGTTGTTCTCCGCCGCACCGAGCTGTTGCAGCCGCCTTGGCGTTGCCGCCCTGCTGGTCGCGCTGGCGGATTTTCTGTTCTACGGCCAGCCCGCCGGGATCACGGTTTTCCTGTTCGCCCTCGTGATTGCCGCCGCGGTCGTCGCCGTGCATCCGGCGGCTTTCAGCGATGGCAGGGTCTGGCTCAAGCCCATCGCCCTGCTTGTCGCGCTGCTGCCGCTCGCCGAGACCGTCAGCGCCTTGTCGGTGTCAACAGCGCTGGCGGCGCTAGTCGTTTTCGCGCTTTCGCTGAGCGGGCGGCTGCGGCACAGCATCGCCCGCATTGCCGGCCAGATCGCGCTGTTCGGGCTGGCGGCGCCGTTCCGCTTCGCCAGTGATTTCATCCGCTGGCGCAAGACGGCGCGCCGCTTCGGCCGGCGCCGCGTCCGCCTCGCCGCCATCGCCGTCTGGGTGATGCCGCTGACACTGGGCGCGGTCTTCCTGGCGCTGTTCGGTGCCGCCAATCCGGTCATCGATTATTGGTTGTCGCTGATCGACCTTCTGAAACTGCTCGATCTCATCCAGCTTGCGCGGATTGCCTTCTGGCTGTTCGTGCTCGCCGGCGTCTGGGCTTTTCTGCGGCCACGGGTGCCGCGCCTGATTCGCCGCATCCCGCGCGCGGCGCCGGCCGCCAGCATCCAAGCCGAGAGAACCGTCACCACCATCGAGGACATGCTGTTCGGCAAGGCTGCCATCCTTCGCGCGCTTGTTGTCTTCAACATCCTGTTTGCGCTGCAGACGGCGCTCGACGCCACCTATCTGTGGGGTGGGGTGACGCTTCCCGACGGGCTGAGCTACGCCGCCTACGCGCATCGCGGCGCCTATCCCCTTGTTGTCACCGCGTTGCTTGCCGCCGGCTTCGTGCTGGCGGCGCTGCGGCCGGGCAGCGAGACATCGGCCGATCCGCTCATCCGCCGTCTGGTCTATGCCTGGGTGGCGCAGAACATCATGCTGGTCATCTCGTCGATCCTGCGGCTCGACCTCTATATCGGCATCTATGCGCTGACCTATTGGCGCGTCGCCGCCTTCGTCTGGATGGGGCTGGTGGCATCAGGCCTTGCGCTCATCATTGCCCGCATCGCGCTGGGAAAATCCAACGAATGGCTGCTGTCCGCCAATCTTCTGACGTTATCTCTGACGCTTTATGCCGGCTGTTTCATCAACTTCGCAGCGCTGATCGCCAATTACAATGTCGACCATTCGTTCGAAATGACCGGCCAGGGCATTTCCCTCGACGCCTGGTATCTGCGCTCGCTCGGCCCGGGCGCGTTTCCGGCGCTCGATCGCTTCCTCGATCATCAGAGCCGGACGGCCGTCGCCAATGATCCGGTCTTGCGCGAACTCGTCGGGTTGCGCAGCAGCGACGAAGGCTGGTATCGCACCCTGCAGCAGAACTGGCGGGCCTGGAGCTTTCGCGACTGGCGGCTGTTGCGCACTCTCGACATGAAGGGGCCGCCTGTGGTTCCTGACCGTATCGAACCCCACATGCCGGGCCACTGATCCATGCCGCATCATATCCTCGTCGCCGACGATGATCCGCACATCCGCGAGGTGATCTGCTTTGCGCTGGAGAAGGCTGGCATGAAGACGCAAGGTGTGGCCGACGGCGCGGCTGCCCTGCAAGCGATCGGACGGCGCACACCCGACCTGGTCGTGCTCGACATCGGCATGCCGGAGATGGACGGACTGGAGGTCTGCCGGCGGCTCAGGCACACATCCGATGTGCCGGTGCTGTTCCTGTCCGCGCGCGACGAGGAGATAGACCGCATCCTCGGGCTCGAAATGGGCGGCGACGACTATGTGACAAAACCGTTCAGCCCGCGCGAGCTGGTCGCCCGCGTCAACGTCATCCTGCGGCGCGCGCGCCCGGCGGTGCCCGAACCGGCCGACGACAGGCAGTTTTCGCATGGCAAACTGGCTCTGGCGCCGGCCAGCCACGCCGCCAGCTTCGACGGCAAGCCGCTTGCCCTGACGGGGATAGAGTTCTCGATCCTGAAAGGGTTTTTGGCGCGGCCGACGCATGTGCTCGACCGCGACGCGGTGATGGCCAGCGCCTATGCGGGCAGGATCCATGTCGCCGACCGCACCGTCGACAGCCATATCCGCAACATCCGCGCCAAGCTGGCAGCATTGGGTTGCCCTGATGTCATCGAGACGGTGCATGGCGTCGGCTTCCGGCTCGGCCGATGCGGCTGACGAGCAAATGGATCGGCCGCAAATGGCGGCCTCGCCTCGCCACGGTCGTCGTCGCCATCCTGATCCTGGTGATGGCCTTGCCGCTGGTCGGCCTGTTCTTCTTCCGGCTCTACGAAAACCAGCTGATCCGCCAGACCGAAGCGGAGCTGATCGCGCAAGGGGCGGCCATCGCCGCCATCTATGCGCAGGATGTGCGTGACGCCGGCATTGCCGCGGAAAAACTCGGTGCGCCGATGCCGGGGCCAAGCGGGGATTCAAGCCGAAACGTCAATCCTGACCCGCTGTACAGGCCGATCGAGCCGCAACTCGATCTCGCTTCCGATCATGTCCTGCCCACTCGGCCGGCGGCCATGCCAGGCACCGCCGATCCCGCCTTCGCCGCGATCGGCGCGCGGCTGTCCGGCATTCTCGACGCCACGCAGAAAACCACGCTGGCCGGCTTCCGGCTGCTCGATCCCCGGGGCGTTGTCATTGCCGGGCGCGACGAGGTTGGGCAGTCGCTTGGCGAGGTCGAGGAGGTGCGCGCCGCACTTGCCGGCCGCTATGCCAGCGCGCTCAGGCTGCGTATCCCCGACCAGCCGGCGCCGCCGCTCTATTCGGTCAGCCGCGGCACCAGGGTGCGTGTCTTCGTCGCCTTGCCGGTGGCCGTCGATGGCCAGGTCGCCGGCGTGGTCTATGTGTCGCGGACGCCCAACAACATCATCAAACATCTCTATGGCGAGCGCGGCAAGGTGACGTTGGCGGCCATCGCCATTCTCGGCGGCACGCTGCTCATCGGCCTCGTCTTCCTGCGCACCGTCAGCCGGCCGATCTATGCGCTGATCGATCGCACGGAGCGTATTGCCGCCGGCGACCGCGCGGCGATCCGACCGCTCGACCATCACGGCACTCGAGAGATGGCGGAGCTTTCCGCCGCCTTCCTCGACATGGCCGAAAAACTGCAGGCGCGCTCCGACAGCATCCAGACTTTTGCTACCCATGTCTCGCATGAGCTCAAATCGCCGCTGACGGCGATCCAGGGCGCGGCCGAATTGCTGCGTGATTCCGGCGCGGCGATGGACAATACGGAGCGGCGGCGTTTTTCCAACAACATCGTCACCGATGCCGGGCGGCTCAATCTGCTGGTGCGGCGCCTGCTCGATCTGGCGCGCGCCGAAAACCTGGCGCCGAGCGGCGAAAGCACCTCGATCGGTGCGGCACTGGCGCTGCTGCCCGTCGACAACCGGCTGGCGGTTCGCGTCGAGGCCGGGGGCGATCTGGCCTTGCGCATGTCGGCCGAGAACGCCGCAATCGTGCTTGCCAATCTCATCGACAATTCGGCTAGGCACGGCGCGACGCTGGTTTCGATTGCTGCGGCGAGCCCTGGCGGCAAGGCGATCATCCTGGTCAGCGACGATGGCGCCGGCATTTCGCCGAGCAACCGGGCGCGCATTTTCGAACCGTTCTTCACCACGCGACGCTCTACCGGCGGCACCGGCATGGGCCTCGGCATCGTGCTGGCCCTCCTGAAAGCGCATGATGGTATGATCGCGCTGGTTGACTCCGAACGCGGCACGCGCTTCGAGATTATTTTGCCGGTCGCGTGAATCCCGATCAGCGGCTCGAAATCGGAAAGGGCATAAAGCGTGCGCTACGACATCGTCATTATCGGCGGGGCCATCGTCGGCTCCTCGGTTGCCTATTACCTGCGCGAGGAAGGGTTTTCCGGCTCGATCGCGCTGGTCGAGCGCGATCCGCAGTTCGCTCACGCGGCAACGACGCTGTCCTTGGCCTCGATCCGCCAGCAATTCTCGATCCCGGAAAACATCCGCCTGTCGCAGTTCACGCTAAAGCTGTTCCGGCGGCTGAAGGAGGAGTTCGGCGCGGACGCCGATATCGGCTTTCGCGAAGGTGGCTATCTCATCCTTGCCGGCGAGAACGGCTTGCCGATCCTCAAGAGCAATCACGAGGCGCAGATGGCCGAGGGCGCCGACATCGTGCTGGAGGACGCAGACCAGCTGGTGCGCCGCTTCCCGTGGCTGTCGGCCGAGGGCATCACCGCCGGCGCCTATGGCCGCAGCGGCGAGGGCTGGTTCGACGCGCATGCGATGCTGATGCTGTTCCGCAAGGCGCTGCGGCAGAAGAAGATCGATTTCATCACCGCTTATGTCACTGGCATCGAGCGGCAAGGCGACCGCGTCACCAGCGTCAGTCTCGACAGTGGCGACAGGCTGGAAGCCGGCATCGTCGTCAACGCCGCCGGGCCGAATGCCGGCAAGGTAGCCGGCATGGCCGGGCTAGCGCTGCCGGTCGAGCCACGCAAGCGCAACGTCTTCGTTTTCGAGGCGCGCGAGAAATATGCCGACATGCCGCTGCTGGTCGACCCCTCTGGCATCTATGTGCGCCCGGAAGGCTCGGTCTACCTCACTGGCGGCGCCGAACCGGAAGAGGGTGACGGCCCGGCCGCCCCCGGGGATTTCGAGGTCGATTGGCCGCTGTTCGAGGAGGTGATCTGGCCGGTGCTGGCGACCCGCATTCCGGCTTTCGAGGCGATCAAGCCGACCCGCGCCTGGGTCGGGCATTACGATTACAACACGTTGGATCAGAACGCGGTGATCGGCCCGCATCCTGAAGTCGGGAATTTCATCTTCGCCAACGGATTCTCCGGCCACGGCCTGCAGCAGGCGCCGGCGGTCGGCAAGGCGCTGGCCGAGCTGATCGTGCATGGCGGCTATCGCACGGTGGACTGCTCGGCGTTTGGCTATGGCCGTGTCGCGGAAGGACGGGCGTTTCGGGAATTGAATGTGATTTAGGCTGGCGACACCTTCTCCCACAGGGGGAGAAGGAAGACGCGCTTCTCCCGTCCCCCTAACCAGAGAGGCTTCAGCCCTTGCGGGAGAACCAGAAGGCGTCGGCCATGCGCTTCATGCCGATGCGTTCGTAGAAGCCGACGGCGTCGGGCATGGAGATCAGGCTGATGGCGACGGACGGACCGAGTTGCCGGCGGGCCTCGTCCATCAGGCCCTTGCCGATGCCGAGCCCCTGCGCCGATTGGGAAACGGCGAGTTCGGAGATGTAGCAGACCCAGGAAAAGTCGGTCATCGCCCTGATAACGCCGATCAGTGGCCTGCCTTCGACGTCGAGGCGTGCGGTCAGCACCAGATTGGCGCCCGACAGCATTGCCTGTAGCCTGACGTTGTCATCGACGGGACGTGTCTCGCCGAGGCCGGATTCGATCAGAACGCGGCGGAATTCGTCGATGTCGAGCGCGGCTTCGCGTGCATAGAGGACGTGCGAGTTTTCTGCCATGGTCGCCAGACTGCACCATCGGGCTGGCTTGTGCCACCGCGCACAAACAGTTGCCTTTTATTTGCCGCCGGCTTTGTGTAAACCGTGCCTCAGCAAATCCTCCCGCAACGAAAACACGGGCAAAAGCCATGGAAAAATTCCCCAAGCTCACCGGCGTCGCCGCTCCGATGCCGATCGTCAATGTCGACACCGACATGATCATCCCCAAGGATTATCTGAAGACGATCAAGCGCACCGGACTTGGCACCGGCCTGTTCGCCGAAATGCGCTACAATGACGACGGTTCGGAAAATCCGGATTTCGTGCTCAACAAGCCGGCCTACCGCAAGGCGCAGATCCTGGTTGCCGGCGATAATTTCGGCTGCGGCTCGAGCAGAGAGCACGCGCCGTGGGCGCTGCTCGACTTCGGCATTCGCTGCGTCATCTCGACCTCGTTCGCCGACATCTTCTACAACAACTGCTTCAAGAACGGCATCTTGCCCATCACTGTCAGCCCCGAGGATCTCGAGAAGCTGATGGACGACGCGTCGCGCGGCTCCAACGCCACGGTGTCGGTCGACCTCGAGGCCAAGGAAATCCGCGGACCGGATGGTGGCGTGGTCAAATTCGACCTCGACGATTTCAAGCGGCACTGCCTGCTCAACGGTCTCGACGACATCGGCCTGACCATGGAAAAGGCCGGCGCCATCGCCTTGTTCGAGAAGCGCAACGCCGAACAGCGCCCCTGGGCCTGATAGACGCCGCCTGAGTACCAAGGCCGCACCGATGGCCGGTCTTCGCTTCGGGTAGAACGGGGACCTGTCATGACACGCTCGCTTTTTGCCGGCGCCTGCGGGCTGGCGTTGATGCTGCTTCCGACGACTAGCTTGCATGCCCAGACGCAGGCGCCTGCCATCGATCAGCAGGCGCCGATCCCGTTCGAGGGCGGTCACCACCGTCACCCAGCAGGAGCCCGACGGCGAAAAGGTGCTCGCCTTCGACGGTCAGAAGCTGGCGAGCAATTACGACGTCTTCTTCGACAGGATCGTCAATATCGCCGGCGCCAAGGTGGCGCTGGTCGATGTCGGCGACGGCAACATCGACCATCTCTGCGGTCCTCCTGTGATGATCGTGTGGAAGCCGAAAGGCGGCACGGTCCAGGGCATCACGGTGGAGCAGGACGGCTGCGGCGCGCCGGCGTCGGTGACCGACAATTCCCTCTATTTCGTCCCCTATCTCTTACCGGGCGCTTCGAAGCGTGTGATGCAATGGTCGCCCCAGGACGGGCTGACGATTTCGGGCAATCTCACCTACATGCCGGACCCTGGCACGGGTTGGAAAGATGTCGACGCGTCGAAATACGAAGACATGATCGACGCCTTCCACAACGAGGCTGTCTACAGGGACGCCGAAACATTGCTCGGCAAGGACATGGCCATCCTGGCGGCCAGTTTCCTGGCCGCCGGCGGTACGAAAAAGACGGCGTCCGACATCGTCTATTTCGACGGCTGCGCGCCGCACAATTGCGGCGGCAACCACGGGTTCATGGCGGTCGACCAGACCAACCACAAACTCTATTTTGCCCGCAGCAGCGGCAAGCCCAGGATGGATGTCTGGCCGGCGGTGGAGACGTGGCCCGCCGACATCAAGGCGGCGCTGGACAAGGCGCTTGGCTCGCCGAACTAGGCCACCATTCCGCGAAGGTGATGACGAAAACGCGAAGGCTCCTGCGCAGAGCGCGGACTGGCGTTTCGGTTTCGGCCGGCTATGATCTGACGAAACGGAGGACCACCATGACACGTTCGCTTCTTGCCGGCGCCTGCGGGCTGGCCCTTTTGCTGGTGCCGGTGGCGGGCGCCTATGCGCAAACACAGACGCCCGCCGCCCAGCCGGCACCTGCGGCCGAGAAGCCTGCCACCGACCAGGGGACAGACGCCGCCGACGCCTCCGATGACGACAAGCAGGCGCCTGTGCCCTTCGAGGGCGGCACGCTGACCATCACCCAACCGGAACAGGACGGTGAGAAGGTGCTTGCCTTCGACGGCAAGCAGCTGGCCACCAATTATGACGTCTTCTTCGACAGAATAGTCGAGGTCGGCGGCGTCAAGGTGGCGCTGTTCGATGTCGGCGACGGCGGCAATCAATGCGGGCCGGCGACAGTGATCGTCTGGAAGCCGGAAGGCGGCACCATCCAGAGCACGACGGTCGAACAGGACGACTGCGGCGCGCCGCCCTCGGCGGTGTCCGACAACGCCATCTATTTCGTGCCCTATTTGTTGCCGGGCGATGAGAAGCCGGCTTTGCAATGGTCGCCGACCGACGGGCTGACGATCTCGGGCAATCTGACCTACATACCGGAACCCGGCACGGACTGGAAAGACATCGATCCGGAAAAGTACCAGAACATCATCGACGCCTTCCACAACGAGGCCGTCTACAAGGAAGCGCAAAAGCTGCTCGGCAAGGACATGCCCGACATGGCGACCAGCCTGCTGGTCGGCGGCGGCACGGAAAAGACCGCTTCGGGCGCCTTCTACGCCAGCGGCTGCGTGCCGCATGACTGCGGTGGTAACGACGGCTTCATGGCGGTCGACCCGGCCAAGCACAAGCTCTACTTCGCCCGTCGCGGCGACAATGGCGAGCCGAACGCCTGGCCGGCGGTGGCGAGCTGGCCGGCGGATATCAAGGAAGCGCTGGACAAGGCGCAGGGGTCGGCAAATTAAAGCATTAGCGGTGCGCGGCGCCCCCCGCGCTTTCTTCATCCACGGGCGGAGCGACGCGCAGCGGAGCGCAGACCCGAGGATGACGACGGAAGGGATGCTTCAACCAATCTCGGAGGTTCGCGCTTCGCTTCCGGGATAACAGTTCGCCTGGCTTGGCCCACGACCCGCGCCGTTCCGCCTGCTAATGCTGGCCGACAACCCAAGCAAGGCCCCTCATATGCGCAAACTCATCTCAACCGGTTCCTCCTTCGAAAAGACCGCCGGTTATTCGCGTGCCGTGGTGCAGGGCGACTGGTGCTTCGTCTCCGGCACGACCGGCTATGATTATGCGACGATGACGATGCCGGACACTGTCGAGGCGCAGACACGCAATTGCCTGGCGACGATCGGCAAGGCGCTTCATGATGGTGGCTTCGAGATGGCCGATGTGGTGCGGGCGCATTACTACATCACCGATCAGACCTTCGTGGACATCGTCTTCCCGATCCTCGGCGAGACGTTCGGTGACATCAGACCGGCGGCGACGATGATCGTCTGCCAGCTCAACAAACCGGAAATGAAGATCGAGATCGAAGTCACGGCGCTGCGGCGCACAGCGTAAAAGGCAGGCCGACGATGAAAGTCCAGCGCATCGTTGCCAACATCGAGACATCGGATGTCGCCGCGGCGAAGCGCTTCTACCAGGACGTGCTCGGCCTCGACATGCTCATGGACCTCGGCTGGATCACAACCTACGGCTCGCAAGCAAAGATGGATGTCCAGGTCAGCTTCATGGCGCAAGGCGGCTCCGGAACGCCGGTGCCGGCTCTCTCGATCGAGGTCGATGATGTCGATGCGGCGCTCGATGCCATGAAGACGGCCGGCTTCGCCATCGAATACGGACCGGCCGACGAACCCTGGGGCGTGCGGCGCTTCTATGTCCGCGATCCGTTCGGCCGGCTGATCAACATTCTCTCGCATCGGTGATCATGGTTGTGGCGTGCAGGCTTGCGCGCCCGGCGCTTGGCGTTTAGCAAGACCCCAAATCGAAACGCATTCTTTCTGGGACGGTTTCTCCATGGCAACGAAGCATCTTTTCCTGCTCCCCGGCGACGGCATCGGTCCGGAGGCCATGGCCGAGGTCAAGAAACTGATATCAGCCATGAACGACAAGCTCGGCAGCGGTTTTACCACCGAGGACGGTCTGGTCGGCGGCTGCGCCTATGACGCGCATGGCGCGGCGATTTCCGATGCCGACATGGAGAAGGCGATGGCGGCCGACGCGGTGCTGTTCGGCGCCGTCGGCGGTCCGAAATGGGATGCGGTGCCGTATGAGGTGCGTCCCGAGGCTGGCCTGCTGCGGCTGCGCAAGGACATGGAGCTGTTTGCCAATCTTCGCCCCGCCATCTGCTATCCGGCGCTGGCGGCGTCCTCCTCGCTCAAGCAGGAGGTGGTCGAGGGTCTCGACATCCTCATCGTGCGCGAGCTGACCGGCGGCGTCTATTTCGGCGAGCCCAAGCAGATCATCGATCTGGGCAACGGCCAGAAGCGCGGCATCGACACGCAGGTCTATGACACGTTCGAGATCGAGCGCATTTCCGGCGTCGCCTTCGAGCTGGCGCGGACCCGGAAGAACCACGTCACATCGATGGAAAAGCGCAATGTGATGAAGTCGGGCGTGCTGTGGAACGAGGTCGTCACCCAGACCCACAAGGCGCGCTATTCCGACGTCAAGCTCGACCACATGCTGGCCGATGCCGGCGGCATGCAGCTGGTGCGCTGGCCAAAACAGTTCGACGTCATCGTCACCGACAATCTGTTCGGCGACATGCTGTCCGACATTGCCGCCATGCTGACCGGCTCGATCGGCATGCTGCCGTCGGCCTCGCTCGGCGCGCCTGACGTGAAGACCAAGAAGCGCAAGGCGCTCTACGAGCCGGTGCACGGCTCGGCGCCCGATATCGCCGGCAAGGGCATTGCCAACCCGATCGCCATGATCGCCTCCTTCGCCATGTGCCTGCGCTATTCCTTCGGCATGGTTGATGAAGCCGACCGTGTCGAAAGCGCGATCGCTGCCGTGCTCGATGCAGGCCTGCGGACGAAAGACATCATGTCCGATGGCATGACCGAGGTCGGTACGGTTCAGATGGGCGACGCGATCATCGCCAAATTCCTGAGCTGATCCCCATGGCGGTCGACGTCCGCTGGGCGACGATCGAGGACGCCGCGGCACTCGCGGCCATACTGTGCGAGATGGCGGAGCATTACCGGCAGCCGCCTCTCGATGCCGACCGGACCCTGTCTGCTGCACGCAAATGGCTTGGCGAGGAAAGCCCGGCCTATCCGCATTTCGCGCTCGCCTTCGTCGACGGCGAGGTCAGCGGCCTGGCGTCGGTGGCGATCGCGCATCCAGGTATCGATCTCGAGCGGCTGCTGTTCCTTAAGGACCTGTTCGTGCGCGACAACATACGCAACGCCGGCGTCGGCCGGGCGCTGATCGGCTTTCTCGCCGATCATTGCCTCAGCCACGGCATTGGCCGTATCGACCTGACCACCGAAGATTGGAACAAGGGCGCCCTGCGCTTCTACGACCGGCTTGGCGCCGAGCGCCACGGCCAGAAGGTCTTCCTCAGGCTTTCAGGCGAGGCGCTGAAGGCGGCTAAATCCTGACGCCCGCCGGCATCCGCCCCCAAGGGTTTTCGCCCAGGTGAGACGGCACGAGCCCCAAGACCAGCAAGCCCGCTCCGCCGATAACCGGAATGAAGCAGAGCAAGACAAACCAGCCGCTCAGACCGACATCGTGCAAACGCCGCACGGTAAGCGCGATCCATGGCAGGCCGAATGCCAAGACGAAGACAGCGGCGGGTAGCAATCCGATCGACGTCCTACCCGCATTGATGCCGAAGCCGTTGATGGCCAAATTGACGAGTATCCCGAAGCCAAGAAGCGCCACCAGCACAAGATTAAAGCATAGCCAAAAGGCCCAGAATTCCTTGCGGCGGGCGCGTCCGTTGAAATTAAAATAGTTCACGCTCACCGTGTTCCCGAAGTATGCCCACAGTCCCGTGGGACGAGTGGGCTGGTTTTCGGCGGTACGGCCGGGCTGGCCGGGGGGTGACGAGGTTGTGGTCGAATTCACGGCGACGATATTGTGTGCCGTGCCGTCATCCGGTTGGAATTCGACGAGGGTACCGCTGACGAGGGCCGCCCCCTGGGTCACATCGTTACGGACGAAGAAGTAACGCTTGCCGTCAACTCCATTGATGTAGCCGTAGTCCTGATCCTTGTCGTAGTGAAGCACCGCGCCCTGCATGCGTACCCCCATCTATGCTGCGATGAGAATACTACCCAGGGTTGCCATAGATTGCAATATGCACGCTATACTAAACCCTGACGCCTGCCGGCACCGGCCCCCACTGGTTTTCCCTGGCCTGCGTCGGGATCAGCGCGAAGACCAGGATGATCAGGCTGCCGATGGTCGGGATCAGGATCAGCAGGCAGAGCCAGCCTGACAGGCCGATGTCGTGCAGCCGGCGCACGATCATGCCGAGGCTGGGAAGAATTGTCGCCAGCAGGAAAGTGCCGCACAGCCCGACCGTTATCGTGCCCGAGATATCGCTGTCGAAACCGCCCATATCCATATCGGTGTACAGGCCGATGCCGCCGATGATCAGCAGGCAAACCGTCCAGAATAGGCAGTAGCCCCAATACTCCTTGCGACGCGCGCGACCGGCGAAATTGAAATAGTTCTGCGTCACGCCACGCCAGAAATAGCCCCAGAGATCGCTGGGCTCGGCTGTCTCGGAAGACCGACCGAAATGCTGCGCAGGAGGTGGGGCTGCTGGGGGCGGAACGCCGGCCTGGGCAGGGGCGGCCTCGATGCCGGGGTCGGCGGCGGCCGCAGCGGCAGTCGGGGCGGCGATCGAAAAGACGTCGCGCGCCTGGCCGCCGCCCGGCTGGAACTCGACGGCCGTGCCGTTGGGCATGGCGGTTTCCCGGCGCAGGTTCTCGCGGGTGAAGGTGTAGCGGTTGCCGTCGGCTCCGGTGATGAAG
The DNA here is from genome assembly GCF_003148495.1 of Mesorhizobium loti. Lineage (GTDB taxonomy): Bacteria > Pseudomonadota > Alphaproteobacteria > Rhizobiales > Rhizobiaceae > Mesorhizobium > Mesorhizobium loti. The sequence goes on from NZ_QGGH01000003.1 coordinate 135,960, forward strand.
CCAAACCCCTGATCCTCGTCATAGTGAAGCACTTCGCCGCGCATTTGCCACCCCCGCTCGCCACGTCCCTGCCGAACGTGTGGCACAGGGCCGAGCCGATGGGCAATACCGGGCAGCATGGCTACCGTCTTGCCGGCAGATGAAGCATAAGGCATCAAGTACAACCGCCGTCGCCAAAGCAGACCCAAAAGCAGACAATGACAGCCGAGTGTTCCGATACCAGCGTCGCGATAGAGGACAGAGAGGCCGCAAGGCCTCCGAGGCTGGCCATCGATGCCACCGGCCTGATGTTCTGGCCACCCGGCGAGGGCCTGGCCGGCATCCCACGGGTAGAAAGCTTTCTCATCAACGCGGCGTTGGCGGATCCCGACCCTTGCGTGGAGGTGGTGGCGTTCAGAGCCGATGAAGCCCGGTTCCGCCCACTTGCCCCTTACGAGCAGGACCATGTCGCGGCGGGCGAGATTTCACCGCATCAGGTCCAGAGGTGGCCGGGGAGACGCACGGCGCTGTCGCAGGCTTTCGAGGCAGTGGCGCTGCAACCATGGGGCAAGCGCGACGCTGACCGCCATCTCGCCAAGACGGTGACCAATGGCCGCAAAGGGATTGCCTATCAGGCGACGAAGCTGCTGATCCGTGCCTATCGCCTGTACCAGCGGGCGAGGATCCGGTCGGGCCTGCGCCAGGACGTTCCAAGCCGAGCGGCCGAGACCGAACGCGGCCTTGTCTTGATCAGCCATCACATTCTGACCGGGGATGACCGAGCCGCCGTCTCGGCGCGCGCCGGTGGCCTCGCGTTTCTTTGCCACGACCTCATCCCGACACTGCGCCCCGACCTGGTTGGTATGACCCCTCGCGAGAGACGTTACGGGTCATATCTCGAACACCTCGTGCGTTCCGGTGCGCCGGCATTTTGTGCATCCGAGGAAGTTGGTGCGACGCTGACCGATCATATGCACAAGGCAGGCGTCGCCGCGCCGGTCGTGTATCGTTTTCCGATGCCCTCCATCCTGCACGAGACGGCATCACGCGCTGGCACGACCTCGCGCATCGAGACCGACGAGCCGTTCGTGCTCTACTGCTCGACCATCGAAGTGCGCAAGAACCACATCCTGCTGGCGCGGATCTGGCAGCAGGCGCTCGACGAGGGCGTCAAGCTGCCGCGGCTTGTCTGCGCTGGGCGCTGGGGTTGGATGATCGAGCCGCTGCGGGCTTATTTGAAGGCGCATCCCGAGCTCCTCCAGTCGGTCACGTTCACCGGGCTGGTCAGCGACGAGGAACTCATCGGCTACTATCGCCGCGCTTCCTTCGGCGTCTTTCCCTCGCATATCGAGGGCTGGGGCTACGGCGCCTCGGAATGCCTCGATTTCGGCGTTCCGGTCATCGTCTCGACAGCGCCGTCGCTGATCGAAGCGACCGGCGGCCTGATGCCGGCGATCGATTCACAAGATCAGCAAGGCTGGTATGCGGCGATCCGCAGGATGGCGCAGGACCATGCGTGGCGATCCTCTCTGGTCGAGCGCATCGCGGAGAAGCATCGGCCGACGCCGGCGGCTGCTAGCTGGGCTGCCATCAAGGCAGGCCTGCAGGCGAGTGCGTCGAGCCGATCAAGGTTTTAGGCGGGCCGCTTCTTCGCCTTCTTGTGCTTGGGCGCGCCGGTGGCGTCGAATTTCGGCTTGCCCGGCTTCGCCCACGGCTTTGCCTCATGCGCGACTGCCGGGCGCTGATCGGCTGAAGCCGGTGCGCGTTTCTCGAATTTGCGCTTCGGCGCGTTGGGGTCGAACGGCGCCTTGCCGCGATGCGGTTTCTTGTCGGGGCTTGGCGGCTGGTAGCCGGCGCGCGACAGATCGGGCGTGCCGTCCAGCCGCTTCACCAGGATGTTGCCTTGCAGCTTGCGGTCGGGACCGATCGCGGCCAGGAAGCGGTCGGCCCAGTCCGCCGCGATCTGCACGTAGGTCTCTTCCGGCTGCATCTTGATGGCGCCGATCTCGCGCTTCGAGATGCTGCCGGTGCGGCACAGCATCGGGATCAGCCAGCGCGGCTCGGCATTCTGCCGGCGCCCGATCGACAGCGAGAACCAGACGCTGTCGCCGAAATCGTCTCGGCGGCTGGGCGCTTCGTCCCGGCGTGTGAAGTTTTCGCCCGCCGGTCTTTCACGCGATGGCGTGAACGGCGCAATTTCCATCAAGTCCTCGGGCGCCGAGCGGCTGGCGCGGCACTGGCGCACGAAGGCAGCGGCCACCTGTTCGGCACCATGCCTGGCGAGCAGCGCGTCGATGAAACCGCGCTCGTCCTCCTTCACCGGCTCGTCGAAAGCCGGATCGGCAAGGATGCGCTCGTCGTCGCGCCGCATCACGTCGTCGGCCGAGGGCGGGCTCGCCCATGTCGCCTTGAGGCCGGCATTCTGCAACAGCCGTTCGGTGCGCTTGCGGGCGCTGTTGGGCACGATCAGCGCGCTGACGCCCTTGCGCCCGGCGCGGCCGGTGCGGCCGCTGCGGTGCAGCAGCGTTTCCGGGTTGGTCGGCAGGTCGGCATGGATCACCAGTTCGAGGTTGGGCAGGTCGATGCCGCGCGCCGCGACATCAGTGGCGATGCAGACCTTGGCGCGACCGTCGCGCATTGCCTGCAAGGCATGGCTGCGCTCGTTCTGGCTGAGTTCGCCGGAGAGTGCGACGACGGAGAAGTTGCGGTTGTTGAAGCGCGCGGTCAGATGATTGACGGCGGCACGCGTGTTGCAGAACACCAGCGCGTTCTTGGCCTCGTAATAGCGCAGCACGTTGATGATGGCGTTTTCCCGGTCGGGTTGGGCAACGCTCAGCGCCCGGTATTCGATGTCGAGATGCTGCTTTTCCTCGCCGGCGGCCGAAATGCGCACGGCATTGCGCTGGTAGCCCTGGGCGAGCGTTGCGATCGAGCGCGGCACCGTGGCCGAAAACATCAGCGTGCGGCGCTCGGCGGGTGCTGCGTCGAGGATGAATTCGAGGTCCTCGCGAAAGCCGAGATCGAGCATTTCGTCGGCCTCGTCGAGCACCACCGCCTTGAGTGCCGACATGTCGAGCGAATGCCGGGTGATGTGGTCGCGCAGCCGGCCGGGTGTGCCGACGACGATATGGGCGCCGCGCTCCAGCACACGCCGCTCTGAGCGCATGTCCATGCCGCCGACGCAGGATGCCACCGTGGCGCCGGTCAGCTCGTAGAGCCATTCCAGCTCGCGCGTCACCTGCAACGCCAGTTCGCGCGTCGGCGCCACCGCCAGCGCCAGCGGTGCCGCCGCGTGGCCAAAGCGCTCCGCGCCTCCGAGCAGGGTTGGCGCCAAGGCGAGGCCGAAGGCCACCGTCTTGCCGGAGCCGGTCTGCGCCGAAACCAGCGCATCGGCCTCACCGAGTTCGGGCGCCACAACCGCCTTCTGTACGGGCGTCAGCTCAGAATAGCCGCGTTTTTCCAGCGCCTTTGCCAGCGCGGGAACGAGTGCATCGAAGTTGGACATCTTACTCTTTCGGAATTCGGATTCTTATATGCCCAGCAATGGGCCTGTCTTCGGCGGGCGTCGGGACGCTCCATGAGCCGGATAGTCATGCCGTTCGTACTTCGTGCCGCCGCCATTGTACAGGGCAACAGGGCGCTCATCGCAATTGACTCTTGACGCAAACCGCGTAAAAGCCCGCTTCGAACGGGATCGTCTTTAGATGCGCGGCCTTTTGATGGCTCTTCTTGCATTCGATGCCCCCAGCCTCAATGCACATCATTGGGCCGGGCGGGTCGGCACGTCTCCCCGTTCCAACAAAACTATGGCCAAAACCACCACTAAAACGGTGTGATTCCCTTGGCCTAACCACCCTCTCCCGGGTTCGGCCCGGGGGACGGAACCCGCATCGGCCAGCGGGTTTCTCCAAAAACCAAGCGGAGAGGGACAGGAGATTTTTCGATGAGTTTCAAGGTTGCAGTCGTCGGCGCCACGGGCAATGTGGGCCGGGAAATGCTCAACATACTGGAAGAGCGCGGCTTTCCGGTGAGCGAAGTCGTGGCGCTGGCCTCACGGCGCAGCCAGGGCACTGAAGTGTCGTTCGGCGACCGCACGCTGAAGGTCAGGACGCTCGACCAGTATGACTTTTCCGACACCGACATCTGCATCATGTCGGCCGGCGGCAACGTCTCCAAGGAATGGTCGCCGAAGATCGGCAAGCAGGGCTGCGTCGTCATCGATAATTCGTCGGCCTTCCGCTACGATCAGGACGTGCCGCTGATCGTGCCGGAAGTGAACCCGGACGCGATCTCGCTGTTCACGCGCAAGAACATCATCGCCAATCCGAACTGCTCGACGGCGCAGCTGGTGGTGGCGCTGAAGCCGCTGCACGACTTCGCCACCATCAAGCGCGTCGTCGTCGCCACTTATCAATCGGTATCCGGCGCCGGCAAGGAAGGCATGGACGAGCTCTTTACCCAGACCCGCGCGGTCTTCGTCGCCGATGGCGTCGAGGTCAAGAAGTTCACCAAGCGCATCGCCTTCAACGTCATCCCGCACATCGACGTCTTCCTCGACGATGGCTCCACCAAGGAAGAGTGGAAGATGGTCGCCGAGACCAAGAAGATGCTCGACCCCAAGATCAAGCTGACGGCGACCTGCGTGCGCGTGCCGGTGTTCATCGGTCATTCGGAAGCGGTCAACATCGAGTTCGAAAAGCCGATCACCGCCGATGAGGCGCGCGATATCCTGCGCGAGGCGCCGGGCTGCCAGGTCTTGGACAAGCGCGAGGACGGCGGCTACATCACGCCGCTGGAATCAGCCGGCGAGGACGCCACCTTCATCTCGCGCATCCGCGAGGATTCGACCATCGACAACGGCCTGTCGATGTGGATCGTCTCCGACAATTTGCGCAAGGGCGCGGCGCTGAACGCGGTGCAGATCGCTGAGCTGCTGGTCGAGCGCGGCCTGATCCAGCCGAAGAAGAAGGCGGCTTAGTTCTCGCTCGCGGGCTCGGCCTGCGGCCGACCTGTTTTTCGCTCACGGGCCGCACCGCCGCTGACGCGGCTGGCCCTCCGCGGGGGCGCCGGACAACCGGCGGCCCGCAGTCGCGGGCTCTGCCTCTGGCCGTTAGCCCCCTTCTCCCCGTTCACGGGGAGAAGGTCCCGGCAGAGGGGATGAGGGGCAGCACCAGCCTCAGCTTCGATTCTCAGCCGCCAACCCAACCAACAGCTCCATTGCCTCCTCAGCCCTATCCGCCGGCACGAACAGATGGTCGTGGTAGAAGGCCGAGACTGGATTGACGCCCATGCCGGCGGCGGCGAGGCGCGTGGTGATGGCGGCGAGGAAGCCGACGGCTTCCAGCGACGAATGGATGTTCAAGGTCAGCATGCGGCAGCGGAAGGAAGCGGTCAGTGCAGCTGCGCTGGCCGCCTCCTCGGTCACGATCAGCGTCACGCCCTCGCGCTCGCGAAACACCATCACCGGCTCGAAGCCTTCCGGCTGGGGAACGCCAGGCGCCAGCGTGGCGAAGACATAGGTGCCGGCGAGCAGTTCCGGCGTCATCGATGCCAGCAGTGTCTTCAGATCGGTTTCGCCGGTCATTCGTCTTCTCTCGCCTGCAGAAGCGGGCCGCAGCCCACCTGCTCCTCAATATCCGCGACCGGCGCGTGCCGATAGTCCGACGCTGTACCCACGACATGGCGATGTCGCTGGCGGCTGGGCTTGCGGGCCTGTTGCATCGCACAATAGAGGAGATGAGGACCAGCGCCGGTCCGCGAAAGGCTTCTGATGATCGTCCGCCCGCGCCCACGTCTTCTGCATCTGTTCTTCATCATGCGCGGCTCGGTGGTGCCGCGCATCCTGCCGCAGATCTTTGGCTTTGCAGCCTATGGCGCGTTGGTGGTGGTGGTCGTGCGGGCGCTGAAGCTCGACTTCGGCAATGCCGGCACAGCACCCTTCGCGCTGCTCGGTGTGGCGCTGTCGATCTATCTCGGCTTCCGCAACAACGCCGCCTACGACCGCTGGTGGGAGGCGCGCAAACTGTGGGGCCAATTGGTCTTCGATATCCGCAATCTGGCGCGCGCCTCCGCCGGGCTGGTCGACGACCGGACGGAATTGCGCGGCCTGCTGATGGAAGCGATCGCCTTCTGCCACTTTCTGCGCGGGCTGCTCAGGCGGGTCGACGCGGCGCCGCAAGCCCGCGCCTTCATCGGTGACGAAACCGAGATCGTCGCCAAGGCAGCGAACGCACCCGATGCGATGGTACGCGGCATGGGCCGCCGCATCGCCGCGCTGCGCAAGGCCGGCGCGATCGATACGATCGGCTACCGCATCCTCGACGAGCGCCTGTCGGAAATCGCCGCCGCGCAGGCCGGATGCGAGCGCATCATGGGAACACCCTTGCCGTTTGCCTATACGCTGCTTCTGCAGCGCACCGCCTATATCTTTTGCCTGCTCTTGCCCTTCGGGCTGGTCTCCGCCGCCGGCTGGGCGACGCCGCTGTTCACCGCGCTGATCGCCTACACCTTCTTTGGCCTCGACGCGCTGTCGGAAGAACTCGAGGACCCGTTCGGCACCGAGGCCAACGACCTCGCTCTCGACGGCCTCTGCCGTGTCTGCGAGATCTCGGTGTTCGAGGCGCTGGACGAAACGCCGCCGAAAATGCTGCCGGCCGAGAAATTTTATTTTTCGTAGGCAGAACAACGCCAAAAAGAATCCGCAGCCTGTAGGATCGCAGCCTCATGCCGCGTCCTTGGTTCGACCCCAGCGAAAAGGGCTCGAACCATCAGGAGGGACCACCATGAGCATTTCCGAAACCGTGCCCGTATCGCCGGGCGCTCTGTGGACCGGCCGCGCGCTCAGCGGCGTCATCGTGCTGTTCATGATCTTCGACGGCGTCATCAAGCTGCCGCCGCTCGACATCGTCACCCAGACGATGGTGCCGCTCGGTTGGCCGGCGGATCCGAATGTCGCGCGCATGCTCGGCATCATCGGCCTGATCTCGACGGCGCTCTACGCCTTGCCGCGCACTGCGGTGCTCGGCGCCATCCTGCTCACCGCCTATATCGGCGGCGCCATCGCCACCAATCTCCGCGTCGATAATCCGCTGTTCTCGCACACGCTGTTCGGCGTCTATCTCGGCATCATCCTGTGGGGTGGCCTGTATCTGCGCGACCCACGCGTGCGCGCGCTGATCCCGTTCAGCCGATAGTCTCATTGTTTTGAAGCAATTCCGAACAGAAAACCGCTTCACACTTTTCCTGGAATTGCCTTAGGGAGAGAAAAATGTTCAGCACCATCCTCATTATCTTGCTCGTCATCATCGCCGCCGTGCTCCTCTATGCCGTGACTCGGCCGAATGATTTCGTCGTCACCCGCACCGCCACGATCAAGGCTCCGCCGGAGGCGATCTTCCCGCTGATCAATGATTTCAGCCGTTGGCCGACATGGTCGCCCTACGAAAAGCTCGACCCGCAGATGAAGCGCACGCTCTCCGGCACCGACAGCGGCAAGGGCGCGGCCTATGCCTGGGAGGGCAACGCCAAGGCCGGCAAGGGGCGCATGGAGATCGTCAATTCGGTGCCGTCCTCGCTGGTGTCGCTGAAACTCGATTTTGAGAAGCCGTTCAGGGCCAACAACAATGTCGACTTCACCCTGACGCCGTCGGGCGACAACACCGCCGTCACCTGGGCGATGCGAGGCGGCCGGCCCTTCATCGCCAAGCTGATGGGCCTGTTCATGAACTTCGACACGCTGATCGGCAAGGATTTCGAGGTCGGCCTCGCCAATCTGAAGCGTCTCGGCGAAAAGTGACGTCAGCTGCCCCATCCGGTAAAGCGATCTGGGCTTAGCCACGACCGGGTGATCTGGCCGTTATTGTTCAGCACGGCATCGACCAGCCAGCGCGCCGTGGCGGGAGCCGCATGCATTGGAGTGCTGTTCCGCTGCTGGGGAACCTGAATCCTTTGCCGGCATCTCTTTGGGATCAAATCGCCGAGTTGCGAGTTAGAGACTCGCTTGGCGGCGGAGGCGTTTCCCTATCGGAGAGGAACGACAATGAAGAAAACGATGCTTTTGATGGCCCTGCTGGTGCCGCTCGCCGCTTGTTCACAAACGGAAAAAGGCGCGGCTGTCGGCGGACTGGGCGGGGCTGCGGTCGGAGCTGCTGTCGCCGGAGACCCGGTTCAGGGTGCCGTCGTTGGTGGCGCTGTCGGCGCTGTTGCCGGTGCGCTGATCGGCCGGGCGAGCGAGCGTGGCGAATGCCGCTACCGTGATAACCGTGGCCGCGTCTACATCGACCGCTGCCCGAGCGGCTATTGATCGGGCCGCGTTCGAAAAATGAAGTCGACATAGCAAAACGGCGGGCCCTGGGGCCCGCCGTTTTGCTGGATGCGATAGAGAAATAACTTATTCGGCGGTGGCGGCTTCCGCCTCGGCCGGTGCTGCTGCGGCGGCGGCAACAGCGGCTGCGGCGTCTTCCTGCGCCTTCTTCAGAAGGGCAGCGCGTTCCTGCGCCTTCTTGCCCGGCTCGGCCTTCTTCGGGTTGGAGCGGGCATCGCGCTTGACGAGGCCGGCTTCGTCGAGGAAGCGCAGCACGCGGTCGGTCGGCTGGGCGCCGTGCGCCAGCCAATGCTTGACGCGGTCGGCGTCGACCTTGACGCGTTCGCCATCCTTGGGCAGCAGCGGGTTCCAGGAGCCGATCGACTCGATGAACCGGCCGTCGCGCGGCGAACGGGCGTCGGCGATGACGACGTGGTAGTAAGGACGCTTCTTCGAGCCCGCACGGGCCAGTCGGATCTTCAAGGGCATTTCTTTTCTCCTAAAAACTCTAAGTTCGTTGATTGGGTTTCAGTTGGTTTTCGTCACGCCGTTGGAAGTGGAAGCGGCGATCTGTTCGTGGTGGCGGATCACTTCGCGGACGACGAAGTTGAGGAATTTTTCCGCGAAATCCGGGTCGAGATGGGCATCCTTCGCCAGCTGGCGCAGCCGGGCGATCTGCTGCTGCTCGCGCGCCGGGTCGGCCGGCGGCAGGCCATGCGTCGCCTTCAGCACGCCAACCGCCTTGGTGCAGCGGAAGCGCTCGGCCAGCATGTGGATGAGGGCTGCGTCGATGTTGTCGATCGAGGCGCGGTAATCGGCCAGGATGGTGCGGGCGTCGGCCATATCTTTCTCTTCGTTCATGGCGTCCTCACTTCTTCTTGCCAAGGCCGGGCAGCCCGCCGCCGCCGAGACCGGGAAGCCCGGGAAGTTTCATGCCGCCGGGCAGACCGGGCAGGCCACCGCCGCCGGGAAGGCCTTTCATGCCGCCACCGAGACCGGCCGCCTGCGCCTGCTTCTGCAAGGCTTCGAGCTGCTTGGGATCCATCTTCGACAGGTCCGGCATGCCGCCGCCCATCATGCCGCCCATGCCGCCAGGCATCATGCCGCCGAGGCCCATCTTGGAGGCGAGACCGCCCATCATGCCGCGCATCAGGCCGCCGCCTTTGCCCTTGCCGCCCATCGCCTTCATCATGTCGGCCATGCCGCGATGCATCTTGAGCAGCTTGTTGATTTCGGCCGCGTCGGTGCCGGAACCGGCGGCGATGCGCTTCTTGCGTGAATGCTTGAGAAGGTCGGGGTTGGCGCGCTCGGCCTTGGTCATCGACGAGATGATGGCGAGCTGGCGGCCGAACATCTTGTCGTCGAGACCGGCGGCGGCCATCTGGTCCTTCATCTTGCCCATGCCGGGCATCATGCCCATGATGCCGCCCATGCCGCCCATCTTCGACATCTGCTGAAGCTGGCTGGCGAGGTCGTTCAGGTCGAACTTGCCCGACTGCATCTTCTTGGCCATCGCCGCCGCCTGTTCGGCGTCGATGTTTTCTGCGGCCTTTTCGACGAGCGAGACAATGTCGCCCATGCCGAGGATGCGGTCGGCGATGCGCTTGGGGTGGAATTCCTCCAGCCCGTCCATCTTTTCGCCGGTGCCGATCAGCTTGATCGGCTTGCCGGTGACGGCGCGCATCGAAAGGGCTGCACCACCGCGGCCGTCGCCGTCCATGCGGGTCAGCACGAGACCGGTGATGCCGACGCGCTCGTCGAAGCTCTTGGCCAGATTGACGGCGTCCTGGCCGGTCAGCGAGTCGGCGACCAGCAGGATTTCGTGTGGGCTCGACACCTTCTTGATGTCGGCCATCTCGACCATCAGCGGTTCGTCGATATGGGTGCGGCCGGCGGTGTCGAGGATGACGACGTCATGGCCGCCGAGCTTGGCCGCCTGCACGGCGCGGCGCGCGATGTCGACCGGCGACTGCCCGTCGATGATCGGCAGCGTGGCGACCTTGACCTGTTCGCCGAGTTGGCGCAGCTGCTCCTGCGCGGCGGGGCGCCGCGTGTCGAGCGAGGCCATCAGAACCTTCTTGTTCTGACGCTCGGAAAGGCGCTTGGCGATCTTGGCCGAAGTGGTCGTCTTGCCGGACCCCTGCAGGCCGACCATCATGATGACGACCGGGGCCGGGGCATTGAGATCGATGGCGACGCCTTCGGCGCCGAGCATCTCGACCAGTTCGTCATGGACGATCTTGACGACCATCTGGCCGGGCTTGATCGACTTGACCACGGCGGCGCCGACGGCCTTCTCGCGCACCTTGTCGGTGAAGGAGCGCACCACTTCCAGCGCCACGTCGGCTTCGAGCAGCGCACGGCGCACCTCGCGCAGCGCCGCCGAGACATCAGCCTCCGACAGGGCACCGCGGCCGGTGAGGCCGTTCAGGATGGAGCCAAGGCGCTCCTGAAGCGATTCAAACATCGATCTTCCTTCAATCTCGGTTCATTCGACCCGAGAGGTAATGCGTTCGCGCCAAGTGTCCAAGCAAAAGCCCAAAACCAAAAAGCACCCGGGGGCGCTCAGCGCTGCCGGGTGTTGGCCTCCAGGATCGATTTACAGCACTTCACCTCAAAGAGGTTTCGGCGTCCTGGTCGGCTTGCTCGGAGTGATACTCGTCGCGGAATTCGGGGCGTGTAGACAGGAAATCGGCCACGGAGTCAAGACAAGGCCCATATCGGGCCGTCCCCAGGCTGCATTCAGGCCGTGCTCGACCGGTCGGGCAACTCAGCGGCAACCCTGAGCGGCGAGCGCGGATGCAAAAGCAGCACAATCGTCAGCAGGCTGCAGGCGATGCCGATGAAGGCGATGAGAACCGCATCATATGTCGTCCAGCCCGGCCCTTCGAGCGGCCTGGCGGTGAACAAAGCGAAGGAATTGTAGCTCTCCTGATGCGAGATCAGCAGAAACCCGGTCAGATTGTTGCCGAGATGAGCGCCCAAGGCGGCGCCGAGATTGCCGGTGGCATAGACGACAAGCGTCAGCAGCAGCACGAAAGCGGCGATCGAGGCGAGCACGCAGGCGTTGATGGCGGGCGACGCGCCTGTGCTCCAATGCAGCGACGTGAACAGCAAGGCGGGCAACAGAGCCCAGATGAACGGGCTCCTGAACCGGTTGGCCAGGCCGCGCAGCAGATAGCCGCGAAACAGCATTTCTTCGGACGAGGTCTGCAACAAAGTGAGCGCGGCGATCGGGATCGCGAACAGCAGCCAGGACGACAGGCTGATCGTGCCGCGCGCGATCTGCGGCTGCAGCAGATAGAGCAGGATCTCGGATATGAGCGAGGTGATCAGCACCGCGATCAGCCCCTTGAGGAAGCCCGACCATGAAATACGATGGCTGACGCCGATCAGCGCCGATAGCTTCTCGCCATGCACCCAGCGCATGGCAACCCACAGGCCGATCCAGATGCCGGCGAACGAGACGAGCGCGGTGAGGATGCCGATGGGCGAGGCGAGGAAGTCCTGCATTACCCCGCCTGGTGGCGGAGCCGCTGATGCCTGCCAGGTGAAGAAAACGTAGGTGCCGCAGAACAGCACGGCCGCGGTCGTGGCGGCCCAGAACAGGACCACGATCGCCGTTCCGAGGAAAAGGCGCGGCAACGTCGTCCTGGCGTTCGGCGAGCGCCTATAGCGCTCGAAGGCGGCCGAATCGATCGTCACGCTGGCTCCTTTGCCCAATTCATCGCCTGTTGATCTAGCCGATGGTCCGGAAAATCGGAATCGATTTTCGCAAAGGAATCACGCACGGATGACCGCCGCACGTCCAGACATGCGTGGCCCTGCCGGATCGACCGCCTGCAGGTCACCGGGCGGTCGCTGCTGTCGCGGCGGCCGCCTGTGCTAATTCATGTCAGCGCACGACGTACATGATGCGCCGCGTCTGTGGATCGATCAGCGCCGGCTGGCCGTTCACATAGACATAGCGGTAGTTGTAGTCCGGAATCTCGCGCAGTTCGACGGTGTCGGGCAAGGTCGCGCCGGTCACCACCTCGCCGTCGAGATAGACGGGGTCGAGGCGATGCGTGTCGACATAGGTTCTGATTTCGGGCGGAGGCGGGGGGAAGGCGTCCTCGACCGGCTCACCGCCAACGATCGCGCCGGTATAATCGGTCGAGTAGTTGCCGATGTCTTCCGGCGGCGAGACGACAGCAACGCTGGAACGCCGCTGCGTCAGCACGACCCGGCTGCCACCGAAATCAGCCGTCACATAGTCGGAATAGACCCAACCCTGGCCGCCGGCCTCGGCTATGGTGCACCATTTGCTGTTTTCCATGCAGCCATTGAGCGTCGCCGACTGCCCGGCGGCGAGCACGCCGATGACAGGATATTGCGGACCAGGCCCGGCTCGGACGTTGAGATCGGTGACGGCGGAGACGGCGGTGTCGGCAAAGGCGGCGCCCGACATCGCGGTCAGCATTCCGGCGACCGCCGGAAACAATAGAGATTTCATGGTTTCTCTCCGTTTTCATGGGCCCTCGCCAGCGAAAACGGGTCAGCGGCTTATGCGTTCCCGCTAAAACGCCTGCGCCAACTCACGATTTGTTCCCTGTTCTTTCGGCAAGCCGGTCAGAAGTTCGTGAACGAAGGCCAATTTCCGCGCCGTGACGTCCGAAATGACGAAGGGGTAGAGGTCGGGCAGGCCCATGCAGCGGTTGATCGAATTGGAGGCTTCCGACAGCACCAGCCAGCGGGCAAGGATCTTTTCGAAAGGCTCGGGCGCGGTCGCCGGCTCCGAAGGTGCGGCCTGCAGCCCGCCGCCGGTGTCGCCCTGCGGCAAGTCGTTGGCCTCCACTGTCTCCAGCCGGCCGAGCGGAAAGTTCAGCGCGTGGACCATTTCCAGCGTGTCGGTGATGTGCAGGTGGTGGGCCCAGGTCTCGGCCCAGTCCTCCCACGGATGCGAGGTGGCATAGGCCGAGATGTGGCCTTGCTGCCAGTCGGGCGCGGCACCATTGACGTAGTAGGTCTTCAACGCCCGCTCGTAGTCGGCGCGCTCATCGCCGAACAGCGCGCGGAAAGCTTCCAGCCTTTGCGGATCGTCGCGGATCAGGCGGTCCCAGTAATAATGGCCGAGCTCATGGCGGAAATGGCCGAGCAAGGTGCGATAGTTCTCGCCCATCTCGACACGCCGCTTCTCGCGCTCGGCCGAGTCCGCCTCGGCGACGTTGAGCGTGATCAGGCCATTGTCGTGGCCGGTCAGGATGCGCTCGCCGCCGGGGCCGCCGCCGATCGGGTCGGCGAGGAAGTCGAAGGCCAGGCCGATCTCGTCGGCGGGGGTCTGCTTGGGCGCCACCGGCAGGCCGAAGGCCAGAAGCGAGTAGATGGCGCGCTTCTTCGCCGCCTCGACGCGGATCCAGCGGCGGCGGTTGCCGTCGACGGAGAGGTTGGGGATCAGCTGGTTCAGCACGCAGGCGCGGCAAAAACCCTGTCCCGGCTCGGCCATCCAGTTGCAGGCGCATTCGTCGGCATTGGTGCACTGGAAGATGCCGTCGATATCAGACAGCGCAAAGCGGGCGTGCTCGGGATCGTAGAGCACGAGACTCCTGCAGTTCAGGCACTGGGCGTTCTCGAAGTAGAGACGGTGGCCGCAATGCGGGCAGTCGAAGAGTTTCATCTCGATCTCAAACCTTCAGAGCCAGCATATGTGGGGCGGCACGTGCCCAACGCCAACCGCCGGCCGGCGTTCCGCATCTCTCGAAGCTATTTAAGCTGGGCGAAGGAAAGGCCTGCCGCCTGCAGGGCCTGGCGGCGGCAAGACCCGCCGAACCGGCGCCGATGATCACGACATCAACGTCTTCCATTGCGTTTCCGCCACAATAATCACTTGATCGTAGGCAAATTCCCCTTCATTGGCCAGCGTAGCGCCGGGGGACGGTGACAATTGCGCGTTTCACTGGCAAATTCGCAACCGGGACGTGATTCAGGCAATCAGGAGAAAAAAGCATGGCATTACTTGCCAAGGGAAAGATGTTTGCATCGGCCGTGGTGGCGGTGCTTGCGCTGGCTACGGGCGCGCAGGCGGCGGCCAGCTGCGGCAAGACCGGCGCCGGATTCGAGGCTTGGAAGCCGGAGTTCGCCGCGGAAGCCAAGTCCGAAGGTGTAGGCCCCAAGGGTCTGGCCGCTCTGGCCGGCGCGAGCTACGCAACAAAGACGATCTCCGTCGACCGCGGCATTCACAAGGCTTTCAGCGGCTCGGTGGATGATTTCATGAAGCGCCGTGGCGGGGCCGCGATCATTTCCAAGGGCCGGTCGCTGAAGAAGTCGAACGCGGCACTGTTTTCCCAGATCGAAGCGAACTACGGCGTGTCGCCGGGTGTGTTGCTCGCCATCTGGGGTATGGAAACCGGGTTCGGTTCCGCCATGGGCAACCAGAATACGGTCTCAGCCATTTTGACGCTTGCCTATGATTGCCGCCGTCCGGGTTTCTTTTACCCACATGCCATTGCGGCCCTGAAGCTGGTTGACCGCGGGGCGTTGACAGCCTCGTCGGTCGGCGCCGCGCATGGCGAGATTGGCCACACGCAGTTCCTGCCGGGAAATGTCTTGAAGTATGGCGTCGGCAGCGGAAACCTGCGCGACAAGGGCACTGCGCTGGCTTCCACCGCCAACTTCCTCAAGGGTCATGGCTGGCGTGCCGGCGCGAGCGCGAGCGCGAATATGGGCGCAATTGCCGGCTGGAATTCCGCAAGCGTCTATCAGCAGGCGATCGCCCGCATCGCCACGGCGATCGATGGCGACTGATAACGGATAGCAGTCTCTGTTCGACAGAATAGCCCGGCCTTGCGCCGGGCTTTTTGTTGATGGTCCCGAACGCGGCGCGGATGCAGGGTCTTAGCAGGGTCTTAATTGAGCAAGACTTGCCTCGCGCCAAGCTGTGCGAGGCCCCGTCTCAATTCACAGTCACTCTCAATTCACGGTCACATTGAGTGCATAGGAGCAGCCTGCCAGCGTCTTGCCCGGATGCGAATCAACAGTCGAGACGTTGAGCGCTATGCGCGTTTCGATCTTCATGCCGTTGGCGTCCTCGGTGCTTTCGACGACGATTTTCTCGCCCAGGAATTTTTCCGCAGTCGACACCGTTGGAACTATTTCCAATTCATGCGCCAGATCCGGTGCCGAAACCCCGTCAAGGACCGCCATCGGCCCGGTCGCGGTAAAGACGATCGAGCTTGTTTCGCGCCCGAAGGTACGAACCGGCTCCGGTAAGTCGTACTGCTTGAGAAAGAGGTTGCCGGACGTGGCTTCCTTCCAACCGAGCTTTTCCAGTGCAACTGGGCCGTCGCTGATCCAGAAGGCGAAATTATTGTAGGCGGAGACGCTTGCCTTGCACTCGATCAACCCGGCCAGGTCGACGGAGGCCGGGTCGAACTCCTGGCCGGCCGCCGGCGTCGCCAGAAGAACCAGCGGCGCCAGGCAGCGACCGAGACCGCGCATCCGCGTTACTTGTTGCGGTTGCGCGCGGCCAGCGTGCGCAGCCGCAACGCGTTGAGGCGGATGAAGCCGGCAGCGTCCTTCTGGTCGTAGGCGCCGCGATCGTCCTCGAAGGTGACCAGCGCGTCGGAATAGAGCGTCTTCTTCGACTTGCGGCCGGTGACGATGACGTTGCCCTTGTAGAGCTTCAGCCGCACCGTGCCTTCGACGTCTTCCTGGCTCTTGTCGATCATCGCCTGCAGCATCAGGCGTTCGGGCGCGAACCAGAAGCCGTTGTAGATCAGCTCGGCATAGCGCGGCATGAACTCGTCCTTGAGGTGTGCAGCACCGCGGTCGAGCGTGATCGATTCGATGGCGCGGTGAGCTGCGATCAGGATCGTGCCGCCGGGCGTCTCGTAGACGCCGCGCGACTTCATGCCGACGAAGCGGTTCTCGACCAGGTCGAGCCGGCCGATGCCGTTGTCGCGGCCGAGATCGTTGAGCGCGGCCAGCATCGTTGCCGGCGACAGCTTCTTGCCGTTGAGCGCGATCGGATCGCCCTTCAGGAATTCGATCTCGATCTCGGTGACGGTATCAGGCGCATCCATCGGCGAAACGGTGCGCTGGTGGACGAATTCCGGCGGCTCGCTCCACGGGTCTTCCAGCACCTTGCCCTCGGAAGAGGAGTGCAGCAGGTTGGCGTCGACCGAGAACGGCGCGTCGCCCTTCTTGTCCTTCGGCACCGGGATCTGGTGCTGCTCGGCAAAATTGATCAGGTCGGTACGCGACTTGAACGACCAGTCGCGCCATGGCGCGATGACCTTGATGTCGGGGTTCAGCGCGTAAGCCGAAAGCTCGAAGCGGACCTGGTCATTGCCCTTGCCAGTGGCGCCATGCGCAATCGCGTCGGCGCCCGTCTCTTTGGCAATCTCGACCAGATGCTTGGAGATCAGCGGCCGCGCGATCGAGGTGCCGAGCAGATAGGTGCCTTCATAGACGGCATTGGCACGGAACATCGGGAAGACGAAGTCGGAGACGAATTCCTCGCGCACGTCGACGACACGGATGTCCTTGATGCCCATCATCTCGGCCTTGCGGCGCGCCGGCTCGAGTTCGCCGCCCTGGCCAAGATCGGCGGTGAAGGTCACGACTTCGGCGCCGAGTTCGGTCTGCAGCCATTTCAGGATGATGGATGTGTCGAGGCCGCCGGAATAGGCGAGCACGACTTTCTTGACGTCTTTGGCCTTGGACATTTTTACCCCGTCGATGGCGGACGCCCCAGCCGAGGCGTCATGGATTGTCGGAGGGCCTTTTAGCAGGAACGGCAAAGCGAGCAAGCACGCGCGCGTGCATGGCTTCTGGTCCAGCGCATGGCGAGGGCTGGTGCCGACAGGGGAAACAACCGGCTGCAATCAAGGGCTGCATTTGCTGGAGGGATTTAATCAAGTTTTCACGCTCCGTCGCTAATATAACGACAAGCTGTGTCGGCGACGTGCCGGGACGGCCTTGCCTGCCTCGTCGCGGGCACCCTCGGGCTTGGGCCATTCCTGATGCGCGTTATATCATGTATCGCCACGGAGCATAATTTGTGGCTTGTCCTGCTGGCGGCGCTGATGTGCGTCACTGGCTGCTGGGTGACGATCGGCCTCTTCGACCGTGCCAGGAAAACCGCCGGCGTGCAGATGCGGGGCTGGCTGTTCCTGACAGCGGTTGCCGCCGGCTCCTCGATCTGGTGCACGCACTTCATCGCCATGCTGGCCTATCAGCCCGGCGCGCCGATCACCTTCGATCCGGTCCTGACCATGGTGTCGCTGGTCATCGCCATCGCGGGCACCGGAGCCGGCTTCACCCTAGCCTCCGACAAGAGCCGGCGTCTTGCCCCGGAATGGGGCGGATGCGTCGTCGGGCTGGCGATCTCGGCCATGCACTACATCGGCATGATGGCCTATCACGTTGCCGGCATCGTCGAATGGGACAGCTCCTATATTGCCGCTTCACTGGTGATTTCGGCGGCGTTTTCCGCCGTGGCCGTCGGCCATGCCGTGCGTCGGCCATACCGCTGGTCGCACTATCTCGCCATCGGGCTGCAGGTGCTGGCGATCGTCGGCCTGCATTTCACGGCGATGGCGGCGGTGGCCGTGACGCCGCTGTCCTTCATCACCACCGGCACCAACCCCGACATTCTGGTGGCGATGGCGGTCGCCGTTGCCGTTGTCGGCCTGATCGTCGCAGCCACCGGCTTCGCCAGCTACCTGATCGACGAACGCGGCCGCCTGGAGAGCTTCGAGCGGCTTCAGCATCTTGCCCTCAACGACGCCCTTACCGGTCTCCCCAACCGGGTCTCCTTCAACGACCGCCTCGACCATGAGATCGAACGGGCGCGGGAAGACAAGGACACGATGACGGCCGTCATCGTCATCGATCTCGACCGCTTCAAGGAGATCAACGACCTCAGGGGGCACGCGGCCGGCGACCAGGCGCTCAAGATCGTCGCCCGCAGGCTGTCGAAACTCATCGGCGAGGGCGAATTCGCCGCAAGGCTCGGCGGTGACGAGTTCGCCGCGATCAAGCGCTTCAAGGATCAGAACGACCTTCTCGGCCTGGTCTCGCGGCTGGAGAAATCCCTGTTCGAGCCGTTGCGGCTCGACGATTTCGAAATCGCCGCCGGCGCCAGCATCGGCGTCGCCGTCTATCCGCGCGACGGGGCTGATCGCGAGCGGCTGGTCAGCAATGCCGACCTCGCCATGTACCGGGCGAAGAACGATGTGACGCGGGCCGTCTGCTTCTACGAATCCGCCATGGACGAGACGGCGCGGGCGCGCCGCGCGCTGGCCACCGACCTTCGGCAGGCGATCGAGCGCGGCGAGCTTTCGCTCCATTATCAGGTGCAGACCTCCGTCCCGACCGGCGCCACCTGCGGCTACGAGGCGCTGCTGCGCTGGACCCATCCCGTGCATGGCATGATCCCGCCGGTCGAATTCATTCCGATTGCCGAGGAGAACGGCTCGATCATGGCGATCGGCGAATGGGTGCTGCGGACCGCGTGCCGCCAGGCAGCCTCGTGGGACAATAGCCACAAGATCGCGGTCAATCTGTCGCCGGTGCAGTTCGCCCATGCCGATCTCGCCAAGCTCGTCCACCAGATCCTGGTCGAGACCGGGCTGTCGCCGAAACGCCTGGAGCTCGAGCTGACCGAATCGACGATCGTCGCCGACAAGGTGCGCACGCTGCATGTCCTGCGCCAGATCAAGGCGCTGGGGGTGACGATCGCGATCGACGATTTCGGCACCGGCTATTCCTCGCTCGACACGCTGCGCTCGTTTCCCTTCGACAAGATCAAGCTCGATCGCTCGTTCATGGCCGATGTCGAGCGAAGCCCGCAAGCCAAGGCGATCATCCGGGCGGTGCTGACGCTGGGCCGCAGCCTCGATATTCCGGTGCTCGCCGAAGGCGTCGAGACGCATGTCCAGCTCACCATCCTGCAGGTCGAGGGCTGCAACGAGGCGCAAGGCTATTTCCTCGGCCGGCCCAAGCCGATCGATCAAATCCTGCTTATTGGCGGCCCCGACGTCCGGAACGATCAGCCTGCCGCTACGGAACCCGCCAGGATGCGGCTGAGCAGGCAGGCATAGGATTTACGGCGGCTGGGCGCCCGTTGACGCCTTCGCCATACGCCTGCTGGATCGACCATCGGATCGCTCCTGCGTCTGGCACCGTCGCGGCTCATCCTGTATAGGCGCCTCCAATCTCCTGAGGCCGCTCATGTCGTTCATTCCGGACACCGCCACGCTGATCCAGTTTGCCATTGCCACCGTGATCCTGGCGATCACGCCGGGGCCGGACATGACCTTGTTCGTCTCGCGCACGCTGAGCCAGGGCCGCGCCACCGGCTTTGCCTCGATGGCGGGTGCGCTGTGCGGCACGCTGATCCACACCACGCTGGTGGTGGTCGGCGTCTCGGCGCTGTTCGTCGCTTCGCCGATGGCCTTCTTCGTGCTGAAGATTTTTGGTGCCGGTTATCTCGTCTTCCTGGCCTGGCAGGCGATCACCAGGGGCTCGGCCTTTTCGCCGGAGAAGAAAACCGGCCCCGAAATTTCGCTGTTGCGCAGCTGGGCGGCGGGCCTCGGCGTCAATCTGCTCAACCCGAAGATCATCCTGTTCTTCATGACCTTCCTGCCGCAGTTCGTGTCCGCGCATGATCCGAGCGCACCGGGAAAGCTGTTTTTCCTTGGGCTCATGTTCATCGTGCTGTCGATCCCGGTGACCGTGCCGATGGTGCTGGCGGCGGAAAGGTTCTCGGCGGCGATGAAGGCCAGCCCGCGCGTGACGCGGGTGGTGGACTATCTCTTTGCCGGCGTGTTCTCCGCCTTCGCGCTCAAGATCCTGACGGCGCAGGCGAAGTAGGGGCCCGTCATCCTGTTCGACCATCCTCTTCGGATCCTGGCTCGCCCTGCCACCAGCTTCCGGCCCAGCGCCCGGCGCTGAGCCAGTAGAAAATGCCGCCGACCATGCCGCTGCCGATCACTGCCATGATGGCGCTGGTGTCCCTGACCGCGAAGGTGGTGTCACCGCTGTGGTCGACGAGGCCGAGGAAAACCGCCGCAACCACCGCACCCGCCAGCGCATAGAACAGCCAGTCGCGCCGGCCGAGGATCTCGGCAACCAGGATAACGACGCAAGCCGGCATCAGGGCGAAATAAGCGACGAACAAGGCGACGAAGGGAATTGAGAAATACAGGGAAGCCGTCGCTGTGGGGTGCCCGTGCTCCGGCGTGTAGCCAAGTGACGCCAGGAACAGGACGTTGAGGAAGGCGCTCGCCGCCAGCGAGGCGACAGCATAGCCGAACAGGATAACAGTGAAACGGACGAGGTAGCCGACGAGGCGGGTCATCCCAAATCTCGGCCCAAATCCCGGCGCATGCCAGACTTGCGCCCGGCCAGAAGCCAGTAGACCGAACCGGCGGCAATGCCGGCCGTGGCCAGAAAACCGAGAAAACCCGGATTGAAAACAAAGCTGCCTGCCGAGCGCGGCATGGAAACGCCAAACGCCGTCGAGGTGATCGCGCCCGTGGCGGCAAAGTAGAACCATCCCCGAAGCGAAAACCATTCGGCGACAAAGAGCGCGGGGCCGACGATCAACAGCGCGCCGATCATCACGGTCAAGACGGCGAGCGGGAAGGAGCCCAACCAGTCGAATGCGAAAATGATGGACCAGTTCCCGTCCTCGATGCCTTCCAGAAGCGCGATCAGCAGCACGGGCACCAGGATCGAGGTCAGCACACCGGCGATATAACCGACGGCCATCACGGCGAGGCGTTTCAGCCAGGCGAAGCGGCGGCTCACGCCTCGCCGTGCCCCGCGATCATCATGGCCTCCAGGGCCAGCCGGTCGACCTTGCGCATGCGCTCGGAGTCCGACTTGAGCTGGCCGCAAGCGGCCAGGATGTCGCGGCCGCGTGGCGTGCGAATCGGCGAGGCATAGCCGGCATTGTTGATGTAGTCGGCGAATTTCTCGATCGTCTCCCAGTCCGAGCACTGGTAGTTGGTGCCTGGCCACGGGTTGAACGGGATCAAATTGATCTTGGCCGGAATGCCCTTGAGCAGCTTGATCAGCCCCTTGGCGTCCTCGATGGAATCGTTGACGTCCTTCAGCATCACATATTCGAAGGTGATGCGCTTGGCGTTCGACAGGCCGGGATAGGCACGACAGGCGGCGATCAGTTCCTTCAGCGGATACTTCTTGTTGATCGGCACCAAAAGGTCGCGCAAATCGTCATTGGTGGCATGCAGCGAGATCGCCAGCATGACACCGATCTCTTCGCCGGTGCGGAAGATTTCCGGCACGACACCGGAGGTCGACAGCGTGATGCGCCGCTTCGACAAGGAAAGACCGTCGCCGTCGGAAGCGATCAGCAGCGCCTTTTTCACCGCCTCGAAATTGTAGAGCGGCTCGCCCATGCCCATCATGACGATGTTGGACACTTTCCTGCCCTCGGCCGGCACGATGGCGCCGTCGGGCGTGTCGCGGTCGGGGAAATCGCCGAGCCGGTCGCGGGCGGTGAGCAGCTGGGCGAGGATTTCCTCGGCGGTCAAATTGCGCACCAGCTTCTGCGTGCCGGTGTGGCAGAACGAGCAGGTCAGCGTGCAGCCAACCTGCGAGGAGATGCACAGCGTGCCGCGGCCTTCCTCGGGAATGTAGACGGTCTCGATCTCGACGGGCCGGCCGGCGCCGCGCGGCGGAAAGCGGAACAGCCATTTGCGCGTGCCGTCGGAAGAAATCTGCTCCTCGACGATCTCGGGCCTGGCGACGGTGAAATGCTTGTCGAGCTCGGCGCGCAGATCCTTGGAGATGTTGAACATGCCGGCGAAGTCGGAGACGCCGCGCACATACATCCAGTGCCAGAGCTGCTGGGCACGCATCTTGGCCTGGCGCTCGGGCACGGTGCCTGATGCAACCAGAGCCTCGGCGAGTTCGACCCGCGTCAGGCCGATCAGCGACGGCTTTTCGGGCTGTGCCGCGCGGGCGCGCAACGCATCGCGGGCGCCGTCAATGGTAAGATCAAATGAAAGGGTCATGGTTTGCACTGATATAAGCGGTTTGCGGCCGATTTCACGCATCGTGCCGGAAAGGAAGCGCGGCGCATAGCACAGGTTGAGGGCGAAGTCATGCGGCGGGAATACAACCGCATGCACGCCGGCTGACAGGCTGCTACGACCATCTGGCAGCCTTGCCCTATCTTTCCACGTAAAGGAACCGATCACATCGTCGTGTTTGCGTAACGATTCCCATCGCGCCGTCGAAATCCGAAGGGGGCAACCATGCCCCTACAAAATGGGAGTATGCAGAATGAACTCTATCAAGCTCGCCGTCATTGCCGGCCTCGTTGGCCTTTCCACCTCGCAGGCATTTGCCGAAGACACGATGGGCACGATGACCATGATGAAGGGTGGAGAAGTGATGGCGATCATGCCGGACGGGCACATGGGCACCATGATGCCGGATGCAAAGATGGGCGCCGAGATGATGAAAATGGCAAAGCCGATCAAGCACTGCATGATGATGATGACCGACGCCAAGGGCAAGGCCTTCATGATCGATACGTCGACCAAGAAGGCTCAGGCCGAATGTGAAAAAATGGCCATGTGAGACCTCGTCGACCTGCCCCGCCGGCATGGAAGCCGGCGGGGCCATACGGAATACCGGCGGTGTCGAACTGCAGCTCCCTCATCCATCGCCCCTAAGGCTGGCCCAAATAGCCATCGCCATGTTAGGTCCGAACATCCCATCCCGAGGACAGACATGGCCGGCATATCGCGAAAATATCCCATGCTGCGGCGCACGCAGGCGATGTGGGGCTCGCGGCGCGTCTGGCAGCCGCGGCTGGTGTTCTGGGCCGGCGCCGTCTGCATAGGCCTGATCAGCGTGCTGTTCGCGGTGCTGGCCGACCGGGCGCAAGGCCTGTTCCACGCGATGATCGGCAGCGAAGGGGGCGGGCGTTTCTATCTGCCGCTCCTTGTCACGCCGCTCGGTTTCGTGCTGTGCGCCTGGCTGGCGTACGCCTTCTTCCCCGGTTCGCAAGGCAGCGGCATTCCGCAGGCGATCGCCGCCCGCCACCTGCGCGACGATGAAGACCGAAGCCACATCCTGTCGCTGCGGCTCGTCGTCGGCAAGATCGCGCTCACCATCGTCGGCCTGTTCTGCGGCGCCTCCATCGGCCGCGAAGGTCCGACCGTGCAGGTCGGCGCGTCACTGATGCTGCAGGTGGCGCGCTGGGGCGGCATGGCGCAGGCGCGCGGCCTGATCCTGGCCGGCTCGGCGGCCGGCATCGCGGCGGCCTTCAACACGCCGCTGGCTGGCATCGTCTTCGCCATCGAGGAAATGGGCCGCACCTATGAGGCACGCACCAACGGGCTGGTGCTGACGGCGGTGATCCTGGCCGGTCTCGCCTCGCTCGGGCTGCTCGGCAACTACACCTATTTCGGCGTCGCCAAAGACACCATCTCGTTTGCCGCTGAGTGGCCGCTGGTGATCGCCTGCGGCGTCATTGGCGGCGGGTTCGGCGCGCTGTTCTCGCTGCTGGCGTTGAAGGCAACACGGCGGATCCGGCGCTGGAACGCACAGCAGCCGCTGCGGCGCGCCCTGATCGTGGCGGCGGTCTGCGGACTTGCGGTGGCGGTGATCGGCATCGCGTCGGGCGGGCTGACCTTTGGCACCGGCTACATGCAGGCGCGGGGCGCCGTCGAAGGCACGCCGCTGCCATGGTTCTTCTTTGCCGAAAAGTTCCTGGCCGGACTGCTGTCGATGATCTCGGGCATTCCGGGAGGCATCTTCGCGCCCTCACTGGCGGTCGGCGCCGGCATCGGCAGTTCGCTTGGCCTTCTCTTCGGCGCCAGCACGGGGGCGGCGGCGCTGCTCGGCATGGCCGGTTATTTCGCCGGCGTGGTGCAAGCGCCGATGACGGCCTTCGTCATCATCCTGGAGATGACCGGCAATCACGACAATGTCATCGCGCTGATGTTGGCCTCGATGCTGGGCTACGGCACGGCGCGCATGATCTCGCACGAGCCGCTCTATCACGCGCTGTCGCGGGTCTTCATCGCCGAGGCGATCCGGCGGCGGCGGGCGGAAGTCGCGCCGGGGCAAGGCTGAAAGAAAAAAGGCCGGGCTTCGCGGCCCGGCCTTTCCCTCAAAACGAAGCTTTGCCTATTTGCACTTTGCCTATTTGCACTTGGCGATCGACGTCAGCGCCGCCGAAATGCCCTTCAGCGAGAAGACATAGCTGGTCGGGTTGCCGCGGCCGGACTTCGCCGTCACCTTCATATCGGTGCCGGTCTTCATAGCGGCGATCAGCACCGGCTCCTCGGCGGCATTCTCGACCCAGGCCGACTTGCCGCGCGTGAACATCGAGAAGGTCTTCTTGTCGATGGTGACGGTGGCCTTGGAGCCTTCCTGGAAGTTGTAGCCGGCGATGAATTGCGGCTCGTAGGAGACCTGCTGGCCTGGCCGCTGGCTGACGAAGAAGAACATGTCGCCATGGTCGAGCGTCGGCGGCTGCTTGTCGGTCGGCACGGTCAGGACATAGCAGACCTTGCCGCCCGAGGCCTGGTAGCTGTAGGTGCCCCAGGCATTGTGCTGGCCGATCTTGGTCGCCGACTGCGCCAGTGCCGGCGCTGCCACGGCCACCAGGACCAGGCTCGAAACTAGTGCAATCAATCCGCGCATCGCTTTTCCCGTATTCCAACTGGTGCGGCGGCAGGCCGGCTTGGCGTCCTGCCCGTCGCTTCATTTTGATTTAATCTGGGTTACCAAACGGTGAATTTCCTTTGAGAAAAGGACCCGCACCCGAGGAAACCGCCGCCATTCCCGCGCCGCCGCCCTCACAGCGGGTGGCGCGACGTCCCTTCGGCGACTTGGAGGCCACGAAAGCGGCAAGAGTTTGACTTTTTGCGCTGCCGCCGGAAGCCGGCTTCAACGGCGTTTCGCGTGCGCGTTCAGCCCTTGTCGGCGATGGCGTCCTTGGCGGCCTGCCGGTGCGCCGGGGTGATGTGGGCGCTGACGGCGGTGATCGCGGCGGTGAGCACGGCGATGTCGTCGGTGAAGCCAAGCCCGAAGACGAAGTCGGGGATGACATCCACCGGCAGCACGAAATAGCCGAGCGCGGCCAGCAGAATGCCCTTGGCGCGCATCGGCGTGTTCTTGTCCATGGCGCAGTAATAGGCGGCCACGACCTCTTCCATGAAGGGGATCTGCCGCGCGGCCTTCTTGGCCGTGCGCCAGAATTTCTCGCGCACTTCGTCCTCGTCGCCGAGCTTGCCGCCAAAGCCGAAGAAATCAAAACCGGATTGTTGCGCCATCAGTTTCTCCTTGCAGGGCCCATGCGCATCCCGGCGCATGCCCGCGAGCGAAAATGTGGTGAAACCCGACCCCCGCTGCAAGATGCCGGCGCCAATTTGGGTTTGCTGCCGCATCGTGGACGTCGCAACACCCGGGGCGATACCCGAGGCGATAGCGGGGGTCAGCCGCCGGCAAAGCGGTTCATCTTCTTCGCCAGATCGATATCGAGCGCGGTGACGCCGCCGGCATCGTGGGTGTTGAGCGTCACGTCGACGGTCTTGTAGACATTCGACCAGTCGGGATGGTGGTCCATCTTCTCGGCGGCAAGCGCGACGCGGGTCATGAAGGCGAAGGCCTCGGAGAAATTCGCGAAGGTGAATGTGCGCCTGATGGAGGCGCCATCCGCCGCCGGTGCCCAGCCTTCGAGCCCGACCAGCGCGGCGGCGATTGCGTCCTTGCCCAGTTTCTCTCTCGTCATGTCAGCTTCCCGTGCTATTTCCAAAAATGACTCTCACCATAGTGTATGTCGCCCAAAAGTGCGTTGCGGTTTTGGGATAGCGACATGCACAAAGACAAATCCGGATCGATGAGCGCGAAGCCCATAAATTCCATTCTTTTCGTCTGCCTCGGCAACATCTGCCGCTCGCCGCTGGCGGAAGGTGTCCTTCGAGCCGTCCTGGCGGAGCGCGGTTTGGGCCACGATATCTTGCTCGATTCGGCGGCAACCAGCGGCTGGGAGGTCGGCTCCGCTCCCGATCCACGCTCGATCGCGGTTGCGGTGCGCCACGGCGTCGACATTTCCGGGCAGACGGCGCGTAAGGTCACGCCGCAGGATTTCCACCGCTTCGACCTGATCCTCGGCATGGACCGGTCGAATGTTGCTGATCTGAAAGCGCTGGCGCCGGCAGCCATGCGCGACCGGGTGCAACTGTTCCTGGAATTCGCGCACGGCAAGGCGGGTGATGTGCCGGACCCCTACTATGACGGTGCGGAAGCCTTCGCTTCGGTCTACCGCATGATCCGCGAGGCGTCGGAGGCGCTGGCGACAAGGCTGGAGGTGCGGGCGTCCGTGCCTGACAGCGGCCAGGCTTCCTCGACGATATAGGGGCCGCCGCCGACCGAATCGCGCGACGACATCAGCACGAAACGGCCGATGCGGAACGGCAGCGTCGAGAAATTGCCGCGCGCCGACAGATATTGGGCGACGTCCAACGGGGTCGAATTGCGCAGCCTTGCAAGCGTGACATGCGGCATGAACTTGCGCGGGTCGGCGGGGATGCCGAGCCGCTGGCAGATGCGGTCGATCTCGCCCTGAAGGGCGGCAAGATCGGGCGAGGCGGAAGCACCGGCCCACACCGCATGCGGCTTCTTCTGGCCGAAAGCGCCGACGCCGGACAGCGCCAGCGAGAAGGAAGGGCGATGGACACGGTCGAGCGCGTTGGCGATCTCGTCGGCGACATGGCCTGGGACATCGCCGATGAAACGCAGCGTCAGGTGGTAGTTCTCGACGTCGATCCAGCGGGCGCCTGGCAGGCCGCCCCGCAGCAGGGACAGCGAAAGGGCGGCGTCACGCGGAATTTCGAGGGCGGTGAAAAGACGCGGCATGAAGAGCCTCCCTTCCTCGAATCGAACTGTACCCATAGCGAATCATCGATAGTCAAACGGGGCAAGATGTTTGTTGGTCACAGTCTTTGTTAAAAAGCTTCCCCAACGGAAACAGCTCCAGTCCCGCCTTACAAGCCGCCCGGCACCGCCAAGATGGCCTTCTCGACGGTGGGCAGGATGCGTTCGACCATCTGGTCGACGCCTCGCGCGTTCGGATGCAAGCCGTCCTCGAGCCGCATGCCCGGTTGGCCGGCGACGCCGTCGAGAAAGAACGGGTAGAGCGCAACGCCATATTTGCCGGCCAGGTCCGGAAAGATGGCGTCGAAGGCGTTCTGGTAGTCGGCACCAAGATTGGGTGCGGCGCGCATGCCGGCCAAAAGCACGGCAATCTTGCGCTCTTTCAGTCTACCCAGCATCTCGTCGAGGTTCTTCTTGGTGATGTCGGGCGAGACGCCGCGCAGCATGTCGTTGGCACCGAGTTCGAGGATGACCAGCTGCGTGCCGTCCGGCACCGACCAGTCGAGCCGCGCCAGGCCGCCGCTCGTCGTGTCGCCGGAGACGCCGGCATTGGCGACGGTCACATCATGGCCCTTGGTGCCAAGCGCTGCCTGCAGCCTGTCGGTAAAGCCCTGGTCCGGCCCAAGGCCGAAGCCCGCCATCAGGCTGTCACCGAAGCCGACGATCTTGAACGGCTCTGCACGCGCCGACGACATGGCGCCGCAAATGGCGAGGAAAACCATGAAGCCTGCGGCAATACTGCGTTTGAAAGACATGCGGCAGGCCCCATATGAACAAGGAATTCTTCCGGCGACGGCTTCCGGCAAAGCAGAGCCTTCATCCTCCATATAGGACGCTTTCATTTTGACAGAAGCCGTCATCGCGCTGAAAGACGTATCGCTGACGCTCGGCGAAGGGGCCTCTTCCGTCCATGTGCTGAAGGGCGTCAGCCTCGATGTGGCGGCTGGTGAGGCGACCGGCATCGTCGGTCCTTCGGGTTCCGGCAAGTCGACATTGCTGATGGTTCTGGCTGGTCTGGAAAGGGTCGATTCGGGTACGGTTCGAATCGCCGGCGAGTTGCTCAACGGCAAAAGCGAAGACCAGATTGCTTCGTTTCGTGGCCGAAACATTGGCATCGTGTTCCAGTCCTTCCACCTCATTCCCAACATGACGGCGCTCGAAAATGTCGCGGTGCCGCTGGAACTGGCCGGGCACGCCGATCCGTTTTCGGTGGCGGCGCGCGAGCTGGCGGCGGTTGGCTTGAGCGACCGCGTCACCCACTATCCCGGCGAATTGTCGGGCGGCGAGCAGCAGCGCGTGGCGATCGCCCGGGCGCTGGCGCCGTCGCCGCGCATTCTCATCGCCGACGAGCCGACCGGCAATCTCGACCAGGCGACCGGGCGGCAGGTCGCCGACCTGCTGTTCGCCAAGGCGGCCGAGCGCGGCATGACGCTGGTGCTGGTCACCCATGATCCGGCCCTTGCGGCACGCTGTTCGCGCCAGGTTTCGATGCGGTCCGGCCGGATCGAGGCGCCCGTCAAGGTGACGGCCTGATGCCATTGTCGCAGACGCTGAGGCTCGCGGTCCGCTTTTCGCTGCGCGAGATGCGCGGCGGCCTGTCCGGCTTCCTGATCTTCCTCGCCTGCATCGCGCTCGGCGTTGCGGCCATCGGCGGCGTCAACTCGGTGGCGCGTTCGATCACCGCCGGTGTCGCCAATCAGGGCCAGACGCTGCTTGGCGGCGATCTTCGCTTCCAGATCAACCAGCGTGACGCCAGCCAGCCCGAACGCGGCTTCCTTGATGGGCTGGGCGAGATTTCCAGAACCGCCAGCATGCGCTCGATGGCGCGTCTCGCCGACGGAACCGACCAGGCGCTGGTCGAGGCCAAGGCGGTCGACCATGCCTATCCGCTCTATGGCACGCTCGAGACCGAGCCGGCGCTGTCGAAGCAGGAACTGTTCGGCGAAGAGTTCGGTGTTTTCGGCGCCGCGGCCCCCGATCTGCTGTTCGAGCGCCTGCATCTCAAGCTCGGCGACCGGCTGAAGCTCGGCACCGCCACCTTCGAACTGCGAGCCAGGCTGGTCACCGAACCGGACGCCGTGTCCGACGGTTTCGGCTTCGCGCCGAGGCTGATGATCTCGACCGAAGGGCTGGCGGCCACCGGACTGGTCCAGCCGGGCAGCCTGGTCGAGAATGCCTACAAGATCCGGCTGCCGGCGGACGCCGACGAGGCGCGGCTCAAGGCCATCCAGGATCAGGCGGCCAGCGATTTTCCCGAGGCCGGCTGGTCG
The DNA here is from genome assembly GCF_003148495.1 of Mesorhizobium loti. Taxonomy (GTDB): domain Bacteria; phylum Pseudomonadota; class Alphaproteobacteria; order Rhizobiales; family Rhizobiaceae; genus Mesorhizobium; species Mesorhizobium loti. Next base: position 165,420 of record NZ_QGGH01000003.1, read on the forward strand.
ATCCGCACGCGCAGCAACGCCGCTCCCGCGCTGTCGTCCAACATCGAACGCTTCTCGCAGTTCCTGACCCTGGTCGGGCTGACGGCGCTGGTGGTCGGCGGTGTTGGCGTTGCCAATGCGGTGCGCGCCTATCTCGACGGCAAGCGCGGCGTCATCGCCACTTTCAAGAGCCTGGGCGCTTCGGGCGGCTTCGTCTTTGCCGTCTACCTCGTGCAGATCCTGATCATAGCCGCACTCGGTATCATCCTGGGACTTGTGCTGGGGGCGCTGATGCCATTCGCGGCGAGTGCCGCACTTCAGTCCGTCATTCCGGTGCCGGCGCAAGGCGGCTTCTATCCCGGCGCGCTCGGCATGGCGGCGCTGTTCGGCCTGCTGGTGACGCTGGCCTTCGCTTTGCTGCCGCTCGGCCGCGCTCGCGACGTGCCGGCCACCGCGCTGTTTCGCGAGATGGGGCTGGAAGGCCGTGGCTTGCCGCGCCCGGTCTATGTCGTGGCGGCCATCGGCATCGCGCTCTTGCTGGCGGCGCTGGCAATTCTGTTCTCGGGCGACCAGCGCATCGCCTCGATCTTCGTCGGCGCCACCATCTTCGCTTTCCTGGTGCTGCGCCTGGTCGGCGCGCTGGTGCAATGGGCGGCCAGGAAGAGCCCGCGTGTGCGCTTCGTCGCGCTGCGGCTCGCCGTAGGCAACATCCATCGGCCCGGCGCATTGACGCCATCGGTGGTGCTGTCGCTGGGGCTCGGGCTGACGCTGCTGGTGACGCTGGCGCTGATCGACGGCAATCTGCGGCGCCAGATCTCCGGCAGCCTGCCGGAGCGGGCGCCGAACTTCTTCTTCGTCGACATCCAGAGCAGCGATGTCGATTCCTTCTCCGCGCTGATCGGCAAGGAGGCACCGCGGGGAACGCTGGCCAAGGTGCCCATGCTGCGCGGCCGGGTGATGGCGCTGAACGGTGTCGATGTCGACAAGGTGAAGGTGCCGGCGGCAGGCGCCTGGGTGCTGAAGGGTGATCGTGGCCTGACCTATGACGCCAGGCAGCCGGAAAACACGACGCTGACCGAGGGCAGCTGGTGGCCGGACAAGTATAGCGGCGAACCGCTGGTCTCGTTTTCGGCGCAAGAAGGCAAGGAGATCGGGCTGAAGCTCGGCGACACCATCACCGTCAATGTGCTCGGCCGCAATGTCACGGCCAGGATCGCCAATTTCCGCCAGGTCGAATGGGAGACGATGGGCATCAATTTCGTCATGGTGTTCTCGCCCAACACATTCGCAGGCGCCCCGCATGGCTGGATGGCGACGTTGACCGAAAAGAATGCCTCGACGGCGGACGACGCTCGTATCCTCAATGCCGTCACCCGCGCCTTCCCGGCGGTGACGTCGGTCCGGGTCAAGGATGCGCTCGATGTCGTCAACCGGCTGGTCGGGCAGCTTGGCACGGCGATCCGCGCCGCGGCCGGCGTGGCGCTGATCGCTTCGGTGCTGGTGCTAGCCGGCGCGCTAGCCGCCGGCAACCGGGCGCGCATCCATGACGCGGTGGTGCTGAAGACGCTTGGCGCTACCCGCAGGACGCTGATATCAGCCTTCTCGCTCGAATACATGCTGATCGGGCTCGCTACCGCGATCTTCGCGCTGGCGGCAGGCAGTGCCGCTGCCTGGTTCGTCGTCGCGCGCATCATGACATTGCCGTCGCATTTCATGCCCGAGGTGGCGGTGGCGACCATTCTGTTCTCGCTGGTGATCACGGTCGGCATCGGCCTCGCCGGCACCTGGCGGGTGCTTGGCCAGAAGGCAGCACCCGTGCTGCGCAACCTGTGACCTTAGGTCCGCAACGGCCACCCTGGATTAAATCTTGGTAAGAATGCCGTCCGCAAAGCCGAGGAATCGGCACTTCGTTGTCTCACGAACCGTTACATCCGGTTACGGTCTTGTTCTTGACGCGAATAACCATCATATTTCGCCACAGGCATGCTGGAGCCCTGCCAGCGGCGCCTGGGTCCGGTGGATTTATTCCGACTGGGCCTGACACCGGACGGGGCAGAAGCAATAGAGGACTACAATGGCTGATCCCATTCGCAACTACCAGACGCGCGCCGTGCCCGGCGTCGGCGTCGGTGCTGACATCGATCAGGGCCTGCGCGCCTACATGATCAAGGTCTACAATCTGATGGGGCTTGGCCTCCTCATCACCGGTCTTGCCGCTGTCGGCACGATCATGCTGGCCACCACCACCGATCCGGCTTCGGCTGTCGCGACGCTGCCAAGCGGCGAGATGCTGACCTCGTTCGGCTACGCGATCTTCGGCTCGCCGCTGCGCTGGGTGGTGATCTTTGCCCCGCTGGCCGCGGTGCTGTTCCTGTCGTTCCGGGTCCAGTCGATGAGCGTTGCGGCGGCGCAGACGACGTTCTGGGTCTACGCCGGCCTCGTCGGCCTGTCGCTGTCGTCGATCTTCCTGGTCTACACGGCGGCCAGCATTTCGCAGACCTTCTTCGCCACCGCAGCGGCCTTCGGCGCGCTGTCGCTCTACGGCTACACGACCAAGCGCGACCTGACCGCGATGGGCTCGTTCTTGATCATGGGCGTGTTCGGTCTGATCATCGCCATGGTCATCAACATCTTCCTGCAGTCGTCGGCCCTGTCCTTCGCCGTTTCGGCGATCGGCGTGCTGATCTTCTCGGGCCTCACCGCCTATGACACGCAGAAGATCAAGGAAATGTACTTCGATGGCGACGCCTCGGATGTCGCTGGCCGCAAGGCGATCATGGGTGCGCTGAGGCTCTATCTCGACTTCATCAACCTGTTCATGTTCCTGCTGCAGTTCATGGGCGATCGCCGCTAGGTTTTGTCCGGCTCATGATCTGACTGGACCATCGAATTCCAAAAGGGCGGCCCAACGGCCGCCCTTTTCTTTTGTGCCGGTCTTTGCTGTTATTGCGAGCAGAGAAATGGCATGCATAAATTATGAGCAGTATTACGATTCGACCCGCGACGGTGGCCGACCTTGACCGAATCACGGACATCTATGCCGACGCGGTGACTCAAGGCACGGCGAGCTATGAGCTGGAGCCACCCAGCCGAGCGGAGATGGGCACTCGATTCGATAGTTTGATGGCCGGCGGATTTCCTTATCTGGTGGCGGAGAAGGATGGCGCCGTTCTTGGCTACGCCTATGCCGGTGCCTTCCGGCCGCGTCCGGCCTACCGCTTCATCGTCGAGGATTCGGTCTATATCGCGCCCTGGGCGAAGGGCCAGGGCGTTGGCTTGTTGCTGATGCAGCAGCTGATCGAGGCGGTGCGGGGCGCGGGCTTCCGCCAGATCATCGCGGTGATCGGCGATGGCCGTCCCGACAGCGCCTCGGTGCGGCTGCACGAAAAGCTCGGCTTTCGCCATTCAGGCCGCCTGGAAGGCTCCGGCTACAAGCACGGACGCTGGCTGGACACGGTGTTCATGCAGCTGTCGCTGAATGGCGGGGCAGTGACGCCGCCCGATCCCGAATCGCTGCCGGAGCGGAAGTTCCGCGAGGGCCTTGGAGGGAAATGAACTGAGGAATTGAAGAATTGATGAACTGAAGAATAAAAGAAACAGCGGCTATATATATCGTTGCGGGCCTTTTCTTCAACTCATCAATTCTCCAGTTCTTCAATTCTCCAGTTCTTCAATTCTCCTGCTCCAATTCCCCTCAGGCCTCGACCACTTTCAACTTGCTGTCGAAAATCCCAAGCACGCGGCCGAGTTCCTGGCCGCGCTTCAAGATGCGGCCGCCGGCGGCAATGACGGCAAAGGCGCCCTGCTTGCGGGCCAGTTTCGGATCCTTGACGATCTGGAACAGCGGCACTTCGCTGGTGCGGCGGAACACGGAAAAAACAGCGCGGTCGGTGAGATGATCGATAGCGTAGTCGCGCCATTCATTGGCGGCGACCATGCGTCCGTAGAGTCTGAGGATCTGATCCAGCTCGCGCCGGTCGAACCGCACCGGCTGATCAAGGCGCTCGCGTCGCGCCTCGTGCAGCGGGATCAATATTGCGGATGCGTCACCATCCCCCGTCCCGCCGCTGTCATCGGTCATGCCTCGATCCTTCAAAATGAATCTTTGCCAGCCAAAGTTGGCGTGTTCGCAGCTGAATTGCAAGACCCGGCGAAGCACGGCGGCGCCGCGCTGTTTCCGCCACGTCCAGTCACTTTTATGAAACGCCGTGTTGGAATTGGTGATGCTTCGCCACATTTCTGCCTTTTTTTATCCGCGCTCATGCCCCAATGTCCGACGAATTTACCGGCGTTGCCTGAGACGGTTCGGTCCGGCACCGGCTCGTAAACCCCAAGCCCCCCGCCCACGGGTCTGCGTCGGATCGAACCAACCTCGGCTCTTCCTCGGAAGAACCGGGTGCGACGATCCCAAAACCTAAATGACCGACGTCAGAAGCAAGCTGACGTCGGTTTTTTATTGGGTGAGAAGCGGTTCGCGCTACCGCGACGTCGTCATCCACGGGCGGAGCGGAAGCGAAGCGCACGCGCAGACCCGAGGATCCATGCCACGACGTTTGTCGAAGCATGCTGCCCATCAGAATAGCCAGCTGTCTCAAACGGGACAGCTTAAGCGGGCCGCCTCTCGATTCTGGACCGATTTCGTGCGTAGCCGATGTCACGGCATGGATCCCGGGTCTCCGCGACGGAGCTTCGCTCCTGCTTCTCCCCAGGATGACGAAGGCAGGGATCGTTTCAGCGATTCTGTTACGGCTTGTGGATGAACGCAGCGCCAAGAATGGGACCGGGCATGCCGTCCTTGCCGACCGACTGCAGCAGCACGGCGCAGCCGCCCTTCTTGGCAATCTCGCTCATCGGCAGTTCGTAGCGCTGCGCCTTGCCGTGCCACATGCCGGCGGTCTGGATGCCGGTGACCGCATTCCAGTAGGTCATCTTGCGGCCGTTGTTCTCTCCCTCACCGATCTTGACCGTCTGCGGGGGGTCGAAATAGACGATGACGACATGGGCGTCACTGGGGCCGCTACCGGCATCGCCGGCGTCGATCATCACCCGGTCGCTGGTGCGGCTGACCTTGATGGCGACGCGCATGCCTTCGCCGCTCTTGGCCATGCGGGCGAGCGCGCCATCGACCTCGCCGCGGCTGGCGCCGTTGACGTGGACGCGGCCGTTGATGACGGCCTGCGGCGTGTAGACGGAGCGGCTGCCGAAGGCACGCATATAGTCATATTGCCGCTCGGTGTTCTCCTTGCGGCTCAGTGTGTCCTGCCAGCCGAGATAGTCCCAGTAGTCGACATGATAGGCGAGCGCGACGATGTCCTCCTTGGCGACAAGTTCGGCGAACAACGCATCGGCCGGCGGACAGGAATTGCAGCCCTGGCTGGTGAACAGTTCGACCACGCCCAATGGTTTTTCGAGTTGTGGCTTGTCGGCCTGGGCTCGGTCGGGCTCGCCGGCATACCCGGCGCCGGCAGACGCCGAGAAGGCCAGCGCAAAGGCTGCCAGCCACAATGATTTTCGCGAGGCCATGGCCATTCCGATTCCCGCCGGTGGTGCCGGCTTTATCTTGATTGCTAAAATATGTGGCAGAAGCGGAAGTCAACGGGAAGTCACGTTGCGGTGAAATTTGCCATTGCAGCCGACAGCAACGGCACGATAGGGCGGTTCATCGTTTCACCGAAACGCCGAACCGCTCTATCTCTTTGGTTTGACGCAATTTCCAAGGGAAAGCGCTATGCGCTTTTCCCGGGAAAACCGCTTCACACTTTTCCTGTAATTGCTCTAGGAGAAGGCTTGCGCTTCAGGATAGAAACCGATTCGGGCGGCAATCACGATGTGGCAAACTCTTTTGGCGCCGGTCGACCTCTATTGCGAGCGGACCGGGCCGGAATTCTGGTCCGAGCCGGTCAACGCCCTGACGAACCTCGCCTTCATCGCCGCCGGCCTGTGGGGCGTGCGCGAGGTGCGAAGGCTGGGCACCGGCACCTTCGCCGAGGTGCTGGCCTGGTGGGTGGTAGCGATCGGCATCGGCTCGACGATCTTCCACACCTTTGCCACCAAGGGCACGATCTGGGCCGACGTATTGCCGATCGCCGGCTTCACGCTGGCCTACACGCTGTTCAACCTGCGTCGCTTCCTCGGCCTGCGATGGGGCAAGGCCATCGCCATCTTCATTGTCTTCTATGTGGTTGCCGGGGCGATAACCTTCGCCGTGCCGGACTGGCTGCGCCAGGCGTCGAACGGCACGACGGGCTATCTGCCGCCGTTCCTGGCGCTCGCCTTCTTCGGCGCGCTGGTGGCGGCCAGCGGCAATCGCGCCGGCTGGTACAATCTGGCGGGATCGGCGATCTTCGTGGTGTCCGTCATCTGCCGGATGATCGATCCACTGGTCTGCGGCAGCTTTCCGCTCGGCACGCACTTCCTCTGGCACATCTTCAACGGCCTGATGCTCGGCGTGCTTCTGGCGGCGGCGGCGCGTTTTGGGAAGCCGAGGGCTGAGTACAGATAGGGGCCTATTCCGCTAGAACCTTAGACGCAACGGATCGTCATAGACCATTGAGGCGGATCAACGTGTCGATATTGTTTAAGCTTTTGTCCAGTCTCTCAATTTGTCCGTCTCTCAACACCTCTGCGGGGCTAGGTAGATCAGTGCCCCCCGCAGCCTTGCCATGTTTCTTTTTCCCGCCGCCGCTTTTGCCGCCTGTTCGAATGATTTCCGCAAGTGCGTTCAGGCTGCCCTGATCCAGAGCGATTGTTGGCTTTTTTGGTTGATCGGTGAAATCGATTTCTATTTGCACAACTCTCGCGACTTGGAACCCGGCACTCGGCGTGACCGTGACAGGGTTGAAAAATGCCACCGATGCTCCGTTAGGGCCGAAAACGACAGTGCCCGTGCGGACAAATTTCATTTCGTCCAGATAGCCGCTTGTATCCGCCGATTGGACATTCGCAGAAATGTGTTTGTACCACTCCAGCAAGCCAAGCCGCTTCATATCGTATTTGGTTCTGTCGCCGCCCTTGCAAGCAAGCTCGTCGGGCAGGACGCTGTCGCCCATGATCACTGTGCCAACATCATTCGTGGAGGCGGTAAGCCCTGTCGAAGCGGAAAGAATACCGTGTTTGCCCAGGCCATGGTCGGCGATCGAAGCAGAAATCCCGGCGTTACGGTCCAGATGTCCGTCAATCTGTATGGCGATTGAAGCGTAGCGCGGCTTGGTCCTGTCGTAGAAGTATTTTGGTGACGTTTGCCCACGATCAAAGGCCATGACGCTTTCCACCTCGCATCGCAGCCCTTTGACCAGTAGGCCATAGTCCACGGCGCTGTCGGCTTGTGTAGGAATGAAATATCCACTTGCACATCCGGACAATAGGATGCCGCTCGCGAAAACGCGCAAATATTTCTGCATTGGAATTCCCCTCTCTCGAAGAGAATACAACTCCAAAATATTCGCCGACGCAATAAAAAACGCCGGCCCGTCAGGCCGGCGTTGTTATTTGAGCTAGAAGAACGGACTACGCGGCCAGATCCCGTAACACGTATTGCAGGATGCCGCCGTTCTTGAAGTAGTCGAGCTCGTCCAGCGTATCGATGCGGCAGATGATCGGCACGTTCTTCACCGTGCCGTCGCCATAGGTGACCTTGGCGATCATCGTCTGGCGCGGCTTGATCGTGCTCAGTCCGTCGATCTCGACCAGCTCGTCGCCTTTGAGATTAAGCGTGGCCCAGGAAGTGCCATCCTCGAAGACGAAGGGGATGACGCCCATGCCGACCAGGTTCGAGCGGTGGATGCGCTCGAAGGACTGGGCGATGACGGCGCGGACACCAAGCAGATTCGTTCCCTTGGCCGCCCAGTCGCGCGACGAGCCGTTGCCGTATTCGACGCCGGCGAAGACAACCAGCGGCACGCCTTCCCTCTTGTACTCCATCGCCGCGTCGTAGATCGATTCCTCTTCCTTCGACGGGTAGTGGATGGTGTAGCCACCTTCGCGACCGTTCTCGCCCAGCATGTGATTGCGGATGCGGATGTTGGCGAAGGTGCCGCGCATCATCACCTCGTGATTACCGCGCCTTGTGCCGTACTGGTTGAAGTCGGCGACGCCGACGCCATGGTCGGTGAGGTATTTGCCGGCCGGTGAGGCCGCTTTGATCGAACCCGCAGGCGAGATGTGGTCGGTGGTGATCTTGTCGCCGAACAGGCCAAGCACGCGGGCGCCCTTGATGTCGCCGATCTTGCCGAAACCAGCGGTCATGCCGGCGAAATAGGGCGGGTTCTGCACATAGGTCGAGTTGTCGTCCCAGGCATAGGTCTGGCCTTCCGGCGCCTTGACGTTCTGCCAGTACTCGTCGCCCTTGAAGACGTCGGCATATTTGCGGGCGAACAGCTCGCGGGTGACGTTTTTCTCGATGAACTCCTGGATCTCGGCCGAGCTCGGCCAGATATCCTTGAGATAGACCGGGTTGCCGTTCTTGTCCTCGCCGAGCGGCTCTGTCGTGAGGTCCTTGGTGACGGTGCCAGCCAGCGCATGCGCGACGACCAGCGGCGGCGACGCCAGATAATTCGCCTGCACGTCGGGCGACACACGGCCTTCGAAGTTCCGGTTGCCGGACAGGACCGCGGCAGCAATCAGGCCTTTTTCGTTGATGGTTTTCGAGATCGGCGCCGGCAGCGGGCCGGAATTGCCGATGCAGGTGGTGCAGCCGAAGCCGACCAGGTTGAAACCGATCTGGTCGAGTTCCTTCTGCAGGCCGGATTTCTCCAGATATTCGGCGACCACCTGGCTGCCCGGTGCCAGCGAGGTCTTCACCCACGGCTTCTGCCTCAAACCGAGGCGGTTGGCGTTGCGGGCCAGGAGGCCGGCGCCGATCAGCACGCTCGGGTTCGAGGTGTTGGTGCACGAGGTGATGGCGGCGATGACGACATCGCCGTGACCGAGATCATGGTCGGTGCCTTCGACCGGATAGCGCTTGTGGATCTCGGCGGCCTTCTTGTATTCGGTCTCCATCGCCTTGGCGAAGCCTTCCGGAATGCCTTCGAGCGCGACGCGGCCTTCGGGCCGCTTGGGGCCGGCCATCGACGGCACGACGGAGCCAAGTTCCAGCTCGAGCAGGTCGGTGAAGACAGGGTCGGCCGAGCCGGTGTCGCGCCACAACCCTTGCGCTTTCGCATAGGCCTCGACCAGCGCGATGCGATCCTCGCTGCGGCCAGACATTGTGAGGTAGCGGATGGTCTCACCATCGACCGGGAAGAAGCCGCAGGTGGCGCCATATTCGGGCGCCATGTTGCCGATGGTGGCGCGGTCGGCCAGCGTCATGTTGGAGAGGCCCGGGCCGAAGAACTCGACGAACTTGCCGACGACGCCCTTCTTGCGCAGCATCTGGGTGACGGTGAGCACGAGGTCGGTGGCGGTGACGCCTTCCTTGAGCTTGCCGGTGAGGCGGAAGCCGATGACTTCCGGCAGCAGCATGGAGACGGGTTGGCCGAGCATGGCCGCCTCGGCCTCGATGCCGCCGACGCCCCAGCCGAGCACGCCAAGGCCGTTGATCATCGTGGTGTGCGAATCGGTGCCGACGCAGGTGTCTGGATAGGCGGTGGTTTCGCCGTCCTCGGTGTTGGTCCACACCACCTGGCCGAGATATTCGAGGTTGACCTGGTGGCAGATGCCGGTGCCGGGCGGCACGACGCGGAAGTTGCGGAACGCCTGCTGGCCCCATTTCAGGAACTTGTAGCGCTCCTCGTTGCGCTCATATTCGAGCTCGACATTGCGGGCAAAGGCCATCGGCGTGCCGAATTCATCGACGATGACGGAATGGTCGATGACGAGGTCGACGGGCACCAGCGGGTTGATCTTCTGCGGGTCACCGCCGAGCGAGGCCATGGCGTCGCGCATGGCGGCAAGGTCGACCACGGCCGGAACGCCGGTGAAATCCTGCATCAGCACGCGGGCCGGGCGATAGGCGATCTCGACGCCGGCGGTGCCCTTGTCGGTCAGCCAGCCGGCCACCGCCTGGATCGATTCCTTGGTGACGGAGCGGCCGTCCTCGTTGCGCAGCAGGTTCTCCAGCAGCACCTTCATCGAATAGGGCAGCTGGGCGATGCCTGTCAGGCCGTTCTTCTCGGCCTCGATGAGATCGAAATAGACATACTCGGCGCCGCTTGCGGTCAGCGTGCGGCGGCAATTGAAACTGTCGAGGGATTTTGACACGTGCGATCCTTGTCTGTTCAGCCTGAAAGGGAACGGACGCCGATGGCATGCAATCACGCGCAAAGGTGCGGGTACGGCCATTTCCGCTGTCCGTTCCCAAGCAACCCGAGCCGTTCAAGGCGGCGCGTGCGCTGGTTCGGCGCTAATTCTGTTCCCGTGCCGACCGCTGGCACGGATGCACCGCATATAGAGAATTTTCTGGAATAGTTCTAGACAGTTGCAAAGCAAATTTGTGCGATGCGGCAGCTGCCGCGGCACATGGTTTTCAGGACAGGCGAGGGATGCGGCTGATCGCCGAAAATTTGGGCGGCGAACGCGGCGGCGACACGGTGTTTGCCGGCATCGGCTTTGCCCTGGAAGACGGTCAGGCGCTTGTTGTCACCGGGCCGAACGGATCAGGCAAATCGACTTTGCTGCGGGTCATCGCCGGGTTGCTGCCGGTGGCGGAAGGCAGCGTGAAGATTGAAGGTGGCGGCGAAGCGTTTCCGTCGATCGCGTCGGCCTGTCATTACCTTGGCCACCAGAACGCAATGAAGCCGGCGCTCAGCGTGGCGGAGAACCTGCGCTTCTGGCGCGACTTCAACGGCGATGGGCAACTCGGCGTCGAAGAGGCGCTTGAAACCGTCGGGCTTGGCGGCATCGGCCACCTGCCGTTCGGCTATCTGTCGACAGGGCAGCGGCGGCGGTCGGCGATCGCCAAGCTTTTGGTCAGCCACCGGCCATTGTGGCTGCTCGATGAGCCGACAGCGGGGCTGGACAAGGCTTCGGAGGGGCGGTTCGCGGGGTTGATGACGAGACATTGCGCGGATGGCGGAATGATTGTCGCGGCGACGCATCTGCCGCTTGGATTGGATGGCGCGAAGGGGTTGGTGATGGGGGAACTCCTGCCTCAACAAGGGACCGCATCCTAATGTGGTCGCTCTTCCTGCGCGACATCCGCCTCAACATCCGTGCCGGCGGCGGGGCGCTGACGGGCGTCATCTTCTTCCTCGCTGTCATCGCCACCATCCCGTTTGGGGTCGGGCCGGACCTGAAGCTGCTTGCTCGCATCGGTCCGGCGATCCTGTGGATCGGCGCGCTGCTGTCTTGTCTGCTCGGCCTCGACCGGCTGTTCCAGGCCGACCGCGAGGACGGCTCGCTCGATTTGCTGGTGCTCGGCAATGACCGCCATATGCTGGCGCTGACGGTGCTGACGAAATGCCTGGCGCATTGGGCGGGCAGCGTGCTGCCGCTGGTCATCGCGGCTCCCTTGCTCGGCCTGTTCATGAACATGGAGCCGCTCGGCATCGGCGCCACGGCGCTGGCCCTTCTGGTCGGCACGCCGGCAATCACCTTCATCGGTGCCGCCGGTGCCGCCGTGGCGGTGGCGCTGCCTCGTGGTGGGCTGCTGATCTCGGTGCTGGTGCTGCCGCTGACCATCCCGGTGCTGATCTTCGGCGTTTCGGCGAGCTATGGGGCCACCGCCAATCCCGATCCGTTTCTGCAGCCCTTCCTCATTCTTGCCGCGCTGACCTTGTTTCTTAGCGTGCTGGGTCCGGTCTCGGCGGCGCTGGCGCTGCGCCACGGAACGGATTGAGTGACGTCAGGCGCGGTTTGCGCGACATCAAGGGCGGCAGCGCGGCGACCGCATAAGTTCGGAAGCCGCGGCGCGGCAGCCGATTGCGAAGCCGCCAGCACGCCGTTAAGGGAAAGCATGATCGAGCGAGGCGGAAGGATTCCGTTGGGAAGAAGGATGTCGATGGAGCGGCAGGCATGAGCGCGCACGCACTTTACGTGACCGCCGCCTATGGCATCACCGCCATGGTGCTGATCGGGCTGATCGGCTGGATCCTGATAGACCAGCGGGCGCGCAAGCGCGAACTCGCCGAACTGGAAGCGGCCGGCATACGACGGCGCTCCGACAAGGCGGCCAAGCCATGAACGCCGAAACGGAAACGCCGACGCCACCCACTCGTCGCCTGTTTGTGCTTTTGCCGCTGTTGATCTTCCTCGGCCTGACTGGACTGTTCCTGTCGCAGCTGTTGTCGGGGCGCGATGTTTCGGAAGTGCCGTCGGCTCTGATCGGCCTGCCGGCGCCGCAGACCAATCTGCCAGCGCTGGAGGGCTCAAACCTGCCGGGGCTCGATTCGAAAGCCTTCGTCGGCAAGGTCACATTGGTCAATGTCTTCGCGTCATGGTGCGCGCCGTGCCGCGAAGAGCATCCGGTGCTGCTGGCGCTGTCACAGGACAAGCGTTTCACCATGGCGGCGTTGAATTACAAGGACCGGCCGGAAAACGCCCGCCGGTTCCTCGGCGATCTCGGCAATCCGTTCCAGGCGATCGGCGTCGACGAAGCCGGCCGCACGGCGATCGACTGGGGCGTCTACGGCGTGCCGGAAACCTTCGTCATCGGCAAGGACGGCAAGATCGCCTACAAGCATGTCGGCCCGCTGACGCCCGAGACGGCGAGGGACCTCTTGCTGCCACAGATAGACAAGGCGCTGGCGGCGCGTTGATATTCAGGTGATGCCGGCCTGCAAACGGCGGCTTCCCGCGCTTCCGGTGCTCACGTACTTAAGTACGCTCCGCTCCGGTTCTCGGAAACCACCGTTTTCGTCTCGGCCTGACCTGAATCTCAACGCACCTTGGCGGTGCGTCTTATCGGACCTGGGGCTCAGCCGTAGATCTGCTTGTGGACCTGGTAGAGCATTTCCGAGCGGTCGGCGCGCATGTCGGCCAGATCGCGGCTGGAAAAGCTGTCGATTTCGGCGACAAGGCGGTTGTAGTGCTTGCGCTTGGCAATGCTGTTGCGAGCGCGGGTCATGAGACTGTCGAGGATCATAGCAAGGTTCCTTTTGGCGCCGCATTTCGGCGGCGGTTTCTTCCTCCCTTGATCGATACGAAGCATGACATAGTAATGGTGCGTTGCAAAAAGAAGATGTTGCAATGCACCATTGCGCCCAGCGCATAGCCGGTTAATGCTGCGTTGACGTCATGCGTAGAGCCGGCAAGTGATCTGTCTTGGCTTTTTGCATGACACTGTGCGTACCCACATTGCCTTCTGTCCCGCCGGCTGGCTTGATCCGGTGTCACTGATGCCGGGAGGAAAAGCATGGCGGCCGCAGACTACTATGAAATTCTCGATCCGCGCTTCGCGCGCCTGTTCAGCGGCAACGCGCAGGTCGAGAAGCTGTTCACCGGATGCCAATGGGCGGAAGGGCCGGCCTGGTTCGCCGCCGGCCGCTATGTCGTCTGGTCCGACATCCCCAACAACCGCATGCTGCGCTACGACGAGACCGACGGTAATGTCAGCGTCTTCCGTCAGCCGTCCGGCAACTCCAACGGCAACACTGTCGACCGGCAAGGCCGGCTGGTCACCTGCGAGCATTCCGGCCGCCGCGTCAGCCGCACCGAGTTCGATGGCTCGGTCACAACCATCGCCGCCAAATGGAAGGGCAAGCGGCTGAACTCACCCAACGATGCGGTGGTGAAGTCGGATGGCTCGATCTGGTTTACCGATCCGAGCTACGGCATCGATACCGACTATGAAGGCGACAAGGCCGAGAGCGAGATCGGCGCCTGCCATGTCTACCGGGTCGACCCCGGCACCGGCGAGGTCGAAGCCGTCATCACCGACATGGTCAGGCCCAACGGTCTCGCCTTCTCGCTCGACGAGAGCAAGCTCTATGTCGTCGACACCGGCCGCACGCATGGCGCGCAGAATCCGGCGCATATGCGGGTGTTCAATGTCGGCAAGGGCGGCAAGAAAGTCTCCGGCGAAAAAATCTTCGCCGACTGTACGGCCGGCCTGTTCGACGGCTTTCGGCTCGACGAGGACGGACGCATCTGGACCAGTGCGGCCGACGGCATCCATTGCTACGATCCGGACGGCACGCTGATCGGCAAGGTCAAGGTGCCGGAAGTCACCGCCAATTGCGTGTTCGGCGGCAACAAGCTGAATTGCCTCTACATCGCCGGCACCACGTCGCTCTACATGGTGCGGCTGATGGTCAACGGCGCCAAGACTTATTGAGACCAGAGCACTGACGATCATTCGACAGTTTCGTCGAAGTGGGTCGCGAGCACGAACATCCCCGGGAGGACAAAATGCCATTCGTCAACATCCGTATCGTCAAGGAAGTGATCGCCGCCGATCCGGCGGGCAAGAAGGCGGATATCGCCAAAAAGGTCACGGCGGCCATCATGGACGCCACCGGCCTCGGCAATGACGATGTCTGGGTGGTCTTCGAGGAGGTCAATGCGCGCGACTGGTATGTCGGCAAGACCGATGTCGAGACGCTGCGAAAGGGCTAGTTCGAAGGTATGGCGGCCGCCGCTCAACGCGCGCGGATGAAAGCGGCGAAAGCATTCAGCGCATCATGCATCGCCCGCCGGTTTTCCGGCTCGGCCAGGATGGCCTCCACATCAGGCGGCTTCTTGCCGAGCAAGGCAATCTCCAGCACGTCGTCGCAAAGCGCGAACGACATGGTGCGCATGACCTCGGCCAGTGCGGCGCGGGCAAACAGCGAGCGCGGCGAGGCGTGCACCAGCATTGCGGGCTTCTCGACGGCGGCGTCGCGCGAGACCAGCCAGTCGAGGGTGTTCTTCAAACCGCCCGGCACGCCATGGGCATATTCCGGACAGGAGATGATCACGCCGTCGGCTTGAGTGACGGCGTCGATCAGTTCGGACGCCGCGGGCGGCGTCCGCTCGCCCTCATCGTCGGGGTTGAAGATCGGCAGACGGCCAAGCCCGTCATAGACGGTGACACGGCAGCCGGGCGGGGCGTTGTGCGCCAGTGCGGCGACCAGTGCCGAATTGGTGGAGGCCGCGCGCAGGCTGCCGGAAATGGCAAGGATGTTCAGCAAGGTGTGGAACCGGTCAGGACGAATCGTGGTCCCGAAAGCCTACCACATCGTCTGCTTGTAGCCGTCGTCCAGCCAGCGGTCGGTCGCCTCGGCCGAATCGGCCAGCGCCAACTGGTCGCGCAGGATCTGGCCAAGCGTCGGCAGCGTCGCGCGGTCGTACCAGGTTTCCGGCTTCCACAGATCGGAGCGCATGAAGGCCTTGGCGCAATGCATATAGGTGGCCTTAACGGTGACCACGATAACGCTTTGCGGTTCCTTGCCGTCGACGGCAAGCCGCTCGCGCAGGCCACCGTCGACGGTGATGCGGGCCTCGCCATTGACGCGCAGCGTCTCGTTCATGCCGGGAATGAGGAACAGCAGCCCGACCGAGGGATTGAGGAGGATGTTCTCCAGCGTGTCGAGCCGGTTGTTGCCGGGCCGGTCCGGAATGGCGATGGTGGTGTCGTCGAGCACGGCGGCAAAGCCCGGTTTGTCGCCCTTCGGCGTCACGTCGGCATTGCCGGCGCCGTCGGACGAGCCGATCAGCACGAACGGGCTCTTGCCAATGAAGGAACGGCAATGGCCATCGAGCAGTTTCAGCTCCTTGCGGATCGAGCCGTCGGTCGGTCGCGGCGTCTTGTAGATCGTCCTCAGCTCGTCGCGCGTGGTGACGAATTCCATGGCTCTCCCCCTAATTGCAGGCTCTATTTCCCGGCCTTCTCTTCTTTCCCGGTCTTGTCCTCAAGCGAATGGCGCAGGATCAGCGGCATCTGGCTGAAGGTGAACAGAAGCGTGATCGGCATGATGCCCCAGACCTTGAAGGTAACCCAGGCGTCGGTGGAAAAATTCCGCCACACCACTTCGTTGGCAAGGGCCAGGAACAGGAAGAACAGGCCCCAGCGGAAGGTCAGCTTGCGCCAGCCTTCGGCGTCGAGGCTGAAGGCCGAATCGAAGACATAGCCAAGCAGCGACTTGCCGAAGTAGAGGCCGCCGAGCAACACGCCGCCGAACAGCGTGTTGACGATGGTCGGCTTCATCTTGATGAAGATGTCGTCCTGCAGATAGAGCGTCAGTGCGCCGAAGATGAAGACGACGACGCCCGACACCATCGGCATGATCGGCAAGGTGCGCAACAGCAACCATGAAGCGATCAGCGCGATGGCCGTGGCGGCCATGAACAGGCCGGTGGCGACGAAGATCGGGCCGCCGAATTCGGCCAAAGCAGGGAATTTCTGCACCAGCCATTCGCCGCGCGCATTGGCGAAGAAGAAGACCATCAACGGCCCCAGCTCCAGCACCAGCTTGAGCAGCGGATTGACGCCTTCCTTCTTCTGTTTTTGCGGGTCGGACGGATCGCGTTCGAGAATGGGTGGGTTCATGGAATCTCTTTCTTACGCATGATCTGATCCAAAAAGTCTGCAACTTTCTGGGACATGCTTGCTACGCCACTCCAGCGATCGCCCTGGCGAATTCGCTTGCTGAGAAAGGTTCGAGGTCGTCGACCTGTTCGCCGACGCCGATGAAATAGACCGGCAGTTTGTGCTTTGCCGCGATCGCCACCAGAATACCGCCGCGTGCCGTGCCGTCCAGCTTGGTCATCACAAGGCCGTTGACGCCGGCGACATTGCGGAAGATCTCGACCTGGTTGAGCGCGTTCTGGCCGGTGGTGGCGTCGACCGTCTGCAAAACGGTGTGCGGCGCTTCCGGATCGAGCTTGCCGAGCACGCGGACGATCTTTTCGAGCTCGGCCATCAGTTCGGTCTTGTTTTGCAGGCGGCCGGCGGTGTCGATGATCAGCACGTCGGAGCCGGCTTCCCTGGCCTTTTCGAAGGCGTCGTAGGCGAGGCCTGCGGCATCGGCGCCGATCTTGGAGGCGATGACCGGCGATTTCGTCCGCTCGCCCCAGATCTTCAGCTGTTCGATCGCCGCGGCGCGGAAGGTGTCGCCGGCGGCGAGCATCACCGACAGGCCGCCATCGGTGAGCTTGGCGGCCAGCTTGCCGATGGTCGTGGTCTTGCCGGTGCCGTTGACACCGACCACCAGGATGACATGCGGCTTGTGCGAGAGATCGAGCTCCAGCGGCATGGCGACGTGGGTCAGCACCTTTTCCACCTCGGCCGCCATGATGGCGCGAACCTCGGTGTCCGAGACATCCTTGCCGTAGCGGCTGGCGGCCAGCGCATCGGTGACGCGCAGGGCGGTTTCCATGCCGAGATCGGCGCGGATCAGCACATCCTCCAGGTCCTGCAGCGTCTCCTCGTCCAGCTTGCGCTTGGTGAAGACGCCGGCAATGTTGCCGGTGAGCTCCTTGGACGAGCGGGCAAGCCCGTCCTTCATGCGCTGGAACCATGAACGCCTCGGCGCCGGCTCCGGCGCCTTCTGGGGCTCGGCCTTCTGCTCGACCTTCTTGGTGACGGTCACCTTGCCGGGCGCAGGAACGGGTTTTGGAGCAGGTTGCGGAATGGCCTGCGGTTCGGGCGCGATTTCGGCAATGACAGGCTGTGATTCAACAGGCGATGGCTGGCGAATGGGCGCCGGGATATCGACCGGCGGAGCTTCGGGCGCCGGCTTTATCTCCCCCTCGATGGGGGAGGTCCCGAGCGCAGCTCGGGGGTGGGGGTGACTGGCGCCGGTGCTGTCACCCCACCCCGCCGCTTCGCGTCGACCCTCCCCATCGAGGGGAGGGTGGGGCGTCGGCGCGGCCTGCGGTTCAGGCGCAATCTCGGCGAGGACCGGCTGCGTTTCGACCGGTGGAGGCTGGCGAATGGGAGCTCGGATTTCCGCCGGCGGAATCTCGGGTTCCGGCCTTGCCGGTGGAGCCTCGACCGGCGGCGCCGGCACTTCGACGGGCGCAGGTTCTGGCTGCTTCTCCGGCTGCGGCACGACCTCCGGCCGCTCCGGTCCAGGAATTTCCTCCGGTTCAGGTGCGGGAACTGGCTCGGGCGCCGCGGGCGCGGCGGGGACTTCCTCCGGCGTTGGCTCTTTGGCTGGGACCTCGGGGGCAGGAACCTCGGGCTCAACCGGCTGCGGCTCTTCAACCGGGGCAGGCTCAGGCTGGATTTCCGGCTCGGCAGGAATTGAAGGCGCCGGCTCAGGTACCGGTTCCTCGACAGGCGCCGGTTCCGGCGCAGGAATCACCTCCGGCTCGACCGTCGGCGTCGTTTCCGCCTCGGGCTGCGGCTCGTCGCGCTTCAAGAACTCCGGAACGACCTGCTCGGCCGCCGGCTTCAGCGCATCGAGTGCTTCCCATTTGATCGGCGGCAGCGGAGCGGTTTCGTCGACCCGCTCCTCGACAACCTCTTTCTTGCCGAACGAAAATATCTTCTTGAAAAAACCAGCCATGCTTTGCGTTTCTCAGGCGGCGCGGGCGGCAAGGGGCGCCGCGATCAGCCTCATACCATCGTGGCCTGATATATCGGCCTCGACGATCTCACCCGGTGCGCCCGTGCCGAGTGCGGCAAGCGTAAAACCCTCGGTGCGGCCAAGGCCGTCGCGTTCGACCAGGATCGACTGACGCGTACCAGTGAGCGACGACAGATGCCTGATATACGCAGCCTCGCCGGCGACGCGCAGCCGGGCGGCGCGCTGCTTGACCACCTCGCGGCGGAGCTGCGGCATGCGCGCGGCGGGCGTGCCTTCGCGCGGGCTGAACGGGAAGACGTGGAGATGGGTCAGGCCGCACTCCTCGACGATTTTTTCCGAGTTCTCGAACATTTCATCCGTTTCGGTCGGGAAGCCGGCGATGATGTCGGCGCCGAAGACGATGCCGGGGCGCAGCTTGCGAACATCCTCGCAGAAGCGGATCGATTGATCGCGCAGATGGCGACGCTTCATCCGCTTCAGGATCATGTCATCGCCCGATTGCAGCGACAGATGCAGATGCGGCATCAGCCGCGGCTCGGTGGCAATCGTGTCGAGCAGATCGTCGTCAGCCTCGATCGAATCGATGGAGGATAGCCGCAGGCGCTTCACATCGGGCACCTGCTTGAGGATGGTCTTCACCAGCCTGCCAAGCTTTGGCGCGCCCGGAAGGTCGGCACCAAAACTGGTCATGTCGACACCGGTCAGCACGATCTCGGCATAGCCGTTTCCGGCGAGCCGCTTGACCTGCTCGACCACGGCGCCCATCGGCACCGAGCGCGAATTGCCGCGGCCATAGGGAATGATGCAGAAGGTGCAGCGGTGGTCGCAGCCGTTCTGCACCTGGACGAAGGCGCGTGCCCGCCCCTCGATGGCGTCGACCATGTGGCCTGCGGTCTCACGGACGGAAAAGATGTCGTTGACGCGCGCCTTCTCGGTGTCGTTGACGCCGAAATCCGGCAGCGCGCGATAGGAATTGGCTTTCAGCTTCTCCTCATTGCCAAGCACGAGATCGACCTCGTCCATGGCGGCGAATTTTTCAGGCTCGGTCTGCGCGGCGCAGCCGGTGACGATGATGCGCGCCTGCGGATTGTCGCGGCGCGCCTTGCGGATCGCCTGTTTGGCCTGGCGCACCGCCTCGCCGGTGACGGCGCAGGTGTTGAAGATCACGGCGCCGCCCTCCAGCGCGCCAAGACCGGCGGTTTCAGCCTCGCGCCGCATCACCTCGGATTCATAAGTGTTCAGCCGGCAGCCAAAGGTGACGACGTCGATGCCCTTGGACACCGGGCTCTTGGACAGAGCGGACATCAAGCCGCGCTTTCGGTGTCGCGGGCCCATGTTCCGGTCGACGGATCGAAGTTGCCGGAAAATTCCCATTCGGCAGCGCCGGTGAGGATGACGTGGTCGTCATCGCGCCATTCGACATGCAGCGTGCCGCCACCGGGGGTCAGCAGGCTGACGCTGCGGCCGGTCCGGTTGGTGCGGGCGGCTGCGACCACGGCGGCGCAGGAGGCCGAGCCGCAGGCCTTGGTCAGGCCGGCGCCACGCTCCCATGTGCGGATGATCATGGTTTCAGGCGAGGTGACCTGAGCGATGGTTATGTTGGCGCGCTCGGGAAACATCGGGTGGTTCTCGAGCAGCGGGCCGAAACGGTCGAGTTCATAAGACCAGACGTCGTTGTCGACCCAGAAGATGGCGTGCGGATTGCCCATCGAGACAACCGAGGGCGAGTGCAGCACGGGTGCGTCGATCGGGCCGATCTGCAGCTCGATCATGCGGGTGTCGCGGAATTCCTCGGCCAGCGGGATGTCCTGCCAGCCGAAACGCGGCTTGCCCATGTCGACCGAGATCGACCCGTCGGCATGTTCGCGCGCGTTGAGGATGCCGGCAACGGTCTCGAAGGTGAAGGTCTTCTGGCCGGTCTCGGCGGCAAGCGCCTGGACAACGCAGCGCATGCCATTGCCGCAGGCCTGCGCCTTGGAGCCATCGGAATTCAGGATGTCGATGAAAAAGGCGGTGCCGGGCGTCCTGGCATCGTGGATCGCCATGATCTGGTCGAAGCTGGTCGCGGCATCGGCGTTCAGGGCGATCGCTGCCGCTGCGGTCACCCGATCGGCACGGCTACGCATGTCGGCAACGATGATCTCGTTGCCGATGCCGTTCATCTTGGCGAAAGGGGCGGTGCTGGCCATTGCTCCGAAAATTCCGTGTCCGTTTGGCGCTATATGGCGGAAACGGGCGGGAATTACCAGTGCGCAGCCGCTTGGTCACGGCGAAGGCGCCGGACTTACGTGACGGCGAAGATGCCCAGCACCACCAGCAGGAAGATGACCAGAACGATGCCGATTAGGATGCGCGCACCGGTGGCGGCGGCACCTGCCAGCGCCGGCATGCCGAGCAGGCTCGCCGCAGCGGCGACGATGAGGAGAATGATGATCCATTTGAGCATGGGAATGCCTCGCAAACCGACAGATTTTTCAAACCGCATAAAAACGCGGCTGCCGCGCTCGAGTTCCCGTCGGTTGCGAGGCCATGTTGGCGGCGAAAACTAGCCGGCGATCTCGATATCGGTGGTGAAGGGCGCCGTCTTGTTCGAATTCTCGTCGTGCATAAGGAAGTCGCAGCGGTATTTGCCGGGCGGCAAGCCGTCAAGGGAGAGGTCCAGCTTGAAGAACAGTTCGCGGTTGTGCGAGCGGGACGCGACCTGGACACGGCCGACCTTCTCGCTCGTGCCTAGCGTCTCGCCGGCTGCGGAAACCACCGTGATGTCGACGGAAAGCGCGATCATGCTGTTGCCGAGGCCGTCCGAGCCGTAGCCATAGCCAATGGGTTCCATGTACAGCACGATCTTCTCGCCGGGCTTGTAGGTGTGATTGGCGCGCTCGCTGTAGATGCCGAAACCGCTTGCGGTATCGACCTGTTTGACGTTCTGGACGGCCAGCGGCATCGCTTGCCAAAAGGCTTCCTCGGCGCTGCGGAATTTGTCCAGCGCGCCGGCGCCGTCACCCGATTGCAGCAGTTTTTCGGCTTCCGCGGCGCGGTCGCCGATTTCGCCTGCGAAAGCGCACGGCGTCGAGATCGCCAGCGCCATCAGAACTGCCATGATCGATTTCATCTGCATTCCCCTTTGCCTGTCGGGCGGACCATCTGCGAAAATGACCGGGCCGTAAATGGCCAATGCAGACGTCAGCCGCGCCCGATCTCAGGCACGGTCCAGACCTCGCCGGGCCGCAAGGCGCGAAAGTGCTCGCGCGGGACACCTTGATCGTCGAGCGCCTCGGCCAATTTCCGCGCCGGCTCGTCGATCGGTTCGTCGGTGAGCTGGAAGGTGCCCCAGTGGCAGCCGGCGGCGAAAGCGGCGTTGCAAAGCGTCATGCCTTGCACGGCTTCCCTGGGGTTTTGGTGCTGCGGCGCCATGAACCAGCGCGGCTCATAGGCGCCGATCGGCAGGATGGCGAAACGGAAACCGCCATGTTTCTCAGCCATCAGCCGGTAGTTGATGCCATCGTGGAAGCCGGTGTCGCCTGCGAAATAGAGCTTGCCATCAGGCGTTTCGATGACGAAGCCGGCCCACAGCGCCATGCGCCGGTCGCGGGCGCCACGCGCCGACCAGTGATGCACCGGCTCGACATGGAGGGCGACGCCGTTACCGACCTCGACCCTGTCGCCCCAGTCATGCGCCGACAGCCGCATGCCGGGCACGGCGGCTTCGATGATGGCGTCGTTGCCGAGCGGGGCGAGCACCAGCGGGTCGTGGCTGGCCTTCAGCCGCTTCAACGTGGCGAGGTCGAGATGGTCGTAATGGTTGTGGCTGACCAGCACGAGGTCGATCGGCGGCAGGTCGGCAAAGGCGATGCCCGGCGGATTGATGCGTTTTGGCCCGGCGAAGGAAAGCGGCGACGCGCGCAGCGACCACACCGGATCGGTGAGGATGTTCAGACCGGCCGTCTGGATCAGCAAGGTGGAATGGCCGACCATCGTCACATCCAGCGCGGGGCCTTCGATCTTCGCGGTCGGTTTTGCCTGCGGAAAGGGGCTTGGATTGGTCGCCGGCCATTTCGAGCGCTTGCCATTCAACTGCCATTTCAGCAGGTCGGCGAAACGGCCAGGCGGCTGGCCGTCGGGATTGAAGAACAATGTGCCGTCGAAATGGTCGCTCGGCGGGCCGCTGTAGTAGCGATTGGCGGCTGTCTTTCTCGCGGCCAATTTTGCGGCTCCAGCAGGGTTTCGTCACCAGACATAGGGGCTACGCCGGCTCGCGCAAGCATCTGACCGCCGAATGCCAGGGCAGCACTGTGTTGACTGGGATCGTTGACTGGGGTCCTTGGGCGACGCGTGACAAGCGGCCCATGCCATCGCGATTGCGATAAATTTGCAACAAATCTTGCCGCAAACCGTATTTTAACCATATCGGGTTGAAATTTCGCCACCTTCTCCATCTTGGTGGGGGTGAGATTGTGCGGACGGCTTCCCCCCAGCCGGATCCGACGGAGGTTGGAATGACTTTTTCGAAAACCGGTCTGGTGGCCGTATCGCTGGCCGCGCTCGTTGCGAGCGGCTGTTCGACCTCACGTTTCTCGTCGATGGATGACCAGCAGCCCGCGCCGCTGGAGGCCGCGCCCGCCGGCAAGGTGACCGGCAACCAGCTGCCGCCGCCGGCATCGCCCGGCACCACTGACCCGTCGCAATTCCCGACTGCCCCGGCGAACACGCAGGTAGCCTCGCTGCCGCCGGACGGCGCGGCGCCGGCCGGCGCTTCGGACGTGACCGCCGCCAGCGTCGCCGGTGTCTGGAACGTCAGCGTTTCCGGCCAGAGCTGCAAGGTGGCGACGCCGCAGACCAAATTCGGCGCCGGCTTCCGCGCCGGGCCGCTGCATTGCCCGGCCCCGATCGACGGCATCAAGTCGTGGAACGTCGCCGGCAAGCAGCTGACGCTTTATGATGAGAGTGGCGGCGCGCTGGCGCGGCTCTATTCTTCGGGCGGCTCGAAATTCGACGGCCAGACTTCCAACGGCCAGCCGATTTCGCTTACAAGGTAGGCTAGTCCTTCCGAATGCATGTCGCGCAGAAGTGGCCCCGGTTTCGGGACAGCGACATGCATAAAAACAAATGACGTGACCGATGCATCTGCGTGACGGCCTCCAGACCCATGCGACCGTCAGGCAGCGCTACGACCATCTGGTGGAAACCGGCGCGATCGAACGCGATCCGGCGCAGGAGTGGATCGCGGCTGCGCTCGATCGGCTGATCGACGAGATCTCGGCCAAGCGGCTGGCGCACAAGTCGAGCGCGCTGGGCTGGCTGTTTGCCCGCAAGCGCGAGACGCATGAGGCCGTCAAAGGCCTTTACATCCATGGCGGCGTCGGCCGCGGCAAGACCATGCTGATGGACATGTTCTTCGACTTGCTGCCGGTGCGGCGCAAGCGCCGCGTCCACTTCAACGACTTCATGGCCGATGTACAGGACCGTATCCAGAAGCACCGGCAGGCGCGCAAGAATGGCGACGTGAAGGAAGACGATCCGATCCCGCCCGTGGCCAAGGCGCTTGCCGAGCAGGCCTGGGTGCTGTGCTTCGACGAGTTCTCGGTCACCGACATTGCCGACGCGATGATCCTGTCGCGGTTGTTTTCGGCGCTGTTTGCCAGCGGCGTGGTGCTGGTCGCCACCTCGAACGTAGCGCCGGAAGATCTCTATCGCGACGGGCTGAACCGCCAGCTTTTCCTGCCGTTCATCGGCACTCTGGAGCGGCATGCACAGGTGTTGACGCTCGATGCCGACAAGGACTACCGACTGGAAAAGCTAGTCCGCACACCGGTCTATGTCACGCCGGCCGATGCGGCGGCCGCCCAGGTGCTCGACGAGGCCTGGCAAGCCATGACGCGCGGGGCGCCAGAGGCGCATACGTCGCTGGCGCTCAAAGGCCGGCACGTGGTCGTGCCGCGTGCGGCGGGCGATGCGGCGCGGTTCTCCTTTGCCGATCTCTGCGAAAAGCCGCTCGGAGCCCGCGATTTCCTGGCGATTGCCGGACGCTTTTCGACCGTCTTCATCGACCACGTCCCGGTGCTCGGCGATGGCAAGCGCAACGAGGCCAAGCGCTTCATCCTTTTGATCGACACGCTCTACGACCATCATGTGCGGCTGGTGGTGAGTGCCGAAGCGCCGCCGCAGAAGCTTTATGTGGCCAAACGCGGCGTCGAGGTCTTCGAGTTCGAGCGCACGGCATCGCGGCTGATCGAGATGCAAAGCCGCGACTGGCTGGAGGATTGGGCGGAGCGGCATAAGGCGAAGGCGGCGCCAGAAGCGCAGCAGACGCAAGCTTAGGCTCAGAGACGTAGGTTCCCCTCTTGCATCGTTGACGGTTGGCAAAACTGGCGCGACGATCGATCTCCCCCCTCGAGGGGGAGATGGCCGGCAGGCCAGAGGAGGTTGGTTCGACCGGGCGCGGCACAGATGGCGCCAGCGCTTCACGCGCGGCGACCCCCTCTGTCGCCTTTGGCGACATCTCCCTCTCAAGGGGGAGATTTGGTGCCGCATCACAAGGGCGTCATCACCCGAGTATTGCCTTACGATCTTCATCCTCATTGTGTAAATTCCCAGAAGTCGGCTTACAAACTTTGACGTTTACGTAAATCCCAAACACTCTAACCGATTGAAAATGCTGGCCTCGAAATAATCGTTTGAATTTATATCGCACCAAGGCTATTGGGTGCGGCGAAAATTCGCGGTTCCCCCGCAGCATTCCGGCCTCTTCTTCGACGCCGCCATCAAGTCGTTAAGGATTTGAGACGTCGTCACTGACAAAGGGAAAACATCCTCACATGGCACGCAACAAAATAGCGCTCATCGGCTCTGGCATGATCGGCGGCACGCTCGCCCACATGATCGGCCTCAAGGACCTCGGCGACGTGGTGCTGTTCGATATTGCCGAGGGTACCCCGCAGGGCAAGGGGCTCGATATCGCGCAGTCGTCGCCCGTCGATGGCTTCGACTCCAGGCTTACCGGCGTCAACGACTATGCCGGCATCGAGGGTGCCGATGTCTGCATCGTCACCGCCGGCGTGCCGCGCAAGCCCGGCATGAGCCGCGACGCCCTTTTGGGCATCAACCTCAAGGTCATGGAACAGGTCGGCGCCGGGCTGAAGAAATACGCGCCGAAGGCCTTCGTTATCTGCATCACCAACCCGCTCGACGCCATGGTCTGGGCGCTGCAGAAGTTTTCCGGCCTGCCCAAGAGCCATGTCGTCGGCATGGCCGGCGTGCTCGACAGCGCGCGCTTCCGCTATTTCCTGGCCGAGGAATTCAAGGTCTCGGTCGAGGATGTCACCGCCTTCGTGCTCGGCGGCCACGGCGATTCCATGGTGCCGATGATCCGCTATTCGACGGTATCAGGCATTCCGCTGCCCGACCTCATCAAGATGGGCTGGACCTCGAAGGAGAAGCTCGACCAGATCGTGCAGCGCACCCGCGACGGCGGCGCCGAGATCGTCGGCCTGCTCAAGACCGGCTCGGCCTATTACGCGCCGGCCGCTTCCGCGATCCAGATGGCCGAGGCCTATCTCAAGGACAAGAAGCGCGTGCTGCCCTGCGCGGCGTATCTCTCCGGCCAGTATGGCGTCAAGAACACCTATGTCGGCGTTCCCGTGGTGATCGGCGCCGGTGGCGTCGAGCGCATCATCGAGATCGACCTCAACAAGGCCGAGCAGAAGATGTTCGACAGTTCGGTGGCGACGGTGCAGGGCCTAACCGAGGCCTGCGTCAAGATCGCGCCGCAACTCGCCTCGAAGTGAACCGGAGCAAATCCAGATGAACATCCATGAGTATCAGGGCAAGGCGCTGCTGAAGTCTTTCGGCGCGCCAGTGGCCGAAGGTGTGCCGGTGTTCAAGGCGAGCGAGGCGGAAGCCGCGGCCAAGGCGCTGCCGGGTCCGCTCTATGTGGTGAAGAGCCAGATCCATGCCGGCGGCCGCGGCAAGGGCAAATTCACTGAACTCGGCCCCGATGCCAAGGGTGGGGTCAGGCTGTCGAAGTCGGTGGCCGAAGTCGTTGCCAACGCCAACGAGATGCTCGGCAACACGCTGGTGACCAAGCAGACCGGCCCGGCCGGCAAGCAGGTCAACCGCCTCTACATCGAGGATGGCGCCGACATCGAACGCGAGCTCTATCTGTCTATCCTGGTCGACCGCTCGGTCGGCCGCGTTGCCTTCGTCGTTTCGACGGAAGGCGGCATGGACATCGAGGCGGTCGCGCATGATACGCCGGAAAAGATCATCACTGTCGCCATCGACCCGGAAAAAGGCGTCACTGCAACCGATCTGAAGGCGCTCAACGGCGCGTTGAAGCTCGACGGCGACGCGGCACAGGACGGCAACACCCTGTTCCCGATCCTCTACAAGGCCTTTGTCGAGAAGGATATGAGCCTGCTCGAGGTCAACCCGCTGATCGTCATGAAGAACGGCCGGCTGCGCGTGCTCGATGCGAAAGTGTCGTTCGACAACAACGCGCTGTTCCGTCACCCGGACGTGCTCGAACTGCGCGACACCACCGAAGAGGACGAGAAGGAGATCGAGGCGTCGAAATACGACCTCGCCTATGTCGCCCTCGACGGCAATATCGGCTGCATGGTCAATGGCGCGGGCCTTGCCATGGCGACGATGGACATCATCAAGCTCTATGGCGCCGAACCGGCCAACTTCCTCGATGTCGGCGGTGGCGCGTCCAAGGAGAAGGTGACGGCGGCGTTCAAGATCATCACCAGGGACCCGGCGGTAAAGGGCATCCTGATCAACATCTTCGGCGGCATCATGAAGTGCGACATCATCGCCGAGGGCGTCATTGCCGCGGTCAAGGAAGTCGGGCTGGAAGTGCCGCTGGTGGTGCGTCTGGAAGGCACCAATGCCGAGCTCGGCAAGAAGATCATCAACGACAGCGGCCTCAACGTGGTGTCGGCCGATGATCTCGACGACGCGGCCAAGAAGATCGTGGCGGCGGTGAAGGGCTGATCTGGTGCCTCCGCACAAGATAAACCTGGTCGAGGCGGCGGATCAAAAGATCAAGAAGGTCTTCGATCCGCACATTGCCGGCGACGTCAACGAGTCTCAGGTCAAGATCGCCAAATTCGGCGACGTCTTCGACTGGCACGCGCATGACAATGAGGACGAAGCCTTCCTCGTGCTGCGCGGCCGTATCGCCATCGATTTTCGCGACGGCACGGTGGAGCTCTCCAGCGGCGAGTTCATCGTCGTGCCGCGCGCCGTCGAGCATCGCCCGCGCTCGCTCAGCGAAGAACCTGTCGTGCTGATGTTCGAGCCGGCGACGACGCTCAACACCGGCAACGCCAAGAGCGACCTCACGGTCGCCGATCTGAAGCGGCTCTGACCGTGACCGCGCAGCCTTCCTCGATCAACAGTTTTTAGAAAAGGGCTCCCATGTCCATCCTCGTCGACAAGAACACCAAGGTGCTGGTGCAGGGCCTGACCGGCAAGACCGGCACATTCCATACCGAGCAGGCGCTGGCCTATCACGGCACGAAAATGGTCGGCGGCATCCATCCCAAGAAGGGTGGCGAGACCTGGACCGGCTCGAAAGGCGAGAGCCTGCCGATCTTTGCCACCGTCGCCGAGGGCAAGGAAAAGACCGGCGCCAACGCGTCCGTCGTCTATGTGCCGCCGGCGGGTGCCGCCGAAGCGATCCTCGAAGCAATCGAGGCCGAGATCCCGCTGATCATCTGCATCACCGAAGGCATACCGGTGATGGACATGATCAAGGTCAAGGCCAGGCTCGATCGCTCGACCTCGCGGCTGATCGGGCCGAACTGCCCGGGCGTGCTGACGCCCAACGAATGCAAGATCGGCATCATGCCCGGAAACATCTTCCGCAAGGGTTCGGTCGGCGTTGTTTCACGCTCGGGAACACTTACCTATGAGGCAGTGTTCCAGACCACCAATGTCGGCCTCGGCCAGACCACCGCCGTCGGCATTGGCGGCGACCCCGTCAAGGGCACCGAGTTCATCGACGTGCTCGAGATGTTCCTCGCCGACGACGAAACCAAGTCGATCATCATGATCGGCGAGATCGGCGGTTCGGCCGAGGAAGACGCCGCGCAGTTCCTCAAGGACGAAGCCAAGCGTGGCCGCAAGAAGCCGATGGCCGGCTTCATCGCCGGGCGCACGGCGCCGGCCGGCCGCACCATGGGTCATGCGGGCGCGGTCATCTCCGGCGGCAAGGGCGGCGCCGAGGACAAGATCGCTGCGATGGAATCGGCCGGCATCAAGGTATCGCCCTCACCGGCAAGGCTGGGCACGACCTTGGTCGAGGCGATCAAGGGTTAAGGCAGTAAGGGAGTAGGGCAGTATGGTAGTAGGGGAATAGGAAGAACGGGACGAGCGCGGCTGCTTTCCCTACTGCCTTACTCCCCTACTGCCTACTCTCCTCCAAAAACAGGAGACGGAGCCAGGCTCCGCGGACAAAAATGGCAAGACAAGATCAGGCCAACGACCAGTTTTCGCTCACCTCTTTCCTCTATGGCGGCAATGCCGATTACATCGACGCGCTCTACGCCGCCTATGAGGACGATCCAGCCTCGGTCAATCCCGAGTGGCAGGAGTTCTTCGCCGGGCTGAAGGACGATGCCGGCGATGTGCGCAAGAATGCCAAGGGCGCCTCATGGGCCAAGCCATCCTGGCCGCTGCAGGCCAATGGCGAGCTGGTGTCGGCGCTCGATGGCAATTGGGGCATCGTCGAGAAGCATCTGGAAAAGAAGGTCAAGGGCAAGGCGGTCACCAACGGCATCGTCCTCTCCGACGCCGACGTGCACCAGGCGACGCGCGATTCGGTGCGCGCGATCATGATGATCCGTGCCTATCGCATGCGCGGCCATCTGCACGCCAATCTCGACCCGCTCGGCATCGCCAAGCCGCTCGAGGACTACAACGAGCTGTCGCCGGAAAATTACGGCTTCACCGAAGTCGATTACGACCGGCCGATCTTCCTCGACAATGTCCTCGGGCTCGAATTCGGCAGTATCCGGCAGATGCTGGAAATCCTGACGCGCACCTATTGCTCGACGCTCGGCGTCGAGTTCATGCATATTTCCGATCCCGAGGAAAAGGCCTGGATCCAGGCGCGCATCGAGGGCGCTGACAAGGAGATCACCTTCACCGCCACCGGCAAGAAGGCGATCCTGCAGAAGCTGGTCGAGGCCGAAGGCTTCGAACAGTTCATCGACGTCAAGTACAAGGGCACCAAGCGTTTCGGCCTCGACGGCAGTGAAGCGCTGATCCCGGCGCTGGAGCAGATCGTCAAGCGCGGCGGCCAGCTCGGCATGAAGGAGATCGTGCTCGGCATGGCGCATCGCGGCCGGCTGAACGTGCTCTCCCAGGTGATGGCCAAGCCGCACCGCGCCATCTTCCATGAGTTCAAGGGCGGCTCGGCCGCCCCGGACGAGGTCGAAGGCTCGGGCGACGTCAAGTACCATCTCGGCGCCTCGTCGGACCGCGAGTTCGACGGCAACAAGGTGCATCTGTCGCTGACCGCCAACCCCTCGCATCTGGAAATCGTCGATCCGGTGGTGATGGGCAAGGCGCGCGCCAAGCAGGATTATCTGTTCGGCCGCAGCCGCGAGGAAATCGTGCCGCTGGAAGAGCGCGCCAAGGTGCTGCCACTCTTGCTGCACGGCGATGCCGCCTTTGCCGGCCAGGGCGTGATTGCCGAAATCCTCGGCCTGTCCGGCCTGCGCGGCCACCGCGTCGCCGGCACGCTGCATTTCATCATCAACAACCAGATCGGTTTCACCACCAATCCGCGCTTCTCGCGCTCGTCGCCCTATCCGTCCGACGTCGCCAAGATGATCGAAGCGCCGATCTTCCACGTCAATGGCGACGACCCGGAAGCCGTGGTGCACGCCACCAAGGTGGCGATCGAATTCCGCATGAAGTTCCACAAACCTGTTGTGGTCGACATGTTCTGCTACCGCCGCTTCGGCCACAATGAGGGCGACGAACCGGCCTTCACCCAGCCGATCATGTATCGCAACATCCGCACCCACAAGACGGCGGTGCAGATCTATGCCGACCGCCTGATTGCCGAGGGCCACATCACCCAGGCCGAGTTCGACCAGATGAAGGCCGACTGGCGCGCGCATCTGGAATCCGAATGGGAAGTCGGCCAGCACTACAAGCCCAACAAGGCCGACTGGCTCGACGGCGCTTGGTCGGGCCTGCGCACGGCCGACAACCAGGACGAACAGCGGCGAGGCAAGACCGCCGTGCCGGTCAAGACGCTGAAGGAAATCGGCAAGAAGCTGACCGAGGTGCCGAAGGATTTCGAGGCGCACAAGACGATCATCCGCTTCCTCGAGAACCGCCGCCAGGCGATCGAGTCGGGCGAAGGCATCGACTGGTCGACGGCCGAGGCGCTGGCCTTCGGTGCCATCCTGCTCGACGGCAATCCGATCCGCCTTTCGGGGCAGGATTCCGAACGCGGCACCTTCTCGCAGCGCCATTCCGTGCTTTACGACCAGCGCGACGAGACCCGCTACATCCCGCTCAACAATCTGTCTGCCGCTCAAGCGGGCTACGAAGTCATCAACTCGATGCTGTCGGAAGAGGCGGTGCTCGGTTTCGAATATGGCTACAGTCTTGCCGAGCCGAAGGCGCTGACGTTGTGGGAAGCGCAGTTCGGCGACTTCGCTAACGGCGCCCAAGTGGTGTTCGACCAATTCATCTCGTCGGGCGAGCGCAAGTGGCTCAGAATGTCGGGCCTCGTTTGTCTCTTGCCGCATGGCTATGAAGGCCAGGGTCCGGAACATTCCTCGGCCCGGCTCGAACGCTTCCTGCAGCTTTGCGCCGAAGACAACATGCAAGTGGCCAACTGCACGACGCCGGCCAACTACTTCCACATCCTGCGCCGGCAGCTGAAGCGCGACTTCCGCAAGCCGCTGATCCTGATGACGCCGAAGTCGCTGCTGCGCCACAAGCGGGCGGTGTCGACGCTGCCGGAAATTTCGGGCGAAAGCTCGTTCCACCGGCTGCTTTGGGATGACGCCCAGCTGCTCCCCAACCAGGCGATCAAGCTTACCAAGGATTCCAAGATCCGCCGCGTCGTGCTGTGTTCGGGCAAGGTCTATTACGACCTCTACGAGGAGCGCGAGAAGCGCGGCATCAACGATATCTATCTGCTGCGCGTCGAACAGCTCTATCCGTTCCCGGCCAAGGCGCTGATCACCGAACTGTCGCGTTTCCGCAATGCCGAGATGGTGTGGTGCCAGGAGGAGCCCAAGAACATGGGCGCCTGGTCGTTCATCGACCCGTATCTGGAATGGGTGCTGGCGCATATCGACGCCAAGCATCAGCGGGTGCGCTACACCGGCCGTCCGGCTGCCGCCTCGCCGGCGACCGGACTGATGTCGAAGCATCTCGCCCAGCTCGCCGCCTTGCTCGAAGACGCGCTCGGCGAATAACAGAACCGAAAGAAAACGGACAGGCACAATGGCTACCGAAATCCGCGTTCCTACTCTCGGCGAATCCGTCACCGAAGCGACCATCGGCAAATGGTTCAAGAAGGTCGGCGACGCGATCGCCGCCGACGAGCCGCTGGTCGAACTCGAGACCGACAAGGTGACGGTGGAAGTGCCCGCCGCCGCCGCCGGCATCCTTTCGGAGATCGCGGTCAAGGAAGGCGAGACGGTCGGCGTCGGCGCTTTGCTGGGATCGATTTCGGCGGGTGGCGAGGCTCCTGCTACCAAGCCGCAAGCGGTGTCGCAGGCTTCGTCGCCTGATGCGGCAGCGACCGGCAAGCAGGCCGCGGCCGAGACCGCCAAGATCGCCGGCGACGCCGGCGCGGTCGAGCCGCGCAGCATGCCGCCGGCGCCGGCCGCAGCCAAGCTGATCGCCGAAAACAATCTCTCGGTCGACCAACTCTCCGGTTCCGGCAAGCGTGGCCAGGTGCTGAAGGGTGACGTGCTCGACGCCATCTCCAAGGGCGCGCCGTCGCAGCCGGCCGAGACGCCGAAAGCCGCACCGGTTGCCGTGCGTGCGCCGTCCTCGGGCGACGACGCGTCGCGCGAGGAGCGCGTGCGCATGACCAAATTGCGCCAGACCATCGCGCGCCGCCTCAAGGAAGCGCAGTCGACCGCCGCCATGCTGACCACCTTCAACGAGGTCGACATGTCAGCGGTGATGGCGCTGCGCACCAAATACAAGGATGTGTTCGAGAAGAAGCACGGCGTGAAGCTCGGCTTCATGGGCTTCTTCACCAAGGCCGTGACCCATGCGCTGAAGGAAATCCCCTCGGTCAATGCCGAGATCGACGGCACCGACATCATCTTCAAGAACTATGCCCATATCGGCGTCGCCGTCGGCACCGAGAAGGGCCTCGTCGTGCCGGTGGTGCGCGATGCCGACCAGATGTCGATCGCCGAGATCGAGAAGGACATCGGCCGACTGGGCATCGCCGCACGTGACGGCAAACTGTCGGTGGCGGACATGCAGGGCGGCACGTTTACGATTTCCAACGGCGGCGTTTACGGGTCGCTGATGTCGACGCCGATCCTCAACGCTCCGCAGTCGGGCATTCTCGGCATGCACAAGATCCAGGACCGGCCTGTCGTGGTCGGCGGCCAGATCGTCATCCGGCCGATGATGTATCTGGCGCTGAGCTACGATCACCGCATCGTCGACGGTAAGGAAGCCGTGACCTTCCTGGTTCGCGTCAAGGAAAGCCTGGAGGATCCGGAACGGCTGGTGCTCGATCTGTGAGCAAGGCCGACCGTCCCGTGAGCGGATGGCTGGAACGGTTCGGGCTCAAGCTGGGCCGGGCGGCGGGCGGCGCGCAGCGGACTTTTCGGCGCGGCATTTTCTGGCTTGGCTTGTCCACTGCTGTTCCTTCGCTGGCAATCGCCGCCGGATGGAATCCGGCAAAGGTGAGCAGCAATCTCGGCATCTTTGCCCTTAGCGACGCGCAATTGGCGGAGCGGAAGATAACGGTCACCCCGATCGGCCAACTCGAATTGCCGACGGGCGAGATCATGGCCTGCGATCCTCTGGTCACAGGCGATGACTGGCCAACATTGAGCCGCAAGGTCAAACCCGGAAGTTATCCGGTTTCGCTATTCGAGGCGCAGGGCCGTGTGGCTGCTGCGTTCCTTCGCTTTCGCCCTGGTATGCCGGTTCGCTGGGAACTGGCGACCTTGCCAGACCAGGATGTGTCGACGCTGAAGGACGACGAAATGTTCGGCTATCCCGTCGATGCCGGCCTTGGCTCGTTCATGGACAAGACGGCGATGGCGCTGATGTCGGCCGAACAGGACAAGCTCAAGGCCGACGAGAATTACTATGACGACGTGCTGGCCGCCGAATTCGCACCCAACCAGGACAGGTTCGTCATGCATCATCCGGTTGCCGGCAACCCGCTCAACATCGCCATGTTCTGGAGCGGCTGGGGTGATGGATTTTATCCGTCATTCTGGGGACTGGACGCAGCGGGCGAGCCGTTGCTGCTGCTGACCGATTTCGGCGTGCTGGAAAACGCCGATGGCCGCGAGAGCAAGTAGGTCACCCTGATGCGAAGCGCCGCGTCGCCCCCCATCAGATGTCTGGCTGGTTTGCTGGCAACGCTGTTCTCCAGCACCACAGCGTATGCTGCCTGCCCGATCGAGCTTGCCGTCTATGGCGACACCCAGAGCGGCAGCGAGATCGATTTCACGCCGACAAGAACCTCGGCGACCGTCACCAACACGTTCCGCATGATCCTCGACAACAATGTGGTGCTCAACGGCATCGTCATGTGGAACGAGGGCGTGTCGCGGCCGAACGGCGCGCTGATGTACAAATGCCCCGAGGGCGACGTCACCGGCGAGGAGCTTGCCGCCTGTACGCCTTGGCATGGCGTCATCTACACGTCGGATGACAAGGGCAATATCGGGCTGCTGCCGGCCGAAGGTGTCGAAGCGCCGAAGACGCTGATCCTGCCGGACCTCGGGCCGTCGCTGCGGCAGTCCAACGCCTATGGCGGCAGCGGATTTTCGAAAGTGCCGTGGGATGTGTTTGCCTTGAAGGGATGCCAGGAATGAGCGGGACGCAAAAGGTGCTGCTGGTCACCGGCGGCAGCCGAGGCATCGGCGCTGCGATCTGCCGGCTCGGGTCGAAGGCAAGCTATCGCGTGGCGGTCAACTACGCTTCGAACCAGGACGCCGCCAATGCACTGGTTACCGAGATCAAGGCTGGCGGCGGCGAGGCTTTTGCCGTCAAGGGCGATGTCGGCGCTGAGTCCGATATCGTGGCCATGTTCGAGGCTGTCGACCGCGCCTATGGCCGGCTCGATGCCTTCGTCAACAATGCTGGCATCGTCGACGTCAAGGCGCGCGTCGACGAGATGGATGTGGCGCGGCTGGAGCGCATGATGCGCATCAATGTCGTCGGCTCGTTCCTCTGCGCCCGTGAGGCGGTCAAGCGCATGTCGACCCGCCACGGTGGCAAGGGCGGATCGATCGTCAACATCTCGTCGGCGGCAGCGACACTGGGCTCGCCAGGCGAATATGTCGACTATGCCGCCTCGAAGGGCGCCATCGACACCTTCACCATTGGGCTCGCCCGCGAGGTGGCGCTTGAGGGTATCCGCGTCAATGCGGTGCGGCCGGGCCTCATCGACACCGAGATCCATGCCTCTGGCGGGCAGCCGGACAGGATAGAGCGGTTCCGCGACATACTGCCGATGAAAAGAGCCGGCACGGCTGATGAAGTCGCGGGCGCGGTTCTCTATCTTCTATCCGACGCCGCGTCCTATACGACGGGCGCGATCCTGAATGTAAGCGGCGGCCGCTGAGCGCTCTCAAGCAGATCGAGCATGATGTTATCCGAAAACCGCGTCACACTTTTCGGCATCATGCTCAAACAGAAGGACAGTATCATGGCTTATGACGTCGTTATCATCGGATCGGGACCGGGCGGTTATGTCTGCGCCATCAAGGCAGCGCAGCTCGGGCTGAAGGTTGCTGTGGTCGAGAAGAACGCGACCTTCGGCGGCACCTGCCTGAACATCGGCTGCATCCCGTCGAAGGCGCTGCTCCATGCCTCCGAGATGTTCGCCGAGGCCGGTCATTCCTTCGACACGCTCGGCGTCGAGATATCAGCGCCGAAGCTGAACCTGAAGAAGATGATGGCGCACAAGGACGCGACGGTGTCGTCGAACGTCAACGGCGTCGCCTTCCTGTTCAAGAAGAACAAGATCGACAGCTTTCGCGGCACCGGCAAGGTGATCGCCGCCGGCAAGGTCTCGGTGACCGGCGAGGACGGCAAGATCGAGGAAATCGAGACCAAGAACATCGTCATCGCCACCGGCTCGGACGTCGCCGGTATTCCCGGCGTCAAGGTCGATATCGACGAGAAGGTGATCGTGTCGTCGACCGGCGCGCTGTCGCTGGACAAGGTTCCCAGCCATCTGGTGGTGGTCGGCGGCGGTGTCATCGGGCTCGAGCTTGGCTCGGTGTGGGCGCGGCTCGGCGCCAAGGTCACCGTGGTCGAGTTCCTCGACACCATCCTCGGCGGCATGGACGGCGAGGTTTCCAAGCAGTTCCAGCGGCTTTTGTCGAAACAGGGTTTCGAGTTCAAGCTCGGCGCCAAGGTCACCGGCGTCGCCAAGGCCAAGAAGGGTGCCATCGTCACCTTCGAGCCGGTCAAGGGCGGGGCCGCCGAGACCATCGAGGCCGATGCCGTGCTGATTGCCACCGGCCGCCGCGCCTATGCTGACAGCCTCGGCCTGAAAGAAGCCGGCGTCGAGGTCGACGAACGCGGCCGGGTCAAGACGGATGGCCACCTCAGGACCAACGTCCCCGGCATCTATGCGATCGGCGATGTCATCGCCGGGCCGATGCTGGCCCACAAGGCCGAGGACGAGGGTGTGGCGGTGGCGGAAACCATCGCCGGCCAGGCCGGCCATGTGAACTATGACGTCATTCCCAGCGTCGTCTACACCAGCCCGGAAATCGCCTCGGTCGGCAAGACCGAGGAAGAATTGAAGAAGACCGGCATCGACTACAAGGTCGGAAAATTCCCGTTCAGCGCCAATGGCCGGGCGCGCGCCATGCTGCACACCGACGGTTTTGTGAAAATCCTCGCCGACAAGACGAGCGACCGCGTGCTCGGCGTGCATATCGTCGGCTTCGGCGCCGGCGAGATGATCCACGAGGCAGCTGTGCTGATGGAATTCGGCGGCTCGTCCGAGGATCTCGCCCGCACCTGCCACGCGCATCCGACGATGTCGGAAGCGGTCAAGGAGGCGGCGCTGGCGACGTTCTTCAAGCCAATCCACATCTAAAGCCAACCAACGCTTCGTCATCCTCGGGTCAAGCCGAGGATGACGAACGTAGCGACATCGCCCAAAACAAAACGGCCCGCTTTCAGCGGGCCGTTCGTATTTGATATCGAGCCGATCAGTTGGCCGGTGCAGGTGCCGGCGCAGGCGCTGGGGCCGGTGCGGGCGCTGGTGCAGGGGCCGGAGCCGGAGCTGGGGCCGGAGCAGGTGCTGGCGCAGGTTCGGCCGGCTTCATCGGTTCTGCCGGTGCGGGCGCGGGGGCCGGTGTGCTGGCTGCCGGCGGCTCGGCTGGTGCCGGATGCTCACCACTTCTTCCGAAAACATAATACGCGACAACCGCCAGAATAACGACGACCAGTGCAATCAGCCAACCACTACCGCCGCCGCCGCTACTTGGCCGTGGAGCGTTGGTGGACGAATTGAACGGGTCGTTTGGATTCGGTGCGTTCGCCATAAAAGTGTCCTCCGTGGATGAAAAATATCAATCAACACCATTCAACGCGCAATCATTGAACTGGTTTCACGCTAGGGTTGGAAAACGCCAAAAACAAGGGCAATCCTGCCTTTCCGCGGCCGGAATGGCGTCGTTTCGCCACGCAGCGCGCCAAGCCCGTGCCTGCTACGGTCGATTCAGAGGATTTTGCCGCGATGAATTCCACAGCGCAGATTGTCCCGAATCCCCACGACGCTCTTGCCGGCGCCCAGTTCGCCGACCGCTATCTGCTGGTCACCGAAGGTCTTTCATTGACCGCTCTCGGCGCCGCCGAACGGGCTTTGGGGCAAACGCCGCGCTGGGTCGGCAGGCTCATAGCACTGCGCAATCTTGCCGTCAGGCCATTCCGGCTGAAGACGGGCCTGGAACCTGCCGTGTTGCCGGCCGGAAAGATCGGGATATTTCCGCTCCTCAGCCAGCTTCCCGGCAAGGTCGTGCTTGGCCTCGACGATTGGCATCTCGATTTCCGGGTCCTGGTCGAAGTCAGGGATCTCGGCATGGGCCGGCAGGAAGTGGCCGCAACGACGATCGTCAAGACGCATAATTGGCTCGGGCGCACCTATCTCGCGATCATCATGCCGTTTCACCGGATCGTCGTTCCGGCGATGCTGGCCCAGATCCTGTCCAAGTAAAGCTAGAGTCCGACAGGTGTGACGGTATAGCCGGCCTTGCGGAAATCCTCGACCAGGCCTTCGGGACCGGGAAGGTGAAGGGCGCCGACCGCCATGAAGGCATTGCCCCTGGCAAGGATCGGCCCGGCATGCTCGACCATCACCTTGTTGCGGCTGGTGATCATGGTTTCCTCGAACGCCGCATAGCCCGCGGGGTCGTCCTGCCCCTCTGGCATGGCGGCACGAAACAGCGGCCAGAACATGCCGGTGTCGCCGCGCTGGTAGAGCACGATCATGGTTTCGTTGATGTCGTTGACCTTGTCGCCGAGCTTCAGCGTGTCGACGAGGCCCTTCATGTGAAAGGCTAGTGGCAGCGAGGCCATGGCGCGCAGCTGGCTTTCAGCCGTCTCCAATCCTTCCACCGGCTTGCCGGCAGCCTTTGCTCCCTCCGCCAGCTTGACGTCGAGCACCGGTGCGCCGCCGGATTGGCGGGCGAGTTCGCAGGCCGGCAGTGCCATCATGGCCGACAGCATCCACGGCTTCATCTTGGCAACGCTTGCCGGTGGGATACCGCGCGCGTCGAGTGCGGTGTTCATGGCCGCCGCATCGTCCGGCGACAGCAACGATGCCAGCGTCGTGCTATCGGTGAACATCATCAGGTCCGGCTCTTTAAGCATCGCGACCATCATCTTCTGCTTGTCGAGCACGTCGGTGGTTTCGATGACGATGGTGCCGGCGGCGTCATAGGCTTTCTGCGCGTCCGGCGGCAGGGTGGTGACGCGCGGGTCGGTCATGTGCATGGTGCCGAACAGGAAGGACGGCCTTTCGCCCGGCTTTTCCAGCTTCCACAACAAGCCCTTGCCGTTCGGCGTCCCGGCTGCTTCCGTCTCGATCTTGCGGTAGGCCGCCGGATCGTTCTTCTGCAGGGCCGACAGCATGTCTGCGCCGGTGCAGGTCGGGATTTCGGCATGAGCCCTGCCGGCCGCGAACAGCAAGACAGCGAGGAAAGACAGGAAAAACAGGACGTTGAGCGCAACAAGCAGCTTCAGCGATACGGACGCTGCGCGGTCGGCGATGGCAATGACGCGTTTCATGGTCCTTTCTTAGGACCGAAAAGCGGCAAAACGGTTAACCGGCACTGCGAAATTGTCTTGGACTGGTTTCGGTGTTCAGGCGCAGTAGCTATTGATTTAGCTATTGATCAGTCGCCTACGTGGATGGATGGAATGTCGTTGGGAATTAGCGGAAACGCCCATCTCTTCGTCATCCACGGGCGGAGCAAGGAGCGTAGCGACGCAGCGCAGACCCGAGGATCCATGCCGCGACTTCTGAGCGACGCCACGGTGTAGAACTCTGCTCCGCTGCACTCTTCGGCTAAGGTCACGGCATGGATCCTAGGGTCTGCGCGACGGAGCTTCGCTCCTGCTTCGCCCTAGGATGACGAAGCTGAGAGGCTTCGTCCAATCCCGGATACTTCACGCCCGCGGATGCGCCGACTCGTAAATCTCGAGCAGCCTCGCGGTGTCGACGCCGGTGTAGATCTGGGTCGTCGACAGGCTGGCGTGGCCGAGAAGCTCCTGGATGGTGCGCAAATCGCCGCCGCGGCCGAGCAGATGCGTAGCGAAGGAATGGCGCAAGGCATGCGGCGTCGCGGTATCGGGCAGGTTGAGCGCCGAGCGCAGTTTGGCCATGTCGCGCTGGACGATGGCCGGATTGAGCGGGCCGCCGCGCGCACCGCGAAACAATAGGCCTTTCGGGTCGAGGTGATAGGGGCAGAGCCGGCGGTATTCAGCAATGGCCCGCAGCGCCACCGGCAGCACCGGCACCAGCCGCGTCTTGCCGCCCTTGCCGGTAACGCGCAGCACGGTGTCGGCCGCCGAAGCCAGATCGGCGCCGGCGAGGCCGAGTGCCTCGGAAATGCGCAGGCCGGAGCCGTAGAGCAGCGTCAGTACGGCGGCGTTGCGGGCAGCGATCCAGGGTTCTTCCGCCAATTGGCCCTCGATGGAAACGATATGCTTGGCATCGCTTGCCGTCAGCGGCTTGGGCAGCGATTTGGGCTGGCGCGGCGCGCGAAGTGCTGCCGCACCCGCTGCATTGGCAAGGCCGCGCCGTTCGAGGAAACGCAGCAGCGAGCGGATGCCGGCCAGGCCGCGGCCGAGCGTGCGGGCACCGGCACCGGCGTTGCGGCGGGCGGCGAGGAAGCCGCGCAGATCGGCCGGGCGCAGATTGGCGATGTCCGAAATGCCGGGCGAGCCGCCGCAATGGCCGGTGAGGAAATGCAGGAACTGGCGCGTGTCGCGCTCATAGGCTTCCACCGTCTCAGGTGACAGCCGACGTTCTCGCGCGAGCATCTTCAGCCAGCTTTCGCGTGCCGCTTGGAGATCGGGTTTGGCGGGGATTAGGAATTCCTGCATGGCGTGCTTTCGACCTTTGTTTCATGCATGCCCGGCCATTTTCCGGCAGCCGGGTTAGGAAGCGGTGAAGAGCGCGTCATTGAAATGACAATCGGGGAGCGTTAGAGCAAAGCCAAAGGATGTCGCGCCATGAGCAAGCCCCAGAACCCTGTCCAGATGGCCGTGATCGGCGCCGCCCACGGCATCAAGGGCGAATTGCGGGTGAAGACCTTCACCGGTGAGCCGCTGGCGCTGGCCGATTACGGCCCGCTCTATTCCAGGGACGGCCGTGCCTTCCAGATCATCGACATCAGGCCCGCCAACACCGTCGTCGTGGTCCGCTTCAAGGGCGTTGCCGACCGCAATGCGGCCGAGGCGCTGGCCGGCACGGAGCTGTTCGTCGACCGTTCGATGCTGCCGGACGACGGCGAAGAAGACGAATTCTACCATGCCGACCTCGTCGGCCTCGAAGTCCGGGACGACACGGGTGCCGCGCTCGGCAAGGTCGTCGCCGTGCACAATTTCGGCGGTGGCGACATTCTCGATGTGACATTGGGCGGGCGCAAGGGCGTGCTGATCCCGTTCACGCAAGCCGCAGTACCACAAGTGTCGATCGCCGAGGGTTTCGTCCGCGTCGATCCGGCGGCGGCCGGGCTGGTCGACGACGAGGATGGTGATGGCCCGCGC
The DNA here is from genome assembly GCF_003148495.1 of Mesorhizobium loti. GTDB lineage: Bacteria > Pseudomonadota > Alphaproteobacteria > Rhizobiales > Rhizobiaceae > Mesorhizobium > Mesorhizobium loti. The sequence goes on from NZ_QGGH01000003.1 coordinate 206,270, forward strand.
GAGGAAGACTTCGACCCGAAGGGCAGGCCGCGCGGACCGAGCGATGCCGGGGGCAACCGGTGAGTTTTTCGGCTTGCGTGCTGACGCTTTATCCGGAGATGTTTCCCGGCGCGCTGGGCCTGTCGTTGGCCGGGCGGGCGCTCGAGGCCGGCACATGGTCGCTGCAGGCGGTCCAGATCCGTGACTTCGCCACCGACCGCCATCGCACCGTCGACGACACACCGGCCGGCGGCGGCGCCGGCATGGTGATGCGCGCCGATGTTCTGGCGAAAGCCATCGACCATGCTTCGCCGGAAGGCGACCCGCGGCCGCGGCTGCTGATGAGCCCGCGCGGCAAGCCGCTGAACCAGGCGCGTGTGCGCGAACTGGCCGCAGGGCCTGGCGCCGTCATCCTGTGCGGTCGCTTCGAAGGCGTCGACCAGCGGGTGATCGACGCGCGAGGATTAGAGGAAGTCTCCATCGGCGATTTCATCCTCTCGGGCGGTGAGCCGGCGGCGCTTGTGCTGCTCGATGCGGTGGTGCGGCTGTTGCCCGGCGTGATGGGCAACGCTGTATCGGGCGAAGAAGAGAGTTTCGAAAACGGCCTGCTCGAACACCCGCACTATACAAGGCCGCAGGAATTCGAGGGGCGCGAGATTCCTGAGGTGCTGATTTCCGGCAATCACAAGAAGATCGCCGCGTGGCGGCGCGCGGAGTCAGAGAGACTGACAGCCGAGAGGCGTCCGGACCTGCTTGCCGCTGCTCACCCCTTGGCAAAATAGTAGAAGGCGAGGAACAGGCCGACGGCGACGACAAAGCCGCGCACCGCGTTCTGTGGCACGCGCTTGGCGATCCAGACGCCGGCATAGCCGCCCAGCGCGCCGCCCGGGATCATGATGATCGCCTGCGGCCAGGCGACGACGCCACCCGAGACGAAGACGACGATCGCGACAGCGGCGATGACCATGGCCAGCATGTTCTTCAAAGCGTTCAGCCGGTGGTAGTCGCCGGCTTGCGTCAGTCCGAGCGTCGCCAGCATCATCACGCCCATGCCGGCTCCGAAGAAGCCGCCATAGATGGCCGTGACGAACTGCGCCAGCGAACCGGCCAGCGAACCCACCGCCGCTTCATGGCCGGGTTTTGGCGCCGGCTTCAGCCAGGGTCCGGCTGCAAACAATGCGGTTGCGCCCAACAGCAGCCACGGCACCAAGGCGCGAAACGAGGGATTGTCGAGCGCCAGCAGGATCAGCGCGCCGGCCAGCGCGCCCACCGCCGAGATCAGGCACAGCAGCAGCGCGCCGCGCCAGAAATGCCTGATGTCGGCCGAGTAGGCGAGTGTCGAGGTGATGTAGCCTGGAAACTGTGTCACGGAGGAGGTGGCGTTGGCGACGATAGGCGGCAGGCCGACCAGTGTCATGGCGCCGAAGGTGATGAAGGTGCCGCCACCGGCGACCGCATTGGCGGCGCCTGACAGAAAGCCCGCCAGAAAAAGCAGGATTGCGTCGAAGACAGACATGGAATGCGGCCGCTCAAAACTGTGCTATTTCAGGCTTAGGAAGCCTGAACGAGCGGCGCAACCCGGCACGGCAAGATTACGATGGTGCCATGCAAGCAGAAAATGCGCGGCCAAGGCGTGACAAAGCGGCGAAATAGCTGTATGTGCCCGCCCGTACCGGCCAGAAAGAATCTGCCGGACCCGTCAACAATGACGGTGTAGTCGCCCCTGCCCGATGTTTCAAAGACAAATGTCTTGGAGACAGAGGGCATAGCCGAGCGGTCATTGGAACTGCAAGGCGAGTGTCGGACGCTCTGACTGTCGGAAGAACAAGAAGTGGATTTTTGAGATGGATATCCTCCGTCAGCTCGAGGCCGAACAGGCCGCCAAGATCGAAGCCAAGCGCAAGCTTCCCGAATTCCAGCCCGGCGATACCGTGCGCGTCCTGGTCCGCGTGACCGAAGGCACCCGCACCCGCGTCCAGGCCTATGAGGGCGTCGTCATCGCCCGCGCCGGCGCCGGCTTCCAGGAGAACTTCACCGTTCGCAAGATCTCCTACGGCGAAGGCGTCGAGCGCGTGTTCCCGGTCTACTCGCCGATGGTCGAAGGCGTCGAGATCGTTCGCCGTGGCAAGGTGCGCCGCGCCAAGCTCTATTATCTGCGCGATCGTCGCGGCAAGTCGGCCCGTATTTCGGAAAACACCGGCGTGCGCGCCCGCAAGCTGAACGACGAGGAGCGCGATGCGCTGAACGCCGAGAAGGCCCGCATCGAGGCCGAGAAGGTGGCAGCCGCCGAGGCTCTGGCCGTCGAGAAGGCCGCCCAGGACGCCGCCGAGAAGAAGGCCGCCGCCGAGGCAGCCGAAGCCGCCAAGGCAGCGGAAGCAGCCACTGCCGAATAAGGTTTTCGACGAGCATGTTCAAAAAGGCGGCTTCGGCCGCCTTTTTTCGTTTCCGGAAGGGTTTGGCAGGAAATCGGTGATTGACTCCATTAATATCGTACACTAAATAATCGTGTGCTATTTAAATGGAGAAGCGTAATGCCTGCATTGTATTCCACCCAAGCCCGCGCCGTCGGCGGCCGCGCCGGCCATGTCCAGAGTGACGATGGCCTGCTCAGCCTCGACCTTGCCATGCCGAAGGAACTGGGCGGCAAGGGCGGCGCGACCAATCCCGAGCAACTGTTCGCCGCCGGCTATGCCGCCTGTTTCGAAAGCGCAATGCGCTTCATCGCCGGCAAGCAGAAGCTGCCCTTGCAGGATGCTTCGGTGACGGCCAATGTCAGCCTGCACACCAATGCGCAGGGCGGATTTGTGCTTGGCGTTTCGCTTTCGGCGGAAACGAAAGGTCTTGATCAGGCGGCGACGGAAGCGCTTGTATCGGCGGCGCACCAGATTTGCCCCTATTCCAACGCCATCAAAGGCAACATTGAAGTGGCGCTTTCGGCCAGGGCACTTCCGGCAAAGGCAGCATGACCACGAAGCAGACAAGCGATGTCATCGATGTCCCGGCGGATTTCGCCGGGATACCGAAGCTCGACCAGCATCTGTGCTTCGCGCTCTATTCGGCAAGCGGGCTGATGACGCGGCTCTACCGGCCGCTGCTCGAGCCGCTCGGCCTGACCTATCCGCAATATCTGACCATGCTGGCGCTGTGGGAGCATGCACCGCGCACCGTTGGCGACCTCGGCGATGCGCTGGGGCTCGATTCGGCAACGCTGACGCCACTGCTCAAGCGCCTGGAAGGCAATGGCCTGGTGACGCGCCGGCGCGATGCCGCCGACGAACGCCGCGTGCTGGTCGAACCGACACAGCAGGGCCGGGCGCTGCGCGAGGGCGCGAAAGCGGTGTCTGCCGCGATGCGGTGCCATTCGCCGCTCGATGGCGACGAGCTGAAATCCCTGCATCATACCTTGACCCGACTGATCGACGGTTTGCGTGAAGCCAGCGCCGCGGCGCCGGTCCGCGATTGACGGCGGATCGCAAGGATCGTCCTGGAATCCCGGGATTGCAGGCATCGGAATCCGTTTTCACGTGCGCTGACGCAGCGCACCGTCTTGCATGACGCTTGCGGAAAGCTAAAGTCGGCGCCGGATTTTCCTACAAGCCCGGCCATGTCTGGGTCCTTCAATTTCCGGGGAGTGTGTCATGACCAAATCGAAACTGCTGCTGGCAAGCCTGCTTGCCCTCGTTCTGGCACCCGTTGCCGCCTTCGCGCAGGCTTTGCCCGACCTCGGCGGCAAGAAGGTGGTGGTGGTCACCGAAAACGCCTATCCGCCGCTGCAGTTCATCGATGCCAAGACCGGCAAGCAGATCGGCTGGGAATATGATGCGATGAACGAAATCGCCAAGCGGCTGAATTTTGCCGTCGAGTACCAGAACACATCCTGGGATGCGATGATCCAGGCGGTTTCCGACAACCAGTACAACATCGGCATGACGGGCATCACCATCAAGGACGACCGCAAGGAGAAGGTCGATTTCTCCGACCCCTATATGCGCTCGGAACAGTTCATGCTGGTGCGCGGCGACGAGAGCCGCTTCACCGACGCCAAGACCTTCGGCGCCTTCAAGGATGGGCTGATCGGCGCGCAGGCCGGCACGACGCCCTTCTACACCGCCGTCTACAGCGTGCTCGACGGCAATGAGCAGAACCCGCGCATCAAGCTGTTCGAGACCTTCGGCGCGACGGTGCAGGCGCTGAAGTCCGGCGACGTCGATGTCGTGCTGACCGACGGCACCGCCGGCAAGGGCTATGTCGATGCCTCCGAAGGCAAGCTGAAGCTGATCGGCGGACCGCTCGGCACCGAGGATTTTGGTTTTATCTTCCCGAAGGGTTCGGATCTGGTCAAGCCGGTCAACGCGGCGATCGCGTCGCTCAAGGCCGACGGCACCCTCGATGCGCTCAACAAGAAGTGGTTTCTTGACTACAAGATGGGGCAATAGGCCCTGTTGTCGCTACGGGTTTCGCTAATCGCAAACGCCAATGAACAGGGGTGGTTGACAAGAAGGCAGCTGCTCACCAGCGTTGGGCATTGATGCCCCCCGCTTCCACCTCCAAAGCCGACTTCCCCTGGTGGCTCGTCGTTGCCATAGCCATCGCGGTCGCGGTGGCCGTCTTCGTCGCCACCAGCAACCTCTACGCCCAGGTTTTCGCCACGGTCGCCAAGGGCATCGGCATCACCATCTTCGTTACCGTGATCGCCTTTGTGCTGGCGTCAGCCATTGGGCTCGGCATCGCGCTGATGGGAATGTCCGGCTCGCGCTGGCTGCGGCAGATCGCTCGCTTCTATGTCGAGATCATCCGCGGCGTGCCGATCCTGGTGCTTCTATTCTGGATCGCCTTTGCCGGTGCGCCGGCCTTCGTCGCGGCCTGGAACGCGCTGACCGCGCCGCTGCAAAGCGCCGGCCTGTTCGGCGAGTTGCTGGTGCGCGACGTGTCGCTGTTGTGGCGCGCCATCATGGCGCTGACCATCGGCTATTCGGCCTTCATCTCGGAGGTTTTCCGGGCCGGCATCCAGGCGGTGGAGAAGGGCCAGATCGAAGCGGCGAAGGCGCTCGGGCTGAGCCGGGCGCAACGCTTCCGGCTGATCGTGTTCCCGCAAGCGATCCGCACCATCCTGCCGCCGCTCGGCAATGATTTCGTCGCTCTGGTCAAGGATTCCTCGCTGGTCTCGGTGCTCGGCGTCGCCGACATCACGCAGATGGGCAAGGTCTATGCCGCCGGTTCGTTCCGCTTCTTCGAGACCTATTCGATCGTCGCCTATATCTATCTCATCCTGACCGTCGGCCTGTCGCTGGCGCTGCGGGCGCTGGAACGGCGGCTACGCCGTCAGCACGAGGAATAGTTTTTCGGCGAAGACAGCGTTACGATCCCTGAGCATTCTCGTTGAGGAGATCCCATGATCGTCGATAAAGCCAACGCGGCGCTGGATTCCGTCTATACGGCCGACACGCCGGAAGCGCTTGAAGAGGCCTATGCCGCATGGGCCGCGACCTATGACAGCGAGACCGCCTCGCTCGGTTATCTCCTGCCGTTCCTGATCACCGCCTGGGTAGCGCGGCATGTGCCGGCGGGCGATGGACCATTGCTCGATGCCGGCTGCGGCACCGGCCTGTCAGGTCCGTCGCTGAAGGCGCTCGGCTACCGCGACATTGCCGGGCTCGACCTTTCCGACGACATGCTGAAGATCGCCGGCAGCCGCAATGCCTACAGCGAGCTGAAACAGGCGATGCTGGGCGGGAAGCTGCCATGGCCGGACGGGTATTTCCGCGCCTTCTTTTCGACCGGCGTGTTCACCATCAGCCATGCGCCGGCATCGGGCCTGCACGAGTTGGTGCGCATCACCCGCGAGGGCGGCCATGCCATCTTCACCGTGCGCGACCAGGTGTTCGAAAGCGGCGGCTTCCAGGCAGTGTTCGACGAACTGGAGCAGGCGAGGAAATGGCGCCCGGTCGAGGAAAGCTCTTGGTTTAGGTGTTACGCCATCGCCGAGCCTGACGCGCTGGTGAAGACCTTTGTGTTTGAAGTGTTGTGACCCCACTTCCCTTCTCCCCTTGCGGGAGAAGGTGGCCCCGCGAAGCGAGGTCGGATGAGGGGTGTTCCAGCTTGGCACCGCCAGCACTCCGTCCAACACCCCTCAACCGTCTCGGCGCTGAACGCCGCAATTGCCGAAAACCCAAAACATTGGTATGAGCCACGCCATGGAAGAGCTTTTTGGCGATCCGGCCTACAAGGGGTTCGTGCTGCAGGACAGGAAACGCCTGCCGTCGCGCTTCTCCGCGCGCGTGTCCGGGGCGCTGACCAGCCGACTTACCTAGGCCGACCTATCCAGGTCGTTTCGCCGGGCCGAAAGTCAGGCGTCTGCTCTTTCCCATTCTCATATCGACGGATTTACGCACATGAGCGCACCGCGCACCCTCTACGACAAGATTTTCGACGACCATGTCGTCGACCGCCAGGACGACGGCACCTGCCTGCTCTACATCGACCGCCACCTCGTCCATGAAGTGACCAGCCCGCAGGCCTTCGAGGGCCTGCGCATGACCGGCAGAAAAGTCCGGCATCCGGAAAAGACGCTGGCCGTGGTCGATCACAATGTCTCGACCTCGCCCGAGCGCAAGTTCGGCATCAAGAACGAGGAAAGCCGCATCCAGGTCGAGGCGCTAGCCAAAAACGCCAAGGATTTCGGCGTCGAATATTACTCCGAGAACGATATCCGCCAGGGCATCGTCCACATCATCGGCCCCGAGCAGGGCTTTACCTTGCCCGGCATGACCATCGTCTGCGGCGATAGCCACACCTCGACCCACGGCGCCTTCGGCGCGCTGGCGCATGGCATCGGCACGTCTGAGGTCGAGCATGTTCTGGCGACGCAGACGCTGATCCAGCGCAAGGCCAAGAATATGCTGGTGCGTGTCGACGGCCAGTTGCCGGAAGGTGTCACCGCCAAGGACATCATCCTGGCCATCATCGGCGAGATCGGCACTGCCGGCGGTACCGGTTATGTCATCGAATATGCCGGCGAGGCGATCCGTGCGCTGTCGATGGAAGGCCGCATGACGATCTGCAACATGTCGATCGAAGGCGGCGCGCGCGCCGGCCTGATCGCAGCCGACGAGACGACCTTCGCCTATGTCAAGGACAAGCCGCGCGCTCCGAAGGGCGCGGCCTGGGATGCGGCACTCGAATATTGGAAGACGCTGCAGTCCGACGAGGGCGCGCATTTCGACAAGGTGATCGTGCTCGACGCGGCCAAGCTGCCGCCGATCGTCTCCTGGGGCTCGTCGCCCGAGGACGTTGTCTCGGTGCAAGGCATCGTGCCGAACCCGGACGACATCACCGATGAGAACAAGCGCACCTCCAAGCAGCGTGCGCTCGACTATATGGGTCTGACGCCGGGGACCAAGATCACCGACATCACGCTCGACCGCGTCTTCATCGGTTCCTGCACCAATGGCCGCATCGAGGATCTGCGCGCCGTCGCCAAAGTGGTCGAAGGCAAGACGGTCAGCCCGCATGTCGATGCGATGATCGTGCCGGGCTCTGGCCTGGTCAAGGAACAGGCGGAAGCCGAAGGCCTCGACAAGATCTTCGTCGCCGCCGGCTTTGACTGGCGCGAGCCGGGCTGCTCGATGTGCCTGGCCATGAATGACGACCGGCTGAAGCCGCATGAGCGCTGCGCCTCCACCTCGAACCGCAATTTCGAGGGCCGGCAGGGTTTCAAGGGCCGCACCCATCTGGTGTCGCCGGCGATGGCGGCGGCGGCGGCGATCGCTGGCCACTTCGTCGACATCCGCGAGTGGAAGTAACTCCAGAGCGCCCAGCTTCAACACAGACCAGGCCCTGGACCGCTTTGCAGCTCCGGGGCCTTTTTCATCCGGTTCGTCGACATGTTCGCTTTCGCTTAACCGCTTGTTTGGGCTTGCGCTCTAAGGTCTTCCCCGACGTAAGTGGGGAAATTACAGTCGTTTGGACACGGGTCTGCTCATAGCGCTGCTCAACCCGACGATCGCGTTGGCGCTCGGCGCCGCGTTCCTCGTGCTATGGTCCTATCAACGCCACCGCCCCTATCTGGCCGTGCTGGGGATCAGCTACGGTCTCTCGGCGGTCGGCTTTCTGCTGCAGTATTTCACCTTGCCGATCGGCATGCCGCTGACCAAGCTGGCGTCGAACATCTGCTTCACCATCGCCGGCTGCTGCCTGTCCAGCGCCATCGTCCACCGCTATGGCCGCAAGGTGCCCTATGTGGGGATCGGCGTGTTGGCAGGCGGCGGCCTGGCGTCGCTATGCTGGTTCCTGTTCGTCGCGCCGGATCTCACCTGGCGCATTCTGGCGATGAATTTCGCTTTCGGCGGGATCAGCCTTCTGGTCGCCGCCGAACTGCGCCCGGTGCGCCGCAACGGTCCGACCGAAAACATCCTGTTCGTGCTGTCGCTGCTGTCGGGCGTCAACTTCTTCGTGCGCACCCTTGTCGTCGTCATCGCGCATGGGCCCTTCACCGGCTATGACGGGTTCTATGGCTCGTCCTATTGGACGACCGCGCTGCTATCGCATGCACTGCTGTCGCTGCTCATTGCACTGTGCCTGTTCTCCGCCGCGGCCCTCGACGTGATGAAGGCGCTGAAGACCGAAACCTATACCGATCCGCTGTCGGGCCTGCTCAACCGGCGTGGCTTCGAGGAGCGAGGCATGCTGCTGCTGCGGCACTGCGCCTCGGCCCGGTTCCCGGTCGCGCTGGTGCTGGCCGACCTCGATCATTTCAAGGCGCTCAACGATGTGCACGGGCATGCGGCGGGCGATCGCGTGATCGCCGACTTCGCCGCCAAGCTTCGGTCGGCGGCGGGCACGCGCGGTGTTGCCGGGCGTATCGGCGGCGAGGAATTCGCCGTGCTGCTGCCGCTCAGCGACCTCGCCGCCGCGCGGCTGTTCGCCGAGGCGGTGCGCACGCTCTATTCGGCCGGCCACGTCGACGGGCTCCCCGCCGGGACGAAGGTGACAGCCAGCTTCGGCGTGGCGGCCCGCAGCGGCGACGAGGCTTTGGAGCCGCTGATGCGCCGTGCCGACGACGCGCTCTACAAGGCCAAGAAGAACGGCCGCGACAGTGTGCGCCTGTCCTATGAGCGGCCGGAAACGGCGTTCGTGCCGGAGCCGCTCAAGGTGGGCTGATCCGGCCGTGCCGTGCCGGCGTTAACGTCTTCTTCGCCCGTCGATGCTTAGCTATTGGCGCGGGTGCGGGAAGAACATGAGCGGCGCCAACTTCATCCTGTTGATCAATTTGTCGGTAGCCGGCCTGCTGGCGGCATCCTTCATGGCGGTTGCCTTCCATGATGTCGGCCGCGCACCGGCGCGCTGGCTGGCATTTGGCTATCTGCTGGGCATGGCCTATTCGGCCATCGAATTCAGCATTCCCGCTTTCAGTGACGCGCGGCTCCCGGTCGTTGCCGCCTTCGCGGTCTTCCTTTGCGCCACCATTGCGTTCAATGGCGGGCTTGCCCGCAAATACGGCGTGGCGCCGCCCTGGAAGCCGATGCTGTTGTTCCTCGTCGCCACCACCATAGCTGTGTATTTCGTGCAAGACCTGCCGCGCCAGTCGCTGGTCCGCATGATGGCCTACCAGCTTCCCTATGCGGTCATGCAATTCATCGGGCTGGCCATCGTCTGGTCATCGAGGCAAAGGCCTGCCCGTCTCGATCGCATATTGATGGCCGTTCTGGCGGCCAGCGGCCTGCAGTTCGCCTCCAAGCCGTTCATCGCGCATGCGCTTGGCGGCTGGGGCGCCAATCCGCAGGCCTATCTACAAAGCAACTACGCGCTGGTGTCGCAATCGCTCGGCACTGTCTTTGCGTTGGCGCTGGCGCTGCTGATGCTGGCCATCCTGGTTCGCGACGTGCTCGCCGAAGTGACGTCGAAATCGGAGACGGACACGCTTTCGCGCCTGCTCAACCGCGGCGGCTTCACCCGCCATGCGGAGCTGGCGGTGCTAGGCGCGATGCGGCAAGGCGTGCCGGTCGCGCTGGTCATCGCCGACCTCGATCATTTCAAGAGCGTCAACGACAGTTTCGGCCATGCGTCCGGCGACCGGGTGATCGAGACTTTCGCAGGCTTCCTGCGCGAAGCCGCCGCCGGGCATTATGTCGCCGGCCGCATCGGCGGCGAGGAGTTCGCCATCATCCTGCCGGGAACCAACCTTGCCGCCGCGCGGCTGTTCGCCGAGGGCACGCGCAGCGCTTTCGGCGCGCTGCCCATCGACGGATTGCCGGCGGACAACCGCTGCACGGCGAGCTTCGGCGTCGCCGAACTTCATCCGAGCGAAGACTTTGCCGATCTGATGCGGCGCGCCGACCAGGCGCTCTATCAGGCCAAGAATGCCGGGCGCGATTGCGTGCGCGTCTCCGTCGGGCCGGCCGGCAACTGGTCGTCAGCCGGGATCGAAGCTAGCGGCAGGGGCTGAGTTCGGGCATCTCGCCGTCGGAGAGACCGTACATATAGGAGCGGCCCTTCACCAGCACCGGCGGCCGGTAGCAATCGCCGTAGCCCGATATTTCGTCGGCTTCGTTCTCGTAGATCACCTTGGGCTGGCCGGCGCTGGTGTAGTCGGACAGTTGCTTGGCCAACCTGCCTTCGCCGACGAGGATGCGCTTGTAGCCGGCGGCGCTGTCGATGACGAGATTGCCGAAGGAATCGGCGTAGACGCGATCCTGGTGCCGCGCGCCGGCAAGCGCTGGCACTGCAAGGCCGACGACCGAGGCCGCCACTATGAACGCCGCAAGGCGCGATCTGCCCGAATTCGAACGCATGGCGTCCTCCGTGTCTTGAGGAAAGCCTCCTCGAATCAGAAATTAACGTTTTCTTAACCTTTGTTAAGAGGCTGACGCGGTTCGCGGCGATGTCTCGGTAAACATGGTTAATATCCGTTAATATCCGACTGGATGGAAAACCCTGTGGCCATCATTCGGCCATGCTTGACCGCACCATCGCGCCGGTGTCCGTCCCGGCGTCGGGATGACCTTGATCTTGGCAGAGCATCGCGGCTGGTTTGCCGCGCGGGAGGACAGCATATGGCGCTACGCCGGCCGATTTGGGTGTCCGTTTTCCCGTTGCTCGTTATCGTTGCTGCCTGTGTGCCACAGGGCAGCGCACCGAAAGCGGCCAATACTGTCGTCTCGCCTGCGCCGGCTCAGCAACCCATCGCAGCCGCGGCGCCCCCGGCAGCTTCAACCAAGATCACCACCGACCTCACCGCGCCGCGATCCACTGTGGGTACGGCAACCTATGGATGCGGCAATGGCAGCGCGATCACCATTCAGAATCTCGGCTCATCGTTGCGTGTGATCGAGCCGGATGGCGCGACTGAAGAGTTTGCGGCGTCGCCCGCCAACCAGTCCAGCCGCTACCAGGAGGCCGCCACACATAACGCAATCGTGATCGACGGGCGTGAGGCGCTGGTGATGAAGAGGGGCTCGACGCCGCAGACCTGCAAGCGATAGGCCGCACGGCTAATGAGCAGCGTATGCTGCACTGCAGCGATACAGAGCCGGCTGCGGGCCATCAGCCCCTAATCGATTGAAGCCCGAGCCTGCCTTTTTGTCAGACTAAATGACGTTTCCAAAACGATTTTCTGGCTTTGACGCGGTGCAAAAAGAGCATTAGAAACCGGCTGTCCGAAGTCATACATAAGGCGGCAAATGCCGCTTTCCATCGCGGCTCCGGACGTCGAACTGGGGGAGCCATGAGCAAATCACCAGCCACCCGCGAATTTGCCAGACGTGAACGGCCACTCTCGCCGCATCTGACGATCTACCGGCCGCCGATCACCATGACGATGTCGATCATCCATCGCATCACCGGCGGCGCGCTGTATTTCGGCACGCTGCTGGTCGCCCTGTGGCTGATGGCGGCGGCAAGCTCGCAGGCGACCTTTGATTGGGTCAACTGGGCCTTCGGCACCTGGCTCGGTAGGTTGATCCTGTTCGGTTACACCTGGGCGCTGATGCATCACATGCTGGGTGGTGTGCGCCATCTGGTCTGGGACACCGGCGCCGGTCTCGAAAAGCACACGGCCTCGAAGATCGCCTGGGCGACGCTGGTCGGCTCGATCCTGCTCACGCTGCTGATCTGGATCGCCGGCTACATGGCGCGAGGGGCCTGATCATGAGCGGCAACAACTCCGACATGCGCACGCCGCTGGCGAAGGTTCGCGGCCTGGGTTCCGCCCGCGAGGGCACCGGACATTTCTGGCGCCAGCGCCTGACCGCGATCGCCAACATCCCGCTGACGCTGTTCTTCGTCGGTTTCCTGATCGCGCTCAACGGCGCTGACCATGAGCATGTGCGGGCAGCCCTTGCCAATCCGTTCGTGGCGCTGGTGATGGCCCTGGTGCTCGTCTCCGGGCTCACCCATATGCGGCTCGGCATGCAGGTGATCATCGAGGATTACGTGCATGGCGAAGGCATGAAGCTGGCGCTGATCGCGCTCAACACATTTTTCACAATAGCGGTCGGCGTCGCCTCGATCTTCGCCCTGCTCAAGCTGACATTCGGAGGCTGAGTTGGCCAAGGACGCAAAACAAGCCAACATGGCAGGCTACACCTTTGTCGACCACAAGTTCGACGTGGTGGTCGTCGGCGCCGGCGGCGCCGGCCTGCGCGCCACGCTCGGCATGGCCGAACAGGGCCTGCGCACCGCCTGCATCACCAAGGTGTTCCCGACGCGCTCGCACACTGTGGCGGCGCAAGGCGGCATTGCCGCTTCGCTTGCCAATATGGGTCCCGACAATTGGCAATGGCATCTCTTCGATACCGTCAAGGGTTCGGACTGGCTGGGCGACATCGACGCGCAGGAATACATGGTCCAGCAGGCGCCCGCCGCGGTCTATGAACTCGAACATTACGGCGTGCCGTTCTCGCGCACCGAAGAGGGCAAGATCTATCAACGGCCGTTCGGCGGCATGATGATGAATTTCGGTGAAGGCCCGCCGGTGCAGCGCACATGCGCCGCCGCCGACCGCACCGGCCATGCCATGCTGCACACGCTCTACGGCCAGTCGCTGAAGCACAATGCGCAGTTCTTCATCGAGTATTTCGCGCTCGACCTCATCATGGAGCCGGACGGCACCTGCACCGGCGTCGTCGCCTGGAATCTCGACGACGGCACCATCCACCGCTTCTCGGCCAAGATGGTGGTGCTGGCGACCGGCGGCTATGGCCGCACCTATTTCTCGGCCACCTCGGCGCATACCTGTACCGGTGACGGTGGCGGCATGGCGGCGCGTGCCGGCTTTCCGCTGCAGGACATGGAGTTCGTGCAGTTCCACCCGACCGGCATCTATGGCGCCGGCTGCCTGATCACCGAAGGCGCGCGCGGCGAGGGCGGCTATCTCGTCAATTCCGAGGGCGAGCGCTTCATGGAGCGCTACGCGCCGTCGGCCAAGGACCTTGCCTCGCGCGACGTCGTTTCGCGCTGCATGACGCTGGAAATCCGCGAGGGCCGCGGCGTCGGCCCGAAGAAGGACCACATCTTCCTGCATCTCGACCACCTTGATCCGGCCGTCCTGCATGAGCGGCTGCCGGGCATTTCGGAATCGGCAAAGATCTTTGCCGGCGTCGACCTGACCAAGGAGCCGATCCCGGTGCTACCGACGGTGCACTACAATATGGGCGGCGTGCCAACCAATTACTGGGGCGAAGTGCTCAACCCGACGGCCAGGAGCCCGGACAAGGTGTCGCCCGGCCTGATGGCGGTCGGCGAAGCCGGCTGCGCCTCGGTGCATGGCGCCAACCGGCTCGGCTCGAACTCGCTGATCGACCTGGTGGTGTTCGGCCGCGCGGCGGCGATCCGGGCCGGCCAGGTGATCGACCGCAATTCGGCGATCCCTTCGCCCAACGAGGCCTCGGTCGAAAAGATCATGGACCGCTTCGACCGGCTTCGCCACGCCAATGGCTCGACGCCGACGGCGGTGCTGCGCGAGAAGATGCAGAAGGCTATGCAGGAAGATGCGGCGGTGTTCCGGACGCAGGAATCGCTGGACAGTGGCTGCAAGCGCATTTCGCAGATCTGGAGCGAGCTCAAGGACATCAAAGTGTACGACCGCTCGATGATCTGGAACTCCGACCTGGTCGAGACGCTGGAGCTGGAAAACCTGATGGCCAACGCCATCACCACGGTCCACGGCGCCGCGGCGCGCAAGGAGAGCCGTGGCGCGCACGCGCGGGAAGATTTTTCCGCCCGCGACGACGCCAACTGGCGCAAGCACACGCTGGCGCGGCTCAGCGAAGACGGCAAGGTGACGCTCTCCTATCGGCCGGTGCACACCGAGCCGCAGCTGGCGGAAAAGGACGGCGGCATCAGCCTCGCCAAGATCGCGCCGAAGGCCAGGGTGTATTGACGATGGCGCTGGCGGCCTCGGGATATTCCGGCACGCCCCTTCCGGCCAAGCTCGGCCTGAAGCACGGCATGACCGCCGCTTTCATCGCGCTCCCCGACGACCTCAGCGATCTCGCCGAATCCATGGACTTCGCTCAAGTCGACCGGCTGGCAGACTGGTCGCGGATTTCGGGAACGACCCTGAAGTATGACGCCGTCCATGCCTTCACCCGGCAGCGTGCCGAGATCGAGGATCGCCTCGGCGATGTCGAGGCGGCGATCAAGCGCGACGGCATGGTCTGGGTGTCCTGGCCAAAGAAGGCATCGAAGGTGGCCACCGACGTCACCGAGGGCGTTGTCCGCGCCGAGGCGCTGAAGCGCGACCTTGTTGACGTCAAGGTCGCCGCCGTCAATGAAATCTGGTCCGGGCTGAAGCTCGTCATCCGAAAGGACCGCAGGTAATGGTCGAACTGACGCTTCCCAAGAACTCGAAGATCCAGCAGGGCAAGACCTGGCCGAAGCCGGAGGGCGCCACCAATCTGCGCGAGTACCGCATCTACCGCTGGTCGCCGGACGATGACGAGAACCCGCGCATCGACACCTACTTCGTCGACATGGACGATTGCGGGCCGATGGTGCTCGACGCGCTGCTGTGGATCAAGAACAAGATTGATCCGACGCTGACCTTGCGGCGCTCCTGCCGCGAAGGCATTTGCGGCTCCTGCGCCATGAACATCGACGGCTCCAACACGCTGGCCTGCACCAAGGGCTGCGACGACATTTCCGGCGCCGTCAAGGTCTACCCGCTGCCGCATATGCAGGTGGTCAAGGACCTGGTGCCGGACCTCACCAATTTCTATGCCCAGCACGCCTCGATCCAGCCCTGGCTAAAGACGGTGTCGCCGGAGCCGGCCAAGGAATGGCTGCAAAGCCATGAGGACCGCGAGAAGCTCGATGGGCTCTACGAGTGTATATTGTGCGCCTGCTGCTCGACTTCGTGCCCAAGCTACTGGTGGAACGGCGACCGCTATCTCGGCCCGGCAACGCTTTTGCAGGCCTATCGCTGGCTGATCGACAGCCGCGACGAGGCCAAGGGCGAGCGGCTCGACAATCTCGAAGACCCGTTCCGGCTCTATCGCTGCCACACCATCATGAACTGCGCGCAAACCTGCCCCAAGGGCCTCAACCCGGCCAAGGCGATCGCCGAGATCAAGAAGATGATGGTGGAGAGAAGGGTTTAGCGGGGCCAAGGCAGTCCTTCTGATCGAAGACCTGGTTCGCAGGTCGAAAGAAGGGGCTGCCGTCGGATCCGCTGACGCTCAATGCGGAGCCGCTGCCACCCAGAAGACGGCGGGAGCCGGTGATGGCAGCCGGCGGGGATGCTCCAAGCGCCCAACTGCTTGAGCAGAAAGGCTGGTGCGGCTGATGTCCGGCTCGCGTGTCGAACGCGATCAGCTCAGATGGCTCGGCAGTTCTCGCTGACTGCGCAGCGGTCCGCCTCGCTTGGCCTGCTCTTGTCAGGCGGCCGCCGGCCGCGCCCGATCATTTTTCATTTTTCCAAACATCTCGTTCGCTAGTCTAGAGTCGATGGAGTCTTGGCGGCATATATTAGCGATATCGCAAGTAATTGATTGCTGGATACGCAAGGCGGCTCGGTATTGTCTTAGTATAGTTTTAAGTGGTCCCCGATATTCTCTTCCCAGAGCGTCGTTCGGGTGCAAAATGATGCGCGGCTTCACCGTGAATGGGTATTCGGTATCCGGGTCATTGATCAGCGTCACAACAGTGGGATCGCTCACCTGGCTTGTGTCGCTGATCTATTTTCAGGAGAAGGGGCTGCTTGCGGCTCTCGGCCTGGGGGTTTTGGTCGCGCTTGTCTTGCTTGACGGGCTCCGGGACAAGAGGGCGGATCAGCGAGAAAGCAGGTGGTTCAGGCTCTATTTTTCGCTCATTCCCTGCTTTCTCTTCCTTGTCTATGTCTATCTCGAAAGTGTTTTTGGCTATTTTGACTGGGGTGCGATGTTCATGCATGCCGGCGCCGGGATGCTCACGCCTGGTGTCGTTTTTGACTATTTGTGGAATACCGGAAACACGATGCTGGTCATTCTCGTCGTTCTTTTCGGTCTCGGCGCCCTGAAGGCGCGCGGCACGCTGACAAGAGGATTGGATGTCGCCCTGATGGCGTTCTTCCTGGCGGCAAACCCGATGCTGACACGGCCGATTGCCGCCGCGATCCACCCCAACCCGCTGCATGATTTCCTATCCAAGCGGTTCGTCGACATCAGCTCTCTGACAGAGCCGGAGGCAGAAGCAGCGTCCGCCACCGCGGGGCCAAAGAACCTCATTCATATTTTCATCGAGAGCGCCGAGCGCACCTACATGGACGAGGAGTTCGGCGACGTCATGGGGCCGCTACTCGAATTCGAGAGGCGGGGTGTTTCGGCGGCCAACATGGTGCAACTTGCCTACACCAACAACTCCATCTCAGGGATGGTCGCTGCGAACTGCGGAACGCCGCTGCTGATAACGTTCTTCACGACGCGCCAGTACCTGGAGGAGAATTCGCAGTTCCTGCCAGGCCTGACCTGCCTGGGCGATGTCCTGAAGGCGCGGGGCTATCAGCAGAACTTTGTCACCGGTTGGGCGCTCAGCTTCACCGGCCAGGGGACATTCTATTCCACCCATGGCTATTCATCGCTTTTTGGGGGATCCCAAGTCGTGGCTGCCGTCGCCGGGCGCGGCAGCGCCTTTGGCGCCGATGACGCCGAAGTTCTCGATTTGAGCCTTGACGTTTTGCGGCGCGCGCAGCGGGACGGCAAACCGTTCTCGCTGACGATCGCCGTCAGTGGTGGGCATGCGATGGACGGCTACCTCACCGACAAATGTATCGGCAAGACGGGACTGTCTCCACAAACCCCCAACATTCTCCATGCCGTGAAATGCACGAACATGCTCATCGCGGACTTCATTCACAAAGCCGAGGCCGAAGGTCTGATGGCCAATACCGTCCTGGCGTTGCAAAGCGACCATCTCAGCGCGCCGAGCAAAGTTACGGATCGCCTGAACACGCATGAGCGACGCAACTTCTTCTCCCTGTCGGGGGCTGGCGTTCCTGCCAAAACGCACACCGGGCTTTCGGGCACGATTGACATATTTCCCACCATCCTGGACGCGCTGGGCGTGCCGCCTCCCAATGGCCAGGCCGCTTTTGGCGTCTCGCTGCTCGGTGATCGACCGACGCTGGCCCAGGAACTTGGACAGGCCCGGTTCGACGACGCGATCCATGCCGAGGATGTGCTGGTCAGATCATTCTGGCAGCCGAAACCGGAGCGGAAGGCTGCGGGGCCTGGGACTGATGCGCTTTAAGCTTTTGTCTTCATGCATGTCGTTCTCCCAGAAATCGGAGCCAATTTTTGGGCGATATTGCATGAGTGCCGAAGCGCGCTAGTGCATATGTCCCATGCTAGCTATCGCCCCGATGCGAGAAACAGGACTGAAAGGTGTGACGCTCCATAGCTACATCCGTCGATCGAAAGTAGGAGACGTTTCGCGAACAGCTATGGTATCGGGAGCTTCGGGTATGAGAGAGCCATGAGCGAAGACCTTCCCATCCTTAATCCCGTCGAAGCCCGCGTGCTCGGCTGCCTGATCGAGAAGAAGGAGCTGACGCCGGATGTCTATCCGCTGACGCTCAATGCAGCACTGGCCGCCGCCAACCAGAAGACGGCGCGCGAGCCGGTGATGGCGCTGGAACAGGCCGAGGTGCACCGGGGGCTGAAGCTGCTCGAACAAAAGGGGCTGGTGCGGCAGATGTTCGGCTCGCGCGTCGAGCGATACGAGCACCAGATGGCGCAGCGCTTCTCGCTGACCACGCCGCAGACCGCATTGATCGGCCTGCTCTTGCTGCGCGGGCCGCAGACGGCCCATGAATTGTCGGCGCGCACCGAGCGCATGGCACGGTTCTCATCGATCGAAGATCTGCGCGCCGAGCTCGACATGCTGATCGGCCGCCGACCGCCACTCATCCAGGAAATCCCGCGCGGACCGGGCCAGCGCGAGGACCGCTACGTGCATCTCCTCAGCGGCCCAATGGACGTTGCAGCCCTTTCGGCGCAGCGGAGTGCATCGGCCCTGCCTGCTTCCGACCTGGAGGTACGGTTGGAGGCGCTGGAGCAGGAAGTCGCCGCACTCCGCGCCCGGCTAGACGCGCTGGGCGCGTAGGTCCCGGCGCGCGCCTGAGCGTTCGCGCCGGGTCTTCACACCGGATGCAGCGTTCTCAGCCGAGCTTGGCGTCGAGCGATACGTTTATGGCGCCGAGCGCCTTCGACACCGGGCAGCCGGCCTTGGCCTTTTCGGCCAACTCGCCAAATTTCGCAGCATCGATGCCCGGCACCTTGCCGACCACGGTGAGGGCGCTGCCGGTGATCCCCGTGCCTGGAACCAGCGTCACCACCGCCTTGGCATCGAGTTCGGTGGCAGGCGTGCCGTTCTCGGCCAGGAAATGCGAGAACTGCATGGCAAAGCAGCCGGCGTGCGCGGCGGCAATCAGCTCTTCAGGGTTGGTGCCGGATTTGCCGCTCTCGTCCTCGAAGCGCGCCTTGAACGAATAGGGCGTGCCCTTCAGGGTTCCGCTCTGGGTGTCGAGCGTGCCCTTGCCCTCTTTCAGATTGCCTTTCCAGACGGCGTTTGCGGTGCGGTCCATGAATTCCTCCTTGGTTGTCGTGGCTGGGTTGTCGTGACTTGTTGTCGGGGCTGAGCCCGGCTTCCGGTCAACTATAGCGCGCGCGGGCGCGAAGGCCACTGCGCACTTTGAACCACGGCACGGTGTCGGCGATGGTGGTCAAATCTTTTCTGAAAAAATGCAGGTGCAAAAATGTCGACTTTGGTCCCCCTCGCCCGTCCTGCGGGCGGCCACGGGTTTTGTGGCCGGATGGAGGTTCACATGGACAATCTGTTTTTCGCACTTTGGAGAGGCGCAGGCTGCAAGGCCGGGCGACGAGAAGACTTCTGGCTGCATCCGCCGGGGTCCGGCTTTGGCCGGCTTCTGGCGGCGGTTGCCATCATCGGCATCGCGGCATGCCTTCTCGACCATGCAGCCGCGGTCAGGGGCAACGCTGACACCCTCGTCACCGCATCCTATGGTTCACCGCAGCAAGGGAGCTGGAAATGAAATATGTCTGTCTGGTCTATGGTGAGGAAAAGGATCTTCACGCGCTGACCCCGGCAGGGTCGGCCAAGCTCGACGCCGATTCGCTGGCCTACGACCGATCGCTGGAGGAGAAGGGCCTGCTGATCGTCGCGCAGGCGCTGCAATCGGTGACGACAGCCAAAACCGTGCGGCGGCGCAAGGGCAAGCGGCTGGTCACAGACGGCCCCTTCACTGAGACCAAGGAGCAACTGCTTGGTTTCGTCATGATCGAGGCTGAAAATCTCGAAGAGGCGCTGGATATTGCCGCCGGTATTCCGCTGGCCGAACTCGGCACGATCGAGGTCCGGGCGGTCTACGACATACCGGGGTCATAGAGCCTGCCATGCGTTGCGGCCGCTTCGAAACCGGGCGTCTGGCTGAGCCGACGTTCCGGGTCGGTTTCGTGCGCAACTTTTGCGCGTTGAAGCAAGGCGAGAGTTCTCCTATCGTCGCCAGGATTTGGGGGGATGTCGGCATGCCGTTCTTGATTGCTATCCTTGGCGTGTTGGGCGCGGCGGCGTTCTGGTGGTATCGGATGAAGGCGATGAACGATGCGGCTCGCGAGGTTGCGGACGTCGTCGGGCGCGTGCAGGGCAACATCCGCCGCAAGAAGCTGCGCAAGCAGGCGGCCCTGTCGCCGCTGACGGCGATCGATGATCCGGTCGTAGCGGCGGCAACGCTCATCACCGCCATCGTCTCCGAGAACGGGCCGATCCTGCCGCAGCGCGAGGCCGT
Source organism: Mesorhizobium loti (assembly GCF_003148495.1). Classification (GTDB taxonomy): domain Bacteria; phylum Pseudomonadota; class Alphaproteobacteria; order Rhizobiales; family Rhizobiaceae; genus Mesorhizobium; species Mesorhizobium loti. The sequence continues at coordinate 226,527 of NZ_QGGH01000003.1, forward strand.
CATTCGCGCGGTGATTTCCGAGATTGCCGACAAGAAGAAAACGGACGAAGCGGTGGTCTACGCCAAATGGGCGGCGTCACAGATCGACGACACCACAATTGTCATCGACAAGCTGGCGCCGTTCCTGCGCGAACGCCTCGATGTCGCCGAGCGCAACGATCTGCTGCAGATGGTCAACCGGGCGGCGCAGGGCGGCGAGAAACGCCTGGAGATATCCGACCAGAGGATATTGCGACTGCGGCAGAAGCTCGGCTTCGAAGTCAATTGAGCGACAGCGCTCAGATCGCCTCGCCCTTCAACAGTCTTGGCGTGCCGGCGGACAACCCCGATGCCTGGCGGATGAAGAATTCCTTGAGGCGCGGCATGCGTTCGACCAAGCCAAGGCCGATGTCGCGGACGGTGCGGAGCGGGCCGATGTCGTTGGAAAACAGCCGGTTCAGCACGTCCGTGGTGACGCCCATCTGCACCGTGTCGAAGCGGCGCCACTGCTGGTAGCGCTCAAGCACGTCGAGCGCGCCGATGTCCTGGCCGAGCCGGTCGGCCTCGACGATCACCTCGGCAAGCGCGGCGACATCCTTGAAACCGAGATTGAGACCCTGGCCGGCGATCGGGTGGATGCCGTGGGCGGCATCGCCGGCGAGCGCAATGCGCGGTGCGACGAAAGCACGCGCGATGGTCAGGCCGAGCGGCCAGGCGCGCGGCTTGTCAGCAACGCGGATCTCGCCAAGCTTCAGGCCAAAACGCTGTTCGAGTTCGTGTTCGAAGACGAGATCGTCACCGGCCACCAGCTTCTCGGCATCCTGCGAGCGCTCGACCCAGACGATCGACGAGCGGTTGGTGCCGTCCTCGCCGGGTTTGAGCGGCAGTGTGGCGAAGGGTCCCGCCGGCAGGAAATGCTCCTCGGCACGGCCATTGTGTGGGCGTTCATGTGCCACGGTGCAGACGATACCGGACTGGCCATACTCCCACTTCACCGTCTTGATGCCGGCCATGTCGCGCAGCCTGGAGTTGACGCCGTCGGCGGCGACCAGCAGCCGGGCCTTCAGCGTCGCACCGTCGGCGAGGTGCACGGTGATGCCGGCGCCGTTGGTCTCGAAACCCTGCACGGCGACGCCTTCGATGATGTCGATGCCGAGTTTTTCCGCATTGGCCCGCAAGGCGCCATTCAGCACCCTGTTGGCAACCATATGTGCAAACGGCTCTCCCGGCGCCACTTCGCCGTCGAAGGTCAGGAACACCGGACGCACCGGATCGGAGGTGCGCGAATCGGTGATGATCATCTCGGTGATCGCCTGCGCCTGCGGCGCGATTTCGGCCCACACGCCAAGCTGGTCGAGCATGCGGCAGGCGGCGGCGGCAATGGCCGAAGCGCGGCCATCCCTTTGCCAGACGCCAGCGGGCGCGGCATCGACAAGAGCGATGGCGAGACCCGGGCGCGCCTGCTTCAGCGACACGGCTGCGGCCAAGCCGACATAGCCGGCGCCGGCGACCAGAACATCGAGCCCGGATCTGGGTTTCGCGTCCGCCTTGCGTTCCATCATCTTCGCTCCTTGCGCGCCGGCCGGGTCTTGCGCCCTTGACTGCCTGTCCGTCCTGTCGGAAACCGCCATAACACTTCTGCTGCGAGGGCGCGAAATATGACGGCAGCCATGGACGAGCTTCTCGGCATTCTCGACCTCGAGAAGCTGGAACACAATCTGTATCGTGGTCGCAGCCCCCTGCTCGACTGGCAGCGCGTCTTCGGCGGCCAGACCATTGCCCAGGCGCTGGTGGCGGCGCAGCGAACCGTCGATCCCGATCGCCACGTGCATTCGCTGCACGGCTATTTCATGCGGCCCGGCGACACCAAGGTGCCGATCGTCTACGAGGTCGACCGGATCCGCGATGGCGGCTCCTTCACCACGCGGCGCGTGGTGGCGATCCAGCACGGCCAGGCGATCTTTTCGCTGGAGGCCTCGTTCCAGCAGGACGAGGTCGGCCTCGAGCACCAGGTGCCGATGCCGCAGGACGTTCCGGGGCCGGACACATTGCTGTCGCAGCGCGAATTGCTGGGCAAGTTCGGCGAAGCGGTGCCCGAAGGCATCAAACGCTATTGGGAGCGTGACCGGCCGATCGAGATGAAGCCGGTGATGCTGAAGCATTACACGAGCCGCGAGAAGCTGGAGCCGAAGCAGAACATCTGGATCCGGACCACCGGTCCGGTGCCCGCGGATCGCGCCATCCAGGCGGCGGTGCTTGCCTATCTCTCCGACATGACGCTGCTCGACACCTCGACCTTCGCGCATGGCCGCGCCATTTTCGATCGCGATATCCAGGCGGCGAGCCTCGACCACGCCATGTGGTTCCACCGCAGCCATGCGCTCGACGACTGGATGCTCTACACGCAGGACAGCCCGTCGACGCAAGGGTCGCGCGGCTTTACGCGCGGGTCGCTGTTTGCCCGCGACGGCACGCTGATCGCCTCGGTTGCGCAGGAAGGGCTGATCCGGCTCAAGCGATCGCCTGCAGAGTAGGCATTTTGGAAAAATTGCCTAATTTTTAAGCAGATGCATCGCCGCAGCTGTGGGCAGGTTGCGTCGGGACGCTCCTCGATCTCTTTGTTTACAACGGGTTAACACCCTGCTTCGGCACTTGGCACGGAGCTTGAATCCTCGTGGGCACTCTCCGGCTCTTTGGGATCGGTGAAGGTGTGCAAACGCGGGGGACCGCAACAGCAAAGGGTGAAACCTTATGAAAATCGTGATGGCAATCATCAAGCCGTTCAAGCTCGACGAGGTACGCGAAGCGCTTACCGCCGTCGGCATCCAGGGCCTGACCGTCACCGAAGTCAAAGGCTACGGGCGTCAGAAAGGGCATACGGAAATCTATCGCGGGGCGGAATACGCGGTCAGCTTCCTGCCGAAGATCAAGATCGAAGTCGCGGTCAGTGCCGACATGGTCGACAAGGCCGTCGAAGCCATCACCGCCGCCGCCAAGACCGGCCAGATCGGCGACGGCAAAATCTTCGTTTTCGGCATCGATCAGGCGGTGCGCATCCGCACCGGCGAAACAGACACCGACGCGCTCTGAGCGGCGATCACGTATTCCAATGGAGAGTTCAATGAATATTCCTTCCACCTTGAAGACGACGGGACGAGCCGCCCTTTTGGGTTCGCTCGTTCTCGCAGCATTGGGCACGGTCGCCGCCTTCGCGCAGGAAGCGGCTCCTGCCGCAGCCGCGGCCGCGCCGGCTGCTGCCCCGACCCCGGTGCTCGACACCGGCAACACCGCCTGGATGCTGACCTCGACGGCGCTCGTGCTGATGATGACCATTCCGGGCCTGGCGCTGTTCTACGGCGGCATGGTGCGCAAGAAGAACGTGCTCGCCACCATCATGCAGAGCTTTGCCATCACCTGCCTGGTGACGGTGCTGTGGTTCATGTTCGGCTATTCGCTGGCCTTCTCCGACGGCGGCGGCGTGAACAGCTATATCGGCGGCACCTCGAAATTCTTCCATCACGGCATCACCACTGCCTCGCTGTGGCTGCCGGGCGTCGCGAACATTCCTGAATTCGTCTTCTCGATGTTCCAGATGACCTTCGCCATCATTACCCCAGCGCTGATTGCCGGCGCCTTCGCCGAACGCTTCAAATTCTCTGCGCTGCTGATCTTCATGGCGCTGTGGCTGCTCGTCGTCTACGTGCCGATCGCGCATTGGGTCTGGGGTGGCGGCTTCCTCGGCACGGCTGGCGTGCTCGACTTTGCCGGCGGCACGGTCGTCCACATCAACGCCGGTGTCGCCGGTCTCGTCTGCGCGCTGGTTCTCGGCAAGCGCGAAGGCTATGGCACCACCAACATGGCGCCGCACAACCTGGTCTATTCGGTGATCGGTGCTTCGCTGCTGTGGGTCGGCTGGTTCGGCTTCAACGCCGGTTCGGAACTCGCAGCCGACGGCCTTGCCGGCGCTGCCATGCTCAACACCCAGGTTGCCACCGCCGCCGCGGCTCTGGCCTGGATGTTCGCTGAATGGATTGTCGCAAAGAAGCCTTCGGTGCTCGGCATCATCTCGGGTGCCGTTGCCGGCCTCGTCGCGGTGACGCCTGCTTCCGGCTTCGTCAACCCGACCGGCGCCTTTATCGTCGGCATCGTTGCCGGCGTGCTCTGCTACCTCTCGGCGGTCAAGGTCAAGCACATGTTCGGCTATGACGACTCGCTCGATGCGTTCGGCGTGCACGGCGTCGGCGGTGTGATCGGCGCTCTGCTCACCGGCGTGCTCGCCGACCCGGCGATCAACAGCCTCGGTGCGGGCGCTTCGCTCGGCAAGCAGATCTACGGCGTTGCCGTCACCATCGTGTGGACGGCGATTGCCACCTTCGTGATCCTCTACATCGTCAAGGCGCTGGTCGGCCTGCGTCCGACGACCCAGGAAGAGGTCGAAGGCCTCGACATCTCCCAGCATGGCGAAGTGGTGCCGTAAGGCCAACTTAGCCACGGGGCCGGCGGAACCCTCCTCCCGCCGGCCCCCTGTCTTCCGACGCAATTCCGGACGGAAAACCGCTACACACTTTTCCTGGAATTGCTTTAAAAATCCCGTCGTGACGCTCCCGAAAGGAGTTCACGCATTGAGGCCCGGATCACGTCCGGGCCTCTTTTTTTGGTACAATCGCCCTGCCAATGCCGGGATACGCGCAATCACGTTCGTGTGATCAAGATTTTTGAGGAAACATCGACCGCTCTGGTTCCGAACTGTGGGGACGATCGTCGTTCTGACGCTCGTGCCAAACAACAGGGAAGGAAACCATCTCATGAACCTCAAGAACATCTGCCTCGGAGCGCTCGCTCTTGCCATGGTCAGCGGCACGGCATTTGCCGGCGCTCTCGATGAACCGGACAACATGGCACCGTTCTTCACCGACGCCGGCATGAAAACCATGAAGCCCAAGGCCGACTTCAAGGCTGCCTGGGATTCGATGGCGAAGGACAAGCAGGACGCGATGATGAAGGAATGCCAGGACGCGGCGATGAGCAAGCCGCATGCGGAGTTCTGCGCGAACCTGCAGGCGCTTGGCGGCGCCAACTGATTTTGCCGCGATCGGACCGAGGCCCGATCTTTTGTTGCCAAACGACCAATGGCGGGCTCGCGGGTCCGCCATTGTGTTTCGGCAAGCGGCAGCGCTATCCACCGGCGCCGTCGTCCATCATGGTGTTCGTCAGTGCCTCATAGGCGCTGCTGCATGTCCGGGACTGGGGGCAATTCCTGACAATCAGCACGGGCGCCACCGTCAGGACCGCGGCGATCAGAACCTGCAGGCCGAGGCCATGCGCTCCAAATCCCTTGCCGAAGAGACCCATGCACAGAAAATACAGGCCTTGTGCCAGGCAGGCCGTGGCGAGGACGTGCAGGAGCGGGCCGGTCGCTCTGGCAAAGGGCGTCACGTGACCATCCGGGAAACCCACCATGCCGAGTTCGACAAACCAGTGCAGGGCGAGCAGGAGACTGAGCCCCGCCCAGGCCAGTGCTGCCACGCGAAGGAGGACGGATTGCATGCCTCTACCCAAATCGGTGACCCCTGCGGCCCGCTCTCGGCTATCCCTCGAGCAGCAAGCTGCTCAACCGGCGGTAACGAGGTTTGATCATCTCAACCTCTTATAGTTAATGCGCCCTTAACCTTCCCGCCGATAGTCTGACACCCGAATCTGCCGAAGTGCGCCACGCACCCGGCGAGTCCATGACAGACGGGGAAGAGCATGCGTTCAGGGGCTTCAGCACCGCTTGCGCTGGCCGATACGGGGCACGGCATCCAGGCGTTCGCGCGGCGTCAGGTCGGGCGGCTGGTCGGTGCCGGGCTGTTCTTGGCTGTCGCCTTTGGCGTGGCCAGCCTTGCCACCTGGAACGTAGCCGATCCGAGCTTCTCCCACGCGACAAACAACACCGTCACCAACGCCATGGGCTATGCCGGTGCGGTGTTCTCCGACCTGGCCATGCAGTTCTTCGGCCTCGCCGCCGTCGCGGCCCTGGTTCCGGCCGTCATCTGGGGCTTCCTGCTGTTTTCCGCGCGCGGCGTCGACAGGCTGCCCAAACGCGGGCTGTCCTGGTTCGGCTTTGCGCTGCTGGCCGCTGCAATGGCCGGCTGCGTTGTGCCGCCCAAGACCTGGCCGCTGCCCACCGGCCTCGGCGGCGTGTTCGGCGACATGGTGCTGAAGATCCCCAGCGTCGTCATCGGCGGCTATCCGACCGGGCTGATCGCCAGCATCATCGCCATCCTGCTGGCCGCACCCGCGCTGTGGCTGTTCGCCCTTGGCTCGGCGCTGATCGGACGCAAGAACGGCTTCGCCGTCATGGAGGACGAGCCTGCCGTCGATCCGCGCGAGGACGACCTCTTGTTCGACAATGACGAGGACGAAGGCGACGAGGGCATCCTGGCGCTCGGGGCAATTACTCATTGGTGGCTCTCGTTCCGCGCGTGGATGCACCGCCGCGCCGTGCGCCGCAGGCAGGAGCGGGACGAGTACGAGCCGGAGATGGAGCAGCGCTCCACCGCCTGGCGCCGCGCCGCCGAACGGGTCGAATCGGCCGAGTTCGCCGAATCGCGGATGAGCCAGGATGGCCGCGCCCGCGTCGAGCCCGAATTCTTCGCCGCCATGGTCAATGACCGCAGCGTCTCGCTCGACCCCGATGATGCCGACATCTTCGACGCCGACGACGACATGGATTTCGAGCAGGACGAGCCCGCCATCCAGCGGCGCGCGGCGCCGACCGCCAAGGTCCAGCCGTTCCGTTCCGATGCCGCCACCCGCGTCGAGGCGCCGGCGCCGCGTCCGGCTCCAGGCGCCCGCGTGCAGCGCGAGGCGCAGACATCGCTGATCGGCTCGGAAAAGTTCGAAATGCCGTCGCTGCATTTCCTCTCTGAACCGAAGAACGTGGTGCGCGACGCCAGCCTGTCCAAGGACGCGCTGGAACAGAACGCGCGCCTGCTCGAAGGCGTTTTGGAGGATTTTGGCGTCAAGGGCGAGATCATCGCCGTCCGTCCGGGTCCGGTGGTCACCCTCTACGAGCTTGAACCGGCGCCCGGCATCAAGTCGTCGCGGGTCATTGGCTTGTCCGACGACATCGCCCGCTCGATGAGCGCCATCGCCTGCCGTGTCGCCGTGGTGCCCGGCCGCAACGCCATAGGCATCGAGCTGCCGAACGCCAAGCGCGAGACCGTCTATCTCAGAGAGATCCTGGCCAGCCGCGACTTCGAGACGACGAAGGCCAAGCTGGCGCTGGCGCTGGGCAAGACCATCAACGGCGAGGCGGTCATCGTCGATATCGCCAAGATGCCGCACGTGCTGGTCGCCGGCACCACCGGCTCGGGCAAATCGGTTGCCATCAACACCATGATCCTGTCGCTGCTCTACCGGCTGACGCCGCAGGATTGCCGGCTGATCATGATCGATCCGAAGATGCTGGAACTCTCGGTCTATGACGGCATCCCGCATCTGCTCACGCCCGTTGTCACCGATCCGAAGAAGGCGGTGGTGGCGCTGAAATGGACCGTGCGCGAGATGGAGGACCGCTACCGCAAGATGTCCAAGGTCGGCGTGCGCAACATCGACGGTTTCAATGCCCGCGTCAGCCAGGCTGACAAGAAGGGCGAAAAGATCTCGCGCACCGTGCAGACCGGCTTCGACCGCCAGACCGGCGAGGCGATCTACGAGACCGAGAACCTCGATCTCGAGCCGATGCCCTATATCGTCGTCATCATCGACGAGATGGCCGACCTGATGATGGTCGCCGGCAAGGACATCGAGGGTGCCGTGCAGCGCCTGGCGCAGATGGCGCGTGCCGCCGGCATCCATGTCATCATGGCGACGCAGCGCCCGTCGGTCGACGTCATCACCGGCACCATCAAGGCCAATTTCCCGACCCGCATCTCCTTCCAGGTGACGTCGAAGATCGACAGCCGCACCATTCTGGGCGAGCAGGGCGCCGAGCAGCTGCTCGGCATGGGCGACATGCTCTATATGGCGGGCGGCGGCCGTATCCAGCGCGTGCACGGCCCGTTCGTCGCCGATGAAGAGGTCGAGAGGATCGTCGCGCATCTGAAGCTGCAGGGCGTGCCAGAATATCTTGACGCCATCACCGAGGATGACGGCGAGGACGACGACGAGCCGTCAGGCAAGGGTGGTTCCGGTAGCGGTGGCGGCAACAGCAATTTCGAGGATTCCGACGATCCTTACGATCAGGCGGTTTCCGTGGTGCTGCGCGACGGCAAGGCCTCGACCAGCTATATCCAGCGCCGGCTGGGCATCGGCTACAACCGCGCCGCCTCGATCATAGAGAAGATGGAGAAGGAAGGGATCGTCGGCCCGGCCAACCACGCCGGCAAGCGCGAGATCCTGGTGCCGACCGAAGAGGACAAATTCTGACCAGAAGGCCTGACCCTTGTGACATCCCGGTCTCGCAACCTTGAACCTTTCAAGACGTTGAAGCGACTGAGGGAGCCCTGACCCGCCAAACTTCAGCCTAACTGGGGGTCCAAGCACCAGAACAACTCAGGAATCAGATGAGAGTGACCGACATGAAAAATGATCCTTCAGCGCTCAGCACGTTTGCTCCCTCCCGGCGTCAGTTGCTGGGCCTCGGCCTGGCGTTTGCAGGGGCGGCAGCCTTCAACGCGGTGCCCGGCTTCCAGGTGCTGGCTTCGGCGCAGGCGGCCGTGCCGGCCGCGGCACAGAAGATCGCCGACCATTTTTCCTCGGTGAAATCGATGAGCGGCGAATTCGTGCAGTTCGGCCCGAAGGGCGAGCAGACCGGCGGCAAGTTCTTCCTCGAACGGCCGGGCAAGATCCGCTTCAACTATGACGGCTCTTCAAACTTCCGGGTGATTTCAGACGGCCAGTCGGTGGTCATCCTGAACAAGAAGCTCAACACGTCCGATCTCTATCCGCTGTCGAAGACACCCTTGAAGCTGCTGCTCGACAACAGGATCGACCTCTCCGGCGACCGCGTCAAAAGCGTCAAGCAAGAGGATGACCTCACCACCATCCAGCTCGCCGACAAATCGGTGTTCGGCAATTCGAAGATCACGATGATGTTCGATCCTAAAACCTTTGATTTGCGACAGTGGACGATCACCGACGCGCAGGGCAAGGACACAACGGTGATGATCTTCAACACCAAGGAAGGCGTCAGCTTCGCCCCCGATACTTTCGCCATCGACTACACGGCGAATCGCGAGCTCAACACCAACAAGTCGCGCTAACCCTGTCGTTATAGCTGTGGAAAGCACCGGGCCGCGCCTCGTCGGGCGTTGGCCGGCTTGTCTTTGCGGCTTGCGGCTGGCAGTTTCCCGGACTGACTCCGTCAAAAGGCGTCTTCCCCGTCAGGGCCCATCGGCTCTGGCCGGCCGCACGCTGTCCTGGATTGCCAAATGCCCTTCTCCATCGCCACCTGGAACATCAACTCCGTTCGGCTGCGCATGCCGATCGTCGAGCGCCTGCTCGTCGAGCATGCGCCTGACGTGCTCTGCCTGCAGGAAACCAAGGTTCCCGACGAACTGTTTCCCGAAAAGGCCTTCCGCAAGCTCGGCTACGAGCACATCGCCTTCCATGGCCAGAAGGGCTACCACGGCGTCGCGACGGTGGCGCGGCGGCCGATCGAAGTGGTCGAGAAGCGGCGTTTCTGCGAGATCGAGGACAGCCGGCACCTTTCGGTGACGGTGCGGGCCGGCGGCAAGGCGATCCTGCTGCACAATTTCTACGTTCCTGCGGGCGGCGACGAACCGGATCCCGTCATCAACAGGAAGTTCAAGCACAAGCTCGATTTCGTCGCCGAGATGAATGCCATCCGGGCAGAACATGACGAGGTGTCCGCCTCGATGCTGGTCGGCGACCTCAACATCGCCCCGCTCGAACACGACGTCTGGTCACACAAGCAATTGCTCAACGTGGTCAGCCATACGCCGGTCGAGACGGAAAATTTCGAGGCGATGCGTCTCGCCGGCAACTGGATCGACCTCATGCGGCTCAACGTGCCGCATGAGCAGAAGCTCTACACATGGTGGAGTTACCGCGCGCAGGATTGGGAAGCCTCGAACCGCGGCCGGCGGCTCGACCATGTCTGGTCGTCGCCGAATCTGGTGTCCAGCTTTTCCGGCTACGAGATCCTGCGCTTGGCGCGCGGCTGGGAGCGCCCGTCGGACCATGTGCCCGTCATCGCGCGGTTCGATCTGGATTAGGTGCGTCGATATTCAGGTGAGGCCAGCCTGCAAACGGCGGCTTCCTGCGCTTCCAAATTCAAATGGCGTGCTTCAAGTCTTTGTTGGGCGACAGCTGCGCTGACAGGTCTGCCGCGTGATCCAGCAGATGGGGATGGTCGCGGTGGCGCGTCGCCAGCATGCGCTGGGCCGCTTCGATGATTATCGGCGCCGGGACATTGGCGACCAGGCCGGTTGGACTTGCATGGCGGGATTCGATCACGTCCACGCAGTTCGAAAGCGGCCGCCAACGGGCCATGCTGGCACCGCCACTGACGATAACCATCGGCGTCATCACCGCTGCCATGAGATGTGCCGTGCCGCCTTCGGCGCCAATGTAAAGATCGGCAAACTCCCCTAGCGCCAGCAGAACATCGCTGACATTGACACCCTCGACCGTACCGGAATCGACAAGCTGCAACTTGGGCGCGCGTTGAGCCAGTTCAGCCATATCAGGGCCGTCGCCTGGCGTTTTCACGTAGAGAAGGTTTGCCCCGTCGGCGATCATACTGTCGGATATCGCGACAACCTGATCCGCGGTCATGCGTTTGCCGCCATCGCCATGCGCCGCGATAACGATCAATGGAGCATGCTTGCCGTCCCCCAGGCTCCTGGCCGCCGCCCGGGCGGCTGGGGTGGGCTCCAGGCGATGATCGAAAGGCAACCGTTTGCCCGCAAGACGCTCGATGAGGCGGTGGTAGCGCCATGCGTTGCGCTCGGGCCGTGCTTCGGATTTTTGGCCCGGGCGCCAGGAAAGAGCGAAAGCCGGGAAGTTCGCCTCATAGGCGATGCCGCGACCGAGCAGCGAGCCCCAGGTCTGAAGCAGCCAACGCCCCGAGATGCGGAAATCGACAACGGCCAATCGCCCCTTGCCCTTGCGGTGGCTGGCCACAAGCTGCATCAGGGGCGTCCGCACATTGATCGCATCGACGAGGTGATCGACATGGCGATTGAGGACGTGTTCAAGGGTCGATGACCCGGTGGTTCCGTAGACGATAAAACTATCGGGGAATGCCGTTCTGGCGGCGCGCAAAGCCGGAATCCGGATCAATCCGTCGCCGAACGCGTCATTGCGGGAATACAAGATAATCGTCTCGTACCGAGCTGGCAGCATGCCTCGCTCCCCCCAGGAGCCTGGTGGTGGCGGTGCCTGCTGGGCCGCCCGCCTTCGAGGTTCTGTAGGATTTCACCTCTTGCCTGTCAACGGAACCTCGGCGCTCAGGTCCGGGCAACGGGATGACCAACCCGTCGGCGATCCTCCCACTCCGGCCGCAGTTGCGCCATGACCAGCTCGTCGCGGTGCACGCCTTTGAAAAACGCGCTGCCGCGCGAAATGCCCTCAGCCGTGAAGCCGACAGCTTCGTAGGCGCGCCGGGCGCGATGATTGTCCGGGAAAAGCCCAATGCAGAGCCGATAGGCGTCGGTCTCGACGAAAACCCGATCAACCGCCGCTGCCAGAAGCATTCTGCCGTGGCCTTGTCCTGGTGCGATGACCGCGATGCGCTTGACCAGCGTCACGCGCTCGGCAGAGGCCAATTGGCGAAGGATGACGAAGCCGATCGGCACTGAACCATCGACACCGACAAAATAGGCATGACTGTCGTCGAAAAGGGCCTCGCGATGACGCGCTTCGTCCCAGCGCCCGACAAAGGCGTCATAGCCCTCGCGCCGCTCGGTCGCCATGATGAAGGGCAGGTCATTTCCGGTAGCGCGTACAAGCTGGAAGTTCATGTGCGCCTCAGCCCGAGAAGCGTGGCGCCAGTTCCTCGATGCGGCGGATCATCGCCTGAAATTCCTCGGAGATGCGCTGGTGGAGCTTGACCGCGATCTCGGGGTATTCCTCCAGGATGCGGCGGAACATCTTGCGGCTGAGCCGTATCACTTCCGAATCGATTTCGGCCGACGCGCTGGTCAGCCGATTGGTGTCGGCGATCAATGCCAGTTCGCTCAGGATCGTGCCGGGGCCGGCCGTGCCTATCGGGATGCGTTCGCCATTCTGCTCACGGTAGAGCACGATGCGCCCGCTGACGACGATATAGGCAGAATCGGCCTCGTCCTCCTCGCGGTAAAGCTTGTGGTTGGCGCTCAGCCTGGTGTTCTCGGCGCCAAAGGCGAGCAGGCGCAGCTGTTCCTGCGTGAAGCCCTCGAAGAGCCTCACGGCGGACAGGATGCGGATGTCGTCATCCAGCGCCATCTAGCTATGTCCCCGAACCGACAGTCCGACTCCTCCTCTGCGAGTTCGATCCAAACCACCTCCAGCTTCAGGACCGTACCCGAAAAGCGTCCCCGCCCGACCGCTCATTGGATAATGAAATGTTTAAGGAACCAGCTTGTAGCCGCCGCTTTCTGTCACAAGAATTTCCGCATTGGAAGGATCGCGCTCGATCTTCTGACGCAGCCGATAGACATGGGTTTCCAGCGTGTGCGTGGTGACGCCGGAATTGTAGCCCCAGACTTCCTCGAGCAGCACATCGCGCGTCACCACCTTCTGGTCGGCGCGATAGAGATATTTGATGATCGAGGCCTCCTTCTCCGTCAGCCGCACCTTGCCGCCGCGCGGGTCGAGCAGCAGTTTCTGGCTGGGCTTGAAGGTGTAGGGTCCGACCGAGAAGGTGGCGTCCTCGCTCTGCTCATGCTGGCGCAATTGCGCCCGGATGCGCGCAAGCAGCACGGCGAAGCGGAACGGCTTCGTCACATAGTCGTTGGCGCCGGCCTCGAGACCCAGAATCGTATCCGAATCGGTGTCGTGGCCGGTGAGCATGATGATGGGCGCCTTGTAGCCGCCCTTGCGCAGGATCTTCACCGCTTCGCGGCCATCCATGTCGGGCAGCCCGACATCCATGATGAGCAGATCGATGAGGCCGCCGCGTGCGGCGGCGACACCTTTTGCCGCAGTCGATTCCTGCAGCACGTCGAATTCCTCGTAAAGGGACAATTGCTCGACCAGTGTGCCGCGCAGGTCGTCATCGTCGTCGACGATCAGAATGGTGCGTGAAGTCATGGATCAATCCGTTGTTTTGAAAAGAAAATTCAGTTGACCGCTGCCTGTTTATGCGGAAGCTGACCGGCACAACACCCGATCACAGTGATTTGTTCCGTGGCACGATCATACAAGAAAAAACGCGATCGCAATGCAGCCGGCGCAATTTTGCGAAAAGGGCTGCGCGTGCTGACCGTGCGGGCCAGGCCCGGTCATCCAAGCCAAGGCCTGCTGCAGGCCGGCAAAACGGTGTTTGCCTGTGCGCTGGGGTGGGGCGGCATCTCGGCCGGCAAGCGCGAAGGCGACGGCGCCACGCCGCTGGCCTCGATGCGGATCCTGTCGGGATATTTCCGGGGAGATCAGTTCACCAGCGGCCGCAAGACCCGTCTGGCGATGACGCCGATCGGGCCTGATCTCGGCTGGTGCGAAGTGCCTGACGACCGCAACTATAACAGGCCGGTCAAGATTCCCTATGGCGCCAGCCACGAACGCATGCGGCGCGACGACCGGCTCTACGACGCCTGCCTGGTGCTCGACTGGAACGTGGCGCCACGCCGACGCGGGCGCGGCAGCGCCATCTTCTTTCATCTAGCGCGCCCCGGCTTCACGCCGACGCAAGGCTGTGTGGCTGTGACGGCGCAAACCATGGCGCGGCTGCTGCCGCTGCTGTCGGACCGGACGGTGGTGAGGGTGGTGAGGTAGGGCAGTAGGGCAGTAGGGCAGTAGGGCAGTAGGGCAGTAGGGCAGTAGGGATGGGCGTCAGTGCGCCTTGATTTTCCCTACTGCCCTATTCCCTTCCCTTACGACCAGACTGCTGCCAGCCGATGTCGAGAAGGCCGAGGCGGCCCATCTCGCGGTCCATGGCGCGTGCGATGTCCTTGCGCCTGGCGCCGACGTCGCGCAGTTGCCGATCCGACAGGTCTTCGACGTTCTGGTGTGGGAGATTGATCGCGACCCTGGCGTGACGCAACCAGTCAAGGGTCTCGGTCAGCCAGTTCGGACGAGCGATGGATGAATTCAAAGCGATGATGGACATGGTGTGATCCGTTCTCTCCGGATATCAAATCCGGCTTGATGATGTTTCGATGGTTGGATCATGCCAGATTGAAATCGCTGTGAGAAACGAGTAGTTTTCTCTAGATTATCAAGTTTTATTTGAGGATAGAATGGCTCGCCTGCTGCCAGGCACTCGCGCCTTGAGGACGCTGGAAGCAGCGGCCAGGCACCTCAATTTCACTCGTGCGGCCGACGAGCTGGGCCTGACGCCAGCCGCCGTCAGCCACCAGATCAAGGAAATCGAGGATCAGCTTGGGCTTGTGCTGTTCACGCGCACCAGCCGCACCATCCGGCTGACCGAGGCGGGCACGGTGCTCTTCGAGGCGTCGACCGACGCGCTCGACCTGCTTGGCCGGGCCGTTTCGCGGGCGCAAAAGCTGACGCGCGGCACCGCGTTGCTGAAAGTGACTCTCGATGCACAGTTCGCGTCAAAATGGCTGATGCGGCGCGTCGACGATTTTCGCAAGCATCACCCCAATATCGAGCTGAGATTCGACATCGCCTACGAAGTGCGGGATTTCGAACTCGATGACATCGATGTCGGCATTCGGTTCGGCGCCGGCAAATATCCGGGCCTTCGCGCCCACCGGCTGTTCGACAACATCCTCATCCCGGTGTGCAGTCCGAGCCTCTTGACGTCCGGTCCGCCGCTGCGCGAGCCGCGCGATCTTTTCAATCACACGCTTGCCCATATCGAATGGTCGCGACAAGGCGTGACATGGCCGAACTGGCGGATGTGGATGGCGGCGGCCGGCGTCCACGATTTCGACGACAGCCGGACTGTCGTGTTCGGAAACTCCACGGACGCCGTCCAGGCGGCGCTCGACGGCAATGCCGTCGCGCTCGCCGATTTCGCCATGGTGGCCAACGACTTGTCCCAAGGCAGGCTGGTGCAGCCTTTCGAACTCGGCCTACGGGTGGCGCCTGAGTTCGCCTATTTCCTAGTCTATCCCGAGAGCGCTGGCGACGATCCGCGTATCGTCGCCTTTCGCGAATGGATTCTCGAGGAAGTCGCCAAGACGCGGACCACGGACAAAGGGCAGTAGGGCAGTAGGGCAGTAGGGCAGTAGGGCAGTAGGGCAGTAGGGCAGTAGGGCAGTAGGGCAGTAGGGATGGGCGTCGGTGCCGCCTTCGGCCCCTATTCCCCTGCCTTTGATCAGCTTGCCGCCGCGCCGAACCAGCCGATCACAGCGCCGATGATCAGCAGCACGCCAAGCCAGTGGCCGCCGTCGATGAGGGTCAGGTCCCAGCCGAAATTCTCGTAGCGGTGGTTGACCGAGAGCGTCGTGGCGACGAAGCCCAGCCAAAGCACGAAGCCGAAGACAAGGCCGGCCAGCAGTGTCGGCTCGCCGCCGGTCATCGCGCCGACGACCAGGGCCATGATGTAGGCCATGACCAGTTCGGCAATGAAGCTGATGACGAAGGGCAGCGGCGATTTCTTCATCGTGGCCGGATCAAGCTTGGCGGCCTTCAGCCACGGCTTGCTCAGGCCCATGTACCAGGCGGCGCCGAACAGCCATGCCACGATTGCGGCTGCGATCACCGCCAGCCAGTTCACTGCTGAAAAATCCATGAGCTTCCCCCTCAGATGCTGGTGTGATGGAACGCCTGTTCGGCGATCACGTCAAGCAAAGCGCCAGACGGTCGTGCGCTTGACCAGGGAATCCTCCAGTGCCCGCGTGACGGCGACTTCATAGACCGCAAGCGGTTCCAGCCCCGCCTTCGGCATATACGACCGGCCGGGATCGCCGACGAGGATCTCGGCGCCACGCGCCTTCAGGGTTGCGAACCACGGCATCAGCCGGTCGGCGAAGGATTTGTCGTAGAAGACGTCGCCGGCCAGGATCACGTCCCATCTCGCATCGGTGCCGATGCAATCCGTGCCGAGGAATTCGATCCCGACATCGTTGGCCTCGCTGTTGAGCCGGATCGCGGTCGCGCAAAACGGATCGATGTCGGTGGCGATCACCTTGGCAGCACCCGCCTTGACGGCGGCGATAGCGACAAGGCCGGAGCCGGAGGCAAAGTCGAGCACGCGCTTGCCCCGCACCGTGCCGGGATTGTCCAGGACATAGCGGGCAAGGCCTTGGCCGCCGGCCCAGGCAAAGGCCCAGAAGGGCGGCGGCAGGCCGATTTCGACCAGCTCGTCCTCGGTCCGCTGCCACAGATCATGGGCTTCATCGGCAAGGTGAAGCAGGATTTCCGGCACGTGCGGCGGCGCCATCAGCGCCGTGTTGTCGAGAATGAATTGTTTCGCACTGTTCGGCGTCAGCGCCGTCACGGAGCGGGTGTCAAGCCGCCCATGCGGCAGACTTCCTTCCATTCGGCCGGCGTCACCGGCTGCACGGAAAGCCGTCCGAGCCGCACCAGCGCCATGTCGGCAAGCTTTGGATTGGCCTTGACCTCTTCCAGCGTCGGCGGGTTCGGCACATCCTGGACGGCGCGGATGTCGACGCATTCCCAGCGCGGATCATCCGACGTGGTGTCGGGATGGGCCAGCGCGCAGACTTCGGCGATGCCGACCACGTTCAGCCCCTCGTTGGAATGATAGAAGAAGCCGAGATCGCCGATCTGCATCGCCTTCATGTTGTTGCGCGCCGCATAGTTGCGCACGCCGTCCCATTGCGTGCCGGCCTTGCCCTTGGCCTTCAATGCCTCGAAGGAGAAGACCGAGGGTTCGGATTTGAACAGCCAGTAGTTCATGTCTTTTCTCCTCCTTGGGGTTGCGCGCCGACGACCGGGATTAACTAGCTGCCGGCTTGTTGAACGTCCAGTTCCACGGGCGGATTTCGACGCTTTCGAACAGCCCGGCCTTAGCGTAGGGGTCGGCGGCCGACAGGGCCTGTGCACCCGCCATGTCGGGTGCTTCGACGACGACGAGGCTGCCATTGGGCTTGCCTTCGGCGTCAAGGAACGGACCGGCGAAGGCCAGCTTCTTGTCGCCGTTCAACCCTTCGAGAAAGGCAACATGTTCGGGCCGCGTGTCGAGGCGCACCTGCAGGCTTCCGGGCTTGTCCTTGCAAATCACGGCAAACAGCATGGTCTTCTCCTGGTCTTGGGGATCAAAGTCGTGGGGATCAATCGTTGGTTTCGGTCTTCAGCGGCCGGGTCATCAGAGCCGTCACAGCCTGCCGGATGGTAATGGTGCCGTCCAGTATGGCGGCGACGGCGGCGATGATCGGCGCGTCGATGTTGCGCTCGGTGGCGATGCGGGCAGCGATCGCGGCCGTCGGCACGCCCTCGGCCAGCGGCAATCCGGCAAGCGGCTTGCCTTGCCCAAGCGCCAGCCCATAGGCGAAATTGCGCGACTGGGTGGACGAGCAGGTGAGCAGCAGGTCACCAAGGCCGGAAAGCCCCATCAAGGTCTCGGGCCTGGCGCCGAAGGCGGCGCCGATGCGGCGCAGTTCGACAAAGCCGCGCGTCACCATGGCGGCCTGGGCGCTGGCGCCGAGCCCGGCGCCAGTGACAGCACCGGCGGCAATGGCGAAGACGTTCTTCAAGGCGCCACCGATTTCGACGCCGATCAGGTCGTCACTCGAATAGCAGCGCAGGTTCTCCGCCGAAAAGCGGGCGGCGAGGTCGGCGGCCAATGCCTCGTCGCGGGCGGCGACCACAACGGCCGTCGGCAGGCCGCGGGCGACATCGGTGGCGAAGCTTGGACCCGACAGGGCGGCGACCGGATTCTGCGGCAGGATCTCTTCGACGATTGCCGACAGCAAGGCGCCCGTGTCGCGCTCGATGCCCTTGGCGCAGAGAACCAGCGGGATGCCCGCCGGCATATGGTCCTTCGCGGCTGCCAGCGTCGCCCGCAACGCCTGCGCCGGGGTCACCGCCAGCACGCAATCGGCGCCGGCAAGTGCCACCTTGATGTCGCCCGTCGCCTCGATGCCGGGCGCGATGGCAATGCCGGGCAGATAGCGCGGATTTTCGCCATGGCCGATCGCAGCGACGGTTTCCGGGTCGCGCGCGAACAGCCGGACCGAATGACCGGCGCGTAGCATCGCCAGCGCCAGCGCCGTGCCCCAGGCGCCGCCGCCAAGCACGGTGACACGCCAGCCGCTCTTGTCCGGACTGTTCATATGCTGGCCAGTCATGCCTTGGCTCCGCGCCGGCCGGAGCCGACCATCGGCGTCGAGATGCCGTCCAGCGGCCAGCGCGAGCGCGGCACGAAATCGAAGCCGTTCTCCTGCGCCATGCCGGCGCGCAGCCGCTCGACGCCGGCCCAGGCGATCATCGCCGCATTGTCGGTGCAAAGTTTCAGCGGCGGCGCAATGAAGCTGAAGCCGGCCTCGGCACAGAGCCGCTCCAGCATCGCCTTGATCGTGCGGTTGGCGGCGACACCGCCGGCCACGACGAGTGCCGGGTTCCTGGTGGCGGGAAATGTCTGCCGAAAGCGCGTCAGCGCGCGGGAAACGCGGTCGGCCAGCGCATCGGCGACGGCCACCTGGAAGGAGGCGCAGATGTCGGCGACGTCCTGGTCGCTCAAGGGAGCAATGGCGGTCGCCGCCTGACGCACGGCGGTCTTGAGGCCGGAGAAGGAGAAGTCGGGCTGAGCCGAGCCCTTCATCGGACGCGGAAAGGCAAAGCGCGAAGGATTGCCGGCCTGTGCCGCCTTCTCGACATTCGGTCCGCCAGGATAGGGCAGGCCAAGCATCTTGGCCGTTTTGTCGAAGGCTTCGCCGAGCGCGTCGTCTATGGTGGTTGCCCAGCGCTGATAGTCGCCGACGCCGCGCACGGCGAGAATCTGCGTATGACCGCCGGAAACCAGCAGCAGCAAATAGGGAAAATTGAGCCCGTCGGTCAGCCGTGCGGTCAAGGCATGACCTTCGAGGTGGTTGATGGCGATCAGCGGCTTGTTTGCCGCAGCGGCGATCGCCTTGGCCGTCATCAGCCCGACGATTAGCCCGCCGACGAGGCCGGGACCGGCGGTGGCGGCAATCGCGTCGATGTCGGCGAGCGCCACGCCCGAATCGGCAAGGGCCGCCTCGATGATGCCGTCCAGCGCCTCGACATGGGCGCGCGCCGCGATTTCCGGCACGACGCCGCCGAATGCGGCATGTTCCTCGATCTGGCTGAGCACGATGTTGGACAGGATTTTTGGCGCGGCGTTGCCATCCACAGCCACGACGCTGGCGGCGGTCTCGTCACAACTCGTCTCTATGCCCAGCACGCGGATCAATTCGTCGCTATCCCAAGAGATTGTCTGTCAGGCCTTTCCCCGTTAGGAGAAAGTCCGGAAAGGCCTCGGTTATTTTAGCCGCATTGCTGCGACGCCAAGTGGTTCCACTTGGCTGCAAAATGCTCAGGCCGGGGGTTATCACGGACCGCGCGCCATGCAAACAATCTTGAGAATCGGAACACGCGGCAGCCCGCTGGCGTTGGCACAGGCGCAGGAAACGCAGGCGCGACTGATGGCCGCGCACGGCATGCCGGCGGAGGCCTTCGAGATCGTCGTCATCTCGACCAGCGGCGACCGCATCCAGGACCGGCCGCTGTCGGAAGCCGGCGGCAAGGGTCTGTTCACCAAGGAGATCGAGGAGGCGCTGCTGGCGGGCCGGATCGACATCGCCGTGCATTCGTCGAAGGACATGCCGACGCAACTGCCCGACGGTCTCGAACTCTCAGCCTTCCTGCCGCGGGAGGATGCGCGCGACGCCTTTGTCGGCAGGGCGGCGAAGACGATTGCGGACCTGCCGCAAGGGGCGAAAGTCGGTTCGTCGTCGCTGCGGCGGCAGGCGCTGATCCGCCGCATGCGGCCGGATCTCGACGTGGTTATGTTCCGCGGCAATGTGCAGACGCGCCTGCGCAAGCTGGACGAAGGCGTCGCCGCCGGCACGATCCTCGCCTATGCCGGGCTGAAGCGGCTCGGGCTCGAGCATGTCGCCACCGACCTGATGCCGCTCGACCTCTTCCCGCCGGCGCCAGGGCAAGGCGCGATCGGCATCGAGACCCGCATCGGCGATCGCGATGCCGAAAAGATGCTGGTGGCAATCCATGATGTTCCGACCGGTCAGGCGCTGGCCTGCGAGCGCGCCTTTCTGGCGGCGCTCGACGGTTCCTGTCGCACGCCGATCGCTGGTTATGCGGCGATCGAGGCCGGGAAACTGTCGTTCGCAGGGCTGATCATATCGCCCGACGGCACGCTGTCGCACACAGTCGAGCTGCAGGGACCGGCGCAAGACGCCGCCCGTATCGGCGCCGAAGCAGCCAGGACGGTGAGGGACAAGGCCGGCGAAAAGTTCTTCGACGGCTGGCTCTGAAATGCTTCGCGTCCTGGTGACGAGACCGGAACCGGGCGCCTTGCGCACAGCGCGGCAGCTTCGGGAGACAGGGTTTCTGCCGATTCTTCTGCCTCTGACCGAAACGGTGGCGCTGCCGGTCGATGCCGGACTCGTCCCGGACGATGCCATCGCCGTTGCCATCACCAGCGCCAATGCCGTGCGCCATGCGCCGGAAGACGTCATCGCGGCGCTCGCCGCCTTGCCTTGCCATGCCGTCGGCAAAAGGACGGCGGAAGCCGCGCGCGAAGCGGGGTTCTTGTCGGTCAGCGAAGGCCCGGGCAATGCCGAAGGTCTCGCCGGCAGTCTTGCTGCTGATCTCTCGGGCAAGACCATTGTCTATCTCTGTGGACGCGTGCGATTTCCGGCCTTCGAACATGAGCTCAAGGCGGCGAGCGTTCAGGTCCACGCCGTCGAAACATATGACACGCTACAGATGGGTTATTCGGACGAAACCATCCTCGAGCGTCTGTCCGGCCAACCTGCCGATGCGGTGCTGCTTTATTCAGCCAAGGCGGCTGCCGCGATGCAGGTCCTGGCCAGACGGCCCGCTCTGCACGGGCTCTTTGAAAAAACGTGGTTTTTCGCACTTTCCAACCGCATCGCGGCAATCCTCGACGATACCGCCAGCGAAAGAATCCGCATTGCCGCACAGCCCGACGAGGAAGCGCTGCTGGCGCTTTTGCGAGCGTGAGCTGAGCCGCGTCATCACACCGCCCCTTTTCACCGCTTGGTGATGTGCTAGACCCTTTCTGAACCATCATGCGCCGCAGGGCGTTGAGACGAAGCGAATTGTGCGGAGCCCAGGCATGGTCAAGACGCCGAAGATGCGACACTCAAAAAGCCGCCGCGAGCCGGTGACCATCGATCTGGAGCCGGGCGCCGTCTCACGCATCGCCGACGAGGATGCCGCCAAGACGCAGGCCGGCACTGATGAAGCGCCAGTGGAGGCCACGGAAACCTCTCGATCCGCAGTTCCCGAAGAGCCGGTTCATGCCGACCAAACCGATCTCGAGCCCTGGGAGCATGCGGATGCCGCCGCAGGGCCAGCGGAGACGCAAGCGCCGGCAGATGCCGGAGCCAAAGCCGCCGAACCAGAGCTCCCCTATCCCGGTTCGGATGCTCCGCCCAACCGCGCCAAAGCCTTCGACTACAGTTTCGAAGATGCGTCGGCAAAGCGCACCCAGACCGATAGCAGCAAGGCAGAAGCCGAGACACGGGACGACAGAATGGCGCCGGCACCTCCCCCTGAAAAGCGTGGCGGCCTCAACGGCATCGCTGCCGGCATCATCGGCGGTGTCATCGCGCTGGTCGGCGCCGGCGGGCTGCAGTTTGCCGGCCTGCTCGGCGCACCGGGCTCCGGCGCCAGTGTCTCGCTCGATGGCGTCAATGGTGACATCGCTTCGCTGAAGGCCGAAATCGCCGGCTTGAAGGACTCTGGCGGCAACAGCGATGCAGCGGCCAAGGTGGTCGGCCTGTCCTCGGGCCTGGAGCAGGTCAAGGCCGATGTCGCGGCGCTGAAATCGGCGGTCGAGAAAGGTGGAGCAGGCGACACTGCCGGGGTCGCCGCACTGGGCGACAAGGTCGCGCAGATCGAAACGGCGGTCGCCACGCTCAGCAAGGCCGGCAGCACGGCTCCGGTCGATCTCGGCCCGCTCAACGAAAAACTGGCTGGTCTCGACGCGCAGGTGAAGTCGGCCGGCGAGGCGGCGACGGCACAGGATGGCCGGCTCACCGCGCTGGAGCAGTCGGTGTCGCAGCTTTCCAGCAAGGTCGAGGCGGCGGCAGGACAGCCGAAGATCGCGCTCGCCATCGCCGCGTCGGCGCTCAAGGCGGCGCTCGACCGTGGCGCGCCTTTCTCGGCCGAACTCGAGACCTTTGCCGCGATTTCCCCGGACGCGCCGCAGCTTGCGACCTTGCGTCCCTATGCCGAAAAGGGCGTTCCGACCCGCGCCGAGATCGCAACGCAAGCGGATGCCGCCGCCAGTGCCATGGTTACTGCTGCGACGCCTGTCGATGAGAATGCCGGCTTCCTGCAGAACCTTTTGTCGAGCGCCGAATCGCTGGTCAAGGTCAGGCCGATCGGCGCCGTCGAGGGCGCCGGTGCGCCGGAAACCGTCGCGCGCATGGAGGCGGCGGTCAATCAGGGCGACTACGCCAAGGCGCTCAGTGAATACGACACGCTGCCGCAAGCCGCCAAGGCCGCCGGCGCCGATTTTGCCGGCAAACTGAAGGCACGCATCGAGGTCGAAACCCAAGTCGACGCGCTGATCTCCGGCGCGATGAAGGCATGAGGGCAACACAATGATCCGGCTGCTCGCCTTCCTCATCGTCGTTTTCGCACTTGGGCTGGGCTTTGCCTGGCTGGCCGACCGGCCAGGCGACATGGTCGTCACCTTCAGCGGCTATCAGTACCAGGTCAGCCTGATGGTGGCGGCGGTGGCTGTCGTTGCCGTGGTCGCCGCGGTGATGATCCTGTGGTGGCTGCTCAAGTCGCTGTGGAACAGCCCCTACACCATCTCGCGCTATTTCCGGGTGCGCCGCCGCGACCGCGGCTATCAGGCGCTGTCGACCGGCATGATCGCCGCCGGCGCCGGAGACGGCGCGCTGGCCCGCAAGAAGACCAAGGAAGCCGCCAAGCTGATCCGCTCCGACCAGGAACCGCTGATCCATCTGCTCGAGGCGCAGGCGTCGCTGCTCGAAGGCGATCATGAAGGCGCGCGGCAGAAATTCGAGAGCATGCTCGACGATCCCGAAATGCGGCTGTTGGGTTTGCGCGGGCTCTATCTCGAAGCCGAACGGCTCGGCGACCGCAACGCCGCCCGGCACTATGCCGGCCGTGCTGCCGCTGTGGCGCCGCAGCTGGCGTGGGCAGCCGAATCGACGCTGGAAGAGCTGACCGCACGCGGCGACTGGGACGGCGCCTTGAAACTGGTCGACGCGCAGAAGTCGACACGGCAGATCGAACGCGACGCGGCCACCCGCCGCCGCGCCGTGCTGCTGACCGCCAAGGCGCAGGCGCTTGCCGACAGCGATCCCGCTGCCGCCAGAACCGCGGCGATCGAGGCAAACCGGCTGCGACCGGACTTCGCGCCCGCCGCCGTTGCAGCCGCCGCCGCGCTGTTCAAGCAGAACGACGTGCGCAAGGGCTCAAAGATCCTCGAGGCGGCGTGGAAGGCCGAGCCGCATCCGGAGGTCGCCGAACTCTATACCCATGCCAGACCGGGCGACGCCGTGCTCGACCGCCTCAACCGGGCGAAGAAGCTGCAGGAGATGAAGAAGAACCACGCCGAGTCGTCGATGACGGTGGCGCGCGCCGCACTCGACGCGCAGGATTTCTCGACCGCCCGCCGCGAGGCCGAGGCCGCGATCCGGATGGATCGCCGCGAGGGCGCCTATCTGCTGCTCGCCGACATCGAGGAGGCCGAGACCGGCGACCAGGGCAAGGTGCGGCAACTGCTGTCGAGGGCGGTGCGGGCGCCGCGCGATCCGGCCTGGGTCGCCGACGGCGTGGTGTCCGAACGTTGGGCGCCGGTGTCACCGATTACCGGCCGGCTCGATGCCTTCGAATGGCGCGCGCCGATGGAGCGTCTCGGCCAGTTGATCGACAGCCATGAGGATGCACCAGCCAGCGCGGCGCCGGTCATTGAAGCACTGGCAAAGCCGATAAGCGGAAAAAAGCCGGCCGAGGTGATCGATGACGCCGGTCAGGGCGAGGCAGGCGGCAGGGACGCCGAGAGCCACGAGGATCATGTCAAGCCAATCACGGCGGCGGCCTTCGCCGCGGTGCCGACCGATGCCGAGGCTGTCGAGCCGGCCGAGGAGCTTGCACGGCTGCCGGACGATCCCGGCGTCGATCCGGACGAGGAAGCGGAAAAATCGCCGCGCCGGTTTCGGCTGTTTTGAACTGGGCCGGCCGTCAGCCCCCTCTGACTCAAGGAGATAGAGCACGATGTCGTCCGAAAACCGCTTCACACTTTTCGGCATCATGCTCTGAGGAATGGACTTATGTTTGAACGCGTTCTGTCATTTCTCAGGGATTTGCCGGCCGGCGCCGACACGCATGCCAGCACGGACGATCCGCGCATCGCGGCCTCGGCGCTTCTCTACCATGTGATGAATGCCGATGGTGTGCGCCAGGATGTCGAGTGGGAGCGGTTCAAGGCGGTACTGGCGGAGAGCTACTCGATCAGCGGCGCCGAACTCGAAGCGCTCGTCGCCGCCGGCGAGCGGGCCGACAATGAGGCGATCGATCTCTATGCCTTCACCAGTGTCTTGAAGCGCCATCTCGATGCCGATGCGCGCAAGGCCTTCATCGGCCTGATGTGGGAGATCGTCTATGCCGATGGCGAGCTGCACGAGCTGGAGGATAACACCGTCTGGCGCGTCGCCGAGCTGATCGGCGTCGAACGCCGCGACCGCGTCGAGGCGCGCCGCAAGGCGGCGGCGCACGCGCCCGGCGCCACCGGAACATCGAGCGACGAATAGACGGGATTTCGCCTACCCATGCCGCGCCAAACGAGTTCGAAGCCCAAAATCCTGATCGTGCTGCATCAGGAGAATTCGAGCCCCGGACGTGTCGGCCACATGCTTCTGGAGGAGGGCTTCGATCTCGACATCCGCCGGCCGCCGCTGGGCGACACCTTGCCGGAAACGCTGGACGGCCATGCCGGCACGGTGGTGTTCGGCGGCCCGATGAGCGCCAATGACGATGACGAGTTCGTCCGCCGCGAGACCAACTGGCTGGAAATACCGCTCAAGGAGAACCGGCCGTTCCTCGGCATCTGCCTTGGCGCGCAGATGCTGGCCAATCATCTCGGCGGCAAGGTCGAGGGGCATGGCGAAGGGCTGGTCGAGATCGGCTGGTACAAGCTGAAGGCGACCGAAGCCGGCAAGCAACTGATGCACTGGCCTGAGATGGTCTATCAGTTCCACCGCGAGGGCTTTTCGCTGCCCAGGGACGCGACGCTGCTGGCGACGGCCGAGACCTATCCCAACCAGGCCTTCCGCTATGGCGACAATGCCTGGGGCATCCAGTTCCATGGCGAGTTGACCAGGGTGATGATGCAGCGCTGGGTGGTGCGCGGCGCGCATCGCTTCGAGTTGCCGGGCGCGCAGCCCGGCCGCGATCATCTCGGCGGCCGGCTGATCTGGGACATGCATCTCAAGCGCTGGCTGGACGAATTCCTGCGGGTGATTTTCGGCAAGCCGGCAGCGCGATAAGGTCAGTTTCGCCCGTTGAGGTGGCGGACCTTACGCAGTTGCGGGAACAGCACCATCCACAGGCCGGCGACGACGATGGCGCCGACGCCGCCGACCACCACGGCCGGCACGGTGCCGATCAGCGCCGCCATGGTACCGGCGCGGAATTCGCCCAGTTCGTTGGAGGCGCCGACGAAGACTTGGTTGACGGCATTAACACGGCCACGCACGTGGTCGGGCGTCCACAGCTGGATCAGAGTCTCCCTGATGTAGACGCTGAACATGTCGGTGGCGCCAAGGAAGGCAAGGGCGACGATCGACAGCCAGGTGATGGTCGACAGGCCGAACAGCACGGTGAAGGCGCCGAACGATGCGGCGGAAGCCAGCATGATTATGCCGGCGTGGTTGCGGAGCGGATGCCCGGCCAGCCAGATCGCGACGCAAATGGCGCCGACGCTGGGCGCCGAGCGCAGCAGGCCGAGCCCCCAGGGACCGAGCTGGAGGATGTCGCGCGCGTAGACCGGCAGCAGCGCCGAGGCGCCGGACAGGAGCACGGCGAACAGATCGAGCGAGATGGCGCCCAGCACGATCTTCTCGCTCCAGATATAGCTGAACCCGCCTAACAGGTGCTGCATGGTCGGCTTTTCCGTCTCCGTGCGCTGCGACGGCTTCGGGATGGTGAAGATCAGCAGCCCGGACACAAGCATCAGGACAGCGGCGGTGCCGTAGGCCACTTCCGGCGAAACGCCGTAGAGCAGGCCGCCGGCGACCGGGCCAACGATGGTCGCCGTCTGCCAGGCCGATGAATTCCAGGCGATGGCGTTGGCGAAATCCTCCGATGGCACCAGATTGGCGAACAGCGAGGCCGAGGCCGGGCCGAAGAAGGCGCGGGCGACACCGAACATGGCGAGTACGGCGAAGATCGGCAGCGGTCCACTGATACCGCGCAGCGCCAAGAGCAGCAGCGCCAGCGCGCAGATTGCTTCCACCACCACCGCCAGCGCCATGATCAGGCGGCGGCCGAAGCGGTCGGCGACGACCCCGGTGACCAGCACCAGTAGCAGCGACGGCAGGAACTGGACGATGCCGACCAGGCCGAGATCGAGCGGGTCACGGGTCAAATCGTACATCTGCCAGCCGACCGCGACGGACACGATCATGGTGGCGAAGGTGGTGAGGAAGCGCGCCGCCCAATAGCTCAGGAAGGAGCGGTGGCGGAACGCGGCATAGCGCTGGTCCGGCGAGGTTTGTGCTGATGTCATGGAGTGAGGCCCCGTTGCGATGGCATCGGCCGGCGGGGCACTTCCCGGATGGGTGCTGTTCCGACCAATGGAACTTCTAGTAAAGTTCGCCGCGGATATGCGTTAAAATCAGTGCTGGATCAAGGAATTTTCAGCCTGCTCCATCGCCCGCACGGGGAAGTTACTGCCTCAGCGCGGCGGAAATGGCGTCGAGGCCGCCGCTCAATTCGGCTTCCGTCGGCCAGCCAAAGCCGACGCGGAAGAAGCGCTTCTCCATTTCGAACCAGTGGCCGGGTCCGACATAGGTGCCGTGGTTCTCCACCAGGTTCACATAGAACCGGTCGAGGTCGAAGCCGGGATCGACATTCAGGCGGGGGAAACCTACGACGCCACCTTCGGGCCGAACCCAGTCGACCAGTGGCTCGCGGTCGATCCAGGCCTGGACGCTGTCGCGGCGTTTGGCCATTTCGGGCAGCAGCGTCGCCAGGAAGGCGTCCCGGCGCTCAAGCATGCCGCGCGCAATGCCTTCATCGATGACGCTGCCGCAGACGCCGATCTGCTCCTTGGCGGCGAGAAATTTCTCCTGAAGCGCCGCATCCCTGGTGACCAGCCAGCCGATGCGGATGCCGGGAATACCGAAAGCCTTGGACAGCGATGAGACGCTGATCGCCTTCGGGCTGAGCGATGCCGCCGACGGCAGGCGGCGGCCGTAGGAGAGGTCGCGGTAGGTCTCGTCAACCAGCAGACGGCAGTTCCTGCTTTCCGCGAGCGCCACCAGCTCATCGAGCTCGGTTCGGCTCATCATCGTGCCGGTCGGGTTGTGCGGGCAGGTGACGCTGATCAGTTTCGTGTTCGGCTGTATCGCCGCCTTGACGCGTTCGACATCGATGGCGAAGCCTTCTTCGAAGGCCAGGTCGACAAAGCTGATGGCGCAGCCGATCGCCCTTGGGGTTTCGATGTTGGTGGCGTAGTTGGGCCTGATGACGACGAGATGGTCGTCCGCCGACAAGAGCGAGGTCGAGATGATGAACAGCGCGCCGGCGGCACCGGCGGTGACCAGGACATCGTCAGGCGAAGTGCCGGCGTCCTGCGCCGATATCAGCGCGCGCAAATCCTTGTCGCCGCGATGCTCGCCATAGAAAAGCGTGAGATCAGGCAGTGACAGGCCGATGTCCGAGAGTTTCTGGTCGGCGATCGAACTTTCGGAGAGATTGTAGCGGATGCGGTCGTAGCCGTATTCCTCCGGCGCCTCTTTCTCGATCACCATCCTGGTGTAGTTCATGGCTTCCCCCCAAAGACCTTGTCGGCCCCATCCAAGCCATAAAAACATGAAGCCTGCCAAGGCGGATTCGCCGGCAGGTTCCAATCAATCTATTGGCTCAGGGCCGAATTAGGTCTTTGCTTCAGGCAGGTCGTTGTCCCAAAAGCGCTGCGCACCCTTGGGTCAAGCCCAAGGGCATGCTTTTGGGCGACATGCCTCAGGCTGAAACCTTGGCCTTCCTGCCCTTGACAGGTGCCTTCACGGGGGCGGCCTTGCGGCCGAGGCCGATCGACTTCGCCAGCAGCGAGCGCGAGGCCGCGTAGTTGGGGGCGACCATCGGATAGTCCGACGGCAAGCCCCACTTGGCGCGATAGGCGTCCGGCGTCAGGCCGAAATGCACACCGAGGTGACGCTTCAGCGATTTGAACTTCTTGCCGTCCTCGAGGCAGATGATGAAATCGGGCGTCACCGACTTCTTGGGATTGACCGCCGGGACCAGGGGCGCAGCCACCGGAACCACCGGCTTGCCGAGCCCGCTTATCGAGGTGCTGACGCTGGCGATGAGGTCGGCCAGGCCGGAGGCGGGCAACCGGTTCTTCTCGACGTAAGCGGACACGATGTGAGCGGTCAGCTCGAGCAGGTCGATGTCTTTACGGGCACTGTTGCTATCGTCGGTCACTCTATTTCTCCGTCTACAGCGAATGACCTGAAAATCGGATTCGATTTCCGGAAAGGATCATGCGCGAAATCAAAAATGCTATGGCGTCCGTCGTGCGTCCACGGGACGAATGGCGTTGTTGTGGCGCGGAATTCCTAGTCGGCAAATCTGCGTAATGCAATGACTTGGTGTCATATCACACGTTATTTTGAACAACTATATTAAACAATAACAGTATCAAACTATCAGTGCCTTGTCGCGCCACAAACGAAATCCGCCTTCGAACGCACGTGTGTTGTCGCCGCGCCTGGAGTCGGCGGGCAATTCATCGAGCTTGTCGACATTGCCGCCGCCAATGACGACATAGTCAGGCTGCAGGGCGGCGCGAAGCCGGTCGACGACGTCGAAGACATATTTGCGCCATTTCTTCTTGCCGCGCTCTTCGAGGCCGCGCTCGCCGACATAATCCTCGAAACTCTTGCCTTTCTTGTAGGGCAGGTGTGCAAGTTCCATCGGCTGGGCGACGTTGTCGGCAATCATCGCTGCACCAAGGCCAGTGCCGAGCCCGAGGAAAAGCATGCGTCCTCCCTCATAGCTGCCGATGGCCTGCATCAGCGCGTCATTGACCACCTTCACCGGTTTGCCGAATGCACCTGCGAAGTCAAATCCAGCCCAACCCGCGCCGAGATTGGCGGGGTCGGTCAGCGGCCTGTTGTGATTGACCGGGCCGGGATAGCCCATCGAGACGACATCGTAAGGCAGGCCCTCGGCAAGCTTCTTCACCGCATCGATCATCTGCTGCGGCGTCAGGCCCGGTCCGGAGTCGGCGCGGCGCTCTTCGCCGCCGGCACTGGTCAGGATCTTGACGTGCGAGCCGCCAATATCGATCGAGAGCACGATCTTCTCAGCGCCCGATGTCTCAATACCCAACGTTGGTTGCTTCACCGCCTTGGCCATCGTGTCCCCTCTCATTTCACTGGATCAATCCAACCATTGGGCGGCCCGAACCCGGCCATGACGTCCGCTGGCCCCCATGTTCCCGGCTCGTAGAGGTGCGGCGGCGTGGTGTCGCCAAGCACCGGGCCGACAATGCGCCAGGCCAGCTCGCTGGCATCCTGGCGGGTGAACAGCTGGCCGTTGCCGTTCATGGCGTCGCCGATCAGCCGCTCATAGGGCGGCATGTCGCCCTTGCTGTCGTCGAGCGCCGTCAGTTCGACCTGCTCGCCGATCATGTCGTCGCCCGGCGCCTTGCGCTGGGCGCCGATAGCGATCACCACCTGTGGGTCGATGCGGAAGCGGACGTAGTTCTGGTCGGCGGGCTTGATCGGATCGAAGACGTCGAGCGGCGGCCGCTTCAACCGCACCACCACTTCGGTGACATGCACCGGCATGTTCTTGCCGGCGCGGATGAAGAACGGCACGTCCTGCCAGCGCCAGGTGTCGACGAAGAAACGCACCGCCGCGAAGGTCTCGACCGGCGAGTTCGGCGCCACGCCCGGTTCAGTGAGATAGCCGGTGAACTGGCCACGCACGACATCGTCTTTGGTCAGCGTCCGGATGGCGCGCAGCACCTGCACCTTCTCGTCGATCAAATCGTCGGCGGAACGGCCGACAGGCGGCTCCATGGCAAGCAGCAACAGGATGTTGAGCAGGTGGTTCTCGATGACGTCCCTGATGCAGCCGACATCGTCATAGAAGCGGCCTCGCCCCTCGACGCCGAAATCCTCGGCCATGGTGATCTGCACGCTCTCGACGAAGTTGCGGTTCCAGATCGGCTCGAGGAAAGAGTTGGCGAAGCGGAAATAGAGCAGGTTCTGGATCGCTTCCTTGCCGAGATAGTGGTCGATGCGGAAGATCGACTGTTCGTCGAACACCAGGTGAAGGACCCGGTTGAGCCAGCGCGCCGATTGCAGATCGTGACCGAAGGGCTTTTCCACCATCAGCCGTGCGCCATGCGCGGTGCCCGATTGTTCCAGCCCCTGGACGACGGTCTCGAACATGGTCGGCGGCACCGCCATGTAGTGCAGCGGCCGCTGCGCGGTGCCGAGCGCGCTTTTCAGTTTCTCGAACGTCGCTCCATCGCGGTAGTCGCCGCTGACATAGCGCAGCAGCGAGGCGAACTTGGCGAACACCTTTTCGTCGATCTTGCCCAGCGCATTGACGATGCCGTCGCGGGCGCGGGCCTGCAACTGCTTGAGGTCCCAGGCGTCGAAGGCGACGCCGATCACCGGTTCGGTGAGCGTGCCCTTGGCGACCATCTGGTAAAGTGCCGGAAATATCTTCTTGTGGGCGAGGTCGCCGGTTGCTCCGAAGAGCACCAGCGTGTCGGACCGTTCCTGGCTCATGAGCGTGTCTCCCCTATCGCCGTCACTTGCCTGCCTTCGGCTTTTCGACATGACCGCCAAAGGCATAGCGCATGGCGGACAACAGCTTGTCGGCGAATTCGGATTCGCCTTGCGAGGAGAAGCGGTCGAACAGCGCAGAGGACAGCACCGGCGCCGGCACGCCGGTGTCGATCGCCGCCTTCAGTGTCCAGCGTCCTTCGCCGGAATCCGAGACGCGGCCGCCGTAATTCGCCAGGCCCGGGTCGCCTTTCAAGGCGCCGGCCGTCAGGTCGAGCAGCCAGGAGCCGATGACGCTGCCGTGCCGCCAGACCTCGGCCACCTGGGGAAGGTCGATATCGAACTGGTAGTATTGCGGGTTTTCCAGCGGGCTGGTCTCGGCGTCCGCCGTCCGCTGCCGCTTGCCGGCATTGGCCGATTTCAGGATGTTCATGCCTTCGGCATAGGCGGCCATGACACCATATTCGATGCCGTTGTGCACCATCTTGACGAAGTGGCCTGCGCCGCTCGGTCCGCAATGCAGATAGCCAAAGGGCGCGGTCCCGGCATCCTTGGGCGGATTGGAGCCGGCGTCGGCGCCCGGCGCCAGCGTGGCGAAGATCGAATCGAGGTGTTGCACCGCCACATCGGGACCGCCGATCATCAGGCAGTAGCCACGCTCCAGGCCCCAGACACCGCCGCTGGTGCCGACATCGACAAGATGGATACCCTTGCCAGCCAGTTTCGCGGCCTGGTCGACGGCGTCGTGATAGTAGGAATTGCCGCCGTCGATGACGATGTCTGCGGGCTCCATCAGGGCCGCCACCTGATCGATGATCCTGCCGGTGATGGCTGCCGGCAGCATCAGCCACACACAACGCGGCTTGGCGAGCTTGCCGACGAATTCTTCCATTGAAGCCGCCCCTAGCGCGCCGTCAGTCACCAGAGCCGCGACGCTGGCGGGATTGATGTCGTAGACGACGCATTCGTGGCCGTCGCGCATCAGGCGCCGGACCATGTTGGCGCCCATCCGGCCCAGTCCCATCATTCCGATTTGCATGGTTTCGTCCCTGTTTTCTAGGAGATTTACGGGGTTTGTCGGGGGAAGATCTACTGGCTATCCTGCTCGCCTGATATGACGGAGAAGTCGACATTCTCCCAATCGCCGGTTGCGGGCCAGAAAAAAGTGAAGGTCAGCGTGCTTCCCTTGGGGAGGCCGGCGACGGGCAGATCGGCAAGATGGATGCCGAAAGCGTTCTCTGCCGTCTGGCTGTCATGGGCAGTTGCCCAGTTGTCGCTGCTCCAGTGAACGATTGCCGGGTCCAACAGCTCGATGCGCAGCGTTTTGCCCGCCGGCATGGTGCGGATCTTGTTGTTGAACCGCCAGGTCCTGAACGGCGATACGGTCTTGTCCTCGATGTAGCGCTTGACGCCTTGCGGCGGCATGTCGAAGACCGCACCGTCGCGCAGCGAGCGCAACAGCTTGATATGCTCCGAATGCGCCCAGACCAAAGGCATGGCGCTGCCCGAGGGCCTGCCATGCAGCAATTCGCGCTCCATCAGGTCGGGGCCGTCCCAGACTTGCTCCGGCAACAGACCGCCCGGTCCGGCCGAGCCTTCCAGCGCCTCGAGAAGGCTGGCTGCCTTGTCCTTGCGCCCTGCCGCCAGCTCATAATGGGCGCGTTCGCCCGCCAATAGCGGCCAGGGGCGGCCCTGGCCGGTGCCGTCGAATGGCGCGCCGTCTTCGTGCTCGCCATAGCCGTCGCTGGTGTAGCGATACCAGAGCGGCCCTTGCGGCAGGTCGCAGCGCAATTGAGCGTCGATGACCTTGACCGTGTTGACGATGCGCGGATCGTTGGCCGCCCGTAGACCGAAACGCACCAGCGCCAGCGCGTCCGGGCTGACGATTGCCTCGGCGGGCCGGTCGCTGTCGCCGGGCGGCCGGTTCTTGATCGGTACGTAGCCGTCCTTCGGCGAGCCGGCGTCGGCGCTGTCGGGCGGCGCGATGCGCACGTAGTAGCCGTCAACGCCAACTTGCCTGCAGATCGCCGTGCCGCTGACATAGGTCCAGCGCTCGACCTGGTCGTTCCAGACGTCGGCGGTCTCGCGCAGATAGGTCGCGGCGTCGTCCTTGCCGCAGACATCGAGCAAGTCCGCCGCAGCTAGCAGGGCCGCGATCTCGACTGCAAGCGTGAACGGGCTGTAGCCGGCATCCTCTTCCCAGCGGTCTTCGCCGGTGACCGGTCCGTTGCGCACGACATAGCTGGCGGCGTCCTCGATCATCGGCAGGAAGGTTATGAGCCTGGCGCGCGGCAAATGGCCGGCGCGCCGCAAAGCATCGGCCAACAGCAGCGGAAACGCGCATTCGTCCATCTGTATGCCGGGCCAATAGGGGGACCCGTCGAGCCATGCATTCTGCGGCCAATGGCCGTCCGGCTGCTGGATGGAGCGCAGGTAGCCGAGAATCCGCAATGCCGCCGCGGCATCGCCGGCGGCGAGGAAGCCGCCCGCCGTCTCGACCAGATCGCGCGGCCAGACCAGATGATAGCCACCGAGGTCGTCGTCGCCCTTGTTGAAGCCCCACGGGATCGACAGGCTGGCGACCGCGGCGCCCGGCACGACGATCGACCGGTGCGTCGCCAGTACCGCGGTGCTGGTGCGATAGCTGTTGATGCCTGATGCTGTGTGCCGATCCAGCGGCAGCAGGCCAGTCTGCCACTTGCGCCAGTTCTGGATGTAAGACTTGGCCGCCGCCGCAAAACCCCGCTTCAGGCTGGCGAAGGCATTTTCCGCGGCCTCGTCGGGCGTTGCGCCAAAGCCCAGCGCCAGCAAGGCCTTGGTCTTTGCGGCGGAAAAACCGATCTCGCCGGTCAACGCGACATTGCCGTCCTCGGCCCGCTGGCAAGCCGGATCGAGTTGGCGGGTGTCGTGCAGTTGCTGCCAGCCGTCGGAAAAGCCGACATAGCCGGCCGCGCTGTTTTTCCAAGGCAGCGACGAGGCCAGCGCCAGGCAAGAGCCGCGCCCCGAGGCAAACAGCACGGGCTTTCCCTTGTGCTCGCCGACCCAGGCGGTGTTGCCCATGCCGGCATTGACCAGATGCGGCGCCAGAAGCGCATAGACGCGGTAGTCGCCGGGCGCACCCTTGAGCGGCGTGAAGGTGATTTCCTGCAGCAAAGCGGGACGCGCCGGGTCGGCGAGGATGCGCTTTTCGATCCGCCAGGCGCCGTCGCTCGCCGTGTTGACCAGCCGGTAGGCAGGTACGCCGTCCTCGAACGGTTCGATGGTGTGCGCGGCATCACGCTTCTCTTCCGAGAAGTAGCCGTCGGGACCGGTGACGATCAGGCCGAAATCGCGCGTGCAGGCGCTGTCGACGCGCGGATAGTAGATTTCGTTGAGGATGCCGTGGCTGATCGTGAACCAGATCTGGCCGGCTGGCGAAAGCGACGTTCCGACGCCGCTCTTGGCGCTTGACGTCCAGCGGGCCGGAATTCCCGGGGCGCCCGGAGCAACGGTTGGCGTCACTGGCATTCTGTTTCGGTCTCCTGGCCCCCTCCCTAGACCAGGACGCGAACCCTTTACAATCATTGCACCGCAAGTTGATCGGACACCGCCAATGGCGCGTCGTTGACAGCAGCGCCGGCATGCGTCCACTATTTCCCGGCACGGGAGGATCGTGAAAGCCAATGCCGGAGGTGTCCCTGGTCCTGATCGACCGGCTGCTGGCGATCTCGCGGGCGCTTGCCGGCCATATCGACCCCGGCACGGCGTTCCGCGCGACAGCCATCGAGATCGGCTCGCTCATTCCGCACGACCACATGGATCTGGCGGTGCTGTCGCATGATGGCCGCCGGCACGCCTGTTATGAAGCCGGCTTCCACACCAGCTGGAGCGAGCTTGCCCAGCATCCGCTGCCGACCGAAGTCAGCCCGATCCGCTCGGTGCTGTGGGGCGAAGTACCCTATCTGCTCGCCGACGACGCGTTGAGCGACCAGCGCTTCCATTTCGCCACGGCCATAGATGGGCCGATCTTCGCCGCCCGACTGCGCAGCCGCATCGTCGTGCCGCTCAGGGCACGCGGCGGCATCATCGGCGCGCTCAACATCAGCCGGCACGAGGTCGATTGCTACACGCTTGCCGATGTCGCCGTCGCCCAGCAATGCGCCGATCTGATCGCGCCCTATATATTCGCGCTGATCCAGACCGAGGAGGCCCGCCGGGCGATGCTTGCCGAGAGCGAGGCCCGCAACCGCGTCGAACTGCTGCGGGTCGGCGCCTCGCAATTGACCGAAGGCATGGAGCGCGAACGCCGGCGCATGGCCATGGACCTGCACGACCAGACGCTTGCCGACCTCGCCCGCATCGCGCGCCAGCTTTCGGCCCTGCGCGGCCAGGGCGTGGCGCGGGCGGCGCAGCTTGCCGACCTCGAGCAGGAGGTCGCCGGTTGTCTCACGGAGCTGCGCCACATCGTCGACGACATGCGCCCGAGCGTGCTCGAATTGTTCGGCCTGCGCGATGCCGTCGAGGCGCATCTCAACCGCAGCGTCGCCAGAGCCAAGCCGCCAATCGCCGTGCACATCGCCGACACCAGCGACGGTGGCGCCGACAGTCTGCCGGAGCCGGTTCGCACCGCGCTCTACCGGATCGTGCAGGAAGCGATCAACAATGCCGTTCGCCACGCCGCGCCACACCGCATCGACGTGCTGCTGGCGTCGACAACGAGCGTGCTTCGGGTGATCGTCACCGATGACGGCCAGGGCTGCGGCGCTGTCGATCCGGCCGCCCATGGCGGCATCGGCCATATGCACACACGGGCCGCCCTCATCGGGGCGCGGCTGCGCATGGGCCAGGCCGGCCGCAAGAGCGGCGGCACCCGTGTCGTCGTCGAGATCGACCGCCCGCCGTCGCGGGAGTTACCGGCTGCGGCGGCTGCAACAGCACCCGGCGAGTTCGCCGTGTCGGAGGCCATGTGATGCTTGTGATGATCGCCGAGAACGATGGGTTGCACCGCACCTTCGCGCGCCGGACCGTAGAGCAATTGTGGCCCGGCGACGTCGAGGTGATCGAAGCGAGCGACGGCGAGGACGCGATCAACCTGGCGGCTGAACGCGAGCCGCCGCATGTCGTGCTCGACCTGCAGATGCCGAAGGCGACCGGGATCGAGGTTGCTAGGGCGATCTGGAACCGCCGCGCCGGCACGCACATCCTGTTCTGGTCGAATTTCGCCGACGAGGCCTATGTGCGTGGCGTGGCGCGCATCGTGCCGCCGGGCTCGGTCTACGGCTATGTGCTCAAATCGGCGACGGAGGAGGGCATGCGGTCCGCCCTGCGCGGCGTTTTCCGCGATGGCCACTGCATCATCGACCGCGAGATCCGCGGCATCCAGCACCGCGTGCAGGACAGGTTCGAGGGCATCACCGACGGCGAATATGAAAGCCTGATCGACATCGCGCTCGGCCTGACCGACCGGGCGATCGCAGCACGCCGCGGCCTGTCGATCCGTGGCGCGCAGAGCCGCATTAAACATGTCTACGACAAGCTTGGCATCGTTCCGGCGGAGGACGGCGCCAGCGATGCTTCGGTGTTCAACTCGCGGACGCGGGCGATCTATCTCGCCATGGCGCGCGGCCTGATCAACGTCGATGCGCTGCGCCGCGAGCAGGACCGGCTCGATGCCTGGCTGGCGGAGCAATAGCGGGCCTCGTCTTCTGCGCCTCGGCCTCATGACTGGAGTGTCCACACCCGATTCCGATGGGTTCGTGAAATTGGTGGCACGGCCAACCGGAACATCGGAAGTTCCGGCGCATTGCTAGTGAACGCCATTCCAATTCACTGCCTGCGGACTCAAAGTGCGACCCTCAATCACAGATTCATGGCACTTGGTGCGTGAAAGCGTAGCCGGCTTCATCAACGACAATGCTCTTAGTCACGGTGCTGCGATGGCCTTTTATGCTGCCACCTCGCTGGCGCCGATCTTGCTGATTGTGGTTGCGATTGCTGGTCTCGTATTCGGTCATGATGCCGCACAATTGGCTTTGTCGGCCCAGATCTCCGGGCTGATGGGGCCGGAAAGCGCCGATCTCCTCAAGACCGCACTGCAAAGTGCATCTAGCAAGCTGTACGGGACGTGGGCCGCAATCATAGGGCTGGCCACCTTGTTGGTGGCCGCCTCTGGCGTCTTCGGCGAAATGCAGCAGTCGTTGAACACAATTTGGAAGGTTGAACCGCAGGGCAACTCCTTGTCGCGTCTGGTGCGGGCACGGGCCGCCAGTCTAGGGTTGGTGGCCGCGCTCGGGTTCCTGTTGCTGGTTTCTCTCATAGCAAGCGCTGCGATTTCGGCGCTGAGCGATTTCATCAACGTCCATCTGCCGTTTGGAACGATCATACTCAGTGGGATCAACGGCGTCGTTTCGTTTGCGCTCATTTCCGTGATGTTCGCTGCCATTTACAAAGTTTTGCCCGATCGAACCCTGGAATGGCGCGATGTAGGGATTGGCGCTGTTGTGACCGCTGCCCTGTTCACGTTGGGGAAATCGCTTATCGGGTGGTATATCGGCACCAGCGCGACTGCGTCCTCGTATGGCGCGGCGGGTGGTCTGCTCGTCGTACTGCTCTGGGTTTACTATTCGTCGGAAATTTTCCTTCTCGGTGCCGAGTTAACGCGCGCCTATTCCATTAGGCACGGCAGCAGGTCCGATCTGAAAACCTTGATTCACAGTCCCTTGCCCACGCAGCACAACCCATTTTGCGCAGGGCAAAAATCCAACTCTGCTGGCGTGGTCGTGCTCGTGGCGGTGGCGTGCGCGAGCGCGACCTTGACCGCGCTTTTGCTGGGTGTTCGCCGGCCCTAGTCCGACCTCGCCGTAGCCGCTAACACTCTGCCCCGATTAGCCCCTGCGCGACTGTGCAAACGCACAGTCGGCCATGCGCTTTGACCCGTATCGCCACGCCGGCGCCGCAACTACGCTCAACCCCAACAAGAAGATATATCGGGGAAGCGCTCATGCCATTCGTCACCATGCGGATTCGCACCGCCGGGAGCCGGTGATGTCGGTGTCGGCGCGCGCCCGCCATTCCGGCCTGGACGACGTCGTCGGCGATGCGACGATCGAGACGCTGGCGAGCGGCTTCGGCTTCCTCGAAGGGCCGGTCTGGCACCCCTACGAGAAGTGGCTGGTCTTCTCCGACATTCCGGAAAGCCGCATGTACCGCCGCAGTGCCGAGGGCGAGATCGAGCTGTTCCGCGAACCGAGCCACAAGGCCAATGGCAACACGCTGGACCGCCACGGGCGGCTGGTCACCTGCGAGCACGCGACGAGCCGGGTGACCCGCGCCGAGCCCAACGGCAGCGTGACGGTGCTTGCCACGCACCATCAGGGCAAGCAGCTCAACAGTCCGAACGACATCGTCGTTGCCACCGGCGGATCGATCTACTTCAGTGATCCCGGCTATGGTCGGGTGGAATTCTATGGCGTGCCGCGGCCACAGGAGCTGCCGTTCCAGGGCGTCTACCGCATCGATGGCGACGGCGCCCGGCTGACATTGCTGGCCGACGATTTTGTCCAGCCGAACGGGCTTTGCTTTTCGCTGGACGAGTCGCGGCTGTTCATCAACGACACCGAACGGGGGCACATCAGGGTGTTCGGCGTGGAAGCGAACGGCGACCTCAATGGCGGCGCCGTCTGGGCCGTGACCGAGGGCGAGGAGCCGGGAGCGCCCGACGGTATGAAGATCGACAGCCGCGGCAATCTCTACTGCACCGGGCCCGGTGGCATCCATGTCTTCGATGCGTCGGGCGCCATTCTCGGCGTTATCCGGACACCGGAAAATTGCGCGAATTTCACCTTCGGCGACGACGACCTG
The DNA here is from genome assembly GCF_003148495.1 of Mesorhizobium loti. GTDB lineage: Bacteria > Pseudomonadota > Alphaproteobacteria > Rhizobiales > Rhizobiaceae > Mesorhizobium > Mesorhizobium loti. The sequence continues at coordinate 265,604 of NZ_QGGH01000003.1, forward strand.
CAGAGCCTCTACATCGCCGCGTCGACGTCGCTGTACCGGCTCAGGGTGCGAGTGCCGGGATTGAGACTGTTTTGAGCCCGCGACGATCCGTGCTCAAATCAGATTGGGAGTGAGGCCGGGGTCAAAGCCGGCGGGAAATGCAGCAGTCAACATCTGGGAGGATTACGACATGAAGAAACTGTTCGTCTTGGGCGCCCTGGCGGCGATGCTCGCCTCGGGCACGGCGCTGGCCGACACCAGTGGCAAGAAGATCGCCTTCTCCAACAACTATGCCGGAAATTCCTGGCGGCAGGCGATGCTCGACAGCTATGGCATCGTCACCAAGAAGGCGGTCGCCGACAAGATCGTCGGCGCGGCCGACATCTTCACCACCGCCGACAAGGAAGTGCCGACGCAGGCGGCGCAGGTGCAGAACCTGATCCTGCAGGGCTATGACGCGATCGTCATCAATGCCGCCTCGCCGGACGCACTCAACGGCGCCATCAAGCAGGCCTGCGACGCCGGCATCACTGTCGTCTCCTTCGACGGCACCGTGACCGAACCCTGCGCCTACCGCGTCGTCGTCGACTTCAAGGACATGGGCAAGCAGGAAGTCGAGCAGATGGCCAAATTCCAGCCCAAGGGCGGCAATCTCCTTGAAATCCGCGGCCTTGCCGGCACCTCGATCGACGATGCCATCCATGCCGGCATCCTTGAAGGTGTGGCTGCCCATCCCGAGTTCAAGATCGTCGGCTCGGTGACCGGCGACTGGGACCAGACGACGGCGCAAAAGGCGGTGGCGACCATCCTGCCGTCGCTGCCCGACATCGTCGGCATCGTCGACCAGGGTGGTGACGGCTATGGCGCCGCACAGGCCTTCGCCGCCGCCGGCAAGCCGCGCCCGACCATCATCATGGGCAACCGCCAGGACGAGCTGCAATGGTGGAAGGAACAGAAGGACAAGGACGGCTACAAGACCTGGTCGGCCTCGATCGCGCCCGGCGTCTCGTCGCTCGCCTTCTGGGTGGCGCAGCAGGTGCTCGACGGCCGCACCGATATCCCGCACGATTTGCTGGTGCCGTATCTGGCCTTCACCCAGGACGATTTCGAGGCCGAACTGCCGAAGATCGTCAAAGGCGGCGTTGCCAGCCACGAATACACGCAGGAAGATGCGATCGCGGCCATCAAAGCCAACATCAAGTGAATGTCACGGCAGCGTTGCCGTCCGTATCGCCGAGCGGATATCGTTGAGCATGCCTGAAGGGAACGCTGACATCATCAGACTGAACGGCGCCGAAAAGCATTTCGGCGCCGTTCGCGCACTGGGCGGCGTGGATTTTCACGTCGGATCCGGCGAGTGTGTCGGTCTCGTCGGCCACAATGGCGCCGGCAAATCGACGCTGATGCACATGGTGGCGGGCACGCTGGTGCCCGACAGCGGGCAGATCGGCGTGCATGGCGGCATCGAGGACAACTACTCGGTGTCGCGGGCACAGCAGCTCGGCATACGCTGCGTGTTCCAGGAGCTGTCGCTGTGCCCCAATCTCAGCGTCGCCGAGAACACACGCATCAACCATGCGTCGCTGCGTGGCTTCGGCTGGCGGCGCAAGGCGGCCGATCTGATCGCCGCCAAGCTCGACGAGATCTTTCCGGGTCACAGCATCTCGGCGTCGGACATTGTCGGCGACCTGTCGATCGGCCGTCGCCAGATGGTCGAGGTGGCGCGTGCCTTCACGGTGACGCAAGACCGGCTCGACCTCGTGATCCTCGACGAGCCGACATCATCGCTCGATGCGCATACGGCGGGCCAGCTGCTGGCCTTCGTACGCCGCTTCGTTGCCGGCGGCAAAAGCTGCATCCTGATCTCGCATGTGCTGGGCGAGGTGCTGCGGAACGCCGACCGCATCGTGGTGATGCGCGACGGCAAAGTGGTTGTCGCTGACGCTGCCAGTGCCTTCGACCGCGACCGGCTGGTGACGGCGATGGGCGGAGCGGAAGCGCGCCAGAAGATCGCGGCGCAAATCGCTGCCGCCAAGCCCAGCGCCAGCCCGCTGCGGGTTCGGGCGCGACCTGCCGCGCAGAAGGACGGCACCGATCTCGTCGCCTGTGCCGGTGAGATCATCGGCCTCGCCGGGCTGGCGGGACATGGCCAGACCGACCTGCTGCTGGCGATCTTCGCTGCGGCATCGCGCGCCCGGACCGGCATCGAGGTGACAGCGCCTGTGGCGCTGGTCGCCGGCGACCGTCAGTCGGACGGCATTTTTCCGCAATGGTCGATCGCGCAGAATATCGGCATCCGCTCGCTGGCGCGCCTGCGCAACGGGCTGTTGATCTCGCCGCAGCGCGAGGCAGAGCTTGCTGCATTTTGGCAGAAGAAGATCGGCATCCGCACGCCGGAGATGAACAACAACATCTTTTCGCTGTCGGGCGGCAACCAGCAGAAGGCGCTGTTTGCCCGCGCACTCGGCTCGGACGCACAGATCGTGCTGATGGACGATCCGATGCGCGGCGTTGATATCGGCACCAAGCTGGAGGTCTACGACCTCGTGCGCGAAGAGGCTGCCCGCGGCCGCACCTTCCTCTGGTACACCACGGAAACCGAAGAGCTCGACAATTGCGACCACATCTATGTCTTCAAGAACGGCCGCATCGTCGCCAATCTGCGCCGCGACGAGTTGACCGAAGAGAAGATCATCCAGTCCTCTTTCGGCGACGCGGCCTGAGATGACGGCCGCCAGCCTCGAAACCGTTGCCAAGACTTCCGCCGAGCGTGGCGCACTGGCCCGCGCCCGCCTGTTGCGCGGGCTGCTGCCGGCGCTGTCGTTGGCGCTGGTGCTGCTCGCCATCGCCTGGCTCAACCCGCGCGCCATCAGCTATTTCGGCTTCAGCCTGATGCTCAACCTGGCGATCCCGATCGCCCTAGCGACGATCGCGCAGATGTTCGTCATATCAGGCAACGAGCTCGACCTGTCGATAGGCACTTTCGTCGGCTTCGTCGGCTGCGTCACCGCGACCTGGCTGAAGGATGCGCCGCTCATCGGCGTCGTCATCCTGCTCGGGTCGATCGGCATCTATGCGCTGCTCGGCGCGCTGATCCATCTGCGCAACCTGCCTTCCATCGTGGTGACGCTGGGCATGAGTTTCGTCTGGCAGGGCCTCGCGATTCTCGTTTTGCCCAAACCGGGCGGCAAGGCGCCGGACTGGCTGCTTGGGCTGATGGCGTTCAAGCCGCCTTTCGTGCCGTTCCCGATCATTGCCGCGCTGCTCATCGGCCTCATCGTTCATTTCGGCCTGATGCGCACTTCCTACGGCGTGATCCTGCGCGGCTCGGGCGGCAATCCGGCAGCACTCGGCCGCGCCGGCTGGTCGCTGCTCAAGACCAAGATCGTGCTGTTCGCGCTCGCCGGCCTGTTTGGCGTGCTGTCCGGTATGGCGCTGATCGGCATCACCACTTCGGCCGATGCCAATATCGGCAATGGCTACACGCTGCTGGCGATCGCCGGCGTCATCCTTGGCGGCGGTGAGTTCGTCGGCGGCCGGGTGTCGCCGATCGGCGCGGTGATCGGCGCGCTGACGCTGGCGCTGGCCGCCTCGCCGCTGCTCACCTTCATGCACATTCCACCCGACTGGCAGGTCGCAGCCAACGGCGCCATCTTGATCATCGTGCTGGCGGCGCGGGTGCTGATCAGCCGTAGGGAGAGGTGAGCGATGACATCGGTGAAATCGCTGCTGACGAAACCCTGGATCTGGTCGTTCCTTGGTGCGCTTCTGGTGTGGCTGGCGACGATCGCCTTCACCGGCGGTTATGGCGCCGGCGGCATGGTGACCGCCGCCTTGTCGCTGGCGGTGTTCACGGTCATCGTCGGTGTCGGCCAGATGTTCGTCATCACGCTCGGACCGGGCAATGTCGACCTGTCGCTGCCGGCCAATATCGGCCTCGCCAGCGCGGTCGCCATGAAGGTGATGGACGGCAACGATTCCATGATCGCGCTTGGGCTGCTGGCGGCGCTTGCCTGCGGCGCTGCGGTCGGCGCCGTCAACTACCTGCTGATCTGGGCATTGCGCATTCCGCCGATCATCGCCACCTTGTCGGCCAGCTTCATCATCCAGTCGATCGACATCAGCTATGGCCGCGGGCTGCAGATCAAGCCGCCGCCGGGCTTCGCCGATTTCGCCAACTGGCAGGTGCTGGGCATTCCGGTGCTGGCGATCCTCACCGTGCTGTTCACCATCGGTGCCGCCATCGCCCTGCAGCGCATGATCTATGGCCGCTCGGTGCTGGCGATCGGCCAGAACATCCGCGCCGCGTGGCTGGCCGGCGTCAATGTCGGCCGCATCCGCTTCCTCACCTACACGCTGTCGGGCGCGCTCGGCGGCATCGACGGGGCGTTGCTCGCCGGCTATTTCCGGGGCGCCAATGTCGATATCGGCAATGAATATCTGCTGGCCTCGATCGCCGTCGTCGTCATTGGCGGCACGTCGGTGGCTGGCGGCAAGGCCAATGTCCCCGGCGTGTGGGGCGCGGCGCTGTTCCTGGTGCTGTTGTTGACCATGCTCAACACGTTTGGAGTGAGTGCCGGGGTGCGATTGCTGCTAACGGGGCTGATCATCGTTGGCGTCATTACCGCGGCGGGCGGACAGAAGGCGCTGCGCTAGCCTCCGCCTTCGTCATGCTGCCAGCGCCATACACTTTCAAGGCTTGTAATCGTTGTGCCAGGCCGGCATCCGGTTCCCATCCGCGTCATGGCGCTGTAAATCCGGTTCGCGCGGCCACGGCCGCTGAATAGTGCTGGGAGGTTTTGTTTTGTCCGATTTCCTCAGGGTCAACCGCGATGGCGATGTCGCCATCGTCACCATCGACAATCCGCCAGTCAACGCGCTGAGTTTTCATGTCCGCGAACCGCTGATGCAGGCGCTGGTTGAGCTGCGGGATGATGCTTCGGTCGCGGCCATCGTCATTGCTTGCGCCGGCCGGACGTTTGTCGCCGGCGCCGACATCACTGAATTCGGCAAACCGATGCAGCAACCCGAACTGCGCGCCATCGTGGCGACGCTGGAGACCATCGCCAAGCCGACGGTTGCCGCCATCCACGGCACCGCGCTCGGCGGCGGGCTGGAATTGGCGCTCGGTTGCCATTTCCGTGTCGCCGATGCCGGCGCCAGACTCGGCCTGCCGGAGGTGAAGCTCGGCCTGTTGCCGGGTGGCGGTGGCACAGTGCGGTTGCCGCGCCTGGTCGGCGCGCTGAAGGCCTTGAAGATGATCGTTTCCGGTGCGCCGATCGGTGCGACCGAGGCGCATGCCGCCGGTCTCGTCGATGCCGTCTTCGAAGGCGATCTGACCACGCATGCCGTGAACTTCGCCAGGGAGATAGCCCGCAAGGGTGGTCCCTTCACGCCGGTGCGCGACCGCGACGACCGGCTTAGGGAAACCGACCTCGCGGCTTTCGACGCCGAGGCCGCGGACCTCGCCAAAAAGGCGCGGGGGCTCGAGGCGCCGATCGCCTGCGCGCAGGCGGTGCGCAATGCCATCACGCTGCCCTTCGATGAGGCGCTTGTGGCGGAGCGTGCGCTGTTCGTCAAGCTCGTTGCCAGCGACCAGTCGCGGGCGCAGCGCCATCTGTTCTTCGCCGAACGTGAGGCGGCAAAGCTTCCCGGCAAGGACATCGTCAAGCGCCGGATCGCGCGTGTCGGAGTCATTGGGGCCGGCACGATGGGCGGCGGCATCGCTATGGCTTTCGCCAATGGCGGCTATCCCGTGACCTTGCTGGAAACCAGCCATGAGGCATTGCAGCGCGGACTGGCGACCATCGACAAGAATTACTCGGTGTCCGTCACGCGCGGCTCGCTGACGGCAGATGCCAAGCGCGAGCGCCTCGCCCAGTTCGAAGGCTCCACCGACTATGCCGATCTCGCCGATTGCGACCTGATCGTCGAGGCGGTGTTCGAGGACATGGCGGTCAAGAAGGAGGTTTTTGGCAAGCTCGATGCGGTGGCCAGGCCGGGCGCGATCCTTGCCACCAACACCTCCTATCTCGACATTAACGAAATCGCCGCCTCGGTCTCGCGGCCGCAGGATGTGCTCGGCCTGCATTTCTTCTCGCCGGCCAATGTCATGAAGCTGCTGGAGATCGTGCGGGCCGACAAGACCGCGCCCGATGCGCTGGCGACCGTCGTCGACCTGGCGCGGCGGATCGGCAAGGTGGCCGTTGTCGTCGGTGTGTGCCACGGCTTCGTCGGTAACCGCATGCTGGCGGCGCGTGGCTCGGAATCGGAAGCGCTTCTGCTGGAGGGTGCGACACCCAGCCAGATCGACCAGGCCTTCACCGATTTCGGCTGGCCGATGGGGCCGTTCCAGATGGGCGATCTCGCTGGCCTCGACATTGGCTGGCGCAACCGCAAGGCACGCGGCCAGACAGCCGTGATCGCCGACACGCTGTGCGAACAAGGACGTTTCGGCCAGAAGACCGGCCGGGGCTTCTATCTCTACGAGGCTGGCGCGCGCACGCCGGTGCCGGATCCCGAGGTTGAAGCGCTGATCCGCGACAAGGCTGCCGAGAAGGGCATCGCGCCGCGTGCGATCAGCGCGGAAGAAATCATCGAGCGCACGCTCTATCCCCTGGTCAACGAGGGCGCGAAGATCCTGGAGGAAGGCATAGCGGCCCGTGCGTCCGACATCGATGTCGTCTGGGTCAACGGCTACGGTTTTCCCATCGGCAGAGGTGGGCCGATGTTCTGGGCTGGCCTCGAAGGTCCGGCCAAGATCGTCGAGCGGCTCGATTACTGGCATCAGCGGACAGGCAGGGATGTGTTCCTCGTCGCGCCGCTACTAAAGCGGATGGCCGGGGCCGGGTCGTGGGAAGCCGGCGGTTAGGGGAATTACCGGATCCGTGCGTCGATGATCTCGACGAAGCGCGCGAACAGACCGGCCTGCGACTTGATCTTGAGCTTGCGGTAGATGTTGCGGCGGTGAACCTTCACGGTTCCCGGCACGATGCGCATCGCCCTGGCGATCGATTCGGTGGAGTGTCCCTGCAGCACCAGATCGACGACATGCTTTTCGCGCGGCGTCAGCGACAGGCTCTTCCAGATATGGGCACGGTCGAATTCGTTGACCGGCGCTACCGTCTCGTCCTGCTTCAATTCTGCCGGTTCGTCGGTCGCCAGGGCAGGCCAGCGCAACCTGATGAAGCTGATCACCGCAGGCGCCATGTCGCGCAACAATCTGGCATCAGCGGTGCCGAACGGGCCTGAAGCGCGCAGCCGCATCAGCGACAGCACCAGCGCATCCTTGCCCGGCAGCGGCACGAAGAAGCCGACCTCCTCGGCCAGTCTGGTCTGGCTGTAGTAGGAGCGAAAATACTCGCTGGCATAGAAGCGGTCCGGCGCCAGTTCGCGCATGCGCCAGAACCCTTCCTTGCGCTCGACCGCCGCGTGGTGAAACGGGTCAAGCAGATACGGCCCCTCCTGATAGAGCGCGACGAAGACGTGGCTTTCGGCCGGCGAAAAGGTCTCGAACAGCAGCGGCGGGCGCGAGGCGCCGCGATAGCCGAAGACCACGCAGTGATCGAAACTGACATGGAGCCGCAGCCAGTCGACCAGCGCCTTGCCGAACAGGTCGCCGCTCGTCTCCCGCGTCGCCGCGACGAGCGTGGCGAGCTGGCTGTATTCGTCGCTGCGGGACAATCCATACCCCCTTAAACGAGAAAATAGATCAGATATACCACCTGCGAGGTATATACTAGCCGGCATTGGCTCTGGTAGCGTTCTGAAATTGCCCTGTCGCTGGAGCCCGCAGCCTTTGACCGCAGTGCCCGACATCGAGTTTCGCGGCGTCACCAAGCGCTATGGCAGCGTGACGGCTGTGAGCAGCATCGATCTCGCCGTGCCACCTTCCGCCTTTGTTGCCTTGCTCGGTCCCTCCGGCTGCGGCAAGACCACCTGCCTGCGCATGATCGGCGGTTTCGAACAGCCGAGCGAAGGCAAGGTGTTCATTCGCGGCCAGGACATGGCCGGCACGCCGCCCTACCGGCGGCCGGTCAACATGGTGTTCCAGCAATACGCGCTGTTTCCGCATCTCGATGTCGAGGACAACGTCGCCTACGGGCTGCGCCAGGCGCGGCCAAGGCTGTCGTCACGCGAGATATCCTCAAGGGCGGGCGAGGCGCTCGAAATGGTGCGGCTCGCCGGCTATGGCCGCCGCAAGATCCACGAACTGTCAGGCGGCCAGCAGCAGCGGGTCGCGTTGGCGCGCGCGCTGGTCAACAAGCCGGCCGTGCTTTTGCTCGACGAGCCGCTGGCGGCGCTCGACAAGAAGCTGCGCACCGACATGCAGATCGAGCTCCAGAACCTGCAGCGCGAGATCGGCATCACCTTCGTGCTGGTCACCCACGACCAGGAGGAAGCGCTGTCGATGAGCGATTTCGTCTGCGTCATGAATGGCGGCCGCATCGTCCAGCTTGGGCAGCCGAGCGAGATCTATGACGAGCCGGCCGATTTGTTCGTCGCCGACTTCGTCGGCAAGACCAATCTCTTGAGCGGCACCGTCGCCGGGCATACCGGCGATCTGGTGGAGGTAACGCTTGCCGATGGCACGGTGATTGCGGCGCGCAAGCGGACCGCCTTGCAGCAGGGCGAGGCCGTTTCAGTCAGCCTTCGCCCCGAATCGTTCAGTCTCGGCGCGCCGGAAAGTGGCCGGTTCAAGGGCATCGTCCGCAACCGGATTTTCCTGGGTTCGACAGCGGAATACGCGATCGAGGTCCAGGGTATCGGAACGCTGCTCGCCAAGGCCGACCATCTGATCGGCCACGGCAATCTCTTCAAGCCGGGTGAACCCGTCGCCATCGGCTTTGCCTCCGGAACGCCGCTGGCGTTTCCGGACACCAAGAACAACGGGACCAACCAGAGGGTAGATAAACATGTCGAAATCATATCGTGACGGACTGCCGATAAGCCCCGAGAATTTCGTCGACCAGTTGATGCGCCTCAAGCGCGGCTCGATCGGCCGCCGCGATTTCCTTGGCCTCACCGGCCTTGGCATTGCGACGGCGGTGATGGCGCGCGAGATCGGCATCATGCCGACACCGGCCTTCGCCGCGGAAAGCCTTGGCGACCGCATGTCGATCGCCACCTGGCCGAACTATCATGACCCGGCGACCTTCGAGAATTTCAAAAAGGACACCGGCGTTGCCGTCGAGGTCAACGTGTTCGGCTCCAATGAGGAGATGCTGGCCAAGCTGCAGGCCGGCGCCTCGGGCTGGAGCCTTTTCGTGCCGACCAACTACACGATCTCGACCTACAAGAAGCTCGGCATCATCGAGCCGCTGGAGATGGCGAAGCTGCCGAACTTCGACGGCTCGCAGGAGGATCCACGCTTCACTGGGGAAGGCACGATCGATGCGGTGACCTATGCGGTACCGAAGAACTGGGGCACCACCGGCTTTGCCGTCAACACCAAGAAGCTGACCAAGCCGATGACGAGCTGGAAGGAATTCTGGGACACCGCCATGGCCGAAGGCGACAGCCGCACCATGGTGCATGACTACCAGCTGACCACGATCGGCAATGCGCTGAAATATTACGGCTACTCGTTCAACTCGCTCAAGCAGGACGAACTCGCCAAGGCGGAGGAACTGCTGCTGAAGGTCAAGCCGCATCTGTTCGCGGTCTCATCCGACTACCAGCCTGGGATGCGCGCGGGTGACGCCTGGATGACCATGTGCTGGACGAACGACGGCGCCCAGCTGCATCGTGACATTCCCGAGATCGCCTATGTGCTGGGCAAGGAAGGCGGCGAGATCTGGACCGATTTCTACGCCATTCCGAAGGATGCGCCGAACAAGCCCGCAGGTTACGCTCTGCTCAACTATCTGATGAACCCGCAGGTGGCGGTGAAGGAGCACCTGGCCAATGGTGCGCCCTCGACCGATGCGCGAGTCAACAAGCTGCTGCCGAAGGAGGTGCTCGACAATCCGATCCTCTATCCGGCGGCGGACCTGTTGACGCCGCTGGAATTCGGCGCGGCGGCAACGCTGACCGACCCCGGCCGTGCCGAATTGATGGCGCGCTTCAAGTCGGCCTGAGCAGCTGGCCTCAATTCGACTCAGACAAACTTGACCGGCGGGTCATGCCCGCCGGTACCGGGGCAATCTCTCCATGCACGGCAGCCGTCTTCGCAAGAATCTTCTGACCGCCATGCTGCTCGGTCCAGCGACCGCGTGGCTGGTGGTGTTTCTGGTGCTGCCGTTCATTGCCATCGCCGTCTTCAGCGTCGGCGAACGGGCGCCGGAAGGCGGCTATCAGGCGGCCTTCACTTTCGCGCAATATGCCAATCTTCCGGCGCGGGCGACCGCCTTCTGGAACACGATGGTGCTGGCGCCTGTGGGAGCGCTCGCCTGTCTTCTCGTCGCCTACCCGGTTGCCTATTACCTCGCCCTGCGCGCGCCGCAGCGCTGGCGGCTGATCCTGCTGGCGCTGGTCGTCATCCCGTTCTGGACCAGCCTTCTGATGCGGACCTATGCCTGGATGTACGTGCTGGGCGGACGCGGCATTCCGGCATTGCTTGCTTATATCGGATTTGAGGACGTCAGGCTGATCAACACGCCGGGCGCGGTGCTGCTCGGCATCGTCTATGGCTATCTGCCGCTGATGATCCTGCCGATCTATGTCAGCCTCGAACGGCTTGATCGCAGGCTGCTGGAAGCCTCAGCCGATCTCGGCGCCACGCCATTATCGACCTTCCTCGGTGTGACCCTAAAGCTGTCGCTGCCGGGCGTGATGACCGGCTTCTCGCTGGTCATGATCCTGCTGCTTGGCGAATATCTGATCCCAACGCTGCTCGGCGGCGGCAAGGTGTTCTTCATCGGCAACGCGCTGGTCGACCTGTTCCTGCAGTCGCGCAACTGGCCGTTCGGATCGGCCATCGCGATCACGCTGGTGCTGGTCTCGGTGGTGGTGCTGATTGCCGCCAACCGCATCTCGACCCGGGTTTCGGGCGCGCGCCGGGTGGACCTGATCTGATGCGCGCCTTTGTCATTGCCGTCTTTGCCTTCCTCTATCTGCCGATCGCGCTGGTCGTGCTGTTCTCCTTCAACGCCGGTCACCATGCCAGCGAGTTCACCGGCTTTTCGGTGCAATGGTACGGCAAGGCGCTGGCGAACCCGTTCCTGGTCGAGGCGCTGAAGAACAGCCTGTTCATTGCCACCACCAGCGCTTCGCTGGCGGCGCTGTGCGGCACGGCGGCCGCACTCGGCCTGGCGCGTGTCAGCGTCAGAACCCGCGCGGTTTTCGATGCCCTTCTCGGGGCCGCGATCGTCGTTCCGGGTGTCGTCATCGGCATTTCGACGCTGGTTGCGCTCGTCCAGCTCTTTGGCGTCGTCAACCCGTTCCTCGCCTCGATCTGGCCGGATGGCCAGCCGCCGCGCCTGGCGCTCGGCTACGGTTCCATCATTGCGGCACATGGGCTGTTTTCGATGGCGCTGGTGACGATGATCGTTGGCACCCGGCTCGGCAGCCTCGACCGCAATCTGGTCGAGGCTTCGAGTGATCTCTACGCCACGCCGTTGACGACGTTTCGCAGCATCGTCCTGCCACAGATCCTGCCGGCGGTGGTCGCCGGCTTCCTGCTCGCCTTCACCTTCTCCTTCGATGATTTCATCGTCGCCTTCTTCGTCGCCGGCGCACAGACGACGTTGCCGATCTATGTCTTCGCTTCGATCCGGCGTGGCGTGACGCCGGAAATCAATGCCATCGCGACGATCGTCCTCGTCGCCTCCGTGCTGCTTGTGGTGCTTGCCCAATGGCAGTTGCGCCAACGCAAACCGTCAAACTGAAAGCTGCGTCATGATCCTCAAAGACCGCATCGCCGTAGTGACAGGCGCCGGCTCCGGCATCGGGCGCGCCGGCGCCATGACCATGGCCAGGGAAGGCGCGGTGGTCGTCATCGCCGACAGGGATCAGGCCGCCGGCGAAGCAACAGCTTCGGACATTCGGGCAGCGGGAGGGCAGGCCGAGGCAATCGCGACCGATGTCGCTGATGACGCGGCGGTCGGGCAACTCATTGCCGGCACGCTCGACAGGCATGGGCGGATCGACATCCTGCACAATCACGCCGGCATCCAGGTCGGCGGCACGCTGACTGAAGTCGAAGTCGACGGCATGGATGCCTCGTGGCGGGTCAATGTGCGGGCGCAGTTCCTGGCGGCCAGGATGGTCATGCCGTCGATGGTCGCACGAGGCGGCGGTGTCATCCTCAACACCGCCTCCAATTCGGGCGTGTTCTACGACCGCGAGATGATCGCCTACGCAACCTCCAAACATGCGGTGGTGGCAATGACGCGGCAGATGTCGCTCGACTACGCCCGGCACAATGTCCGCGTCAACGCACTCTGTCCCGGCTGGGTCGACACGCCGTTCAACGAGCCGTTCATCGCCCAGATGGGTGGACGCGAGGCGATCGAAAACTATGTCCGCACCAAGATACCGATGGGGCGCTGGGCCAGCGCCGATGAGATCGCCGAGGCGATCCTGTTCCTCGTCTCCGACCGCTCATCCTTCATGACCGGCCAGGCGCTGGTGATCGATGGGGGCGAAAGCATCGGCTGAGACCTGTGCTTTCGTTATGGACGTCCCGTGTTTCAAAGCCTTTCCGATATACTACGCCACGACTTTTACCCGTGCCGCTGCTCGGCGGCAGGACTATAGTCTGGCCGACGTGGGACTTCAGTGCCATGGCGATCTGAGAAGATTGATTTGTATTTGATATCAAAGGTTTATGGTGCCGGCTGGTTGCCGGCTCGCGTATTGAGACGGCATTTGTCTAAAGTTTACTCTGTACAATTAGCGATTTCTCATACGACGGTCGCCTAGCGGTCGGGCGAGGGTGGCGATTCCCCGAGGAGGTTACCATGACGAACCGAAAGACTCTGTTCGCGGCGCTTGCCGCATTGGCGCTTCTGGCGTCTCCGGCGCTCGCCGGAGCCGGCGGCAACGGGCACGGCGGCGGCAATGGCGGTGGCAATGCCGGCGGCAACGGGAACGGCGGTGGCAATGCTGGCGGTAACGGCGGCGGCAATGGCAGTGGCAAGAGCGGCGCTTCGCACGGCAAGTCGTCGTCGGCTCCCGGGCGGGCGGCAAAGGCGGACAGCACCACGGTCGACACGACCACAAAGGTCTCGGCCGTGCCCAAGGAGAAAAACATCCACGCCAAACTCGGCCGGTTGAACTCGCTGCAGCGCAACATCAACGCCTACATGAACTCCAAGAGCAAAAAGTTCGCTGCCATTCAGGCATTCGTGACGCAGTCCGCGAAAGCCAAGGTCGCCCAGGCTACAGCGGCCGCCGCCCAGGCCGAACTGGACGCCCTGACGGCGCTGACACCCGATCAGATTGCCGCCATGTCGCCCGAAGATCAGGCGGCCCTGCCTGGGAAGATCGCGGCTCTGCAGGCCGAGGTCGCTGCCGACAACGCGGCGGCTGCTGCGGCAACGGAGGGCACCGATGATGCATCGCTCGACGCGGCGCTGACGGACATGGCCAACAAGCCGGTCGACGACGAGGTCACGGCCTGGGCCCAGGGCGTCCTTGCCGACAAGATCGACCAGACGGCCGCCACGATGCAGACGGAAACGACGCCGTAACGACTTGCCGCCGAAACGGCAGTGACCAGTCAAAGAAGATGCCGCCGGGTCTTGCCCCGGCGGCATTGCTGTTTAACGGCCGTGGTCGGGCTGGCTTCGTAGAGCGGCCGTCTCAGCCTTCAGCCAATCGGCAAAGATCGTCATCGCGTGCGAGTTCTGCCGCCTGCGCCGCGCTGAGAGCCAGTACTTGCCGACATCGACCGTGCAGCCGAAAGGCTGGACCAATTCAGCGGAACGGAGCTCACGGCTGAACATCGAAACCGGCAGCAGCGCCACGCCGGCGCCCTGGACGGCGGCGTTGGCCATGGTGACGGACGAGTCGAAAACGATGCCCTTGATGGGTGGGCAATGGCGCCCTGCCGCCTCGAACCAGCGCAGCCATTCGTCTTCCCGGTAGGAGCATAGCAGCGTTTCGCGCGCGAGATCCGATGGATCGCGCAGACGCGCCGCGATATCGGGCGCGCAGGCCGGCGAGAACGAGCCGGGCATCAGCGGTGTGTTGTCGGTTCCCTGCCAGGAGCCGTCGCCGAAGCGGATGGCAAAGTCGAGGCCGTCGGCGGCGAGATTGACCCGGTTGTTGTTGGTCGAAATGCGTAGCTCGATATCCGGATAGGCCTGGTGGAACACAGGTAATCTCGGGATCAGCCAGCCCGAGGCGAAAGTGCCGACGACGCCGACAGTGACGATGTCGTGGAAGCGGCCGCCCTCGAAGCGGTCGAGCGTGACGCCGATCCTGTTGAAGGCATCGCTCAATACGGGCAGCAGCGCCTCGCCCTCCTCGCTCAGAGCGAGCCCGTGCGGAAGCCGGCGAAAGAGCCTGACGCCAAGAACCTCTTCGAGGCCTTTGACCTGATGGCTGACGGCCGCCTGGGTGACGCGCAGTTCGAGCCCGGCGCCGGTGAAGCTGAGGTGACGCGCGGCGGCCTCGAAGGCGCGCAAGCCGTTCAGCGGAAGGTGCGATCGCTTCATTGGTCGAGCCCTAGTTTTTCTCGTGGCGGGGGCGATGTTAACTCGTTTGCGATGGTGTCGTATCCGGTCCAGTTCTGCGGCGCGGGGCAACAGAGAGTGTGGAAATGACAAGCAGACGCAGTTTCATCAGTGGTCTCGCGGTGGTTCTGGCGGCCCCCGTCACCCTTGGCGCGATCGCGACGGCGGCAACGAGCCCGACAAAATTTGATGAGGTCTTGCCGAAAATAAGGCGGATCGAGGCGAAAAGCGGCGGCCGGCTTGGCGTGGCCTGCCGGATCGCTGGAACGAGCGCGCAATTCGGCTATCGCGAGAACGAGCTGTTTCCGATGTGCAGCACCTTCAAGACGCTGGCGGCGGCGCTCATCCTGCATCGTGTCGATGGCGGCATCGAGCAGCTCGAGCGCAGCATCAAGATCCCGCACAACGCCATCATTGCCAATTCGCCGACGACCAAGAAGTTTGCCGGCGGCGAGATGACGGTGGCGCAGCTTTGCGAGGCCGCCGTGACGGTCAGCGACAATGGCGCGGCCAATCTGCTGCTGGAGTCCTTTGGCGGACCGCCGCAGCTGACGGCCTATCTGCGTTCGATCGGCGACAGTGTGAGCAGACTGGACAGGATCGAGCCGGAGCTGAACGAGTCGCTGCCAGGCGACGAGCGTGATACGATCTCGCCGCTGGCCATGGTTGAGGACTACGAGCGTCTCGCGCTCGGCAACAGCCTGTCGGACAAGAGCCGGGCGCAGCTTGTCGAATGGCTGGTGGCCAACAAGACCGGCGATGAGCGCATCCGGGCCGGGCTGCCGAAGGGCTGGAGGTGCGGCGACAAGACCGGCACCGGTGACCGTGGCAGTACCAATGACGCGGCGGTCATCTGGCCGGCTTCCGGCAATCCTATCTTGATGTCGGTTTACCTGACGGGCACGAAACAGAGCCTGACCAAGCGCAACGCTGTGATTGCTTCCGTCTCGCGCACGTTGGTCGAAGCGATCGAGGCATAAGCTCATATCGAGCAGCGCGCCTTGCCGCGCTGCTCCTCTCATACGTGCTTGCGGCCGCCGGTCTCGCGGAACCAGCTGTCGGGGTAGGGATACCACCAGTCCTGGATCGCCGGCTTGTGGTCGATGATCACCATCTTCGAGCGGCGGAACGCATCCAGCCCCTGGCGGCCGAGCTCGCGGCCGAGGCCGGAGGCCTTCCAGCCGCCAAAGGGCAGGGCGTCATTGTCGATCAGCGGATTGTTGACCCAGACCATGCCGGCCTCGAGTCGCTCGGCTGCCTCGTGGGCTTCGGCGAGATCGGTGGTGAAGACGGAAGCACCGAGCCCGAACGGGCTGTCATTGGCAAGCCGGATCGCCTCGTCGAAATCTTTCACCCGGCAGATGGCGGCGACCGGCCCAAAGCATTCTTCGCGCACGATGGCCATATTAGGGGTGACGCCCGTCAGGATCGTCGGTTCGTAGAACCAGCCGGTGTTGTGTGCCGGCGGGATGCGGCCGCCGGTGACCGCCTTGGCGCCATGGGCAATGGCGTCATCCACAAGGCGCATCACCTTTGTCCGCGCGCTTTCGCTGACCAGTGGGCCGATCTCGGTCTTGTCCATGCCGTTGCCGATGCGCAGCGTCCGCGTCCTCTCGGCGAACAGCTCGACGAAGCGGTCATGCACGGCATCGACGACGAAGAAGCGCTCGGCCGAAGTGCAGACCTGGCCGGTGAGGTGGAAGGCGGCGGTGACACTGCCGGTCGCCGCCACCTCGAGCGGGGCGTGTTCGCTGACGATCAGCGGATCACTGCCGCCGGCCTCGATGACGCACGGTTTCATGCGTTCGGCGCAGGCCACCGCCACCGCCTTGCCGGCGGCGACCGAGCCGGTGAAGGCGACGGCATGGGTGCGGTCGGAGGCGATCAACGCCTGCGCTGTCGCCGCGTCGCCCGGAAGGCAGGAGACCAGCCCTTCCGGCAGCGAGCGGAACACGGTCATGTAGTCCAGCGTCGACAGCGTCGTCGCCTCGGCCGGCTTGATGATGCAGGCATTGCCGGCGGCGAGTGATGCGGCGACCGTCCAGCACATCAGCAGGATCGGAAAATTGTAGGGCATAATGTGGACGGAGACGCCGTAGGGTTCGTAGCGGGCGTACTGGAACGAACCGGCCTGCGTCGTGCCGGCGATCTTGCCGGCGTCGTCGCGCGCCATCTCGGCATAGTAGCGGAAGATCGGCGCGCAATTGGCGATCTCGCCGATCGCCTCGGGGTAGGGCTTGCCCATCTCGCGCACCATCAGCTCTGCGCAGCGGGTGAAGTCGGCTGCTTCGATGGCGTTGGCGACGGCGTGCAGATGCTTGGCACGGCTCTTGGCGTCGAGCTTTTTCCAGGCGGCCTGCGCCTTGGTCGCGGCGGTGAGCACAGCGTCGATCTCGCCGTCGGTAGCGGCCGAGATAGTGCCGACGATTTCGAGCGTCGCCGGATCGATTACCGGTTTGTTCGCGCCGGTCATCGGCCGGTAATCCGGATTGACGAAGAAAGCCGGCCGATCAGCTGAGAAATCCATGGACATCCTTTCAGGTCCGCTCAGCGGATCATGTAGACCTTCTTGATCGTCTCATGGACGGTGCAGACACCCTTCCAGTTCTGCGGAAAGAACGCTGCCGTGTCCGGCTCGATCTCGATCACTTCGCCGGATTCATGCACGTAGGTGCAGCGGCCTTCGAGGAAGTGGCAGAACTCGTCGCGGGTGACATGGCAGTGCCATTTGCCTGGCGTGCAGACCCAAAGCCCGCATTCGGAGCGGCCTTCCGGCCCCTTGTGCAGCAGCTTGCCCGAGGTGTGGGACTTACCCTCGATCATGGTCGGGATGACGCCCCAGTCGACGAGGTCTGACATGGCGAGCGGGGATCTCATGATGGGTGTGGTCATTGTCGATTTCCTTGAAAAAGTGCTCAGCGGCACATGAAGGCCTTGGTCGGCGTTTGCGTGATGATGGAGATGCCGGTCCATCCGGCGGGGAAGAACACCAGCGTGCCGGCTTCGACGGGGATCTGTTCGCCGTTCTCGTGGACATAGGTGCCGTGCCCCGAGAGGAAGTGGCAGAACTCGTCGGCGGCAAAGGTGACCTTGCGCGTGCCCGGCGTGCATGACCACAGGCCGCATTCGCTCGATCCGTCCGGGTTCCGGGACAGGATCTTGCCCGCGGCGCACGGCGAACCGGCCAGCGTGTTGCTGCCCGCGCCCCAATCCTCCAGTTCCACGCTCGAGGCCTTCGGCCAGTGCGGTGTCGGCATATCGTCAAACTCCGTGGATCAGGCCAGCATGTAAACGTTGCGCATGGTCTCATGCACGGTGCATTCGCCTGTCCAGCCTGCGGGAAACATCACCACGGTCCCGGCTGAGATTTCTATCACTTCGCCGACATCCGACCGGTAAGTCGCCCGGCCGGCGACGAAATGGCACAATTCATCGCGCGGGATGCTGAGCCGCCAGCGGCCCGGCGTGCAGACCCAGATACCGGATTCCGGCTGGTTGTTCGGGCCCTTGTGCACGAGTTTGCCGGTCGAGTGCGAAGCGCCTTCCAATGCGTCGGGTTGAACGCCCCAGTCGACGAGATCGGTGCGGGTCGAGGCCTGGTGGAGGTGTGGTGCGGAGGAGGTCACAGCAACTTCTCCAACAACCCAGCCGCCTTTTCCGGACCGTTCTGCGAATGCATCCGTGCCGAGGTCTTCGCCAGCTTCGCCTTCATCGCCGGGTCGCTCAGGCAGGCTTCGATCCTGGCGATCAGCTCGGCATCGGTCCAGTCGTAGCGCGGCATGCCGAAGCCGTGGCCGGTTTCCTCGACGCGGGTGGCGTTGTCGTGGCCGTCCCAGACATAGGGCATGATGATCGCGGGCTTGCCGAAATAGAGGCACTCGGTGAACGAGTTGTTGCCGCCATGGTGGATCACCGCGTCGACCTGCGGGATCACCGAGGGCTGCGGGAACCAGCCCTCCACGATGACGTTGCCAGGGACGTCGGTGTACTGGTCCTTGTAGCCGCCGACATTGACCAGCGCCCGGTAGCGAGTCTTGCCCAGCGTCGCGATAATGCGCTTCAACAGCTCGACATCGCCGGCACCCAGGCTGCCGAAAGAGACATAGAGCAGCGGCCCGTCATTGTTTTTCGCGAAGGTCGGTACCGTGTACGGCTTCTCCTGCCGCACGCAGCCTTCGAGATACTGAAACTTGGCCGGGTCGAGCGGATGGCGGCGCTTGAACTTTGCCGCTTCCGGGTAGAGCAACAGGTTGAGATAGGGCGAGGCCTCGAAGAACTGTCCGATCGGGTAGCGCGCCTCGCCGTTGGCGGTCAGGAAGCTGTTGAAGTCGTCATGGATCGGCTTGATGACGGCGTTGAAATGGTCGCGGTAGCGCTGGTGGCCGGCATGGTCGTTCTCGCCGCAGCCCGACAGATGCGGCGGGATGTCCTCATCCTCGATCTCGTTTTCCGAGCAGGAAATGACGCGCACCCAGGGCTTGCCGAACTGCTTGATCGCCGGGAACAAGATGACGTTGTCGACGCAGATGACATCCGGCTTGATGCTGGCCAGAACGCGCGGCAGATCCTTCTGCGCCCATTTGGCGCTGTCGACGATCGCCGTCCAGCAATCCTTCACGTAGTTGTTGACCTGGTCGTAGGGCGATTTGCGGAAGTTCGGGATGTGGCCGTTGATGAAATCCTCCCAGAACTTGGCCATCTGCTCGGGCGGCATCGGCTCGGACAGGTTCACCGGATGCGCCTCGAAACCGTAGCCCTTGTAGACATCGACGAAGCCGGGGTCGGACAGGAACACCGCTCTGTGGCCGCGCGCCTCGACCGCCTGGGCGATGCCGACGGAATTGAGCGCCGGGCCGTAGGCCGCTTCTGGAAAAAACGCGATCGTCTTCTGCGCCATCAAGCTTCTCCTCTTATTCTGCAAAAATTCTGACATCGGCGGCGTCCCAGCCGAGTTCGACCTGGTCGCCCGATGAGACCGGCCTACGGTCGGCGGCCTCGGCGGTGACACGCACCAGGAACGGCTTTGGTGACAGGGGCGTACGGACATGCAGTTGCAGGTCCAGCCCCTGATAGGCCAGCGCCTCGACCGTGCCGGTGGTGCGATTGGCGGTTTCCGCTGATGGGAACAGCCGGATGCGCTCGGGCCGCACCGATGCGACAGCGGACGCGCCAGATGAAAGCTTGGCGGGGACCTTGCCTGATATGCGCACGCCATTGACGGCCACCACACCATCGGCTGTGGCCTTGCCCGGCACAAAATTCATCACGCCGATGAAGTCGGCGACGAAGCGGTCGGCGGGGTGCTCGTAGATCGCGTGCGGGGTGTCGCATTGCAGCAGCCTACCATCCCTGAGCACCGCCATGCGATCGGCCATGACCAGCGACTCCTCCTGGTCATGGGTGACGATGACGAAGGTGATGCCGACCTCGTGCTGCAGGCGCTTCAATTCCAGTTGCATGGCGCCGCGCAGCTTCTTGTCGAGCGCGCCGAGTGGCTCGTCGAGCAGCAGCAGCCGGGGGCGCTTGACCAGGGCGCGAGCGAGCGCGACGCGCTGCTTCTGGCCGCCCGATAATTGCTCCGGCTTGCGGTCGGCGAAGGCGACGAGCTCCGTGGTTGCCAGGATGGCGTCGACGCGGGAGCGGATTTCTGACGCCGGCAAACGTTCCATCTCCAAGCCGTAGGACACGTTGGCCCTGACGCTCATATGTGGGAACAGCGCGTAGGACTGGAACATCAGATTGACCGGCCGCTTGTTGGGCGGCGTTTTGGCAATGTCGCGGCCGTCAAGCAGGATGCGCCCGTCATTCGGCGTCTCGAAACCGGCTAGCATGCGCAGCAGCGTGGTCTTGCCGCAGCCCGATGGTCCGAGCAAAGCGAAGAACTCGTTCTCCCTGATGTCGAGCGAGATGCCGTCGACGGCCGTCACCCGGCCGAAATTCTTCGACACTTTGTCGATGGCCAAAAGCGTACGAGGTTCGCTCATTGACCAATAATCCCACGGTTGAGCCGCTGCGATAGGGTCAGCGCGGTGATCGAGACCGCCATGACGATGGTTGCCAGCGCGTTGATCTCCGGCGTGATGCCGAAGCGGATCATGGCGTAGATCTGCATCGGCAGCGTCGTCGAGGCGCGGCCGGCGCCGGCGGTGAAGAAGGCGATGATGAACTCGTCGACCGAGAGCGTGAAGGCGAGCAGCGCACCGGCGATGACCGCCGGCGCGATGACCGGCAGAGTCACACGCCGGAAGGTCGTGATGGCAGAGGCGCCAAGATCGGCCGACGCCTCGACGATCGACCAGTCGAAACTCTTCAGCCGCGCGCGCACCACCGAGCAGACGAAGGCGAGGTTGAAGACGACATGGGCGAGGATGATGGTGTGCAGGCCCATGGTCAAATTGAGCATGGAGAAGAACGAGAGCAGCGCAATGGCCAGCACGATGTCGGGAATGATCATCGGCGCGAAGATCAGCGCCTCGAGGCCCTTGCCGTATTGCCGGCGCATCTCGACGCCGATCGCCAGTAGCGTGCCGAGTAAGGTCGCGATGGCCGTCGAGACCAGCGCCACGATCAGTGTGTTGAGGGCGGCGGAGAGGATGGCGCTGTTCGAGGTCAGCGAGACGTACCATTTCAGTGAGAATCCCGACCAAGCCGTGGGCAGCCCGCCTTCGTTGAAGGACAGCGCCACCAGCACGGCGATCGGGATGTAGAGGAAAGCGAAGACCAGGCTGAGCACGAGCCAGAGCGTGCGCCGCGTCGCGGGGGAGCGCTCAGCCATCGGTGTCTCCGCCGGCTTGCGCGGTGTGGCCCGAGGCGCGATTTGCCGCCAGTGCCTGCGCCATCAGCACCAGGAGCATGATGGCGATCAGCGCCATGGCGAGTGCCGCCCCGAAAGGCCAGTCATTGGCGGTCAGGAACTGGTCGTAGACGAGGTTGCCGATCATCTGGAAGCGGCCGCCGCCAAGCAGCGCCGGGGTGACGAAATTGCCGATCGACAGCACGAAGACAAACACCGCGCCGGCAGCAATGCCTGGCACCGTCAGTGGCAGGATGACACGGCGGAATGTGGTGGCGGCCGAGGCGCCGAGGTCACGCGAGGCTTCGGCGAGTTCCGGGTTGAGCCTCGACAGTGGCGCGTAGCAGGCGAGGATGACGAAGGGCAAATAGTTGTAGACCAGGCCGGCGATGACGGCGCCTTCCGTGTAGAGCATCGAGGGCGGTTCGCCGGTGTAGCCGAACCAGCGCAGCAGCTGGGTGATCAGGCCTTCGCGGTTGAGCAGCACGATCCAGGCATAGGTGCGGATCAGATAGTTGGACCAGAACGGCAGCACGGCGAAGAACAGAAACACCGGCTGCAGCCGGCGCGGTGCCGCCGATATCGCGTAGGCGGCGGCATAGCCGATCACCACCGCGATCAGGGTGGCGGTGCCGGCGATGCGCGCCGAATTGAGGAAAATGCCCGCATAGAGCGGGTCGAAGACCAGGCCGAAATTCTCCAGCGTGAAGGTGTATTCGATGCCGCCATAGATGCCGCGCCGGAAGAAGGCGAGCGCCAGCACCAGCACGCACGGCACCACCATCAACGCAGTCAGCCAGACCAGCGCCGGGGCCGTCAGCAGGGAGGAGCGGGAGGGTCGCGTCACGCTGCACCCCTGCCGATCGTCTCAACGGCATCGAAGTGGTGTCCCGGCAGCTTCCCCCTCACCCGGATTGCCAACCGAATTGCGAAGAGCAATTCGGGGCGATCCGACCTCTCCCCAAGGGGAGAGGAGGTCGCCAGCGCCAGCGCCTTCCTCTTCTCCCCAACGGGGAGAAGGTGGCCGCGAAGCGGCCGGATGAGGGGGTGCTGCGCCGAAGATTGGCGAAAGCCTGCAAGCCAGCGAATCTCCCCCCTGGAGGGGGAGATGGCCGGCAGGCCAGAGGGGGGCGCGAAGGAACGCAAGCTTGATTCCAGTAACTGAAATGACGGGTAGTTACTGCGCGGCCTTGATCTCGCTGACGATCTTCGAATAGTCGCGCTGGGCGTCGCCGACGTCGCGCAGCTGTTCGAACTTGACGAGATCGGCCACCGGCATCGCCATGTTGGGGAATTTTGCCAGGAAGTCGGCCGGGAGGCTTTCCATGGCCGGCTTGTTCGGCACCTTGTAGTCGATGTTCTGCGCCGCCCAGGCGTGGTTCTTGGCGTCGAGCATGAAGTTGATGAACTGGAAGGCGGCGTCCTTGTTGGCGGAGGCCTTCATCACCACCATCGTGTCAACCCAGAGGTCCGAACCCTCCTTGGGGATGACGTACTTGATCTCGGGCTTTTCGGCGATGCCGTAATTGCACCAGCCGTCCCATGCCTGCACCATCAGCGCCTCGCCCGACACCAGCTTGGAATAGAAGGTGGTGTCGTCATAGGCGAGCAGGGTCTTCTTGGCCGAGATCAAGAGGTTCTTGACCTCGGCCATCTTGGCCGGGTCGGTTTCGTTGACAGAATAGCCCTTGTCGAGCTGGCCGGCGGCCAGCAGCCAGCGGTCGGTCGCCAGCATGGTGGTCTTGCCCTTGAGGTCATCGGAAGGGGCGAGCAGGTCGCTCCAGCTGGTCGGCGCTGTCTTGACCAGGTCCGAGCGATAGCAGAGGCCGGTGGTGCCCCAGGTGTAGGGCACGGAGAAGGCATTGCCGACATCGTGCGGCAGCTTGGTTGCCTCGGGATAGAGATTGGTGAGGTTCGGGATCTTGGCGTGGTCGATCGGCTCGGTCAGGCCGAGCTTGTTCAGCACCTCGGCGAAGGGCGAGGAGACGAAGACCACGTCATAGCCCTTGCCGCCGGCGGCGATCAGCTTGCCCATGATTTCTTCGTTGGTGGCGTGCACGACCACTTCACCCGAAACGCCGGTTGCGGTCTTGAAGGCGGCCATGGCGTCGGGCGCCATGTAGCCGTCCCAGTTGGAAATGACGAGGTCGGCAGCCAGCGCCGGCGCGGACAGCGCCAAGGCCAGGCCAAGTGCGATCGAAGATGTTTTCAGCGCACGGCGTCGCAGGCTGGTAGCGATCATGACAGACTCCCATTTCGGTTGATCGTCGAATTTCATTCGCCGGACCAACGCTTGCGACCCGTGCCGCTGCCTCGATCCTGTTCCCTCGGTCTTTTTCTCGCCGATTGTCCTGACAGTACTATTGCAGAAAAAAGTACGTCAATCCATAATTTGTCAAGCGACCGAGGAATCTGGCCGATTGCGTCCACGCTGGCGATCGGTCAAATCAATGCGGTCATGTCGTTTTCCACGAGACCAGTCATGCAAGCCGTAGCCCGACGACCTCGCACCAACCATCTCGATCTGGCGCAGCGCATCCTGGATGTGGCGCGGCAGCGCGGTTTTGAGCCCGGCGCACGCTTGCCGGAGCAGCAGATCGCCTCGCTGTGCAATGTCTCGCGCACGCCGGTGCGGGCGGCTCTTGGCCTACTCGCGGAACGGGGTGTCGTTCGCTGGGAGGCGGATTCCGGGTATCATCTGGCGATCGACCTCACCGCGCAGGCTTCAGTCGCCACGGAACTGCCCGCCGCCGAGGAGGACGAGCTGGCCGAGGCGATCCTGCGCGACCGGTCGGCGCGGCGGCTGGACCAGACTGTGACCGTCGCGGGGCTGATGCGGCGGTACAGTGCCGAGCGCAAGACGGTACTAAAAGCGCTCAACAAACTGACAGAAGAGAATCTTCTGGACCGTGCGCCTGGCCAATCCTGGCTGTTTCGGCGCACGCCCGACGATCCGGAGGCGCAAGGCGACAGCTATGAGTTCCGCTTGCTGCTGGAGCCCGCGGCCATTCTGACGCCGGGCTTCCGGCTGGACGGCGCGCGGGCGGCGACGTTGCGCCAGGGCATGGAAGCGCTGGTTGCGCTGCCGGACGCCGCCTTCGACACCCGCGAGTTCCAGCGGCTGGACATCGATTTTCACGGCATGCTCGCCGAAGGCTGCGCCAACCGCTTCGTGGCCGACGCGCTCGCCGATCACCTCAGGCTGCGCCGGCTGCCGGGCATCTATGCCGGCGTCAACGTCTTCCGGTTGCGGCAATCGCTGCGCGAACACCTTGTTATACTCGACCATCTTGAAAGCCTGCAGTATGAGGTGGCTGCCGATCTGCTTCGCATCCACCTGCGGCTCTCCCGCAACCAGCGACCGCAAGCGGCCAGTCGCGGGGCGCCCGCCCTGTTCGGCATGATTAGCCGGCCGGATTGACGAGGATTAATTGACGCGTAAAGCCAGCCCGACCATCGCGCTGTTCCCCGAAGCCAGTTTCGGCGCGGCGTTGAATTGCGTCGGCATCGCGCAGGCATTGCGTGCCAAGGGAGCCCGGCCTGTCTTCATCTGCCATGCTGGCTTCTCCGGCGTCTTTGCCGACTATGGTTTCCAGGAATACCAGCTGCCGACCGACGAGCCGCTGAGCGACAGCGAACGCCAGAGTTACTGGCAGGCCTTTGTGCGCCGGCACCTGCCGCATTTCAGGCTGAGCCCGATCGACCAACTGGAAACCTATGTCGCGCCGACCTGGCAAGCGATCGTCGACACGGCAGTCAATGCCGAGGCGCCGCTGCGTCAATTGCTGGCACGGCTGAAGCCGGATGCGGTGGTGCTCGACAATGTCATCATGTTTCCGGCGATCGCCGCCGCCGGCTGTCCCTGGGTGCGCGTCGTCTCCTGCGCCGAGACCGAGCTTCCCGATGCCAATGTGCCACCCTATCTGTCGGGGCTCGGCGTGGACGACCCGCAACGCGCGGCGTTCGAAGCCCGCTATCTCAGCGCCTCGGCACCGGCGCATGACCGCTTCAACCGTTTCCGGGCGGATGCCGGACTGGGGCCGCTGCCGAAGGGTCAGTTCCTCGAGGCCTCGCCCGACCTCAATCTGCTGCTGACGCCATCGATCGTGCGCCGCGAGCGCGCCGAACCGCTCGATCCCACGCGCTTCGTCTATCTCGAAGGCTGCGTGAGGTCGGAGGGGCCGTTCGAGGTGCCGGTGTTTCCGCGCAATGGCGGGCCGCTGGTCTATGTCAGCTTCGGCAGCCTCGGCGCCATGGATGTCGGCCTGATCGAGCGCATGCTGGCGGTGTTCGACAGGCTGCCGGCGCGCTTCATCGTCAATGCCGGCGGCCTGCGCGACGCCTATCGCGCGGTGCCCGACAATGTCTATCTCGACGCCTGGTTTCCGCAGCCATCGGTGGTGGCGAAGTCGGACCTGTTCATCCACCACGGCGGCAACAACAGCTTTTGCGAGGCGCTGCGCTTCGGCGTGCCGTCGCTGATCATGCCCTATTGCTGGGATGGGCACGACAATGCGCGCCGCGCCGGAGAAACCGGCGTCGGTGACCATATCGGCCGTGACGCCTGGACCGAAGGAGTGTTGGAGAAAGCCATTCTCGGCCTGCTGGCCGACGATGCCATGCGCGCCCGCCTGAAGGACAATGCAGCCCAAATGGCGCTGAAACCTGGGACGGATGTGGCCGCGCAAGCCATACTCTCTTTGATACGGACATGAACGAAATGCCTGACAAAATCACGAATACCTCGCTCTCCAGCAGCGACAATCCCAAGGCCTGGTTGGCCCAGCACGGCATCAACGAGGTCGAGTGCCTGGTGCCCGACATGAATGGCGTGCTGCGCGGCAAGGCGCTGCCGACGGCCAAATTCCTCCAGGCGCTGGAAGATCGCGCGCTCTATCTGCCGAGCAGCGCTTTCCTGGTCAGCATCGATGGCCGCTACTCCGGCTCGATCGACGAGGGTTTTGCCTATTCGGACCCGGACATGCGCATGGTGCCCGACGTCTCGACGCTCTGCCTGGCGCCCGGTGCCAGCGCCGGCAAGGCCTATGTCTTCGCCGATGCGTTCCATATGGACAACCGGCCCTGGATGGCCTCGCCGCGGCATGTCTTAAGGGCCGTGCTCGACCTCTATGCCAAGCGCGGCTGGCGAGCGGTGGTGGCGCCCGAGGTGGAATTCTATCTCACCGCGCTCAATCCCGATCCGGACCGCCCGCTGACCGCCCCGATTGGCGCCAACGGCCGCGCCGAGACCGTGCAGCATCCCTACGATATGGCCGGGCTCGAGGAGTTCGAGCCGGTGATCCGGCGCATCTACGACTATGCGGCGGCGGCCGGCCTGCCGCTCGACACGCTGATCCATGAATCGGGTACGGCGCAGCTTGAGATCAACTTCCTGCATGGCGATGCGCTGCCGCTGGCCGACAAGGTGCTGCTGTTCAAGCGGCTGACGCGCCAGGCCGCGCAGCAGAGCGGCATGCACGCGACCTTCATGGCCAAGCCGATCGCGGCCCAGGCGGGAAGCTCGATGCATCTGCACATGTCGGTCATCGACGAGGCCGGCAAGACGCTGTTTGCCGGCAGCGACGATGCCGATACCGAGATGTTTGGCCATTTCATAGGCGGCCTGCAGAAATATGTCCCCGAAATCATGCCGCTGTTCGCACCGAACGTGAACTCGTTCCGACGCATAAGGCCGAACCATAGCGCACCGGCCAACATCGAATGGTCGCATGACAATCGTTCCTGCGGCCTGCGCGTGCCGGCCGGTGGACGCGCCGCGCGGCGGGTGGAGAACCGGTTGCCCGGTGCTGATTCCAATCCTTATCTGGCGATCGCCGGCTCGCTGCTTGCCGGCTATCTCGGCGTCGAACAGAAACTGGTGCGCTCGCCCGAGGCGTCGGGCAATGCCTACAAGATCAAGAGCACGCTGCCGAAAACCATGGAGGAGGCGCTCGACCGTTTCGAGGCGTGTGAGCCGGTGCGGGCGTTGCTCGGCGAGGATTTCTTCCAGAGTTATCTTCGCGTCAAGAGCGTTGAGCTCGACCTGTTCCAGGGCGTGGTGACGAGCTGGGAACGCGACCACCTGCTGCTCAAGGTGTAATGATGGGCTTCAATTCCGGCCTGGATATCGGCAAATCCTACTATGTCGCGACGGCAAATCCGTCGCCGGACCATCCGGCTTTGCAGGGTGACATCGACGCCGATCTTGTGGTGGTCGGCGGCGGCTGCACCGGCCTGTCCGCCGCCCTTCATGCCGCCGAGCGCGGCCTGAAGGTGGTGCTGCTCGAGGGCGGCAAGATCGGCTGGGGCGCCTCGGGCCGCAATGGCGGCCAGATGATCCCCGGCCTGCGCAAGGGCGCGAAGGGGCTGGTCAAGCTCTATGGACCCGAACGTGCAAAAGCGCTGTTCGACCTTGCCTTCGAGGCGCGCGGGCTGGTGCTCGATATCATCGAGCGCCACGCCATCGATTGCGATCTCAGGCTGACCGGTCATCTCGTCGGCGCGGTCAACGGCTCCGATCTCAAGGACCTCGAGGAAGAGGCCGAGTGCCTGGCCACGGTGATGAAGTTTCCGCATGCCGAAATCCTGTCGGCGGCTGAAGCGCGCGGCAAGGTCGACACGCCCTATCATGGCGCCATGTACGAGCCGCTTGGCGGCCACATGCACCCGCTCAACTACACGCTCGGCCTCGCTCGCGCCGCGGTTGCTGCCGGCGTCACCATCCACGAGAATTCGGTCGCCGTGCGGCTGGAGCGCGAGCCTTCGATCCGGGTCTCGACATCAAAGGGTTCGGTCCGGGCCAAGCATGTCGTGCTGGCGGGCGATGCGCTGCTCAATGGGCTGGAGCCGCGCGTCAACAGCCGCATCATGCCGGTCGGCAACTACATCGTCGCCACCGAGCCGCTGGAGGGCAAGCGCAATGTCATCCCGGCCAATGTCGCGGTGTCCGACACGCGCTTCGTCGTCAACTATTACCGCATGTCGGCGGATGGACGCCTGCTGTTCGGCGGCGGCGAGCGCTACACGCCGTCACCGCCGGCCGATATCGCCGGCTTCGTGCGGCCGCATATGGAGAAGACCTTTCCGCAACTGCAGGGCTGCCGCATCGATCACGCCTGGGGCGGGCTGGTGTCGGTGACGACGTCGCGGCTGCCGCATGTCGGGCACTATGGCGAGGTCTATTTCGCGCATGGCTATTCCGGCAAGGGCGTCATCCTGTCGACGCTGTCCGGCAAGCTTTTGGCCGAAGCGATCACGGGTGACGCCTCTCGGCTCGATCTGTTCTCGACGCTAACGCCGATGCCGTTCCCCGGCGGCACGGCGCTGCGCGGCCCGCTCTATGTGCTCGGCATGCTGTGGTACGCTATGAGGGATCGCATCAAGCATTGAAGAGCGTTCGTCAGCTGGGCCATCGCGTATGAGAGGCCCCCTCATCCGGCCGCTTCGCGGCCACCTTCTCCCCGAGGGGAGAAGAGGCTGTCATCAACGCTGGCGATCTCCTCTCCCCTCGGGGAGAGGTCGGATTGTCCCGAATTGCCCTTTGCAATTCGGTTGGCAATCCGGGTGAGGGGGCACTTGCTCATGTGCGACTGCTAAACCACAAAGAAATCCTCAATCCGCTGCCTGGCCTCCAGCAGCGCGGGCAGGATCTCCCGCTCCATCTCCGCGACCGAAAACCGCGCGGACTGGGTCGAGACGTTGATTGCCGCGACCGTGCTTCCTGAGCGGTCGCGGATCGGCACGGCGATGGAGCGTAGGCCGAGTTCCAGTTCCTCATCGACGATGGCAAAGCCGTCCACTTTCGCCTTGCCGATGGCGCCGGTCAGCAGCCTGATGTCGGTGATCGTCTTCGGCGTTCGTTTTTCGATCGTCGCCTGGCCGAGGAATGCGTCCAACTCCTGGGGCGTCAAGCCAGCAAGCAGGATGCGCCCCATCGAGGTGCAATAGGCCGGCAGCCTGGTGCCGACATCGAGCGACACGCTGAGGATGCGGCGGCCGGGAATGCGGGCGACATAGACGACATCCTGGCCAGATAGGATCGCTGCCGAGCAGGCCTCGTTCAGTTGCGCCGCCACCGCGCGCATGATGGGTGCAGCGAAGCTCCATAGCGAGGCGCCGCCGAGCCAGGTGCGGGCAATCGTCAGCAGGCGCGGCGACAGGGAGAACACGCGGCCGGCTTGCGTTGCATAGCCGGTGGCGGTGAGCGTCAGCAGAAAACGGCGGGCGCCGGCGCGGGTCAGGCCCGCTGCTTCGGCCATTTCGGTCAGCGTCATGCCCGAGGGGTGGCGGGCCAGGATCTCCATGACGGCAAGGCCGCGTTCAAGCGAGCCGACATGATCACGGGAGGGGGCCTCTTCGTCCATCTTGTCTCCGCGGAACGGCATCGCCGTCAAGATTGACTCCGCGCCCTCGCTCAGCGTAGAAAGTATCGCATATAAAACATATGTTCGCAATACGAACTTTCTGAATCCGGAGCCGATGCGATGGTCAAGTTCCTGCCGCTGAAACAGGCCGTGGCCGAGAATTTGAACAGCAGCGACACCGCTGCCTTCGAGGGCTTCACCCATTTGATCCCGACGGCGGCGGCGCATGAGGCGATCCGCCAGGGGTTCCGCGACCTGACCCTGGTCCGCATGACGCCGGACCTGATCTACGACCAGATGATCGGCATGGGCATGGCGAAGAAAATCGTCTTCTCCTATGTCGGCAATCCCGGCGTCGGCCTGCTGCGGCGCGCCCGAGATGCCATCGAGAACGGTTTTCCCAGGTCGATCGAGATCGAGGAGCACAGCCATGCCGGCATGGCCAACGCTTATGAGGCGGGCGCGGCCGGTCTGCCCTGCGCGGTGTTCCGCGGCTATCGTGGCGCTGGCCTGGCGGCGGTCAATCCGAACATCAAGTCTGTCACCTGTCCGTTCACCGGCGAGGTGCTGGCGGCCGTTCCCTCGATCCGGCCTGACGTCACCTTCATCCATGCGCAGAAGGCCGACAGAAAAGGCAATGTGCTGGTCGAAGGCATTATCGGCATCCAGAAGGAAGCCGTGCTGGCGGCCAAACGCGCGGTGGTGACGGTCGAGGAAGTGGTCGACAATTTCGACGATCTGCACCCCAATCTGACTGTGCTGCCGCGCTGGACGATTGCCGCGATATCGGTCGTGCCCGGCGGTTCGCATCCGTCCTACGCGCATGGCTATTATGCGCGCGACAATGCCGCCTATCTGGAATGGGACGAGATCGCCGCCGACCGTGACAAATTCCAGGCGTGGATGCAGGCCAATGTCATGGAGAAGAGCGCCGACGATTTCGAGGGCAGAGTCGAGCATCTGAGGAAAGCGGCATGAGCGACAGTCCGGACTTCACCCCCAACGAGATGATGACGATCGCCGCCAGCCGCGCGCTGCGCAATGACGATGTCTGCTTCGTCGGCATCGGCGCGCCGTCCGCCGCCTGCAATGTAGCGCGGCTGACGCATGCGCCTGACATCACCTTGATCTACGAGAGCGGCACGATCGGCACCGCACCTGACGTGCTGCCGCTGTCGATCGGCGACGGCGAATTGTGCGAGACCGCTGTCACCACCGTCGCGGTGCCGGAAATGTTCCGCTACTGGCTGCAGGGCGGCCGCATCTCGATCGGCTTCCTTGGTGCGGCGCAGCTCGACAAGTTCGGCAACATCAACACCACGGTCATCGGTGACTATTTCCATCCCAAGACAAGGCTGCCCGGCGGCGGCGGCGCGCCGGAGATCGCGACTTCATCGAAGGAGATCTACATCACCATGGCGCAGACCAAGCGCGGCATGGTCGAGAAGATCGACTTCTTCACCTCCTTCGGCCATGGCGAGGGTGGCGACCATCGCAAACGGCTGGGCATCGACACATCAGGCCCGACCTTGCTGATCACCGACCTCGCCATCTGGAAGCCGGATCCGGTGAGCAAGGAATTCACGGTGGTGTCGCTGCATCCAGGCGTCACCCGCCAGCAGGTGCAGGAGAGCTGTGGCTGGGTGGTTAAGTTCGCCGAGGCGCTTGACGAAACGCCGCCGCCAAGCGAACTCGAACTCAAGACATTGCGCGACCTGCAGGCCCGCACCAAGGCGGCGCATGAGGGAACCGGAAAAGCAAAGGCTGCATGACATGGCCGAGGCCTATATCTGCGACTACATCCGCACGCCGATCGGCCGCTTCGGCGGTTCTCTGTCTTCGGTACGATCAGACGACCTCGGCGCCATACCGCTAAAGGCGCTGGCCGAGCGCAATGCCGGCATCGACTGGCAGGCGATCGACGACGTCGTCTATGGCTGTGCCAACCAGGCCGGCGAGGACAACCGCAATGTGGCGCGCATGGCGCTGTTGCTGGCAGGCTTGCCGAAGGAGGTGCCGGGCTCGACCGTCAACCGCCTGTGCGGCTCGGGCATGGACGCGCTGACCATCGCAGCTAGGGCCATCAAGGCAGGCGAAGCGGAGCTGATGATCGCGGGCGGCGTCGAATCGATGAGCCGGGCGCCCTTCGTCATGCCCAAGGCCGACACGGCGTTTTCGCGCAACGCCGAGATTTACGATACCACCATCGGCTGGCGCTTCGTCAACCCACTGATGAAGAAGCAATATGGCGTCGATTCGATGCCGGAGACCGGCGAGAACGTCGCGGAAGAGTTCGCCATCTCCCGCGCGGACCAGGACGCCTTTGCCGTGCGCAGCCAGGACAAGGCCGTCGCCGCGCAAGCCAAGGGCCGGCTGGCCAAGGAGATTACCCCGGTGACGATCCCGCAGCGCAAGGGCGATGCGGTGGTCGTGTCGAAGGATGAGCATCCGCGCGCGGGCTCAACGGTCGAGGCGCTGGCCAAATTGCCAACGCCGTTCCGGCAGGGCGGCACGGTGACGGCCGGCAATGCGTCGGGCGTCAATGACGGGGCGGCGGCGCTGATCGTTGCATCCGAGGCAGCGGTGAAGAAATACGGCTTGACGCCGATCGCCCGTATCCTTGGCGGGGCCGCCGCCGGCGTAGCGCTGCGCATCATGGGCATCGGCCCGGCGCCGGCGACGCAAAAACTCTGCGCGCGGCTTGGCCTGACGCCGCAACAGTTCGATGTCATCGAGCTCAACGAAGCCTTTGCCTCGCAAGGCATAGCCGTGCTGCGCCAGCTCGGCATCGCCGAGGATGCGGAACACGTCAACCCGAATGGCGGCGCCATCGCGCTCGGCCATCCCTTGGGCATGTCGGGCGCCCGCATATCCGGCACGGCGGCGCTGGAGCTGCGCGAACGTGGCGGCCGTTATGCGCTTGCCACCATGTGCATCGGCGTCGGCCAGGGCATCGCGATCGCGCTCGAACGGGCTTGACCAGCAGCCTTCGCTTGGCCGGCTAAGATCAAGAATCCGGTGCGTGGTCAAATTTGACCACGTGGACAAAAGTCCGGCGTCGTTCCATAGTTCCCCGTCTGATATTTTCACGAACAGCCGGCTCGACACGGCTGTCGAACAGAGGGGAATGCAATGGAAAACCGGAAGAACAGATTCCAGACAGAGCGCGAAGGGCTTTCGCGACGCAACGTCCTGGAGCTGGGCGCACTTGGCCTGGCCGCAGCCATGCTGCCAGGCGCTGCCTTCGGCAAGGACAAGAAGCTGAAGGTGGCGGCGATCTTCGCCACGCCGATCGAGGAGCCGTGGGACAACCAGATCCATGTCGCCTTGCAGAAGGCCGAGAAGGAACTCGGCATCGAATACAAATGGTCCGAGAAGGTGCAGACCGTCGATTTCAGCCGTGTCATGCGCGAATATGCGCAAGGCGGCTATCAGCTGGTGCTGGGCGATGCCTTTGCCGCCGAGCGTGAATCGCGCCGCACGGCCAAGCAGTTCCCGAAGACCGCCTTCCTGTTCGGCTCCGGGGCCGGCCCGGCGGAACCGAACTTCGGCGTCTTCGACAACTGGATCCACGAGCCGGCCTATCTCTCCGGCATGATCGCCGGCAAGATGTCGAAGTCGGGCACGATCGGCGCCGTCGCGGCGATGGGCATCCCGGAAGTCAACCGGCTGGTCAACGCCTTCTTCGCCGGCGCCAAGGAGGTCAATCCCAACATCAAGAAGAAGGTCGCCTTCATCGGTTCCTTCTTCGATCCGCCAAAGGCCAAGGAAGCGGCGGTCGCGCAGATCGACGCCGGTGTCGACGTCATCTATGCCGAGCGCTTCGGTGTCATCGAAGCGGCGGTGGACAAGAAGATCCTTGCCATCTCCAACATGTCCGACCAGTCGAGCCTCGGCCCCGACACGGTGATCACCGGCCCGGTCTGGGACATGTATCCGACGGTCGAGCAGGCCATCAAGCTGGTCAAGGCCGGCGTCTTCACCGCGCAGGACTATGGCGATTTCTCGCGCATGGCCAAGGGTGGCTCGCATCTGGCGCCCTACCACAAGTTCGACAAGACGCTGCCGGCGGACGTCAAGGAGCTGATCGAGAAGAAGAAGGCCGAGATTCTGGAAGGCAATTTCCGGGTGGATGTCGACGAGAACACGCCGGTTTCGGATTGAGTTTTACCCTCCCCCTTGTGGGGAGGGTCGATCCGCGAAGCGGAGCGGGGTGGGGGTCTTCGGCGCAGCACCCCCACCCCGTCTCACGATCTTCGCTTCGCTGCGATCGTAAGCCGACCCTCCCCACAAGGGGGAGGGTGAGGAGCCGCTCCAACCCCACCAGGACCCTGCCTTGCCCTTGCCCGCCCCCCTCATCGAAATGCGCGGCATCACCAAACGGTTCGGCGCCGTCAAGGCGAACGAGGCTGTCGATCTCAGCGTGGCGCCCGGAGAAATCCTCGGGCTGCTGGGCGAGAACGGCGCCGGCAAGACGACGCTGATGAATGTGCTGTTCGGCGCCTATGCGCCGGACGCGGGTGAAATCCTCATCCAGGGCCAACCGGTCAGGATCACCAGTTCGGCCGATGCGCTGGCCGCCGGCATCGGCATGGTGCACCAGCATTTTCACCTCGCGCCGCGGCTCACTGTGCTGGAAAACCTTTTGATAGGCATTCCCGGCAAGACAGGCCGGATCGACCGCGCCGGTGGGCTGGCGCGGCTCGCCGAGATAGGCCGCCAGCATGGGCTGACGCTTGACCCGAACCTGCCGGTCTCGGCGCTGTCGGTCGGCGAGCAGCAGCGGCTCGAAATCGTCAAGGCGCTGTTTCGCGGTGCGAGGCTCTTGATCCTCGACGAGCCGACGGCGGTGCTGGCGCCGAGCGAGGTCGACGGACTGTTTTCGGCGTTGCGCTCGATGGCCGCACAAGGCCTCGGCATCATCTTCATCTCGCACAAACTCAACGAGGTGCGGGCGCTGACGCATCGCTGCACGGTGCTGCGGCATGGCCGCGTTGCCGGCCGCGTCGATGACCCGGCCAACACGACATCCTCGGAGATGGCAACACTGATGTGCGGCCATGAGATCGTGCCGCCGGCGAGGGGACCGTCGACGCCCGGTGCCGCGGTGCTGACCCTCGACGGCATTTCGACCTCAAAGCACTCGGGCACGCCGCTGCGCGACGTATCGCTTGCCGTCCGTGCCGGCGAGATCCTCGGCATTGCCGGCGTGTCGGGCAATGGCCAGCGGGCGCTGGCGGAGGTGATCTCCGGGACACGCGTGCCCGATGCCGGTCAGATGACGATCGCCGGCAGCAAGGTCTCGCGGTTTTCGCCGCGCGAGGTGCAGGCGCTCGGTCTTGGCCGCATCCCGGAAGACCGCATGACGACCGGGTTGGTGACCAACCTGCCACTCGCCGATTCGATGGTGTTGCCGCGCATCGGTACCGCCGCTTTCAGCAGCGGGGGCTTGCTCAAGCCGGATGCGATCCGCGCCTTTGCCGAGGCGCAGATCAACGCCTATGATATCAGGTGCCCCGGGCCGATGACACGCGCCGGGGCGCTGTCCGGCGGCAATCTGCAGAAGGCGCTTTTGGCGCGCGAACTCGCCTTCGATCCGAAGGTGCTTGTTGTCTCGCAGCCGACGCGCGGGCTCGATATCGGCGCTGCGCGCTTCATCCACGAAAAGTTCCTCGACATGCGGGCCAAGGGCTGCGGCATCATCGTCATCGGCGAGGATCTCGAAGAGCTGCTGGTGCTCTGCGACCGCATCGCGGTGATGTATGAGGGCCGCATCGTCGGCACGCTCGACAGCGCCGATGCGACGGTCGCCCGGCTGGGCCTGATGATGACCGGCGCGGAGGGTCACAGCTGATGTTTCGCCTGGAAGTCCGCACGTCAACGCCCGCCTGGTTCAATCTGGCTTTGCCGCTGCTGGCGATCGGAGCAACGCTCATCTTGTGCAGCGGCCTCATCGCGCTGGCAGGCGCCGGCGTGCTTGAAGCCTACGGCGTGATGTTCACGGCCTCGCTCGGCGACAGCTATGCGATCACCGAAACGATGGTGCGCGCGGCGCCGATGATCTTCACCGGGCTGGCGGTAGCGGTCGCCTTCCGAGCCAAATTCTGGAACATCGGCGCCGAGGGTCAGTTGCTGGCCGGCGCGGTGGCCAGTTGCTTTGTCGGCGCCATTCCGATGCCGGGGCCGCTCGCCATGGTGTTGATGGCGTTGGCGGGTGCCGCCGCGGGAGCCGCGGTCGCGCTGGTGCCGGCGACGCTCAGAGTAAAATTCAAGGTCGACGATGTCGTCAGTTCGCTGTTGCTCAACTCGGTCATCTACTACGCGCTGATGGCGCTGATCGAGGGGCCGTGGAAAGACAGTTTCAGCGGCTATCCGATCTCGCCGCCGATCGAGGATTCGGCCAATTTCCCGGTGCTGCTCGAAGGCACGCGGCTGCATCTCGGCGTCGTCGTGGCACTGATTGCGGCACCGTTGATCTGGTTCCTGATCGTGCGCACGACGCTCGGCTTCCGCATCAGGGTCACCGGCGAAAACCCGGAAGCCGCCAGATATGGCGGCATCCATGTCGAGCGCGTGCTGATCTCGACGGCGCTGCTGTCCGGCGCGCTGGCTGGGTTGGCCGGTGTCGGCGAGGTCGGCGGCGTGCATTTCCAGGTGATGAGCGATATCTCGCCGGGCTACGGCTATTCCGGCATCGTGGTTGCCATGCTGGCGCGGCTCAACCCGCTTGGCGTCGTGCCGGCGGCGATCTTCCTTGCCGCCGTGATGACTGGCGCCGAGGCGATGTCGCGGGCGACCGGCGTGCCGGCCTTCCTCAGTGACGTCATCCAGGGCACCGCATTGCTTGCCATGCTGGTGGCCCTGCTGTTCACCGCCTATCGCATCCGCCGCGTCGGGGCTGCCCGATGAGCGCAGTGTTCGAACAGATCTTTCAGGTAGGCTTCCTCGCCGCGATCATCCGCATCGCCACGCCGCTGGCTTTTGCGACGCTCGGCGAAATGTTCTCCGAGCGGGCCGGCGTGCTCAATCTCGGCATCGAAGGCATCATGCTGTTGTCGGCGATGACCGGCTTCACTGCCGCCAGCCTCAGCGGCAGCCTGTGGCTCGGCGTGCTGGCGGCTGTGCTGACCGGCATGCTGATGGGCGCGCTGCACGCGCTGTTCACGGTGGTGCTCGGCCTCAGCCAGCATGTCTGCGGCATCGGCGTGACATTGTTCTCGTCGGGCCTCGCCTATTTCCTCTACCGGCTGATCTTCGGCCAGCAGTCGGTGCCGCCCAACATCAAGGGTTTTCAGACACTGCCGATCCCGGTCCTCTCCGACATTCCGGTGCTCGGGCCGGCGGTGTTCAACCAGTTTGCGCTGGTCTACATGGCGATCCTGGCCATTCCACTTGCCGCTTTCATACTCTACCGCACACCATGGGGCCTGTCGGTGCGCATGGTCGGCGAAAACCCGCGCGCCGCCGATTCGGCCGGCGTCAGCGTCATCGCCACGCGCTTCCAGGCGGTTGTCCTCGGCGGCGCGCTGATGGGGCTGGCCGGCGCCTTCCTGTCGATGGCGCAGTTCAACGCTTTCACCTTCGGCGTCGTGTCGGGGCGAGGTTGGGTAGCAATTGCGCTTGTGGTCTTCGGCCGCTGGGATCCGTGGCGCTCGGCGGGGGCGGCACTGCTGTTCGCCTTCGTCGATGCCTTGCAGCTGCGCATGCAGGCCAGCGGCCTCGGGCACATCCCCTACGAGGCATTCCTGATGCTGCCCTTCATCTTCACCATCGTCGCCATGGCGGTGATGTCGCGCAACGCGGTGGCGCCCTCGGCGCTGCTCAAGCCGTTTCGGCGCGAGGAGCGCTGACAGCTCTGGCGGCTGTCAGCGTCCCGCTGCTCACATCGCGGTAAAGCCGTTGTCGACGAACAGATGCGTGCCGTTGACGAAGCTCGACTCGTCGCTGGCCAGATACAGCGCGGCCCTTGCCACCTCTTCCGGCTCGCCGATGCGGCCTTGCTGCGCGGCCAGCGCTGCGTCTGAGACGTCGACGCCGAGTCTGCCGAGATCGGCGACCTCACGCAGGCCATGCGGCGTGCGAATGAAGCCGGGGCAGACCGCGTTGCAGCGGATGTTGCGGTCGCGGAACTCGACCGCGATGGCGCGCGCGAACATGTGGCAGGCGCCCTTGGTGGTGTCGTAGAGCACTTCGTTGGGAGTCGCCGCCACCGCCGAGATCGACGAGGTGCAGACGATCGAGCCGCCGCCCGCCGCGATCATGCCGGGCAGCACGGCGCGCGTCATCAAGAACATCGAGCGCACATTGACGGCATGCAGCCAGTCCCATTCCTGGACCG
Organism: Mesorhizobium loti; assembly: GCF_003148495.1. Lineage (GTDB taxonomy): Bacteria > Pseudomonadota > Alphaproteobacteria > Rhizobiales > Rhizobiaceae > Mesorhizobium > Mesorhizobium loti. The sequence continues at coordinate 303,698 of NZ_QGGH01000003.1, forward strand.
TCGTCTCCAGGAAAGGTTTGATGACGATGGTGCCGGCGTGATTGAACAGCACGGTGACCGGGCCGAGCTTTTCCGCCGCCCCTTTCACTGCCGCTTCGACCTGGGCTTCGTCGGAGACGTCGGCGACAAAATGCTCGGCGACATGGCCGCGTGTCCTGATTGTCGCTGCGGTTGCGGCGGCGGCCTCGCCGTTGCGGTCGACGATCGCCACCTTGGCGCCTTCAGCGGCGAATAGCTCCGAGGCCGCCCCACCCATACCCGTCGCGCCGCCCGAAATGATAGCGACCTTGCCGGCCAGTCTCGTGCCCATTTTTCTGCCCCCTGTTTGACGATTTCGCTTTGCTGGTTCGGCGATGCTACCGCGCCCGCGCCGGGCGGCCAATCCACGAATTGGGTGCAGCGGGGACAACGCCATCGGGCTCTTCAGGGGCCGACGCAAAGCGGGCATCCCATGTCGATCGCTCGCTCAGATGGGCGCTCTCAGCAAGTAGCCACCAATTTGTAGCTATCCAAGAGAAAATTATTCTACCTATCGCCCAAAAATAGCAATCGACAAAGTCTACAAGTTTTATAGATTAACAGGCGAGACGGAGGCCGATATGTCCTATATCCAGAACGCCCAGACGGATCGCAACGGCCAGAGGCTGGCCAGTGCCCAGGCCTTTCGGCCGGCCTATGCCGGTGCCTTCGCCTATCTCGTCTTTGCCCTTGCGTTTGTGTTCACCGGGGCCGTTGTTCTGGGTCTTATTCCCTGAGTCGTCAGATCGACCGGGGTTAGCTGCTGCCCCACCGCTTACAGGCAATCGGAGTTGAATGAACCGAATCCTCGGTGCGCTTTCGCGCGCCCGACACAACGGAGGAGATGGCAATGCCGATCGAGTTCACGCATGTTCCCGGCAAGACCGCCGACGCCGCAGTTCCCTTTTTCTACGACTTCGCCGAGACCGCGACCAAGCTCGGGCTGATCGAGGATGGCGGCTTCTGCAAGATCGTCGTCGACGATTCGGCCGGGTTGCTGACCAACATGGATCTTGCCACCCAGGTGCTGGATCGCACCTCGTCGCTGGAAGTCGTCCTTACCCACTGGGCGGGCGTGATCGAGCCGACAGTGGCGGCGCGGCAGCTGGCTGCCATCGACGCCAAGAGCGGGGGTCGGCTGGCGCTGAGGATGCTCAGTGAGCCGCTGAGCGACGACGATGCCGAAACACGGCCGGTCGGGCATACTGTCATTTGGCAGCGCATCGACGAATATCTGGTGCTGCTCAAGCGGCTGTGGTCCAACGACCGGCCCTTCGACCATGAAGGCGCGTTCTACAGCATCAAGGGCGGCTACGTGCCGCGCAAGGGTCCGCACGGCGCCGACCTGATCATCCGTATGGGCGGGCAATCCGGAACGGCGCTCAAGGTCGCCGGCCGGCATGCCGATGTCTTCGAACTGGTGCCAGGCTCGATCGACGAGGTTCGGCAGCTGATGGAGCGGGTGCGCGGTGCCGCTGCCGAGCACGGTCGGGCGGGCAAACTGCGCTTTGCGCTTCCGGTCAGGATTCACCAGGGCGCTTCCGCCACGGGCCACAAGGCGGTCGACCTTTCCGGGCCACCGGCACAGGCCGCCCTGTCGCTGCTTGCCTATACCGCGCTCGGGATCGATGAATTCATGATTGTCGGCGTCGACACGCCGCGCGAGATCGCCACGGTCGGCCGGGAAACGATCGCCCTGCTGCGCAACTCCCTGGCGCGTCGCGAGACCGACGCATTCCAGCCCGGGGCGTATGCGTCTCGCGCGGGTCTGGAGACGCGCGCAACGGGCTGAGATCCTTCAGCCTTTTGTTGCTTCAGGCCTGTCGCCAAGTCGCGACAGGCCTTCGATGACGGCGGCTGAATCCGTCAGCGCGCCGAAGACGCCGTCTTCGACCGTCACCATGTGAAGTGCTGCCTCGTGCGCTTGTCTGTCGCCGCTGGCGCAGGCGTCCGAGATCGTCAGGCATTGGAAATTGCGGTCGCAGGCTTCCCGCAACGTGGTGTGGACGCAGACATCCGTGGTGCATCCGGAAAACATGAGATGCGTGATGCCTTGCGCGCGCAGGACAAGCTCGAAGTCCGTATAGGTGAAGGCGCTGTTGCAGGTCTTGTCGACGATGATGTCCTGCGGCGCGACGTCGATCTCCGGAACGATCTGGAATCCCGGGCCCGAGCGCAGCAGGATTTCGGTGCCTTCGAGCCCGGAGCGCTTGCGGCGCCATTTTTTGTAAGGCGTCATGTCGGCCATGTCAGCCCGATAGCCCTGCCTGGTGTGGATGATGCTGACGCCGGCCTTGCGGGCGGCTGATATCAGCCGGCTCACGGTCGGCAGGATCGCCCTGAGCGGCGAGGGGTCGTAGCCTTGCTTGGCGAAGTAGCCCGTCGTCGACAGGAAATCCTGCTGCAGGTCGATGACGATCAGCGCAGTGTTTTCGGCAACCAGCCTGCCGTCATAGGGGAAGTCGAAAGGCGTCGCCTTGATCATCCGGGGTTTTCTCCTCACCGATTGGGCGGTCCATCCTGAACGGCGAAGTTGCAGCCGTCCACCCGGGCAGCAATCCTAACACCAAGAGGCAGGACGAGGGGCGTCGTGCCGGCGACGACAGTTCGCCGTGCAAACCCTCACGGTTACGTCGCGCCGATTTGTTGACCGTTGCAGTCATCTTAAATGTTGACTAGTAAGGTCATGTTTCATAGTCAACCGGGCATCGCCTGCCGAAAGCCGAAATCTGGAAATGCGGGTGGCCGCACTGGAGAAAAGCCATGACCGTGGCTGGAATTGATGCCCAGACTGCCTTCCATATCGACGCGGTGCGCTTCGCCGTCGGCGAGCGGACGCTGCTCGGTCCGGTTTCGCTCGAACTGCAGCGCTCGCGCGTCTACGGGCTGATCGGCCACAATGGTTCGGGCAAGTCGACGCTGATCAAGCTGATGGCGCGCCAGCAGCCGGCAAGCTCAGGCGCCATCACCTTCGCCAGGCGGCCACTATTGCAGTGGGGCGCCCGCGAGCTTGCCCGCGCGCTTGCCTATCTGCCGCAGACGACGCCGGCGGCGACCGGTCTCACCGTGCGCGAACTGGCGACGCTCGGACGCTATCCCTGGCATGGCGCGCTTGGCCGCTTCCGCGCGGAAGACAGGCAGCATGTCGACGAGGCGCTGGCCTTGACCGACATGGACGGTTTTGCCGACCGGCTGGTGGACGAATTGTCGGGCGGCGAACGCCAGCGCGCGTGGCTGGCCATGCTGGTGGCACAGAACGCCGGCGTCATGCTGCTCGATGAGCCGATCTCGGCGCTCGACATCGCCCACCAGGTCGAGGTGCTCGGGCTGGTCAAGGATCTCAGCCGCAAGCGCGACCTCTGCGTCGTCGTCGTGCTGCACGATCCCAACATGGCGGCGCGCTACTGCGACGAGCTGATCGCGCTGAAGGACGGCAAGCTGCTGACGCGCGGCACGCCCGGCGAGATCATGCGCAGCGATGTGCTGAAAGGCATTTTCGGCGTGGAGATGGGCGTGTTCGCGCACCCCGTCACCGGCCAGCCCGTCGGCTATGTGCAGTGACGAGATTTGATGCGGTGGTGGGAAATGGAAAGCGGCCGGCCGCTGAGAGAACAAGGAAGAAGCTGTTGTCGAGAAGTGGTTTGTTGGCGGCGTTGGTCGCATCCGTCATCCTGTCGGTCGGTAGCGCGACCGCCCAGCAGCAACCGGCTGGTTCCGCCCCCGTGATCGAGGCGACCACCACGCCGGCTGCACCGGCACCCGCAGCACCGGCAGTCGTCCCCCCAGCCATGATGGCGCCTGTGCAGCCGGCCAGCCAGCCGAACGCGACCGTACCGGCCGAGGCCGGGCCTTCGACGGCGCTGGAGCTGGCCCTGCCGCATGATCTGTCGCCGTGGGGCATGTTCATGGCGGCCGATATCATCGTCAAGGCGGTGATGATCGGGCTGGCCTTTGCCTCCCTTGTCACCTGGACGATATGGCTGGCCAAATCGCTGGAGATTCTTGGTGGCAAGCTGCGTATCCAGCGCGCAGTGCGGGCGATCGGCGAGGCCGCCACGTTGAAGCAGGCGAGCCGCGCCCTCGACCGCAGCGGCGGCCCCGGCGCGCTTCTGGTGCGGGCGGCCGAGGAGGAGACCGCACTTTCTGCAGGTGCGCTCGATCATGTCTCGGGAGACGGGCTGAAGGAGCGGGTCACGTCGCGCCTGTCGCGCATCGAGGCGGCGGCGTCGAGGCGCATGTCGCGCGGCACCGGCGTGCTGGCGACGATCGGCTCGACCGCGCCCTTTGTCGGCCTCTTCGGCACCGTCTGGGGCATCATGAACGCCTTCATCGGCATCTCGCAGGCGCAGACCACCAATCTCGCCGTGGTCGCGCCGGGCATCGCCGAAGCGCTGCTAGCCACCGCGATGGGCCTTGTCGCGGCAATACCGGCCGTCGTCATCTACAACGTCTTTGCCCGCTCGATAGCCGGCTACCGGCAGATCCTCGCCGATGCCTCGGCGGGCGTCGAACGGCTGGTCAGCCGCGACCTCGACTTCCGCACCGTCGCGCCGCCGACGGCGCTGGCGGCGGAGTAGCGCCATGGCAAGCAGAATCCGACAGACCATGGACGACGATCTCGAGGAAAGCCACGAGATCAACGTCACCCCCTTCATCGATGTCATCCTGGTGCTGCTGATCATCTTCATGGTCGCGGCGCCGCTGGCGACGGTGGATGTCAATGTCGACCTGCCGGGCTCGACCGCAACGCCCGCGCCACGGCCCGAAACGCCGCTGTTCCTGACGCTGAAGGACGATCTGTCGCTGGCGATCGGCAACGACAGCGTGCCGCGCCCGGCGTTCGCCGCGACGCTGGACAGCAGGACAAAAGGCGACAAGCAGACGCGCATCTTCCTGCGTGCCGACAAGGCGGTCGCCTATGGCGACCTGATGGAGGCGATGAACCTGCTGCGCGGTGCCGGCTATCTGAAGATCGCGTTGGTCGGCCTGGAGGCGGCGCCGGCAACCACTGGTGCAGCGGCGCCATGATGCAAGCGACCGCCTTGCCCTCGGTCCAGTTGTCGCGCTTCGGCTGGCGCGACCTTGGCTTGTGGGCCGGTGCGGCCGCGCTGGTCCTCGGAGCTCATGTCGCGGTCGCCTATGCCGTGCAAAACTTCACGATGGTCACCGAAGCAGACGGCGGTCTGCCACCGGCCCAGGTGATCGAGATGGCGCCGATGGTGGTGATGCCGGCGGTGGAAGAGCAGATTGCCGCGCTGGACGCGGTTACGCCAGATCAGACCGAGCCGACACCGACGCCCGAGCCTACGCACGAAGAGCCGGTCGAGAAGGCGGAGCCGGTTGTCGAACAGCCGCAAGCCGTTCCGCCCGACGAGGCCGAATTCACCCGGACCGAAATGGCTGAACAGGTCGACCAGCCGCCGCCGGATGAGGTCGTCCCGGATATTGTCGAGGCTGTCGCCCCCGAGGTCGTCATTCCCTTGCCGCAGCCGAAACCGGTCGAAGTGGTCAAGGACAAGAAACCGGTCGAGGCCAAGGCGAAAAAGCCTGTCGAGAAGCCCAAGCCGCGGCCGAAGAAGGAGAAGGCGGCGCCGCCGAAGACGGTAGCCGCCGCCAGCGCCGATGCACGGCCTGCGGCCAGGACTGCCGCGCCGGAGTCGGCACAATCCGCGTCGCGATCCGGCGACTCCAGCAAATGGGACTCCCGCTTGGGCGCCTGGATCAAGCGGCACACGCGCTATCCCCGTTCGGCCAAGGCTCGAGGCGTGGAAGGCAAGCCGTATGTCGCCTTCACGGTCGACTCGTCCGGCCGGGTCCTGTCTGCCAGGCTCTCTCGTTCCTCCGGAGATGCGGATTTGGACCGTGCGGCACTCGCCGTGCTGCAAGGCGCCTCAGTGCCGGCACCGCCGCCGGAACTCGGCTCGCGCCTGAGCCGAACAGCACCGTTCGTGTTCAGCCTGCGCAATTAGAGACTAGAGCAGACCCGGATCCATCAATAGCTGAGCGACAGGCACAGGGCTTCGACCTGCTCCAGATAGAAGCGACATTTCGTGCGCAGAAGCCTGAGGCTCGGGTCGTCGGCGCCGTTGATCTCGATGGTCTGCATCATGAAGTCGAAATGGGCATGAAAGGCGTCCACCGCGCCCCAGAGACTGTCGACCTGGCAGCTATCGGCAATTGCCATCGAGACGAGTTGGCGAGCCTCGACCCGCGCGGCGTCAGGCGATGGCGGTTGCCTAGTGATCAAGGCGTCGAGCCGGCTGAAAATGCTTTCCCTGGCGTCGACGCTTCTGATGTTGGCAATCATGTTCATGTGCAGATCCCCCTTGGCAATTCCAGGCGCGCAACGGTTTCCCGCGGGCAGGATGCGATCAAGGCCGGGATGGCGGCCGCATCGGTCGGTCGGCCCCTGATGATGTTAGCGACCTCGGCATCGGCCTGTTCGAACCAGTAGACCATGTCGGCGCGGTTCAGATCCGTGGCGGCTTTTTTCAGCAGTGGCATCAGGTTTTGCAACGCGCATAGCGTCCCCCAGCGGTTTGGCCGGGAGGTCGAGCCGGCCACCGCGCATGCGGCTGACGATTGCATGTCGCTATGCTCTCCGCGGCTGGGCAGCACGATTGTCCTTTGCCTGCACCTTGGGGTGCAGCGGGTTGCCGCTGAGCTGCGCATGCCTGGCCGGCCGTGCGCCGCGAAGAACGTCGAAGGCTTCTGCATAGGCCATGCCCAGCAGATAGGAGATCATGGGAAAACGGCTTGCTTCGGCCATCTGCACGAGCTCATTGGTCATCGACGAAATGTATTGAAGACTATCGATTTCCGACTGACGTAGGGAATGATTTGCCACGTGCTGCTCCTGTCTGTGGTTGAACCTAGGGAACGCGTTACAGAAAATAATAAGCCGACTAATTGATAGATTGGCCCGCCGAAGACGGGCATGGTTCCGGGGCCGAGAGGGTCAAGGCATAGATGGGCGCGTCGGTGAGGCGATCGAGGCCGAGCAGGCGCTTGATCGCCAATTGACTGAGCGCCGCCGTCGGGCATGCCGACAGGCCATGATTGGTCGCCGCCAGCATGATGTTCTGGCCGATATGGCCAGCCTCGATCAGCACGACACGATAGGCGTTGGCGTCCTCGTATTTCCACATCGTGCGATCGAGCTTCGCGCAAAGCAGGATAAGGCACGGCATGGTATCAGCCCATTCCTGTCCACCGACCAGTTCGGAGATCTTGGGCAGATGGTTCGCGGAAATCCTGCCAAGGTCGTGATCGGCGGCACAATAGTGGTAGACGCCGGGCTCGAGACCGTCGACGCCGAGCGCGACCACATAGGCCTCATAGGGATTCCTCGCGCCGCCGGAAGGGGTCATGCCAAGCGGCAGGGCGCCAACGCAGTTGGCGGTCTCGCCGGTGATGCCGAGCCCTGCGAACAGGCAATCGGAAAGCTGTTTGGCCGTGATGGTGGGCTGAGCCGCCGTGCGGTTGGTGCGGCGGCGCGCCATCAGGGCGAGAAGTTCATTGTCTTCCAATGCGTTCGGCAGCTGAATGGCGCCAGCGGAATTCTTCAGCACCAGGTCCGGCTGCGGCGTGTGGCCGGCGCGTTCGATCTGCCGTTCTTCCGCTTGCTCGATGGTCATGTATGCGCTGTCCTGGACGCAGAAATGCATCAGCGCGGTCGGAAGGCCCCAGCTCCATTGTCCGGAAAACTGCTCCTCCTGCTCGGCGAGCGGCGATCCGGCGGTCACCAGGGCGGAAAAATCGAGCAACTGGGGAACAACAGCCTTCAGCTCGGACTTCGACCACCCATGGGCGCGGGCGATATCCGCCGTCGACGCCCATTTGTCCCACGATGCAAGAAGACCGACCATCTCCGGGCTGCATTCAAACACGCTTCTGGTCAGGAAGTTGCATGCCGTGATCTTGTTGGGCCCGGGGTAGAAAACAAGCGTTTTTGAAGAGCGCATTTTCATGATGCTGAATGCCATGTGCGGAGCCGAGGCGCCGACAAGCGAACCGCTCGCCGGCGCAGAACGGCTTCAGCGCTTGTTGTAGTGCATGCCCTGCGAAAAGAAGACGGTCTGCGTGCCGGCGGCAATCGTCAGCTTCGGAGCGGTGTTCACTTTCTTGGCCATTTTCATCCCTTCCTTGATCCCATCGGGATCCGTTGAAAGACCCCCAAAACGGGATCCACGGCAAGAAAGGTAAGGTCGGAAGAGTTAATGGTATGTTAAAATTGTAGTAAATCCACGTACCAAAGACAGGCTGATGAATTATCTTTCCTATCACTAAAGTGTAAAATATCGATTTTATTCAGATACAGAGTAGACAATCGTTGGCATACGCTTTTTCGGTATATGCTTATTCTTATTTAGCGTAAGCCACGGCGATCGACGGCATTAGCCCAGCCCGTCCCGGGTGAGGCTGACCACCAGTTGGTCGACATTGGGATCGTCGAGCCTGATGACGTGTGCCATGCTGATGGCGTCCCTGGGGCGGATGTTGGCCATGTCGCGCCGCATGATGACGGACACGAAGGCCGGCCCGGCCTCCGTCAGAAGCATAGCCTTGCCTATCAGCACCGGTTCGGAGATCGGTGCCCATTGCACGGAGATCAGCGACGGCTCGCCGGTCTGGCGACGATTGATGCCGCTGAAATAGATCCAGTTCAGGCGCGAGATCGCCACCCCATAGTGGTTGCCGCGCGCCCGCGCCCATGTCGATCCCCGGCGTTCCGACCATCCGGTAACCCTTCTGAAGGTGACCAGCTCGGCTTCGCGACGCACGAAGGTTACCGATCGCATCAAGAGGTCGGGCCGGGAGGGAATCGAAAAATAGGTGAAATAGGTGCCTCCCGCGATCGATGGGCTGGGCGGACGGATCATCTGGTTGAACAAGCTCTCCGAAACCGGCGGCAGGCCCCGGACCCTGGGTTCGGGGACGTCGGGATCCAGGTACAACTCGGCCTCGTCGATCCGGAAGTAGTCGCAGATCAGCTTGGCGGTGGCCTTGTTGGGAACCGTCTGTCCTTGCAGATAGCGTTCGAACTGCGTGCGGTTGATGCCCAGCTCACGGCATACCGCGCTGACGGAAGCATGGTCCTTGCAGAGCCGTCTAAGGTTTGCAGCGAGATTCTCGCGAATTGACACGTCTTTGCTTCCGCAGGCGGATTTTTCATTTCGACTCGAAAGCCATATAGCGTCTTCGGTCGCCCCCGCCGAAACGCCCTTGTCACAACGCACAGAAAAACTGATTTGGTAACGTCAATCTAATGGGGCAGTTTCCAAAAAGAACGGAAACAATCCGTGGGCAGCTTCCGCCATAAGTCCAATTGACAACAGTTTTGTCAGATATTGCGAGATGGACGCGCAGTAGTGCGGCCCTCGAAAGCGCCTTGGCACAACAAATACCGCCCGCAGGAGCCAGGACGAGCCCCGTGCAGTGCATTCGGCGCGGAGAGTGGAGAACTGATTATTCCGCTGGTGGAGCTGAGGAGGATCGAACTCCTGACCTCGTCATTGCGAACGACGCGCTCTCCCAGCTGAGCTACAGCCCCGTCCAGCGGATGGGCGCATTTATCGGGCGTCGTGGTTTTCTGTCAAGGCGGCGTTTTGCCGAAATCCGCTGCCGTCGCGTGTCGGGCCAGCGTAGAGGGAAGGCGGCCCTTGCCGGTTTCGCGTGCAATGGCTACATGTCGGCAACAATTGGAGACCGGCATGCTCGCCCTCATTCAGACAATCGTTATGGCGCTTGACCTCTACTGGTGGATCATCATCGCATCGGCGATCTTCTCCTGGCTCTACGCCTTCAACGTCGTCAATTCGAAAAACCAGTTCGTCGGCAGTATCGGCAACATGCTCTACCGGCTGACCGAGCCGGCGTTGCGGCCGATCCGCCGCTTCATGCCGGATCTTGGCGGCATCGACATCTCGCCGATCATCCTGCTTCTGATCCTGTTCTTCCTGCGGCAGTTCATACTCACCACGGTGGCGCCACTCGTCCTGTGAGCCCGGTGCTCGCATGAGCGCGCCGTTCCGCCTGCGCGATGGTGGCGTCGACCTGTTTGTCCGGCTGACGCCGAAGGCTGCGCTGGACAGGCTCGAAGGCGTCGAGACGACAGCGGACGGTCGAAGCCATCTGAAGGCGCGCGTCCGCGCCGTGCCGGAAAACGGCGCCGCCAATCAAGCGCTTGAACGATTGCTGGCCAAGGTGCTGGGCGTGCCGGCGTCCACCGTCTCGGTTGTCGCCGGCGGCACCGCCCGGCTGAAGACCGTGCGCATTTCAGGCGATCCGGCGATGTTGGCGAAAGGCATCGAGGGGCTCGGCTCCTGATGCCCTTCGGCGAAGGGTTCAATCCCCCAGCGGCAAACGCGGATCGTCGACTTTCAACGTGTTCACGCTCTGCTTGATGCGGCGCAGATTTTCGAGGACTCGTGGTCCGCGCGTCTCGGCGACGGAGGTGACGATCATGTCGACGATCGACAGCAGCGCATAGCGCGACGATGTCGGCTTGTAGATGTTGCCGTCTTCCAGCGACTGGAAATGGATGACCGTGTCGGCGACCTTGGCGAGTGCGGAGTCCGGCGGCGTGATGGCGATTGTCGTGGCACCATATTGCTGGGCGACCTGCACCGCATCGATAACCGATCGCGCATAGCCCGAGACAGAGAAGGCGATCAGCGTGGTGTCGGGCGTGGCGACGGCGGCGTACATGCGCTGCAGCTGTCCGTCGATCTGCGCCAGCACCGACACGCCCAGCCTGAACAGCCGGTTCTGCATTTCGGTCGCCATCATCGAGGAAATACCGCCGGAACCGATGCACAGCACATTGCCCGAGACGGCGATGCGCGCGGCGACGGCGACCAGCGTAGTCATGTCGAGGTTTTCGCTGGCGCGCTGGATGGCCGATATCGCCGCTTCGGTGATGGCGGAAGCGATGCGCTGTTCGCGGGCATCGCGGCTCAACGGCTCCGGCGATAGATACTGGCCGCCGATGGCGATGGCCTGTGCCAGATAGAATTTGAAATCGCGCAGGCCCTCGCAACCGAGGTTGCGGCAGAACCGCGTCACCGTCGGTTCGCTGACACCGACACGCGCGGCAATTTCCGAGATCGCCGCCTTGGAGACGAAATCAAGGTCGGCCAGCACGAAGCCGGCCAGTTTGCGATCCGACTTCGTTCCGTCCTGCAACATCAGCTGCAGGCGCGTGATGATGTCGGCCGGCGTCTTCATGTATGTGTTTTCATAGAGGCAGGCCCGTCGCCTTGTCGAACAGATGGATGTTGCCGGGATCGACGGTCACCGGCAGCAGGTCGCCCGGCCTGACCGGCACCCTGTCGCGGAACACGGCGCGTACGGTATCAGCACCAATGGCGCCATAGACATGGGTCTCGGAACCGGTCGGCTCGACGACATCCACCTTGATCGCCATCGCGTCGACAGCCTCGCCGATGACGAAATGCTCGGGCCGGATGCCGGCTTCCACCGCGCTGCCCGCCGGCACCTGTTTGCCGGCAAGCGCAAGTCGGCCGCCACCGGTCGACTCGAACCAGGATTTCTGAGCTGTCGTCTTGAGAGAACCCGACACAAAGCTCATCGACGGCGAGCCAAGGAAGCTGGCGACGAACTTGTTGGCCGGCCTGTCATAGAGTTCCAGCGGCGCGCCGACCTGCTGGATCCTGCCACGGTCCATGACGACGATGCGGTCGGCCATGGTCATGGCTTCGATCTGGTCGTGGGTGACATAGACGATCGTCGATTTCAGCCGCTGGTGCAGCGCCTTGATCTCGACGCGCATCTGCACGCGCAATTGCGCGTCGAGGTTGGACAGGGGCTCGTCGAACAGGAACACCGACGGCTCGCGCACGATGGCGCGGCCCATGGCGACGCGCTGGCGCTGGCCGCCCGACAGCTGGCGGGGATAGCGGTCGAGATAGGAGAAGAGATTGAGGACGCCGGACGCCTTTTTGACCTTTGCGTCGACCGCCTCGCGCGCCTCGCCGCGTATCTTCGGGCCAAAGCCGATATTGTCGGCTGCCTTCAGGTGTGGAAACAGCGCATAGGACTGGAACACCATGGCAATGTTGCGCTGCTGCGGCGGCAGCGCGTTGGCGCGCACGCCGCCGATCAACAGGTCGCCGGAGGTGATCGTCTCCAGTCCGGCCAGCATGCGCAGCAAGGTCGACTTGCCGCAGCCGGACGGGCCGACCAGCACGACGAACTCGCCGCTCTTGATATCGAGGCTGATGTTCTCGAGGATCTTGTGCTGTCCGAAGGATTTCGACAGGTCGCGAAACTCGACGTCGGTCATGCTCACGCTCCCAGAATGTCGTCGATGAAGGGCAGGCAACCGGCGGTCAGCCCCGCGTCCACCGGCATCACCACGCCCGTTATTCCAGATGCGCGATCGGACGCAAGGAAGGCGACGGCTTCCGCCACTTCCGAAGCGTTGACGATGCGGCCAAGCGGATAGAGCCGTTGCAGCTTGCCTAGGATTTCAGGATCCTTGGCAAGGCGATGGTCCCAGGCGGCGGTGCGGATCGATCCGGGGCAGACGACATTGGAGCGCAGGCCGCTGCGGCCGAGCTCGACGGCGATCGCCTTGGCGTAGGCGTTGATGCCGGCCTTGGCCGCGGCATAGGCGGGATTGCCGAAATGCGCGATGGCGTTGACCGACGAGATGAAGACGACGCTGCCGGAACCTCGGCCGGCCATCGCCTTGACCAGCGGATCGGCGAAGTTCATCACGCCGGTCAGGTTGAGGTCGAGTTCCTGCTCTATCTTGTCGGGATTGAGCGCCGAAATCGTCTCGGCGCGCGTCCAGCCGGCATTGTTGACGAGAATGTCGGGCATGCCATCCCGGTCGAGGATCGCGGCGATCGCTGCCGCTATCGATGCCTTGTCGAGAAGGTCGAAGACGTGGCGGGAGGCAAGGTGCGGGCTTTTCAATGCCTCGCTTGATTGGTCGCAGCCGACGACCCTGGCGCCCCTTTGCGCCATCAGCGCCACGATGGCGGTGCCGAGGCCGCCGCCAGCACCCGTGACCACGACAGTCTTGCCCTCGAACTCGGCCCTGCCTTCGAACTCGGCCCTGCCTTCGAACTTGGCTTGCGAAACCACCGTACGTCATCCTCCGGGAGTTCTGACAGATGGTGCAACGCCTAGGCCAAAAAATGTAATTAAGCAACAGAATAATCTGCTTGCAAGCCTTCAAATCATCGATAATGTAGGAAAGTCACATAAATCTTCTGCTCCGGCAACGAAGAGGCGCGCAGGCGCAAAATCAAAATGGGAGAGATCAAATGAGCCTTGCAAAATGGACTGTCGGCCTGATGGCCGGAATGAGCATGCTGGCAATTGCGGCGCAGGCGAATGCGGGCGAGGTGCGCGTCACCGTCGCCGAGTACAGCGCCAAGACTGCTCCCTATTTCGCCGACGTTAAGAAGGAATTCGAGGCGGCCAATCCCGGCATCACCGTCAAGTTCGAAGTGGTGCCGTGGGATGTGCTGCTGCAGAAGCTGACCACCGACATCACCGCCGGCACCAATGCCGATCTGTCGATCATCGGCACGCGCTGGCTGATCGACTTTGTCCAGCAGGATGTCGCCGAGCCGCTCGACAGCTACATCAAGCCCGACTTCAAGGACCGCTTCATCGACACCTTCCTGTCGCCCTCGATCATGGAGGGCAAGACCTACGGCCTGCCGATCGCGGCCTCGGCGCGCGCCATGTACTACAACAAGGAGCTGTTCGAGAAAGCCGGCATCGCCAAGCCGCCGGCAACCTGGACCGAGCTGCAGGACGATGCGCGCAAGATCAAGGCGCTGGGCTCCGGCACCTTTGGTTTCGGCCTGCAGGGCAAGGAGATCGAGACCGACGTGTACTACTACTATGCGATGTGGTCCCAGGGCACCGAGATCCTCAACAAGGACGGCACCTCCGGCCTCGGCACGCCCGGCGCGCTTGAAGCGGCCAAGCTCTACAAGTCGATGATCGACGAAGGCCTCACCGAGCCGGGCGTCACGTCCAACAACCGCGAGGATGTGCAGAACCTGTTCAAGCAGGGCAAGGTTGGCATGATGATCACCGCACCGTTCCTGTCCAACCAGATCAAGGACGAGGCGCCGAACCTGAAATACGGCGTGGCGGCCATTCCCGCCGGGCCGACCGGCGCGCGCGGTACCTACGGCGTGACCGATTCCATCATCATGTTCAAGAACTCCAAGAACAAGGACGAGGCGTGGAAGCTGCTCGATTTCCTGTTCACCACCGAACAGCGCGCCAAGTTCACGCAGGGCGAAGGTTTCCTGCCGGTGAACAAGGAAGAGGCCAAGATGGACTACTATGTGAACAATGCTGATCTGGCGGCGTTCACCGCGCTGCTGCCCGACGCCCGCTTCGCGCCGGTCATCCCCGGCTGGGAGGAGGTCGCCCAGATCACCTCCGACGCCATGCAGAAAATCTATCTCGGCGGCGATCCCGAGGCAGGCTTGAAAGACGCAGCCGCCAAGGCCAACGCGGTGCTGAAGAAATAGGGCGTATCTCCCTGCGCCCGTGGCGCGCCCCAGACTCAGGCGGGGCGCGCCACCCCTTGGTTTCCCGCCTGGTGCGGTGGATCCGAAATTCGCATAGAAACTTCTGATCCACGCGCGTGGATCGGTTCACCGTTTGGTGAAACGGCGAACCGATCCAACTCTTTATTTTAACGCAATTCCGAACGGAAAACCGCGCCACACTTTTCCTGGAATTGCTCTAGGCGCAGGCCAGCCGATGCAAAACCGTTTCTTGCCCTATCTTCTGACCTTACCCAGCCTGTTCCTGGCGGCGATCGTCATCTTCTGGCCGGTCTGGGATCTGATCCAGATCTCGACGCACGATGTCAGCCGCTTCGGCCAGCTTCGCGACTTCAACGACTTTGCCAATTTCGGGGCACTCGCTGCCGATCCCGATTTCATGGCCGCGCTCTGGCGCACCGGCCAGTGGACGGTGATGGTCGTCGGCGGCGCGCTGCTTTTGTCGATCCCGGTGGCGATGATCCTCAACACCGACTTCTATGGCCGCGGTATTGCCCGCGTCATCATCATGTTGCCCTGGGCGGTGTCGCTGACCATGACCGCGGTGGTCTGGCGCTGGGCGCTGAGTGGTGAAAGCGGCATGCTGAATTCGGCGCTGATCGGCCTCGGCATCATCGACCACAACATCCAGTGGCTGGCGAGCGCCGAAACCGCCTTTCCCATGCAGGTGCTGATCGGCATCCTGGTGACGGTGCCGTTCACGACAACGATCTTCCTCGGCGGGCTGTCGTCGATCCCGGATGACCTCTACGAGGCGGCGGCGCTCGAAGGAGCGACACCGCTGCAGCAGTTCCGCGAAATCACCTTTCCACTGCTGAAGCCGTTCATCAACATCGCCATCGTGCTCAACACCATCTACGTGTTCAATTCCTTCCCGATCATCTGGGTGATGACGCAGGGCGGGCCGGCCAATTCGACCGACATCCTGGTCACCCACCTCTACAAGCTCGCCTTCCGCATCGGCAAGCTGGGCGAAGCATCGGCGGTGTCGCTGGTGATGTTCGCCATATTGCTCATCTTCACCATGATCTATGTGCGGCTGGCGATGCGGGAGCAGCGCGCATGACAAGTAAACTCAAACGCACCGTCATTGCCTGGCTGCTGCTGGCGCCACTGATCGTGGTGACGCTCTTTCCGTTCGCGGTGATGTTCCTGACCGCGGTCAAGCCGAGACAGGAAGTGCTGTCGCCGACCTGGTGGCCGAGCGAATTCCGCTGGGCCAACTTCTCCGACATGTGGGTGGCGACCGGCTTTGGCCAGGCGCTGCTCAATTCGCTCTACGTGTCTGTGATCGCCACCGTCGGCGCCATCCTGATCTCGGTTCCGGCGGCCTATGCCATGTCGCGCTTCCGCTTTGCCGGCTACGGCGCCTTGCGCCAGTTCCTGCTGATTTCGCAGATGATCTCGCCGATCGTGCTGGTGCTCGGCCTGTTCCGGCTGATGGCCGCCTGGGGCCTGGTCGAGAGCACGACGGCGCTTGGCTTCATCTACATGGCCTTCAACGTCGCCTTCACGGTGTGGATGCTGCAGAGCTATTTCGACACTATCCCGCGCGATCTCGAGGAGGCGGCCTGGATGGAAGGCGCCGGCCGCTGGCTGACCTTGCGCAAGGTGTTCCTGCCGCTCTGCCTGCCGGCGATCGCGGTCACCGCGATCTTCACCTTCATCAATGCCTGGAACGAATTCGTCGTCGCGCTCACCATGCTGCGCAGCCAGGAAAGCTACACGCTGCCGATCCAGGTGTTTTCGCTGGTCGCTGGCCGCTATACCATCGAATGGCACCACGTCATGGCGGCCACGCTGCTGGCGACCTTGCCGGTGGCCATCCTGTTCATCTGGCTGCAGCGCTACCTCGTCAGGGGCCTGGCGCTCGGGGCGGTCAAATAGCCGCCACCATCCACGGAGCTTTCATGCGCATCTTCACCGCCTCGCTGGCGACGGAAACCAACACCTTCTCGCCGGTGCCGACCGATAGGGCCTCGTTCGAGATGGCCTTCTATGCTGGGCCCGGCAAACATCCGGAAACACCGACTTTGTGCTCGTCGCCGATGGTTGCCCTGCGCCGGCGGGCGGTCGCCGAAGGCCTTGATGTCATCGAAGGCACCGCCACCTGGGCCGAGCCCGGCGGTCTGGTGCAACGGCAGACCTATGAGGCGCTGCGCGACGAGATTCTCGGTCAGCTCAAGGCAGCGCTGCCGGTCGACGCCGTCATCCTCGGCCTGCATGGCGCCATGGTGGCGCAAGGCTATGACGACTGTGAAGGCGATCTGCTCGAACGCGTCCGCGCGATGGTCGGGCCGGAGGTGGTGATCGCGGTGGAGCTCGATCCGCACAGTCATCTGACGCCGAAGCGAGTCGCTGCCTCCGATATCCTCGCCTACTTCCTCGAATTTCCGCACACTGATTTCTACGAGCGTGGCGAACATGTCGTCGAGCTTGGTCTTGCCGCGGCGCGCGGTGAGATCAAGCCGGTCATCTCGACCTTCGATTGCCGCATGATCCAGGTGCTGCCGACCAGCCGCGAGCCGATGCGCTCCTTCGTCGACCGCATCAAGGCGCTGCATGGCAAGGACGGCGTGCTGTCGGTCTCGGTCATCCACGGCTTCATGGCGGCCGACGTGCCCGAGATGGGCACGCGCATCCTGGTCGTCACCGACAATGACAAGGCCAAGGGCGACGCGCTGGCGGAACGGCTGGGGCGGGAGCTTTACGCGCTGCGCGAAAAGACGGCGATGACCATGCTGAGCGCCACCGACGGCATCGACCGGGCGCTGGCCGTGCGCGCCAAGAATCCGGGCAAGCCGGTGGTCATCGCCGATATCTGGGACAATCCCGGCGGCGGTGTGCCGGGCGACGGCACCTTCGTGCTGCGCCAGATGCTGGCGCGTGGCCTGGACAAATTCGGTGTGGCGACGATCTGGGATCCGATCGCGGTCACCTTCTGCCTGGCGGCGGGCGAGGGCGCGGTCATCGACCTGCGCTTCGGCGGCAAGGCCGGGCCGCAGGCCGGCGAGCCGATCGACGCGCGCGTGCGCGTGCTGAAGGCGGTTGCGGAGGGTTGGCAAAGTTTCGGGCCAAGCCGCGTGACGCTGGGGCCGACGGCGCTGGTCCGCCTCGAAGGCACCGAGGTCGACATCATCCTCAACACCAATCGCACGCAGACCTTCGAGCCGGATATCTTTTCCAATATCGGCGTTGACCCACTGGCCAAGGACATGCTGCTGATCAAGTCGACCAATCATTTCTACGCCGGCTTCGAGCCGATCGCCGCCGAGATCATCTATGTCTCGGCGCCGAGTTCGTATCCAAGCAATCCGGCGGTGACCAACTACACCAAGCTTACGCGGCCGATCTGGCCGCGGGTGGCTGATCCTTGGAAGAGTGACGCTGGCATTCTCCCCCCTTGAGGGGGAGATGTCGCCGAAGGCGACAGAGGGGGTCGTCTCTCGTGGAGTGCCAACTTTCTTCTGTCGCAGGAGGCCGAGTCCGGTCGGACCGACCCCCTCTGGCCGCTTCGCGGCCATCTCCCCCTCGAGGGGGGAGAGTGTGCAGCGCTATACCAGCCCGCGCTTGGCCATCATCGCTTCGGGCGAAGGCATCTTGCCACGGAAAGCCGTGTAGAGCTCTTCCGGGTCCTTCGAGCCGCCGGCGGCGTAGATGTTCTTGCGCAACCGCTCGGCGAGCGCCGGGTTGAAGGGGTCGCCGGTCTCCTCAAAGGCGGCGAAGGCATCGGCGTCGAGCACTTCCGACCACATGTACGAGTAATAGCCGGCCGAATAGCCGTCGCCGGAAAAGACATGGCCGAAATGCGGGGTGCGGTGGCGCATGGCGATGGTGTCAGGCATGTGCAGCGTCGCAAGCGTTTCGGCTTCGAAACGAAGCGGCGCTTCCGGTGCATCCGGTCGGGCGTGATAGGCCATGTCGATCAGCGCCGAGGCGGTGAATTCGACCGTGGCGAAGCCGGCGCCGAACGTGCGCGCCGCCAGCATCTTGTCGAGCAGCGCCTTCGGCATCGGCTTGCCGGTCTTCACGTGCAAAGCGTGCTTTTCCAGCACCGCCGGCACCGTCAGCCAATGCTCGTAGAGCTGCGAGGGCAGTTCGACGAAATCGCGGCTGACCGAGGTGCCCGCGACCGACGGCCAGGTGACGTCGGTCAGCATGCCGTGCAAAGCATGGCCGAACTCGTGGAACAGCGTCTTCGCCTCGTCGACCGAGAGCAGAGCCGGCTCGCCAACCGGCGGCTTGGCGAAGTTCATGATGTTGTAGATCACCGGTTTCGAGCCGTGGCCGAGCCTATAGCCGGACTGCAGCGCGCTCATCCAGGCACCGGAGCGCTTTGATGGCCGCGCGAAATAGTCGGCGAGGAACAGGCCGCGCTCGCTGCCGTCGGCATTCTTCACCACGAACACACGCGCGTCGGGGTGCCAGGCCGCGATGCCTTTTTTCTCCTCGAAGGTGACGCCGAACAGCCGTGTCGCCACGTCGAAGCAGGCGTCGATGATCCGGTCGAGCTGCAAATAGGGTTTCAGTTCAGCCTCGTCGAAGGCGAATTTTTCCGCGCGCAGTTTCTCCTGGTAGAAGCGCCAGTCCCAGGCGGCGAATTTTTCGTTGCTGCCGGCTGCGGTGGCCAGGCGCTGCAGGTCGGTCTGGTCGGCGGCCGCCTTCTCCAGCGCTTTCTCCCACACCGGATCAAGCAGCGCGTGCACCGCCTTTGGTGTCTTGGCCATGGTGTCGTCGAGCTTCAGCGCGGCGAAGGAGGCGTAGCCGAGCAGCTTTGCCTTTTCGGCGCGCAGGCGCAGCATGTCGCGCACCACGGACGTGTTGTCGGTGGTGCCGCCATTCTGGCCGCGCATGGTGAAGGCGCGGAAGGCGATCTCGCGCAGGTCGCGGCGTTCAGAGAAGGTCGAGAACGGCTCATAGATCGAGCGCGATAGGGTGACGGCATAGCGACCCTTCTGGCCGCGCATCTCGGCGGCTTCGGCCATCGAGCTTTTCAGGAAATCCGGCAGACCGACAAGATCGGCATCGTCGAGGAACAGCGCCCAGTCGCTCTCGTCGGCCAGCACATTCTGGCCGAAGCTGGTGCCGAGCGAAGACAATTCCTCGCTGATCTTGGCCAGCCGCTTCTTACCGTCGGCGTCGAGTTTGGCGCCGGATCGGACAAAGCCCTTCCAGGTCTTTTCCAGGACCCGCAGCGTCTCGGCGTCGAGCTTCAGGCTCTCACGGCGCTGGTAGAGATCGTCGATGCGGGCAAACAGCCTCTCATTCATCGAAATCGCCGAGAAATGCCTGGACATTTTCGGCGAGATGTCGCGCTCCAGCGCCTGGATCGTGTCATTGGTGTAGGCGCCGGCGCGGCACCAGAAGATCGACGAGACGCGATCGAGTGCTTCGCCGCCGAGTTCCAGCGCGGCAAGCGTGTTCTCGATGGTCGGGGCATCCTTGTTGCCGGCGATCGCCTCGATCTCGGCCTCATGCGCCTTCAGCGCCGTGTCGAAGACCGGGGAGAAGTCGCCGTCGCCAATGCGGGTGAAATCCGGCAGGCCCAGCGGCCCTTGCCACGTGGTCAGCGGATGGGCGGCGAGGTCGACAGCTTTTGTGGAAGGCATGGACAGTCTTTCGCTGGAGAAGGCAGGGTGGGTCGCTACCGATGTAGGGCGCGGCCGGCGGACCCGCAATATCGCAGTTGGCCGATATCCGCCTCAGAAGCCGTCGCAGTTCTCGGCGATCGCGGCTTGCGAACTGGCGGTGATGCGATTGTCGGACACCGCGAAGGTTTCCTGCATCAGCATGTCGTTGTTGGGGAAATCGTAACAAGCGACCACCGTGGTGACGCCGCTTTCGCTCTTCTCGATCCGGTGCCGGATCGCAGCACCCGCAACAGCACCTTTCCATTCGTCGATCGAAGCGATGAATTCCTGCTTGCTTTGCACAATGCCGAGGTCGTCCAGCTTAATGCGGACATCATCGGAGAGCAGGTCGGACAGTTCGGTGCGGTCGGCGACCAGCAGAGCCGAATACCAGCGGCTGATGATGGCGCGATCATCGGCGCGGGCGGCAATGATCGCGACCAGCAGCGCGGCCGCCGTGAAAACGATCGACCGGATGTTCACCACCTTGCGCGCCGCTATGTTCATCCCAGCTCTGGCCGTTCGAAATCGCCGGTCTCCTTGTTCATCGTCCAGAGTTCACCGGTCGAAATGTCGAACCAGGCGCCGTGCAGCGACAGCCGCCCCTTGCCTTCGAGAATCGAGACGCAGGGAAAGGTCCTCAGATTGGCGATGGAATAACGGATCGAGATGCGCTCCAGCGCGGTCTGGCGCTCCGTCGCGGTCATGAAGGTGCTGGAGGACACGGTTTCGGCGGCAGGTGCGATCAGGCTCATCCACTTGCCGATGAAGTCGCCGGGCGACAGCGGTGCGGAATTGGTGTCGAGCGCGGCGCGGATGCCGCCGCAGCGGCCATGGCCCATGACGACGATACTCTTGACCTTGAGGCTCTGCACGGCGAATTCAAGCGCCGCCGAGGTCGAATGGAATTCGCCGTCCGGTGCGTAGGGCGGCACCAGATTGCCGACATTGCGCAGCACGAAGAGTTCGCCAGGCCCGGCGTCGAAGATCGCTTCGGGGGCCGCGCGGGAGTCGCAACAGGCGACGATCATTGTTTCGGGCGCCTGGCCTTCGCGGGCAAGCTCGCGATAGCGTCCGCTCTCGGTGAGATAGCGGCCATTCATGAAATTGCGGTAGCCGGCGAGAAGATGGTCGGGGAGATGGGACATGGGCGGCGTCTGGAGCCTTTCCGGGTTGGAGGCGGCAGCTCGTTGCGGTCAAAAGAGGCTCTAACGGTAAAAGCCCGTTGCGAGCAATGCAGAATTATGGGGGCTGGCTATAAATGCCATGCATCAGGCGCAGCCTTGGCCAATATTCTTACGCCCAAATGGCAACGGGAATGCCAAACCTGTCGCGGGCCGGCGGGTCGGGAAACGGCCGTGCCTCACCGCTGGCGATGCGACCGGCGATCAGCATCATTGCTGCTGCGTCAAGGAAGTCATCGGCGGCGGCACCGCGCGGCGGCGGCTGGTCGAGAAAGCGCATGTCGTAGCCATGCCGGCAGAGTAGCGCCTTGCGTTCCGCCATTCCGGCCGGGTTGATGCTGCCTTTGATTTTCTTCGGCAATTGCATGGCCTGGTCGCCGTTCAGCCGGCAGAAAGCGAGTTCCGGATGCGATTCGAACACGCGGCCGCGCAGATCGGGTCGCGCGATCAGCAGTGCGTCGATCTCGCGGATCTTGGCAAAAATGCCGAACGCCTGGATCGAAACGCCGCGCGGCGGGTCGGATGTGGTTTTGGCCACCTCGCTTGCCCTGATGTGCGCCGCATACCAGGCTTCGATGGTGGTGAAGTCGTTGGTGTCGGCATAGAGCGCGGCGCGGGACGGGATCGAGAAGACGCTGGATTGGCGTGCCCCAAGCAACGGCCGCACCAGCGCTTCCGGGCCGCGCCCGCCTTTGCTCGAAAACTCGGGCAGGCCGATCGGCATGTCGACGGCAACAACTGCGTCATCGGGGAGTGCCGCAAGCAGGGCGGCGAAGCCGGCAAAGACAGCAACGGAGGGTGCCGAACCAGAAGCGCGCCGCACGGCAATCCACCCGCCCTTGCAGCCGTCGACGCCGACAAGCACGATCTCGGCCGGTGTCACGCCCGGCGGTCCCGCCCCGGATGCGTGAGGTGGCGCAGCTGGACCATCGCCATCGGGTGCGACAGGCTCGGGGCATCGGTTTCGAGCTGCAGTTCGTCGCCGCCGCGCTTGGCCGTGCGCGCCAGGATTTCGTAGACCGCCGCGGTCGTCGATTGCAGCGCCTTGATCGCCGGTTGGCCTGACAGGATGCGTGCCAGGTAGACGGCTGCCGTCAGGTCGCCCAAACCATTCGGCGGCTTGTCGATCAGGCGGTGCTCGGCAAGCAGCGCCTGGCTGCCGTCGAGCAGCAGGTTGCCGGTGCCACCGGTCATCATCGACGGCGCCGAGGTGACCAGCATGGTCGATGGCCCGGCATGCAGCGACGCCGCGATCACCGATTTCAGGTCGGGCAAGGGAGCGCCGGCCATCCATTCCAGCTCGTAGCGATTGGGGGTGGCAATGTCGGCGATCGGCATCAGCCGGTCGCGCATGGCGATGGCGGTTGGCTCGGGAACATAGAGGCCGCCCGAATCGCCCATCACCGGATCGCAGATATAGACGGCGTCAGGCGTCCTTGCCTTGACCGCGGCGACCAGCGAGGCGACGGCCTCGGCCTGGCCGGCCTCACCGAGATAGCCGGACAGCACAGCGCCGACCTCACCCAGCCATGGCGCGCGCTCGAGATCGGCCAGCAGCGCCTTGAACTGGTCGAGCGGCGGCACGATGCGCGTTGCGCGCCCATGGCCGGGATGCCAGGGCAGGATGACCGTCGGCACCGCCCAGACCGGGAAACCCAGCGTCTCCAGTGCGAACACAGCGGCACGGTTGCCGACCGAGCCGCGCGCGACATGGCTGGAAATGACGATGACCGCACGCGGCGCGTCGGTTTGTTCGGCGCTCATTGTTGCTTGATTCCTAACTGCCCCGGATGACGTAAAGCACGAGCCAGACCATCAGGCCCAGCGCCAGCAGCAGGCCGAGTGTCCGGCCAATGCGGGTGCCCCAGACTTCGATCGGATCGGCACGATCGGCATCGGCCGCGGTGACGTGATCGTGCAGGCCTTTCGTGGCCCGCGCCACAAACGAGTTGCCGGCCGGATCCGTCTCGCGCGCAACGCGCTCGAGGATACGGCGCGATTCCTTGTCGCTGTCCTGGCGTTCCGCCATGATGATGTCCCGTTTCGATCGAACCTTATCGCGTTCGCACAGCCAATCACAGGGCCTTGCAATGGCATCCAGCGTGCCAGCCAAACGGCTGCCGGTCGGGCGGTTTTCTTGCGCGCCGATTGTGGTAATGCTTCGCATGCAACTTCTACCGAGGGACCCCATCATGTTTGCCCAGCGCCTTGCCTCACCGTCCATGTTCCGCACGCTGCCCGCCTTCCTGATGATGGCGATCGTGCTGCCGCTGCTGGCCGGCTGCGGCTACAACACCATTCCGACGGCGGAGGAAAACGCCAAGGCGGCATGGAGCGAGGTGCTGAACCAGTATCAGCGCCGCGCCGACCTCATCCCCAACCTGGTCGAGACGGTCAAGGGCTATGCCTCGCACGAAAAGGACACGCTCGACGCGGTGGTCGAAGCCCGCGCCAAGGCAACGCAGATCACAGTGACGCCGGAAACGCTGAAGGATCCCGAAGCCCTCAAGAAGTTCCAGGATGCCCAGGCAGGGTTGACCAGCGCGCTGTCGCGGCTGATCGCGGTGTCGGAGGCCTATCCAGACCTCAAGGCCAATCAGAATTTCCTGGCACTGCAGGCGCAGCTCGAAGGCACCGAGAACCGCATCGCGGTGGCACGGCGCGACTATATCCAGGCGGTGCGGGACTACAATCTGACGCTGAAGACGTTCCCGTCGGTGCTGTGGGCGACATTCTGGTTCCGCAGCAACGAGCCCTTCGCCAATTTCACCGTCGATGAAGACAAGATGCAGCCGCCGAAGGTCGATTTCGGCACCAAGCAGGGCGGGTGATCGTCGGAGCCAAACGTCGTGATCTTTCAGGCCGATGAGGGGCGACGCGTCATTCGTCTTGTCGCCGTCGTGCTCCTCATCCTTGTGCTGCCGTTCTCGGCCCTCGCCGCCGATCTGCCGGCGCTGACCGGCCGTGTCGTCGACAATGCCGGCATCATCGATGCCGCGACCAAGGCGGCGCTGACGCAGAAGCTCGCCGATTTCGAGACAAAAGGTTCCGACCAGATCGTCGTCGCGACGATCCCCAGCCTCGCCGGCGAAGAGATCGAGCCCTACGCGAACCGGCTGTTCCGCTTCTGGAAGCTCGGCCAGGCGAAGGAAAACAATGGCGTCCTGCTGCTGGTCGCGCCGAACGACCGCAAGATGCGCATCGAGGTCGGTTATGGGCTGGAAGGCACGCTGACCGACCTGCACACCAAGCTGATCATCGAAAACGACATGGTGCCGGCATTCCGCGCCGGCGATTTCTCCGGCGGCATAGAAAAGGCCGTCGACGACATGATCATGGTGCTGGAAGGCAATCCGGAGGAGCTGGAGGCGCGCGGCGAGCGCAACCAGCAGGCCCCTTTCAATTCCGACGACCTGTTCTTCGCCGTCTTCATCAGCATCTGGGCAATCATCTTCTTCGGCAGCATCGCGGTTTCCGTCCTGCCGCCGATCTTCGGCCAGAAGCTTGGTCCTGGCCGATATCGCTGGCTCGGCATGACCTTCGAGCCAAGCCGGCGATCCTCCAGCGGCGGCTGGTCGTCGGGAAGCTCCGGCGGCGGCTGGTCTTCGGGTGGTGGTGGCGGCGGCTTTTCCGGCGGCGGCGGTTCGTCCGGCGGCGGCGGCTCGTCGGGAAGCTGGTGACGGCATGACGACACGCAGCACCAGCCTGTCGAGGCCCGGCCGCTTCGCTTCGGTTGTTCTGACGGCTGTGGCCGTGCTGTTCTCCTGTTTCATGGCCTGGGCCGCCGACCTGCCGGCGCTGACCGGCCGTGTCGTCGACAATGCCGGCATCATCGACGACGCGACCAAGGCGGCGCTGACGCAGAAGCTTGCCGATTTCGAGACAAAGGGTTCCGACCAGATCGTCGTCGCGACGATCCCCAGCCTCGACGGCGAGGAGATCGAACCTTACGCCAACCGGCTGTTCCGCTTCTGGAAACTCGGCCAGGTCGGCGAAAACAACGGCGTTCTGCTGCTGGTGGCCAAGAACGACCGCAAGATGCGCATTGAGGTCGGCTACGGTCTGGAAGGCACGCTGACCGACCTGCACACCAAGCTGATCATCGAAAACGACATGGTGCCGGCCTTCCGCGCCGGCGATTTCTCCGGCGGCATCAGCAAGGCCGTCGACGACATGGTCATGGTGCTGGAAGGCAATCCGGAAGAACTGGAAGCGCGGGGCAAGCGCAATCCCGACGATGACAGTACCTCCATCGCCCCCGTCGTCGCGGTGTTCCTGATCGTGTGGGGGACGATGTTGTTCGGCGGCCTGGCGATTGCGTTCCTGCCGCCGATGTTCGGCACAAAGCTGGCGCCGGGCGTGTACAAATGGCTGGGCATGACGTTTCGTTACGGCCACGGGCCGGGCGGCGCCTGGGTAACGGGTTCGTCATCGGGCAGCGGCTGGTCGTCGGGGAGTTCCGGCGGCAGTTGGTCTTCGGGGTCAAGCAGCGGTGGCGGGTTTTCCGGCGGCGGCGGCTCGTCGGGTGGTGGCGGTTCTTCAGGAGGCTGGTGAGACAAGATCATGGCAACACGACCAATCAGTCCGCAGGATCATGAGCGCATCGCCACGGCGATCCGCGCTGCCGAATCGAAAACCGACGGCGAGATCTATTGCGTCGTGGCGCATGCCAGCGACGGCTATTTCTTCCCGGCCGCCTTCATGGCGACCGTAGGCATGCTGATCGTCAGTCTGGCGGTCGGCTATGGGCTGGAGGCATGGTGGCTGTCGATCCGGCTGCCGCATTTCATCCTCGCCCAGCTGCTGGCGCTGGCCTGCGTGCTGGCCTTGTTGTGGGTGCTGCCTGGCCTGCGCATCCATCTGGTGCCGAGGCGGCTGCGCTATCAGGCGGCGCA
This sequence comes from Mesorhizobium loti, assembly GCF_003148495.1. Lineage (GTDB taxonomy): Bacteria > Pseudomonadota > Alphaproteobacteria > Rhizobiales > Rhizobiaceae > Mesorhizobium > Mesorhizobium loti. Next base: position 329,995 of record NZ_QGGH01000003.1, read on the forward strand.
CGCCAATGCGATCAAGCAGTTCCTTGCCCGCAATGTCCACCGCACCATGGCGCGCACCGGTGTGCTGGTCTTCGTCTCGATCACTGAGCGCTATGCCGAAGTGGTCGCCGACTCGGGCATCGACGCCAAGGTCGGCCAGCATGTCTGGGATGGCGTCGTGCGCGATCTGACCGCGCATGCCGGCGACGACCGGCTTGCAGACGGCTTCGTCAAGGCGATCGAGCAGGTGGGCGCGGTGCTGGCCGAGCATTTCCCGGTCACGGCGGGCGACAGCAACGAGCTGGACGATCATCTCGTAGAGATTTGAGGCCTTTCCACAGAGGCGTCGAAGGCCTCTCACCGAGGCGATGATCGCCTGTGAGAAAGCGGTCGGCGGGGCGTCCGGACTCTTGCAATCGGGCGATGCGGGTTTATGGTTAACAAATCATGAATACGCTGACGATCGACATCCGGAAAGCCGACCCGCGCGATGCCAGTGCCATCGCCGAGGTGCATCTGGAGGCATGGCGCGGCGCCTATTCCGGCATCATTCCGCACCGTACCCTGACATCGATGATCAACCGTCGTGGCGCCGACTGGTGGGCGAACGCGATTCGCCGCGCCGCCACGGTTCTGGTGGTCGAGATAGGCGGCAAGATCGCCGGCTATGCGACGATCGGCAAGAACCGCGCCCGTGAACTGCGCCAGCAGGGCGAAATCTACGAATTGTACCTGCGCCCGGAATATCAGGGCATCGGGCTTGGCAGCCGCCTGTTCGCGGCAGCCAGGGCGCGTCTGGCCGATCACGGGCTAAAAGGCATGGTGGTGTGGGCGCTGGAAGACAACCAGAACGCGCTTGCCTTCTATGCCGGCGCCGGCGGCCGCGATGTCGCCGAGGGCGTCGAGGTCTTCGAGCAGAAGGCGCTGAAGAAGGTCGCTTTCGTCTGGGAATGACAGACCGGCCTTTCGGCCCCCCGCGTCTTCCGATCGCACCAGCACCATTCGCCGCATTGCGCCGCGCGGCAGCGCCCGCTATCGATCTCTCATCAAAAGAGGGACAAAGCCATGCGCATCGAAGCCATAGCCATCGGAAAGAATCCGCCTGAGGACATCAACGTCATCATCGAGGTGCCGATCGGCGGCGAGCCGATCAAGTACGAGATGGACAAGGAAGCCGGCACGCTGTTCGTCGACCGCTTCCTGCACACCTCGATGCGCTACCCCGGCAATTACGGCTTCGTGCCGCACACGCTGTCGGGTGACGGCGATCCGATCGACGTGCTGGTCTGCAATACGCGCGCGCTGGTGCCCGGCTGCGTCATCAATGTCAGGCCGATCGGCGTGCTTGTGATGGAAGACAATGCCGGCCAGGACGAGAAGGTGATCGCCGTGCCGTCACCGAAGCTGACGCTGCGCTACGAAAACGTCACCGAATACACCCAACTGCCCGACATCACCCGCCAGCAGGTGCAGCACTTCTTCGAGCACTACAAGGATCTCGAGCCCGGCAAATGGGTCAAGATCGAAGGCTGGCACGATTCCAAATATGCCAAGAAGATGATCGTCGACGCGATCGAGCGGGCAAAGGCGGCTAAGTAGCGCTCAGTTATCGACCCGCCCAAAGGGCGGCACATTGCCGATGACGGTGTGCCGGTCCTTGCCGCAGGCGAAGGTGCGCGCCTTCTCGTCGGCGAGCTTGCGTGCCTGATCGTTGGCCTTTGGGTTGCCGGTGGCCAGCACCAGGCCAACGGTGCAGCCATCGCGGGCATCCATCTGTGCGACCTTGGCAACGAGCAGCACATCCGTCGATTTTTTCTCATCCTCGGGATTGCTGACCGTGCGGCGGTGGATGACCGCGAAGGGCACGGCCTTGTCGCCGGTCGTTTCGATGCGCCATTCGATCTTGCCACCGGATGAGTTGAAGGCGGAAAAACTCTCCCACGCTGACATCATGTCGTCGCCGGGCGGAAACCCGTAGAACAGCGACTCACGGTCGTCGTCATAGGCGATCAGCACGGGATAGCCGCGATAGCCGGAGCAGGCGAGATCGGCCCAGTCGCCGTCGCTTTCTCCGGCCTGCGCGTAGGTCACGCAGTCCTTCTTCGAGTCGAGATCGGTATAGGCGCTTGATATGTCGCCGGCATGGGCTGCCTGGCAGAGAACGGCGAGGGTGAGCGGAATCAGCAGGCTGCGCATCGCGGGCATCTCCGTTGGAGGCCATCGCAGCGTAGCGCCAAATGCTATTTCTTCAAGCTGGCTTCAATCAGCAGATCGGCGTTGCGTGCGACCGCCTGCGCCGGGCCGCCGAGCCCGAACAACTGGCCGCTGATATAGGCGCCCTCGATCAGCAGCAGCAGGCCGTCGCCCAGCGTGTCAGGGTCTTGCGCGCCCATCGCAACCGCCATGGCGCGCAGCCGGCGGCGCAGTTCCTGCTTGTTGGCCTCGCTGACCACGCGGGCCGGATGGCTGTGGTCGGGATATTCGACGGCCGCATTGGTCATGCCGCAGCCGCGATAGTCCGCCACTTGCGTGCGCTTGCCGATGCGGGTCAGGAACGCCTTGATCTGGGCGCGCGGGTCGCCGGGATGAGCGGCGACCGCCTCGTCGAAACGCTCCCAGTATTCGAGGTCGTATTGCCTGAGATAGGAAGCGGCCAGCTCATCCTTGGACGGAAAGCTGCGATAGAGGCTGGGCTTGGTGACGCCGGCGCGTTTGACGATCTCGTCGACGCCGATCGCCCTGATGCCGCGCCGGTAGAACAAGTCATACGCCACATCGAGGATCTTCTTGGCGGCTTTCGGCGGCGCCGACTCATGACCGTCGCTGATGGTCAGTTCAATATTTTTGTCCGTTGGCATCGCGTGACTCGATTGACAATGTTACCGATCGGTACGTATACATACTCCACCCTGCAACGTACCGGTCAGTAACATGATAGCTCAATCCCGCCCATTTGGCCAGCGCTACGCCTTCGTCGTGGTTGGCGTGATCTTCCTCTGCCTGCTGGTCGCGGCCGGCTTGCGCTCGGCGCCCGCCGTCATGATGCTGCCGCTGGAGAACAGTTTCGGCTGGCGGCGCGACGTCATCTCGCTGGCCGCCGGTGTCGGCATCCTGCTCTACGGTCTGACGGGGCCATTTGCCGCAGCCTTGATGGAGCGCATCGGACTGCGCCGCACGCTGCTGGCCTCGTTGGTGGTAATGTCGGGCTCTACCGCGCTCAGCCTGCTGATGACCAAGCCCTGGCACCTGTTCGTCACCTGGGGCGTGTTCTCGGGCATTGGTTCCGGCGCTGTCGCCAGCGTGCTTGGCGCCACCATCGTCAATCGCTGGTTCAAGACCAATCGCGGTCTCGTCATGGGATTGATGTCGGCCTCCAGCGCCTCCGGCATGCTGGTGTTCCTGCCGCTGATCGCCGCGTTGGCGCAGTCGGGCGGCTGGCAGCCGGTCGTCATTGCGGTCGCAATCGCCACCGCTGCCCTGATACCGCTGGTCTGGCTGCTGGTGCCGGAGCGGCCGGCTTCGATCGGCATGGTGCGCTACGGCGCCGAGGCCGACGACGTGCCGCCGACATCGCCAGCGTCGCAAGGCAATTTCCTCGCGCACACGCTCAACACGCTGCGCCGCGCCGCCGGCACAAGGGTGTTCTGGTATCTGTTCGCCACCTTCTTCGTCTGCGGCTTCACCACCAACGGCCTGGTCGGCACCCATCTGATCGCATTTTGCGGCGACATGGGCATTGGCGAGGTTCAGGCTGCCGGCCTGCTGTCGATGATGGGCATCTTCGACCTGATCGGCACGACATTGTCGGGCTGGCTTACCGACCGCTACGACCCGCGCAAGCTGCTCGGCGTCTATTACGGCATCCGTGGCCTGTCGCTGATCTATCTGCCCTATTCCGGCTTCTCGGCGACCAGCCTGATCATCTTCGCCGTGCTCTACGGCCTCGACTGGATCGCCACCGTGCCGCCGACGCTGAGGCTTGCCAATGAGGCGTTCGGCGATCGCAGCGGGCCGATCGTGTTCGGCTGGATCGTCGCCGGCCACCAGATCGGTGCGGCCACCGCCGCCGCCTTTGGTGGCACCATGCGCGAGTTGCAGGGCAATTACGAACTGGCCTTCCTGATTGCCGGCATGACGGCGATTGCCGCGGCGTGTATCTCGCTGCTGATCAATACCAGCCGTCCCGCCTTCGATCCCGAGCCCCAGGCCGCCTAGCCGGGGCCGGCCTTGCCGGTGCGTTGTCAGAAAAACTTCATCATCCCGAGATGCGCCTGAAACATTGACGCTGGACCTTGGTGGCACCGTTCAAGCCATCCAGGAGACAGCCGTGAACAAGCTCTCGATGACCCGCCGCGCCTTCGTCACCTCCGCCAGCGCCGCCGGCCTGGTTGGCGTCTCGAGCCTGGCGCTGCCTTATTATTCGCGCGCCAGTCAGCGGCCGGCCTTCACCCATGGCGTCCAGTCAGGCGATGTCGACGCAACCAGCGGCATGGTGTGGACGCGCACCGACCGCCCGTCGCGCGTCATGTTCGAGGTGTCGTCGACTGAGAATTTCGCCAATGCGACACGCCTGGCACCGCTCGATACCTCGCCGGCCAGCGACTACACGGTCAAGCGGCTGCTCACCGACCTCGCTTCCGATCAGGATATCTTCTACCGCATGACAGCTGCCGATCTTGCCGACATCAACGCCGTTTCCGAGCCGATCACCGGCCGCTTCAGGACGGCGCCGGCTTCGAAGCGCGACATCCGCTTTGCCTGGTCGGGCGACACAGCCGGCCAGGGCTGGGGCATCGACGAGACCGGCATGAAGACCTACGCCACGATCGGCAAGCACACGCCCGACTTCTTCCTGCATTCGGGCGACACCATCTATGCCGACGGCGCGATGAAGGACGAGGTCGACCTGCCCGGCGGCGGCAAGTGGAAGAACGTCGTGCTGATCGACGGCAAGCGCAAAGTCGCCGAGACGCTGGATGAGTACCGGGACCAGTGGAAATACAACATGATGGACAGGAACGTGCTCGGCCTGAGCGCCATCTGCCCGACCTTCTACCAGTGGGACGACCACGAGGTGCTCAACAACTGGTCGGATTCGAAGGACCTCAGCGCCGACAATCGCTACACGGAGAAATCCATCCACGTGCTGGCGGCCCGTGCGGCGCGCGCCTTCCATGAAATGACGACGATCCGCTACGAACCCTCGGAGCCCGGCCGGGTCTATCGCAAGATCGCCTACGGGCCGCTGCTCGACGTGTTCTTCCTCGACATGCGCTCCTATCGCGGGCCCAACGGTCCGGACATGCAAGATGAGATGACGCCGCAATCGCGCATGCTGGGCGAACAGCAGACGAAATGGCTGAAGCGCGAACTGGCGAATTCGAAGGCGACCTGGAAAATCATCGCCGCCGACATGCCGCTCGGCCTCGTCGTCTGGGACGATGGTACCAAGAAGGTCGGCGCCGAAGCGGTCAGCAATGGCGACAATGGCCTGCCAAAAGGGCGCGAGCTCGAGATCGCCGACCTGCTGCGCTTCATCAAGAATGCCGGCATCAGCAACACCGTCTGGCTGACCGCCGACGTGCATTACACGGCCGCGCACTACTACAACCCGGACAAGGCGCAGTTCCAGGAGTTCAACCCGTTCTGGGAATTCGTCTCAGGCCCGATCCACGCCGGCACGTTCGGTCCCAACGATTTCGACATGACGTTCGGCCCGGAGCTGAAGTTCATCAAGGCGCCGAGCGCCGAGCAAGGCCAGAACCTGCCGCCATCGGCTGGCCTGCAATTCTTCGGGCTGGTCGATATCAACGGCGCCAGCGAGCAGATGACCGTGCGGCTGATGGATCGCGACGACAACGAGCTCTACAAGGTGACGCTCGACCCGGTGCGGTCGGCGTAAGCGCGGTCGGTTGGAAAAGCGTGTCGCGCGCGCCAAGCGCGCGGCATCTTAGTCCGGATAGCAGACCATCGGAATGTTCGGCCACACGGCACTGTCGCAGTTGGCGCTGACCTGCCGCTGCTTGAAGGCGGCGCTGACCGGGCCGGTCACCATCGGGTCGACGCCATCGGGTGCATCGGCAAAGGTCTGTTCGGCCGTCTGCGTGTCGGACTGCGCAACGGGGCGCACCTCGCGCAGCGACGCGGCCGACTGGGCGGCGTTGGCCGCCAGCAGGACGGCGAAGGCCGCAGACGCGATGAGCGGCCAAAATCGGTTGAGTTTATCGGTCATGACGTTCGAACTGCCCGGGCCCCGAAAGGTTCCCGCCTTGGTTAACAAAATCATCTCACACGCAGATGCTTAAGATTTGATGAGTATTTGGTGTCGCGCTTCCTCTTTCGCAACTGCGAAAAACCCTGTATGAGCCGCGCAACCGAAAGAGGCAGCGCCTTTTGGCCTGCTGCCTGCAACGCTTCCGAGACCAGAACATGAAAATCCGTAATATCGCGATCATCGCGCACGTCGACCATGGAAAAACCACCCTTGTCGACCAATTGCTCCGGCAATCCGGCTCCTTTCGCGACAATCAGCGCGTCGCCGAGCGCGCCATGGATTCCAACGATCTCGAAAAGGAACGCGGCATCACCATCCTTGCCAAGGCGACCTCGGTCGATTGGAAGGATACCCGCATCAATATCGTCGACACCCCCGGCCACGCCGATTTTGGCGGCGAGGTCGAGCGCATCCTGTCGATGGTCGATTCAGCTATCGTGCTGGTTGACGCCGCAGAAGGGCCGATGCCGCAGACCAAATTCGTCGTCGGCAAGGCACTCAAGGTCGGCCTGAAGCCGATCGTCGTCATCAACAAGATCGACCGCCCGGACGCCCGCCATGTCGAGGTGGTCAACGAAGTGTTCGACCTGTTTGCAGCGCTCGACGCCACCGACGAGCAGCTCGACTTCCCGATTCTGTACGGTTCAGGCCGTGACGGCTGGGTTTCGGAAAATCCGGAAGGCCCCAAGGATCAGGGCCTGGCGCCGCTGTTCGACCTGGTCATCAAGCATGTGCCGGCGCCGACCGTGCATCCCGGCCCGTTCCGCATGATCGGCACCATCCTGGAAGCCAATCCGTTCCTAGGCCGCATCATCACCGGCCGCATCGAGTCAGGCACGCTGAAGTCCAACCAGCCGGTCAAGGTGCTGCACCATGACGGCACGCTGGTCGAAACCGGCCGTATCTCCAAGATCCTCGCTTTCCGCGGTCTCGAACGCCAGCCGATCGAAGAAGCCCAGGCGGGCGACATCGTCGCCATTGCCGGCCTCTCGAAAGGCACCGTCGCCGACACGTTCTGCGATCCGGCGGTGAGCGAGCCGCTGCATGCGCAGCCGATCGATCCGCCGACCGTGACCATGTCGTTCCTGGTCAACGATTCGCCGCTGGCCGGCACCGAAGGCGACAAGGTGACCAGCCGCGTTATCCGCGACCGTCTGCTGCGCGAGGCCGAAGGCAATGTCGCGCTGAAGATCGAGGAGTCACCGGACAAGGATTCGTTCTTCGTCTCCGGCCGGGGCGAATTGCAGCTGGCCGTGCTGATCGAAACGATGCGCCGCGAAGGCTTTGAAATCGCCGTGTCGCGTCCGCGCGTCGTCATGCAGAAGGGCGAAAATGGCGACCTGCTCGAGCCGGTCGAGGAAGTCGTCATCGACGTCGATGAGGAACATGCCGGCATCGTCGTGCAGAAGATGTCGGAGCGCAAAGCCGAGATGGTCGAGCTGCGTCCGTCCGGCGGCAACCGCCAGCGCATCGTCTTCCACGCGCCGACGCGCGGCCTGATCGGCTACCAGTCGGAACTGTTGACCGACACGCGCGGCACCGCCGTGATGAACCGGCTGTTCCATGCGTATGAGCCCTACAAGGGCGAATTGCCGGGCCGCACCAACGGCGTGCTGATCTCCAACGAGCAGGGCGAGGCGGTGGCTTACGCCATGTGGAACCTGGAAGACCGCGGCCCGATGGTCATCGATCCCGGCGTCAAGGTCTATCAGGGCATGATCATCGGTATCCATTCCAGAGACAACGATCTCGAAGTGAACGTGCTCAAGGGCAAGAAGCTGACCAACATCCGCGCCGCCGGCAAGGATGAAGCGGTCAAGCTGACGCCGCCGATCCGCATGACGCTGGAGAAGGCCTTGGCCTGGATCCAGGACGACGAACTGGTCGAGGTGACGCCGAAGACGATCCGTCTGCGCAAGCTCTATCTCGATCCGAACGAGCGCAAGCGCTTCGAGAAGTCGGCCAAGGCGGTCGGCGCGGCGTAAGTTCGCTATTTTTCCAACAACCGAGAGGGGCGGAGCAAACCAGTGCTCCGCCCCTTTTTGTTCATCCACCGGCAGCCGAGATGATGGTCTGCCGATCGGCCTCGCCGGTCAGATCGATGCGGATCGTCATAGCCTCGCGGGCCGGCTTGCGCAGGGCCTTCGCCCCATCCCGGCCAAGGATCAGCACTCGCTTCTCTTCCAGCGCCTGAAGCCGTGATCGCGAGATGCCGAGTTCGCCGGCGAGCAGCCGGTCGAGCCGCAGCGATGTCGGCATTTCGAGCCCAAGCTGGAGTTCCAACATAGTTGCGGTTTCCCTGGTGTCGCCGAGCCGGCGCTTGTGAACGGCGACATCGGGGAATTCCTCGACGCGCCCCACTTGGTTTCGCAGCGCGATGACGTTGAAAGCATAACGCCGGGCGAGCGCCGGATCGTTGCTTTCCAGTGCTTGCAGCAGCGTCGGGTCGATGTCGCGGCGGTTGCAGCGCTCGAAAATGCCGAGATTCCAGGAATTGTCGCAGTCGACGCAGCGATAGATCAGCCACACGTCGATGCGCTTGCCATTGGCGTTGACGCGGAATTTTCCGCTGCTGCAATAGGCTTTTACAGTGCCGCAGCGATTGCAGTTGATGAGCGGTCGAGGTGGGGTTTTGGGTACGATCGCCCAGTGGATGCGTAGAAGTCCAGACATGCCGATAAGCCCTTCCCGTCGGGAAGTTCATCAGGTCGGCGATGTCGAGATGCCCATGCGGGCGCGGCGTGGCGGTCGCTTGCTATGATCGGAAATCAGATGTCACGGGCGGCAGCGCGCGACAACGGTTCAGCAGTGCCAAACCGGTCTCGAACCGCCGCCCAGAAGAACACATGAACATGAAAACAGACACCACGAATGCGGTGTCATGCCTTGTGTCGGGGGAGTTGACGAGACCGGTGGCTACGTAGGCAAAGTGAAGCTCAAAATTGTTTCGCGGCGGCCTTTCTAGCCGCGAGATACCGGACCGACAAGCGCCTTTTTGTCGGTGCTACCGCAGCCGAGCCACTTGCGCTAATGTCTGATATCGAAGGTTTTCAACAGAGACCCCGGCCATGCACCTCACCTCGCTCCTCATCTTCGCCGCCGCTCTTTTCGTTGCCGCCGGTTCACCCGGTCCGTCGATCGCGGCGCTCGTCGCGCGCGTCATCTCGAAAGGCTTTCGCGACGTGTTCCCGTTCCTGCTTGCCATGTGGATCGGCGAGGGGATCTGGCTGTCGCTGGCGGTGTTCGGGCTGGCCGTCGTGGCACAGACCTTCCATTTCGCCTTCGTCATCGTGAAATGGGTCGGCGTTGCCTACCTCGCCTACCTCGCCTGGAAGATGTGGACCGCCCCTGTCGATGCGAAAGAAGGCGAGATGCCGCGCGAGGATTCTCCGGCAAAGCTGTTCTTCGCCGGCATGGCGGTGACGCTCGGCAACCCCAAGATCATGATGTTCTACCTGGCGCTGCTGCCGACCATCATCGACCTCGCTTCGGTCAGCATCGTCGGCTGGGTCGAGCTGACGGCGACCATGGCTGTGGTGCTGGTCGCCATCGATCTCACCTGGGTGCTCGCTGCATCACAGGCGCGCAAGCTCCTGAAGAGCAAGCGCGCCATGAAGATCGCCAACCGCATCAGCGCCACGACGATGGCCGGCGCGGCGGCGGCCATCGCGGCGCGGTCCTGAGCCGAAGCGTCAACCCATCATATTGATGATCGGCGCGATCTCGACGTTGCAGTTCGGCTCCGCCAGGATCGGACAGTCCCTGGCCTTGCTGGCAGCGTCGTCGATGTCCCTGGCCTCGATGATCGAGTAGCCGCCGGTCGGGTTGCTGCCGCCATTGTTCTCGATCTTGCCACCGGGCAAGACGCTCTTCGACATGCCAACCGGATTGCCGCGGTCGACCACGGCCGAACCAAGCTTTGCGAACCAGCCTGTCCAGGCGTCCGTCATCGCCTTGCGTTCCACCTCGGTCGTCGGCATCTTGCCCGAGCCGTGATAGACGTAGAGAAACTGTGCCATGTTCTCCTCCCTTGATGAGCGGCATCGAACCGGCATGCGGTCACGCCGCCTGCCGATCATCGGACCAAACCGGCAAACAAGCAACGAGAATGCGAAATTGCTAATATAACAGCGGCCTGGCCCCAGCCGCCGAACTTCACCGCGCCATGGCGTGGTATTCGTCGTTCGGCCGCATGTCGATCGCCGCGGCCACCCGGTTCGACATGTTGAAGAAGGCCGCGGTCGAGGCTATGTCCCAGATATCGCGGTCGGTGAAGCCAGCCTTACGCAGCGTGGCCCGGTCAGCCTCGACGACCTTCGCCGGCTCCTCCGTCAGCTTGGCGGCAAATTCGAGCATCGCCGCCTGCTTCGGCGAAAGATCGGCGGCGCGGAAATTCATCACCATCATCTCGCCAAGCGCCGGGTCGCCGGACAGCTGACGCACCGCCGCGCCATGCGCGGTCAGGCAATAATAGCAATGGTTGATCGAGGAGACGGCGACCGCGATCATCTCGCGTTCCAGCTTCGACAGGCCGGAATCACCCAGCATCAAATCGTTGTACATGTCGGTGAAGGCACGCAGCTTCTTGTCGTCGAAGGCGTAGGCGCGCAGCACGTTGGGAACCAGGCCGAGCTTCTCCTCGCATTTGGCGAAATAGGCTTTTGTCGCCTCGCTGAGCTCCGCCTGGCCAAGGTCAAGCGCGGTGATTTTGCCGGTCATGGGTCATTTCTCCTCGTTGCGCGGCATCTTGTCGCCGAATTCCGATATTTCTTTGCAAGCCGTCAAACCTTTGTCGCCAAACAGCGGTCATCTGCTACCATAGTCGTAAAAGCATTGACGGGAGGGAAGTGCGTCATGGCCAGCGTGAAATCCGCAGCTAAGCCGAAGAAAAAAGCCACGGCAGCGACAAAAGCGGAGGAAAGGCCAGCCAGGCTTGCCGACTATCTGCTCGCCCGCGCGCCGGCTGAAGACATCGCCACCTATGAAGCGGCCGACCTCGAACGCGCCGCCGATCTCGCTGGCAAGGCGATTGCCGTTCACAAAAAAGGCGAGTGCGTCGTCGCCGTGGATGCCGATTCCGGCGTTGTGCGAGACGGCCGCCCGGTGACAATTATCACGGTCGTCAACGACAACATGCCGTTCCTGTTCGATTCCATCCTCGGTGAGATCACCGAGACATCAGGCGAACCGACCCTGGTCACCCATCCGGTCATCGTGGTGCGCCACGGCAAAGCCGGTGTGGACGAAATCCTCGGCGACGGCAATTTCGCCAAGGACGACGGCAGCCACGACCGGTTGAGCGTCATCCATGTCCACATCCCGCGGCTGACCGCCGAGCAGGCGAACGGATTGACCGAGCGGCTGCGCAAGATGCTCGGCCAGGTTCACGCCGCCGTCAACGACTGGAAGCCGATGCTGGCCCGCCTCGATCAGGCGATCTCGGAGTTCCGCTATTCGGCGGTACCGCTCGACAAGAAGAGCGTTGCCGAGGCGATCGCCTTCCTCGAGTGGCTGCGCGACGACAATTTCACCTTCCTTGGCATGCGTGAGTTCAAATACACCGGCGGCGAGGAAAGCGGCACGCTGGAGCGCGCCGACAAGCCCGGTCTCGGCATCCTGTCCGATCCCGACGTGCTGGTGCTGAGGCGCGGCACCGAAGCGGTGACGACGACGCCCGAAATCCGCGCCTTCCTGCATGGGCCGGAGCCGTTGATCGTCACCAAGGCCAATGCCAAGTCGTCCGTGCACCGCCGCATCTATCTCGATTACATCGGTATCAAGACCTACACCGCCAAGGGCACGCTCGCGGGCGAATTGCGTATCGTCGGCCTGTTCACCTCGACCGCCTACACGCGCTCGGTGATGAAGATCCCGTATCTCAGGTCCAAGGCCGAAACCATCATCGCCAAGTCCGGCTTCGACCGGCACGATCACTCCGGCAAGGCGCTGATCAATGTGCTGGAAAGCTATCCGCGCGACGAATTGTTCCAGGTGCCGGTGCCGATCCTGAGGAAGCATGCCGCCGCCATTCTCGGCCTGGTCGAGCGGCCGCGGGTGCGGGCGCTGGTGCGCGCCGACCAGTTCGACCGCTTCGTCTCGATCCTCGTCTTCGTGCCGCGCGACCGTTACGACAGCGTCGTGCGCGAGAAGATCGGCTTCTATCTGAAGACCGTATTCCAAGGCCGGCTGTCGGCCTACTACCCGGCCTTCCCCGAAGGTGGGCTGGCGCGCGTGCATTTCATCATCGGCCGTTCCGGCGGCAAGACGCCGAAGGTCGAGCAAGCGACGATCGAGGCGGCGATCCGCGACATCGTACGCACCTGGGAGGACGCCCTTTCCGATGCGGCGGAGGCCAGTGGCGCCGACCAGGCGTTGAAGAGCATTGCCGCGCGGCTGCCGGAAAGCTACCGCGATTCGTTCAGCGCGGCGGTGGCGCTGGCCGATGCCGGGCGCATCGCCAAGATCAGCGCCGGCAATCCGATCGCCATCGACTATTACCGCCATGCCGAGCAGAAGCCGCACCAGGCGGCACTGAAGATCTATCACCACGGCAGTCCGGTGGCGCTGTCGCGTCGGGTGCCGGTGCTGGAAAACATCGGCTTCCGCGTCATCAGCGAACGCACTTTCGCGGTCGGCGACGACCAGTCCGGCATGATCAATAGGGATCAGCCCGGCATGGTCTTCATCCACGACATGGAGCTGGAAAACAGCTACGGCAAGCCGATCGACCTTGCCGATGGCGGCGCGCTGTTCGAGGACGCATTCCTGTCCGTCTGGCGCGGCGACGTCGACAATGACGGCTATAACGGCCTTGCCCAGACCGCCGGGCTGTGGTCGGGCGAGATCACCATCCTGCGCGCCTATGGCCGCTATCTGCAGCAGGTCGGTATCCCGCAGAGCCAGGACTTCATCGCCGCCGTGCTCAACCGCTATCCCGACATCGCGCGCGGCCTGCATGCGCTGTTCATCTCCCGGCTTGGCCCGACAGCCGAGACCGAAGGTGTGGTGGCGGCAAAACACCTCAAGGCCAAGATCAAGGACGCGCTGGAGGATGTGCCGAATATCGACGACGACACCATCATTCGCCGCTACCTCAACCTGATCGAAGCCTCGCTGCGCACCAATCATTTCGTTGCCGATACGAAAGAGAAAGGCCAGTCGCTGGCGATCAAGCTCGATTCGCACGCGGTCGAGGGATTGCCGGCGCCGCGGCCGTGGCGGGAAATCTTCGTCTACGGCTCCGAGGTCGAAGGCCTGCATCTGCGCTTTGGCCCGGTGGCGCGCGGCGGCCTGCGCTGGTCGGACCGCGCCCAGGACTACCGCACCGAGGTGCTCGGCCTGGTCAAGGCGCAGCAGGTCAAGAATGCCGTCATCGTGCCGGTCGGCGCCAAGGGCGGCTTCTTCCCCAAGCGCCTGCCGGCAGGCGGCACCCGCGATGCGATCTTCGAGGCCGGCACGTCGGCCTACAAGAACTTCGTCTCCAGCCTGCTGTCTATCACCGACAATATCGGCCTCGACGGCGTCATCCCGCCGGCCGGTGTCGTGCGCCGCGACCCGGACGATCCATATTTCGTCGTTGCCGCCGACAAGGGCACGGCGACCTTCTCCGACACCGCCAACGCGATCAGCGAGAAGCATGGCTTCTGGCTCGACGACGCCTTCGCCAGCGGCGGCTCGGCCGGTTACGATCACAAGAAGATGGGCATCACCGCCAAGGGCGCCTGGGAAGCGGTCAAGCGGCATTTCCGCGAGATCAACCGCGACATCCAGACCTCGTCCTTCACCGTCGTCGGTGTCGGCGACATGTCGGGCGACGTGTTCGGCAACGGCATGCTTTTGTCGCCGAAGACCAGGCTGATCGCCGCCTTCGACCATCGCGACATCTTCATCGATCCCGATCCCGACATGGCGGCGTCGATGGCCGAGCGCGAGCGCATGTTCGCGCTGCCGCGCTCGAGCTGGCAGGACTATGACAAGACGAAACTGTCGGAAGGCGGCATCATCGTCTCGCGCAACCAGAAGTCGATCACCTTGCCGGCGGCAGCTGCGGCGGCGATCGGCTTGGCCAAGACCACCGCCACGCCGGTCGAGATCATGACCGCGATCCTCAAGGCGCCGGTCGATCTTCTCTGGTTCGGCGGTATCGGCACGTATTTGCGGGCATCCACCGAGACCAACGCCGAAGTCGGCGACCGCGCCAACGATGCCATCCGCATCACCGCGCTCGACGTGCGCGCCAAGGTCATCGGCGAGGGCGCCAATCTCGGCGTCACGCAGCGGGCACGCATCGAGTTCGGCATGAATGGCGGCCGCTGCAACTCCGACGCCATCGACAATTCGGGCGGCGTCAACTGCTCCGACGTCGAGGTCAACATCAAGATCGCGCTGGCGTCCGCCATGCTCAAGGGGTCGTTGACGCGCCCGGCACGCAACAAGCTTCTGGCCGAGATGACCGAGGAGGTCGGTTCGCTGGTGCTCTCCAACAACTACCAGCAGACGCTGGCGCTTTCGATCGCCCGCAAGCGCGGCCTCGCCGACATCGCGCATCAAAGCCGGTTCATGACGGCGCTGGAGGCGCGCGGCCTGCTCGACCGTGCGGTGGAGACGCTGCCGTCGCCGGCAGCACTTGCCGAGCGCGAAGCGCGCGGCGAGCCGCTGACCAGAGCCGAGCTCGGCGTGTTGCTCGCCTATGCCAAGATCGTGCTGTTTTCCGACATCGTCGCCAGCGACGTACCGGACGACGCGCATTTCGACCGCGACCTGATGGGCTATTTTCCCGACCGGATGGCGAAGAAATACGCCGCCGAGATCCATGGCCACAGGCTGCGCCGCGAGATCATCACGCGGGTCGTCGCCAACGATCTCGTCAATCGCGGCGGCCCATCCTTCGTCAACCGGTTGCAGGAAGCCACGGGGCGCACCGCCGCCGACGTCGTGCGTACCTTCGCGGTGGTGCGCGACGGGTTTGCCTTGCCAGCGCTCTATCGCGAGATCGACGCGCTCGACAACCAGATCGACGGTCAGGTGCAGCTCGATCTCTATCAGATGGTCAGCCGGCTGATCTATGTGACCAGCGGCTGGTATCTGAAGAACGATGCCGGCACGGCACCCCTTGGCCAGCGCATCACTGAGCTGCTGGAAGCCCGCAAGGCGCTGGATCCCAGGCTCGTTTCGCTGCTGCCGGCCTTCTCGCGTGAGCGGATCGAGGAGAAGCGGCACGGGCTGTTCAAGGCCGGCGCGCCGGAAAAGCTGGCCGAACAGCTGGCGCTGAGCGAGGTGGCGGAACTCATCCCCGACATCGCGCTGACGGCGCGCACCGCCGGCGCCGACATCGTCGCCGCGGCCAAGGCGTTCTTCGCGGTCAGTGATGCCTTCCGCATCCCGCGTGTCGAGGACGCGGCACGCTCGATCACGCCATCGGATTATTACGACCAGCTGGCGCTTTCGCGCGCGACCGACACGATCGGCGCCGCACGGCGTGGCATCGCGGTGGCGGCACTCACCGGCCACGCCAAGACGGCCGATCCGGTGGCCGCCTGGCTGGAAGCCGGCGGCGAGCGCGTGGCGCGCATCCGCGAGCGGCTGCAGGCGCTGACCGAGGGCGGCGACATCACCGTGTCGCGGCTGTCTGTCGCATCGGGGCTGATGAGCGATCTGACGGGGATGTGAGTGATTCGTTTGACGAGGTTGGCTCTGCCCGTTCGGTTGGGTGAGAAGCATCAACCGCGGTCGTTTGCATGCGCACGGGAAAACATGCAGACATGATGCCAACCGCCAGCGTTACGAAGGCGATCGGAGGGGATATGACCGAGGTAGCAGTGCAGCGTGCGTCTGGACGCGGCATCTGGGGATGGATGTTCTTCGACTGGGCAGCGCAGCCGTTCTTCACGGTCGTTACCACCTTCATCTTCGGGCCGTATTTCGTTTCGCGCATGGCAAGCGATCCAGTCACGGGCCAAATCGTCTGGGGTTATGGTATCGCGGCGGCCGGGTTGGCCATCGCCGTGCTGTCGCCGATCCTCGGCTCGATTGCCGATCAGACCGGGCCGCGCAAGCCGTGGATCGCATTCTTTGCCGCCATCAAGATCACCAGCCTTTGCCTGCTGTGGTTCGCCACCCCCGGTTCGAACCTGTTTCTGGTCGTGGCGTTGTTTTCGCTGGCATCGGTCGCGGCGGAATTCTCGACCGTGTTCAACGATTCGATGATGCCGCGCCTGGTGCCGAAGAGCGAAATCGGCAGGATTTCCAATGTTGCCTGGGGTCTCGGCTATCTCGGCGGCATGATTGCGCTGATCTTCGTCATTACATGCATGGCCGGCATCCCCGAAACCGGCAAGACGATCATCGGCATCGACCCGCTCTTCGGGCTCGACCCGAAGCTCGGCGAGGACGCCAGGGCCACCGGGCCGCTGTCAGCCGGCTGGTATTTCCTGTTCATCCTGCCGATGTTCTTTTTTACCCCCGATGCCCTCAAGGGCCTGCCGATCGGCCCGGCGGTGCGAGAGGGGTTGGCGGAGCTGAAAGTAACACTGGGTGAGGTGCGCAAGCGCAGCGGTATCTTCCGCTTCCTCGTCGCCCGCATGATCTATCAGGACGGCGTCAACGCGCTGCTTACGCAAGGCGCCGTATTTGCCGCGGCGATGTTCGGCTGGTCGATCACCGAGGTCGGCTTGTTCGGCATCATCCTCAACGTGGTAGCCATCTTCGGCTGCTGGATCGCCGCTTACCTTGATACCCGCCTAGGCTCCAAGGCGGTGGTGCTGATCTCGCTGGGAATGTTGACGATCGCGACCATCGGCATCATCTCGACCGGGCTCGGCTATACGCTGTTCGGCGCATTGCCGCTTTCCATTGCCGATTCGGGCGGCCTGTTCGGCACGGCGGCCGAGAAGGCATACATCCTCTACGGCCTGTTGATCGGGCTGGCCTTCGGGCCGGTTCAGGCGTCGTCGCGATCCTATATGGCGCGGAGCGTCACGGCGGCAGAATCCGGCCGCTATTTCGGCATCTATGCGCTGGCCGGCAGGGCAACCAGTTTCCTGGCGCCGTTCCTGTTTTCAACGATCTCCTTTGCCACGGGCTCGACGCGGCTCGGCATGGCGGTGATCATCCTGTTTCTCGGTGTCGGCATGGCGATCCTGATCAAGACGCCGTATCCGGCGGATCGGCCGGCGGAATAGCTTACCCTCCCCCTTGTAGGGAGGGTCGATCCGCGGAGCGGGGTAGGGGGCGGCGCTGCCCCTACCCTGTCTCTTGAATTTTGCTTCGCAAAAATCGTTCAACGACCCTCCCCGCGGGAGGAGGGTAAGGGGCCTCAATGCCGGAAATGCCTTACGCCGGTAAACACCATGGCGATGCCGTGCTCGTCGGCGGCGGCGATGACGTCCTTGTCGTTCATCGAACCGCCGGGCTGGATGACAGCGGTGGCGCCGGCGGCGATCGCCGACAGCAACCCGTCGGCGAAGGGGAAGAAGGCGTCGGAGGCGACGACTGAACCCTTGGTCAGCGGTTCGGCAAGGCCCGCGGCCTCGGCCGCGTCGAGCGCCTTGCGGGCGGCGATGCGTGAGGAATCGACCCTGCTCATCTGGCCGGCGCCGATGCCGACGGTTGCGCCGTCCTTAACGTAGACGATGGCGTTGGACTTGACGTGCTTGGCGATGCGGAAGGCGAATCTCAGGTCGGCCATTTCGGCCGGCGTTGGCGCGCGCTTCGTCACCACCTTCAGCTCGAGGTCATCGACCACGGCATTGTCCCGGCCCTGGACGAGCAGACCGCCGGCGACGGATTTGACCGTCGTGCCAGGCGTGCGCGGATCTGGCAGGCCGCCGGTGACCAGCAGGCGCAGGTTCTTCTTTGCCGCGACGACTGCCGCTGCCTCGTCGGTCGCGCCGGGCGCGATGATCACCTCGGTGAAGGTCTTGACGATCTCTTCCGCCGCCTCGGCGTCGAGGACGCGATTCACAGCGATGATACCGCCGAAGGCCGAGACCGGATCGCAGGCGAGCGCCTTGGCGTAGGCTGCCTTCAGCGAGGTGTCTTCAGCAACGCCGCAAGGGTTGGCGTGCTTGATGATGGCGACGGCGGCGGAGCGCGCCGGATCGAATTCACCGACCAGTTCGAAGGCAGCGTCGGTGTCGTTGATGTTGTTGTAGGACAGCTGCTTGCCCTGCAGCTGGCGCGCCGTGGCGACGCCCGGCCGCTTGTCGCCATTGACGTAGAAGCCGGCGCTCTGATGCGGGTTCTCGCCGTAGCGCATCACTTCGACCAGCCTGCCGCCAAAGGCGCGCCATGTCGGATGTTCGATCTCGAGCGCCTCGGCGAACCAGCCGGAGATCGCCGCGTCATAGGTAGCGGTGCGGGCAAAGGCCTTGGCCGCCAGCTTCTTGCGGAAATCCAGCGACAGCGAGCCGATGTTCATCGCCAGCGCATTCAGCACCGAGGCGTAGTCGCCGGGATCGGTGACGATGGCGACATAGGCGTGGTTCTTGGCCGAAGCGCGGATCATCGCTGGCCCGCCAATGTCGATGTTCTCGACGATCGATGCGTAGTCGGCGCCGGAGCGGCGAACCTCCTCGAACGGATAGAGATTGGAGACGACGAGATCGATCGGCTCGATGCCGTATTTGCGCATTGCCGCGGAATGCTCCGGATCGTCGCGCACGCCAAGCAGCGCGCCATGCACGCTGGGATGCAAGGTCTTGACGCGACCATCCATGATCTCGGGGAAACCGGTGAGCTCGGAGACATCGCGCACCGCCAGGCCCGCCTCGGTGATCGCCTTTGCCGTGCCGCCGGTCGAGACCAGCTCGACACCGGCTGCTGCCAGCGCTTTGGCGAAATCAATGAGGCCGGTCTTGTCGAAGACGGACAGCAGGGCGCGACGCACGGGGACGAGATCAGGTGCGGGAATGTTCTTGGCGGCGACGGCCATGGGCTGGCGGCCTTTCACGGCTAAGCATGATGCCGAAAAGTTGCGGACTTTTCGGATAAACATCATACGACAAAACAAAAAGCCGGAGAGGAATTCGCGTTTCGACTTGAACGCATTCCGCTCTGGTGTGGTGGATGCCCGCGCCCGTAGCACATGCCGCCCGGAAATCAAACCGGCGGTCAGGTAAGCTCAGTTGTTTTCCGGGTAACCGGCGATGCTGGTGCGCGTCAGCTGCCAGTGGACTTCGGCGACTTCCGAGGCCTTGAAGGCAAGCACGATCTGGCGGCTGCGGCGCGGGCCGCCAAGGCCGGCGAAATAAATCGATTCCTCGACCTCCGGCACCACTTCGGCTGCTGTGAACACCCAGGTGTCGGCCTGATCGGCGGCCAGCACCAGGCGATCATGCTCGTCCTGTAAAAGGTTGATGTCGGGGTGGACGTGGAAACGGATGGTGACGAAGTCGCGGCCATTGTTGCGGATCGCCGCATTGCCGGGCCGCTGGAAACGGTCCCTGCCGGCCAGCACATTGCCGTTCGACGACAGTTTCAGCTCGCGCTCATGCAGGAAGCCGAAGCGCGGGACATAGCCGTCATGGCGGGCGATGAACCCCTGAACGCCCTTCTGGTCGGTGCGCTTGCACTGCACATGCTGCGGGCCGCCGATCAGCGGCGAACCGAGCAGGTCGTTGACGCGCAGCGAATGGCTGAAGCGTGCCGACGAGGTGTCGTTGATGGTGGCGGTCGAGTGCGCCGCGGTGGCGCGCGCCAGCGGTCGGAATTCAGCCGCGCCATAGGTGTCGATGCCGGCATTGACGATGTAGTGCTGTCGGCCGGACGACAGTTCGAAGGCGAGGCAGCTGGCGTGTGCTGCGTTGGACACGTCGACCGGCGGCGGCAGGCCAGTGTCGGCAATGACCGTGGTGCCGCCCATCGACAGGCGCTCATAGCCGGAATGCGGCGCATGCAGCAGGGGCGCGCCGGCGGTATCGTCATGGCGCAGGATGGTGGCGATGCGGTCGTGGATGGTGGCGCCCATGCCGTTGAAGCGGGCGAGGCTGCCGTCCTGATGGCGGAAGAAGCGCAGCGCCGGCAGCATGCGGTCGATGGCGCCGATCAGCGCCTGCGGCGGCGTTTCCGCCTGGTTGGCATAGGTCTGGCGCAGCGGCAGAAGGTCGGCGAGGATTTCCAGGACGACCATCGGATTGCGCGAAATGTGGCCGCCGTCGGCGAGGATCTGGCGGTCGAGTTCCTCGGCCAGGTTGCGGGTTGCGCCGCGCAGCGCCGATGCCGGCGCCGGCAGGGACAGAGCGGCAAAGGCAAGCGCGATGCGGGCACGAAGCTTGTCCTTGCCGTCGGGCATTTCACGCGCCATCGACCGGAGGTAGCGGATCTGAACGGCAACCGATTTCAGGAAGGCGCGGTAGAAGGGGAATTCCGCGCCCTGCAGCACGACGGAGGAGTGCTGCAGCCAGGCGATGATGCGCTTGGCCGTGGTGCCGGGCTCCCAGGCGACGCCGGAAATATGGCTGCCATGCATGGCGATCCAGTCGGAGACCAGGGCGCGGGCATTGGCGGCGGCAAGCTCGGTGCCGGCGGCGCGCATATGGCGTAGCCAGCGAAAGCCGTGCAGCGTCTTCTGCCAGCCGTGATTGGGCACGTTGATCTGGAACGGCGACTTGCCGCCGGTCTCGACCAGATGCCCCGACAGGGGATAGCGGCCGTAGTAGATCTCGAGCGCGATCTGCGGGTCGGCGAGGCGCAGGTCCGGCGGTGCGATCAGCACACGTTCCGGCGTGCGGCCGGAATAGCGCCAGCGATAGACCGGCCCGGCACGCAGGCGCCGGCGCGTTTTGCGCCAGAACTCCTTCGCGACAAGCGTCCACAGACGCGTCGTGCTGCTGGCAGCAAGTGCCAAAACCCCTCCTGATCGTCCACTACCCCGGCGCCGAGTTTACATGATTGCACGACTCGTGCGAAGGCGAATTCCATGGACGGCGCCGGTTCACCCGGTTTCGCCCCCGACTCTCCTTGAAAAAGTCAGTAAATCCGGGCAGTTAAATGAAAGCGCGTCGCGCCCGATCGGTCTGACGCAGCGCGCTTTGGTCTTCTGTTATGCATGTCGTCGTCCCGAAGCCGCTGCGCACTTTTGGGCGACATGCATTTAGCCGGCTCGACGCATGCGAGCGGCGAAGAAGCCATCGAGGCCCGAGCGCTCCGGCGCGCCGAGGTCAAGGTCGGCGGGTGTGGTGCGCAGCGTGCCTTGCGGCGTCAGGAACGGATCGATGCCGGCGATCTCGCCTTGCTGTACCGGATCGTTGGCTATTTCAGCGGCGGCGGCCAAGAAGGCGCGATAGAGATCCTCGCCTTCGAGCGGATCGAGCGAACAGTTGGAGAAGACGATCCTGCCGCCGGGTTTCACCAGCGTGACAGCGCGGGCGAGCAGCCTGCGTTGCAGGTCGGCGAGTTTTTCGACATCGGCCGCCGTCTTGGTCCATGGCACGTCGGGATGCCGGCGCACCGTGCCGGTCGACGAGCAGGGCGCATCGAGGAGAACGGCGTCGAACAATTCCTTCGGCTCGTATTTGAGCAGGTCGGCCTGGACGATCTCGGCGGACAGGCCGAGGCGGTCGAGATTCTGCGTCAGCCGCACCAGCCGGTTCTTCGAGGTGTCGACAGCGGTGACCTTGGCGCCGGCGAGAATGAGCTGCGCGGTCTTGCCGCCGGGGGCGGCGCAGAGATCGGCAACGTGCAAGCCCCTGACATCGCCGAACAGCCGTGCAGGCAGACTGGCCGCGGCGTCCTGGACCCACCAGGCGCCGTCGGCAAAGCCTGGCAGTTCGGTGACCGGCCCAACGAGATTCTCCACCCGGACCGTGCCAGTCGGCAGGACGATGCCGCCGAGCTTTTCGGCCCAAAGCTCGGGATCGGCCTTGACCGAAAAGTCTACCGGCGCCTCGACGCGGTGGGCTTCCAGGATCTGTCTTGCCTTCTCGGTGCCATAGGTGGCCTTCAGCCGGTCGGAAAACCATTTTGGCGCTTCGTCGGTGGCGGCAAGGGCGGCAGGCAGTTCCGTTTCCTTGGCGCGCGCCAAGGTGCGCAGTACGCCATTGACCAGGCCGGAGAAACGCACTGTGCGCGGATCGGACTTGGCGTGGGTCACGGCCAGGTCGACTGCGGCGCTGTCGGGAATGTCGAGGAACAGGATCTGTGCCGCCGCCACATGCAATATGTGCGACAAAGCGGTGGCGTTGGGCGGCAGCGGCTTCTCCAGGCGCCGCGCCAGCAGCCCTGATATGGTCATGCGATAGCGCAGCGCTGTAACCAGAATGGCGCGGACAAGGCCGCGATCGCGTAGGTCGAGCGCCTTGTATTGCGGGTGGCCGTTTTCGTGATCGGTCAGGCCGTCGAGCGGTGTCCTGGCGTCGATGACGGCGGCAAGCAGGCGTGCCGCCGCCTTGCGGGCGGCAAGGCCGGCAACGAAGTCGCCGCCGTCCCTGTGTTCCTGATCGCCTGAAATTGTGCGTCGAGCTCCTCTGTCCGCCACGCTCACGACCACCGGCCCTTGGGTCCGGTCGGGTTGCGGCCCCACGGGTTGGATTTCGGCTTGGCGGGCTCCGCCGGCTGCTTGGGCCGTGCTGCCTGATCCCACGGGCCTGACGGGCGCTGTTCCTCCGCCTGCCGTGGTGCCGGGGTCTGGCGCGGAGCTTGAGTTTCGCTCCCTCCCATCTGCTGTGCCATCGCCTGCAGGGCAGCGATGCGGTTGTCGGTGCTCGGGTGGGTGGAAAACAGACTGTCCATGCGCTCGCCGGAAAGAGGATTGATGATGAAGAGATGCGCGGTTGCCGGATTGCGCTCGGCATCGGGGTTGCGGATGCGTTCGGCGCCGCGGGCGATCTTGTCAAGGGCGGAAGCCAGCCAGAGCGGGTGTCCACAGATTTCGGCGCCGCGCCGGTCGGCCTCATATTCGCGGGTGCGGCTGACCGCCATCTGCACGACCATGGCGGCAAAGGGCGCCACAATCATCGCGACCAGCACGCCGACAATGCCGAACGGATTGTTGTCACGATTGCCGCCGAAGAAGAAGGCGAAATTGCCGAGCATCGAGATAGCGCCGGCAAAGGTGGCGACGATCGTCATGGTCAGCGTGTCGCGATGCTGCACATGGGCGAGTTCGTGCGCCATAACAGCGGCGACCTCTTCAGGCGTCAGTGCCTGCAACAGGCCGGTAGAGGCAGCCACTGCCGCGTTCTGCGGGTTGCGGCCGGTGGCGAAGGCGTTCGGCTGCGGGTTGTCGATCAGATAGGTCTTCGGCATCGGCAGGCCGGCCTGTTTGGCCATTGCCTTGACTATGGCGTAATATTCGGGCGCGTTCCCTTCGTCGACCTCGACGGCACGGTTCATCGACAGCACCATCTTGTCGGCGTTCCAGTAGCTGAACAGGTTGGTGCCGGCAGCGATCAGCAGCGCGATCATCATGCCGCCGGTTCCGCCGATCAAAAAGCCGACGCCCATGAACAGCGCCGTCATCGCGGCAAGAAGCATGGCGGTGCGAAGCGTGTTCATCGTCTGCTCCTGTCCAACTGGTGGTGAAAGGGGGTCGATCCGTGTGAGTTCATCGCTATATGATGGGAAACGCCTGGTCCTGTTTCAATCCGCCGGAAATATCGCATGAACGACGAAACCAGTAAAATCGATGCCGACCTTGGCCATGATGTCGAGCCAAAGGCGCTGACGCCGCAAGCCAGACGGGCGCTCGCGGAAGCCGAGGCAAGACGCGTGAAATATCTGGAGAAGGAAGCAGCCGCGCCGAAGGAGATCGGCGGCCGTGGCGGCAAGGAGCCCGGCCGCTATGGCGACTGGGAGGTGAAGGGCCTGACCAGCGACTTCTAAGGTATGGTGATATTCACGTGATGCTGGCCTGCAAGCGTTGGTTTCCTGCGCCTCCGGTGCTCACGTCTTTCAAGTGCGCTCCGCTCCGGTTCTCGGAAACCGTCTTGTTTGGTCGCTACGCGCCCGTCTTCGACTCCGACTCGGCCTGACCTGAATCTCAATACACCCTTGGCTAGGCGGCGCTGCGCTGCGGCTCAAGCGCGATCCAGCCGTTTTCGTCGAGTGTGATGCCGATCCCCTCGTAACCTCCTATCGCGGCGTGCTGGCTTTGCAGCGCATGCTTGTGCGTGGCGTTGATGATCATGACCGCCGCGCCCGCCGCCTCGGCTGCCGTGATGCCGGCTGGAGCATCCTCGAACACGAGGCAGTCGCGCGCATCGAAGCCGAGCCGTTCCGCGCCAAGCCGGAAGCAATCGGGCGCCGGCTTGCCGCGGGAGACATCTTCCGCCGCGACGATGACGGCCGGGACAGGGATGCCCGCAGCCTGCATGCGCAACAGCGCCAGTTCGCGCGGCGCGGAGGTGACGATCGCCCAGCGCTCGGGGGGCAGCGAATTGAGAAACGCGGCTGCGCCGGCGATCTGGAGAATGCCATCCAGATCGGCCGCCTCGGCCTTCAGCAGCAGGTCGGCCTCGTGCGCCGGGTCGACGCCTGGAAGTGCCAGGCCGGTGATGGTCTCGATCGCCCGCACGCCGTGGATCGTCGGCAGGAAGGCGGAGACGTCGAGGCCCTGGCGGTGTGCCCAATCGCTCCACACCCGTTCCGCCGAGGCGATGGAATTGATGAGCGTGCCGTCCATATCGAAGAGGAAGGCCGCGAATTTTCTGCCTGAATACATGGTTTTCCTTGAGTCCGGGGGAGCGCTTGTGGCGTTCCCGAACCTAACGTCTCGGCCACGGCAGGGGAAGACACGGGCCGGGCTTTTCGATCGGCCCAGGGAACCATGGCCAGTCTTTTCGCGTTTGAGCAAAACTGTTTTCCACGACGACCGAAGGGGGACTGCGATGCTGATCCGGCTCGGCTACGAAATCGCCATTGAATGCACCGAGGCCACCCCCGTGATTTCGTTGCTCGAAGTCCACAAGGACCGCCAGGCCGACATCAAGCGGCAGACGCGCGTGCTGACCTCGCCTTCGGTGCCAACCAAGCTCTACCACGATCTGCATGGCAATGCCTGCCGCCGCTTCACGGCGCCCGCCGGTGGTTTTCGTATCCTGTATGACGCGGTCGTCGAGGACAGCGGCGAAACGGACGAGGTCAACACACTGGCCAGTGAAGTGCCGGTGGCGGACCTGCCCGACGAGGTGCTTTTCTATCTCCTGGGCAGCCGCTATTGCGAGACGGATCATCTGAGCGGCCTGGCCTGGCAGCTCTTCGGCCATCTTCCGCCCGGCTGGGCGCGCGTGCAGGCGATCGTCGACTATGTCCACAACCGGCTGTCGTTCGGCTATGGCTATGCACGGTCGACCCGCACCGCAGCGCAGGCGCATGAGGAGCGGGTCGGCGTCTGTCGCGACTTTGCCCATCTGGCGATCACGCTGTGCCGCTGCATGAACATTCCCGCGCGCTATGTGAACGGCTATCTCGGTGATATCGGCGTGCCGGTCGATCCGGCGCCGATGGATTTCTCGGCTTGGCTGGAAGTGTTCCTCGACGGCAAATGGTACACGTTCGATGCCCGCCACAACACGCCGAGGACCGGCCGCGTCGTCATCGCGCGCGGCCGTGACGCCACCGACGTGCCGCTGCTGCACAGCTTCGGCCCGCATCGGCTCGGCCTGTTCAAGGTGTGGACCTACGAACAGGAAGGCAATCTGTTCAACCCGCCCTATCACGGCATCGACAGGACGGCCAGCGCACGGATGCTGGCCTAGAGCTTTTCGCAGCCGGATTCTGATCCGCTTCGAGACACTGCATCCTTCGAGCCTCTGTGCCGGATCGGGACCCGGATCGACATGCCGTCGATCATGGTAAGCGCTTCGTAAACGAAGTCGCTTCCTTGAATTTCCGTTTACCTATTGTTTACCTTACATCCTTCGTAACCCAAGCAAAAACAACAGTTTGATTGCCTGATCCCGGGCTGCGCGGAAGCGACCGCGCAATCCGGCCGGATTCCTGCATTGGCCTTTCCACGGCGACGAGGCCGAGGCGAGCGGAGGCTGTAGGATGCGGAATTACGGGGGTCTTGTTCACGCGGTCGGTGGGTTCGCCAGGGATCGCGGTGGAAATTTCGCAGTCCTGTTCGGCCTTGCTGCCTCGGTCTTGGCGCTGGGCGTTGGCTTTTCCGTCAACGTCTCTCAGCTGTACAATGCCAGATCGAGCCTGCAGGGCGTGGTCGATGCCGCCGTGACATCGACCGCACGCGACCTGACGACCGGCGCCATCAAGGAGGCCGATGCCAACAAATCGGTTCAGGCCTTTCTCGATGCCAACAGCACGGCGGGCATCCTGCAGGTCGACCAGATCGTGCTCGACAGACTGACGGTCAACAGTACCGCCAAGACGGTCCAAGCCGACGCCCATGTCGATGTCGCGCTGTATTTCCCGATTTTTGGCACGGGTGACATGAAACGCGTCACCGCTTCCACAACGGCGCTCTATTCGGACAAGGCCGTCGAAGTGGCGATGATGCTAGACATTACAGGATCGATGGCGAAGCGGGGTAAGGTCGACAAGATCGGCGATCTGAAAGCAGCTGCAAGAAACGCCGTTCAGACGATGCTCCAGAACCAGGATCCGAAGAACCCCCGCATCCGCGTCGCAATTGTGCCCTACGCATCTGGCGTGAACGCCGGCAAGCTGGCGGAAAACGTCTATGCCGAGAACCAAGGGAGCTCTGAGCTGCCACCGGTTGCCGGCAGTTCGCTTCTCGTCGCCAAGACGGGCAAAGACTTGCTGCCGTCCTTCAGCGACTACATCTCCATTGTTGGCGCGGCGATGCCACACCCCGATAATTGCACGACGGAGCGCAAGGACAAAAACGGCGATGCGGATTTGAGCGCCGACGGCCCAGAGACGGTTCGCACGGACAGGACCGGCAAGAAATATTATGCCCTGGTCAACCGGGATGATCATCTCAGTGGTGGGGGAATGAACAGGTGCCCTGATGCGGAAGTGATCCCGCTGACCGCGGATTCCGATGCATTGCTTGATTCGATCGACGACTTCCAGGCCGATGGTTATACGGCCGGCGCGATCGCCATTCAGTGGACCTATTATATGCTGTCGCCGCAATGGCGCGCCGCGATCGAGAATGCCGGTCTCGGCAAAGGCGCCTCGGATGCCAATGCGAAGAAGATCGCCAAGGTTGCGATCCTGATGACCGATGGCCAGTTCAATACTGCCTTCGCCGGTGCGGGGGGCAGCTACAACAGCCAGGGCAACCTTGCGCGCGGCAACGCCGAAACGCTGTGCGGCAACATGAAAAATGACGGCATCGAGATTTTCACCATCGGCTTCGATCTGAACGACAAGGACATGTCGGCGACCGAGCGGGACCAGGCAAAGGCGGTGCTGAAGGACTGTTCGTCGAAGGACGTGTCCACCAACAGGCATTACTTCGAGGTATCCACCGGAGTAGAATTGAACGACGCCTTTCAGGAAATCATCCGCAACACCGAAAAGGTCGTCCTGACCCAGTAATCCGCAAAAAGGAAAAGGCCGCCGCTTCTTGCGAAGCCGGCGGCCTTCCGTGTTTCCGTCCCTGGCGCGGCCCTATGGCGGCGACCTCAAGAGGTCACCCGCCGCGCATCTCGCGCCTTAACGGGAAGACTGCTTCCCGAAAGTGCAATCCGCTGAGGCCACGTTCTGGAAAACGAAATCACTCGACATCGGATCACCTCCTTTCGATTTGTTGAACACACGGAGATGATGGGGTCTCATTTGGGAAATGGCAAGGTGCCACCCTCAAAAAGCCGGGTGTGTGTCTTTCCAGACAGGCTGACAAGACGGGCGGACTTGCAGTCCAGTGGCAAACAGACAACATTGGCGCTCTGGCTTCGGGGAGGAAGCATGGACGCCACCGACAAGGCCGCGCGGATTGTTCGAACGGTTGTTGAAACGCTGAAGCCGGGCTTTGCTGTCAAGCTCTGGACCGGCGAGCGCATTGGCCCCGCCACCGGCCCTGTGCTCACCGTCAACGACCCGGACATTGTCTGGCAGGTGGTCCGCCGTCCCGCCTTCTCGACGCTGATCGAGATGTGGATTTCCAAGGCGGTCGACATCGAAGACGGATCGCTGTTTGACTTCTACGCCCTGCCTTCGCAAGGCAAGCTTAGGTCGAAACTCAAGACATTGCCGAAGCTGGCGATCCTGCGTGATCTGCCAGCCGTGCTGTTTTCAAGGAAACAGATGACGGCGCGGACCGATCTTTCGGGGCGCAATCCCTTCGTCAGCGGTTCGAGCCAGGAAGCGATCCAGCATCATTACGACATCTCGAATGCCTTCTATCGGCTCTTTCTCGACGAACGTATGGTCTACAGCTGCGGTTACTTCAAGGATTTCGCCAACAGCATCGATGAGGCGCAAATCGACAAGCTCGACCATATCTGCCGCAAGCTGCGGCTGAAGCCCGGCGAGAGGCTGCTCGACATAGGCTGCGGCTGGGGAGCGATGCTGATCCATGCCGCGAAGAACTACGGCGTCGTCGGCCACGGTGTCTCGTTGTCGGAAGCCCAGACGCAACTCGCCCGTGAGCGCATTCGCGCCGAGGGGCTGGAGGACAAGATCACGATCGAGATAAAATCCTACGCCGAACTTACCGGTAGCTTCGACAAGATATCGTCGATCGGCATGTTCGAGCATCTGGGGCTCGCCAACCACGCCGCCTATTTCTCCACCGTCCAGCGCCTGCTGAAGCCGGGCGGCGTCTATCTGCATCACGCCATTACCAGGCGCAGCAAGGGCGACATCAAGAAAACCCTGCGCAAGGGTCCGGAGTTCAAGGCGCTGATCAAATACATCTTCCCCGGCGGCGAACTCGACACGATCGGCATGACGCTCGGCAATCTCGAAGCCCACGGCTTCCTCGTCTACGATGTCGAGAACCTGCGCGAACACTATGCCCGCACCTGCAGGCTGTGGGCCGAGCGCCTGCATGCAAGGTTCGACGAGGCAATCGCCGAAGTGGGAGAAGCCAAGGCGCGGCTGTGGCTGCTTTACCTGACCGGCTGTTCGATCACCTTCGAACGTGCCTCGGCACAGATTTTCCAGACTGTCGTCACCAAGCGCGCGCGTGGCCCGAGCGGACTGCCGCCGACAAGGGCGGATCTGTACCAATGATCAGATGAAGCGCATCGTGTCGCCGACCTCGATGCTGGCCGGCCGATCGACCGTACAATAGACGCCGAGATTGTGCGCGTTGTGGCGGACCAGATTGCGCAGGATACCGGGATCATTGCCGAAGCCATCCTGGGCGATGATGGTGAAACCGCAGCGGCGGCAGGGTTCCGAGATGGTCAGCAACAGGTCGCCGATCGCCAGCTTGCGGCCGATCCATTCCGTCTCTGGAAACGACCCTTCGATTGCCGCCATGTCGACGACGATGTTGGGACGAAAACGGCGCGCATCGGGGATGCCTTCCGGATGCAATGCCTTCAGGCGCGCCAGCGAAGCCGTGGTCAACAGATGGATCGGCGCCTTGCGGTAGCGCTCCGCCGTCAGCGGGCCGGAATAGCCTGAGGCGGTGTTCTCGCGGCGAAACGGCCGGATCGAGGCTTCGAAGCCAAGATAGGCCGACACCGCGCGGTCGCTCTCGATACCCGGCGCAGCCAGCCAGTCGCCGTCCGGGATGGCGATCTCGAGTTCGCGGGCAGGCGACAGCCGGGTCCGGATGCGCGGCACCTTGTGCCATTTCGCCTCGCGATCCGGCCGGGCGATTTCATTGTCGGTGGCATCGACAAGGCCGAACAGGCGGTCGCCGTCGATGCTCTCGACGTCGACCGAGATTGTTTCCAGGCGCTCACCGGCAAGCGAACTCGCTGGATAGCGCCAGAGCTCACTGACAGTGCCCAGTGCGGCCTCGTCCTGCATCAAGCCTTCTTGTTCTGCCGGTTGGCGATCAGGTCGTCGACGACGGCCGGATCGGCCAGCGTCGAGGTGTCGCCAAGGGCTGAGAAATCGTCCTCGGCGATCTTGCGCAGGATGCGACGCATGATCTTGCCCGAGCGCGTCTTCGGCAGGCCGGGCGCGAACTGGATCTTGTCGGGCGAAGCGATGGCGCCGATCTCCTTGCGGACATGAGCGACGAGTTCCTTGCGCAACTCCTCGCTCGGCTGCTCGCCGCCCATCAGCGTGACGTAGCAGTAGATGCCCTGGCCCTTGATGTCGTGTGGATAGCCGACGACGGCGGCTTCCGAAACCTTGTCGTGGCTGACCAGTGCGGATTCGACTTCGGCCGTGCCCATGCGATGGCCGGAGACGTTGATGACGTCGTCGACGCGGCCGGTGATCCAGTAGTAGCCGTCGGCGTCGCGGCGGCAGCCATCGCCGGTGAAGTACTTGCCCTTGTAGGTCGAGAAATAGGTCTGGATGAAGCGATCATGATCGCCATAGACGGTGCGCATCTGGCCGGGCCAGGAATCGGTGATGCACAGATTGCCGTCGGCAGCACCTTCCAGCACGTTGCCCTCGCCGTCGACCAGCTGCGGCTTGACGCCGAAGAACGGCCGCGTCGCCGAGCCTGCCTTGAGGTCGGTGGCGCCGGGCAGTGGCGTGATCAGGATGCCGCCGGTCTCGGTCTGCCACCAGGTGTCGACGATCGGCACCTTGCCGTTGCCGACGATGTTGAAATACCACTCCCAGGCTTCCGGATTGATCGGCTCGCCAACCGAACCCAGCACGCGCAGCGACTTGCGCGACGTCTTGGTGACATGCGCATCGCCGGCGCCCATCAGCGCCCGAAGCGCCGTCGGGGCGGTGTAGAAGATGTTGACCTTGTGCTTGTCGATGACGTCCCAGAAGCGCGAGTGCGACGGATAGTTCGGCACGCCTTCGAACATCAGCGTGGTGGCGCCGTTGGCGAGCGGGCCGTAGACGATGTAGCTGTGGCCGGTGACCCAGCCGACATCGGCGGTGCACCAATAGATGTCGCCGTCATGGTAGTCGAAGACATATTGGTGCGTCATCGAGACGTAGACGAGGTAGCCGGCGGTGGTGTGCAGCACACCCTTCGGCTTGCCGGTCGAGCCGGAGGTGTAGAGGATGAACAGCGGATCCTCGGCCTTCATCTTCTCCGGCTTGCATTCGGCCTTCACCGTCGCGATCTCGTCGTGATACCAGACGTCGCGCCCCGGCGCCCAGCCGACCTTGCCGCCGGTGCGGCGCACGACGACAACGTTCTTGACCATGACGAAATTCTTGGCGGCGATGTCGATCGCCTTGTCGGTGTTCTCCTTAAGCGGAATGGCCTTGCCGCCGCGCAGGCCTTCGTCGGCAGTGATGACGAAGGTCGATTCGCAATCGACGATGCGGCCGGCCAGCGCATCCGGCGAAAAGCCGCCGAAGACGATCGAGTGGATGGCGCCGATGCGCGTGCAGGCCAGCATCGCATAGGCCGCTTCCGGGATCATCGGCATGTAGATGGTGACGCGGTCACCCTTCTTGACGCCGTGCTTCTTCATCACGTTGGCGAGCCGGCAGACATGCTCGTAGAGCTCGTTGTAGGTGATCTTCTTGTCGTCGTAGGGATTGTCGCCTTCCCAGATGATGGCGGTCTGGTTGCCGCGCTTCTTCAGGTGCCGGTCGATGCAGTTATAAGAGACGTTGGTCAGCCCGTCCTCGAACCATTTGATCGAGACCTTGCCGTCGAAGGAGGTGTTCTTGACCTTGCTGTAGGGCTTGAACCAGTCGATGCGCTTGCCGTGCTTGCCCCAGAACTTGTCCGGTGACTTGACGCTGTCGGCATACCATTTCAGGTAGGTGTCATTATCGATCAGCGCGTTTTTCTTCCACGCCGGCTGGACGCGATGGACATGAACCTCGGACATTTCTTGACTTCCTCCCAAACCAATCCGCCGGCTTGAAACGCCGGCGGGATCGCGACAAAGCTGCCGCGAATTCGCGGCATTATTACCAGTTCGCCCGTCATCGCAATATTAGACGTTGGATTCGCGCGGCGGGATGCCGCAGGCATTTTGCCTGCCGCTGTCAGCACTCGGGCGGGCTCGCTGCTAACCGCATGTTTTCGCGCGGAAAACTCGTTCTCGATCAGGAAAAATCAATAGACAGTTAAGCAACGGCGCGCACACTCTGACGTTGGGAGGAAAGGAGACTCAACCAGGGACCGCCCAAGGGGACTGCCATGCGCGACCATTCCGAAATGGACCTGATGCTCAAAGGCTATGGCCTGACCACGGCCAAGATTCTCTATCATTTCCCCGACCATCCGCATCTGCTGCAGAGCTTCATCTGGCAGGACTATGATCTGGCGCCGCAATTTCCGGTGCTGATCAAGTTCATCGAATTCTGGAAGGCCAAGCTGGACGGGCCGCTGCATTCGATCAGCTACACGCACCAGAAGCTGATCGCGCCGAATGAATGGCGCAAGGTGGACGGCGAGTTCGTGCTTCACTGAACGGCGGCCGCAGACGGTCTGTTTCCATTCTGGTCCCGCGACAGCAGCGCCGCTGTCGGCTATCCTACGCAGGTGGCGCGGCAAGGCCGAGTGCCCAAGGCGCGTCCGCGATCGGGAGAACGGACATGACCGCGTTCGACTATGCCGCGCTACTGCTTCGTGTCAGCGTCGGCGGCCTGTTTCTTGCCCATGCCTATCTGAAGTACTTCGTCTTCACGCCCAAGGGCACAACCGATTATTTCCAGTCGCTCGGCGTACCCGGCTATTTCGGCTTGATCGCCATCGCAGCCGAAACGGCCGGCGGTCTTGGTCTGATCTTCGGCGTCGCCACGCGGCTGGCGGCCATTCTGCTCATTCCCCTGATGCTGGGCACGATCGTGCTCGTCCACGGCAAAAATGGTTTCTGGTTCACCAATGCGGGCGGTGGCTGGGAGTATCCGGCGCTGTGGGTCGTCTGCCTGATCATCATTGCCCTGATCGGCAGCGGCCAGGCAGCGCTTTGGCCAATCTGGGGGTAGGCTATCAGGCCGCGCAACGCGCGGCCTGAGCAAAAAATATCAGACCGCCGGCGGGTTGAGCCGGGCGAAACCTTCCTGGCGGCGATAGGGGAAATACGGGTAGGGGGCCGTGACTTCGCTTGCCGCGTCGAGTGTCCTGATCTGCTCCGGCGTCAACGTCCAGCCGACGGCGCCGAGATTCTGGCGCAGCTGTTCCTCGTTGCGGGCGCCGATGATGACCGACGACACGGTCGGGCGCTGGAGCAGCCAGTTGATGGCGATCTGCGGCACGGTCTTGCCGGTTTCCTGCGCCACCGCGTCGAGGGCATCCATGACCTGGTAGAGATGCTCGTCCTCGACCGGCGGCCCGAAGCTTGCTGTGTCGTGCAGCCGGCTCTTTTTCGGCAAAGGCTGGCCACGGCGGATCTTGCCGGTCAGGCGGCCCCAGCCGAGCGGGCTCCACACCAGCGCGCCGACGCCCTGGTCGAGGCCGAGCGGCATCAGCTCCCATTCATAGTCGCGGCCGACCAGCGAATAGTAGACCTGATGCGCTACGTAGCGGGGGTAGCCGTGCTTGTCAGCCTCGGCCAGCGACTTCATCACTTGCCAGCCGGAGAAATTGGAGACGCCGGCATAGCGCAGCTTGCCCGAGCGCACGAGCTGGTCCAGCGTCGACAGCACCTCCTCGATCGGCGTGCCGGCATCGAAGGCGTGCAGCTGCAGAAGGTCGATGTAGTCGGTGCCGAGGCGCCTCAGCGCATCATCCACGGATCTGATCAGCCGCGCACGCGACGAGCCGTAATCGGCCGGCCCATCGCCCATCGGCAGCGAGGTCTTGGTCGAGATCAACACGGCATCGCGGCGACCCTTTATCGCTTCGCCAAGCACCTCTTCCGAGGCGCCGTTCGAATAGACGTCGGCGGTGTCGAACAGGTTGACGCCGGCCTCCAGGCAGATGTCGATCAGCCGCCGCGCCTCGCTGGCGTCGCTGTTGCCCCAGGCGCCGAACAGCGGGCCGGAACCGCCAAAAGTTCCCGCGCCGAATGAGAGTGCGGGCACTTTCAGGCCCGATGCACCGAGACGTCGATAGTCCATCTTTTTACTCCTGATGGTGTGGAATGAAGGTGTCGAAAGTGGGTTTGCCGAGGACGGTCACGACCGGATGGAGGCAGGCTCGCCGAGCGTGTCGGTGCGATCGAGACGCAGCGCCAGTCCCGCCACGGCGAGTGCGGCGAGCGGCAGCAGGGCGGCGACCCAGGTGAGGGACCCCAGACCAAGCCCATGGGCAATCACCGCGCCACCAAGCCAGGCGCCTGCCGCATTGCCGAGATTGAAGGCGGCGATGTTGAAGGATGAGGCGAGGCTCTGACCGGCACCTTGCGCCTTGTCCAATACCCACATCTGCAGCGGCGCCACGGTGGCGAAGGCAGCAGCGCCGAGCAGTCCGACATAGATGACGGCCATCACCTGGCTGTGGATGGCGAAGGTCATGGTTGCGAGCACCAGGGCCAGCACCACGAGACTGCCCAGCACGGCCGGCACCAGCCAGCGGTCGGCGACCTTGCCGCCAAGCAAATTGCCGGCGATGAGACCGCCGCCGAAGACGAGCAGAATCGGCGATACGGCCGCTTCCTTGAAGCCGCTGATCTCGGTCAGCAACGGCGCGATATAAGTGAAGACGGCGAAGACTCCAGCATAGCCGAGCACGGTGGTGGCAAGACCGAGCAGGACGGGCGTGCGGCGCAAAACGGCGAGATCGGCGCGCAGGTCGCTCTTTTCGGGCGCCGTCTGGCTGCGTGGCACCAGAGCCAGGATGACGGCGAAGGCCGCGAGGCCGACCAATGTCACCGCCCAAAAGGTCGCCCGCCAGCCAAAAGCCTGGCCGAGCCAGGTGCCGAAGGGCACGCCGAGGATGTTGGCGATGGTCAGCCCGGTGAACATCAGTGCGATCGCCGAGGCCTTCTTGTTGGGCGCCACCAGCCCTGTGGCGACGACAGAGCCGACGCCGAAGAAGGTGCCGTGGGCAAAGGCAGTGATGATGCGCGCGCCCATCAGCGTCCAGTAGTCGGGTGCCAGCGCACAGGCGAGATTGCCAAGCGTGAAGATCGCCATCAGCGCCAGGAGCACGGTCTTTCGTGGCCAGTTGCCGGTGGCGATGGTCAGCAGGGGCGCGCCGATGACGACGCCAAGCGCATAACCAGAAATGAGTTGGCCGGCGGCCGAGATCGAAACGCCGAGATCCTTGCTGACATCGAGCAGCAGACCCATGATGACGAATTCGGTGACGCCAATGCCGAAGGCACCGGCGGCGAGGGCGTAGAGAGCAAGAGGCATGGCTGTTTCCACTTCGATGACGAAGAGCGCCGTCCCGCGCCCCGACCCGAAAGATCGTGTTGCCCTGCATTGTGAACCAGACTTGCCTTGGGCACATTTTCTGTGAAATAGATTCACAAATGGCCAGGTCCGACATCAATCGCTCCGGCGAGATCGAAGTGTTCGTGCGGGTCGTCGAGGAAGGCAGTTTTTCCTCCGCGGCACGCGCGTTGCGCATGACGCCGTCGGCGGTGAGCAAGCTGATCGCGCGGCTGGAGGCCAGGCTTGGCGCGCGGCTGGTCAGCCGTTCGACGCGAAAACTACAACTGACGCCGGAAGGCACGGCGTTCTACGACAGCGGCCTGCGCATCCTCGCCGACATGGCGGCGGCCGAGCAGGAGGCAGCGGCGGGTGCGGCGCCACGCGGACGGCTGCGCGTCAACACCTACGTGCCCTTCGGGGTGCACCGGCTGATCCCGCTTCTGCCGCGCTTCCTCGAACGCTACCCCGAGATTTCAGTTGATCTGGTGCTGACCGACAGCGTCATCGACCTGATGGCGGAACGCGCCGACGTCGCCATCCGTGCAGGGCCGCTCAGCGAATCGCGGCTGGTGGCGCGCAAGCTCGGGCAAAGCCCGGTGGTGGTCGTTGCGGCACCTTCTTACCTCGAGACGCATGGCATGCCGCTGACGCCAGCCGATCTCGACAGACACAACCGGATGGGCTTCGGTTTTGTGCGGCATGTCGATGGCTGGCCGTTCCTTGACGCGGAGGGCCGCGCCATCATGGTTCCGATCACCGGCAACACTCTGGTCAGCGATGGCGAGGCGATGCGGCTGATGGCGCTGGCGGGCGCGGGCATCGCCCGGCTGGCCCGTTGGCATGTTGCGTCCGATATCGCCGCCGGCCGGCTGGTGTCGCTGCTGGAGGCATTCAATCCCGGCGACGAGGAGCCCACCCACGCCGTCTATGTCGGCCAGGGCCGGCATCTGCCGGCGCGAGTGCGCGCCTTTCTCGATTTTCTGGGGGAGAGCGTCCGGCTGACCTGACATCTCGGGAGCCACGGGCTCCCGAGATGTCAGGTGGGCTGCGCTATGCTTTCGGCGTGAACGGCGCCGGGCGCCGGCCCGCTGCCTGACGCTCCAGCATCCAGCCGGGATATTCGGACGGCAGGGCGCTGACCTCGTCGAGGCGAACCAGATCGTCGGTGTCGAGCTTCAGTTGGGTCGCGGCAAGGTTCTGCTCCAGCTGCTCCATGCGGCTGGCGCCGATGATGA
Organism: Mesorhizobium loti; assembly: GCF_003148495.1. GTDB lineage: Bacteria > Pseudomonadota > Alphaproteobacteria > Rhizobiales > Rhizobiaceae > Mesorhizobium > Mesorhizobium loti. The sequence continues at coordinate 366,727 of NZ_QGGH01000003.1, forward strand.
CGCTCATCACGAAGGGCTTGGCCAGGACATAGCCGAGCGCCACCGTGGCGACGCTCACATCATGCTTTTTGGCGATTTCGCGCATGACGGCAACAGCCGCCCAGGCGCGATCCTCATTGACCGGCGGGAAGTTGAAGCTGCCGCGGCGACCTTCGCCATTGCCCGGTGCGCCAGGGCCGTATTTGCCGGACAGCAGGCCGCCGGCCATCGGCGACCACACCATCAGGCCGAGCTTCTCCTCGTTGAGCAGAGGCACAATCTCGCGCTCGAGGTCGCGGCCGGCGATGGAATAATAGGACTGGACAGTCTCGAAACGGGCAAAGCCCTTGCGCTCGGCAATGCCGAGCGCCTTGGCGATGCGCCATGCCGCCCAGTTGGAAACACCGACATAGCGGACCTTGCCGCCGGCAACCAGATCGTCCAGTGCGCGCAGCGTTTCGTCGATCGGCGTTACGGTGTCGGTGCCGTGCAACTGGTAGAGATCGATATGGTCGAGCTGCAGCCGTTCAAGGCTGGCATCGACCGAGTCCATGATGTGGCCGCGTGACGAGCCGCGCTGGTTGGGGCCCTCGCCCATGGCGCCATGCGCCTTGGTGGCGATGACCACATTCTGCCTGTTGACCTTGAGATCCCTGAGCGACTGGCCGAGCAGCCGTTCGGATTCGCCGAAGGAGTAGACGTCGGCCGTATCGAAGAAATTGACGCCCGCGGCGAGCGAATGGGCGACGATCTCGTTGACGCCCTTCTGGTCGAGGCTGGCGATCAGGCCCCATTGGGCATTCTGGCCGGCGGCGCCGAAGGTCATGGTGCCGAGGCATAGTTCGGAGACGAACATCCCCGTATTTCCAAGCTGGTTGTAACGCATGGTGGAGGCTCCAGAGAGTTTGTGATGGCACAAAGCAAATAGGAACGGTACGTTTCGTTTCCAGTCTTGGAGCAACGAACCCGCCGAGTTGGCCTAAAGGCCGTTGCCTCTCAGCGGCTGCCGAAGATCGCCGACCCAACCCGGACGCTGGTGGCGCCGAAGGCGATCGCCGTCTCGTAGTCGCCGGACATGCCCATCGACAGTCTGGCGACGCCGGCCTCATGCCCAAGCTTTTCCAGCAAGGCGAAATGGGGCCCGGGGTTCTCGTCGGCCGGCGGGATGCACATCAGGCCTTCGATGGCGAGGCCATGCACATCGCGGCAGCGGGCGACGAAAGCCACCGCCTCGCGTGGCTCGATGCCGGCTTTCTGCGGTTCGGAGCCGGTGTTGACCTGGACGTAGAGTCTTGGTGCCCGCCCCTGCCTGGCGATCTCCTTGGCGAGTTCGGCCGCGATCTTCTCGCGATCGACCGTTTCGATGACGTCGAACAGCGCCACCGCCTCTTTCGCCTTGTTGGATTGCAGCGGGCCGATCAGATGCAGTTCGATGTCGGGAAATGCGTCCTTCAGATCAGGCCATTTGCCTTGCGCTTCCTGCACGCGATTCTCGCCGAAGACGCGCTGGCCTGCCTCGATGACCAGGCTGATATCGGCGGCGTCAAAGGTCTTGGAAACCGCAACCAGCGTCACCGCGCCGGCATCCCGCCCGGCCTCCTGCTCCGCTGCGGCGATCTTCGCCTTGACCGCGAAAAACTGCTGAACGACGTCGCCCATATGCAAATCCTGCTGTTTTGACCGGCGTTTTTATCAGACGCGATACCCATATGGTTGACGGGTTTGCCAAACCATGGTGAACACCCGGACCACATTCCCTGAACTGCCGAGCCGTCGCCCGCAGTTCGCGCATGCTTTTAAGTGAAAAACGCCCCATGGCAACCGAACGATACAATCCGCGCGCGTCAGAGCCCAAATGGCAGAAGGCCTGGGACGCCAAGAAGCTGTTCGAAGCGCACAATGACGATCCGCGCCCGAAATACTACGTGCTGGAGATGTTCCCCTATCCGTCGGGGCGCATCCATATCGGCCACACCCGCAACTACACGATGGGCGACGTGGTGGCGCGCTACAAGCGGGCCAAGGGTTTCAACGTGCTGCACCCGATGGGCTGGGACGCATTCGGCATGCCGGCCGAAAACGCGGCGATGCAGAACAAGGTCCACCCCAAGGAATGGACCTACCAGAATATCGCCACCATGCGCGAGCAGCTCAAGGTCATGGGCCTGTCGCTGGACTGGGCGCGCGAATTCGCCACCTGCGACGTCGATTATTATCACCGCCAGCAGATGCTGTTCCTCGATTTCGTCGAGAAGGGGCTGGTGACGCGCAAATCCTCCAAGGTCAACTGGGACCCGGAGGACATGACCGTGCTCGCCAACGAGCAGGTCATCGATGGGCGCGGCTGGCGCTCGGGCGCGCTGGTCGAACAGCGCGAACTGACGCAATGGTTCTTCAAGATCACCGACTTTGCGCAGGATCTGCTGGATTCGCTCGACGGCCTCGACGAATGGCCGGAAAAAGTGAAGCTGATGCAGCAGAACTGGATCGGTCGCTCGGAAGGCCTGCTGATCCGTTGGCCTCTGGCCACCGCCTCCGGCGGCGAGCATGAGCTGGAAGTCTATACGACAAGGCCTGACACCATTTTCGGCGCTTCCTTCATGGCTGTCGCCGCCGATCACCCGTTGGCCAAAAAAGCCGCCGAGAGCAATCCGGCGCTGGCTAAGTTCATTGAGGAAGTCCGCCATATGGGCACCTCGGTGGCGGCGCTGGAGACGGCTGAGAAGAAGGGCTTTGACACCGGTATCCGCGTCGTCCATCCGTTTGACGACAGCTGGACGCTGCCTGTCTATGTCGCCAACTTCGTGCTGATGGAATACGGCACCGGCGCCATCTTCGGCTGCCCGTCGGGCGACCAGCGCGACCTCGACTTCGCCAACAAATACGGCCTGCCGGTGATTCCAGTGGTGATGCCGGAGGGCGAGAATCCGGCGAGCTTCCAGATCATCGATGAAGCCTATGTCGACGACGGCGTGATGATCAATTCGCGCTTTCTCGACGGCATGAAGCCGGATCAGGCTTTCGACGAGGTGGCGAAACTGCTGGAGCAGAAGACCATCGGCAACCGGCCGATGGCCGAGCGCAAGGTGAATTTCCGCCTGCGCGACTGGGGCATTTCGCGCCAGCGCTACTGGGGCTGCCCGATCCCGATGATCCATTGCGAGGATTGCGGCGTGGTGTCGGTGCCGAAGGCCGACCTGCCGGTCAAGCTGCCCGACGATGTCGATTTCGACCGGCCGGGCAATCCGCTCGACCGGCATCCGACATGGCGGCATGTGAAGTGCCCGCAATGCGGCAGGGATGCACGGCGCGAAACCGACACGATGGACACGTTCGTCGATTCGTCCTGGTACTTTGCCCGTTTCACGGCACCGTGGGCGCATGAACCGACCGATCCCAAGGCGGCGAATGAATGGCTGCCGGTCGACCAGTATATTGGCGGCATCGAGCATGCGATCCTGCACCTGCTCTATTCGCGCTTCTTCACCCGCGCCATGCGTGAGACCGGCCATGTCGATCTGGCCGAGCCGTTCAAGGGCCTGTTTACGCAAGGCATGGTGGTGCACGAAACCTATCGCGTCGGCTCGGCGTCGAATGGCCGCTGGCTGGCGCCCGCCGAGGTGCGGCTGGAGGATGTCGACGGCAAGCGCAGCGCCATCGACATCGCCACCGGCGAGGCCGTCACCATCGGCCCGCTGGAAAAGATGTCGAAGTCGAAGAAGAACACGGTGAGCCCGGAAGACATCACCGACGGCTACGGCGCGGACACGGCGCGCTGGTTCATGCTGTCGGATTCGCCGCCCGAGCGCGATGTCGAATGGACCGACGATGGCGCCGCCGGCGCGCATCGCTTCATCCAGCGCATCTGGCGCCTGGTGTCGACGGCGGCCGAGACGTTGGCCGGCGTCAAGCCCGCGGTGGCCGGCAGCGGCGAGGCCGCGGTGGTTTCCAAGGCCGCGCACAAGATCCTGAAGGCGGTCGGTGAGGATATCGAGAAGCTCGCTTTCAACCGCGCCATCGCCCGCATGTACGAACTGGCCAACGCGCTGACCACGCCGCTTAATGAAGTGGCCGAAGGCAAGGCCGATGCAGCGCTGAAAGGTGCCTGCCGGCAGGCGGTGGAGATTCTCGTGCATCTGATCGCGCCGGTCATGCCGCATCTGGCCGAGGAGTGCTGGGAAACGCTCGGCGGCGCCGATCTGGTCGCCGAACGGCCGTGGCCGGTCTTCGATCCGGCGCTGGTCGTCGACAACGAAGTCACCTATCCGGTACAGGTCAACGGCAAGAAGCGGGGGGATTTGACAATTGCCCGCGACGCGGACCAAGGTGCGGTCGAAAAAGCGGTATTGGCTCTCGACTTCGTGCAGAAAGCACTCGAAGGTAAGGCTCCGCGCAAGGTGATCATCGTGCCGCAGAGGATCGTCAATGTCGTTGCCTGAGCCGGAAAAGACAGAGCTGAGCCGTTTGCTGCGCCGCATCGCGCTTGCCGGCCTGGTCGGCTCGCTTGCGCTTGTCTCGGCCTGCACGGTGCGGCCGCTCTATTCGAGTGCGCCGCTGTCGGGGTCGCAGGCCAGCGCCAGTGCCGAACTGGCGTCGATCGCCATCAAGCCGGTCGGCTCGCGTTCCGGCCAACAGGTGCGCAACAATTTGATTTTCGGGTTTGGACGGGGCGCCGGCGAGCCGGCCTCGCCGGCCTATTCGCTCACTCTCGGCGTGAGCGAAGCCGTCGAGTCCGCGGCACTCGTGCAGGTCGGAACCGACCAGGACGAGCCAACCGCCGGTTCCGTGACGCTGACCGGCACCTATACGCTGGCCGACGTGAAGACCGGTGCGGTGATCGCGTCCGGCAAGCGTTCGATCACCTCGTCCTTCGACAGGCCGCGACAGGAGTTCGCGGCATACCGGGCGCAGATCGACGCCGAGAATCGCGCCGCGCGCGAGCTTGCGGAAGCGCTGCAACTGTCCATTGCCCAGGATCTGGTCAGGCACAGCAAGACGGCTGGCTAGCGCTGCTCATCGGTCTAGCGCCCCAAGCATGACGGGATGATCGTGAGATCACGATCAGGTTCCGAATTGAGATCGTCCGGCATCGCCGCAAAGATACGCCATCAGACTCCTCCATGGCACAGCGAGCAGATCGCGCCACCGGCGTGTGCGCAGTGAGACGACGATCGTGCCGCGTCGCTCGCAGAGGGTGTCACGACGATTTTGCTGCCCAAGGATGGTTGGCGATCCGTCCGGGAAGCAACTGTTAACCACTCGCTCCCTATTGCTCGGCAGACATTTCAGAGTGAGTCTTGAGAATGGAAGCCAGGCGTTTTTCACGGGTCAATTTGTTGAAGGCAGCATCGCCCGATGATCCCGAGGGGAAGCGTTTCGACGGCATCAACGACAAGGGCGGTCAGCGAATTTCTTCAGCAGCGACAGGCGCTCTTGATCGTCCGGCGCACAAGGGACTGGACGGCCGGCAGCCCGGTACACACGAGGCTGGTTATTCCGCGCCGGTTGTCGATCTCGGCGGCAACAAGCGGCTCTATATGGAGCCCAGGGGTAGCTCGGAGGCGAGCAACGCGCCCTCGAAAGTCGGCGATATCGAAAGCCCTGCCTGGCAAGAATACTTCTTCCTCGCACCCAACGTGCGTTTCACCCGCACGCCCGACTATGAGGCCAAGAAGCATCGTCCGCAGGACGAGCGTGTTGTCGAGCAAGGTGATGCGGACGCGCTCCCGACGCAGCAAGCCGTCGCGCAACCCATGGTCGACGAGGCGTCCGCCGCGCCCTCGCTCTTGGCATTGCCGGCATCGGTGAAAAGCCCCGCCTCCCAGCCTCTGGCCGGCCGCGGAGCCGCCACGCAAAGGCTGTCACCGCCGGCTGCGGCTTTCGTTCCCTCGGGGGGTGCCAGAGAGAAGGTGCCAGTCGTTACGCCGGCGCCGCCGAGGACGGCCACAACGGGACGAGCAACCGCGCGCACGGTTGCCGCTGCGGGCGCCCAGATCAGACCGGCTGCTCCCGAAAAGCTGCGCTGGCTCTATCTTTCGGATCACGCCTTCTTCGAGGCTATGGCGCCCTATCTGGTCGATGTTTCGTCCCAGGCCCGCCAGGCCAACCCGCCTGCATCGGTCACCGCAGTGCCTGTCGCCGCTGCGCGGGCCGACATCCGTCCGCCGACAGCGACCGATGCCACCTCGCTGTTTCGTGTGATCGAATGTCTTCCGAGCCAGGCCTCGAAACCGTTGCCGGACGTTTTGCCGGCTAACTCGAACGAGGCTCTCGCTCAGCCCGAAGTGCCAGCGAGCAACGCGTCACTGCAGGCCCAGCCCGCTGCAATCCCCGCTGCGGCGCGCGATGCCGTTCCCGTGCCGGCCCTCGCAAGTGTAGACGCCACTGTCAGGATTACGGCCGCGCGCCCTTCCTCGCGCCTGCCTCGGACCGGCAAAATTGTGCCATCAACGTCGGGCGATCCCTATGAGCTTCCCCCGGAAGATCTGTTGCAGCAGCCCCCGGAGGGACAAGGCTTCTACATGTCGCAGGAGCGGCTTGAGCAGAACGCCGATCTGTTGGAGAGCGTGCTCGAAGATTTCGGCGTGCGCGGCGAGATCATTCATGTTCGTCCCGGCCCGGTCGTCACGCTCTATGAGTTCGAGCCGGCGCCGGGCGTCAAATCTTCCCGTGTCATCGGGCTTGCCGATGATATCGCCCGCTCCATGTCTGCTGTTTCGGCGCGCGTCGCCGTCGTGCCTGGCCGCAATGTCATCGGCATAGAGCTTCCCAACGAGACGCGAGAAACCGTCTATTTCCGCGAGCTGATCGAATCGGAGGGTTTTCGCAAGACCAGCTGTAAGCTGGCGCTTTGCTTGGGCAAGACGATCGGGGGTGAGCCGGTCATCGCCGAGCTGGCGAAGATGCCGCATTTGCTCGTGGCCGGCACCACCGGCTCCGGCAAGTCGGTTGCCATCAACACCATGATCCTGTCGTTGCTCTACCGGCTGAAGCCGGAAGAATGCCGGCTGATCATGGTCGATCCCAAGATGCTTGAACTCTCCGTCTATGACGGCATCCCGCATCTTCTGACGCCCGTCGTCACGGATCCCAAGAAAGCCGTCACCGCGCTCAAATGGGCGGTGCGCGAAATGGAGGACCGGTATCGCAAGATGGCGCGGCTCGGTGTGCGCAACATCGACGGCTACAACGAGCGCGCCGCTACTGCCCGCGACAAGGGCGAGACGGTTGTCATGACGGTGCAGACCGGCTTCGAAAAGGGCACCGGCGAGCCGCTTTTCGAACAGCAGGAAATCGACCTTGCGCCGATGCCCTACATCGTCGTCATCGTCGACGAGATGGCCGACCTGATGATGGTCGCCGGCAAGGAGATCGAAGGCGCCATCCAGCGTCTGGCGCAGATGGCGCGCGCTGCCGGCATTCACCTGATCATGGCAACGCAGCGCCCCTCGGTCGATGTCATCACGGGCACGATCAAGGCCAATTTCCCGACCCGGATTTCCTTCCAGGTCACATCCAAGATCGACAGCCGCACCATCCTGGGCGAGCAGGGCGCCGAACAACTGCTTGGCCAGGGCGACATGTTGCACATGATGGGTGGCGGGCGCATTTCGCGCGTGCATGGGCCCTTTGTTTCCGACGCCGAAGTCGAGCATGTGGTGGCGCATCTGAAGGCGCAGGGTCGTCCTGAGTATCTGGAAACCGTGATCGCCGACGAGGATGAGGAAGAGGCCGAAGACGACCAGGGCGCGGTCTTCGACAAGGGATCGGTTGCAGCCGAAGACAGCGATGCCATCTACGACGAGGCGGTCAAGGTGGTGGTGCGCGACAAGAAGTGTTCGACGTCCTACATCCAGCGCCGCCTTGGCATCGGCTACAACCGCGCCGCATCCCTCGTCGAGCGCATGGAAAAGGAAGGATTGGTCGGCACACCCAACCATGTCGGCAAACGCGAAATCATCATGGGCCGGCGCCAGCAGGCGACTGCGCATGACGATGACAGTGCGGATTGACCGGGCCCTTGGGGGCGGATTTTTGTCTGAAGCGCATTAAAAAAGGCCGGTTGCCCGGCCCTTTTTATTGAAAAGCGGTGCGGCTTCAGCCGATCTTCTGGCCGGTCTTGGCCCAGTCGGCGAGGAACTGTTCCAGGCCTTTGTCGGTCAGCGGGTGTTTGACCAGTGCCTTCAGGGTCGCCGGCGGCGCGGTAACGACATCGGCGCCGATCAGGGCAGCCTGCTTGATGTGGTTCACCGTCCGGACCGAGGCCACGAGGATCTCGGTCTGGAAATCGTAATTGTCGTAGATCTGCCGGATCTCCTGGATCAGCTCCATGCCGTCCGCGCCGGTGTCGTCGATACGGCCGACGAAGGGCGAAATGAAGGAAGCGCCGGCCTTCGCCGCAAGCAACGCCTGGTTGGCCGAGAAACACAGCGTGACGTTGACCATACGGTTCATCTGCGTGCGGATCGTCTTGCAGGCCTTCAGTCCATCGAGCGTCAGCGGCACTTTGATGCAGACATTGGGCGCGATCTTGGCCAGCACCTCGGCCTCCGCCATCATGTCCTTGAATTCGGTGGCCACGACTTCGGCCGAGACCGGGCCCTTGACGATGTCGCAGATCTCTTTGGTGACGTCGGCGATCTTGCCGCCCGATTTGAGGATCAGCGACGGATTGGTGGTGACGCCGTCGAGCAGCCCCAGATCGTTGAGCTCACGGATATCCTTGATGTCGGCGGTGTCGACAAAAAATTTCATGGCGAGTCTCCTGAAGATTCTTATGTGCATGCCATGCACATTCGGGGTCGGCCTTTGATCTAGACCAAAGTCAGGGCAAGGTCACGCCTCATGATCGAAGATTCGCCCTTTGTCGCAGCCGCACCGGTCCTGGTGCCGATGCCCGCCGAACGCCCCTACACCTATGCCGTGCCCGCCGGCATGCGCGTGGTGCCGGGCTCGATCGTGCGCGTGCCGCTTGGTCCGCGCCAGGTCGCCGGCATCGTCTGGGACGGCGCGGTCGAGAAGGTCGACGCGAAGAAGCTGCGCCCCATCGAACAGGTCTTCGATTGCCCGCCGATCGACCGCGCCATGCGCCGCTTCGTCGACTGGGTGGCGCAGTATACGCTGTCGCCGCCAGGCATGGTGGCGCGCATGCTGCTTCGGGCGCCGGAGGCTTTCGACCCCGAACCGTGGATCGAGGGGCTGCAGCGCACGCTTCTAGCCCCCGACCGGATGACGGGCGCCAGGCAGCGCGTGCTGGAGACGGCCGAAGGCGGCCTCGCCTGGACGCGATCCGGCCTTGCCCACGCCGCAGGCGTGTCGTCGACGGTGATCGACGGCCTGCGGGCGCAAGGCGTGTTCGAGACGGTGATGATCCCGCCGCGCCCGGTGGTGGCCGCGCCCGATTCCAGCTACGCCATACCGGAACTGATGCCGGACCAGAGCGATGCGGCGCTGATGCTGCGCGCCAATGTCGCAGCCGGCGTGTTCAACGTCGCGCTGCTCGACGGCGTCACCGGCTCGGGCAAGACGGAGGTCTATTTCGAGGCAGTGGCGGCCGCGCTCGATCAGGGCAAGCAGGTGCTGATCCTGCTGCCGGAAATCGCGCTGACGCATGCTTTTCTCGAGCGCTTCCAGCAGCGCTTCGGCGCCAAGCCGGGCGAATGGCATTCCGACCTGCCGCCGCGGATGCGCGAAAAAGTGTGGCGGCAAGTGGCGGAGGGCGGCGTGCGCGTCGTCGCCGGCGCGCGCTCGGCACTGTTCCTGCCGTTCAAGGAGCTTGGCCTGATCGTGGTCGACGAGGAACACGACCCTGCCTACAAGCAGGAGGACCGCGTCTTCTACAATGCGCGCGACATGGCCGTGGTGCGCGGCCATATCGGCAGTTTTCCGGTGGTGCTGGCATCGGCGACGCCATCGGTCGAAAGCCGGGTCAATGTGAGCCAAGGTAAATACGACAGAGCCGTTCTCTCTGCCCGCTTCGCCGAGGCGGCGCTTCCGCATCTGAAGGCGGTCGATATGCGGCGCGCACCGCCGGCGCGCGGCGGTTTCCTGTCGCCGGTGCTGCTCGACCAGATGCGCCAGACGCTGGAGAGGAAGGAGCAGTCGCTATTGTTCCTCAACCGGCGCGGCTATGCGCCGCTCACGCTGTGCCGGGTTTGTGGCCACCGCTTCGGCTGCCCGGTCTGCTCGGCCTGGCTGGTCGAACACCGTTTTCGCGGTCAGCTCGTCTGCCATCATTGCGGGCACAATGAGCGCCGGCCCGAAGCCTGCCCGGAATGCGGCACGCTGGATCATCTGGTCGCCTGTGGGCCAGGCGTCGAGCGCATCGCCGAAGAGGTCGTCACGCATTTCCCGGACGCGCGCACCATCGTCTTGTCATCCGACCTGATGGGCGGCGTGCGGCGGCTGCGGCTGGAGCTGGAGGCGATCGCCGACGGCGAGGCCGACATCGTCATCGGTACGCAGCTCGTCGCCAAGGGCCACAACTTTCCCAACATGACGCTGGTCGGCGTCGTCGATGCCGATCTCGGCCTTGCCAATGGCGATCCGCGCGCCGCCGAGCGTACGTTCCAGTTGCTCAGCCAGGTCACCGGCCGCGCCGGCCGCACAGGCAAGAAGAGCCTTGGCCTGCTGCAGACCTTCCAGCCCGACCATCCGGTGATGCGGGCGATCGTCTCAGGCGACGCCGAGGCTTTTTACGAGCGCGAGATTGCCGAGCGCGAACGGGCCGCCCTGCCGCCTTTCGGCCGGCTCGCCGGTGTCATCGTCAGTGCGGTGACGCGGGCGGAAGCCGAGGGCCATGCACGCGGCCTGCGCCGCGCCGCGCCCGAGGCGTCAGATCTGTTCGTGCTGGGGCCGGCGGAGGCGCCGCTGTCACTGCTCGGCGGCCGCCACCGCTTCCGCCTGCTGATCCAGGGCGAACGGCGCGCCGACATGCAAGGCTTCATCCGCGCCATGCTGGCCAACGGGCCGAAGCAGCGCGGCTCAGTCAGGGTGCAGGTCGACATCGACCCGCAGAGCTTTTTGTAAGGTTGCGCTTTCAGCGATAGGTTGCCCGCAAGCCAGCGAGGAATGGAAGATCAGATGAAAACTCTTGGCCTTCTGGGCGGCATGAGCTGGGAATCGACAGCCATCTACTATCGGCTGCTCAACGAGATCGTGCGCGAGCGGCTGGGCGGGCTGCATTCGGCCAGGCTTCTGCTGTGGTCCTTCGACTTCGCCGAGATCGCCGAGCGGCAGCATCATGGCGACTGGGACGGCGCCGGCGTGCTTCTGGTCGAGGCCGCACGCAAGCTCGAGGCGGGCGGCGCGGAAGGCCTGTTGTTGTGCACCAACACCATGCACAAACTGGCCGACCAGGTGCAGGCATCGGTGTCGATCCCGCTGATCCACATCGCCGATGCCACCGCGATGGCGGTCAAGCGCGCCGGCATGCAGCGCCCGGCGCTGCTGGCGACGCGCTTCACCATGGAGCAGGATTTCTACAAGGGCCGGCTCGCCGACAAATTTGGCCTGCAGCCGGTCGTACCTGATGCCGCCGGACGCGACATGGTCCATCGCGTCATCTACGAGGAATTGTGCCAGGGCATCGTCACGGAAATCTCGAAGGCGGCCTATATCGCCGAGACCGAACGCCTGCGCCGCGAAGAGGCGGCCGACAGCGTCATCATGGGCTGCACCGAGATCACCATGCTTGTCGGCCAGCAGGATTTCGACATTCCGGTCTTCGACACGACGCGCATTCATGCCGAGGCGGCAGTGGAGTTCGCGCTTAGCTGATGCGCTTCCAGCCCTTTGTTCTGACGCAATTCCGGACGGAAAACCGCTTCACACTTTTCCTGGCATTGCTTTGAAAGTGCCGGGAGCCATCTGGCGTGACGTTTTTCCTCCGCTAGAATGCCGGGAATTTCAAAAACAGGCATTTCGAGGGGACAGTATGGATTTTGCGCTTCCGTGGCCGACGAGCCAGGGCGAATGGCTGGCGTGGTCGAGCGCCGTCGTCACCGTGCTGCTCGGGCTTTTGTTCTTTCTGGCCCCGAGCCTGGCTTTCCGTGCCTTGCGCTTGCAGGTCAAGCCCGAGAAGGCTGCGGCGATCGCCGAGGGACGCGGCAGGATGTCGGGCTTCTATCTCGGCGTCGGTCTGTGCTGCATCCTCTTGGCACAGCCGCTGATCTACATGGCGCTCGGCTTCTCCTGGCTGTTCACCGCCTTCGGCCGGCTGCTGTCGATGATGTCGGATGGCGCCAACACGCCTTTCAATTGGGTTTCCATTGTGGTGGAATTGGTGCTGGCGGCATTGCCGCTCGCCTTTGCCTTCGGCTTTCTGCCTTGAATCGTTGGGTATTCCGCGATGGAAGACGGGTGACTTTCGACGGATGCGACAATAGTGCCTGAAAACCATGCGGAACGACGCATTGCGGTCTTAAAATGCCTGTGCTAGACGGCAATCGACTTTCGGCCGGGGATAGCGGAAGCCGCGCCTCCGTGCTCGAAAAAATGCAGTAAGGTCAAAGATTTAGCCAGAGTTTTTGCTCGCGCCAACAATCTGCGGCCTGTCAGACAAGAGAAAAGACGGTCCGTGGCTCAATCGTCATCGCCAATCTCAGGTGTCGCAGAACGCTATGCGGGTTCGCTGTTCGAACTCGCCCTGCAGGCAAATTCCGTGGCCAAGGTCGAAGCCGACCTCAACAGTTTCGAAGCGATGCTCGCGGGCAGCGCCGATCTCACCCGGCTGATCAACAGCCCGGTTTTCTCCAGCGAGGACCAGGCCAAGGCCATCGCGGCGATCGCCGACAAGGCCGGGATTACCGGCCTCACCGGCAATTTCCTGCGCGTCGTCGCCCGCAACCGCCGCCTGTTCGCCATTCCCGGCATGATCAGGGCATTCCGCCAGATCGCCGCCGAACATCGTGGCGAGACCGCTGCTGAAGTGACGTCGGCGCACGAGCTGACCGCTGCCCAGCAGACCGAACTCAAGGCGGCGCTGAAGAGCGTTGCCGGCAAGGACGTGGCCATCTCCGTCACCGTCGATCCGTCGCTGCTCGGCGGGCTGGTGGTCAAGATGGGCTCGCGCCAGATCGATACGTCGCTCAAAACCAAACTCAATTCGCTCAAGCTTGCACTGAAAGAGGTCGGCTGATGGACATCCGCGCCGCGGAAATTTCCGCAATTCTGAAAGACCAGATCAAGAATTTCGGCAAGGAGGCCGAGGTCTCCGAAGTCGGACAGGTGCTGTCTGTCGGTGACGGTATCGCCCGTGTCTATGGCCTCGACAATGTCCAGGCCGGCGAGATGGTCGAATTCCCCGGCGGCATCCGCGGCATGGCGCTCAACCTCGAAGCCGACAATGTCGGCGTCGTCATCTTCGGCGCCGACCGCGACATCAAGGAAGGCGACATCGTCAAGCGCACCGGCGCCATCGTCGATGTCCCCGTCGGCCCCGGCCTGCTCGGCCGCGTCGTCGACGCGCTCGGCAATCCGATCGACGGCAAGGGTCCGATCAAGGCGATCGAACGCAAGCGCGTCGACGTCAAGGCGCCCGGCATCATCCCGCGCAAGTCGGTGAATGAGCCGATGTCGACCGGCCTCAAGGCCATCGATGCGCTGATCCCGGTCGGCCGCGGCCAGCGCGAGCTGGTCATCGGCGATCGCCAGACCGGCAAGACCGCCATCATCCTCGACACGATGCTCAACCAGAAGTCGGTGCACGACAACGGCCCCGAGAAGGAAAAGCTCTACTGCGTCTACGTCGCCGTCGGCCAGAAGCGCTCGACCGTCGCGCAGTTCGTCAAGGTGCTGGAAGAGCGCGGCGCGCTCGAATACTCGATCATCGTCGCCGCCACCGCTTCCGACCCGGCGCCGATGCAGTTCCTGGCGCCGTTCGCCGGCGCCACCATGGGCGAATATTTCCGCGACAATGGCATGCACGCGCTGATCAGCTACGACGATCTGTCGAAGCAGGCCGTCGCCTATCGCCAGATGTCGCTGCTGCTGCGCCGTCCGCCGGGCCGCGAAGCCTATCCGGGCGACGTCTTCTATCTGCACTCGCGCCTGCTCGAGCGCGCCGCCAAGCTCAACGACGATCTGGGCGGTGGTTCGCTGACCGCCCTGCCGATCATCGAGACGCAGGCCAACGACGTGTCGGCCTACATCCCGACCAACGTGATCTCGATCACCGACGGCCAGATCTTCCTCGAAACCAACCTGTTCTTCCAGGGCATCCGTCCTGCGGTGAACGTCGGCCTGTCGGTCAGCCGCGTCGGCTCGGCCGCGCAGATCAAGGCGATGAAGCAGGTTGCCGGCTCGATCAAGGGCGAGCTCGCGCAGTACCGCGAAATGGCGGCCTTCGCGCAGTTCGGCTCGGATCTCGACGCCGCCACGCAGCGCCTGCTCAACCGCGGATCGCGCCTGACCGAACTCCTGAAGCAGCCGCAGTTCTCGCCGCTGAAGACGGAAGAGCAGGTCGCGGTGATCTTTGCCGGCGTCAACGGCTATCTCGACAAGCTGCCGGTCAACCAGGTCGGCAAGTTCGAGCATGGCCTGCTCAGCCACATGCGCTCGGCCGGCAAGGACGTTCTCGACGCCATCCGCAAGGAAAAGGCGCTGTCGGACGATCTGCGCGCCAAGCTGAAGGCCGAGATCGACGCTTTCGCCAAGACCTTCGCCTGAGCGAATTGCAAGACGGGATCAGGTTTGAAGCATGCCTTCATTAAAAGACCTTCGTAACCGTATCGCCTCGGTCAAGGCGACGCAGAAGATCACCAAGGCGATGCAGATGGTCGCCGCGGCGAAGCTGCGCCGTGCGCAAGAGGCCGCGGAAGCGGCGCGCCCCTATTCGGAGCGCATGGGTTCCGTGCTGGCCAACATCACCCAGGCAATCGGCGGCGGCGGCGATGCCCCGGCGCTGATGACCGGCACCGGCAAGGATGACGTGCACCTGCTCGTCGTCTGCACCGCCGAGCGCGGCCTGTGCGGCGGCTTCAATTCGCAGATCGCCCGCCTTGCCCGCGACCATATCCGCAGGCTTTTGGCCGACGGCAAGCAGGTCAAGATCATCTGCGTCGGCAAGAAGGGTTTCGATATCCTGCGCCGCGACTATGCTTCGATGATCATCGACCGTGTCGACCTGCGCGAGGTCAAGACGCTGCGTTTCGTCAATGCCGATGCGATCGCCAAGAAGGTCATCCACCTCTTCAACGAGGGCGGCTTCGACATCTGCACGCTGTTCTATTCGCAGTTCAAGTCGGTGATCAGCCAGATCCCGACCGCGCAGCAGATCATCCCGGCAGGCGTTGCTTCGGCCCCGGCCGAGGCGATCGATGGCGGCAATGCCGTCTACGAATACGAGCCGGAACCGGGCGAAATCCTCTCCGACCTCATTCCGCGCAACATCTCGGTGCAGGTTTTCCGGGCGCTGCTCGAAAACGCGGCCGGCGAAATGGGCGCCAAGATGAGCGCCATGGACAATGCGACGCGCAACGCCGGCGAGATGATCAACAAGTTGTCGATCACTTATAACCGCCAGCGGCAGGCGCAGATCACCAAGGAACTGATCGAAATCATTTCGGGCGCCGAGGCGCTCTAGGCGCGGTTCGCGGGTTATCGACCCGCGACCGGACCGCGTGAGAAACAAAGGACGAAAAAGGGTAAAGACGATGGCGAAAGCAGCGACCCCCAAGACGGCAGCCCCCAAGGCCGCAGCCGCGAAGACCGCAGCCCCCGCGAAGGCGGCAAAGGCTCCAGTAGCAGCCGCGAAGGCGGCCCCGGCCAAGGCGGCAGCACCTGCGAAGGTCGCAGCTGCCAAGACATCGGCAGTGGCCAGCAAGGCAACCGGCGTTGTCGGCAAGGTCCGCCAGGTCATCGGCGCCGTCGTCGACGTGCAGTTCGGCGATCACCTGCCGGCGATCCTGAACGCGCTCGAGACGACCAATGTCGGCAACCGTCTCGTGCTCGAAGTCGCCCAGCATCTGGGTGAAAACACCGTGCGCTGCATCGCCATGGACTCGACCGAAGGTCTGGTTCGCGGCCAGGAAGTGCGTGACACCGGCGCGCCGATCACCGTGCCGGTCGGCCCGGGCATGCTCGGCCGCATCATCAACGTCATCGGCGAGCCGGTCGACGAAGAAGGCCCGGTCGACGCGACCGAAATGCGCTCCATCCACCAGCCGGCTCCGACCTATGTCGAGCAGTCGACGGAAGCACAGATCCTGATCACCGGCATCAAGGTGCTCGACCTGCTGGCTCCCTACGCCAAGGGCGGCAAGATCGGCCTGTTCGGCGGCGCCGGCGTCGGCAAGACCGTGCTGATCCAGGAACTGATCAACAACATCGCCAAGGCGCATGGCGGCTATTCGGTGTTCGCCGGCGTTGGCGAGCGTACCCGCGAAGGCAACGATCTCTATCACGAGTTCATCGAATCCGGCGTCAACAAGAAGGGCGGCGGCGAAGGCTCCAAGGCCGCACTCGTCTATGGCCAGATGAACGAGCCGCCGGGCGCGCGCGCCCGCGTCGGCCTGACCGGCCTGACGGTTGCGGAATATTTCCGCGACCAGGGCCAGGACGTGCTGTTCTTCGTCGACAACATCTTCCGCTTCACGCAGGCGGGTTCGGAAGTGTCGGCTCTGCTCGGCCGTATCCCGTCGGCCGTGGGCTATCAGCCGACGCTCGCCACCGACATGGGCGCGCTGCAGGAACGCATCACCACCACCACCAAGGGCTCGATCACGTCCGTGCAGGCCATCTATGTGCCCGCCGACGACTTGACCGATCCGGCGCCGGCGACCTCGTTCGCCCACCTTGACGCGACGACGACGCTCAACCGCGCCATCGCCGAAAAGGGCATCTATCCGGCCGTCGATCCGCTGGACTCGACCTCGCGCATGCTCGACCCGCTGGTTGTCGGCGACGAGCACTACGGCGTCGCCCGCCAGGTGCAGTCGATCCTCCAGCGCTACAAGTCGCTGCAGGACATCATCGCCATCCTGGGCATGGACGAGCTGTCGGAAGAGGACAAGCAGACCGTCGCCCGCGCCCGCAAGATCGAGCGCTTCCTGTCGCAGCCGTTCTTCGTCGCCGAAGTGTTCACCGGCGCGCCGGGCAAGCTGGTCGACCTCGCCGACACCATCAAGGGCTTCAAGGGCCTCTGCAACGGCGACTACGACCACCTTCCGGAAGCTGCCTTCTACATGGTCGGCGGCATCGAGGAAGCAGTCGAGAAGGCCCAGCGCCTGGCGGCCGAAGCGGCTTAATTTCTCATTCGGCAGCGCGGGTCAGCCGCGCTGTCTTCGATCCAAGCGTTTGTGAGACACCATGGCTGAAGCTTTCAAGTTCGAACTGGTCTCGCCGGAGCGTCTGCTTGTTTCCGAGCAGGTCGAATCCGTCGTCATTCCGGGCGCCGAAGGCGAGATGACGGTGATGGCGCATCACGCTCCGGTCATGACCACGATCAAGCCGGGCGTCGTTACGGTGAAGACCGCGTCGGGTGGCGAAGAGCGCTATGTGGTGTTCGGCGGCTTCGCCGACATCGTTCCGGCCGGCTGCACGCTGCTGGCGGAATCGGCTGTGGCGGTGAAAGATGTTGACCGCGCCGATCTCGCGCGCCGCATCCAGGAAGCCAAGGAAGATGCCGCCGACGCCAAGGACGACCAGGCCCGTAGCAAGGCGGAACAGTTCCTTAGCCAGCTCACCACGCTCGAAGGCGCTATCCTGCCGGCGTAAGGGGCGGCTGTCTCCTCATCATCCGGGTAGAGCGAAAGCGGAGCGCAGTAGCGCAAAGGGGCGTTCTGTAGCGATCCTTCGCGCCCCCCTCTGTCCTGCCGGACATCTCCCCCACGAGGGGGGGAGATTGGCCGTCACCGCGGCTTTCGCAAATCTCCAGCGTTGCAGGGTTGGCGCCGGCATCTGAGCTGCCAATCTCCCCCCTCGTGGGGGAGATGTCCGGCAGGACAGAGGGGGGCGCTGTCCCGCCACCGTCAACGGTCTGCGCCCCATCACAACCGTCAAGTCATAGCTCAGGATTGCTCGCTTCGTATGCCGAGTGCGGCGAGGGCAAGGGCCGGCCCGCCCTGCTTGAGATGGACGAGATGGGTGGCCACGAACTCGACCAGCGTCTGACGCCCGGTGTGGTCCTTGGTGAAGCCGGCGAGGTCGAACACAGCCGTCACCATCTCTTCCGTAGGCAGGCTTCGTTCAAAAAGCGCTGCCAATGGTACATCGAGCGGATCGGTGAAATGGCGTTCCGGCAAGGTCTTGCCGCGTGCCTCGCAAGCCGCGATCCAGGCAGCGATCACCAGCGTCAGGTGTTCGGGCACAGCCCCGGCTTCGATACACTCCAAGGCGGAAGCGACGATGCGCTGCGGCAGTTTCTGGCTGCCGTCATTGGCGATCTGTGCTGTGCGGTGGGCAAGCGCTGTGTTTGAGAAGCGTTCTGCCAGCTCGGCTGTATAACTCGCGGTGTCGAGCCCGGCATTTTTCGGCAGCGTCGGGATTGCCTCGGCCCAGAGCGCATCGACAAAGGCCCGTATCGCCGGATCGGCGAAGGCGCGGTCGACGGTGGCGTGACCGCTGAGCAGGCCGAGATAGGCGATGGCCGAATGCGAGCCGTTGAGCAGCCTGAGCTTCATGTCCTCGAAAGGGCCGACATCCCCGACCATGGTGACGCCGAAGTCTTCCCAGGCCGGACGGCCGCCGGGGAAATTGTCTTCGACCACCCATTGGCAGAACGGTTCGGTCATCACGGGCCAGGCGTCCTCGACGCCGAGTTCTTCTGCGATCCGCGCCCGGTCGGCATCGGTGGTTGCCGGCACGATGCGGTCGACCATGCTTGAGGGAAAGGCGACCTGATGGGCGATGTGGTCGGCGATTCCAGCGTCGCCCTTCACGCCAAGCCTGGCGTCGCGCAATTCGGCGAATTCGGTCAGTAGCCGGTGCAGCGTGGCGCCATTGGCGGGCAGGTTGTCGCAACACAGGACAGTGAAGGGTGGCGTGCCGGCGGCGCGTCGCCGGGCAAGCGCCTCGGCCAGGAAACCATGCGCCGTCCTCGGCATTTCCCGGTTTGCCAGATCGTGGACGATGTCGGGATGAGCAGTGTCCAATCCGCCGCCCGCTGCTCTCAGATAGGCCTTTTCGGTGATGGTCAGCGTGACGATGCGGGTGCGCGGATCGGTCAGCACGGCCAGCACCGCGTCCGGATCCTCCGGCGCCACCAGCATCGCGCCGATCGAGCCGATGACCTGAAGTTTTTCGATTCCACTGCTTCTGATCGCCAGTGTGTAGAGCCCATCTTGCGGCGTGAGCGCGTCGCGCGTGTCGGCGCTGCGCAGCGAAACGCCTGTTATGCCCCAGCCTGTCTCGCCTGCCGCCAGGCAGTCGTCGACGTAGGCTGCCTGGTGAGCGCGATGGAAGGCGCCGACGCCGAGATGCACGATGCCCGGGACGACCTTGCTGCGGTCATATCCGGGGATTGTCACCCGCTCGGGCAGTGAGTGTAGCGAGGCGTCGGACAAATGGCTGCTGGTCATCATATCACAGGGCGGATGGTTTTGGACGGGGCTGCATGACGGTGTCCCGAGCGTTGATGACAAGCGGCGTAACACCTGTTTCCGCTTGCCGCAAGGATGCCTGTTTGTGAGCCCACGTTGACATCGCTTTTGCCCGAACGTACCGATGTTCAACCTGGAAGGAGCCGCCTTTCCCATGGTCGCGCTGACCGATCCGGACCTGCTGTTTCCGCCCGAAGCGCAGTCGCGCTCGCTTGCCCGCGACCTCTACGCCGGCGTCAAAAACCTGCCGATCGTCAGCCCGCACGGTCACACCGATCCGCGCTGGTATGCGCTGAACGAGCCGTTCCCGGATCCGGCGCAATTGCTTATCGTCCCGGACCACTACATCTTCCGCATGCTGTTCAGCCAAGGCGTTCGGCTTGAGGATCTCGGCGTGGCGACGCTGGGCGGTGGGCCGGTCGAGACCGACGGCCGGACGATCTGGCGGCGTTTTGCCGAGTACTATTATCTGTTTCGCGGCACGCCGACCCGGCTGTGGTTCGATCATGTGCTCGCCCATCTGTTCGGCATCGACGAACCGCTGACCGCCGCAACTGCCGACCGCCACTACGACACCATTGCGACGCTGCTGCAGTGGGAGAATTTCCGTCCGCGCGCGTTGTTCGAGCGCTTCAACATCGAGGCCATCGCGACAACGGAAGGCGCGCTCGACGATCTCCAATGGCACCAGATGATCCGCGACAGCGGCTGGCAGGGCCGCGTCGTCACCGCCTACCGCCCGGACGCGGTCGTCGATCCCGACTTCGAAGGGTTCTCGACCAATCTCGACCAGCTCGGAGAGATCACCGGCTGCGATACCGGCAGTTGGGGTGGCTATCTCGATGCGCATCGCCAGCGGCGCGCCTTCTTCAAGAGTTTTGGCGCAACCTCGTCCGACCACGGCCATCCGACGGCCGAGACCGCCAATCTTTCAGATGCCGCGGCGCAAGAGCTGTTCAATCGGGTTCGCCGTGGTTCCGACGACGAGCGTGAGCGAAAATTGTTCCGCGCCCAGATGCTGACCGAGATGGCCAAGATGAGCCTCGACGACGGGCTGGTCCTGCAAATCCATCCCGGTTCCCAGCGCAATCACTCACGCGCTGTCTTCGAGAAATTCGGCCGCGACAAGGGCTTCGATATCCCGACCCGGACCGACTATGTAATGGCGCTGAAGCCGCTGCTCGACTGCGTCGGGCTGGAGCGCGACCTTACCGTCATCCTGTTCACGCTCGACGAGACCAGTTATGCGCGCGAACTGGCGCCGCTCGCCGGCGTCTACCCGGCGCTCAAACTCGGGCCGGCCTGGTGGTTCCACGACAGCCCGGAAGGCATGCGCCGGTTCCGCGAAATGACGACGGAAACGGCCGGCTTCTACAACACGGTCGGCTTCAACGACGACACGAGAGCCTTCCCCTCGATACCGGCGCGCCACGATGTGGCGCGTCGCGTCGACTGTGCCTTCCTGGCGCGTCTCGTTGCCGAGCACCGGCTGCGCGAGGACGAGGCGCATGAGCTGGCTGGGGAACTGGCCTACACGCTGGCCAAGAAGGCCTACCGGCTCTGACGCGTGCTCGCGCAATAGACGCTGGTCACTTATCCGCGATGAGGAGATGACGATGACCGCAAGGATTTTCGCGCCGGCCGGCAAGGGCGCGTGGACGACAACGCCGGACGGCAACAGGCGGCGCGTCCTTCTGCACACCGATGAATTGATGCTGGTCGAATTCGGCTTCGACAGGGGTGGCGTCGGCGCCCTGCATTCGCACCCGCATGTCCAGGCAAGCTATGTCGCCGAGGGCCGCTTCGAGGTGACCATCGACGGCCAGACCGAAATCCTCGCGGCCGGCGGCAGTTTCATCGTGCCGTCCGGTCTGGTGCACGGCGTCAAGGCGCTCGAAGCAGGGCGGCTGGTCGACAGCTTCACGCCGCACCGGGCCGATTTCCTCGGCTGAGCGAGCGGGATCAATGCACGCCAGAAGAAGCCCGCGCTGCCTTGTTCCAGCACACCTCGCAAACGAAAAACCCCTTGTCTCCGAAGAGGCGCGGGCCTGTTGCCTAAGCCCTTTGGCGCCGCAGTACTCTGACCATCACCGCAGGATGCGCAGTGATTCGTCGCTTACATCGACGTCCTTGGGACATCTTGCGATCAGTGAATTGCTACTTTTTGGTTGGGTCGTCTGCCGGGTTGACGTAGGTAATCGCGAAAGGTCCCTCGCCGTGAACCTGGACAATCGTATCGCTTGTCGTCCACGCGAAGTGATTCATTCCAGTCGGGGCAACGCCGAAGCCGCCAGCCGTCAGTTCGATACCCTTCGCCTCGTCGAGCTTGTCGCCCATTCCGATATGAAAGTTGCCGGAAATCACTGTCACATATTCCGAAGTGGGGTGGTTGTGCGCGGGAATTTTGTAGCCCGCGGGCATCTTCAGCCGCAGCACATAGATGCCGTCCTTTGACGGATCGCCTGCAACAACCGCGATCTGGGCGCCAGCTGGAAGGACAGCAGGAGCGGGCCCCCACTTGATTTCGTCGGCGTTTATGGGCGCGTCGTGAGCAAATAGGGGCGCTGTTCCAACAAGCAGAAGTGCAAGTGCGCAGGCAAGTTTCAACATCCTGGTGTCTCCATTTGGGTCGCAGAAAGGTCGTGTTTTTTGCCAAAGCTCGAGGGTTGATAAGATCGGGCATCGGGTGATGCGGGATTAATCTGTCGAGCTGCAGCGTTCTGGAGGTGTAGACGCCAGACTTCAGGTTCAGCAATGATTGAAACATCGGATTTACATGCAGGTACGCCGGACCACGGGCCTCCCGTCGGGCCGGATCTGCTGTCGGAAATGCTGAAAGCCGTAAGGCTGACCGGCTCCGTCTTTCTGAACGCCTGCTTTAGTGCGCCGTTCGGCGTTGTGGCCCCGAAATACTACGACCCGGTCAGCCCCATGGCGTATCTGCGCCACATCAGCATTTTCCATTTCATCGTAGCGGGCAACTGTACTTTTGAGGCCGGAAATGGCGAGCGGCGGGAAGTCACTGCTGGCGATCTGTTGTTCCTGCCATTCGCCGGCCACCACAGGTTTTGGAAGGGTGAGCCGCTGGTGATGGCCGCAGCCGGAGAAATCGTTCAGCCTGGTCGGATCGAAGGGATGTGGACTGTCAATTATGGCGGCGGTGGTGACGAACTGCGCATGGTCTGCGGCTTCCTTGAGTCTTCAGAATTCCTGTTCGCGCCGGTGTTCCGCACGCTTCCGGCGCTCATCGTCGAGAAGATGTCAGAGGACAAGGTTGGCGCCCTGATCGCCTCAACCGTGCAGGAAATCGATTTGCACGTCGAGGCGGCGGCACCGGGTTCACAGGCGATGCTCGGAAGGCTCATGGAGCTTTTGTTCGTTGAACTGCTGAGGCGCCATGTCGCCCGGCTTCCACCCGGCTCAAAGGGTTGGTTCGCGGCGCTAAACGATCCGATTGTCGCAAGGACGCTGCAGCTTCTCCACGCCGATCCGGCGCGCCACTGGACCGTCGGCCAGATTGCCGACAAGGTTGGCTCATCGCGCACGATCGTTGCAGGGCGGTTCAACGCGCTGCTCGGCCGCCCGCCGATCGAATACGTGACGAGTTGGAGGATCCAGCTGGCTGGGGAGCGTCTGCGTTTCGGCCACGAAAGTCTCGCAAGTATCGCTGCCGGCGTGGGATATCAATCCGAGGCTGCATTCAGTCGCGCCTTCAAACGGGTCACCGGGATCACGCCGGGAAAATGGCGAGAACGGACCGGCTCTCTTGCGGGTCTCGCCCTAGGATCTGCTTCGCCCTAGGCCGCTTCGAAGTGACCATCGCCGGCCGGACCGAAACCCTCGCGGCCGGCGGCAGTTTCATCGTGCCGTCCGGTCTGGTGCACGGCGTCAAGGCGCTCGAAGCGGGGCGGCTGATCGACAGCTTTACGCCGCACCGGGCCGATTTTCTTTCTCTTTGAATTGCTCTAGCCAAGAGTAGGAGATCGAGCAGAGAAAACCCGCGCCCCAAAAGAGACGCGGGTTGTTGCCTGGGCGCTTGTGGCGCCGCGGTACTCAAGACATGACCGCAGGATGCGAAACCTGCCGCATGATGGTGAACATAGGTTTAACGCGCCGTGATGGCTGGGTGGCTACGTCCGGTCAGGTGATGTGCCGGAGCAGGCTGAAGAACCGCTCGAACGTCTTGCCGTAGGGCGGACGCAACATGGCGCCGGCGCTCAGCCGCGACTGCAGGAAAACCGGCTTCTCCTTGCTGAAGGTGCGAAAGCCCCATTCGCCGTGATAGGCGCCCATGCCGCTGGCGCCGACACCGCCGAAGGGCTGGTTCTCCTGCACCAGATGCAGCATGCAGTCGTTGATGGTGACGCCGCCGGCGACGGTCTCGTGCAGCATGCGTTGACGGTTGCCGCTGTCGCGTCCGAACCAGTAGAGCGCCAGCGGCCGGTCCGCCCCGTTTACATGGTCGATCGCGTCGTCGATGCCGGCATATTCGACGATCGGCAGCACCGGGCCAAAGATCTCTTCGCGCATCAGCCGCAGGTTTGCGCTGGCATTGCGCACCAGGGTCGGCAGCATTTTCCGGCTCGCGCCAAGTTCCTCGCCGGCCGGGTTGATTTCGGTGACATCGGCGCCGGCATCACGCGCCTCGGCGATCATGTCGCGCAGGCGCTGGTGGTGCCGGTCACTGATGATGGCGGTATAATCGGGGTTGTCGCGCAAGGTCGGGTAGAGCCGTGCTATCGCCGTTGCCAGCTTCGCGGAGACCGCGTCTCCTTGCCCCTTCGGCACCAGCAGATAATCCGGCGCGATGCAGGTCTGCCCGGCATTCAACAGCTTGCCATAGGCAATGCTGGCTGCCGCCGCGTCGAGGTCGCATGATGGATCGAAGATTGCCGGCGACTTGCCGCCGAGCTCGAGCGTGACCGGGGTCAGATTGGCGGCCGCCGCGATGGCGACGTGGCGGCCGACCGATGTCGAGCCGGTGAACAGCAGATGATCGAAAGGCATCGACACGAAAGCCTTTCCCATCTCGGCGTCGCCGGTGATGATGCTGAGCTCATCGGTCGCGAAATGCTCGGCAACGAGCTTGGCCAGCAGCTCGGAAAATGCCGGCGTCAGTTCGGAAGGTTTGATGAGCACCCGATTGCCGGCGGCGAGGGCGGCAGTCACCGGCGCCACAGCGAGCTGGAAAGGATAATTCCAGGGCGACACGATGCCGACGACCCCGAGCGGCTGCGGGACGAGGCGATTTCTACCCGGCAGGAACGGCATGGTGGTGGCTACGCGACGCTCCCGCATCCAACCCTTGAGATGGGCCAGCGCGTGGCGGATGCCGGCGCGCACGACGAACAGTTCCGCAAGCCGCGTCTCGTGTGCCGAACGGCCTCCAAAGTCGGCGTCGATCGCCGCACAGATCTCTGCTTCGTGCCGCTCGGTCAGCGCCAGCAGGCGCATCAGGCGGTCTTTGCGGACGCCCAGGTCAGGAAAGGGCTGTGTCCCGAAGGCCGCACGCTGCAATTGGAACCGCTCGCCGAGAACATCCTGTCTGGTCTGCAGCATCGCGCCCTCCCTGGCTTGTTGGGCCGAGCTTACATCGTGGTGCGTGAAGGAATCCAGCGGGGTGCGGGTGTCCTGGGGGAAGGCGCAGGCTGCGAACGATCTGTTCCTGTTGTGGCGTGATGACAGCTGCGCTAAGGCAAGGTGCCCATGCAGAGAGTCGTTTTGACCGGTTTCCACATCCTCTCCAGTCCACGAAATTCCAACCGGGTGTCTGCCTGATGCAGGCATCTGCGACGAGCATCGTGGCCATGGACCCCAAGCGGCGCGTTTCGCGCCGGGTGGCCCAGCGGAATTGCGGATGAAGGACGCTCACAGACTTGAGGCCGCGTTCAGTGCGGCCGCGCGAAGGGTCATGCGGGAGTTTCATCGGTTCGTGCCGCTGTCTCTGAAAAGGCGCATGCAAAAACGCGCATACCCACGCGCGACGCCGGCCAACAGAATTTTCATCTCGGGCTGTGCGCGCAGCGGGACGACGCTGACACAGCGGTTGATGAGGTGTTTCGAGGACATTTTCGTCCATCCGCCCGAAGCGCGATACACAATGCTGGACATGCTGGACCGGCCGGAATCCAACCTCGTCGTCAAGCGCGATGCGCGCAGCTTTGCGCATCTGGCGAAGCTGCCTGCTTCCATCGGCTTGATCTACTGCGTACGCCATCCATTCGACACGCTGACAAGTTCGCATCCGCAAACACGCAACGAGCGTCGGTTCCACGTCACGCCGCATCGCTGGCTGGCCGAATACGATGCGCTGATAAAGCTGAAGAAGGCACAACCGCACAGGCAGATCCTTTTCGTTCGCTACGAAGACATGATCGGCGCGCCCGATGCCATTCAGCAGCGAATCGCGCAGTTGTTCGGACTGACGCCGCGGATTCGCTTCAGCGAGGATCCGGACAATCCGATCCGGGTGGCTTCGTTGAGAAAATGGGAGAGGAGTGAAGAATTCCGGACCTATCTCGGCGGCCTGTCGCCGGCATTCCTCGTCCGCGTCCAGCGCTTCTGCGCCGAGTTCGGGTATGACATGCCGATAACATCGCAGACCGTGGACGCTCCGTGATGCAGGCACCGGCAGCGGCCCTCACGACAGAAGGGCAAGACCCCAAGCGGCGTGTCCTGAAGGACGTGTTCGGCTTCGATGATTTTCGCCCCGGCCAGGCCGATGTCATGGATGCGCTGCTGGCCGGGCGCCATGTGCTGGCCGTCATGCCGACGGGTGCGGGCAAATCGCTGTGCTACCAGGTTCCGGCGCTGGTCCTGGGCGGGCTCACCATTGTCGTTTCGCCGCTGGTGGCGCTGATGCAGGATCAGGTCGCCGCCTTGCGCCTTGCGGGTGTCGCAGCCGACACGATCAATTCCTCGATCGACCGCGAGGCCAATATCGCCGCATGGCGGCGCGTTGCTTCGGGCCAGACGCGCCTGCTCTATCTCGCGCCGGAGCGGCTGATGACCGAGCGGATGCTCGAGGCGCTGGCCAGGCTCGATATCAGCCTGATCGCTGTCGACGAAGCGCATTGCATCTCGCAATGGGGACCGGCGTTTCGGCGCGAGTATGAGGATCTGTCGCGGCTGCGCGGTATCTTCCCCAATGTGCCGATCATTGCGCTGACGGCGACGGCGGATGAGGGCACGCGCACCGACATAGAAGCCCGGCTGTTCGCCGAACGCGTCGAGACCCTGGTGCTGGGATTCGACCGGCCGAACATCAAGCTTGCCATCGAGGCCAAGCAGGACAGCAAGCGGCAATTGCTGCGCTTCGTCGAGCGCCATCCCGGCCGCAGCGGCATCGTCTATTGCCTGTCACGCAAGAAGACGGAGGAGACGGCGGCCTTCCTCGAGAAGAACGGCGTCACCGCGCTCGCCTATCATGCCGGCATGAGCAAGGAGGCGCGTGACGCCAACCAGAACAGCTTCATGACCCTGTCGGGTGTCGTCATGGTGGCGACCATCGCCTTCGGCATGGGCATCGACAAGCCCGATGTCGCCTATGTCTTCCACACCGATATGCCGGGCAGCCTGGAGGCCTACTACCAGGAGATCGGCCGCGCCGGCCGCGATGGGCGGGACGCCGAGGCGCATATGCTGTTCGGCCTTGGCGATATCCGCATGCGCAGGATGTTCATCGACGACGAAGACGCACCGGCCGAGCACAAGAGGCGCTCGCATGGCCGGCTCGACACGCTGATCGGCTATTGCGAGACGGCGCAGTGCCGCCGCCAGGTGCTGCTTGGCTATTTCGGCGAGGAAGCGCAGCCTTGCGGCAATTGCGATACTTGCCTCGACCAGGCGCCGCGCGCCGATGGCGGGGCGGAGGCGCGGATCATCCTGGCGGCCATCGCGCAAAGCGGCGAACGCTTCGGCGCCGGCCATGTCATCGACATTCTGCTCGGCCATGAAACCGAGAAGGTGCTGGCCAGGAACCACCAGAGGCTCGCCAGCTTCGGCAGCGGACTGGCGCACAAGAAGGATTTCTGGCTGTCGCTGATCCGGCAGCTCGTCGCCGGCGGGTTTCTGATGCCGGATCCGGCCGGCCATGGCGGCCTCGCCATCGCCGAAAAAGGCCATGCGCTTGGCCGTGGCGAGATGCCGTTCCACTACCGCGTCGAGGTGCGCAGCCGCGCCTTGCGCAAGATGCGAGGGGCCGACGGGGCGGGCATGAACGCCGAGGGAATCGACGCGTCACTGCTGGCCGCGCTCAAATCCTTGCGTCTGCGCCTCGCCAAGGAGCGCCAGGTGCCGGCCTATGTGGTGTTCTCCGATCGCACGCTGATCGACATGGCCGAACGCCGCCCGCACGATCTCGACGCCTTTGCCGAAGTGAACGGCGTCGGTGCGGCCAAGCTCAAGGAGTTCGGCCAGGTTTTTCTGGATGCAATCGCAGCGCACCAGTCGGGTGGAGCAGTCTGAACACGCGGGAATTTGCGACAGACTTAGCGGCCTGGGCCAAGCCTTACCTTTGAGTTCATGGATAGTCCGTCTTGTGGCCGGTACGACCACCCGGCTTCGCCTCAGCAGCTCGCTCGCCACAAGGCCTACCCGAGCTATCGGTTTGGGTTCGAAGGTCGCAGGGATGTTGGTCGTTGGTACCGACATTCACGATAATGCCGGCCTGTGGGGTGACCGGCGCCACGGTTATTTCCCGATAGCGTTGAACGACGTCGGTTATTCGCGGTCCGTCGCTTTCGATGTGCGTGTTGTTACTGTTCGGATTGAAAGAATCGACCGTCTGCACCAGGCTATTGGCGCGGTTTGCATCGCCTGTTGCAAGCGAGGGGGCAGAGGATGCATGCCCGTGGTATGTTTTACTCGCGGCGCCTATGATGTCGTCATCGGCGCTCGCAGTCCGCCACAACGCGCGTTGGTGAGGCTCTGGTGCGGGATGTTAGCCAAGGCGCCGGTTAACCTGTCCCACAATGGGCCATTTGCCGCTGGCATCACAATTGCAATGTCAGCAATGCCGGGTGTTGGGACCATGGGATCCGGCATGGGGCGATGGGGCCCTCGCCGCTTCGCAAATGGAGCGGCGAGGTTTTTATTCAGCTATCAGCCAGCCATTGGGAGGTACGTGCGATAAAGCGATCAGCGACCACGCCTACTGCGATCGCCCAGGCTGCCAAACTGTAGAACTGTCACTCCGCGCCCATTGGTCGCTTCGTCCTGCATTTAATACGCGGCTTGTCTCAATGATCCCGACCATTGCGCGAGTAAATTCAACCATGCTGTTTGCCGTGACAGCTGCCCTGTCCGGACTTTGCCCAATCAGCTCAGCGGCTCCGCAACATGACAGGCGGATGAGATCGTAGTGCGGATCTCTTTCATCGTCTGGCAACGTCGCTAATTTCAGGGCGCGACGGTGAATCATCCGCAGCAGCTGTGCCAGTGCTGTTTCGACTCTCATGCGTTTTGCTCCGCATCGGTCGAACGTCCCGGCACAGAAGGGCGCTGGAACGTCGATCGGGGTTCGGTTCCCGTCCCGACACTGAAAGGTTGCATTATAGCCGTTAATATATCGTTGATTGCTAATATACGCGCCAAACTGGGCAGCGTGCTTGCCGCGGCGGCCGCGGTCGCCGGCAAGCAATACGCCCCAAGCCGGCAGGGTAGCGCCTATGCCGGGAACGGACGCGAGTGTGCCAACAGTCTGGTCAGAAAAGCGGTGCATAATCCAAATCTCCTTCGGTTGCGGCTTCCTGGGAAACGCATTGGGAAGGAAGAGGTGGGCGTTAAAAAATCTTACAAAATCAATCTATCAGACAGGAAATATGGCGGAGAGGGAGGGACACTCTCCTCCAGGGCTCTGAACCCCTTGCATCCCTTGACTTCTGGGCTTCAAAGACTCACCTGTGGGGCACCAATGTGGGGCACCGGGGTGCAAAATGGCGAACCAACGGCAATATCTCGAATGGCACGGGCAACAATGGAGGGTCCGCGTCAAGGTGCCGGCGCGCCTCCGGGATTTGATCGGGCGAGGCAAGCTTACTCACCCCCTCCACACCGCCGACCTCAAGGAAGCAGATGCCCGTAAATGGGCCATTGTGTCCAAACTCAAGGGCGCCATCGCAGCTGCCGAAAAGGTCTTGAGCACGAACGATCCGGTGGAGGCGGAGGCCTTGCGGCACAGGCTTTCCATGGACGATGAGGGCACCCAGTACGCTATCAATTTGCGGGCTCATGAACTTGAGAAGACCAAAGGCCTGGACACGGCTAAAGCCTTCTTCGCCCTTGCCAGCGGACAGGTTACGCCGCTTGACCACCATGCAACCGAGTTCCTTAAGCACCAAGGTTACCGCCTCAAGTCCGAAGGGGACTTCCGAAGAGTGTTAGGGTGGGTTGGTGACTGGTTGCGGGATAGCCGGCTCCCTGTCGCACTCGAAGCTGTTGGACGTGTTGAGGCCGGTAGCTTTATCTCGGAATCACTAGTGGTGGGGAGAGGTCGGCAGAAGGCCACCGCCTATCTCGGCTTCATAAAGCAGTATTGGGTTTGGCTGCTTGGTAAGGGGCATTTGGTAGGGGAGAATCCGTGGGCAGGCCAATCGCTTCCATCAGCGCCCAGACAGCGGCGTGAGGCGGAACCTGACAAGGGCAAGCGGCCCTTTGCGGATAGCGAGGTAGCAACCCTACTGGCGGGTGATGCCGGCCCGCTGCTCAATGACCTGATGCCGGTCGGGGCGCTGAGCGGAATGCGGATCGAAGAGATTTGCCAGCTCCACGTTTCGGATTGCCGAGATGAGATGTTCAGCGTGTGGGCAGGGAAGACTGACAACGCCCGCCGCACCGTCCCGATCCACAGTGGCCTCAAGGAGATAGTAAAGCGACGCACGGTGGGCAAGAAGGACAGCGACTATCTGTTTGACGACTTGCCGCCCATCCCCAAGTCACGCGAGACGCGCTCCGATCCGGCCGCCAAGCAGTTCACACGGTATCGCCGCAAGGTGGGGGTGGATGAGCGTCCGAACGACAAGGCGAAGAGCAATGTGGACTTCCACTCATTCCGCCGCTGGTTCATCCGCAAGGCACGCGATGCCAAGCTTGCGGGCGCTGAGGGCTTTGACGAGTGGACTATCACGTGGGTGGTTGGCCATACGGATAGCGAACGCGCCAAGAGCCTTGATCTAAGCCAGCACGGTTACGCGGGGCAGGACCCAGAGAAGGCTAAGAGGGCGCTTGTGGAGGCAGTGAAGCTGCCCTAAACAGCCGTCACGGGTCCAGGATATTTCCGATGGAGCCTTGTAGGCTTTGCAAGAAACGTTTGCTTAGGTCGCGGTACTCGATGGCCTCCGCAGGAGTTATTGTTCCCTTAGAGTGAACTGCTGCATTTCGTGTCTCTCTCAGGCGCATATAAATCTGTAACAAGGAATCCGGGATCGCCCCTTCCCTTGCCAGCTTTTTCATAAAGTTCATGTGGTTGTTTGGTGTGTTGGATTCCGAGGGTGGCCGATCCCGCAAATGCTCCCGTATGAACTCTTCAATATCTTGATAAGCGCTCATAACTGCGGCCGACGGAAATTGCTGTGCCAAATCCAAGTAGGGGCCGTCTGCGCCTATTTGGGGCAGCGGATCGTGTTCTACGGTTGCTTCGGTTGCTTCACGAGTTGCCTCTAATTGCTCCGAAAACTTCGCGCTAGTTCCAGCCGGCCCAGTCACTTCACGGATTCGGTGCAGAAGGTCTGCTAGCCGCCCACGGAATAGAATGGCGAGTATCACTACCGCAGTTGGCCATGCTAGCGAGCCGATCAAGCCAGCAATAATCTCCACCAATTTCGCGCTGAAAGTATAACCGTCCATGTTGCCACCCCGGAACACCCTACAGGGTGAATCATCAACAACTCAGTCTATCGTCAATCTCGGTCCCAGGGCCGATAGGCCCAAGAAGATGATTTGCTGGCGGCGTCCGGAATAAGAGCATCTCTCCCAATGATAACGCAAATCCGAGGGTCAAGGGTTGCCAAACTCTGAGGGGACTTGATGAGCCCCTCCGGCCAAACTGGCGCAATCCGAAAACCGAGGCAGGGCCAGAGAAGTGAGGCATATGACGGACCGTTGCCCTCGTCAGATTCGATGCTGGAGGAAAGAAGGCCGATGACCGCCCCGGTGACATCGAAAACAGGTGCACCACTCATCGATCCTACAGTCTTCGCATCGATTTGAAAGCTTGGCCAGCGGATCATAACTCTATCCCGCCCCTGTTCATATATGTCGCTTACTTTTCCCCGTGCAACGTAACCGTGGCCCTCGAACTCGAAGTACTTTCCTCCGTCAAAAAGCGCACTTCTATCGAACCGAAAGCCCACTATCGTGACGCTCTCACCGGTTCGCGGTGTGCGGGTTGTAAGAGTGGCTTGCTGATACGTTCGGTCATTTGGCAGCGCCGATGCGGCTTTTAGACACAATATGGCTATATCGCTGTCCGCCGTGGTGATGCTCGCAACTGTCCAAAACATCATGTCGTTTTCACGTATCGCCGATAGTGTCAGCGCGGACTTGCCTTCTGCTAAGGACTGCAAGTGCGGTTGAACCGTATGGGCTGCGGTTAGAGCGATACCGGGTGCTATCATTACAGCGGTGCCCTCCACCGTCAAAGTATCACCGATGCGCATTGTTAGCATCAGGATCACACCTCCGAAATAACCCCAGTTGTTGATGGTATTGAAACCCTCAGCAAAACCAGGGTCAACTGGGAAGGCAACCGGCTTGAAGTGGATCGTATCCCCGATTTCGGAACTCTTAGTGGGGTCCTCGGTGACTCTGCCTGTAGCCTGTTTACCTTGCTCCTTAGCCTGCCTTGTCAGACGGGCGCTTCCCTCGTCCATTTCAAAAGGCCCTCTTCAAATTGTGGGTCAAAAACGTGAGACACCATCTCGTGAGGGCGTCGGCGATCTTTTCCCCCCGTGCCCCTCCGGCGCTCCGTTTTGCTCCCTCCCGCTGCTGCCCTAGGGTCTGTTTGCCTTCTGTTTACTTTCTCCCACTCCTCCTTGTCCGTCGCGGACTGGCAACGCGCGGAGGCGCTCCGCCTGTGCCCAATCTTCAAGAATGCGAGCGATTTGCTTCTCGCGGCGGCGCGGGTCGATCACCAATTGGATTTGGCTCACGAAGTGTCGCCGACAGTCTTCCAGCTCATCTTTGAGTTCGGCAGTTGGTGTCCCGTCACTTAGATGGTCATAGGCAGCGACCAAACAGTCAAGAACGGGCTGTCTGATTCCCCGATAGGCAGGTTCCTTGTCGATGCCGTACTTGTCGGACCATTGGTTTGGAAAATACCAACGCCCTATGTCGATCAAGGCGCTTAGTTTGCTCAGCACCGGAGCCCGCAGTCCTTCCCGAACGTGCGCCGCCTCGGAGATCGCGAAACAGACATCTTGTGCCCACTCGCGTACCGCATCGAAATGACTTTCCGTCCAAGTTCGCTGCTCTAAGACGTGCTGCTGCTTTAGCAACTCTGCGTTCTGTCGGGCGAGGTCGCGGTTTTCAAGGTTGGCGAGGTTCGCCCCACGGCTTTGCGCTGCTGCGATTAGCATCGCGATGATTGCCACGCCAACCGCAGCCCACGTCGCCAAATCGCCAGTTCCGATTGTTGTGGTCATCACCCGAGCCCCCCTCACCCATTACTAGCACAAATCTCCAGGGTGTCTCACTAGGGCAAGCCCATGTGAGTCTCGCACATTGTCGCCTAGGTGGTCTCACATGAATGGTATCTTGACATTCTGACTGTCAGTCTCACATAATGGTCTCACATGATCCCCATGGAGACCCAATGTCATGACCACAACCGCACTAGTCGGCTACGCCCGCACCTCCACCGCCGATCAAAAGGCAGGCCTTGAGGCTCAACTTCGCGACCTTGAGCAAGCGGGATGCACCAAGGTGTTCCGCGAAGAGATTTCCTCTGTGGCGACCAATCGGCCCCAGCTCGCCGCCATGCTTGAATGGGTGCGTGAAGGCGACACGTTGGTTGTGACCAAGCTCGACCGGCTAGCACGCTCCGTGGTCGATCTCGTGTCGATCACAGCGGCCTTAAAGACAAAGGGGGCAGGCCTTCGCATCCTGGCGATGAACCTCGACACCGCCACTCCCACGGGAAAGCTGATGTTGAACTTGCTGGGCTCAATCGCCGAATTCGAACGAGAGCTGATGCTTGAGCGGCAACGCGAGGGGATCGCCAAGGCACGGGCAGAGGGCAAGTATGCTGGGAGGCAGCCCACCGCCCGCGCTAAGGCCGACGATGTGATGCGGCTGCGGGGTGAGGGAAAGTCAGTGGCGGATATAGTGGCGGCCCTGGCTATTAGCAGGGCGTCCGTCTTTCGCATTCTCGCCGACCGACCCAGTGCTGAGTCATAGGGTTCTTGGCTTAGTCTTAGTATGTCTGACTGGATTTAGGATTAGATATATATATCAATAGCGGTCTCAGACCCATGCTTGTCGTTGGAGCAACTTTGTGGCCGATTTGTCGAACTCCAGATTTAAGAAGGCGGTGAATTTTGCGACGATGAATTTTGCCGTCGTGTCCGCCACGGCGTTTGTTGTGGGGGTAATGACCGCAGCGTTATTCACTTCAGGATATCTCAGCGTCTTTGGGAGTGGGCTTATTTGGTTGGTGCAATATTCTGATCTAGTGAAAATCGGTCTCGTTGTAACCGTATTCCTTCTGGGATTTACGTGGCTCTCCGACAGCTACGCTTATATGATACTGGACCTATTTAACGATGGTGTGTCTAGGAGGAGAAGAATAACAACCGGCCTGATTTTGTTGGGTGCTTTCGCGGCGTATATGGCACTGCAGTTTTATCTCGACCACACAGGTGGGAAAAATCGAATTGCGGAGCGTATTATATTTATATGCTTGGTTTTTTTCGCGGTCTATCTGATCGTCAGGTTTTCGAGGTTTAGTACGGATTTCTTTCAGGCGAATCCTAGAAGGATAGTGGGTGACTTGGTTTTTATGCTCCTGTTCATGACACTGTGCGGGGGTTATTTTGGGCAATACGTGAAGAACGACGCACGATTCAAGGAAACCGTCTATCTGGATGACCGAATCTTGTACGACGCCGTGGTGGTTTTGTTTACCTCAGACTACGCTGTTTTTTGTGCTAGTGATGGGGCAGTGATAGTTGTGCCCGCATCGCGAATACGTGAAATCAGAGGCAAAAGCCAAATCTAGCTGCCATGTGCAACCTCTACAACATCACCACGTCGCAAGAAGCCGTCCGCCAGTGGACCCGGACTTTGCGAGACATCTTGGGCAACCTTGAGCCGTCGATAGACATCTATCCCAACCGCCCCGGCCCCGTGGTCCGCAATGCGTTGGACGGGGAGCGGGAGCTTGCCAACCTGCTTTGGGGAATGCCGACACCCGTTGAGCGGATGAAGGGAAAGGCGGACTACGGCACCACGAATATACGCAATCCCCAGTACAGCCATTGGCAGCAATATGTTGGCGTCGAGAACCGTTGCGTGGTGCCCGTGACGAGCTTCGCGGAGCCCAGCCCAACGCCCGGCGACAAGGACCCTGAGACAGGCATACAGCGAAACTATTGGTTCGCGCTGAATGAGGACCGCCCGCTTTTCTTCTTCGCTGGCCTCTGGACGCCATGGCATGGGGTCCGCAAGGTCAAGGACGGCCCCGGCAACTTCGAGCTTTACGGCTTCATGACTACCGCGCCAAACGCCCTGATCAAGCCAATTCACGAGAAGGCCATGCCGGTGATCTTGAGGACGCAAGAGGAAACCGAAACTTGGCTGACTGCGCCATGGTCGGAAGCGAAGCGGCTACAGCGCACGGCCCCGGATGATGCCCTTGTGATTGTCGAGAAGCCGGCCACTCAGATCAAGTTTCCGCAGCAGGCTCCGGCTCAAGGGTCGCTGTTCTAAGTTTGGGCGGGTCTGTCCCGTCCCAGGGAGTCAGCAGCAGCGGCGGCGGCGTAGTCAAAGGCTGCCCATGCGGTTGCTTTATCTGGGCCATATCCTTGGGGCTTGAGCATCAGGGCATGACAGTCACCGCGACCGAAAAATGTCTTCAGCGGCTCTATGATCATTTCATAGCCAATGATGTGGGTATCCGATGCTCCAATCCCGTTGAGAATGTAGCCCGCCAAGTCAACAGGGTTCTGAGGATCGACGTTGCGTTCTGCATCCATAAACATGACATCAACAAAGCCACCGACTAGCCATCGCGGTCCACCGAAGTTCAGCCCTCTATCGAACGCAGCACATTCACAGCCGCCCGACATCACCTTGGACACGGGGGCAGCGATCACACGCAACAGCTTTGCCAAGCCGGCGCTTTTTGTCGCTTCCGGTATCTCGCCGACGCGCTCGGGGTGGCCTCGCAGATCGATCCATCCATAGTTCATATTGCCGTTCGGGCGCTCCGCAGGGCCATACGGAACAAGAGTATTCGCGCTGAAACTTCGCGCAATTGTATACCCCTGTCCCTGAAACAGGATTTCGTGGTCCATGTGTCGCGCCCTTGCATCGGCCCCGGTAGCTAACCCTATAATTATTGATCCCGCCAAATCACCCGCCTTACCATCTTTATTTCCACAAGCCGCCTCACGCGTATCTTCAGGCCCTCCGATGCGCTGGGCAGTAGGATATCTACGTCGAACTCCCGCCGCTTGCAGCGCTCGCACCGCATATGCCGCTCCACATCCCAGAACGGAATGTCCCCCACGAGCTTGAGAAGGTCCCCCGGCAGATAGTGGCGCGTGATGTTGCAGTTGTTGCACCGGACGCGGATTAGCTGACCAACCTCATGCGCTTTGCATAGGGTTTGCACGAGGCGGCGGGTATTTCGGGGCTGCTCTGGCATGAGGCAAAAATAGGAACGCATTCCTCACTGAGTCAATTCGCCCTTGACTCTTTTGTTCTGTTTTTGTTCACTGTCAGCACGAAGCTTTGGAGCAACCCCGATGGACCACATTGTGACGCTGGACAGCCGCCAAGAAACCGCCCTCCAGACAATCGCTGACAAGTTCATTGCCCAGCACAAGGGCGACCCAGTGAAGGCGCTCAAGGAAATGATCGTGCTCAATGGTCATCTTCAGGATCGTATTGACGCGCTCACCACTCCGCGCCGCGCAGCCCGCTAGGAGCAACAACAAATGGCCACGATGTATCTTGACGCTCAGTCCAAGGCGGAGCTGCATGCCGAAGCGGAGAAACTGATGGCACGCTACGAGAGCCCCCTTGAGACCGTGAAGGCGCTTATGGCCTACAACTGTGAGCTGGAAACCCAAATCCTCGCCCTCGCCCATCGGCATCCGGGACTGGTGGCAATCAGCTTTGATCCTACGCCGCCCGTGCTTGGTTGAGAGTGGCCGCTCGATGCACGACCTCATTGCTTTCATTGGCAGTAACGCGGCGTTGGTCATCGCCAACCCAGCGGCATTCGCCACGTTTGCCGTGCTGTTCGGAGGCGGTGGATTTGCTGTTGGGCGCTATTTCCTGACGGAGCGCATAGCCAATCTAGAAAGCCGAATTTCGCGGCGCGACGAGGAAATCACAGACCTCAAGGCTAGGCAGAAAGCGCCAGAGCCGGAGGCCTCCACGGTGCCTCTATTCGAGATGACTGAGGTTCTTCCCCCTCCACCGCTCAACTTCAACGGCCTTTTAGTCCAGCGGAAAGAGAGCCTCCATGTCAGATAACTTGATGCCTCAGCAGAAGGCACCCAAGCTAATCGTTGTCACCGCCTTCGACCGCGATGAGGCCGGCGACCTTCAGCCTGTCTTTGGGCCTACCGAGCAGCAGACAGAGGAGCGGGCGATAAGGACAGCAAAGGGCCTCGCGACGAAGCATGCCGGCGTCATTGCGTGGTCGCGTGATGCCAACCCCTCGCTCGGCGAATACGGGGAGCCCACGACGCTCTTTGTAGGTGGCGACGTGCCCGACATGGAGTAGTCGGAACGCTAAGAGGCCGGAGCGTCAGGGTCGATCTCGTAGGAGAACTTGCCGGGAGTGCGGGGATAGTCGGGGCAGCGCGACGCTGGGCCGGACATGCAGTAGTGGTTGACTGACCGGCGATACTCCATGGTGCCGATATGACGGAACAGCATCATAAGGATCGTCAGCGCCACCAGGGCAAGCACCATCAGGACCGGAATGTTGTTCTTGGACTGTCGGCGTTCGGCAAGGTAGCCGTCCGTTGGCCGTGGCTCTAGACCTGCAATTTGCGCCACAATGGTCGCAGTGGCACCAGAGGCGATAGCTTTGGTGTGTAGCGACTCTGCCGGCACCATCTCCTCCTTCCAACCTGGAGGAAGCGGTCGTGCTCCCATTAGAAAACTCGTTACGGCTGCTGCTGCTGTATCCGGCCAACCCGCTTCTCGGAATTCGGCTAGCCACCTTGCCGGCTCCCGCCCTCGGAATGTTTGATAAAGGTCGGTTGCTGTGGCGCTGCTTAGTGCCTGGGGCGCTTTTGACGACATTGGTTTCCCCTAAGAGGCAAACGCCTGCGGTACGCCCCCGCAGACAGCCTCCTCATGACCCCTGATCGGGGAGTTGGAAAACCGAGTTCCGGTTCCTGCGGCCTTTAGTTCCGGAGAACCTGGACATACGCCACAGGCTCCCCGACCGAAAAGTCGAGGATCGGCACCGACATGTTCGGCACCAAGTTTGAACTCAGGGTTTCCACACCCCGGAGCGCCGCGTGAGCACTCGCAGACGAGTCTAGCCGACGGCCAACGCAATGCAAGGCTGTCGCTCGTTAAGCGCTCGCGCGGACAGAAATGTGTGTACGTGCCGGCTTCTCGCTCGGCGCCAAAGCAAGCCAACGGATCGCTGTTTGTTACACCAAGATGTTACACCCGAATAGCGAGCGCAACTCGTTGAAAAGTCGGAAAAAGATAAGCCACACGAGCTTGCTTTGTTACACCTTTGCGTTACACCCTCATAAACACGTAAATAATTGATTTTATTGACAAATGCACCCGCATTGGGTAGATAGTGCGCGTTGCAATCTGAAGAGACTTTGAATGTCAATGATCGGACGAGGGGCCGTTGCTCACGGAGCGGCCGGAAGAAAGCTTCTTGCTATAGCTGTGGCCACTGTCGCGTCGCCTCAGTCGGGGTCTCCGGGAGTGAGTGCGTCAGCTTGGCAGATATTTGACGCTGCTACGGGTGAAAAGATCGGCGGCCCTCGAACAATTCCAAGTCGCGCTGCAAACCGATATCAATGGTATGCGCTCATAAAGGCAGTCTGTGGTGTCATTGAAGACTGTCTGTCTGGAGACGAGGTGACGGTGGAGATTTCAATGGCCGATCTAGCCACCGCCTTCCAATCCGAAGGACTAGGTGTGGATGGCAAATACGTCAAGGACGGACAAACCATCGCCGAAGTCATTAAGCTCGTCGCTGAAAAGCGCGTTAGGCTCTCGGTAGAATACGCTCCGGTCGGTCCCCGCCAAAGGGACCTGAAGAAGAAAGCACTTGCTCAGGCCAATGTACAATTGAGGCGCCTTGGTGGTCGCAACTGAAGTCGGCAACGCTGTGCCGCTACCTACGGTGTCGACCAAGATCGAAACCCGCTTTGCGACCGGTTCACTCGCAGGGCTGCAAAACTGTACAGTCCCAGGATGCAGTCGCAAATCGTCTCTCGCTATCGGGACCGGTCGCTCAGCGTACTATTGCCGCTATCACGTCCAGCGGAAATCTCGCCATGGCTCGCATTGGCACGACACCTACCCAGCAAACGAGTTGAAGCCATACCTCACGGCTGCGAAGGGCTGGTTAGATGCCTGCCGAAGGGCCAGCGACGTGTTGGCTACGATTGCTGAAATGGACCGCCGCCTTGCCACGGCTGGCAGAGCAGAACCGGCAATGAACCTTCGCGGCCTGAATGCCGCCACTAGGGCGCGTATCGCATTCGCCCGACTGAGTGATGCCGAGATTCCTGCGAAGCGTCTGGTGGCCATCTATCTCGCCGTGGCGGCCCTAATTGAGGACGACTTCGGAAGCCATAGGACTAGGGATTTTCAGATTGTTCAAGCGGCGAAGGCAGCGCATCGGCTGGCAAGTGGGACCCACAGACGGTGGGCGATGTGGAATCCAAAGGGGGAAGACGTTCCGATTGAGATTCATGCCTATCCTCGCTCCTCAGGGCTCGTGCTGCGGAAGATCGGTGAGGCCATGGGGAAAGTCGTCGACCCTCTTGTTGGGGCGGCTGTGCCGGAAATCATTCGGCTGAAGGTGGAAAGGTTTGGCCCGCATCCATCCCACCATGCGGCGGCAGAATGAAAACTTGCAGCCACTTCATCGTGTGACTTGGTGTGCATAGTGGGGACGCACATCTTAAGGCTTAGCTCCCCCCATTCCCCTTATGGCGGCCCTTGGTGGTTGCCTTTGAGCGGCAAGCTTTCTCAGCCCCATCTCCATCACCGCAACTCAAAGCCCGGCATGAAGACTCGCCGAAGGGAATGGTGGCTTTGAATGGACGATACCTCCGCCTCCTCAGACTGTTGGTTCGACCCCTGGGCAACCTCTCAGGGTCCTAACCTCATATCCCTCTCAGCCTCCATCACCACGCAGGTACTCCAGGCCACCGCCAAGGGACCTCAAGCACGCATCAGGCAACCCCGGCCGGAGCAGGTGGAGAGGGTGACCAACATTGTGTCCTGCCTAGTGGCCAACCTAGCAGCCATGCATCAAGGTCACCCAGAGCATAGGCGTCTCGCCATCCCCCTGCGCCACACCTCACAGTCCCGCTACGACCGTAAGGGCTTCGGGCACCTGCCCCAT
This sequence comes from Mesorhizobium loti, assembly GCF_003148495.1. Classification (GTDB taxonomy): domain Bacteria; phylum Pseudomonadota; class Alphaproteobacteria; order Rhizobiales; family Rhizobiaceae; genus Mesorhizobium; species Mesorhizobium loti. Next base: position 407,032 of record NZ_QGGH01000003.1, read on the forward strand.
GTCATCGACGCGATGGCTGCCCAAGGCCTAGTGCTCAAGCACCCAGCCCACATCAAGAAGCGTAGGACAGGCATAGAGGCAACGGGGGGCCTGCTTGAAGCCTTGCTTTCAGGGACAGTGGCGGAGGTTGGGAGAGCAGAGGGTGAGGAGACCATATGGCTAACCGCAAGGATGGGCCGCAATGCCATTGGCCACAAGCTCCCCTACCAACTGGTGGACTATGTGGACACCCCTGAGGCATGCTCACTGCGGAGGGAGATGGAGGAGATCAACGCCTTCCTCGCCACCCAGTGCATAGAACTTCAAGGTCAGCCCCAAGCCGGCTTCAAGCTCACCCGTCGCTTCCTACTGCGCGACATCGAGGACCCGCACACCTTCCACCTGCATGGCCGGCTCTATGGGGGCTTCTGGGAGTCATTGCCGAAGAGACTGCGGGCAGACCTGCGCATCAATGGGGAGCCTATTGCAGACCTCGACTTTGCCAGCATGTTCCCACGGCTCGCCTATGCCAGAGTGGGGGCTAAGCCGCCTGAGGGTGACCTTTATGCCATCCCCGGCTTGGAGGAGCATCGTGCGGGCGTGAAGGCAGGCTTCGCGGCGATGCTGTCGTCTGCGAATGAGATGACCCGCTTGCCGAGTGGCGTAAAGGATGCCTTGCCGGAGGGCTGGACGGGAAGGAGGTTGGCGAGGGCGATTGAGGAGAAGCACCCAGCCCTGGTGCCCCTCTTTGGCAAGGACATCGCGCTAGACCTGATGTTCACCGAAAGCTGTGTCTTGGTTGCCGTCTTGCTTAGGCTGGCGAGGATGGGCATCGCGGCCCTACCGATGCACGATGGGGTTATGGTTCCGTTGAACTCAGGGGCACAAGCGAGGTGCATTATGGAAACCACTTCGCTTGCCCTTTGCGGGATAACCATCCCAGTTGCCACAAAGGTAGCCTAGCTGTGGGTTTGCTGGCGGCCACTGTTGCGTGTTCCCGATATCTTGCTGCAAGCTCGCAGGCTGATCTTGTGCCGATTCTCGGCCTGAAGGTGTCGCGCTCCACAAAGGACTCAACATTGGAAGACAAGGCGACAAGTCGCGATAGAGTTCCAGGGCTCAGGTTCAGTCATCAGTATGTCGAACGCGGAGAAAGGCTTCGCGACAGTCCAAAGGCCCGACGCCGCATATTTTCGTTGATAGTGGAGATCGTAGGAGCATCAAAGGGTAGAGAAACTTACGAAGAGGTCAAAGACAATCTAAAGCTAGAACTAGGGCTGCCGGTTCCGACTCTGGAAAGGTTGCTAACTGACTGCGATCTGAGCGACTTTCTCGATGCTATCTCTATTATCTACGGTGGGTTCAACAACCCCGGTTCCCAGGCAGTGTTTTGTTCGAATGCTCAACGCATCTTTGCTGAGGAGCACTTGGCATATGAAATTGACGATAAGGGTGGTGTTCACCCATTAGTTGATGGCGAGTTCAGTCAAGTGACCGCTGCGGCTATTCAAGCCCTGAGCGCACCGCGCTACGCCGCCACTTTGCACCACTTTGAAACCGCAATCGAGGACCTCGGCCCCGCTGGACAAGGTGCAAAGGCATCCATACGCAATGTCTTCCTAGCCGCTGAGACGCTCTTCAAGCTGGTATCCCCCCAGACCCCGGCCCGACTTGGCGGAAAAGAACTCCAAGCCTTCGGGAGCTTTGTTCAAACGCGATTAGGCAGCGACGCGGCTGCCCGCAACGCCACGGCCAAGATGCTTGCGTCACTCGCTGACTGGGTGGATGCAGCACATTTCTACCGCCATGGCCAACCGGAGGAGCAACTGAGCGAACCACCACCGGCACTCACCGTTCTAATTGTCAGCCAAGGGGCCGCATTCCTCCGCTGGCTCGTCAGTCTCGACCAAACAAAATCGTAGTGTTTTGGGGCACCACCATGGTGCACCAGCCTTCGACATCATTCTTATAATCGGTGGAAAATCAATAACTTAAAGGAGATATGGAAATATGGCGGAGAGGGAGGGATTCGAACCCCCGATGGGCTTGCACCCATGCCGCATTTCGAGTGCGGTGCATTCGACCACTCTGCCACCTCTCCGCGGTCATGGTCGGCCGTTGCCGGCGCGGCGCACTAGATAACGGCTGAACGGGCAGGTTACAAGGCCAATCCGTGAGTTATTTGGCTTGCCCGGCAAGCGGCGGATTCATAGCGAGTCTGGTGCGGGGAGACCGAGGCGGATTGCCGACCTGCCACGCATCCTTGCCTCCACGACGACAGCGCGGTGCGGTGCTGTCGACACGGCCGCTGCTTGCCGGCCAATAACAGTCTCGGCGTGGCTGTTTGCCTTGACTCGCACTCAACCTTCGGTTAGGGACAGCGCGCAATCGGCGTGGAGGGTTCTTCCGCGCCGCTTGTTTTTTGAACCCGCAGACTGACAAAAAGACGGCTGAACCGCCAGAGGCGGTTCATCAAGGCCGACCGAACAGCGAAAGGCAAAAAATGTTCGCAGTCATTAAAACGGGTGGCAAGCAGTATCGCGTTGCCGCCAACGATCTCCTGAAGATCGAAAAAGTCGAAGCCAATGTCGGCGATATGGTCGAGATCGGCCATGTTCTCGCGCATGGCGAGGGCGAGAATGTCACGTTCGGCGCGCCGTTCGTCGACGGCGCGGTGGTCACCGCCGAAGTCGTCGAGCAGGGCAAGAACCGCACCGTCATCGCCTTCAAGAAGCGCCGCCGGCAGAATTCGCGCCGCAAGATCGGCCATCGCCAGCTTTTGACCACCGTGCGGATCTCCGAGATCCTGCTGGGTGGCGCCAAGCCGACGAAGACGGCAGCGGTCAAGGCACCGAAGAAGGAAGCCAAGGCAGAGGCCGCCACGGAAGCGAAGGCGGAAGCCGCGCCGAAGAAGGAGCCCAAGGCCAAGGCAGCCGAGACCGCGGCAACTCCGCTGTTCAAGGCGCCGAAGGGTGAGCCGGACGATTTGACCGTGATCAAGGGCATCGGCCCGGTCGCAGCCAAGGATCTCAACGAGCAGGGCATCATCACCTTCGCTCAGCTCGCCAAGCTGACCGACAAGGATGTCGCCAAGATCGACGAGCACATGCCCTTCAGCGCCGACCAGATCAAGGACTGGCGCGAGCAGGCCAAGGAATTGGCGGCGAAGTAACTTTTCTGGCGATTAGCTCGCCGGATCGGACTTGAAACGGAACGCGAACGCGTTCATAAGGCCTTTTAAGGCGCCTTGCGGCGCAACGGAGTTAGTTAGATGGCACACAAGAAAGCTGGCGGCTCGTCGCGCAACGGTCGCGACTCGCATTCCAAGCGTCTGGGCGTGAAGAAGTTCGGCGGCGAAGCCGTCATCCCGGGCAACATCATCATTCGTCAACGCGGCACCACGTGGCATCCCGGCGTCAATGTCGGCATCGGCACGGATCATACCCTTTTTGCGCTCGAATCTGGCGCCGTGACCTTCAATAAAAAAGCCAACGGCCGAACCTACGTATCGGTCAACCCGATTACCAAAGCCGCGGAGTAGCCGGTTCCGCACTAGAACACCGGCGCCCATCTCGGGAACCGGTGTCTGGCAAAGCCAGGAAAAGGATCAGGGGAGATGGGTTTCCATCTCCCCTTTTTCTTGTGCCTGGAGGACTTTCAAATGGTTGCCGAAGCGGAAGACTCAGAAGACGAAAGTTACGCGATAGACTGCCCGGTGCTGGTCACCGAGCGGCTGGTGATGCGGGCGCCACACGAGGGCGATATCGCGCAACTGGTCGAGCTTGCCGACAACCGCCATGTCGCCGAAATGCTGGCCCGCATGCCGCACCCCTATGGCGAGGCCGAGGCGCGCTCTTTCCTGGCCATGACCAAGTCGCGCCGGGCCGGCATCGCCTATGCCTTGACGCTGGCCGGCACCGACACCTTCGTCGGCTGCGCCGGTCTCAACACCACCGATCGCGGGCTGGAGCTCGGCTACTGGATCGGAGAGCCCTACTGGAAGAAGGGCTATGCGACCGAAGCAGCGCATGCGCTGGTCGATCTCGCCTTCCAGAGGACGTCGATCCAGGTGCTGCATGCCTCGACGCGGGTCATCAATCCGGCCTCGCGCCGCGTCATCCACAAGTGCGGGTTCCAGTATGCCGGCCAGGGCATGCTGAATTCGATCGTCGCCGGCCAGGTGCCGGTCGAGCGCTACCGGCTCGATCGCAAGACCTGGACCAGCCTGCGGAACTGGGTGCATTTTTGATGTGTGCCCTGGGGGCGCGCCTGAACGAAGGCCCCCTCACCCGGATTGCCAACCGAATTGCAAAGGGCAATTCGGGGCAATCCGACCTCTCCCCGAGGGGGAGAGGAGGTCGCCAGCGTTGATGCCAGCCTCTTCTCCCCATCGGGGAGAAGGTGGCCGCGCAGCGGCCGGATGAGGGGGCCTTTCTCATACGCGATTGGGTTGGCGGCTTAAGGTCAACCCAGTTCGACCCACACTGGAAGATGGTCCGAACCGGTCGCCTTTCGGTCGACCCACAGGCGCTGCAGGGATTTGGCAAGCGAAGCGCTGGTGAAGATATAGTCGATGCGCTTGTGGCGGCTGGGGTCAGTGGGTTGCTTGGGGTCGACCCAACTGACGAGATCGTCGCCGGTGACGTTCAGCCGCAAGGCGGCATCGACGGCAAAGTCGGCGGTCAGCGGCATGCCGAATTCGTGGTCCGGCCGGCCGGCGAGTTCGACATATTCGGGCGATCCGGCCAGCATGTTGAAATCGCCCATGCCGACAAAGGCTTCGGGATGCGGCAATTCCGGCAGGCCGATCTCGGCGACGCCAGACAGCGCGCCACCTTCGAGTGCATAGTTCAGCATGCGTTGACGCAGGAACTGGATCTGGCTGGCGCGTTCGACAGGGCTGCGGTGATCGAGATGGATGGAATAGAAGCGGATGAAACCAAGCGGTGTCTCGATCAGCGCTTCCAGCGCGCCACGCTGGAAGTTCATCATCTCGAAGCTGCGGCTGCGCGGCAAAAGCAGGTTGCGCGACAGATGAATGGGCGTCTTCGACAACACCATGTTGCCGAGTTGGAAGGTTTTCGTGATGGCGCGGCCGTTTTCGATGTGCGAACCGATGTTGGCTTCGAAATTGCTGCCATAGACGGCGAAGTAATCGGGCAGTGCCTCGCCGATCTCGGCGACCATGTCGCGGCCGCCGTTCCTGGGATTGTTGCGGGTCACCTCCTGCAGAGCGATGACGTCGGCGCCGCGCACGGCATCAGCGATGCGCCCGACATCGTATTGCCCGTCGAGACCGATGCCGTACTGGATGTTGTAGGTTACAAGCTTCATTCCGACATCTCTCCGGCCAATCTCACGCGGCCATTGTCACAAAACGGCCTCGCCCTTCGCCGCGCCTTGGTTTAGAGCAAAGCCCAAGGTTTAGAGCAATGCCGCAAGGCCACTAGTAGAAACTGCAAAATCCCATGAAATTTCTCGATCAAGCCAAGGTCTACATACGCTCCGGTGACGGCGGTGCCGGTTCGGTGTCGTTCCGGCGTGAAAAATTCATCGAGTTCGGCGGGCCGGACGGCGGCGATGGCGGCCGTGGCGGCGATGTCTGGCTGGAGGCGGTCAACGGGCTGAACACGCTGATCGACTACCGCTACCAACAGCATTTCAAGGCCAAGACCGGCGTCCACGGCATGGGCCGCAACATGACCGGCGCCAAGGGCGCCGACGTCACGCTGAAAGTGCCGGCGGGAACGCAGGTGTTCGAAGAAGACAACGAGACGCTGATTTGCGACCTGACCGTGGTCGGCCAGCGGTTTCTCCTGGCCAAGGGCGGCAATGGCGGCTTCGGCAACCAGCATTTCAAGACCTCGACCAACCAGGCGCCGCGCCGCGCCAACCCCGGCCTGCCGGGCGAAGAACTCAACATCTGGCTGCGGCTGAAGCTGATTGCCGATGCCGGGCTGGTCGGACTGCCGAATGCCGGCAAGTCGACATTCCTCGCCGCCGTCACCGCGGCCAAGCCGAAGATCGCCGACTATCCGTTCACGACGCTGCATCCCGGCCTTGGCGTTGCCCGCATCGACGCGCGCGAATTCGTCATCGCCGACATCCCGGGTCTCATCGAAGGCGCGCATGAGGGCGTCGGCATCGGCGACCGCTTCCTTGGCCATGTCGAGCGCACGCGCGTGCTGCTGCATCTGGTTTCGGCGCAGGAGGAAAATCCGGGCAAGGCCTACAAGACCGTGCGCGCCGAACTCGAGGCCTATGGCAACGGCCTGACCGACAAGGTCGAGATCGTGGCGCTTTCCCAGGTCGACACGCTCGACGCCGATGCGCGCAAGAAGAAGGTAGCCTCGCTGAAGCGCGCCGCCGGCCGTGCGCCGATGCTGTTGTCCGCCGTCACCGGCGAAGGTGTCGAGGCAGTGTTGCGGGCGCTGATGTCGGTGGTGGCCGAGGCGCGTGCGCAGATCGCTGCCCCGGTCGAGACGCGCTGGGACAGATAGACCGATGCAGTCGCTGAAAAAATATCGGCGCATCACCGTCAAGATCGGCTCGGCGCTGCTCGTCGACCGCGCGACGGGCCTAAAGCGCGACTGGCTGGCCTCGCTCGCCGACGACATTGCCTTGCTGGCCCAGGGCGGCGCCGAGATCCTCGTCGTCTCCTCCGGCGCCATAGCGCTTGGCCGCACCATCCTTGGCCTCGGCAAGCGCGCCCTGAAGCTCGAGGAGAGCCAGGCCGCGGCAGCCGTCGGGCAGATCGCCCTGGCCGGCGCCTGGTCGGATGCGCTCGGCAAGGGCAGCCTGAAGTCGGGCCAGATCCTGCTGACGCTCGGCGACACCGAGGAGCGCCGCCGTTATCTCAATGCGCGGGCGACGATCTCGACGCTTCTGAAGATGAAGGCGGTGCCGGTCATCAATGAGAACGACACGGTGGCGACGTCCGAAATCCGCTATGGCGACAATGACCGGCTGGCGGCGCGCGTCGCCACCATGATGGGCGCCGATCTTTTGGTGCTGCTCTCCGACATTGACGGGCTCTATACGGCGCCGCCGGCGCGCGACCCCAACGCCAAATTCATTCCGGTGGTCGATCGCATCACACCCGACATCGAAGCGATGGCGGGTGCGGCCGCTTCCGAGCTGTCGCGCGGCGGCATGCGCACGAAGCTCGATGCCGGCAAGATCGCCACCGCCGCCGGCACCGCGATGATCATCACGTCAGGCACGCGGCTGTCGCCGTTGATGGCGATCGAACGCGGCGAGCGTGCCACCTTCTTCCGGCCGAGCGCCAACCCGGTCAAGGGCTACAAGACCTGGATCGCCGGCCAGCTCGAACCTGCCGGCCGGCTGACAGTCGATGCCGGCGCCATCGGCGCGCTGCTGTCGGGCAAGTCGCTGCTGCCGGCCGGCGTCAAGCTGGTCAGCGGCAATTTCTCGCGCGGCGACACGGTGGCGATCCTGTCGCCCGAGGGCCGCGAGATCGCGCGCGGGCTGGTTGCCTATGATGCCGCCGATGCCGTAAGGATCGCAGGTCTGAAGACGGCCGAGATCGAAACCGTGCTCGGCTACGAGGCGCGCTCGGCGATGATCCACCGCGACGACCTTGTGGTGAGCCATTCTGGTGACCAAGTACGGGCCAGCGACCAAGTATTGGCCGGTGGCAACGTAAGCGGAGGATGAGCCATGCTGAAGCTGCATGAAAAATCCGGGGATGACACCGTAGCAACGATGGCCGATATCGGCCGCCGCGCCCGCGCTGCCGCCCGACCGCTGGCCATCGCCACGACCGCCGCCAAGAACGCCGGGCTTCTCGCCATGGCCGAGGCGATCGTTGCTTGTGAGCAGGACATTCTCGACGCCAACGCCATCGACATCTCGAACGGCCAGGAATCCGGACTTTCCGCCTCCTTCATGGACCGGCTGAAGCTCGATCCGGCGCGCATCCGAGCCATGGCTGAAGGCATCAGGGAGATCGCCGCGCTGCGCGATCCGGTCGGCGATGTCATCGCGCAATGGGACAGGCCGAACGGCCTGCATATCGAGCGTGTGCGCACGCCGCTTGGCGTCGTCGGCGTCATCTATGAGAGCCGCCCGAACGTCACGGCCGATGCTGGGGCGCTGTGCCTCAAGGCCGGCAATCCGGTGATCCTGCGCGGCGGCTCGGATTCGCTCAATTCTTCGGCCGCCATCCATGCCTGCCTGGTCGAGGGGTTGAAGGAAGCCGGCCTGCCTGAAGACGCCATCCAGCTGGTGCCGACCACCGACCGCGCCGCCGTTGGCGAGATGCTGAAGGGGTTGGGTGGTTCGCTCGACGTCATCATCCCGCGCGGCGGCAAAAGCCTCGTCGGACGTGTGCAGAACGAGGCGCGGGTGCCGGTCTTCGCGCATCTCGAAGGCATTTGCCATCTCTACATCGACCGCTCGGCCGATCTCGACATGGCGGTGCGGATTGCGGTCAACGCCAAGATGCGGCGCACCGGCGTCTGTGGTGCCGCCGAGACGCTGCTGGTCGACCGGGCGGTTGCCTCCACGCATCTGGTGCCGATCCTGGACGCCTTGCGCGCGGCCGGCTGCGAAATCCATGCCGATGCCGAGGTGCTGAAAGTGTTTTTCGACGCCAAGCCGGCGACCGATGCCGACTGGGTGACCGAATATCTCGATGCTGTCATCGCGGTGAAGCTGGTAGACGGTATCGGCGGTGCGATCGAACACATCGAAACCTTTTCCTCGCATCACACCGAGGCGATCGTCGCCGAAGATGCGCAAGCGGTCGAAAAATTCTTCAACGAGATCGATTCGGCGATCCTGCTGCACAATGCCTCGACGCAGTTCGCCGATGGCGGCGAATTCGGCATGGGCGCCGAGATCGGCATCGCCACCGGCAAGATGCATGCGCGCGGACCGGTCGGCGTGGAGCAGCTGACCTCGTTCAAATACCGCGTGCGCGGGTCGGGACAGGTGAGGCCTTGAAGCTTTTCGTCGTCAGAGCCTGAGGCAATGCTGGCATCTTCCGAACCGGCGGTACCCTCCCGTTACCTGAAGATGCCGCACGCCGAAAAAGGCCTCGCCGTTGGCTTGTTCGGAGGCTCGTTCAATCCGCCGCATGCCGGCCACGCGCTGGTCGCCGAGATTGCGCTGCGACGCCTGGCGCTTGATCAGCTGTGGTGGATGGTGACGCCGGGCAATCCGCTGAAGAGCACCAGGGAATTGGCGCCGCTCAGCGAACGGCTGCAACTGTCCGAGCAGATCGCCAAGAACCCGAAGATCAAGGTCACCGCCTTCGAGGCCGCCCATCATGTCCGCTACACCGCCGACACGCTGGCGCTGGTCAAGGCGCGCAATCCTGGCGTCGACTTCGTCTGGATCATGGGTGCGGATAGTCTGCGCGATTTCCATCGCTGGCAGCGCTGGCGCGAGATCGTCATGACCTTCCCGATTGCCGTCATCGACCGCCCGGGAGCAACGCTGTCGTTCCTGTCTTCGGTCGTCGCCAAGACCTTCGACTATGCCCGCGTCGACGAGGGCGATGCGCCGCGGCTTGCCCGCATGAAGGCGCCGGCCTGGACCTTCATCCACGGCCCGCGCTCGTCGCTGTCGTCGAGCGCGATCCGCAAGCTGGCGAAGGGGTGAGCCCACCCGCCCGGCCATGTCGCTTTTATCGCTCCCTTTGCCCGTTTCATGGGCAATCCTGAGCAGGCATGTCGATTCCCAGGAAAAACCGCAGCGAAGCCGAGCAGGGCGCCGAGCCCACGCCGCTGATCGCGATTGCCAGCGTCATCGTGTCGATGGCGCTGATCGCCGTCGGCAATGGGCTGATGTTTGCTTATATCCCGGTCCGGCTCGGCGCCGAGGGTTTCGATCCGACCTGGGCCGGGCTGATCATCACCGGACTTTCGGCCGGCGGCCTCGCCGGCTGCATCCTGACCGGACCGCTGGTCAGAAGGGTTGGCCATGCCCGCGCCTTCATGGTGCTGTCGGCGCTGATCGCGCTGGCCAATGCCGCTGTCGGCGCCGGGGTCCATCCGCTGCTGTGGATCGCCGCCCGCGCGCTCTACGGCTTTGCCATATGCGGCCTGTTCATCGTCGCGCAGAGCTGGCTCAACGATGCCGTTGCCAATGTCATTCGCGGCCGGGTGATGGCGTTCTTCTACGTTGCCTATGTCGCCGGGCTCGGCGTCGGCTATGCGACGCTGGCGCTGGTCGATATCAGGACGGCGGATGCGCCGCTGATCGGTATCGTCTTCACGGCGCTGTCGATCCTTCCCGTGGGGATGACGCGGCTGGCCCAGCCGCCGGCGCCGCAGGCGGCTTCAGTGGCGCTGCGCCGGGCCTGGCGGATTTCGCCGGTCGGCGTCGCCGGCATGCTGGCGGTCGGCGGCCTGTCGATGTCGATCGCGGGCTTCGCTCCGATCCATGCCACGGCCAAGGGCTACAGCCAGGCCGATGTGGCGCTGCTGCTTTCGGCGATGCCGGTCGGCACGCTGATCCTGCAGATCCCGCTTGGCTGGATTTCCGACCGCACAGACCGCCGCTATGTGCTGATCGCCGCATCCGCGCTCGCCATGGTCGCCGGCCTGTTCGCGCTCGGGTTCGATGGCGGCGCGCTGGCGGCGCTGGTGGTGATTTATATCGTTTGGGATGGCGCCTCGGAATCGATCTATTCGCTTTCCAGCGCGCATGCCTCCGACCGTGCCGGCAAGGAGGACATGGTGGCGCTGTCCAGTTCGCTGCTGTTTGCCTGGTCGCTGTCGGGCTTCGTCGTGCCAGGCATCGTGACGGCGCTGTCGGCTGTCTTCGGAACGCAGGCCTTCATCTATGTGGCGATCCTCATCGCCGCTGCGTTCTGCATGTTCGTGCTTATGCGCGTATTCACGACGCAGGCTGTTCCTGCCGGTGAAACCGGCAGTTTCGCACCGATGACGGCGCAGGCGCCTTTACCGGTGGAGCTTGCGTTCGCGCCGGACGAGCAGGACCGACACAGGGGCAGCTGATTATTGCCGGCGGGCTTCCGGTTGCGGCGCTTCCGGTGGCGGCTGCGGGATCGATATGCCTTCCGAGTCGAATTCCTGCTTGGCGCGCTTGGTGAGATCGGTCTGGGTGGCGAAGAAATCAGCCGACGATGTCCAGTAACGCAAGGCAATCGAAACGGTGCTTTCGCCCAATGTCGCGACGAATGCGATCGGTGCCGGCTCACGCTTCACCCGTCGCTCGGCGGCGGCAATGGCAAGCAAGGTCTTCTGAGCGCGGTCGATGTCGTTCCATGAACCGATGCTGAGCGCGATGTCGCTGCGGCGCACGCCGTTGCGCGAGAAGTTGCGCACCGGCTGGTTCCACAGCGTCGAATTGGGCGCGAGGATGTAGACGCCGTCGGCGCTCCTGAGCTTGGTCGCGAACAGGCCGATCTCCTCGATCGAGCCGGCAATCGAACCGACCTCGACGGACTCACCGATGCGAAATGGCCGCAGCGCCAGAAGCATGATGCCGGCGGCAATGTTCTGCAGCGTGCCTTGCAACGCCAGGCCGATGGCCAGGCCGATGGCACCGATCGCGGCAATTATCGACGCCGTCTGCACGCCGAATTGGCCGAGCACCATGATGGTGACGAGGATCAGGATGGCGTAGCGGACGATCTTGGAGAAGAAATGCCGCAACGTTGCATCGAAACCATGGATATGGCCGAGGCCGGCGAAGATCGAACGTTCGGCAAGGCCGGCGATGATGTAGCCGACAACCAAGAGGATGACGGCACCGATGGCCGAGAAGGAGTAGGAAACGATCAGCGTACTCAGCTGCGCGAGGCCAGCCTGGACGGTGAGAAGGGCGTTTTGCGGGTCGATCGGCATGGCAAGATTCCGGTTGGTCGGTGAGCCGATAACCCATGCGGGCGGCGAGGGTTCCGATCTTTTCCAGCGTGCGGCGAAACCACAGGACCGAGAATACGTTGGTGCGAGGCGGGGTCCCGTCTTGAAACTGTCAGGGAACTCTGCCTATCTAAGTGGTGTCACCTGCTTTTGGGGGTGATTTGGTTGTTCTTGCTGCGAAAGGAAATACACTGAGAACAGCACTGCGGAAGAAGGCCGATATCATGCCTTCGCCGGCCAGGATCAGCGTAGACGACGCCGTGTCCCGCGCCATCAAGACAGTCCTTGCCAGTCTGGAAGACTCCAAGGCCGAAAATATTGTCTCAATCGACATCCAGGGGAAATCGAGCCTCGGCGACTATATGGTCGTCGCTTCGGGCCGATCGCACCGTCATGTTGCGGCTGTCGCCGATCATCTTCTCAAAGCGATCAAGGATGCCGGTCTCGGCACTGCGCGCGTTGAGGGGTTGGCAGGCGCCGACTGGGTCCTGATCGATTCGGGCGACATCATCGTCCACGTCTTCCGCCCTGAAGTCCGCGAATTCTACAATCTCGAAAAGATGTGGCAGGCGCCGGATCTCGAGGAAGAGACCCTCCACTAAGCCGCCTTTGTTTTGATGCATGTCGTTGTTCCAAAACCGATTCCTACTTTGGTGACATGCATTAGCGGCTTACAGGGGCGAGGATGAAGATATCAGTTCATGCCGTGGGCCGGATGAAAGCCGGCCCCGAGAAGCTGCTCGCCGACCGTTATTTCGAGCGCTTCGCCAAGAGCGGCCCGGCGGTGGGGCTTGAATTTGCCGGCATTGCCGAGATAGCCGAGGGGCGTGCCCAGACCGCCAGCGAACGCCGGCGCGAGGAAGGCCAGAAGCTGCAGACGCAGTTGCAGCCCGGCACCGCGCTGATCCTTCTCGACGAACGCGGCAAAAGCTTTTCCTCGGAGGACTTCGCCGGGCGCCTTGGCCTGTTGCGTGACGGTGGCCGCAAGGCGCTGGTCATCGCCATCGGCGGCGCCGACGGCCACGATCAGTCGCTGCGCGACCAGGCCGAACTGGTGATGTCGTTCGGATTGCTGACCTGGCCGCACCAATTGGTGCGCGTGATGCTGGGTGAGCAGCTTTATCGGGTGGCCACCATTCTTTCGGGACATCCCTACCATCGCTCGTAAATCGGTGAATTGGCGCGACCTGCCCGGATTTCCGCCCCAATGCCGCGCCAGATTGGACCTTTGGTCTTATGCATGTCGTTTTCCCAAAACCGGGACCACTTCTGGGCGACATGCATTCGGGAACGGGCCTTTTCAAACATGGTTGATGGTTCGTTAACGAAGCCGCAGATAGAGTCGACACCGGATGTCTGAAGGCTGGAAATCGAGAACGGGCTCATGGCGCGCGCGCTGCGGCATCGCGGCGGCGGTGCTTGTGCTGTCGCTGCATGCGGGGCGGGCCGAAAACACGCTCGACATGGCTCCCGATCCGGACCAGAGCCGGGCTGAATACGAACGGGTCTCGAAGGAGATCACGCTGTCGTCGGAACGGTTGGCCAAGCTCTCCGCCGACATCGCGACCATCAAGAAGGATCACGCCTCGATCACTGCCGCACTGATCCAGTCGGCGATGACCGAGCAGAAGCTCGGCCAGGACATCGAGGACATCGGCGCCAGGCTGGAAGGGCTGAAGGGCCAGGAGCAGAAGATACGTGTCTCGCTGGTGGCGCGGCGTGATGTGCTTGCCGAAGTGCTGGGCGCGCTGCAGCGCATGGGGCTGAACCCGCCGCCGGCGATCCTGGTCAAGCCGGAGGACGCGCTGTCGTCGGTGCGCAGTGCCATCCTGCTCGGTGCCGTGGTGCCGGAACTGCGTCAGCAAACAGATATCCTGCTCGCCGATCTCAAGGAGCAGTCGCGGGTCACGGCCTCGATCGAGGCCGAACGGGCGCGGCTGACGGCGGCGGTCGGTGACCAGGCGGCGGAAAAGAAGCGACTCGGCATGCTGCTGGAGGCCAAGCAGAAGCTCGAAGCCGACACGCAAACGCAAATGGCCGCTGAAAAGCAGCGATCCGAGGCGCTGGCGGCCAAGGCCGGCAGCCTGAAAGAGTTGATCGCCTCGCTCGAAGCGCAAGCCGACAAGAGCCGCAAGGCTGCCGATGCGGCCAAGGCTGCCGATGCCGCCAAGGCCGCCGAGCAGAAGACGGCGGATGGCGACGAGACATCAGCGCCGGCGGAACTGGCGTCGCTGCCCGTTCCGGAAAGCAACCAACTTGCCGCTGCGGCACCCTTTTCGGCGCTGCAGGGACAGATCGCGCTGCCGGTGACCGGCCGTATCAAGCTGCGATTCGGCGCCGATGACGGTAACGGCGCGGTGATGCTTGGCGACATGGTTGCGACACAATCGGGAGCCATCGTCACCGCACCGGCGGATGGGAATGTGCTTTATGCGGGGCCGTTTCGCTCCTATGGTCAACTCTTGATCCTTAACGCAGGCGACGGCTATCATGTCGTTTTGGCGGGGATGAGCAGAATCAGCGTCGCGACCGGTCAGTCAGTGCTCGCAGGAGAGCCGATCGGCGCGATGGGAGAGGCCCGGGTGGCGAGCACCTCGGTTTCGAAGAATGGAAATGCCACGCCGGAACTCTATGTCGAGTTCCGCAAGGATGGAAAACCCGTCGATCCGGCCCCATGGTGGGCGGACCGTTTTTCTGGAAGGACGTGAATAATGCGGAAACTGTCGCTTCTGTTTGCCGGTGCGCTGATGGGCGCGTCCGCCATGAGCCTTGTCTATGGCACACCCGGCTCGGCGGCGAACGCTGCAGGGTCGGAGACCTACAAGCAACTGGCGATCTTCGGCGATATCTTCGAGCGGGTGCGGGCACAGTATGTGACACCGCCCGACGACAAGTCGCTTGTCGAGAACGCCATCAACGGCATGCTTGCCTCGCTTGACCCGCACTCCTCCTACATGAACGCCGAGCAGGCGCAGGATATGCGCGTCCAGACCAAGGGCGAGTTCGGCGGCCTCGGCATCGAGGTCACCATGGAGAACGACCTGGTCAAGGTGATCACGCCGATCGACGACACCCCGGCCGCCAAGGCAGGCGTGCTGGCCGGCGACTACATCGCCAAGATCGACGGCGAAGAGGTTCGCGGCCTGACCCTCAACGACGCGGTCGACAAGATGCGTGGCCTGGTCAACACACCGATCAAGCTCACCATCCTGCGCCAGGGCGCCGACAAGCCGATCGAACTGACGGTCGTACGCGACATCATCAAGGTCAAGGCGGTCAAGTTCCGGGTCGAGAACGACATCGGCTACATGAAGATCACCTCCTTCACCGAAAAGACCTATGACGACCTCGAGAACGCCATCGACACCATCAAGAAGCAGGTGCCGGACGACAAGCTCAAGGGCTACGTTCTGGATCTCCGCCTCAATCCGGGTGGTCTGCTCGACCAGGCGGTGAGCGTGTCCGATGCCTTCCTCAACCGCGGCGAGATCGTCTCGACGCGCGGCCGTGATCCCAAGGACGTCACCCGCTTCGACGCCAAGCCCAAGCAGGTTGACGACATCAACGGCAAGCCGATGATCGTTCTGGTCAATGGCGGTTCGGCCAGTGCATCCGAAATCGTCGCCGGCGCGCTGCAGGATCTGCGCCGTGTCACGGTGGTCGGCACGCAGTCCTTCGGCAAGGGTTCGGTGCAGACCATCATTCCGCTCGGCGAGAATGGTGCGCTGCGGCTGACGACGGCGCTCTATTACACGCCGTCCGGCAAGTCGATCCAGGGCAAGGGCATCACGCCCGACATCAAGGTCGACCAGCCGCTGCCGCCGGAACTGCAGGGCAGGGACCTGACGCGCGGTGAATCCGACCTCAAGGGCCATATCAAGGGCGCCGACGAGAGCACGACCGGTTCGGGGTCGGCGGCCTATGTGCCGCCGGATCCGAAGGACGACCTGCAGCTCATCTATGCCGAGCAGCTGCTGCGCGGCCAGAAGACTGATCCGTCCTTCCCGCCCAATCCGCAAAAGGCCGTTCTCAACCAGTAGGCCCGTGGCCAACAACAGGTCTGGCCGCCTGATGGAAGCAATGCGATGCTGCCGGGACCGAAAGGTTCCGGCAGTTTGATTCGGGGCAAGGCGAAGCCCTCAAACACGGCGCCAGGGGTGCGCCAGGATGGATGAATTCGCGCATGTCTTTTCGAAGCGGTTTCGTCTTCGAAGCCATGCGCTCGGGGATTAGGCTTGGCTGATATCGGCAAGGACATCGAACGCCCGCTCGGACAGGCTGTCCGGTCGCCGCGCGCCGCCGGCAAGGTCAACGGCGGTGCGATCACCGCGACCGTGGCCGTGCTGGCGGTGATTGGCGTTTCCGGTGCGATCGCGCTCAGGGAAAAGCCGTTTCGGAAGCCGCAAGAGATTGCCGTTTCAACGCCGAAAGTGACTGCGGCGGCCTCGCCTGCCGCCGCGCCGTCCGCGTTGGCCCCGGTGGCGGCGCCGAAGCCGGAAGTGCCGGCTAAGACGGGTGGGCCGCAGATCATCCATGTGCAGACGGAAGAGGGCGATGGCCCGCCCAGGGCAGCGATCGTCATTCGTGACCCGTCGACCATCGGCCAGAACCTGAAGATCGCGCATATTCCAGACAAGGCGCTGATCGAAGCCAGCGATACCGGGCCTTTGCCTGTCCGCGCCGCCGATGGCCGACGGCCGTTCGACGTCTATGCGCGGCCCTGGTCGGGCGGGCGCGGCGCGCGCGTAGCGATCGTCATCGGCGGGCTTTCGGTTTCGCAGACAGGCACCCAGGCGGCCATCGCCAAGCTGCCGGCGGAAGTGACGCTGGCCTTCGCGCCGCAAGGCAACAGCATTGGCCGCTGGATGCAGGCGGCTCGGCAAAGCGGGCATGAGGTTGTCATGCAGGTGCCGCTCGAGCCGTTCGACTATCCGAACGTCAACCCCGGTCGCAACACGCTGACGGTGGCGGCGAGCGCGGACGAGAATTTGAAGAACCTGCACTGGGCGCTGTCGCGGACGACAAACTATACCGGCGTCATGAACTACATGGGCGCTCGCTTTTCCGCCGACGCGGCGGCGATGGAACCGTTCATGGCCGAGCTCGGCAAACGCGGCCTCGCCTATATCGATGACGGCTCGTCGGCGCGCAGCCTGGCGCCGGACCTGGCTCTGAAGGACGGCGTGCCCTTCGTATCCGGCGACATGGCGATCGATGCGGTGCAGGATCGCGGCGAAATCCTGAAGAAACTCGACAGTCTCGAAGCGACCGCGCGGGCCAAAGGCACGGCCGTCGGCATCGGCTCTGCTTTCGACCTGACCGTCGACACGGTGGCGTCCTGGGCGGCCGAGGCCAAGAAGCGCGGCATTGAGATCGTGCCGATTTCGGCGGTGGCCATTGACCCGCAAAAAGGCTAGCCATCGGAAAACAGATTGGAAGATTGACAGATGGCGAAGACAAAGAAAGTCGATCGCGAAACGCTGCCTTATCGGCCCTGTGTCGGGCTGATGATCCTCAACGCGGAGGGCCTGGTCTGGGTCGGGCATCGCATTGCCGAACCGGACAGCGAATTTGCCGGCACGACGCAGCTTTGGCAGATGCCGCAAGGCGGTATCGACAAGGGCGAGGAGCCGTTGCAGGCGGCCGAGCGCGAGCTCTATGAAGAGACCGGCATGCGCGGCGTTTCGCTGCTGGCCGAAGCGCCGGACTGGATCAACTATGATTTGCCGGACCACCTCGTCGGCATCGCCTTCAAGGGACGGTATCGCGGCCAGACGCAGAAATGGTTCGCCTTTCGCTTCCACGGCTATGTCGGCGAGATCCAGATCAATCCGCCGCCGGGCGGCCACACCGCCGAGTTCGACAAATGGGCATGGCGGCCTATGCAGGATTTGCCCGACCTGGTCGTGCCGTTCAAGCGCCATGTCTATGAGGACGTGGTGGCGGCGTTCCGGCATCTGGCGCAATAGCCGCGATACAACAACCGCGGTTGCCGCGCCGGCCCGGCGGTCCTATTGATGTGTCTATCCGCCACCAAAAGCGCGTCGCGCTGAAACGCGCTTTTAGTCTTTGTCTGCATGCATGTCGTTGTCCCAAAACCGAAGTCACTTTTGGGCGACATGCATTGGAAGGGTCGCCATGAACGACGTCCCCACAAGGTCGCTGCCCGAGGAGGTCACTGCCACAAGCGAAGTGGCGGCCGGGGCCGTCCTCACCATCGATCTCGGTGCGATCCGTGAAAACTACCGGCGGCTGAAAGCGCGGTTGGGCAATGTTCGCTGCGCTGGTGTGCTCAAGGCTGATGGCTACGGCGTTGGCGCCAGCCAGGTCGCGGCGGCGCTGCTGGGCGAAGGCTGCGATATCTTCTTCGTCGCGCTGCTGGGCGAAGGGGTCGCCTTGCGCCGCTCGATCGGGCCGGGCCCCGCCATTTTCGTGTTGAACGGCATTCCGCCTGGCGCCGAGCAAGACGCCGTGGCGGCGGACCTTTGCGCCGTCATCAACAGCGTGGGGCAATTGGCGGCCTGGCGCGCGGCGGGCCGCCGCGCCGGCCGAAAACTGCCGGCTGCGATCCAGGTCGACAGCGGCATGTCGCGGCTCGGCATGGCGCCCCGGGATGTGGAGCGCGTTGCCACCGATCCGCATGCCTTCGACGGCATCGACATCCGTTTCGTGATGAGCCATCTGGCCTGTGCCGACGAGCCGGAGCATCCGGCCAATGAGCGGCAGCGACTGGCATTCGAGGGGCTGCGCAAGATGTTGCCGGCGGCGCCGGCCTCGCTCGCCAATTCGTCCGGCATCTTTCTTGGGGCACGCTTTCACTACGATCTCGCACGCCCCGGTGCCGCGCTCTATGGCATCAATCCGACGCCGGCCAGGTCGAACCCGATGCTGCCGGTGGTACGGCTAGAGGCCAAGGTCGTCCAGACACGCATGCTGGAGGCCGGCGTTGGTGTCGGCTATGGCCACACATTCCACACTGTGGCCCCGCTCACTGCTGCGACGATCTCGCTGGGCTATGCCGATGGCTGGCACCGACGCGCGGCGTCCGCGGCCTGGTTCGAGGGCGCGCGCCTGCCCTTCCTCGGGCGGGTGTCGATGGATTCGATCATTCTCGACATCTCCGCCTTGCCGTCCGGCAAGCTCCGCGAGGGTGATCTCGTCGAACTGCTCGGTCCCTCACAAAGCGTCGATGACGCTGCCGGCCATGCCGGCACCATCGGCTACGAGATCCTGACCAGCCTCGGCCCGCGCTTTCATCGGCGCTATGTCTACGGTTGAGCGGTTTGGCCGCGCTTGACAAGCGGACGCCTGTCGGCAAGGCTCCGGGTATGAGCAACCTCGCCCATATCAGAACCTTGTTCAGGGTCTGCCCGATCGCGGGATCGTAGCCCCGGCGCGGTCGCCTTTTGGCGTCCGTCCGAACCGGGGCATTTCTACCTGACATCATCATTCTCAAGCCAGACAGCCCTCGCGGCTGACGGCTTTTCATCAAGCCGCCGTCAGTACGGCGGCAGGCGCGCATCTGTTCGATGCGCCAACTCATGAGGTTTGCCATGCAACATGCAGCAGGATTGCGTCCACCGAGCCGGCTTCTGGTCAGCGATGCCGACCACAACAGGCTGACAGGCCTGGCGCGGGCGTCGCTCGATCGCGTGCCCGAGACAGCCGAAGAGCTGCTTTCGGAGATGGATCGGGCCGTCATCACGGCGGCGGCTTCCATGCCGGCCAACGTGGTGCGGATGGGCTCGACAGTGACAATCCGCGGCGATGGCGGGGAGCGCATCACCCTGGTCTATCCCGGCGATGCCGACATCACAGAAAACAGGATTTCAGTGCTGACGCCGATGGGGACGGCGCTCATCGGCGCGTCGATCGGGCAGACAGTGTGCTGGAGCGGTCGTGGCGGCCGGGAACTGTCGTTGATCGTCGAAGCCGTCGAGACGCCGGCCTACGTCCAGCAGCGGTCCTGATCATGGAGGCGGTGATGACAGGTACGAAATGCTGGCTGACGACGAAGGACTTCGCCGTCCTCGAGATCATGCTGGAGCGTCGGCGGGCTTTCGCGGATCCGATCGTTCCTATGCTTGCAGACAAGCTCTCCAAAGCCGATGTCGTTCCGATCGATTCGGTCGGACCCGATATCGTGACGCTGAACAGCAGGGTGGTGTTTCGTATCGATGCCGGCCCTGCCGAGACCCGAACCCTGGTGCAAAACGAGGTGCGCGGGCCGGTCGGCTCCAGCCTGTCGATCACGACCAGGCGGGGGCTCTGCATGCTTGGCATGGCCGAGGGCCAGACGGCATCGATCGAACAGGCCGACGGCAGGCGGGAGTCGATCCTGATCGCGGCCGTGCTCTACCAGCCGGAGGCCGCGCGACGGGCCGTCAGGGAGAAATCCCAAGCCGAGGTGCGACGACCGCATCGGCTCACCCTCGTCTACAGCGCTGCAGCCGATTGGCGGCCTCTTGGCGAGAGAGCCGGAATGCGGCAGACAGAGGGGGATGACGACCCCGGTCCCACGGCGGCGTGAACGGGCAACAGTGCATGATCTCGAAAATCGGCATCGATTTTCGCCGGGGATCATGCGCAAATCGGAAATGCGGTCGCGTCCAAGGCGTCCTGAGGGACGCGCGGCGCGGCAAGGAGTGAACGATGAAGATCATGGTGCTGGGCGGTGGCGTTATCGGGGTGACCACGGCGTACTTTCTTGCCGAGGCCGGCCACGAGGTGACGGTTCTCGACCGCCAGAAAGGCCCGGCGCTGGAAACCAGCTTCGCCAATGCCGGCGAGATATCGCCCGGCTACGCCTCGCCATGGGCCGGCCCCGGCATTCCGCTGAAGGCGATCAAATGGCTGCTGATGAAGCATGGGCCGCTTGTGGTGCGGCCGGCCTTCGATCCGCATATGTGGACATGGCTGATCAAGATGCTGCGCAACTGCACGGCCGAACGCTATGCGATCAACAAGGCGCGCATGGTGCCGCTCGCCGAATACAGCCGTGACACGCTGAAGGCGCTGCGTGAAACGACCGGCATCGCCTATGACGAGCGGACACAGGGCACGCTGCAACTGTTTCGCACGCAAAAGCAGCTCGACGGCACCGGTGGCGATGTCGAGGTGCTGAAGAAGTATGGCGTGCCTTACGAGATCCTCGATCAGGACGGCTGCATCGCGGCGGAGCCGGGCCTGGCCGGAGTGCGCGAAAAGTTCGTCGGCGGCCTCAGGCTGCCGCACGACGAGACCGGCGACTGCAAGATGTTCACCGACAGGCTGGCCGAGCTCTGCGTGGCGCGCGGTGTCAAGTTCGAATACGACGTTACGATCTGGCGTGTCATCCGCAGCCGCAACCGCATCGCCAATCTCAGCACCAGCAAGGGCTGGAAAGCCGCCGACGCCTATGTGATGGCGCTGGGCAGTTATTCGGCAGGGTTCATGCGCCGGGTGAAGCGGCCGATCCCGGTCTATCCGGTCAAGGGCTATTCGATCACCGTGCCGATCAAGGACGCTGCTGCGGCACCGGTGTCGACGGTGATGGACGAGACCTACAAGGTGGCGATCACCCGGCTTGGCGACCGCATCCGGGTTGGCGGCACGGCCGAGATTTCCGGCTTCGACCTCAGGTTGCATGAATCGCGGCGGCGCACGCTGGAGCACTCGGTGGGTGACCTCTTTCCGGGCGCCGGCGCGATGCGGGACGCGACGTTCTGGTGCGGACTGCGGCCGATGACGCCGGATGGTCCGCCGCTGATCGGCCGCACCGAGCTTTCCAATCTCTATCTCAACACCGGGCACGGCACGCTCGGCTGGACCATGGCTTGCGGCTCGGGCAAGGTGCTGGCCGACATCATCTCCAGCCGGGTGCCGGACATCGATGTCCGCGACCTCGCGCAGGAGCGCTATCTGCGGTAGGCGTTGGTCAGAATGCTTGCCTGACCCAGTCTTCGTCGAACAGCAGCCGATAGGCCCACGGGATCGTCACATTGCTGGCGACCGGGTTCGAGTGGGCGAGATAGTCGTCATAGATCGGCTTCATGCTGGTGTAGAAGGCCGGGTCGAGCACCATCATGCCGTTCTCCGAGTCGTGGAAGAAGCTGCGGTTGTTGAGGTTGACAGACGAGATGGCCACCAGCCTTTCGTCGATCATCATGATCTTGGAATGCAGCACGACATCCGGCGCCTTGAACTCGCGAATGTTGATGCGGTCGCCATATTTCTCGACGAACAGCTTGTTGAGCGCGGTGAGGAACCTGCCGCCGATATCGCCCTTGAGATCAATGCGGCCGACAATGTCGATCCTGACGCCGCGGGCGAGCGCCCGGTCAACAGCCTGGGCGAGCTTGGGCGTCAGGTTGAGGTAAGGATTGACGATCTGGATGTGGTGCTGGGCGGCGTCGACCAGTTCGACGAAATAATCCTCCAGCGCATGGCCATCCTCGTAGGGCACCGAAATGAAGTGCCGCGCCGTGCCTGACGGGCGGGCGCCGTCGGACCGGACTGGAATGGAGAAAGGACGCGCCAGATTGGTGTCGGCGTCGCGCAGCCACACTGTCGAAAGATGCGCGGCGAGTGTCTGGACCGTGGCCGGATCGGCGAACTCGATGTCGAAGTCGCTCCAGTTCGAATAGTAGTTCAGCGAGAACCCGTCGGTCTTGCCATATTGCTCAAGATCGGGATCACGCGACAGATCGATCGGCTGGTGGAACAGGAAGCCGTCATGGATGTTGCGGCCACCGATGATGGCGCGTGACCGCCCAGGATCGTCGGCAAGCGTCGCCAGCATCTTGATATGATGAACCTTGTGCAATTGTGAAATCTGCTCGTCGATCGGCGCGCCCCGGTCCGCCCGCCAGCGATATTCCTGCAATTCGACATTGGGAAATTCGGCCGCCAGCCGATGCAGCAGGGCGTCGTCCTTGTCGCGCTCCAGCACGTCGGTGACCAGAATGCGCACCTTGGTGCCAAGCGCTGCATGATGACGGATCAGCCGTTCGATGATGCGGCCGGAGAAGTCAGCCTTGAACTCCAGCGACGACAAATAGATCAGCTTGAGTTTTGGGGCATTGGAAAAGTCGAGCGGCAGCTCCGGGTCGCCCTTGTCGATGGCGCTGTCGGACAGCGGCGCTCCCATCAGCGCCTCGACCTTGGCGTTGAAGCCGTCGCGCGACTTGCGCAGCAGGCGCGGCTTTCCGATCGGCAAGGCGCAGGTCTGCGACAGCCAACGGCTGGCGTAGAAGGCGCGGCTGAGCGGATCGAGGCCTGTGGGATCGGGCGTCGTGCAACGCTCGTAGCGACTGTCGAAAGCGGCAAGTGCCGGGTCGGCGGTCTCTTCGCGCTCGATGGTGAGCGGTGCGCCGGCAGGGGCAAGGCTGGAGCGGATTCTTAGCACGCAGCGGTTCAGGCCGTCACTCGGGAACAGGCTGACCGTGTCGTCCTCGCCGGACAGGCGAAAATGGAATGCCGTTCCCGTGGCGATGGTGCGTGACCCACCGCCGGCACTGATCGCCAGCGTGCCGTCGCATGTGCCCTCGATGTCGGTCGGTTGCTTGCCTGCCTGGCGCAGCATGATCTCGACGCTGCGCGCCTGCAGGCCGGAGAAATCGAAGATCCTGGGCGTCGAAGGCCGCACTGCCGCATCGATGTAGAGCGTCTGCCGCGACATCCGCCAGCGTCCGTCGAAATGGCCGTCGCCGCCGCTGGCGCCGGCCGGCGGCAGATGTATTTCGGCAACCGGTCCGGCCAGTTGTTGCAGTGTCCGGTAGGTCGCCTGGAAATCGCTGTTGCGGATCTCATAACGGTCGTGACCGAAAGGGCCGGTGCCGTTCGCGCGGTCCATGGCGTCGAGTTGGTGGTGGGCGAGCAGTGCCAGGAACCGTTTTTCGTAGTCGCTCGTGCCGGCGTCGCCGAAGAACTGCGCGGCGGCGACTTGCGACCCGGCCGTCCTGGCCGATAGCGAGGGTCGCGCGCAGGCCGTCTGGCCTTGCAGGACGTCGCAGGCATTGCGGCCAGCGTCGGCACAGCCGGCAAGGACAGTCAGCCCGAATAGAACGATGGCGATGGATGCACGGGCCTTCACCCGGTCGCCCCGGCCTTCAGGACGCTCAATTGCGCCGGGTCGCGCGGTGGCATGAAACCCTGCGGGAAGACCTTGCAGACGGGAATGGCGAAGGTGGCGATCAGCAGTTCGGCCTCGCCGCGCACCTTGCGCGGCGCTGTCTTGTCGTCGCGTATCGCTTTCGCCGAGGCGACGAGGGTGCCGTCGCAGTCACAATGGTTGTGGCGGGCAATGTAACAGGCGTCGTGCGTCTGGCAGGCCGCGTCGAGGCGGTTGACCGGCCGGGCCGACAGATCGCCGGTGCGGGTGCCGGGGCCGCAATAATTGCCGAAGACGAAAGGCGAAGGCCGCGCCATGGCGTCGCGGATCGGTTTGGGCAGTTCGGCCTCCGGGACCTTCATCCACGGATTGGCGCATGCGGAAACGAAAAGCAGCGGCAGGATGGCAAGAACGGCTCGCATATCTATCCGCGCCAGCTTTCTGAAAGATTTCCCAACCGGCGACCTGCTCCGTGGCCGGCGACCGCACGCCTGATGCCACACTGGCCGGTTTTGTGGCAAGGAAAAGGCGGCACGGCTAAAGCGCATCGCGTTTGATCGGATTCATGCGATGCGCTTTAGCGTCTTTGTTTTATGCATGTCGTTCTCCCAAAACCGAGGCCACTTTTGGGCGACATGCATCAGACGAACAGGCCCCTCTCCCGTTCCACCATCTTGGTGATGAAGCTGGCGACGATCTGGACGCGGCGCAGCGGCCTGACCGATTCATGATAGACCAACCAGTAGGCGCGGCGGATCGGCGCCACGATGTCGACGGACACAAGTTCCGGCATCGAGCGGGCGACGAATGTGTGCAGGATGCCGATGCCGGCGCCCGAGCGCACCGCTTCGGCCTGGCCGAGCGCCGAGGAGATGGCGAAGCTGGTACGCCAGTCGGCGCTGAATTCCGCCGCATAGTCGAGCGACGGGCTGACGATGAGGTCCGGCACATAGCCGATGAGTGTGTGCTGGCCAAGCTCGGCGGCGGTTTGGGGCAAACCATGCACCTCAGCATAGTCGCGCGACGCAAACAGGCCGAGCGAGTAGTCGACCAGCTTGCCAGCCACCAGCCGGCCCTCCGTCGGCCGTTCGACGGTGATGGCGATGTCGGCCTCGCGACGCGACAGCGAGAAGGAGCGCGGTACCGGGACCAGCTGGATCGTCAATTCGCGGTGCAGCGCGGTCAGCGCGCCCAGGCGCTTGGCCAGGAAGGCGACACCAAAACCGTCGGGCGCGCCGATGCGCACCGTGCCGGAGACATCGTCACCTTCGCCGGCAACCGTCGAGCGCGCGGCGATCATGTCGCCCTCCATGCGCTCGGCAATATCGAGAAAGCGCTCGCCCGCCGGCGTCAGCTCGCTGCCGGTGGTCAGCCGGCGAAACAGCTTCGTCCGCAGCGCATCCTCAAGCGCGGCGATGCGGCGCGAGACGGTGGCGTGGTTGAGCTCCAGCCGCTTGGCTGCGCCCAGGATCTGGCCGGCGCGCGCCACGGCAAGGAAGATGCGGACGTCATCCCAGTTCATGGGAATGGTCCGGATGACAATCGCCGATGCTGCGTTCTGTGGCGAAGGAACTCAATCTCTCAATCCGTAGCAGCAATTGCATCCCGTCATTTGCGGGAATTGATGCTCGTCCGTCAATCGTTATCTACTTTTCGCACAACGGTTGCGTTCTCCATCGCGTTGCCATCCGCCGGCCAAAGGCGGACAATGCGGCATCACAAACAAAGGGAGAGAAATCATGATCGACTACGGTCATTTCATCGGCGGCAAGCATGTCGCCGGGACCAGCGGCCGCAAGCAGGATGTCATGCAGCCGATGGACGGCTCCGTGCGCGGCACGGTGGCGCTGGCTTCGCAGGCGGAACTGCGCGCGGCTGTCGAAAATGCCAAGGCAGCGCAGCCGAAGTGGGCGGCAACGAACCCGCAGCGCCGCGTGCGCGTGCTGATGAAATTCCTCGAACTGGTCGCCCGCGACTATGACGAACTGGCCGACATCCTGGCGCGCGAGCACGGCAAGACGATTGCCGACGCCAAGGGCGACATCCAGCGCGGCCTTGAAGTGGTCGAGGTCTGCATCGGTGCGCCGCACATGATGAAGGGTGAGTTCACCGACGGCGCCGGTCCCGGCATCGACGTCTATTCGATGCGCCAGCCGCTCGGCGTCGTCGCCGGCATTACGCCGTTCAACTTCCCGGCGATGATCCCGCTGTGGAAGATTGCGCCGGCCATCGCCTGCGGCAACGCCTTTATCCTCAAGCCGTCGGAGCGCGATCCCGGCGTGCCGATGCGCATTGCCGAATTGTTCCTCGAGGCCGGCCTGCCGGCAGGCATCCTCAACGTGGTCAACGGCGACAAGGACGTCGTCGACGCCATCCTCGATGATCCCGACATCAAGGCCATCGGCTTTGTCGGCTCGACGCCGATCGCCCACTACATCTATTCGCGCGGCACTGCCGCCGGCAAGCGCGTGCAGTGCTTCGGCGGCGCCAAGAACCACATGATCATCATGCCCGATGCCGACATGGACCAGACCGTCGACGCGCTGATCGGCGCCGGCTACGGCTCGGCCGGCGAACGCTGCATGGCGATCTCGGTCGCCGTCCCGGTTGGCAACGACACCGCCAACCGGCTGATGGAAAAGCTGATCCCGCGCGTCGAAAGCCTGAAGGTCGGCCCATCGACGGATTCCTCCGCCGATTTCGGCCCGCTGGTGACGGCGCAGGCTCTTGAACGGGTCAAGGGTTATGTCGATACCGGCGTCAAGGAAGGCGCCAAGCTGGTCGTCGACGGCCGCGGCTTCTCCATGCAGGGTTATGAAGACGGCTACTATATGGGCGGCTGCCTGTTCGACAACGTCACCGCTGACATGCGCATCTATAAGGAAGAGATCTTCGGGCCGGTGCTCTCGGTGGTACGCGCGCCGACTTATGAGAGCGCGATCAAGCTCGCCAACGACCACGAGATGGGCAATGGCGTCGCCATCTTCACCCGTGATGGCGATGCCGCGCGCGATTTCGCGTCGCGGGTCCAGGTCGGCATGGTCGGTATCAACGTGCCGATCCCGGTGCCGATCGCCTATTACACCTTCGGCGGCTGGAAGGCGTCTTCGTTCGGCGATCTCAACCAGCACGGCCCGGACGCGTTCCGGTTCTACACCAAGACCAAGACGGTGACCTCGCGCTGGCCGTCCGGCATCAAGGACGGTGCGGAATTCGTCATCCCGACGATGAACTGATCTCGAGAGAAATTTTCGACGACAAGGGCGCGACGTTTGTCGCGCCCTTTTTGCGTGGCGTCACACTGCTTCGTGCGTGCCGTCGTGGGATGGCCGATCGTCGACCGTGGGTCTCTCAGGGATGGTCACGCGCCGATCTCCAGCCGCGTGATCTGGTCATCGGCCAGTGTGAAGACGTAGTGGAGTGTCGCCGGGCTGCCGGGAAAATTGCCTGAGACGATGCCGGCGATCCGCCATGCATCGCCGTTGACCGTCGCGTCGGCGACCTCAACGGTCACCCGGTATTTTTTGGTCGTCTCTTCCATCCAGCTGCGGATGGCAGCCGAACCATGATGGGTTTTGCCTTCGTCCCTGACCGTGGCGTCCGATGAGAAGGAGGCGAGCATGGCGTCGATGTCATGCCTGTTCTTGGCGACAAAATAGTCGGTCAGCGGCTGCGGAAGTTCTTCGGTCATGATTTCATCTCCGGTCCCAGTTCTGGCCGTTGACGCGAAGGTCCGCGGCCTTGTCCGGCTCCTAAAATGAGATAGACTGAAAAAATGACAAGAACCGACGAAAAGGTAAGGTACTTACTTGAAAGTAAGGTTAGACCCGAAAGTAAGGTTGGGCCTGAAAGTAAGGCCGGGCTGAAAGTAAGGCCGGGCCTGAAAGTAAGGGCGAAGCGTTGACGCCGTTGTCGGCGGCGAGCGGTGTCGAGAATGTGCTGCGCATCCTCGAAGGGCGCTGGAAGCTGGTGATCTTGTTTCACCTGTTCGGCGGCAAGGTGCTGCGCTTTTCCGATCTCGAACGGGCGATCCCGGCGATCTCGCAGAAGATGCTGATCCAGCAGCTGCGGCAGATGGAGGCCGACGGAATTGTCCGTCGCATCGTTCATCATCAGGTGCCGCCGAAGGTCGAGTATTGCCTGACCGATTGGGGGCAGGCGCTATGTCCGGCTCTCGATGCCTTGCTGAAATGGGCAGCACTTCGCGAGCCGGAAGCCTGACGCGGATTGCGCCCCGCAACGCGCCGCAAGGATGCTTGTTTTCACATCGCGACCTCACCATATCGAATCCAGGAATGCGATAGAATTCCCTGACGACAGACCGGAAACCAGAAGGAGTGACGTGATGAAGACGTCGAATCCGGCCTGGAACGTCCCGGCATATTGAGGCTGCCCATGTGCCTCCCTTTGCCGGAACGTCAAGGCGAAGGAGGTGCCAGATGGCGCACATGTTTTCGTTTCGATGGATCAGGATAGCCGCGATCGGCGCCACGCTGGCGCTGTCGACGCTACCCGCACAGGCGCAACTCATCTGCGGCGGCCACAGTGATCTTGTCGCGGGATTGGCGCAGGCCTTTCAACAAAAGCAGATCGGCTACGGTGTGGTCGGGCAAGCCGCCATTGTCGAGGTCTATGTTTCGGCAAGCGGGACATGGACCATGCTGGTAACCGACGTACAGGGCCGAAGCTGCATCTTCGCGACCGGTGACGGATGGGAGAATACCGTCGCCGTCACCGCGACGGCGCAAGGGATCTGAGCCGTTCGATCAGCGCGTTGCGGCCACCTCGGCATGGCCGCGCAGCAGGGCCATCAGGCGCTTGGCATCCTTGGCCGCGGCCTCCTCGTCGCCGTCGAGGATCGAGCGGATCAGCGCGACATGGTGCTCGGCGGATTCGGCAAGGCCGGTGTCGGCCTTGTAGCGGAACCAGAAGCGCCGGCTGTGGGTCTGCAAGGGGGCGGCCAAACGGGCGGCGAACGGATTGTCGGCGGCCAGCGCCAGCGCTTCGTCGAGTGCCTTGTCGGCCTGGATGAAGGCAAGCACGTTGCCCGAGATGACCGCCTTCTGCATGGCGAGCGCTGCTTCGTGAAACAGGTCGGCGGCCTCGCGGGTGACGAAGCGGGCGGCCGAGCGGGCCAGGACCACCTCGACGCCGCGGCGCGCATCGAGCACGCGCAGCCAGTCGCCGGGATGGAGCGGAGCGATCGCGATGCCGGCGCGGGGCCGGACGTCGAGCAGCCCCTCCCAGGCCAGCCGTTGGATCGCCTCGCGCACCGGCGTGCGGCCGAGCCCGAGCCTTTCGATCAGGGCGCCCTCGGTTACGAAGCTCGCCGGGGCCAGTTCGAGCGTGACGATCATGTGCTCGAGCACATGATAGGCTTTGGTGGCGGCCGGTTCGGACGCGGTGCTTGCTTCCATGGATATCAAAGGCGTTCTCCTGATATATCTTGAATATATCATAACGGAATCTGTATTGACAGGCGGTTTCTTAACAGATATATGGCTGATATATCAGATGGAGACATGATCATGTGGACCGGAGTTTTCCCCGCCGTCACGACCAAATTCACCGCGGATGATCGTCTCGATCATGCCGAGATGGAGCGCTGCTTTAACCTGCAGATGGAGGCCGGCTGCGACGGCATCATCGTCTGCGGATCGCTCGGCGAAGGGCCAATGCTGTCGCCCGACGAGAAGATCGAAGTGCTGAAGACCGCGCAGAAGGTTGCCGGCAAGAAGCCGGTGCTGTTGACCGTCAACGAGGCCGGCACTCGCGAGGCCGCCAGCATCGCGAAGCGCGCCGCCAAGGAAGGCGCCAACGGCCTGATGGTGGTGCCGAGCCCGATCTACCACACCAATGCGGAAGAGACGGTCGCGGCCCTGCGCGCGGTCGCGCAGGCCGGCGACCTGCCAGTCATGATCTACTCCAACCGGCTCGCCTACCGCGTCGACGTCACCGTCGACCAGATGGAGGAGCTGGCGTCGGACAAGCGCTTTGTCGCGATCAAGGAATCCTCGGACGACATCCGTCGCTCGACCGAGATCATCAATCGCCTGGGCAGCCGCTACGACCTGTTTACCGGTGTCGACAATCTCGCCTTCGAGGCGCTGTCGGTTGGCGCCATCGGCTGGGTGGCCGGACTGGTCACCGCGTTCCCTCGCGAGACCGTCGCCATCTACCAGCTGATGAAGCAGGGCCGCCGCGAGGAGGCGCTCGCCATCTACCGCTGGTTCCGGCCGCTGCTCGATCTCGATGTCTCGACCTATCTGGTACAAAACATCAAGCTTGCCGAAGTGTTCGCGATCAACACAAATGACCGCGTGCGCATGCCGCGCCAGCCGCTGTCGGGCGAGCGCCGCAAGGCCGTCGAGAAGATCATCAAGGATGCGCTCGCGGTTCGGCCGAAGCTGCCGCAGTTCTAAGGGTCGCAATGCCGCAGTCCCCTTCATCCGACCGCTACGCGGCCACCTTCTCCCCGAGGGGAGAAGAGGTCGCCAACACCGGCGTCAGCCTCTTCTCTCCGTCGGGGAGAAGGTGGCCCGAAGGGTCGGATGAGGCGAGATTGGCACATGCAGAACGGCACGCGCAGCCATGAATAGCGATGCTGCAATCGACATCGCCATCGTCGGTGGTGGCATTATCGGTATCTGTGCCGCTGCGTCTCTGGCCGACGTGGGACGCAAGGTCACGATCTTCGATCGTTCTGGCATCTGCGAGGAGACGAGCTCCGGCAACGCCGCCGCTTTTGCCTTTTCCGATGTGCTGCCGATGGCGCACAAGGGCATGATGCGACAGCTGCCGAAATGGCTGGCGGATCCGCTCGGCCCGCTCAGCATCCCCCCCGCCTATCTGCCGAAGCTTCTGCCCTGGTTGATCCGCTTCTGGCGTGCAGGTGCTCCGGGAAAATACGAGGCGAGCCTTGCCGCTCAAGCCGGCATGATGAAGCTCGCCGAAGCGGAATGGATGGGCCTGCTCGATCGCTCCGGTACGCGGTCGATGCTGCGCGAGGATGGCTCACTGGAGCTCTACGAAAGCGAGGCCGAATTTCGGGCCGGGCTGCCCGGCTGGGCGGCGCGTGAGCGTTTCGGCATCGGTTTCCGCCATGTCGAGGGCGAGGAACTGGCCGCCTTGCAGCCGGGGCTGTCGCCGCGCTTCATCAAAGGTACGTTCGTGCCGGGATGGAAGACGGTCGCCGACCCGAAACTGCTGGGCAAGGCGGTGTGGGCCTATGCACAGGCCAAGGGCGCCCGCTTTGAGCTGGCTCGGATCAGCCAAGTCGCGGCGGATCAGGATGGTGCGACACTGACGTTGGCAGACGGCACCACAAGGCAGGCCCGACACCTTGTCGTCGCCGCCGGCGCATGGTCGCATCTGCTGGCGAGGCAACTCGGCGATCGCATTCCGCTGGAGACCGAGCGCGGCTACAACACGACGTTGCCGACGAGTGCCTTCGACGTGAAGCGGATGCTGATCTTCTCCGGCCATGGCTTCGTCGTCACGCCGCTCGAAACGGGCCTGCGCGTCGGCGGCGCCGTCGAACTCGGCGGCATCGAACGGCCGCCCAATTATAACAGGTCGAAGGCGCTGCTGCAGAAGGCGCAAAAATTCCTGCCGGGGCTCGATCCCTCGGGCGGACGCGAATGGATGGGGTTCCGTCCCTCGCTGCCGGATTCAGTGCCCGTCATCGGCGGCGCGCCAGGAAAGCGGTCGGTGGTTTATGCCTTCGGCCACGGCCATCTCGGCCTGACCCAGGCGGCGGCCACCGGACGGTTGATCCGCGATCTTGTCCTGGGGCAGACTCCGCCGATCGATCTGGCCCCCTTCAGTCCGCAACGATTCTGATTTTTCGGGTTTTGTTTTTCGAGGAGCGTCATGGCCAAGAAATCCTTCTTCTGCATAGACGGCCACACCTGCGGCAATCCGGTGCGGCTGGTCGCCGGCGGCGGCCCGCTGCTTGAGGGCTCGACGATGATGGAGCGGCGGGCGCATTTTCTGGCCGAGTATGACTGGATTCGCACCGGGCTGATGTTCGAGCCGCGCGGCCATGACGTGATGTCCGGCTCCATCCTCTATCCGCCGACGCGCGAGGATTGCGACATCGCCATCCTGTTCATCGAAACCTCCGGCTGCCTGCCGATGTGCGGCCACGGCACCATCGGCACGGTGACGATGGCGATCGAACACGGGCTGATCAAACCGAAGACGCCGGGCGTGCTCAGGCTCGACACTCCGGCCGGTCTGGTCATTGCCGAGTACAAGCAGGTCGGCGACTATGTCGAGGAGGTGCGCATCACCAACGTGCCCTCCTTCCTCTACGCCGAGGGGCTGACGGTCGAATGCCCGCAGCTCGGCGAAATCACCGTCGACGTCGCCTATGGCGGCAATTTCTACGCCATCGTCGAGCCGCAGGCAAACTACCGCGACATGGCCGACTATTCGGCGGGCGACTTCATCGCCTGGAGTCCGGTGGTGCGGCAGCGGCTCAATGAGAAATATTCCTTCGTGCATCCCGAGAACCCGGGCATCAACCGGCTGTCACACATGCTGTGGACTGGCAAGCCGACCGTGGCCGGGGCCGATGCCCGCAATGCCGTGTTCTACGGCGACAAGGCGATCGACCGCTCGCCATGCGGCACTGGCACCTCGGCGCGCATGGCGCAGCTTCATGCCAAGGGCAAACTCAAGGCCGGCGACAGCTTCGTCCATGAATCGATCATCGGTTCGCTGTTCAAGGGCAAGATCGAAAAGGACGTCACCGTCGCTGGCAAACCGGCCATCATACCCTCGATCGGCGGCTGGGCACGGATGACCGGATTGAACACCATCTTCATCGATGACCGCGATCCGTTCGCGCATGGTTTTGTGGTCAAGTGAAGGGAAACCTGACCCAGGGGAAAGAGACTGAACGAAAAACGGATCGTGTCAGCAACGCAACGATTCCTCTCATCACCTAATTTTGACGGCGATTTCTTCGAAACGGGGCGCATGATGCAGCCGAATCGTCAAAGACATTGCGTTATGCCAATGCTAGGGTCCGCGATAGTCCAGGGGTCGGGTGTGAAAAACGGGCGATCGGAAAGGCGTGCCTCGAAAACACGCATGACGATTGAAAAATGACGTTGCAATCCGGGCTCGAAACTTTACGACTAGGGGAAATACGAAAAGGAATGCGTCTGCATGGGCGACATTCCAGGGGAGCCATGTACACATGCAGTACTTTGTCCAGCAGCTTATCAACGGGCTGACGCTGGGATCGATCTATGGGCTGATCGCGATCGGCTACACGATGGTCTACGGCATCATCGGCATGATCAACTTCGCCCATGGCGACATCTTCATGGTGGGCGCCTTCACGGCGCTGATCGTCTTCCTCGTCCTCGGCGCGCTGTTCTATTCGGTGCCCGTGGTCATCGCGCTGCTGGTCATGATGATCGTGGCGATGCTGCTCACCAGCCTCTACAACTGGACGATCGAGAAGGTGGCCTACCGGCCGCTGCGCGGTTCGTTCCGGCTGGCGCCGTTGATCACCGCCATCGGCATGTCGATCGCGCTGTCGAACTTCGTCCAAGTGACGCAAGGGCCACGCAACAAGCCGATCCCTCCAATGGTTTCGCAGGTTTACAACATCAACGGCATCAGCGTGTCGCTGAAGCAGATCATCATCGTCGTTGTCACCGCGCTGCTGCTGGCGCTGTTCTGGTATCTGGTCAACAGGACTTCGCTCGGTCGGGCGCAACGCGCCTGCGAGCAGGACCGCAAGATGGCGGCTCTGCTCGGCATCGATGTCGACCGCACCATCTCGATCACCTTCATCATGGGGGCCGCCCTTGCTGCTGTCGCCGGTACGCTGTTCCTGATGTATTACGGCGTCATTGCCTTCTCGGACGGCTTCACGCCTGGCGTGAAGGCCTTTACCGCGGCGGTGCTTGGCGGCATCGGCTCACTGCCGGGTGCGGTGCTCGGCGGGCTTCTGATCGGCTTCATCGAGAGCATGTGGTCGGCCTATTTCTCGATCGACTACAAGGATGTCGCGGCGTTCTCGATCCTGGCGATCGTGCTGATCTTCCTGCCTTCCGGCATTCTGGGCCGGCCAGAAGTCGAAAAGGTCTGAGACCATGGCCGTCACCGTATCTCCCGAGAGCGACATCGTCGCCACCCCTATCCAACGGGCCCTCAAGGAAGCGTTCTATGCCGGCGCCATTTCGCTTGGCCTGTTCGTGCTGTTCATCGGCCTGAAGACCGGCCAGAACATCTCCAATGAATTGGTCGTGACGACGCGCTGGGGCCTGCTCGCCGCGGTGGTGATCGCCACGGCTGTCGGGCGCTTCCTCTATGTCGCCTACGGCCAGCCCTTCATGGCCAGCCAGAAGATAACCAACGTTGCCACCGGCCTATTGCCGGCCAGCGTGGCGTCACGGTTCTTCCAGCTGCCGTGGTTCATCGCGGCCGTTGTCGCGGCGGTGCTGCTGTTCGTGTTGAACAACTCTCTCGCCGGATGGGTGGGAGCAGAGCCAGCCGGCTATCTGCAATTCCTGCGCGCCCTGGCGATCATCTATGTGCTGGCTTGCGTGATCTACTACTTCCGCGCCTTCATCCATGCCAACTTCACCAAATTGGGCGTCACAGCGCTGGTGCTATACCCGATCCTCGTGGTCGCGGTGCTGTCGCTGAACGCCTGGTCGATCGCCAGCGGGCTGCAGGGTTCGCTGAAATGGGTCGACAATTTCGGCATCCAGATCCTGATCTATGTGATGCTGGCCTGGGGCCTGAACATCGTCGTCGGCCTCGCCGGCCTGCTCGACCTCGGCTATGTCGCCTTTTATGCACTTGGCGCCTATGCCTATGCGCTTCTCGCCACGCACTTTGGTCTGTCGTTCTGGATCCTGTTGCCGGCCGCCGGCGCCATGGCCGCCCTCTGGGGGGTGCTGCTTGGCTTCCCGGTGCTGCGCCTGCGCGGCGACTATCTGGCGATCGTGACGCTGGCTTTCGGCGAGATCATCCGCCTGGTCCTCATCAACTGGCGCGAGGTCACCAACGGATCGGCCGGCATTTCCGGCATTCCCAAGGTCAGCTTCTTCGGACTGATGTCGTTCAACGTGTCAGACCCGAACTACATCGCCAAGGTGCTGCACATCGCCCAGTCGGGCGCCTACTACAAGATTTTCCTCTATTATCTGATCCTAGGCCTGTGCCTGCTCACCGCCTTCGTCACCATCAGGCTGCGGCGTCTGCCGGTCGGCCGTGCCTGGGAAGCGTTGCGTGAGGATGAGATCGCCTGCCGGTCGCTGGGCATCAATACGACGACGACCAAGCTCACGGCTTTTGCCACAGGCGCCATGTTCGGCGGCTTCGCCGGCTCTTTCTTTGCCGCGCGGCAAGGCTTCGTCAGCCCGGAATCCTTCGTCTTCCTGGAATCGGCCATCATCCTGGCGATCGTCGTGCTCGGCGGCATGGGTTCGCTGGTCGGTATCGCCGTTGCCGCGATGGTGATGATCGGCGGCACCGAGGCGCTGCGCGAACTCGACTTCCTCAAGCAGATCTTTGGGCCAGACTTCACGCCGGAACTCTACCGCATGCTTCTGTTCGGCATGGCCATGGTAATCGTCATGCTGTGGAAGCCGCGCGGCTTCGTCGGCAGTCGTGAACCGACCGCCTTTCTCAAGGAACGAAGGGCTGTCTCAGGTTCCTTCACCAAGGAGGGCCACGGCTGATGAATGCGAGCACACCCATGAGCGAGGCCATCCTGCAGGTCGATCATCTGTCGATGAAGTTCGGCGGCCTGGTGGCCATCGGCGACCTGTCCTTCGCCGCCAGGCGCGGCGAGATCACCGCGCTGATCGGCCCCAACGGTGCCGGCAAGACCACCGTGTTCAACTGCATCACCGGCTTCTACAAGCCGTCGGAAGGCATGATCACGCTCAACCGGAACGACGGTACGAGCTATTTGCTCGAACGTCTGCCCAACCATGAGATCCCGGCGCGCGCCAAGGTAGCGCGCACCTTCCAGAACATTCGCCTGTTCTCGGGCATGACGCTGCTGGAGA
This sequence comes from Mesorhizobium loti, assembly GCF_003148495.1. Lineage (GTDB taxonomy): Bacteria > Pseudomonadota > Alphaproteobacteria > Rhizobiales > Rhizobiaceae > Mesorhizobium > Mesorhizobium loti. Next base: position 443,004 of record NZ_QGGH01000003.1, read on the forward strand.
ACCTGCTGGTTGCCCAGCACAACAAGTTGATGAAGGCATCGGGCTATACGATCCTGGGCCTGTTCGGCTTCAGCGGTTACCGCAAGGCCTCGGCCGAATCGGTAGAGCTTGCCAAGCACTGGCTGGAGAAGGCCGACCTCGTCGATCGAGCCGACGATCCGGCCGGCGATCTGCCCTATGGCGCGCAGCGGCGTCTCGAGATCGCCCGCGCCATGTGCACGGGGCCGGAGCTTCTGTGCCTCGACGAGCCGGCGGCCGGCCTCAACCCGAAGGAATCGGCGGCGCTCAACGAACTGCTGATCGATATCAAGAAGACATCAGGCACCTCGATCCTGTTGATCGAGCATGACATGTCGGTGGTCATGCAGATCTCCGACCATGTCGTGGTGCTGGAATATGGCCGCAAGATCTCCGACGGCAGTCCGCAATCGGTACGCACCGACCCGCGCGTCATCGCCGCCTATCTTGGCGTCGACGACGAGGAAGTCGAGGCGGTCCTTACCGAAGTCGGCGACGAAGACGTCATCGAACAGCTCGATACGGGGCCAGATGCCGCGCATGGTCCGGGGACGTCGTCTTCGTATCTCGCCGGGCCTGTGACCGACACGGTCGGTCACAGTTCAGGCGAGCGGGTTACGGTGGCGAGGGGTGCGTCAAAGGCCGGTCAGGTCGACGCGAGATCGCTCGCCGCAGCAAACAAGGCTACCTCGCTGGCGGCCGAGAAGTCTGCTCCGGCGGCGAAGGCAAAGCCTGCTCCGAAAGCGGCGTCAAAGGCCACCACCGGGACGGCGGCGAAGTCGACTGCGCCGGCCAAGCCGGCAGCCAAGGCCCCTGTGGCGAAGGCCCCTGCGGCGACGGCTGGCGGAATCTCCAACCGTCTGGCGGCGCCTCGCGGCGGCAAGGCTGACAACCTGACCCGCATCAAGGGTATCGGTACGGTCAACGAGAAGAAGCTTAACGATCACGGCATCTTCCACTTCGACCAGATTGGCGCCTGGAAAAAGGCCGACGTCGAGGCCGCCGAAGCCTATCTCGCCTTTGACGGACGCATCGCGCGCGAGGAATGGGTCAAGCAGGCCAAGCTGCTCGGTCAGGGCAAGGACACGGAATTCTCGCGCCGGGTCGATGCGGGCAAAGTGGCGACCAGCCATACTTCCGGAAAGACTGCAAATGCGGCTTCGGGAAAGACTGCTGCCGCCAAGCCTGTGGCGGGCAAGCGTGGAGGGGGCAAGTGATGGCCGCGACAACGCTGCTCGATATCAAGGGCGTGCAGACCTACTACGGCAACATCCGGGCGTTGAACGGTGTCGATGTCACGGTCAAGCAGGGTGAGATCGTGGCGCTGATCGGCGCCAATGGCGCCGGCAAGTCGACGCTGATGATGACCATTTTCGGCGCGCCGCGCGCTCGAGCCGGCACCATCACCTTTGCCGGCACCGACATCACCCAGATGCCGACGCACGAGATCGCCCGCATGCGCATTGCCCAGTCGCCTGAGGGCCGGCGCATCTTTCCGCGCATGACGGTGATGGAAAACCTGCAGATGGGCGCCAGCCTCGACAATCTCAAGCACTATGACGAGGACGTCGAGAAGGTGTTCACGCTGTTTCCGCGGCTGAAGGAGCGTATCGCCCAGCGCGGCGGCACGCTGTCGGGCGGCGAGCAGCAGATGCTGTCGATCGGACGTGCGCTGATGGCGCGGCCGAAGCTGCTTTTGCTCGACGAACCGTCGCTGGGTCTGGCGCCGCTGATCGTCAAGCAGATCTTCGACGCCATCCGCGAACTGAACCGCACGCAGGGGCTGACCGTGTTCCTGGTCGAGCAGAACGCCTTCGGCGCGCTCAAGCTCGCCACGCGCGGCTATGTCATGGTCAACGGCAATGTGACGATGAGCGGCACCGGCAAGGAGCTGCTCGCCAATCCGGAAGTGCGCGCCGCCTATCTTGAAGGCGGACATCACTGAGTTTGGAGCGGAATGTGTGCATGCGGTATTCCGTTCCAAGTTGTTTGTTTGTCGCATGATCTTTGTCCGAAAAGTCTGCAACTTTTCGGGATCATGCTAAGGAGACTTCACCATGCAGGGCATTCTCTACGAGGAGCCGTCGATCTGGCAGTTCTTCTTCGTCACCTGTCTGCTCGGCGGCTGGGCGGCCTGGATGACCGGCAAGGCCAGCGCCCAGACATGGCGCAGCTTCATCCACCTGTTCGCCTACATGCTGGGTCTCGGCATCGGCATCCGCTTCATCCATCACGCGCTGTTCGGCGGCACGATGTTCTCGCTGCACTACTACATCGTCGACACCATCGTGCTGATGATCCTCGGCTTCATCGGCTATCAATACACGCGCACCAACCAGATGGTGACACAGTATAATTGGCTCTACGAAAGAGCTTCAATCTTGAGCTGGAAACCGAAAGGTTGACGTTCATCATTAACGCCGCCTCGGAATTGAATCGGCGTGACAAGTGCCTGAAAATCGGCAAACTATGCTTTCTGCGATAAGGGTGGGCATCGCATGAAAGCTTCATCCACGCCCACTCCGTAAATGGGAGCGTTTAAATGAAAAAGTCACTTTTGTCCGCCGTCGCCCTGACCGCGCTTGTCGCGTTCGGTGGCGCCGCGTGGGCTGACGTCATGGTCGGCGTTGCCGGCCCGATCACCGGTCCGAACGCCGCCTTCGGCGCACAGCTTCAGAAGGGTGCGGAAGCGGCTGTCGCCGACATCAATGCCAAGGGCGGCATCAACGGCGAGCAGATCAAGCTCGAAGTCGGCGACGACGTCTCCGATCCGAAGCAGGGCATCTCGGTCGCCAACAAGTTCGTCGGCGACGGCGTCAAGTTCGTGGTCGGCCACTTCAACTCGGGCGTCTCGATCCCGGCATCGGAAGTCTATGCGGAAAACGGCATCGTCGAAGTGACGCCGGCCGCGACCAACCCTCAGTTCACCGAACGTGGCCTGTGGAACGTGTTCCGCACCTGCGGACGCGATGACCAGCAGGGCAGCATCGCCGGCGCTTATCTCGCCGCGAACTTCAAGGACGCCAAGATCGCCGTCGTTCACGACAAGACCACCTACGGCCAGGGCCTTGCCGACGAGACCAAGAAGGCGATGAACGCCAAGGGCCTGACGGAAGTCATGTATGAAGGCATCAATGTCGGCGACAAGGACTTCTCGGCACTGATCGCCAAGATGAAGGAAGCCGGCGTTACCATCATCTATTGGGGCGGCCTGCACACCGAAGCCGGCCTGATCATTCGTCAGGCGGCCGACCAGGGCCTCAAGGCGACGCTGGTTTCCGGCGACGGCATCGTGTCGAACGAGCTGGCTTCGATCGCGGGCGACGCGGTTGCGGGCACGCTCAACACGTTCGGCCCGGATCCGCGCCTGATCCCCGCCAACAAGGAACTCGTCGAGAAGTTCCGCGCGCAGGGCTTCGAGCCGGAAGCCTATACGCTCTACGCTTACGCCGCCGTGCAGGCGATCTCGGAAGCAGCGACCGCTGCCAAGTCGAACGACCCGCAGGCAGTTGCCAAGGCGCTGCATGAAAACGGCCCCTTCAAGACCGTGCTCGGCGACCTGTCCTATGACGCCAAGGGCGACCCGACGCTGCCCGGCTACGTCATCTACGAATGGAAGAAGGGCGACGACGGCAAGTACACCTACATCCAGAAGATGTAAGCTCGTCAGTCTCCAGATTTTACAGATGCCCGGCGCCTCGCGCCGGGCATTTTTCTTTTGAGCCGCGTTTGCTTCCGCAGGAGCGGGCGATCGATACAGCCAGGCCTTTAGCCGGGGAATGATCGTGCGTTGACCGCAATGCCAGCGTTTCTCTTTGCGCGTCGGGATGAATGCGAAGGGGTTTGGCGCAAAGATTCTATTTCAATCGGTTTAAACGCGCGTCAATTTTGTTTGCACTGCAGCATTTTCACGCTAATCATTGCGCCGATTTCTCTTCCTTCCGTTGCTGGAGCCCAGTCCTTGGCCATCACGAAGATCCTCGTCGCCAACCGGTCCGAAATCGCCATTCGCGTCTTTCGCGCGGCCAACGAACTCGGCCTCAAAACCGTGGCGATCTGGGCAGAGGAGGACAAGTATTCCCTGCACCGCTTCAAGGCCGACGAGAGCTACCAGGTCGGACGCGGGCCGCATCTGACCCGGGACATGGGACCGATCGAAAGCTATCTGTCGATCGAGGAGGTGATCCGAGTCGCCAGGCTTTCGGGCGCCGATGCCATTCATCCCGGCTACGGGTTGTTGTCGGAAAGCCCCGAATTCGCCGACGCCTGTGCCGAGGCCGGCATCACCTTCATCGGGCCGAAGCCGGACACGATGCGGCGGCTCGGCAACAAGGTCGCCGCGCGCAATCTCGCCATCGAAGTCGGCGTGCCGGTGATCCCCGCCACCGATCCGTTGCCGGACGACATGGATGCGGTCAAGAAACTGGCCGAGGAGATCGGCTATCCGGTGATGTTGAAGGCATCATGGGGCGGCGGCGGCCGCGGCATGCGCGCCATCCGCGCCGAAGCCGACCTTGCCCGTGAAGTCACGGAAGGCAAGCGCGAGGCGAAAGCCGCTTTCGGCAAGGACGAGGTCTATCTCGAAAAGCTGATCGAGCGCGCCCGCCATGTCGAGGTGCAGGTGCTTGGCGACACGCATGGCAACGCCGTGCACCTGTTCGAGCGCGACTGCTCGATCCAGCGCCGCAACCAGAAGGTCGTCGAGCGGGCGCCGGCGCCCTATCTCGAAATGTCGCAGCGCGAGGAGCTCTGCGGCCATGCGCTGAAGATCGCCCGCGAGACCAGCTATATCGGCGCCGGCACGGTCGAGTTCCTGCAGGACGCAGACACCGGCAAATTCTACTTCATCGAGGTCAACCCGCGCATCCAGGTCGAGCACACCGTCACCGAGCAGGTGACCGGCATCGACATCGTCAAGGCGCAGATACATATCCTCGACGGCTTTGCCATCGGCACGCCGGAATCGGGCGTGCCGGCACAGAAGGACATAAGGCTGAACGGCCACGCCTTGCAGTGCCGCATCACCACCGAAGATCCTGAGCACAATTTCATCCCGGATTACGGCCGCATCACCGCCTATCGCGGCGCCACCGGTTTCGGCATCCGCCTCGACGGCGGCACCGCCTATTCGGGCGCGGTCATCACCCGCTTCTACGATCCGCTGCTGGAGAAGGTGACGGCATGGGCGCCGACGCCGGCCGAGACCATCGCCCGCATGAACCGGGCGTTGCGCGAATTCCGCATCCGCGGCGTCGCCACCAATTTGACCTTCCTCGAAGCGATCATCAACCATCCGAGCTTCGCAGACAATTCCTACACGACCAAGTTCATCGACACGACGCCGGAGCTGTTCCAGCAGGTCAAGCGGCAGGACCGTGCGACCAAGCTCATCAACTACCTGGCCGACGTGTCGGTCAACGGTCATCCCGAGACGCGCGGCCGGCCGCAGCCGAAGGCCGATGCGGCCGCACCCGTGGTGCCCTACCTCAACGGCAATGTGCCCGGCGGAAGCAAGCAGAAGCTCGATGTGCTCGGACCGGAGAAATTCGCCGCCTGGATGCGCGATCAGAAAGAGGTGCTGGTCACCGACACGACGATGCGCGACGGCCATCAATCGCTGCTGGCGACGCGCATGCGCACGCATGACATTGCCGGCATCGCCGGCACCTATGCGCGTGCCCTGCCGCAGCTTCTGTCGCTCGAATGCTGGGGCGGCGCCACCTTCGACGTCGCCATGCGCTTCCTCACCGAGGATCCATGGGAGCGGCTGTCGCTGGTGCGCGAGGCCGCGCCCAATCTCCTGCTGCAGATGCTGCTGCGCGGCGCCAACGGTGTCGGCTACACCAACTATCCCGACAATGTCGTGCAGCATTTCGTCAAGCAGGCAGCTGCCGGCGGCATCGACCTGTTCCGGGTGTTCGACTGCCTGAACTGGGTCGAGAACATGCGCGTCGCCATGGATGCGGTCGGCGCCGAGGGCAAGCTGATCGAGGCGGCGATCTGCTACACCGGCGATATCCTCGATCCGGCGCGGGCGAAGTACGACCTCAAATACTATGTCGGCCTGGCCAGGGAATTGCAGGCGGCCGGCGCCCACATCATCGCCGTCAAGGACATGGCCGGGCTGTTGAAGCCAGCGGCGGCACGCGTGCTGTTCAAGGCGCTGCGCGAAGCGACCGACCTGCCGATCCATTTCCACACCCACGACACGTCAGGCCTGTCGGCGGCGACGGTGCTGGCGGCGGTCGACAGTGGCGTCGATGCCATCGACGCGGCGATGGATTCGCTGTCGGGCAACACCTCGCAGCCATGTCTCGGCTCTATCGTCGAGGCACTGAAGGGCACCGAACGCGACCCGGGCCTCGACCCGCAATGGATCCGCAACATCTCGTTTTACTGGGAGGCGGTGCGCAACCAGTACGCCGCCTTCGAAAGCGACCTCAAGGGGCCCGCGTCGGAAGTCTATCTGCACGAAATGCCGGGCGGGCAGTTCACCAACCTCAAGGAGCAGGCGCGTTCGCTCGGGCTGGAAACGCGCTGGCACGAAGTGGCGCAGACCTATCACGACGTCAACCTGATGTTCGGCGACATCGTCAAGGTGACGCCGTCGTCCAAGGTCGTCGGTGACATGGCGTTGATGATGGTCAGCCAGGACCTGACCGTCGCCGATGTCGAAAATCCCGACAGGGATATCGCCTTCCCGGACTCGGTCGTCTCGATGCTGCGCGGCGATCTCGGCCAGTCGCCAGGCGGTTGGCCGGCGGCGCTGCAGAAGAAGGCGCTGAAGGGCGACAAGCCGATCACGGTGCGGCCCGGTTCGCTGCTCAAGCCGGCCGACCTCAAGGCCAGCCGCAAGGAGATCGAGGAGAAGCTCGAGCGCAAGCTTTCGGAGTTCGAATTCGCCTCGTGGCTAATGTATCCGAAGGTGTTCACGGATTTCGCCGGCGCGCAGGAGACCTACGGGCCGGTCAGCGTCCTGCCGACGCCGACCTATTTCTACGGTATGAGGCCGGAAGACGAGATCTTCGTCGACATCGAGAAGGGCAAGACGCTGGTGGTGCGCTGCCTTGCAATCGGCGATGTCGATGAGAAGGGCATGGTCACCGTGTTCTTCGAGCTCAATGGCCAGCCGCGCCGCGTGAAAGTGCCCGACAGGGCGCATGGCGCGTCCGCCGCCAAGGCCCGCCGCAAGGCCGAGCCTGGCAACGAGGCGCATGTCGGCGCACCCATGCCGGGCGTCGTCTCGGCGCTTTCAGTGGCTGCCGGCCAGGCTGTGAAGGCCGGCGACGTGCTGCTTTCCATCGAAGCGATGAAGATGGAGACGGCGCTGCATGCCGAGCGCGACGGCACGGTCGCCGAGGTGCTGGTCAAGGCCGGCGACCAGATCGATGCCAAGGATTTGTTGATCGCCTTCAGCTAGGGCATGTCGATATTCAGGTGAGGCCGGCCTGCGAATAGCGGCTTCCTGCGCTTCCGGTGCTCACGTACTTTAAGTACGCTCCGCTCCGGTTCTCGGAAGCCACCATTCTCGGCTCGGCCTGACCTGAATCTCGACATGCCCAGGTCCATGTCGGCGAGATGGCTGTCGGCTTCTGTCGGCAGCCCTTGGCTAGCTGTTCGATAACGGCTTGACCCGCCGCCCCCGGTCGGGCATCGAGCCCGCTCAATTCGCCGCTGCATGCATTCCGAGTCGCGGCGCAGAACCGATTTTTTTGGAGAAAAACATGGCCGACGATATCACCGAGACCAGCCAGACTGTTGCCGCCGGCCAGCTGCGTGCCTTCATCGAGCGCATAGAGCGGCTCGAGGAAGAGAAGAAGACCATTTCCGACGATATCAAGGAAGTGTTCGCCGAGGCCAAGGGCACCGGCTTCGACACCAAGGCGATGCGCACGATCATCCGGCTGCGCAAGAAGGACCAGGCCGAGCGGCAGGAAGAGGAAACCATCCTCGATCTGTACAAGGCCGCACTCGGCATGGTGTAAGACTAGCCGGCCCCGGCACCGACGCGGTTGCCGGAGATACGGTTTGAGCCATGAGCGAATTCGACTTCGGTGCCCGTCGCGCCTCTGAGTTCCGCCAGCGCGGCTTCTGGACGCTGTTCGCTGAGCGGCATTCGGAAGAAAGGGCTCTGATGGCGAGGCGCGGACCCTGGTTCTGGCAGCGCGGGCTGCCCGACTTCGCATTGGTCCTTTCCATGTATGTCGCGCCGGCGCAGAACCATGTCGGCGTCTTCTTTGGCCGCAACGAGAAGTTCGGCGCCACGCAAGCCTGGTCGCGGTTGAAACCGTTCCAACCGGCGATCGAAGCCAGGCTGGAGCTCAGGCCCGAACAGAGTTGCGAGGGCCTCGGCATCAATTCGATGTGGCGGGTGAACTGTTATGCCGAGGACAATTGGCCAGCGATGACCGACTGGCTGGTGACCGAATGCTCGCGCATCGAACGTGCGGTGACCGAGGTTCTTGGCAATGCCGGCGACGGCGGTTCGTGAATCCGATGGCCTGCCGCTCTATCTCTTTGTTTTGACACAATTCCCAAGGGAAAGCGCTATGCGCTTCTCCCGGGAAGACCGCTTCACACTTTTCCTGGAATTGCTCTAATTTGGCTTCTGGGTGTCCCGGCCGATCTCGTCCAGATGGTGCTGCAGCGTCAGTTGGTCGAGCGTGTCCACCGGCAGATTGACGAACAGCGAGATGCGATTGTTGAGCATGCGATAGGCATCGGCGAAGGCGAGATGCATTTCGGCGTCGGTGCCGTGGGCCTTGGCCGGGTCCGGTATCGCCCACAGTGCCGTCATCGGATGGCCTGGCCATATGGGACAGGCCTCGTTCGCGGTGTTGTCGCAGACGGTGAAGACGAAGTTCATTTGCGGCGCATCGGCCGCGGCGAATTCGTCCCAGCTTTTCGAGCGGGCGAAGCCAGTGTCGAAGTTGAGAGTTTCCAGCAGTTGAAGTGCGTGGGGATTGACAGTGCCCTTCGGCTGCGAACCAGCGGAAAAGGCCTTGAACTTGCCGGCGCCGATCCGGTTGAGGATCGCTTCCCCCATAATGGATCGCGCCGAATTGGCGTTGCACAGAAACAGCACATTGTAGAAATTGTCGCTCATCTCAAGACCTCCCTGGCAGGCGACTGGATGATTGGGCGACAAATTCCATCGGGACGTCGCCGCTTGGCAAAGTGTATCGACAAGGGCGGCGTAGAAAGGTTTCGCGACCGTTTGATGACAACGGGTCGGATCATCTGGCGATACAGGTCCATCATCGCCTGGCGTTGAGAGTTTGCTGCGTTTGAAATCTCTGCGGCAGCCGAGGAGAAGGTCGCGTCGATGAGTGTTTCAAAACGTCCCGAAGACGAAAGCGACACCGCAAGCCGGAGCTTTTTTCGCGCGCGCTGGCAAGGCCTGGTGCCGCTCGACCGGCTGTTCTGGCGCGACCTTGTTCTTGTCGGCACGGCGTTCAACGTCGCATCTTTGGTGGCCGCGATCATCCTGCTCGGACTGAAGCTGCCGCTCGCGGTGGTTCTGGCGGTGCATTTCGCGCCGGTGCCCTACAACATCTTTCTGACCTTTGCCGTATGGCGAACCACGGAAAAGGTCAGTGGCGCCAAGGCCTCGCTGATGACGCTCGGCGCCACATTATGGCTAATCCTGACGGTCGTGGTCTGACAGCGCGGACACGGGTGCCCATCGCGTTCGCCGGGTTTCCCGCCTGGGCAATGAAAAGGGCAGCCGCAGCTGCCCTTTTCATTCATTCAATCGAATTTTGGCTCAAGCCGCCGGCTCGAATTTCAGTGCCACGCCGTTGATGCAATAGCGCAGGCCGGTCGGCGGCGGGCCGTCCTCGAAGACGTGGCCGAGATGGCTGCCGCAGCGGGCGCAATGGCATTCGGTGCGGACCATGCCGTAGCTGCGGTCGACGGTGTTTTCGACCGAACCCGGCACCGGATCGTTGAAGCTCGGCCAGCCGGTACCGCTCTCGAACTTCAGCTTGGATTCAAACAAGGGCTGGTCGCAGCCGACGCAGGAAAATGTGCCGGCGCGCTTCTCGTAGAGCAAAGCGCAGCTTCCCGGCCGCTCGGTGCCGTGGCCACGCATGACCGCATATTGCTCCGGCGTCAGCCGGGCGCGCCATTCGGCGTCGGTGCGGGTTACGGGGTAGGTGTGGGTGTCCATTTGATCTCCTCAGCCTTGCCGGCTCGTTGTTGATTGCAACCTCATATTCGCACCAAGATAGGCATTTGTTACGGCATTGCCCGCATTTTCGATCGGGTTGTCATGCGATTGCCGCGAGATAGCGATCGACTGAGGCAGACAAGGCCGGTTTTGCCCCGCCGATGATGTTCTGGTCCCACCATGCGCCAAATATGTCATCGAACGCGAATGGCTCCAGCGCGGCGGCGATGCGGCGTATCGCGGCTGCGTTGAGCGGGATCTGGTTCGGGTAGCTGTACATGAAGCTGACATGGCGACGCGTCGGCGTTACTTGCAGGATGTCGCCGGACATGAGGGCGTTGCCGCCATCGCGCTTCCAATGCAGCACCTGGCCACCGGCAAAGTGGCCGCCACAGCGGATGAGCGTCAGCGAAAGGTTTATGGCCAGCGTCTCGCCCTCCCAACTAACGATCGCCTTGTGCGGCCGCATGATCCACTGGCGGTCGTCGGCGTGGAGATAGATCGGCACGCCGTCAAACGCCTCGCTCCACTCGACCATCACCGAATAATAGTGGCAGTGTGAGATGGCGATCGCCGCCAGGCCACCGCGGCGGTTGATCTCGGTCACCGCCTCGTCGCTGACCATCGAGATGCAATCCCACAGCACATTGCGGTGCGGCGTCTGCGCCAGCAGCGCCCGCTGGCCGATGGCGAAGCGCGGCTCGATGCCGAAGGCGAGTACGCCGGCGTCGTCCTTCATCACAAGCTGGTGCTCGCCAGCGAGTTCCTGCGGCGTGATCCAGGCCTGCCCCTCCCAGCGCACATATTGGCGCTCGTCCTCGCAGATCGGACAGTGTTCCGGCGGCGTCTCTGTTGCCGCGAACTGGACGCCGCATTGCAGGCAGAGAAAGCAGGTTTCTTGCCGGTCCATTCAATGCTTCCTCGAAAGCTGCTTCGTCGCGCTTTCCAGCCCGGCCAAAGTCAGCGGAAACATGCGGCCGCCGAAGATGTCGCGGATCATCGCGATCGAGTGGGTAAAGCCCCAATTCCCGGGGTTTTCGGGGTTGAGCCATACCGCGTTCGGCCATTGCTGCAGCAGGCGGCCGAGCCAGACGCTGCCTGCCTCCGGATTCCAGTGTTCGACCGAGCCGCCGGGGTGCGCGATCTCGTAAGGGCTCATCGAGGCGTCGCCGACGACGATCACCTTGTAGTCCGGCCCATATTTGTGGAGCAGGTCGAAGGTGGGGATTGTCGCGGCATGGCGGCGGCGATTGTCCTTCCACACGCCCTCATAGAGGCAGTTGTGGAAATAGAAATATTCAAGCTGGCGGAATTCGGCTCGCGCAGCCGAAAATAGCTCCTCGACACTCTTGATATGGTCGTCCATCGAGCCGCCGACATCGAAGAACATCAGAAGCTTCACCGCATTGCGCCGTTCGGGCCGCGTCTGCACGTCGAGATAGCCATGTTCGGCCGTGGCGTGGATGGTGCCGGGCAAGTCGAACTCCTCCTCGGCGCCCTCGCGCACCCAGCGACGCAGACGCTTCAGCGCGATCTTGATGTTACGCGTGCCGAGCTCGACCGCATCGTCGAAATTCCTGAACTCGCGCTTGTCCCACACTTTTACCGCGCGGCGGTTGCGGCTTTCATGCTGGCCGATGCGCACCCCTTCGGGATTGTAGCCATAGGCGCCGAAGGGCGAGGTGCCGCCGGTGCCGATCCATTTCGAGCCGCCCTGGTGACGGCCCTTCTGCTCCTCCAGCCGCTGCTTCAAGGTCTCCATCAGTTTTTCGAAACCACCGAGCGCTTCGACCAGCTTTTTCTCCTCGTCGGTCAGGTGCTTTTCGGCGAGGCGGCGCAACCATTCCTCGGGGATGTTGGTGACATCGACGGCATCCGGCCCGCCCAGCGCTTCAATGCCCTTGAAGACATGCGCAAACACCTGGTCGAAGCGGTCGATATGGCGCTCGTCCTTCACCAGCGCCGCACGGGCGAGGTAGTAAAAACCTTCGACATCATAGTCGACCAGCCCGGCTTCCAGCCCCTCAAGCAGCGACAGATATTCCCGCAGCGAGACGGGAACACGCGCTGCCTTCAGTTCAAGGAAGAAGGGGATGAACATGGCCAGTTACAGCAGATCATACTCGATGAAGCCGGTCCTGCGCGCCACATGGTCGTAGAGCTTGCGCGCGGTGGTGTTGGTCTCGTGCGTCATCCAGTAGACGTTCTTGACGCCGATTTTTGCGGCTTCCTCTTTTACAGCCTTGATCAGTGCTGCACCAATGCCCTTGCCGCGCACATCCGGGTCGGCGAACAGGTCCTGAAGATAGCAGTTGTTGTGCTCCGACCAGCCGGAGCGATGGTAGAGATAGTGGGTGAGGCCGACCGCCTTGCCGTCGAGCGTGGCGATGAAACCCTTGGGCTCGAACTCGCCCGCCGTGAACAGCCGCTTCCAGGTGACGGCGTAGACCTCTTCCGGCAGCTTCGTCTCATAGAAGGTGAGATAATCGGTCCACAGCCGCCGCCAGTCGGCGTGGTCGGACCGCGCGAGCGGGCGGACGGTGATCTCGGTCATTTCATTCCTCCGAAGTTTGGAGCCCGATCCGATAGAATCGGATCGGGACACCTGTGCCTATCCTGTCGGCAAATTGGACTCGCGAAAAGCGGTTGCGAGCATCTTCAGCGCCTCTCGTGCCCGTGGCGCCAAAGCGCGCGCATGCAGAACAATCTCGGAAGGGGGAATTGGTGGCAGGCTGAATTTGCGGCCAACCTCGATCAAACCGGGAGGGGCGACACGGTAAGCGAGGGCGGATAGAGCAAAACCGGCCGATACCGCGATGTTGACGGCCGCGCCGCCACCGCCGACGAAAGCCTCATTCCAGGCAATGCCTGCTTTATCAAGCGCCTCGACCGCTCTCACGCGGTCGGGGCAGTTGCATACGGTGCTTAAAAGCGCCAGGCGCAAGGGCGTCCCGGGTCGCCATTCGAAGGCGGGGGCGGCGAACCAGCCATAATGGGTGCGCGACAAGGCCTCGCCCCGGCGACCGTCGCTCTCCCGGTGCACAATGACCGCATCGAGTTCGCCGCGATCGAAAGCATCCTCCAGCAAGGAGCTGGTATCGATCCTTATGTTGAGCGCGAGCGACGGATCGTGGGCATGAAGCTGGGCTATCAGGATGGAAAGCTCGGGCCCCGCGACATGGTCGACAAAGCCGAGGGCAAGCCGGCACGGCGCCTCGGAAAACTCCGTGATGGCGCGTTCGTGGGCGGCAAGGAATTCGCGCGCCGCTGGAAGAAAGATCGCTCCTCTCGCTGACAGGCTCACGCGGCGCGGGGTTCGTTCGATCAAACGTGCGCCGAGCTTTTCTTCAAGCCGGCGCAGCTTGACGCTGATCGTCGCCTGGGTACTGCCCAGCGCCGCCGCCGCCCGGGTGAAGCTCTGCAGATCGGCCACCATGACGAAGGTCCGCACGGCGTCGACATCAAGACTGGTCATCTCGAGTATTCCATTTTGTCATCTCTGAAATAGAGATGCATAGCCTTTTTTCATGATCAGGGCTGGTCTATCTCATCGACGGCAGTTTGAAAAGCATTGCCTGCAACTCCGATAGAAAGTGATCGATATGAGGTTTCAAATTGAGCGAAACACCGTTGCGCTTGTGGGGGCCTGCCTTGCCTCGCTGCTGTTCGGTCTCGAAATCTCCAGCGTACCGGTGATCCTTCCGAAACTGGAAAGCGTGCTCGCCGCCGATTTCAAGGATTTGCAGTGGATCATGAATGCCTACACCATTGCCTGCACCACGGTGTTGATGGCGACGGGGACGCTGGCCGACCGTTTCGGCCGCAAACGGGTTATGGTCATCACCACCATGGCCTTCGGCTTTGCCTCTTTGCTGTGCGGCCTCGCACCGAGCGCTCCAATTCTGATCATTGCCCGCTTTTTGCAAGGGCTCGCGGGTGGAGCGATGTTCACCTGCAGCGTGGCCGTGCTGTCCCATCAGTTTCAGGATGGGGGTGAACGCGGCAAGGCTTTCGTTGCCTGGAGCGTCGTCTCGGGCATCGGGCTTGGTTTCGGGCCCGCTATTGGCGGATTGATCGTGGCGTTCTCCAGTTGGCAATGGGTGTTCCTCATCCATGTGCCGCTGGCGATCCTTGCTCTGGTCTTCATCGGCAGAGGTGTCACTGAATCACGCGATCACAACGCCCAGAGGCTTGATCGGGCCGGCATCCTGACGCTCTCGTTCGCGGTGTTCGGCTTCTCTTATCTGATCACGCAAGGCGCCGATCTCGAGTCCGGCGCCCGCATCGGCGTGACTGTCGCGGCCGTCCTGTCCTTCATCGCGTTCCTTTTTGCCGAGAAGATCAGTCCCTATCCGATGTTCGATTTCTCCGTCTTCCGCATCCGCCAGTTTTCGGGAGCGATCATGGGCGGCATTGGCATGAATTTCAGCTACTGGCCGTTCATCATCTATCTGCCGATCTATTTTTCGGGTGTTCTGGGCTATGACAGCACAACGACCGGGCTGTTGCTGCTGGTCTACACGCTTCCTTTGATGCTGATGTCCTCGACCGCCGAGCGCCTGCGCGCGCGCTATCAGGCGCGGGTTGCGATCCCGCTCGGTCTGCTGACATTAGGGATCGGCTTTATCGCCATGCGGATAGGGTCCGGGCTCGAGGGCGCCAATTGGGTGACCATGCTGCCCGGCACGCTGATCGCCGGCATCGGCATCGGCCTGACCAATTCACCGACCACCAACACCACGACCGGCTCGGTGTCGCCGGATCGCGCCGGCATGGCTTCGGGCATCGATATCAGTGCGCGCTTGATCACGCTCGCCATCAACATCGCGGTGCTGGGCCTGCTGCTGACGCAGGGGATAGTCTCTTATCTGCGGAACGCGTTTGACGGGGCCTTCGACCCGAATGAACTGGGTGCACTAGCGGAAAAGATCGCCACCGGAAATCTCGATGGCTTGACGCAATATTCGCCCAGGCTCGCGACCCTCGACCCATCCGGCGCCATCGCGCATGCCGCCCTGGTCAACGGTTTTGGCTGGGTCATGCTCTATTGCGGGATCGGCGTTCTCGCTCTTGCCGTCATCAGCTTCATCATCTTCGCGCCAAGACCGACGCGCCGCAAGAGCAGAGCGGGCATGGTTCCGCTCAGACTGCGGGCGAGGCCCGCTCGTAGCAACCGGCCTTCCAGCTCGGCGTCAGAGGCCGTGTTGTTGCGGTCCAGAGATCATGCGCGAACCGCTCTTCATCCCTGCCTTCTGGCCATGAAGGCCAGCCGCTCGAACAGGTGCACGTCCTGCTCGTTCTTCAGGAGAGCGCCATGCAGCTTGGGCAGGGCGTTCTTCGGATCGGCGCGCAAATCCTCGGGCGCGATGTCGTCGGCGACCAGCAGCCTTATCCAGTCGAGCGCCTCGGAGGTCGACGGCTTCTTCTTCAGCCCCGGCACATCGCGGATCTCGTAGAATTGGGTGAGCGCTGCCCGAACCAGGTTCTGCTTGATGCCGGGATAGTGGACGTCGACGATTTTATGCAGCGTGTCGACGTCGGGAAAGCGGATGTAGTGGAAGAAGCAGCGGCGCAGGAAGGCGTCCGGAAGCTCCTTCTCGTTGTTGGAGGTGATGATGACGATCGGCCTGACGGCGGCGCGGATCGTCTCGCCGGTCTCGTAGACGAAGAACTCCATGCGATCGAGTTCCTGCAGGAGATCGTTGGGGAATTCGATATCGGCCTTGTCGATCTCGTCGATCAGAAGCACGACCTTCCTACCGGCCGCGAACGCCTCCCACAATTTGCCGCGCTTGATGTAGTTCCTGATGTCGTTGAACCTGATATCACCAAGCTGGCTGTCGCGCAGGCGCGAGACGGCGTCATATTCGTAAAGGCCCTGCTGCGCCCTGGTGGTCGACTTGACGTGCCATTCGATGAGGTCGAGGCCAAGTGCTGACGCCACCTGGCGGGCGAGTTCCGTCTTGCCGGTGCCGGGCTCACCCTTGACCAGCAAGGGCCGTTCCAGTGCGATCGCCGCGTTGACGGCCACCATCAGATCCTTGTCGGCGACATAGGCCGCCGTGCCTTCGAAACGCATTCTTGCTCCTCGGTTGGTCATCGCGACCGTAAGGACGCGGCTCAGCCTGTGCAAGGGCGCACCCACCGCCACGAAAGACTTGAAACCCGCGATGGAAACATCTGCCAGTCTCACTGGCGCTTAGTCGACCGGCAGCCTATATTGGCTGGGACGGTCTGTGCTTCCCGGCAGGAGAACATTTTCCCCGGGGCCTTAACGATCCTTAGGGAGCTGTCCCTGGGAAGACCCGTGGGTTTTCTCACACGGCGCCCACCTACTTTGTAGGTTCCCGGGATCGCTCTCTCCACCGGTTGTGTGGATCGTCACTTATTGCCACGCGTCCACGCATTTCGGTGGACGATGCGGTGGAAAACGTCGCTCCCAACGCTTCATCCCGCTCTGACCTTTTCTACCCTGGCCGCATGACCTCTCCCAAAGACCTGAAAAAGCAGCTTCGCCGCGAGGCACTCGGGCGCCGCGACGCACTCGATGAATTCTGGCGGGTGGAGGTCGCGCTTGAAATGGCCGAGACCGCACGCGATCACCTCCACATCGAGCCGGGCCAGATCGTCTCCGGTTTCTGGCCGATGCGCTCGGAAGTCGACGTCAGGCCGCTGATGTTTGCCTTGCGCGAAAAGGGCGCACGGCTTTGCCTGCCGGCCATTCTCGACAAGACCACCATCGTTTTTCGCGAACTGGTGCGTGGCGCGCCGATGGTCGAAATGGGCTTCGGCACCGTCGGCCCGCATGAAGAGGCCGAGGTGCTCGACCCCGCGGTGATGCTGGTGCCGCTTGCCGCTTTCGATGCGCGCGGCCATCGCATCGGCTACGGCGCCGGCTATTATGACCGCGCCATCGGCAGGCTGGTCGACAAGGGCCAGCCGCCGCGGCTGGTCGGCATCGCCTTCGATTGCCAGGAGGTGGCAATGGTGCCGGATGAGAACCACGACGTCATCATTCCGGAAATACTCACCGAGAGCGGGTTGCGCCGCTTCGCGCCAAAATTGTAGATAAGTACAAGGGACGCATGATCTTTCACTGGCGTCATGCAGCTTTCGCTGACCTTCGGTGCGAGATCATATGAGACTTCTCTTCCTCGGTGACATGGTGGGCAAGACGGGACGGACGGCGGTGTGGGAACAGCTGCCCGGCCTGATCTCCGACTTCAAACTCGATTTCGTCATCGTCAATGGCGAGAACGCCGCCGGCGGTTTCGGCATCACCGAAGATATCTTTCGCGAGACCATCGCGGCCGGTGCGGATGTCGTTACCACCGGAAACCATGTCTGGGACCAGCGCGATGCGTTGGCCTTCGCGCCGCGCGAAGAGCGTTTTTTGCGCCCCTCCAATTTTCCCAAGGGCACACCCGGGCGCGGCTCCGGCGTCTACATTGCCAGGAGCGGCGCGCGCGTGCTGGTCGCCAACATCATGGGCCGGGTGTTCATGCATCCCGAGCTCGACGATCCGTTCCAGGCCGGCGAACGCGAGCTTGCCGCCTGTCCGCTTGGCGAGCAGGCGGATGCCGTGGTCATCGACTTCCACGCCGAGGCGACCTCGGAAAAGATGTGCTTCGCGCATTTCGTCGATGGCCGCGCCAGCCTCGTCGTCGGCACTCACACGCACCAGCCGACCGCCGACCACCAGATCCTGAATGGCGGCACCGGCTATCTGTCCGATGCCGGCATGTGCGGCGACTACGATTCCTCGCTCGGCATGGACAAGGAGGAGCCACTCAACCGCTTCCTGTCGAAAGTGCCGAAAGGGCGTTTCGAGGCAGCCACCGGACCGGCGACATTGTGCGGCGTCGGCGTCGATATTTCCGACCGCACGGGGCTCACCGAGCGGATCGCGCCGTTTCGTCGCGGCCCGCGGCTGGAGGAAACCGCGCCATCCTTCTGGTCGTGACATTGATATAGGCGCGCGCAGTACCTAACTGCCGGCGACACTGCTCTAGATCGTAGGGGACGACCTCCATGCAGCTCATCGAATTTCTGGCGCCGCATTTTCAATTCGTGTCCGACCCAACGGCATGGGTCGCGTTGCTGACGCTGGTGGTGCTGGAGATCGTGCTCGGCATCGACAACCTGATCTTCATCTCGATCCTGACCAACAAGCTGCCGGAAGCGCAAAGGGCCCGCGCCCGCCGCCTCGGCATCTCGGCGGCGCTGATCATGCGGCTGGTGCTGCTGGCCACCATTTCGATCATCGTCCAGTTGACGGCGCCGGTGTTCACGGCCTTCGGCCATGGCTTTTCCTGGCGCGACCTGATCCTCATCGCCGGCGGCCTGTTCCTGGTCTGGAAGGCGACCAAGGAGATCCATCACATGGTGGACCCCGACGACCACCAGGACTCGATGCTGGGTGAGACGCTGCAGATCAGCCTTGCCGGCGCGATCTTCCAGATCCTGCTGCTCGACCTGGTCTTCTCGATCGATTCGATCATCACCGCTGTCGGCATGACCGACGAGATCGCCATCATGTACATCGCCGTGATCGTCGCGGTGAGCGTGATGATGCTGGCGGCCGGGCCGCTGGCCAATTTCATCGCCAAGAACCCGAGCATCGTCATGCTGGCGTTGGGCTTCCTGCTGATGATCGGCATGACGCTGATCGCCGACGGCATGGGCTACCATGTGCCCAAGGGCTACATCTACGCCGCCATGGGTTTTTCGGCACTGGTCGAGGGACTCAACATGCTGGCGCGGCGGCGCAAGAAGGCGAAATCGGGCGGCGGGCACTGAGGCTGGTCTGTCGGGCTAGCCTAATGCTGACGGTCGCCGATCAGGCCAAGCGTCAGGCCCTGTTCCAGCCAGGCCTTGGCGCCGGCCAGCACGAGCGTGAAGCCGCCGGTTGAGCCGATGGCCTCTTTCACCTGCTCGTCGCCATTGCCTGCGAAGTCGAAGTTGCGAACTTCGAGAAAAGTCGTCTGATCCGGCATTTCGGTGAAGGTCCAGACCACGGTGGTCGGAGGATCGCTCCACCGCATGACGATCTTTTCGTTCGCGACGATCTCGCTGACATCGACCGTCGTCGAGACCCCGTACATGCGCCACTCCCATCGCACCTCCTTGCCGCTGTCCAGGCGCCCGCTGGCGTGGGTGAACCAGAATTTCGTGGTGATGGCCGGATCGACGATGGCCTCGAACACTTCAGGGACAGGTCGCCGGATCAGCATGCCGGCTTCGGCGGTTGGTGTTTCGCGGATCTCCATCGGATTGTCCTTTCGGGGCTTGGCGCTCACCAGGCGTCCGGTTCGCGCAGCATGTGAACGATGTTGGCTGGGTTGGTGATCCAGCCGCCACGGAAGCCCTCGCCCAGGGGCTCGATGGCGTCGCAACGCACGACGCCCGCCTTGGCGAGACGATCCGCGGCCATGGGGAAATCATCGGTGAAGAGTTCCAGCCACACCTCGGCCTGGCTCATCATCGGCGCCTCATCGATCCACAGGCGGTTGGGGCCAAGCTCGAAGCCGATTGCCGGCGCCTTGTCTGTGAATGGCTTCAGGCCGACGACGTCGCGGTAGAAGGCGATCGTCGCCTCATACTGGTGTGGCGGCACCTTCATGGCGATGTTGATGCCGCCGGTGATTTTCGTGGTCATAGCTGGCTCCGTTTCAGCTGTTGGTCGGCTTTGCCCGGGCTGGTTATGCGAGATTGACCTGCCAGGAGACCCCGAACCTGTCGTTGAGCCATGCGAAACGGCGGCTGAAGCCGTAATTGTCGGGCGGCATCAGAAACCCACCGTCCTTTGCCAGTGTCTCGACAATGCGGTTCAGTTCGTCTTCGGAGGAACAGTCCACATAGAGCGAGACCGACGGCGTGAACGTGAAGGCGTGGTGCACGGGGCTGTTGAAGACCAGGACTTCCAGGCCAGCGATCGACACCCGTGCCAGCTTGACCATTCCTTGTGGACCGTCTTCGCCGGGGCCGTAATTTGTGACGTCAAGGACGCTGCTGCCGGGAATGGTCTCGCAATAGAGGGTCATTGCCTCTTCGGCCTTGCCCTCGAACATCAGGAATGGCGTTACTTTCGTCATTGCAGGCCTCCATCTTCCTTCCTGGGTGCTCAGATATGGGGTCGCTCAGATATTGGTCTCGTTGGCGGGTTCGCCCTTCATCTCGCTGCGGTAGTAGCCGTCGCGCAAATTGATGCCGTATTCGACATAGGCCTTCATGCAGGCCAGCATCTGCGACCAGCCCTCGCAATTGAGGTAGGACTTCTTCAGGCCGACCGCGCCTTCCTGCCAACCGCTCTCGGCGATGGTGACGAAGGTGCCGCCTTCGTCCAGCGGCTCGAAATTCATCTCGATACGGGTCTTGTAGGCGGGTTTGCCGTCGGCGTCGGTGGCATCCCAGCGCAGCACGATGCGGCTGTCCTTGACCACTTCATCGACCTCGACCGGCACCTTGCCCCACCAGACGACGCCGGCACCCGCCACCAGCGGCGCGCTGGCGCCGCCGATCGTGGTGAAATAGCCGCTCAGCTTCCTCGGATTGACGACTGCGTCGAAGACGTCGGCGACCGGCTTGCCGATGCGGCCGGAAACCTTGAATCCAAGTGACATATCCACAGCTCCTTCCCTTGATTGGCTCAACGATATGTTATAGAAATATAACATGTCAAGCCAATCGCAAGACGACAATGTTTTCAAGGCGCTGGCGCATCCACGCCGGCGCGAAATGCTGGATCAGCTGAAGGATACGCCGAAGACGACCGGCATGCTGTGTGAGGCCTTTCCCGATATCGATCGCTGCACCGTGATGCTGCATCTGAAGGTGCTGGAGGAGGCCGATCTGATTGTCGCGCAGCGCGACGGACGCGAGCGCTGGAACCATCTCAACGCGCTGCCGATCAAGCAGATCCACGACCGCTGGATCAGCCAGTATGCCGGCCATGCGCTCAGCATCATCGACCGGTTGAAGTCCGATTTGGAGGCGTGAGCGCTCGCAGCCGCCAATGTCGGGCGTCCCGTGTGCGGTGCGGCTGGACGAATTGAGCCGATTTATCTATAAGCCGGCCATTCCGACAGAGAACGCCGTGCTTCCACGAGTTGCACCTGGGACGCTCTGAAATTTTGAATTCGGGCATTGCGGAAGACGAGGTGAGATCACTTCGCTTCGGGATGCTTTAGCCGAGAAGACGACAGGGGTGCCATGGCTGGCCATTCACAGTTCAAGAACATCATGCACCGCAAGGGCCGCCAGGATGCGGTGCGGTCGAAAATGTTTTCCAAGCTGGCGCGCGAAATCACCGTCGCCGCCAAGAGCGGGACGCCCGATCCATCGATGAACCCGCGTTTGCGGCTGGCGATCCAGAACGCCAAGGCGGTGTCGATGCCGAAGGACAACATCCAGCGCGCCGTCAACAAGGCCTCGATGGGCGATGCCGAGAACTACGAAGCCGTGCGCTATGAGGGCTATGGTCCCGGCGGCGTCGCCGTCATTGTCGAAGCCCTGACCGACAACCGCAACCGCTCGGCCTCGAATGTGCGCGCCGCCTTCACCAAGGCCGGCGGGGCGATGGGTGAAACCGGCTCGGTGTCGTTCATGTGGGACCGTGCCGGCGAGATCTACTATCCGGCATCGGCGGGCAGCGCCGACAAGATCATGGATGCGGCGATCGAAGCCGGCGCCGATGATGTCGAGTCGGACGAGGAAGGCCACACGATCTACTGCGCCTTCGAAAATCTCGGCGAAGTGTCGAAGGCGCTGGAAGGCGCGCTCGGCGAGGCTGAATCGGTGAAGCCGATCTGGCGGCCGCAAAACAATGTTCCGGTCGACGAGGAGCGGGCACAGTCGCTGATGAAGCTGGTCGCCACGCTTGAGGACGACGACGACGTGCAGAGCGTCTACGCCAACTTCGAAGTCGACGACGAGACCATGGCTAAGCTCAGCGCGGCATGAGCGAGCAACCTCTGCCCACCATCCGCATCACCTATTGCACGCAGTGCCAGTGGCTGTTGCGCGCCGGCTGGATGGCGCAGGAGCTTCTGTCGACCTTCGGCACCGATCTGGGCGAGGTCACCCTGGTGCCCGGCACCGGCGGCATCTTCACCATTTCCTGCAATGACACGCTGGTCTGGGACCGCAAGCGCGACGGCGGCTTTCCGGACGCGGCGAAGCTCAAGCAGTTGGTCCGTGATGTCATCGACCCGGATCGCGATCTCGGCCATGCCGACCGCAAGGGTCACACGTCGAAAGACCAGACGCAAAAGGACCCCGCCTGAGCGGGGTCCTTTGCGTTTCGTAAAACCGCTTAGAGCAATGCGAAGATAAAGCAGGCCATCGCCACGATGGCGGTGATGGTGCGGACGTGGTTCCATATCACCCATTGGCTCAAATGGTTCGCCCACACGGCGGCGCCATTGCTGCTGGCGGGGTCGACGGCGGCGAGCGCATCGTTGAGCGGCACATTGAAGACCATGGTCACGATCGGGTTGCCGACCACATAGATCACCGCGCCGGCAAGCAACCAGTACGAGCCGGACTGGCTCCAGCCCATGATAGCGGCGGCGATAAGCACCAGACAGAGCAGGCCGGTACCGAAAAGCGCCGTCATGAAGGTCGGGGTGATCACCGTGATGTTGATAGAATTCATCGCGGCGATGCCGCTTGGGACGGGCAGTCGGGCAAGCGCCGCCATGACGAAGTTGGAAAAGGCGAAAAACACGCCGCCGACGACGCCCGAGCCGATTGCGGCAATGATAGTGAGGGTGGGAAGAAGCTTGGTCATCTCAGTTGCTCCAGATGCCGGTTGCGGCGGTTTTATTTGCGTAGGCGGAAAAGTCGTTCGGCGCGCGGCCGAGCACACGCTGGACGCCATCGGTCAGCGTCTCGTTGCGGCCGTCGAGCACTTGCGTGAACAGCTCGTTGAGCAGCCAGGCGATTTCGGGCGGCAGTTCATGTGCGGCCATCGCGGCGGTGAATTCGTCATGCGGGATCCTGACAAAACGGATGTCGCGGCCGGCGGCCTTGCCGATCTCAGCGACCGCATCGGCGAAGCTCAGCAGCCGTGGTCCGGTCAGCTCATAGAGCTGGCCGACATGGCCTGGCTCCGTCAGCGCGACGAAGGCGGCTTCGGCGATGTCGTCGACATCGACGAACGGCTCGCCGACATTGCTGACCGGCAAGGCTACTTCGCCTTCCAGCAAGGGCTCGACGAGAAAACCTTCGCTGAAATTCTGTGAGAACCAGGCGCAGCGCAGGATCGTCCAGTCAGCGCCCGAGGCTTTCAGCATCTCCTCGGCGCGCTGGGCTTCCGCCTCGCCGCGGCCGGAGAGCAACACCAGGCGGGTGACGCCATTGGCCACCGCAAGCCTGGCGAAGGCGCCGACGGTTTCGGCGGCGCCCGGCACGGCGATGTCGGGGTAGTAGCTGATGTAGACGGCACTCACGCCTTGCAAGGCCGGCCCCCAGGTCGCGGGGATTTCCCAGTCGAAGCGCGGGTTGCCGGAGCGCGAGCCGATCCGTACCGGCAGGTCGTGCGCCGTCAGCCGCTCGGCGAGACGGCGGCCGGTCTTGCCGGTGCCGCCAAGGATCAGGATGGGGCTGGTTATTGCGTCATTCATGGTGGTTTCCTCCGTTTACAAACATGAGTAACCCTCATATTTGCAAAACGTGATAAACCCTCGTATTTTGCGAGTCAAGCGATTTTGCCGGCATTGGAGTCAGTCATGGAAGACACGGCCACGCCGGTTTCCCCGCAGGAGCAGATTGCTTCACCGCGCCGGGCGCCCAGCCAGCAGCGCAGCCGCGAGCGGGTCGAGCGCATGCTGGCCGCTGCCTCGGCGCTGATTGCCGAGCAAGGCAGCGATGCCATGCGCATGGGTGAGGTGGCGGAACGGGCAGGGGTGTCGATCGGTTCGCTCTACCAGTTCTTTCCGGACAAGCGGGCGATCGTCTGGGCGCTGGCCGAGCGCTACACCACCGAGAGCCAGGCCTGCATCTCGGCAGCACTTGCCGGCGTCGGCGACGCCGAAGGCTTGGGCCAGGCATTTTCGGAACTGGTCGACATCTATTACCGGTTGTTCCTGGCGGAGCCGGTGATGCGGGATATCTGGTCGGGCACGCAGGCCGACAAGGCGCTGCGCCAGCTCGAACTCGCCGACAGTCGCGCCAACGCCGAATTCCTCGCCGCGGTGCTGAAACGGCTGCGGCCGGCAGCCGATCCAGTGGCGCTGGAAACCACGGCGTTCCTCGTCTGGCAAATGGGCGAAGCCGCCATGCGGCTGGCGATTTCCGTTGAGCGGCAGGAGGGCGACAGGCTGGTCGCCGCCTACAAGCGCATGGCGCTCAGGGAATTGCTGGACGGATAGAATGCTCCCCACCCTCCCCCTCGTGGGGAGGGTCGCTGCGAAGCAGCGGGGTGGGGGCGGCGCCAGACCCCCACCCGGACCTTCGGTCCGACCAGGGGGAGGTAGGGGGCGAGCGCCAGCTTGTGGCGATCCACCTCGTCGCAACAAAAAACCCGCCTCGTGGGCGGGTTTTTGATCGCAGAACGCTGTTTGGTTTAGAGGCCGAAACCTTCGAAACGCTTCTTGAACTTCGAAAGGCGGCCGCCGCGGTCGAGCAGGGTCTGCTGGCCGCCGGTCCAGGCCGGGTGGGTGGTCGGGTCGATATCGAGGTTCATCGTATCGCCTTCCTTGCCCCAGGTCGAACGGGTCATGTATTCGGTGCCGTCGGTCATGACGACCTTGATGGTGTGGTAATCGGGATGAATGTCGGTCTTCATGGGTTCGGTTCCTGGCTTGCCGGCGCTGCCGACGGGCATAAGCCTGCGTCGATGCGCCCCTTTTTTAAACTCGAAGCCGCAGCTATTGAGGAGCCACGGCTTCTAAAACGGTCGGCGAGCCTATACATCAGCCGGAATTGAATCACAAGGCCGGGGCAAGCGCATATTGCGGCGCATAGCCCAAGGGCGGCCAGAGGAAACACTGGGATGGCGCAATTCATCAGCGCAGACGAGCGTCGGCGTTCGCTCAAGCCGCTCAGGCGCCTGTTCCCGTACATCACGCGTTATCGCACGCTGGTCGTCGGCGCCGTGATCTCGCTGGTCATCGCCGCGGCAACGACGCTGGCGCTGCCGCTGGCCGTACGGCGTATGATCGATCATGGTTTCTCGTCGGCCAACACCATCTTCATCGCCGAATATTTCGCCGCATTGGTGGCGATGGCCGCCGTGCTGGCGGGTGCATCGGCCAGCCGCTACTATTTCGTCATCACGCTCGGCGAGCGCGTCGTCGCCGACATCCGCCGAGATGTCTTTGCCCATGTCACGACGCTGTCGCCTTCCTTCTTCGACACCGCCCAGTCGGGAGAGATCGTGTCGCGGCTCGCCGCCGACACGACGCAGGTCAAGTCGGCGGTCGGAGCGACGGCCTCGGTGGCGCTGCGCAATGTCATCCTCGGCCTTGGCGCGCTGGCGATGATGGTCGTCACCAGCCCGAAACTGTCCGGCCTGGTCATTGCGGCCATTCCCGTCATCGTGCTGCCGCTGGTCGCCTTCGGCCGCTCGGTGCGGCGCAAGTCGCGGCAGGCGCAGGATACGCTTGCCGATGCCACCGCCTATGCCAGCGAGCAGATCGGCGCTGTGCGCACGCTGCAGGCCTTCACCAATGAGAAGCTGGTAACCGGGCATTTCTCGGCCGCGGTGGAAGCCGCTTTCGAGGCGGCACGCGGCTCGATCTTCGCGCGCTCCTTCCTCACCTTCTTCGCCATTTTCACCATCTTCTCGTCCGTTGTGGCGGTGCTGTGGTTCGGCTCGCGCGACGTGCTCGAAGGCTCGATATCGCCGGGCACGCTCGGTCAGTTCCTGCTCTATTCGGTGTTTGCCGCCGGCGCGCTGGGCGCCCTGTCGGAAGTCTGGGGCGAGCTTGCGCAGGCGGCGGGCGCTGCCGAACGGCTGACCGAGATCCTGGCAGAGAAGCCGGCGATCCAGGCTCCGGCCGATCCGAAGCCGCTGCCTGCGGTCGCCAAGGGTGCGATCGTCTTCGACAATGTCTCCTTCTCCTACCCGGCAAGGCCCGACCGCGCTGCCGTGCACGGCTTGAGCTTTCAGGTCATGCCCGGCGAGACGGTGGCGATCGTCGGCCCGTCAGGGGCCGGCAAGAGCACGGTCTTTTCGCTGATCCTGCGTTTCTACGATCCCGAAACAGGCAAGATCCTGATCGATGGCGTCGACGTGCGCGAGGCCGACCCCGTTTCCGTCCGCCAGCGCATCGCCATCGTGCCGCAGGACGTCACCGTCTTTGCGGCAAGCGCGCGTGACAATATCGGTTTCGGCCGGCCAGGAGCCAGCAAGGCCGAGATCGAGACGGCGGCGAAGGATGCACTTGCCGACGAATTCATCCTCAAGCTCGAAAAGGGCTACGACAGCCAGGTCGGCGAGCGCGGCGTGACGCTGTCAGGCGGGCAGCGCCAGCGGGTGGCGATCGCCCGCGCCATCCTGCGCGACGCGCCGATCCTGCTGCTCGACGAGGCCACCTCGGCGCTCGACGCCGAAAGCGAGACGCTGGTGCAGATGGCGCTGGAACGCCTGATGCAGGGCCGCACCACCATCGTCATCGCCCACCGCCTGGCAACGGTGCTGAAGGCCGACAGGATCCTGGTCATGGATGGCGGCACGATCGTCGAGGAAGGCACGCATCAGAGCCTAGTCGCCAAGGGCGGCATTTATGCGCGGCTGGCCAAGCTGCAGTTCGAAACCGGCGCCAGCGCCTTCAGGGGCGCGGCAGAGTAGTCAGAAACATCTGCCGCTGCGCCGACCGCCGCTATGAGCCTCCGTATCGCTGCTTCAGATGGTTCACGAAATACGCGGCATTGAGCTTTTCGCCGGTGGCGCGTTCGAGCAGGTCCGGCGTCGACCAGCGTGACGCCTGCGACCAGATCTTTTGGCGGCGCCAGTCGTTGATCGCCTCGAAATTGCCCTTGGCGAGATCCTCATCGGCGGCAGGATGTTCCCTCGTCAGCGCCGCCCATTGCTGCGCCGCCATCATCGCGCCCAGCGTGTAGGACGGGAAATAGCCGAAGGCGGCGCCTGGCCAATGCACGTCCTGCATCGGCCCGTCGGCGGGGTTGTCGATGGTGGAGAGGCCGAGATAGTCGCGCATCTTGGCGTCCCAGGCTTCGGGCAGGTTGGCCACTTCAAGCCTGCCCGCGACGAGCTCCTGCTCCAGTTCGTAGCGCAGGATGACATGCAGGGGATAGGTCACCTCGTCGGCATCGACGCGGATCAGGCCGCGCTCGACGCGATGCACATGCGGCAGGATGTCGTCGAGCGACCAGGCTTCGCCAAGATGCTTTTCGACCACCGGCAGCGCCCAGCGCCAGAAGGCCGGGTTGCGGCCGAGTTGCTTTTCGACGAACAGGCTCTGGCTTTCATGCACGGCCATGCCGCGCGCCTTGCCGAGCGGCCAGTGCGACCATGCCTTGGGCAGGTTCTGTTCGTAAAGCGCATGGCCAGTCTCGTGCAGCACGCCCATCAGCGCCGACAGGAAATCGGAGGTCTTGTAGCGGGTGGTGATGCGCACGTCGCTCGGCACGCCGCCGCAGAAAGGGTGGTGCGACACCGACAGCGACCCGTGCGTCAGGTCGAAGCCGACCGCCGCCATCATGGCGAGGCCGAGTTCGCGCTGCCGGTCGATCGCATAGGTGCCCGACAGCGGCTTCAACGGGCGCTTGCGCAGCCGCGCGTCCTGAATCGCCAGCGCCTCCGGCACAAAGCTTTTCAGGAAAGCCTTCAGGTCGGTGAAAACAGGCGTGATGTCGGCGGTGCGGTTGCCGGGATCGTATTGCTCCATCAGCGCGTCATAGGGGGCAAGGCCGAGCACGTCGGCACGCAGCGCCGCCTCCTCGCGCACCAGCGCCACCACGCCCTCCAGCGCCGGCTGGAAGCCAGCCCAGTCGTTCTTGGCGCGCAGGTCGCGCCACAGCTGCTCGCAACGCATGCGCGCGGTTGTCTGGCGTTCGACGAATTCGACCGGCAGGCAAGTCAGGTTGGTGTATTGCCGCCGCAGTTCCGAGACGGCGGCGCGCTGCTCTTCACCCAACGCTTCCTGTTCGGCCGCGGCGATCCAGTCCGCTATCTCCGGCGCTGTTGCCCTGGTGTGATACATGCCGGCCAGTGCCGACATCGCCTCGGCACGCTTCTCGCCACCGCCGACGGCCATGTGGGTGGCCTCGTCGGCGCCGAGGATAGCCAGCGCATGCTCAAGCGCTTCGAGCTTGTGGCCGAGGTCATCGAGTTTCTGAAAGGACATGGCGGCTTCCGTGATTGGGGACGGCGCGAAAAGATACCAACGCAAAGGCGTTTGCAACCCTCAGGCACGTCCGGCAAATGCACCTTGCGCGGACGACGCCGCGTATGAAATGCTGCCGGCGGCCAATGAAGGGGGAACAACATGGTCGGCAACATCCTGGTCGGGCTGGTGGCCTTGATCCATGTCTACATCGTCTATCTCGAGATGGTGCTGTGGGACACGCCGCGTGGGCACAAGGCTTTTAATCTGACCCCCGAATTCGCCAGCGCCTCGAAGGTGCTGGCCGCCAATCAGGGGCTCTACAACGGTTTCCTTGCCGCCGGCCTCATCTGGGGACTTTACCTCGGTGCGGCCGGTTTTCAGGTCAAGGCGTTTTTCCTGCTGTGTGTGGCTGTTGCCGGCCTCTATGGCGCGGCCACGGTTGGCCGCAAGATCCTGTTCATCCAGACCGTGCCGGCGGTGATTGCCCTGATCGCGGTCTGGCTGGGCTGGTAAAAAGGACGCCCGCGGGATTGGCTCCCGAAGGCGTCAGGTGGTCCCTTCCTCTTGGACCGTTTCAGCCGCTATGGCCTCAGCCGTTCGGGTAGCTTCCGCCGTCGGCGCCATCGCCCATGAGGAAACCGCTGCCGGTATCGACCCTCAGCCGCTGGTCGACATTGTCGAGACGGCGCAGCAGGTCATGGTATTGCGCGGCCGGTATCCTGCCGTGATCGGACGCCGCTATCTTCTCGGCCGCCTGGCTGATGCGGACGGTACGCATTTCCAGACGCTCCGCCACGGCCGGCGTAATGTTGTTGGCCTGCCTCGCGTCCAGGATGCCCTGACGGACGCCTTCAACCTGTTGGATGAGACCTTCGACGCGCGGGCCGGTAAAATCGGTCGGATCGCTCGCGTCGAGAGCGCCCTTGTGATGGCCCGCGGCATAGGCACCGGCAAGCGGAACGGCGATGAGGAACGCCGTGAGCGTTGCAGTTCTGAGCGAGGTCTTGGGAGTGAAAGAGCGCATCACGCGTCTCCTCTTGTAGAGGAAGGCAGCGGTCGTTCCGCCTGCCTTCCGGCCGTGGGCCGTCGGGTTCCGTCGTGTCGCGACGAGGGGGGGATTCATCGCCGGCGGTTCTCGGCCCAGGCGGGAAGCTAGGACCGCCCTGCGACAATGTGTAATTAAAAAAAGATAATGTTTTCAGGCCTTGCCGGCCTTGATCTGCGCCCTAGAGTTGAGCCGACGAACAAATTCGCGTGAGTTCGCGCGATGATGGATCAACGTTCGGTGAGCTTCAGTTCAATACGGCGGTTCTTGTTGCGTGCCTCTTCGGTGTCGGCGGGATCGAGCGGCTGGAACTCGCCGAAACCGGCGGCGACCAGGCGGTTGGCCGGTACGCCGTTCTCGATCAGGAATTTCACCACCGAGGTCGAGCGCGCCGTCGACAGCTCCCAGTTGTCGCGGTAGCGGCCGGTGCCGGAGAGCGGCTTGTTGTCGGTATGGCCGTCGACGCGCAGCACCCAGTTGATCTCGGGCGGGATTTCCTTCTGCAGCTCGATGATGGCGTCGGCGAGTTTCTTCATCTCGACCTTGCCGGCATCGTTGATCACCTCGGAGCCGGTCGGGAACAGCACTTCCGACTGGAAGACGAAGCGGTCGCCGACGATGCGGATGTTTTCGCGGTCGGCGAGGATTTCGCGCAAGCGGCCGAAGAAGTCGGAGCGGTAGCGGTTCAATTCCTGGACGCGCTGCGCAAGTGCGACGTTCAGGCGGCGGCCGAGATCGGCGATCTTGGTGTTGGAATCGCGGTCACGGGTTTCGGAGACGTTGAGCGCATCCTCAAGCGCGCCGATCTGCTTGCGCAGTGCCGCGATCTGCTGGTTGAGGATCTCGACCTGGCTCAGCGCCTGCTGACTGATCTGGCGCTGGCTGTCGAGTTCGCCGCCGAGCGCCGCGGCGCGCTGATTGGCGGCGTCGCCGGCGCCGGCACCTTGCGCCAGCAATTGTTCGAGCCGGCTCTTCTCCGCTTCGGCGGCCGACAGGGACGCCTGCAGATTGGCCAGCGAATCATCCTTGTCCTGCGCCGTCGAACGCTCCAGCGCCAGAAGCTGGGTCAGCTCGTTGATCTGCGAGTTGAGGCGCGACAGCGCCGTATCCTTGCCGGAGATTTCGCGGCCGAGCAGGAACTGCGCCAGCACGAAGACCGTGAGCAGGAACATGATCGCCAAAAGCAGCGTCGACAGCGCGTCGACGAAGCCCGGCCAATAGTCGATGCGGCGATCGGTGCGCCGGCCCCTGGCGAGTGCCATGCTAGTGGACCCCGGGCTTCTTCAGGGCGTCGGCGATCTTCTCCAGCGTGTTGCGCATCGCCTTCTGTTCGTCGGACTGTGCCTCGACCCAGTCGCGCATGATCTGCTGCTCGGAGCGCATGTTCTTGACCAGGCCGGAAATGCCGTCGGCGAGATTGGCCATGGCGGTGGCGACGCGCGGATTGGAGCCGCCGCCATTCTCCTGCATGCTGCGCAGCCGTTCCGACAGTAGGCGAATCTCGTCGGAAGGCTCGGTCTTGGCTGGATCGGCAACGACGATGTCGGACGAGAGATCGGTGACCGAGGACAGCCAGTTCTCAAGCTCGGTGTAGAAGCGCGTCTGGGCGCGGCCGGCCTGCAGGTCGAGAAAGCCGAGCACCAGCGAGCCGGACAGGCCGAACAGCGAGGACGAGAAGGCCGTGCCCATGCCGGCGAGCGGCGCCGAAAGCCCCTGCTTCAGCGAATCGAGCACCGCGGCGGCGTCACCCGTGCCGGGATCGAGCGATTCGATGGTCTCGCGGATCGAGCCGATGGTGTTCAACAGGCCCCAGAAGGTGCCAAGCAGGCCGAGAAACACCAGCAGGCCGACGAGATAACGCGAGGTGTCGCGGCTTTCGTCGAGGCGGGTGGCGATGGAATCGAGCATGGTGCGCATGGAACTGGTCGAGAAGGCCGTCGCCGAGGAGCGGCCGATCATCGCCTTCATCGGCGCCAGCAGCACCGGTTCGGTGGTCTCCGACCCGGCACGGAAGGAGTTGACCCAGCGCACTTCGCGAAACAGCCGCCCGACCTGGGCGAAGGCCAGCAGGATGCCGACCACCAGAACGCCGACGATCAGGCCGTTGAGGCCGGGATTGCTGCCAAAGGCGGTCGAGATCTGGCGGGTCAGGATGGCGGCGATGAAGGCGACGATGACCAGGAAGATCACCATGGTCAGCAGAAAGACCTGCGGGCTCGACAGTTTGTGCGGATCGTAGATCAGGACATCAGAACGTCTGCCCATGCCGAAGGATTTGAGAAAAGCCATCCGTGCCCCGTTTCCGATGCCGCCGCCGATCACGTAAACCGCGACTCTAAACGGAATTGTGACCAAATTGAATGGCGCTTGGCAATATTGCCAGGGCAATCGGGTGAACCCGCTTGCCCTTTCCTTTTTCTCCCCTCAAGCGCCGGGCGGGCGCATCCGCGCCCTTGGCTTACGGCGCATAAGCGCCGACGGCCGTTCGGCCTTGCCATTTTCGCTGCGCAAAAATGGAAATCACCGCCTGTTCGGCTCGACCGAGGAATTTTTCATTCACCCGATTGTCCTGGCAATATTGCTGTACCGTGTCAGAGGCGATTGATGACCAGACAGTCGACCATGGCGGCCAGATGCAGGCCGGCGCCGGTGACGACGAAACCGTGCCACAGCGCATTGTGGAAGCGCAGCCCCTTCCAGGCGAAGAAGATGACGCCGCAGGAGTAGACGATGCCGCCGGCGACGATGAGCGCGATCGATGTCGTCGGCAGCGTCTGCACCAGCGGCTTGACCAGGACGATACCGCTCCAGCCGATGGCGAGATAGAAGACGATGGCGAGCCGGTCGAAGCGGCCGGGAAAAAACACCTTGATGGCGATGCCAAGTGCTGCCGCGGTCCAGACGAGGGCGATCATCCAGCGCGCCAGCGGCGAGCCTTCGAGCTGGGCCAGGAAAGGCGTGTAGGTCGCGGCGATCAGCAGATAGATCGCGGCGTGGTCGAAACGCCGCAAGACCCATTTCGCCGGCGACGACACCGGCCACAGATTGTAGGTCATCGACACCGACAGCACGGTGAGTAGCGAAACCACGTAGAAGGCGGCGGCGATGTATTCGCCCGGTCCGACACGAAAGGCCGCCAGCGCCAGCAGTGCGGAACCGGCCGAGATCGCCAGCACGATGCCGACCGCGTGGACGATGCCATCGGCGATCATCTCGGCGCGCGAATAGTGCCAGCGTCCGATGAACGGGATGTCGGGGGTGGGCTTGATGTCGTTCACTGCCGGGTTTCCTGCGCCGCGCACTCAATTTGGGCGCTCGCCGGGCAGTATTTCAAGCTTCCGTTGCGGTTTTGCGACTGCGGCGCATCAGCGCGGCGGTCAGCGCGGCTTGCCTGTCAACGAGAGGGGAGCGGCTTCTTTACGGCCTTCAGCAACGCGCGTTGAATGACCTCGTTGCCGGCGACAACCGAGCCGTTGTCGAGCATGTCCTGGCCGCCATCCATGTCGGAGACGAAGCCGCCCGCTTCGCGGATCAAAAGCAGCCCGGCGGCGATGTCCCAGGCCGACAGGCCGGTTTCCCAGAAGCCATCCATGCGGCCGGCGGCGACATAGGCGAGATCGAGCGAGGCGGAGCCGAGGCGGCGGACGCCGGAAACCTCGGCCATGACATTGCGCAGCTCGACGAGGAAATTGCCGTGGTGGCCGCGTCCGAGATGCGGCATGCCGCAGCCGATCACCGTGTCGACCAGCTTGATGCGGCCGGCGACGCGCAAGCGGCGGTCGTTCATGAAGGCGCCGCCGCCGCGTTCGCAGGTGTAGAGCTCGTCCATCGCCGGATTGTAGATGACGCCGGCAACGATCTGCCCCTGGCGTTCCAGCGCGATCGAAACGGCAAAGAGCGGGATGCCGTGCAGGAAATTGGTGGTGCCGTCGAGCGGGTCGACGATCCAGCGATGCTGGCCGTCGTCACCTTCGACCGCGCCGCGCTCTTCCATCAGGAAGGCGTAGCCCGGCCGTGCCTTGGACAGCTCGGCAAAGACGATGTCCTCGGCCTTGCGGTCGGCCTGGCTGACATAGTCGCCTGGGCCCTTCATCGAGACCTGCAGGTTCTGCACCTCGCCGAAGTCGCGCGACAGCGAGCGGCCGGCTTTCATTGCGGCCTGGACCATGACGTTGAGGAGGGCTGAGCGTGCCATAGTGGTTCTTCCTGGTGCTGCACTTAAGCTCTGGCTTGATGCATGTCGGTGACCCAAAACCGGGGCCACTTTTGGGCGACATGCATCAGTCGGCGCGGCGCACGTAAGTGATTTCGTTGGTGTCGACGATGATGCGCTCGCCGGCGCCGATGAATGGCGGCACCAGCACGCGGATGCCGTTTTCCAGGATCGCCGGCTTGTAGGACGAGGCTGCCGTCTGGCCCTTCACCACCGGGTCCGCCTCGGTGATGGTCAGCGTCACATAGTCGGGCAGTGAAATGCCGATCGGCCTCTCTTCGTAGAGCTGGACCGTCACCATCATGCCGTCCTGCAGGAACGCAGCACGATCGCCGACGAAGTCCTTGTTCAATTCGAGCTGCTCGTAGCTCTGGGTGTCCATGAACACCAGCGCGTCTTCCTGCGCATAGAGGAAGGAAAAGTCCTTCAGGTCGAGCCGGATCTGTTCGACCGTCTCGGCCGAGCGGAAGCGCTCGTTGAGCTTGGTGCCGTTGATGAGGTTCTTCAGTTCGACCTGATTGTAGGCGCCGCCCTTGCCGGGCTTGACGGTGTTGGTCCTGACCGCCACCCAAAGGCCGCCATCATGCTCGATGACATAGCCGGGACGGATTTCGTTGCCATTGATCTTGGCCATGATGAGGTGATCCGGAATGGATACCAACGGTCTGGCCGTTGGTACGGGGTGTTCGCTGGTAAAGCGATTTCGGGCTCCCAAGACCACAAATCGTCAGAAGAGGCAAGGGAGCGCCAAGTTGGCGCTGAGCCGGAGAGGCCGTTACGGCAGGCGGTTTGCCTTCTGCAGGGCCTGCTTGGTTTCGTCGTCGCTCAGCCCCTGCAGGAAGTCGTCCATCTGCGGATCGATGAGGCCGGCGCGGCGGGCGACGATGTACCAGGCGCCGGCGAGGACCAGATCCGGATCGGTGCCGATGCCCTGCATATAGAGTTTTGCGAGGCGGTTCTGGGCGGCGACATTGCCGCCCTCCGCCGCCTGCTTCATCCAGCCGAAGGCGGATTTCAGGTCGCGCGCACCGCCACGGCCTTCGATCATCCAGGCGGCGAGATCGATCTGTGCGGTGTCGTAATTCTGCCTTGCTGCCTGCGCCAGCAGGCGCCTTGCCTGCACATCGTCACGCGGCTTGCCGCCGACGCCATTGGCGTAGATCTGCGACATCGCATATTGCGCGTCGGCGAGGCCGGTCGCGGCGGCGCGCTCATAATAGGAAACCGCCTTGGCTATGCCGGCGTCGCCGGGGTCCTGCTCGACCAGCATCTGCGCGAAATTGAACTGCGCCAGCCGGTTGCCGGCTTCGGCGGCGGCCTGCATCAACGCATAGGCCCCTTTTTCGTCCTTCTTGACGTAGCGGCCGTCGAGCAGCATCAGCGCATACTGGAATTGTGATTCCGGCACGCCCTGTTCGGCGGCCAGCGCATACCATTTCGCCGCTTCCGCCGAATTGAGCGGCACACCGAGCCCGCGCGACAGAATCTCGGCCACCAGCGTCTGCGCCGCCGGGTCGCCGTTTTGCGCCCGGACTAGCGCGAGATTGTAGGCCGTCTTGTAGAGACCGCGCTGGAAGGCGCCATAGGCGGCGTCCGCCGGCTTGGCGCCGAAGCGGTCGGGGTTGATGGTGTCGGCCGACGGCAGCGGCGCGGGCTCGGCTGTGGTGGCGGGTTGCGGCAGCGGCTTGTCGATCGGCTTGTCGGTGTGGACGCCGAGTTCCGGCTTGGGCTGCGGCAGCGGGATGGTCTCCGCGGCCGCCGCCTGAACCATGAGCACCGCAAGCAGAGCCTGGAGGGGAAGCCTCGCCGAGAGCACGTCAGTCCTCGAAGCGCGGCGCGGTCTCGTCGAGCAGCGCGTTGGCGGTGGCGACCGCTGTCTTGGGATTGGTGCCGTCGGCAAACACGGCGCTCGACAGCGCCACGAATTCAGCACCTGTGGCGCCCACTGCTTCCACCGAGGCGATGTCGGATCCGGCCATGACGATGCACGGGATCTGGATCATGTCGGCCCACCATGCGCCGAGCGACAGGTTGCGCGGATGCGGTTCGGGCTTGTTGTCGTAGCCGAAGCGGCCAAAGAAGATGTAGTCGGGCCGTGTCTCGCCAAGCTCGAGCGCGTCATCACGCGTCTTGGCGCCGCCGGTGCCGACCATCATCTTTGCCTGGAAATGCTCGATCGTCTCGGCGAGTTCAGCCTTGGAGACTTCGACATGGATGCCGTCGGCCTGGACGCGGCCGGCTATGCGGGTGTCGCCGGCGATGATGACAGCCACGCCCGCGGCCTGCGCTGCCGGCACGATCTGTTCGGCGAAAGCCTGGAAGGAGGCCTCATCCATGCCGTTCTCGGGCAGGATCAGCGAAGCGACATCGCCGCCTTCGAATGCCGCGGTGATACGGGCCGCCGGCACGCCTGGCGGCGCGATCAGTACGATGCGACAGCGGTTGGGGGGCGTTGCGTCATTCATGGTTCTTCGGGTCCCGCGTTTCGCCTATGCCGGGCGAAGATGGTTGGATTGCGGCATAGAGCAAAGTGCCCGCCTTGAACAGGCGGGCAGCCGGGATCGCGATGTTTGACCCGCCGGGCAGCCGGCGGGGCCGCTTCACTTGATCGGGTGCGGGCTCGCGACTGATGGTTTCGACTTCCACAGCGTCCAGCCGAGATTCATGCCGGCTGCGGCGATCAGGATGGCGGTGGCGCCGACGATCTGGCTCAGATGCAGCCGATGGCCGAAGGCCAAGACATCGACCAGAATGGCGACGACGGGATAGATGAAGGACAGCGATCCCTGCAGATGTGTAGGCAGCTTCTGGATGGCCCCGTACATCAGGATGTACATCAGGCCGGTGTGGACGATGCCGAGCGTCGCCAGCATGGCCCAGCTCCATGGATCGGTGGGCAGAT
This sequence comes from Mesorhizobium loti, assembly GCF_003148495.1. Taxonomy (GTDB): domain Bacteria; phylum Pseudomonadota; class Alphaproteobacteria; order Rhizobiales; family Rhizobiaceae; genus Mesorhizobium; species Mesorhizobium loti. Next base: position 479,649 of record NZ_QGGH01000003.1, read on the forward strand.
GGGTAAGATTGGCGAAGGGCGCCAGCATGACGACGCCGACGCAGACCTGGATCAGCGCGATGAGGTGGGGCGGCGTGCCCTTGAGCTTCTTGGTGACGATGGCGGCGACGGCCCAGAAGAAAGCCGCGCCCAACGCCATGACGATTCCGGTAAAATAATCCGTGCCGACATCACCGGCATCGGGGCCCGACTGCACGATCAGCACCATGCCGGCGAAGGCGATGGCCAGCCAGGTCAGCTTTGTCAGGGTCAGCCGCTCGGCGAAGAAGAGCGCGCCGAAGCCGACCAGCATGAAGGGTTGCGTGTTGTAGACAGCGGTGGCGATCGAGATTGACGCGCGCGAGAATGCGCTAAACAGCAAAAGCCAGTTGACGACGATGGCGACGCCGCCGAGCGCGGCGATGCCGATGATGCGCAGCGACAGTCTGTTGCGCAGCAACCCGAGGGCGGCGCAGATGATGAGCAGCGTCAGCGCGCCGAAAGCGCAACGCCAGAACACCACATCCATGATCGGCTGGCCGGACAGGACGACGAACCATCCGATCGTTCCCAGGATCAACATTGCGGCGGACATTTCGACCGTGCCACGCACTGTTTCGTTCACAACAAACCTCCGTATCCGTTCGACCGCTATAATCTCATGCGGCTACGCGGCTTTCCATCGGATGAGGAAGGAGGTATGAGTAAATGGCCTAATTATATTAGGCGACGGCTCCAAATCAGCAGGAAATGTAAAATGCTGGACGATCTCGACCGAAATCTCCTCGAAATCCTGGTCAAGGATGCACGGACCTCGCTGAAGGATCTGGCCGCCCAAGTCGGGCTGTCGTCGCCAAGCGTTTCGGAGCGGCTGCGACGGCTCGAGGAGCGCGGCGTCATCCGGGCGTTCACTGTCGACATCGACCCGCTGGCGCTTGGTTATACCTTGCAGGCCATCGTGCGCATCCGGCCTCTGCCCGGCAAGCTGCACATCGTCCAGAAGCTGATCGAGGACATCCCCGAATTCGGCGAATGCGACAAGGTGACGGGCGATGACTGCTTCGTCGCCCGCCTGTTCGTGCGTTCGATCGGCGACCTCGACGGGATTCTCGACCGTATCGCCGACAAGGCCGAGACAAGCACCGCCATCATCAAGGCGCAGCCGATCCGCCGCCGGCCGCCGCCGCTCGATGCAGCATCGCCTCGTGACAGGGCAAAAGCCTTGCAGGCAATCTGAGCCGAACCGGCCACGCCCTGGTTTTCAGAGGGCTGGTCGCAGCGGGTGGAAAGCCGGCGGCCGGTTGGTTAGGGTGTCGGCCCAAACGAGGCTGAGACGATAATGGCGCAGAACATATACGACCGCGAGGATTTCTTCGCAGGCTACAGTCAGCTCGGCCGCTCCGTGGAAGGCCTGGATGGTGCCGCCGAGTGGCCGGCGCTGCACGCGATGCTGCCCGATGTCAGCGGCTTGAGGGTCGTCGATCTCGGCTGCGGTTTCGGCTGGTTCTGCCGCTGGGCCCACGAGCATGGGGCGGCGCGGGTGCTTGGCCTGGATCTGTCAGAGAAGATGCTTGCCCGGGCGAGGGCCGCCGGCCCGGATGCGGGCATAAGCTATGAGACAGCCGATCTCGACCAGCTCAGCTTGCCGCAAGCCAGCTTCGATCTCGTCTACAGCTCGCTCGCCTTGCACTATGTCGAGGACGTGATGCGCCTGTTCGGGACCGCGCATCAGGCCCTGTCGCCCGGCGGGCATTTCGTCTTCTCGACCGAGCATCCGATCTTCATGGCGCCGACCAAACCCGGCTGGTCGATCGACGTCGCGGGAAGAAAGACATGGCCCGTCGACCAGTATCTGGTTGAGGGGCCGCGCAGCACCGACTGGCTGGCCAAGGGCGTGGTGAAACATCACCGCACGATCGGCACCACGCTCAACGCTCTGATCCAAGCCGGCTTCACCATCGACCATGTCGAGGAATTCTGCCCGACTGCCGAGCAGATCGCGGCCAAGCCGGAACTGGCGGAAGAGCTCGAGCGGCCGATGTTCCTGCTGGTCTCGGCCCGCCGATAGGCACTGGTCGGCGTCGGCCGGATGCGCGGCCGCCACGCTCACATTTGCTGTCGCTCCGCCCGGCTTTCTGGGTTATTCAAGCGTCGACACGCTTTCCCTCCGGACCAGTCCCCTCCCATGTCAGGCCTGCTTCTCGATCCGTGGTTCTACGCGGCTGCCATTCCGGCGGTCATTCTGGTCGGCCTGTCCAAGGGCGGGTTCGGCGGCGCTGTCGGCTTCGTCGGCGTGCCGCTGATGGCGCTGACCATGCCGCCGGTGCAGGCGGCGGCCATCCTGTTGCCGATCCTGTGCCTGATGGACATCGTCTCGGTGTGGACATGGTGGGGTGTTTACGACCGCAAGATGCTGGTCGACATGATGCCGGGCGCCGTCATCGGCATCGGTCTCGGCTGGCTGACGGCGGCACTGGTAACCGAAGAGGCGGTGCGGCTCATCGTCGGCGCCGTCGCGATCATTTTCGTCCTGCGCTGGCTCTATCTGCAGTTCCGCCACGGCGCCGATCACGCGGCCGCGCCCAACCGCGTGGCCGCCGCCGTCTGGGGCACGGTCGCCGGCTTCACCAGCTTCGTCGCCCATGTCGGCGGGCCGCCCTTCCAGGTCTATGCCTTGCCGATCCGGCTCGATCCGAAGGTTCTGTCGGGCACCGCCGCGATCTTCTTTGCCGCCACCAATGCGCTGAAGCTGGTGCCCTATTTCGCGCTCGGCCAGTTCGACACCGCCAATCTGACGGCGTCGGCCGTGCTGATGCCGCTGGCGCCGCTGTCGACCATCGCCGGGGCGTGGCTGGTGCGCCGGATGCGCCCGGAGACCTTCTATCCCTTCACATACGCAACCGTCGCGGTCGTGGCGCTGAAGCTGCTGTGGGATGGTATCGTCGGCCTGATGTAGAAAGGCCGCCGCGCAACCGTCCCTCACCGCCAGGGGTCAGGCGGCGCTCGGCACCAGGCGACGGTTGCCGCCAAAGGCAAGTGTGGCGCCCACCAAGACGACCAGCACCATGCCGGCGAGGATGCCGATGTCATGCGCGGTCGGCTTGAGCACCATGTCGGCAATGATCACCAGCATCACCGCATAGTCGAAGCGTGCCGCGCTCATCATGCGCTCACCGATGGCTAGAACAGCTGGTGTGACGCCTTCCTCGGCGATCATCGCGCCCATGCGCTCTCCGGTCGGCTTGAAGATGAGCATGCCGATCGAAAACGTCGTGGCGTAGCCGGCCAGGCCGATCAGGATCCACAGATCGGAGAAGCCGACCCAGAACCAGCACATGATGAGACCGAAGATCAGCGTCAGCATCGACATCGGCGCAAAGAACCTGCCGCCCAGCTGACCACTGGCGCGCATCGCCTGCAGTTTTTCCTCGATGTTGCCCGCCCGTTCGGCAAGCATGCCGAGAAGGAACAGCACGAAGCCGCCGCCGACCCACAGAATGGCAGTGGCGACGTGAAGAAATTTGACGATCGAGTACCAGTCCATGGGTTGCTCCTGCAGTGTCAGGTTTGCGGCGGCGCGGATTGGCCGCCGTCAGAGGAGCGGGCGTTTAGCGCGGCGCCTGTTTCGGAACGATGTCACGAAAAATCCGGCTCTGTTTCAGCGCAATGAAGAAGCGGCTGAGATCGTGAACGCGCTATCTGATTTCCTGCTAATATACGAATCGTCGGGAGGGGTTGGCGCGACATCGTCCGGAAACATCGCCGATGCTAGTGCGCTAACGCCGGGAGCCCGGTGGCGACAACAGTCGCCTGACGATCAACCCATTCCCGAGAAACGGGAAAAGGCAATTCGAGGGGACATTATGCAAGGGGTAGCACGGAATTTCTTCACGCTGGCCATCATCTATGCGTTGTGCGGCATGGCGCTCGGCATCCACATGGCGATCAGCGATGACCATGGCCAGATGCCAACCCACGCCCACACGATGGTGGCCGGATGGCTGATGTCGGCGGTCTTCGCCTTTTTCTACCATCTGTTTCCGGCTGTCGGGCAAAAGGCCCTGGCCAAAGTTCATTTCTGGCTGACTGCCATCAGCGGTATCGGGCTCATGATCGGCCTTTACATTCTGCTCGCCGGCAATCCGGGGATAGAACCGCTGCTCGGGATTTTCTCGATCGGGTTCTATGCGGGCATGCTGCTATTTGCCTTCATCGCTTTGCCTGCGGTCTGGAAGACGGCCTGAGCTGAACCAGAGGCAGTGAGGCTGTACTGTTACGGCACAGGATGGCGGCGTTCGGTCAAAAAACATCCGCGCGGTTAAGGCTTCATTAAGCTTTACAGGTGTTTACTATGTTCATCCAGTGATCTGGATTCTTACCGAGTGGTTGGAGCCACTTTGTTTGACGCCTCCCTGTTAAACTCCTGAGAGCCGCCTTATCCGCGGCTCTTTTTTTGTCCGCATTTTCTCTTTTCGTTCGAATTTCAGAGGGGACGCCCGACATCGGCTCGCCGTTAACCTTCTGTTAAACATGTGCTTGCCTTCACCGGTGCCGAAGCGCATTTTCAAGCTTCAGTCAGATAGGGTTCCGGGTGTACGGCAGGGAGCCGAATCAGCCGGTTGCAAGTGCAGGGGCGTATCAATGAACGAGCCTTCGAAGGGCAGTGCGAAAACCGTCAAGCTGGCGGAACGCCGGGTTTTCTCGCAATCCTTCAAGCCGCTTTACCAGGAAGGTATGGGCCTGGTCGAACAGGCGGCGGAATATCTCGACGGCAAGGGTCGGGCCGAGGCGAAGAAACTGTCCAGGCTGGCGGCCACGCTCTATGCCGCCGAATCGATGCGGCTGACCACCAGGCTGATGCAGGTTGCCTCCTGGCTGCTTTTGCAGCGCGCCGCCAACTCCGGCGAGATGACCCGCGACCAGGTCGCGTCGGAAAAGTCCAAGGTGCGTCTCGACACCGCTTCTGCCCATGACGAAGCCGCCGGCTGGGCCGAACTGCCCGAGGATTTTCTCGACCTCGTCACCCGTTCGCTGCGCCTGCAGGCACTGGTGCGCCGCATGGACGAGGAGATTTATGGCTCCGGCGCCGTAGTCGACATGCAACCGATGGCTCGCCGCCTCAATCCGGTTTCCGACCAGATCAGCCTGCTGAACACGGCTTTCGCCAGAGGGTAACCTCGGTCACCTCTTCGTTTCCGGTTTGTTCACATTTTGCTGGCATCGCTGTACGCCGGAGGTAAAGTCGGCAAATGGCGGAAGCGATTCGCATCATCGGTATCGATCCGGGGCTTCGGCGCACCGGCTGGGGCATCGTCGAAAGCCTTGGCAACTCGCTGCGCTTCATTGCCTCCGGCACGGTGAAGTCCGACGACAAGGCGGCGCTGGCGACGCGGCTGTGCCAATTGCATGACGGGCTGGCCGAGATCCTGCACAGCGCCATGCCGCACGAGGCGGCCGTCGAACAGACCTTCGTCAACAAGGACGCCGTGGCGACGTTGAAGCTCGGCCAGGCACGCGGCATCGCAATGCTGGTGCCGGCGCGTGCGGGCCTCGTGGTCGCCGAATATGCGCCCAATGCGGTCAAGAAGGCGGTGATCGGCGTTGGCCATGGCGATAAGAAGCAGATCCATATGATGGTGAAGGTGCTGTTGCCGAAGGCCATTTTCGACACCGAACATGCCGCCGACGCGCTGGCCATCGCCATCTGCCACGCGCATCACCGGCAGAGCGTGGTCTATCGGATGGCGCTTGCCGGCTAGTGGTGTTCTTGACTTGTTCACGCAGTTGGAATATTCCTTACTTGTAAGAAAGGTACGTTTCATGCGTGTGACGAGCAAAGGCCAAGTGACAATCCCACGGGATCTGCGGGAGACATTTGGGATTGGCGCCAACAGCGAAGTCATCTTCGGCATTGAGGGCGGCAAGATCACGATCACGCCGAAGCATGACAAGGGGCGGTTGGCCGACCGCGAAAGACTGGACCGTTTTCTTGCTGCGCTCGATCGGCTTGAGGGCAGCGGCGATCAGACAATGAATGCCGATGCCGTCATGGCTTTGACCCGGGATCGCTGATCTTGGCGACGCTTGTCGACACCAATGTACTTATCGATGTCGCCGTTCGCGATCCCGTCTGGTCAAAGTGGTCGTGGTCCAAAATGGTGTCTGCCCTTGAGCAAGGCAGCCTGGTCATCAATCAGATCATCTACGCCGAGTTTTCGATGCGCTATGAGGCGATAGACGATGTCGATGATGCCTTGCCTGAAGATGAGTTCCGACGCGAAAGTCTTCCGTTCGAAGCGGCCTTTGCGGCGTCGAGAGCGTTCTCGGTCTATCGGCGGTTGGGCGGACCCCGAGAGAAGGTGATGCCCGACTTCCTGATTGGGGCTCACGCTGCCATCCGAGGCTATCCCATTCTTACTCGCGATCCCGCAGGTTTCAGAAAGTACTTTCCAGATGTCGAGCTCATCACGCCCGATACTCATCCCTAACGGGGGCTGCGTCCAATGATCGGCAAGCTCAAGGGCAGGCTCGACGAGGTCGACGAGGATCATTGCCTCGTCGACATTCATGGCGTCGGCTATGTCGCCTATTGCTCGGCGCGCACGCTGGCGGCGCTGCCTTCGCCCGGCGAAGCGGTGGTGCTGTTCATCGAGACCTATGTGCGCGAGGACATGCTGCGGCTCTACGGCTTCCAGTCGCAGCTCGAGCGCGAGTGGTTCCGGCTGCTGATGAACAATGTGCCGGGCGTCGGCGCCAAGGTGGCGCTGGCCATCCTGTCGACGCTTGCGCCGGCCGATCTCGCCAATGCCATTGCGCTGCGCGACATCGCCATGGTTTCGCGCGCACCCGGCGTCGGCAAGAAGGTGGCCGAGCGCATCGTCACCGAATTGAAGAACAAGGCGCCGGCCTATGCCGGCACTGCCTCGGGGACTATCGGCCTGAAGCAGGAGCTCGGCGACGGCGTCGCATCCGCGCCAATCACCGATGCGGTCTCGGCGCTGGTCAATCTCGGCTATTCGCGCGACACGGCCGCCAATGCTGTGGCGGCCGCGCTGAAGACGGCGGGCGAGGATGCCGATGCGCCGAAGCTGATCCGCTTTGGACTGAAGGAACTGGCGCGGTGAACCGCCGCTTGTCCAGCCCCTTGCCGTGTGCAAGGAAGGCGGCATGAGCCTGTCGCCCCGCCTGATTGCGCCGGAAAAACGCGGCGAGGATGCCGAGCAGACCTTGCGGCCGCAGACGCTCGACGATTTCGTCGGCCAGGCGGCGGTGCGGGCCAATCTCAAAGTGTTCATCGAGGCCGCCAAGGGCCGCAACGAGGCGCTCGACCACGTGCTGTTCGTCGGGCCGCCGGGCCTCGGCAAGACGACGCTGGCGCAGATCATGGCGCGCGAGCTCGGCGTCAATTTCCGCTCGACCTCGGGTCCTGTGATCGCCAAGGCCGGCGATCTTGCCGCGCTGCTGACCAATCTCGAGGAAGGCGACGTGCTGTTCATCGACGAGATCCACCGGCTGAGCCCGGCGGTCGAGGAAATCCTCTATCCGGCGATGGAGGATTTCCAGCTCGACCTGATCATCGGGGAGGGACCGGCCGCACGCTCGGTCAAGATCGACCTTGCCCGTTTCACCCTGGTCGCCGCAACAACGCGGCTTGGCCTGCTCACCAACCCGCTGCGCGATCGCTTCGGCATTCCGGTGCGGCTCAATTTCTACACGGTCGAGGAGCTGGAGCAGATCGTGCGGCGCGGTGCGCGCATCCTGCAAATGCCGCTCGGCGACGATGGCGCACTGGAGATCGCGCGCCGCGCGCGCGGCACGCCACGCATCGCCGGCCGGCTGCTGCGCCGCGTGCGCGATTTCGCCTCGGTCGCCGGCGACGGCCATGTCGACCGCAAGATCGCCGACGAGGCGTTGACGCGGCTGGAGGTCGATGCGCTCGGCCTCGACGCGCTCGACCGCCGCTATCTCAGCATGATCGCCCGCAATTTCGGCGGCGGCCCGGTCGGCATCGAGACGATCGCCGCCGGCCTGTCGGAGCCGCGCGACGCCATCGAGGACATCATCGAGCCCTATCTGATCCAGCAGGGTTTTATCCAGCGCACGCCGCGCGGCCGCATGCTGACGGCCAATGCCTGGCGCCATCTCGGCCTCGACGCGCCGAAGGATCTGGCGCAGCAGCAGATCAACCTGTTCCAGGAGGAGTAATTTTCCAGAGCGCCGCTACGTTGTCTCAGGCGGGCTTGGCTTCAGCATTGCGCAGGTGCGTTTGGAATGCTCCCGGAGTCTTCTCGATCGATCTTGCCTGAACGGTCAACGCAGCCCGTTGATCGCTTCCAGCACGTCCGGCTCGGCCTTGTCGCCGTTGAAGGCATCGACGATGCCGAAGGCGCCGCCATAGCTCCACACCGACCACGAGAAGCCATGTGCTTCGGCGCGCGAGATCATGTCCCTGACATAGGCGGCCCGATACTCGGCGGGCATCACATAGGCGTTGCCATATTCCTGGCGGATCATGCCGAACTCGCCCAGCGTGATGTTTTCCGGCTTGACGCCGTTGGCCTTCGCCCAGGCCTCGACCTTCTTGAACGGCGCATCCATCAGGCCGAGCAGCTTGTCGGGACTGTCCATGCTGGCGACCTGTTCGTCGAGATAGGCAAGCAGACCGCTTTGCCGCGTCCAGGGCGCCTCGGCCTTGATCCTGGCGCGGATGGTGTCGAGCGTCACGTCGAGCTGTGCCCGCGGCACCGCGGTCAGCGGATAGGGCAGGCCGGTCACATAGGGAATGAAGTCGCCGGCCCAGGTCGCGCCCTGATGGGTGAGCAGGAACGGATCGTAGGAGTGGAAGGTCCAGATAACGTTATCGTCCGGGATCGTCTTCGGATCGATCTTTTCCAGCGAGCTCGCGGCGGAATAGCAGGCGCCGGTCAGCACCAGCGTCAGTTTCGTCGCCGAGGATCGCGCCGCGGCGAACAGTTTGCGCTGGCGGTCCGGCCATAGGCTGGTGCTGTCGCTGTCGCAATCGACGATCGGTTCGTTCATCGGCTCGAAAGCGACTTGGGCGGGATCTTCATTCGCCAGCGTGCGGGCCATCCTGCGCACCATGTCGACATAGGTGTCGAAGGTCCGCGGGTCTTCCATCACTTGCGCCATGCCGATCTTGCGGCTGCCGCCGGCCGGGATCAGGTGCATGTCGACGACCACCTTCAGCCCGGCGCGGTTGATCATGCGCACCGAGTCCAGCACGCTGGCATAGAGATCGTCGCGCAACGCCACGGTCTGGCCGGACAGGAAGGGCGAGGGGTCGACCGGCATGCGCAGGAAATCGAAGCCCGCGTGCTTCAGTGCCTTGAGGTCGCCCTCCCCAAGGAATTTCCGCCATTCCGGATAGGGCAGAATGGCCTTGGTATCGCCCCACTGGTCCTCGCCCGGCCACGTGACCCATTGGTCCAGATTGAGGCCGCGCTTCATCGAAAAGCTCGCCGCTTGGCTGGGCAGTGCCAACGCCGCGAGCACAAGCAGCGCCGCCATCAAGGTCTTGATCATCGCCGCCAACAGTGCCATCCGATGCTGTGCCACGCGGGAACAGGTGCCCCGTCGGGGCTGAAAAAGGAAGCGCAATGGGCGATCATGGTGAATCGGCGACGCTGCTGGCCGGGCTTTCCGGCGCGCTGACGGCGTTCGGCCACCGGCTGATGGCGCGGGTCTATTATGCCGACACCGATTTCTCCGGTGTCGTCTACCATGCGCGCTATCTCGAATTCTTCGAACGCGGCCGCTCCGACTATCTCCGGCTGACCGGCGTGCACCACACCGAGCTTGCCGACGGCAAGCACGGCGAAAGAATAGTCTGGGTGGTGCGGCGCATGGAGATCGACTTTCGCGGCCCGGCCCGCATAGACGACATCCTGACGGTCGACACCCGCACCGAGGACATTTCCGGCGCGCGCATCTTCATGGCGCAGCAGCTCAAACGCGGCGACGAGTTGCTGGTCGAGGCCAAGGTCGAAGCTGCGATCATCGGCGAGAATGGCCGCCCAAGGCGCTTTCCCAGGGAGTGGGTGGCGGCGTTCATGCCGAGGGTGCGCTGATATTCAGGTGATGCCGACCTGCAAACAGCAGCTTCCTGCGCTTCCGGTGCTCACGTACGAAAAGTACGCTCCGCTCCGGTTCTCGGAATCTACCGTTTTCGGCTCGGCCTGACCTGAATCTCGGCACACCCTAGGCGCAGCCATTGAATTGATGGCCTTGCCACTGGGCGCGGCAATGCGCCGCGCCTTATATACTAACCCATCCTTAACCATAACGGTTCATGAAGAGATTGGTGAAGATTGGCGTTATCGGAGCGCCTTCCTTTCACCAATATTTGCCCCGAAAAGGCCGAGAACGGCACAGTTTGGGGTTGTTCCGGTATGTTCGTGCGAACCGACCACAAGGGATGCCAGGGGCCAGCCGCCAGCTTCGCCCGGAAAATCTTAAGGACGTAACGATGGAAAATATCGCACTCGCCGATCCGGGCGCGCAATTGTCGGTTTGGTCGCTGTTCATTTCGGCCAGCTGGGTGGTCAAGCTGGTCATGATCGGCTTGCTCTGTGCTTCGGTCTGGACCTGGGCGATCATCGTCGACAAGCTGGTTTCCTACGCCCGCATGCGGCTGGCGCTCAACCGGTTCGAGCAGGTGTTCTGGTCGGGGCAGTCGCTGGAGGAGCTTTACCGCACGCTCGCCGACCGCAAGACCACCGGCATGGGCGCCATTTTCGTGGCCGCCATGCGCGAGTGGAAGAAGAGCTTCGAGAAGGGCGCCAAAACGCCGCTCGGCCTGCAGACCCGCATCGACAAGGCGATGGACCTGGCGCTGACACGCGAAATGGAGAAGCTGGAGGGCCGCCTCGGCTTCCTCGCCACCACCGGCTCGGCCGCACCCTTCATCGGCCTGTTCGGCACCGTCATCGGCATCATGACGTCGTTCCAGGCAATCGCCGGCTCCAAGAACACCAGTCTCGCGGTGGTTGCGCCGGGTATCGCCGAAGCGCTGCTGGCGACGGCCATCGGCCTGCTCGCCGCCATTCCCGCCGTCATCGCCTACAACAAGCTGTCGTCCGATGCGAGCAAGATCGCCGTGCGCATGGAAGGGTTCTCCGACGAGTTCTCCGCCATACTCTCGCGCCAAATCGATGAAAAAGTGGCCCCCAAGGCCTGAGGAGTAGCAGATGGGTATGTCCATGGGCATGGCAGGACGCGGCGGGCGCGGCCACAGGCGGCGCGGCCGTCACCATGCGCTGATGTCCGAGATCAACGTCACGCCGATGGTCGACGTGATGTTGGTGCTGCTGATCATCTTCATGGTCGCCGCACCGATGCTGACGGTCGGCGTGCCGATCGACCTGCCGGATACGCAGGCCAAGGCGATGAATGCCGACACGCAGCCGATCACCGTCTCGATCAACGCCACAGGCCAGATCTATCTGCAGGAAACCGAGATCCCGATCGAGGAGCTGGTGGCCAAGCTGCAGGCAATCTCGAAGACCGGCTATGAGGAGCGCATCTTCATCCGTGGCGACAAGTCCACCGACTATGGCACGGCGATGAAGGTGATGGCCCGCATTTCGGCCGCCGGCTACAAGAACATCGGCCTGGTTTCATTGCAGGAACAGGATCAGTAGACAAGAAGATGAAGACCGGCCTCACCACATCGGTGATCTTGCATGCGGCGGCGCTGACCTTCGGCCTGTTCACGCTGACGGCGCCGGCCGCGCTTCCGTCCTCCGACGTCGAGTCGGTCGCGGTCGACATCGTGCCGATGGAAGCCATTGCGCAGACGTTGCAGGGCGACAAGAAGGCCGTGATGCATGAAAAGCCGGCCCCTGTGCCGACGCAGCGCCCGGACATCGTGCCGGATGCGCAGAAGGTCGGCGAGAACAGCGTCGATACCGACAAACCGATAACGCCGGAGGCCAAGCCGAAACCCGTCGACATGACCTCGGCTCCACCGCCCGCACCGACCCCGATCGAGAAGCCGAAGCCCGAGGACGTGCCGAAGCCGCAGGAAAAGCCGAAGCCTATTCCGGCAACCGAAGTGGCGCCGGCGCCGACGCCCAAGGAAGAGGTCAAGCCCGAGCCGGTCAAGCAGGCAGACCCCAAGCCGACACCAGCCAAGCCGGCGCCGACCCCGCCGCCGCAGGACAAGACCGCCGCCATCAATCCGACGCCCGAGGTCAAGCCTGACGCCGTTGCCGAAGCCATAGCGCAGGAGCCGCCTGCCGAGGCGACGCAGCTGCCCGACTCGGCGCCCGCGCCGGAAGCCCGGCCGAAGCCGCAGCCGGCACAGGCCGAAAGCGCCAAGGCGCCGGAGCGCAAGGATGCCGACAAGCCGGTCAAGGAAGCCTCGTCGAAGCCGAAGTCCGACGACAAGCAATTCAACGCCGACGAGATCTCCGCGCTCCTCGACAAGCAGAAGCCATCCGGCGGTGGCGCCAAGCGCTCGACCCAGCAGGCGTCGCTCGGCGGCGACAAGGATCAGGGCCAGAAGCTTTCCAGGTCCGAAATGGGCGCCCTGGAAAGCCAGCTTGGCGGCTGCTGGACGCTTCCTGTCGGCCTTGAAGGTTCCGAGAATTTCGTCGTCGTGGTGCGGTTCAACCTGGATGCGTCCGGTAAGCTGGACGGGCGCCCGGCGGTCGAAAAGTCGAGCGGAAACCGCCAGTTCGACGAAAGTGCCGTTCGCGCGGTGCAGAAATGCGATGTCACCGGCCTGCAGGTTCCTGCCGGCAAACAGGACATCTGGGCCGACGTCCGCGTCACCTTCGATCCAAGGGAGATGCTGGGCCTCTAGGGCCCTGACATCCGAAAATCAGTACGAGAAGCGAGAAGACATGAAATCAATCCTCAAGCCGCTCCTGATGGTCGCAGCAATGGCGACGGGCATGACCGCGGCTGGTACGTTGCCGGCGCTGGCGCTCGTCGAGCTCAACGTCAACAAGGGTAATGTCGAGCCGCTGCCGATCGCCATCACGGATTTCCAGGGCGGCGACGCGCTTGGCGCGCAGATTTCGCAGATCGTCACCGCCGACCTGAAGCGTTCGGGCCTGTTCGCTCCGATCGACAAGAGCGCCTTCATCGAAAAGATCACCAACCCCGATGCCGCCCCGCGCTTCGACGACTGGAAAGTGATCAACGCGCAGGCGCTGGTCACCGGCAGCGTCAGCAAGGAAGCCGATGGCCGTATCCGCGCCCAGTACCGGTTGTGGGATACTTTTGCGGGCCAGCAGATGTCTGGCGAGCAGTTCTTTGCCAACGACGCCAATCAGCGGCGTGTTGCCCACATCATCGCCGACGCCATCTATGAGCGGCTGACCGGCGAAAAAGGCTATTTCGACACCCGCGTCGTCTTCATCGACGAATCCGGTGCCAAGAACGCGCGCAAGAAGCGCCTCGCGATCATGGATCAGGACGGCGCCAACGTCCGCTATCTCTCGGACGGCAGGTCGATCGTGCTGACGCCGCGTTTCTCGCCGAACCGGCAGGAAATCACCTACATGTCCTATGAAAGCGGCCAGCCGCGGGTCTATCTCCTGCAGATCGAGACCGGCCAGCGCGAACTGGTCGGCAATTTTCCCGGCATGACTTTTGCGCCGCGCTTTTCGCCCGACGGCCAGAAGGTGATCATGAGCCTGCTGCGCGACGACGGCAATTCCAACATCTTCGCCATGGACCTGCGCAGTCGTTCAACGACGCGCCTGACCAACTCGACCGCCATCGACACCTCGCCGTCCTATTCGCCCGACGGCAGCAAGGTGGTGTTCACCTCCGACCGTGGCGGCCGCGCGCAGATCTACGTCATGGGCGCCGACGGCTCGGGCCAGACCCGCATCTCCTTCGGCGACGGCGTCTATTCGACGCCGGTATGGTCGCCGCGCGGCGACCTCATCGCCTTCACCAAGCAGACTGGCGGCGAATTCCAGATCGGCGTCATGAAGACCGATGGTTCGGGCGAGCGCATCCTGTCCTCCGGCTTCCAGCAGGAGGGGCCGACCTGGGCGCCGAACGGCCGCGTGCTGATGTTCTTCCGCGATTCCGCCGGTGGGCCCAAACTGGTTTCGGTCGATCTTACCGGGCGTAACGAGCAATCGATCCCGACGGCGAACTTCGCTTCGGACCCGGCCTGGTCGCCGCTGCTGGAATAGGTTCGGCTGGATTGCAACACATACTGAAAAGGGGCCGTTTCGGCCCCTTTTCCATGCATTGGTCGCGTTTTGGCCGCATTTCCGCCTAGGGTCCGCGCCAACTGTGGCTCATAGCCGAACGGCTGCGGACGGGCAGCCTAAACCAAATTTTAACCGTGTTTCTTGAATGCCGGTTAACCCAAACGTGGTTACTGGGTGATCAACGAAATCACTCGAATACGATCACTCGAAATACGAAGGAGAGGCGGCATGGGCCGTATCGCAGCACTTACCAGAAACCCGGTCATGATCGCGCTGGTGGCGATGCTCGCCATCGCGGGTTGCGCCTCGAAGAAGACGCCGAACAACGCGGCTGATCTCGGCCTCAATGGCGCGGGTGCCGCAACACCCGGATCGGCGCAGGACTTCACCGTCAACATCGGCGACCGAATCTTCTTCGATACGGACTCGACCTCGATCCGTGCCGACGCGCAGACGACCCTGGCTCGCCAGGCGCAGTGGCTGAACCAGTACAAGCAGTATGCCATCGTCGTCGAAGGCCATGCCGACGAACGCGGCACACGTGAATACAATCTGGCGCTCGGCGCCCGCCGTGCTGCCGCCACCCGCGACTTCCTCGTCGCCAAGGGTGTCTCGGCCAGCCGTCTCAAGACCATTTCCTACGGCAAGGAACGTCCGGTCGCGGTGTGCGACGACATCTCCTGCTGGTCGCAGAATCGCCGGGCGGTCACCACGCTCAGCGGCGCTGGCTCCTGAGGCATCGTGCACCGATCGGCGCGTCAAAAGAACGCGCGGCGGTCTAGCGGTAAAAATGCAACATATCTATGCGAAAGGCGGCCCTGGGGCCGCCTTTTCCATATCCGGATGCCCGAAACAAAATTTGGCCGAAGTCTCGGCTCCTGCTATGAGCCGAAGGCGCTTGGCTGGTCCCATTCTGATTGGAAGGCGCGAACAAGCTAACGAAATCACGGCGAGAGGCACATGCATTTGAGATCGGTTCTGAGCGGCACGCTTGCGCTGCTGCTCCTATCAGGCGTCACCGCCTTGGCTAGCGGCTTGGGGGCTAGCGGTACAGGGCAATCAACCGACAGCGGCTTTTCCTTTCATCTGCCCAGCATCGAATTGCCCAGCCTTTTCGGCCAGAAGAAGAAGCCGGATCAGGTCCAGATGGTGCAGTCCGATCCTGCCGCTGTCACCAGCCTGGAAGAGCAGCTGCGCCAGATGAACGGCAAGATCGAGGAACTCAATTTCCAGGTCCTGCAGATGCAGGAGCAGATCCGCAAGCAGCAGGAAGACAACGAATTCCGCTTCCAGCAACTTGAAGGCGGCGGCACGCAAGGCGGACAGCCGCCGGCGCAGAAGAAATCGGATGCCACCACCGGCACCGACACCGACGTGGCAGCGGCCCCGGCAACACAGGCGCCGGCCGATGCCGGCGCCGCGCCCGGCAACGATCAGTCAGCAGGCGGCAAGACGGTCCAGGACGTCATCGTCGAATCGCCCGATGGCGACCCCGGCAAGGTCATTCCCGGTGCGGGAGCGCCGGAAAAAACCTTCGGGACCATCACCGTAGACAAGAACGGCAATGTCATCGATGCCGGCGGCAACACGCAGGCGACCGCGCCGGCGCAGGATAGCGCCCCAGCCACCGGCGCCCCGGCCAAGGCCGGCAAATCCGATACGGTGGTCGCGGCGTTGCCCGCCACCAACGACCCGGAGGAGCTCTACCGCAACTCCTACCAGTTCATCCTCTCGGGCGACTATGGCACCGCCGAGCAGGGCTTTCGCGACCACATTGCCCGCTTCCCCAAGGATGCGAAGGCGGCGGACGCGCATTACTGGCTGGGCGAGTCGCTGCTTGGCCAGCAGAAGTACCGCGACGCTGCCGAGACTTTCCTTGCCGCCAGCAAGGATTATCCCAAGGCCAAGAAGGCTCCCGACATGTTGCTTAAGCTCGGCGTGTCGCTGGTCGGCCTCAAGCAGCATGACGTTGCCTGCGCCACCTTCAGCGAGGTCGGCAAGCGTTACCCTGATATCTCCAGTGCGCTCAAGGAACGCGTCAAGCAGGAGAAGGCTCTGGCTGCCTGCTAATCCTTGTCATACATGTCGTTGTCCTAAAACCGGGACCACTTTTGGGCGACATGCATTATGCTCGACATCGAGCCGGATCTTTCGACAAGTCTCTTTTCGCATATCGATTTTACCAGCGGCGCTGTTGCGGCCGTGTCCGGCGGCAGCGACTCGACCGCCCTGCTCCTCCTTCTCAAACACCATCTCGACCGCACGGCGCCGGCAACCAAGCTGCTGGCGGTGACGATCGATCACGGCTTGCGGTCCGGTTCGGCAGCGGAGGCGCAAGCGGTGGCCAAGCTGTGCGCTACACACGGAATTCCACACCGCATTGTGACATGGTCGGGTCCCAAGCCGTCGACGGGTCTGCCCGCCGCGGCACGGGAAGAGCGCTACCGGTTGCTGGCTGAAGCGGCACAAGCGCAAGGCTTCGGCCTGATCCTCACCGGCCATACCGCCGACGACCAGGCGGAAACGGTGCTGATGCGTCAAGGGCGCGAAGAAGGGTTGGCGCGGAACGAGGGCCGAGGTCTTGTCGAACTGTCAGGCCGCGGTCTTGCCGGCATGGCGCCGGCCACCTTGTATGACTGGCGCAGTTGGATCGTGCGGCCGCTCCTTGGCATGCGGCGCGCGGCATTGCGCGATGTCCTGCGCCGCCAAAATGTCGGCTGGGCCGACGACCCAACCAATGCCGACGAGGCTTTCGAGCGGCCGCGCATGCGGGCAGCCCTTGCCGACGGCGACGGTGCGCGGCGCATCGACGATGCGCTGGCGCTGGCCGCGCATGAGAGCCGTGCGCGCGGTCAACTCGGCCTTGGCGCCGCAAGCTTGATCGGCGATTTTGCGACCCAGCCGGCCTGCGGGCTCACTCGTCTTGATCCGGGCTTGTTGAGCGCCGGCGACGAGCGGGCAACCATCTATGCGTTGCGCATCCTGCTGGCCACGGCCGGCGGGATCGCCTTCCTGCCGGATCAAGCCCGCAGCGAGGCGCTGTTCGGCCGGCTGAAGGCCGGATTTCTTTGCGCCACATTGTCGCGGACGGTTGTCGATTTCCGGCGCGCCGGCATCTTCCTGCGCCGCGAGGCGCGCGGCTTGCCCGCCGCCGCTGCCGCCACCGACAGCACCGTCTGGGATGGCCGCCGGCGCATCACATTGAACGACAGCAGCGGCGCATTGTTGATCGCCCCGTTCGGGACAGCGGCGAAGCGGCTGGCGATTGGCGAAGGAAAAACCCCGCCGAGCTTGATGCGCGCCGCGCTCGCCGCCGAGCCGGCGTTGTGGCAGGCCGGGGAATGCCTTGGTTTGCCTGGACATGGAACGACGTCCGCGATGGTTGAAGTGCGGCCGGTCGTTGCGCCCTTTGCCCGCTTCCTACCGTCCTTCGATCTGGCGCCGGCGCGGGTCGTCGCCGGGTTGATTGGTGCGGCCCCGGTGCCGCCCTTGCCTTTCAGCGGCCACAGTGCCGGTTGATGGTTGCGCGAAAGCTTAACCCAGACATGCTGTTATGCTTGGCAAGGGGAGGCGCTCTCCCTATGTTAGGCGCAAGTTTCCTCTTATGACGCGTGTCCGCCCGGCGGACGCCAACGGGACAATTGATGAATCCGAACTATCGCAACCTCGCGCTTTGGGCGATCATAGCGGTCCTGCTCATCGCCCTGTTCAATCTGTTCCAGACGCCGCAGACGCGGGGGGCTTCCAGCGATGTGCCATATTCGCAGTTCCTGCAGGATGTCGCGGCGGGCCGCGTCAAGACAGTGACCATCGCAGGCGCTCGCATCAGCGGCACCTACACCGACAATGCCAGCGGCTTCCAGACCTATTCGCCCGGCGACCCTTCACTGGTCTCGCGGCTGCAGGACAAGAACGTCACCATCAACGCGCGGCCTGAAACAGACGGTTCCAATTCGCTGTTCGGCTACCTGATCTCGTGGCTGCCGATGATCCTCATCCTTGGCGTCTGGATATTCTTCATGCGCCAGATGCAGTCCGGGTCCGGGCGCGCCATGGGCTTCGGCAAGTCCAAGGCCAAGCTGCTCACCGAAGCGCATGGCCGCGTCACTTTCCAGGACGTTGCCGGCGTCGACGAAGCCAAGGAAGATCTGGAAGAGATCGTCGAGTTCCTGCGCGATCCGCAGAAGTTCCAGCGGCTCGGCGGCAAGATCCCGCGCGGCGTGCTGCTTGTCGGTCCTCCGGGAACCGGCAAGACGCTGCTCGCCCGTTCGGTTGCCGGCGAAGCCAATGTGCCGTTCTTCACCATTTCCGGTTCGGACTTCGTCGAGATGTTCGTCGGCGTCGGTGCAAGCCGTGTTCGTGACATGTTCGACCAGGCCAAGAAGAACGCGCCCTGCATCATCTTCATCGATGAAATCGACGCTGTCGGCCGTCATCGCGGCGCCGGCCTCGGCGGCGGCAATGACGAACGCGAGCAGACGTTGAATCAGTTGCTGGTCGAGATGGATGGCTTCGAATCCAACGAAAGCATCATCCTGATCGCTGCCACGAACCGGCCCGACGTGCTCGATCCTGCACTGCTCAGGCCAGGCCGCTTCGACCGCCAGGTTGTGGTGCCGAACCCCGACATCGTCGGCCGCGAAAAGATCCTCAAGGTGCATGTGCGCAACGTGCCGCTGGCGCCCAATGTCGACCTCAAGGTGATCGCGCGCGGTACGCCGGGCTTCTCCGGCGCCGACCTGATGAACCTCGTCAACGAATCCGCGCTGATGGCGGCGCGCCGCAACAAGCGTCTCGTCACCATGGCCGAATTCGAGGACGCCAAGGACAAGATCATGATGGGCGCCGAGCGTCGTTCGTCGGCCATGACGCAGGCCGAGAAGGAGCTCACCGCCTACCACGAGGCCGGCCACGCCATCCTCGCGCTCAACGTGCCGTCGGCCGATCCGCTGCACAAGGCCACCATCATCCCGCGCGGCCGCGCGCTCGGCATGGTCATGCAGTTGCCGGAAGGCGACCGCTATTCGATGAGCTACAAATACATGATCTCGCGGCTCGCCATCATGATGGGCGGTCGCGTCGCCGAGGAGTTCAAGTTCGGCAAGGAAAACATCACCTCGGGCGCGTCCTCGGACATCGAGCAGGCGACCAAGCTGGCGCGCGCCATGGTCACGCGCTGGGGCTTCTCAGACAAGCTCGGTCATGTCGCCTATGGCGACAACCAGGAAGAAGTGTTCCTCGGCCATTCGGTGGCGCGTACGCAAAACGTTTCGGAAGAGACGGCTCAGATCATAGATGCCGAAGTGCGCCGCCTGATCGACGAGGCCTATGTCTCGGCCAAGTCCATCCTGACCAAGAAGAAGAAGGAATGGATTGCGCTGGCGCAGGGCTTGCTCGAATACGAGACGCTGTCCGGCGAGGAGATCAAGCAGCTGATCGCCGGCCACAAGCCCGCGCGCGACCTTGGCGACGACACGCCGCCGAGCCGCGGCTCGGCTGTGCCGAAGTCCGGTGGCCGCCGCAAGAAGGGCCCGGAGCCCGAAGGCGGCATGGAACCGCAGCCGTCGAGCTGAGTTCGACCAAGCAGGTTGATTTTTAGAAACGCCGCGGCATGATCCGCGGCGTTTTTGTTTATAGAGGCCTTGCTGGCGGTCTGCCTAGCTTAAGGCCGCCCAGTTGTCGCGGACCCAGCGCGCTGCTCCTCAATTGCCCAACTGCAATGCAGGCGCCCATCCTGCAACGCTGGCAAGTTGGCGAAAGCCGGCGTGGCAGCCAATCTCCCCCCGTGTGGGGAGATGTCCGGCAGGACAGAGGGGGGCGCTGTCCCGCCGACATCTCAGGCCGGCCCTTCTGCTGGGCGGACTTTCGTTCGGACTGTTATCCTTGCTTTTCTCTCTGTCTTGGCTTCGCTGAGGCACTCTCCCCCTTTCATGAGGCGCGAGGAACCCAAGCCAGAAAGGCAGCGATCTTTCGCGCCCCCCTCTGCTCTGCCAGGCATCTCCCCCACGGGGAGGGAGATTGGCAGCTTTGCCGATGGCGCCTCCCTGCAAACGGCCTGTCCTGAACGTAGCCCAAGAAAAAAGCCCGCGAACCTTGCGGCTCGCGGGCCTTTTCTTGTTCAGATGTTGTTGTCGTTCAGCTCTTCAGCTTGGCGTTGCACAGGCTGTAGAAGCCGCCGCCCTTCTGGATCCACTTCAGGCCGCCAAGCGCATTGGCGTCCTTGAGGGCATAGTACTGGTCAAGGCAAGTATGCATGCGGCCTTTTCCGGGGGTCTCGCTGGCATATTTCGCCGAGATCGCAGAGGGGAAAGTGACGCCCTTGGGCGCAGCCGTCGTCGGCTTCGCCGGCTCCTTGGTGTAGCTCGCCTCGTCGGCGGCCGGCACGGTGTCGTCATCCGATGCGCCGGCGCCGCATTCGGTCTTGCGGAAGTCGTTCCACTTCATGCCTTTCAGCGTGTTGGCCGTCTTGGCAGCCTGATACTTGGTGCTGCATTCGGCCATGCTCAGACCCTTGCCGCCATTGTCGGCGGGAGCCGCGGCAGCCTTGGTGGTTGCCGGCTTGGCGGCGGCAGCGGCGGATGCACCGGCGGAGCATTCGGACTTGCGGAAGTCGTTCCACTTCATGCCGTTCAGCGTGCCGGCAGCCTTCGCCGCCTGGTACTTGGTGCTGCATTCCTTCGCCGTCAGGCCCTTGGCCGTGCTGTCGTCCGCCGCAGCGGCTGCCTTGGCCGCCTTGGCCGGTTTCGTCTCGGCAGCCTTCTTGGTGTCGGTTGCTTTCTTGGTATCGGCTGGCTTGGCGTCGGTCGTGGCCGCAGCGTCGGTGCCGCACTGGGCCTTGCGGAACTGGTTCCAGGTCGCCCCGGCGAGTGTCCCCGCATCCTTGGCGGCGTTGTACTTCGTGCTGCACTCGGCCATCGTCAGTGCGTTGGCCGGCGCGGCCAGGAACAAGGTCGCGACGGCGAGGCCGGTCAAAGTGGCAAGTCGGTGGATGAGCATAGCGTTTCTCCGTTGCAGCAGCCCATGATACGTCCCGGCGAATCAATAACGCTCAACGATCGGTTGCGCCAGATGCTAAGTGGCGTATATATCGCCGAAAGCCGTCTTCTCCCGATAAGGTGATGAAATCGTTGCCCGTTGCCAGCTTCAGAGCAAGATTTTCCAGGTGCATCTGCGCTGAGAGGCTCGCATGACTGGTATATTGCAGCATGGCAGTCTCAGCATGTTAGGATGCAGCCATGTTGTGTGCAGTGCACAACAATGATTTTCTAAGGATTGGTAACATATAATCACACACTGTGATCATAGCGCCCTGGCCAATTGTGGCATGACGTGCCGGGGAAGAAACGTCGAGGAAACTGGCTAGCATGGCAGGGAATTATTTCGGCACGGACGGCATTCGCGGGCGCGCCAACAAGTTTCCGATGACCGCGGAAATCGCGATGCGGGTCGGCATGGCCGCCGGCCTCTCCTTCCAGCGCGGCAGCCATCGCCACCGCGTCGTGCTCGGCAAGGACACCAGGCTTTCCGGCTATATGATCGAGAATGCCATGGTCGCCGGTCTCTGTGCTGCCGGCATGGACGTGTTCCTGCTCGGCCCGATCCCGACGCCGGCGGTTGCCATGCTGGTGCGTTCGCTGCGCGCCGATATCGGGGTCATGATCTCGGCCTCGCACAACCCCTACTACGACAACGGCATCAAGCTGTTCGGACCCGACGGCTACAAGCTCTCCGACGAGATCGAGGAGCGCATCGAGAGCATGCTCGACAAGGATATCGAACTGACGCTCGCCGATTCCGACGGGCTTGGCCGCGCCAAGCGCGTCGACGGCGTGCATGACCGCTATATCGAATTCGCCAAGCGCACCTTGCCGCGCTCGATGTCACTCTCCGGCTTGAGGATCGTCGTCGATTGCGCCAACGGCGCGGCCTACAAGGTGGCGCCCGAGGCGCTGTGGGAACTGGGCGCCGAAGTCGTCGCCATCAATGTCGAGCCCAACGGCTTCAACATCAACAAGGAATGCGGCTCGACCCATCCCGCCGGCCTGCAGAAGAAGGTGCACGAAGTGCGCGCCGACATCGGCATCGCGCTCGATGGCGATGCCGACCGCGTCGTCATTGTCGATGAAAACGGGGCGATCGTCGATGGCGACCAGATCATGGCGCTGATTGCCGAATCTTGGCACCAGAGCGGGCGGCTTGCTGGCGGCGGCGTCGTTTCGACGGTCATGTCCAATCTCGGCCTCGAGCGCTTCCTCGGCGACATGAAGCTGCAATTGCACCGCACCAAGGTCGGCGACCGTTATGTCGTCGAGCATATGCGCGCGCATGGGCTGAATGTCGGCGGCGAACAATCGGGCCATATCGTGCTGTCTGACTTTTCGACCACCGGCGACGGCCTCGTCTCGGCGCTGCAGGTGCTGGCCTGCATCAAGCGGCAGGGGCGGCCGGTCAGCGAATTGTCGAAGAAGTTCGAACCGGTGCCGCAGCTTCTGAAGAACGTCCATATTTCCGGCGGCAAGCCGCTCGAGGAAGCGCCGGTCAAGGCAGCCATCGAAGACGCCCGTCACCGCCTCGGCAAGGCCGGGCGGCTGGTTATCCGGCCCTCCGGCACAGAGCCGCTGATCCGTGTGATGGCCGAGGGCGACGACCCGCAACTGGTCGAGTCCGTCGTCAATGGCATCGTTGACATCATCTCGGAAACGCGCAGCGCCGCCTGATCCCAGCGCGCCCGGCAGGGCGTCGCCGCATACAGCTTCACCAGTTCAAAGCCCGCCCTCCTGGCGAGCTTTTTTCGTTCGCCGGCGGGTGCTCCGGGATTTCGAAAACCATGCGCCGATCCCTCGAAGTTTCGAGATTCGTGGTTAAGCAACAGGGTTAAACGCCTTTTAACCTTTGCACTTCATTATCCACGACTGAAAGCCAATTGCATTCGGACGCGATGGCCGTTCCGAACTTCTCAGGGGTGACAAGCATGTTCAATACAGCAAGAAAGGTCCTGCTCGCCTTACTGTTCGCGGGCTTGGCAGGACCGTTGTTCGCAGCCGACCTGCCGGAGCCGGTGGTCGAAGAGGCTCCGCCTCCGGCCGTCTACGAGCAGCCGGCCGAAGTTGGCGGCTGGTACATCCGCGGCGACATCGACTATCATAAGTCGACCGTGCGCGGCATCGACTACATGACCTACACCGTCGATCCCTGTAACTGTACGGTCACACCCGGCAGCCAGAGTTTCGATTTCGGCAAGCTCAAGGGCGGTTTCTCGCTCGGCGCCGGCGTCGGCTACAAGATCAACGACCATTTCCGCACCGACCTGACCGCCGACTACTGGTTCAAGTCGAACTTCAACGGTCAGACAACTGGCACGGCTGGCGGTTCGCCGGTCATTGTCACGTCGGCTGAGTCGTCGAAAATGAGCGCCCTCCTGCTCCTGGCTAATGCATATGCCGATCTTGGTACCTATCATGGCATTACGCCTTACGTCGGCGCCGGCATCGGCGGCGCGCATGTCAAATGGGATACAGTCTATGACCCGACGCCGGGCGCTACCGAGACCAATCCCGGCAGATCCAGCTGGCGTTTCGCCTACGCTCTGATGGCCGGCGCTTCCTACTGCCTGACCGACAAGATCATCCTCGATGCAGGCTACCGCTTCTCCCATATCCAGGGCGGCCGCATGTTCGATTGGAATGTGGGCAGCTCCGGCCCCGGCTTCGACCGCGGCATCAACACGCACGAAGTACGCGGTGGCCTGCGCTATCAGTTCGGCGGCAACAATGGTTGCGCCGCGCCGGTCGTGGCCTACCAGCCCGAACCCGAGCCGATCTACACAAAGTAACACCTGCACTGCTTGAAGTCTGCGAACCGCCCGGCATCGACCGGGCGGTTTTCGTTTGTGCGTTTCGGATGAAATTCTTGAAAATCAAACTGCTAACGCTCCGTTAGCCTTAACCGGCACTTAACCACTATGGTTAACAATGCTCCTTGAAACGATGGCTGCCGTTGCGATTGCTAGCGGCGCCAAATTCGGGAGTCGGGGACCATGAAATTCACATTGCGTATGGCGCTTGTCGCACTCGCCCTGGCACCGCTGACGCCCGTGCACGCAGCCGACTACGATCCGCCGATCTATGTCGACCAGGCGCCCGACTACGTGCCGGTCGAGGTCGGTTCCGGCTGGTATCTGCGCGGCGATATCGGCTACGCCTTCAGCCATCCTTTCGACAATCATCAAGACGCTTCGGGCTTCTCATCGAGCAGCACCCTGTTCGATGGCAGTGTAGGCATGGGCTATCATTTCAACGACTATCTGCGGGCTGAATTAAACTTCGGCATCCTGCCATCGAACAAGTTCGGCGATGAACTGGTGACGACTTGCGATGGCTCCATCACGACAACGGTAACAAGCATCGCAACCAGCACCATTGTCAGCCAGACCAATGCCGCTGCCGCTCCGCCACCGCCTTGCAGGGGAACGAACTTTGCAAACAACAAGGCCTATAGCCTGATGGCCAATGGCTATGTCGACCTAGGTACCTATGTGGGGATCACGCCGTATCTCGGGGGCGGTGTCGGGTTGGCGTACAGCAAACTCAGCAGGGCGATTGGCGCGCGCGATTGCGTTCCGACAACCACCACGAGCACGGCCGGCGGCCTACAGACTGTCCAACAGTTCAATTGCGACGATCCGGCCGGTTACGAGGGAGCCGTAACATCGAAGTCAAGCTACGATTTTGCCTATTCCCTAGCCGCGGGGCTTTCCTATCAGGTGACAAAAAATGTGTCGGTCGACCTCGGCTACGAATACTTTGCTGTACCCGGCATGAAATATGTCGCCTATGACGGCGGTGCTTTCGGCATCCACAAGGGGGTGAACTATCAGTCGGTCAAGCTCGGGCTGCGATACGACCTCTGGTAGCGGTGTTAGAAGACGGCATTTGTAGCGGCGAGCCTCTGGCTCGCCGTTTGCTCTTCTGATGGTCAGCATTCTTCCTGCGTCTCGGAGGTCTGGCGATGAACCGATAAATGCGCTGGATCGGCAATCGCGTGTGCGTCATCCCAGCCTGTTCATCAAGCCAAGCTGCTGTGCGTATTCGGCAAAGTGTGCCTGCACATGCGCGAGACGTTGACCGGCGAGTTCCTCCCTTTGCTGCCGAACGTCACTCGGCGTCATGTCGAAACGGGCACGGAAGGCGCGCAGGAACTGGCTGCTGCTCGAAAAGCCCAGCCCGTGGGCGATCTCGATGATCGAGCGGGACAGACCGCCGATGTGCATGAGTTCGCGGCACGCCGCATCCAGCCGCTTTTCCTTCACGACCCTGGCGACGCCACCATCGGCGGCAAACACCCGATAGAGATGGGCGCGTGAAACCCTGAAGCGGCGCATGAGCAGCGTTGGGCCAAGTTCAGGCTCGGTCAGGTTGGCATCGATGAAATCCAGCACGCGCCGGCGCAGCACTTGGGCGAGGGCGGGATCACTCGTGGCGCCGTCGGGCAGCTGGCGCGCAAGCCCGCAAGCAAGCAGTTCCATTGCCGCGTCCTCCATGGCCAGCGCGTCGGCGCGTTCCATTTCCGCCGACACATCCGAGAGGCTGACGATGAAATCCGCCAGAAGCCGCGTAAGGGGAGCGCCTTTCCTGAGCACCACGCCGTGAAGGCTGCGTCCACCCGCTGCCTTGTCCACCCGCTCGCGCGGGAGCACGATGGATATGGTCGCGCCCTCATGCACCCGGCTTTTGAAATTCCGCGTGAGATCGAAAACGCAAATGTCGCCGGGACCGACCAAAATCGACTGGCCGTCGCAGTCGCCTTCAAGCGTACCGGCGATGAACAGCTGGACCAGATATTGGTCGAGCCCGCCTTGCAGGACGATGCATCGGTCGCGGCGATATTGCTGCTGGTTGAAGCTGGTCGGCCCAATCAGCAGCGAGCCTATCGCCCGCGACTTCAAGGAGCCTTCGAGTGTGGCATTGCTGCCTTCCTGATGCTGCGTGGTCTCGAAGAACGGCCGCGTGATCTCGCGCCAATATTCGGTGCGCAGGTCCGATTGAACAAGATCCGTAGAGAGGAGCAATCCCTCCTGCACGATAGGCCTCGTCCATGTGCGCCGAGGCGCTGAATACACTTGCTGTGACAGGCTGGATCACTGCCGTGGCCGGCAGGTTCACGGTGTGTAGCGCTATCGTGATTCTCCTGCCGCCTCAATGGCTTGGTGCTCAAGCCGGGGTTTGCCTAGTGAGATGAGACATAGTGCGTGGATAAATGAGACATGGCGCTACGGTCACTCGTCCGGTTCCACGCTACCCTCCGGGCGCGGCGGGCATGACGGAGGGGGCAGGCTGTGCGGCAGCCTGCCGTATGCGCCCCGCAATCCCTGACAGGAAGGCTCGTATTTGAATATCGAATCCGGAGCCTTCAAGGCGGCTTCCGGCAGGGAGTAGCCATGCCTATCCGTTCAAAAAACTCTCTCGTCGAACACCGGCCTGGCCCGGCCTTGCGGATGCGTCGGCTAGGCTCCAGTGCTTCGTATTCCACCCTGGCTCGCGCCACCGTCATCGTGGGGCCGTCGTTCAGCCCTGTGCCTTACAATGTCAGCTATTTTTAACCGCTGGCGGAATATATAATTCCGTACATATGTGTCCATAGTGGTTTATGTACAGCTTTAATGGCGAATCTGGGGTTTTCTCGTGAACAATCGTAAATCTGATTCGGGTATATCCTCTGTATTAGATGGCTCTAATTTTCTAAGTCGCCGAGGTTTTTCTTCGCCATTGCTTGGTGCTGTCTCGGTCGCGGCGCTGCTGGCATGCGGTGTCGCAATGCCGCAAGGCGCCTATGCGGCAGACGGCGGGCAGGGCATTTCCACCGCCTCAGGCGTCAAAGGTGGTGCGGGCGGTGTCGACGGCACGGCGGCCGAGGCCGAGGGTACGAAAGGCCCGGCTGGTGCGTCCATCACAGGCGGCGGCGGCGGCGCGACCGACCTGACGACGGGCAACGGCCAGGCCGGAGGCAATGCGAAATTGCTCGGCGGCGTCAGCGCCACTCGTCCGACCAACGGTGGGGCCGGTGCCATTGGTCTGGCAACGGTCAGTGGGACGGTTTCCGGGGGCAATGGCGCCGGCAACCTTGGCTCCGGGATCGCCGGTGGCGGCGGTGGCGTCGGCCTGTCCACGACGATGGATCTGACCGTGCAGGCGGGCGGCGCGGTAAAAGGCGGCGCGGGCGGATCAGCCGGCTCATCCAGCGGCGGCGGTGGCGGTGGCGTCGGCGTGTTCACTTCCGCCGATGTCACGATCGACGCCTTGGGCACAGTTACCGGCGGCGCCGGTGGCCTGCTGGCCGGCCAGGGCGGCGGCGGCGGTGGCGCGGCAGCCCTCCTGGTCACCGGCGGCGGCACGATCACCAACAGTGGCACGTTGCTCGGTGGCAAGGGGGGCGATGGGCGCGCGGGGTTTCCGACGGGTGCGGGCGGCAGCGGCGGCGAAGGCATTCGGCTGATCAATGGCGGCACGGTCGTCAACAATGCCGGGGCATCGATTACCGGCGGGGCCGCCGGCCTCAATGGAGCCGGCATTGGCGGATTTGGTGTCGCCGCATCCTCCGGCGGGGCCGGCATCAAAGGTGCCAACGTCTCGGTGCTGAATGCCGGCACGATCTCCGGCGGCGCGACTACCGGCGGTGGCAGGGTCAATGCCATCACCTTCACCGGCGGGGTCAACTCGCTCGAACTGTGGTCGACCTCGCTCATAACAGGCAATGTCCAGGCCTTCAGCGCCGCCGATAGCTTCACCCTCGGCGGTGCCGGCAACGGCAGCTTCAACGCCGCCTCCATCGGTAACAGCGCGCAATATCGTGGCTTCGGCAGCTTCGAAAAGACCGGCAGTGGCACCTGGGTGCTGACCGGCGTCACATCGGCGTTGACGCCCTGGACGCTGAGTGGCGGTACGTTGTCGATTGCCGGGGATGGCAGCCTCGGTGACGCCGCAAGCGGGCTTGTGTTCAACGGCGGCACGCTGCAGACGACGGCCAGTTTCACCACGAACCGTGGCATGGCGCTGAATACAACCGGCAAAATCGACACAGCGGCAGCAACCACGCTGACGGCGTCAGGCATTCTCAGCGGTGCCGGTGGCCTGACCAAGACCGGCGGCGGCACGCTGGAACTGACCGGCGACAACAGCTATTCGGGCGAAACGACCGTGTCGGCAGGCAAGCTGGCGCTGAGCGGCACGGGCAGCATCGCTGCATCGAGCCGTGCGGTTGTCGATGGCACGCTGGATATTTCTGGCGTAGCCGACGGGGCATCGATCAAGCGGCTTGCGGGTGCGGGCACCGTCGAGTTCGGCAACCAGACGCTGACACTTACGGAAGCCAACGACACCTTCTCCGGCGACTTCGCCGGCAATGGCGGCTTCGTTCTTGCCGGCGGTCAGCAGATGCTCACCGGTGACAGCTCGCTGTTTGCCGGGTCTTCGCGCGTCGAAGGCGGCACACTCTCCGTGAACGGCACGCTAGGCGGCACCATGGATGTATTGGGCGGCCGACTGCAGGGCAATGGCACCGTCGGTGCCACCACCAACCACCTCGGCGGAGTCATCGCACCCGGCATCGACGGTTTCGGCACGCTGATGGTGGACGGCACCTATACCAGCAATGGCGGCGCGCTTGAAATTGAGACCGTCCTTGCCGGCGACAGCTCGCAGACTGACCTCCTGATCATCACCGGCAACAGCATTCTGGGTACCAGCACAACTCAGGTGCACGTCTTCAACGTCGGCGGCCTGGGTGCGCAAACAACAGCCGACGGCATCAAGATCGTCCAGGTCGATGGCACCTCGGCGGCCGACGCCTTCGTGCTCAACGGCCCGGCGATCGGTGGCGCCTACAGCTACAAGCTGTTCCAGAACGGCCTCGCCAATACGACTGACGGCGACTGGTATCTGCGCGCCGCCAGCCTTGCGCCGACGACGCCGGTCTACCAGAATTACCCGCAGGTCCTGCTGGGGATGATTGCGCTACCGACGCTTGAGCAGCGCGTCGGTGACCGCCGCCGTACCGTGCTCGATGGCGGAGCCGAGACGGGCCAGCAAGCCATCTGGACCCGTTTCGAAGGCGCGCACGGCCATGTCGAGGCCAATGCGTCCAGCGCTGATGCTTCCTATGACGTCGATACCACGCTGGTGCAGGCGGGCATCGACGGTCAGCTTTCGGAAACGGCGGCCGGCAGGCTGGTCGCCGGGCTGACGGCGCAATATTCACGCACCGACGCCGACATCTTCTCAAGCCTCGGCGAGGGCGGCAACACCACCGTCAGCTATGGCGTCGGCGCCACGCTGACCTGGTATGGCGAGAATGGCTTTTATGTCGACGGCCAGGCCCAACTCGCGACATTGCGCAGCGACATGAACGCCGCCGTCATCGGCAAGATCGGCGATGGCATTCATGGCAATGGCTATGCGCTCAGCCTGGAGGCGGGACGCAAGATTGGGCTCGACGGCGCCTGGTCGCTGACCCCGCAGGCGCAGCTTGCCTATGCCTCGGTCGATTTCGACGCCTTCACCGATCCGTTCGGCGCAAATGTGTCGCTGCGCAAGGGTGACAGCCTCAAGGGCCGGCTGGGTGCTGCGTTGAACTACGACGTCCAGGCGACCGGAAGCCATGTCTATGGCATCGCCAACCTGACCTACGAGTTCCTCAACGGCACTTCGGTCGCCGTCTCAGGGGTCGACCTTTCGTTCGAGCCACAGCGCTTCGGCGGCGAACTCGGCCTGGGTGGCACCTACAAATGGGCCGGCGGCAAATATACCCTGTTTGGCGAGGCGCTGGCCTCGTCCAGCTTCGAAGGCAGCCATGCGCTGAAGGGCACTGCGGGGATCATCGTAAGGTTCTAGATTCGCCGCAAACGCTCTTCCAACAAAGTGCTCGTTGCCGAAAGGTGGCGGGCACTTTGCATTCGGGCTGTCGCGTTTTTCGGGGAAATCCCCTTCTTTTCGCCTCTCCCTTGCGGACATATCCTGGCGGTGTGCCCACTCGTTCCGGCCGCGATGTCGCTGACAAATCCATTTCCCTATTGCGCTTTTCCGGCCGTTTCTGTATTTCCCGGAGTGGGCCACCCCTCCCCAACGAGGGGCCACTATCTGGAAGGATAGACCACGATGACGACGCATACGAAGCCCGGACTCCGTCCGGTAAACCCCAATTTTTCCTCAGGTCCGTGCGCAAAACGTCCCGGCTGGTCGGTCGAGGCGCTGAAAGCTGCTGCGCTCGGCCGTTCCCACCGCGGCAAGATCGGCAAGGCCAAGCTCGAACAGGCGATCGAGCTGACGCGGGAAATTCTCCAGGTCCCGGCGGGTTACCGCATCGGCATCGTGCCGGCATCGGACACCGGCGCTGTCGAGATGGCGCTGTGGTCGCTGCTCGGCGAGCGCGGCGTCGACATGGTCGCCTGGGAGAGCTTTGGCTCCGGCTGGGTCACCGACGTGGTCAAGCAACTGAAGCTCGCCGACGTGCGCAAGATCGAAGCCGGCTATGGCGAACTGCCGGACCTCACAAAGATCGATTTTGACCGCGATGTGGTCTTCACCTGGAACGGCACCACGTCCGGCGTGCGTGTGCCGAACGGCGATTTCATTCCCGCGGACCGCAAGGGCCTGACCATCTGCGACGCGACTTCGGCCGCCTTCGCACAGAGGCTCGATTTCGAAAAACTCGATGTCGTCACCTTCTCCTGGCAGAAGGTGCTGGGCGGCGAGGGCGCACACGGCATGCTCATCCTGTCGCCTCGTGCCGTCGAGCGGCTGGAGACCTACAAGCCTTCGTGGCCGCTCCCGAAAATCTTCCGACTGACCTCGGGCGGCAAGCTGATCGAGGGCATCTTCAAGGGCGAAACCATCAACACGCCCTCGATGCTGTGCGTCGAGGACTATCTCGATGCGCTCAACTGGGCGAAGTCGATCGGTGGCCTCGATGCGCTGATCGCCAGGGCGGATGCCAATGCGGCCGTCCTCGATCGCTTTGTCGGCAAGTCCTCATGGCTCGGTCATCTCGCCACCCTGCCGGCGACGCGGTCGAACACCTCGGTCTGCCTGCACTTCACCGACCCGGATGTGTCCGCGCTCGACGCCGACGGGCAGGCGGCTTTCGCCAAGGGACTGGTGTCGGTGCTCGACAAGGAAGGTGTCGCCTATGATATCGGCGCCTATCGCGATGCACCGCCCGGCCTGCGCATCTGGTGTGGCGCGACGGTCGAGACATCGGATCTCGAAGCGCTGCTGCCCTGGCTCGACTGGGCCTTCGCCGCACAGAAGGCGTCGCTCAAAGCGGCAGCCTGACATCTTTCGGTGGCGGCCTTCGGGCCGCCCATTCCCATCAAATCCATTTCAAGGAGGCCGCCATGGCGCCCCGCGTTCTCGTCTCAGACAAACTTTCTCCCACCGCCGTGCAGATATTCAAGGATCGTGGCGTTGAGGTCGACTATCTGCCCGATCTCGGCAAGGACAAGGAAAAGCTGCTCGAAGTGATCGGCCAGTATGATGGCCTCGCCATCCGCTCGGCGACCAAGGTCACCGAAAAGCTGATCAACGCCGCCACCAAACTCAGGGTTATCGGCCGCGCCGGCATCGGCGTCGACAATGTCGATATCCCGGCGGCGAGCCGCAAGGGCATCATCGTGATGAACACGCCCTTCGGCAATTCGATCACGACGGCCGAACATGCGGTGGCGATGATCTTCGCGCTTGCCCGCCAGATCCCGGAAGCCAACGCTTCTACCCACGCCGGCAAATGGGAGAAGAACCGCTTCATGGGCGTCGAGATCACCGGCAAGACGCTGGGCGTCATCGGCTGCGGCAACATCGGCTCGATCGTCGCGACGCGCGGCGTCGGGCTGAAGATGCATGTCATCGCCTTCGACCCA
This sequence comes from Mesorhizobium loti, assembly GCF_003148495.1. Taxonomy (GTDB): domain Bacteria; phylum Pseudomonadota; class Alphaproteobacteria; order Rhizobiales; family Rhizobiaceae; genus Mesorhizobium; species Mesorhizobium loti. The sequence continues at coordinate 511,734 of NZ_QGGH01000003.1, forward strand.
TTCCTGTCGGACAAGCGTGCCGAGGAACTCGGTGTCGACAAGGTCGAGCTGGATGAGCTTTTCGCCCGCGCCGACTTCATCACGCTGCACACGCCGCTGACCGACAAGACGCGCAACATCATCGATGCGGCGGCGATCGCCAAGATGAAGAAAGGCGTGCGCATCATCAACTGCGCCCGCGGCGGGCTGATCGTCGAGGCCGACCTAGTCGCGGCGCTGAAGAGCGGCAAGGTGGCCGGAGCCGGTATCGACGTGTTCGAGGTCGAACCGGCCGAGAACAATGAGCTGTTCGGCATGGAGAACGTGGTGGCGACGCCGCATCTCGGTGCCTCGACAGCGGAAGCGCAAGAGAATGTCGCGCTGCAGGTTGCCGAGCAGATGGCCGATTATCTGATCAAGGGCGCCGTCTCCAACGCCATCAACATGCCGTCGATTACAGCCGAGGAAGCACCGCGGCTGAAGCCCTTCGTCAAGCTCGCCGAAGTGCTCGGCGCCTTTGTCGGCCAGGTCACCGAGGATCCGATCAAGGAGGTCGAGATCCTGTTCGACGGCTCGACGGCGACAATGAACACGCGCGCGCTGATCAGTGCGGCGCTTGCCGGGCTGATCCGGCCGCAGGTCTCCGACGTCAACATGGTGTCGGCGCCGATCATGGTGAAGGAGCGCGGCATCATCGTCGCCGAGGTCAAGCGCGACAAATCGGGCGTGTTCGACGGCTACATCAAGCTGACGGTGACGACCGAGCACAGGACGCGCTCGATCGCCGGCACCTGCTTCTCCGACGGCAAGCCGCGTTTCATCCAGATCAAGGGCATCAATCTCGATGCCGAGGTCGGCCAGCACATGCTCTACACGACCAATGCCGACGCGCCGGGTATCATCGGCCTGCTCGGCACCGTGTGCGGCGAGAACGGCGTCAACATCGCCAACTTCCAGCTCGGCCGCAACCGGCCCGGCGGCGATGCCATCGCGCTGCTTTATCTCGACGCGCCGTTCCCTGATTCGGTTCTGGAAAAGATCAAGGCGCACAAGTCGATCGACTCGGCCAAGCGGCTGCAGTTCGACGTCAACGCGATGTGATGCCGGACTGCTGTGAAAGATCCAAAGGCGCGGACCGGGCCGCGCCTTTTTTCGTTCAGCGTGTCCTGGCGGATCGCTGAATCGCCATCTTGCGCCCGCTGTATTCGGCAAGCCCGATGCCGCCCAGCACGAGCACCAAAGCCAGTGCCTGATAGAGCTGGAACGTCTCGCCGACGATCAGCACTGACAGCAGCGTGCCGAAGATCGGCACCAGATTGATGAACAGGCCGGCGCGGTTGGCGCCGATCAGTTCGTTGCCCCTGATGTAGAAGATCTGCGAGATGACCGAGGCGCCGATCGCGGTATAGACGATGACGGCCCAGCCGCGCGCGTCAGGCACGATGACCCTGCCGGCGGCGACCTCCCACAGGAAGAACGGCAGCGAGGTGACGAGGGCGGCAACCGACAGGGCCAGCATCAGGCTCTGCCAATGCATCACCGGCTTCAGCCGCAGTCCGACCGAATAGCCACTGTAGAGAAACACGGCGACCAGCATGATGGCGTCGCCGAAATTGAGCTCCAGCGTCAACAGCCGGCGCGGGTCGCCGTGGCAGGCGGTGAGGATCACGCCGGCGATGGTCAGCACGACACCGACAATTTGCGCCCAGTTCACACGCAGGCGGAAGAAGACGAAATTGGCTGTCATGATCAGGATCGGCATCGCCGCCTGTTCGATCGAGACGTTGATCGCTGTGGTGTAGTTGAGCGCCGTGTAGAAGATGGTGTTGAACAAGGCGAAGCCGCTGGCGCCCAGCGCTGCCAGCACGAGCCAGTGCTTGCGCACCACCGGCCAGTCCTTGCGTATTGTCTTCAAGCCTATCGGCAGCATGATCGCCACGGCCAGCACCCAGCGCAGGAAGACGAGCGTCATCGGCGAGACGTGATCGACCGCCAGCTTGCCGGCCACCGAGTTGCCACCCCACAGCAAGGTGGTGAGCAGCAGGAATATGTAAGCGCTTCGATGCATCGCGGGATTCCGGCCACTATTGCATGTCGCCCAAAAGTGGGCAGCGGTTTTGGGACAACGACATGCATTGAAACAAAAAAACTCAAAGCACGTCATGACGCGCTTTGAGGACAAGCCGCGGTGTTTGTCGGCCTATTGCCCCCGTGCATCCAAGTAAATGATGTCAAAGCCGAAAATTGTTGTGCCTCAGGGCATTTTCGGCGGCAAAGAAAGGTCGCGCTCGCGAGGTCTTGACGTTATAGAGGCCTGTCGTTTTGAACAGTCTTCCAGCCGCCACGCGGCGTCTCAAGGGAAAACAAACATGGCCAATGTGGTGGTCGTCGGCTCGCAGTGGGGCGACGAAGGCAAGGGCAAGATCGTCGACTGGCTGTCGGAGCGCGCCGATGTCGTGGTGCGTTTCCAGGGCGGCCACAATGCCGGCCACACGCTGGTCGTCGACGGCAAGGTCTACAAATTGTCGTTGCTTCCGTCGGGCGTCGTGCGCCAGGGCAAGCTGTCCATCATCGGCAACGGCGTGGTTTTCGACCCGCACGCTTTCGTTGCCGAAGTGGCGAAGCTCAAGGCACAAGGTGTCGAAGTAACGCCGGATCGCCTGAAAATAGCCGAAAACACAGCGCTTATCCTGTCCCTGCATCGGGAACTGGACGGATTCCGCGAGGACGCCGCCTCCAATTCCGGAACGAAGATTGGCACGACCCGTCGTGGCATCGGCCCCGCCTACGAGGACAAGGTGGGCCGGCGCGCGGTCAGGGTGATGGATTTGGCGGATTTGGAAACGCTGCCCTTGAAGGTCGACAGGCTGCTGACGCACCACAATGCGCTGCGTCGCGGGCTTGGCCATGCGGAAGTCACGCATGATGCGATCATGCATGAGCTGACTTCGGTTGCGCACGAGATCCTGCCCTATATGGACCGGGTCTGGAAAATCCTCGACGACAAGCGCCGGGCTGGCGAGCGCATCCTATTCGAGGGCGCGCAAGGCACGCTGCTCGATATCGACCACGGCACCTATCCGTTCGTTACTTCGTCGAATACGGTTGCCGGCCAGGCGGCCGCCGGCTCCGGCGTCGGCCCAGGCGCCATCAATTATGTGCTCGGCATCACCAAGGCCTATACGACGCGCGTCGGCGAAGGTCCGTTCCCGACCGAGCAGAAGAACGAGATCGGCGAATTCCTCGGCACGCGCGGCCATGAATTCGGCGTCGTCACCGGCCGCAAGCGCCGCTGCGGCTGGTTCGACGCGGTGCTGGTGCGCCAGGCTGTTGCTGTCAACGGCATCAAGGGCATCGCGCTGACCAAGCTCGACGTGCTCGACGGGCTGGACGAGATCAAGGTCTGCACCGGCTACCGGCTCGACGGCGAGATGATCGATTATCTGCCGGCCAGCCAGGGCGCACAGGCGCGTGTCGAGCCGGTCTACGAGACGCTCGAGGGCTGGAAAGGCACCACCGCCGGCGCGCGCAGCTGGAACGATCTGCCGGCCCAGGCCGTCAAATATGTCCGCTGCATCGAGGAGCTCATCGGCGCCCCGGTCGCGCTCCTTTCCACCAGCCCGGAACGCGACGACACGATACTTGTGACCGATCCGTTTCAAGACTAGTTTCTCAGCCTTTCCGGGCATCGCGGCCGATTTGCGGGGGCCGGCGCGGAAACAAAATACAGGTCGACTGAAGCATGGCAGATTTCGTTTTTGTTCTGAAAAAGGCGATAGACGGTCTCGGCGATCAGTCGCCAGAGATGCGGGCGAAGGTCTATGACAAGGCCCGCTCTACGATCGCAGCGAAGATTGCCCAGCGCGATCCGCCGCTTTCGCCGGAGGATGTCGCCAAGCAGAAACGCGGTCTGGAAGACGCCATCGCGAGTGTCGAGCGGGACTATGCCAAGAGCGTGCCGGAGACCGACCCGCTCGCGGAACTGGAACACATCTTTTCCTCGATCGATCGCAACAAGAACCAGCCGAGCCATACACGGCAACCGGCGAAGGCGGAACCCGCCTTGCCGGCACCGCCCGCGGCCAAGCCTGAACCTTATCGACCGGCACCTCCACCTGCCGCCAAGGTCGAGCCAAGCTGGAAGCCTGCAGCCGCACCTTCCCAGCCGGCTCGCGCCGACGCGCCTCTTGCAGGCATGGACGCTGCAGGTATGGACGCCGACGAGGCGGACGACGGGGCCGATATCTTTTCCAGCAACGAAGAGCCGGTGTCCGACACCTTCCAGCGGCTACGTCCCGCGGAGCGCAAGCGCAGCTATGGTGGGCTGATCGCCGCCGTGGTTGCGCTGCTGGTCGTTGCCGGCGGCGGCTACGGCATCTGGCTGAACAAGGACGCCTTCGGCAAGATGCTGGGGCTTGACGGCACCAAGGTCGCGAAGACCGAGCCCGTGAAGCCGGCGCCGGCCAAGCCGGCAACCGATGCGGGGGCAACGCCGCCGGCGCCCGCGGCTGGCGGCACGGAAGCCGAAAGCACGAAATTCACCCAGCGGCTGACGCCGCAGGGCAGTGAAGTCGACCCCGGCCCGGCCGGTGGCCAAAGCGGTATCGGTGAAGGCGAATCGGTCGCCGCGCTGACCACGCCGCCCTCGGCGACGAACGCGCCGGCGATTTCCGCACCGGCCGCCGGCACGCCTGCCGCGACTACGCCTCCGGCGACAGGTGCCGCCCCCGCAACACCGCCTGCCAATGGAGCTGCCCCGGCAGCGCCGGTCAATGCTGCCGCCACTCCGCCCGCACCAGCAGGTGCTGCGCCGCCCGCACCGGCGGCCGCGCCCGCGGAAACCGCGCTGCCGGTCGGCCAGAAGGCGATCTTCTATGAAGAGCGCACCAGCACCGCCCAGGGTTCGGCGGAGCCGGGCAATATCGTCTGGTCGCTGGTTCAGGAATCGCCCGGAGGCGACCTGCCGCCGGAGCCGGCGATCCGCGCCGAAGCCACCATTCCCGGCAAGGATATCCAGTTGCGCATGACCATCCGCCGCAACACCGACCAGACACTGCCGGCCAGCCATATCATTGAGATGATCTTTCTGACGCCCGACGGTTTTGAGGGCGGCGGTGTCGACAACATCCTGCGCGTCGCCATGAAAAGTTCGGAACAGGATGCCGGCAGCCCGCTGATCGGGATTCCGGCCAAGATCGCCGACGGTTTCTTCCTCGTCGCGCTCAACGACACCAAGGCCGACGAAGACGCCAACATGACCTTGCTTCGCGGCCAGGACTGGATCGACGTGCCGGTCGTCTACAAGACCGGACGGCGGGCATTGCTGACCATGGAAAAGGGCATTCCCGGCGAGAAGGTGTTCGACGAGGCGATCAAGGCCTGGCAGGCGAAAACGGCGGGCTGAGAAGGGCGCCGGCCCGGAGCCCCTTTGGTTTAGAAGCCTTGGAACAACATGTCGAGCGCGGCGACGATGTCGTCGTGGTGTCTGGAGAGATTTCCCTCGGCATCAGGCAATTCTGAGGCCATCAAGGCTGACATGAATTGTGTGACCATCACATGATTCCTGCCGTCGATTGCGAAGGTCGGGTTTAGACGGCGGCCCGGAACCGGGGCTATGTCGGGCGGCATCAACGGAATGACGACCCTCGTGGTCAGTCCCTCAAGAAGGTCGGACTGAACATCGAGAAGATAACCGCTACCTTCGGCATTCCGATAGAGATCGTAGAGTGCCATCAAAACAGCCGGTGTTTGGCCAATGGCAGCCCGTTGCGCCTGACATACTCATTGGAGCTTTGAATAGCTTCCTTGTTTTCTTCTTGCCAACGACGCGTCTTTTCCGCCGCAATCGCTTTTGCGATACCTGCCTCTGCGGCGCGGGAGATGTTGATGCCCAACGCCTTGGCGTCTTTGATCAGCTGAGAATCAATGGATGTGTTAACGGACTTTCGCTGAGGTTTTGGCGTCGATTGAAGCATAGAGACCGCCTCCTTTTATGCGCATAATGTAGGCGCATAAAAGCCCGCACGCAATCCTTCACCTCTCCATTTCCTCCCGCAGCATCTCCAGCTCCAGCCACTCTTCTTCAAGCGCGGCCAGCGTGGCGCGCTCCTTGTCGAGGGCGGCGATGGTTTTCTGGAAGGAGGCCGGGTCGCGCTCGTAATAGGCCGGATCGGCGATGTTGTTCTCCAACCGTGAGATCGAAGCCATCACAGCTTCGATTTTCTTGGGCAGGGATTCCAGCGCGAATTTCTGCTTGAACGACAGTTTCTTCGCCGGCCCCTTTGGCGCAGCAGCTTCACTTTTGGTCGTCATTGGCGCATCGCCGTTTTCGGCCTTCGCGCGCGCCCTGCGGTCGTCGAGCCGGGTGCCGCCGCGCTGCGCCAGCATGTCGGAGTAACCGCCGGCATATTCGATCCAGCGGCCGTCACCGTCCGGCGCGATCAGGCTGGTCACGGTGCGGTCGAGGAAATCACGGTCGTGGCTGACCAGGATGACCGTTCCGGCAAACCCGGCGACCAGTTCCTGCAGCAGTTCCAGCGTCTCCATGTCGAGATCGTTGGTCGGCTCATCGAGCACCAGAAGGTTTGCCGGCCGCGCCAGCACGCGCGCCAGCAGGAGGCGTGCCCGCTCGCCGCCGGACAACTCGCGCACCGGGGTGCGCGCCTGCTCCGGCTTGAACAGGAAATCCTTCATGTAGGAGACGACGTGGCGCTGCTCACCATTGATGACGAGGTTTTCGCCGCGACCGTCGGTGAGATACTGCGCCAGCGTCTCTTGCGGGTCGACCGCCTCGCGCTTCTGGTCGAGCGTGGCGATCTCCAGATTGGTGCCGAGCCGTATCGAGCCGGCGTCAGGCTTCATCTCGCCGGTCAGCATCTTCAACAGCGTCGTCTTGCCGGCGCCGTTCGGCCCGACCAGGCCGACGCGGTCGCCGCGCTGGATGCGGGTTGAAAACCCCTTGACCACGGTGAGATCGCCAAAGCTCTTCTCGATGTTCTTGGCCTCGATCACCAGCTTGCCGGATTCGGTAGCGTCGCTCGCCACCATGGTGGCCGACCCTTCGGCGCCGCGATGGCCGCGAAAACGCTGGCGCATGGTCTGCAGTTCGCCGAGCCGGCGCATGTTGCGCTTGCGCCGCGCCGTCACCCCGTAGCGCAGCCAGTGCTCCTCACGCACGATCTGGCGGCCGAGCTTGTGCTGCTCGCGCTCTTCTTCTTCCAGCACGAGGTCGCGCCATTCCTCGAAATGGCCAAAACCCTTGTCCAGCCTGCGGGTCTGGCCGCGATCGAGCCAGACGGTGGCGCGCGACACGCGCTCGAGAAAGCGGCGGTCGTGCGAGATGACGATCAGTGCCGAGGAGGTGCGGATGAGCTCCTCTTCCAGCCATTCGATCACCGACAGATCGAGATGATTGGTCGGCTCATCAAGCAGCAGGATGTCCGGCTCCGGCGCCATGACGCGGGCAAGGGCGGCGCGCCTCGCTTCGCCGCCCGAAAGATCGTTCGGCCGCTCCTCGCCCGACAGGCCGAGATGCTCCATCAGATAGCTGGCGCGGTAGGGATCGTCGGCGGGGCCAAGTCCGGCCTCGACATACGCGCGAACGGTCGCAAAACCCTCCATGTCGGGCATCTGCGGCAGGTATCGAACGGTTGCCGAAGGCTGGCGGAACACCTCGCCGTCCTGCGGCTCGATCAGGCCAGCGGCGATCTTCAGCAGCGTCGACTTGCCGGACCCGTTGCGGCCGACCAGGGCGATCTTGTCGCCGGCCGAAGCGGTCAAGGCGGCGCCATCGAGCAGCGGCGTGCCGCCAAACGTCAGCTTTATCCCGTCGAGGTTGAGAAGGGGCGGGGCCATGTCAGCTTTCAGGTAAGGGATAGGGATGAGCGAGCAGCATCGCGCGGCCATGATCCAGCGCGATTTCGAGGTGGCCCTTGACCTCGTTGGAGATGGTCAGCGACGAACCGAACGCCACTTTGACGTTGTTCAGCGGCCATTTGGCGCCGGTGACGGTCAGGCCGGCAAGCTCGGAAAAGCCGAGTACCGAAAACAGCGTGCCGTCGGCATAGTCGAAGCCAGCCGTTCCGTGCGGCAGGGGAACGCCTTCCTGGGCGCCGCTGGTCAAAAGCACATCAGTTCCGGCCTCGGCCAGCCGCAGGGCTAGCGCCAGATGCAGGAAAGCGTGATCGGCGCGCTTGCCGCCGAAGGCGCCGGCGAGCACCAGGCTGGTCGCACCGCGCTCCAGTGCGGCGGCGATGGCCAGTTCGCCATCGGTCTGGTCCTTTTCCGCCGGGAAGGTCCGGCGCGCCACGGAAGCGAGATCGTCAGGCAGGTTGGCCGGCACCGAATCGAAATCACCCACCCACAGCTCCGGCACGAGACCCAGCAGCCGCGCATGGCCGATGCCGGCGTCGGCGGCGATGACGCGGGAGCCTTCGACCTGGCGGTCGAGCCGTGGCGTGCGGATGAGATCGCCGCCAAGCAGGATGGTGAATGTGCTCATATCGTGTGGCCCTTACCAGCCCGGCACGGGAAACGGAAGGCGGCAAACTCCCACTTGCGTGGGGGATCGGCCCGGCCTATGTGTCGAAACGCTCTAACGGGGTGCCGGACGCGATCTTCGCGGACCGGCTGAGAGGCAATCTCGCCAACCCGCTGAACCTGATCCGGTTTGTACCGGCGGAGGGATTAGACGTTTCGGACAGTCCGACGCCTCAATTCCTTTCAATTCGAACGAAGGAGGCGCCGATGCGCACGCTTTTATATTCTCTTGTCTCAGCAATGACCGTGGTCCTGTCCGGACCGGCCTTGGCCAAGGACAAGCTCACCGTCTACACCTATGAGAGTTTCACCGCCGACTGGGGTCCGGGTCCCGTGGTGAAGAAGGAATTCGAGGCCGAATGCGGCTGCGATGTCGAATTCGTCTCGGTCGCCGATGGCGTCGCGCTGCTCAACCGCGTCAAGCTCGAAGGCGCGTCGACCAAGGCCGATATCGTGCTTGGCCTCGACACCAATCTTACCGCCGATGCCAAGGCGTCAGGCCTGTTCGCACCGCATGGCGCGGTGACTGACGTCAATGTGCCGGGCGGTTGGAGCGACGACACTTTTGTCCCCTTTGATTACGGCTATTTCGCTGTCGTTTACGACACCGAGAAGCTGAAGACGCCGCCGAAGAGCCTGAAGGACTTGGTCGAAGGCAGTGCCGACGACAAGATCGTCATCCAGGATCCGCGCACCTCGACGCCCGGCCTCGGCCTGCTTCTGTGGGTCAAGTCGGTCTATGGCGACAAGGCGCCGGAGGCCTGGGCCAAGCTCAAGCCGAAGGTGCTGACGGTGACGCCGGGCTGGAGCGAGGCCTATGGCCTGTTCACGAAGGGCGAGGCGCCGATGGTGTTGTCCTACACGACGTCGCCGGCCTACCACATGGTCGCCGAGAACACCGAGCGCTATCAGGCGGCCTCCTTCGAGGAGGGCGAGTATCTGCAGATCGAGGTGGCGGGCATCACCACGACAGGGGCCAAGAATCCGCTGGCGGCAAAGTTCATGGCCTTCATGACCGGACCGAAATTCCAGGATGCCATCCCCGAGACCAACTGGATGTTCCCGGCAGGCAAGACCGACAAGCCGCTCAACCCGGCCTTTGACAAATTGGTCAAGCCAACCAAGACCTTGCAGTTCAGCCCGCAAGAGGTCGCCGCCAACCGCAAGGCCTGGGTGGATGAGTGGCTGGCGGTGATGAGCAAGTAGGCAGCGCGATGACGCCGGCGTATTCCACGGATTCCCGCGTCAGCGCCGGCATTGTCGCGCTCGCCGCAATCGCGCTGCTGATCGGCGGCGCGTTTGCTGGCCTGCTTTTCGAGGGCACCCATGATTTCTCGGGCGCTTGGGCAGCCTTCGATCCCTATCTGTTGCGCGTCATTCGCTTCACGCTCTGGCAAGCGGCGCTGTCGACGCTGCTTTCCGTCGTGCCGGCGCTGTTCGTGGCGCGCGCTCTGTCGCGGCATCCACGCTTCTTTGGCCGCGCCTTCATCCTGCAGCTCTTCGCCGTACCATTGGCGCTGCCGGCCATCGTCGCGGCCCTCGGCATCCTGGCGCTTTATGGCCGCGCCGGCTATTTCGCCGGCGTGCTCGCCGTGATCGGCGGTGGAAGCTGGCCGGGGATCTATGGCCTGTCCGGCATTCTCGTCGCCCATGTCTTCTTCAATCTGCCGTTGGCGACGCGGCTGTTCCTCGAGGCGCTGCAAACGATTCCAGCCGACCAATGGCGGCTGGCGAGCCAGCTTGGCATGTCGGCGCGGCCGGCGTTCCGGCTGATCGAATGGCCGACGCTGCGTGCCGCCATGCCAGGAGTCGCCGGGCTGGTGTTCATGCTCTGCATCACATCCTTCACGATCGTGCTGATACTGGGCGGCGGGCCGGCCGCGACGACGCTGGAGGTCGGCATCTACCAGGCGCTTCGTTTCGATTTCGATCCCGCACGCGCGGTGACGCTGACGCTGCTGCAGATCGCCTTGACCTTTATCGTGGTGCTGGCGCTGACGCGGCTGGGCGCCAATGTGGTCGGCGACACCAACCTGCCGGTCGCGCAACGCCGCTATCTCTCAGTCAACAGAAGCGAGACCTGGCTGAACACCCTACTGATCGTGCTGGCGTTGCTGTTCGTTGTCGCGCCGATGGCGGCGACGGTGATGGCCGGGCTCGGCGCCGATCTCGGCCGGCTGGCTGGCGAGGCCACTGTCCGGCAGGCGACGCTGACCAGCGTGATGCTCGCCTTCCTGTCGGCGCTGCTTTCGGTGACGCTATCGCTGGCGCTGACCATGGCGCGGCGGGCCCTGGCGCTGAACCGCCGGGCTGGCCGCAAGACAGTGCTCGAACACGCCACCGATACCGGCGCCGGCTTTGTCCTGGTCGTGCCGCCGATCGTCGTCGGCGCCGGCTGGTTCCTGTTGCTGCGCCATGTCGGCGATGTCTTCGCCATTGCCCCGGTCATGGTCGTCACCGTCAATGCGGTGATGGCAATGCCGTTCGCCCTGCGCGCCGTCCGTCCCGCCTATGATGCGGCCAGCGAGCGCCACGAACGGCTCTGTGCACAGCTCGGCATTGCCGGCTGGAACCGGCTCACGCTGGTCGACTGGCCGCCGCTGCGGCGGCCGCTCGCCACGGCCTTCGCCTTCGCCATGGCGCTATCGCTCGGCGATCTCGGCGTCATTGCCTTGTTCGGCAGTGATTCCGTGCAGACATTGCCCTACCTTCTCCTGGCGCGGATGGGCAGCTACCGCACCGAGGACGCCGCCGGCCTGGCATTGCTGCTCGGCCTCGTCTGCCTCGCGTTGATCGTGGCGGCGCACTGGCTGGGAAAGGAGAAGGTCCGGGATGCCTGAGGGGGTGGCCAGCGGGCTTGAAAAGGGCGCACCGGTGCGGCTGGACAAGGTGTCGTTCAGTTATGGTAGTCATGGCAGCTATGGCGAAGCGCCGCTTGTCTTCGACGTCGATTTCGCCACGGCAAAGATCAACGCCATCATGGGGCCGAGCGGTTCTGGCAAGTCGACGCTGCTCAATCTGGTCGCCGGCTTCGAGACTCCACAATCGGGCCGCGTGCTGATCGGCGGGGCCGATGTCAGCGCCGAGCCGCCTTCAGCTCGGCCGGTGTCGATGGTGTTCCAGGAAAACAATCTCTTTGCCCATCTTTCCGTCGAGCAGAATGTCGGGCTCGGCCGCTCGCCATCCTTGCGGCTGACAGAAGCGGACCGCGCCGCGATCGCCGGGGCGCTCGCGCGTACCGGTCTTGCCGGCAAGGAACGACGCCTGCCGCGCGAACTCTCCGGCGGGGAACGCCAGCGCGTCGCCCTGGCCCGGGTGCTGGTGCGCGACCGGCCGGTGCTGCTGCTCGACGAACCCTTCGCCTCGCTCGGTCCGGCGCTGCGTGACGACATGCTGGAGCTGGTCGCCGCCGTTCATGCCGAGCGGGGCATGACGATACTGTTCGTCACCCACCAGCCCGAAGACGCCCGCCGTATCGGCGAGCACATGGTGTTTCTGGACAATGGGTTGGTTGCCGCAACCGGCAAGGCGGATGATTTCTTTGCCGGGGCTGGCCCGGAAGCGTTCCGGCGCTATATCGGCGCAGGTGCCGGGGGTGCCGTATCACGAGATGTTGCCCGGAAGCGGACATAATTTACGGTCAAACCGGTTCCGGGCGATGTGGCGCTTGCTTGCCATGACTGGAGGAGTGTGGCTAGGTCCGCCCTACTGGTCCGGCACAGGACGTGATTTGCCTGCAGTATCCGCCGCCCGCCCCTGGGGGACGTGCAACGGATACTGCAGCAGTTTGAGATATGGCGCATGACACATTCCGAAGATCGCCCCCGATTTTCGTGATCATGCGCCGGGACCCGAAAGGAAGCCGTTCTGGCGATCGGCGCTAACACATTAGGAATGAAGCCGCTGGCGCGCTTTCTTGCGCTGGCCGGCTTTGCCGTGGCGCTGGCGAGCTGCCAGATGTTCACGCCGCCGGAGGTCCAGGAGTCCGGCTTCCAGCCTTCCGACAAGCCGATCACGGTCGACAATGTCGGCGCCAACAACAAGCTCGCAGAATTGGCCAAGGCGCAGCATCCGCGCATCCTGGCGACCTATGGCGGCGAATATTCCGACCCGAAGCTCGAGCGCATGGTCGCCAAGGTGGTCGGCAATCTGACCGTGGTCTCGGCCAACCCGACGCAGACCTATCGCATCACCATCCTGAATTCGCCCAACGTCAACGCCTTCGCGCTGCCGGGCGGCTATCTCTACATCACGCGCGGCCTGTTGGCGCTGGCCAATGATTCGGCAGAGCTTGCCGCGGTCATCGCGCATGAGATGGGCCACGTCACCGCCAATCACGGCCTGCAGCGCCAGCAGCTCGAGGCCGAAGAAGGCCTGGCGACCAAGGTGGTTTCCGATGTGCTCGGCGACAGCCCGACCGCCAAAGCAGCGCTGATCCGCGGCAAGCTGAGGCTGGCACAATTCTCGCGCAACCAGGAGCTGGAAGCCGACGCCATCGGCATCAAGTCGATCGGTGAAGCCGGCTACGATCCTTTCGCCGCCGGCCGCTTTCTGCAGTCGATGTCGGCCTACACCGATTTCCGTTCGATCAGCGGCGCCACCGATGCCAGCCTCGACTTCCTGGCCACGCACCCCAACACGCCGCAGCGCATCGATCTGGCGCAGCGCCATGCCCGCCAGTTCGGCGCGCCCGGCTTCGGCACGCGCGACCGCGATTCCTTTCTCGCCGGCATAGACGGTCTACTCTATGGCGACACGCCCGAGGAAGGCTATGTGCGCGGCGAAACCTTCCTGCATCCGGGCCTCGGCGTGTCCTTCTCGGTGCCGCAGGGCTTCATCATCGACAATTCGGCGGCGGCAGTGACGGCAACCGGTCCCGGTGACATGGCCATCCGCTTCGACGGCGTCTCGATCGACAAGAACCGCGCGCTCACCGACTATATCCGCAGTGGTTGGGTGGCCGGTCTCGACGACAGCACCGTCAAGCAGGAAACCATCAACGGCAACGAGGCGGCGACAGCGCACGCCGGCGCCGAAGGCTGGCAGTTCGACATCGCCGTGATCCGCGCCGGTGGCCAGGTCTACCGGCTGCTGACCGCTGCCCCTTCGGCCAGCACCTCGCTGGACACCGTGGCGCGTTCGGTCAGCGGCTCGTTCCGAATCCTCAGCGCTGCCGAAAAGGCGGCGCTGAAGCCGCTGCATATCCGCGTCGTCACTGTCCAGCCAGGGCAGACGATGGGTTCGCTCTCGGCGCAGATGGTTGGCGTCGACCGCAAGCTCGATTTGTTCCGCGTGCTCAATGCGCTGTCGCCGGGCGCCGCGGTTTCGGCCGGCGACAAGGTCAAGATCGTCACCGACAAATAAGCTCGTCGCGAGTTGCCGGATGTCTGACACCGTCGTCCTTGCTTCAGCAGATCGGGGGCGTCAGGAGATCAGGCGGCCGTCGCCATGAACTCCGGGTTCTGCTTCACCAACGCCACCTTGAGCTTTTCCATGGCGCGCGCCTCGATCTGGCGGACACGTTCCTTGGAAATGCCGAGCGTCTCGCCGAGCGCTTCGAGTGTCGCGCCCTCGTCGTTCAGCCGGCGTTCTTCGATGATCCTCAGCTCACGCGCGTTGAGCGCGCGAAGCGCTTCCCTCAGCCAGAGCGAGCGGCGCGCGACATCGATTTTGTCGCCGACGATCTCGTCGGGCAAGGGATCGTCCGAGACAAGGAAATCCATCCGCTCAGTCGAACCCGCATCGTCGGCAATCGGCATGTTGAGCGAGGAGTCGGGTGCCGACAGCCGCGAATCCATCATCGCCACATCGGCTTCGGAGACGCCGAGTGCCTCCGACACTTCGCGATAGAGCGTTGCGTTGGACAGCGGCTCGGCGCCATTCGCCAGCCGCGCGCGCAGGCGTCGCAGGTTGAAGAACAGCGCCTTCTGCGCCGAGCTGGTGCCACCGCGCACGATCGACCAGTTGCGCAGGATGTAGTCCTGCATCGAGGCGCGGATCCACCACGTCGCATAGGTCGAGAACCGCACCTCGCGCTCGGGCTCGAAGCGGGCGGCGGCTTCGAGCAGGCCGACATGACCCTCCTGGATCAGATCGCCAAGCGGCAAGCCGTAATGGCGGAATTTGGAGGCCATGGAAATGACCAGCCGCATATGGGCGACGGTGATGCTGTGCAGCGCGTTCTGGTCGTTGTCCTCTTTCCAGAGCAATGCCAGCCGATGCTCCTCGTCACGTTCGAGGTAGGGGGCCCTCATTGCCGCGCGGACCATGATCCGTCCTGCCGTGTCTTCCATCATGAGGCGCTCCCTGGGCGATGCGGATGACTTTGCAAACTTGGCTGGCGCCCGGGTTGAAATGGCGGCGTCGTGCCCTAGAACAGCCAGAACGTGCCATGCAGGGGAATGGTTCCCTGGCCGGCGCCGCGCCTGACGCGCTGTCCAGACGGCTTGCGGGATGGTCTGGAATGGCGCCGACTCTCGTCGAAAAAGCAGAATCTTGAGTATCCGATTTCAAGAGCGGTTTGTTTTTGAAATTTCATTCCTTATTTTCTTGCCTTGCATCTGCCAGTTTCCAGCGCTCACAACATGCCGGATATCCGGCCAAGGACGGGATCACAGAAAAATGAAATGGCTCAAGTCGCTCATCATCGCCGGAACGCTGCAGGCTCTGGCTGTCACCGCAGGCCATGCCGGCGCCAATCTCGACCAGATCAAGCAGGCCGGGGCCATCAAGATCGGCACGGAAGGCACCTATGCGCCATTCACCTATCATGACACTTCCGGCGCGCTGGTCGGCTTCGACGTCGAAATCGCCAAGGCGATCGCCGACAAGCTCGGCGTCAAGGCCGAGTTCCTCGAAGGCAAGTGGGACGGGTTGATCGCCGGTCTCGACGCCAATCGCTATGACGCCGTCATCAACGAAGTCGGCATCACCGACGCCCGCAAAGCCAAGTACGACTTCTCCGATCCCTACATTGCCTCCAAGGCAGTGCTGATCGTGCGCGGTGACAACACCGACATCAAGAGCTTCGCCGATCTCAAGGGCAAGAAGTCTGCGCAGTCGCTGACCTCGAATTTCGGCAAGCTGGCCGAAACGAACGGCGCCGAGCTGGTCGGCACCGATGGCTTCGACCAGTCGATCCAGCTGCTTCTGACAGGCCGTGCCGACGCGACGATCAATGACAGCCTGTCGTTCCTCGACTTCAAGAAGCACAAGCCCGACGCCAATGTGAAGATCGCCGCGCAAGAGGAAAACGCCGACTATTCCGGCGTCATCGTGCGCAAGGGCGATCCGGAGCTGGTCGCGGCGATCAACAAGGCGCTGGCCGACATCAAGGCCGACGGCACCTACAAGAAGATCGCCGACACCTATTTCGGCCAGGACGTTTCGAAGTAATCTAATGAGGTGGGCCGGTCTCCGGCCACGAGAGATATCGAGCGGCGAGCCGTCTTTGACGGCCCGCCGCTTTTGTCGTGATATGGCTGACGCATTCGCGTCTTGACCAACTGCCTCGACCAATTTGGAGGGTCTTACGTGCCGCACTGGCTGCAACTGATGCTGGAGTCGCTGCCTTCGCTCCTGTGGGCGGCGCTGATCTTCACCGTGCCGCTGACGCTGTTGTCCTTCGCTCTTGGCTTGACGGTCGGCCTGGGTGCAGCACTTGCCCGGCTGTTCGGGCCGAAGCCGCTGGTCGCGCTTGTGCGCTTCTATGTCTGGATCTTCCGCGGCACGCCACTTTTGGTGCAGCTGTTCCTGATCTTCTACGGCCTGCCGTCGGTCGGCATCCTGCTCGACGCCTTCACGGCGGCGTTGATCGGCTTCACGCTCAACATCGGCGCCTACACGTCGGAAATCATCCGCGCGGCAATAGGCTCGGTGCCGAAAGGCCAGTGGGAAGCCGCCTATTCGATAGGCATGACCTGGAGTCAGGCGATGCGGCGCACCATCCTGCCGCAGGCCGGCCGGGTCGCGGTGCCGCCGCTTTCCAACACCTTCATCTCGCTGGTCAAGGACACCTCGCTGGCCGCCGCCATCACCGTGCCGGAGATGTTCCAGGCGGCGCAGCGCATCGTCGCCACCACCTATGAGCCGCTGATCCTCTATGTCGAGGCGGCGATCCTCTATCTGGCGTTGAGTTCGGTGCTGTCGGCCTTGCAGACGCGGCTGGAGACCCGGCTCAATCGCTATGGCGGCTTCCTGGAGGCACGCTCATGATCGGCCTTACCAAAATCGAGAAGCGCTTTGGCGACAATCTCGTGCTGAAGGGTGTGACGGTCACCATTGCCGAAGGCAACGTCACGGCGCTTGTCGGCCCTTCGGGCGGCGGAAAAAGCACCCTACTGCGCTGCATCAACCTCCTGGAGATCCCGACCTCGGGCAGGGTGCGTATCGGCGACGAGACGCTCGAATTCCACCCTGGCGGCAGGGTTCCGGCCAGGGATATCCAGCGCCTGCGCCTGCAGACCGGCATGGTGTTCCAGAACTTCCAGCTGTTTCCGCATCGCACCGCGATCGAAAATGTCATGGAAGGGCTGGTGACGGTGCTGAAATGGCCGCCTGAGAGGGCCCGCGAGCGGGCGCTGGCTTTGCTGGAGAAGGTGGGCATGGCACACAAGGCCGATGCCTGGCCGGCGACGCTGTCCGGCGGCCAGCAGCAGCGCGTGGCGATCGCCCGCGCCCTGGCTCCGTCGCCGAAAGTGCTGCTTTGCGACGAGCCGACCTCGGCGCTCGACCCGGAACTGGCGCAAGAGGTGGTCGACGTGCTCGGCAAGCTCGCCAGCGAAGGCACGACCATGGTGATGGCGACACATGATCTGCGCCTCGCTTCCAAGATCGCCCAGGAAGTGGTGTTCCTGGACGCTGGCGTCATCATCGAGAAGGGGCCGGCCGCGGTGCTGTTCAACAACCCTGAGCAGCAACGGACCAAGCGCTTCATTGCGACGCTGAAGCAGGAGGCCATGAGGGAAGGTGGCGGCGAGGTGTAAGCGCTGCCTTCGGTTGAGCGTCACGCCAGAAAGCAAAAAACCCGGCGCGAGGTCGGGTTTTTCATGAATTCAAAGGCGAAAAAGCTCAGGCAGCTTCTTCCTGCTCGGCTTCCTCATTGTCGGCCTTGGCGCCACGCTTAGGGCCCTTGTTGAGGTTGACCTCGATCAGGCGCACGGCTTCGGTTTCCGACATGCGGTTGACGGCCGCGATCTCGCGGGCCATGCGGTCGAGCGCCGCCTCGTAGAGCTGACGCTCGGAATAGGACTGCTCCGGCTGGTTGTCGGCGCGGTAGAGGTCGCGCACAACTTCCGAGATCGAGATCAGGTCGCCCGAATTGATCTTCGCATCATATTCCTGGGCGCGGCGCGACCACATGGTGCGCTTGACGCGGGCGCGGCCCTGCACGACCTTCAGCGCGCGCTCGACATAATCCTCTTCCGACAGTTTGCGCATGCCGATGGAGGTCGCCTTGGCGACCGGCACCTTCAGGCGCATCTTGTCCTTCGAGAAGTCGATGACGAACAGTTCCAGCTTGTGTCCAGCAACTTCCTGCTCGTCGATCGAGACGATCTGGCCGACGCCATGTGCCGGGTAGACGATGTACTCGCCGGTCTTGAAACCGTGACGCGCAGCGGTGGACTTCTTCTGCGGGGTGATCGTTGCCATTACGCCCTGAACTCCTTGTTGTGGTACCGGCGTCCTGCCGGCCCGAACTCGCGCGATCGGGGAAACCGATCGTTAGCCGCACAACAGATGAACCCATCGGAAAAGCCGGACCGGCAAACGCAATATTGCGGCCGCCTGGCCCAGATCGCTCTGGTCCGGAATGGGATTTTCACCTTTCAGTGATTTGGGGCGTCTGCGCCATAAATCGACGTTGTGTCACCGGCATGTTTGGCTGATGTAACACAAAAAGTCGGAAGAATCAAGGTTTTGCTGCATACGCGAAGGCCACGGGTCAGCGCCAGCTGTCAAGCCGGTTAATGTGACCTGCCTCTTACCTTGGGTAATACCGGCCTTTGCGGCCGTGTTGTCAATCGCCTTCGCCTGGCTCTGCCGAGAAGTATTTCTCGAACTTTCCGGCCTCGCCGTCGAAGGATTTGGCGTCTGCCGGCGGTTCCTTCTTGGCGGTGATGTTGGGCCATTTCTCGGCGTATTCGGTGTTGACCTGCAGCCATTTGTCGAGGCCCGGCTCGGTGTCGGGCTTGATTGCGTCGGCCGGGCATTCCGGCTCGCAAACGCCGCAGTCGATGCACTCGTCGGGATGGATGACGAGCATGTTCTCGCCTTCGTAGAAACAGTCGACCGGACAGACCTCGATGCAGTCCATGTATTTGCATTTGATGCAATTGTCGGTCACGACATAGGTCATCGGTCGGCTCCGGGACGTCCCATTTTTGTTGGGCTTTTTCCGTCAGGTAACGCCTTTATCGACCGCTTGCAAGGGTAGCCATTGCGGGCGGTGCCGGTGTTTCCGGAATGGAATTCCAGACGGCAGCGCCGGCGGAAGTCAGTCGTGTCCCGCAGAACGTCTTGTTTGCCGGGCTCAGTTCTTGCCTTAGGCGTATCGCTGTCGCAAAACCGCTGCGTACGCTAGGCATCAATCTTCGCCGAGCAGTCGGTCGGTCTGGCGGCGTTCCTTCTTGGTCGGGCGGCCGCTACCGGCCTCACGCAGCCCCGGAATTGTATCAGGAGGGGCTTCGCCCTTCGGTGCGGGCGGTGGCGAGATATCCTCGTAGAGCGTGCGGGCCTCCTCGGCCGGGCCGCGTCGTGCACCGGCGCCGAGCACCTTCCAGATGAAAATGCGCCGCTCAAGCGTGATGGTCAGCACGTCGCCTGGCTTGACCTGATCGGAGGCCTGCGCTGCTTTGTCGCGATTGATGCGGACCCGGCCGGCGATGACCAACTTTGCCGCCAGCGAGCGTGATTTCACGGCGCGCGAGAAGAACAGCCATTTGTCGATACGCTGGCGGCCTTCAGCAACCATCGAAGCGAGCCGGGTTCTACTTCTTCAGCTGGTCGCGCAACGCGGCGAGCTTGGCGAAGGGCGAGTCCGGATCGAAGCGCACCGGGCGCTCCTCGCGCGGCTTCGGCTGGAAGGCGGGCTTGCCGCCTTGCGGACCACCCTTGCCATCCGGCCTGCCACCCTTCCAGTCGGGACGGCCTTCGCGGCGGTCGGGACGCTCGCCTTGCGGCCGGCCCTCACGCCGCTGCTCGCCTTCGGCCTGCGGCTTGGGTTTGAACTTCGAGCGGTCGAAGCGCGGCTTGCCGGCTCCATCGCGCCGTCCTTCATGGGCCGGACGTTCTCCGGGTGCAGCTGCGGCCGGTGCGCCGGCGGCATCCGCAGGCGCATCACTTCGGCCGCGCGCTTGTCCGTTGCGCGGGCGATTGTTCCTGCGGTTGTCGTCGCGGTTGCGCGGGCGCTGTTCGAACCGCCCCTGACGCCACAACAGGATGGGTTTTGGCGCTTCGGCTTCCGGAGCGGGTTCGCCGACGGCTGCTTCAGCCACCGCAGTAGGTTCGTCCGGGACCGCGTCCGTCGCGGGCGCGGCATCCAACACCAGCTCGGCCGGTGCGGCTTCTTCTGCCGCCGCGGCTTCAATCTGGCCAGTCTCAGCCTCTGCCTGCGGTTCAACCGGCGCCGGTTCAGCGGCTTCGGCAGCAGTCTCGGCTACCGGCGCTTCGTCTTGCACGGCTTCGACCGGAGCGTCCGCCTGTTCTTCCACGGCAGGCACAGCAGGTTCGGCCGCAGCGTCCGCGACGATCTCGGCCGCCGTTTCCGAAACGGCCGCTTTGGCCTGCTCGGCTCGTGCAGCCTCTTCCGCCGCAAACTTTGCCACCGCCGCTTCGCGCGCGGCATTGTCCTGTGCTTCGAGCCGCGCCTTGACCTCGACGGCTGGCTTCGGCTCGGCGCGGTAGCCCAAGCCTTTCAGGACTTCTTCCATGTCGTCGGCGGTGGCGCCGAGGATCGACATCATCGGCGGCGTCACCATGAAGGACTGGCCGTCATAGGCGCCATCCGGACGCTGGCCGAGACCGGGCTTCCAGTTGGTCGCCGGACGGATCAGATCGGCCAGCCGTTCCAGAATATCGATGCGCACGGCGCGGCGGCCGAGATTGCGATAGCCGGCAAGCTTGTAGAATGTCTTGTCGAAGGCAGGATCGATGACCACAGAGGTGCGGCCAGAGGCGAGCGCATGGACCACGTCGCCAAAGCCTGGCTTGTCCTTGCCGTCGTTCTTCAGCGCCCACAGCAGCGTCACCAGCCCCGCAGGCGCCGGCTTGATCAGCGCCGGCACAAAGACATGGTAGGCGCCGAAGCGCACGCCAAGTCGGCGAAGCGCGGCGCGGCCTTCCTGGTCGAGCGACTTCATCTCCTCGGCGATGTCGCGGCGGTTGATGAGACCGAAATTCTCGACCAGCTGGAAGGCGATGCCACGGCCGATGCCGGAAATCTGGTCGGCATTCTTCAGGTCGACCAGCGGCTTCAGCAGCGACTCGATCTGGAAATTGACGAAACGTTCGGCACGCGCGGCAACCTTGTCGCGCGCCGGGCCGGTCAGCTGTTCGTCGGCCAGCAGCACCAGGCGCGGCTTCAACGCGTCTTCGCCCGAGACCAGCGTACCGATTGGCGCGCCGATCCAGCGCAGCGTGCCGTCCGAGCCAAGCGCGATGTCGCCATTGGCCGAGGCGCCGAAGCGTTCGGCACGCGCCTCGAACTCGGCGGCCAGCGCCTTCTGCGCGGCGGTGCGCACTGCCTTGGCGTCTTCGCCGCCGGCGGTCTGATCAGCGGTGAAGCGGAACCCTTGCAACTCGCCGACATGGTGGCCTTCGACAAGGACGGTTCCGGTAGGACTAATTTCGGCTTCAGGCATGGTATTTTCTCTAAGGCGCCGCATGAGGACGGAAGTCCTGCGGTCTACGAAGCGTTTCGTCAACCGCTCATGCAGCGCATCCGACAATCTGTCTTCGATTTCGCGCGTCTTTTCCTGCCAGTGTGCCTGATCGGCCAGCCAGCCGGGCCGGTTCGACACGAATGTCCAGGTGCGGATCTGGGCAATGCGATGCGACAGCGTGTCGATATCGCCCTCCGTTGTGTCGGCGCGGCGCACCTGCTCGGCCATGTAATTCTCGTCGACATGGCCGTGGCGTGCGAGGTCCGTGTAGATCGAAGCAATGAGGTCGGCATGCTGGGCCGGCGCGATCTTGCGGTAGTCGGGCAGCGCGCAGGCTTCCCACAGCAGCGCCACGCGCTTGGCATTGGTGGCGAGTGCGCGGATGTCCTCGTCGCGCGACAGATGCTCGAGTGCCTGCGCGTCGACGGCAGGCAATGCCCGCGTCAGGCCCTCGACCGGGGCGTTGGTTTCAATCGAGCGCTTCAGCGCATCGAGGCTAGCAAAGTCGAAATGCGCGGTGCGCCACTGCAGCACCTTCACCGGATCGAAATCATGGCCTTCGATCTTCTTGATCAGCTCCTCGTCCAGGGGGTCGACCTGACCGGTGACGCCGAAGGTACCGTCGCGCAGATGCCGGCCGGCACGGCCGGCGATCTGGCCAAGCTCGGCCGCCGTCAGGTTGCGATACTGGAAGCCATCGAACTTGCGGTTCTGGGCGAAGGCGACGTGGTCGAGATCGAGGTTCAGGCCCATGCCGATGGCGTCGGTGGCAATGAGATAGTCGACATCGCCGGACTGGAATAGTGCCACCTGGGCGTTGCGGGTGCGCGGCGAGAGCGCGCCGAGCACGACGGCGGCACCGCCTTGCTGGCGGCGGATGAGTTCCGCGATGGCGTAGACCTCGTCGGCGGAGAAGGCGACGATCGCCGTGCGCCGCGGCAGGCGTGTCAGCTTCTTCGAACCGGCATAGGCAAGATGCGACAGCCTTGGCCGCGTCACCACCGAGACCCCCCTCAGCAGGCGCTGCAGGATGCCGTGCATGGTGGCCGCACCCAGCAGCAGCGTCTCCTGGCGGCCGCGCAAATGCAGGATGCGGTCTGTGAAGATGTGGCCGCGCTCAAGGTCGCCGGCAAGCTGCACCTCGTCGATGGCGACGAAGGCGGCGTCGGTCTCGCGGGGCATGGCCTCGACGGTGCAGACCGAATATCTGGCGCCCGGCGGCTGGATCTTTTCCTCGCCGGTGATCAGCGCGACCTTGTGGGCGCCGACCTTTTCGCAGACGCGGGCATAGACCTCACGCGCCAGCAGCCTGAGCGGCAGGCCGATGATGCCACTCTCATGCGCCACCATGCGCTCGATGGCGAGATGGGTCTTGCCGGTGTTGGTCGGCCCAAGCACGGCGGTCACGTCGCGGCCCGACAGGATCAGCGGCTCGGTGTGTTTGGGCTGGATGTTCATTGACCTAGAATAAGGCTTCCGGGACCTGGAAATAAGGCTTTCTGGCCTCTGGTTGTCGGGAGCGTGCCTCAAGTGGCGCGTATGACAGGCGACACATAGGGATTTCGGGCGCGAAGCGAAAGCGGAATGTTCCGCCAGCGGCCAGAAGGTGTTTTTGTCAAGCTCACAATCGGCTGCGGATTAACAGATAGAACGAGTCTGGAACGAATCAGCGACGAATCAGTGACTCCTGCAGATTCAGCTTTTGTTCACGGCTACATGTGGATTTTGCGACCGCGAGTCGCACAACATGCTGAATCGCTGAACTGGCCCGTTTGATGCTAAGAGGGCATTGCCGTTAACCTTTGCCGATGAACGATCATATTGGCTTGGCGCGCCTTGGCCAAGATTATGAAATTGTTGATCTTTCTTAATCGACGTTAAGGAACTGGCAGGCGATTCCGGCTGTCGTCGTTAACGTTCCGCTCAAAGCCGGAACGAATCGGCGACGAATCAGCGATGCCGGAATTTTCTTGGTTTGTTCACCCCAATATCTTGTGTTGTGAACAGCTTATCCACCGAGAATCCACAGGTTGCGAAGCAGCTTTCGCACAGGGCAGCGGGTGGCTGTTAACCTCTGCGTGCCGGATTGGGTCAGCTGCCGTCGCGAGCACGTCAAAGGGATCATGCCGGCAACGAAAAACGGGCCGGTGTGCCGGCCCGTCGATCTCTCCACCTAAATCGCCACGTCGTCAGGCGAAGTATTGGCCGCCATTGGCCGTGATGGTCGAGCCGGTGATGAAGCCGGCATCTTCGGATGCGAGGAAGACGACGCAGCGCGCGATTTCTTCGGGCTCGCCGAGGCGGCCGACGGGGATCTGCGGAATGATACGCTCGTTGAGCACCTTCTCGTCGATCGCCTTGACCATCTCGGTGGCGATGTAGCCGGGGCAGATGACGTTGACGGTGATGCCCGCGCGCGCCCCCTCCTGAGCGAGAGCTTTGCTGAAACCGATGTCGCCGGCCTTGGCGGCGGAATAGTTGACCTGGCCGGCCTGGCCCTTCTGGCCGTTGATCGAGGAGATGGTGATGACGCGGCCGAACTTGCGGTCGCGCATGCCGCCCCACAGCGGATGCGTCATGTTGAAGACGCCGGACAGGTTGGTGTCGATGACCTCTTTCCACTGTTCACGCGTGATCTTGTGGAACATGGCGTCACGGGTGATGCCGGCATTGTTGACCAGCACCGAGACGGGGCCGAGATCGGCCTCGACCTGCTTGATGCCGGCGGCGCAGGCGTCATAGTCGGCGACCGACCATTTGTAGACCGGAATGCCGGTCTCGGCCTTGAATTTCGCCGCCGCTTCGTCATTGCCGGCATAGTTCGCGGCAACCGAATAGCCGACGGTCTTCAATGCGATCGAGATTGCCGCGCCGATACCGCGCGATCCGCCTGTGACGATTGCTACCTTGGTCATGCATTTCCCCTTTTTTGATATCGCCCTGTTGTCGGGCTTGGCAGGCACTGGATACAGAACGGGCGGCTCGCGCCGCCCGGGTTAGTCTTTGTTCAGAGTGCTTCGACGCACATGGCGACGCCCATGCCGCCGCCGATGCATAGGGTGGCGAGGCCTTTCTTGGCGCCGCGCCGGCGCATCTCGAAGACCAGCGTGTTGAAGACGCGGGCGCCCGACGCGCCGATCGGGTGGCCGATGGCAATGGCGCCGCCATTGACGTTGACGATCGAGGGATCCCAGCCCATGTCCTTATTGACGGCGCAGGCCTGGGCGGCAAAAGCTTCGTTGGCCTCGACCAGGTCGAGATCGCCGACCGACCAGCCGGCCTTTTCCAATGCCTTGCGCGAGGCGGGAATAGGTCCGGTGCCCATGATCTGCGGATCGACGCCGGCGGTTGCCCAGGACACGATGCGCGCCAGCGGGGTGATGCCGCGCCTCACCGCTTCCGCTTCGCTCATCAGCAGCGCGCCAGCGGCGCCGTCATTGATGCCGGAGGCGTTGGCGGCGGTCACCGTGCCGTCCTTGTCGAAAGCCGGCTTCAGCTTGGTCATGGCGTCGATCGTGGCGCCGTGGCGGATGTATTCGTCCTGGTCGACGATGGTGTCGCCCTTCTTGCCCTTGATGGTGACGGCGACGATCTCGTCCTTGAACTTGCCGGCCTTCTGCGCGGCCTCGGCCTTGTTCTGCGAGGCGAGCGCAAACTGGTCCTGGTCTTCGCGGGTGATCTGGAATTGACGCGCGACGTTTTCGGCGGTGTTGCCCATGTGATAGCCGTTGAAGGCATCCCACAGCCCGTCCTTGATCATGGTGTCGATCAGCTTGAAGTCGCCCATCTTGACACCGGCGCGCAGGTGCTGGGCATGCGTCGAAAGCGACATCGATTCCTGGCCGCCGGCGATGATCACCTTGGCATCGCCGGTGGCGATCTGCTGCATGCCGAGCGCAATGGCGCGCAGGCCCGAGCCGCAAACCTGATTGAGGCCCCAGGCGGTGGTTTCCTTGGGCAGGCCGGCATTGATCGATGCTTGGCGGGCCGGGTTCTGACCCTGAGCGGCAGTCAGCACCTGACCGAGGATGACCTCGTCGACCTCACCTGGTTCGACACCGGCACGCGACAGCAATTCGCTGATGACGATGGCACCGAGCTCATGCGCCGGGGTGGCGGCGAAGGCGCCGTTGAAGGAACCGACCGGCGTGCGCGCTGCACTGGCAATGACGATGGAAGCGGACATTTTCTTCTCCAGACTTCAAAGGTGTTGTTCTGTCGTTGAGGACTTTTCTTGCCCTTTCCCAACCCCAAGTCAAACCGGAAATAGGCATGGCGCCCATGCGCGGCAAGCAGGTCGCGCCTTGCCGTGGCGGCCATTCGTCCATTGCTGCGCAGCATATTTTGCCCGCTATGCAGCATTTAGTGATCCCGCACTGCACAAACTGCTTGGAATTGTGAGGCTTTTGCGCATATCCTCAAAAAAGGCACAATCGTTATCGGCGGCTTACTCAGAGGCGCGCCGGTGTCCCTGGGAGGATGTAGATGGCCGCTAAAGACGATCCGATCATCATCAAGAAATACGCCAATCGCCGCCTCTACAACACCGGCACCAGCACCTATGTGACGCTCGAGGACCTCGCCGAGATGGTCAAGAAGGGCGAGGAGTTCACCGTCCAGGACGCCAAGACCGGCGACGACATCACGCATCCGGTGCTGACACAGATCATCTTCGAACTGGAGAACAAGGATGGGCAGAACATGCTGCCGATCCCGTTCCTGCGCCAGCTCATCGCCTATTACGGCGACCAGATGCAGATGATCGTGCCGAGCTTCCTCGAACAGTCGATGCTCGCCTTCTCCAAGGAGCAGGAGCGCTTTCGCGAGCAGATGAAGGGGGCGATCGGCAAGTCGCCGCTCGACATGATGAAGATCACCACGCCGATCAAGGCGCTGGAGGAACAAACACGCCGCAACATGGAAATGTTCCAGAATGCGATGCGGCTGTTCACGCCGTTCCCGCCCGCTGGCTCCGCGCCAGCGGCTGCGCCAACGCCCGAGCCGGCCAGGAAGGAAACGCCAGAAAAACCCGACGACCTTCAGGAATTGAAGGATCAGATCGCGGCCATGCAGCGCAAGCTCGACACGATGTCGTGAGCGCTTAGCACTCTCGCGATCTTACGGCAGCACTCCCTCATAGCGGCCGCGCGGCCTGATGACACTTCCGCTTGTTATCTGTTCGACCGTGTGCGCGGCCCAGCCGACGCTGCGTGCGAGCGCAAACAGGCGGAACGGTGCATCGCGCGGCAAGGCAAGGCTGCGCGTCAGGGCGGCCAGCCCAAAGTCGACGTTGGGAAGCGCACCGGTAGCGGCAAGGGCAGCATCGCGCAGCGACGATAGTGTGCCGTCAACCTCGATCACCGACAGCAGCGCCGCTCCTCGGGGATCGCCGTCGGGATATAGCTGATGACCGAATCCCGGCAGCGGCCGGTCATGGCTGAGCCAGCGCCGGATCGTCGCCTCAGCGCCATGTCGCGCCGCATCCTCGGCCAGTTGCATCACCGCCTCGCCGGCGCCGCCATGACGTGGCCCCGATAGCGTCGCGAGCCCAGCGAGCAGGCAAGCGGCCAGCGGCGCGCCGGTCGAGGCTGCGACGCGCGCGGCGAAGGTTGACGCATTCAGTTCATGATCGGCAAGCAGGACAAGCGCGCGGCGGATCGCTTCCGCGCCGCCTGCATCCACCGACCAGTCTTGCGCCAGCCGCTGATGGACCAGATTTGATCCTGCCGGTGCCCCCAGCGCGCCGGCCAGCACGCCGACCGCGTGCGCCGCATCGGCATGCAGAGAGGCGGCGCTGCGCCCAAGCGATGGGCGTCCCTGGTCGGCAAGCACGGCAAGTTGCGTAAAGGCCGCGGCCCGGCCAGCCTGGTGGGGTGCATCGGGTGACGGTGCTTCGAAAGCCACCGGTTCCGGCAAGGCCCACAAGACGGCAGCGGCTTCTTCCAGTGTGGCGTGCCTGGAGAGCGCTGCGGCGTCCTGCCCGCGATAGATGAGCCGACCGTGCGAGACGGTCGAAATCGCCGTTGCGATCGAGGGTTCGCCCCAGGCAATGGCGCTTTCAGCGATGACTGACGGGCTCCGTCCGCGCGCCCGGCGGGTCGCCAGTGCGGCGATATCGTCGGCGCGGTACTGGCTGCGGCGCGGATCGGCGCGGTCGGGCCGCATGCCGATGCGCCCACGGCTGACATAGGCGTACAGCGTCTGTGCCCGCACCTTGAGGCGCTCGAGCGCTTCTTCCCTGGACAACCACTCGGACATATTGGGGGTCTGATATTGATTCTATTGATCAAGATTGATGGGCATGTTGCCCAGCCTTATCTCCGATCCGGAAATGCTTCAAGGAGACAAGGCTATGGCGAATGGGCTCGATGACGTGGTAGCGGCGGAAACCGTGCTTTCCGACGTGGATGGTCTTGGCGGTCGTCTGACGATCCGAGGTCATTCGCTGCCGGAGCTGGCCGGCCGCTGGAACTATGCCCAGGTGGTGCGCCTGCTGCTCGACGGCTTCTTCGACGACCTTCCCGGCGATGCGAACCTGACCCGGGCGCTAGGCCAAGCACGTGCGGATGTGTTTGAGCGGCTTTTGCCCTCGTTGCCCCTGCTGGCATCGCTCGATGTCTACAGTGCCATGCGCGCCGGCATGGCGCTGCTGCCGGACGGCGACAGGCTGACGGACGCCTTGCTGCTGATCGCGGCGCCCGCCGTGCTGACGCCGGCCCTGCTGCGCCTGCAGCGTGGCGAGGAGCCGATCGCGCCGGACAGCCGCGCTGACCATGCCGCCGACATGTTGCGGATGCTGAGCGGCAGCGTCGCCTCACCGGCACTGGCGAGCGCGCTCGACACCTATCTGGTGACCGTCTGCGACCATGGCCTCAACGCATCGACCTTTGCCACCCGCGTGGTCGCTTCGACACTGGCCGGCCTGACATCGTCCGTGCTGGCCGGGCTTGGCGCGCTCAAGGGGCCGCTGCATGGCGGCGCGCCAGGGCCGGTGATCGAGATGCTGGATGCGATCGCGGAGCATGGCGATGCCGCCGGCTGGCTGCGCGACGAGGTCGCGCATGGCGAGCGCATCATGGGGTTCGGACATCGCATCTACCGCGTGCGCGATCCGCGCGTCGATGTGCTGAAAGCGGTCGTACGGCAACTCGGCGGCGAGGGCGAAACCGGCCGCCGGCTGGCCTTCGCGGAGACAGTGGAGCAAGCAGCGCTTGACGTGCTGCGGGTCGCCAAGCCGTCGCGCTCGCTGCAGACCAATGTCGAGTTCTACACCGCGCTGCTGCTGGAGGCGGCGGGCTTTCCACCGTCAGCCTTCAGCAATGTCTTTGCCGCCGGGCGTGTCGCCGGCTGGATTGCGCATGCACGCGAGCAGCAGACGACCGGACGGCTGATCCGTCCGCAGTCGCGTTATGTCGGGCCGGTGCCGGACCTCGTCGCCTGAGGCTTTTTTGTTTTGCAGGGAAGGACGGGGCGATCCAGCCGACGTCTTCCTGGGAGCGGTTGTGTGACCGTTCATGACGAAAATTTCATCTCGCCGCAAATTCTGGCCGCTGTTATTGCGTCGCATTGAGCATATATGCTGCACTGCAACATAAGCCCGCTCTTGCCGCAACCAGAGGATTCCGCCCTTGGCCGCCAGAAAAACCGCGATTATCACCGGCTCCACATCAGGCATTGGCTTGGCCATCGCCCAGGCGTTGGCGGCCGAAGGCCATAACGTCGTCGTCAACTCCTTCTCCGACACGGCCGCCGACCACGCCGTCGCCGATGCGATCGCCAGGCAGCACAAGGTGAAGACTGCCTACATCAAGGCCGACATGTCGAAGCCGGCCGAATGCCGGGCGCTGATCGCCAAGGCGGCTGAGACATTCGGGTCGGTCGATATTCTCGTCAACAATGCCGGCATCCAACATGTCGCGCCGGTGGAAGACTTCCCGATCGAGAAATGGGACGCCATCATCGCCATCAACCTGTCGTCGGCGTTCCACACCATCGCGGCAGTGATCCCGCTGATGAAAAAGGCCGGCGGCGGCCGGATCGTCAACATCGCCTCGGCACACGGCCTGGTCGCGTCACCGTTCAAGTCGGCCTATGTTTCGGCCAAGCACGGCATCATGGGATTGACCAAGACGGTCGCGCTCGAGTTGGCGCGTGAAAAAATCACCTGCAACGCCATCTGCCCGGGCTATGTGCTGACGCCGCTGGTCGAGGCGCAGATCCCCGACCAGATGAAAGCCCACAACATGGACCGCGAGACGGTCATCCGCGAGGTCATGCTGGACAAGCAGCCGACCAAGGAATTCGTCACGGTCGAGCAGATCGCGGCAGCGGCGGTATTCCTGTGTTCGGACGCGGCGGCGCAGGTCAACGGCACGCATCTCTCGGTCGACGGTGGCTGGATCGCCGCGTGAGGCGCAAAATTTATCATCTACGCAAACAGACAGATCAAGGACGACGCCATGACGAAAAACGGCAAGGCGGAGGAAACGAAGAAGATCAACGTAGCGCTTCAGGGCGGCGGCTCGCACGGGGCCTTTTCCTGGGGCGTGCTCGACCGGCTGCTGGAGGACGGACGGCTGGAGATATCAGCGGTGTCCGGCACCAGCGCCGGCGCCATGAACGCGGTGGCGCTGGCCGACGGCTTTGTCCGCGGCGGTGTTGAAGGCGCGCGGCAAAAACTCGACGATTTCTGGCGTGCGGTGGCGGCCAAGGGCCGGTTCAGCCCGGTGCAGCGCATGCCGTGGGATGTCGCTTGGGGCAACTGGTCGATCGAGAACACACCGGGCTATCTCTTCTTCGACACCATGTCGCGGGTGTTCTCGCCCTACGTCGCCAACCCGCTCGGCCTCAATCCGCTGCGCGACGTGGTTCAGCAGGAGATCGATTTCAAGAATGTCCGCGCCTGCAAGTCGATGGAACTGTTCATCTCGGCGACCAATGTCGAGACCGGACAGTTGCGTGTCTTTTCCGATGGCGAGATCGACCTCGACACGGTGATGGCCTCGGCCTGTCTGCCGCAGCTGTTCCGTGCCGTCGAGATCAAGGGCGTGCCCTATTGGGATGGCGGCTATGGCGGCAACCCGGCGCTCTATCCGTTCTTCAAGACGGCGGCGACCGAGGACGTGCTTCTGGTGCAGATCAATCCAGTGGTGCGGGAGGGAACACCAAGGAGCGCCAACGAGATTCAAAACCGCATCGACGAGATCACCTTCAACGCCGGGCTGCTGCGCGAATTCCGCTCTATCGCCTTCGTCAAGGAGCTGATCGCCGCCGGCCGTCTGCCGCATGGCGAATATCGCGACATCCGCATGCATCGCATCGATGCCGATGAAGCGTTCAAGGACCTGTCGGCATCGTCCAAGGTCAATGCCGAATGGGCATTCCTGACTTATCTGCGCGATCTCGGCCGCACCGCCGCCAGCGACTGGCTGGAAGAGAATTACGACGCCGTCGGCAAGCGTCCAACGCTCGATCTCTCCGGTGAACTCGATGACGGCTTCAAGCCGGTGCGCGGTCCGGCACCCGGCCGGCGGGTCAAGGAATTTCTTGCTGCGCGGAAGAACCCCGAGGCGGAGCGCCGCCGGGCCTGAACGACCAATCGATGTTCGTCGATTGGTCCGCGATCATGCCTTCAAAGTCAGGTCGATCACCCTGATCAGGGCGGCGGCTGCCTGCCGCTGCCCCTGGGGATCGCTGATCCGCGCCTTCATGCCTTCCAGCCCGTCGAGCAGCATGTCGGCAAGCAGTTGCGTCGACAGGCCCCTGGCCGCCAGATCGACACCATTCCTGGCTGCTTCGCCCTCGATCGCGCCGGCGATATGTTCGCCAAGCCTGCCGCGCCAGCAGCCCACCAGATCGCCAAGGCTCGATTTCATGTCCAGCAGTTCGGCGCCATGCGGCGAGGCAATGACCGCGCTCATCATCGAGATGAATGCCCCGTCGATGGCTTGCATCATGCGCTCGGTGAAAGTGCCATCGCCGGCCAGAGCCATCTTTGCCGCCTCGACCGAGCGCGACAGGATCATCATGGCGATGGCGCGGAAAATATCGGTCTTGTTCTTGAACAGGAGATAGAGCGCCGGGCGCGACATCTCTGCGGCGCGGGCGATGTCGTCCATGGTGGTGCGGGAGAAGCCATAGGCCAAAAACACCTTCATCGCCCCATCCAGGATACGGACGCGTTTGGGGTCGGCGGCGGCCATGTCTTCGATCTGATTCATGGAACAATTCTATCCTGCAAAATCGTTATTGACAAAATGACGTAATTTGTCAATCTGTATCGAGGGGAAATGACCGGTTGGCCATTTCGCCAACGGCAGTGGACGACAACAAAGGGTATCCCCATGCGCCTCACCGTCGACGGACAATCATTCGACATCGACGCCGATCCGGACATGCCGCTGCTGTGGGCGCTGCGCGATCTCATCGGCAAGACCGGGCCGAAGTTCGGTTGCGGCATCGCTGCCTGCGGCGCCTGCACGGTGCATGTCGACGGTCAGCCGGTGCGTTCCTGCTCGCTTCCCGTTGGCCAGGTCAACGGCGCTGTCACCACCATCGAAGGTATCGGTACAGCGGGCAGACTGCATCCGGTGCAGCAGGCATGGCTGGAGGAACAGGTTGCGCAATGCGGCTACTGCCAGGCCGGCCAGATCATGAGCGCGGTGGCGCTGCTCGACGAGGTCGCCGACCCGAGCGACGCCGACATCGACAACGCCATGGGCGGCAATCTCTGCCGCTGCGGCACCTATCCCAGGATCCGCTCGGCCATCAAGAAGGCCGCGGCGCTCAAGACGGCGGGGCTCTGACCATGGCCAGTGTCGGAAAGATCGCCCGCCGCACGTTTCTGATCGGCGCGGCTGCTGTCGCGGGCGGCGTTGCCGTCGGCTATTACTATTATCGCAAGCCGTTCCCGAATCCGCTCGAGGCCGAACTCGGCAAGGGCGAGGCGACGTTCAACCCCTATGTGAAGATCGGCGCCGACAACACCATTACCATCGTCGCGCCGCGCGCCGAGATGGGGCAAGGCATATCGACGACGCTTGCCGTCATGGTCGCCGAAGAACTCGATGTCGGCCTCGACCGGGTCAAGGTCGAGCATGGCCCCGCCTCCTACGCCTATTACAACGCCGCGATCCTTGAAGAGGGCGGTCCGTTCGCCTTTTTCGACGAGAGCATGACCGCGCAAGCGGTGCGCTCGGGTCTTGGCGTGGTCGGCAAATTCCTTGCCCTGCAAGGCACTGGCGGCTCGGCTTCGACACGCGACGGTTTTGACAAGATGCGGCAAGCTGGTGCAGCCGCCCGACAGATGCTGATCGCCGCGGCGGCGCAAAAACTGGGTGTCGCCGCGGCCGATCTGGAAACGGCCGACGGTTCGATCCTGCACAAGCCGTCGGGCAAGTCGCTGACCTATGGCGCGGTCGCCGCGGTCGCCGCCGCGATGGCGCCGCCTGCCGAAGTCAGGCTCAAGGACCGGGCCGACTGGAAACTGCTGGGAAAACCGCAAAAGCGCATCGACATGCTGGCCAAGGTCACCGGAGCGCCGATCTTCGGCATCGATGTCCGGCTGCCGGACATGCTCTACGGCACGGTCAAGATGAGCCCGCGCTTCTGGTCGAGGCCGGTCAAAGCGGACCTCTCCAGGGCCGAGAAAATGACTGTGTGATCAAGATTGTGCCGCTCGAGACAAATTACGGCCATGGCTTCGGCATCATCGCTAACAACACGTGGGCGGCGTTCAAGGCGGCCGAGGCGATCGACGCCCAGTGGTCCGATCCTGAATACCCGCTCAGCAGCGCCGCCATATCCGATGTGCTGAAGCAGGCGCTTGGCACCAAGGGCTCGGTGATGCGCGACAATGGCGATGTCGATACCGCCTTCGCCGACGCGCCGCGCGAAAGGATCGTCGAGGCCGATTATGCGGTGCCCTATCTGGCGCATGCGACGATGGAGCCGATGAACGCAACGGCACAGCTCAGGGACGGCGTGCTCGATATCTGGTGTGGCAACCAGGCGCCGACCCTGGTGCGGCAGCTTTGCGCCAACGCGGTCGGCATCGAGCAGCACAAGATCACCGTGCACACCACCTTCATGGGCGGCGGTTTCGGCCGGCGTGTCGAGATGGATTACGCGCTGTGCGCGGCGCTGATGGCGAAGGAGACGGGTGGGCGTCCGCTCAAGGTGACCTGGACGCGTGAAGAAGACATGCGCCACGACGCCTACCGGCCGGCCGCCATAGGCAAATTCCAGGCGCGGCTCGGTGACGACGGCATGCCGGTCGCGCTCGACATGAAGATGGCCTCGCCATCGGTGATTGCCGGCACGCTGCGCCGGCTGTTTCCCTCGATATCGCCGCTCGGTCCCGACAAGACCATTGTCGATGGCGCCTATGACCAGCCCTATATCATTCCGAATTATCGGGTCAGTGGTGTCGCGGCGCCGGTCTCCATCCCTGTCGGCTCCTGGCGCTCGGTCGGCAGTTCGGTCAACGGCTTCTTCCATGAGGGCTTCATGGACGAGATCGCCGTTGCCGGAAAAATCGATCCGGTCGAGATGCGCAAGAGACTGATGGCCGCCTATCCCTCGGCGGTGAAGGTGGTGGAGAAAGTCGCCGCGATGGCGAAATGGGGTGAGGCGCTGCCCGCCGGCAAGGCCAAGGGCATGGCCTTCACGCTGTCCTTCGGCAGCTGGGTCGGCGAGATCGTCCAGGTGGCGGACACGCCGGCCGGCATCCGCATCGAGAAGGTGTGGATCGCCGCCGATGTCGGCACCGCGCTCGATCCCGGCATCATCGAGGCGCAGCTGACTTCCGCCGCTATCTACGGCCTGTCGGCGGCGATGGGTCAGGAAATCACCTTCGCCGACGGCATGGTCGAACAGTCGAACTTCCATGATTTCGACGCCATGCGGATCTTCCAGTGCCCGGTCTTCGAAGTCGCCATCCTGGAGAACTTCCACAAGATGGGCGGCGTCGGCGAGGTCGGCACACCGCCGGCGGCTCCAGCACTCGCCAACGCCATCTTCGCGCTCACCGGCAAGCGCATCCGCACGCTGCCACTGTCGAAAACGGTGGCCTTCGCATGAAGAAGCTCCTCATCATGCTGACGCCTGCTGCCATGCTCGTTCTCGCGGCGCCGTTCGCGATCGCGCAAGAGAGCCAGACGCCG
Organism: Mesorhizobium loti; assembly: GCF_003148495.1. Lineage (GTDB taxonomy): Bacteria > Pseudomonadota > Alphaproteobacteria > Rhizobiales > Rhizobiaceae > Mesorhizobium > Mesorhizobium loti. The sequence continues at coordinate 546,295 of NZ_QGGH01000003.1, forward strand.
ACGCCGGTGACGGTCGACGCTGCAAAAGGCCTGTCCGAATGGGACAAGATCTATGCGGTGTTCTCGCATCCGCGCTGCGCCGACTGTCATGTCGCGGACGACCGGCCGCGCTGGTCCGGTGCGCATTATGGCGGCACCCGCGTTCACGCCTTCAATGTCCAGCGCGGTGCTGACGGATCGGGCTTCGGCAATCCGGGCCTGCGCTGCACAACCTGCCATTTTTCCAGCAATTCCAATGCATTGCATGGGCCTCCCGGGGCCGATAACTGGCATCTGGCGCCAGCTGAGATGGCCTGGTTCGGCAAATCCTCGGCCGAAATCTGCAGCCAGATCAAGGATCCCCTGCGCAATGGCAACCGCAGCTTGAAGGATATCGCGCTGCATGTTCGCGACGACAAATTGGTCGCCTGGGGCTGGGCGCCGGGGTCTGATCGTGAGCCGGCTCCGGGCTCTGCCGAAGCAACCTATCAAGCGATCGAAAATTGGATTGCGGCGGGCGCATCTTGTCCGGTGGCGCAATGATCCCGCAACTTTCGCACTATATTGCGATGCAACTTTGATGTAGAAGCGCGCTTCGCCGATCACGGCAAATTGAACACGGCCTGGCGCGCACCCATATCGGCGACGCGCCCGCGTTATGAGGACGCTGGCCGAACCCGCAGTGGAAAAAACGACGATGCCGAGAATCAGGTTTCACAAGCTTGCAGCCATTGTTGTGCTCATTGGTTTCGCGGCGTGGATGGCGACAGGTGAGTTTTCGTCGGTCGGCAGCGTAGCCGCCAACAAAGCCAAGGCAGCCGAAGTCGAGCAGGCCAAGGCGCCGGACGCGGCCAAGCCCAAGGCGGCCGAAGCCGAGCCGAAGGCACCGCTGCGCACCGTCGCGGTGGTGACGCCGCCGCGCAAGACCTATGCACGCGCCATCCGTGTTTCCGGGCTGACCGAAGCCGACAAGCGGGCGGTGCTGGCAACGCGCGTCGCCGGCGTCATCGACAAGCTGCCGGTCAAGCAAGGAGATCACGTCAAGACCGGCGATCTGGTGCTGATGTTGGCGGCGGAAGAAAAGATCTCGATGGTCGACAACGCCAGGCAGCTCGTGGTGCAGCGCCAGGCCGAGTTGGACGCGGCCCTGCGGCTGATGAAAACAGGCAATCTGCCCAAGCTGCAGCTCGACACCGCCCGCTCCAATCTGACTCTGGCGCAATCGCAGCTGGATACCGCGCAGGCCGAGCTCGACCGCAACGAAGTCAAGGCGCCGTTTGACGGCGTCATCGACCGGGTGCCGGTGGAACTCGGCAGTTCCATCATGCAGGGCGGCGAGGTGGCAACCATCCTCAAGCTTGATCCGGTGATTGCCCGCGGCGAAGTCAGCGAGCGCGACCTCGGCTACCTCAAGCTCGGCGACAAGGCCAATGTACGGCTGGTCAGCGGCCAGACGGTTGAAGGCACAGTGCGCTACATCAGCCGCGACGCATCGTCGGCGACCCGTACCTTCCGCGTCGAGGTGGCGATCCCCAATGGTGACGGCTCAGTGCCGGCCGGCATGACGGCGGAAATCGCGCTCAACGCACAACCGACCGACGCAGTCCTGCTGCCGCGCTCGGTGGTGACGCTCGGCGACAAGGGCGACCTCGGCATCCGTGCCGTCGGCAAGGACAACAAGGTGGCGTTCTTCCCGATCGACCTCGTCGACGACACGCCGACCGGCCTCGTGCTCGGCGGCATCCCGGCCGACGCGCGCATCATCGTCGCCGGCCAGGAACTGGTGAAGGAAGGCGATCTGGTCAATCCGGTCGAGGCCGACCAGGCGACCATCAAGAAACTGCTCGGCGAGGCGACTGCCGGCACGCAGTAGCAAGGGGCCGTGACGGACTAGCCCTGGGCGGGGACAATCGGCTGCGACGCAGCTCCTGAAATTCAAGAACAGGCGTTAGCCATGGATATCGTCAGACTCGCAATCAACAATGCCCGCCTGACCATCTCGGTCCTGGTCTTCCTCATCCTTGCCGGCGCGGTCGCCTACCAGTCGACGCCGAAGGAAGCGGAGCCCGATGTTCCGATTCCGATGATGTATATCAGCCTGATCTATCAGGGCATTTCGCCTGAGGATTCGGAACGGCTGCTGTTGCGACCGATGGAAAGCAAGCTGAAGAGCTTGAAGGGCCTCAAGGAGATGCGTTCGGCCGCTTTCCAAGGCGGCGGCTACGTGCTGGTCGAATTCCAGCCGCAGACGAATCTGGCCACTGCGCTGCAGGACACGCGCAGCAAGGTGCAGGACGCCAAGGCCGACCTGCCGCAGGCGGCTGAGGAACCGACAGTCAACGAAGTCAACATTTCCGAGTTTCCCGTGCTCGTCGTCACACTCTCGGGCGAATTGCCGGAGCGTGTGCTGACCGCCGCCGCCCGCGAACTGCGCGACCGCATCGAGGAGGTGCCCGGCGTTCTCGAAGGTTCGCTGCAGGGTGCGCGCGACGATCTCGTCGAGGTCGTCATCGATCCGATGAAGCTGTCTTCCTATGGGTTGCAGCTCGATCAGCTGATCGGTGCGGTCGGCAACTCCAACAGTCTGGTCGCCGCAGGCAACATCGAGGGCTCGGAAGGCAAATACGCGGTCAAGGTGCCGTCGCTGATCGAAACGCCGGAGGATGTCGCGGCACTGCCGGTGGTCGCCGGCCCCAATGCCGTGGTGCAGGCCAAGGACATCGCGACGATTCGCTCGACCTTCAAGGATGCCGAGACGGTGACCCGCCTCAACGGCAAGCCGGCCATCGCCATCGAAGTCAAGAAGCGCATCGGCTCCAACCTGATCGACACCATCGCCAAGGTGCGGACGGTGTCCGACGAGTTCGTCAAGTCCATGCCTCAGGGCATGAACGTCACCTACACGCAGGACAAGTCGGTCTTCGTCAACCAACTGCTGGGCGATCTGCAGAACCACGTCATGATCGCCGTCATCCTGGTGTTCATCGTCATTCTCTACGCGCTGTCCGGCCGCGCCTCGCTGCTCATCGGCCTGGCCATCCCGTCATCCTTCCTGATTGGCATCCTGCTCCTGGCGATGATGGGCTACACGATCAACATGATCGTGCTGTTCAGCCTGATCCTTGCCGTCGGCATGCTGGTCGACGACGCCATCATCGTCACCGAGTTCGCCGAACGACGGATGAGCGAAGGCATGCCCAAGGAGGAAGCCTTCGCGCTTGCCGCCAAGCGCATGGCCGGTCCGGTCATCGCCGCGACGATGACGCGCATCGCCGCCTTCTCGCCGCTGCTGTTTTGGCCGGGCATTATCGGCGACTTCATGAAGTACATGCCGATCACGCTGATCGTCACGCTGTCGGCCTCGATGCTCTACGCGCTGGTCTTCGCACCGACGCTGGGTGCGATCTTCGCCAAGGCGCCGCCGCATCACGAGGATGACAATCGAGACGGCTGGTACATGGCAATCGTCAAGCAGGCGGTGCGCTTCCCCATCACCGTGCTGGTGCTGACCGTCGCGCTGCTGTTCGGCGTCGGCTTTGCCTATTCGAAATATGGCGCCGGCGTCGAGTTCTTCCCGAATGTCGAGCCGGATTACGGCCTGCTTTACGTGCATGCGCGCGGCAATCTCTCGCTGGCCGAAATGGATACGGCAACCAAGATCGCGGAAAACAGGCTGCTCGGCTGGCCGGGCGTCAAGTCGGTCTATACCCGCGTCGGCAAGACGCAAGGCGGCGGTCAGGACGTTCCCGAAGACGTTGTCGGCGTCATCCAGTACGAATTCATCGACTGGCGCGAGCGCAAGTCGGCGAACCACATCCTGGATGACCTGCGCGGCGTGATGGCCGGCATTCCCGGCGTCGATGTCGAGGTGCGCGTGCCGGAGGCCGGTCCGCCGACCGGCAAGCCGATCCAGATCAGGCTTTCGGCCGTCGACCCCAAGGGGCTCGACGACAAGGCCCGTGCTGTCGCGGCGCGCATCGGCAAGGTGCCTGGCGTCATCGACATTTCCGATGGTCTGCCGCCGCCCGGCGTCGACTGGGCGCTCGAGGTCGACCGCGCCAAGGCGGCGCAGTACGGCATCAGTCCGACCTCGGTCGGAACCGTGGTGCAGCTGGTGACCAACGGCCTGAAGCTTTCGGAATACCGTCCGGCCGGCGCCGATGACGCCGTCGACATCCGTTTGCGCCTACCCGAGGACCGGCGCACGCTGTCGACGCTCGACGAACTCCGGGTGCAGACCTCGCAAGGCTCGGTGCCGATCTCGAACTTTGTCGTGCGCAAGCCCGAGCCGACGGTCGGCATCCTCAACCGCATCGACGGGGCGCGTACGGTGGTCGTCCAGGCCAACGTCGCCGCCGGCGCCCAGGTCGCGGCCGTACAGCAGGAGGTCACCAAGGCTGTCTCGGAGATGGATCTGGGCAGCGGCATCCGCTGGAAGCTGGCCGGCTCGAACGAGGACAGCGCCGAAGCCAGCGCCTTCCTCAGTAAGGCCTTTGGTGCGGCGATCTTCCTGATCTTCCTGGTGCTGCTGGCGCAGTTCAACAAGTTCACCAGCGTCTGGCTGGTGCTGTCCTGCGTGGTCATGGCGACGATCGGGGTGTTCCTCGGGCTGCTGATAACAGGCGAGACGTTCGGCATCGTCATGTCGGGCATCGGCGTCATCGCGCTGGCCGGCGTGGTGGTGAACAACAACATCGTGCTGATCGACACCTATGACCGGTTGCGCGAAGAGGGCTGGGACAAGGTCGAAGCAGTGCTGCAGACCTGCCGCGAACGCGCTCGCCCGGTGGTACTGACGGCGGTGTCGGCCATTCTCGGCGTGCTGCCGATCGCCTTCGGCCTCGGCCTCGAAATCTTCCATCACGAGACGACGATCAACGCGCCGTCGACGCAATGGTGGATTTCGCTGTCCTCGGCGATCGTCTTCGGCCTGTCCTTCGCCACGGTGCTGACGCTGGTGGTGACGCCGTCGATGCTGATGGTGTTCACCCGTGCCAAGGTCAAGCCGGGCGCACGGCGCGGCTGGTTCAGCCGGCTGTTCCCGCGCGGCAAGGGTGAGATCTCATCGACCGATGCGCCGGGGCAGGATACCGGAGTCGAGCCGGAAATCGCCTTTCCGAAAGCCGCCGAATAGACCCATTGCCGATTTGACCGGCAAAGGCCGCCCGGAACAACCGGGCGGCCTTTTGCATTGTCCCGGGTGCAACGCAAAGCGTTGTCACCGGAGCAATGCGAAAGCGTCGTCTCGTGGCAAACGTCAAAGCGCGGGGTTCCTATGCCGATCACCACCATTCTCATCATCGTCTTGATCCTAGTCCTCATCGGCGCGGTGCCGGCCTGGCCGCATTCGCGCTCCTGGGGGTATGGGCCGTCGGGCATTGTCGGTGTGGTGCTGGTGGTGCTTCTGGTGTTGCTGTTGATGGGGCGGCTCTGAGCCGCCCTTTCAGCCGAAGAAAGACTTTTCAGTCTACAGGGACGGGGCTGGCAGGCCCGTAGCTGCGCCCGCCTTGCCTGTCAGGCAGCTTTCGCAAGACCGTTCACGGTGGCGATGCCGATATCCTCGAGCGCCTCGATGACCGCCTGATCGAGAGGCGTGTGCGGGATCGCACCGATGATGCCTTCCAGCCTTGCCGAAGCCAGTTGGTGCGGCTCGAAGCGCAGGTAGGACATGGAGACGATCTCGCGCCACATCGCCACGAACGGGCTGCCGGCGCGCAGCACCCACCAAGGCATCGAGGTCATCTTGAGCGGACGACCAACAGCCTTCTCGGCAGCGGCCTTGATCTGCAGATCGGTGACCGCGTGGCCCGGGAAGTTCAGCGCTTCATAGAAGCCGAGCTTGTCCAGATTGCGCGCCAGCGCGACGAAGCCAACGGCGAAGTCCGGCAGATAGGCCCATTCATGCACCAGGTCGACCGGGCCGGGCGCGGTATAGACGCCTTTATTGATCTTGGCGGCGACGACCAGATCGAACCATGATCCGCTGCCGGTGCCGCCGAAGAAGTCGCCGGCTCGCAGCAGAATGGTGCGGACCCGGCCCGCTTCGGCCTCGCGGCGAAACAACTCCTCCATGGCGCAGCGGATGCGGCCCTTTTGCGTGGTCGGGTGGGAAGGTGTGTCTTCCGATATCACCGCGGGCATCGGCGATCCGTAATTGTAGACGGTGCCGGGGAAGAGATGCAGCGTGCCGTTCGCATGGCAGGCGGCCATGACGTTCTCGGCCATCGGCAGGCATTTGCCCCAGTCGGTGTAGATCGGATTGAGGCCGTTGAAGATGATGTCGACGCCTTGCGTGGCGTGGATCAGCCCCTCGCGGTCGAGCGCGTCGCCGGCGACGGCGGTGGCCCCCTTGAGTTCGCCCGGCACCTTGCCGCTGCGGGTAATAGTGCGGACGTCGTAGCCGGCGTCGATGAAGGCCTTGGCGACCACGCGGCCGAGCCGGCCATTGGCACCGAGAATTGCGATCTTGGTCATTTCGAGTACTCCTGATTTGGAATTTTCATGGTCGGCTCGGGAGGTCCGATCCACGACAAGCGCGATCGGGATCAGCGACAAGCGCGATCGGGATCAGCGGTTGCCGAAGAGTTCGCGGTTGCTGCCCTGGGCGACCGGCTTCTTGGCGGTCGCATCCACCTTCTCGATCGAACTTGTGTTGGTGTTGTCGGTGCTGGTGACAGCCGGCTGGCTGGCGTTGTTCGAACCGAACTTGTCGCTGCCGGCAAAAGCGTTGCTGGCGGAGATGAGGATGGCGGCGGCGATGAGGGCGATCTTGGTCATTTCATGTTCTCCTGGTTGGTGGTTGCAGTCCGTGTTGGTGTCTGCATCTGGAATATCGTCGCTACGAATGCGAATGGAAATTGACTATTGATGGAGTTTTGATATTCATTTTTGAATGGCTGAAATCGACTGGAACCTGATCAAGAGTTTCGTCACCGTGGCGGAAACCGGCAGCCTGTCGGCTGCCGCGCGAAAGCTCTCGGCAAGCCAGCCGACGCTTGGCCGTCACATCGGCGAGCTCGAACAGGCGCTGGGCGTCACGCTGTTCCGGCGTGGGCGGCGCGGCTATGAACTGACGGAGGCCGGCAGCACGCTGTTCGAACGCGGCAAGGCGGTCAGCGAGCAGGCAAGCGCCTTCTCACTGCTGGCGCTGGGTTCGGTCGAGGCCATCGAAGGCACGGTGCGCATCGCCGCCAGCGAGGTGGTGGCGGCCTATGTGCTGCCCGAGATGACGATGCGGCTGGGTGTCGAGGAGCCCGGCATAGAGGTCGAGATCGTTGCTTCAAACCAGGTCGAGAACCTGTTGCGCAGGGATGCCGACATCGCCATCCGCATGGTCAAGCCGGCGCAGAATGAGCTGACAGCGCGCAAGGTCTGCGACATTCCCCTCTGCGCCTGCGCCGCCAGATCCTATCTCGACAGGCGCGGCCACCCGCTGAAGCCCGCCGACCTTGTCGATCACGATTTGGTCGGCTTCGACCGCAGCGACGACATCATCAGAGGCTTCACCCAGTATGGCATCCCGGTCACCCGGAGCAGTTTTCGCGTCAGGACCGACAACCAGATCGTTTTGTGGGAGGCGGTGCGAGCGGGAAACGGCATCGGTCTCGGCCAGGAGCCGCTGGTCGACCGTGATCCATCGATGGAGAAATTGCTGCCCGGCTTGCCTTTGCCTGTCCTGCCGGTGTGGCTGGCCATGCATCGCGACGTACGCACCAGCGTGCGCATCCGCCGGGTAGTGGATTTCCTCTACGAGGAGCTGAAGCGCTATTCGGCCGGCGCGGCCGCGAATTCGGCGCGGTGAGCAAGGCCGGCCATCAGCAGCACGACGATCAGCAACCCCGACATAGCGACGAAAATCGGGCCGAAGCTGGAATGCTCGGCAACGAAGCCAATCGCCGACGGCGCCACCAGGATACCGGAATAGCCCATTGTGGTGACGACGCTCATGCCGGTGCCCGACGACATGCCTTCCTGGTTGCCGCCGGCCGAGAAGATGATCGGCACCATGTTGGCGATGCCGAAGCCGCACAGGGCAAAGGCGGCGATCGCAAGCCAGGGCGAGGGTGACAACCCGGCGATCAGCATGCCGGCCGCCGCGACAACCGACGAGCCGCGCAGAGTCGTCACCGCGCCGAAGCGGTTGCGCACGCCGTCGCCGAAGAAGCGCATGATTGCCATGACACCGGAAAAGGCCGCGTAAGCGAGGCCGGCGATGGCAAGGTCGGCGCCGAGTTCCTGCCTGAGATACAGCGCTGCCCAGTCGAGCACCGCGCCCTCCGAGATCATCGTCAGCAGGGCCATCAGGCCGATCAGATAAACCAGCGGATTTGCCGGGAGGATGAATTTGTGATGCTCCGCGGCCTGCGGCCTGTCCTCGCCGACCAGATGGCGAACCGCCACCGCGATAACCGCGAAGGCGAGCGCGGTCACCACCGCCGCGTGGACGAGATGACCGTAAGTCTGGATGGCGAAACCGCCGAGGAGGCCGCCGGCGAACCCGCCGAGGCTCCAGAAGCCATGTGATGACGACATGATCGCGCGGGAGAGTCGCCGTTCGACCACCACGGCATTGGCGTTCATGGCGACGTCCATGCCGCCGATCGAGCCGCCAAAGATGAACATGGCGATGGCCGCCAGCGGCACGTTGGGCGCCAGCGCCACGACCAGCAGGCCGAGGCTGCCGCAAAGGCCGAACCAGCGCAGCACGGTGCGGGAACCATGTCTGGAGATCAAATGGCCGCACCAGGTCATGGCGGCGACGGCGCCGGCGCCGAACAGCAGGATCAGCAGGCCAAGCGTGAACTTCGAGATGTCGAGCCGGGTCAGGAACACCGGGATCTGCGGCGCCCAGCTGCCGGTCAGGAAGCCGTTGGCGAGGAAAATGGCAGCGACGGCCCATCGTCCGCGAATGGCAGTCTGCATGGCGTTCGACGCGTTCATGAGGCTAATCCGGTCAAAAAATGGCTTCGCGCGGCAAATTAGATCGATTCAATTTTCAGTCAAGCGCTCTTTCGGGAAAGCATTTGGGCCAAACAGAGGATTGGAGGCGATCGAGGGTGTCGACGGTTGACCTAGTGGTCCTTGGGGCGTCTTGCCTCGAATTCGGCCTTCTTGGCGTCGGAGGCTTCGGTCTGGTTGAGCGCCTGCCATTGTGCGTAAGGCATGCCGTAGACGATCTCGCGCGACTGGTCCTTGCTGAGGTCGACGCCCTCGGCATTGGCCGCTTCGCGATACCAGTTCGACAGGCAGTTGCGGCAGAAGCCGGCGAGGTTCATCAGGTCGATGTTCTGCACGTCGTTGCGCTCGCGCAGATGCTCGACCAGCCGGCGAAAGGCGGCAGCCTCGAAATCGCGTTGCTGCTCGTCACTGAGTTCGGTCATGGTCACAGCCTCCGTCATAGCGGCCCGGTGCGGGAGCCGAATTGCTTGACCACATGTATATCGGGACGGCGGTCGATGGCGTCAACGATCGGCGCCAACCGTTCGGCCCAGGCGAGTGCGCCCTTCTGGTCAGCGATCAGGTCCTGGCGGATCTCGATCAGCGCATGGGCGAAACCGTTGACGATGGCGTGCTTGTACATGGTGTCGCCGTGCAGCGCGCCGTCATACGGTTCATTGTCGCCGACAACGAGGCTCTTGTCCTCCGCCAGCATGTCGATCAGCGGCCGCGCCACCCGGTCGTCGAGGTCCCACAGGATGCCGACATGCCAGGGACGCTGGATCCCTTGCATGGCAGGGGTGAAGGAATGCACCGAGAAGATGAAGGGTGCTCGGGCAGAGGCCTGTGCGACCGAGGCAATCATGGCGCCGACGGCGTCGTGATAGGGCCGGTAGAAGCGGTCGAGCCGTCTTTCGCGCTCCTCGGGAGCTATGGGGTAATTCCCGGGTACGACGGTGCCGTCATAGAGCTGGCGAATGAGCGTCGGATCGTCCTCTGCGCGATTGGGATCGATCAGCAGCCGCGAAAAATTGGCGAACACCGCCGGCACGCCAAGCAGGGCGGCCAGTTCGCGCGTCACCGTCTCGACGCCGATGTCATAGGCGATGTGGCGGTCGAACTCCGCCAAGGGCAGGCCGAGGCTGCCATACTCGTCGGGCAGGTCGCGGCGGGCATGATCGCCCAACAGCACGATGCCTCGCTTGCGGTCGCCTTCGACAACATCGAAAGGCGCGAAAACTGTGGATCGGGTCATTGGCGGGAAATGGTCTGTTCGCTGGCTTCCGGGGAGGATGCTATCGTCATTCCACGAAGACGACGCTTGCGCAATGCCGTTGTTTGGCCAAGGTTTCCCGAGAAATCTGGCAGGAGTCGGCGAATTGTGCGCCGGAGCCTTTCTAAATCGATTGGAATTGAACAAAACGGTGCGTTGACATGCGCCCGGACTTTTCCGAAAAGGGGCGCAGAGAGATGCTGATGTGGTTCTTGAGGGGTTTTCGGATGAGTTCCGCCGGCAGGCAGCGCATGCGCTCTGCCTTTGCCATGCCGCTCCTGAGCCTTGCCGTGGGCTTGGCGGCGATGGCCATGGCCTCGCCGGCGCGTGCCGATTTCCGCGTCTGCAACGCCACGCAGAACTTGGTCGGCGTCGGCATCGGCTATCGCGCCAAGGCCGGCTGGATCACCGAGGGCTGGTGGCACATCGAGGGATCGAGCTGCAAGACGCTGATCGAAGGGCCGCTGTCATCAAGGTTTTACTATCTTTATGCAGAAGACGCCGAGCGCGGTGGACGCTGGGACGGCCCGATCAACATGTGCGTGGCTGAAAAAGAGTTCAAGATCGCCGGCGTAACCGACTGCGTCGCCCGGGGCTTCCAGCGCGCCGGATTCCAGGAATATGACACGGGCGAACAGGCAAGCTGGATGGTCCAGCTGACCGATGAGTCCACAACGGGAGGCGCTCCAGCCGCCCCGGGAACAAACAGTCAATGAGACGTAGCCGCAAGGTCAAGATCCTAGCCACCATCGGTCCGGCGTCCTCGTCGGAGGAGATGCTGAAGAAGCTGTTCGAAGCGGGCGCCGATGTGTTCCGCATCAATATGAGCCATACCGATCACGAACTGATGCGCACGCTGGTCGCGCGCATCCGCGCTGTCGAGGAGGCGGTCGGCCGGCCGATCGGCATCCTGGCCGATCTGCAAGGACCAAAACTGCGCGTCGGCAAGTTTGCCAATGGCAAGGAAGTGCTGACGCAAGGCCAGACCTTCACGCTCGACGACAGTCCCGAGCCCGGCACCTCGACCAGGGTCTATCTGCCGCATCCGGAAATCCTGAGCTCGGTCGAAGCCGGCCATCGCCTGCTGATCGACGACGGCAAGCTCGAGCTGAAGGCGGTGAAGAGCGACGGCAAGTCTATCGTCTGCACCGTCGTCGCCGGCACCACGATTTCCGACAAGAAGGGCGTCAGCCTGCCCGACACCGACCTGCCGGTCGGCGCGCTGACCGAGAAGGACCGCAAGGACCTCGATGCCGTGCTGGCGACAGGCGTCGACTGGGTCGCGCTGTCTTTCGTGCAGCGGCCGGAGGATCTGGCGGAAGCGCGCAAGATCGCGCGCGGCCGGGCGCTGATCATGGCCAAGATCGAAAAGCCGCAGGCTGTCGCCCGGCTGGCCGAGATCATCGAACTGTCCGACGCGCTGATGGTCGCCCGTGGCGATCTCGGTGTCGAGATGCCGCTCGAGGCGGTGCCCGGCATCCAGAAGCAGATCACGCGCGCCGCACGCCGCGCCGGCAAGCCGGTGGTGGTTGCAACGCAGATGCTGGAATCGATGATCACGGCACCGGTGCCGACCCGCGCCGAGGTGTCCGATGTTTCGATCGCCGTCTTCGAAGGCGCCGATGCCATCATGCTGTCGGCGGAATCAGCGGCCGGTGCCTATCCAGTAGAAGCCGTGGCGATGATGAACCGTATCGCCACCAAGGTCGAAACCGATCCGACCTATGCCGGTATCATCAATGCCCAGCGCTCCGAGCCGGAAGCGACCGGCGCCGACGCCATTTCGCTGGCCGCGCGCGAGATCGCCGAAACGCTGAAGCTGTCGGCGATCATCACCTACACGGCGTCCGGCACCACAGGCCTGCGCGCCGCCCGTGAGCGGCCGCAGGTGCCGATCATCGCGCTGTCGCCGATCCTCAACACGGCGCGACGGCTGTCGCTTTTGTGGGGCACGCATTGCGTCGTCTCACCGGATGCAAGCGATCTTGACGATATGGTCAACCGCGCCTGCCGCATCGCCTTCGACGAAGGCTTCGGCAAGCCGGGCGACCGCGTCATCATCACCGCCGGCGTGCCGCTGAGGACGCCGGGTTCGACCAACATGCTGCGCATCGCCTATATCGGGTCGGACACGCAGGGCAACCGGTAAACCCGCTCATTTCCTGACGGAAGCGTGTCGCGCGGCAAGGACAATGATCCCAGCCTTTGTCTCGACACGGGGTTGCCGTGTTCGCCCCTACAAAACAGGATGAAGCGGCGTTAACAGTGGCTCTGCACCCGCCTGCATTTCCCATCGCTTGAAAGTATACTGAATGTCATTTCTCGTCTCGCGCCGGTCACTTCTGACCGGGCTCTCGCTTATTGGGGTTTCCACGATCTCGGCATGTGCCCAATTTCCCAAGCAGTCGCTCAGTGTCGCCAGTCCGCTGATTCCAGCGCCGCTTGAGCCGACACCGGAAAAGGCGCCGATTGAGGTTGCAGGGCCTGAAGCTGCCCGTGCGTCTCCCGACTATGCGAACATGTATGCCGCGGTCGAAGACGGCGGCCGGGCGCTGCCGGCGATTCCCTTCGCCAAGGTCGATGAACGGTTTCTGCGACAGATCGTCGTCGACGACCCGACGGGAGAAAAGCCAGGCACGCTCGTCGTCAACACGACCGACAAATACCTTTACTGGGTCCTCAAGGATGGCAAGGCCATGCGCTATGGCGTCGGGCTGGGGCGCCAGGGCTATTCCTGGAAGGGTCGTGCGATCGTTCAGTGGAAACGCAAATGGCCGACCTGGACGCCTCCGTCGACAATGATCAGCCGGGATCCAAAGCTGGAGAAATGGCGTCAGGGCATGCCGCCGGGCATCAGCAATCCGCTGGGGTCGCGCGCGCTCTACATCTTCAAGGACGGCGTCGACACACTCTATCGAATACACGGATCGCCGGACTGGAAGTCCATCGGCAAATCCGCGTCGTCCGGTTGCGTGCGCATGTTCAACCAGGATGTCATGGACCTTTACGATCGCGTTCCCAGCAAAACACCATTGCTGGTCATCTAGAGTATGGCGCTGCGTGCCTGCGCTTAGCTTGCTGCCCCAGCCGTTAGAGGACGTGCTTCAGGTCGGCGCGAGCTCCGCCTGCGGCACCTTGATGTCGGCGCATCTGTCCGTGCCATAAGCGTCGCCGGCGATGCGCGCCTCCACGGTCTTTGCCAGTGCCTGCAGGTCGATGTCCTTGCCGGCGACCTTCTCGATGGCGCCGACGACGAGGTCGGGCGCGATCCAGTCCGGCTTGTGGCCGAGATTGTGCACCCAGACGAGTTCGGCGCCGGCAATGTCGCGCACCAGGCCGACCGAGTGGATATGCGCGTAGACCACCTTGTCGCGATCGCCCGAAATCACCACGGTAGGCGCCTCGATCTCGGCGTAGTGGGGTGCGGCGCCAAGGGCATAGCGATAGAGCCCGGCGACGTCGGTGGCGTTGGCGCGAAAGGCCGACGGTCGCAGCACCAGCGGGATCGAAGCCTCGCCGGCATAGTTGTTCGGCACCTTGTTTGGCGAGAAGACGCAGGTGGTGGCGTCTGCCATCTGCAGCGTTCCTGCCGGGTAGGTCAGCGTTTCGGAAAACAACCAGCCGACCACCGGCATGGTGGTCAGATTGTAGTACCAGGACGTTGCGCCGCCCGGCCAGGGGTGGGTGGCGGGCGAGACAAAGACCAGCCCGAGTGTCTTGTCTGGATGCTCGCGGCCAAACGCCGTGGTCACCGCTCCGCCGAAGGAATGGCCGACGATGACAGCCTTCTTCATGCCGAGACGGTCCATCAGCGCGGCAATGGTGTTGGCCTGCGCCGACGGATCCTCGTTGTTGCCGGGGCCGCGCCCCGACCAGCCGTGGCCTGGCCGATCGAAGAACAGCATTTCGGCGCGCCGATCCAACAGCGGGCGCAGCGGTAGCATCTGGTCCCTGAGATTGGCGCTGGCGCCGTGGATGAAGACGATCGGCGGCAACTCGGCATTGGCGGGTGCCGGAACATGGACGTAGTGGATGCGGGCGCCGTTGATGTCGGCGAATTCGCCGATCGGCGGATTGCGGCGCTCGATCAGCCATGAGCCGACGCGGGTGACGCCAGCCAGGCTGAACACAAGCGCCATCAGGAAGGCGAGGACGGCGTAGATCAGGTTCATGGGGAGAGATACGGGGGTGGAGAGGGATAAGTTGTGGGTAGGCAGTAGGGCAGTAGGGCAGTAGGGCAGTAGGGCAGTAGGGCAGTAGGGCAGTAGGGCAGTAGGGTGTGTGTTCCGCAGTGCAATCTACCCCTACTGCCTTACTGCCCTATTCCCTTACTCCCTTGGGGCATCAAATGCCCTCGCCGGCAAGCTCTTCCGAAATCGTGCCGACCTGGTCCTGGGCGCTGCGCATCATCGGATAGATGGCCAGCACCTTCTGCCAGGCTTCGAGTGCAGATTGCTTGTGGCCGGTCAGCGCCATGATCTGCGCCAGACCGGACAGCGCACCGAAATGGCGCGGCTCGAGTTGCAGCGCATGGTCGATGTCGGACATCGACTTGCCGTAGTTCTTCATCATGAAATGCACCGTGGCGCGCCGGTTCCAGCCTTCGGCATAGGTCGGCTGCAAGGTCACCACCTGGTCAAGGAAATCGAGCGCAACGTCGAACTTCTGGCCTTCGACGGCCTTTTGCGACCATTGCATCATCAGGTCGATCGAGGCGCTGCCGGATTGCGACCACTCATTCCAGATGTTGCCGGCAATGCGCTCGGCCGCCTTTTCGTTGCGCTCGCGTTTCAGGTCGCTGAACAACTGGTCGAGCCGGGCCTGCTTCGTCGTTGCCACCGGCGGCGCGTCCTGGGTGGCCGGCGGCGCGACGGCATCATCCGCCCATGCCGGGCCATAAATGGCGCCGGAAACGAGCAGGGATGTCAAAAATGCAAAAAAAATCCGCATCACCGGACTCTAGTCCCGGGCGGCGGAACATCAAAGTGATTTTAGCGTGAGAAGGCCGGCAAACAAACATCAAATGGGCGGAGGCAACAACAGCCTCCAGCCCGAAAACTCAGCCCTGGCGCGCCTTGTAACGCGGGGCAGTCTTGTTGATGATGTAGACGCGGCCCTTGCGGCGAACCAGCTGGTTGTCGCGGTGACGCGCCTTCAGCGCCTTGAGCGAATTCTTGATCTTCATGGTCTTGCCTGTCGGTGTGGACCCGCTTCGGGTCGAAATCTTAAGGCACGCCAGAGACGCGCCTTTGAACTGTGGGTGGCTCATAAACGAGGAGCCTTGTCCGTGTCAACCGCAAGCGTGCTCCGTCTCTCCATATCATCAAATATCCGCCATCTCCACCTGGCGGCATTGCGCGGCCGTGGGCCGGCTGGGATGATGCGGCTGCCGCGAAGTGATTTGGAGACGACCATGCGCCGAATGTTCCTGTCCGCCTGCCTTCTCCTGCTGGCGGGAGCCTCGGTTGCCCATGCGCAGGAATGCGACCGCAGCGACGACGGCCAGCAGATGATGAACATCTGCGCGGGCGAGGATTACCAGGCGGCCGACGCCAGGCTCAACACGGCCTACCAGGACCTCATCAACTCGGATGACGCCGACAGCAAGAGATTGCTGCAGGTGGCGCAACGCGCCTGGATCACTTTCCGCGATGCCGAGTGCGCGCATTCCACCGCCGCCAGCGAGGGTGGCTCCATCCATCCGATGGAGGTTTCACAGTGCCTGACCAGATTGACCAACGATCGCATCAAGCAGCTCGCCGCCGCGGCCAATTGCGAGGAAGGCGATGCGAGTTGCGCCAGTCCCGGCGAGGACGAGAGCGACGACTTCCAATAAGCGGGTTTATTGGGTCAGGCGCGACGGCTGATCCGGGTGAAATGACCCATCTTGCGGCCGGGACGCGCCTCGGCCTTGCCGTAGAGATGCAGCATCAGATCGGGCTCGGCGAGAAGCTCCGGGACACGCAGCACATCGTCGCCGATGAGGTTCTCCATCATGCAGTCGGAATGGCGGTCTGGGCTGCCCAGCGGTAGGCCGGCGACAGCGCGGATGTGCTGCTCGAACTGCGAAACGATGCAGGCTGCCTCCGTCCAATGGCCGGAATTGTGGACACGCGGCGCGATCTCGTTGGCCAGCAGCGAGCCGTCGGCCAGCACGAAGAACTCGACGCCGATGACACCGACATAGTTCAGCGCCGACAGGATCTTCGATGCGGCCGTTCGTGCTGCTTCCGCCGTCTCGGGCATAATGGCGGCCGGCAAGGTCGATGTGTGGAGAATGCCGTTGCGGTGGACATTCTCGGCCGGATCGTAGGCGACGACCGCGCCGTCCAGCCCACGCGCCGCGATCACCGATATCTCGCGCTCGAACGGCACGAAGGACTCCAGGATCAGCGGCACATTGCCCATCGCCTCGCAGGTGCCGGCAAAGCCGCCGGTTTCCATGTTGCGGAAGACGCGCTGGCCTTTGCCGTCATAGCCCATGCTGCGCGTCTTCAGGATGCCGCTGCCGTCGAACGCCTTCAGCGCCGCCGTCAACTCATCATCATTGTCGACGGCGTGGAAATCCGCGGTGGCAATGCCGATGCCATTGAGAAATGCTTTTTCGCCCACCCGATCTTGCGCCACTTCCAGCGCGCGCGCCGGCGGATAGACCGGAACCTTGGCGGCCAACGCGCTGGCCGCCGCGACCGGCACGTTTTCGAACTCGTAGGTGACGACGGAACTCGACGCTGCCAGTTCGGCAAGGGCTGCCGGGTCGTCATAGGCGGCTATTATCTGCCGGTTGGCGACCTGCGCGGCGGGGCAGTCCGCTTGCGGCTCCAGCACCACGGTGCGGTAGCCGAGGCGGGCGGCGGCAACAGCCAGCATGCGGCCGAGCTGGCCGCCGCCAATGATGCCGATGGTCGATCCGGCGGGCAGGCTCACGGCGTATCCGTCGGTTCGGTGGCGACCTTGGCGGTCTGCGCGGCGCGCCAGGCATCCAGGCGGACGGCAAGCTTGTCATCGTTCAGCGCCAGCACGGCCGCGGCCAGAAGGGCTGCGTTGGTGGCCCCGGCCTTGCCGATGGCCAGCGTTCCCACGGGAATCCCGGCCGGCATCTGGACGATGGACAGCAGCGAATCCTGCCCGGAAAGCGCCTTCGATTCCACCGGCACGCCGAACACCGGCAGCGGCGTCATTGCCGCCGTCATGCCGGGCAGATGCGCCGCACCGCCGGCGCCGGCGATGATCACCTTGTAGCCGGCCGCCTTGGCGCCCTTGGCGAAATCATAGAGCCGGTCCGGCGTGCGATGCGCGGAGATGATCAGCCGCTTGTGCGGGATGCCCAGTGCTTCCAGCGTTTCGGCGGCATGACGCATCGTCGCCCAGTCGGACTGGCTGCCCATGATGATGGCGACGTCCGCGCGTTGATCGTCCAAGTCTGTGTTCCCCGGCGACAAAGGCGCGCCTTAGCGGAATTCGCGCGAAGCCGCAAGGATAGGCGGCCGCCGCAGCTGTTTGTTGAGACGCAAACCAGCCTATACCGCCGCCTTGCGGAAGCGAGCGACGAAGTCGTCGAGTTCTGGCCGCTCCATGTCGGAGATCGCCCAGTAGGAGAAGGCGCCGTCGCTCCAGTGCACCAGCGAAAAGCCGCCCGACGAGAGATCGGCCGGCTCAATGGTGCTGCCGCCCTGCTGCGGCTCGGCGACCAGCGTGATCAGGTGCTCGCGGTGGCGGTAGACCAGCGCAGGCACCGGCCGGTCTGATATCACCTCGACCCGACCGCCGATGAGTGTGTAGCCGTCCTGTGCGAGGTCGGGCGCTGGCGGCGACACGCCGATCCGGGCGTCGAGCCATGGCTTGACCGTGTGGCGGTCGGACGAGACGATGTCGATCGGGCTGGCGGCAAGCAGGCTGCGGCGATGTCCGCTGGCGACTCCAGCTGCGAAACTATCGGACGCGTTGTCGACCATCACCCATTGCGTCGCCCCGCTGGCCAGCACCGCACTGACCACGATCGACGCAGCCAGAGCGCGCCAGTCGAACGAGCCGAAGCGGCGCGCCCTTGGCAGCGCCCGCGTCTGCGACGGACGTGTCTCGGCGTTTCGTCTCTGGCCGCCCCCGACCGGTGCACCCGCGATCAGTCCCGGTTGCGGCGGCGGTGTACCCCGCAGCGGCCCGGCCGCTTCGTCCTGCGTCGGTACGTCTTGCACCGGACGTGCCGTGGCTGTCGCACCAAGTGCGGCGATGCGCGCCCGAAAGGCGTCGCTGACATCGGGGCGCGGCAAACGGCCGAGTGCGCCCCGCAAGGCAATGATGCGGGCATGTTCGGCGGCAAGCTGCGGGTCGGCGGCGATGCGCCGCTCGACCGCGAGTGCGGCTGCCGCGTCGAGTTCGCCATCGACGAGGGCATGGATCATCAGCCTGATGCCCTCGGGATCGTTGGGCAGTCCGTCGTCATGCATGGTCATGGCGCTCTCCCCAGTGCAGATACAAGCAGGCCGCGAGCCCGCGCCAGCCGTGACATCACGGTGCCCATCGGTACCCCCAGCATGGCCGCTATCTCGCGGTAGCTGAGGCCGTTGATGTCGCGCAGCACCAGCGTCTCGCGGAATGGCGGCGGCAGTGCTGCGATTGCCGCCTCAAGGGCTGCCGTATCGGCCCTGGCGATCAGGCTCGCTTCCGGGCCATCCTCGTCGGGCAGGCTGGTGCCGTGTGCCGCCGCCATCTCGTCGAGATCGCCGAGGTCACCGACTGCGAGGATGCCGCGCGACCGGTTGCGCGACATCCAGGTGTAGGCGGTGTTGCGCACGATGGTCAGCAGCCAGGCGCGGGCATTGCCGCCGGCATAGCCTGATATGCCGGCATGCGCTTTCACGCAGGCTTCCTGCACCACATCCTCGGCGTCGGCGGCGTTGCCGGTCAACCAGCGGGCGAGCGCAAGCGCATCACCGAGATGGGGCAGCACCACCTCGCCGAAGCGCTCGGCCAAGGCCTTCTCGCTCAACACCACAGCATGATCCGGCACTCCGGGCAGGATTTGCCGCGCCCGCTCAGGGAGCGACGGTGATTTTGCCCTGCATATGCGGGTGAAGCCCGCAGAAATAGGCAAAGTCGCCTGCTTTGGTGAAGGTGAATTCATAAGTGTCACCGGTGTCAAGCGCCTTGGAGCGGAAGGAGGAATCGCTGGCGACGACCAGATGCGGAATATCGTCGTCGTTTCTGAAGGTCACCGTGGTGCCGGGCTTGACCGTCAGCACCGGCGGCGTGAAGGCAAAATTCTCGATTTTGACCATCGGCGCATCGGCCGCGCGCAGCGGCTGGCAGTTCGCCGTGGTCAAGGTGAAGGCGGCGAGGATCGCGGCCATGTGCCGGGCCGGAAGGCGTATGCAAAGCATGTTGATTTCCTTTGCTGTTCCGGCTCAAGCCAGCGTCGAGTCGATGATGGCGAGATCCTGCCCGCCTTGCTTCACGGTGACGCTGCTGGTGCCGAGCAGGCCGCGCAGCTGTCCGGCCGGCACTGTCATCGGCCCGGGCGAGGCGGCGGTGCCTGGCGCCGGCTGCGGGAAGGCGGTCGAGCGCGCGGTGTGGAAGGTGACGTTGCCTTCCACTTTCTGCATGATCTGGTGGATGTGGCCGTTGAGCACGGTGACCGAGCCGAAGCGCTTGAGCAGGCCGAGCGCCTGTGCCGCGTCGTCGGTGCCCCAGCCCCATTCGGGATAGACGGCCCATAGTGGGATGTGAGCGAAGACGACGATCGGCGTCGAGGCGCTGACCGCTTTCAGATCATCCGCCAGCCACGCCAGCTGCTCAGGCCCGAGATTGCCGAGCCCACCCGCCTTGAGGTTGACGACATTGACCAGCGCCACGAAATGCACGCCGTTCTGGTCGAACGAATACCAGCCGGCACCCCTGGTGCCCTTGCCGTAGCGGTCGAGATAGGCCTTGCCATTGCCGTCGTCGATCAGATCGTGCTCGCCCGGCACGTAGTGCACGTCGAAGCCGGCGCCGCCGATGATCTCAGCCGCATTGTCGAATTGTGCGGGCTTGGACAGATGGGTGATGTCGCCGGTATGGATCATGAAAGCCGGCTTTTGCGGCAGCGCCTGGATCTTGCCCATCGCTTCCTTCAGCGTGTCGATGGCATGCGGGTTGGCCGCCTTGTCGAAGCCGATGTGGCTGTCGGATATCTGCAGGAAGGTGAAGCCCGTGGCCATGGCTTCGGCAGCTTGTGCGGCGCCGAGCAGGTTGAGCGACACCGGTATGCCGCCTGAAATCGTCCACAGCACGCCGGTGCCGGCCCAGATCATGCATTCCAGCGCATGGCGGCGGCTGATGTGCCCGTTCTCGTCGTCGTGATGATGGGTCATGTCGGTCTCCTCAACGCCAGGAGTGGCGTATGCTGAGGAGACCCGGGACGGCGGCGGTTTATTCCCGGCTGGTGCGAGTCCAGCCGTTCACGGTCGCGTGATCGCGCGTGCCGATTGCGACCGGCGCATTTCAGGCAGTGGCCTGCTGGCGTTTCAAACCGGCCAGCGCAAGGCGCCGGACGAATCCTTGTTAGGCATCTTCATGGCATTGGCGGGCCGCTCGGCCGCGGTCAGTATGGCGCGCAGGCGTTCGGCGACAATCTCGGCCTCGCCGGGATGAAGATTGCAGGGGTCGAGGAAGAAATGGCCGCGCTCCACTTCGTGGTTGCGTACGATGATCGGCGGCGAGCCGGCGGCCAGCGCCGAGGTGAGACCGGCCGCGGTGAACCGGCTTTCGGGGAGTACAAAAATCTGCAACCGATCGAGAGGGTTGGCGGTCGGGTCGGGAATGATCTGCGCAATGATGCCCGGCAGCCCCTGCACCGTGTCCTTCCACAAATTGAGTGCTGCCTCTTCGCGGCGGCGGATGCCGGCATGGTCGCGTTTTTCCCAGGCTTCCAGTGCGGCCATGGTGCCGGCGATGCTTTCCTTGCCGACCTTCATGGCGCGCGCGACGCCGCGGTTCTGCAGATAGGCGGCTCGAACCAGATCCTTGCGCCCGGTGACGATGCCGCTGGTCGGCCCACTCAGGAATTTGTGGCCGCTGTAAATGACAATGTCGGCGCCGCGCGCGAGGAAGCCGCGCAGGTCATATTCGGAAGCCGCATCGACAATCACCGGAACGCCCCTGGCGTGGCAGATCTCGCAGAATTCCTCCAGCGACAGCATGCCATACTGCACGGTGTGGTGGGCGACGACATAGAGGCCCGCCGCCGTGCGGTCACGGATTGCGTCGCGGACGTGATAGTCCTGCGTCACGCTGACCGTGCCGGCCGGCACGACCTTGGCACCCGCCAGCCGGACCGACTGGTCGATAGGCGCGCCGTAGTTGACGATGTGGCCGAGCTGGACGATCACCTCCGATTTTAGGCCTTCTGTGTCGTCCGGCAGGCGTTCGATGGCAAGCAGGTTGGTTCCTGTCATCGCCCCGGCGATCGCCATGGTGATGCCGCTGGCGCAGCAAGCAGTGATGAAACCGGCCTCGCCGCCGGTGAGGCGCGCGACGATCGTGCTTGCGGCACGCTGCAGATCGTCCATCTCCACCCATTGCGAGGCCATTTCCGCCATGGCGCTGATCGCTTCCGGGACGATGATCGACGCGCCGAGCGCCGTCATCGTGCCGGAGACGTTGATGATCGGGCGAAGGCCGAGCCGTTCGCGAATCGTGGTGTTGGAGCCGTCGGCGGAATAGGTTTTCATTTCTGCGGTTCCCATTTTCTCGAGAGGTCAGGAGGCGATCTCGACGACCGCCTCGATTTCAACGGTGATATTTCCAGGCAAGGAGCCGACGCCGATCGCCGAGCGGGCATGGCCGCCGATACTGTCGAACACGTCGGCGAACAGATCGGAACAGCCATTGACCACTTTCGGGTGGTCGCTGAAGGTCGGTATCGCGTTGACGAAGCCGAGCAGCTTGACGATGCGCACGATGCGACCAAGGTCGCCAGTGGCCGCGTGCATGACGGCGAGCAGATTGAGGCCGGTGAGGCGGGCATGGCCATAGGCCTGCTCGACGGTGACATCGTCTCCCACCTTGCCGGTGAACAGCGTGCCGTCTGTCCGCAGCGGTCCCTGGCCGGACAGGAAGATCAGCCGGCCGCTTTCGGCATGGGTGACGAAATTGGCGATCGGGGTCGGCGGCTCGGGCAGCGTCAGGCCCAACGCGGCGAGCCGGATATAAGGCGTCATGAAAGAAGGCTCCTTGCGACAGCTTTTGCTGTCTCGTTCTAGAAATGCGAGGCGCGGAAGCGTGCCAGGAAGGTGCGCAGGCGCTCGTTGTCGGTGTCCGCCGCCAGGATTTCGCTAGGTGGACCCGCCGCGCTGACGCCGCCATCGGCCATGAAGATGATGCGGCTCGAGGCATCACGGGCAAAGGCCATTTCGTGCGTGACCATCACCATCGTCATGCCGTCCTCGGCCAGGCTGCGCACAACCTCGAGCACCTCGCCGACCAGTTCCGGGTCGAGCGCGGAGGTTATCTCGTCGAGAAGCAGGATCTTCGGCCCCATGGCCACGGCACGGGCAATGCCGACACGCTGCTGCTGGCCGCCGGACAGTTCGGCGGGCAGGCTGTCGGCCTTGTGGGCGAGGCCGACCCGACCGAGCCAGTGGTCGGCGATGGTGCGGGCCTCCGCACGGCTCTTGCCGCGCACCTTGGTGAGGCCGAGCATGATGTTGCCGGCGGCCGTCAGGTGCGGAAAGAGGTTGAAGCTCTGGAACACCATGCCGGTCTCGGCGCGCATCGCGGCGAGGTCGCGTTCGCCGCGGCGCTGGCGGGCGCCTGTTTCGCGAAAGCCGACCTCCTTGCCGTCGATGCGGATCGAACCGCTGTCATAGCTTTCGAGGAAGTTGACGCAGCGCAATAGCGTGGTCTTGCCACTGCCCGATGGGCCGATGACCGTCACCACTTCGCCGCGCGCCACCCGCAGGCTGACCGAACGCAAGACCTGGACGGTTCCAAAGGATTTGGAAACATCGGTGACATCGAGAAGGGCCGGGATGTTGGTCGAGCTGGTGGACATCTTGCTATTCCCGGATGAAGGAGAAACGCCGCTCGAGCCGCCGGCTGGCCAGCGAAAGCGCGTAGTTGACCGCGAAGTAGATGAGCGCGCCGAGAACATAGAGCGGCATGGCTTCGTAGGTGCGGCCGATGACCTGGTTGATGGCCTGCATCAGGTCGGTGATGCCGAGCAGCGACACCAGCGCGCTGCCCTTGACCGCGTCGGTGACGCCGTTGATCCAGGGCGGCAGGAAGCGCCTGAACGCCTGTGGGAAGATGACGTAGGCGAGCCGCTGGCGAAAGGTCAGTCCGATCGCCATGGCCGCCTCGGATTGCCCTCTCGGAATGGAGCCGACCGCACCCCTGAGATATTCGACCACCTGCGCCGTCTTGAACAGGGTCAGCGCCAGCACCGCTGCCCAGAAGGATGGCAGATGAAGCCCGACCGCAGGCAGGCCGTAGTAGACAAAGAAGATGAGCACCAGGATCGGGATGCCGCGAATGGTGTCGCTGAAGATGCGCACGGCCCATTGCAACGGTATGGGGCCATAGACGAGGCCGACACCCATGATCACGCCAGCGATCAGTGAAAACACCACGACCAGCAGGGACACCCACAGTGTCAGGGCAAAGCCCTGGGCGAGGAAAGGCAAGGCATAGGCGATCTGGGTGAGCATGTCAGCGCGCCGCCCTGAACCGGCGCTCGACAAGGCGAAGCGCGAAAAGCAGGATGTAGCCGGTCACCAGATACATCGCGGTGACCACGAGATAGACCTCGACGATGCGGAAGGTGTTGAAGTTGATCCACTGGGCGCCATAGGTCAGCTCCGGCACCGAGATGACCGACGCGATGGACGTGTCCTTGAACAGCGATATGAAGGTGTTGGACAGCGCCGGCAGCGTGATGCGCAGCATGGTCGGCAGGCGCACGTTGAGCAGCCTTTGCCACGGCGTCAGGCCGATTGCCTTGCCGGCATCCAGCTGTCCGCGCGGAACGGCTTCGAGCCCGGAGCGGAACACCTCGACCAGATAGGCGCCGCTGTAGAGCGACAGCGTCACGACAAACGAGGTCGGCGCGCTGTAGGCGATATCGACCACCGTCGGCAGGCCGTAGAAGACGAGATAGACGAGCAGGATCAGCGGCACGTTGCGGATGAATTCGACATAGGCGGCGATGATGGTGCGCACGATGCGTCCGGCAGACACGTACCAGACCGCCAGAACCAGGCCGATGACGATGCCGATGGCGATCGATATGACGGCAAGCTCGAGACTGAGCAGCAGGCCGCCCCAAAGCTTGTCGAAGTGCCGCCAGATCAGGTTGAAATTAAGGGCATAGCCCATGCGTCCGCCTTAAAGGCTTGTTGATATTCAGGTGATGCCGGCCTGCAAACGCCGGCTTTCTGCGCTTCCGGTGCTCACGTACTTTAAGTACGCTCCGCTCCGGTTCTCGAAAACCACCGTTTTCGACTCGGCCTGGCCTGAATCTCAACAAGCCT
The DNA here is from genome assembly GCF_003148495.1 of Mesorhizobium loti. GTDB lineage: Bacteria > Pseudomonadota > Alphaproteobacteria > Rhizobiales > Rhizobiaceae > Mesorhizobium > Mesorhizobium loti. The sequence goes on from NZ_QGGH01000003.1 coordinate 570,994, forward strand.
TGGTGCCGAGGGTTGTCGGAGGTGGAAGGGCGCTGGATACGCCCTTCCGCCCGATGCAGGTCAGATGGCCGGGAAGCCGGGATGGCGCGCCGGCGGCTCCTGTCCGAAATAGTCCTTGAAGGCGGCATCGTAGAGTGCGTTTTCGTGACCGAACATGGCGATGGTGAAGGTCGCGTTGACGAAGGTCAGCCAGTCGAGGTCGCCTTGCCGCAGGGCTGCGCCATAAAGCATGCTCAGCCAGCTCTTGCCGGCGTCGAAATATTTGTCCGGATTGCGCGAGGCGAGCCAGCGCACCGTGGACAGATCGACGGCAGCGGCGTCAACGCGTTTCGATTCCAGCGCCTGCAGCACGTTGGCCTGGGTATCGATCTGCATGACCTGGCACTGGGGCAGGACCGAATGCACCTGCGCTTCGGCATCGACATTCTGCAGGATGGAGACGCGTGTTGCCGCGCCGCCGGCAAGCAGCTTGTCGAAGGTCTTGTTCTCGGCGGTCGGAAGGCTCAGCAGGGCGATGCCCTCGACGTAGTAAGGCCGGGAAAAATTGACCAGCTGCGAGCGTTGGGCGCTCATCGTCATGAACTGGATGGTGATGTCGACCTTGTTGGTGGTCACGTTGGGAATGCGCTGAGCCGGATCCTGCATGACGAATTCGACCTTGGTCGGATCGTCGAAAAGGCCCTTGGCGAGAATGCGCCCCATGGTGATGTCCATGCCGACGAGTTCGCCGGCATCATTCTCGAAGTGCCAGGGTGCGTTGGTGCTGCCGGTGCCGACGATCAGCTTGCCGCGATCGAGCACGGTGCGCAGCAAGCTGTCGGGTGCCGCCTGGGCAGCGGCCTTCTGGGCATCGACGGTTGCCAGCACGCCAGCCGTGGCCAGCCCTGCCATTCCCAATTTCAGAAAATCACGTCTTCCGGATGTGTCGTTCACGGCGACCTCCTTTCGTGTTGTGTTCCCCTTGTGCACAGGCAAGACACGCGTTGGTAATTTTGTCTCTTACAAGAGACGAGTGTACCCTGTACAAGACAGATATTAACACTAGGAATCGACAATGCAAGATGGCAATGCCTCGGCAGTTTCGGCCGGCGAGAAGATCTCGGGCTCCCGTGAAAAGGGGCTCAACCGGGTGCTCGAGATTCTGGAGTTTCTTCACACGACCCAGCGGGCGATCGGCATTGGCGACCTTGCCAAAGGCGTGAATGCGCCCCGCTCGACGACCTACACGCTGGTGCGGTCGCTGGTCGATGCGGGACTGCTGGAAATGGAAAGCGACGGCAATCGCGTCTATTTCGGCAAGAAGCTCTATCTCTATGGAATGGATTATGTGCGGGGCAACGACCTCTTGAGGCGGGGGCGCCAGGAGGTCGACAATCTGTCGCGCGAGACCGGCGAGACCTCCGAACTGTGCATGCTGCAAAGCGGGCGCTATACGATCGTCCACGCGAGTCCCGGCACCAGGCCGTTCCGCATCAGTTCCGCCACCGGCTTGCAGATACCGCTGCCCTGGACGGCCTCGGGGCGGCTGCTTCTGGCGGGACTGGAGAAGGCTGAGATCGAAGACATGGTGTCGGACGACGATCTCGTGCTGCCCGACGGGCGCAAACTGCGGCTCGACGATTTCGTCGCCGATATCGCAAAAGCGCGGATCACCGGCTATTGCGTCACTTCGGGCCTTGTCGATGCCTATACGAAGTGCCTTGCCGCGCCGGTGTTTTCAGCGCCGGGCAAGGTCGAAGCGACGATGTGCCTGGTGGTTCCCATCGATACGTCCGAGGAGCGGACCGGCGAACTCATCGGCCTGCTGCGCAACCGCGCCGCGAAGCTTTCGACCGTGGCCTAGGCGCGCCAGCCAGCCAATGCTGGTTCAGGCAATGATGTCGGGAATGATCTTGTCTTCGAGCGCCATCAGCCGGTCCTTGAGGAACAGCTTTTTCTTCTTCATGCGCTGGATCTGCAGTGGATCGCAGGCCATGGCGATCATCGCGTTGATGGCCGCATCGAAATCCGCGTGCTCCTGCTTCAGCCGGGAATATTCGAGGCGGATATCAGCCTGTTCCTGATCGGACATTATCTACCGTCTGCACGTCTGCGGCGCCCAAAAATGGGCCTGATTGGGCGGGGCCGGCGTGATTTTGCAACCGGCGCGCAGCCCATATCACATTTCACATTGTCGTGGAATGCTACCACGGATCATTCGACATCGTTGCCGGAAGGTGGCACACTGTCACCGTGCCGTCACAGAAAGCGAACCTGCGGTGGACGCGCCGTGACGGTTGCAATCGAGGAAACCATGAAAGGGAGAACCAATCATGTCTCTTGCATCCCATCTTGATGAGTTGCAGCGGAAACACGGCGACATCGAACGTGAAATCGATGACGCGATGAACCATCCATCGGTCGACGACCTCGAAATCGTGAATCTCAAGCGACGCAAGCTGGCACTCAAGGATGCGATTGAAAAACTAAGAGGGAAACCGACCACGCATTGATGCCCTGCTGACCTAGCCGCTTACGATCCGCGGCCTTTTTTCCCGGCGGTTCCCGCCGCCGGCATGGTGGGTTTTGATTTCCAGTACTGGGCTATCGGTCGAGTCTGGACTGCCATCCGTTCAATTTCCACTTCGGCCGTCGCCAGCTTTCGCCAGATTATCGATTGTTTCTGGCCCATGGCGGCGGACCGATTCCGGCCAGTGGCGACCTGTCGCCATTGACAAGCCATCTTTGCTCCTCCACCTCATGCCCGGACTTTAGCGCATCGGCCCGGAGCGCATTTTGTGCGTCCAGTTGGACGCATGGCGCTCCAGAGACAAAAGGCTGCCGGCATGACCGGATATTTTTCCTCTCCTTTTCCCCGCCGCACCTCGGTCGGCGTCGACGTCGGCGGCGTGGTCGTCGGTGGCGGCGCGCCCGTTGTCGTGCAGTCGATGACCAACACCGACACGGCCGATGTCGACCAGACGGTTGCGCAAGTCGCAGCACTCCACCGGGCCGGCTCGGAGATCGTGCGCATCACCGTCGATCGCGACGAGAGTGCTGCTGCTGTGCCGCGCATTCACGAGCGGCTTCAGCGGCTTGGCATCAACGTGCCGCTGGTCGGAGATTTCCACTATATCGGCCACAAGCTATTGGCCGATCATCCGGCCTGTGCCGAGGCGCTGGCCAAATATCGCATCAACCCCGGCAATGTCGGCTTCAAGGACAAGAAGGACCGGCAGTTCGCCGCGATTGTCGAGATGGCGATCAAACACGACAAGCCGGTGCGCATCGGGGTCAACTGGGGCTCGCTCGACCAGGAGCTTTTGACTCGGTTGATGGACGACAACCAGGACAAGGGTTTTCCGCTGACCGCGCAAGAGGTGACGCGCGAGGCGATCGTGCAGTCGGCGATCCTTTCGGCCGAGATGGCGGAAGAGATCGGCCTTGGCCGCGAGAAAATCATCCTGTCGGCCAAGGTCAGCGGCGTGCAGGACCTGATCGCCGTCTATACCGAGCTCGCCACCCGCTCCAACCACGCGCTGCATCTCGGCCTCACCGAGGCCGGCATGGGCTCGAAAGGCATCGTCGCTTCGTCGGCCGCGATGGGCATCCTGCTGCAGCAAGGCATCGGCGACACCATTCGCATCTCGCTGACGCCGGAGCCGAACGGCGACCGAACGCGTGAGGTGCAGGTGTCGCAGGAGTTGCTGCAGACCATGGGGTTCAGGCAGTTCGTGCCGATCGTCGCCGCTTGCCCGGGCTGCGGCCGCACGACCTCGACCGTGTTCCAGGAACTTGCCCAGAACATCCAGGCGGATCTGCGCAAGAACATGCCGGTGTGGCGCGAAAAATATCCAGGCGTCGAGAACCTCAAGGTCGCCGTGATGGGTTGCATCGTCAACGGTCCGGGCGAGTCCAAGCATGCCGACATCGGCATTTCGCTGCCCGGCACCGGCGAGACACCGACCGCGCCTGTCTTCGTCGACGGCAAGAAGGCGGCGACCCTGCGCGGGCCATCGATCGCGGCGGATTTCGAGAAAATGGTCGCCGACTATATCGAGCAACGGTTTGGTCGCGGCAAGGCCGCGGCGGAGTAGGTGCGATGCAGCGTTTCCTCAGGGCGACGCTCGTTTTACTTTGCGCCCTGGTCTGCTCGACAGCTGTTCAAGCGGATCCGCCGCAATCCGCCAAGCAGCGGCTGATCGACAGGGTCTGCACCCTGATCCAGGCGCATGCCGATCAGAACGGCCTGCCCAGGGATTTCTTCGCCCGGCTGATCTGGAAGGAGAGCCGTTTCGATCCCAACGCCGTCAGTCCGGTCGGCGCCGAAGGCATCGCCCAGTTCATGCCGGGCACCGCCAAGATGCGGGGGCTCGCCAATTCCTTCGACATCGACCAGGCGATCCCGGCCTCGGCTAGATATCTCGCCGAAATGAAAACCGGCTATGGCAATCTCGGCCTGGCGGCGGCCGCCTACAATGCCGGTGAGAGCCGGGTGTCGCGCTGGCTCAGCTCCGGCGGCTTCCTGCCGATGGAAACCGAAAGCTATGTCTTCGACATCATGGGCGAGCCGGCCGACAAGTTCACCGACCGGGCCTATGCCGGAAAGATCGAGCCACTCGATGCAAAGACGGATTTTGCCATCGCATGCCGCAGGCTGCCGGTGATCATGTCGCGGACCGTGGCGATGGCCTCGATCAACATAAAGCCGTGGGGCATCCAGGTGGCTGGCAATTTCCGCCGCAGTGCCGCGATCAACCAGTGGCTGCGGGTAAGGAGCCGGTTCCCGGCCCTGCTCAACGGGCACGATCCGGTGGTCAGCCGGGTGCGCACGCCAATCGGCCGGCGCGGCATCTACGCAGTCAGGATCGGTGTCGACCACCGCGCCGATGCCAACGTCATCTGCCAGAAATTGCAAAGTGTCGGCGGGGCATGCGTGGTGGTGCGCAACCGGTAATTTGACCCCTGCCGGCACGATGTCTTGTCTGAGAGAGGGGCTGTAGGTGAAAGCCAGGATCATTTTGCTCAACGGCGTCGGCAGTGCCGGCAAGAGCTCGATCGCCAAGGCGTTGCAGACAATCACCGCCGCGCCCTTCTTGCATGTCGAGATGGACACTTTCATCGCGATGCTGCCCGACGCCTTGCAGGACCATATGGATGGTTTTTCCTATCAAACCATCCAACGGGACGGCAAGCCTTCGGTCGTGATCGGTACCGGACCGGTTGGGGCGCGAACCCTGCGCGGCATGCGCCACGCCATCGCGGCGATGGCCGGGCAAGGCAACAACCTCATCGTCGATGACGTGCTTTGCAATGGCGAACTGCCGGACTATCTCGAACTGCTATCGGCCTTCGATCTCCATGTCGTTGGTGTCCGGGCGCCGCTGGAAGTGCTGGAAGCGCGTGAGGCCCTGCGGGGCGACCGAATGCCAGGGCTGGCGCGCTGGCAATATGAACGCGTGCACAAGGGCATAGATTACGACCTCGAAGTCGACTCCGGCGTCCTTACGCCACTCGATTGCGCCCGTCGCATCCAGCAAAGATTTCAGCTATAGCGGCGGCCATCTTCACCAGGGGCGACAGCCCTGCCTTTGACGAGCAGCCTGGGCCGCAACATGTTCGATGGATACATTATCTGCGGCACGCCGAGAACCGGAAGCACTCTGTTGTGCAAGCTTCTGGAGTCCACGAAGACGGCCGGCACGCCCCACTCATTCTATCGGCGGCAGGACGTGTCGGAGTGGGCCGAAGAGTGGAAGCTTCCTGATCGCGACACGATCAGCGAACTCGAATTCAATGTCGCCTATCTCAACGCGGCGATCGCCGCCGGCAAGGGTGGGACCGGCCTCTTCGGCCTTCGCTTGATGCGCGAAAATCTGGATGAACTCTCGGCCATCCTCGACCGGATTTTCCCAAAACTGCCATCCGATAGAGCGCGTCTTGAAAAGGCCTTTGGCCTCATCCTCTACATACACCTCTCTCGGGAGGACAAGCTTGCGCAGGCTGTCTCTCTGATCAAAGCCGAGCAGACCGGCCTTTGGCATATCGCTCCCGACGGCACCGAGATCGAAAGGGTCGCACCGCCGAAAGAGCCCCAATATGATTTCGAGCGGATCAGGCGTGAGGTCACGGAACTCGAGACCTATGATGCAGCCTGGAACATTTGGTTCGCGGAGCAAGGCATATCCCCGCTGCGGGTCGGCTATGAGCGTCTTGCCGCGAACCCGGCTGCGACATTGCTAGGCATCTGCGAAGCCCTGGGGGTCCGAGCCCCTGGCGCCGAGGATGTAAGCCCCGGCGTTGCAAAGCTCTCTGACGACACGAGCCTCGACTGGATGCGCCGCTATCGTCTGGACGCAGCCGTCTGACGCATCTGTAGACGCGGCTAGGCGGTCCTGGCCACCACCGTCTCGCTGAGCCAGGTGCCGATCTTGGTGCCGAGGCGGTCGGGCGAAACGGGCTTCGGCAGATAGTCGTCCATGCCGGACTCGATGCACTTGTCGCGATCGCCCTTCAGCGCATGCGCGGTGACGCCGATGATCGGTATGTGGGTGCCCGTCGAGGTCTCCATGGCCCGGATCGCGCGGGTCGCTTCGTAGCCATTCATCTCCGGCATCGAGACGTCCATCAGGATCAGCTTGGGGCGCAGCGCCCGGTACATCTCGACCGCCGTGCGGCCGTTGCCGGCGATGCGGTAGCTCAAGCCCAACCCATTGAGGATCTGGCCGAACACCAGCTGGTTCACGTCATTGTCCTCGGCAATCAGGATGTCGATCGGTCCGTTTGGCGTGGTTGTCGATTCCGGCACTACCGCGACCGGCATCGCCGGGCCGCGGATGACGGTAAAGGCAGGTGGTGCTGCCGGGGGAGCCTGCACGATCGGTTCGCGGACGAACTGCGCCTTGCCGACCTGCGAGCGGGCCTTCTGCACGACCGAGATGACGGTGCCGAGCAGGACCGCGGAGCGCGCCGGCTTGGTCAGGTGCGCGGCAATGCCGAAGTCGATGATCATCTTGCCGAAATCGACCTGGTCGACCGAGGTCAGCAACACCACCGGGATGGAGGATAGCCGACTGTCGTAAGCAATGGCTCTGGCGACGTCGGCGCCGTTCATGCCCGGCATCTGATAGTCGAGGATGATGCAGTCGACGGCGGCGCCCAGCTGAAAGGCGCGGTCGAGGAAGGCCAGCCCGACGGCGCCGCTTTCGGCGGCGGCACAATCGAAGCTCCAGCTCCTGAGCTGCTCGAGCAGGATTTCGCGGTTGACCGGATTGTCGTCGATGACCAGCACACGCGCGCCGGTTACGTCGACCGGCACGATTTCGTCACGCGCCGCGGCCTGATGCGCGGGCAGCGGCACAGCGAACCAGAACACGGAACCGCGGCCGATCTCGCTCTCGACGCCGATCTTGCCTGCCATCAGGTCGACGAGGCGGGCGGCGATGGCGAGGCCCAGCCCAGTGCCCTCATGACGGCGGGTGGACGAGCCGTCGACCTGCGCGAATTTCTCGAACACGTTCTGCAGTTTCTCGGCCGGTATGCCGATGCCGGTGTCCTCGACGCGAACCTTGAGCTGGACCACGTCGTTGACGATCTCGCCGCCGACATCGATCAGCACATGACCCTTTTCGGTGAACTTCACCGCGTTGCCGAGCAGGTTGGTGATGATCTGCCGGAACCGGCCGGCGTCGCCGACGACATGGGCCGGCAGGCGCGGGTCGACGCGCACGATCAGTTCGAGGTTCTTTTCGGCGACGCGCGCCGATACCAGCGTCGCCACATCCTCGACCGCCTCGGAAAGGCGGAAGGGAGCGGGGTCGAGGGTGAGTTGCCCGGCATTGATCTTCGAGAAATCGAGGATGTCGTTGATGATGGTGAGCAGCGCATTGCCGGATTTGACGATGACGTCGGTGAAGGTCCTCTGGCGCGCCGTCAAATCGGTCTTGGCCAGCAGTTCGGCCATGCCGAGCACGCCGTTCATCGGCGTGCGGATTTCGTGGCTCATATTGGCCAGGAATTCCGACTTGGCGCGGTCGGCGGCCTCGGCCTTGAACAGGGATTCGGCGGATTCGGCAAAGGCGCGGCGGATCGCCACTTCCATCGGGCGGAAGATCCAGAAGGCGACGATGGCAAGGGCTGCGAACAGGATGCCGCTTGCCCACAACAGCAGCCTGTCTGAGGAGGCATCGGCCAGTTGGCGCTCATCGTCCATGGCGGTGCGGACGCGGACCAGCATGGGCTGGGCGAACAGGTCGTTCTGGTTGCGGATTTCGCGATAGCTCCACTCGTCGACCTTCTGCGCCACCGACATCAGGTTGAAGTTGCGCACCATGTCGCGCGGCGACCAGAACAGGTCGCCGTTGACGGAAGTGGATTGGAGTTCGTTGACGGTCTTGGTCGACAGGCGCGGCTTGATCGCGGCAAGCTGGGCGGTCAGCGTCTCGATCTCGCCGGTCAGGCGTTCCGAATGGCCGCGCGCCGATGTGGTCAGCGCATCGCGTGTCTCCGCCCGCCAGGCTGTGCCGGTCGTTTCGGCAAAGCTGGTCGCGTTGCGCAGGTCGCGGGTGAAGATGACGAGGTTGCTGCTCAGCGCATCGATGTCACGGCGAAAGGAATTGACACGATCGAGCGCAATCACGATGCCCGCGGAAGCCAGCGCGAAGATCAGCAACCCCGAAATATAGCGAATCCGGACTGACCGGATGAAGGACGAATATTCCGGCATGCGCAACCCCAACACATACGCACCATTTTAATGGTCGGGATTACGCTTCATTTACATTAAAATTTCGTGTGGATAGGCGAGCCATGCGAACCGCCGGATGGATGACAGCTTCTTGACCCTGACAATCCTTCCGAGGTCACTTTCGGGTCTCAGGCCGCCACGGCGACGAGGGCGCGGATGCGGCCACTCACCGGGCCCTCCCCGAACCGTTTCCCCATGGCATTCGCCACGTATCGCGTCGCCTCCTCCAGCGAGCCGCCGCGCGCCTCGATCTCGGCACGCAGGGGTGTGCCCTGGCAATAGGCCGCGGCCGCCTCATAAGGCGACGGAGCGGCACTCACGGCATCCAGAGGCTCGATGGTGACGTCACGGAACCCGGCGGCATGCAGGTCGCCACGGACGGCGTCCGCATTGTGATAGCCGTGCGGCGTCCTCGCCATGAAGCGCGGCGGATCGGTGGGGAAGAAATCGCCGAGCGCCCGCGTCACTTCATCGGCGAACTCGTTCTCTTCGATGGCGCCCCAGACGTTGAACAGAAAATGCCCGCCCGGCCGCATCACCCGCCGCGCTTGGCCGTAGGCGCCCACCCGATCGGGGAAGAACATCGCACCAAATTGGCAGACCACGGCGTCGAACTGTGCGTCCTCGAAGGGCAGCGCCTGGGCATCGGCCTGCTGCCAGATGATCCGAGGATCGTCCGCCATCCGCGTGCGCGCGTGGTCAAGCATGGGCTGGTTAAGATCGGTGGCCACGATGCGTGCTTTCGCCGGCAGTCTTGCTGCGAGCGCACGTGTTACCACACCGGTGCCCGCAGCCACTTCGAGCACCGATTGCGGTCCGAGTTTCGACGCCCGCTCCGCCAGATCCCGCGCATATGGCTCGAAGATCAGCGGCACCATCGCCCGGTCGTAGACCTCGGCAATGGAACCGCTGAACAGCTTGTCGGTGGTCGACATGGCATCCCTCCAACTCTGTCCGCACCGCGTGGTTGCCGTGAGGATGGCAAAGCGATGTCGATCCTCTGCTTCGGCAGGCTTCCGTTCAAGTTCAATCTCTGAACCGGTCGGCGGGGACGAGCGTGCTTTGATCAGCGATCAGCTCGATGTCTTGGTTGGCCCCGACCTCAGCTGTTACGCACCGCCACGAATGTCGCCGCTTCCTTCAGCAACTGGGCATCGTCGCCATAGGGCTCAAGCAGTGCATGCGCCTGTTCGACGAGACCGTGCAGTTGGCTGCGCGCCCAATTCGCGCCATGCAGCGCGACCAGCGTCGCCTTGCCGGCGGCAGCGTCCTTGCCGGTTGCCTTGCCCATCTGGCTGGCATCGGCGGTCAGGTCGAGCAGGTCGTCGGCGAGTTGGAAGGCAAGACCGATCGCGGAGCCGAATTCGGCCAGCCGCTCCCGATCCTCGGCAGGAGTGCCGGCGATGAGGGCGCCTGCCTCGCAGGCAAAGCGGATAAGCGCGCCGGTCTTCATCGCCTGAAGCCGGATGATGCCGGCCTCGTCCGGTGGGTCCTGTTCGGCTTCGAGGTCGAGCTTCTGGCCACCGACCATGCCACCTGCTCCGGCCGCGCGGGCAAGCGCCAGCACAAGGGCTGCCCGCCGCTCCGCCGGCAGCGTGGTCGCCTCGCCGGCAATGATGTCGAAGGCCAGCGTCAGCAAGGCGTCGCCGGCCAGGATGGCGGTTGCCTCGTCGAAGGCCTTGTGCACGGTCGGCTGGCCACGGCGCAGATCATCGTCGTCCATGGCGGGCAGATCGTCGTGGATCAGCGAATAACAGTGCACGCATTCAAGCGCGGCGGCGACGCGCAGTGCCGCCTCGCCGTCGGCGGAAAAAAGTGCCGCACTTTCCATGACCAGGAAGGGGCGCAGGCGCTTGCCGCCATTGAGCACGCCGTGGCGCATCGCCGCCATCAACCGGTCGGGCCGGGCGATCTCGCCCGAAAGCGCGCGGTCGTCGAGCAATCGCCGCAGAAGCACCTCGACGGCGGCAGCCCGTCTGATGAGTGCCATTTCGAACGCCATTTCGTCGTCATTCGTCATGGCCGGGACCGGTAGCCGACACTCAGACGTTGCGCAAGAAGGCAAGCGCCATTATGCCGGAGCAGGCAAATGTACGGGTTGGGCGGCTTGGCGGAACCGATCGTCGATCATGAAACCGAAAAGCTGGACATGGCGACGAGATCGCGAGGCGTAAACCGCCGCGGTCTCAAGCGCTGGGTCCGGCGCGGCATCGTCGTGGCCGCGGTGCTGGCTTTGATTCCGGTCGTGCTGACGTTCCTCTATCTGCCATCCTTCGTGCATCCGGTCTCGACGCTTATGCTGAAGGACCTGGCGACGTTCTCCGGCTATGACCGCCGCTGGGTGTCGATCGACGATGTGTCGCCGGTGCTGGCCAATTCCGTCATCATGTCGGAGGATGGGCAGTTCTGCTTCCATCGTGGCGTCGATCTCGGCGAATTGCGGGGCGTCGTCGACGACGCGCTGGCCGGCGAAGCAACGCGCGGCGCTTCGACCATCACCATGCAGACGGTCAAGAACCTGTTTCTGTGGTCACGGCCGCTGGGTTCGGTGCGCAAGGTGGTCGAACTGCCGCTGGCAGTCTATTTCGATGCGGTGATGTCGAAACGGCGCATCATGGAAATCTATCTCAACATCGCCGAGTGGGGGCCGGGCATCTACGGCATCGAGGCCGCGGCACAGCATCATTTCGGCGTTTCGGCAAAACAGCTGTCGCGACGGCAGGCTGCACTTTTGGCCGTTTCCTTGCCAAATCCGATCGCCCGCAACCCGGCCAAACCCGGGCCGGGCCTGAGAAGACTCGCCAACCTCATCGAGCGCCGGGCTGGTCGTTCGGGCGCCTATGTCGGTTGTCTTCGCTAGACAACTCAAAAAAATTCGCGGCAGTGCTGGCCAAAACGGCACAGGGCGTGTATAGGCACCCGACTTTCTCAGATTCCGGCCCCGACATGGCCCTTTCACGAGGGCGGGCGGGGCTTTTTGACCATGTAATGGAGCATATCCATGGCCGTTCCGAAACGAAAAACCTCTCCGTCCAAGCGCGGCATGCGCCGCTCGGCCGACGCTCTCAAGGCCCCGACCTATGTCGAGGACAAGAATTCCGGCGAAATGCGCCGTCCGCACCACATCGACCTGAAGACCGGCATGTATCGCGGCCGTCAGGTGTTGACGCCCAAGGAAAGCTGAGACCAGCTTTTCCAAAGGTTTGAATTACAAAAGGACCGGCCAGTGGCCGGTCCTTTTGCGTTTGGGGGCCGGGTGGCGCGCATCTCGAAGCGTGGGCGGCAATCGTCGCAGCTCTCCAGCCGAGCAACCGGCTGACATGGTTGTTGCGTGCGGTCTTCGACCGTGTTCAGGGCTGCCACCGAAACATCTTGACGGCGTGCCTGTGGCGCATTCTACAAAGGATTGCCCCCACATGGAGACGCCAGATGTTCGGTGCCATTCCGCTGCTGATCGTGCCTTTCGTGCTCTACAATCTCGGACTGCTGGGAATATTCGGCAGCGGTGACGATCCGTGGGCGAGCGAGGTCTTCTCGTTCAGCATGATGTCGGGCGGCGTGTTCTCGATGACGCTTGGCGATCTGATGGTGCTGATTGGGCTGATCTTCCTGTTCCTCGAAATGGCGAAGTCGGTGCGCACGACCAATGCCTCGATCATGGACCACCTTCTGTCGACGCTGGTCTTCGTGGCGTTCCTGGTCGAGTTCCTGCTGGTGAAGGGCGCCGCCCACTCCGTCTTCTTCACGCTGATGGTCATCGCGCTGTTCGATGTGCTGGCCGGATTCGCGGTGTCGATGCGGTCGGCCAGTAGAGACATCAATCTGAATTAGAGCCGGCGCCGACGCCAGCGCTCAGCCCGGATCGGCGGTAAAGCCGGCTGCCTCGATGCCGGCGATTGCCGCCGTTTCGTCATTGTCCGACGTGTCGCCTGAAATGCCGACGGCGCCGATGATGGCGCCGGCCTTGTCGCGGATCAGCACGCCGCCGACGACCGGCAGCACGCGTCCGCCCGACACGTCCGAGATGCCAGCGACGAGATGCGGGCGCTCCTTGGCGAAGGCCTCGACTTTGCGCGAGCCCATGCCGATGGCGAGCGCGCCGTAGGCCTTGCCGGCCGACATTTGCGGGCGCAGGAACGAGGCGCCGTCCTGGCGCTGGAAGGCGACCAGATGCCCGCCGGCATCAAGCACCGAGACGCCGAGCGGCTTGAGCTTGAGATCGGCGCCCTTGGCAAAGGCAGCATCGATGATTTGCCTGGCTTTTTCGAGCGGCAGTGCGGTCATGGCAGTCTCCTGGTTGAAACGCGTCGATCATTGACCGTCGACGGGCGAGATAACATCCCGGTTTCGGTTGAAATTGCTTCGCGTGAAGAGGCGGGATGGAAAGCGGCCTTCGCCGACACCATGCGGATAGGCCTTGACGCTTGTCTGGCTCCAGGCGTGGCTGGTCTATTTTTTCTTGGCGCGGGCCGGCTTCTTGGCGGGCGCCGCCGGCGCGTTGGCGAGATCTTCCGCTTCCTTGGCGAGACGGAGCGCCCGCAACTTGTTGGTCTTGGCCTGGCGGGCGTCGCTCTCGGCGACGTATTCGGCCATCGCCTTCTGGCGGACGGTTGCCGCCTCTTCCTGCTTCTTGAAACGCAGGTCGGCGCGCGCGCGGGCAGCATCCCGAGAGTTTTCAACCAAGACCTTATCCAATCCCGTAAAATGTGATTTTCCGCCTCTTCTAGCAGAGCCGGCCCTAAAACGGGAAAATAAGTTGGTTACGCGGCCGTGCTGGCGGCGAGGGCCTTGCTGGCGACCACCGCCTCATAGGCGGCCTGTAGGGTCGCGCGGACAGAAGGGCCAGACATCGTATCGAGCGGCATGCCGAGATGTTCGTGGCGCAACTCGTCCATGAATTTGTCCCACATCGGCTGTCCGCCCTTTTCCAGAAGTTCGGCGCGGATCGACAGTTCGTCGCTGACCGGCAGCCAGACGCGGCCCCAGGCGCCGAGATGGGCCAGGATAGGGACCAGCGTGATCGCCATCTCGGTCAGGCTGTAGATCGCCTTCTGCTTGTGCGAGGGATCATCGGCCTTGGTCAGCATGCCCAGCTCCATCAGGCGCTTCAGCCGGTCGGCGAGGATGTTGGAGGCAATGCCTTCCATCGATCCGTTGAGCATCTCGCGAAAATGGCGCCTGCCGCCGAAGATCATGTCGCGAAGGATGATCAGGCTCCAGCGGTCGCCGAACACTTCCAGCGACAGGTTGATCGGGCATCCGGACCGGCGATCCATGCTCATGAGATTTCTCCAAAACCGGTTGCATTATCGTATCAGTTTTATTATCGTGCAACCGATTGCGAAATGCAATCAGTTTTGCAGAGAGGAAGCCGCGCCATGACGACGATCGAACGCCCCGAAATCATATCCGAAGCCTTTGGCGACCCGGCGAACCCGCCGCTTTTGCTGATCATGGGAGCCATGGCCTCGATGCTCTGGTGGCCGGAGGCGCTGTGCCGGAAACTGACTGAGGCCGGCCTGTTCGTGATCCGCTATGACAATCGCGATACCGGCCGCTCGACCAAATACAAGCCGGGCGAGCCGCCCTACACATTCGACGACATGGCGGACGATGCAATGCATGTTCTCGACGACCACGGCATCGACAAGGCGCATGTCGTCGGCATGTCGATGGGCGGCATGATTGCACAGTTTGTGGCGCTCAAGCATCCCTCCCGCGTCGCATCGCTGACCGTCATTAGCAGCTCGCCCGTGGGAACCGACACCTCGCATCTGCCGCAAACGAGCGATGCCTATACCGAGCATTCGGCCGAAGGGGCCAAAGTCGACTGGTCGGACCATGGCCAGGTGGTCGATTTCATCGTCAGAGATGCGCGGGCGATCGCCAGCATCGCGCATCCATTCGACGAGGCCGGGACGCGGGCTTTCATTGAGCAGGATTACGACCGCTCCGGCGGCTTCCTGAGCGCGACCAACCATTTCATGCTCAAAGGCGGCGCCGCATGGAAGGGCCGCCTTCACGAGATGGAGGCTCCGCTGCTGGTCATCCACGGCACGGCGGATCCGATCTTTCCGGTCGAACATGGCGAGGCGCTGGCCGAGGCGGTCATTGGCGCAAAACTCATCCACATCGAAGGCGGCGGCCATGAGCTGCATCCGGACGATTGGCCGGAGATATCCGCGGCAATCGTTGCTCACATCCAAGCCAGCTGAGGCGGCACAGGCGGGTCTTGACGGACGGCGCCTGTCGCAATAGTTAAGTGAATGCTTGAGTATTGGCTCCGGTAAGCCGTGTATCGGCCACCGACGAACCACCAAACAGACGAGCGAAAAATGTCCCTGACGATTCATTTCCATCCGCTGGCCTCCTTCTGCTGGAAGCCATTGATCGCGTTGTATGAGAACGCCACGCCGTTCACGCCTGCCATCGTCGATCTCGGCGATGCAGAGTCGCGCGCGGCCTTCCTGAAGATTTCGCCGACCGGCAAGATGCCGGCGTTGCGCGACGATGCGCGCGACCGCACGGTGCTGGAATCGACCATCGTCGTCGAATATCTGGCCGCGCACTATCCGGGGCCGGTCGACCTCGTGCCGGCCGATATCGACCTGGCGCTGGCAGTCCGCCAGGCCGATCGCTTCTATGATTTCTATGTGCAGGAGCCGATGCAGAAGATCGTCGGCGACCGGTTGCGCCCCGACGACAAGACCGATCCATTCGGCGTCGAGCAGGCCCGCGATCAGCTGCGCAATTCCTACGCCATCATCGAGCAGGACATGCAGTCGAAGACCTGGGCGATGGGCGACACCTTCACCATGGCCGATTGTGCGGCGTCCCCCGCGCTTTTCTATGCCAACAAGGTCGAGCCGTTCGGCGACAATTATCCGGCCATGAAGCGCTATCACGACCGCCTGGTGCAGCGGCCTTCTTTCGCCCGGGTGATCGAGGAGGCGCAGCCCTACTTCAAGTTCTTCCCCTACAACAACGGCTGATCGCAATGCTGCACGATCCTGCCCAGCTCGACCGGATGTTCCAGGCGCTCGCCGATCCGGCGCGGCGACAGATGGTCGACCGGCTGTCGCGCGGCCCCGCTTCGGTCAGCCAGCTGGCCGAGCCGCTGGCGATGTCGCTGTCGGCTGTCGTCCAGCACCTGAATCTTTTGGAGGCAAGCGGCCTCGTGCGCACGCAAAAGCTTGGCCGGGTGCGCACCTGCCAGATCGAGCCGACGGCATTGAGAGCGGCAGAGCATTGGATCAATGAGCGGCGTCTCGCCTGGGAACGTCGGCTTGACCGGCTCGGTGATTTTCTCGCGGAAACCAAGGATGAGACCTGAAGGAGGCAATCATGACCCAACGTTCCGTCGTCCACTCCACATTTGTCATCGAGCGCAGCTACCCTTCGGCGCCCGCAAGAGTCTACTTCGCGCTGAGCGATCCGGCCGCCAAGCGACGCTGGTTCGCCGACCCCGACAACCCGATGCCGAGCCGGCACGAGATGGACTTC
The DNA here is from genome assembly GCF_003148495.1 of Mesorhizobium loti. Lineage (GTDB taxonomy): Bacteria > Pseudomonadota > Alphaproteobacteria > Rhizobiales > Rhizobiaceae > Mesorhizobium > Mesorhizobium loti. The sequence continues at coordinate 587,222 of NZ_QGGH01000003.1, forward strand.
CGCGTCGGCGGCAAAGAGGTCAATGCCGGCTGCCCGAGCGACGGGCAGATGCATTTTTACAACGCGGTCTATCAGGACATCGTGCCGAACCAGCGTATCGTCTATAGCTACGAGCTGTTGTTTGGCGATATCCGCGTATCGGTATCGCTGGCCACGATCGAAATTCTTCCCGAGGGCAAGGGCACGCGGCTGGTGCTGACCGAGCAGGGCGCTTTCTTCGACGGCCATGACACGTCATCCACGCGCGAGCATGGCACGGGCGAACTGCTCGACGCGCTCGGCGCGTTCCTGAGGAGCGATGCTTGAGCTTCGCAGCGCGTGTTGCGGCTGGCCGAACGGGTCAGGCTTCCCAGAATTGATCGAGCCAGATGTTGAGTTTGAGGAAGCCGGTGTTGCTCACCGTATAGACACGCCTTGTTCCTTCCGGCTTGGCGTGGACCAGGCCGGCATCGAGCAGCACTTTCAGATGTTGCGACACGGCCGGACGTGAGACCGGCAAGCCGGCGGCCAGTTCGGTGACGGTTTTCGGGCCGCGGCGAAGTTCTTCCAGAAGATGGCGCCGGTTGGGGTCGGCAATCGCCATGAAGGCGTCGGAAAACATCATGCCTGTATTAGTGAGGCAAAGCCTTTCGAATCTCAACCGTCTGCTTCTGCTTTTCTTCTGGGATCAAGCCGCAATGCTTCCGGGGTGACTGAGCGGTCGGCCGGCTGCGTCTTGAAGGCGTCACGGTCGCCGATCGGCACCGGCGCGCGGCGGCTGATGCGCAGCAGCGTATAGCCCGCCAGGCAAAGATGCGCGAAGGCGGTCGCGAGAAACAAGCCTTCCGGGCGCATCCAGCCCATCAGGGCGGCGGCCAGCAAGGGGCCGATCATCGTGCCGAAGCCGTAGAGCAGAAGCAGGCCGCCCGACACCTTGACGAAATCCTCCGAGCGCGCGTGGTCGTTGGCATGGGCTACGGCGATCGAATAGAGCGTATAGGCGAAGGCGCCATAGGCTGCGGTGAAGACGATAACGAAAACGCTGGAGCGTGGCTCGAACAGGAAGATCAAGAGCGCGAACAAGGCCGCGCCGAAAGCTGCCCCCGCCAGCACGAAACGCCGGTCGGTCTTATCGGACAGGCGCCCGGCCGGAAGCTGCATGGCGGCGCCGGCAACGACCACCAAGCTCATCATCAGGGCGATCTCGGCCGTGGAAATGCCGATGCGGGCGCCGTAAACCGCGCCAAGCGTGCCCCAGGCGCCGTTGGCGATGCCGATCAACACGCAAGCGACCGCCGACACCGGCGAGTTGGCATAAAGGCCTTTGACGTCGAGCGAGACGTCCTGCAACGGCTTGGGGTGGGAAGCGCTCGAGACCGCGGTTGGAATGAGCGACAGGCAAAACAGGATGCCGGTGATCATGAACAGCGACGCCGATTTCACGTCGCCGCCGGCGACGATCATCTGCCCGCCCATGATCGAGGCATAGGTGACCATCATGTAGAGGCCGAAGACGGTGCCGCGGTTCTCGTTGGTGGCCTTCTCGTTCAGCCAGCTTTCGATGACCATGAAGGCGCCGGCCATAGTGAAGCCGGTGAAGGCCCGCAGCAGGATCCAGACATATTCGTCGATGATCAGCCCGGTGAGTAGCGCCACGATGGCGCCGGATGCAGCAAAGGCGCCGAAGGCGCGCACGTGGCCCGCGCGGCGCACAATGCGCGGTGCGAAGAAGCAGCCGGTGACGAAGCCGCCGGCCCAGGCCGTGCCCATCAGGCCGAGCGATGCGGTCGAGAAGCCTTCCAGCTGACCGCGCAGCGGCAGGAGCAACCCGTGCAATCCAGACGCCGCGAGCAGGAAGGCAGTGCCGCGAAGCAGCGAGAGGATCGGTCGGTAGGTTGCGAACATTGTTTGATCCGGCTCGAGTGTGGCGGGGCGCTGGGTCTGAAGACAGTCGCATTCGGGCTTTTCGGCGGCGAGCTCATTGCGCTCGCGCACCTATCCGCGACGGAACAGTGCTTCGGCCGCCGATTTGGTGTTGTCCTTGGCCTTGAGCTCGGCCTCCAGCCTGGCGATCTCGTCGCGCAGGATGCCGATGCGTTCCGAAAGCTCGCCAACGGAAAGCAAGGACAGGTCCTGCCCGATCTCGTGCGGGCGTGCCTTCTTCTTGGGTTCGTCGTCGAAGATCGCCATCGTCGCTCCTCCTCCGCCAAGACCAGATTGGCCATTTGCCTGATTTGGCAATCAGCATACATAGAGCGGGGGCGTCGATGCAAACAGCCGGTCGGATAACGGCGAGAAAAGACGGGAAATCTCATGGCGAGCGGACAGAAAATTCCGGCAAGAATGACGGCCATCGCGATCTCGGAGCCAGGCGGCCCACGGGTGCTGAAGCCGGAAACGCGCGACGTGCCGCAGCCTGGTCCCGGCGAGATCCTGATCAAGGTGCATGCCGCCGGCGTCAACCGGCCCGATATCCAGCAGCGCAAGGGCGCCTATCCGGCGCCGCCCGGCGCGTCGGACCTGCCGGGCCTCGAGGCATCGGGCGAAGTGGCGGCCCTTGGCGACGACATATCGCGCTGGCGCATCGGCGACCGCGTCTGCGCGCTGACGCCCGGCGGCGGCTATGCCGAATATGTCAAGGTTCATGCCGGCAGCGTGCTGCCGCTGCCAGCCGGCTTTACCCACACCGAAGCCGCCGCCGTGCCAGAAAATTACTTTACCGTCTGGCACAATGTGTTCGAGCGCGGCGGCCTTAAGCGCGGCGAAACGCTGCTTGTCCATGGCGGCTCGTCCGGCATCGGCACCACGGCAATCCAGCTTGCCTCGGCCTTCGGCGCCTATGTCATCACCACCGCCGGCAGCAAGGAGAAGTGCGATGCCTGCCTGAAGCTCGGCGCCGACCGGGCGATCAACTATCGCGAGGAGGATTTCGTCGCCGCGGTGAAGGAGGCGACGGGCGGCAAGGGCGCCAATGTCATCCTCGATATGGTCGGCGGCTCCTATGTCGAGCGAAACTACGAGGCCGCGGCGGTCGAAGGCCGCATCGTCCAGATCGCCGTGCAAGGCGGCGCTGTCGCAAGCGCGGACTTTTCGAAGATCATGGTCAAGCGGCTTACCCACACTGGCTCAACGCTGAGGCCACGCACCGTCGAGTTCAAGGCGGCGATCGCGGCGGCGCTGGAAGCGCAGGTGTGGCCGTTGCTCGGCACCCGCAAGGTGGCTCCCGTCATGGACATGATCTTCCCGCTCAGCGAGGCCTGGCGGGCGCATGAGCGCATGGAAGAGGGTGAGCATATCGGCAAGATCGTGCTCGACGTCGGCTGACAGCGGCATCGCTCGCTCGGCCTGCAGGCCGAGCGAGCGAGGTCCGCCTCCGCGGCTGCCTACAAGATGAACAGAAGCTTAATGCTGCAATGCAGCATTTGCATCATTGCTATGCAAAATCGGCCATTCAAGTCCTCATCGATGACGCCTATTTGAGCACCATCGAAACGAACATCATTCTGGAGGACTACCATGAACCCGATCCGCGCTTTCCGTAACTGGCGTATGTACACCGAGACCGTCCGCGAACTGAACCGTCTCAACGCGCGTCAGCTCAGCGATCTCGGCATCAACCGCGCCGACATCGAAAAGATCGCCCGCAAGGCCATCTAAAGCCAGGTCTGGTCCGCTCCGGCGGACCAAGCCGTAGAAGCCAGAGCCGCATCAGACGACTTTCGTCGCGGTTCCGAGCCCGCTGGACCCAGTCTGGCGGGTTTTGTCGTTTTAGGGCCGGGATGATCGACGACGGTCTCAACCGATGCCGATCATCGAGCAGGATTGACCTCAGTTTTCAGCATGGCATCTTGGCTCGGGCGCTTTCACAAGGGCGAACCCTGATGGAAGCAGCGGCAAGCTCCAACATCCCGCCAAGACCGGGCGCACTTGTCTCGAACGGATCTTTGCCAAGACCGGAACCCGCCAGCAAAGCCAGCTTGTCGTTCTGCTCAAGAGTGCGGAACCGTTTCGGCAAGGCCCCGCAGCTTCCGGCGATTGCTTCCAAAAACGTTGCGAAACGGCAAGAGAGCGGTTATACAGACCGCGAATTTCCCATTTTGGTGGCTCTAAACCACCGCCCGCGCGGGAACGCGGGCGAACGAGAAGGATTTTTAAATGGCCAATACGCTGCTGATGCCCAAGGCGACCGCCGTCTGGCTGGTTGACAACACCGCGCTTTCCTTCGAGCAGATTGCGCAGTTCTGCGGGCTGCATCCGCTCGAGGTCAAGGCGATCGCCGACGGCGAATCGGCGCAAGGTATCAAGGGCATGGACCCGATCATGACCGGCCAACTGACCCGCGACGAGATCGCGCGTGCCGAGAAGGATCCGAACCAGCGCCTGAAGCTTTCCGACCCCAAGGTCCGGGTGCCCGAATCCAAGCGCAAGGGTCCGCGCTATACGCCGCTGTCGAAGCGGCAGGACCGGCCGAATGCCATTCTCTGGCTGGTGCGCAACCATCCCGAGCTCAAGGACGCACAGATCTCGCGCCTCGTCGGCACCACCAAGTCGACGATCGAGCAGATCCGCGAACGCAAGCACTGGAATTCGGCCAATCTGCAGCCGATGGACCCGGTGACGCTGGGTCTTTCCTCGCAGATCGACCTCGACATGGAAGTCAACCGCGCCTCGCGCGGTCGCGAACAGGCGCAGCCGGTCGGTGACACGCTGCTGCCGGCGGCCCTGACCGAGCGGCTGGTGCCGGCTCCCGAAAAGCCGAAGGACGAGGATGCCGAACTCGACGCCAACGCCGTGTTCGCCAAGCTCTCGGCCTTGAAGTCGAAGAACACGGACAACGACGACGACGAGTGAGATTGTCCGACATTCCAAGAAAAAAGCCCGCTTCGAGCGGGCTTTTTTGTGGGGCGCGTCGGGTCTCAGGTCCGCGCCGCGCGATCCGGCGCCATGCCATAATCCTCGCTGCGCTCCACCGCCCGGTAGAAGTCGGCAAGCTGCTTGCCGCGCTCCGGTTTGAAGATGTGGCCGGCGATGACCACGGAGGCGATGCGATCGATGCGGAAGGCGCGAAAATCATCACGCATCTCGCACCAGGCGACCAGCGTCCACACCTTGCCCCAGAACCACAGGCCAAGCGGTCGGATATCGCGAGCGGTGCCGCGGCCGGCCTCGTCGGAGTAGTCGATGGTCAGCACCTGGCGCTTTTCGACAGCGCGCTCGATCAGGTCGATCGCCTCGCGGGCGGCGTCGCTGACTACCCACATCGGCGTGTGGATCTCGGTGCGCGCGATGCGGTCTTTTTCGGCATCGGGCAGCACGGCGCCGATCTTGACCAGCGCCTCTTCGGCGGCGCGCGCCATGGCAGCACCGCCAAAGGCGCGCACCATGCGGGCGCCGGCGACCAGCGCAACGATCTCGTCACGCGTGAACATCAGCGGCGGAAGGTCGAAACCCTCCCTCATCATGTAGCCAACGCCGGCCTCGCCGTCGATCGGCACCCCTGTCGACTGCAGGTCGGCAATGTCGCGGTAGATGGTTCGCTCGGAAACCTCGAGCCACGTGCCGAGCTTCTGGGCAGTGACCAAACGGCCACCGCGCAGATGCTGCACGATCTGGAAGAGCCTGTCGGCGCGGCGCATCGTATGGTCCCTCGGCGTTGTTTCTTTTCATGTCGCCCAAAACCGCAGAACACTTTTAGGCGGTGCTCATCGTGTTTTGGGCATGCCGTTATCCCAAAACCGCAGAACGCTTTTGGGTGGCATGCATCATGGTTTCAGCCCTTCGCGCTTGCGTTGCGCGACTATAAACGCCGCGCCGAAGGAAAGTTTCTTCGTCGTCGGCGTTTTCGCATCGAGCACGCGCCAAAACGGTGCCACATCGCTCAACATCATGCCGCGCTCCAAATCCTCTTTGGCGGCTTCGGCAACGGTGCGCAGATGGTAGCCGATGGTAACCGGGCATGTCACTTCGGCGCCATGCTCGATGGCGAGCGCCGTGCGTAGCGCACGCACATCCATCTCGACGCCTTCGGGAATCGAGCGGATGAAATCATCGACCTGGCGCGCTGTCGGCACCAGCATCGGCTGGCCTTCGATGACATCGGCCATCGTGCGCGGCGTCGGCTTCACGCCGTTGATGCCTGGTGTGTTCAGTCTGTCGTTCCAACTCTTCATCGATCGTCCTTTCGACCGCCGATGCACAGTGTCTGAGGCTTGCACCATTGCACGCTCCTCCTGACAGCATACTGTCAGGAGGCTTCAGCATACTCCTTGGCGAACAGCGTCCGCATCTGCGCGAGATCGCTGCCTCTTTCGGGATAGAGCGTCTCCAGAAAGGCAAGCGCGAATGTCCCTGGTGCCGAACCGGGCGCGGAAACAATTTTGCCGTCAGTCACGGCATACGGCACATCCTGGTAGTTGCTGTCGCCGGCATAGCCGGCTTCATGACCATTGATCCAGTCACGACCATTGCTGGTGTGTTTGGCTTTCTCGAACAGGCTGGCGCGGGCCAATGCCAGCGTGCCGGCGCAGATACCGCCGACCACGCTGCCGCGCGATGCAACAGCGTTGAGCAGATCGGCGACATCCGGCGGTGCCTTGCCGGCCCACTCGTCGGAGCCGATGACGGCGATTGCGTCGAGATCGGTATTCTCATCCGCCGCGCCCGATCGATCGGGCGTCAGCCGAAAGCCGCTGATCCCGGTCACTGGCTTGCCATCAGGCGTTAGCGACACGGCACGGGCGCCGAACCATTCGACCGCCGAGGCCGCCAGCAGCCCATACTCCCAGTCGGCAAAACCTTCGATGAAAAGGAAGCCGATTGTCTTCTGTTCGGGCATAAGCTCGCTCCCATCCTCACGCACCGGATCTGTTATCTGGGCGTTGACGCGCCCACATCCAACCGCTGTGTCGAAAAATTCGTCTCAATTGCCGCGGAAGCGACGTTCGGCATACATGTCCGGCCAGCCGATATCCTTGCGAATGTCCGCCGGCAACGAGTTCATGAACCGCTGGGTGCGGATCTCGTTGCGTATCGTGCGTATCTTGCCGACATAGTGCTGCACGCCGCGCAGAATGGTGGAACCGTTCATGGCTAGTCTCCTCTCTCTGATGGAGACACTATCGCACACCCCTCCTGACAGCAGTCTGTCAGGAGGATGGCAGGGCGGCGACTATAATTCCGACCGGTGTATTTGCCAGGAAGGGGATACTTCTTTCACGACGTCAGACGGTGGTTGGCACAGGCTTGCTTCATGTCGATTGTTCACCGGAGCGACCCTAATTGAGGCGCCGTTGTTCAGCTTCCGGCGACGGACTGTCGGAATGCGCGGCCTTCAGCAATGGTGCAGCAGTTCTGATATGAAGGGAGAAAATTCTTCCCCAAAACCAGGGAGACGACCATGAGCCTGCAACTGACAGGAATCCACCATCTCACCGCCATCACCGCCAATGCGCCGGGCAATCTTCATTTCTATACGAAGGTCCTGGGCCTGCGGCTGGTCAAGAAGACGGTGAACCAGGACGATACCTCGGCCTACCACCTCTTCTATGCCGACGGTGAAGCGACGCCGGGCACCGACCTTACCTTCTTCGACTGGCCGGTTGGCCGCGAGAAGCGCGGCACGCACAGCATTGCGCGGACCAGCCTCAGGGTCGGCAGCCGGGAGAGCCTTGCCTGGTGGAAGCAGCACTTGGCAGACGAAGGCATTGTAACAGGAGAGATCGCCGACATCGGCGGCTACCCCTGTCTGGATTTCGAAGACCCCGAAGGCCAGCGTCTGCGCCTCGTCAGCGATGGCGGCAAGGGCGACAGCCATCCCTGGGCGCAAAGTCCGGTACCGGCCGAGCACCAGATTCGCGGGCTCGGGCCGATCGTCATCAGCGTTCCCGACATCACCAACACCGAGGCGGTGGTGACCAAGGTGATGAACATGCGCAAGGCCCGCGACTATGCCTCGCCGGAGGGTCAGGTTCACGTCTTCGAAATGGGAGAGGGCGGGCCGGCGGCGGAGTTGCATGTCCTGGTGCAGCCGGGACTGGCGCCGGCACGGCAAGGTGCGGGCGCGGTTCACCATGTCGCCTTCAGGGCGCCGGACCAGGAGACGCTGCATCAATGGACGGCGCGGCTGGCCGAGTTCCGGCTGCCGTCGAGCGGCGAGGTCGAGCGCTATTACTTCCGCTCGCTCTATTTCCGCGAGCCGAACGGCATTCTGTTCGAGATCGCCACCGACGGGCCGGGGTTCACTGCCGACGAGCCGCTGGAAACGCTAGGTGAAAGTCTGGCCCTGCCGCCATTCCTCGAACCGAAGCGCGCATCGATCGAGGCCGGCCTCAAGCCGCTGAAGTAGATCGCTCGCGGTCAAAGGGGGGCGCCGCGTTTCCGGTTCGGGATCGCGGCGCCCATTCTTTCTCAGGCAACGAAGGACGCGCTTTGACAGCCGGCCGCGTTGCTGGTCAAAGGCGGCATGTCGAAACTCCTCGCGCTCGTCATTGTTGGCATCATGGTCATCCAGTTGATCAAGCCGCTCGGCTGGCCGGGGCTGAAACGGCGCAGCGACTTCTGGAAGCTGGCGCTGCTGGCGATGGCGGCGATTTCGATAACAGCCGTGCTTGGGCATTGGACATAGACCAGCACCCGGCAAGGTGGGCCGTGCCGGCCCTCTAATTGGCTAGCACAAGGTCGACGAGATGTTCTGCCCAGGCGCGGTAACCGGCTTCCGATGCGTGAAAGCCGTCGGAGGCAAAGCCGGCCTCGGGATTGGTGATCGGCAGGCGCGGCGCCGACACCGCACCGCGCTCCAGGCAAAGGCGTTCACCCATCCGGTTCATTTCGGTGGCGCGGATTTCGAGGATTTTGCCGAGCAGCGGCGGCATCGCCGGCGCCCGCGTGAACTCCAGCACCGGCGACCACACCACACGCGCTTCCGGCCATTTGGCGCGCAGGCCATAGAGCAGCCCGCCGAACTCCTTCTTGAAGCGCGGCACGGAGTGAAAATTCTTGGTGTCGTTGGTGCCGATGGCCAGCACGATATGCGTCCATGGATCGGCCGACAGATTGGGCAGTACGTGGTCGCGAATCTGGCCCGACGTCGCCGAATTGAAGCCGGCAGCACGCCAGCGCACGGCGCGGCCTGTATTCTGTGAAATCAGCACGGCGAGTTGCGCGGCAAGCCCATCTTCCGAATTGCCGATGCCGACCGAAGCGGCGGAGGAATCGCCCAGCACCAGAAGCGAGATCGCTGGCGCCTTGCCTGATATTTCGTGCATGACCGGCCCCTGCGCCGGCAGCATGCGCGTCGTGCGGCGTCGCACACCGAGGCCTTGCCAGATATAGACCGGGAAGGCGAGCCAGGTGAGGAGTGCCGGGAAGCGCATGGTAATACCGTTAAACGATCAGCCGCAGCCTTAGCGCATGTTTGGGCTGACGTGAACGATCTTCAATCGCAGCAATTCGCCTGCCCCGCTTGCTTGCCCTGATATTCATCATGCAGGCGCACCCAATCCATCAGGCCGTGATAGGGGCCGGTTTCGTTGCGGCCCTTCGGCGTCATGTCGAGATAGTCATACGTGCCGATCAGTGCCTCGCCGCCGCGGGCGCGCGACATGAAGGTGAGGAAGAGGTCGCCGGTCTCGTCCCTGTAGAAAACACTGCTGCCGGGAAGCTCCTTCGATGTCCTGGGACGGGTCTCGAAATTGTAAGTGGTGTCGCCGGCGGCGATCTGCCTGTCGGTGAAGGAGACCTGCATGTCGAAGTTGAAATCGGAGGCATAGGACGACACCCAGTCGAACTTCCAGCCCATGCGCTGCTTGTAGGGCAGAAGTTCCGCCAGCGGCGCGCGCGAAACCACGACCAGCGACACGTCGTGATGTCTAAGGTGCTGATTGGCGCCGTCGATATGGTCGGCAAGGAACGAGCAGCCCTCGCAATGATGGCTGCAGCCCGGCCCGAACATGAAGTGATAGACGATCAGCTGGCTGTTGCCGGCAAATAGGCCGGTCAGTTTCTTCGGCCCTTGCTCGGTCTCGAAGACATAGTCCTTCCTGATCTTCAGCCAGGGCAGTTCGCGCCGCTCAGCTGCTATCCGCTCGCGAAGCCGTGTCAGTTCCTTCTCGCGGGCCAGGTGTGCCTTGTGCGCCTGGAACCAGTCTTCGCGCGAAACGATCTTGTTGCGATGCATGAACCTCTCCCTGTCTGTCACCCCAAGGACGTTTGGAATGAGCGCAACCCGACATTGCTGTCGGGTTTTGCCGAAGGGGAAATAAGGACGGAGAGGCTCCATCCCAAGCCCGGCACGTCACAAACAAAAAACCCGGGCGCATCGGCCCGGGTTCGAAGGAGGAAGAAAGAACTGTGATTAGGCGGCCTGTTCCAGGCTTGCCTTCCATTTTCCAAGCGCCGCCAGATGGTTCATATGGGCGCGATGGGTGAAGGCGGCCTGGCCGGCGGCGACGTTCGAGGCCTTGCCGCTCCAGGCTTTCTGCGGCGCGGCCTGCAGCGCGCGGCCATAGGAGAAGGTCAGCTTCCAGGGATGCGGGCCGATGGCGTTGATGGCGTTGAGGTTGGCGGTCGCCTCCTCGTCCTCCTGGCCGCCGGAGAGGAAGGCGATGCCCGGCACCGCTGCCGGTACGGTTTCGCGGAACAGTTTTATGGTCTTTTCCGCGACTTCTTCCGGACTGCTCACCTTGCCCGATTTCTTGCCGGCCAGCACCATGTTGGGCTTCAGGATGGTGCCTTCGAGCACCACGCGCGCCGCATGGAGCTCGTCATAGAGCTTGATCAGCGTTGCCTTCGAGATCTCGTAGCAGGTGTCGATGTCGTGGGCGCCGTCCATCAGCACTTCCGGCTCGACGATTGGCACGATGCCGGCCTCCTGGCAAAGGGCTGCATAGCGGGCGAGCGCATGGGCGTTCGAGTTGATCGAGTTGGCCGAGGGCACGCCCTTGGCCTGGTCGATGTCGATCACCGCGCGCCATTTGGCGAAGCGGGCGCCGAGCTTGTAGTAGTCGGCAAGGCGCTCGCGCAGGCCATCGAGGCCCTCGGTGATGGTGTCGCCGGGAAAGCCGGCCAGCGGCTTGGCGCCGGCATCGACCTTGATGCCGGGGATGGCGCCGGCCGCCTTGATGATGTCGACCAGCGGCGTGCCGTCGGCGGCCTTCTGGTGGATCGTCTCGTCATAGAGGATGACGCCGGAAATGTAGCGGGTCATCGCCTCCCTGGCGCGGAACATCATCTCGCGGTAGTCGCGTCGGCTGTCGGCGGTCGATTCAACGCCAATGACGTCGAAGCGCTTCTTGATGGTGCGGGAACTTTCGTCGGCGGCCAGCAGGCCCTTGCCATCGGCGACGATCGCGGCGGCAATGTCTTCGAGACGTTCGCTCATTGTTGCTTCTCCTGAAGGGGTTCGTTCCGCGCTTAACGGAAGTCTACCGCCAAAGGAATGGCATCGGAAAGCGCGAATCGATTGAAAGCTGCTGGCGCCCTTGTTCGCTCTCCGAGTGTTGATCGTCAGAGCCTCAGCGCTTCAGCACATCGACGCCTGGCAGCGGCTTGCCTTCCATCCATTCCAGGAAAGCGCCGCCTGCGGTCGAGACATAGGTGAAGTCGTCGGCGACGCCGGCATGGTTGAGCGCCGCCACCGTATCGCCGCCGCCGGCGACCGAGATCAGCTTGCCGGCCTTGGTGCGCGCCGCCGCGTGCTTGGCCGCCGCCACCGTCGCATGGTCGAAGGGCGCGATCTCGAAGGCGCCGAGCGGACCGTTCCAGACCAGTGTCGCGGCGCGGTCGATCCATTCGCCGATGGTCGTCACGGTTTTGGCGCCGACGTCGAGGATCATGCCGTCTGCCGGCACGTCGGAGATGGCGACGGTCTCGCAGGCCGCGCCCGCCTTGAACTCCCTGGCGACGACGCCGTCGACCGGCAGGATGATGGCGCAGCCGGCCTCTGCCGCCTCGATCATGATCTGCTTGGCGGTCGAGGCGAGATCATGCTCGCACAGCGATTTGCCGACATCGGTGCCGCGCGCGGCGAGGAAGGTGTTGGCCATGCCGCCGCCGATGACGAGTGCGTCGACCTTCTTTACCAGGTTCATCAGCAGGTCGATCTTGGTCGAGACCTTGGCGCCGCCGACAATGGCGACGACCGGACGGACCGGTTTGCCCAGACCCTTCTCCAGCGCTTCGAGTTCGGCCTGCATGGTGCGGCCGGCAAAGGCCGGCAACAGATGCGCCAGCCCCTCGGTCGAGGAATGGGCTCGGTGCGCCGCCGAGAAGGCGTCGTTGACGAAGATATCGCCATTGGCGGCGAGCCTTTCGGTGAAGGCCGGATCGTTCTTCTCCTCGGCCTTGTAGAAGCGGGTGTTTTCCAGCAGCAGCACGTCGCCCTTGTTCATGGCGGCGATGGCGCTTCCCGCCGTATCGCCGACGCAGTCAGAGGCAAACCCAACGGGGCGGCCGAGCACCTCAGCCGTCGCCCTGGCGATCGGCTCCAGCGAGAATTCGGCCGAAGGGCCATCCTTCGGTCGGCCGAAATGGGCAAGCAGGATGACCTTGGCGCCCTTGCCGGACAGTTCGGCGATGGTCGGCGCGATGCGTTCGATGCGGGTGGCGTCAGTGACCTTGCCGTCAGCGACAGGCACGTTGAGGTCGACGCGCACCAGCACGCGCTTGCCGCTGATGTTGCCGATATCGTCGAGGGTCTTGAAGGCGGCCATGCGGGTTCCTTTTCGCGAAAAATCGCCGGGAACATACCCCGCGCCAACGATGATGCAAGGCTTAGGCCGGATTCGAAACGAAATTTTGAAGTTGGCACGATTCTGTGCCGACGGCGGATTAAGGGCAACCCCCACAATCGAAGCTGTCAGCTCTTGGTCGTTGCCTTCTCCTCTTTCGGCTCGGAGGCTAGTTTCTCGTCCGCCTGCACCTCTGCCAACTGCGTCTCGGTCGGCTTGCGCCAGTTGCGGATGAAGGCGGAGACACGGTCGCCGATTTCGCCGGCGCTCAGGAAAACCGGCACCCGCGCCACCGGCGCGGTCGGCTCGAAGGACAGGCCGAGGCCTGTGATCTTGCCCTTGTCGTCGACGTCACGAACGATCAGCTCGATCGGACCGAGCAGCACGCGGTCGGCATATTCTGCATGGCCGCCGAGCCGCGCCGTGACCAGTGCGCCGACGGTGAGTTTTTGCTCCGCTTCGGTCAAGCCCGGCGTGTAGGCCGCTTCCAGTTCGGCGGCGGAGCGCGCGGGGTCGACGGCGAAGGCGCCGAAGAAATCGGCATCCTCGGGATCGACCACGGCGCGGCTGGCGAACAGCTTGTCGAGCAGGCGCGGATAGCGGTCCGGCACGAAGATGTAGACCTGGTCGCCGGCGGCGAGCCTGCCCATGTCCTGGAAGCGCATCGAGCGGCCGTCGCGCAGCACCAGCGAGGGCCGTGCCCAGCGCGGGATGCGCTCGCCGCGCGCCACCGGGCTGCCGTGGGCAACGCGATAGGCGAGAAGCTCGTGATGGGCCGAGCCCGGCAATTCGAGCTCGACCTTGTCCAGTGGGCCAAGCCGCGCCGGCACAATGAGACCGAGGCGGCGCGCCAGCGGTCCGACCGTCCAGCCCTGGATGACCAGCGACACCAGCACGATGATGAAGGCAGTGTTGAAGATGACACGGCCGTTTTCCAGCCCGCCGAGCAGCGGAGTGATGGCGAGCAGGATCGACACCGCGCCGCGCAGGCCGACCCAGGAGACGAAGGCAACCTCGGGGCGCGGCAGACGGAACGGGATCAGGCAGAGCCAGACCGCGATCGGGCGGGCGATGAACATCAGGAACAGGCCGAGCGCTACCGCCGGCACCATGATCGCCGGAAACTGCGACGGCGTCGCGAACAGGCCGAGGATGAGGAACATGATGATCTGCGCCAGCCAGGACATGCCGTCCTGGAAACGCTTGAGGATGGTGACGGCGCGGATGTCGGAATTGCCGGCGATGAGGCCGGCAATATAGACCGCGAGGAAGCCCGAGCCGCCAATGGCGCCGGCGGCGGCAAAGACCATCAGCGACAAGGTCAGCACGAAGATCGGCAACAGGCCGTGGTCGAGATTGAGCCGGTCGACGAGGCGCACGATGGCGAGGCCGCCGAGCACGCCGACGACCGCGCCGAGGCCCATGTTGAGGAGGAAGCCAAGGAACAGGCTGGTGACAAGGACATTGGTCTCGGGGTTGGCATGGGCGGCGATGATCTCGACCAGCGTGATGGTCAGGAAGATGGCGATCGGGTCGTTGGTGCCGGATTCCACCTCGAGCGTCGAGCGCACGCGTTCGCGCAGGTTGATCTCGCCGGCGCGCAGCAGGAAGAACACGGCGGCCGCATCGGTGGAGGCGACGGCAGCGCCGAGCAGGAAGGATTCCAGCCAGGTGAGGTCGAGCAGATAGTGGGCGGCGGCGCCGAACAGGCCGGTGGTGATAAGCACGCCGAAGGTTGCCAGCGACAGAGCCGGGCCCGCTGCCTGCCGCAAGGCGTTGAGCGGCGTGCCGAAACCGGAATCGAACAGGATGACGGCCAGCGCCAATGAGCCGGCAAAATAGGCGATGCGGGCGTTGTCGAACTGGATGCCGAGACCGTCGGTGCCGCTGGCCAGGCCAATGCAGAGAAACAGGAGCAGAAGAGGGGCGCCGAAGCGGAAGGCGATCAGGCTCGAAAACGCGGCGGCGACGACAAGCGCTGTGCCGACCAGCGTAACGAGATAGATCGCATGCTCCATCCTGAAATCAGCCCCTCAAATTCGTCTGTCTCCTGCTTTACGAGAGAGTGGGGCGAAGACGTGACCAGTGCAAGGCGGCAGGGAGGCTTTTTGACCTATGCCGCTGATTTTCGGATGTTTTGGCGCTCAGGACACAAATCGGCAAGGCGCCAGCCGCCCGCATGAAAAACGCCCGGACAAAGCCGGGCGTTCCAGGTTTCGAAAAGAGAGCTTTGCGATCAGGCGATGGTCTTGCCGAAGGCGACCGCGGTATCGCCCATGCGGTTGGAGAAACCCCATTCATTGTCGTACCAGGACAGCACCGAAACGAAGTTGCCGTCCATCACCTTGGTCTGGTCGAGCGCCATGATCGAAGAACGCGGATCGTGGTTGAAATCGATCGAGACGTTCGGGTGATGGGTGACGCCGAGGATGCCCTTGAGCTTGCCGTTGGAGGCGGCGATCACGGCGTCGTTGATCTCCTGCACGGTCGTCGCACGCTTGGCGATGAACTTGAAGTCGACGACCGAGACGTTCGGGGTCGGCACGCGGATCGAAATGCCGTCGAGCTTGCCCTTGAGGTCGGGCAACACCAGGCCGATCGCCTTGGCGGCACCGGTCGAGGTCGGGATCTGCGACAGGGCCGCGGCGCGGGCGCGGTAGAGATCCTTGTGCATGGTGTCCAGCGTCGGCTGGTCGCCGGTGTAGGAATGGATCGTCGTCATCATGCCCTTTTCGATGCCGACCGTTTCGTGCAGCACTGCTGCCAGCGGCGCCAGGCAGTTGGTGGTGCACGACGCATTCGAGATGACGATGTGGTCCTTGGTCAGTTGGTCGTGGTTGATGCCGTAGACGACGGTGAGGTCGGCGCCCTCGGCCGGGGCCGAAACGACGACGCGCTTGGCGCCGGCGGTCAGATGCGCGGCGGCCTTGTCACGGGCGGTGAAGATGCCGGTGCATTCGAGCGCGATGTCGATGCCGAGTTCCTTCCACGGCAGCTGGGTCGGATCCTTGATCGCGGTGACCTTGAACGTCTCCTTGCCGACGGTGATCTGGTCGCCGGATACCGAGACTTCATGCGGGAAGCGGCCGTGCACGCTGTCATAGCGCAAGAGGTGCGCGTTGGTCTCGACCGGGCCGAGGTCGTTGACGGCGACGACGTCGATGTCCTTGCGGCCGGATTCATGGATGGCGCGCAGGATGTTGCGGCCGATGCGGCCGAATCCGTTGATGGCAACTCTGACGGTCATTATTCTCTCCCTGGGAGCTGTAGGGCAGACGATGGGTCCGCAGTTTCATAGCGGCGGAAGCGGAAAGAATCCAGCCGCAGCGACGTGGATTTAAATCGATTAGGTTGGGCCAGCCCGGCGAAACCGCTTTTCGTGTTTTCGCCGGGCTGGCCAGAATCTTACTTGGCGTGCAAGCGTGCTTCCGCCGCCTTGGCCGCCGCCTCGGCGGTGATGCCGAAATGCGGATAGAGCTGTTCGATGGTGCCCGAGGCGCCGAAACCGGTCATGCCGATGAAGATGCCGTCGCTGCCGATCAGATGGTCCCAGCCCTGGCGGATGCCGGCTTCGATCGCCATCCTGATCGGTGCGTTGCCGATCGTCTTCTTGCGGTAGTCGGCGCTCTGCTGGTCGAACAGCTCGAAGCAAGGCACCGAGACGACGCGGGTCGGGTGGCCGTGCTTTTCGAGGAGGTCACGGGCGCCGAGCGCGATCTCGATCTCTGAGCCGGTGGCGAAGATGGTCACCGCCGCCTCGCCGCTGGCCGCGGCCAGTTCGTAGGCGCCCTGGCTGCTCAGGTTCTTCGCGGAGAATTCGGTGCGTACCGTCGGCAGGTTCTGACGGGTCAGCGCCAGGGTCGACGGCGTCCTTTCCGACTCGAGAGCGATCTGCCAGCATTCGGCGGTTTCCACCGCATCGGCCGGACGGAAGACATTGTGGTTGGGGATGGCGCGCAATGCGGCCAGATGCTCGACCGGCTGGTGGGTCGGGCCGTCTTCGCCCAGACCGATGGAATCATGGGTCATGACGAAGATCGAGCGGATGCCCATCAGCGAGGCCAGCCGCATCGACGGACGCGCATAGTCGGAGAAGCACATAAAGGTGCCGCCATAGGCGATGAGGCCGCCATGCAGCGTCAGGCCGTTGATCGCGGCGGCCATGCCGTGCTCGCGGATGCCGTAGTGGACATAACGCTGGCCATAATCGTCCGGCGTGATGTTCTTGGTCTGGCTGGTCTTGGTGTTGTTGGAGCCGGTCAGGTCGGCGGAACCGCCGATGGTCTCGGGCACGGCGCCGTTGATGACCTCCAGCGCCATCTCGGAAGACTTGCGGGTGGCGACCTTCGGCTTGTCGGTCGACAGCTTCTTCTTATAGTCGGCGATAACAGCGTCGAAATTGGACGGCAGCTTGCCAGCGAGGCGGCGCTCGAACTCGGCCTTCAGTTTGGCGTCGACCTTGGCCAGACGGCCTTCCCAGTCGGTACGTGCCTTAACGCCGGCCTTGCCGGCAGTGCGCCAGGCGTCGAGGATGTCGGCCGGAATCTCGAAGGGCGGCGAATCCCAGTTGAAGAACTTGCGTGCGCCGGCGATCTCGTCGGCGCCGAGCGGCGAACCGTGCGCCTTGTTGGTGCCGGCCTTGGTCGGCGCGCCGAAGCCGATGGTCGTCTTGCAGGCGATCATCGTCGGCTTGTCGGAGTGGCGGGCGGCTTCGATGGCATAGGCGATCGCTTCCGGATCGGTGCCGTCGATGTGGCTGGCATTCCAGCCGGAAGCCTGGAAGCGGGCGACCTGATCGGTGTTGTCGGACAGCGAAACCGGACCATCGATCGAAATGTTGTTGTTGTCCCAGAAGACGATCAGCTTGTTGAGCTTGAGGTGGCCGGCAAGCGCGATGGCTTCCTGGGACACACCTTCCATCAGGCAGCCGTCGCCGGCCAGCACATAGGTGTAGTGGTCGACGAGGTCATTGCCGAAGGCGGCGTTCATGATGCGCTCGCCGAGCGCGAAGCCGACCGAATTGGCCAGACCCTGGCCGAGCGGGCCGGTCGTCGTCTCGATGCCCGTTGCATGGCCGTATTCGGGATGGCCGGCGGTCTTCGAGCCCAGCTGCCGGAAATGCTTGATCTGGTCGATGGTCATATCTTCGTAACCGGTCAGATGCAGCAGCGAATAGAGCAGCATCGAACCATGGCCGGCCGACAGGATGAAGCGGTCGCGATCGGCCCAGTGCGGGGTCTTGGGATCATATTTCAGGAAGCGCGTGAACAGCACCGTGGCGATGTCGGCGCAGCCCATGGGCAGGCCGGGATGGCCGGAATTTGCCTTCTCGACGGCATCCATGGAGAGAAAGCGGATCGCATTGGCCATCCGGTCATGTTGTTCACGCGACGTCATGGTTCCTCCAGAAGTGGGGGTTTGGGGGCTTGGGAGAGCCCTGAAAAGGGTGCGCGACACATAGCAGGCGCGGGCTTTTAGTCAACAAATCGGGCGCACATTTGCCGGTCTTGTGATGCCGGCGGCGGGTCTACATTAGCGTTAGCAGGGGACAGTCGCGAGAGCTTTGTTGACGTTGCCTTCACCCGGTGCCTAATGTTTCCCGGATAACGCATTCTGAACGCGAACGATTCGGTGATGGGCAGGGCACAGGACGAAGCCATGACCGGGGAAGCCACACTCAAGGAAGTCATCGCCAGGCTGGGCAAGGCCATCGAGGGGCTGGAAAACGCCGTCGCGGCCAAGCTCGAGCATGAACGCGATTACTCGGAAGCCGAGGCTGAAGTGCAGCGGATGAATGCCGATCGCTCCCGGCTGGCGCAGGAACTCGACAATTCCGAAGCGCGCGCCGAACGGCTGGAAGACGCCAACAAGGAAGTGTCGCGACGGCTGGTGACCGCCATGGAAACCATCCGCGCTGTGTTGGACAGGTAGGGGGCTGGACAGGTAGGCTCATGGCTCAAGTCACGGTTTCCATCGACGGCAAACAGTATCGGATGGCCTGCGACGAAGGTCAGGAAGACCATCTGATCGACCTTGCCGAACGTTTCGACCGCTATGTCTCGCATCTGAAGGACTCCTTTGGCGAGATCGGGGACCAGCGGCTGACCGTGATGGCCGGCATCATGGTGATGGACGAGCTTTCGGAGCTGCAGAAACGCGTCAAGGGCATGGAAAGCGAAGTGCTGACCTTGCGCAAGACGCGCGACGATGCGCTGACCAAGGCCGACAAGAACGACAGCGTGCTGACCAACGCGCTTGGCGCGCTGGCACAGCGCATGGAAGACCTGACCGTGACGCTGGCGGTCAACAAGACCTGAGGCGGCGCGGTCTCTCCGCCCAGCCAAAAGTCTTTCCTGCGCTTTTGGCTCGACGGCAGCATAAAAATGCTCGCTCCGCCGCCGACAAGAGTTTCAAATTATCTCGCGGTCACGATTTTTGCGCTAAGATGCGGCGATGCCGGAGCGTGGACGTCGTGATGGCGGCATGGTTTGCCGCCCCTCGCTCCTGACAGAATTTGTTGCAGGGGAGATGTGCCATGAGCCTTCGTATCAACGACATTGCGCCGGACTTCAGCGCCGAGACCACGCAAGGGACGATCAAATTCCATGAATGGATCGGCGACGGCTGGGCGATCCTGTTCAGCCATCCGAAGAATTTCACGCCGGTCTGCACGACCGAGCTTGGCACGATGGCCGGGCTGGAAGGCGAGTTCAAGAAGCGCAACGTCAAGATCATCGGTATTTCCGTCGATCCGGTCGCGAGCCATGACAAGTGGCAGGCCGACATCAAGACGGCGACCGGCCACACGATGAACTACCCGCTGATCGGCGACAAGGACCTCAAGGTCGCCAAGCTCTACGACATGCTGCCAGGCGGTGCCGGCGAGACGTCGGAGGGCCGCACACCCGCCGACAACGCCACGGTGCGCTCCGTCTACGTCATCGGACCGGACAAGAAGATCAAACTGGTGCTGACCTACCCGATGACCACGGGCCGCAACTTCGACGAGATCCTGCGGGCGGTCGATTCCATGCAGCTCACCGCCAAGCATCAGGTGGCGACGCCGGCAAACTGGAAGCAAGGCGAGGACGTCATCATCACCGCCGCCGTCTCCAACGAGGATGCGATCAAGCGCTTCGGCGCCTACGAGACCATCCTGCCGTATCTCAGGAAGACCAAGCAGCCCTCCGCCTGACCCCCGGGCGCTTTGGAACGGTTTTTGGCTTTCCCGTCGCCGCGAGCGAAATGATGCTTGACTGAGGCATCCGAGAGGACAACCATACTCCTCTCGGATGTCGTCAGAGAAAATCATTCCTGCCGGCTAAAGGTGGTGGGGAAGCCAAAATTGGACGTAGCTTTGGCCAGACCGCAGGTCAGCGGCTTCTATGACAAGCCGACCGGGGCCATTCAGTACGTCGTCGCCGACCAGGCGACGAAACGTTGCGCCATCATCGATCCGATCCTCGATTTCGACGAGAAATCCGGCGCCACGGCAACGAAGAATGCCGACGCCCTGCTCGACTTCATCCGGGAAAACGGGCTGGAGCTGGAGTGGATCCTCGACACCCATCCGCACGCCGATCATTTCTCGGCGGCGCATTACCTGAGTGAGAAGACCGGAGCGCCGACAGCGATCGGCGACAGGGTCGTCGACGTCCAGAAACTGTGGAAGGCAATCTACAATTGGCCGGATTTTCCCGCCGACGGTTCGCAGTGGGACAGGCTGTTTGGAGAGGGCGAAACCTTCCAGGTCGGCACGCTTCCAGTCAAAGTGCTGTTCTCACCCGGGCACACGCTGGCCTCGATCACCTATGTGATCGGCGATGCTGCCTTCGTCCACGATACGCTGTTCATGCCCGACAGCGGCACGGCGCGGACTGACTTTCCCGGCGGCAGTGCCGCGCGGCTCTGGCGCTCGATCCAGGACATTCTGGCGTTGCCGGACGAGACACGCGTCTTTGTCGGCCATGACTATCAAGCGGGCGGCCGCGAGCCCTTGTGGGAAAGCACGGTCGCCACACAGAAGGCGTCCAACACCCATCTCGTCGCCGCCCGCAGCGAGGCCGAGTTCGTCGCCCTTCGCGAGGCACGCGACCGGACGCTGCCGATGCCGCGGCTGATCCTGCATGCACTGCAGGTCAACATGAATGGCGGGAGGCTGCCGGAACCCGAGGCGAATGGCCGGCGGTACCTGAAGTTTCCGCTGGATGGGCTTTGAGGGGCTTTGCCGGCCCCGGCGCCTTTCAGAACTTGGGTTCTTCGCCCCGGGAAGCGCCAATCGCGAAGGCAGAACCTCCAAAGAAAAAGGCGGCGCCAGTTTCCTGACGCCGCCTTGATGTTCATTGCCGATGCCGGCTTTACGCCGCGGGCTGGGCCTCGATGGTGCGCAGCGCCTGGGTCTGGCGCTTGGCTGCGGCCTTGACCGCGTCCTGCACCTTCTCGAAGGCGCGCACCTCGATCTGGCGCACGCGCTCGCGGCTGATGTCGAACTCGGACGACAGCTCTTCCAGCGTCAGCGGCTCCTCGGCGAGGCGACGGGCCTCGAAGATGCGCCGCTCGCGCTCGTTGAGCACGGCAAGAGCGCCCGACAGCATGCCGCGCCGGTTTTCCAGCTCGTCCTGTTCGATCAGCATCTCTTCCTGGCTTTCGTGGTCGTCGACCAGCCAGTCCTGCCATTCGCCGGATTCGCCTTCGCTCGCCCGGATGGGGGCGTTGAGCGAGGCGTCGCCGGACAGGCGGCGGTTCATCGACACCACTTCGGCTTCGGAAACGTTCAGCCTGGTGGCGATCTCGGCGATCTGGTCGGGCTTCAAGTCGCCGTCATCCAGTGCCTGGATCTTGCCCTTCACTTTGCGCAGGTTGAAGAACAGGCGCTTCTGGTTGGCGGTCGTGCCCATCTTGACCAGGCTCCACGAGCGCAGGATGTACTCCTGGATCGAGGCCTTGATCCACCACATGGCGTAGGTCGCGAGGCGGAAGCCGCGCTCGGGTTCGAATTTCTTGACGGCCTGCATCAGGCCGACATTGCCTTCAGAGATCACTTCGCCGATCGGCAGGCCGTAGCCGCGATAGCCCATGGCGATCTTGGCGACGAGCCTGAGGTGGCTGGTGACGAGCTTGTGCGCAGCGGAGGTATCTTCATGCTCGGCGTAACGCTTGGCGAGCATGTACTCTTCCTGCGGCTGCAGCATGGGAAAGCGACGGATTTCTTCCAGGTAGCGGCTAAGGCCGCCTTCGCCGGAAACGATACTGGGTAATGACTGGGCCATGATAGCGCCCCCTCTCTATTGGAGTGATGCCCCCGAAACGCGGCGGGCATGTGACGCGAGCACCAAAAGGCTCGCCCGCGACATCGGATCTTATACAGGAACAAAACCAGAAAAGACAGGCATTTGTTCAACACGAAACAGTGTGTCACGCTGAAGTGAACAATGCCGCTCAGGTTTTTCTGTGGCAGGTTCAGAGCTTGCGGAAACCGCCTACGAGTTCCTCCATGTCCCCCGGTATAGGCGCTTCGAACCTCATCGTTAAATGGGTAGCCGGGTGGCGAAATGCAAGGAGCCAGGCATGCAAAGCCTGCCGGGGAAATGCCTTGACCTGACTTTTCAGCGGTTCGGGCAGCCGGTTGGCCTTGGTGCGAAAGGCCTGGCCATAGTCGGGGTCGCCGATCACCGGATGGCCGATATGCGCCATGTGGACACGGATCTGGTGGGTGCGGCCGGTCTCCAGCCGGCATTCGACCAGGCTGGCCGTGGCGAACTCCTGTTGGTTCTCGCCGAAGCGCTCCTGCACGGCGAAATGGGTGACCGCATGGCGGGCGTCGTCGCGTCCTTCGGGCACCACGGCACGGCGCACGCGGTCGGCGGCGCGGCCGAGCGGCGCGTCGACCCTTCCGGTCGGCCTCTGCGGTATACCCCAGACCAGCGCCAGATAGGCGCGCTCCAAGTCGCCGGTTAGGCCGTGATCGGCGAAGGCTTCGGACAGCGACTTGTGGGCGCGGTCGGTCTTGGCGACTACCATGACGCCGCTGGTCTCCTTGTCGAGGCGGTGGACGATGCCCGGCCGGCGCACGCCGCCGATGCCGGAAAGACTGTCGCCGCAATGATGGATCAGCGCGTTGACCAGCGTGCCGGTCCAGTTGCCGGCGCCGGGGTGCACGACAAGCCCCGCCGGCTTGTTGATGACGATCAGCTCGTCATCCTCATAGAGCACATCGAGCGCGATGTTCTCGCCTTGCGGCTCTGCCGGCTCCGGCTCCGGCATGGCGACCGAGACGCTTTCGCCTGGCGTCATCCTGCGTTTGGTCTCGTCGACCGGTTTGCCGTTGACCGAGACCGCGCCCTGCCTGATCAGCATCTGCACGCGTCTGCGCGACATATCCGGGCCGAGGCTCACCGCCAGCCACTGGTCGAGGCGCAGGCCGGCCGCATCCGCGCCCGCCACCAGCACGGTGGGTTCCATGAACTGGTGCTCTATCAATTCAGGGGCCTCTTCGCTATGAGCGCTCATTGAAAAACCGTTCCGGATTATTTGCCATGGCCCGGCCTGACGCCGACGAAAACGAAGAAAAGCCGCTCGACCCCGAGATCGACAAGGTACGCGGCAAGCTCATCCGCTTCATGGCCATCAATCTCGGCCTGCTTTTGCTGGCTCTTATGGTGGTGATCGCGGCGATTGTCTACAAATCCCGCAAAGCATCTCCTGAGAACCCGCCGTTGGCCGGCGATATCCAGACACCCGCCGGCGAACCGGTCAGCGGCGACATCGTGCTGCCGATCGGCGCCAAGGTGGTCAGCCAGTCGCTGTCCGGCAATCGCCTCTCCATCGACGCCGAACTTGCCGACGGCAGCCGCACGATCTTCGTCTACGATATCGCCGAGCGCCGCCTCATCGGCCGCTTTGCGATCCGCAACAAATGACCGGTCAGCAACGATGAACAAGCCTCAGGCATGACCGGGTTCGCCGAACATCGCCGTGTCGCGACCGTGGCCCTGGTCGTCGCCAGCTATGACGAGGCGATAGCCTGGTATGTCGAGCGGCTGGGCTTCCTGCTCGTCGAAGATGTCGATCTCGGCGGGGGAAAACGCTGGGTCACGGTGGCGCCGGCCAATGGCAAAGGCGCCAGGCTGCTGCTGGCCGAAGCTTCCGACGAGGCACAAAGCAAAAGCATCGGCAACCAGACCGGTGGGCGTGTCTTCCTGTTCCTCGAAACCGACGACTTTGCCCGCGACCATAAAGCGATGCTGGAGAAGGGCGTCGAATTCCGTGAAGCACCGCGCTTCGAGCCTTACGGCACGGTGGCGGTTTTCGCCGATCTCCACGGCAATCTCTGGGACCTGATCGAGCCGAAACGCTAGACCTGCAGCCGACTTTTCCCCGACAAGGGAAAGCGGCCGAACCCCAGTTGCTTTTTCCCAGCGCTCAGCCTATATCGCCGGTTCTTGAACGCGCCCATCGTCTAGCGGTCAGGACACCGCCCTCTCACGGCGGGAACAGGGGTTCGATTCCCCTTGGGCGTACCAAGGATTTCAATGACTTAGTCGTACAGGTTTTGAGGATCTGGTCCTGCAGGCCAAAGTTTGACGCGGTCTCCGTTGGATGGCCGGCGTGGCATATGAACAGAACCGGGTGGCAGCAAGTCTCTAGATATGGCCAACCAGCTGCCGGCGATATTTTTTATAGAGCCACTCCATGCGCTTGTACCAAAGTGGCCTTTGTTTGTCGGGGTTTATAGACGTCAGGAAGGCGCCAGTGTGGGTGCCCTGCTCAACAAAAGGTCTCTCGAACCAAAGCACCTCCACGCCCAGCGCCGCGTCGGCACTGTCGATCTCGTGACCGATCGGCCCGGACATCTTGCGTTCGTCAAACCAGGCGCACCTCTCCGCTGCCACGGAGCGGGTGATGATGTAGGAATCGGTGGCTTTGCCGTGGGGGGCTGGATAGAGATGTTGTCCGCGCTTCAACTTGAACGCCGAAATGTAGTAGGTGCCGGCATTGCCGATATAGATAACGGCTTTGCGGTTTGGATCGCCGAGCTCTGCCAGAGCCGCGTTGAATTTTGTATTGAAATTGGCCGCCAGGAACACGTCGTCCTCTAAGACCAGACAATAGTGCTTGTCGGTCTTCAGAAAATCACGCCAGATCCCGATGTGTTTCAAGGAGCAGGACAGTTCCGCCATTTTGAGAGCGCCTGGCGTGGTAAGTCTTTTGACGTCTTCATCAGTAATGTCCGAAACATCCCAGTGAAGGTACCAAGTGGCGGGAATACCATGGCGTCCGATCTGCCTCGCGATGTGCTGTTCTCGGTCCTCATAGCCCTTCTTGACGTGGCAAATACGCACATAGACTTGGTCGGCGGGAAATTTCAGCATGTGATCCATATAGCCACTGGCGTTTTGGAAATCTACGGGCCCTGAACGTTCATAACCACAAAGCGTATTCCGGCGTGCAGTGCTTGCGCGGCACGGCATGTTGCAGCAAGTTGGCTGCATGAAACAACTGGCCTTGGCCCTCCTCGTCTCCGTGTCCCTGATTGCCCAGTGTGGCCCGTCCTTCTCCAAGGACAGCAAGATCACGGGCACCATTCGAGGTTTTGAATGCGGCGACAATTGTTACCTGACCCTTGTCGACCGCAAGAAGGCCGAGCAAGTCGGCCTGTGTTCCGCGCCCGAGTGCGAAAGCTGGAACGAGCAAACCGTGATGCCGTCCCACTACAAGGGAAAACGCGTGACGGTTACAGTCGGGCAGGGGCAGCAGGTCGATGACAGCGGCAACGTCATGGGAGAGATGATGTCTTTCACAAAGATCAGATTTCTCGATTAGCGTGCCGGCATTGGACGCAATTCGCTTTCGATCCTAGACCACGAATCTCTTAGATCTCTCCCTCAATCGCCCGATCCTGACCGCGTTCGTGGCTTCTGGCGCAGCGGGGCCGATTGCATTAGCATCACGTCAGGGATCCTGAGGCTCCAGCGGTGCGCAGAACGCCGGGTGCCGGCAAGATCCGGACGGGCAGTTGATGCCACGGGGGAGAAGGCCAATGCAGAAACTGCAATCGCAGGGCGTCCATCACATCACGCTGGTCGGCGCCGGGCGCCAGACCTCGATCGATTTCTGGGAAGGCGTGCTCGGCATGCCGTTCATCTTCGAGCAGCCCAACCTCGACAAGCCGAGGGAAAGCCATCTTTATTTCGATCCGGGCGACGGCCGGCTGATCACCATCTTCACCGATGAGAGTCGCACGCCGGAGAAGCGGCGCACGCCTACCGATCCGGGTTGTGTCCACCACATCGCCTTTTCGGTGTCGCGCGTGACCTTCCTGCAGGCGGTCGCCCGGCTTGACGAGCGCGGCATCAAGCACAGCGGCGTCAAGGATCGCGGCTTCATGGATTCGATTTATTTCGAGGATCCGCTCGGCCTGCTGATCGAGCTCGCCTCCTACCGCTTCGAGCCGCCGGCGGGCTTCACCCATGCCGACGTGCTGATGGAAGCACACAGGCTGCGGGTCGCGCGCGGCGACTACAATATCGCGGAAGTGCATCTGGCCGATGCGATCCAGGCGCTCGTCGAGCGTTCGCGCGCAACCTTGTCTGACGACCGGGCAGCGAAGAACCCATACTGAACAAACCAGAGGGAGGAACAAGATGGCCAAGACAGCGACGAAGAGTGCGAAGAAAACAGCCGCCAAGGCAGCCGCCAAGCCGGCGGCGAAAGCTGCGGCAAAGCCGGCAGCCGCCAAGCCCGCCGTGAAGGCGACGGCAAAAGCCGCGCCCAAGGCCAAGGCGAAGCCGGCGAAGAAACCGGCCGTGAAGCTCAGCATGCTGAAGCCCAGCGTCAACAACATGACTGTCCGGGTGTTCGCGCGCGCGGCCGGGCTGGACACCGCCGAGACCGATGCCTGGGGCCACACCCGTTCGCCGGAATTCATGGCGCGGAACCCCGCCCATTTGACGCCGATGATCGAGGACAAGGGCCTTCCCAGAGGCGTGTTGTGGGAAAGCTGCGCCATCATGCAATACCTCTCCAACAAGCACGGGCTGGAGAAATTCTATCCCAAGGCGCCGGCCAAGCGGGCGATGATCGACAGCGCCATGTTCTACCTGGTCGGTACGCTCTACCCCTATGTGGCGCGCGCCACCTATCCGTTCCTCGGCTTTCCGCAATATGCCGGCGAGGTCGGCCACAGCGACGCCCACCCCGACAGGAAGTCCGAAGCCCAGAAGGCGGCGATGGCCGCGATCGCCGAGCCGCTGGAGGTCTTTCACTCCTTCTTCAGGGATGGCAAGCCGTTCATCGGCGGCAAGAACCCGTCCATTGCCGATATTCGCCTGGCGGCGACGCTCGAATTCCTGGCCGTCATCGACTATCCTCTGCCCAAATGGGCGAAAGACTATGTGGCAGCGGTCGAGAAGAAGCTCGGCAAGGCCTATAGCGAGCCGGCCGGCGACGTGCGCGGCTACATCGCCTATGTGAAGTCGCAGGCCAAGGCCTCAGCTTAAGGATTCGTTAACCAAAGCCCTGTCTACTGGAGGCAATTCGCTTTCGGCCCGCGACCACGGATGTACTGGCGCAGAACGTCGTAGCGATAGGAAAGGTCGGCGCAATGCCGGCCTTTTTTGCTTTCGCACGCCATCTCTTTGTTGACGCAATTCCGGGACGGAAAACCGTTTCATACTTTTCCTGGAATTGCTCTATTGCCGGGGCGTGGTCGAGCAGCGATCGGGCCACGCAAGCCTCGTCTGCTGTCGCTTTTTTGGCGTCAACTTTTGCGGAGAGATATTGTCATTGCCGGCGTTGGCCCTACCATCCATTTTGGCAGTCCGGCATGGATTGTCGGTCAGGCGCGAGATGAGGGCTGGCGATGAAAAGCGTTGTGAGGCGGGTTGCGGTTGCGGGCGTGATGCTGGCGAGCGCCATTCATTCTTCAGATGCGGCTGAACTGAACACCATGAACGATGTCGGGGCTGCCATCCAGGCATGCTGGACGCCGCCGGCGGATGCCGGAACTGCCAGCGTCACCTTGAGCTTCAGCTTCAAGCGGGACGGCACGCTGATCGGCCCACCGAGGCCGACAGCCATCAAGGTGGATGGCGATGCCAAGGCGAAAAAATCGTTTGTCGATGCCGCAACTACGGCCTTGCAGAATTGCCTGCCCCTGACCTTCTCAGCGAAGCTGGCGCAAGGGATCGCCGGCAACGTGTTCACGTTGCAATTCGCCTCTCCCAAGTAGCTCACGAGCGGCGCAAGTCGCATTGCCAAGATGCGCTTGGCCCGTGCTGCACGGCTCAGTGGTGACTGCGCCTTGCCTTGGCGTGCCGGGCAAGATCGGGTGTCTCGAAGACGTAGTCGTTCCAGGCCGATTCCGGAACCTGGCCGGCCAGATAGCACTCCAGCAACAGGCTTTGCTCGGGGTTGAGAGGCCTTGGTGCGCGCTCGTGATCCAGCCCCAGCGAGTGAAACAGGTTTCTTGTCAGGTCGGAGACAGTGAAGTGGATCGACATCTGCGTTCTCCTTTGGCCATTCAACGCCGGAGACCGGGCAAAGGTTTCAAAAGCACATGGCGGTAACGCCGGATTGACTCCGGCCCGTTTGCGCCGTGGCTCTCGGCGATCGTGGGGCTTGCCACATTGTTTTGGAGTTCGTCTCAATCTTGAAATAAAAATGTAATATCGAATTTACATGGGGCGACATAATACACTAGGCGAAAGTCTCTTCAGGTTAAAGGCTTGTAGAAATTAGGTGTTACTTATTTAGCCGAAGCTTGCCGAAGTCAAGGATTGTAATTCCAGGTTCTCTGCAACAAGGACCAAGTCGTCCCGATGATCCGTTTCTGGCCTCTCATGATGATCGTGCTGATATCGCTGGCGGTGGTTTTGTTCGGTACGCTTTCGTCCTACGCGGACAGCTGCGGCGCGATCAGAAGCCAGTTGCTTTCGGCCGGCCGCAGCGGCGGGGCGAGCCCGGAGCTTGGCCAGCTGCGCCGGCAACTTGCCGCCATCCAGACTATCGAGAGACAGCGACAGTGCTCGGCGAAAAGTTCGCTCGGTGGCCTCTTCAACGCTTGCGCCGATCTTGCCAGGAGCCGCGCGGATGTGCAGCGCCGGATCGCTGCCGCGGCGAATTCGGACCGGGACACATCGGGCCTGCAGGCGCGCTTCGTCGCGCTTGGCTGCGCGCCTTCTGCAAAGCAACGGCCGGCGCGCGCCGCGCCCGGCACCCAATCGGCGGGGGCCACGCTCGGCGGCAATGCGATGCTGTTTTGCGTGCGCCTGTCGGACGGGTATTTCTTCCCGGCGCCAAAGTCGCAATTCGCGGCCAGCGGCGATCTGAAGGAGACGGCCGATCAGTGCCGTTACATCTGTGATGATCCCAGCGTCGACCTCTACACGTTGAGCGACGCCAGCCTCGAAACCGACCAGATGGTCGCGCTCGATACGCGCAAGCCGTATACCGAGCTGCCGGCGGCCTTCAGATACCGCGATGACGCGAGTTTCAAGGCATGCGACGTCAAGCGCTACTACCAGCGGGTCACCGAACTGCGAGCCAGGACGGTGACCCCCGCCGACATGAGCAACGCCATGATTCCGCTGCCGACGGTAAAGCCGGATCTTGGCACCCCGGATCTTAGCACCGTTGCAGCCGTTCCGGTGCCCGATGCCGAAGCCCAGGGCGCCGCCCAGCACCAGTCGATCGAGGCCAGCAAGCGGGCGGTGCGTGTGGTCGGCCCGGCCTTCTTCCCTGCCGACTGAGCACCATTTGCGGATGACCGGCTGCCGCAAGCCTGTTGCGATCCGGCTGGATCCTGAAATCTGCCTGGAACAGAGGGGCGCTCACGGCGTTGTGATCGACATCAGCCAGGAGAAACGCCATGGCCACGTTCAGGGAAATGCGGGTGCTGGAGATCGTCGAAGACGGCTCCCTGACCGCCGAACAGAAAATCGCTGAACTCCGCGGGATTGAATCCGAGGCGCGCGGGCTTCAGCGGGCCGCCTCGGAGAGCCCGATGGGCGACGATGATGGCTGGCAGGACGATCTGCGCCAGGTTCGTCTTGCACTCGACAAGCTCGGTGCGAAAGAGCCGAAAAAGGGCGCCGCCTCGCTGTGAACGCAGGCCCACCGAAAGCTATTTGCCAATCGTTTTCTTCTTATCCGAAACCAGTTCCCCTTCCAGGGATCCTGCTCTAGTCGCAGAGCATGCGAGCCCTCTTGCCGGGTTCGCTGACGTTCCTGCATGTGAGTGGTTTTGCCGGGGCAGACAGGGACGTTGACGCGGGTAGCCTCGTCTGGTGCCGTCTGGGCGGCGCGGCATGCGTCATGACCCGGCGCTCTGAAAACCGCCTCGGCGGCTGCGGCGCTACCGGAAAGGCGCCGTTTTCGACCTCGGATGGCCCATAGTTGACATTCGCTGGCGGACGATCCCAGAAACGCCGGACATCGAGCGGTCTCGGGATGACGACGGTCCCGTCATAACTGCGCGAGCAGCCGCTGCCGAAAAGCAGCGCTAGCCCCATGAAAAAAGGCACAATCCGTCCAAGCATCAGCAATACCCCTGCCGGTGCTTATATAGCGGCTTCGACCCCGCCGACAACCGGGGCGGAACAACGCAGGCCGTGTCGGCCGATATGTCTAACCGGGCGTTAAGGTTAGCGGATCGTTAATGCTTCTCGGGCACATTCCGCCGACGAACCGCGGAGGAGGGTTCGGCCTTGGTTTTCGGGGTGGGGACGGCATGGCGGAAGCGGATGAAACAGTTGGCGCGCGCGGCAAGCGCGGGCCTCGCAAACCCACAGCGCATGGCGATGATGCGTCGTCGTCCGCCGCTTGCATGGATTCGAACGATGCGCTTCGCCAACTCGTCGAAGCCGGTTCGGACTGGGTCTGGGAGACCGACGCCGAGCTGCGCTTCTCCTGGCTTTCGCAAAACTATCAGGCAGCCACCGGCATCGATCCGGCAAACGTGCTTGGCCGGTTCCGCTTCGATTTCCTCAACCAGGTCCTGAACGGCGACCGCAGTGGCGCCGCGCATCTGGAGGATCTGCAGGCGCACCGGCCTTTTCGCGACTTCGTCTATGAGCTCAAGGGTGGCCGCGCCGATTGCCGCTGGGTTTTGACATCAGGCTTTCCAAGGTTCGACGGCGAGGGAAGATTTGCCGGCTATCGCGGCATCGGCCGCAACGTTACGGCACTGGCCAGCGCCTTCAAAAGTCCGGGGCAGGGACCGTCGACGGTCGGCGAACCCGACCGGCATCTGGTCGATCTCGAGCGGACGATGGACGCCATGCACATGGGCGTCGTGCTCCTCGACGCCAGGCTCGACACGCTGATCGTCAACAAGGCCTATCGCGACCTCTCCAGGATCCCGGACGGCGCTGTCACCGTCGGCGCTCCGTTCAGCCTGTTGATGGAACTTAACCGCCGTAACGGCATCTATGGCGACATCGACGAACAGCAATGGCAGCGCTACCTCGCCACCCGCATCGAGGAGATTCGCGCCGGCTCCGTCGCGCCACGCGAGTTTCCCCATGCCGACGGCCGGACGATGATGTTCTCGGTGACGGCGCTGTCCGGCGGCAAGCGGTTGTTGACCTATTATGAGGTCACCGAGATCAAGAACCGCGATGCCGAGATCGAGAGCGCCAACGCCAAGATCGCCGAGACCTTCGCCAATCTCCACACCATGGTCGACCAGATGCCGATCGGTGTCCTCGTCCTCGATGCCGATATGCGCGCCGAAGTCATCAACCGTGCCTTTTACGATTTCTGGCAGATCGATGCCCGGCGCGCCGAGATCGGCTGCAGCTTCCGCGATCTTATGGGCGCCAGCCGTGATGTCGATCCATATGGCACCGACGACGCGACATGGCAGCAGCACATGGCCGAGCGCGAAGCGGAAATCAGGGCCGGGACCGCTGGATCGCGGCAGTTCCCGCGCAATGACGGCCGCACGCTGATATCGTCGACGGCACCGTTGGCCGGCGGCAAGCGTCTGATCTCCTATGTCGACGTCACCGACATGAAAGACCGCGAGGCCGAACTTGCCGAGGCGCTGGAGAAAGCGCGACTGGCGGAAGCGGTGATCAATGCCGTCAAGGATCCGATCTTCGTCAAGGACGACCATCTGCGCTTCGTCTTCGTCAACGAGGCGTTCGCCGCTCTGTTTGGCCAGACGCCGCAAGCCATGCTCGGCAAGCCTGGAGGCGATTTCCTCACAACGAACGACGCCGCGCTTTTCGAACAGAGCGAACGGGACGTGCTTGCCACGGGACGCGCCTACGAAGTGGAAGAGAACTTCGAGGCCGATGGCGCCAGCCGCTCGCGCATCGTCAGGAAGAGCCGCGTCGGCATGGCCAGTGGCCGCAACTACGTTGCCGGCTTCCTGTTCGACATTTCCGACATGAAGCGCCGCGAGACCGAAGCTGAAGATGCGCGCAAGCATCTCGCCAGCGTGCTGGAATCCTTGCCGGCCGCCGTCATCATCTACGACCGCGACGATAAGTTCGTCTTCGCCAACCGCAAGCTGCAGGACACGCTGCCGGCGCTAAAGCCGTTCTGGCAGCCCGGCCGCACCTTCCGCGAAGCATTGGAGTTCGGCCATTCGGTCGGCTATTTCCGCTCGTGTGGCGATACCGAGCTCGACAAGCTTTACGAGGTCGATACCGAACGTTGGTCGGACGGCGTGCTGGCGCGCTACCGTCTGCCAAATTCGTCCTACGAGCGCCTCAATGCCGATGGGCGCTGGTACCAGGTCTACGACATGCGCACCGATGACGGCACGTTCATCGGCGTGCGCGTCGACATCACGGATTTAAAGAGCCGCGAGGCGGCGTTGCGCGACTCGATGCGCCAGATCGACCTGTTCCGCCACGTGCTGGACGAACTGCCGGTGGCCGCCTTCATCAAGGCGCAGGACCTGAGCATCGAATTCGTCAACAAGGCCTGGTGCGCGATCACAGGCTTGACCAAGGAGGATGTCATCGGCCGCACCGACCGCCAGCTGTTCGGTGCCCAGGACGCCGACAGCTACAGCCATGACGACACGCAAGTCGCCGTGACCGGTGCCGTCAGGGAGGTCGAGGAACCCGTCACCCATCGCGACGGCACGGTTAGGCAATTGATGACGCGCAAGAGCCGCCTGGTGGCGCTGGACGGATCGGTGCATCTGGTCGGCTCCAGCACCGACATCACCGACGTCAAGGCGCGCGAGCGCGCGCTGGAAGAAAGCATGCGCGAGAACGAGGTGTTCCGCAGCCTGATCGACAATGTGCCGGTGTCGATCTACGCCAAGCGTTCCGACCTCAGGCAGTTCTACGTCAACAAGGGCTGGTGCGATCTCACTGGCTTCAGCAAGGAAGAGGCTACCGGCAAGACCGACATCGAGATCTTCGGGCCGGATGGCCAGGCCTTCGTCGACAGCGACCTTGCGGTGCTGCGCACTGGTGAAACGCAAGAGGTCGAAGAGACCGTGACGGCGGTCAACGGCAGCGTCAGGCATCAGTTTGCCCGCAAGGGGGCGATGATCGCCTCCGATGGGTCGCTCTACCTGATCGGCTCGACCACCGACATCACCGAGTTGAAGACGCGCGAGGCCGAACTGCGCGAGGCCCGGCAGCGCGCCGTGCTCGCCGACCGCGCCAAGTCGGAATTCCTCGCCAATATGAGCCACGAGATCCGCACCCCGATGAACGGCGTGCTCGGCATGGCCGAACTCCTGGCCAAATCGGACCTCGACCCGAAGCAGAAGACGTTTACCGACATCATCGTGAAATCGGGCAACGCGCTGCTCACCATCATCAACGACATCCTGGACTTCTCCAAGATCGATGCCGGTCAGCTGGTGCTCGATCCGGCGCCCTTCAATCTTGCCGAGGCGATCGAGGACGTGGCGACGCTGGTGTCGACACGCGCCAAGGAGAAGGACCTCGAGCTGATCGTGCGCATCGAGCCTCGTCTCGAAAGCCTGTTCGTCGGCGATGTCGGCCGCATCAGGCAGATCGTCACCAACCTGCTCGGCAACGCGGTGAAATTCACCGATGAAGGCCATGTGCTGGTCGACGTCACCGGCGACCGGGTTCCGACCGGAACGAAGCTCACCATCTCGGTCACCGATACCGGCATCGGTATCCCCGAGGAAAAGTTGAAACTGGTGTTCGAGAAGTTCAGCCAGGTCGACACCTCGTCGACGAGGCGCCACGAGGGAACCGGCCTCGGTCTCGCCATCACCTCGCGGCTCGTCGAGCTGATGGGCGGCGACATCGGTGTCGAGAGCGCCGAAGGCAAGGGTTCGACCTTCTGGTTCACGGTGACGCTGCCGAGGGCCGGACAGCAGAACGGGCAGCGTATAACGCCGATCGACGTGACCGGCGCGCGTGTGCTGATCGTCGACGACAATGCCGTCAACAGGGCCATCCTGACGGAGCAGATGACATCGTGGACGTTCGATTCCTGCGCGGCCGAAAGCGGCGCCGAGGGCCTCAAGGTGCTGATCGCCGCCGCCGCCTATGGCGTGCCGGTCGATTGCGTCGTGCTCGACTACCAGATGCCTGAGATGAGCGGCGCCGAAATGGCGCGGATCGTGCGCAACACTGCCGGCCTTGCCGGCACGCCGATCATCATGCTGACCTCGGTCGACCAGTCGCTCGCCAACACCAGCTATCGCGATCTTGGCATCGATGCCCAGCTGATCAAGCCCGCGCGCTCTTCGGTGCTGCTGGAAACGCTGGTCGCCACCATCCAGCGGCATCGCCACAACACGAGCGGCAGCGACGCGCTGCCGCTCGCAGCGGACGTCGCTGCGAGCAATGTGGTGCGGCCACAGCCCTCGGCGCCGTCTGAACAGCGGGCGCTGCTGCAGCCGCCTTTGATTCGCCCCCGGCCACCCGTGGCGGGTGGCGGCGACAGGTTGGACATCCTGGTGGCCGAGGACAATGAGGTGAACCAGATGGTGTTCACCCAGATTCTCGGTGAGACCGGTTATGGTTTCGAGATCGTCGGCAATGGCCGCAAGGCGCTCGACGCCTTCGGCCGGCTCAATCCGTGCATGATCCTGATGGATGTCTCGATGCCGGAGATGAACGGGCTCGAGGCAACCGCCGCCATTCGCCGGCTGGAGGAAGAAACCGGCGCGCATGTGCCGATCGTCGGCGTCACCGCGCATGCGCTGAAGGGCGATCGCGAGCGCTGCCTGGAGGCCGGCATGGACGACTATCTGCCCAAGCCGATCAGTCCCCGAGCCCTGCTCGAGAAGGTCGAGCGCTGGGTCGGCGCCAGCCGCCAGGCTCAGCGCAACGCCGGGTAAGGGGCTCTCGTCGCACCTGTTGGCGAGAAACTATGCGGAGATTCGCGACGCGTCCCGTGCGCAGCACCATGGTGCGATCGCACCATATCAAAACTGTGCCTAATCGAGACAATAACCATATTCGAATTCCGCTCTTCCCAGTTACGGGCGGGAGCAGCGACCGCCGGCATGAGACAGCGTCAACCTACCCCAACGGACCTGTTTTCGGCGATGGCCCGGCCACGACACCGTCTGGCCGAGAGCAACGCGCTCCCGTCCGGATTTTCTTTGCCGAGGCGGCAGTCCCGAAACTGCGGGCCGGTCTCGGCCTGAAACGGCGCAAGTGCCTGATTCCGGGAGCAAAGCCGGGCTCAATCGGGAGTGCCGGCTGGCCGGCGTTTTCCTCACCCCAATGACGCGTTACCGGGGTGACATCAAACTGTCATGCGACTGTAATAATCGAAGGCTATTGGCCTCAGCGGGCGCCGAGAGGAATGGCGCCGAGAGACCATCTTCCGAACAGGAGCAGGCCACATGAGACATTTCATCCGCTCGGCGGCCGTTGCGATCGCAATGGCTACGGCGTCTACTTTCACCCTTTCCGCGGCAATGGCAGCTGATCTTTCCGGCGCCGGCTCGACCTTCATTTATCCGGTGTTCGCCAAGTGGGCCGACACCTACAAGAAAGACACCGGCATCGGCCTCAACTACCAGTCGATCGGTTCAGGCGGCGGCATCAAGCAGGTCATCGCCAAGACCGTGACCTTCGGCGCCACCGACAAGCCGATGTCCGACGCCGACCTGGAAAAGAACGGCCTCGTGCAGTTTCCAATGGTGATGGGCGGCATCGTGCCGATCGTCAACCTGACCGGCGTCAAGCCGGGCGAACTCGTCCTTGACGGCAAGACGATCGCTCAGATCTACCTCGGCGCCATCACCACCTGGGACGACGCCGCGATCAAGGCACTGAACCCGACCCTGACCCTGCCATCGACGGCGATCGCCGTTGTCCATCGCTCGGACGGCTCGGGCACGACCTTCAACTTCACCAACTACCTGGTCAAGCTGTCGCCCGACTGGAAGGACAAGATCGGTTCGGACACGGCGGTCGAATGGCCGACCGGCGTCGGCGCCAAGGGCAGTGAAGGCGTTGCCAACACCGTCAAGCAGACCGACGGCGGCATCGGCTACGTCGAGTATGCCTATGCCAAGCAAAACAACCTGTCCTACTCCAAGTTGGTGAATGCCGCCGGCAAGGTCGTCGAGCCGTCGCTCGAATCCTTCGGCGCGGCTGCTTCGAATGCCGACTTCAAGGGCGCGAAAAACTTCAACGTCATCATCACCAACGAGCCCGGCGACACCACCTGGCCGATCGCTGCCTCGACCTGGGTGCTGATCCACAAGGTTCCGGACGATGCTGCCGCAACCGGTGAAGCGCTGAAATTCTTTGCCTGGGCCTACAAGGACGGCAAGGAAACCGCCAAGGCGCTCGACTATGTCTCGATCCCCGATAGCGTCGTCGACCTGATCAAGACCTCCTGGAAGGCTGACATCCAAGCCGACGGCAAGCCCGTCTACGCTGGCGAATAACATCCTCCAAAGGAGCGCCGCGCCGCGGCGCTCCTTATTCGTCCCTCAACACAAAGAGCCGAGCTTCACATGAGCGCTGTCCAGGAAGCCTTGCCAGCCATTCGAGGTTCGCGCGACGCGATTGTCAGACGGTTCGCGCTGACGGACTCGATTTTCCACGGGATGACCCGGGCCGCTGCCATATTGGTGCTGGTCCTGCTCGGCGGCGTTGCGATCTCGCTGTTTGCCGGGTCCTGGCAAGCCCTGTCGACCTTCGGCTTCTCCTTCCTGACCAGCGAAAGCTGGAACCCGGTGACGGAGAAATTCGGTGCGCTGGCGCCGATCTACGGCACCATCATCACGTCCGCCATCGCCATCCTGATTGCCGTGCCGCTCGGCATCGGCATCGCCATCTTTCTCACCGAGCTTTGCCCGCGCCCGCTGCGGCGGCCGATCGGCATGGCGGTCGAGCTGCTCGCCGGCATCCCCTCGATCATCTACGGCATCTGGGGCCTGTTCGTGCTGGCGCCGTTCCTGCAGACGACCGTGCAGCCCTTCATCATCGGCGTGTTCCACGGCATTCCCGGCCTTAACAGCCTGTTTGCCGGTCCGCCCTACGGTATCGGCCTGCTGACCTCGTCGCTGATCCTGGCCATCATGGTGCTGCCCTTCATCACCTCGATCACCAAGGACGTCTTCGACACAGTGCCGCCGGTGCTGAAGGAGTCGGCCTACGGTATCGGCTGCACGACCTGGGAAGTGACCCGCCGCGTGGTTATCCCCTACACCAGGATCGGCATCATGGGCGGCGTCATGCTCGGCCTTGGCCGCGCGCTCGGCGAAACCATGGCGGTGACCTTCGTCATCGGCAACGCGCACCGCATCTCGACGTCGCTGTTCGCGCCGGCGACGACGATCTCGGCGACCATCGCCAATGAATTCACCGAAGCCGTCGGCGATCTCTACACTTCTTCGCTGGTGGCGCTCGGCCTGATCCTGTTCGTCATCACCTTCCTGATCCTTGCCATCGCCCGCTACATGCTGATGCGCATCGACGCCCGCACCGGAGCCTGACCGATGTCGACAGCCACATCGCTTCACCAGAGCCGCAAGAGGAAGAATGCCGTGATGATGACGCTGTGCGTCACCGCGGCGGGCATCGGCCTAGCCTGGCTGGCGCTCATCCTCGGCGCGCTGGTCTACAAGGGCGGCGCCGGCTTGTCCTTTGACGTCTTCACGCAGATGACGCCGCCGCCCGGCGACGCCGGCGGCCTGCTCAACGCCATCTATGGCAGCGTGGTGATGACCGTCATCGCCGTCATCGTCGGCACACCGATCGGCGTGCTGGCCGGAACCTACATGGCCGAGTACGGTCGCTTTTCCAAGCTGACCACCGTGGTGCGGTTCATCAACGACATCCTGTTATCGGCGCCGTCGATCATCATCGGCCTGTTCGTCTACGAACTGATGGTGCGGCCGATGGGGCATTTCTCGGCGATCGCCGGTGCTGTCGCGCTCGCCATCCTCGTCATCCCGGTTGTCGTGCGCACCACCGAAGACATGCTCAATTTGGTGCCGAACGCCTTGCGCGAAGCCGGCACCGCGATCGGCGCGCCGCGCTGGGTGGTCATCAAGTCGGTCGCCTACCGCGCCGCGCTTTCCGGCATCGTCACCGGCATATTGCTGTCGATCGCCCGTATCTCCGGCGAGACGGCGCCACTGCTCTTCACGGCGCTCAACAACCAGTTCTGGTCGAGCAATCTCAACGCGCCGATGGCCAGCCTGCCTGTCACCATCTTCCAGTTCGCTCTCAGCCCTTACGAGGAATGGCAGCAACTGGCCTGGACCGGTGCACTCATCATCACATTGACGGTTCTCGCGCTCAGCATCGTTGCTCGCAGCCTGACCGGACGCAGAGAGGACAAATGAGCCAGATGTTGTCTCCAGACATGACGATCGCCGCCGAGGCCACCGCCAAGGCCAAGATCGAGGTCAAGAACCTCAACTTCTACTACGGCCAGAGCAAGGCGCTGAAGGACATCACGCTGTCCTTGCCCGAGCGCAGCGTCACCGCCTTCATCGGGCCTTCGGGCTGCGGGAAGTCGACGCTGCTGCGCGTCTTCAACCGCATCTACGAACTCTATCCCAAGCAGACCGCCGAAGGTCAGGTGCTGCTCGACGGCCAGAACGTTCTCGACCGCTCGCAGGATCTCAACCTGCTGCGGACCAAGATCGGCATGGTGTTCCAGAAGCCGACGCCATTTCCGATGTCGATCTACGAAAACATCGCTTTCGGCGTCAGGCTCTATGAGAAGCTCAGCAAGTCCGAGATGGACGGCCGCGTCGAGCAGGCGCTGAAGCGCGCAGCACTCTGGAACGAGGTCAAGGACAAGCTCAACGCCAGCGGCCTCAGCCTCTCCGGTGGTCAGCAGCAGCGGCTCTGCATCGCCCGCACCGTGGCGGTGAAGCCGGAAGTCATCCTGCTCGATGAGCCGGCCTCGGCGCTTGACCCGCTGTCGACCGCCAAGATCGAGGAGCTGATCGACGAGTTGCAAGCCGACTACACGATCGTCATCGTCACCCACAACATGCAGCAGGCGGCGCGCGTGTCGAAGCAGACGGCCTTCATGTATCTGGGCGAACTGGTCGAGTTCGACCGCACCGAGAAGATCTTCACGTCGCCCCGCGAGAAGCGCACGCAGGACTACATCACCGGCCGCTTCGGCTGAGTTCAGGCATACGAGGGACAAGATCATGGGCGAACACACAGTCGCTTCTTTCGACGAGGATCTCGGACAAATCAGCAGGCTCATCAGCGATATGGGCGATCTCGCCGGCTCGATGGTCGGTGGTGCCACCAAGGCGCTTTTGAATTCCGATAACGCCCTCGCACAGCGCGTCGTCTCCGACGATGCGATCATGGACGCGCGCCAGCGCGAGCTCGACGACCGCGCCATCACGTTGATCGCCAAGCGGCAGCCGATGGCCGACGATCTACGCCATGTCGTCGGTTCGATCCGCATGGCCGGCGATCTCGAACGCATCGGCGACCTTGCCAAGAACATCGCCAAGCGCGTCGGCACCGTCGGCCTCAGCGTCACACCGCGTGACCTGTCGCATTCCATCGACGCAATGGCTCAGCTGGTGCTGATCCAGGTGCAGGGCGTGATCGAGGAGTATGCGGCGCGCGACGCCGCGGCCCTGGCGAAACTGCGCGCCGCCGACGAGCGCATCGACGTCAAATACACCTCGGTGTTCCGCGAACTGCTGACCTACATGATGGAAGACCCGCGCAACATCACTGCCTGCACGCATCTGTTGTTCTGCGCCAAGAACCTCGAGCGCATCGGCGACCATGTGACCAACATCGCTGAAAATGCCTATTATGTTTTGACCGGCACGCAGTTGCCCGCCAATCGCCCGAAGCAGGACGAGACGGCAATGTCCGCGCCGGCGGCATGACGACAGGGGTGACCAGTCGATGATCGCGCCACGCATCATGGTGGTGGAGGATGAGGAGCCGCTAGGCGTGCTGCTCCGCTACAATCTGGAATCCGAGGGTTACCAAGTCGAGGTGGTGACGCGCGGCGACGAGGCCGAGATCCGGCTGCAGGAGAACGTTCCCGACCTTCTGGTGCTCGACTGGATGGTGCCTGCGGTTTCGGGTATCGAACTCTGTCGTCGGCTAAGAATGCGTCCCGAGACCGAGCGGCTGCCAATCATCATGCTGACCGCGCGCGGCGAGGAAAGCGACCGCGTGCGTGGCCTGTCGACCGGCGCCGACGACTATCTGGTCAAGCCGTTCTCGACGCCGGAATTCATGGCCAGGGTCAAGGCGCTGCTGCGCCGTGCCAAGCCGGAAGTGCTGTCCAGCGTGCTCAAGGTCGGCGACATCGTGCTCGATCGTGAGTCGCACCGGGTCTATCGTAAGAAGAGCGAGATCCGGCTCGGACCGACAGAATTCCGCCTGCTAGAGTTCATGATGCGTCATCCCGGCCGTGTGTTCTCGCGCAGCCAGCTGCTCGACAATGTCTGGGGCGAGACAATCTATATCGACGAGCGCACGGTGGACGTTCATGTCGGCCGGCTGCGCAAGGCGGTCAACAACGGCCGCATGCCCGATGTCATCCGCACGATCCGAGGCGCGGGCTACGCGATCAGGGAAGACTGAGCTCCCTCGTTTGAACTCACGCCACGTTCTTGCCGACGAGGCCAGCTCTCGCCTGCACGCCCGGTGCGAAAATCTCCTGGTCGACGAAGGTCAGTGCGCGCATGGCGCAGCCTTCGCGGATCAGCGGCAGTTCGTTCGGCTCGGTGTCGAAGGAAATCGATTTCGAGTGCTGGCCGCCGGCGGTCTGGGCAATCGCCTCGCGCAATGCCGGCTCGATCAGGTCGAAGGCAGCGGCGCTGACGCCGACCATGGCGACGGGCGCCGGATCGATCAGTGCGAACAGGCTGCCGAGACCGTAGCCGAGCGCTTCGCCGGCCTTGCGATAGGCCTCGCGCTCGGGGCCATCCCTTTCGCGGGCCGCGGTCGCCAGCGCGCGCATGTCGGCGTCGCTGACATCGGCGACGGGTTCTGCGTCCTCGCCCAGCTGCCTGGCGTTGCGCCAGATGGCGTAGTTGCCGGCATAGGCCTCGACGCAGCCGCGCCGCCCGCAGCGGCAGAGCGCACCTTTCGGCTGATGGATCATGTGGCCGAACTCGCCGCCCGAGGAATGGGTGCCGGTGAACAGCTCGCCCTTCAGCACCAGGCCCATGCCGATGCCATGCGACAAAAGGATGGCGATGAAATCGTCGCGGTAGCGATCAGGATCGCGCCAGCGTAGCGCTATCGCCATCATGTTGCAGTCATTCTCCATGGTGGCGGGGATGCCGAACTCGTCCTCGAGTATGTCGGCGAAGGCGATGTCGGTGTGCGGCGTGATCGGCGACCACAGCATGGCGCGGGAGCGGGTGTCGGTGATGCCCTGGATTGCCAGCGCGATGCGGGCGATGCTGCGGACGTCGAGATCAGGGTCCTCGAGACGGCGCCGCACGATTGCCGTGCATTCGCCGATCAGCGCGTCCCGCGACATGGTCAGCGTGTCCAGCCGGCGCTGTTCCTCTGATATCACCTGGCCGGCATAGTCGATGACGGCGACGGAGAGAAAATTCAGCGACAGCACCACGGTCATCACCGCCGCCGCTTCCGGATTGAGGCTGAGGCCAACCTGCGGCCGGCCGCGTTTGAGCGAGCCGGCCTCGCTTGGTTTGCTTTCGGTCAGGATGCCTTCGCCGATCAGGTCGGAAGAGATAGCCGATATGGTTGAGTGGCTAAGGCCGGTTGTCGCTGCGATCTCGGTGCGGGACGGCTGTCCGGCGCGGCGCACGGCCGCAATCACCATCGCCCGGTTGCGCCGGCGCAAATCGTCGTGGCGGATTCCGACCGACATGTTTCTTCAAGTCCTCCCGGTCGCCGCGGTTCTCCGTGCCCCTCGAACGCTGTCGGCAACGCAGTCAAATACTGGCAGAAGCCGCCCACTCTGTCATTTATTTATTCCGGGGCTCGAAAAAAATTCGCGAGCACATCAAAATCCATCAGAATCGATGTTGACAGCGTTCGGGTGTTGGACCAGTATTTTTTCGAGGCTCGAAAAAATAGGGCCTCTGTGCCGGCCTTCGGGTCAGTTTGGTCGCGCCATACGCGGCGCAGGGAGGATATTATGAAAAGATTCACAGCCGCCATCCTGGCGGGTGTCGCCATGTCGCTGACGCTCGCGTCGGTCGCGCAGGCGAAGGACAAGGTCATCGGCGTTTCGTGGTCCAACTTCCAGGAAGAGCGCTGGAAGACCGACGAGGCCGCCATGAAGACGGCGATCGAGGCTGCCGGCGACAAGTACATCTCCGCCGATGCGCAGTCCAATCCCGGCAAGCAGCTTACCGATGTCGAAAGCCTGATCTCGCAGGGCGCCAATTCGCTGATCATCCTGGCGCAGGATGCCTCGGCCATCGGCCCAGCGGTGCAGAAGGCGCTGGACGAAGGCATTCCGGTCGTCGGCTATGACCGTCTGATCGAGAACAAGGACGTCTTCTACCTGACCTTCGACAACAAGGAAGTCGGCCGCATGCAGGCCCGCGAAGTGTTCAAGGTCAAGCCGGAAGGCAACTATGTCTTCATCAAGGGTTCGGGTGCCGATCCGAATGCCGACTTCCTGTTCTCGGGCTCGATGGAAGTGCTCAAGGAAGCCATCGACAGCGGCAAGATCAAGAATGTCGGCGAGGCCTATACGGACGGCTGGCTGCCCGCCAACGCCCAGAAGAACATGGAACAGTTCCTCACCGCCAACGACAACAAGGTCGACGCCGTGGTCGCGGCCAATGACGGCACCGCCGGCGGCGTCGTCGCGGCACTGACGGCGCAGGGCCTTGCCGGCACCGTGCCGGTCTCGGGTCAGGACGGCGACCACGCCGCGCTGAACCGCATCGCACTCGGCACGCAGACCGTGTCGGTGTGGAAGGACGCGCGCGAACTCGGCAAGAACGCCGCCGAGATCGCCTCGCAGCTCGCCGACGGCAAGAAGACGAGCGACATTGCCGGCGCCAAGGACTTCACGACACCGGGCGGCAACACCGTCAAGTCGCTGTTCCTGACCCCGGTTGCCATCACCAAGGACAATCTCAACGTCGTCATCGACGCCGGCTGGATCAAGAAGGACGAAGTCTGCGCGGGCGTCGCCGCCGGCACCGTCGCGGCCTGTAACTGATCTGGATCACGTCGAAATATCTGAACGCCGCGGCCCAAAAGCCGCGGCGTTTTCTCAAAAAATTTGTATTTCCGCATCACGCGGATAGCTTCGGGAGCAATTCCAGGAAAAGTGCGTAGCGGTTTTCCGTCCGGAATTGCGTCAAAACAAAGAGATAGAACGGTTCGGCGTTTCTGGGAATCGGTGAACCGTTCTAGGCTGAGTTCCGGCATCCGCGTCAGACGGCCAGCCGGTGGGAGGAAATCATGACCGACACGACGTCCAACCCGCAGGCCGACACCGCGCGTGCGTCGGAGCTCGGCGTGGTCGCCCGGTTCCTGAAGGCGACCGAGATCGACACCCGCATGCTCGGCATGGTCGGCGCCCTGCTGATCATCTGGATCGGGCTGCATGTCATTTCCAGCCTGCGCCTCGGCGTCAATCCGCTCGATTTCGACAGCCGCACCTTTCTGACGCCGCGCAATCTGTGGAACCTGTCGGTGCAGACATCGGCGGTCGCCATCATGGCCTGCGGCATGGTGCTGGTCATTGTCATGCGCAACATCGACCTGTCCGTCGGTTCCGCCGAGGGCCTGATCGGCATGGTGATGGGATTTGCCCAGGTGCATTTCCTGGTCCGGTTTGTCGGGCTCGAACTCGGCAATCCGTGGATCTGGGTCCTGGCGCTGGTCATCGGCCTGGCGCTCGGCCTGCTGATCGGGGCCTTTCAAGGCTTCGTCATCGCCTATCTCGAAGTGCCGGCGTTCATCGTCACGCTGGGCGGACTGCTGGTCTGGCGCGGTGCTGCCTGGTGGGTCACATCAGGCCAGACGGTGGCACCGCTTGACGCCACCTTCCAGCTCATGGGCGGCGGGCCGTCGGGATCGATCGGCGCGACCTGGAGCTGGGTCGTTGGGATCGTGGCCTGCCTCGCCGTGGTGTTTGCGCTTTTCAACGGGCGGGTGCAGCGCAAGCGTTTCCGGTTTCCGCTGCGTCCGATCTGGGCCGAGACGCTGCTCGGCGTCGTCACCTGCGCCGTCATCATGGGTGCGGTCTGGCTCGCCAACTCCTATCCGTGGCCGATCGGCATCGTGAACCGGTATGCGGCCGCCAACAACATTACCGTGCCCGAAGGC
Organism: Mesorhizobium loti; assembly: GCF_003148495.1. Classification (GTDB taxonomy): domain Bacteria; phylum Pseudomonadota; class Alphaproteobacteria; order Rhizobiales; family Rhizobiaceae; genus Mesorhizobium; species Mesorhizobium loti. The sequence continues at coordinate 631,629 of NZ_QGGH01000003.1, forward strand.
GGCCTGTTCATCGCTCACGGCATCGCCATACCGGTGCTGATGGCGATCGCCGTCGGGCTGGTCATGACCTTCATCACCAACCGCACGCGTTTCGGCCGCTATGTCTTTGCCATCGGCGGCAATCCCGAGGCTGCCAATCTCGCCGGCATCAACACGCGCTGGATCACCATGAAGGTGTTCATGATCATGGGCGTGCTGGCGACGATCGCCGCCGCGATCTCCTCGGCCCGGCAGAATTCGGCGACCAACGTGCTTGGAACGCTAGACGAGCTGCTGGTCATTGCCGCCGCCGTCATTGGCGGCACGTCGCTCGCCGGTGGTTCGGGAACGATCATCGGCGCCATGCTCGGCGCGCTGCTGATGCAGTCGCTGCAGTCCGGCATGGTGCTGCTCGGCGTCGACTCGCCGCTGCAGAGCATTGTCGTCGGCGCCGTGCTGGTCATCGCCGTCTGGCTCGACACCGTCTATCGCAAGCGCGTCTAGGAGGCATGGCCATGACTGACAAGATTGCTCCTGCGGCCACAGCGCTGATCGACATGCGCAACATCTCGATCGCGTTTGGCGGCATCCGCGCCGTCGACGACGCCTCGATCGATCTCTTCCCCGGCGAGGTCGTGGCGCTGCTCGGCCACAACGGCGCCGGCAAGTCGACGCTGATCAAGATCCTGTCCGGCGCCTACAAGCGCGATGCCGGGCAGATCTTCGTCAATGGCGAGGAAGCGTCGATCTCCAACCCGCGCGACGCCAAGAAATACGGCATCGAGACGATTTACCAGACGCTGGCGCTGGCCGACAATGTCGATGCCGCCGCCAATCTGTTCCTCGGCCGCGAGCTGATGACCGCCTGGGGCACGCTCGACGACGTTGCCATGGAGGCGGAGGCGCGCAAGGTGATGGGGAGGCTCAATCCCCGCTTCCAGCGCTTCAAGGAGCCGGTGATCAAACTGTCGGGCGGCCAGCGGCAATCGGTGGCGATCGCGCGCGCCATCCTGTTCAACGCACGCATCCTGATCATGGACGAGCCGACGGCAGCGCTTGGTCCGCAGGAAACGGCGCAGGTCGGCGAACTGGTCAAGCAGCTCAAGTCCGACGGCATCGGCATCTTCCTGATCAGCCACGATATCCACGACGTGTTCGAGCTTGCCGACCGGGTCTGCGTCATGAAGAACGGCCAGGTCGTCGGCACAGCCCGCACCACCGATGTGACCCAGGACGAGGTGCTCGGCATGATCATTCTGGGCAAATGCCCGCCCGGTGCCATTCCCGGACCGGGGGCGCTGAAGATCGCTGCCTGAGGTCAGACCAGGTCGCGGGTTGCCAGACTCGTGATATGCTAGCCGTCAGCATGGCTTGGCCCTGCCATTGTGTTGGCACGGCGACTTGCCCATAAAGGTCCCTATTCGCTCAGGGACCACATCATCCGTTGAAGAAGCTTTTTCCAATCGTCGCGTTCATCGCCGTTGCGCTGATCAGCATGACGATGGCGGGGTTTGCCTATTTCGCGACGCAAGAAGCCGCCCGCATCAAGTTCGAAGCGACGGCCGACGACGCGCTCAACCGAATCGAGAGCCGCATCGACCTGCATTTGTCGCTGTTGCGCTCGACGCAGGCCCTGTTCGACGCCCGCAACGGCGATATTTCCGGCAACGAGTTCAAGGCGTTCTTCAAAGCGCTCGATGCCGACAACAATTTTGCCGGCTTGCGCGGCATCGGCTATGTCAGGTTGGCGAAGGCTGGAGACGAGGCGGCGGTCGAACGCGATATGCTGCGCGACCATGGCGTCAACCATCCAATCTATCCTGACACCACGCAGCCTTGGCGCACCCCCATCGTGCTGTTCGAGCCGCTCGACCCGTCCAACCAGGGCAGCATCGGCTATGACATGTTCAGTGAACCGGTGCGGCGCGCGGCGATCGAAAAGGCGATGTCGGATGACCACCAGCACGCCAGCGGGCTGGTCCAACTGGGCCAGGACACAGGTGCCGCGCAGACGTTCACCGGCTTCCTCGTCTTCGTGCGGCTCAATGTCGAAACCGCACCCGATGTCATCAATGCGTCCAGGTCCTCCACGGCCGGTTTTCTCTATGCGGCTTTTCGGGCTCGCGACCTGTTCCAGACCGCGCTCAGCCGGTCGCCGCTGCTGCCGGTCAACACCGAAATTTACGATGGCGACGGCGCGGTGAACGGCGACAATCTGTTGTTCCGGTCGGAGACGCCACCGGCTTCGACCTTTGGGGACAGGCTGCTGGTCACCCGCAAGATAATGGTGGCCGGCCGGCCATGGACTGTCCTGTTCCGGCCGACGAGCGCCTTCTCGCAGCCGTCGTCGCGCGCCATTCCGGTTATGCTGGGGCTGTTCGGCCTGTTGCTGGCGGGCGCCATCGCGCTGGTGGCGCGGTATCAGGAGCGGGCCTATGAGGCGGCGTCGCGCTTGCACGAAACGACGGAAAAGAGCCTGCTCGAAAAAGACCTGATGCTGCAGGAGATGAAGCATCGCATCAAAAATTCGATCACCAGGGTGCTGGCGATCGCGCGCCAGACGGCATCGCGGGCCACCGACGTCAACGAGTTTTCCGCATCCTTCTCGGCCAGGCTGCAGGCGATGGCGGCATCCCAGGACATGCTGACGCGCTCGCGCTGGCAGAAGGCCGATCTTGGCGATCTCCTGCGCATCGAACTGGGTCAGGTGTTCGGCAAGGATCTGCCCGATGAGCTGTTGTCGGGGCCACAGGTGCTGCTCGACGAAACCACGACGCAAGCGCTCGGCCTCACCTTCCACGAACTGGCGACGAACGCGCTGAAATACGGCGAAGCCGGCAATTCGGCCAATACCCTGAAGGGCGACTGGGCGCTGAAGGTGGACTGGTCGCTCGAAGGGCGCGGGCGCGACAGGACGCTGGCTCTCAACTGGCGCGAAACCGGGCAGAAGAAACTCGAAGCACCCGCCAATACCGGATTCGGCACCAAGCTGATCGATCTCAACGTCACGCGCGAATTGCGCGGCACGATCAAGCGTGATTTCCGGGCCAATGGGCTGAACGTGGAAATCAAAATCCCTCTGGCAAACTGACGGTGATCGTCAGGCGGCCAGGATCAAGCACTAAACAATGAAAATCCGGAGGCCGGCGAACCGGTCTCCGGATCAGGTCTCGGTATCGCCGAACTAGTTGCAGCGCGCGGTGTAGATCCGGCCGCGATGATCGCGATACTGGCAATAGCCATTGCGCAGATTGCGCACCAGCAGGCCGGAACCGGCACCCACGGCCGCGCCGATCAGCGCGCCCTTGCCGCCGCCGACCAAGCCGCCGACACCGGCGCCGATCAAGCCGCCGCCAACCACGTCCTGCTCGGTAGAGGTGCAGCCACTGACCGCGACCACAGCAACCATGGCAATAAGCATCTTCCGCATAGAGTCACTCCTCACTTTGTGTCCTCACTTTAATAAGCTCCAACCGCCATTTAGCATGAAATGGCGCCCGTTGCCCGCTCGAATTTATTGTTGGCTAAGATAGTCTTTTTCGGGGCGCGCCGTGTTTGACGCAACGACGATATTTGAGATCTCCAAGGATGCGTCAAGACTGCCGTCCGGGCCGACCTTCCACACCACCTGATCGTAGTCGTCTTCGAGCGCCGGGTCGACCGTAAGGCATTTGGCGACGATGTGTTCGGCCTGCCCCTGCACGTCGCCCATGGCGAACGGGCGTTCGGCGACACATTGGTCGGCGGTTTCGAAAACACTGACAGGGACTTGAAGCTCACGGCAATCGGCCATCGTGTTCGAGCAGCCGATGACCAGCAGCAATGCGGCGATGTGTTCCATGGCGAAAACGTCCTCTCGCCACAGTAACGGTCCACATTCCGCAAAGTTCCTGCACTGCAAGACCTACCAGCGAATTAACATGGCCAGCGAATTAACATGGATCGACCAAGGCCGCAGGTTGCGCGGAGGTCAGTAAGCCAGCTGGAAGAGGACGGCCGCGACGATCAGCGCGGCAAGACCGAGAACGACAAGGCGCAACGAAGCGTGAGGAACAGGAGGCGGCGGCGGCGCGGATGCCTCGGAGTCTTCAAACTCGCCCATGGAGATCCGAGCGGCCTGTTCCAGTCTGTTCATGTCCGCAACCGTCAAGGCATTCCTCCCGCACCATGCTGCAAGTCCTGCTGCGGAAATGTTCGAAGATGCAACAGGTTCCAGCGGTATCTGGGAAATACAGCATCGGCTTTTATGGTGAACAGTCGGTTAAGGACTTGGCGCAGGTGCGGGTCGCTCAATCCGTCTCGAAATTGCCGTGCGGAACGACAAGGCGGTATTCGAGGCGACCGGCCGCGATTTCAAGCGTCGCCGTACCATTCAGCGACGCCGGCACGACCCGTTCGAGTGCGACACTTCCGAAGCGCTTCTCGCTACGCCTGTTGTCATTGGCTCCGATTGCTTCGGCCCATGTCAGAGATAGGGAGGTCCCAGTGTCGTCGGCGGTCAGGTTGGCTGTAACCTCTACGAATCCGTCGGGCTGCGACAGGGCGCCATAGCTCACCGAGTTGACCGCGAGCTCATGCATGGCAAGGCCGATATGCAGGGCAGCATTCGGATTGAGATAAGGGTTTGCTCCCTGAAAACGCAGGCTGCGAACCGGATCCCCGCCGTAGCGACCAACCTGCCCCGATACCAGTTCGCGAAGTGCAGCACCCCGCCAGTTGGAAGAGGTGACGAGATCCTGAGACGAAGCCAACGACTGCAGCCGGCCGCGAAAGCGTGTCAGGAAATCACCGATGCCATCGGAGTAGCGCCCGGTCTGGGTGGCTATGCTTTGAATGATCGCCAGCAGGTTCTTCGAGCGATGACTGACTTCGCGCAGCAGTGTTGTCAGGGTTTGCTCACGGCGCTTCTGCTCGGTCGTTTCGACCATCGTGGTGACGACGCCTTGCACCGTGCCGCCATCGCCGTGGTCGGCATCGATCCAGACTTGAAACCAGCGGATGCCATCCTCGACGGGAACGCTGATCTCCAGACGTTGCGGGTTGCCGGATGCGATGACGTCGCGCTTGGCCGCGCCAATGCGGTCGGCCTGCGCCGCCGGCAGGATGCCGTTGCTGTCGGCGGTGTCGGAAACCCAGGGCGCGCGCATGTTGCGCGCCCATACGGTTTTCATCTCCCGATCCTGGTAGAGAACGGAAATACCGGCATTGTGCAACGCATGGAGAAGAGCCCGTCCAAGCTGCATGCCGCTTTCGGCAGGATGCAGGGCGATGACTTCATCGCTTTGCACGTCGTCCTTCCTATCTCCGGTTCTGGAACGCATCGGCCAATCTGTCCACCCCAACTCAGGCTGAACGGCTCACGGTTGAATGGGTTCCAAAAGAGGTCTCCCGAAAATCAGCCGCCAAAAACGGTCCGCCGGACGGTGTCCTTTGCAGGATACCGCCCGGCGGTGGCTGGAAACCGTTTGAGGGGTGCGGCTTCCAGTGTTCGGTCGCCGTTCGTCCTCACGATGCCCGTTTGAACAGGCCCGCAAGAAGCGAAATGACCAGAAAGGCGAGAAAGATGAAAAACAATATCTGCGCAATGCCGGCAGACGTACCGGCGATGCCGCCGAAACCAAGCGCGCCGGCGATGATCGCCACGACGAGAAATACGAGCGCCCAGTAGAGCATGATCCATCTCCTTCGAATGGTGTAATGAAAACGTGGGTAGATGCGGTTTGTTCCACCCTTTGCCGAAAAAGGCGCTGCTTGCAAATCGTTCGGAGCAGGAGGCGTAGGAATTTCGCTGACGACGGTTCCGGCTTGTAAAAAGGCCGCCCGATGCATCGCATCGAGCGGCCTTCAATGTCGTGCCGTGCTGTCAGGGGCTGCGAGCCTATGCGGCGGCTTTCGCCTGACGGTCGAAGAACAGCGCCTGGCTGATCAGCGCCTTGACCATGTCGGGATTGAACGGCTTGGTGACCAGGAAGGCCGGCTCGGGGCGCTCGCCAGTCAACAGACGCTCGGGAAAGGCGGTGATGAAGATGACCGGCACCGACGTCGACGACAGGATCTCGTTCACGGCCTCGATGCCCGAACTGCCGTCGGCAAGCTGGATGTCGGCCAGCACCATCTTCGGCCGTGTCCTGCCGAACATCGTCACCGCCTCGGCATGGGTGCGAGCCGTTCCAACGACGCGGTGCCCGAGGCTCTCGACCATTTCTTCTATATCCATGGCGATCAGCGGTTCATCCTCGATGATCAGCACATCGGTTGCCACCTGACGGGATATCTCGTTGCTTGCCTGGGCAAGCAACTCTGAAAACTCCTGGTCGCCGACATCGAGGATCTCGGCCGCCTCATCCTCGCTGAAGCCTTCGACGGCAACAAGCAGGAAGGCTTGGCGCGGGCGCGGCGCAATTGCATTCAGATTGGCGGCGGCGCGCTGTTCCCATGCTGATTGCGCGTGTTCCTGTGGAACGCGGATGGCGACCGATGTGAACAGCTTGGCAAAAACCTTGTACAGAGCGATGCGGTCGCTCGATGCCTCGGGAAAGATTTCAACATCGGCGATGATGGCTTCGAGCATCGCGGCGACCAGCGCATCGCCACTCTCCTGCGATCCGGAAACGGCTCGCGAGAAGCGGCGCAGGAATGGCAGGTTTGGCGCGATGGTGGCGGATAAGCTCATGGTAAGACGTCTCCCTCAGAATGACGTGATTGCATAGATTGCAGGTCAAGCTGATTGCAAGCCCGGTCAAACAACGCCGATCTTGAGAAAAAGTTCCGGCCTTGATGGAACTAATGCGTCGGGACGGCGTTTGAGGTCGGGATGGGCAACCAGACGAGGGTGTCGCTTGCGTTGTGTTGAGTAATATTATGAGCGGCTTGGGCGCTGGGAATACAAGGGCAAAATGAAGGATATGACGAAAGATATTCTGGCTGGCGCCGAAAGCAGGCGCCGGAACGGTTCCGGTGACGCTCTTGGGCCGAATTCCGAAATCGGACGCAAACTCAAACAATATTACGACGAGCTGGTCTCCGACGATGTGCCGGATCGCTTTTCCCAGTTGCTTAGCCAGCTGGAACAGGCCGAACCCGCACAGAAAAAGGACTGAGGCATGGCTGCGGTCTCCCAAGGCTTCAAGACAGATCTGCTTGGGGCAATCCCAAGCCTGCGTGCCTTTGCGGTGTCGCTGACGCAAAACGCCGACAAGGCCGACGACCTCGTCCAGGAAACGCTGGTCAAGGCGTGGGACAAGCACGAAAGCTTCCAACCCGGCACCAATCTCAAGGCGTGGCTTTTCACCATCCTGCGCAATGAATTCTATTCGCAGATGCGCAAGCGTGGACGTGAAGTGCAAGATAGCGACGGCATCATGACGGCCAGGCTTGCTGTTCATCCCGCTCAGCATGGCCAGCTCGACCTGAAGGATTTTCGCGGGGCGCTGGAGCAATTGCCGGAGGACCAGCGCGAAGCCATCATCCTCATCGGCGCGTCGGGTTTCTCCTACGAGGAGGCCGCCGAGATTTGCGGTTGCGCGGTCGGGACGATCAAGAGCCGCGTCAGCCGAGCCCGCACGCGCTTGCAGGAGATCCTGAAAATATCAGGCGAAGACGAGTATGGCCCGGATGCGATTTCGACCCAGGTAACGGGCTCGCCGGCCAGCTGACCTGCGATCGCCAGGCGGGTAGGGGGGCGCGTCTCAACCTAGAGAGGCGCGTCCGCAGGCTGCCGCCACCGCTTGCACGAGGTCTTCACCCGAATAGGGTTTGCCGACCAGCCTGACGCCTGGAAAGGATGCCTTGATTTCATCGGCATCCGAATAGCCCGACGCAAACACGAAAGGTACGCCTGCCGCGCGCAGCCCCGAGGCGAAATCGAGTGTCGAGGCGCCACCCAGCATGAGGTCGACAATGGCCGCGTCGAATTGCGTGGCGACCTCCTGGCCATCGACCTCTGTCAGATCGCGGGCGATGACCACATCACCGGCGCCATGGTCACGGCAAAGCTGCTCGACATCCATGGCGATGAGAAATTCGTCCTCCAGGACGAGAATCCGCAATCCGTCAAGCAATGTGGGCACAGGCAACGACTCCTTGAAACGCATGGAGTCATGATCGCTAATTGGCCTGCTGTCATTTAAAAAAGACATGTGGCCGGCGGCGGAACCTCAATCCTTGCAACGCGTTGAAATGCAGCTCTTCCAAAGAGCGGGCTTTCGAAGAGGGGTCGAAATGTCAGCCCAGAACAATCGCGCCTTTTCCAACCTCCAGTACCCTTGCGAGAACTGCCCGTTGCGGCCGTTGCCGATTTTTCGCGACTTCGAAAAACAGGAGCTGGCCTTCATCAGTACATTTAAGAAGGGCGAACTCGCCGTCGACAAGGCGGCTACCGTGTTGGTCGAGGGTAGCCACAGCGCCCATCTCTACACCGTGCTCTCCGGGTGGGCGTTCCGCTACAAGCTGTTGCGAGACGGCCGCCGCCAGATCCTCAACTATCTCATGCCCGGCGATCTGATCGGCCTGCAGGGCAGTGTAATGGGCGAGATGCAGCATTCCGTCGAGGCCCTGTCGCCGATGCTGCTGTGTGTTTTCGAACGCGAGTATCTGCACGAGCTCTACCGCAATCATCCAGGGCTCGCCTACGACATCACCTGGATCGCATCGCGCGAAGAGCGCATGCTGGATGAAAATCTGCTCAGCCTCGGGCGTCGCAGCGCGATCGAGCGCGCTGCCTATCTTATCGCCTTCATCGCCAGCCGGGCCAAGGTCGTCGGGCTGAACGGCAAGCAGTCCATCCAGATACCGATCACGCAACAACACATCGCCGACACGCTCGGCCTGTCGCTGGTTCATACAAACAAGACGATCCGCAAGCTGATGGATCGCAAGCTGATCGTCTGGCGCGACGGCGGTTGCGAGGTCACAGACATTGAAGGGCTCAAGCGGCTCGCTGGCTGGGAAGGGCTGGGCGAGGCGCGCCGGCCGCTGATCTGACTAAGGCCTTTTTGCCAGAGCCGGCGGATCGGGTGCGCGCGGACGCGTTTTCGGCTACTTTGTCCCCAGTGCCGGAACCTTGAGGCGCGCGGCGCGTTTGAAATCGAGCAATCACAAGGAGTTAAGCCATGGCAACTGCCGCAGGAAAGACCGCAAACGACTCCCGTGCAAATGCGGACCTGGAAGCCGACATCAGGCAATTGAAGGCCGACATCGACAAGCTCACAAAGCAATTGGCCAAGACCGGCGAGCATGGCTATGGCACTGCCCGTCGCGCGGCCACGGAAGGTGTCGAGCAACTGCGCGCGCAGGGCGAAGCAGCCTTTGACAGTCTGCGCAGCAACGCCAAGGACATCGAAGCGCAGATGATGGCGAGCGTGCGTGAAAAGCCGGTGACGTCACTGGCGATCGCTGCCGGCGTTGGCTTCCTCTTCGCGCTCATTGCGCGTCGCTAGTCGCATTGCAGATGGGAATGCTGGCATCCCTGATTTCGGGTCTCGCCTCGGGCGAAACCGTTGCCGCCATGCGCCGGGCGCGCACGGCGGCAATCGTTTATGGGCTCGCCCTATCGGCAGCGCTCTGTGGTCTCGGCTTTCTGGTCGGCGCAGCCTATATCTGGTCGGCGATGCGCTACGGGTCGCTTGCCGCCGCACTGGGCTTTGGCGTCGGTTTTCTGGTGCTTGCCGGGCTGATCCTGTTGATTTACCAGATATCCGCAGGCTCGCGCGCCCGGCGCCGGGCGCAACGCCGCAATGCCGACATGAAGGCGATCGGCATCACCGCCGCACTCGCCGTGCTGCCGACACTGCTCAAGGGAAAAGGTGGTCTCGGCGTCATTCTGGGTCCAGCCGTAGCGCTCGCGGCTTACGCGATCTACCGCGAGAACGTGAAGCCGGGCGCAGACGATGGGGATGAAAGCGGGCGTAACTAAAGGCGCTGGGAGGTCACTTCGACAGGTCTTCCAGCGGCATCGATATTTCAGCAAACACCCCTTCCGGCCGGAACTCATGGGTCACTTCGCTTGAAATGACCTTGGCAAGGCTGCGGCGGATGAGGATCGAGCCGAAGCCGTGCCGTTCCGGCGGGGCGACTTGCGGGCCGCCGCTTTCGCGCCAGGTCAGCACAAGGCGGCGGGCACCCTTCCTGCCTTGCGTCTTCCACCCGAGATCAACCTTGCCTGATACCACCGACAGCGATCCATATTGCAGTGCATTGCTGCCCAGTTCATGCAGGATCAGGCCAAGCCCGACGGCCTGGTCGGGCGACAGCAGCAAGTCGTCGCCGGAGATCGTCATGCGCGGCTGCTCGGCCGTTTCGAATGGCCTGACCTCGATCTGGACGAGTTCACGGATGCCGATGCCGCGCCACTCGCGGTCCGACAACAGATTGTGGGCGATGCCCAGGGCCTGAAGCCGGGCGCCGAAGGCCTCGAGGAACTGGCTCGGCTGGCGGGCATGGCGCACGGTCTGTGTCGCCAGCGCCTGGACGGTCGCTAGCGTATTCTTGACGCGATGGTTGAGCTCACGCAGCAGCAGCCGTTGCCGCTCGTCGCCAAGCTTGCGCTCCGAGATGTCGTAGTTGACGCCGAAGATCAGCGTCGGCTTGCCGTCACCGTCACGCTCGATGACACGGCCGCGCGTGGCGAGCCAGCGCGGCGGATGAAAGCCCTTCACCCGGTATTCGCCGAAATAGTCGTCGCTGCCGGTCAAGGCGTCGCGAAAGCGGGTTTCGGTCTGGTAGACGTCGCGCGGATCGATGGCGGTGAGGATGTCGCGTGCCCGCAGCCGGTTCGAGCGCGGCAGGTTGAACAGCTCCGACAGCAAGGTGTCGCATTCGATGATGTCGGTGCGGATGTCCCACGCCCAGCTGGCGAGCGACGCCGCATCGAGCGCGATGGCGCGTCGTTTTTCCTCACGCACCAGTGCGGCCTCGGCGATGGCGCCGCTGCGGGTCGCGTCCTTCAAGGTGAACAGGCTGGCGGCGAGGCCGGCGAGCGCCTTCAACTGGTCGAGCTCGGCGCGGGATGGAAAGGCATGCCGCTTGCGGTCGAGAACGCAGAGCGTGCCGATGCGGGCACCTGCCACGACCATCGGCGCGCCGGCATAGAAGCGGACATGATGCTTGCCGGTGACCAGCGGGTTGGCGTTGAAACGTGGGTCCGTCGTTGCATCCGCCACCACCATCGGCTCTTCGCCGGCGGCAATCGCATGAGCGCAAAAGGAGATGTCGGTCGCGGTTTCGGTCTGGTCCAGGCCGAAGCAGGATTTGAACCACTGCCGCTCGTGGTCGACGAGCGTGACCAAGGCTATCGGCGCCTGCATTACCGCCGCGGCAAGGCTGCTGATGCGGTCGAAATCCGGGTCGGCCGCCGTATCCAGCATCTCCAGCCCGTGCAGCACGGCCAGCCGGTCTTCGGCACTGACCGCCAGCGCAACGTCAGCCGGCAGATCCGGCACTTTTTCCGCCTTGTTATTCACCCAGGTCCCCGTTGCCCTGTTTTGGTCTTCGTCGTCGCTTCGCCGGTCTGTCGATCCAGAACCAGCCGGCCGGCCGGAACCATCCTAGCGAGGAACCGTTACCCGACCATGTTGTTTTGCCGGACGCGCCAATTGGCGCAAACCGATCCGAGGGCCGACCATGATCAAGATCATTCCTGAGGACAAAGCCCGTCAGGGGCGCTGGGGCCGGCATGGCCTGCGCATTCTGATCGCTGCGTTGCTGCTGGCCTTTGTTGCTTGGGGGGCCGCCGAGATTTATGGCGAATTGATCAAGAAGGACACGACCCAACAGGGCAGTGCTCCCAGCGGCTAGCTTGTCGGCGGCAATGGGTATGAATCGCATCAGGCGGCCTTTGCCTCGGCGACGCTGGCCGGCACCAGGACATTGAGCGCGCCGGGCTGGATTTCGATCGTCGTTTCACGCTCAAGCCTGATCAGTTCTCCGTCCATCACGGCACGAAACTTCCGGCTCCCCGAGTGGATTTTCAGGACCGTCCTACCCGCCTGATGGATTTCGACATGTTCGTTGTCGCGCCATTTGCCGCGCGCCATGTTGAAGAAGAACTTGACCAGTTCGGCGCGCTGCTGCGCCACCGTGACATAGACGCCAAGCACGCCGCCCGCCGGGTTGTCGGCGTAAGGCAAGTGGCCTTCGCCGAACAAATTGTTGGTGATGCCGATGCCGGTAATGCGGGCCGCCATCTCGGCTTCGCCGATGCTGAGCGTCACGTTCATCGCCGGTGGATTGTTGATCGTCGCCCAAGCCGCCTTGGCCGAGGCACGGATCTTTCCCAGGCGAGAACCGAACTCCATTTTCTGGCGCAGTTGCACCATCTTCGCATGCATGCCGATCGAGAACTGGTGAACGAACGGCCGGCCGTTGGCGGTCGCTATGTCAACCGCGATGATTTCGCCGTCCGTGAAGGATTTGAGCGCGGCATCCAGGGACTGCGGAATGCCCAGCCCGCGCGCGAACAGGTTCATGGTGCCGGCCGGCAATATGGCAAGCGCCTTCTTCGTCCCCATCAACCGGGCGGCTGCGGCAGAAATGGTCCCGTCGCCGCCACCGGCCAGCACGACATCGACAGAGCGGCGTGAGGCCGCGCTGTCGAGCGTTTCCACCACATCCTTGCCGTCGACAATCTCGATGCTGAGAGAGTGGCCTGCCGTCTCCAGCGCCTGGCGCATCCTGTCGGAGAAAGCGGCAAGGTCAATGGTCCGCAAGGTGCCGCCGTCCCGGTTCAGCACCGCTGCGAATTTCATGCCCCACTCCGTTATTCGACCATGGTCGGACCGGGACAAAGACAAACCCAGCCATAGGCTGCAACGCGGCGAGGTGGGAAAGGTTCCGTGTGTGGCGAAATCCGCGATCGGGCTTAAGGCTGTGACGGAGACGCTTGTCGATTTCTTGCCACGGACTCCGCGCGCTTTTTGTCGGAACAACAGCATGCTCACGACGTTGTGAACTGTAGAAGTTGCCGCGTCAGATCTCCCCAGCGACGGGTTCAACCGGGCGCGGCGTGCACGAAATCACGCACCAGGAGAGACGATCATGATCCGCAATCTTCTAGCCACGACCGCACTCGCAACGCTGATCGCGACCGGCGCTCATGCGCAGAGCGCGACAACGCCGGCACCAGCGGAGGCGCCTGCCGTTCAGGAGCCGGCTGCCGCCGCTCCCCTGCCGCGCGCCGAGGGCAGCATTGTCACCAACATCATCGGTGAATCCGTCTACAACGGCACCGGCGACGATGCCGAGAGCATCGGCAAGGTCAGCGACGTCGTCTTCGACAAAGATGGCCAGGCGAAATCCGTCGTCATCGGCGTCGGCGGCTTTCTGGGTGTCGGAGCGAAGAACGTCGCTTTCGATTACGATAAGCTGCAATGGGCCGAAAAGAACGGCGATCGCTGGCTGGTTGCCCAGACGAGCAAGGACGAGCTGACGGCGCATCCGGAGTTCGACAGCAAGCCCTACGCTCCGGCACCAGCACCTGCTGCATCGACTGACGCAACAGCACCGACGGCACCCGCGACGACGGATACGGCGCAGAAGCCTGTCGACCTGAATGCGGCTCCGGCGGAACCCGTGAAGCGGGCCGACGGCAACCTTGCCACCAACATCATCGGCGAAACCGTTTACAACGGCACCGGCGATGACGCGCAGAACATCGGCAGCGTCAACGACATCGTTCTGACCAGGGAAGGCAAGGCCGAGTCGCTTGTCATCGGCGTCGGTGGTTTCCTTGGCCTCGGCGCCAAGAATGTCACCTATGATTTCTCCAAGGCGCAGTGGGCCGAGAAGAATGGCGACCGCTGGCTGGTGGCCCAGACCACCAAGGAAGAGTTGCAGGCGCAGCCGGATTTCAACCGCAAGGCCTATGATCCGGTACCCGCGACCACGGCATCCAACGAGCCGGCTGCAACCGCCCCGGCCGCTGTGCCGTCCGACGCCACGGCTCCTGCTGCCGCCCCCGCAGACAAGACGGCCGAGGCTCCGGCAACGACCACCCCTGATGCTTCGACTCCCGACCAGACGCAGACGGCGGCCATCGACAAGACCACGCTGACGGAACTGCCGGTTGGTGAGATCCGCGCCGACGATCTGAAGGGCACCACCGTCTACGGCGCCAACGACGCCAAGGTCGGCGAAATCGGCGATGTCGTGCTCGCGCCCGACAACAAGACCGACGCGGTGATCGTCGATGTCGGCGGCTTCCTCGGCATCGGCGAGAAGGAGGTTGCGGTCGGCGTGGACAACCTCAAACTCATGACCGACAAGGACGGCAAGAAGTATCTGTACACGACCTTCACCAAGGAACAGCTCAAGGCGCAAACCGCCTATGACAAGGGCAGTTATGCCGAGAAGCGGGATCAGCAGCGGATGATTGTGAAATAGGAATAGGCAGTAGGGCAGTAGGGCAGTAGGGCAGGACCGTCGTCGTACCGGTTCGGTTCCCTACTGCCTTATTCGCGTACTGCCCCGGGCGACGTGGCCGACAACGCCGTGTTCCGTCAGTTCAGCCAGCGCTAGCGACTGGTCAAGATGTTCAGCCCGCCAGGCGAGAAGCCGTTCGGCGAACTCCAGCCGCACGGCCAGATAAGCCGGGTGCTTGGCCAGATTGTTCAATTCACCCGGATCTGTTTCCAGGTCGAATAGCAGCGGCGGCAAGCCGCCGCCGAAATGCACATATTTGAATTTTTCGGTGCGGATGACGGCGAGGTTGCATTGACGTGAGGCGATGCCGAAATGGCGTTCGGCCTCGCCTTCGGCAATCGAGCGGAAATCGAACTCCCAATGCGCCGCATCGCGCCAGGCTGCTGGGCTCCCGCCGCTCAGGAACGGCTTCAGCGAGGTGCCGTCGAGGTGCGGCGCGGGATCCTCGCCGAGCAGGTCGAGGAGCGTCGGCCCAACGTCCACCGCCTCGGTGAAGCGATCGACGCTGTCGCCGCCCGCCTGGCCGTGGCGCGGATCGCGGATGATCAGCGGAATGTGGTAGCTGCCGTCGAAGTAGCCTCCCTTGCCCAGCATGAAATGGTCGCCCATCATCTCGGCATGATCTGAGGTGAGCACGATGATGGTGTCGTCCCACGCGCCTGCGGCCTTGACTGCTTGCCAGATGCGGCCGAGCTGCGCGTCGACCTCCGAGATCATGCCGTAATAGATCGCCCGGATGCGGCGGAAGTCGTCATCGCTCCAGTCGTGCACCTTGCCATTGGCGTCGGCACGGAACCTGGCCTGCTTCTGTCGGCCAATGTCATAGGCGAGGTAGGGATGGCTCTGCGCCTCTTCCTGCCAGCTTGCCGCGCGCCGGAAGGCCGGGCCATCGGCAGGTTGATACATCGTGTTGTAGGGTTCCGGCACGATGAAGGGCGGGTGCGGGCTGATGAAGGAAAGATGCGCGAACCACGGCGCGGCGTCGTCCTGCTCGCCAAGCCAGCGCGTGAATTCGCCGGTCAGGAAGGCGGCCGGGGTTTCGTCCCTTGAGTAGACGGGCGGGGCGTTGCTGACAGCGCCGGTCTTGTCGCCGTTCACCGGTCGATGGATGTCGGGAGACCCGGCGCTGGTGTCGATACCCCGCTGCTTCAGCCAGGACAGCCACTGTTTCTGATGTTCGGGCAGCAACTGGCGCACCGTAAAGCCTGGCAGCACGCCTTCATAACTTTGCAGCCCCGGGTCGCCCGGCGCCAGCAGGCGCGGATCGAGCGAGACATCGGTGTAGCCGAACAGCGTCGGATCATAGCCGAGGGCGCGCGCATGCAGCGCTATGTTGCCGTGTCGGGCGTCGAGCGGCGTGCCGTTGCGGCAGACGCGGTTGTTCATCTGGTAGAGGCCGGTGTAGAGGCAGGCGCGGGCCGGCGAGCAGGGCGCCGCACCGCCATAGTGCCGCTTGAACAGCACACCCTCTGCGGCCAGTGCGTCGGCATTCGGCGTCTTCACAACCGGATGGCCCGCAGACGACAGACAATCGCCGCGCCACTGGTCGCATGTGATCAGCAGAATGTTAGGCCGCCTGGTTTTTCCAATCACGCGCGATACTCTGTCCTGGGATGGTCGAACGCCGCTCATGGAACCGAATTCTGGCGCTGGCGCAAGCCTGTCACGTGAGTCAATTGGTGAACAGAACTCTTTGTATTGTTCACTTTTACAGCACAGTCCATTCTGTGTTTGCCGCCTTTGCCCAGAGCGGCCGCGTCCTCATATTGGCGTGGACAGCGGCGAGGGCCGCACAAGCACCAAGGGAAGGAGCAAGACAATGCTCGACCAGATCAAAGGCCTGCATCACGTCACATCGATGGCCAGGGATGCCCGCCAGAACAATGAGTTCTTCACCAAAAAGCTCGGCCAGCGCCGGGTCAAGAAGACCGTCAATTTCGACGCGCCTGATGTCTACCACCTTTATTACGGCGACGAGGCCGGGACGCCCGGTTCGGTGATGACCTATTTTCCGTTCCCCGACATCGGCAAGGGCCGGCATGGCGTCGGCGAAGTCGGCACCACGGTCTACTCGGTGCCGGAAGGCACGCTCACCTACTGGGAAAAGCGTTTTGCCGATGAGGGCGTCACCGGCCTGTCGCACGAAGAGACATTCGGCGAGAAGCGTCTGGCCTTTGCCGGACCGGACGGCGACGGCTTCGCGCTGGTCGAGGACAAGGCTGACAGCAGAGCGCCATGGGCGAAAGGTGGTGTTCCCACGGACGAGGCCATCAGAGGCTTCCACTCGGTGTCGCTCCGGTTGAAGGATGGCGACGCCACTGAGGAGCTGCTGAAGTTCATGGGCTATGAGGAAGTCGACAGGTCCGGCAACGTCAGGCGGCTGGCGGTGAAGAACGGCAATGGCGCCGATGTCGTCGATATCGAATCGCTGCCGGCTGCTGCCTTCGCCGATCTCGGCGCCGGCTCCGTCCATCACGTCGCCTTCGCCGTCGAGAATCGCGCCAAGCAGCTCGAAGTGCGCAAGGCGTTGATGGATACCGGCTATGGCGTGACGCCGGTGATCGACCGCGACTATTTCTGGGCGATCTATTTTCGCACGCCGGGTGGCGTGCTGTTCGAAGTGGCCACCAACGAGCCGGGTTTCGATCGCGATGAGGACACCGCTCATCTCGGCGAGGCGCTGAAGCTGCCGACGCAGCACCAGCACCTGCGGCCCTATCTCGAACAGCATCTGCAGAAGCTGGAAGGCTGAGGTCATGAGCAAGGACGCTTACATCCACAAGTTGCTGCCCGGTTCGCCGGGCGGTCCACTGCTGTTCGTCTTCCATGGCACGGGAGCCGATGAGAACCAGCTTCTGTCGCTGGGGCGCGATCTCGCGCCCCAGGCAACCATCATCTCGCCGCGCGGCGATGTGTCCGAACAAGGTGCTGCGCGCTTCTTTCGCCGTACCGGCGAGGGCGTCTACGACATGGACGATCTGGCACGGGCGACGGACAAGATGGCGGGCTTCGTCAAGGCGCATGTCGAGGCGGCCCATGTCGGGGCGGCAAAGCCGTCGATCGTGCTTGGTCTCGGCTACTCCAACGGCGCCAACGTCCTGGCCTCGGTGGTGTTTGCGGCACCGGCGCTGTTCGACGCCGCGGTGCTGATGCATCCGCTGATCCCGTTCGAACCGGAGGTGAAGGGCAGTCTCGCCGGCCGCCATATTCTGCTGACCGCCGGCAAGCGCGATCCGATCTGCCCGCCGAACCTGACGACGCGGCTCGAAGCCTATTTGCGTGCCGACGGCGCCGATGTCACAGTGGAGTGGCATGAAGGCGGGCACGAGGTGCGGCCAAACGAGATCGAGGCGGCGCGGCGGTTCTTTGCCGATGCTGCCCAAGGAGTATAGCGATGCCTGACCAACTGCCTGAGATCGAGCTTGAGGATCGCGGTTCCAAGGGTCGCTATGTCCTGCGCGGGCCCGGTGGCGCCGAGGCCGAGATGACCTTCACCAAGATCGGCGAGCACCAGATCATCATCGACCATACCGAGGTGCCGGACGCATTTCGTGGCCAGGGTGCCGGGCTTCGGCTCGTCACCCGCGCCGTCGAGGATGCGCGGGCGGCAGGCAAGAAGATCATCCCGCTCTGCCCCTTCGCCAACGCCCAGTTCCGCCGCCATCAGGAGTGGGCCGACGTGCTGAAGCGGTAGGATTTTCGTCACCGGGAAACGGCGCGGCAAGTGGCTGCCATCCCACCGGGATGGCTTTGGCATTTGCGCGGGTGGCACATCCTGCCTAAGTAGATATGGTGTATCTCAGCCCCCTTGCCGACAAACGAACCGAATGATCCCCGTATGACCGAAACCGACCTCGTTCCCGTCTTCGACGGCCACAACGATACGTTGCTCAGACTCTACCAGTCGAAAGACACGGACGTCGAAAAGCTGTTCATCGAGGGGAAATCGGGCGGTCATATCGACCTGCCGCGTGCCAAGGCCGGTGGCTTTGCCGGCGGCATGTTCGCCATCTTCCCGCCGCCAGTCGAGAAATCCAGGCGCAGCGCCGTTCCCCTGGCGCCGAGCGCTGCCGAGCCGCTGCCGCCCGAGGTTCCGCGCAATGATGCGCTGGCCTCGACGATCGCGATGGCCTCGATCCTGTTTAGGCTGGAACGGGCCGGAGCGCTCACCGTCTGCCGCAGTGCCGGCGATGTGCGCAATGCCATGACGCAGGGTTCGATCGCTGCGGTGTTCCACATCGAAGGGGTCGAGGCGATCGATCCCGAGCTCACCATGCTCGACGTGCTGCACGCAGCCGGCCTGCGCTCGCTTGGCATCGTCTGGAGCCGGCCGAATGCTTTCGGCCACGGCGTGCCGTTCCGCTTTCCGTCCTCGCCCGACACCGGGCCCGGCCTGACCGATGCGGGCAAGGCGCTGGTCAAGGCCTGCAACCAGCTGAAGATCATGATCGACCTCTCGCATCTCAACGAGAAGGGTTTTCGCGATGTCGCCGCGCTCAGCGATGCGCCGCTGGTCGCCACCCATTCCAACGTGCATGCGATCTGCGGCCATTCGCGCAATCTCACCGACTGGCAGCTCGGCGCGATCCGCGAGTCCGGCGGCATGGTCGGACTGAACTTCGCCACAGGCTTCCTGCGCGAGGACGGGCGCATGAATGCCGACACCAGCCTCGACATCATGGTGCGCCATGTCGATTCGTTGCTGCAGGCTCTGGGTGAAGACGGCGTCGGCCTCGGCTCCGATTTCGACGGCGCCATGATCCCGGCCGTCATCGGCGACGTCGCCGGCCTGCCGAAGCTGATCGATGCCTTGGCGGCACGTGGCTTCGGCCGCGCGCTGATCGAAAAGATCGCCTATCGCAACTGGCTTGGCATGCTCGAGAAAACGATAGGTTAGAACGACTTATTGGAAGCCCATGCGCTTCAGCCAGTCCTTGCCGACACCGCGATCGCGGATGATCGGCAGCGGATCTTCCGAATCGAGCCGCGCGCAGATGCGGTAGACTTCGAGCGTCTCGGAGGTCATCTCGTCGCGCTTGTAGAAGAACATGGCGGCGGCATAGCGCGTGCGGCCGGACCACTTCTCGCCGAGCGGTGTGTTGACCAGCTCCCACTGTTCGGCGGCTTCCCCATCTTCTTGCTGCTTGTCGGCTTCGTCGGTCATGATCAGAAGTCCGCCGGCGGATTGGCAGTGCGGCGGTCGAGCTTGATGAACGGACGCGCCACCACCTTGGCTCGCTTCATCAGCTTCTGATACTGCAGCTCGCGCATGGCGTAGATCTCGACCCAGAGGTCCTCGACCATGGTATCACCGTATGGCCGCGCCAGCGAGGCGATGGCGATGTTGCGCTTGGCCATCGGCGACCACATGGCGGCGCTGACCAGGCCAACCTCGTGGGCTTTCTTGTGGTAGACGATGGCGTGTTCGGCAGGGATGTTGCCTTCGATCTCCAGCCCGACCAGCACATAGCGCAATTTGCGTTTCGCTCTCGCCTCGAGGATGGCACGGCGGCCATTGAAATGGCCCTTTTCCAGATCGATCATGAAGCCGAGCCCGATCTCGTCGGGCATGCGCAGGCGGTCGGCGCGGATGGCGTGCTCGGCGGTTGTGAAATCCGCATTGGCAACGATCAGCCCTGCCTCCAGACGGGCGCGGTTGAGCGCGGTGTAGCCGATGGCGCGGATGCCGCGCAGGTCGCCCGATGTCATCAGCCGGTCCCACAGGCTCAGCGCCATGTCGGCTGAAACGAACAGCTCGTAGCCGAGATCGCCGGTGAAGCCGGTGCGCGAGATGGTGACCTGGGTGTTTCCTTGGGGGCCGCCATCATGCGGGAAGTCGGCGAGGTCGAATATTTTCAGCCTCTCGACGCCGGCAAAGCCAGCATCGCGCAGCACCGCAAAGGAGGTCGGGCCTTGCAAGGCGAGGCCGGCCACCGCCTCAGTCTCTTCCTCAACGATCACATCGAAACCGACGGCGCTGTCGAGCAGCCAAGGCAGATGCCGCTCTTGCGAACACAGCCGGAAGCGGGTCGGCGACAGACGGAACAGTGTGCCGTCATCGAGGACGAAACCCTCGTCGTCGCACCAGGCTGTGTAGTGGACGCGGCCGGGCCTGAGCTTGGTGACATCGCGCAGCGTCACGCGGTTGAGCAAGGCTTCGGCCTCCGGCCCCTCGATCCGGTATTTGGTCATCGGCGAAATGTCGAACAGGGCCGCCTGGCTGCGGATGGCGAAGTATTCAAGCTCCTCGTCCCACAGCGAGTGGGGGGCGCGGTAACCGGCCCAATTGTACCAGTCCTGGGTTCTGGCCAGCGCGTCGATGCGCGGCTGGAATGGCGTGCCCAGACGCAGCGTGTGGAAATGAGCCTGTGCTGCGATGCGGGCGGAAACGGGCGCGCCGGCTGCCTTTGCGACGGGTTTCTTCTTGGTTGCCTGGGCCATGGCCTATCCCTTCATCGCGATGATGCGTCGTGCGGCGTTGAGGCCAGGTGCGCCGGAGACGCCGCCGCCGGGATGCGAGCCAGCGCCGGCCAGGAACAGCCCATCGATCGGCGTGTCGTAGCCGGACCAGCCGGAGACGGGGCGCGAGACCAGCATCTGGTCAGCCTGCAATTCGCCATGATGCCAATGGCCGCCCGGCATGCGATAGCGCGTCTCGATATCGGCCGGCGTCAAAAGCTCGGCGTGGATCACGCTCTTGCCGATGCCGGGCGCGTAGGACTCGAGCTGCGCCATAACAGCCTTGAGGAATTTCGGCTTGCCGGCATCCCAACCCTCCTTCAGCGCATAGGGAGCGTATTGCAGGACCGCCGACAGCACGCAGGCGCCGCTGGGTGCGAGTGACGGGTCGGCGAGGCTTGGCAGCGTGATCTCCATCACCGGCTCCGGCGAGAACTCGCCATATTTGGAGGGATTGAAGGCGCGCTCCACGTGATCGGGCGAGGGGGCGATGACCAGCCGGCCCTTGTGGCCGGCGGCATCGACACCGGTGAATTGCGGCGGCCGGTCGAGCGCCAGATTGAGCTTGGCCGTATCGCCCTTCATGCGAATGTTCTTCACCTTGCGCACGAAACCAGTGTCGATCTCGCGCGGTCCGACGAGGTCGAGGAAAGTCGTCGCCGGATTGATGGCGGAGACGATCGTGCTCGCGTGCATCACCTCGCCATTGTCGAGCGCGACACCGGCGGCGCGGCCTTTCTCGACGATGATTTTTGCCACGGGCGCCAATGTGCGGATTTCGACGCCGGCCTTCTCCGCCGAGGCACGGATGGCAGTGACGACCGCGCCCATGCCGCCTTGCGGCAGGACCTGCGCGCCGGCCGCACCATCGGTCTCGCCGGCCAGCCGATAGTAGAGGCCGAGCAATGAGGTTGGCGAGCGCGGACCGAGATGGCTGCCCAGCGTTGCGTCGAAAGCCAGCAGGCCCTTCAGCCTGATGTCGGTGAGCTGTTCATCCAGCAGGTCGGCAACGTTCATCAACAGCACGCGCAGGAAGTCGCGCATGTCTTCCTTGCCAAGTTTCTTCAACGCCAGCGCGGTCTGGCCGAGTGAAACGGTTTCCAGCAGCGACATGCCGGCGAGATCGGGCGGCCGGCGGTAGAGGAACGGCTTCAGGATGCCGGCATAGCGCAGCAGCTGCGCGCGCAGTCCCTTCCAGGCCGATTGCTCGGACGAACTGGCGCCAGTCAGCACCTCGCCATAGGCGCCATGCAGGACAAGCGGCGGGCCGTCTTTCGACAGCGCCACCGACGGCATGAAGTCGGCGCGACCAAATTGCAGCCCGTGCTTTTCCAGCTCCAGCGTCTTCACCACGTCGGGATGCAGCCGGTTCAGCAGATGGGCAATGGAGGATGCGCGAAAGCCGGGCGCGAATTCTTCGGTGCGCGCGGCGCCGCCGACTTCGCTTCCGGCTTCCAGCACCAGCACCTTGCGGCCGGCTTTGGCCAGCGTGGCAGCAGCGACGAGGCCATTGTGGCCGCCGCCAATGATGATTGCGTCAAATGACGTCATGGGCCGGGCTCATGTGGGAGGTCGACTTGGCGAGATCGCGCAGGATTTCCGCCGCGGCATTGCGGCCGGGCGCACCCATGACGCCGCCGCCGGGATGGGTCGAGGAGCCGCACATATAGAGCCCATCGACCGGCGAACGGTACTGCGCGTAGCCCGGAACCGGACGGTTGAACAAAAGCTGGTCGAAGGTCAATTCGCCCTGGAAGATGTTGCCCTCGGTGAGGCCGACTTCCGCCTCGATCTCGCGCGGCGTGCGCACCTCCATGTGGACGATGCGGTCGCGGAAGCTAGGCGAGTATTCAGCGATCTGGGCAATCACGCTTTCGGCGAAGCCGTCGCGATCGGCATCGGTCCACTCGCGGCCGCCGATCTTGGGCGGGGCGTATTGCACGAAGCAGCTCATGAAATGCTTGCCGGGCGGCGCCATGGTCGGGTCGAGTGTCGTCGGGATGACCATGTCGAGGAAGGGATCGACCGACCAGCGCCCGGCCTTCCAGTCGTCATAGGCGCGCTCCATTCGCTCCATCGAATCGGTGAAATGCATGTCGCCGCGATAGACCGGCGAATCCTTCGGCAGCGCTGGGAATTCCGGCAGCGAATCGAGCGCGATGTTGACCTTGCCGGACGAGCCGCGGATCTTGAAGTTCCTCACCCGGCGCAGGAAGATCTCGGGCAGTTCCTTTTCCTCGACCAGCTTGAGGAAGGTGCGCTTCACGTCGGCGTTGGAGACGACGAGCTTGCCGTAAATCTCCTCGCCGCCGGCCAGCACCACGCCTTTGACCTTGCCGCGCTTGACCAGCACACGGTCGACCTCGGCGCCGGTGCGGATGGTTCCGCCCGACGCCTTGAAGGATGCCGCGAGTGCCTTGGTGACGGCGCCCATGCCGCCGCGCGCATAGCCCCAGGCACCGACCGAGCCGTCGACCTCGCCCATATAGTGGTGCAAAAGCACGTAAGCCGTGCCGGGCGACATCGGCCCGAGCGCGGTGCCGATGATGCCGGACAAAGCGAAGTTCGCCTTGATGACATCGGTCTCGAAATACTCGTCGAGGAACTCCGAGATCGACATGGTCCAGAAGCGCAGCGTCAGCGCCATTTCCTGCGCCGACAGGCCGGCGAATTTCTTGCCGAGATAGAGCAGTTCGCCGAGGTCGCGCGGCCGCAGGCTGGTCGGGTCGGGCGCGGTACGCATCAACAGCGGCTGGATGAAGCGGCACTGCCGCGTCACGTCGCGGGCATAGCGGTCATAGGCTTCCGCATCGCGCTTGGAGAAGCGGGCGAATTCGCGCCGGTGCGCATCGCGGTCGCGGTAGTTGGCGAGGTAGTCGCCATCCCGGGTGAACACCGCGCCGCCCTCGTATGAGATGACCTGCAGGCCGAAGCGAGGCAGTTCGAGGTCGCGCATGATCTCAGGGCGAAACAGCGAGCAGACATAGGAGCAGTTGGAGTAGAGGAAGCCCGGTGTCAGTTCCCTGCTCGTGGCGGCACCGCCGACCCAGTCGTTCTTCTCGACCACCAGCACGTCGAGGCCGGCGCGCTGCAGGTAGCAGGCGTTGACCAGTCCGTTGTGCCCGCCGCCGATGATGATCGCATCCCAAGCTTTCATTTTGGCCCAGTCTTCCCGCGCGACCCGCTCTTCATTTTTGCGTGATCTGTTCCCGAATGCGCGGAATTTGGCACGGTATCAGCCATTCTGTCCAGTCATACTGAATGAATGTTCAACAAATGGTGTTGCGTTTTCTCAGCCTTGAGATACGCTTTGCGGGCTTTCCAAAGTGCTTAAATCGGCTGACGGGGACGACATCCGATGATTGAGACGGCAGATGCCGAGCCGGAGTATGACGACACTACCATCCGCTTCCTCGAGTTGCTGTGGGGCGACGGCTATCTGTCGCCGGGAGGCCCGGACGAGGTCGACCGGGTGGTTGAAGGGCTTTCGCTCAAGGACAAGACGATCCTCGATATCGGCTGCGGCTCCGGCGGCATCACGCTGCATCTGGTCGAGCGCCACGGCGCCGCTCACGCTACCGGCTTCGATGTCGAACAGCCGGTGATCGAAACGGCGAGGCAGCGAGCCGCCGCGCGTGGGCTCGCGGATCGTGTCAGCTTTATCCAGGCGCCACCGGGACCGCTGCCTTTCGCCGATTGCTCCTTCGATGTCGTCTTCTCCAAGGATGCGTTGCTGCACGTGCTAGACAAGGACGCGCTGTTTGCAGAAATCTTCCGGGTTCTCAGGCCGGGCGGCGTCTTTGCCGCCTCCAACTGGATGATCTCACATGACGGCGAACCGTCACCCGAGATGAGGGCCTATATCGCGGCGGAAGGGCTGTCCTTCGCCATGGCATCGCCGGCGCGCTATGCGCAGGCGATGCGTAGCGCCGGCTTTGCCGATGTCACTGCCAGGGATCGCAATCCCTGGTATCGCGACGTCGCGCGCGGTGAGCTGGAAAAGCTGAAAGGGCCGCTCTACCCGATGGTCGCCGCCGAGGTTGGCGCAGCCTATGTCGACAAGAACATACGAACCTGGGAAGCCATGCAGAAGGTGCTTGACAGTGGTGAGCACCGTCCCACTCATCTTCGCGGTCGAAAGCCGGTTGGATAGCCGGCGATGCTGGAGACCATCAGACCCATGAAGACTTCAGTCGCCAGGGAAGCCCTCCTTGAATCGGCGCGGAAAAGCGAGGCCGAAAAGCGCGGACGCAAGGCCTCGAAGGAGGTCAGGCAGCTTCAGCTCATCGAGGCGACGATCGATTCGCTGGCCAAGCGCGGCTATTCGGAAACGACGATGGCCGATGTTGCCGACGGCGCGGGCCTGTCGCGCGGCATCGTCAATTTCCATTTCGAGAGCAAGGAAAAGCTGCTCATCGCGACCTTGCAGCATATGTATGACGAGTATTCGTCGCATTGGCGCAACGCCCTGCAGAAGGCGGGCGATGACCCCGCCGATCAGCTTCACGCGTTGGTCTCCGCCGATTTCGACCGGTCGATCTGCAACAAGCGCAAGCTCGCCGCCTGGTGTGCCTTCTGGGGCGAGGCCAAGTCGCGGCCGACCTACCAGGCGCTGAGCAGTGCGCGCGATGCCGTCTACCAGACCATCTTCATCGACCTGTGCGCGACGCTGAAGCAAAGCGGCTCCTATGCCTATGAGCCGCAGGTCATGGCGCTGGCGCTTAGTGCGATGCTGGAAGGGTTGTGGCTGCGGTTGATGATGGGGACCGAGGACACCACGCGCGAGACCGCCTTGCAGGCGGCCAATGAATTCCTGTCGGTGGCCTTCCCGAAGCACTATCCGTCGAAGGCCGCCGGCGCGACAAAACCATAAGAACACCAGAACAGACAGAGGATGGAACAATGAAGAAACTAACCCGACGCCTGACATTGACCCTGGCGCTGACTGGTGCGCTGGCGGCTTCGGCCGCGGCACTTGCGGTCGCCGCCGACAAGGACCTGATCGTGTTCGACTGGTCAGGTTATGAAGACCCCAGCTTCCACCCGAAATATGTCGAGAAGAACGGCGACTCGCCGACCTTCGCCTTCTTCGGCGACGAGGACGAGGCGTTCGAGAAGGTGCGCTCCGGCTTCAAGGCCGATCTCGGCCACCCCTGCTCGCAGAGCGTGGTAAAATGGCGCGAGGCCGGCCTGCTGCAGCCGCTCGACCCGTCTAAGATCACGGGCTGGAAAGACCTCAATCCCGGCATCATGGCGATGAAGGATCTTGCCACGACATCGGACGGCAAGGCCTGGTTCATGCCCTGGGACTGGGGCAATACCCAGCTCACCTACAACACCTCCAAGATCGATGCCAAGGACGTGCAGTCGCTGAAGGCTTTTGCCGATCCCAAGTTCAAGGGCAGGGTGTCCATCGGCGACAATGTCGACGATGCCTATGCGCTGGCGAGCCTCGCCATAGGCCTCAAGGACTGGACCAAGATGACCGACGACCAGTTCAAGCAGGCATCGGATTTCCTACGCCAGGTGCACAAGAACGTCCGCTCCTACTGGACCGACACGACCGACGTCGTGCAGCTGCTGAGCGGCGGCGAGGTCGATCTCGCCTGGGCCTGGAATGACGCAACAGTGCAGTCGGTCGCCGCCGGCGTGCCGATCATGGCGAAGAAGGACACCGACGAAGGCATCTCGACCTGGGTCTGCGGCTATGTGCTGTTCAAGGAAGCGCCCGGCAATGTCGACAAGGCCTATGACTATCTGAACGCCGTCAACGACCCGGAGACCGCCAAGGTGCTGGTCAAGGACTGGGGCTACGGCCAGGCCAATGCCAAGGGCATGGCCGGCGTCGACCAGGCGGTCTTGAAGGAAAAGGGCTATGACGACGTGCAGAAATTCATCGACAAGACGCTGTTCCAGTCGCCGGTGCCTTCCGACCTCAAGCTCAAGATGATCGCCGAATTCGAGAAGATCAAAGCCGGGTACTGAGCCCTTGTTCCGGGCGTCCTGTCTGCGCGTCGATAGGGCGGCAGACGGGCTCGCCAAAGTCTGGGAATTCTCCTAACCTTTAGGGGACGTTTGCGCGATCCCGGGGGGATTCTCAGCCATGAAATCGATGCTACGCCGCCTTGCCCTTGCCTCCGCGTGCATGATTGGCGCCGGTGCGGTCTATGCCCTCGCCGAAGGCGGCGGCGATCTCGTCGTGTTCGACTGGTCGGGCTATGAGGATCCGCTGCTGCACCCAGCCTACACCGCCAAATACGGCGCCGAGCCGACCTTCGCCTTCTTCGGCGACGAGGACGAAGCGTTCGAGAAGATGCGGGCCGGCTTCAAGGCCGACATCGCCCACCCCTGCTCGCAAAGCGTGGTCAAATGGCGCGAGGCCGGCATGCTGCAGCCGCTCGACACCTCCAGGATATCAGGCTGGAAGGACCTCAATCCCGGCATCATGGCGATGAAGGATCTCGCCGTCACCGCCGACGGCAAGGCCTGGTTCATGCCGTTCGACTGGGGCAACACCTCGCTGCTCTACCGCACCGACAAGGTGACGGCTGAGGAGGCGCAGTCGCTAAGGGTCTTCGCCGATCCGAAATACAAGGGCCGTGTCACGATCGGCGACAATGTCGATGACGCCTATGCGCTGGCGAGCCTGGTGATCGGTCTCAAGGACTGGACCAAGATGACTGACGCGCAGTTCCAGGAGGCGTCCGCCTTCCTGCGCGACGTGCACAAGAACATCCGCTTCTACTGGACCGACGACACTGACCTCAACCAGGCCTTTATCGGCAATGAGGTCGATCTGGTCTGGGGCTGGAACGAGACCTTTGTCACGCTCAAGGGGCAAGGCATGCCGATCGCCATGAACCGCGACACCAGGGAAGGGATTTCGACCTGGGTGTGCGGCTATGTGCTGATGAAGGACGCGCCTGGTAAGCTCGATGAAGCCTATGAATTCCTCAGCGCCGTCAACGCACCCGGCGTGTCGGACTACATGGTCAAGACCTTCGGCTATGGCCATGGCAATGGCGCCGGCATGGCAGCGATCGACCACAAGGTGCTGGTCGATCGCGGCTTCGACAATCTCGACAAGTTCCTCGACAAGACGCTGTTCCAGCAGCCGGTGGCGCCAGAGCTCAAGCAGCGCATGGTCGCCGAATTCGAGAAGATCAAGGCCGGCTATTGACGGGCGAACCGGAAAGAACCGATGTCGTTATCGTCGGCGCCGGCTTCACCGGCCTGTCGGCGGCGCTTGAGCTGAAGGCAGCCGGCATCGGCTTTCTGTTGCTCGAAGCGCGCGACCGCGTCGGCGGGCGAGTGGAAGCCGTTCTCGACGGGCTTGGTAAGCGGCTCGATAGCGGCGGTCAGTTCTTCTGCGAAGACATGCTCGAGGTGATGGCGCTGGCCGAGGCGCGAGGCAAGACCTTCGTTGAGACCTATGTGAATGGCGATTTCATCACCCATCCATCGATGTCGGTCGAACAGGCCGAGCGGACCTATCATGGCGCGATGGCAATCCGCGAGCGCATGAACAGGATTGAGCCGAACGATCCCTCGATAGCAGGGCTGACCGTCAACGTCTGGCTCGATCGTCAGAAGGACGCAACCGATGCCAAGGCGGCGTTCCGGTCGATGATCGAGGGCCTGTGGTGCCTGGCGCTCGACAAGGTGCCGCTGTGGCACCTGATCGACAATGACCGGCGCATCACCAACGAGGTGCCGGAGCTGCAATACTTCCTGCGCGACACCATGCAGTCGCTGGCCGAGGATCTGGCCGGGGATCTCGTTGGCCGGGTGCGGCCGAACGAACCGGTCACGCGCATCGAACATGGACTGTATGGTGTTCGCACCGTCTCGCCCAACGGCATTGTCGAAGCACGGGCGGCGTTGATTGCCGTGCCACCGGCAACGGCCGCGAAACTCGATTTCGCACCTGCCTTGCCGGAGTTGCTTAGGAAAGCACTTGGCGTGTGGGAAAGCGGAGCGGTGATCAAGATCCAGGTGCGCTATGCCAGGCCGTTCTGGCGTGATCGCGACTTGTGCGGCATGGTGATGTGGCGCGATCTGCCTGGCCTGTTTGCCTGCGATGCCAGCAAGGATGCGGACCATGCCGCGCTTGTCGTCTTCGTCGGCGGGCCGCTGGCGCTGCGTTGGCATACGCTCGGCGAAACGGCGCTGCGCACCGAAGTGACGGCAAGGCTGAAGGACGCCCTTGGCCAGGAGGCGGCGGACGTCCTGGATTTCAGCTATCGGGACTGGACGGATGATCGCTGGAGTGGCGGCGCTTACAGCGACCTCATCGTCGATGTGACGGCTGTCGATGCCGAGTCGACAATCCTGGCTGGCTCACCATCCCTGCATTTCGCCAGTTCGGAACTGTCGCCGTCATTTCCGGGCTATGTCGAAGGCGCCATCGTCGCCGGGCGCATCGCGGCGCGCAAGATGATCGCCGAGCTTCAATCGGCCATCGCCACCAAAGCCTCGGGATCGTAGGCGAGGCGGATCGAGGTGCCGACAGGGATGTCGTCGGCGCCGAAATCGTTGGTCTCGGTCACCGACAGCGGCTTTTCCAGTCCCGGTATCTCGACGATCAGATGGGTGATCTCGCCAAAATAATGGCGTTCGACCACCTTGCCGGCGACCTCGAACTTGGCCGTCGCATTGTCCCACAGCACGCGCAGCCGCTCCGGCCGGATGCCGAGTGTCGCGCCGCCACCATTGCGGACAAAGGCCTTGGGCTTGTCGGTCTTGATGCGACCAAAGCCCAGCGTGTCGACAACCAGTGAGGCGCCACTCTCCTCGACGATCTGCGCCTTGACGAAGTTCATGCCGCCAAGGAAGTCGGCGACCTGGCGGGTGACCGGCCGCTGGTAGATTTCCTTGGGCGAGGCGACCTGCGCAATCCTGCCGCCGAACATCACGGCGATGCGGTCGGACATGGCCAGCGCCTCATATTGGTCGTGGGTGACGAGCACGAAGGTGATGCCGACCGCCTGCTGCAGGCGGCGCAGTTCGACCTGCATCTGCTCACGCAGCTTCTTGTCGAGCGCCGACAGCGGTTCGTCGAGCAGCAGCACCTTGGGCCGCATCACCAGTGCGCGTGCCAGCGCCACGCGCTGCCGTTGGCCGCCGGAAAGTTCTGTCGCCAGGCGCTTGCCGAGGCCGGTCAGCGAGACCTGCGCCAGCGCCTCCTCGACCCGGCGCTTCTCCTCGCCGCCCTGCAGCTTCAGCCGCTTCAGCCCATAGGCGACGTTTTGTTCGACATTGAGGTGCGGGAAGATCGCATAGCTCTGGAAGACCATGTTGGTCGGCCGGCGGTTGGCAGGGATGCCCTCCATCGGCTGACCGCCGACAGAGATCGACCCGCTGGTCGGATTGTCGAAACCGGCGATCATGCGCAACAGCGTGGTCTTGCCGCAACCGGATGGGCCGAGCAACGAGAAGAACTCGCCTTCCCGGATGGTCAGCGAGGCGTCATCGAGCGCCTTGAACGCCCCATAGCTGCGGGTAACGTTCTTGATCTCGATCATGGATCGTTGCTGCTGCTCAGGCATAGAGGCCTCCCTCGTTCTGGGTGCGTCTGGCGGCGCGGCGACGCAGGATTTCAGCGACGGTCATCAGCAGGAAGGAGGCAACCAGAAGCAGCGTGCCCAGCGCCAGCACGCCGGGCAGCTTGGCCGCGAAGCGCAATTGGCCCCAGATGTAGATAGGCAGCGTCGCTTCAGTGCCGGTCAGGAAGAAGGCGATGATGAATTCGTCGAGCGAAATGGTGAAGCAGACCAGCAGGCTGGAGATGATGGCCGGCGCCACCATCGGCAGCGTCACCCGCCGGAAGGTGCCGAAGGCGCTTTCGCCGAGGTCGGCGGAGGCCTCTTCCAGGCTGCGGTCGAAGCCCTCGAAGCCGGAAGTCAGCACCGTCATCGAATAGGGAATGCAGACCAGCACATGGCCGAGCACGACGGTGAACAGCGACAGGCTGAGACCCAGCTGCAGCATCACCAACAGCATGGAGATGGCGACGATCACCTCCGGCAGTACCAGCGGCGCCATGATCAGCCCGTGGATGGTGCTGCGGCCGGGATAGCGATAGCGGGTGATCGAGCGGGCGGCGAGGATGCCGAGCACAGTTGACAGGACCGCGGCCGACACGCCGACGATCATGCTGTTCCAGGCGGCGTCGAGCAGGGCCGGCGTGCGGGGCAGATCCTCATACCAATGCAAAGTGAAGCCAGTGAGCGGAAATTTTGGTGTCGCCGCTGTGTTGACCGAGAAGATCGGCAGGAAGATCACCGGCAGATAGAGGAACACGACGTAGAGAAACGCATAGGTCGCCAGCCAGCCGCCGGACAGGAAACGCCGCACCGCCATCATCGCGCCAGCCTCTGCACGGCGCGGATGATCAGCACCGTGGCGCCCGCCATCAGCGTAACGATCAGCATGGTGGTGACGGAAAGGGCGGCACCCAGCGGCCAGTTGGAGGCCTTGCCGAACTGCGCCTGGATGGCGTTGGCGATCATGACGCCGTCCTTGCCGCCGACCAGCTTCGGCGTGACGTAGTCGCCGACGGTCGGGATCATCACGATCAGTGCTGCCGAGATGACGCCAGGCGCCGACAGCGGCAAGGTCACGCGCAGGAACGAGCGCAGCGGACCATCACCGAGATCGGTGGCTGCTTCGACCAGCGTGCGGTCGACCTTTTCCAGCGAGACGAAGATCGGCAGGATGGCGAAGGCCGCCCAGGCATGGGTGAGCGTGATGATGACGGCGCTCGAATTGTAGAGCAGCGCGGTCGACGGTTCGTCGATGATGCCGAGGCCCATCAGGCCGGAATTGAGGACGCCGTTATAGCCGAGGATGACCTTCCACGACATCACCCGCAGCAGGTAGCTGGTCCAGAACGGGATGGTGATGAGGAACAGCCACAGGCTCTTGTGGCGGCCGCCGTGGAAAGAAATGAAATAGGCGATCGGATAGGCCAGAAGGACGGTGAGCAGGCTGACCGTCAGCGAAATGTAGAGTGAGCGCCACAACAGATCACGGTAGATCGGCTCGGTCAGCGCGACGCGGTAGTTTTCCAGCGTGAAGGTGCGGTCGATGGTCAGGTAGTGCTGCGTCCAGAAGGAATGCGCGATGACCACCAGGATCGGCAGCACCAGAAGGATGAGCGCGTAGATGAAGGTCGGGCTGATCAGGGCGAGGCCCTGTACGGGTTCTGACTGCAGAAGGGCATTTCGTCTGGCCCGCGTCATCCGCAACGGGGGCGACCCTTCCGCGGCCGCCGTCATTGCCAGACTCCGGGGGGCAGGGCTCCGGGTGTGATCTCGGTTGCTGGCCTGGACTGTCCCGCCATGCGGCATCCCATTGTGCTGGCGCCGGCTGCTTGTTCCCCTTGCCGGCTTTCTTTCATCATGCGCGCATCCTTGGATTGAAATCAAGCGCTATTTCTGCAATATTGATTGAACGGACATTCAAAATGAAGTGAAGAAAGCCGCTGTTTCCAATGCTTGGCATCTCACTTCATGTCCGATGAAATTCTGTGAAGCAATGTGAGGCGATG
Organism: Mesorhizobium loti; assembly: GCF_003148495.1. Classification (GTDB taxonomy): domain Bacteria; phylum Pseudomonadota; class Alphaproteobacteria; order Rhizobiales; family Rhizobiaceae; genus Mesorhizobium; species Mesorhizobium loti. The sequence continues at coordinate 664,033 of NZ_QGGH01000003.1, forward strand.
ATGGCTGCGGCAAGAGACCTGAAGGCGACCGAGATGGCTGGCGCGGAACCCGGTGACGATGCCATCGAACTGGCCAAGCGCCATCTTATCCAGCCTTGGCCGTTCGCCGGTTCGGTCGGCGCGGAAGCACGCGCGCTGATCGGCGAAGGCGACGGCATCTACATCACCGACAGCACCGGCAAGCGGCTGATCGACGGGCCGGCCGGCATGTGGTGCGTCAATGTCGGCCACCGCCGCGAGGAGCTCGCCAAGGTGATGTACGACCAGGCGATGGCGCTGTCCTACAACACGCCGTGGTACACGATGAACGCGCCGTCGGCGGAACTCGCCATGCGCATCGCCGGCCACGCGCCGGGCGACCTCAGCCATGTCTTCTATACCACCGGCGGCTCTTCGGCCGTCGAGACGGCGCTGCGCTTCATGCAGTTCTATAACAATGTGCGCGGCCGACCGGAAAAGAAGCTGATCCTGAGCCGCGGAGGCGCCTATCACGGCTCGACCTACCTGTCGGCCTCGCTCAACGGCCGCCCGCGCGACCGCGACTGGATGGACGGTGCCGACGAGCTGGTCATCAAGCTGTCTTCGCCCGATCCGTTCCGCCGCCCGCGCGGCATGAGCCTTACAGCCTTCACCGATTTCCTCGTCGATCAGTTCCGCGACATGATCGCTCGTGTCGGCGCCGACAAGATCGGTGCATTCGTCGGCGAACCGGTGCAGGCATCAGGTGGCGTCGTCGTGCCGCCCGATGGCTACCTCAAGCGTATCCGCGAGATCTGCCGCGACAACGACATCCTCTATGTATCCGACGAGGTGGTCACGGCGTTCGGCCGGCTTGGCCATGTCTTTGCCTCCGGCGATGTGTTCGGCATCGATCCGGATATGATCACCTTCGCCAAGGGCGTCACCTCGGGCTATTTCCCGCTCGGCGGCGTCATCATTTCGGAACGGCTGCTGGAAGAGCTGCGCAGGTCGAACCATCCCGACGCGATGTTCGGCCATGGCCTGACCTACACCAGCCATCCCGTCGGCTGCGCGGTGGCGCTGAAAAACCTCGACCTGCTGGAAGAGGGCGTGCTTGCCCACACGCAGGCGGTCGCGCCCTATTTCCAGGCGCAGCTGAAGACGCTGGAAGAATTGCCGCTCGTCGGCGAGGTGCGCGGGATGGGGTTGATGGGCTGCGTCGAATGTGTGGCGGACCGCGAAAGCAAGGACCCGCTGCAGCTCGACAAGGATGTCGGAAAACGCATCGACGCCCATTGCCATGAACTCGGCCTGCTGGTGCGGCCACTGATCAACATGTGCGTGATGTCGCCGCCGCTGGTCATCACCCGCGAGCAGATCGACGACATGGTTGGCATCCTGCACGAAGGCATTTCAAGGACGATGGATGATTTGAGGAAAGAGGGCGTGTGGCGGGGGTGATTTTCTCCCTTCTCCCCGTTTCACGGGGAGAAGGTGCCGGCAGGCGGATGAGGGGCGGCGGCGGGCGATTCCGTCCGATCAGCCAGCTGCTCGCCTGGCGAGCGGCCGGCGGTGCAGGTCCGCCTTCAGGATCGCCGGGTTGTAGGCCATTTCGGAGCGACCCGACATCGGTGCCGGCGGCACGATCTCATAGATCGAGTCAAGAATGTTGTCCCTCAGAACGACGTTGAAGCCAGCGATTATAGCAATTTTCCCCAAGCCCGGGACATCGCAATGCTGCAGGTTGTGGCGGCGATGTTCCGACGCCGAAAGGGGCTTCCGTCGCAAAGTTCCACAAGGCGCGCTTGCCGGACGCGACATGGACCGCCGGGGCTGCGCTAGGCAGTTGAGTTCATCTGCCTGGAAACGAAGGGCAGTAATGACGATGACGATTTCTTCGTTTCTCACCGCTCTCGGATCCGAAGGTCCGCCAGCCGATCGGGCGAAAGACATGGCCCTTTATGGATGGCTGATTGGAAACTGGGAAATGGATTCGGTCCACCACCTCGACGACGGCACAATCCAGAAATGGGATGGAGAATGCCATTTTGGCTGGGTGCTCGAAGGCCGCGCGATTCAGGATATTTGGATCAGGCCCAAACGCCCCGCGCCGTCGACGATGTATGGTACGACCTTGCGCATCTTCGATCCTGAGATCGATGGCTGGCACATCATATGGAACGACCCGCTCAACCAGGACCACTCGCGCCAGATAGGGCGGGCCGAAGGCAAGGACATCGTCCAGCTCGGCAATGACTCGCGCGGTCTGAAAACGCGATGGCGTTTCACTGAGATCACCGCCAACAGCTTCCATTGGATCGGCGAGGAAAGATCTTCCGAGAGCGACCCTTGGAAAATCACATATGAACATCTAGCTCGCCGAACAAAACCCTGAAGCTAGTGGTGTCCGCCTGGCACCACACCCGCATCTGTTTTGAACCAAGCCTTCTAAGACCGCGACCTGAGCGCGTCGTTCAAATTCCACATGTCCTTCTCCTCGGGCGCGGTCTCCAGGCCCAGCACTGGCAGCATCTTGCGCAGATGATCGTGGTGGGTGCGCACGCCATATTCGAGGTCGGAGAGATAAAAGCCCTCGAAGGCTTCGGACAGCATGGATTCGTTCGACCATACCGAGAGCTGCACATCTTCCGACATGGTGTCGCGGTCGATGCGGAAGGAGAGGTAGCGGGCGGCGGCCTGTTCGCGGCTTTCGTCGCGGTAGCGGTAGATGGCGCCGCGCAGCAGCGTCTCACCCGTCGACAGCGGAAACTCCTGATAGAACTGCACCGATTCCGGCATCACCGAAATGACCGCATTGGGGAAGATGCCGTAATAGACCCAGGCCTTCTTCAGATAGCCGGGCAGATGTGTCGGCTCGGGTGCGATCTTGACGTAGTTCTTGACGCTCCAGCGCCGGCCGGCATGCGGGTTGTAGGTGGCGAATGAGCGCGACACGCCGTTGATGAAGGGCTCGTCGAAATAGGTCGCGCCATAAAGATCCTGCAAGGCAGGATGCGCCATGGCGACGTGATAGCCCTCATTGTCGACGTCGCGCACCGACTTCCAGTTCACCGGGGTCTTCTGGTTCCAGATGCCCCAGGAGGGCACCATGTCGGCGGCGTTGTAATGCGCGAATTCGGGCTCGATCGGCTTCATCAGCTCGGCGACCGAGGGCTGCGGCCCGCCATTGCGGAAGCGGATGAAGATGAAGCCCATCCAGACTTCCAGATCGAGTGGCATCAAGCCGAACTCGGTCTTGTCGAGGTCGGGGAAGGAACGCGGACGTGCAGCGCCGCGCAGTGTGCCGTCGAGATTGTAGACCCAGCCGTGGAACGGGCACACCAGCGCGTTCTTGCAATTGCCCTGGCTGTCGGCAACGACGCGGCTGCCACGGTGGCGGCACATGTTGTTGAAACCGCGCACGACGCCATCCTTGCCGCGCACGATCAAGGCGCGCTCGCCGACGACGTCCATGGTCAGATAGTCGCCGGCGTCAGGGACGTCCGAGACGTGCCCGACGATCTGCCAGTGATTGCGAAAGACGTGCTCCTTCTCGAGTTCGAGAAGGGCATCGGAATGGTAACTCCAGCCCGGCAGTCCCCGCCGGTCCCAATCGTTGGGGATCGCCACGTCACGGAGGTGCGGGTTCATAAAACGTCTCTTCTTTTTATTGAATACTCATTCAATAAAATCATATTTTTCATTGAAATGCAATGGCTTGTGAAAGTATCGAATTTTCGTTCATCCGCGCCGAAGTCAATTTTCGACCGATGCAGCCGAGGAAAATCCCGGAAATTCCAAGCCTTAACATGGCTTGTGGAACGAGCGTCTTGGGCGAGAGGCAGCGCTCGATGCCGAGAAAATCTCACCCGTTTTCCCGCAAGAATTGCTGCTTCCCTGTCCGGAATGTGAGGTTGCTCATAGTTCGCTGGGCGAGGTTGGGCTTTGCTGCCGGATATCGACGTTCCAGCAATATCCAGATCGATGAAACAGCTTCGCAAAACAGACCAGCGTATCCGGCTATGGCCGCTTTTGCCCGAATATGCCCGTATCCAGTGTTGCGATGCCGTTACACGGGCACGCTCTCCGTATCATCCGCCCGTTACCAAGTGCGATTAAATTCGTTTTATCACCAAAAGAAACTTAGCGAAGGGGAAGGCAATGCATGCGAAAATCCAGACGATCCGCGGCGAGAGCCGCCTTCAGGCTCCAGAGCGCAATGACCGCCGTCCGAAACTGGCGCTGCGCCAGCGGGCCAGCGACCACCCCATGGCGATGTTCATGGTGCTGGCTGCTTGCGCCTTCACCGGCATGGCGTTCACGCCGACAATTGGGCCGGCCTTTGCTTCGTTGAATCCGCCCGCCAACGTCGTCCAGGGTGCGCAGACGACGACCAGGACCGCGCGTCTGCCGATGCCGGTGACCGACTTCGCCTGCAAGGGCCAGGCCTGGGGCGCCGAGAGCATCGATTGCCTGCGCGCCATTGCCGAGCAGTCCGGAGCCCACAAGAGCCGCGCAATCCGCATGATCGCCAATGCCGCGCCGTTGACCAGTACGCCGAACATTTTCTGATTTCTGTCGAAGCATGATCCCGAAAACCGGTTCCCACTTTGGGGATCGTGCTCTGACCCTCCCCGAGCGCCTCCAGCGCTCCTTTCGGCTCCCGCCGCGACGTCGGTTGGGGGCCGCTTTTTTATCCTTTTATTGCCGCTTGTTCGGCGATGGCCGACAGCACGCTGCGCACATCCAGCGTACTGAACGGCTTCTCCAGGATCTGCGGCCGCTGCTGTGCCGGCAGGGCCTCGATTTCGGCTTTCGCGCCGATCAGGTCGCCGGTGACCAGCACAAAACGCCGCGCCAGGTCGGGCTTTTCGGCGAGCAGCTCGCGATAGATCGATATGCCGCTGACGCCGGGCATGCGCAAATCCGAAAAGACGATGTCCGGCGGCATATGACCGCTCAAGGTGGCGGTGCCCGATTCCCAGACAGGAACGATCCGCGACTTGATGCCCATCAATTCGAGAATGTCGGAGAGCGAGCCGGCAACATCCGGCTCGTCGTCGATGATCAAGGCGTGGCGCAGGCCGCTCGATCGCGGCTGGTTCTCGCCGGCAGCGACAAGGCCGGCTACGATGGCGGGCAGATGGACGACAAAACGCGCCCCTCTCGGCAGCACTTCCTCGAACCAGACATTGCCATTGTGCCGCTCGATGATCGATTTCGAGATCGACAGGCCGATGCCGGTGCCGACGCCGACCGGCTTGGTGGTGAAATAGGATTCGAAAATCCGGCTGCGGATCGCTTCCGGCACGCCGGGCCCGTTGTCCTCGACCGAGAAGCAGGGGTTGCCCCGGTCGCTGCGGAACGTCCGCACCTTGATCAGCCGGTCGCCGGCAATGCCGGCCAAAGCGTGCTGGCTGTTGATGAGGAAGTTGGCCGCCACCTGCGTCACGTGGTCGGCGTCGGCCATGGCCAGCAGCGGGCCGGCGGCGAAGTCGGTGTCGATGATGATGCCGCTTGAGCGCGCGCCATAGGCGGTCACTTCCAACGCCGCACGGATCACCTGGTTGAGGTCGGTCTCGGCCTGTGCCGCGGGATGAAGGCGCACCATCGACAGGAAGCTCTTGACGATGCGGCCACAGCGCTCGGCGGCGGCGCGGACTTTCTCTGCGCGCACCTTGGTCTGCGGATCGGAGGCGAATTCGTGCAGCAGCGTCGATTGCGCCACCACCACGGCCAGCGGGTTGTTGAGCTCATGCGACACGCCGGCCAGCAACGAACCCATCGCCGCCATCTTCTCGTTCTGGTGCAGCTTCTCGCGCTGGCGGCCAATCTCCTCCTCGGCGCGCAGTTTGTCGCGCAGGTCGCGGATGGAGCCGAAGATCAGGCGGCGGTCGGCGACCCGCATCTCGGTTGCGGTCAGCTCGATCGGGAACACTTCGCCGGCGGCGTTCTGGGTCACCGTCTCGAGCCGCTGGCCGACCATCGGCGCGCCGCGGCCGGACATGTATTCGGCCCCCGAAGCATAACCTTTTCTGTAGTAGATCGGCACGATGGTATCGAGCAGGTCCTTGCCGAGGATGTCGCTGCGCTGGAAGCCGAACATCTTCTCGGCGGCCGGATTGAATTCGATGATCGAGCCCGTCTCATCGATGACGACGATGGCGTCGAGCGAGGCCTGCAGCATGGTGCGGCGAATGACCTCGCTGGCATGGGCTTCGGAGGGCGAGCGCTCGATGGCATCGCCGATGGCCAGCGCGATGATGTGCAGCGTCGCCTCTTCCTCGTCGGTCCACTCGCGCTCGTTGACGCAGTCATTGACCGCCAGCGTGCCCCACAGATGCCCGTGTGCGAAGACCGACACCGACAGGAACGACTTGATGTTCTGCTTCTCGAAATCGGTTCTCAGAAAGCCTTCGAGGTTGCGCGTATGGCCGGCGAAGATCTTGCCTTGCCGCTCGTCCTCTGCCAGCCGCTCCAATAGCGGGTCCGAATTGACGATCGACTGCATGATGACGGTCGGTGACGCCAGTTCGCCGCCAAAGAGCGGGTCGATCCAGTAGGCGGCGACGGATTGGGCGAAGCCCTGGCCAGGCAATTCGCGCAAGCGAAACAGGATGCCGCGCTGGCAATCCATGGCCCGGCAGAGCGTTTCCAGGATACCTTCCATCTCGCGCTGCCAGTCGCCGGCCTCGCGCAGCCGGCGAACGACACGCACGGCCGCCATCGCAGCGCCCTGCCTGAAACCCTGCATCTCCGTGCTTGCTGCTTCAGCGGTCATTGTCAGCCGTCATTCCACAGGTCATGCCAATTCGATCAACGAGCAACGGCCCGAACCTGAAACCCTCTGGCCTCGCTGCTCAGTTGCCGTCGCCGGTCGGCAGCGAGAAGATATAGCCTTCGCCGCGCACCGTGCGCAGGAATTTCGGATTGGCCGGATCGGTCTCGATCTTCTTCCTCAGCCGCATGATGCGAATGTCGACCGCGCGCGACGATTCCGGATCTTCGGTGAAGCCGATCGCCTCGGAGATCGCGGCGCGGGTCAGCAACCGGTTGGCGCGGGTCAGGAAAACCTCCAGCACGTCGAATTCGCTCTTGGCCATCTCGACCACCGCGCCATTGGCGCCGGTGACCAACCTGCCGTCGAGATCAGCCTGGAAAGGTCCGAAAGCAACGGAACGGCGATCGGTCCTCGCCTTCTTGTCCTGAAGTTCCTGCGGCTGGGGAACCCGGCGCAACACGCTGCGGACCCTCGCCAGCACTTCGCGCAATTCGTAAGGCTTGACGATGTAGTCGTCGGCACCAAGCTCCAGCCCGACGATGCGGTCGAGCGCGGTGCCGGCGGCGGTGGCGTAGATGATGCCGATCGGCAGCTTCGAGCGCAACCAGCGGCCGAGCGACAGGCCATCCTCGCCGGGCATGGCGATGTCGAGAATGGCGAGATGGAACGACTGCGTTTCAACGAGGCTGCGCGCGGCGGCAGCACTTTCAGCGGTGACCACTTCATAGCCGGCGGCTTCGAGATATTCGGCAACCGCGTCCCTCAGGTCGGGCTCATCCTCGACGATGACAATTCTTGCCCGCACGATGCTTTCGCTCCCACTTTCAGTGGAAAGTAGATTGGGTATAAACATGATGTCCAGCACTCATCTCGGGATGTCTGTTGCAGGGTGGGAAAACATGGCCGCACGATCGATCATCGCGCTTGTTTCCGTTGCCGAAGTGGTCGCGACCGAACTCGCCGACCATCTCGAGCGGCGCGGTCACGATGTGCGTCAGGCGCGCCAGCCTTGGGAGGCCGAATCGCTGCTGTCGGGGAAGGGCATCGACGTCGTCGTCGTCGGCGACAGCCTCAACCAGGCGGAGGGGCGCGACCTGCTGCGGCGCCATGGTGGCGAGGGCGGACCGGATTTCATCCTGATCTGCCGGCCGGCCGATCTGGTCGACAAGGTGCTGGCGCTCGAGCTTGGTGCGGCCGACGTCGTCGAGAGCCCGCTCAATGTCCGGGAACTGGCTGCCCGTGTTGGCGGTCTGCTTTCGCGACGCGGCAGGGGCACCCAGGAACTGATCGTGCTGGAGAACGCGACCGTCGATCTGAGGTCGGCCATGGTCATGCATCGCTCCGGCACGGAGGAACAGCTCTCGCCCGGTCAGGTGGCGCTGCTCAGGCTGTTCCTTGCCAGTCCGCGCAAGGTGCTGACGCGTGACGACATCATTGCCGCGGCACCGGCCGAAAACGCCGACGCCTTCGATCGCTCGATCGATTCGCGCATCGTGCGGCTGCGCCGCAAGCTCGACACCGAAACCATCACCACCATACGCGGCGCCGGCTACCGGTTCGATCCGCCGCAGCAATTCGCCGGTTGATTGCCGGACACCCAGGCAACTTGTTTGGCTGAGCATCGGGTTTTCCATCTCCGGGCCCGATGCTCTTGGGGCTCAGCGTACCAGCAGAAGTGACGGGCCCACCGGCATGTCACTGCCCATGGCCAGTTCGCTGGCATGGGCGCGGTCCCTGAGCAGCACGGTGGCAAGGCCGGCAAAACCGAGCAGGCCCTGTGCGTAGAGCAGTGCGGACAGCACCGAAGCGGCAAATTTCGTTTTCATCGTAGCAGTTCCCCAAAAGTGCCAATTCTTCAAAAATGAATGTGTTTGTGGGTCGCTTCAGGACACCCCCGAAGTGCCCGCGCCGCCCACGGAGCCCCCCGTCGCGGCGCGGGCCTTCGGTCCTCTCGGCAGCAAGTAGCCGGAGGCGCCGCGCAAACCCGTCAGCCTAAGGCCGACCCGCCAGAGGGCCTTTAGCCGGGCGATGCGCAGGCTGGAAACAATCCAGACCGTGGCGAAAAACAGTGCGGCATGCAGCGTCGAAATCTCGCCTGACGTCATCGCGCCGAGCCTTGTAAGCGGGGTGCCGGCAACCGTGCCGACGCCGCCGATGACCGCTGCCGCGATGCTGATCCTGAGAAGCCAGGACAGTGCGTTCGATTTCGTTTCCATGTTCGTTACCGGCTGTTTTCGTTGCGTCAACTTTGCTTGCGGCCCGTATCCGGATCATGCCGCTTGAAGCCTCGTTTTGTTGCAATTCGGTTTCGAGATCGCCGGCTCTTCTTTCGTATGCGACCAACTCGCACTTTCGTTTAGAGGCGGATACTCATGTTACTGACTTTGGCCTCATCGGCTGACGAGCGGGCCGACTCTCATTCGCTTCTATGGAGGCAGCGTTCGTTAACCTGAGGAAACAGATTCGAAACACAAATGAGCATTTTGCGAAATCTCCCCGAAACATGACGTTGGGATAAGCAGCCATCGAATTGGAGCCGGCCGAACCGGCAGAGAGAGGGGACGTCATCATGCATACCGCCATTTCCGCCAAGCTCATCAACATCACCGCCGCCGCGCTGACGGGCGCCGCACTGCTGTTCGGCGCCGGCTCGGGCGCGGCGCACGCCGCCAACAAGATCGTGGCGCGCGTCTCGCTTTCACAGCAGATCATGGAAGTCTCGGTCGACGGCCGGCCAACCTTCGCCTGGAAGGTTTCCACCGGCGACCGGGCCCATGTGACGCCGACCGGCTCGTTCAAGCCGACGCGCATGCATGAGATGTGGTACTCAAAGAAATACGACAACGCCCCGATGCCGCACTCGGTCTTCTTCAGCGGCGGCTATGCGGTGCATGCGACCTATGCGATCAAGCGTCTCGGCCAGCCGGCTTCGCATGGCTGCGTGCGGCTGCATCCCGACAACGCCGCCGATTTCTACCAGCTCGTCGAAACCTTCGGGGCGACCAACACCAGCATCGTCATCGTCAAGTAGCAGGCTGTGACCGACGGCGTGTCAGCATGCTGCCGCGCCTCAAAGCTCCCACCGGAAAACGCTGCGGTATTGAGTACAGCGCAAACCGGCGGTATCGAGCCCAGCCAAAAAAAGAGGCCGGAGATTTCCGGCCTCTTTTCTTTTGTTTCCAACTTGTCTTGCGCAATTCCCAAGGGAAAGCGCTATGCGCTTTTCCCGGGAAAACCGTTACACACTTTTCCTGGAATTGCTCTAGCTCGGCAGCGCCGGCATCAGCTTGGGATCCGGTTTCTCGGCCAGGTGAGGCAGGTCCTTGCTGGCGATGAAGGTGTAGAACATAGGCACGACGAAGAGCGTGAACATGGTTCCGACCAGGATGCCGGTGAAGATAACCAGGCCCATCGAATAGCGGGCCGCGGCACCAGCGCCGCTGGACGTGATCAGCGGTACCACGCCCAGCGCCATCGCCGCCGTCGTCATCAGGATCGGCCGCAGGCGCACCTTGGCCGAGGCGATGATGGCGTCACGCCGTCGCATGCCATGGATTTCGCGCTGCTGGTTGGCGAACTCGACCAGCAGGATGCCGTGCTTGGTGATCAGACCAATCAGTGTGATCAGGCCGACCTGCGTGTAGATGTTGAGCGTTCCGAGGCCCAGATTGAGCGGCACGATCGCGCCGAAGATCGACAGCGGCACCGCCATCATGATGATCAGCGGGTCGCGGAAACTCTCAAACTGCGCCGCCAGCACCAGATAGATGACGACAACGGCCGCCGCGAAAGCGATCAGGATGGTGTTGCCCTGTTCCTTTTCCTGTCGCGATTGACCGGAATAGTCGACGAAGAAGGTGTCGGGCAGGCTCTCGTTGGCGATGTCCTCCAGCGCTTTCAGCCCGTCGCCGGTGGTGACGCCGGGCAGCGGAAGCGCCGAAATCGTCGACGAATTCAGCTGGTTGAACTGCTCGATGGCGGCCGGCGCCGCATTGGTCGAAATCTTGACCACCGCTGACAGCGGCACCATCTCGCCCGTCACGCTGCGCACGAAGTATTCGCCGAGCTTGTCGGGGTTGTCGCGAAATTCCTGCGGCACCTGCGGGATGATGTCGTAGCTGTTGGAGTCGCGATCGAACTGGGCCACTTCGGCGCCGCCGACCAGCAAGGTCAGCGTGCGGCCGATATCGGCGATCGGCAGGTTGAGCGCCGCGGCGCGGTCACGGTCGATGGTCACCGTCACCTCGGGTGCGTCATAGGCCATCGAATTCTGCACGACGATGAAGCGGCCGGAGGCTTGCGCCTTGTTCTTGATCTGCTCGGCCACCTCGTACACTTCCGAGGAATCGCCGGTCGATCGCACCACCATGGAGATGGGCAGGCCGCCGCCGGAGCCCGGCAGCGTCGGCGGCGCGAAGACGAAGGCCTGGACCCCCGCCACTTTGGCGATACGAGCCGTAATGTCGGCCTGCAGTTCCTTTGAATTGCGCTTGCGTTCCGCCCAGTCCTTGAAGGCAAAGCCGACGAAGGCGCTGTTTGTCGTGCCGCCGAAGGCGACGGCCGAGAACTGCGCCCGTGTTTCGGGAATATCCTTCACCAGACCGAGAATCTGGTTGACGTATGTCTCGGTGTAATCGGAGGTCGCATAACGCGGGGCTGTCACAAGCGAGAGCAGAAAGCCCTGGTCTTCTTCCGGCGCCAGTTCGGTTGAGGTCTTGGTGAACATGAAGCCGGTGACGCCGACAAGCGCAAGCACGATTATCAGTGTCAATGGGCGATAGTTCAGCGACCCGGTGACGGCCCGTTCATAGACATGCTCGACGCGAGCGAAGGTAGCGTCGACGATACGCTGGAAACGGCCCGGCGTGCCGGACTTCAGGAGGCGTGCCGACATCATCGGGGTGATGGTGATGGCGATGACGCCCGACAGGACCACCGAGCCGGCGAGCGTGACCGCGAATTCACGGAACAGCGCGCCGGTCAGGCCGCCGGTGAAGGCCAGCGGCGCGAACACGGCGGCCAGCGTCATGGTCATGGCAACGATGGCCGACGCTATTTCGCGCATACCGCTGAATGCAGCCTGCATCGGCGACATGTGGTCTTCTTCCATATGGCGATGGATGTTCTCCACCACCACGATGGCGTCGTCGACCACCAGGCCGATCGCCAGCACCATGGCCAGCAGCGACAGGAGGTTGATCGAATAGCCGACCGCAAACAAAAGGAAACAGACGCCGATCAGCGACAGCGGGATGGTGATGATCGGCATCATCACCGAACGGAAAGAACCAAGGAACAAAAGGATGACGACGACGACGATGGCAACCGCCTCGGCGATGGTCTTGAACACTTCTTCGATCGAGGCGCTGATCTGTCCGGTCGCGTCGTAGACTACCTCGATCGTCATGCCCTTCGGCAGCGTCTCCTGAATCTGCGGCACCAGCTTGGTGAGCGCCGCCGCCGTGGTCAGCGGATTGGCGGCCGGCGTCGGGAAGATAGCGAGGAAGGTGCCGGGCTTGCCGTTGAAGCTGACCCTGGTGTCGGTGTTCTCGGCAGCGAGCTCGACCCGAGCCACGTCGCGCAACCGCACCACATTGCCATCGGTCGAGCGCAGCGGCAGTTCGGCGAACGCCTCTGGCGTCTGCAACGTCGAGCGCACGGTGATCGACGAGACGACATACTCGTTCTGGGTGTTGCCGGGCGCCGACAGGAAGTTGGAATTGTTGATCGCCGTCAGCACTTCGGAGGCCGTCACGCCGCGCGCGGCAAGCTTGATCGGATCGATCCAGACGCGCATCGAGTATTCCTGGGCGCCGAAGATCTGCACGTCGGCGACGCCTTCGACCGTCGACATGCGCGGCCTGATGACGCGTTCGATATACTCCGTCAGCTGCTCCTTCGTCATGTTCGGATTCTGCATCGAGATGTACATCATCGCGAACTGCTGGCCGGTGCCCTTGACGATGACAGGATCCTTGGAGGCGTCGGGCAAGGTGCCGCGCACGCCCTGGACCTTGGACAGCACTTCGGTCAGCGCGACGTCGGGGTTGGAACCGAGCTTCATCTGCACCGTCACGGTGCTGGACGACGGACGGCTGGACGAGGTGACGTAGTCGATGTTCTCGGTCGAGGCGACGGCGCGGGCGATCGGGGCGGAAATGAAGCCCTGGATCAGATCGGCGCTGGCGCCTGGATAGGCCGTCGTGATGGTGATCGCCGTTTCGTCGACCTTCGGATACTGCCGGATCGACAGGTTGAAGATGCCCTGGAAACCCAGGAGCAGGATCATGCAGGCAAGGACCGTCGAAAGGACGGGCCGGCGAATGAAGAGATCGGAAAAGCTCATTGCTGGTCGGCCTGCTTGTTCGCCGATTTGGTCGGGTCGATGGTGTTGTCTACGGCGACGGACATGCCGTTGAAGAGGCGATTCTGACCGGCGGTGACAACCTCGTCGCCTGCCTTCAGCCCCTCGACGATCTCGACCATGCCTTGATTGCGGCGGCCTGGCTTGACGAACACCTGCGACAGCACCAGCGCAGGCTTGTCACCTTCCGCCGCCGGCTTGGCCGGGTCGGCAGCCTTGTCCGCCGGCTTTGCCGCATCGGCGGCAGGCTTGGCTGCATCAGCTGCCGGCTTCATGGCATCGGCCGGCTTGGTGTCTGCCGGCTTGGCGTCAGCCGGTTTGTCCGTGGCTGAAGCAGCGGGTTTTTCTTCCGGCTTGGCTGCCTGCGCCGGGGCCGCCTCGGCGGGCTTCGCCGGCTGCACCACGAAGATGTAGTCGCCATAGAGGCTTGTCGTCAGTGCCGTCTGCGGCAGCGTCAGCACGTTCTGCTCTTCGGGCAGTTCGACACGCACCTGCACGAATTGGCCAGGGGTCAGCTTGCCGTCGGGATTGGCGACTTCCGCCCTGACGTTCACCAGCCGGCTGGACGAGTCGATCTTCGGGTCGATGCCGCGAATGGCGCCGGCAAACGGCTTGTCCTCACCGCCGAAGCCCAACCGAACCGTCTGGCCGATCTTGAGCAAGGCGAGTTGCTGTTCGGGAACCGAGAAATCGACCCGCATCGTGTCGAGATCCTGCAGCGTCACCACGGCGGTGCCGGGCGCCAGATACTGGCCGATATCGATCTTCGGAATGCCCACCGTGCCGCCGAAAGGCGCCGTCAACTGCTTCTGGTCGAGCACGGCCTGCAGCTTGGTGACCTGAGAGGCCGAGGCCGAGGCCGCCGCACGCGCCGTGTCCAGCGTCGAGTCGGAGCCGACGCCACGCCTTGTCAGTTCGATGGCGCGGGCCAGCGATGTCTGATCGAGCGCGGCTTGCGCTTTCTGCGCGTCGAGATCGGCGCGCTCGACGGCGTCGTCGAGCTGCAGCAGAACCGCATTGTCGGCCACTTTCTGGTTGGCATGGAAAAGGATGTCCTTGACGATGCCGGTGGTCTCAACCGTCAGGTCAACACCGCGTACGGCCTTGACCGTACCGATCGCCTCGACGCCCGGCGTCCAGGTTGAAGGCTTTGCGATGGTCGTCGACACAGTTGCCGCCGGCGGCTTCATCGATGCGAAATACTGCTTGATGCCGTTGTCGCGCAGGAAGTTGAAGCCGACGATACCGCCGACCACGACAACGAGCACGGCCAGAACCAGAACGATAATAAAGATACGGAGTATGCGCTTGAACAAGGAGGTCCCCTCAGTCGAAATCCGGCGCGAAGCGCGGACATCGGGACACATATCGACTGCGGGTCCCGATTTCAAATAGTGGCGGTCTTACTGTACCGTCTGGACGGTCTTGTCAATTGGGCCTAAGCTTGCGAAGGGAGGCGCCATGAGAGCCCAACGAACGAACTCGCGCGAGAAAATTCTCGCTGCGGCGGCCGATGTCGCACGGGAATCCGGGCCCGGCAGCCTGTCGCTGGAAGCGGTCGCCAGCCGCGCCGGTGTATCGAAGGGCGGGCTGCTCTACAATTTCCCGACCAAGGCCAAATTGATGCAAGGTCTGGTCGAAGGCTATCTGCGTGAATTCGAGCACGCGCTGGACTCCGCCCGCACGAATGACAAGGACGAAAATCCGCTGGCCGTCTACATCAGGCTGTCGGCCAATGATTGCGAGGACAAGCAGCCGTCCGCGTCCTGGATCTTCTCGGCGATCGCCGAGGATCCCGATTTCATGACGCCGATAAAGACATTCAAGCGGCAGCTTTTCGAGCGGCTGAAGGGCGAGACGCCGGACCTCAAATCGCTGCTGGTCTGCTACCTCGCCATCGAGGGATTGCGCAGCATGAACCTCTTCGATTCGGACGTCCTGTCGAAAGACGAGCGAGAGCTGCTGGTATCGTCCTTGCTCGAGATTGCCAGATAGGCACGGCTGATCGAGGGGCTCAATCCACGGCGCGCTCGATGTCGCGGCGCAGGACGATCGCGGTTGTCAGGTCCTCGACACCGCCATGACTGGCGATCAGATCGCGCAGCGTGTTCAGCCTGTCGATGGACGGCACCTCGATCTCGACGATGAGATCGAGCTGGCCGCTGACCGATGACACCCGCCGGACTTCCGGATAGCGCGCCAGCTGGTCGAGGATACCGATCGACGGCGTGCGTATCAGCGTGACAAGCAGGAAGGCGCAGATCAGCCCCTTGTCCATCTGACCGATATCGGCGCGGTAGCCACGGATGACGCCGCTGTTTTCCAGCGAGGCCACCCGCTCGCTCGTCGCGCTGCGCGACAGGCCGATGCGTCCCGCAAGCGTCTTCAGCGGGATGCGGGCCTCCTTCGACAGGATGCCGAGAATGTCCCTGTCCTTGGCGTCCAGTTCCCTCATCACACCACGCTCCCATCCGCTTCCGTTAATGTGCCGGCCAATGCAGTCATTGTGCCGGCGCAATCGACGCTTTGCCGGATGCCCCATTTTTAAGCCCATGCCAAGCTTTGCGAAAGCAGATGCGGATTGCCGATGACCAATGTTTCCCACCCAGCGCCTCAGTTCTCGCAAAGCGAGGCCATCGATATCGCCGCGCGGCATTTCGGCATTGCCGGCAGCGTCACGCCGCTGGACAGTGAGCGCGACCAGAATTTCAAGCTGACCGCGCCCGACCGGTCGCTGTGGATCCTCAAGATCGTCAACGCCAGCGAGCCGCTCGGTGAGAGCGAATTCCAGACGGCGCTGTTCGAGCACCTGGAGCGCAACAGCCCTGATCTCGCCGTACCGCGTCTCAGGACGACGGTGCGGGGAATATCGCTCGCTCACGCCACCGGCGCCGGCGGCGAAGACCATGCCGTGCGGCTGGTGTCGTGGCTTGCCGGCCGGCCGCTGGCCGAGAGCCCATCCACTCCTGCGTTGCTTGAAAGCCTCGGTGGCGCGCTCGGCCGGTTGGACCGCGCCCTGCAAGGCTTCATCCACCCCGGTGCGCTGCGCACGTTCGACTGGGACATTCGCCGGGCCGGTGCCGCGCGGCAACGCCTTCACCATATCGACGACGACCAGGATCGCTTGTTGCTGGAGCGGTTCCTCGATCATTTCGATGCCGCGATCGCGCCCCGGCTGCCGGTGCTGCGGGCGCAGGTGATCCACAACGACGCCAATGACTGGAATGTGCTGGTCGATCCGGAGCGGCCCGAGCGCGTCGCCGGGCTGATCGATTTCGGCGATGCCTTGCACAGCGTGCTGATCGCCGAGGTAGCGGTCGCCTGTGCCTATGCCATCCTCGATGCCGAGGATCCGATCGCCGCCGCCGCCCGTCTTGCAGCCGGGTTCCATGCCGAATATCCGCTGCGCGAAGAGGAGCTCGATCTGCTCTTCGATCTCATTGTTATGCGTCTCGTCACCTCGGTGACGCTGTCGGCGGCGCGCAAGGAACGGACCACCGACAATCCCTATCTGTCCATCTCGGAAGCGCCGGCCTGGCGCCTGCTGCGACGCCTGGGAGCGATGAACCGGCGCTTCGCGACGGCGATCCTGCGCCACGCCTGCGGCTTTGAGGCCGCGCCCGGAGCTCGCGCTGTCACGAGCTGGATCGCGGCGAACCGCGCGCAGCTTGTGCCCATCCTCGACCGCCACCCGGCGACGCTTGCCAAGGCGCTGGTGCCTTATGGCGATCCGCAAAATCCGATGACGGTGACATCGGCCGCGCAGCAACCCGACAAGGCGAGCGCATGGTGGGACGCCTATTGCGCCGAGCATGGCATTGCACTCGGCATCGGCCCGTGGGGCGAGGCGCGCACGGTCTACACCAGCGACATCTTCCACTCTCGGTTCGTCGAAGGCGCCCGCCGCGCCAATCATCTGGGCCTCGATCTTTTCATGCCGGCGGGCACGCGGCTCTACACGCCCCTAGCCGCCACCGTCAGAAGCGTCGAGATCGAGGAGGATCCGCTCGGCTATGGCTGCCTGGTGGCGCTGGAGCATGCCCCGCCGGGGTGCCCGCCCTTCATCACCCTGTGGGGGCATATGGCGCATGAGGCAGGTCGGCGTCTGAAGGTCGGCGAGCATCTGCAAGCCGGCGCGCTTGTCGGCGAGATGGGATCGCCAGCAGAAAATGGCGGCTGGGCGCCGCATCTGCATTTCCAGATATCGACGGACACAAGTCTCACCGCACGCGACATTCTCGGTGTCGGCGAAGAACGCTATCTCTCAGTCTGGCAAGAGCTGTTTCCGGACGCCGCCGACCTGGCCGGCATTCCGCCCGAAACCTTCCAGCAAAGCGGTCGTTCCCGTCCGCAGATCGTTGCCGCGCGCAAGGCGTCGCTGCTGCCCAATCTCTCGATCTCCTATTCCGAGCCGATCAAGTTCGTGCGCGGCGAAGGCGTCTGGCTGATCGACGACACCGGCCGCGCCTATCTCGATTGCTTCAACAATGTCTGCCACCTCGGCCATGCCCATCCCGATGTGGTCGAGGCGATCGCCAGGCAGGCGGCGAAACTCAACACCAACACGCGCTATCTGCACGACGCCATCGTCACTTACGCGGAACGGCTGACCGCGACGCTGCCTGCCGGCCTGTCGGTGGCGTCCTTCGCCTGTTCGGGCAGCGAGGCCAACAGCCTGATGCTGCGCATGGCGCGGATCCACACCGGCCGCAGCGAGGCGATCGTGCTCGACTGGGGCTATCACGGCACGACGCAGGAACTGATCGACCTCAGCCCCTACAAATACAAGCGCAAGGGCGGCAAGGGGCGCCCGCCGCATGTGTTCGAGGCGAGTGTTCCCGACAGCTACCATGCCCCGGCCGACTGGCCTGTTGACGAGCATGCAAAGCGCTTTGCCGAAAGCGTCGCCGAACAGATCGCCGATATGGCCAGAGAGGGTCGCGCGCCTGGCCTGTTCCTGGCGGAATCGATCCCCAGCGTTGCCGGCCAGGTGTTCCTGCCGGACGGCTATCTCGCGGAAGTCTACGCGATGGTGCGCGCCGCCGGCGGCATCTGCGCCGCCGACGAGGTGCAGGTCGGCTTTGGCCGCGTCGGCAGCCATTGGTGGGCTTTCGAGACGCAAGGGGTGACGCCCGACATCGTCACCATGGGCAAGCCGATCGGCAACGGCCATCCGATGGCGGCCTTGGTGACGACCACCGAGATCGCCGCCTCGTTCAACAACGGCATGGAGTATTTCAACACTTTCGGCGGCAATCCGGTATCCTGCGCGGCCGGGCTTGCGGTGCTCGACGTCATCGAGCGGGACAACCTCAGGCGCAACGCGATGGAGATCGGCGACTACCTCATGGCGGGGTTCAAGGCCTTGCAGGCCCGCTACGACAGTATCGGCGATGTGCGCGGCCAAGGGCTCTTCCTCGGCATCGAATTGGTCGAGGACCGCAACAGCAAGGCGCCGGCGACCGCTCTTGCCCGACGCGTCAACGACGGGGTCAGGGCACGCGGCGTGCTGATCGGCACCGAAGGGCCGCACGACAATGTGCTGAAGATGCGCCCGCCGATGATCTTCAGCCGGGCCAATGCCGATCATCTGGTCGGCGTTCTCGACGAGACGCTGGCGGCGGTTCTGGCGGAAGGGACTTAGGGCAGATCCCGCAAGCCCAGGCGGCGCGCGGACGGATTCACGACAGCGATTTTCACGAACTTCCGGCGCTCCACGTGCCGGCGGCAGGAGAGGCTTTTGCCTCATCAAGGGAGGAAACAAATCATGAGACATGCAGTCATCACCGCGCTCGTGCTTGCATCGGCCACGCTGGCCGTTCCGGCGAAAGCGGACACATTCGACATCGTCAAGCAGAGGGGTTCGATCCTGTGCGGCGTCAGCCAGGGCGTTGCCGGTTTTTCGTCACCCGACGACCAAGGGAAATGGGGCGGCTTCGACATCGATTTCTGCCGCGCTGTCTCGGCCGCCGTTTTCGGCGACCCCGACAAGGTGAGCTATGTGGCGCTGTCGACCAAGGAACGCTTCACCGCCCTGCAGGCCGGCACCGTCGATATCCTGTCGCGGCAGTCGACGTGGACGCTGTCGCGTGACACCGGCATGGGCATCCACTTCGCCGGCACCGCCTATTATGACGGCCAGGGCTTCATGGTGCGCAAGGACCTCGGCGTCGACAGCGCGCTCAAGTTGTCGGGAGCCACGGTCTGCGCGGAGCAGGGCACGACCACGGAGCAGAATGTCGCCGACTATTTCACGGCCAACAAGATGAAGTACGAGGCGGTCGTCATCGATTCTGCCGACAGCATCATCAAGGCGTTCGATAGCGGCCGCTGCGACGTCTACACCACGGACGCATCGGCGCTTTATGCGCAGCGCCTGAAGCTGACCGACCCCGCCGCCTTCACCGTGCTGCCCGAGATCATTTCGAAGGAACCGCTCGGCCCGGCCGTTCGCAAGGGCGACGATAAGTGGTTCGACATCGTGCGCTGGACGTTGTTCTCGCTGATCGAGGCGGAAGAGGAAGGCATCACCCAGGCCAATGCGGAAGCCTCGCTGAAGTCACAGAATCCGACGATCCGCCGCTTCCTCGGCGTCGACGGTGACAATGGCCAGCAGCTTGGGCTCGAGCCTGCCTTCGCCTACAACATCGTCGCCAAGGTCGGCAACTATGGCGAGATGTTCGAGCGCAATCTCGGTCAGTCCAGCCAGCTGAAAATAGCGCGCGGCATCAATGCGCTGTGGAACGCCGGCGGCCTGATGTACGCGCCACCGGCGCGCTGAGACCAGAAAGCGGAACGACCGACCGGAGTTGCCGAAGCGTGGTGCCCTTGGGCTCCCGCGCGCCCGGCGATGTCTAGCCTGTTAATCCGGCCTGTTAAAAAGAGTGGTGATGTGCGGCCTCGCACGTCACCACCTCTGCCGTTTTGAAAGTAAATAAAAACGTTTTTATTTTGGTTGAAAACGTTTTTATGCGATGATACGAATCCCGACATCAGGATGGAATCGTCCATGGCAGAGACCGAAAAATCTGACCGCCGAGAACTTTCGCCGACGATCAAGACGTTGGCGGCCCATACCGGTTATTCGATCGCCACCATTTCCAAGGCCCTGCGGGGATCGCCGGTCGTCGCGCAGCCCACAAGGGACGCTATCGTCGCCGCGGCGCGGGAACTGGGCTATCAGGCGAATGCGCGAGGCATGGCGCTGAGGACGGGCAAGACCTATCGGGCGGCGGTGCTGATGCCGATAACGTCCGCGGCCGGCTATGAATGGGACGGCGTCGAATACACGCAGATCCTCAGCGGCATAAGCCAGGCCCTGGAAGGCAGCGACTATCAACTCTCCGTACACGGCTTCCGGGATTTCGGCGACGCCTTCGACACAGCCCGCCGCATCGTCGATCAGAGCGCGGCCGACGGGCTGATCTTTTCCGGCGTGCAGGCCGACGATCCTCGTATCGATATGCTGGTCGAAAGCGATTTCCCATTCGTGTCGCTCGGCCGGTGTCGCAAGCCCCTCATCTACGCCCATGTCGATGTCGACAATGAGTGGGCGGCGTTCACCGCCACGGCGCGGCTGATCGCGGGCGGACATAGACGTATCGCCCTGATCAACGCCGATCGCCGTCTTTCCTACGCCCTCGACAGGATTGACGGATTTTCGCGCGCCTTTAACGAGGCGGGGCTTGCCGCCTCGACGGACCTTGTGGCTGGCGGCGATCTGTCCACCCGCTTCGGCCGTGACAGCGCGCTCAGGCTTCTTGGCTTGCCCAGTCCGCCCACGGCCCTGGTGTGCATCAACGAATCCACCACCCTGGGCGTCCTGTCGGCGCTGGGCAGCCTTGACCGGCGCGTCGGGGTGGATGTCGACGTCATCGCCTATGACGACATCAACGTCAGCGCCTACTTCACTCCGCCGATCACGACGTTCTACCAGCCAATCGAACTTCTCGGCCGCAAGCTGGGCGAGTTCCTGCTGCGGCGCATGGCGGGCGAGGACCCGGCCAAGCTCGCCATGGTCTCGAGGCCCGAGCTCATCGGCCGGCAGCCGGACAATCTCGGCGGGCGAAACCGCCGCTAATCATCAAAATGGGAGGAAGAGCATGAAGAAGATCTTGATCGGACTTGCGCTGGCGCTGTTGACGGCCGGTGCTGCCAGCGCCGCCGACCTTGGCGGCAAGCTGCTGAAGGTGGGTTCCGACACCACCTCGCCGCCGATGGAAAGCGTCGACACGGCGACCGGCCAGATCGTCGGCTTCGACGTCGATGTGATCAAGGCGGTCTGCGGCAAGATCAACTGCAAGGCTGAATTCGTCACCACCGGCTGGGACGGCATCTTCGCGGCTCTCGACCAAGGCAGTTTCGACCTGGTCGCCTCCGGCGTGTCCATCACCGATGAACGCAAGAAGGCCATGGATTTCTCGGACCCCTACATTGTCAACAGCCAGGCTGTCCTCATGCGCGTGGAAGACGAGGGCTTGTCCCTCGATGACTTCAAGGCAAAAGGCAAGAAGCTCTCGGCGCAGGCCAACACCACCGACGCACAGGTCGCCGAAAGCATCGTCGGCAAGGACAATGTGGTCGCGTATGACAGTTTCGCGGCCTCCGTCATCGCGCTGAAGAACAAGGACGTGGACGGCGTTGTGATCAACGGCGCCAATGCCACCGCGTATGAAAAGGAATTTGCGGGTGAGCTGGTCGTGCCGATCCGGGATCTCCAGTCCGATCCGCTGGGGCTGGTCTTCCGCAAGGGCGACGAGAATGTCGCCGCCTTCAATGAAGGGCTGAAGGCGATCAAAGCCGACGGCAGCCTCGACGTGCTGATCGCCAGATACTGGGGCGCTAAATAGCTGCTTGAAAGGCTCCGGCGCCTGGCGCCGGAGTTGTCGTTGGGGAGGACGGGACCGGATGCAGTTTCTGATGCGCCTGCGGCCGAGCAATCTGATCATCGTCGCGGCATTGCCGTTCATCGTCTATCTCTTTGCTTCGTCGGCAAACTACCAGCGCTCGCTTCGCGCCATCCTCGGCGTGGAGAACGGCTCGTCGGCCTTCGTGCCCGGCTTCCTGACGCTGGCTGTCGCCTTTTCCGCCGGCCTTGCCGTGTTCGTGTTCTCGCGCGCTTCGTCCAGATCGCCTCATCTTGCGACGATTGCCGCCGGGATCAATCTTGCCGCCGCCGTGCTGCTTGCGACAACCGGCCTGGTCTATCCCTTTATGGCATCGGTCGTGGCGAACGCTGTCGATCCGTTCTCCTCTGATCTGGTGGTTCAGGGCGTTACGCCGCGGCGATTGACGGATGCCGCCGACCTCATGGTGAGCGGCCAGGCCACGCTCCTGTTGCGAGCCTATCTCGGCCTGACGGTCGTGATCCTCGGTGCGTTCTTCATCGTCGCCCGCAACGGGACCGGTAAGGCGACGTGTCGTTTTTCCCGCCTCGTGCTGGCGGTGGTGAACGGCGCCGGGTTGGTCTTCATCCTGCTTTTCGCGCATATCGCATTCGCGGCGGGTGTTGCCACGACGATCCGCGCGGCCGTCGCGGCCTACATGCTGGCGGCAATGATGGGGTTGCTCTGGGTTGGGCTCCTCAAGCTCAAATACAGCTGGCGGGCGGACCTGATCTGCATCGTGGCAACCATCCTCATGATCTGCGCCGCCACGTGGTTCCTGCTTCAGCCGCGCGAAAGCTTCGTGCTCGCGGGTTCTCTCGCCGGGAAGGTCGCGGTCACGCCCGGCACGCCGTCCGGCATACTTGACGCCGTCCGCTACGGGCAATTTCCCGGCGGCCCCGACAGCGAGGTGCCGCTGCGCACCTTTCGCGGCGTGCCGGAAGCGATCGATGCGATCGGCAAGATCCCCGGCGTCAGCGCAGCGCTTGTCCCGGCGGCAACAGCGCCGGCCAGCTTGCCGGTGCTGTGGCAGACGGAGGCGTTGAACGATCGCGACAGGGCGTTCGGCATCACGCTCGCCGCGCTGGCGATCGTGCTTGGCCTGCTGACCTTCGGCGGTCATATCCACCGCAGGCATCCGCTCTCGATCGGGTCGGAGTTCGTCGTCGATACGATCCGCGGCATCCCGATGCTGGTTATCGTGCTCTATGTCGGCCTGCCGCTCGCCGGAGCGCTCAAGGATGCGACCCAAGGCGTGGTCGATCCACCGAACCTGGTGCGCGGCATCGCCGCCATGGCGCTCGCCTATTCGGCCTATCTGGCCGAGATATTCCGTTCCGGCATCAATGCAATCCCCGCCGGCCAGATCGAGGCCGCGCACAGCCTTGGCCTGAACGGCTGGCGTACCGCCCGGCTGGTCGTGTTGCCGCAGGCTTTCCGCATCATCATCCCGCCGCTCGGCAACGAACTGATCGCAATCCTCAAGGACACGTCGCTGCTGTCGATCCTGTCGATCCGCGACATCACGCAGCGTATGCGGGAATTCCAGTCGGCAAGTTTCCTGCCGTTCGCACCCTACAACTCAGCCGCCATCTTCTACATTTTCCTGACGCTCGCCGCGGCAAGCCTCGTCAGCACCATCGAGAGAAAATATGACATCAAGCATCGATAACGCGCGCCGGACCCTCGAAGCCCGCGCCTCCGGACTGGTCTTTCCGCACGGCTTCGTGTTCGGCGCCGCGACCGCAGCCTATCAGATAGAGGGCGCGCCTGACGCGGATGGCAAAGGCGAAAGCATCTGGGACCGGTTCTGCCGCGTTCCCGGCGTGATCGTGGACGGTTCGAGCGGCGATGTCGCCTGTGACCACTATCATCGCTGGAAGGAGGATATCGCCGTGCTCAAGGCGCTTGGCCTTGGTGCCTATCGCTTTTCCCTCGCATGGACACGGCTTCTTCCCGAAGGTCGTGGTCAGGCCAATGCCAGGGGTATCGCCTTCTACGACCGGCTGATCGACGACCTGCTTGAAGCCGGTATCGAGCCCTATGCAACGCTCTATCACTGGGATCTTCCGCAGGCGCTGCAAGACCGTGGCGGCTGGTACAGCCGCGAAACGGCCATCGCCTTTGCCGACTATGCCCGGCTTGCCGCCCGCAGCTACGGTGATCGCGTCAAGAGATGGACGACGCTCAACGAGCCTTGGACGTTCTGTTGGTCGGGACACGCGACCGGTGAGGATGCGCCGGGATTGCGGGACGGCGTGAAAGGCGGCGTGACCGCCAGCCATCATGCCTTGCTGGGACATGGCCTGGCTGTTCCAGCCATCCGAGCCGAGGTGGCGGACGCTTGCGTCGGCATCGTGTTCGATCTCAATGTCTCGGAGGCCGCCACCGACGATCCACGCGATGTCGCGGCGGCACGGCGCTTCGATGGCGCCCAGAACCGCTGGTTTCTCGATGCCGTCTTCAAGGGCGCATACCCGCAGGACATGCTGGCGCTCTACGGCGATCTGCTGCCGCCGATCCAGGCGCAAGACAACGAGATCATCGCCGCGCCGGTAGATTATCTGGGCATCAATATCTACCGCCGCTCGGTGATCGCGGCGGGTGATGAACTGGCGCCGCTCAGTTATCGGCGGGTGCAGCCAGAAGGCATCTATTCCGCGGTCGACTACGAGATCTGGCCTCGCTGCATGTATGATATCCTGCACTATGTGAATGACCGCTACTCACCGCCGGCGATCTACATTTCCGAGAACGGCGTCGCCACGATGCCGGAGACTGTTGGCGAAGACGGGTGTGTCTGGGACGATCTGCGCGCTGCGTACTACGTCGATCACCTCGAGCAGGTGGCCAAGGCGGCGGCCGAGGGTGTGCCGGTGCGCGGTTATTTCGCCTGGACGCTGACCGATAATTTCGAGTGGGCCTATGGCTATACCACGCCCTTCGGCATCACCCATGTCGATTTCGCCACACAGCAACGCCACATCAAATATTCCGGCGGCGTCTACGCCATGATCGCCCGGCAGGAGACCGCGCCCGTCGCGAAGAGCGCCTGAGTTGACCGGAGACGAGCAAGGCGACCGCACGGTCCTCATAACCGGCGCTGGCCGCGGCCTCGGCCGCGAACTGGCACGGCAATACGCCCAGGATGACTGGCGCGTGATCGCTTGCGGGCGCACCCCTCCGACCCAAGGGTTCGCAGGCAGAACCGAGTTCCAGCCACTCGATGTCGCCGATCCGACTTCCATCTTCGACCTTGCCACGCGTCTCGCCGGCAGGCCGCTGGATGTGCTTGTCAACAACGCCGCCATCCGCAGCGAAATCAGTGGCCTGCACGATTTCGCCCCGGACGAATTCCTAAAGGTTATGCGGACGAACACGCTCGGCCCACTGTTGCTGGCGAGGGCACTGCGTCCGAACCTGGTTGAGGGGCGCATGCGGATCATCGCCAACATCGGTAGCCGCGCCGGTTCGATGGCGGAGGGGCTGCTCGACGACTACGATGACGATTATGCCTACCGCTGCTCAAAGGCTGCGCTCAACATGGTGGGCGCCCAGCTCGCGCAGGATTTGCGCGTCGACAGGATAACTGTGCTGTCGCTGCATCCGGGCTGGATGAAGACGGATATGGGTGGCGAACAGGCGGTCCTGGCGGTCGAGGACAGCGCGCGGGGCCTGCGCACGGTCATCGACGACGCAACACTTGAGGGTAGCGGCTCCTTCCGAACTTTCGATGGCATGCATATCCGATGGTAGCCGCACGGCACATCCGCCGTGTTCGCCGGCGTCATACAGGGTTCATCGTGCGGACATAGCGTCTTTTCTCAGTTCTTTGCTGCGATGCAATAGGAGTGGGACATGGTGGATATAGTTTCTAGCGAGGCGGGCATTCCGAGACCGGATCATCCGCTGGATCAATCGGGCAGCGCGAAGTGGTTCCTGCCGGCCTTCGGCGTGCTGGTGCTCGTCGGCATTGTCTATGTCGGCTACGCGCTCAGCCAGGACCTTGCGGTGGCCAAGACCGTGCCGTGGATACTGCTTGGCATCGCTTTGCTGATCGCGCTCGGCTTCGAGTTCGTCAACGGCTTCCATGACACCGCCAATGCGGTGGCGACGGTGATCTACACACGATCGATGCCGGCCGAATTCGCCGTCATGTGGTCGGGCGCCTTCAATTTCCTCGGGGTGCTCACCTCGAGTGGCGCGGTCGCCTTCGGCATCCTGTCGCTGCTGCCGGTGGAGCTGATCCTGCAGGTCGGCTCCTCCTCCGGCTTTGCTATGGTGTTCGCGCTGCTCGTTGCCGCGATCTTGTGGAATCTCGGCACCTGGTTCCTCGGCCTGCCGGCGTCGAGCTCGCACACGATGGTCGGCTCGATCATCGGCGTGGGTCTCGCCAACCAGTTCATGGCGCCAGCCGGCAGCGCCACCAGCGGCGTCGACTGGTCGCAGGCGACCAATGTCGGCGTGACCTTGCTGGTGTCGCCGATCATCGGCTTTTTCGCCGCCGCGATCCTGCTCTATGCAATGAAGCTTCTCATCCGCAATCCGGCGCTTTACGAAGCCCCGAAAGGCAACGCCCCGCCGCCCTGGTGGATCCGCGCCCTGCTGATCTTCACCTGCACCGGCGTCAGCTTTGCGCACGGCTCCAATGACGGACAGAAAGGCATGGGCCTGATCATGCTGATCCTGATCGGTGTCGTGCCGACGGCATATGCGCTGAACCGCACCCCCGACATCAACTATCTCGAAGCCTACAAGTCGGCGTCGGTCAGCGTCGAAACGGCGCTGGGGAAATATGCCAAGCCAGGTATCACCGTCACTGATGCCAAGGCAGCTGTCCAGGACGCCGTGCGCACCAGGACCTGGAGCGATCAGACGACGGTTGCACTGCAGACCTACATCCACAACACGACGGCGGGCCTGCAGCCCTACGCCTCGGTCGACAACGTGCCGACCGATCTGGTCAGCAACGCGCGCAACGACATCTATCTGATCGGCGAGGCGCTGAAGCTGATCGACAAGAAGCAGTTGCTGCCGATGGAGGCCGCCGACCTGAAAGCGGTCACCGACTATCACAAGGCTGTCGACAACGCGACGAAGTTCATCCCGATCTGGGTGAAAGTCGCCGTTGCGCTGGCGCTCGGCCTCGGCACGATGGTCGGCTGGAAACGCATTGTCGTCACGGTCGGCGAGAAGATCGGCAAGAGCCATCTGACCTATGGCCAGGGTGCGGCGGCCGAACTCGTGGCGATGGTGACCATCGGCATGGCCGACCGGCTGGGGCTGCCGGTGTCGACAACCCATGTGCTGTCGTCGGGTGTCGCCGGAACGATGGCGGCGAACGGTTCGGGGCTGCAATGGGCGACGGTGCGCAATTTGCTGCTTGCCTGGGTGCTGACGCTGCCGTGCTCGATCACCCTCGCCTTCGTGTTGTTCATCATCTTCCGCCAGGTGTTCTGAGAGACCGTTTGGAAACTCTACTCTGGCGGCCATTTGGTGGCGTTTTCTGCGCTTCCGGTGCCCACGGACCAATGTCCGCTGCGCTCCGGTTCTCGAAACCACTACCAAATGACTCGCCAGAGCGAGTTTCGAAACAGTCTCTGAGCACAGTCACGCATGGACATGGAAACGGCGCCGGGTTCGGCGCCGTTTTCGTTTGGGGCCTAGCTCGTTCCGGGCTGTGTTTGACCTCTTGTCATTCAAGGCAATGCCTTCAGGCATATTCCTATGCGCTGAAGGCATTGGCCGGTGTGAGCTGTGGGTTTTGCCGATGGCCTTCGTCCGGCCAACGCCCCGGCGAAGATCTCAGGTCGGATCTTCGCGATGCAGATCGTGGATGGCGACGCCGTCGACATTGGTCGGCATGGTCAGCCACTGGCGATGGCGCAAGGTGCGCTGCGTGTCCTCAAGCCCTGTATCCCAATGCTCGCGCATCGAGGTGCCTGAGAACTCATAGTCCTTGGCGTGACCCTCATAGCCTTTGTGCTGGTAGATCAGATGCACGATGTTGACAATGCCGGCGTCCGAATAGTCCTCGATCAGCGCTTCCTCGGCAGGCGTCCGCAACTCCTTCGGCACCCGTTTCAGCGCATCGAGCAGGCGCATCTTGAGGCCATGGATGCGTTTGAAATTGTCGGTGTTCTGCCGCGTGCGGCTCGAATACATGATGTCCTTGTGGCGGGACAACACGTCCGGCATGCTGCGCGGCAGCACGCCACGCGCGCTGAACAGGTCGACCTGGAAGACCAGCGAAGAACGGTCCTCTTCCTGGTCGAGCAGATATTGCAGCGGCGTGTTGGAGACGATGCCGCCGTCCCAGTAATATTCGCCTTCGATGCGGATCGACGGGAAGGCGGGCGGCAGCGCGCCGCTGGCCATGATGTGCTCAGGCTCGATGCGGACCTTGTCGGTGTCGAAATAGACGAAGTTGCCGGTCCGAACATTGACCGCGCCGACGCTCAGCCGCTTCTTGCCGTCGTTCAAGATGTCGAAGTCGATCAGGCTTTCCAGCGTCTCCTTCAATTCGGCTGTGTCGTAGAAGCTGGTGGCGCCCTCGGCGCCCGATTGCTCGATCCACGGATTGGGGTTGCGCGGCTTGAAGAAGCCGGGCTGCCCCATGACCATGGTCATCCACGAACTGGTGCGGTTGCGGATGTCGCGATAGATGTCGCCTTCGGGCGTGTAGGCCCAGATCTTGCGGCCCGAAATCGTCTGCCAGAATTGCTCGAGCCGCTGCAGGCGCCGGCTTGATTCATTGCCGGCGATGATCGCCGCATTGATGGCGCCGATCGACACGCCGGAAAGCCAACTCGGCTCGCAGCCGGCGTCGGCCAGCGCCTGGTAGACACCGGCCTGATAGGCGCCGAGCGCGCCGCCACCCTGAAACACCAGCGCGATGCGGTCATACTGCGCCGAGATTTCCGCGATGGTGGCGGTGGCCTCCTTCTTGCGATTGCGTTCAAGCACGGCTTTGGTCTCCGACTTTTTGTTTGGGCACGATCTCTAGCGAAAACCGGTTCCCGCTTTTCGGGATCATGTCTGAATGGCTGATGCGCTCAGGTGCGGTCGGCGAGATAGTCGTGAACCACTTCGCCCAGCCCAAGCGTCAGGTCGGCGGTGAAGTGGACTGATGACACGATGTCGAGCACCGGCAACCGCGCCACGTCGGCCATGACGTGCGGCCGTAAATCGAGCGCGGCGGGCGCCGTCCAGGCTTCCTTCAGCGTGATGTCGGTGAGGTGGTAGCGGA
The DNA here is from genome assembly GCF_003148495.1 of Mesorhizobium loti. Classification (GTDB taxonomy): domain Bacteria; phylum Pseudomonadota; class Alphaproteobacteria; order Rhizobiales; family Rhizobiaceae; genus Mesorhizobium; species Mesorhizobium loti. The sequence continues at coordinate 693,273 of NZ_QGGH01000003.1, forward strand.
CCAGCTCGCAGATACGCGGCGTGCCGTCGACATGCGGGATGATCTTGATCAGGAAATTGGGCGCCGCCAGCGAAGCGAGGACAGAGCCGTGATCGGCGGCCTTGTGCTTGTAACCCATCGTGCCGGTGGCGCACAAAACGCTGCCATAGTGCAGCGTGCCGACGATCACCTCGCCTTCATGGACGATCTTGGGGTTGGCGAGCTTCTTGGGAAAGCCCCACAGTTCGCGACCGCCGGCGATCGGCGCGTCGTCGTCAAGATACATTGAATGGACGTAGGCGCCGTGCTGCCCCTTGTAGCGCACCGGGATGACCTGGCCGGTCTCGGTGTAGTCGCCGAAGCCGGTCGAATCCGGCATGCGGATGAATTCGTACTTGACCAGCGGCTCGTCGATTTCCAGCGGCTCCGGCACGACAGCCTCGAGCGCCTCGCGCGTCGTGCGGTAGGTGATGATGACATATTCGCGGTTGAAGAAACGGTACGGCCCGGGCGGGAAGGAGGGGTTGGTCAGCGGCATCGCATAGGCGCGCTTCACGACATCGGCGATCTGCAAGGCGGGTGCCCCATCGGTTCAGGAATGACTGCGCGAATGCGCTCCGGATTATGTTGCACGGCACCATGACAGTGCCGTGTCAGCCGCCTGACAGGCCCGTCGACGCCGTCGCAACACTGTAATCGCACCGACATATGACCGTGGCAGTGTCATGGTGCGGCGCACAAGCCCCACGTTCATTCCCTCCCACCTCCTGCGAGATCATCATGGGTTTCCTGTCTTCAAAGAACGCGCTCGTCACCGGCTCGACCAGTGGCATTGGCCTGGCCATCGCCCGCGCCTTTGCCGCCGAAGGCGCCAACGTCACCATCAACGGTCTCGGCGACGCGGCTGCCATCGAGCAGGAGCGGGCCGGCATCGAGAAGGATTTCGGCGTCAAGTGCCGTTACTCCGATGCCAACATGATGGACGGCGCGGCGGTGAGCGCCATGGTGCATGAGGCTGAGGCAGCGTTCGGCAGTCTCGACATCCTGGTCAACAATGCCGGCATCCAGCATGTCGCGCCGATCGAGGAGTTTCCGGACGATAAGTGGGAAGCCATCATCCGCATCAACCTGCTCGCGGCGTTCTACGCCATCAAGGCTGCACTCCCCGGCATGAAGGCGCGCAAATGGGGCCGCATCATCAACACGGCTTCAGCGCATGCGCTGGTCGCCTCGCCGTTCAAGTCCGCCTATGTGTCGGCCAAGCACGGCATATCAGGCCTGACCAAGACGGTGGCGCTGGAAGCGGCGCTCGACGGCGTCACCGTCAACGCGATCGCGCCAGGCTATGTCTGGACGCCACTGGTCGAAAGGCAGATACCGGACACGATGAAGGCGCGCGGCATGACCGAGGAACAGGTCAAGCATGACGTGCTGCTCGCCGCACAGCCGACCAAGGAATTCGTTACCGTCGACGAGCTTGCGGCGCTGACGCTGTTCCTGTGCTCGGACTCAGCCAAGCAGATCACCGGCACGACCCTGCCGATGGACGGCGGCTGGACGGCACAGTAAAGCGGAGTCGAGGCGTTTCGTTTGCCGGCTGATGTCGCGCCGCGCCAGCAAGAAGGCATTCCGAGTAGGGTCATGAAAATCATCCAGGTCTCCGATCCGCATCTGATGACACCGGGCGGTCTTCTGTACGGTTCCGATCCGCTCTCCAGGCTGGACGCCTGCCTTGCCGACATAAGCCGCAACCATGCCGATGCCGAATTGGTGGTGATTTCCGGCGACTTGACCAATGACGGCGAACGGGCCGCCTACGTTGCGCTGAAGGAAAGACTGGCGGGGTTCGTTCCGCCTTGCCGACTGATGCTCGGCAATCATGACGACCGGGCGCTGTTTGTCGAGATGTTCCCGGAAGCTGCCACCGAGCGCGGTTTCGTCCAGAGCGTTGTCGAGACAAGCGAGGGTCGCCTGATCCTGCTCGACACGCTGGACAGCGGCCATGTCGAGGGCAGGCTTTGCGACGCGCGCCTGCGCTGGCTGGGCGAGAGACTGGAAGAGGCGCGCGACTGGCCGGTCTTCCTGTTCATGCACCATCCGCCGTTCAGGATTCACATCCCCGAACTTGACCGGGTCATGCTCACTGACGCCGATGCGTTGCACGATGTCCTGCTGTGTCACGGCAATGTCCGTCATATCTTCGCCGGACATGTCCATCGGCTGATCGCCGGCAGTTGGCGCGGCATTCCCGTCAGCACGCTGCGCAGCACCAACCATCAGACCGCGCTCGATTTTTCGAACAGCTGGAGCCTTGGCCACGAGCCTCCCGCCTATGCCGTGATCTTGATCGATGCGGACGGGGTGGTCGTCCATTTCCATGATTTTCCCGTCGGTGTGGCGGAATAACACCCGTTACCCACGGCACCAGCTTCTCCGGTGCGATGGACGCGACTTCTCGCTGGCCAAAACTCATTGCTGGTGCTGGACGTCGCGCGCTGCCGTGTCTCTTGCGGCGAGGAAAGCGATGATCTCAGCGTCGATCGCATCCATGTTGGCCGCACGGAACTTCTCATGCGCGCCAGGCATGACGACCGTTTTCATAGTGGCCATGTCGGATGCCCAGCCCTTGTATTGCGCCACTGTCGTGGCGCCCCATTCGGAACTGGCGAGAATGAGGATATCGCAGGGATAGGACGAGGGCACGAATCCGGCCGCTGCCTGCAAGAGCGCGCTCTTGAACGCCTTCCTGCGCAGATGTCGCCCAAGGCGCGTCTGTCCCAGGCCTAACGCGCTGAGCCCATCGCGCAACAGGCGCCAGTAGGTCACCTTGCGGGCGATCTGGCGACGCCTGCTCTCGGTCATGCGATCGTCCGGCATCGGTTTCAGCCAGGCCGAGCCGGGCGAGGGCGGATCGATGAGCACGAGCGCCGGCCGCTTGCCGGTCGCTTCATGGCTCAGCCGGCCGACCTCGATCGCCAGCAGGCCACCTGCGCATATGCCGCCAATGATGTCGGGATGCTGGCCGGTCACCGAAGTGAGTGCTTCAAAGTAGTTGGAGCTGAATTCGGCCATGCTGGAATAGGGCGTCTCGCCGGGCTCGAGCCCCATGCCGCGCACGGCCATGACGGCGTATTTCTGCTTCAGTCGCTTGCCGAAACGATTGGCGAACAGGGCCGAGCCGGAAATGCCATGGATCATGGCGATCGGCTCATGGCCGACATTGCCCGACACCGGCACGATCAGTTGACGGGCAGGATGGACCGGCACCAGCGCTGCGATCAGCCGGCCGAACTCGCGCGGTGTCTGCGCCCCGAGCAGGACAGAGGTCTGCAACTTGACGCCGAACCGCTTCTGCACGGCTAGTACCAAAGTCTCGGCCGTCAGCGAGTCGCCGCCGAGATCGAAGAAGTTGTCGTCGAGCTGAACCGTCGGTATTTGCAGTTCCGCGGCGAAGATGCCGGCGATCGCATGCGCCGGGCCATCGCCCGGCAGCGCGGCGGGCCGCACCCATTGTTGAACGTTCATCGGAAAGCCCCTAACCGATGCCTCTATGCGCCTTTTACGCACTGACAGTCCAGCGAACAACCCCGGCTGCCTTGTGCCGGGAGAAGCGGCGTCAAATCGCCTGACTTCTATGGGGTTCATCCGGGCCTGCGGTGAACCGCTTGACTGCGCGACATCAGGCTTTGCCCAGCGCTTTTTCGCCCCCGCCCGGGCTGCCGGGAAAGTGCCCTAAATGCGCACGGATTTGGACATTAGTCTTGACAGAAATACAGATGTTCAATACCCGTCAAGCAATTGAACAAGCCTGCAATGTGGGAGGAATAAGCGGTATGGCTTCCAATGTTTCGTTGACGGGTCTTGCCCGCGATCTCGAGGAACGCGCCAAGTCGGGCAAGCCTATCCGCATCGGCCTGATCGGCTCCGGCGAGATGGGAACCGACATCGTCACCCGCGTCGCCCATATGTCAGGCATCGAGATCGGCGCCATTTCCGAACTGAACCTGCCTGCGGCCAGCAAGGCGGTCGATATCGCCTTCCAGGAAACCGGGCATGCGCGCGAAGTCTCGAACGCGTCGGCGATGACGGCGGCGATAGAGGCTGGCAAGGTGGCGGTCACCAATGATGCCAGCCTGGTCATCAACAATGATCTGATCGACGTCGTCATCGACGCCACCGGTGTTCCCGCCGTCGGCGCCGAGATCGGGCTGCGCGCCATGGAACATGGCAAGCACCTGGTGATGATGAATGTCGAGGCCGATGTCACCATCGGCGCCTATCTGAAGAGCGAGGCCGACCGGCTCGGCGTCACCTATTCGCTGGGCGCCGGCGATGAGCCGTCTTCCTGCATGGAGCTGATCGAGTTCGTCTCGGCCATGGGGCACCCGATCGTTGCTGCCGGCAAGGGCAAGAACAATCCGCTCAACATCGACGCCATTCCCCCCGGCTATGAGGAGGAAGCCAAGCGCCGGCACATGAATGTGCGCATGCTGGTCGAATTCGTCGATGGCTCCAAGACCATGGTCGAGATGGCGGCGATCGCCAATGCCACCGGGCTGGTTCCCGACAAGGCCGGCATGCACGGCCCGGCGGCGACGCTTGGCGAGTTGTCCAAGGTCCTGGTGCCGCAGAAGGATGGCGGCGTGCTGTCGAAGGTTGGCGTTGTCGACTATTCGATCGGCAAGGGTGTCGCGCCCGGCGTCTTCGTCGTCGCCGACATGTCGCATCCGCGCATCTCTGAGCGCATGGAAGATCTGAAGATGGGCAAAGGCCCGTACTTCACCTTCCACCGTCCCTATCATCTGACCTCACTGGAGGTGCCGCTGACCTGCGCCCGCGTCGTGCTCTACGGCAAGGCCGACATGGTGCCGCTGGCCAAACCGGTGGCCGAGGTCTGCGCGGTGGCCAAGAAAGACATGAAGCCTGGCGAGAAGCTCGATGCGATCGGCGAATATTGCTACCGCGCCTGGATCATGACGACGCCGGAGGCGCGCGCCGCCAAGGCCATTCCCTGCGGCCTGCTGCAGGGCGGCTCGGTCACCGCGCCGATCAAGAAGGGCGAGCTCATCACCTATGCGAATGCCGCTCCCGCAGCGGGCTCCAAGATCGCCGAACTGCGCGCGCGCCAGGACAAGCTCGTCTACGGGTCCGTGGGAGCGTGATCATGGCCGGAGCCAGCAAAGCCGTCACTGATAGTCGCGCCAATCTGCCCTTCGTCTACCGCCAGTACAGCGCCGAGCAGCTCAGGCAGGTGCTCTACAAGATGTACCTCATCCGCCGCTTCGAAGAGGGCGCGGAGGAGTGCTACACGCGCGGCCTCATCCACGGCACCATGCACCTGTCGATCGGCCAGGAAGCCAGCGCCATGGGCATCTGCATGCCGCTTGCCGAGGATGACCAGATCACCTCGACGCATCGCGGCCATGGCCACTGCATCGCCAAGGGCGCCGAGGTCAAGCGCATGTTCGCTGAGTTCTTCGGCAAGACCACCGGTTACTGTAAGGGCCGTGGCGGCTCGATGCATATCGCCGATGTCGGCAAGGGCAATCTCGGCGCCAACGGCATCGTCGGCGGCGGCATCCCGATCGCCGTCGGGGCGGCACTGTCCTCCAAGATGATGAAGACCGGCAAGGTTGTGGTCTCGTTCTTCGGTGATGGCGCCAACAATGAAGGCGCCTTCCACGAGGCGCTGAACATGGCCGCGATCTGGAAGCTGCCGGTGATCTTCGTCTGCGAGAACAACGGCTACGGCATGTCGACATCGACGGCCCGCTCGACCGCCGTCAAGAATATCGCCGAACGCGCCGCCGCCTATTCGATGCCGGGCGTCATCGTCAACGGCAACATCTTCTCCGAGGTGGCCGAGGCGTCGCATCAGGCTGTCGCCCGAGCCCGCGCGGGCGAGGGGCCGACGCTGATCGAATCCAAGACCTATCGCCATAGGGGCCATTCCAAGAGCGACCGCAACCGCTATCGCACCAAGGAGGAGATCGAGGACTGGATGTCGAATCGCGACCCGATCACCCTGTTTGAAAGCGAGCTCAGGGAATTCGGCTTCATCGACAACAAGGGCATCGAGGCCATTCGCGACGCCGTGGCGCAAGAGATCGCCGACGGCATCGAGTTCGCCAAGGCGAGCCCGTCGCCTGACGTTCGCGACACGGGCAATTATGTCTATACGGAGCAGGCGTGATGGACGCGATGGTGCGTGAACTGAGCTACGCCCAGGCGATCCAGGAGGCCATGGCGATCGCCATGGACATGGACGAACGCGTCTTCCTGATGGGCGAGGATATCGGCGTCTATGGCGGCGCCTTCCAGGTGACCGGCGATCTGGTCGAGCGTTTCGGCACCGAGCGGGTAATCGACACGCCGATTTCGGAGTTGGGCGGTGCAGGCGTCGCTGTGGGTGCCGCGCTTACCGGCATGCGGCCGATCTTCGAATTCCAGTTTTCCGATTTCGCCACGCTGGCCATGGAGCAGATCGTCAACCAGGCGGCCAAGATGCGCTTCATGCTGGGCGGCGAGGTTTCGGTTCCCGTGGTGATGCGCTTTCCCGCCGGTTCCGGCACCGGTGCGGCGGCCCAGCACAGCCAGAGCCTGGAAGCCTGGCTCGGCCATGTGCCGGGCCTGAAAGTCATCCAGCCGGCGACGCCCTATGATGCCAAGGGCATGCTTTTGGCGGCGGTCGCCGATCCCGATCCGGTGATGATCTTCGAGCACAAGCTGCTCTACAAGATGAAAGGCCCGGTGCCCGAAGGCTATTACACCGTGCCGATCGGCAAGGCCGATATCCGCCGCGAGGGCCGGGATCTCACCATCGTCGCCACCTCGATCATGGTGCAGAAGGCGCTCGACGCCGCTGCCGCGCTGGAGAGCGAAGGCATCGACGTCGAAGTCGTCGATCTCAGAACCATCAGGCCGATGGACAAGCAGACCGTCATCGACAGCGTCAAGAAGACGTCGAGGTTGATGTGCGTCTACGAAGCGGTCAAGACGCTGGGCATTGGCGCCGAGGTCAGCGCCATGATCGCCGAGAGCGAGGCGTTCGACTATCTCGATGCGCCGATCGTGCGGCTGGGCGGCGCCGAGACGCCGATCCCCTACAATCCGGAACTCGAGAAAGCGACGGTGCCGCAAATTCCCGACATCATCACTGCCGCGCGCGGCCTCGTGAAAGGGGTCCGCTGACCCATGCCGACCGAAGTCATTCTTCCCAAGGTCGACATGGACATGGCGACCGGACAGATTTCACGCTGGTTTGCCGAGGAAGGCGCGCACGTCAAGAAGGGCGATGTGCTGTTCGAGATCGAAACCGACAAGGCGGCGATGGAGATCGACGCGCCGGCCAGCGGCGTCTTGCGCGACGTCACTGGCAAAGAGGGGGTAGACATTGCTGTCGGTGCTGCCGTGGCGTGGATTTATGCCGACGGTGAAAGCTATGCGCCAATCTCCCCCCTCGAGGGGGAGATGTCGGCGAAGTCGACAGAGGGGGTCGCTTCAGAAGGCACTGCCTTTGCGCCGAGTCCGGTCGAACCGACCCCACCCGACCGGCCCTTGGCCGGCCACCCTCCCCTCAAGGGGGAGGGGGAAACCCGCGCGACACCTTTGGCGCGGCGCCTTGCCCGTGAGGCGGGCATCGTTCTTTCCAACATATCAGGCACAGGCCCATACGGCCGCGTGGTCAAGGCGGACATCGACGCCGCACTTTCCTCCCCCCTTGAGGGGGAGGTGTCCGCGAAGCGGACGGAGGGGGTCGCCTCAGAAGGCACCACCTTCGCGCCGAGCCCAGTCGAAACGACCCCACCCGACCGGCCCTTGGCTGGCCACCCTCCCCTCAAGGGGGAGGGGGACGTCCTGCGCTTGTTCGAGGCGGGCTCCTACGACCTCGTGCCGCATGACAACATGCGCAAGACCATTGCGCGCCGGCTGGTCGAGGCCAAGACCACCATCCCGCATTTCTACCTGACGCTCGACTGTGAGCTCGA
>NZ_QGGH01000004.1 GCF_003148495.1 Mesorhizobium loti
GCTCCAGCGCATGGCCGATCCCGCGGAGATCGCGGCGGTGGCTGCCTTTCTCGCGTCGTCGGACAGCAGCTTCATGACCGCCAGCGAAGTCGCCGTCGACGGCGGCCTGGCGCAACTCTGACCCCGGCGCGATCCCGCATCTGGGCAGCACAACGAAGGATACAACATTATGAAAAAACTTGAAGGCAAAGTCGCAGTCATCACGGGCGGAAGCAGCGGGATCGGGTTGGCCACCGCCAAGCGCTTCGTGGAGGAAGGTGCGCACGTCGTGATCACCGGGCGACGGCAGAAAGAGTTGAAGGAGGCTGCGGGCTTCATCGAGAGAAACGTTACGACGGTCGTGGGTGACGTGTCGCGCTTGGAGGACCTGGACCGGCTCTATGCCGTCGTGAAGGAGAAACATGGTCACATCGACGTTCTCTTCGCGAACGCTGGCGCGGGGACAATCGCACCGCTCGCAGTAGCTACTGAGGCCCACTTCGATCAGACCTTCGACGTGAACGTGAAGGGGCTGTTCTTCACGGTGCAGAAGGCCCTTCCCCTCTTCAAAGACGGCGGTTCGATTATTCTGAATTCTTCGGTTTCGAACGTGTTGGGGTTGCCGGGGTTTAGCACATACGCCGCGAGTAAGGCGGCAGTGCGCAACTTCTCGCGCGCTTGGACACTGGAACTGAAAGACCGCAAAATCCGAGTGAATACGATGAGCCCCGGAGCAATCGAGACCCCCGCGTTGGAGACAACAACGGGCCTTACCCCTGAGCAAGCCGAGCAAGCGGTCGCCCAGTTTGCTTCACAGATCCCAATGGGTCGCAGGGGCAAACCAGAGGAAATCGCGGCAGCTGTCACGTTCCTCGCCTCCGATGATAGTTCTTACATCACCGGTGTGGATCTCGCCGTTGATGGAGGCATGGCGCAGGTCTGACCCCGGCGCGGTCCCGTGGCTGGCCCTTCAGCCCCGCCAGTAGTGACCCCGCTTCTCAAACGTTAGTTCCAACACAAGATAGGAATAGGAGAAGCATTATGGGCTACGCAATCATCGGCTTCGGCAATATCGGCCGAGCACTGGCCAAGGCGTTTGCTCGCAAAGGCATCGACGTGTCCGTTGCAACCACGCGCGACCCGGAAAGCTTTGCAGCCGATGCGGCCGCGATCGGGCCCACGGTCATTCCAAAAACACTGGCGGACGCAGTCAAGGCGGACATCATCTTTTTGGCTGTCCGTTTCGAGTCGCACCCGGAGGTCGCCAAGGCGCTCGCCACCTGGCAGGGGAAGACCATCATCGATGTGACCAATGCCTACGGCGTGCCCCCCGAAAAACTGGGGGGACAGCCTTCTTCCAAGTTCGTTGCACAGGCATTCTCTGGTGCAAGGCTGGTCAAGGGCTTCAACCATTTGATAGCTGCCACCCTTGACCAAGACCCGGCCGTGCATGGTGGCAGGAGAGTCGTGTTCCTGGCGAGCGACGATGACGCTGCCGCAGCGGAGATCGGTGCGCTCGCGGAAAATCTCGGTTTCTCGCCGATCAAGCTTGGCGGGCTGTCGGAAGGTGGGCTGCTCGTCCAGGCGCGCGGAAATAGCTGGGGTCAGCTGATCTTCAAGGACCTGGTCAAGTTCGATTGATGAACACGACTGCCAACCGGCATGGCCACGATGCACGGATCGGATCGAGCGTGATGCGATCCGAAATGGAGAAATTCCCATGAGCATTGAGAGGAACATCCAGACCGTGAGGGACTTCTTCGCCGCGATCGGCCGCGGCGACAGGGAGGCTCTGCTGGCGCTGGTCGCCGAAGACATCGAGTGGATCATTCCGGGCCAGGACTGGCCGCTGGCCGGAACGCGCCACGGACACGCCGGGCTGGCGGATTTGCTTGAGACGGCATCCAAGTCGATAGAAACGTCCACTGAACCTCGGGAGTTCGTGGCGCAAGGAGACCGGGTGTTGGTCCTCGGCGTCGCTACGGGGAGGATCAAAGCCACAAACAAGACGTTCGAGGACGACTGGATCTTCGCCATCACGGTCCAGGACGGTAGACTGACCAAAATCCGTGAATACGTTGACACGCAAGCGCTGGCCCGGGCCTCGCAGTTGGACGCGCCCGGGCCGGCTTAGAGCTGGCAGACTGCGGCCGACGGTTCGGGTGAATCAGCCGAAAACCGCCTCATTGTTCGCCGCGCACTCGTCGAATGCCCAACCGTAAAGGAGATTCCGATGTACGACCAATCCAAGCTATCCGAGTTGACCCGGTTCGCACGTATAGATGCGGGCTCCACCGTCATTGACGTGTACCCAGGCGACGGAGACTGGACGCGCCTGTTCTCCGACGTCGTGGGACCCAAAGGGCGAGTCTTCAGCTTTGTGCCGGCCGAAGTCGCCCACTTCAAGAACGATCCGGTCGGCCGCATCCAGACGCTCTCGAAGGAGCCGGGCCGAGGGAACGTCGAGGCCGTCTCAGCGGACCTCGTGGCGATGTCAGAGGTCACGCAACCAGCGGATGTGCTGTGGCTGCACCTGTTCTACCACGATCTCCACACCGCGCTGATCCAGGCGAGGGGCGCGACGGCGGCCGACTTCAATCGAGCCGTCTACGATCGGCTGAAGCCTGGTGGGTCCTACGTCATCGTAGACCACGCCGCCGGCGTCGGGGCGGGCACGAGCGACGCCCAGTCGCTGCATCGGATTGAGCCTGCATCTGTTCGCGAGGAGGTCGAGGCGGCCGGCTTTGTACTGGACGCGGAAAGCACCATCCTCGCGAACAATGATGATGCGCATTCGATCAAGGTGTTTGATCCCTCGATCAAGGGCGAGACCGATCGCTTCGCCTACCGATTTTTGAAGATCTAACACTGAGCTATTCGCCAACGATGAGGTCGGCACTCTTACGGGACGCGGCTTTGACAAGTGCGACGACCGATTGTGGGTTGGTTTCGGAACGACAGCTCACCGCAGAAGCTGGTTGAAACCGGATCGTCCGCTGTCGGCGGCGGGTTCAACCGATCGCTGCAACACACTCAGCGAACTTCTCCGCTGGGGTCTGATAGAGCAAGGTCTTTCTGGGGCGTTCGTTGAGCTGCCGCGCGATGGCGCTGAGCTTTGCCTGGCTGTGCAGGGACAGGTCGGTGCCACGTGGCAGATATTGGCGCAGCAGTCGGTTGGTGTTTTCATTCGAGCCGCGCTGCCAGGGTGATCGAGGATCGCAGAAGTAGACCTCGACGTCCGTGGCCAGTGTCAGCCGCTGGTGGTCGGCAAGCTCTTTGCCTCGGTCCCATGTCAGCGATTGATAGAGTTCCCCGGGCAATTTCTGCGACTGCTTGATTAGGGCTGAGACGACGCTTTCGGTATCTTTGTTGGCGACCTTGATCAGCATCACATAGCGCGAGTGACGCTCGACCAGCGTCGCCACGTAGCTGTTCTTGGACCCGCCGATGAGGTCGCCCTCCCAGTGGCCGGGAACTGCTCGATCTTCGACGGTTGCGGGCCGTTCGCTGATGGAGATTGCATCCTTGATCTGGCCCAGCCCACTCCGCTTCATGCTGGCGTGCCGGGAACGGCGGATCGTGCGCCTGGCTCTAAGATGCTCCAGCAGCTCCTTTTTCAGCACTCCACGTGCCTGGATGAACAGGCTGCGATAGATCGTTTCGTGCGACACCTGGTTATGCGGCTCCCCTGGGTAGGTGCGCTTGAGCCAGCCGGCAATCTGCTCTGGCGACCATTTCCGCTGCAGCTTGACCGATACTGTCCGGGCTAGGGACGGACAGCAAGCCAGCTTGCACAGCTTGGGGCGCAGGGCCCGATCCCAAGCGGCGTGATCGGAACGTGCTGCTCTATACCGATCAGGCCCGCCATTGCGAAGGATCTCACGACTGATCGTGGACGGCGATCGACCCAGTGTGTGGGCGATCGAACGCAAAGAGCACCGCGTACTGAGCCCTCGGGATATCTCCTCCCGCTCGCCCCTTGGGCGCCCGTCGCCGCTCGGCTGGGCGAATGCCGCCGGCTGGGGAGATCACCGAGAACACCGATGATGACGCCCGATCAAACCGCCGCCCAATCGACTTCATCGACTCGCCAGCCTGCCATCGATCCCAGATCTCCGATCGCTGGACAGCAGAATAATAGATGCGACGTCGCTGCTTCATGGCCCACACTCCATCTTTGATGAAAGACTAGTGTGTTGCCCTCACCGATTGAGCCCACCGCCCATCCCGGTCATTCGACAACCGGTGGCGAATGACTGTTCTGATTTAATGTAGTTACTGCGCGTGCCAGCCTCGGGCTTCCGCTGCCCACCCGTCTCAGCCATTGGCGGCAGTCAGTTGATTGAGTTTTGACCCAAACCCACTTCGACTGACCTTTACTCCTTTGCCGCCGCCTTGATATCCAGCAGCCCGTAGCCAAAATCATTGTCGCGTCCCTTGGGGCCGAGATCCCTGGCCGTTGCCGCCAGCGCCTTTTCGATGTCGTCGGCCGAGCGGTCGGGCGCGGCATGGATGAGATTGGCGATGGCGCCGCTCACGATCGCAGCCGCAAACGAGGTGCCGGTGACCACGTCCGAGCCGGCGCCGCTCGGTGCCACCATCTCGACGCCGGGCGCCGAGATGAAGACATAGGCGCCGCGATTGGCCTGCGGCATCAGCCCGTCCTTCGCGTCGGTGGCGGTTACCGCGATGACGCCGTCGAAGGCGGCCGGATAACCGTAGGGTGCTTTCGGCCCGTTGTTGCCGGCGGCAGCTACCAGCACCATGCCGAGCGCGCGGGCATTGCGGCAGGCGATGCCGAGCAGGTCGTTCTTCGGCCCGACAAAGCTCATGTTGATGATGCGAACGTCTTGGCTCGCCGCCCAGTCGAGCGCCGCCAGGATGACGTCCATGGTCGACTTGCCGCCCTCGAAGGCACGGGCGTGGTAGATCCTGGCCCCGGGCGCCATGCCCTCCAGCGCGCCGACGCCGGCGATCAGGCCGTCGATAGACGTACCGTGATCGCGCTTTTCGATCGGCACGTCGGGCATGGCGTCGAACTGCCCGGCAATGACGCCTGACAGCGCCGGATTGGTGTCGTCGATGCCGGTGTCTATGACCGCGATGCGGACGTTTTCGCCGCTCGCCTGTTTGGCATCGAGGGCGATGCGGTCGAAGGCATAATTGACGATGCCGGCGGCCTGCTGCAGCGAATAGACATGGTTGGGCTCGCGCCGCTGGGTGCGGCCGTCGGCAGCCAGTTGCGCCAGCACGACGCCGACGGGCCGGCCGTCGGGAATTCCGAAGCGCACCAGCGTGGTGCCAAGCAGCCGCGACTGGCGCTGTGAGCGCACCTGCAGGCCGAAGGAGGCGGCGATCTGCTGGACCGCGCCGGCATCGCCGTCGACGGTCACCAGCACCTCGTCGGGCACGAAATCGCCAACCACCGCGCGCGGTGGCTGAACGGCGATGAGATCGGTCGGCGAGACGATCGGGCCACTAGTAGGCGGAGGGCCTGCCTGAGTGTCGGCAGGTGGCGTCGCCGGTTCTGGCCGTGGCGTCGGCACCGGTGCCGGAGGTGCCGCCGGGTTGGGGAACAGGTCGACGATCAGCGCCGGCAGGAACACCGCGCCGGACTGCGCCGCATCCGATCCGCTCTTTGTGTCAGTGCCATCCTTGGCGCAGTCGGCTCCCGCCGCGTTGGTCCCGTTGCGGCAGTCGATTTTCGTCTGATCTGGATTGGGGTCGTTGGTTTGCGCTGACGCAGGCACGGCGGCGATTGTCATCGCCGCCGCAAGCATTGCCGCAAATCGAATGACTGCCTCAGCCGCCATCAACCGGTTTCCTTCCCTCGATCACAGTCTCCGTAAAAGGCTGGGCGGCAATAAGGCCGATTTGCTTCGTGTAGTCGGCTGCGTTGGCGGCCGGCATGCCAAGCCGGAACACGCCGTCGGCGGTCGGTCCACCGATGATCTTCAGACCGTTGCTGCCGAGGAACCCCGAAATGTCCGACATCCTTGCATCCGGCTTGAACTTGACCAGGGCGAACGGCATTTTCGCCAGATCGTCTTCAGCGCCGGCAATCTCGAAATCATTTCCCTTGCCGCCAGGCTCGACAAACGACTGCACCATGACCAGGGCCAGCAGAACCGCGGCCGCGGCCCAGGCGACACCGACCGGCACCGCCATGAAGCGGCCCCAGGCCTGCGCCAGCCAGGATGAACCTGCCGGCTTGCGCGCAGGTCCAGCCTCGGCGTCCAACGCCTTGGCGAAGCGGCTGAGTGCATCGGCCGGCGGCCGGATCGCTTCGTTGGCGGCCGTGGCGCCGGAGAATTCGGCTTCCGCCTCGCCAAGGGCGGCAAGTGCGGCCGGATCGCTGGCCAGCCATTCTTCGATCGCTTCCAGATCCGAACCTTCCAGCGAGCCGTTCAGATAGAACGGCAGCAGCGTTTCCATTTGATCGCGGCGCGACATCTTTTCAGCGGCACTCATGGCCACCCCCTGTCGTAACCGGCGGCCTTGAGGGCTTCGCCGAGTTTCTTGCGGGCGTAGAACATCCGGGTCTTGACCGTCGCGACCGGAATGTCGAGCACCTCGCCGATCTCGCTCACCGACTGTCCGTGATAATAGGCAAGGTCGATCACAACGCGATGCTCTTCCGGCAAGGCGTCGACGAAGCGTCGCAAGGCGGCGGCCTTGTCTTCCTTCATGGTGACGACTTCCGGCGTGTCGGCGCCGTCGGGCACCGCGGCGGCGGCCTCGTCGTCGATCCAGTCTTCCTTCTTCTTGCGCAGCAAGGACAGCGCCTTGAAACGGGCGATGCCGAGCAGCCATGTCGAGACTTCGGAGCGTCCCTCGAAGCCTGGCGCCTGGCGCCACAGTTCGAGGAACACTTCATTGGCGATATCGTCAGCCATCATTTCCGATCCCGTCTGGCGCGCCACGAAGCGGTAGACCCGCGCGTGGTGACGCATGAACAGGAGCCGCACGGCGGCACGGTCGCCCTTCGCGACCCGGTCGACGAGCGCGCGATCGGTCTCCGTCGCTGCCGTCATGGCCGGTTGAGCCGCCTGGCTCCTGTCTGCTCTGTCGCCGATCGGTCCAAAAAGGTTCATCCTCCGCCAAGGAATTTTGCGGAGGCTAACCGAAGTCATTAGGTGTTGCCAGAGGCAGGACCTTCCCTTCTCCCACAACAAGGGGAGAAGGGAAGAGCTCTGCGACCCGCTTCTCACCCCAAGAACGGCTTCGCCTTCATCGTCGCTGGCACGGGAACACCCAGCCGGCTCAGCACTGTCGGCGCCAGCTGCAGCTGGTCGAGCAGGGTGTCAGCCTGCGGACCCTTGCCGGCCCCGAAATAATACAGCGCGAAATCCTGCATCTCGTCGTCATGGCCGCCATGATGGCCACGATCGGTCTGGCCGTGGTCGGCGGTGACCATGACCTCGTAGCCGGCTTCGATCCAGCGCGGCAGGAAGGCCGCCAGCATGCCGTCCATCGCATAGACGGCATGGTCCATCTCGTGGCAGTCATGGCCGAAGCGGTGGCCCATCGAATCCAGCGTGCAGGTGTGCAGGATGCCGTAGTCGATGCCGTGGCGTTTGGTCAGCATGGTCAGGGTCGCGAATAGGTCGACGTCGCTCGGCGTCATCTGGTTGCGAGCGTTGTAGCCGGTCATGGTGTGGAAGCGGCCATGCGTGATCGGCCCGCTCGGCTCGTCGAATTCCATGTCCTCGACCAGGTCGAACGGATAGGCGCGGAAGAACTCCGACCAGTAGGAATGTGTCACCGCACCCGTCTTGCCGCCCGCCTTGCTGACTTCGGAGAAGATATCGGGCTGCGCGACGCGGAACCGGTTCTCGTTGGACAGGATGCCGTGCACCTGCGGCGAAACCCCGGTATGGATCGAGGCGTAGCAGCAGGCCGAGGTCGACGGCAGCACGGAGCGCATCTTCCAGACCCGCGCCTCGCCCGATTGCACCCAGCCTTCGAGGTTGCCCATCAGCCGGCGCCAATTGCGATAGGGCACGCCGTCGAGGATGATCAGCAAAAGCTTGGATTTGAGCGCCATGGGCGGCTCCTTGCAATTTGGCAGTTGAAACGGGAACGCCGTGTGCCGTTTGGGCACACAGCGTTCTTGATAAATGAAATCGGACGATCAGATTTCGGCTAAGCGTTGAGCCAGCACTCGCCGAGCGCGTAGCCGTCCATCATTTCGCCGATCGGGCTCTTGGCAAAGCCGCTGATCTTGTTGGTGGCGGCAGCGTCGATGAACTGGTTGAAGAAAGGCACGATCAGCCCGCCTTCGTCGCGCATCATCACCGCCATGTCGTGGTAGATCGCCTTGCGTTTGGCCTGGTCGAGTTCGCCGCGCGCGGCAAACAGCATCTTGTCGAATTCCGGCCGCTTGAACCGCGTGTCGTTCCAGTCGGCGGTTGAGACATAGCCGGTGGAGTACATCTGGTCCTGCGTGGCGCGTCCGCCCCAGTAGGAGAGCGAGAAGGGCTGCTTGTTCCAGACCTCCGACCAGTAGCCGTCGCCGGGCTCGCGCTTGATCTCGATCTTGATGCCGGCCTTGGCGCAGGACTGCTGATAGAGCTGGGCGGCATCGACGGCGCCCGGGAAGGCGACGTCCGAGGTGCGCAGCACGATCGAGCCGCTATGGCCTGACTTCTTGTAGGCCGCCGCCGCCTTCTCCGGGTCGAACTTGCGCTGTTCGATGTCGGTGGAAAACAGCGGATAGGCCTCGTTGATCGGGAAGTCGTTGCCGACCGAGCCATAGCCGCGCAGGATCTTTTCCAGCATCTCCTCGCGGTCCATGGCAAGTTTCAGCGCCATCCGCAGGTCGCTGCTGTCGAAGGGGGCTGTGTCGCAGAACATGTTGAACGGGTAATAGCCCTTGCCCGATACGTTCTCGATGGTGACGCCCGCGATGCGCTTGACCAGATCCACGACCTTGGGCTCGACGCGGTTGATCATGTGCACCTGACCACCCTGCAAGGCTGCAAGCCGTGCGGTCGCATCGTTGATGACGACGATCTCGATCTGGTCGGCATGGCCGGCCTTGTCGCCTTGCCAGTAATTGGCGAAGCGCTCGCCGCCATGGCGCACGCCTGGCTGGTTGACGGTGACCTTGTAGGGGCCGGCGCTGATGCCGGCATTCGGGTTGTCCTTGCCGCCATTCGGCTGGATGACGAGATGGTAGTCGGCCATCAGATAGGGGAAGTCGGCATCGGCGTCGCCAAGCGTGACGATCACTTCCTTGCCGCTCGCCTTGACGCCCTTGATGTTCTTGAGGATGCCGAGCGCGCCCGACTTCGACTTCTCGTCGGCATGGCGCTCGATGGTGGCCGCGATGTCCTCGGCGGTGACGGTCTTGCCATTGTGGAACTCGATGCCGTCGCGCACCTTGATCGTCCAGGTCTTGGCGTCCTTGGCGGCGCCGATCTCCTCGGCGATCAGATTTATCAGGCTGTTGTCGGGCATTAGCCGGACAAGGTATTCGCCCCACTGCTTGCCGAAGCTGTAGGTGACCTGGCTGAGGTTGAGCGCCGGGTCGAGGCTGTTGGTCGATTCGCCGCCTTGCAGGCCGGCCTTGATTGTTCCTCCCTTGACGGGTGTCTGGGCAAAAGCCTTGCCAGCCAGTGTCGTTGCCAGTGCCGCCGAGACGCCAAGGGCGGCGGTGCGGCCGAGGAAGTCGCGGCGCGATATCCGGCCCTGGCCGGCGAGCTCGGCGAGATGGTCGAGTTCAGTCTTCATGTCCTACCCCTTTTAAGAAAAAAAATTGTACGGGCGCTGCCCGTCCGCAGGACGTGTGGCGCTGTAGTGTTGCATCCGGATGACGGCCGCCGGCTCCCCTGACCCTAGCGGACCGCTGGCTTGCCAGAGCAATTCCAGGAAAAGTGTGAAACGGTTTTCCCGGGAAAAGCGCATAGCGCGCTTTCCCTTGGGAATTGCGTCAAAACAAAGAGTTAGAGCGGTTCGCCGTTCCGTGAAACGCTGAACTGCCCTAGTTCCCCGCGCTGGCCATGCGCCGTCCCTTGATCGCCTTTTCCAGCCAGCCGATCTCCATCTCGGGGACCGATGACAAGAGAAGGTCGGTATAGGCGTCGAAGGGCGGCGCCAGCACCTGGCTCTTGGGGCCGTAGCGCACCACCTCGCCGCGATACATCACCGCGATCGAATCGGCGATCGACTTCACCGTCGCCAAGTCGTGGGTGATGAAGAGATAGGCGACGTTCTCCTCCTTCTGCAGCTCGAGCAGCAGCTCGAGGATGCCGTGAGCGACCAGCGGGTCGAGCGCCGATGTCACCTCGTCGCAGATGATCAGCTTCGGCTTGGCGGCAAGCGAACGGGCGATGCAGACCCGCTGCTTCTGGCCGCCGGAAAGCTCGGCCGGGTAGCGGTCGGAAAAGCCCTTGCCCATCTCGATCTTGTCGAGCAGTTCGGCAACGCGCTTGTCGCGTTCGCGGCCGCGTATGCCGAAATAGAACTCCAGCGGGCGGCCGATGATGGTGCCGACGGTCTGGCGCGGATTCATTGCCACGTCGGGCATCTGATAGATCATCTGCAGCTGGCGCAGATCCTCCTTCGGTCGATCGGCCAGACGGTTTGCCAGCGGGCGCCCGTCGAAGGTGACGGTGCCCTGTTCGGGCGGCAGCAGGCCGGTGATGGCGCGCGCCAGCGTCGACTTGCCCGAGCCCGACTCGCCGACGACGGCAAGCGTCTGTCCCGGATAGATGTCGACCGACACGTTCTTCAGCACCTTGATCTGGCTGCGGCCATAGGCGGCGGTGACGTTCTTCACCGACAGGAACGGCGTCATGCCGGGCTTCTGCTCGGCATGTTCGATCTCATGCACCGACACCAGCGCGTTGGTGTATTCCTGGCGCGGCTCCTTGATGATCTGCCTTGTGCCGCCCCATTCGACCAGCCGGCCATGGCGCAACACCATGATCTCGTCCGAGACCTGGGCGACGACGGCAAGGTCGTGCGTGATATAGAGTGCCGCCACGTGGGTGTCGCGGATGGCGTCCTTGATCGCCGCCAGCACGTCGATCTGCGTCGTCACGTCGAGCGCGGTTGTCGGCTCGTCGAAGACGATCAGGTCCGGCTCGGAGCACAGCGCCATCGCCGTCATCACGCGCTGCAGCTGGCCGCCCGAGACCTGGTGCGGAAAGCGCTCGCCGATGGTTTCGGGATTTGGCAGGCTGAGCTTCTTGAACAGCGCAACGGCGCGCTTCTCGGCCTCGGCACGCGTCGCCGTGCCGTGCAGCAGCGTGGCTTCCACCACCTGGTCCATCAGCCTGTGCGCCGGATTGAAGGCGGCTGCCGCCGACTGCGCGACATAGCAGACCTCGCGGCCGCGCAATTTGCGGAAGCCATCCTTGCCGCCCTTGAGGATGTCGCGGCCATTCAGGATGACCTCGCCGCCGGTGATGCGCACGCCACCGCGGCCATAGCCCATCGACGACAGACCGATGGTCGACTTGCCGGCCCCGGATTCGCCGATCAGGCCGAGCACCTTGCCCTTCTCTAACGTCAGCGAGACATCGTGCACCAGCACGATGTTCTTCGGCGGTTCGCCGGGCGGGAAGACGGTGGCCTCGATGCGCAGATTGCGGATGTCGAGCAGCAGGCCGGGTTTCGCTTTGCTGTCGGCCATCACCCGCGTCCTCCCTTGAGGCTTGTCGTCCGGTTGAGCACCCAGTCGGCGACCAGGTTGACGGAAATCGCCAGCAGGGCGATCGCCGCCGCTGGGATGAGTGCCGCCGCGATGCCGAAGACGATGCCGTCCTTGTTTTCCTTGACCATGCCGCCCCAGTCGGCGTCCGGTGGCTGCACGCCAAGGCCGAGGAACGACAGCGTCGACAGGAACAGCACGGCGTAGATGAAGCGCAGGCCGAGTTCGGATACCAGCGGCGACAGCGCATTGGGCAGGATCTCGCGGAAGATGATCCAGGCGCTGCCTTCACCGCGCAGTTTCGCTGCCTCGACATAGTCCATGACATTGATGTCGACGGCGACGGCGCGCGACAGGCGATAGACGCGGGTCGAGTCGAGAATGCCCATCACCAGGATCAGCGTCACCAAATTGGTCGGCAGCACCGAGAGCACGACGAGACCCATGATCAGCGTCGGGATCGACATCAAAAGGTCGACGAGACGGGACAGCAGCGTGTCGAACCAGCCGCCGAAGACGGCCGCCGAGAAGCCGAGGATGGCGCCGAGCGAGAACGACAGCGCGGTGGCCAGCACCGCGATGAACAGGGTGATGCGGGCGCCGTAGATCATGCGCGAAAGCAGATCGCGGCCGAGATTGTCGGTCCCGAGCAAATGGGTCGCCGACATAGGTTCCCAGACATCGCCGACGATTTCGCCATTGCCGTGCGGCGCAATCCACGGTGCGAAGACCGCCGCCAGCACGAACAGTGCCGTCAGGATTATGCCGATCAGTGCGGGGATGGGGATGCGTTTGATATCGAGCATATCCGCCCCCTATTTCGGATGTCTGAGACGCGGATTGGCGACGATCGCCGCTATGTCCGCAATGATGTTCAGGCTGATGTAGACTGCGGCGAAGATCAGGCCGACCGCCTGGACCACCGGCACGTCGCGTTTGGTGACGTGGTCGACCAGATACTGTCCCATGCCCGGATAGACGAAGATCACCTCGACGACGACGACACCGACGATGAGATAAGCGAGGTTGAGCATGACGACATTGATGATCGGCGCGATGGCATTGGGGAAGGCGTGCTTGCGGATGACGTTGAAGGCCGACAGGCCTTTCAGTTCCGCCGTCTCGACATAGGCCGACTGCATGACATTGAGGATCGCCGCACGTGTCATGCGCATCATGTGGGCGAGCACGACCAGCGTCAGCGCCGTCGCCGGCAGCGCGATCGCCTGCATCCGCTCGCCGAACGGCATGCCGTCATAGACGGTCGAAATGCCGGGGAATATCTGCCATTTCACGGCGAAGAAATAGACGAGCACATAGCCGATGAAGAATTCGGGGAAGGAGGTCGAGGCGAGTGCCAGTCCGGAGATCAGCTTGTCGACCCAGCCGTTGCGGTAGCGCACCGCGATCAGGCCGAGGATGATCGCCAGCGGCACGGCGACGATCGCCGCCCAGAAGGCGAGGAACAGCGTGTTCCACAGCCGTCCCTTGATCGACGTGGCGATATCCTGCCCGCTCGACATAGCCGTGCCGAGATCGCCGGTCAGCACGCCGCCCAGCCAATGGAAATACCTGAGATAGGCTGGCTGGTTGAGCCCGAGTTGCTCGCGCAGGTTGGCGAGCGACTCCGGCGTCGCCGACTGTCCGAGAATGGCTTGCGCGACGTCGCCGGGAAGGATCTGGGTGCCGGCGAAGATCAGGACCGAAACGGCCAACAAGAGGAGAATGCCCAGCGCAACGCGCTGGGCCACCAATTTCAAGATGGGTGAGGACATATCCGCAAGGCCAAGCTCAGGCTTCGAGCCAGCACTTCGCCAGCGCGTAGCCGTTCATCAGCTCCTGATGTGGATCGTCGACCCAGCCGCCGACCTTGGCGCCGGTCGCGTCGATGAACTGGTTGAACATCGGCAGGATCAGGCCACCGTCGTCGCGCACCATGACGGCCATGTCGTGGTACATCTGCTTGCGCTTGGCCTCATCGAGCTCGGCGCGCGCCGCCAGCACCATCTTGTCGAAATCCGGACGGATGAAACGCGTGTCGTTCCAGTCGGCGGTCGACAGATAGGCGGTCGAGTACATCTGGTCCTGGGTCGAGCGGCCGCCCCAATAGGAAGCGCAGAAGGGCTGCTTGTTCCAGACCTCGTTCCAGTAGCCGTCGCCGGGCTCGCGCTTGATCTCGAGCGTGATGCCGGCCTTGGCCGCGCTCTGCTGGAAGAGCTGCGCTGCATCGACGGCGCCGGGGAAGGCGACATCCGAAGTGCGCAGCAGCACCGAGCCGTCGTGACCAGATTTCTTGAAGTGGAACTTGGCCTTGTCCGGGTCGTACTTGCGCTGCTCGATCTCGGTGAACAGCGGATAGGACGCATTGATCGGGAAGTCGTTGCCGAGCGAGCCGTAGCCGCGCAGGATCTTGTCCAGCATTTCCTCGCGGTCGATCGCCAGCTTCAGTGCCATGCGCAAATCGGCGTTGTCGAACGGCGCCGTGTTGCAATGCATGATGAACACGTAGTGGCCGGGACCCGCGTGGTTGCGGATGGTAACGCCCGGCAGGCGCTTGATCAGGTCGACGATCTTCGGCTCGACGCGGTTGATCATGTTGACCTGGCCGCCCTGCAGGGCGGCCGTGCGCGCCGTCGCGTCGTTGATGACGATGACCTCGATCTGGTCGGCATGGCCCATCTTGTCGCCTTGCCAGTAATTGGCGAAGCGCTCGGCGCCATGGCGCACGCCGGGCTCATTGGTCTTGACCACGTAAGGGCCGGCCGAGATGCCGGCATCTGGCTTGTCCTTGCCGCCGTTCGGCTGGACGATCAGGTGATAGTCGCTGAGCAGGTAGGGAAGGTCGGCGTTCGCCTCCTTCAGCGTCAGCACCACTTCCTTGCCACTGGCCTTGATGGTTTCGATGCCCTTCATGTAGCCGAGCGCGCCGGATTTCGACTTCTCGTCGGAATGGCGCTCGAGTGTGGCGGCCACGTCCTCAGCGGTCACCGTCTTGCCGTTGTGGAATTCGACGCCGTCGCGGATCTTCAGCGTCCACACCTTGGCGTCGTCTGACGAGCCGATCTCCTCGGCGATGCGGTTCTCGAGCTTGCCCTCGGGGGACAGCTCGACGATCATTTCGCCCCAGCACTTGCCGAAGGCGAACGGCACCTGTGTCATCATCAGCGCCGGATCGAGGCTGTTGGTGGATTCACCACCGACCAGGCCGGCCTTCAGCGTGCCGCCCTTGACCGGGCCTGCCGCGCGCGCAGCACTTGAAAGCAGCGAGTTGGCGAAGGGTGCGGAGACACCGAGCGCTGCCGCCCGGCCGAGAAAATCACGACGGCTCAGCTTGCCCGATGCGACACGCCGGCTAAGGAATTCGAGTTCGTTTGACATATTGAGTTCCTCACTCTGTTGGTTCGACTCTGCGGTCGTTTTTCTTGTTTCTTGTGAGGAGAATAATGACCGCAAGGGAAAGCGGTAAGCAAGACCGAATGCGACATGCCGTGGCGTAAATCGTACGTCGCAATTGGACCAACGAAATCGGCGCTCAAAGAAGCGCGCGCGGCACCTTCTCCTCGAAATTGCGCTCGAAAACGAGTTTCTCGCCCTCATAGGCCTCGATTCTGGCGCTGACGATGAAGTTTTGCGCGTCCGACCGCATTTCGGCCGATGTCTCGGTGCGCACCGACCATCCATTTCGCGACAGGGTCTGCGTCCAGTGCGTCTTTCCCGAGGCCGACAGCGGATCGTCGGGATGGATCGTCCAGGTCTCGCGAGCGATGCTGCCATTGGCCAGGCCATGAGCGAGATCGCGCACCTCGCCGAAATCATCAACGATGGAAAGTGTCACGATTCCCGTTTTTTCGTCACGATCGACATGACGCTCGGAATTGGCGGCGCGGATCGTCTCTGTTGCCCAGGGGGTGGCCCCCTCCGGCTCGGCGAACGTCACTTCGTCGCCTGTCGCCAGCGGCCGCAGCGGCAAGCTGAGCGTCGCCGCCGACAAGGTGAGCTGGACCGGCTCCGGCGATGGCCAGATGGCAGGCCAATAGGTGTTCGAAACGGCAACGCGCAGCCGGTGGCCGGCCGGGACGCGGTAGGCGCATTGATCGAGCACGGCGCGCACTGAGACGATTTCACCCGGCACCAGTGCTTCCGGGAATTCGTGCGAGTTGCGATGCGTCAGATTGAGCACGCCGTAGGAGATCAGCTCCGAGGCACCGTCGGGATGCACGTCGCACAGCCGGACCGCGATATTGGCCTGCGGACGATCGGAGGATAGCCGCACCTCAACTTCGGGCGCGCCGACGATGTCGATCGCCTCGTTGAGTTCCGGCTGGTCGAAACACACCGACAAGGCATCGTCGGGGCGCTGATCGCCGGGCAGTTCCGGGCCGAAGGTGAACGGGAAATACTCGCCGCCGGCCAGGCCGCAGCTTTGCGGCGATGCGACGATGGCGGGTTCGCCTGCGGGGATCAGATCGACCGTTTGCGTCTTGATGGTTGGCGAGGGCCATTCCTGCTCCGCCACCCAGCGGCCCGGTCGCTCGGGATGCCAGCGTGCCGGACGCACGCTGTCCATCACATAGGCGCGGTAGGCAGGGTCGGCCTCGACGCCGGTGTCGACATCCTTCAGCCAGCGGTCCCACCAGCGCAACGCCTCCTGCAGGAAGCCGATGGCGGGCTTAGGCCCGGCGTAGTGCGGGTATTTGTGGATCCACGGCCCGATGATGCCCTTGACCGGGGCTTCGATGTTGCTGGCCAGATGCGAGACGGTGTTGCGGTAGCCGTCATGCCAGCCGCCGATCGACAGCACCGCGGCTTTGACGGCGGAAAAATCCTCGCAGATCGAGCCGCGCTTCCAGTAGGCATCGCGGTGCTGGTGCTTCAGCCACAGAGGTGCCAGGAAGGACTGGTTCTCCAGCCGGGTCAGCCATAGATCGCGCCATCTGTTGTCGCCGGCCAGCAGCGGGTCCGGCGGCCGCGACGAGTAGGAGAGCATGGTCGAGGCCCAGCCGAAATTCTCGATCAGCAGGCAGCCGCCCTTGTAGTGGATGTCGTCGGCATAGCGGTCGACGGTCGAGCACAGGCTGATCACCGCTTTTAGCGCTGGCGGCTGCTTGGCCGCCACCTGCAGGCAGTTGAAGCCGCCCCAGGAAATGCCCATCATGCCGACATTGCCGTTGCACCAAGGTTGGCTTGCCGCCCAGGCGATGACGTCGCAGGCGTCCTGCAATTCCTGCTCGGAATATTCGTCGTCCATCAGCCCTTCGGAATCACCGTTGCCGCGCATGTCGACGCGGATCGAGGCGTAGCCGTTGCCGGCGAAATAGGGATGCGTCAGCTGATCGCGAAAGATGGTGCCGTCGCGCTTGCGGTAAGGCAGATGCTCGAGGATCGCCGGCACCGGATCATCGCCGGCATCTTCCGGCATCCAGACCCGTGCCGACAGCCGGCAGCCATCCGGCATGACGATCCCCATATCCGGGAATTCGACGACTTTGCGGGGAAATTCGGTGACGGTTTTCATGGCATGCTCCAGGATTGCCAGATGATGGAGCCTGCCGTACCGCGTCGTGGGCCAGCCAACGAATTCTGCTGGTCAATCCGCGTCAGTTCAGCGGAATGTCGTTATCGTCCTTGTTCGCCTGATAGACGCCGGACAGATCATCGTAGCGCGCCGAAATCGCGCCAATACGTGTTTCCAGCCGTTGCCGCTCGGCCGCGGGCAAAGCTCGCACCAACCGACGTATGGAAAAGCTCTTCCAGTAGGCGTTCTCGGCATTGTAGCCGCCGGGATCGAGAGTGAAGACCTCTTTCAGGATTTTCAGATCGTGCGGGATGGCAAAACTGTCGCGCGAATCCTCATGGCTGAACAGATAGTAGAAATTGTCGAAGCCGGTCCAGGTGATCGCCGACAGGCACAGCGAGCAGGGTTCATGCGTGGCGATGAAGATGGCGTCTTTCGTATCGACGCGCTCGGCCTTCGGCATTTCGTAGAAGCGCTTCAGGCAGTGCACCTCGCCATGCCAGAGCGGGTTTTCCATCTCGTTGTTGGTCTCGGCCAGCACCAGCGAACGGTCGTCCTTTCTCAGGATCGCCGCGCCGAACAGCTTGTTGCCATGGGCAACACCGTCGGCCGTCTTCGGCACGATGTCGTGCTCGATGACGTCGAGCAGGCGGTCGATCAGTGAAATATCGGTCATTACGGGGTCTCCTGCTGCATGTCGCCCAAAAGTGCCCCCGGTTTTGGGGTAACGACACGCACAAAAAATTAAGGGAGATGGATCTCGTAGGCGTGCGAGAAATGGAACTCTTCGAGATTGGAGCCGTCGCCGCCACGGTCGACGATCAGGAAATCCTGCGCCTCGCCAAGCGGCGTCAGCACGCCATGCCAGAGATTACGGGAATAGTTGATGCCTTGTCCGGGTGCGGTGATGAAGGCATGCGGCTCGCCCGGTCCCTGCTCACCGTCATGGCAGACGACGACCAGGAACGGGCGCGGCGACAGCGGGATGAAGGCCTGGCTGCCGAAGGGGTGGCGCTCGACCATGCCTAGCCTCAGCGGCAATTCGTATGGCGTGCCGCGCACCATCGAGATCAGCACGCGGGCGTTCGGCCCGGTCGCCTCGGCGGTTGCGAGATCGTGGTAGCGCTCGGCCCTGCCGCCATTGATCGGGTAGTGGTTGTCGCCGCCCATGTCGATGACATCGCCGAATGGGGCAAAGCTCTCGCGGGTCAGCGGCCGCGCGACGATACGGGTCATGGCGCGCGCTTTGCAATACCGGCGCCGCCGAGCTTGGCGTGCCGGTTGACGTCCTTGTAGAGCAGATAGCGGAATTTGCCCGGGCCACCGGCATAGCAGGCCTGCGGGCAGAAGGCGCGCAGCCACATATAGTCGCCAGCCTGGACCTCGACCCAGTCCTGGTTGAGGCGGTAGACCGCCTTGCCTTCCAGCACATAGAGACCGTGCTCCATGACATGGGTCTCGGCGAAGGGAATGACGGCACCCGGTTCCAGCGTCACAATGGTCATGTGCATGTCGTGGCGCAAATCGGCCGGATCGACGAAACGCGTCGTCGCCCAACGGCCCTCGGTGCCAGGCATCGGCGTTGGCGCGATTTCCTGTTCGCTGGTGAAGAAGGCTTCCGGCACATCAAGACCGTCGACCGCCTCGTAAGCCTTGCGAATCCAGTGGAAGCGGACGTCGGCCTTGCGCTCGTTGCGAACCGTCCAGCCGCTGGCCGGCGGCAGGAAGGCAAAGCCGCCGGGCCGCAAGACATGCTTCTTGCCGGCAAGCAGAACCGTCAGTTCGCCCTCGACCACGAACAGGGCGCCCTCGGCACCGGCATCGGGTTCCGGCCGATCGCTGCCGCCGCCGGGCGCGACCTCGACAATGTATTGCGAGAACGTCTCGGCAAAACCTGATAGCGGTCGCGACAAGATCCAGACGCGCGTCTTGTCCCAGAACGGCAAGGCACTGGTGACGATGTCCTGCATCACCCCCCGGGGGATGACGGCATAGGCTTCGGTGAAGACGGCGCGGCCGGTCAGAAGCTCGCTCTGGCCGGGGTGGCCACCATGCGGTGCGTAATAGGTTCGGTCGGGCATCCTGATCGTATCCATGGGTTCAAACCTATTGCGGAAGCATGTCCTTGAGGCGGAGCAGCGCGATGCGCTCGACCTGTTTGCAGGCGGTCTCGAATTCGACGCCGCGGCTGTTGCCGATGCGCGCCTCGAATTCCGCCAGGATCTCCTCCTTCGTCTTGCCCTTCACCGCGATGATGAAGGGGAAACCGAAGGTGGTGACGTAGGCGGCATTGAGCTTGGAAAACAGTTCGCGCTCCTTGTCGGTCAGCGCGTCGAGGCCTGCAGAGGCCTGTTCCCTGGTCGATTCCGCCGTCAGTCGTTTGGCCTTGGCCAGTTTGCCGGCAAGGTCTGGATGGGCGTTGAGCACCGAAAGCCGCTCGGTTTCGCTGGCGGAACGGAAGATGCGGCAAAGCGCATTGTGCAGGCCGCCTGAAGTGTCGTGCGCCGGGCCCAGTTCCAGCTCGTAGGCGCGCTCAGCGATCCACGGCGAATGCTCGAACACGCCGCCGAATGTGTGGACGAAGGTCTCGAATTCCATCTTCGATGGGCGGAGTGCCGCCGGCTTGTAAGGATTGACCTGTTGCCAGTGCTTGGCGATGTCGATGCGCCGCGCCAGCCAGACCTTGTCATGCGATTTCACATAGTCGACGAAGCGCTTCAGCGCCGCGACCCGCCCCGGCCGCCCGACAAGGCGGCAATGCAGGCCGATGTTCATCATGCGCGGCCGGCCGGCCTGGCCCTCGGCATAGAGCGTGTCGAAGCTGTCCTTCAAATAGGCAAAGAACTGGTCGCCCGAGTTGAAGCCCTGCGGCGTGGCGAAGCGCATATCGTTGGCGTCGAGCGTATAGGGGATGATGAGCTGCGTGCCGCCCTCATGCTCGAACCAGTACGGCAGTTCGTCATCATAGGTGTCCGACACGTAGTCGAAACCGCCTTCTTCCGCGACAATCCGCACCGTGTTGATCGACGTGCGGCCGGTATACCAGCCGGTCGGGCGCTCTCCGGTCACCTCGTAATGCAGCTTGATCGCCGCTTCCAGGTCGCGGCGCTCGTCCTCGGCGCTGTGGTCGCGGTAGTCGATCCATCTCAGCCCGTGCGAAGCGATCTCCCAGCCGGCTTCCTGCATGGCCGTGACCTGATCCGGCGAACGGGCGAGTGCTGTGGCGACGCCGTAGCAGGTGATCGGCACCTCAGCCTCGGTGAACAGCCGAAGCAGCCGCCAGAAGCCGGCCCGCGCCCCATATTCGTAGATGGATTCCATGTTCCAGTGGCGCTGGCCCACCCAGGGTGCCGCGCCGACGATTTCCGACAGGAAGGCTTCAGAGGCCTTGTCACCGTGCAGCACGCAGTTTTCGCCGCCTTCCTCGTAGTTGACGACGAACTGCACGGCGACATGCGCACCGCCAGGCCATTTCGGGTCCGGCGGATTGGCTCCGTAGCCGCGCATGTCTCTTTCGTAACGCATCGTCCCTCCCGCCGGGCATGGCCCGAAGTATGATCAGGATATCGAAAGGGCTGCCTGCGCATTCCCCCGAAAATTTTTGAAAGTGTTTTTGTCGCACTCCGCTCGACCGGGACTTATGCATCGCCTTTAATTGGCGCACAATTCACTGTTGATACTTGATCGTACCGGGCCAATTCGCTCGTACCGGAAATGGGAGGCGGCCAATGGCAGAAACGTCGAAAGCCGATGGCGGGCGTCTGACGACCCATGTCCTCGACACGGCGACCGGCAAGCCGGCAGCGGGACTGTCGATTGCGCTCTATCACCTCGAGGGCAAGGCGCGGACACATCTGAAGACCGTTGTCACCAATGCCGACGGCCGTTGCGACAAGCCGCTGCTCGCCGACGCGGAATTCCGCACCGGCGAATACGAACTGCTCTTCGCCGCGGGCGACTATTTGCGCCAGCAGGGGTTGAGCCTGCCGAAACCCGCCTTTCTCGATGTGATACCGATCCGCTTCGGCATGGCCGAACCGGTGCATTATCATGTACCGCTGCTCGTCTCGCCCTACGGCTACTCGACCTACAGGGGGAGCTGAGGCATGGCCAAGGTCAATATCCGCAACGAGATCCGTTTCATTCTCAATGGCAGGGATGTAGCGCTTTCGTCGGTGGTATCAGATGCGACCCTGCTCGACTGGCTGCGGCTCGACCGTTCGCTGCGCGGCACCAAGGAAGGTTGCGCCGAGGGCGATTGCGGCGCCTGCACCGTGCTGGTCGGCAAGCTCTCGGCCGGCGGGCTGGTCTATGAAAGCGTCAATGCCTGCATCCGCTTCCTCGGCTCGCTGGACGGCACCCATGTCGTGACCGTCGAGCATCTGCGTGGTTCACCCGGCCAGTTGCATCCGGTGCAGCAGGCTATGGTCGATTTCCATGGGTCGCAATGCGGCTTCTGCACGCCGGGCTTCGTCATGTCGCTCTATGGTCTGTGGATGAGATCACCAGACCCGTCGAACGCTTCCATCGAAAAGGCTTTGCAAGGCAATCTCTGCCGCTGCACTGGCTACGAGGCGATCATGCGCGCGGCCCAGGCCATCTCCAGCTACGGCAAGGCGGCGAGGGATCCGCTGGCAGCGGAGCGCAAGGCGATCACCGCGAGGCTAGAGGCTATGCATGACGGCGCCCGGATCGAGATCGGTTCGGCCAAGGCGCGGCTGGTCGTGCCGGCCGATGTCGATGATTTCGCCGCCGTGCTGGACAAGGAACCCGGCGCCACCATCGTTGCCGGTTCGACCGATGTCGGCCTGTGGGTGACCAAGCACATGCGCGATATTTCGCCGGCCATTTTCATCGGCAATCTCGACGGACTTTGCACCATCTCGGAAGACAAGGGCGTCATTTCGATCGGCGCCGGCGTCACCTACACTGACGCCTTCGCGACGCTGGCGAAGCGCATCCCGGCGATGGGGCCGTTGTTCGATCGCATCGGCGGCGAACAGGTGCGCAACATGGGCACGATCGGCGGCAACATCGCCAACGGTTCGCCGATCGGTGATACGCCGCCGCCCTTGATCGCGCTTGGCGCACGCCTCACCCTGCGCAAGGGTAAGAAGCGGCGGACCATCCCGCTGGAAACCTTCTTCATTGCCTATGGCAAGCAAGACCGGCAGCCGGGCGAGTTCGTCGAGGCCGTGCACGTTCCTGTTCCAGCCAAGGATACAAAATTCGCAGTCCACAAGATCACCAAGCGCCGCGATGAGGACATTACCGCGGCCCTCGGCGCCTTCTTCCTAAGGCTGGCCAAGGACGGCACGGTCGCGGAAGTGCGCATCGCCTATGGCGGCATGGCGGCGACGCCGAAGCGGGCGTCCTCTGTCGAAAAAGCGCTGCTGGGCAAGCCGTGGACCGAACAGACTGTTGAGGCAGCGCTGGCCGAATATGCCAGGGATTTCACTCCGCTCACCGACATGAGGGCCTCGGCTGAGTATCGCGCCCTGGCAGCGCGCAACCTCTTGCTGCGCTTCTTCGCCGAGACCAGCGGCACCAGGGAGCCGATCCAGGTTTCAAGGCACGAGGCGGCATGATGAACAAGCACGCCAGCACCAATCTCAAGGCCGAAAAGATCGTCGGAGGCGTCGCCAACGACCAACGTCACGATTCCGCGCACAAGCATGTCAGCGGCACCGCCGTCTATATCGACGACATGCCGGAACCATCAGGCACGCTGCATGGCTGCCTCGGGCTTTCTGCCGCCACGCATGCCACGATTACCAGCATGGATCTCTCGGCGGTGCGTACAGCGCCCGGCGTTGTCGACGTGCTGACGGCCAGTGACGTGCCCGGCGAGAACGACATTTCGCCGACCGGCCGCCACGACGAGCCGGTGCTGGCCGACGGCAAGGTGCAATTCTATGGCCAACCGATCTTCTGCGTCATTGCCGAGACGCGCGAGCAGGCGCGCCGTGCCACAAGGTTGGCCAAGGTCGAATACAAGGAATTGCCCTTCGTCACCGACATTGGTGCGCTCGATCCGAAGAAGGACAAGCTCGTCACGCCGCCTCTCACGCTGAAGCGCGGCGATGCCGCCACAGCAATCCGTCAGGCGCCGCGCCGGCTAAAGGGAAAAATGCGCATCGGTGGCCAGGAACACTTCTACCTCGAAGGCCATATCGCCATGGCCATTCCGGGCGAAGATCAGGACGTCACCATCTATTCCTCGACCCAGCATCCGAGCGAAGTCCAGCACATGGTCAGTCATGCACTTGGCGTGCCGAGCAATGCCGTCACGGTGGAAATCCGCCGCATGGGCGGCGGCTTCGGCGGCAAGGAAACGCAGGGCAATCAGTTTGCGGCATTGGCCGCGATCGCCGCAAAGAAGCACCATCGCGCCGTGAAAATCCGGCCCGACCGCGACGACGACATGATCGCCACCGGCAAGCGCCATGACTTCCTCGTCGACTACGAAGTCGGCTTTGATGACGAGGGCAATATCCTCGGCGTCGATTTCATGTTCGCGGCGCGCTGCGGTTTTTCCTCGGACCTTTCCGGCCCGGTGACCGATCGCGCCCTGTTCCACTGTGACAACACTTATTTCTGGCCAGCGGTGCACGCTAAATCGGCGCCACTCTACACCAACACCGTGTCGAACACCGCCTTTCGTGGTTTCGGCGGCCCGCAAGGCATGGTCGGCGCCGAGCGCGTCATCGACGAGGTGGCCTTTGCCGTCGGCAAGGATCCACTCGAAATCCGCAAGAAGAATTTCTACGGCACATCGGACCGCAATATCACGCCCTACCACCAGACGGTCGAGGATAACGTCATTCAGCGCATTGTCGCTGAGCTGGAGCAAAGCGCCAGCTATGCGCGGCGGCGGCGCGAAATATCGGCCTTCAATGCCAACAGCCGTTTCATCAAGCGTGGCCTGGCGCTGACGCCGGTCAAGTTCGGCATCTCGTTCACCGCCACGCATTACAACCAGGCCGGCGCGCTGGTGCATGTCTACACCGACGGTTCGGTGCATCTGAACCATGGCGGCACCGAGATGGGACAGGGCCTCTACGTCAAAGTGGCGCAAGTGGTGGCGGAAGAGTTCCAGATCGATCTCGACCAGGTGAAGATCACCGCGACCACGACCGGCAAGGTGCCGAACACCTCGGCCACGGCAGCGTCGTCCGGCTCCGACCTCAACGGCATGGCGGCTCAGAATGGCGCTCGTCAGATCAAGGATCGGCTGATCGATTTCGCCGCCGAAAAATATCAGGTGCCGAGCGATCAGGTGCTGTTCCTGCCCAACCGGGTGCGCATCGGCAACCAGGAAATCGCCTTCGCCGATCTCATCAAACAGGCCTATATGGCCCGCATCCAGCTGTCGGCGGCCGGTTTCTACAAGACGCCTAAAATCCACTGGAACCGCGACAAGGGCGAGGGCCGTCCCTTCTATTATTTCGCCTATGGCGCCTCGTGTTCGGAAGTCTCTGTCGACACGCTGACCGGCGAATACATGGTCGAGCGCACCGATATTCTCCATGACTGTGGCCGATCTCTGAACCGAGCCATCGACATCGGCCAGATCGAGGGCGGCTTCATCCAGGGCATGGGCTGGCTGACGACGGAAGAACTGTGGTGGGACGCCAAGGGCCGGCTGCGCACGCACGCGCCGTCGACCTACAAGATTCCGCTCGCCTCCGACCGGCCGAAGATTTTCAACGTCACCTTGGCAGACTGGCCGGAAGCGAGCGAGCCGACGATCCACCGTTCCAAGGCAGTCGGCGAGCCGCCGTTCCCGCTCGGCATGTCGGTGCTGCACGCCCTGTCGGATGCGGTGGCGAGCATTGCCGACCACAAGATTTGTCCGCGCCTCGATGCGCCGGCAACGCCGGAGCGGGTGCTGATGGCAATCGAACGGCTGAAGGACGAGGCCAAGGCCTGAGTCTGGCACCAGGGTCGGCAATACGTGCAATTCAGGCCGAAAAACCCTATGTTTCCGGCACGGGAATGCGAATGATGAATTCGAAAGTGCAAAGCCTGAGAGATTTCCTTGCTGGTCAAGGCCGCATCGCTTTGGTCGAAGTGGCCGGGACAAAAGGCTCGACGCCACGCGAAAAGGGCGCCTTCATGCTCGTCTCGCAGACGGCGATCTTTGGTACGATCGGCGGCGGTCAGCTCGAATACATGGCGATCGACAAGGCCCGGCAGATGGTGGGTAAAGAGGCCCGCATCGAGGTTGACGAGATCTGCGCCACGCTCGACGTGCCGCTCGGGCCGGAGATCGGCCAATGCTGCGGCGGGCGCGTCGAAGTCTTGATCCGGCTTGTCGATGCCGCGCTCGTTGCCGAACTGGTTGTGGCCGCGGAGGCTGAGGAAGCGCATCTGCCGCATGTCTACATCTTCGGCGGCGGCCATGTCGGACAGGCGCTGGCGTCGACGATCGCGCTTCTGCCGGTGCACGGCGTCGTCATCGAGACGCGGGCCGAGGCGCTGGAAGGCATGCCGGAAACCGTCGAGACACGGCTGACGCCGATGCCCGAGGCCGAGGTGCGCAAAGCTCCCCCCGGCACCGCCTTCGCCATCCTCACCCACGATCACGCATTGGATTTCCTGATCGTCGCCGAAGCGCTGAAGCGCGACGACGCGGCCTATATCGGCATGATCGGTTCGAAGACCAAGAAAGCCACCTTCAAGAATTGGTTCCTGAAATCGGCGGACGGTAGCGAACCGGAGTTTGCCCGTCTCGTCTCGCCGATCGGCGGCGATGCCGTCAAGGACAAGCGCCCGCCGGTGATCGCCGCACTTGCGGCCGCCGAGATTATGACGGCGCTGGTTGTTCACGCCGCTGCCTCGGGTGCCGACCATCAGGTTTCGCGTGACAAGGTTATGGCCGGTTAGCCGCAGCTGAACATCGGCTTCTTCGTTTTCCAATCGCCCCAAACATGCGTTTGCTGTATCCACCGGCCTTGCAGCATGGGCGAAGGCATATGGACGTTTTGAAAATCGCGGCCTTTTCGGATGGCAACACCGGCGGCAACCCTGCCGGAGTCTTGATCAGCGATATCTTGCCCGATGCGGCCGACATGCAGCTTCTGGCGGCGCAGGTCGGATTCTCGGAAACCGCCTTTGCCGCTCCTGAAGGCGACGGCTGGCGGGTCCGTTATTTCTCGCCGGAAACGGAAGTTCCCTTTTGCGGGCATGCCACCATCGCGCTTGGTGCGGCGCTGGTCCGGCAGTTTGGCGATGGAGTTTTCCCGCTGACCCTGAACCAGGCCAGCATAACCGTCGAAGGGTTTCGCGATGGTGTAAATGTCGCTGCCGCGCTGCAGTCGCCGCCGACACGCAGCAAACCGGCCTCGCCTGAGCTGATTTCCGAAGCGCTGGCGCTGTTCGGTTACACCTCAAGCGATCTCGATCCGGCCATTCCACCGGCGCTGATCCATGGCGGCGCAGACCATCTTGTGCTTGCCCTCAAGTCGCGGCAGGCGCTGGCCGCCATGCGCTACGATCTGAAAGCCGGGCAAGCCCTGATGCGGCGAGAAGGGTTGGTGACGATCCTGCTGGCCTATGCGGAAACGCCACGGCTTTTCCACACGCGCAATCCGTTTGCCTCCGGCGGCGTCTATGAGGATCCGGCGACAGGTGCCTCGACGGCCGCCTTCGCCGGCTATCTGCGTGACATTGGCTGGCCGCATGGCGGCGCGATTGATGTCGTGCAAGGCGAGGACATGGGCATGCGCTCGCGCCTGCACGCCGACATTCCACCAACGCCCGGAAGTTCGATCAGGGTTTCAGGCAGCGCCCGGATGATGGACGAAGCATAGGCCCACGCATGCTCATGCCGGCCGTTTCAGACCCAGATGGTCGCGCAATGTGCGGCCCTCGTACTCCGTCCGGAACAGGCCTCGCCGCTGCAGTTCCGGCACAACGAGCTTGGCAAAGGCATCGAGTTCGCCGGGGAAGTAAGAGGGCATGACGTTGAAGCCGTCAGCCGCGCCACCTTCGAATCGCGCCTGCAGCTCGTCGGCGACCTGGGCCGCTGTGCCGACAATGCGCCAATGGCCGCGCGCGCCGGCAAAATGGCGGGCGAGCTGGCGAATGGAAAGATTGTCGCGGCGGGACTGCTCTATGACCAGCGCTTGCCGGCTCTTCATCCCCTCGCTCTCCGGCAGTTCCGGCAGCGGCCCATCGATCGGATAGCGCCACAGGTCGGAGATGCTGAGATAACTGGATAAAAGCGCAACGCCGACATCGTCGGGGATCAACTCCTGCAATTCCTCGTATTTTTCACGGGCCTTCGCCTCGGTCTCCGCCACAACTGGCGCGACGCCGGGCATGATCTTGATGTCGTCAGGCTCGCGCCCATAGGTGGCCATGCGCCCCTTGAGATCGTCATAGAAGGCCTTGGCTTCCTCGAAGGTCTGCGCCGCCGTGAACACCACATCGGCGGTGCGGGCGGCAAGGTCGCGGCCGACATCCGAGGCGCCGGCCTGGACCATCACCGGCGCGCCTTGCGGCGAGCGTGGCAGGTCAAGCGGGTCGCGAACCGAAAAGCTCTGGCCGTCGTGGCCAGAGCCGAGCTTCTCACGCCAAAGCCTGGCAACCACTTCGGCGAACTCACGCGCGCGCTCATAACGGTCGGCATGCGGACGCAAGCCGGTCGAGCCGAAATTCGCGGCTTCGATGGGGCTGGCCGAGGTGACCAGGTTCCAGCCGGCCCTGCCGCCGCTCAGATGGTCGAGCGACAGGAAGGTTCGCGCCAGCCCATAGGGCTCGTTGTAGCTTGTCGAGGCTGTTGAGACGAGGCCGATGCGGCTGGTCTGGGCGGCGAGCGCCGAAAGCAGGCTGATCGGCTCGAAACCGATCGAGCGCGATGTCTGGCTGGCGATACCGACATTGGCTTCGCGCAGGCCGGCGGCGTCCTCGCAGAACACCATGTCGAATTTCGCCGCCTCCGCCGTGCGCGCCAGCTGGATGTAATGGTCGATGTCGATGCCGGCGGTTACATGCGCCTTGGGGTGGCGCCAGGCGGCGATGTGATGGCCTGTTGCCCAAAGGAAGGCGCCGAGCTTCATCTGGCCAGCGGTCATTGGTCACCTCCGCCGGCAAGCCCGAGGTGCGAGCGCAAAATTGTCCCGCGATAGTTCTCTCGAAACAGGCCACGCAGCCGCAGCGCCGGCAAGACCAGATCGACGAAATCGTCGAGTGCTGAGAGTTGTGCCGGCATCAGGATGTTAAACCCGTCGCAGTTTTTCGCCCGGAAACCTTTTTCCATGCTGTCGGCAATGGTCGGCTTGGCGGTGCCATTGGTGACGAGCGAGATATTCATCAGAAGCCTCACGGCATCCGGATCGCGTCCGCAGGCGGCGACGCGGCGCTTCAGTTCGTCATAGCGTGCTTGCGCATTCTCGATCGGTTCGTCGTCAAGCAGGATGACATCGGCGGTGCGGGCGGCAATATCGAAGTCGGATTCCCGCAGGCCCGACAAGACCAGCACCGGCGTGTCCTGTGGCGACCGTGCGACGTTCAGCGGTCCGCGCACGGAAAAGAACTCGCCCTTGTGCTCGAGCAGGTGCATCTTTTCGGGATCGTGGAAGCGGCCGCCGCTCTGGTCGAACAGGAGCGCGTCCGCATCCCAGCCGTTCCACAGGCCCTGAACGATGTCGATATATTCTCCGGTGCGGCGGCGGAAATCGCCTGATGAAAACCCCTCCGGCCGGCTAAAATTGGCCGCTTCGCGCGGATTCTGCGCCATGGTCGCGTTCCAGCCGGTGCGGCCATGGCTGATGATGTCGAGTGAAGCAAAACGGCGCGCCAGATTGTAGGGCTGGTGGGCAATTGTCGAGGCAGCGGCAACGAGGCCGATCCTGGTAGTCACTGTGGCCAGTGCGGCCAGCAACGTCGTCGCTTCGAAGGGCATCTGCCTACTTGCTGCATCGTTACTCGAAGCCGGCACGGAATCGGCAAGGAACACCATGTCCAGCCCAGCTGCTTCGGCCTTTTGCACGAAACCAGCCAGGCGGCTGAATTCCGGCTCCGGTGATGGATCGGCGGTTCCCGCAAACAGCGAAACGGCAAGATGCATTGTGGCGCCGTTGTCCATCGATGGTCCCTGCAAGACGAAAATCGACCTGAACTATGTTCGCCACGTCCTGGGATGGCAACCGCCGGCGCTGGGCCAACCGCCGCTCACTTGCCGGCCAGTCCTATTTGCCAGCAAGCAGATCGTTGATCAGCCGCTGGCAGCGCTCGGCCATGAAGTCGAGCAGCAGCCGCACTTTTGGATCCTGCAGCTTCTTATGCGGATAGACGGCGGCGAATTGCACCGGTGTCGGCGGCGTGCTGCTAAGGATCACCTTCAGCCGTCGGTCGCGGATAAACGGCTCGACCTCGAAGCGCGGCTTGTTGATGATGCCGCGGCCGGACAGTGCCCAGCCGGTCAGCACGTCGCCATCGTCGGTGTCATACGGCCCGTGCACCTCGAATTTCTGCGGGCCTGTGGGGGTCTGCAGCGTCCACACATATTCGCGCGCGCCGGAATAGCGCAGCATCAGGCAGTCGTGCTTCTTGCCGATCAGTTCCTGCGGCTCCATCGGTTCGCCGCGCGCCTCGAGATATTTCGGCGCCGCCACCAGCACGCGTTCGCATTCCATGATGCCGCGCATCCTGAGGCTGGAATCCTCGATGATGCCGAGCCGGAAGGCGACGTCGATGCCTTCCTTCATGATGTCGACATTGTGGTCCGAGAGCCTCAGCCGCACCTCGATATCAGGATATTTGTCGTGAAAATCCGGAATGCCCGAAGCCACCAGCCGGCGCCCGAGGCCGAGGGGCGCGGTCACACGGATGGTACCGCGCGGTTGCCCGGAAAGCGCCGAGACCGCCGCTTCCGCCTCGGTGATCGCCTCCAGCACCTGCTTGGCGCCTCCGTAAAAAACCGTGCCATGCTCTGTCGGCATCAACTGCCGTGTGGTGCGGTTGAACAGCCGCACCCCCAGATGCTTTTCCAACTCCTTGATGCGGTTGGAGGCGACCGCTGGCGAGATGCGCATGTCGCGGCCGGCCGCCGACAGATTGCCGAGTTCGACGACACGAACGAAGACGGCGATGTTGTCGAGATAGGCCATACGGAGCACCTTCGCCGGTTTGCAGCGATCAGCCTAGTATTTTCCATTTTTTTTTGAAAGTCATCGTGCACCTCGCCTCTTTCCGTTTGCGCTCCAGCCCGTAAAGTCACCGGATCGGCAGGGACGACTTCAATGATGGATTTCGCGATTTTCTGGGACTGGCTGAGCTTTGCCGTGCGCTGGCTGCATGTCGTCACCGGCATCGCCTGGATCGGCTCGTCCTTCTACTTCGTCGCGCTCGATCTCGGCCTGCGCCAGCGTCCGGGCATGCCTGTCGGCGCCTTCGGCGAGGAGTGGCAGGTGCATGGCGGCGGTTTCTACCACATCCAGAAATATCTGGTGGCGCCTGCCGAGATGCCGGAACACCTGACCTGGTTCAAATGGGAATCCTACGCCACCTGGCTGTCCGGCTTCGCCATGCTGTGCGTCGTCTATTATGCCGGAGCCGATCTGTTCCTGATCGATCCGAATGTGCTGCCTATATCTGTGCCGGTCGGCATCCTGCTGTCGCTGGCGACCATAGGCGTCGGCTGGGTGGTCTATGATCTGCTGTGCCGCTCGCCGCTGGGCAAGAGCGATACCGGGCTGATGCTGGTGCTCTACTGCGTTCTGGTGTTCATCGCCTGGGGGCTGACGCACCTGTTCACCGGCCGCGCCGCCTTCCTGCATCTGGGCGCCATCACCGCGACGATCATGTCGGCCAATGTCTTCATGGTCATCATCCCCAACCAGAAGATCGTCGTCGCCGACCTCATCGCCGGCCGCAAGCCTGACCCGAAATACGGCAAGATCGCCAAGCAGCGTTCGCTCCACAACAACTATCTGACGCTACCGGTGCTGTTCCTGATGCTGTCGAATCACTATCCGCTGGCGTTCGGCACTGAGTTCAACTGGGTCATCGCCTCGCTGGTGTTTATCATCGGCGTGCTGATCCGGCACTATTTCAACTCCATCCATGCGCGCAAGGGCAATCCGACCTGGACCTGGATGGCAGCACTTGTCCTGTTCATCGTCATCATCTGGCTGTCGACCGCGCCGAAGGTGCTGACCGGCGAGCCCAGGGAATCGGCGGCGGCGCAAATCTATGTCGCTTCAGCGCATTTCCCGGCCGTGCGCGACACCGTGCTCGGCCGCTGCTCGATGTGCCATGCGGCGGAGCCGGTCTATGAGGGCATCTATCATGCGCCGAAGGGCGTGATGCTCGACACCGACGCTGATATCGCCAACCACGCCCGCGAGATCTATCTGCAGGCCGGCCGCAGCCACGCCATGCCGCCCGCCAACGTCTCGCAGATTACCGACAAGGAGCGGGCGCTGCTGGTGGCCTGGTTCGAAGGCGCGGGAAAATAGCATGACCTCCACGCTTCTGCGCGGCCGCACGCTGTCCTTTGTGCGTTGGCCCGAAACCATCGACGACCATTCCGCCTGGCGCTACGAGGAGGATGGCGGTCTGCTGATCCGCGACGGCAGGATCGTCGCCGCGGGCACCTATGCCGAAGTTGAAAAGCAGGCCGGCGAGGCGGTGAAAAAAATCGACCATCGGCCGCATTTGCTGCTGCCGGGCTTCATCGATGCGCATGTGCATTTTCCGCAGATGCAGGTCATCGCCTCCTATGGCGCCGAACTGCTCGACTGGCTGAACACTTACACTTTTCCGGAAGAAACGAAGTTCGCCAACGCGCAGCATGGCCGCCGCATCGCGCGGCTGTTCCTCGACGAAATGGTGCGCCACGGCACAACGACGGTCGCCGCCTACTGCTCGGTACACAAAGCCTCGGCGGAGGCGTTCTTTGCCGAGTCGCATGACCGCAACATGCTCAACATCGCCGGCAAGGTGATGATGGACCGCAATGCGCCGGACGGCGTGCTCGACACGCCGCAATCCGGCTACGACGACAGCAAGGCGCTGATCGTGCAATGGCATGGCAAGGGGCGGCAACTTTATGCCATCACGCCGCGCTTCGCCATCACCTCGTCGCCGGAGCAGATGGAGATGGCCGCAGCACTCTGCCACGAGCATCCCGACCTGCACATGCAGACGCATCTGTCGGAAAACCACGCCGAGATCGCCTTCACGCGGGAGCTCTATCCGTGGTCGCGCGACTATACCGATGTCTACGAGCATTACGGGCTGTTAGGAAAGAAGAGCCTGTTCGGCCATTGCATCCATCTGTCGGAGCGTGAGGCTGATGCGCTTTCGGACTCAGGCTCGGTGGCGGTGTTCTGCCCGACTTCGAACCTGTTCCTCGGCTCCGGCCTGTTCGATTACCAACGCTTTCGCCGCCGCGACAAGGCGATCCGGATCGCCGCCGCCACCGATGTCGGCGGCGGCACCAATTATTCGATGCTGCGCACCATGGACGAGGGCTACAAGGTGATCGCGCTGAACGGCGAGAAGCTCAATCCGTTCCAGTCCTTCTGGCAACTGACACGCGGCAATGCCGAGGCGCTGTCGGTGGCGCAGAAGATCGGCACGCTGGACGAGGGCACCGATGCCGACATCGTTGTGCTCGACGCCAGGGCAACGCCGGCGATGCGGCTCAGGATGGAAACGGTCGAGACGCTGGCGCAGGAATTGTTCCTGCTGCAGACGCTGGGCGACGACCGCGCCGTGCGCGAGGTCTATGTCGCCGGTAAAGCGGCGAAGACCGACATGGCGATTTAGAGCGCTCCAATGTGTTCCTTGCTTGACCCGGCGGCGGCCATCGGTCAAAGCGTGCGGCGAAGTTGACAGGGGAACGACATGGCCGTTGCTGACGACATCGCTCTGATCAAGAGACAGGAAGAAGTCCTGGTCTTCGCCGCCTTTGACGAGGCCGTTGCTTTCAGGATCGGTTCAGCCATCCGCGACCGCGCGCTCGCCGAGAACCTGCCTGTTATCGTCGATATCAGGACCTTCGACCGGCCGCTGTTCTATGCCGCGCTGCCGGGCTCGAACGCTTCCAATCCGGATTGGGCACGGCGCAAGATCAATGTCGTCAAGCGGTTCCTGAAAAGCACCTATCGCATGGTGCTGGAGCAGCAGCGCCCCGACCGCACCTTCAAGGTTGGCGAGGGTCTCGACATTTCAGACTATGTGCTGGCTGGCGGCGGCTTTCCGGTGACGGTCAAGGGCGCCGGCGTCATTGGTGTGATCGCCGTTTCCGGACTGCCGGAGCGCGAGGATCACGGCGTCGTGGTCGATGCGCTGTGCGATCATTTGGGCGTCGACAAGCGCGGCCTGGCATTGCCTCGGGAAGCCGAATGACCGTACTCGACCCCAAATCGTTCCTCACCTCCATTTTCAACGCGGCCGTCGCCGCTGCCGATCCGGAACGAACCATCCGGGATCATTTGCCGGCCAAACCCAAGGGCCGCACCATCGTCATTGGCGCCGGAAAAGGCTCGGCGCAGATGGCGGCGGCGTTCGAAAAGGCGTGGGACGGCCCCATCGAAGGGCTGGTCGTCACCCGCTACGGCTATGGCGCAACCTGCGAACGCATCGAGATCATTGAGGCGGCGCATCCGGTGCCGGACGCTGCCGGCCTGGAAGCCTCGCGTCGCCTGCTCGCCAAGGTCCAGGGGCTGACAGCGGACGATCTGGTCGTGGCGCTGATTTCGGGTGGCGGCTCGGCGCTCTTGCCGTCGCCGGCCGGCAGCCTGACGCTGGCCGACGAGATCGCCGTCAACGAGGCGCTGCTCGCCTCCGGCGCGCCGATCGCGGCGATGAACA
Source organism: Mesorhizobium loti (assembly GCF_003148495.1). Classification (GTDB taxonomy): domain Bacteria; phylum Pseudomonadota; class Alphaproteobacteria; order Rhizobiales; family Rhizobiaceae; genus Mesorhizobium; species Mesorhizobium loti. Next base: position 33,984 of record NZ_QGGH01000004.1, read on the forward strand.
CCATCCGCAAGCACCTTTCCGCCATCAAGGGCGGCAGACTGGCGGCGGCCGCCTGGCCGGCCAAGGTGGTGTCGCTGGTCGTTTCCGACATTCCCGGCGACAATCCGGCGCTGGTCGCCTCCGGCCCGACGGTACCGGATACCGGCAGCCGCGAAGACGCGCTGGCCTCGATATCAGCCTATGGCATGAAACTGCCGGCCGCGGTGATGGCTCACATCAATTCGCCGGCCGCCGATGCACCAAGCCCGGATGACAAGCGCTTTTCGCGCAACGAGGTCCACCTGATCGCTTCGGCCGGCGTGTCACTCGAAGCAGCAGCGGCGGAAGCGAAACGGCAAGGCGTCGAAGCGGTTATCCTCTCCGATGCCATCGAGGGCGAAGCGCGCGAGGTTGGCGGCGTCCATGCGGCCATCGCGCGCGAGGTGGCGACGCGCAACCGGCCATTTTCGAAACCGGTTCTGATCCTGTCGGGTGGCGAAACCACGGTGACGTTGCGGGCAAAAGGCAAGGGCGGCCGCAACTCGGAATTCCTGCTCGCCTTCGCCATCGGCATCAATGGCGTCGACGGTATCCACGCGCTGGCCGCCGACACCGACGGCATCGACGGTTCGGAAGACAATGCCGGTGCCTTCGCAGATGGCTCCACCGTGGCGCGCATGCGCGCAGCCAGCGTCGACGCCAAGGCGATGCTGGCCGGTAACAATGCTTGGACGGCGTTCAATGCCGTCGGCGATCTTTTCGTGCCTGGTCCGACCGGCACGAATGTCAACGATCTCAGGGCGATCCTGATCAGATAGCTTTTTAGGCGGCCATCAGCCGCTTGACCTGCTTCATGTCGTGCAGGAACCGCTCGCGTTCAGCTTCCTTGTCCGCCGGCTCATGGATGCGTAGGATGAAGGACGGGTGGATGGTGATGAAGACGCGCAAGCCATCCTCGCGCTCGATCACCTGGCCACGCATTTTTGTCACCGGTATCGCCTTGCCCAGCAGCGACAACGCCGCCGTTGCGCCCAGCGCTACAGCCAGCTCCGGCTTGATCAGCGCGAACTCCCTGTCGATCCACCAGCGGCAGGCCTGAACCTCGCCGGCATTTGGCTTGGAATGAATGCGGCGCTTGCCGCGCGGCTCGAATTTGAAGTGCTTGACCGCGTTGGTGACATAGATCTTTTGCCGGTCGACTCCGGCCTCATCGAGGATGGCATTGAACACCTTGCCCGCCGGGCCAACAAAAGGTTTGCCGGCGAGATCTTCCTGTTCGCCCGGCTGTTCGCCGACAAAGACCACCCTGGCATCATCAGGACCCTCGCCGAACACGGTCTGGGTCGCGTCGTGCCACAGCGGGCAGCGGCGGCAACCTTTCGCAGCCTCGCGCAGTTCCGTGATCGAGATGGCATCGGTCTCGTCCGATATCGGCTCGGCGCGCGGCGCGGAAACGCGCCGGGCCGGCATCTTCGCCTTACGCGGAAGGCCTGTGGTCGCCATCATCTTGCCTTTCCATTTCGATATTGAAAATGGACAAGGCCGAGGATGGTTCCTCCCTCACACCTCGTGCAAATAGAGGTGGTAATCCAGTTCGCTGACCGTGCGCGCCACGCGCAGATACTCGGACTGCTTGATCGCCACGAAGGTCCGGTGCAGGTCCTCGCCGAGCGCGCCTTTCAGGAAGCTAGATGCTCGCGCCGCTTCGATCGCGGCGCGCCAGTCGACAGGCATCGTCGTGCGTGTGACCGCCGCCTCGTAGCCGTTGCCGGTGGTTTCCGGGCCGGGGTCGAGACCTTCATCCAGACCTTTGATGATGCCGGCCAGCACCGTTGCGGCGATCAGATAGGGGTTGGCGTCGACGCCAGACGGCCGGTGCTCGATGCGCCGGTTTTTGGCATCGCCCGCCGGCACGCGCAGCGCCACCGAACGGTTGTTGACGCCCCAGGTTGGGGCCACCGGCGCATAGGATTGCGAGACGAAGCGCCGCCAGGAATTGGCGTGCGGCGCAAACACCAGCATCGATTCCGCCATCGTCTGGATCAGACCGCCGAGCCCCTGCAGCAGCGGCAGCGACCAGCTCTCGCCGCCGGCTTCCGCAAAGACGTTTCGGCCGGCCTTGTCCTGCAGCGAGACGTGGAAATGCATGCCAGAGCCGGCATATTTCTCGATCGGCTTGGCCATGAAACAGGCGGTGACGCCATGGCGGCGCGCCTGCGCCCGCACCAGCCGCTTCAGCATGACTAGGTCGTCGGCCGCCCGCATCACGTCCTTGCGGTAGTTCAGCGTCAATTCGTACTGGCCGGGCGCATATTCGGAAATCACCGTCTCGGCCGGAATGCCTTGCGCCTTGGCCGCTGCATAGATGTCGGAAAACAGCGGCTCCATGCCATGCAGATGATCGACGGAATAGACCTCGGTCTTGCCCGAGACGCGACCGTCGAGCACGGCGCGCGCCGGCTGCACCTTACCGTCGGCGTCGCGCTCATTGGCAAGCAGAAAAAATTCGAGTTCGAAGGCGCCGGCCGGATAGAGACCCTTGGCCGCCAAGATGTCGACCTGCCGTGCCAGCGCCAGCCGCGGATCCGACGACATCGGCCGGCCGTCGAGCATGTACATAGCCATCAGCAACTGGCCGCGCGGCGGATTTGTGCCGTAGAGCGGCACCAGCGTGCCGGGGATCGGCCATGCCCTGAGGTCACCGTCGCCAGTCGTCCAGATCAGCCCGGTCTCGTGCACATCCTCGCCGGTGATATCGAGGCCGAGGATCGAGATCGGCATATGGCGGCCGCCCTCGAAGATGCTCTTCAGCTCATGCCGGCGCACGATCTTGCCACGGCCGACGCCATTGGCATCGGTCAGCACGATATCGAAGGCTTCGATCTCGGGATGGGCGTCGAGAAAGGCTTGCGCCTCGGCGGGTGTCGAGCCCGAAGGTGAGGTCGTCATGGCATTGGGATGGTCCATCGCCGCTTGTCTCATGCCGCAAGCTTTGCCGCAACCGCGCCGAAGGCGGTGATCAGCCGGTTGACCTGGGCACCTGACGTCGCCGGCGAAATCAGCATCATGTTGTGGAACGGGGCGATCAGCACGCCGCGATTGACCAGCGCGACATGGATTGCGGCCTCCAGTTCCGGCGCATGCGCCACTTCCGCCTCGGCGCCATTCCTCAAGGGGCCGGGCGCGCAGATGAACTCGACACGAGCGCCGACACGGGAAACATGCCAGGGCAGGCGATAGCGGTCGATCACGCCGGTCAGCCCGGCATCGAGCCGCCGCGCCAGATGATCCATCCGGTCATAATTTTCCTGCGTCATCACCTCTTCAAGCGTGGCGCGCATCGCTGCGAACTGTAGCGGGTTGGCCGAGAGCGTCGTGCCCATACCGGAATAGCCCGGTTCCTTGGTCCTGTTGTAATCTGCATAGCGCGAGGCAACGTCGTCGCTCATGCCCCACACGCTTGCAGGCACACCGCCGGCAATCGGCTTGCCGAGCACGAAGAAGTCCGGCTCCAGCCTGTATTTCCTGGTGTAGCCGCCGGGACCGGTCGAGATCGTATGTGTCTCGTCGATCAGAAGCAGTGTGCCGGCTTGGCGCGTTAGTTTGCGCAGCGCGTCATGGTAGCCCGGATTAGCCAGCACCATGCAGGAATTGGTCAGCACCGGTTCGGCGATGACGCAGGCCACATCCTTATCCCTGAGCGCGGCTTCGAGTGCTGAAACATCGTTGAACTCGATCACCTTGGCCGTGCGGGTCAGGTCGCGGAACTCGCCGGCCAATCCCGGCCGGTTGACGGGCTTGCCGTCGATCAGCCGTATCATCGTCTCGTCGACCGAGCCGTGATAGCAGCCATTGAAGACCAGGATCTTTTCCCGGCCGGTGATGGCGCGGGCAACGCGCAATGCAAAGCGGTTGGCGTCGGTCGCCGTCGTCGCGATCTGCCAGAACGGCAGGCCGAAACGCTGCTGCAGCAGCGGCCCGATGGCGAGCGCGTCTTCCGAGGGCAGCATATAGGTCAGGCCTCGCCCGGCCTGGCGGCGAATGGCGCGCGCCACCGGCGGCGGGGAATGGCCGAACATCGAGCCGGTGTCGCCAAGGCAAAAATCGTCAAGCCTGATACCGTCGATATCGGTGATGGTCGCGCCTCTGGCGCTGTCGACCAGGATCGGAAACGGCGTTGGCCAGTCGTTCATCCAGTGCATCGGCATGCCGCCGAAGAAGCCGGGCAGGCCGTTGCCGACCTTGGCTTGCGACTTTGGCCGCGCCTTGCGGAAAGCAGCCCCCTCTGTGTCGCGCAACTCGGCAATGCGGTCGCGGCTGATGCCGCCGATGGACGTCTTGGACGTGTCGCTATGCATGAAAACCCCTCTGGTCGATCCCTCTTAGACAATCCGTGTCCGCATCCGCAATTGGCCGCGCGTCTGTCCTGCGTTGGCTCAGCCTTTGGCAGCGGCGCTTGACCATGCTGCCGAAGTCAGCGCCAATACGAGCGGGAATTGAGGTGGGACAGCAAAAATGCGGACGATCATCTGTGTGGCAACGCTGCTGTTGTCGGCCAGCGCCGCTTTCGCCTCCGGCGGCATCTGGTGCAATGTCGACGATCCGGCTGTGACATTCGACCTCGGTGCCGGCGTCACCAGAGGCATGGGCGGCCCGACCTTCAACTTTCGCGGCGATCTCGAAATCAAGGCGAGGCCGGTCGGCGATCATCTGCGCAAGACGGTGTTCGAGGATTCCAACCTGACCCAGTACTGGCTGGACGGCAAGGAGTTGCGGCTGAACATCTACCGCGAGCATCAGCTCGCAGATGCTTACAACTATGTTGAGCTGACGATCCTGACCAAGGCCAGCGACGAAGGCGTCTATGACGGGCAGTACACGCTTGCCATCTATGACAATGCCGCCGACACGGACAAGGACGGCAAGCCGGCTGAGTTGACGGGCAAGGTGTCGTGCGGGGCTGAATAAGTCCTGAACTACGCCGTGATGTCGATGACGCCGCAATCTCCGGCCGCACTGCCGAAAGCGACGCGGCGTTCTTCCTTGTCCCACATCATCGAGGTGATGGCGCCCTTGCCCGGTCGCCGCAACAGCACTTCCTTGGCGTCGGCAAAACGCACCGCCATCACCATGCCGTCATCATAGCCGATGGCGACGACATCCTGGCTCGGGTGGCAGGTGACAGCCGTCACCATGGCGTTACCGCGCGTGCCGAGTTCCAGTGGCGCCTTGCCCATTGGCCCGTCCTTGCCTGAAAACGGCCAGACGATCGCCGCCGGCGCGCCGGAACTCGCCAGCCACTTGCCCTTCACGCTCCACGACAGGCTTTTGACCTTGCCGGGATAACCGGTCATGCGCATGTGCTTGCCGTCGGCGAGCTTCCAGCCGTGCAGCGCGTTTTCCTGCATGGTGGTGACGAGGAAGGCGCCATCGGGCGAGAAGGTGATGCCGGTGTGGGCGCCGGCCCATTCAAGTTCCACCGGCTTGCCCTCGGCGGCCGGGAAATGCAGCGTCGCGCCATTGTAGCGGGCAACGCCAAAGCGCATGCCCTTGGGCGAGAAGGCCAGCCCCTCGACCGAACGCGGATGGACGAATTCCCTGGTCTTGCTATCGGCAAAGCGCACGAAGGCGGTCTTGCCCGTCGCATAGGCGATGGCGCCTTGCGGTCCAGCGGCGACGCTGGTGATCCACTTCTTGGCCGCGCTTGCCAATTCCGTGGCCTCGCCGCTCGCTTTCACGGCAAACACCTTACCGTCCTCGCCGCCGGTGATCAGCCGGTCATTGGCCGCATCATGGAAGGCGGCGAGCAGCCCGTCATTGGCCTGAACTGTCTTGTGACCATGGTCGAGCCGATGGACGGCGCCATCGGCCATCGCGAAATGCGGCACGTCGCCGAGGAAGACGGCAGCGATGCAATGGCCTTCGAGATCAAGCGGGGCGACGGTCGGCATGGCAAATCTCAACGGTCATTCGTTCGTTCCAGCGTAGGATAACGGTTTCCTCGATCGGAACCGGGCCGCCTTGATAGGTGAAGACGAACCATTTGTCCCAGTTTTCGATCAACCAAGTTCTCGAAAGCCCGGGTTTTTTCTCGAACCGGCTTTCCTCGGGCAGCACCGCGAAGACCAGCCCTGCCTTGTAGCCGGATGTGACCATGAGACCGAGCCCGGCCTCGTCTTCGTGGGGATCGAAGATCAGAAGATCGACCGGGCCGGAGCCCGGCCCGAGATCGTAATTCTCGGAAAGTCTGATGACATCGCCGATGGTCAGGAAATCATCGGCGAGATCGAGCAAACGGGGCATTTTATTGCGGTCAGCCCACCTGGCAGGCGTCGAAGCTCTTCTTCAGCCGCTCGGCGTCGAGTTCACGGCCGATGAACACCAGTCGGCTCTCATGTTTCTCGCCGTCCTTCCAGGCGCGCTGGTGGTCGCCCTCGATGATCATGTGCACGCCCTGGATGACATAGCGCTCGTCGTCGCCTTTGAGCGCGATGATGCCCTTCAGCCGCAGGATGTTGGGGCCTTCCATCTGGGTGATCTTCTCGATCCACGGGAAGAACTTCTTCGGGTCCATCTCGCCGCCGCGCAGCGACACCGACTGCACTGTCACGTCATGGATGTCGGAAGCATGCGCGTGATGGTGGTGGTCGTGCCCGTCATGATCATGGTGATCGTGGCCGTCATGGTCATGGTCGTGGTGGTCGTGATCGTCATGCGCCTCGAGGAAATGCGGGTCGTTTTCCAGCGCCCTGGACAGGTCGAAGGCACCGCGGTCGAGCACTTCGGACAGGTCGACGCCGGCGCGGGTGGTGCGATGGATCTTTGCCGCCGGATTGATGGCGCGGATCGTCGCTTCGACCTTGGCGAGCTCTTCCGGAGTGACGAGGTCGGTCTTGTTGAGCACGACGACGTCGGCAAAGGCGATCTGGTCCTCGGCTTCCCTGGAATCCTTGAGCCGTAGCGGTAGGTGCTTGGCGTCGACCAGCGCCACCACCGCGTCCAGCCTGGTCTTGGAGCGTACGTCGTCGTCCATGAAGAAGGTCTGCGCCACCGGCACCGGATCGGCGAGCCCGGTGGTCTCGACGACGATGGCGTCGAAGCGGCCGGGTCGGCGCATCAGGCCCTCGACGACACGGATCAGATCGCCGCGCACCGTGCAGCAGACGCAGCCATTGTTCATCTCGTAGATTTCCTCGTCGGATTCCACGATCAGGTCGTTGTCGATGCCGATTTCGCCGAACTCGTTGACAATGACGGCGTAGCGCTTGCCGTGGTTTTCCGACAGGATGCGGTTGAGCAGTGTCGTCTTGCCCGCGCCGAGATAGCCGGTGAGAACGGTTACGGGGATCTGCGTCTGTGCGTCGCTCATGGCTTGCCTCGAACTGTCTGGGCCGCGAGAAATCCGGCCCTCGAAAAAGGGGTTGTCGGTTCCATATAGGATGTGTGCCGGGCTTTTGCACGGGGCAAACCGATGGGCCAAACAGGCTTGCCGACATTACCGAATTTTGGCTGGCGAGAGCTGCGATCACAGCCTAAATCAGGGTGCGGGAGGCCAATTCGAGAGGCAACACATGTCCGGCAAGCCATCCTTCTCATTGAGCCGGCGCCAGGCGCTCGGTTTGATCGCGGTCACCGCCGGAGGTGGTGCCTTCCTGCCGGCCTCGGCAATGGCCGCCCAATCTTCGGCTCCCCAGGCCTCGCTTTATGCCGGACTGGCGCTGTTCGAAACCGGTGCGGGCGTGTGCGCCATTACGCCTGAAGTGACCGAGGGGCCGTTCTATTTCGATCCGAAACTCGAACGTGCCGATGTCACCGAGGGCAAGAAGGGCATAGCCCTCGCTGTTCGGCTGCAGGTTGTCGACGCGGGCTGCCGCCCGCTTGCCGGCGCTCGTGTCGACATCTGGCATTGCGACGCGCAAGGTGCCTATTCCGGCTATCCGGGACAAGGTGACGGCCGCGACGTCGACACGTCGGGCCAGACCTTCCTGCGTGGCTGGCAGAAGACCGACGCGCGCGGCATCGTTTCCTTCGCGACCATCTATCCCGGCTGGTATCGCGGTCGCACCACCCATATCCATTTCAAGGTTTTCCCCGACGACAGGTCGGTGATGACCGGCCAGTTGTTTTTCCCGACAGTCTCAGCGAGCAGATCTTCACCTCTGTCGCGCCCTACAATGACCGGCCCGGCAAGCGCGACACCTCAAACGCTGCAGACGGCATTGCCAGGCAGGCCGGCCCGCAGTCGCAGGCCGCACTGCGCGAGGTCGAGGATGCCTATCAGGCGCTGATGATCGTCGCGGTGAAGCCCGGCTGAGCGACGTTCCCTTCCCCACCCTGCTCCCGACGAAAACTCCGGCCGCGAAAACTCGTTTGTCATCTAACTGAAATAAACATCTGGCATTAGCCACGGCGGACACCACAATGCTTGCCGGCAAAGCTGTTTGAAGCTCCGGAAACTTTTTGATCGTCGATTGCCAACCGGCCGGCTGTCTCTATGCTGCCCGCACCGGTACGGCCGAAGAGGGATGACCATGGCCAAGGCGGACAAGACTGCGACAATGAGCCGGCTGCATTCGGCGGCAAGACTGGCAAGAACCGCGCTGGCGGCTAGGCTTCTGGCGCATGGCTTCTATGCCGGCCAGGACCAGATCATGTTGGCGCTCGACCGCGAGGATGGCCAGACGCCGGGCAATCTCGCCGGCCGCCTCGGCGTGCGCCCACCCACCATCACCAAGACCATCAACCGGTTGCAGGCCCAGGGTTTCCTGGAGAAGCGCGCCTCGTCGGCGGATGCTCGCCAGGCGCATATTTTCCTCACCGACACCGGTCGCGACATCATCCACGCCATCGAGAAATCGGTGAAGAAGACCGAGAAGCAGGCGCTGAAGGGCCTCGACAAGAAGGACCAGAAGGCGCTGTTCAAGCTGCTTGCCCGCATCGAGGCCAACCTCTCGAACGAGGAACTGGTGCTCATCGACGACGACGCCGAGTCGGACGACTGATCAGCCGATCGTCGCGGCAGGCGATCAGGCCGCCTTTGCGGTGGATCCGTGGACCAGCGACGACCAGCGCCCCGGCGTCATGCCGAACGCCTTCTTGAATTGCCTGATAAAATGGCTCTGGTCGCTGAAGCCGGCTTCGATAGCGATCTGCGCCAATGGCTCGCCGGCGGCGATCATCCGCCGCGCGCACTGAAGCCGGCGCATCACCAGGAAGCGATGCGGGCTGGTTGAGAAAGCGGCGCGGAAATGCCGTGACAAGGCATAGCGGTCGAGCCCGGTTATCGCTTCCAGTTCGCCGGAACGCACCGGCCGGGTCAGGTTTTCCGTGAGATAGTCGCGCGCCAGTGTCGCCGCCCGCCACGCTGTCTTGGTAATCGGCTTCGCCGGTTGGCCGGCATGCCGTGTCAGGCTTTGCATCAGTTGCGTCAGGAAGTCGTCGACGAACAACTCGTCGAGTTCCTGCTCGAGCGGTCCCAGCGCCGAAAGCAGCGTCGCGCAGAAGGCGGTGTCCGTCACCACGCCATCCCTGACAAAAGGCAGCGACGCGCCGTCAAGGCAGCCGAGCATCAGCGACGGCTCCAGGTAGAGCATTCGGTAGCGCAGGCCGTCCTCGGTCCCGGCGCCGCCGTCGTGCAGCTCGTCGGGATGCAGCACGATGATCTGGCCGGGCAGGCTGTGGCGCGTAGCACCGAGATAGCGAAACGTCTGCACCCCGTGCAGCGTCACCCCGATCGAATAGGTATCGTGGCGATGCAGGTCGAACGCGCTGCCATGGAAGCGCGCCTCGATCCGCTCCATGCCGGTGGGGTCGGGGGCGGAGATGATGCAGTTCTCCGCAACATCAACGCACAAACGTCCAAGACCCCTGAAGGCCTGGCTGTCTAGATCGTGCGACATCGTCTCCTTCAGCCTCGCATTGGGGCACAAGCTCGAATGGCCAATGTCTCATGTTCGATACGAAATTTGCAATCGTGCTCAGGGAAGATCTGCCGGTCTGGCAGAAACTCAACGTCACGGCCTTTCTGACCAGCGGCATCGTGGCCCAGTTTCCGGACATCATCGGCGGGCCCTATCGCGACCGCGCCGGCAATCTCTACAACCCGCTGTCGATCCAGCCCGTCATCGTGCTGTCCGCCGACCAGGCAACGTTGGGCACCATCCACCGGCGCACGCTGGAGCGCGGCGTGACCACCTCGCTCTATGTCGAGGAGATGTTCGCGACCGGCTTTGACGCGGCCAACCGTGCCGTCTTCGCCGAATTCGCGCCTGAAGACGCCAAGGTGGTCGGTATTGCGATACGCGCCGAGAAGAAGCTGGTCGACAAGATCACCAAGGGCGCCCGCATGCACGCCTAGTTTTCCGAAGCATGGACCAAACCCGCCTGGGCTCTTGTTATGCCAGCCGGCTTTGGTGTGGCGGCAGGCGACAATTGGCTTGCCGGGAGCCGGCAATTCCCGCAAAGGTGGGCTTCAGCCCAGCTTCCCACCCGGCCTGCAAGTGAGTGCTCCCCAAAGACATCCAGAAAGCGCAACGCCCCCGGTGGCGATCCTGTGCATGCTTTCCACCTACGTCTTCTTCACCTTCCTCGACACCTCAAGCAAATACCTCGTCCTTGCCGGCGTTTCCGTGCTGATCGTTGCCTGGGTGCGCTTTGCCGTGCATGTGGTGCTGGTCGGCACGCTGCTGCGCGGCTGGCGCCAACCGGTGCGGTTCCGCCCGGTCAACCTGCCGGCACATGTCCTGCGCGGCCTGTTCCTGTTCGGCTCGACCATATTCAACGTCCTGGCGCTGCGCTCCCTGCAACTGGCCGAGACCACCTCGATCTATTTCTTCGGGCCGATGGTAATCACGGCGCTGGCCGGTCCGCTGCTTGGCGAGTGGGCAGGCTGGCGGCGCTGGCTGGCGATCCTGGCGGCCTTCGCCGGTGTCCTCATCATCACCCGGCCGGGCGTCGGCGTTTTCGGCATCGGGCATCTTTTCGCTCTCGGCTCGATGCTGTCGAACTGCTTCTACGTCATCATGACGCGCCGCATGTCGGCGACCGAGACGTCGGAAAGCCTCATCCTGTTCTCGGCGCTGGCGCCGGCGCTGCTGCTGTTGCCCTTGCTGCCATTTTCGTTTTCGCTGCCGCATGACGGCTGGCACTGGTTCGTGCTGCTCATGCTCGGCGTGTTCGGCGGCGTCGGCCACTGGCTGCTGGTCCAGGCCTACCGGCTGGCGACAACCACGGCATTGGCGCCCTATCCCTATTCGCAGATGGTATGGATGATCATTTCCGGCTGGATCGTCTTCAAGCAGTTTCCCGACCGCTGGACGCTGGTCGGCGCCGCCATCATAGTCGCCAGCGGCCTCTACATCGTCCATCGTGAGCACCGGCTTCGGCTGCAGAGCCGCGCGGCCTCCGATGTCGAGGCCGAAGCGCTGGCAAAAAAACTTTGATTTGCCCCCGATCGGTGGCATAACGCCGCCTTTAAACAGTTTAGGTCTGGAAATTCAGGTCCGGGGAGCGCAAGGCGCTGGCACAGAAAATCAAGCTTTCGACGATCGCGGATGCGCTCGGCGTGTCCACGGCCACGGTCTCGCTGGCGCTGCGCGACAGCCCTCTGGTTGCCGGGGCCACCCGCGACCGCATCAAGGAACATGCCCGCGCCATCGGCTATATCTACAACCGACGCGCCGCCAGCCTGCGCACCTCGCGTTCGGGCATTGTCGGCGTCGTCGTCCATGACATCATGAACCCGTTCTTCGCCGAGATCCTACGCTCGATCGAAAGCGAGCTCGACCGCAGCCGGCAGACCTTCATCCTGTCCAACCACTATGATCAGCTCGAAAAGCAGCGCACTTTCATCGACACGCTTTTGCAGCTTGGCGCCGACGGCGTCATCATGTCGCCGGCCATCGGCACACCAGCTTCCGACATCGTGATGGCCGAGGAGAACGGCCTGCCGGCGGTGTTGATCGCGCGCACCGTCGAGGGCGCCGACGTGCCGGTCTTTCGCGGCGACGATGCCTATGGCACCGGGCTTGCCACCAACCATCTGATCTCGCTCGGCCACAAGCGCATCGCCATGATCGGTGGCACCGACCAGACCTCGACCGGCCGCGACCGCTATCAGGGTTATGTCAACGCGATGGACGCGGCCGGACTGGAAGTCAGGCCGTCCTGGCGCATTGCCGGCCCGCGCACCAAGCAAGCCGGTTTCGAGGCCGCCGGGCAGTTCTTGGCGCTGAAAGACAGGCCGACAGCCGCTTGCTGCTGGAACGATCTTGTCGCCATCGGTCTGATGAACGGCATTGCCCGCGCCGGCCTGGTGCCCGGCGTCGACATCTCCGTTACCGGCTATGACGACCTCGAAGAGGCGGCGATCGCGACGCCGGCGCTGACCACCGTCTGGAACGGCCAGCGCGAGGTTGGCCGCCGCGCCGCCAGCGCGCTGCTCGACAAGCTCAACGGGCAGACGGTGCGGCCTTCGCAAGAATTGATCAAGCCGGAACTGCATGTGCGTCAGTCGACCGGCAAGCCGGTGGAGCGTGCATGACCAAGGCCGAACAACTGCAGACCGTCACCATTCTGGTGCCGGGCGATTTCAACGACCACGCGATCGACCGCATCAACCACACATTCAGGCGCGTCACAGTCGAACGCGCCGATCCGTCACTGGTCACGGACGAGATGCGCAGCAATGTGCGTGGCATCGCTTCGTTCGCCGGCATCAACGCGGCGATGATGGATGCACTGCCCAATCTCGAACTCATCGCCTCGTTCGGCGTCGGGTATGATTCGGTCGATGTCGGCCATGCGGCCGCAAAAAACATCATGGTCACCAACACGCCTGACGTGTTGACCGAGGAGGTCGCCGACACCGCCATCGGGCTGCTGATCAACACTGTCCGCGACCTGCCGCGCGCCGAAACCTGGCTGCGCGACGGCAGCTGGGTGCGCAAGGGCAACTATCCGCTGAGCCGGCTAACCTTGCGCGGGCGCAACGTCGGTATCTTTGGCATGGGTCGCATCGGGCAGGCCATCGCCCGGCGTCTGGAAGCCTTTGGCTTGCCGGTCGCCTACCACAACCGGCGCCATGTCGAAGGCCTTTCCTATCAGTACCACCCGACCCTGAAAGGTCTTGCCGAAGCAGTCGATACGCTGATTTCGGTGGCGCCGGGCGGCGCCTCGACTGAGAAGGCGGTCAACGCCGAAATCCTGTCGGCGCTCGGCGCCAACGGTATCTTCGTCAACATCGGCCGCGGCAGCACGGTCGATGAGGCGGCGCTTGCGGCAGCACTCGCCAACGGCACCATCGCCGCCGCCGGCCTAGATGTCTTTGCCGACGAACCGAACGTGCCCAAGGCGCTGCTCGACGCGCCGAACACCTCGCTGTTGCCGCATGTCGGTTCGGCCTCGGACCATACGCGCCGCGCCATGGCGGATCTGTGCGTCGACAATCTGGTGTCCTGGTTCACCGAGCGCCGGCCGCTGACGCCGGTACCGGAGACGGTGAGTGTGAAGGCTCGAGGCTAGCCAAAGGGCAATCCGATGGCTGTGAAGCTGCCCGAAAACTCCACCATCTCGGTCGCAACCAGTGGCCGGGAGCAGGTCGTTTCGATCCCTTACCCAAAACCGCCCGCCGCCACCTATATGGCAGGCGTATTCATGCTTTTCTGGCTTGGCGGCTGGGCTTTCGGAGAGATTTTCGCCGCCCACCAGATCATGACGATGCCGGTTGGAGGCGGAACGGCATTTCTCGTATTCTGGCTTTGTGCCTGGACGATCGGGGGCCTCTTTGCGGTGCTGACGGTTCGCCGCGTTTTCCAGAGATCCGTGCCTGAAATGATGAAGCTGGAGGTCGCTGGGCTCGTCTATGATCCGGGAGTACCGCCCTTCAAGATGCCTAGCTCCAGGTCCTTCCCTGTATGGCCCTCTCTATTGCCGAAACGAACCGAACTCAAAATCGACCGGACGCAGCTCAAATCGCTGAAACTACGCGAGGGCGATACGTGCAACCGCCTGACAGTCGACGCGGGTGCCCAGAGGGTCCAACTTGCCTCAGCCGCCACCGATGTCGAGCGGGAGTGGCTCTTCAAGCTCCTTTCAGATCGCTATTCGTTGGCAGTCCCGCAATAGTCCGACGGTTTCGTCCTCGACATCCGTTGATATCAGGAGTGGCGCCGCCACACTTATTAACGTCAGCTTAACCCTTTGGAATCATTCTCCATCCTGTCCGTGTGCGTGGATGAAGAAGATGAAAGCACTTTCCGCATTGATCGCTGTCACAGCGCTGTTTGGCGGCGTTCAGCTGTTTCATCTAGGCAGCGGGGAAAGCGTGGCCAACGAGGCCGCCCCGTCCAACAGCTACAGGCTGGTCGCCAATGGCGATGAGGCGGCCTGTGCGGTCAGCCGCGGGGCCGAAATTTCGGACGGGTTGTCGCTGCTCACCGTTGCTCCGAAATGCCGCCGGCTCTTGCCGGGCATAGAGCAGGCGAAGTTCTGGCGCGAGCAAAACGACGGCACGGTCGCCTTCAGCGCCAACGGCGTCGATCCGATAGTTACCTTCGCGGCTGCCGACGGCGACGGCTACGAATCCTATGCCCCGGCGCTGCCGCTGCTGTCGCTGGCGGCCACCGGTGATAAGAAATCCGGCGACTGATTATTCCGCTGCGGCCCGCGCGCCAGCCTTCGCTGCGGCGTGCAGCCGAACCGCATCGCCGAAGGCCCGGAATATTTTCACCGAGTTGCTGTCCGACTTGACCCAATATTCCGGATGCCACTGCACGCCGACGGCGAAGGCGCGGGAGTCGCGCACCGAAACCGCCTCGACCGTGCCGTCGCTGGCGACTGCCTCGATCTGCAGCTTCGAGCCGAGCCGGTCGATCGCCTGGCGGTGCAACGAATTGACCTTGATGTCGCCGGCACCGAACACGCCGGCCAGACAACTGCCTGGCTTGATCGAAATGGTCTGGTGGATGGCGAAGCGTTCGTCCTGTTTGTCGCTCACCGGCGCGCGGTGGTCGAGCGAACCTTCGCGCTCCTGGATCTCGGTGCCCAGCGTGCCGCCGAGCGCCACGTTCAATTCCTGGATGCCGCGGCAGATGGCGAGCAGCGGCACGCCGCGTTCGATCGCCCGGCGAATCAGCGGCAGCGTCGTGGCGTCGCGCGCCGGGTCATAGGGGCCATTGGCTTCGCAGGCATCGCCGCCATAGAGCGATGGATGCACATTGGATTTCGAGCCGGTGACCATGACGCCGTCGACTGACGACAGAAGTTCGTCGAAGTCGAGCCGGTCGCCAAACGATGGCACCAGCAGCGGGAACACGCCGGCGCCGGTGATCGCCGCTTCCAGATATTGCTGCGGGGCGGCATGCCAAGTGTAGTTGTCGAACTGACGGACGTCGGTCGATATGGCGACGAGCGGCTGATGCATTTTGGCTCTGTGTTCCATCTGGGCAAGGGATGTCCTGCCTCTAAAATAGGCGATCCCTGGTTATTTTTCCATGCCAAGTTTCAGCGTGTCGCATGGGCCACGAAACGGCCTGTTAGACTATAGTTGCAGGGCAGCTGGGCTTCGCTGTCAAATCGGGCCGGCGTGCTGGACTCGACTTCTTGCCTGTGTATTGTCTCGAACGAACCGACACGGAAACCGAGGATTTCCCGTACGTCGGTCTGTTGATCCAAAAGGGAGGAACTTCATGGATCGTCGTTCATTCATTCGCAAGGCCGGTGTCACCGGCGTCGGTGCCGCAGCGGCGGCGGCCACGCTGGCGGCGCCCGCAATAGCCCAGTCCAATCCCAAGGTGACGTGGCGGCTGGCGTCGTCCTTCCCGAAGTCGCTCGACACCATCTATGGCGGCGCCGAGGTATTTTCCAAGATGCTGTCGGAAGCCACCGATGGCAATTTCCAGATACAGGTCTTCGCCGCCGGCGAGCTGGTGCCGGGCCTGCAGGCGGCCGACGCCACCACGGCCGGCACGGTCGAGGCCTGCCACACGGTGGCATATTATTACTGGGGCAAGGACCCGACATGGGCGCTCGGTGCGGCCGTTCCCTTCTCGCTCAACGCGCGCGGCATGAATGCCTGGCACTACCATGGCGGCGGCATCGACCTGTTCAACGAGTTTCTCGCCACGCAGGGCCTTTTCGGCCTGCCGGGCGGCAACACCGATGTGCAGATGGGCGGCTGGTTCCGCAAGGAGATCAACACGGTGGCTGACCTTTCCGGCCTCAAGATGCGTATCGGCGGCTTTGCCGGCAAGGTGGTGCAGAAGCTCGGCGTCGTGCCGCAGCAGATCGCTGGCGGCGATATCTATCCGGCGCTGGAAAAAGGCACCATCGACGCCGCCGAATGGGTCGGCCCCTATGACGACGAGAAGCTCGGCTTCTACAAGGTCGCGCCCTATTACTATTATCCCGGCTGGTGGGAAGGCGGCCCGACCGTCCACCTGATGTTCAACAAGGCGAAATACGACGAGCTTTCGCCGACGTACAAGTCGCTGCTGCGCACTGCCGCGCAGGCTGCCGACGCCAACATGCTGCAGAAATACGATTATTTGAACCCTGCGGCGGTGAAGCGGCTGGTGGCTGGTGGCGCGAAACTGCGGCCGTTCAGCCAGGAGATCATGGCCGCCTGCTTCGAAAAGGCCAACGAGGTCTATGCCGAAATGGAAGCCTCCAACGCCCCGTTCAAGAAGATCTGGGAATCGATCAAGGGGTTCCGCAAGGAGCATTATCTCTGGGCACAGGTGGCCGAATACAATTACGACACCTTCATGATGGTCCAGCAGCGCAACGGCAAGCTCTAGAGCAATTCCAGGAAAAGTGCGCCGCGGTTTTCCGTCCGGAATTGCGTCAAACAAAGAGATAGAGCAGCCCATCGCCTTCATCCAAAGACCCCGGGCCTGCTCGCCCGGGGTCTTTCTTTTCAGGCCGGCGAGGAACTGACCTCGACCAGTATTCCGCCTGGCGCGTGGCAATAGAAGGTCGTCGAGCTGACGCCGCCGCGCGTCAGCTCTTGCACCTCGCCAGGCGCGAAGCCCGCATCGGCAAGCTCGGCCTGTTTTGCATGCACGATGTTCGGTTTGCCGACGAGGAAGCCGATGTGAAAGCCGCCGGGATAGTTGGCGGTCCCTCCCTTGCCCGGAATCATCAGGTTGAGGATGAAGCCATCGGTCCCGCGCAGCACGGCTAAAGCATCCTTGCCGCGCTCAGCGAGAAGCTCGAAGCCGAAATGGCTGGTGAAGAAGCCGGCAAGAGCCGTGACTTCTGGCGTAACGAGATTGGCGTGGTTCAGTTTCATGGTCGTTGTCCTGTCGCGGGTTGAAATGCGGACAGGCTTGGCTGCAGACCGTGAACCGGTGGGGCCGTGGCATCAGGAAATCCGGACATGACCCAACCGGCCCACGGGCTTTCGCCTCGCTTGCCGGCCGCGGGTTCTCCCGCAAATCATGCGGTGAACAGGCTTCCGCCAAACATGATCCCGAAAAGTGGCGTCCGGTTTTCACGGACAAACGGTTTCCGTTTGTCCAGAGATCATGCTCGAAAACAGAAACGGAAGAGACCGGACTACCGGACCGGTCATGTCTTTTTCGGCGCCCCCCAATAGCCGATCAATGGGTTGCCGGCAAGCATGCGCGCAAGGTCGGATGACGGCCCGGGCAGCTCAGTCTCGGCGCGGCACCACCAGCACCTTGACCTCGCCGGGCGCCGGTGGATTGGCGACTACTGCCGCCGCGTCTTCAAGCGGCACCTGCCTGGAGATCAACCTGTCGATCTCGATTGCACCCGATGCAATGAGTTCGGCGGCGCGGCGATGGGTGTAGGGATTGAGGAAGGAACCGAGCACTTTCAGTTCCCGGAACAGCAGGTCGAAGGGCTCGAATTCCGCTTTCATGCCTTGCGGCGTCACGCCGACGATGACGACCGTGCCACCGGCGCGGGCCAGCCGTATCGACTGCTCGACGGTCTCTCGCACGCCCGCGCATTCGAAGACGACGTCGACACCACCTGGCACCAGACCGGCCGGTCCGGCGATGGCCTTGACGACATCGGCGGCGGTCGGATCGACCGTCACTGTCGCGCCGAAATCCCTAGCAAGGGCGCGCCGCGAGGCTTGCCTGGTCGACAGGATGATGGTCGTGGCCCCGGCCAGTCTTGCCAGTTGCACGGTGAGCAGGCCGATCACGCCGCCGCCAAGCACGACCACCGAGCTGCCCGGTTTGATCCCGGCAAGGTCCACGCCATGCAGGCAACAGCCGAGCGGCTCGCAGAAGGCACCATGTGTCGGCTTCAGATCGGCGGGAAGGACAAAAGCCTGCTTCTGCGGCAAGGCAAGATAGTCGGCAAAACCGCCATCACGATGGATGCCGATGGCGCGCAGATTGCTGCAGAGGTTGACCCGCCCGGCGTGACAATGCGCGCAACGCCCGCAGGCAATGTTGGGGTCGCCGGTGACGCGATCGCCGACGGCAAAGCCCGAGACGGATTTGCCGATCGCTTCGACGATGCCGGAAAACTCATGGCCGGGCGTCACCGGCGGCGTGCACGGGAATTCGCCGTGAAACAGATGCCGGTCCGTGCCACAGACACCGCAGGCTTCGATCCGCACCAGAAGCTCGTCCGGTCCGATGTCAGGCCTGGCGACGTCGCGCAGCGCGATGCTGCCCACCGCCTCAAGCCTCACCGCTTTCATCATCGTCGCCATGGCGGTCTCAGTTGAAGCTTGGTGGCTGCGACAGGTCCGGCTGTGGCGCTGCCGGCTTGGCCGGCGGCGCGTCGCCGAAACTCGGCGGTTGCGAAAGGTCAGGGGCTGCCGGCGCCGTGCCGCCACCAGCAGGTGCTGCACCATCCGCCGGCGGCGTACCGAGCGGCGACAGGCCGGGCACCTCCGGCACCTTGTAGTCGATGGTGCCCGGATCGACGGTCGTTCCCTTGTAGTGCATCACCATTTGCGGGAAGGTGATGGTCAGCCCGATCATGATCACCTGGATACAGACGAAGGGCACCGCGCCCCAATAGATCTGTCCGGTGGTGACCGGCGCGATCTGTTTGCCGGTGAGGCGGTCAAGATAGGGCACGCGGGCGGCCACCGAGCGCAGGTAGAAGAGCGCGAAGCCGAAGGGCGGGTGCATGAAGCTGGTCTGCATGTTGACGCCCAGAAGCACGCCGAACCAGATCAGGTCGATGCCGAGCTTGTCGGCGGCCGGCGCCAGCAGCGGTACGATGATGAAGGCGAGCTCGAAGAAGTCGAGGAAGAAGGCGAGGAAGAAGACGAGAATGTTGACGCCGATGAGGAAGCCGACTTCGCCGCCCGGCAGCGAGGTCAAGAGGTGTTCGACCCAGATGTGGCCGTTGACGCCGTAGAAGGTCAGCGAGAACACCCGCGCGCCGATCAGGATGAACAGCACGAAGGACGACAGCCGCGTCGTCGAGGTCAGTGCCTGTTTGACCACGTCCAGCGACAGCCGGCCCTTTGCCGCCGCCATGATCAGGGCGCCGACAGAGCCCATGGCGCCGCCCTCCGTCGGGGTGGCGATGCCAAGGAAGATGGTGCCCAGCACCAGGAAGATCAGCGCCAGCGGCGGGATCAGCACGATGATCACCTGCTGGGCCAGCCTGGACATCATGTTGAAGTTCAGGCCCTTGTCGGCGATCGCCACGATGTAGATGAAGAGCACCCCGGCAGTGGCGCCGAGAATGTCGGCATTGTCGCCATGTGCCGGCGCGAGATAGCGATACGCCGCGTAGGAAATCGCGACCGTGACCGCCAATGCCACCAGCAAGGACATGACGCCATGGCCGAGCGTGCGCGCCTCCAGCGGCAGCGCCGGCACCATTTTTGGCCGGAAGATCGAAACGATCAGGATGTAGAGCGCGTAGAGACCGGTGAGAACGAGACCGGGGATCAGCGCGCCGGCATACATGTCGCCGACCGAGCGGCCGAGCTGGTCGGCGAGCACGATCAGCACCAGCGAGGGCGGGATGATCTGGGCAAGCGTGCCCGACGCGGCAATGACCCCGGATGCCAGCCGGCGGTCATAACCATAGCGCAGCATGATCGGCAGCGAGATCAGGCCCATGGCGATGACGGAAGCCGCCACCACGCCGGTGGTTGCCGCCAACAGCGCGCCGACGAAGATCACCGCGTAGGCGAGGCCGCCGCGGATCGGACCGAACAGCTGGCCGATCGTGTCGAGCAGGTCTTCGGCCATGCCCGATCGTTCGAGCACGATGCCCATGAAGGTGAAGAACGGAATGGCCAGCAGCGTGTCGTTCGACATCACCCGGCTGCCGTAGAAATTATCCGGCAATGCGTGCAGGAGCGGCCAGGCGAGGTTGATCGACCCACCGGAATAGGGCGACAGGAGCACGCCGATGAAAAAGAACATCAAGCCGTTGGCTGCCAGCGAAAAGGCGACGGGATAGCCGATCAGCAGGAAGATGATCAGCGAGGCGAACATGATGGGCGCCATGTTCTGGGCGATGAACTCCATCACGAGCGCACCTCGTCGGCCAGCGCCTTGGCTTCGAGCTCGGCCTGCTCATGTGCCGATATGAAGGGATTGGGGTCGTCCATGTCGCCGCGCATGATGGCGATCTTCTTGACGATCTCGGAGATGCCCTGCAGCGCGAGCAGGAAAAAGCCGACGAGCAGGATTGCCTTGGCCGGCCAGATGATCAGCCCGCCGGAATTGTTGGACATCTCGCCGCTGCGAAACGACAGCGATACATAGGGAACGAAATAGACCACCATCAGCGTCACGAACGGCATCAGGAAGAAGACATGGCCGAAGAGGTCGATCCAGTGCTGCACGCGGCGTGGGAACAGGCCGTAGACGATGTCGATGCGGATATGTTCGTTCTGCTTCAGCGTATAGGCGGCGGCCAGCATGAAGGCGGCGCCGAACAGATACCACTGCAGCTCGAGCCAGGCGTTCGAGGATATGTCGAAGACCTTGCGGATGATGGCGTTGGCGGCGCTCACCAGGATCGCCAGCAGGATCAGCCACGACACCCATTTGCCGATGAATTCGTTGGCGCGATCAATGGTCCTGGATAGAGCGAGCAGCCCTGCCATGCATTCCTCCCTTGTACCGGAGGCGTGCCGGCTTCCCCCTTCTTGTCCGTCACGCCGCGTGGTCCAACGGTATGCCGCGCGTGGACTGACGGGTCAACAAGGATGGAAGCAACAAAACACCATCAAATAGATGCGAGCGCCGGCTGTGGGACGTTTGCCGCGACGTCATGCAACCAAAGTCTGATGGTTCAGGCGATCTTGCCGGTGTCGCGGCCGGCGCCGATCAGTATCAGCGTCGCGACCAGGAACAGATACATCCACGCATCGCGCCATTCGACCGGGAAATAGCCGGCCCACAGCGATTCGGCCATGCCGAAGGCGGCCGCGCCCAGCGCCGCCCGCGGCGGCGAGAGATAACCGCCGACCGCCGTCACGAACAGGATCTTCAACCCGTAGACGAGGCCCGAGCCGAAGCTGACATTGCCGTAATAGAGGCCGGCCATGACGCCGGCCAGCGCGGCGCAGAAGCCGCCGAACAGCACCGCATGCCGGAACACCGCGCGAACGTCGACGCCGCACATCGCCGCCGCCTTGGGATCGTCGGAGACGGCGCGCCAGCGCCGGCCGAAGCTCGAGCGGGCAAATGCCCAGCTGGCCAGCGCGATTGCCGCCAGCACCACCGCGCAATCGATGAGCTGGATGAGCGTGAGCGTTGCCTTGAAGGTCGCGCCCTGCGCGAAAACGACGGGCTGCGCCAACATAGGCGGCAGCCACAGATCATGCGTGTCGGCAGCGATGCGGCTTGCCTCCGACAACAGCAGCAATATGCCGAGCGTCGTCACCACGATCGCATTGGGTGTACGGTCGGCCAACGGTTCGAAGACGCTACGCGACAGCACGTGGCTGATCAGCGCGGCATAGAGGAAAGCCGCGACGACGCCGAGCGCCACCGCCGCAAGCAGTGTCAGCCACAGCACTTGATAGCCGAAGGCTGCGGTCAGGATCATCGTCTGGCCGCAAAAGGCGAACAGCGCGCCATAGGCGAGGTTGGTGCGGTGCAGAATGCCGTTGGTCAGCACATAGCCGAAGGCGAGCAACGCGTAGAGCGCGCCCGAATGCAGCCCGTTCAGCACCTGCTGGAAGAAGTAGAGCATGCGAAACCCTCGGAGCATGTCGCCCAAAAGTGCAAAGCGGTTTTGGTACAACGACACGCTCAAGACAAAGGCTGCGGAGTCCGCGCCCGGCAGAGAACCTGCATCGCTGAATCTAACTTGTCAAATGCGATTTATCGGTTAGATTTCAGGCATGACGGTATCCTGGACCCCGCACCGCTTCACCGGCGGCCTGCTTGCGCTCGACACGGCGAACACCGTCGTGCTGCGCGGCGATCCGGAGCGGACCTTCGACCGTTTCGATGATCCGGCCGAGATTGCCCGCTTCGCCGATGCGGCGAGCCGCTTTCGCGCCGCCGAGCTTGGCGACAGGCCGCTGGCTGCACCGTCACCGGAGACGATCGCACCCGTCGTGCTGTCGATCCGCGAGGCGACGGACCGGCTGTTTCGCGGTGCCGTGTCGACGGGCGCGGTTGTCACCACCGATCTGCCGGGGTTCCTGAGAGCCTGCGCCGAGGGTCTGGCCGGCAGCCGGACAGAGATCGGTGCGCCGGGAAGGCCGTTCGGTGATCCCCTGACGCCGATCGCCTTCGAGGCGGCGTTGGCGGTTTCGGCACTGTCGCTGCTGCGCGACGACACTGTCGCAAGGCTCAGGATCTGTCCCAACTGCACCTGGCTGTTCGTCGACAGAAGCCGCAATTCCAGCCGCCTTTGGTGCGACATGGCGGTGTGCGGCAACAGGCAGAAGGCAAGTCGTCACTATCGTCGCCGCCGCATGGCGGAAAATGAGGTCAAGGATGTCTAGAGGTCTTTCCCGTTCGATCGTTGTCGGCGCGGCACTCATTGCCGCCGTGGCGCTCGGCGCCTGCCGCGATACCGGCAACGCCGAAGGCAAGCTGTTCGAGATTTCCGGCAAGATATTCGTCTTCAACTACCGCCTCGCCAGGGCGACCTACGTGGTGACGCTGCGGCCGCTGCAGCCGATGGGAGAGGGCCAGGTCGCGATCGCCAGCTTCCAGGATCCCGCAGGTGGCGCGCCTCTGGTGGTCGAGCAAAAGGTGTGGCCAAAGCTCGACAAGGTGACGCTGGAGAGCCCGGCGCTGACCTGCGTCGTCAAGAACAAGCCCTATGCGATTGCCATCAGCATCAAGGATGCCGACGGTGCGGTTCTGCAGAAGATCGACACCACGCTGATGTCGACGGAAGACCAGTCGGTCCTGCCCGACCGGCCACTGGTCATCGACCAGCTCTATACCGCCAATCCCGATCTCGTCGGCCATCCCGACGGCAAGCTGCCGGGCGAACCGAAGCCGGATTGCTCGAAGGGCAGCTGACGCATCGCTGCCGGCCCTGGCTGCAGCTGAAATTTTCGTGCGCCGGGAAACATCCGCTGGTCGGTTTCGTGCGGGATTCGAGATGGCCACGGACTGTTCGTTGCGCGTTGCCTGGTACCTGCGATTTTGTTTGACCTGCCTTGCAAGGGGAGAAAGGATGCGTCATCCGACCCCGACGTTGGCTGCCTGCCCCCGCGCGGCCTCCGCAGAGGAAATTCCTGATGACGCTGCATGACGTCGCGCTCGACGACAAGTTCGACCTTGGAAAGGAGCGCATCTTCCTGTCCGGCGCGCAGGCGGTCATCCGCATGCTACTGATGCAGCGCGAGCGTGATCGCCGCGCCGGCCTGAACACGGCCGGCTTCGTCTCCGGCTATCGCGGTTCGCCGCTCGGCGGCCTCGACATGCAGCTGTGGAAGGCGAAGAAGCAGCTCGCTCAGGCCGACATCGTCTTCCAGCCCGGGCTCAACGAGGAGCTTGCCGCCACCGCTTGCTGGGGATCGCAGCAGACCGAATTGCTGGGCGAGGGCACCCATGACGGTGTCTTTTCGGTCTGGTACGGCAAGGGGCCGGGTGTCGATCGCTCCGGCGATGTGTTCCGCCATGCCAATCTCGCCGGCTCGTCCAGACATGGCGGTGTGCTCGCCCTGATGGGCGACGACCATATGGCCGAATCCTCGACCAATGCGCATGCCACCGAATTCCTGTTCGTCGACACGATGGTGCCGATCCTCAACCCGGCAGGCGTCCAGGAGATTATCGACTACGGGCTCTACGGCTTTGCCATGTCGCGCTTTGCCGGCACCTGGGCGGCGATCAAATGCGTCAAGGACAACATCGAATCGACGGCCTCGGTCGATGCCTCGCTCGAGCGGCTGAACATCGTCGTGCCTGAGTTCGATATGCCGCCCGGCGGTCTCAACATCCGCCACGAGATCGACATGCTCGGCCAGGAGGAGCGGCTGCATGAGCACAAGCGCGCCGCGGCCTCGGCGTTCATCCATGCCAACGGGCTGAACCGCATCGTCTATTCGGGCGGCCGCAACCCGAAAATCGGCATCATCACGCTGGGCAAGAGCTATCTCGATGTCCGCCAGGCGCTGGAGGACATCGGCATCGACGAGGCGGCCGCCAACCGCATCGGTGTGCGGCTGTTCAAGGTCGGCTGCCCCTGGCCGCTCGATCTGCATCACATCGCTGATTTTGCCCGCGGCCTCGACACCATCGTCGTCGTCGAGGAAAAGCGCTCGCTGATCGAGGTGCAGCTGCGCGAAAGCCTTTACGGCACCGCAACGCAGCCGGTCATTGTCGGCAAGAAGGATGAGCGCGGCGACTGGCTGTTCCCGGCCAAGGGTGCGCTCGACCCCAACGAGATCGCCATCGCGCTTGGCGAGAGGATCGTCAAAACCATCGGTCCGTCCGAAGAGATCTCGGCGCGGGTGGCAAAGCTGCGCCAGTTCCAGGCAATGCTGGCCGACGCCACCGACATCGGCTCGCGCACGCCGTTCTTCTGTTCCGGTTGCCCGCACAATTCGTCCACCAAGGTGCCGGACGGCTCGATCGCCGCGGCCGGCATTGGTTGCCATTTCATGGCGCTGTGGATGGACCGCAACACCGTCGGGTTCACGGCCATGGGCGGCGAGGGCGCGCAGTGGGTCGGCCAGGCGCCGTTCTCGAAGCGTGGCCACATCTTCCAGAATCTCGGCGACGGCACCTACAACCATTCCGGCACGCTGGCGATCCGCTTCGCGCTGTCGACCGACGCCAACATCACCTACAAGATTCTCTACAACGACGCCGTCGCCATGACCGGCGGCCAGCCGCACGAAGGCGGCCTGACCGTCGACATGATCGCCCGGCAGGTACGCGCGGAGGGCGTCGACCGCATCGCCATCGTCACCGATGAGCCGGACAAATATGCCGGGAAGGCTGAATTCCCGGCCGGTGCCAGCATTCATCACCGCGACGACCTGGATCTCGTCCAGCGCCAGCTGCGCGACGTCCAGGGCGTTTCCGTGCTGCTCTATGACCAGACCTGCGCCGCCGAAAAGCGCCGCCGCCGCAAGCGCGGCACATTCCCTGATCCCGACAAGCGGGTCTTCATCAACGAGCTGGTCTGCGAAGGCTGCGGCGATTGCGGCGTGCAGTCGAACTGCGTCTCGATCCAGCCGGTCGAAACCGAATTCGGCCGCAAGCGCAAGATCGACCAGTCGAGCTGCAACAAGGATTTCTCCTGCGTCAACGGCTTCTGCCCGTCCTTCGTCACCGTGCACGGCGCCAAGATCCGCAAGGCCGAGGGCCTGGCCGGCAAGGCCGATCCGCTGGAAGGCGTGCCGGTGCCGGCCGAATTCCCGCTTGGCGAGCAGGGCTGGGCAGCGATCATCGACGGCGTCGGCGGCACCGGCGTCGTCACCGTCGGTGCGGTGCTCGGCATGGCGGCGCATCTCGAGGACAAGGGCTGCGGCATGATCGACATGGCCGGCCTCGCACAGAAGGGCGGTTCGGTGTTCACCCATGTCCGCATCGCCCGCACCCCGGACGACATCCATGCCATCCGCGTCTCGGCCGGCAAGGCCGATCTCGTGCTTGGCTGCGACCTCGTCGTCTCGGGCGCCAAGAAGGTGCTGACCGCGGTGCGTGAGGGCCACACCATCTTTGTCGCCAACACCGCCGAGATCATGCCCGGCGAGTTCGCCCGTTCGGCGGATTTTTCGTTGCCGATAGAGCGGCTGAAGAAGGCGATCCGTGCAGCCGCGGGCGACGACAAGGCGCATTTCTTCGACGCCACCCGCACCGCCACAGCACTTTTCGGCAATTCGCTCGGCGCCAACATGTTCATGCTCGGCTTTGCCTTCCAGCATGGCGGCCTGCCGCTGTCGGCCGAGGCCGTCGAGAAGGCGATCGAGCTCAATGGCGAAGCCGTGGCGATGAACATCGCCGCCTTCCGCTGGGGCCGCCGCGCCGCCCATCAGCCGGATTTCGTGCACGGCCTCGTCGCCCAGCCGGGTCCAACCGTCGCTGGCAAGACCGGCCAGGCTACCGATGTCGCCGAGACGCTGGACGATATCATTGCCCGCCGGGTCGCTTTCCTGACCGCCTATCAGAATGCCGCCTATGGCAGGCGTTATGCCGAGAAACTGGCCGTTTTGCGCGCCGCCGAAACGAAGGCCGTGCCTGGTTCGACCGTGGTGTCGGAAGCTGCCGCCAGGAACCTGTTCAAGCTGATGGCGATCAAGGACGAATACGAGGTGGCGCGTCTTTACACGGACGGCTCTTTCGCCGCTGAACTGGGAAAACAGTTCCAGAGCTACGAAAAGCTCGAATTCCATCTCGCGCCGCCGATCATGGGCCGCCGCGGCAATGACGGCAGCCCTAGGAAATCGAGCTTCGGGCCCTGGATGATGAAGGGTTTTCGCCTGCTGGCGGCGATGAAGGGCCTGCGCGGCACCGCCTTCGACCTGTTCGGCTACACCGCCGAGCGGCGCATGGAGCGGCAGCTTCTTGCTCGGTACGAGGCGGATCTGGAACTCATCGCCGGATCGCTGGCCCCGGCCAGGGTCGATGCGGCGGTTGCGCTGGCATCGGTGCCAGCTCTCATTCGCGGCTATGGCCACGTCCGCCAAGCCAGCGCGGAAAAGGCCGCCGGCGAGCGCCAAAGACTGCTCGAACGCCTGTCGGGCACGCCTGCGCGGCCGAAACTTCAAGCCGCCGAATGATCGATACGCCTTGTTTACCTGAACGACAGTTTCCTCACTTTCCGTTGCGTCACCCGGCTTGACGGCGGGGGCGTGAGGGCCTCTCTAAATCTTTCTTAAGGCGGATGTGACACTGCTTGGGTCCCCAAGGGTTGGGATTCAGGCGTTGAATCTGAGAAAAAAGAACGAGATCCCGGTCGACGTCTACATTCCGTTCGTGGAAACCCTGTTTCGCGACGGGCTGACGCTTTCGATCGGATTCTTTGCCCAAACGCTGCTGGTAGTGCTGGTTTACTGGAAAACCAGGGATCCGGCCTATCTCGCGGTCACCCTCGGATTGCTGACCGTCGCCTTCCTTCGTCTTCGCAACATCAGGAAATATCGTCACGCTCCGTCGCCTCAAAATTGGGAAGAGGCGCGTCGCCGCGAGAACGACTACATACTGTACGGCTCGATGCATGGCTTCATGCTTGGTGCCTTTTGCTTTGTCGGCATCTACCTTGCCTATGACTCATTCGCGGAGATAGCTGCCGTCTGCGTGACGCTTGCCTCCGCCACGTCTATTGCTGGCCGGAACTATGGTTCGCCCAGGATGGTCGTGATCTTCATCATGACCATGACCTGGCCGATCTCGCTGGGCTTCATCCTGCGTGGCGATCCTTATCACTTCATTCTCGGCCTGCTTTCGGCGCCATTTCTTTTTGCCATCAAGCGCTTCGCCGATCTGGTCCGCGAGGTGCTTTTCGCTGCCCTGTCCGAGGAAAAGAAGGCCAATCGCATCGCCCAGCGCTTCAACCGGGCGCTCAACACCATGTCGCATGGGCTTGTCATGCTTGGCCCTGACGGCCGCGTCGCGGTGGCCAATGCCGAGGCCGCGCATCTGATGTCGCTGAAGTCGCCGGACGCGCTGCTCGGGCGGTCGATCCATGGTCTTTTGATGCGTGGCGTCGCCGGCGGCATGCTGGCGCCCAAGGATTGCCGCTATATCGAAGCTCAGCTGACCCGCGCCCTGCGCGAGGGCCGCGACCGCAAGGTGCTGGTTTCCCTCGCCAACGGCCAGCACTACGAATTCTCGGCTCGCGAAGGCAGCCAGGAGCTGGGTGTCATCACCTTCGAGGACGTCACCGCCCGTGTCGAGGCGGAAGACAAGATCCGCTTCATGGCACGCTACGACAATCTCACCGGCCTGCCCAACCGCGCCTATTTCCACGAACTTATCGGCGAGGCCATGGTATCAGGCGATCGCGACCGTCTCTGCGGCCTTGCGGTGCTTGACCTCGACGATTTCAAGAGCGTCAACGACACGCTTGGCCATCCGATCGGCGACGGCTTGATCTACGCCGTTGCCGAGCGGCTTGCCGCCATTGCCGGGCAAGGCATCACGGTCAGCCGTTTCGGCGGCGACGAGTTCATGATCTTCTTCGACCGCGTCGAGGACGAGAGCCATCTGACCAGCCAGCTCGACGAGATTTTCGCCGAACTGCAGGGGGAGGTGGACGTCGCCGGTCACGGGCTGCGCATCCAGGCCAGCGGCGGCGCGGTGCTGTCGCGGGTCAAGGACACCGATGTCGACGCCATGATCGTCAAGGCGGACCTGGCGCTCTACAAGGCCAAGGAGCTCGGCAAGAACAGCTGGCGGCTGTTCGAAGCCTCGATGGATGCCGCCTTCCGCAACCGTCAGCTGATGAAGGCGGATCTGCGCAGCGCGGTGGAAAGCAAGGGCTTGCGGGTGGTCTATCAGCCGATCGTGGCGATGAGCACCATGCGTATCGCCAGCTGCGAGGCGCTGTGCCGGTGGGACCATCCCGATCTCGGACCGGTCTCGCCCAGCATCTTCATTCCATTGGCCGAGGAAATGGGCATCATTTCCGAGATCAGCACCTTCGTGCTGCAGGCAGCCTGCGCCGAATGCGCCAAATGGCCGGACCAGACCAGCGTCTCGGTCAATCTTTCCGCCAAGGATTTCCGCAACCGCGACGTCATCCAGAAGGTTCGCGATGCGTTGGCCAGCACCGGCCTCGCGGCCGGCCGGCTCGAGATCGAGGTCACCGAAACGGCGCTGCTCGACGACAAGTCGCTGACGCGCCAGTACATCGAGGAGCTGAAGCAGATTGGCGTGCGCATCGCGCTCGACGATTTCGGCACCGGCTATTCGAGCCTGAGCTACCTGCACAAGCTGCCGCTCGACAAGATCAAGATCGACCGCTCGTTCCTGATGGACGTCACCCAGAATCCCCGTTCGCTCGAGCTGCTCAAGGGCATCGTCAACCTGTCGCGGCCGCTGGGGCTTTCGGTGACCGTCGAAGGGGTCGAGACCTTCGAGCAGCTCAAGATTCTGGCGCTGCAGGTCAAGCCCGACCTTGTCCAGGGGTTCCTTTTCGGTTCGGCGCTCAGCGCCTCCGGCATCGAGACCATGTCGACCACGGTCTGGCCCTTCGCCAAGGACATCAACACAGCCAAGAGGGCGGCGCGCCGCTGATCTACTGACAGAGAAGTGATGCTTTTTCGTAAAATTTTACGAATTGTTAACGTTAACGATGAGTAAACAACGCCTGTCCCATTTTCATCTTTACATCCCGGGGGCCTGTCGTAGGGTTGAACTGCGGCGGCAACTTACGGGGATGCACGATGGATGCGCAGTTGACAGCGCTTCGCCAAGCGGCGGGCGCGGACGGAGAAAATTCGTCCGATAGCATGTCGAGATTTGCTCGAAATGTCTCGGCAATGCTAGAACGCACAGAGTATCGCCGCTGCGACAAGGGCGAAGATCTCGAAGACATCTACAGGTTGCGCTACAAGTCCTATCGGCTGAGCGATATGGTGGTGGAAAACCCAGATCATATTGTGCATGACGAGCTCGACGAAGCCGAAAATTGCTCGAAGTTCGGCATTTACATTGACGGGGAACTGGTCAGCACGCTCCGCATCCATCATGCCTGCAGCGCGACCCCGCAATCGCCCTCAACCACGGTCTATGGTGACATCTTGCGGCCGATGCTCGCCGCCGGCGCGCATTTCACCGACCCGAGCCGCTTTGCCGCCGACCCCGACTGGTCAAAGGTCTATCCGCAGATTCCCTATCTGACGTTGCGCCTCGCCGGTATGGCTTGCTTCTATTTCGATGCACCTTACTGCCTGTCGACCATCCGGCCGGAACATGCGGGTTTCTACCGTCGCATCTACTGTTCGGAGCAGATCGGCGAGCTGCGCGACTATCCAGGCCTGAACTACAAGGTCGTGCTCTACAGGGCCAACGTCAACGCGATCCGCGAGCGCTCCTTCTCTCGGTTCCCGTTCTTCCGCTCGACATCTATGGAGCAGCGCATGCTGTTCGAGACGCCTGGTGCGGGCGAACTGGCGCCGCTGACCATCCTGCCAACGGCAAAGTATTTTCGCGAAGCCGCTTGAGGCCACGCGATTTTTGGCGAATGCCTGGAGCTTTCCGGCCGGATTCGCGTTCTGATGACGGCGGGGCGTTGCCCCCCGGCGTCTCCATTTCGACGGATTTGTCAAAAGGAACCCGACATGACCATTTCCACGCTTGCGCTCACCCCGCTCATCTCGCTGATCGCCGGCGTGCTGATCCTCGTGATGCCAAGGCTGTTGAACTACATCGTCGCGCTCTATCTGATCGTCGTCGGACTGCTCGGGCTTTTCCCGCATCTTGTCGGCTGACAGCGCCGTTTGAGGCGGCGCCAGCGTTCGCCTAGACCGCTTTCGGAGGATCTTTCCGATCAGGCACCCGGATCCGGGGCGGATTCCAGCGCGCGTCGGCAGCCGGCTTCAATTTTCCTTTGAGGCAGTTGTCGGCTGCGATGCGGCAATAGCGCCATTGCTCTCGGCCCGGCTTTTCGCTATGTGCCTGAAAGATGTCTTCGAAGGGGTATTCCTATGGCTGATCACTCGCCGACCGGTCCTGTCGAACTGGGCGCGAAGATGGACTATGCAGAGCATGACCGCACCTATGCGGGCTTCCTCGCACTGGCCAAGTATGGATCGCTTTTCTGCGGAGCCCTGCTTCTGGCGATGGCCTTCGGCTTCTTCGCGGGCGGCTTCTTCTCGGCGACCATCCTGTTCGTGCTGATTTTGGCCGTCGGCGCCTTTATCCTCCGATAGATTTTTCCGACACCTTGTCCATGGCGCCGCCGCGAGGCCGGCCGGCGTCTTGCGGGAAACAGCTTCCGGCCGAAAGGATCATGCGGTGGGACAGACGGTTTTCATCCCTCGTGAACTCGATGCCAACGAGCCGCGCGTCGCGGCCTCGCCCGATACGGTGAAACGGTTGGCGGCGCTGGGCTTCGACGTCGTTGTCGAGGCGGGTGCCGGTCTGAATTCACGCATCGTCGATGCCGATTATGCGAGCGCCGGCGCCGCCATCGGCAAGGCTTCAGATGTCGCCAAGGCCGATGTGGTGCTGAAGGTGCGTCGGCCCAGTGATGCCGAACTGAAGAGCTACAAGCCCGGTACGGCGGTCATCGCCATCATGGATCCCTACGGCAATGATGCCGCCGTTGCAGCTCTTGCCAAGGCCGGCGTCACCGCCTTTTCGATGGAATTCATGCCGCGCATCACCCGCGCCCAGTCGATGGACGTGCTGTCTAGCCAAGCCAATCTTGCCGGCTACCAGGCGGTGATCGACGGCGCTTCGGAATATGATCGCGCATTGCCGATGATGATGACAGCGGCGGGCACGGTGCCGGCGGCAAAGGTCTTCATCATGGGCGTCGGCGTTGCCGGCCTGCAGGCGATCGCCACCGCGCGCCGGCTTGGTGCGGTCGTCACCGCCACCGACGTTCGTCCCGCCGCCAAGGAACAGGTCGCCTCGCTCGGCGCAAAGTTCCTCGCGGTCGAGGACGAGGAATTCAAGGCGGCCGAAACGGCTGGCGGCTACGCCAAGGAAATGTCGAAGGAATACCAGGCCAAGCAGGCGGCACTCACATCAGAGCATATCGCCAAGCAGGACATCGTCATCACCACGGCGCTGATCCCGGGCCGGCCAGCACCGAAACTGGTGTCGGCGGCCATGGTCGCCTCGATGAAGCCGGGTTCGGTGCTCGTCGATCTGGCGGTCGAACGCGGCGGCAATGTCGAGGGCGCGGAAGCCGGCAAGGTCGTCACCACCGCCAACAACGTCAAGATCGTCGGCCATCTCAATGTGCCCGGTCGCATCGCCGCGTCGGCCTCGCTGCTTTACGCCAGGAACCTGTTTGCCTTCCTCGAAACGCTGGTCGACAAGACGACCAAGACGCTTGCCATCAATCGCGATGACGATCTGGTCAAGGCAACGATGCTGACCGATG
Organism: Mesorhizobium loti; assembly: GCF_003148495.1. Lineage (GTDB taxonomy): Bacteria > Pseudomonadota > Alphaproteobacteria > Rhizobiales > Rhizobiaceae > Mesorhizobium > Mesorhizobium loti. The sequence continues at coordinate 66,411 of NZ_QGGH01000004.1, forward strand.
GCGGCAAGGTGGTTCATCCAGCCTTCGCCAAGGCCGACCAGCAGCCGCGTGTCGAGCCGGCCGCGATCCCGGCCACCACTATGGTCGCCGACGCTTCAGTCAAACCTGCCACTGCAAAGAAGGCCGCGCCCAAGAAGGCGGCCGCACCCAAGTCGCCCTCGTCGAAGCCGAAAGGGATCGCGTGATGGACCAGACCCTGCAGAAAGCCCTCGACCAGCTCGACCAGGCCTCCGCCGCAGTTCGGCTGGCAGTGCACAATATGGCGACCATGCCCGGTGGCGCCGATGCGGCGGGTGACGCCGCGCATGCGCTCTCCGGCGGCGCCATCGATCCCTTCGTCTTCCGCTTCGCCATCTTCGTGCTGGCGATCTTCGTCGGCTATTACGTCGTCTGGTCGGTGACGCCGGCGCTGCACACACCGCTGATGGCCGTCACCAACGCCATCTCGTCTGTCATCGTCGTCGGCGCACTGCTGGCCGTCGGCATCGCCGCTTCCGGCATCGCCGCCGGCTTCGGCTTCGTCGCGCTGATGCTGGTGTCGGTCAATATCTTCGGCGGCTTCCTCGTCACCCAGCGCATGCTGGCCATGTACAAGAAGAAGGACAAGTAGAGCGCCATGAACGCCAACTTCGCGTCCTTCCTCTATCTGGTCTCCGGCGTCCTGTTCATCATGGCGTTGCGCGGCCTGTCGCATCCGACCACCAGTCGGCAGGGCAATCTCTACGGCATGATCGGCATGGGCATCGCCATCGCCACCACACTGGCGCTAGCGACCCCGTCCGCTGGCCGTTTCGGCTTGATCGTGCTCGGCCTTGCCATTGGCGGCGGCGTCGGTGCGGTCACCGCGCGCCGCATCGCCATGACCTCGATGCCACAGTTGGTCGCTGCTTTCCACTCGCTGGTCGGCCTCGCCGCCGTCATGGTGGCGGCAGCCGCCATCTATGCCCCGGAAAGCTTTGGCATCGGCACGGATGGCGACATCCACGCCCAGGCCCTGATCGAGATGAGCCTTGGCGTTGCCATCGGCGCCATCACCTTCACCGGCTCGGTCATCGCCTTCCTCAAGCTCGATGGCCGCATGTCGGGCAAGCCGATCATGATCGGCGGCCGTCACTTCATCAACGCAGCACTTGCCATCGCGCTCGTCGTCTTGATCGTGCTGCTGGTCACCACCGAGTCCAAGCTGGTGTTCTGGCTGATCGTTGCCGCCTCGCTGGTGCTTGGCATACTCTTGATCATCCCGATCGGCGGCGCGGACATGCCGGTCGTCGTCTCGATGCTCAACTCCTATTCGGGCTGGGCGGCGGCGGCCCTCGGCTTCACGCTCGGCAATCTGGCGCTGATCATCACCGGCGCGCTGGTCGGCTCATCCGGCGCGATCCTGTCCTACATCATGTGCAAGGGCATGAACCGCTCCTTCATCTCGGTCATCCTCGGCGGCTTCGGCGGCGAGACGGCTGCTGCGGCCGATGACGGCATTGAGCGTACGGTCAAGCAGGGCTCGGCCGACGACGCCGCCTATCTGATGATGAACGCGCAGAAGGTCATCATCGTGCCCGGCTATGGCATGGCGGTTGCCCAGGCGCAGCACGCGCTGCGCGAAATGGCCGACAAGCTCAAGGCCAATGGCGTCGACGTCAAATACGCCATTCACCCGGTCGCCGGCCGCATGCCCGGCCACATGAACGTGCTGCTCGCCGAAGCCAACGTGCCTTATGACGAAGTATTCGAACTCGAGGACATCAACTCCGAATTCGCGCAGGCCGATGTCGCCTATGTCATCGGCGCCAACGACGTCACCAACCCGTCCGCGCGCGACGACAAGTCGTCGCCGATCTACGGCATGCCGATCCTCGACGTCGACAAGGCCCGCACCTGCCTGTTCGTCAAGCGCTCGCTCGGCTCCGGCTATGCCGGCATCGACAACACGCTGTTCTACAAGGACGGCACCATGATGCTGCTCGGCGACGCCAAGAAGATGACCGAGGAAATCGTCAAGGCCATGGATCACTGATAGGCGATCAGCACTGAGACAAGAAACGCCCGGCTTCGCGCCGGGCTTTTTCTTGGCTGACAGCGGTTTCAAGGCTACGATGACGACGTCCCGTCTCACCGACGGGATTGTCGTCAACGGAGACGCTGATGCCCGATCCCGTCGCATCGCCGGTCACCGCAAAAGCACCGCACAAGCTGAGCCAGGCGGTGGTGATCGTGCATGGCATGGGCGAACAGCGGCCGATGGATACGTTGCGCGGCTTTGTCCAGGCTGTCTGGAGCCATGATCCCAGCCGCGCGCCGTTTTATGCCCATGTCGCCGATCCCGCCGATCCCACCGGCGCGAAGATCAACCAGAGCTGGATCACCCCCGACAGCCGGACAAATTCATACGAACTTCGCCGCATCACCACGCCTTACGATGTCGAAGGCCGTCGCACCGATTTCTACGAGCTCTACTGGGCCGACATCACGCAGGGCACGACGCGGGGGCGGCTTGCCGCCTGGGTGACAAACCTGCTGTGGCGCAAGCTCGCCGACATTCCGCGCGACGCCCGCAAGCTCTATCTCGTCACTCTTCTGGCCGTCGTCGTCGTCCTGTGCGCGATGCTCGCGCTCGCGACCTCGGTTTGGCAGCACTATATCTCCTGGGCCGCCGCTCTGTTCGTCACCATCCTGGCCTCGTTCATCATCTGGGCGGTGGACCGGTTTGGCCTTCCCTATTTCGGCGATGTCGCGGCCTATGTGCGCGCCGAAGCGGCAACGGTCGAGAAGCGCGCGCTGATCCGCGACCGCGGCCTGAGGCTGCTGAAGCGTCTAATGATGGACGACAGCTACGACCGGATCGTGCTGGTCTCGCACAGCCTTGGGTCGATGATCGCCTATGACCTGCTGCAGATATTGTGGGCCGATTTCAGGCCCCGAAAACTAGAGGCCATCCGCGACAAGGCGAAACTGAAGGCGATTCACGCTATCGACAAGGCGACGCTTGTTGCCGACGGTTCGGCTTGGCCCGGCAGCCTGGACGATCTCGCCGGCTTCCGGCGCGATCAGTGGGAGCTCTACCGGCAGCTGCGCACTGGCGATGCCGACCATCGGCCCTGGAAGATCAGCGATTTCGTCACGCTTGGCAGTCCGCTGACCCACAGCGAATTTCTGGTGACGTACAATCTCGCCGAATTCAGGCGCGGCATTGCCGAGCGGCTGTTCTCGGCGTGCCCGCCGATTGCCGAAGGGGCAGCGGCTGGCGGCACCGTGCTCTATCAGGAAGGCCGCAACCGTTCGGGCAAGCCGCAGCGCGCCGTGCATCATGGTGCGGTGTTTGCGGCGACGCGCTGGACCAACATCTTCGACCGGGGCAATGGCTGGCTTACGGGCGATCCGATCTCCGGGCCGATGGCGGAAAATTTCGGTCCGGGTGTGGAGAATATCCAGGTCGAGCTGCGCGGCTCACTTGGTCGCGTCTTCACCCACACGCTGTACTGGTCGTTGGCGGCGACCGGTGTCGAAGTCGCAGCCGGCGCTCGCTCGCATCTTGCCGTGCTGCGCGACGCTGTCGACCTTGGCCGCAAACTGGAGCCGAGCCAGGCGGAAGCGCCGGCTATGACTTCCGAAAAATGAGAACGGCGAACGGGATCGATACTCCACGCGCCGCCTGGCAATTCAAACAGAAAATCCACCCCGGGGCTTTGGCCCGGAGTGGATCGATCTGCTTCAGGTCCAGATCAGCGGCTGGTCAGGAACACCGCTTCTTCATCATCGCGCTGCCTGCCGCCGAGAGCGGCTGCCGCACTGGCGATGAAGGCGCCGATCACCAGCGACAAGGCACCGAGCAAGGCAAAAGTCGCGCTGCCCTTCCTGGCGGTGTCGGCGGCCTGCTGTGCCTTGACCTTGGCGTCCTGGACCTTGGCGACTAGGGCATCGACACGTGCCTTGGCGTCGGCCTCGGAGAGGCCGGTGCGGGCGGCGACCAGTTGCGACAGATAGGTCCTGTCGTCGGCCGAGATTTCGCCTGCCGCGGCACTGGCGACCAGGATACGCGAGGCTTGCCCGATCGCGGCCGCATCGCCGTCTGGACTGACCGCCGTGAGCTTGCTCGGATCAGCCGGACGAAACAGCGAGTCCACCAAGTAGGACGTCGCATTGTCAGCAGCAGCGCCACCGGCATTGGCGGATGCACCGGCCGACGCACCCATGGCGGCGCCCGACGCCACGGTCGAGACTGCCTGCACGCCTGAACCCACCGCAGCGGAAAGCGCCGAGCCCAGGACACCGACGACGATCAGGGTGGCCAGCGCCCAGGCCAAAAAGCCGTGGGCAGTGTCACGGAAATAGACCTCGTCGGTGTGGATGCCGACCCATTTCGTGCGCAGGCGTCCGGCAAGGTAGCCTCCGACACCGGAGGACAGCCATTGCACGATGACCAGCCAGATCGCGGTAGAGACCGCGAAGGTCGTGACCGACGCGCCGGAGCCAGACCAGGGTGACACCATGCTCAGCCCAAGGCCTGAACCAAGCAGCATGAGGATGAAGGTCAACGTCGAGGCCGCGAAGGCGCCGGCGATGATCGGTCCCCAACTGACGGCAGTAGTAGAGGATTCTGTTGAAGTGGAAACGTCGACAGCCGATAGAGTGGACTGCATGAGTTCCCCCTATCGTACGAAAAGCATGATCAGAATGATGATTGGAATCGGGATTCCGAGCAACCAGAGCAAAATGCCACGTCCCATGAAAGCCTCCTGTGAGAAATTGTGATCGATGTTGTCACAATGTCCCGAGGGGACTTCCGTTCCGGCGGGTTATAAAATGATTTTGTTTGCCATGGATGGAACAATTGGCGCGCCGCGGCGCGCCAATGTCAGAGACTATCGAGATCAGATATCCAGATTGGCGACCGACAGCGCGTTGTCCTGGATGAACTCACGCCTGGGCTCGACCTCGTCGCCCATCAGCCGCGAAAACAGACTATCCGCATCCGTCGCGTCATTGACCTTGACCTGCAGCAGCGAGCGCACGTTCGGATCGAGCGTGGTTTCCCAGAGCTGTTCGGCGTTCATCTCGCCGAGACCCTTGTAGCGCTGCATGGTCAGGCCCTTGCGCCCGGTCGCGAAGACCGCGTTGAGCAGCGCCATCGGTCCCGAGATGGTCTCCGAGACATCCTTGCGGCGCAGCACCGGTGGCTCGCCATAGACTTCCGTAAGGCGCGGCGCATAGCGGTCGAGCTGACGTGCATCGGCCGAATTGATCAGCCCCAGATCGAGATGCGCGTATTCCTTGACGCTGCGCACCGTGCGCTCGAACACATAGCCGCCAATGCCCTCGTTCGAGGTCGACATCCGACCGGTCCAGCCGCGTTCGGTGTCCTCGGCGATGATGTCGAGACGCTTGGCGATGCGCTCGGCCATAGCATTGGCCTGGGCGAGATCGGTAAAGACGTCCGGGTTGAGGCCGCCAGCGATCGCCGCCTGTTCGACCACGCCCCTGTTGTAGCGCGTGTGCAGGCCGTTGATCAGCTGGCGCACCGCCAGCGCGTCGTCGATGGCGCCGCGCAGGTCCTGTCCGATGCGAACCTCGCCCGAGCCGAGCGTAAGCGATGCTTCCTCCAGTCCCGAGCCGATCAGGAATTCCTCGAAGGCGCTCTCGTCCTTGATGTATTGCGAACTCTTGCCGCGCGTCACTTTGTAGAGCGGCGGCTGGGCGATGTAGAGATGGCCGCGTTCGATCAGCTCCGGCATCTGCCGGAAGAAGAAGGTGAGCAGCAAGGTTCTGATATGGGCGCCGTCGACGTCGGCGTCGGTCATCAGGATGATCTTGTGGTAGCGCAATTTGTCGGCGTTGAATTCGTCCTTGCCGATCGAGGTGCCGAGCGCGGTGATCAGTGTGCCGATCATCTCGGATCCGAGCATGCGGTCGAAACGTGCCCGCTCGACATTGAGGATCTTGCCACGCAGCGGAAGGATGGCCTGGTTCTGGCGCGAACGGCCGCCTTTGGCCGAGCCGCCGGCGGAGTCACCCTCGACGATGAAGATCTCGGATTTCGCCGGGTCGCGTTCCTGGCAGTCGGCCAGCTTGCCGGGCAATGAGGTGATGCCGAGCGAACTCTTGCGGGTGATGTCGCGGGCCTTGCGTGCCGCCTCGCGCGCCGCGGCAGCCTGGATCACCTTGTCGATCACCACCTTGCCTTCGGCCGGATGTTCCTCGAGCCAGGTGCCGAGAGCCTCGTTGACCAGTCCTTCAACCACCGGGCGGACCTCGGACGAGACCAGCTTGTCCTTGGTCTGCGAGGAGAATTTCGGGTCGGGAACCTTGACCGACAGCACTGCCGTCAGGCCTTCGCGGCAATCGTCGCCGATCAGCCCCACCTTTTCCCTCTTGGTCAGTCCGGAGGATTCGCCATAGCCGGTGATCTGGCGTGTCAGCGCGCCGCGGAAACCGGCCAGATGGGTACCGCCATCGCGTTGCGGGATGTTGTTGGTGAAGGCCAGCACGTTCTCGTGGTAGCTGTCGTTCCACCACATCGCCACTTCGACGGTGATGCCGTCGCGCTCGGCCTTGATGGCGATCGGCTTGTCGATCAGCGGTTTCTTGACCCGGTCGAGATATTTGACGAACTCTTCCAGCCCGCCATCATAGTGCAGTTCATGGCGCACGATGTCGGCATGACGGGCATCGGTCAAAATGATGCGCACGCCGGAATTCAGGAAGGCGAGCTCGCGCAGCCGGTGTTCCAGCGTGCCGAAATCGAACTCGACCATGGTGAAGGTCTCGGACGACGGGAAGAAGGTGATCTCGCTGCCGCTGCGCCCTTCATAGGTGCCGGGCTGCTTGTCCTGCTCATAGCTGCCGGTGGCCTTCAGCGGCGCGTCGGCATTGCCATGCGTGAAGCTCATCTCGAAGATCTGGCCGTTGCGGCGAATCCTCAGCTTCAGCCAAGCCGAAAGCGCATTGACCACCGAGACGCCGACGCCATGCAGGCCGCCCGAGACCTTGTAGGAGTTCTGGTCGAACTTGCCGCCCGCATGCAGCTGCGTCATGATTACTTCGGCCGCCGAAATGCCTTCTCCGGTGTGGATATCGGTCGGAATGCCGCGGCCATTGTCGATCACGGTGACCGAACCGTCGGGGTTGAGCGTCACGGTGACGAGGTCGGCGTGACCCGCCAGCGCCTCGTCGATGGCGTTGTCGACCACCTCATAGACCATGTGGTGCAGGCCCGAACCGTCGTCAGTATCGCCGATATACATGCCGGGGCGTTTGCGGACAGCATCCAACCCCTTCAAAACCTTGATGGAATCGGCGCCGTATTCGGCTTCAGCGCCGTTGTTGTTGTCGATCTGATCGCTCATGAAAACCTGTTGTCTGGATGCCGCTCGCACGGCGCTAAAAATCGGCCCCGAATCGCGCCTCTGATATGCATTAGATATAGGCGCTAAAGGCGGTTTTTCCAAGGTTTGCGAGCATTTCGGGGGCGAACGCCCAGCCGGCAGCCGGCTATTTTTTTCGGCCGCCGAATTTGGCGAGAAGGCCGCGCAAATACTTGATCGTGGATTTGTCTCTCGGCGCCAGCCGACCCGTGCGGTCGAGCTCCAGCGTCAGGTTAAGCGCCTTGGTCAGCACCGCCTTCGGATCCTTCGCCACATAGGCGTAGTTGATGTAGGCCTGTACCAGATCAAATTGCCAGATCGCATTGTCCGGATCGGACTGGGCCAGTTGCTGGCGGATGCCGAGGCTGGTTTCGAAGGCTTTCCTGGAGCCCTCGAAGTGGCGCTGCTTGGTCTCCAGCATGCCGATTTCCGAGAGCGTGATCGACAGATCGCGTTGCCAGTCGGAATTGGCTGGGTCGAGCTTGGCCAGACGGTCGGCAATGGCAAGACTGTCCTGATAGTTTTGCAGTGCGCCGCTGATATCGCCCTGGACACCAAGCACACCGGCGACCTTTTCCAGACAAACCGACAGAACCCGCTGCCAGTTTGTGTTGCCAGGATCAGTGGCGGCGAGTTCACGCGCTATATCAAGCGCTTGCTGATAGGAAGCCAGTGCCGGCGACCAGCTCTTCCGGTCGCTTAGCGCATTGCCGGCCTTGGCGTAACCGATCGACAGGTCGCGCTTCAAGTCGGTATCGTTGGGGTCGCGGCGCACCAGCTCTTCGGCGATCGCCTGGCTCTTTTTGTAGGCCACGAGTGCACCGGCGGGGTCGCCGCGCTCGCGCAGCACGTCACCGATCCTTTCATGGCTGACGGAGACAGCGCGCTGGCGCTCGGGATCATCGGGTTTGTTCTCGGCCAGCGCCAGCCGAATTCTCAGGCTCTCTTCAAATGCCGTCTGGGCGCTATCCAGCTGTCCGGCGGTGCGGGCAAGGTCGCCGATTTCATCATAGGTGATGGTCAGATCGCGCAGCAGATAGGCGCGGTCTGGCTCCGCATCGGCCAATTGCTGCTTGATCGACAGGCTTTGCTGATAGGCTTGGGCGGCCGCGCCAACATCGCCTTGCGTCGCCAGCACGTTGCCGATCTTGTCATTGGCCATGGCCAGATCGCCAAGCCAGTCTTTCTTGTCCGGCAGGCTTGCGGTCAGACCCTGCAGCACGTCCCTGGCGGCCTCGTAGTTTTCCAGGGAGGCCGGCAGGTCGCCTTGGGCCATCTTGATGTTGGCGAGCTTGATATGGCTGATGGCGAGATCGCGTTTGACGCTGGGATCGGTTTCCTGACGCGACCGCTGCTCGAGGTTTGCCAAAAGGGCCGTGAAGGCGCGGCCGGCTGCGTCGACATTGCCGACCGTCGTATAGAGGATGCCGAGCTCCTCCAGTGTGCGGCTCTGGCGGTCGGCCTGTTCCAGGCTGAGCGAGGTCTGCCCGGCCTCGCCATAGAGCGACAGCACGGTCTCGTAGCCCTTGATGGCTGCCGCATAGTTGAGGTCGGCGCGCGATGCGCCCGCCGACAGGAACAGCGTTGCGGCCTGCGATAGCGTGCGGTCGACAAAATTCACCTTCAGCGCCTTGCGCGACACGTCGTCGATATCGACCGCTTCCGCCAGTTTTGCCTGTGCCGCGCCGAAGGCGCCCAGGGCCAGCTGCTCCTCGGCCTGCCGACGCAGTTCCGTCACACGTGGATCGTCGGCGGCCAGCGTCTTCATCTCGCCGCGCACCTTGACGAAAGCGTCCGCCGCCTCGCGCAGGCTGGCGTCCAGGCTCTCGGCGGAAAGGTGCTTGGTGTCGAGACCGATCAGCGCGCCATAAAGCGGCGCCAGCGGCATGTCGGCGTCACTGGCGATCTGCTCCACCTTGCCGCGCATTTCGGGCGTCACATCGGCCATGGCGAGCAACAGGCGCTCGCGCTCGGGCAAGTCCTGCCTGGCCTTCGCGGCAAAGAAGAGTTGCGGCAGGGCGCTCTCGACATAAGGCAGCTGTTTTCCACGCGACAGGTCATAGACCTCCTGCTGCACCAGTGTCAGCACCGAGCGGATTTCGAGCCCGTCGGTGCCGAGATATTTGGTCAGCGCCGTCGTGAACGGCGAGTTCTGGCCGGTTCCGTCGGCGGCCGTCTCACCCGGTGCGGCGGAAAAGGCAAACAGGATGTTTTCGGCGCGGCCAGTCCGGCCGAGACCCGGCCGAACTTTTTCCGCGACATCCTTTGCCAGCGATGTCGCACCTCGACCTTCGCCCACCGTGCCCGAAAACGGATCGCTGCGGCAGGCGTCGAGCATGATCAGGCCGACCTTGGCCGTGGCGGCCACGGTGTCGCGCACCTCCTCCAGCGGCAGGCTGGTTTTCTCCAGCGCATCGAGCGAGGAAGCGTCGGCATCGACCGGCAGCAGCCGGTTGTCGCCCGAGATTTCCACGCCGTGGCCGGAGAAATAGACCAGCGCCACGTCGGCGCCTTTGGCATCCTGGCGAAAATCGTCGAGCGCGCGGCGCATGCGCCGCAGGTCGCGATTGGTTTCGAGGACAACCTCGAAGCCGAGCTTCTTCAGCACCGCTCCCATTGCTTCGCCGTCATGGACCGGATTGGCAAGCGGCCGGATCAGGCGGTAGTCGTCGTCGGCGATGACCAAGGCCACGCGCCGCTCGGCCGCCACGGTGGCGGTGGTCGTGAGCATCAGCAGCAAGGCAAGAAGCAAACGCAAGTCGAACCGCCCCCCGGCTTGTTCATTTGCGCGAACATTCCACCTCTTTATGGCATGAGCAAGTCGGGCTTTTGCCGGAAAACCAGCGCTTTCAGGCGGCCCGCATCGGCTTCAGAGCCTCGCTCCAGCGCAACAGCTCGTCGAGCATGGTTTTGGCTCCGCCCTGCACCTGTTCGCTGGCGTTGAAAGCGCCGTTCACGTCGAGCAGTTTCTGATACATCGGCAGCGCGACGCCTTCCGAGATCGGCATGACACCCACCGAGGTCAGCAGCGGCTTCAGCGCTTGCGCCGCACGCAGGCCGCCGGAGACGCCGCCATAGCTGAAAATGGCGGCGGCTTTGTACTTCCATTCGCGCGAGAGATAGTCGATCGCGTTGACGATCGCCGGCGCCACGAAATAGTTGTATTCCGGCGCCACGAACACGAAGGCATCGGCGGCGTCGATCGCCTTGGACCAGGCCTTGGTATGGTCGTTCTGGTAGTTGCCGAGCCTTGGATGGTGCGGTTCGTCCAGCACCGGAAGCTTGAACGTATCGATGTCGGTCAGTACCGGCTCGAACTTTCCATGCTCGCGCGCGAACCTCTCCAGCCACTCGGCGAAAACCGGTCCGGCGCGGCCTGGCCGCGTGCTGCCGATGATGATGTTCAACTGGTGCTTCAAGGCGGGCTCCTGCGGTGGCGGTATCTATTGGTGACTGCCACCTAAGGCATGCCGCTCGGGGCAACAAGAAGGCACTTCGCGGTAACCGGTCACATTCCGGAGAGCAGGGGCCCGGAAAGCAGGGGCCCGGAGAGCAGGGGCTTTGCCGTTCGGTCACATGGACGCCTGCTTTGCGGCCCACTACATTGGGTCATCAGCGGAGCACAGCATGGACATCCAGCCCGCCCCTTTCGTCCCGCCGGCGCCGAAGCCGCGCACGACGCCGCCCTCGACGCTGGAGATGATCCGCATCGTCTACCGCAACCCGCTCGAACTGTGGGGCGAGCATACCTACAACGAGCCCTGGATTTCGGCGAATGGCGTTGGCGGACATCTGATCGTCGCCAACGATCCAGGCCTGATCCGCCACGTGCTGGTCGACAACGCCAGGAACTACAAGATGGCGACGGTGCGCCAGAAGATCCTGCGGCCGATCCTTCGCGACGGCCTGCTGACCGCCGAGGGCGAAGTCTGGAAGCGGTCGCGCAAGGCGATGGCGCCGGTGTTCACGCCGCGCCACATTTTCGGCTTCGCCCAGCCGATGCTCAGGCGCACGCAGGAGTTCGTCACCCGCTACGAAGACGGCGGTACGTCAGACATCGCCCATGACATGACGCTGCTCACCTATGACATCCTGGCCGAGACGCTTTTTTCCGGCGAGATCGCTGGCGAGCCGGGCAGTTTCGCCAACGAGATCGACCGCCTGTTCGAGACCATGGGCCGCGTCGACCCGCTCGACCTGTTGCGCGCGCCCGACTGGCTGCCGCGTCTCACCCGCATCCGCGGTCGCAAGACCATGGCCTATTTCCGCAAGATCGTCACCGACACGGTCAAGATGCGCGAAGGGAAATTCAAACGCGACCCCGATGCCGTGCCGCAGGATTTCCTGACGCTGCTGCTCAAGGCCGAAGGGCCGGAGGGACTGACGCGGGCCGAGGTCGAGGACAACATCATCACCTTCATCGGCGCCGGCCATGAGACGACCGCGCGCGCTCTCGGCTGGACGCTCTATTGCCTTGCGGAATCGCCGTGGGAGCGCAACCGGGTCGAACAGGAGATCGACCGGGTGCTGGCGCGCGAGCCCGATCCGACGAAATGGCTGGACGCCATGCCGTTTACGCGTGCGGCCTTCGACGAAGCGCTCAGGCTCTATCCGCCGGCACCGTCGATCAACCGCGAGCCGATCGAGCCGGAAATGTGGAAGGATCTTTATATCCCCAAGCACGCCGCGGTGCTGGTGATGCCATGGGTCGTGCATCGCCACAGGAAACTGTGGGACCGGCCGAATGCCTTCCTGCCGGAACGCTTCCATCCAGGAAATCGCGAAAAGATCGACCGTTTCCAGTATCTGCCGTTTGGTGCTGGCCCACGCGTCTGCATCGGCGCCAGCTTCGCCATGCAGGAGGCGATCATCGCGCTGGCGATCATGCTGTCGCGCTTCCGCTTCGACACCACCGCCGAAACCAAGCCCTGGCCGGTACAGAAACTGACCACCCAGCCGCAAGGCGGTCTACCGATGCAGGTCACGCCCCGCCAGGTGCGCTGATATTCAGGTGATGCCGGCCTGCGAACGATGGCTTCCTGCGCTTCCGGTACTCACGTACCAAAAGTACGCTCCGTTCCGGTTCTCGGAATCCACCGGTCTCGGCTCGGCCTGACCTGAATCTCAACACACCTTCAAGCTGTGGTAATGAATTAAGCCGCAGGCTTGCGCTGCTGGAACTGTCCGGCGGCGCGGTAGCGCCAGAGGTAGCTAGGCAGGATCGTCGCGATCGATTGCGGCTGGATGCCGAGCCCGGCGAGTGTCCGGTTAGCCTTGGCGGCCGCGTCCGAAACGATGTTGTGTTCGCGCAGCTGCATCACCTGGTCCTTGGTCAGCAGCGGATTGGGCAAGAGGCCGAGGATCGAGGCCTGGATATTGGCCACCCACCACGGCACCGGCACCAGCAGGCGCTTGCGCTCGATCACCTCAAGCATCTCTTCCATGCACTCCTTGAAAGTGAGCACCTTCGGCCCGCCGAGCTCATAGATCTGGCCGCCATCGACCTTGCCGTCGACCGAGCGCGCCACCGCTTCGGCGACGTCGCCGACATAGACCGGCTGGAACTTGGTCTGGCCGCCGCCGATCAGCGGCAGCACCGGCGAATAGCGTGCCATGTTGGCGAAGCGGTTGAAGAAGCCGTCCTCGGGCCCGAAATTGATCGACGGCCGGAAGATGACGGCGTCCTTGATCGTCTCCAGCACGGCCTTTTCGCCAAGCGCCTTGGTGCGCGCGTAGTCCGATTCGGAGTTCGCATCCGCGCCCAGCGCCGAGACATGGGTGAGGCCGGCGCCGACGGCACGAGCCGCTTCGGCCACCGCACGGGCACCGAACTCGTGGACGGCGGGGAATTTCTGCCGGCCGCTTTCATGCAGGATGGCGACGAGATTGACGACGTGATCTGCGCCCTGCACAGCACGGTCGACAGACCAGCGCATGCGCACATTGGCCTGCACCGGCTGGATCTGGCCGACATTGCCAAGCGGCTGCAGATGCCCGGCGAGATCGGGCCGCCGGCAGGCGACGCGGATGCGATAGCCGCGCTTGGCCAGCGCGCGCACCACATGGCGTCCGACAAAGCCTGATCCGCCAAAGACGACGACGAGCTTTGGGGTCTGCAGGATTTCGGTCATGGCTGGCTCCGGCGCTCGCAAGCTTGGCTGAAGCCGTTTCATAATCCGTTTCGCGCCAAAGGCAAAGGGCGACGCGTGGTCGCTGCCGCCCTTGTTTTGGCCTTGTCAGAACGCCCTGTCAGAACGCCTTGCCGATGCGAGCGTCGACCGAATGGCGGTTGCCGCCGCGAATGACGAAGAAGAGCAGGATTGCCGCCCACAGCAGCGACTTTTCCGCGCCCGAAAAACCCTGGCTCATGGTCACCCAGTGGAACCAGACCGTGACCAGCAGCACGAACAGCCCGGCAAAGGCGGCCGGCCGTGTCAAGAGCCCGATGGCGATGAAGATGCCGCCGAAGAATTCGGTGCAGGCCAGGACCAACGACCACAAGGCGCCCGGATAAAAGCCGAGGCCCTCGACCATTTCAGCGGCGCCGAAAGGATTGCTGATCTTCTGCGAACCATGAATGGTGAGAAACGCACCGGCGACGACGCGAAGGACGGTTTCGCCAGCGTCATGCAGCGACGAATACAGGCGGCCAAGCACCGGAATGATCAGCTTGCCGCGGGAAGCGTCGGTGGTTGCGGACATCGTGGCTCCTGTTGTTGTGATGATCCCTTGCAAACGCCCGATGGTCCCCCATCAAGTCAAGTTAACAAAAGTTAACTATTGCAATCATGTTTATTTGTGCGATGACGAAACGCAGAAAACCCCGCCGAAGCGGGGTTTTCCGGGTGAAGTTCATGTCGAAATCAGGGTCCAACGAGGCGGCCTGACCTGAGACGGTATCAGTGGCGTGAAGCAAGTACGCCCGCCCCAGCCCTGGACGCATCCGACAGAAGACACCGACCGGGCAAACCCGACCCGGACAGCTATTGGTCGTCGTGACGCGCGGGAAGGTTCACCGAGGCGCGGAAAAATTCTCGTCAGGAAGAATAGCGGGAAGCGAATTCGGAAATGCGCTGCACCACCGCCTTGGACGCGGTGATGCCGCGCGCTTGCGCCTTCTCGGCGGCCTCGGCCCGGGCACGGCCGGGCACGTGCACGCCGAAGCGCCGCCGCAGCCGGTCGAGCTGGTCCTTCATCCGCTGCTCGAAATCGGGATCGAGCAGCTTGGGCTCGACCGCGAGCACGAACAGCCCGGTGCCGGGGCTGTCCGGCCCGCCGCTGAACCATGGCGCGTCGAGCGACCAGTTGGCGCCCGACAGGCCCGCCGCCAGCACCTCGACCATCAGCGCGATGTTGGCGCCGCGCTGGCCGCCGAAGGCAAGCATGGCGCCCTTCATGGCAGCAGCCGGGTCGGTGGTCGGGTTGCCGCTGGCGTCCAGCGCCCAGCCTTCTGGGATTGTCTTGCCGTCCTCGGCCGCCTTGCGGATGTTGACGAAAGCGGTGGCGCTCGACGACTGGTCGATGATCAGCGGCGCGCCGTCGGCGGCGGGTGCGGCAAACGACATCGGGTTGGTGCAGTAGACCGGCTTGACCGAGCCGGAGCCGGCAAGCACGGCCGGGCCGTTGGTGGCTGCGAATGAAACCAGTCCTTGGGCTGCCAGCCTTCCGGTGAAATAGCCGAGCGCCCCGCATGTATAGGCGTTCTTCTGCGAGAAGATGGCGACGCCGAACAGTTTTGCCGCCTTGGCGAGGTCGTCGATGGTGCGGTCGAAGCCGGTATGCGCCAGCCCGCCGCGTGCATCGGAGAGATAGACCGCGAGCGCCGGCCGGGTGATCACCGGGTCGGCATTGCCGTCGATGCGTCCGGCTTCCAGTGCCTCGAGGTAGTCGATGAAATGCGACAGTCCGACGGAGGAAAGCCCTTCGGCCTCGGCGGCGATGATCGAAGCAGTGAGCGATTGTGCCGCTTCCTCATTGGCGCCGGCGCCAAGTGCCGCCATCCGGCACAGTCCTTTTGCCTGGTCGAGACTGAGTTGCATCATGGCCGTCCTGAGATCGCGCATTGCGGTTATGGGGTTGGGTTTGTGAGTAGCAGCACATGAGGGGGCTTTTGTGTTGAAAATCGTCCGCAACTGCAAGAAAAGCGGCGAGCGCGTCCGCCGCCGCCGTCTGCCGTGCGACTCGTGCGCCACTAACCGATCTTGTTCGGGATCCTGGCCTCTATCCTGCTGAAGGCGAAGACCAGAATACCGGTGATCGTCATGTAGATCAGCGCCAGCAGCAGCAAGGGTTCATAGGTGAGGTAGGTATCCTGCCGCACCTTGGACGAAACGGCGAAGATGTCGATGACGCTGATCGTCGCCACCAGCGGCGTCGACTTCAATTGCAGCACGGTCTCGCCGGTCAGTGTCGGCAGCGCCCGGTAGATGGCTTGCGGCAGCCAGATGCGCCGGAACGTCTTCCAGCGGCTCATGCCGAACGCGCGCGCCGCTTCGAGTTGCCCCTTGGGCACGCCGGCAAAGGCGCCGCGCATCACCTCGCCCTCATAGCCGGCGAAAGACAGGGTCAACGCCAGCACGCCATAGGGCCAGGCTTGCCTGAGATACGGCCACATCCAGGATTCGCGGATCCACGGATATTGCGGGAACAGCGAACCCAGGCCGTAATAGAGCAGCCACAGCTGGATCAGCAGCGGCGTGCCCCGGATCACCGTGCAGAACACCTTGGCAGGCGCGGCGAACCAGAAGGAGCCTGTGGCCTGCGCCAGCCCCAGCGGCACGGCGAGCAGGAAGCCCAGCACGCAGGTGACGGCCAGGATCCACAACGAGCGCCAGATGCCGATCAAGCCCATTTCATAATATTGCGGCAGCCAGTCCCAGCGCATGAAAAAGGCCGCCGACAGAACCAGGCCGAGTGCGATCAGGATCAGCACGATGCGGTGCGGCTGCAGCCACAGCGACGTGCGCGCGACGGCGTTGATGATGGCCGCCTCGTTGGCCATCAGCGCGCCTCCTTGAGCGAAGGCATGCCGCGCCGCGACCAGGCCTCGACCCGGCCGATGATGAGATTGGAAAACAGCGACAGCAGCAGATAGAGCACGCCCGCTGCGAAAAAGAAGGTGAAATAGGCTTTGGTGACACCGGCGGCCTGCCGCGTTGCCAGCGCCAGCTCGTAGAAACCGACGACCGCCAGCAGCGCGGTGTCCTTGGTCGCGATCAGCCAGAGATTGGCGAGACCCGGTATGGCGAAGGGCAGCATTGCCGGCAAGGTGATGCGCCGCAAGAGCAGGCCGGGAGACATGCCATAGGCGCGGGCCGCTTCGATCTGGCCTTGCGGAATGGCCAGGATCGCGCCGCGGATCACCTCGGTCGAATAGGCGCCCTGGACAAAGCCGAGCACGGCGATGCCGGCGGCAAGGCCGCTGATGTCGACACGTTGATACCCCATTGCCGTCAGCGCCTGATTGATCAGGTCGGTCCCGGCATAATAGAGCAGCAGGATCAGCACCAGTTCGGGCACGGCGCGCACGATGGTGGTGTAGACCGCCAGCAGGTCGCGCACCACCGGGCCGCCATAGAGCTTGCCATAGGCGCCGCCTGTGCCGATCAAAAGACCGAGGCAGGTGGCGCCCAGCGCGATCTCGATCGAGTGGAGCAGTCCAACCAAAAGGGTCCCGCCCCAGCCCGGCGGATTGGGCGAGAGAAGTTCGATGATGCCGGCCGCCGAGGCCGAAAGAAGTGCGTCGATCAGCGTCGCCCCCGAGGTGCTGGCTCTAACCGCCGACGGCTGCGTCGGCGGCAAACATGCCTGGGAAAGATCGGCAGGAGGGGCATGGCGCTGACGCCATGCCCCTCAGCTCATGCGAGGGTCGTCAGTTCGACTGCGCGCCGCCGCCGCCGTAAATATCGAAATCGAAGTACTTCTTCGAGATCTCGTCATATTTGCCGTTGGCGCGGATCGCCTTGATGCCGGCGTTGATTTTGCCCTTCAGCTCGGTGTCCTCCTTGCGCACACCGGCGCCGACGCCCGGTCCGAGCACTTCGTCGTCCGGAGCGACCATCCCTTTCAGGTCGCAGCAGGCCTTGCCCTGGTCGGACTTCAAGAACTCGCCAAGCGCGATGGAATCGGCCTGAACCGCATCGAGGCGGCCGGCGGCAAGATCGTTGTTGGCTTCGTCCTGGGTCTGGTATTCCTTGATCTCGGAAGCTGTGCTGCCAAAGTGCTTCTTGGCGTAGACGGCATGCACCGTCGAAACCTGCACGCCGACCACCTTGCCCTTGAGATCGTCCGGAGCGGAGCCGAATTTCTGGTCCTTCGGGCCAATGATCGCCGTCGGGGTGTTATAGTACTTGTCCGAGAAGTCGATCGTCTTCTCGCGTTCGGCGGTGATCGACATCGAGGAGACGATGAGGTCGATCTTCTTGGTCGTCAGCGCCGGGATGATGCCGTCCCAGGCAACCGGCGTGATGACGCAGTCGAGCTTCTCTTCGGCGCACACCGCGTCGATGAACTCGATCTCCCAGCCGACCCATTTGCCGGAAGCGTCCGGCGAGGTGAAGGGCGGATAGGGCTCGGCGGCGACGCCGATCTTGACCGGATCGGCCTTGGCCACGCCCATGGCGGCGACGCCGAGCAGCAGCGCTGCGGCGAATGTCTTCAGAAAAGTCTTCATGTCACGACTCCCAGTTTGTTGTTGGTTCCCGGTTTTCTTCCGTCCCGGCCTGTCCTAGCCGATGTTGCGGATGAACTGCTTCAGCCTTTCGGATTTGGGCGCGCCGAAGATCTGCTCGGGCGGGCCTTCTTCCTCGACCAATCCATTGTAGAGATAGACGACATGCGTCGCGACCTCGCGGGCGAACTTCATCTCGTGCGTCACCAGCACCATGGTGCGGCCTTCGCGCGCCAGGTCGCCGATCACCTTCAACACCTCGCCGACCAGTTCGGGATCGAGCGCCGAGGTCGGCTCGTCGAACAGCATGACGCGCGGATTGATGGCCAGTGCCCGGGCGATCGCGGCGCGCTGCTGCTGGCCGCCCGACAGATAGGCCGGATAGACGTCGCGCTTTTCGGCCAGGCCGACGCGGGCGAGCAGCTTTTCGGCCTCGCTGATCGCTACATCGCGCTTGATGCCAAGCACATGCACGGGAACCTCGATGACGTTTTCGATCAGCGTCATGTGGCTCCACAAATTGAAGTTCTGGAACACCATGCCGAGCTTGGAACGGATGCGCTCGATCTGCTTGCGGTCGGCCGGAATGGTGTGGCCGTGGCTGTCGGCCTTCAGCTTGATCTCCTCGCCATTGACGCGAATGATGCCGCTGGTCGGGTTTTCCAGGCAGTTGATGCAGCGCAGCAGCGTCGATTTGCCCGAGCCTGAGCCGCCAATGATGGCGATCACCTCGCCGTCGCGCGCCGACAGCGAGACGCCCTTCAGCACATGCAGCTCGCCGAACTTCTTGTGCAGGTTCTCGACATGGATGGCTTCGGCGGCGCCGTCCTGCGCCGTGTGTTTCAATACGGGTGCGGCGCTTTGCACCATCATCCCTTCGACGCTCCGCGGAGCGGTCGAGCCCGTCGCTGCTGGTATCTTTTACCCATTACCCGTCACTGGACAGAGTTCCCATTCTCAGGATGGACCGTTCCGCTTGCCTCCGTCAACCATGGTTTTTGGACTATTGATCACAGCTTGCTGTAGTGGTTAGTGGCGGCAACGGACGTTTCGGGAGAATTTAGTGGGCAAATCATACGGGTCGCAGTCCATGGCCGGACCCCTGAAACGTGTGCTGATGCGGTCCGCCGCCAGCGCCATGCGTCATGCCAAAGCGCAGGAATGGCACTACGGCCCGGGTTTTGATTCGCAAAAGGCCGCAGCCCAGCATGAGCAGTTGACCGGCATGGTCGCGGCTTCCGGCGCCGAGATCGAATGGCTGACGGATGCCGATGACGGGCTGGCCGATTCCGTCTTCACCCATGATCCGTCGCTGATGACCGATCATGGCGCGATTATTCTCTCGATGGGTAAGGCGCTGCGCCGTGCCGAGCCTGGTCTGCACGAAGCAGCTTACAAACGCATGGGCATCCCCATCCTTGGCCGCCTCGAAAGCCCTGGCCAGGTGGAAGGCGGGGACTGCGTCTGGGTCGATCCAAACACGCTGGCCGTCGGCCGCGGCGTGCGTACCAACCAGGACGGCATCCAGCAGCTTTCGAACCTGCTTTCGCCCAAGGGCATTTCGGTTTTCGGTTTCGATCTGCCGCTCTGGCACGGCGAGGAAGCCTGCCTGCATCTGATGTCGGTGATCAGTCCGCTCGCCGACGATCTCGCGCTGGTCTACGCGCCCTTGCTGCCGGCCGCCTTCTATCAGTTGCTGCGGGCGAGGGGCATCAAGCTGGTCGAGGGCGATGCCGACGAGTTCTTCGCCTCCAATGGGCTCAGCCTCAACGTGCTGCCGACCGCGCCGCGCCAGGTCATCGCCGTTGCCGGGTTTCCCAGGACAGCGGCCGCCATGCAGGCGGCTGGCTGCGTGGTTTCCACCTTCGAGGCGGATGCGCTCTGCGTCGCCTGCGAAGGCGGCCCGACCTGCCTGACGCGCCCGGTGCTGCGCCAATGACCACCATTGGGACCACCGTCGGCGAGGCGCTCATTTCGCTGCTCGAAGCCCATGGCGTCGACACGGTCTTCGGCATTCCCGGTGTGCACACGGTCGAACTCTACCGCGGGCTGGCGCGCTCCAAGATCCGCCATGTCACGCCGCGCCACGAACAGGGCGCCGGCTTCATGGCCGACGGCTATGCGCGTGCCAGCGGCAGGCCGGGTGTCGCCTTCGTCATCACCGGACCGGGGCTGACCAACACCATCACCGCCATGGGACAGGCACGCGCCGATTCGGTGCCGATGCTGGTGATATCAGGCGTCAACGCTATGCCGACGCTGGGCAAGGGGTTGGGTTTTCTGCACGAACTGCCCGACCAGCGCGGCATGATGGAGAAAGTGGCGTTGTTTTCGCAGCGCGTTACCGAGGCCAGCGAATTGCCCGGTGCTCTGGCGCAGGCCTTCGCCTTGTTTTCATCGGCTCGGCCCGGTCCGGTGCATATCGAGATCCCGACCGACGTCATGGTCAAGCCGGCGGATGGCATCGCTGCCATGCTGAGCAATGTGACGCCACCCGCGCCGGAAGGTGCTGCAATTGCCAGCGCTGCCAAACTCATCACTGCTGCGCGCCGCCCGCTGATCCTGGTCGGCGGCGGCGCCAAACGCGCCGAGGCGCCATTGCGGCGTCTGGCGGAACGTCTGGGAGCGCCGGTCGTCCAGACCGCCAATGCGCGCGGCCTGCTGCATGGCCATCCGCTTTGCGTGCCGGCCAGTCCCAGCCTGAAGGCAGTGCGGGCGCTGATGGCCGACGCCGACCTGGTGATTGCCGCCGGCACCGAATTCGGCCCGACCGACTATGACGGCTACAGCGATGGCGGCTTCGTCCTGCCCGCCAATCTGATCCGCATCGATATCGGCGCCGATCAGCTTGCCCGCCGCCCGGCGACGGTTTCGATCCAGGCCGATTGCGCCGAGGCGCTCGAAGCGCTGCTTCTGGAAACTGGCCATGTCCCGACAAGCGAGGGCGGTTCGTCGCGCGCCGCTGCTACACGAAAAGCAGCCTTTGCGGAGCTCAATCCGACCCTGCAGGCGCAGGTGAGCGCGGTCGAGGCGATCCGCGACGCCTTGCCGGGCGCGCTCATTGTCGGCGATTCGACGCAGCCGATCTATGCCGCCAACCTCTATTATGACCATGACCGGCCGGGCGGCTGGTTCAATGCCGCCACCGGCTTCGGCGCGCTCGGCTATGGCCCGCCGGCGGCGATCGGCGCTGCCCTTGCGGTGCCCGATGCGCCGGTCGTCTGCCTGACCGGCGACGGCGGCTTCCAGTTCACGCTGCCGGAACTGGGTGCCGCGCTCGACGCAGCAGCAGCTGTCATCTTCGTCGTCTGGAACAATCGTGGCTACCGCGAGATCGAAACCTCGATGCTCGATGTCGGCGTCGAGCCCGTCGGCGTGTCGCCGGCGCCGCCGGATTTCTGCAAGCTGGCCGAGGCCTATGGTATCGGCGCCGAACGGCTTGCCGATATCGACGCTCTGGCGGGCGCGCTGAAACGCGCGCGGGCCACCGGACTGCCGCGCGTCATCGAAATCGCGGTTGACTGAACATCGGTGGCGCGTGCTTCCCGTCCCGGCTGGCATGACCTATGGCCGACCGGTGGGCGGACGCATGCAAAGACGCGACAACTGCCATGTCGAGATTTCAATTGAGTGATGGCGCGAAAGGCGCGACGCTTCGCGTCGGCGTGGCATAGAAACGACCTAACGATAAAAAAATGACAGGAGCGTCCAAGATGACGGAAACACTTGAAGGCAAGCATATCGTCGTGACCGGCGGAACCGGTGCGCTCGGCGGTGCGGTTGTCGGCAAACTGCTGAGTGACGGCGCAATCTGCCATGTGCCCAATGCCCATGCCGCCGCCCCTACGCATTTCCCCTTCACTACGCATGATCGTGTCCAGCTGGTGCACAATGTCGATCTCTCGGACCCCGCCAAGGTCGAGGCGTTCTACAGTCAGGTTCCAGGCCTCTGGGGCTCGATCCACCTGGCCGGCGGCTTCACCGCCGCACCGGTGGAAAAGATCGAGTCGGCCTCCTTTGCCGAGATGATGGACACCAATGCGCGCACCGCCTTCCTGTGCTGCCGCGCCGCGATCCGCTCGATGCTGTCGTCGGACATCGCGGGCCGCATCGTCAACGTTACGGCGCGCGCCGGGCTCGATCCGCGGCGCGGCGCCGGCATGGTCGCCTATGCCGCCAGCAAGGCCGCGGTGGCGGCGATGACGGTGGCGATGGCCGAGGAGCTGAAGCACAAGGGCATCCTGGTCAATGCTGTGGCGCCGTCGACGCTCGACACCCCGACAAACCGCGCCGATATGCCGGATGCCGATGCCACCAGATGGGTCAGCCTCGAAGCTGCCGCCGAGGCCATCGCCTACCTTGCCTCGCCGGCCAACCAGGCGATGAGCGGCACGCTGGTGCCGCTTTACGGCAGGGCGTAACCTTCCAACTTTTACGTCGGTCAAAGAAAAACCCCGCCGGATCGCTCCGGCGGGGTTTTGTTTTCGAGCCTATGCGAAGGGCTTCGCGGTGCGAAGGGCTTAGCTGCCCTGCTTCTTCAGCGCGGCGCCCAGGATGTCGCCCAGCGAAGCGCCGGAGTCGGTCGAGCCGTACTGAGCGACCGCTTCCTTCTCCTCGGCGATTTCCAGCGCCTTGATCGAGACCTGCAGCTTGCGGGTCTTCTTGTCGAAGGCGATGACGCGAGCGTCAACCTTCTGGCCGACGGTGAAGCGCTCGGGGCGCTGCTCGTCGCGGTCACGGCTCAGATCCGAGCGCTTGATGAAGGTCTCGATGCCGCTGTCGACCAGCCGCACTTCCAGACCGCCATCCTTGACGCCGATGACTTCGCAGGTGACGACCGCGTTCTTGCGCAGTTCGCCCGAGGTCGCCGCTTCGCCGACCGTATCCTTGGCCAACTGCTTGATGCCGAGCGAGATGCGCTCCTTGTCGATGTCGACGTCGAGCACCTGCGCCTTGACCATGTCGCCGCGATTGTACTCTTCGATGACCTGCTCGCCCGGACGGGTCCAGTCGAGGTCGGAAAGGTGCACCATGCCGTCCACGTCGCCTTCGAGGCCGATGAACAGGCCGAACTCGGTCTTGTTCTTGACCTCGCCCTCGACCTGGCTGCCGACCGGATGGCTCGAGGCGAAAGCCTGCCACGGATTCTCGAGCGTCTGCTTGAGGCCGAGCGAGATGCGGCGCTTGGCCGGATCGACCTCGAGCACCACCACGTCGACTTCCTGGGTCGTCGACAGGATCTTGCCGGGATGCACGTTCTTCTTCGTCCACGACATTTCCGAAACGTGGATGAGACCCTCGATGCCCGGCTCCAGCTCGACGAACGCGCCGTAGTCGGTGATGTTGGTGACGGTACCCTTGATCTTCTTGCCGATCGGGAACTTGGTGCCGATCTCGGACCACGGATCGCTCTCGAGCTGCTTCATGCCGAGCGAGATGCGGTGGGTTTCCTGGTTGATGCGGATGATCTGCACCTTGACCGTCTGACCGATGTTGAGGATCTCGGTCGGATGGTTGACGCGGCGCCATGCCATGTCGGTGACATGCAGCAGGCCGTCGATGCCGCCGAGGTCGACGAACGCACCGTAATCGGTGATGTTCTTGACGACGCCTTCGACAACCTGGCCTTCTTCGAGGTTCTGCACGATTTCCGAACGCTGTTCGGCGCGGCTCTCCTCGAGCACGGTACGGCGCGACACCACGATGTTGCCGCGGCGGCGATCCATCTTGAGGATCTCGAAGGGCTGCGGGTTGTGCATCAGCGGGGAGACATCGCGGATCGGGCGGATATCGACCTGGCTGCGCGGCAGGAA
This sequence comes from Mesorhizobium loti, assembly GCF_003148495.1. Classification (GTDB taxonomy): domain Bacteria; phylum Pseudomonadota; class Alphaproteobacteria; order Rhizobiales; family Rhizobiaceae; genus Mesorhizobium; species Mesorhizobium loti. Next base: position 90,251 of record NZ_QGGH01000004.1, read on the forward strand.
GGCCACGGCGCCGTCGAGGTCGACGGTGAAGCCGCCCTTGACCTGGTTGAAGATGACGCCTTCGACGCGCTCACCCTTGGTGAACTTCTCTTCGAGACGGACCCAGCTCTCTTCACGGCGGGCCTTCTCACGGCTGAGCATCGCTTCGCCAAGTGCGTTCTCGATGCGCTCGACATAGACTTCGACGGTGTCACCAACCTTGAGGGTGGTGTCCTTGCCCTTGACGCCGAATTCCTTCAGCGGCACGCGGCCTTCGACCTTGAGGCCGACGTCGATGATGGCCATGTCCTTTTCAATGGCGGTGATGATGCCCTTGACGACTTGGCCTTCGCCGGAGTGACCGGCGGTAAAAGATTCTTCGAGCAGGCTCGCGAAATCATCGCGAGTGGGATTTGCAGCTGACATTGTTTCTCCTGGAGTGCCCCGCATCTCAAGCGGGACGGGCGCCGTGGGTTAGCGTTGCGTTGGCCTGCCGGCGTTCCGGGCTACAAAAGCCCTGGGCCGCTCTTTAAGCGGCAATTCCGGCGCATGAAGAATGCTGGCAGGCTGGTTCGTGCCCGATATGGGTATTTTCTTCGCCTCCGACAACGGAAACACGAGGGAAAAACCCGGATCAGGCCTTGTCTCTCTTGGCCAGCACGTCGTCTATGATCGCCATGGCTGCAAGAAACGCGGCTTCTATAGCCATTTCGCTGGTATCAAGCAAGTGCGCGTCGGCCGCCGGCTTCAAAGGTGAGTCCGCACGGCCCATGTCGCGCTCGTCGCGGCGCACGATATCGGCGAGAATCTCGGTGAAATCAGCGGTACCGCCGATGCTCTCGATCTCCGCCAGCCGCCGCCGTGCCCGCACCTCGGCGCTCGCCGTCACATAGAGTTTGATGTCGGCCTCGGGGCACACCACGGTGCCGATATCGCGCCCGTCGAGCACCGCGCCCGGCGGCGTCTTGGCGAAGTCGCGCTGCTTTTCGACGAGGATACGCCGCACGGTCGGATACACGGCGACCTTCGAGGCTGCCTCGCCGACCGCATGGGCTGACAGCACCGCCCGGTCGAGATTCGCCAGATTGACCTGGCGGGCAGCGGTTTCGGCGGCCGAGACATTGTCGAGCGGCAGCGCGTGCTGGATCAGCGCATAGGCCACGGCACGATACGTGAGGCCGGTGTCGAGCAGGTTCAGCCGGTAGTGGTCGGCAAGCCGGCGGGCGAGGGTGCCCTTGCCGGCGCCTGCCGGGCCGTCGATGGCGATGGTGAAGACGTGTGTCATGTGCAGGCCACCGGCCCCCGCGCCGTCGCTTCGCTCCAGGATGACGAAGCGAGAGATGATAGGCGCCACTTTCCCAGGGCTGCGATTGCCACGACTGTCACCCGATCTCAGCGCCCAGCCCCGTCATCAGGCCCATGAATTCCGGAAAGCTCGTTGCGATCATCGCCTGATCGTCGATGGTAACAGGCTTTTCCGTCGCCAGCCCCATCACCAGAAAGCTCATGGCGATGCGGTGGTCGAGATGGGTCTGCACGGTCGTGTCCTGGCCGTTGGGATGACCGCCAAGTCCCTTGCCGCGCGGTTTGCCGCGCACGGCAAGCGACGCCTCGCCCTCGGTGCAGTCGACGCCGTTGAGCTTCAGCCCGTTGGCGACGGCCGATAGCCGGTCGGACTCTTTCACGCGCAGTTCTTCCAGCCCCTGCATCAGCGTTTCGCCCTCGGCGAAGCTGGCAGCGACGGCGAGCACCGGGTACTCGTCGATCATCGACGGCGCCCGTTCGGGCGGCACGGTGACGCCCTTCAGCTCGGAGTAACGCACGCGCAGGTCGGCGACATCCTCGCCGCCGGCATTGCGCGCGTTGAGGATGTCGATCTTGCCGCCCATTTCCTGCAGCGTCAAAAGCAGGCCGGTGCGGGTCGGGTTCATCAGCACGTTCTCGATGACAATGTCAGAACCCGGCACGATCAGTGCCGCCACCAGCGGGAAGCCGGCCGAGGAGGGGTCGCCCGGCACCGCGATCGTCTGGCCGGTCAGCTTGCCCTGTCCCTCGATGAAGATGTGGCGCACGCCGCGCTCGTCGGTCTCGACCGACAGGTTGGCGCCGAAGCCCTTCAGCATCTTTTCGGTGTGGTCGCGCGTCATGACAGGTTCGATGACGGTGGTGATGCCCGGCGTGTTCAGCCCGGCGAGCAGCACCGCCGATTTCACCTGTGCCGAGGCCATCGGCACACGATAGGTGATCGGGGCGGCATGCTTTGGTCCATGCAGCGTGATCGGCATGCGGTCGCCCGGCGTCGCCTTCAGCACCTGCACGCCCATCTGGCGCAAGGGTTCGAGCACGCGGCCCATCGGCCGGCCCGACAGCGAGGCGTCGCCGATGAACGTCGTTTCCATGTCATAGGTGCCGACGAGGCCCATGGTCAGCCGCGAGCCGGTACCGGCATTGCCGAAATCGAGCGGGCCTTCCGGTTGCAGCAGCGCGCCATTGCCGGTGCCGCGGATTACCCACTCGGCGCCGCGCTTCTCTATATGCGCGCCCATTGCCTTCATGGCCGCACCCGTGCGCATCACATCCTCGCCTTCGAGCAGGCCGGTGATGCGGGTCTCGCCGGAGGCGAGGCCGCCGAACATGAAGGAACGGTGCGAGATCGACTTGTCGCCCGGCACGCGAGCGGTGCCCGAAAGGGCTGGGGATCGGCGGGCGGTGGCCGGCTTGGGGGCGGCGGCGTGAGACATGGAATTTCCCTGGACGGAATGCCGGCAGGCCGGCGCTTTTCATTTGTTGCGGCGGTCTCGTATCACGGCGGGCCGAAATGGTCATCCCCATGGTCGTCACTTGACGCGAGGCCTTTCAATGCATGGTTTTGTGACGCCGGCTTTTCGCTTTGACAGCGCTGCAAACTGTGGTTAAGGGGACCACTCTTTTATTGACGAGGCTTGCCGTGGCAAAAACCGAACTTGGCACAAAACGCATCGACCCGGAGACGGGCCGAAAATTCTACGACCTGAACAAGGACCCGATCGTCTCGCCCTACACCGGCAAGACCTATCCGCGTTCCTATTTCGAGGAAGGCAAGATTGCCGCTCTCGAGGAGGAAGAGGAAGTGGCCGAGAAGGAAGTGGACGCCGAGGAGGAAGAGGGCGTTGAGGTCGTCTCGCTCGAAGAGGCGGACGAGGACGTCAAGGCCGATGATCTTCCCGATCTCGGCGATGACGAGGACGATGTCGACCTCGGCGACGACGAGGATGACACTTTCCTTGCCGACGAAGAGGAAGAAGACGACGACGTCGCCGACATGATCGGCGTTGGCGACGACGACGACGAGGTCTGATCGGCCTTGAAAGCGGGCGTTTGCGGGCTTTCGTGGCCTGTGAAGAAAAAGCGGCTCTCGAAGGCTTGATATTGACGAAGGGCGGGGTTAGAAGCCGCCTGCACTAACGGCGCGGTCTCCAACCCGCGCCGGATCTCTTCGCCGGAAACGGTGCCGGTTGACTGCCGGAAGTGGGGCCATAGCTCAGTTGGGAGAGCGCTTGAATGGCATTCAAGAGGTCGTCGGTTCGATCCCGATTGGCTCCACCAAACAGTCTTTCTGCAAAACTGGCTATCTCCTTGCTGAAATAACCGCGCCTCTTCAAAGGCTTGCCAGCGTCGCGTTACAACGCCTGACAGGGACTGCGCTTGTCTCGTGCCGTCGGATTTCAGCCCCAGATACCCAGGCCTTGGCCGGATCGGCGACGCTCTGATACAACTCGCGACAGCATCGAATGGGCAGCAATTGCACCCGGCAAAGGAATGGTATTGCCTGTTGAGCCGGAATTCCGCGACGATAGTTCGTCAGTCCAGTTGGTGGCGGCTGTCCGGCAGTTGGTTGGCCATGGCCTCGTCGTCGAGGGCGGCGATCTCACACCAGCCGATCGCGACCTGCTGCTCGAGGAAGAACTTTCGCTCGGCAATGTCGTGCCGGCGCGACGCCGTGAATTTCGCGCAGGACGCTTCTACGCCCGGCAGGCGTTGCAGGGCCTTGGCGCAGGCGGCAGCGTCATCCCGATCGGGGACAATCGTGCGCCAGTCTGGCCGACAGCTATTGTCGGTTCCATTTCTCATACCCGAAGCCTGTGCGTCGTCGCCGTCGGATCATCCACCGAATTCCTCGGCGTCGGCATCGATATCGAGGAGGATTCTCCCCTTTCGTGCGAACTGGCGCGATTGGTGTCCGACGCCGCCGAACTGGAGGGGCGGGAAGAGATCGAAAGGGGTCTGGGCTGCGACCTGCCAAAGCTTCTGTTCGTGATCAAGGAAGCGTTCTACAAAATGTATTTCCCGCTTACCGGCCGTTTTCTGGCGTTTCACGACGTTCGCATCGAACTGGATGTAGAGAAACACGCCGCCAAGGCCTGGATCGTCCCATCAAAGCACCTGGCGGCGATCGACAGCCGCTGTTTTGAGGGTCGCTTCGGCAGCAGCGGCGGAACCCTGTTTTCATGTTTTGAGCTCTCCGCGCGTTGACAGCCGCGCCGCCAGCAAGCACTCAGGGAACCGGGCACAGGCTATTTGGGTTGAACGGTGGGTATTTCTGATCGACGTCGATCCCGGATCGGGATCTGATGGGCACAATACGTGACCATGTGAACCGGCATGCCGGATACAATTCGCAGACGGTGGCCCTTCTGGCCGCGGCACAGCCTGCGCTTACCTTTGCAGGGTTGGCTGCCCAGATCCACTATGTCGGCGAAATACTGGCGCTGGAGGGCATCGGCCTATCCGACCGTGTCGCGTTGCTGTTGCCCGAGGGTGCGGAAGCCGCGGTAGCGATCGTGGCCGTCGCAGCCAACGCGGCATGCGCTCCCTTGAACCCCGCATGGCCGATGCGCGAACTTGAATCGCAGCTGGCCGCGCTGCGCGCCACGGCGCTGATCGTGCCGCATGGCTGGCAATCGCCGCTGCTTGCCGTGGCGGCCTCGCTCAATATCCGGGTCGTGCAATTGCTTGCCGAGCCGGGTGCGGCGGCAGGGCGCTTTTCGCTGACCGGTGTCGGCGAGACACTTCGGGATGATCAGCGCAAGGCCTCACAACAGAATGCGGCAACGCCGGACGATACCGCGCTGCTGCTGTTCACATCGGGCACGTCGGCGCAGCCCAAGCTGGTTCCGCTCACCCATCGAAACCTCTGCGTTTCGGCGCAGGACATCTGCGTGGCACTGGATCTGCGGCACACCGACCGCTGCCTGGGCGTGATGCCGCTGTTCCATATCCACGGCATCAGTAGCCTTTTGGCGTCGCTGGTTTCAGGCAGTTGCTACGTCAGCCTGGCGGGCTTTTCCGCCGACTGCTTTTTCAGCGGCCTCGAAGAATTCAGACCGACCTGGTATTCGGCCTCGCCGACCATTCATCGCACAATCCTCGACCAGATACGTCTTTACTCGGGAGACCCGCGCCGGGCCGGGCTGCGCTTCATTCGTTCGGCGTCTGCGCCAATGCCACCCCAATGGATCGCGGATATCGAAGGCGTGTTCGGCGTGCCGTTCGTCGAGGCCTACGGGATGACCGAGGCGGCGCCGCAAATTGCCAGCAACGGCCTGCCGCCGTTCGAACGCAAGCGCGGCTCCGTCGGCAGGTCCGCAGGTCCGCAGATCGCCATCATGGATCAAGCCGGGCGTCTCCTGATGCCGGGCCAGAGCGGCGAAATTGTCATTCGTGGCGCCAATGTCATGCCTGGCTACGATGGCGACCCTGCTGCCAATGAGGCCGCTTTCGTCGATGGCTGGCTGCGGACAGGAGACAGAGGACATCTCGACGCTGACGGCTATCTGTTCGTTTCCGGCCGCCTGACGGACACCATCAATCGCGGCGGTGAAAAGATTGCGCCGGCGCTGGTGGAGCAAGTCCTGCTCGACCATCCCGACATCGAAAAAGCGGTCGTCTTCGGCATCCCCCATCCAGTGCTTGGCGAGACCGTTGCCGCAGCGGTCGTCCCCAAGCCGGGGAAAGCGCCGTCGGCGCAGCAGATCCGCGGCTTTGTCGCCGAGCGGCTGGCGCGCTCCAAAGTGCCCCAGCGGATCGTGCTGGTCGATGAGATTCCGATCAATGCCAGCGGAAAGATCAATCGCAGGCATCTGGCTCTGGCGCTGAACCTGCAAGAACAGGACGGTCAACCTGTTTCGCCGCAGACCGGCAAGGTGGTTGCGCGAACCGCGATCGAGCGCCGGGTAGCGGCGGTCTTTGCCGAGGTTCTGGGAACCGAGCCGCCCGGCATCGATGACGACTTCTTCGACCTTGGCGGTCATTCGCTGACCGCGATGCAGGTTCTCGTCCGGCTGCATGCCATATTCGAGGTCACATTGCCGGTCGATTGCATGTTTGACTGCCCGACCGTGGCGCGGCTTTCCCAGCGCATCGGCGAAGAGATGGCCAACCTCGTCGCGGATGGCCTGGCGCGGCTGGAGCGGGGGCCGACGTCCGAGCGGGAAACCACACGCATTCCTCGCCGACAGGAGGGTGAGCCCGCACCGCTTTCCTCAGCCCAGCAGCGCGTCTTTTTTCTCGACCGGATGGGCGCCGGCAGCGCTTACACCATGTCGGCCTCGCTGTGGCTGAGAGGCGCGCTCGATAAGCGTGCCTTGGCGTTGGCGCTCGATGAGATTCGCCGCCGCCACGACATCTTGCGCACGACCTTTCACCTGCGCGACGGCGACCCGGTCCAGGTCGTTTCCGGATTTCGGGAAACCAGGCTGGAAATAATCGACCTGACCGGCCACGCGGCGGACGCGCGAACCACCGAGGCCATGCGCACTGCGACGGAGGAAAGTGCTGCACCGTTCGACCTGGCGCAAGGTCCGTTGTTTCGCGCCAGTCTGGTTCGGCTGGCAGAGCAGGACCATGCCTTGCTGCTGACGATGCACCACATCATCTGCGATGGCTGGTCGATCGGTGTGCTGCATGCCGAGCTGAAGCAGCTTTACCAGGCCTTTCATGACAACAGGGCGTTGCCGCTCGCGGAACTGCCGCTGCAGTTCGGCGACTTCGCCACCTGGCAGCAGCGCGGCATCGAGACCGTGGAAATCGAACGCCAGACCGCATACTGGGTCCGGCAACTCAAGGCTCTGCCGCCGACCTGCACGCTGCCCACGGACCGGCCTCGCCCGGCGGTCCAGTCCCATCGCGGTGGCACGGTTCAGGTCGAGATCGATCGTCAAACGACGGATCGCCTGAAAATCCTCGGCCGAAGCCAGGATGCGACCGCGTTCATGGTCTTTCTGGCGGCCTTCAAGACATTGCTCTTCCGCCACAACGGTCAGGATGATTGCGTCGTCGGCGTGCCGATCGCCAATCGCCCGAGGAAGGAACTGGAGCCGCTCATCGGCTTCTTCGCCAACACGCTGGTTTTGCGCACGACGCTGGGCGGTGACCCGTCCTTCGTCGAATTGCTCGGCCGCATCCGCTCGATGGCGCTCGACGCCTACGCGCATCAGGATGTCCCCGTCGAACGCGTCGTTGACCAACTGAAGATCGCGCGCGATCCCGGCCACATGCCCCTGTTCCAGGTCATGTTCGCATTCCAGAACGTCCCGGATCATGTGGCGGGACCGTCTTTCGATTTCGCGCAGGATCTTGCGGCACGGAAGCTGAGCGTCGACAAGGCGATGGCGAAATTCGACCTCGCTTTGTACCTGTCGGAAACCCCGGACGGGATGGTCGCGGCCTGGCAATTCAACGCCGATCTCCATGAGCCAGCCGCCATCGATCGGCTGGCCCGGCAGTTCCAGACCTTGCTCGAAGGCATAGCAAGCGATCCCGCGCAAACGCTTTCGCAATTGCCGCTGTTGCCCGAGGTCGATCGTCGCCAGATCGAGACCGACTGGAACCGCACGCAAGCCCGAGAACTGTTGGGGCAGGACTATATCCAGCTGTTTGAGGCGCAGGTCGAGCGAACGCCCGATGCTGTCGCCGTGCTGGACCAAGATCAGCGGTTCACCTATCGCGAGCTGAATGAGCGGGCCAACCGCTTCGCGCGCTATTTCAGCAGTTGCGGCGTCGACCGCGAGACATTGACGGCGGTCTGCCTGCCAAGGTCGGCCGAGGTGCTGGCGGTGCTGCTTGGCGTGTGGAAGGCGGGCGGCGCGTTTCTGCCGCTCGATCCCGACTACCCGCCCGATCGCATTGCCTTCATGCTGGCCGATGCGGGTGCGGCACTGCTCATCACCGAGACGTCGCTGTTGCCGAAATTCGGCGCCGCGTTTCAGCCGGAGGCATCGGGCCAACCCGCCGCCAGGCCGGCCATTTGCATCGACGCCTGCCGGTCGTCCGTTGCGGAGCAGGATCCCGGCAATTCGGGTGTCATCGCTGTACCCGATGCGCTCGCCTACGTCATCTATACGTCGGGCTCCACCGGCCGCCCCAAGGGCGCGATGATCACGCAGGCGAATGTCGGCCATTACGCGGAGGCGATGGTCCGCGCGATCGGACTTGGACCAGACGACATCTATTTGCACACCGCCTCGTTTTCGTTTTCCTCGTCTATGCGGCAGTTTGCCGTTCCCTTGTCGTGCGGTGCGACGGTTTCGATCGCTTCGGTCGAGGAAATCAGCGACCCGCATGTGCTGTTCGAGATGGTGCGCCGCCAGCGCGTGTCGGTGGTGGATCTCGTCCCGTCCTTTTCGGCCGGCTGCCTGCATATGCTGATGTCGCTCGATCCATCCGTGCGCCAAAGACTGCTCGACAATCGGGTGCGGCTGATGCTGTCGGCCAGCGAGCCTCTGCCGGGCGCCCTGGTCGAAAAATGGCGGCGCCTCTGCAAGCCGGCGACAGAATTCATCAACATGTTTGGCCAGACCGAGACGACGGGAATCGTGACGGTCTACCCCATTCCGGTCGAGGCCGGCTCGGCGGCAATGATCCCGATCGGCCGGCCGATCGCCAATACGCAGGCCTATGTGCTGGACCCATTCCGCCGTCCGGTTCCGGTCGGCATCAGCGGCGAGCTGTATATCGGCGGCGCGGGTGTCGGCAGTGGCTACATCAATGGCTCCGAGGCCGGCAACCTCGTGCCGAACCCGTTCAGCGCGGGCGAGCGGTTGCAGCGAACCGGCGATCTGGCGCGCTGCCTGCCTGACGGGACGATCGAAATTGTCGGTCGTGCCGACGAACAGATCAAGATGCACGGCTTCCGTATCGAACCGGGTGAGATCGAGGCTGCGATCCACACGCATCCGGAGGTACGCGAATGTCTCGTCGGTGTTGTCGAGGATGCCATCGAGGATGACGATATCGGCGATCGCAAACGCCTGGTCGCCTTTGTTGCGGTCAATGCCCCGCATGACGCGCAAGCGTCGGCTCTCTCTCGGCAACTGCGCGATTTTCTGCGGCGGCAGCTGCCGCGATACATGCTGCCTCAACGCATCGTCATCCTGGATCGCTTGCCGCGCACGCCAAACGGCAAGATCGACCGGCGGGCTCTGCTCGCCAGCCAGCCGCGAGCGGCGACGCGGCCAATTGCCGGCATACCTCCCCTAAGCCAGGCCGGGTTGCATGGCGTGGCGCGAGCGGAGGCCGAGACGATCCTGGTGGCGGTCTGGAAGAAGGTTCTGAGGCTGGAGGAGGTGGGCCTGCACGACAATTTCTTCGATCTCGGCGGCAACTCCCTCCTCAGCATCAACATCGTCGTCGAAGCCGGCAAATCCGGCTTGGCCATCGATCTGCGTCAGCTCTACCAGCACCAGACGATCGCCGATCTGGCGCACGCTGCCTCCCGGGCGGGCCTTGGGCAAACTGTTGCGGTTACACCGGTGGGTGCGGACGCGGCGAAAGTTCTGGTGACGATCGAAAGCCTCCGTGCCTATGGCCGCGAAGCGCTGACGCGGGCCGGACTGAGCGCGCAGGGGGCGGCGATCGTCACCGAAGTGCAGCTCGAGGCAAGCCTGCGCGGACAGCCGACGCACGACATTGTCAGCATTCCCCGCTACGCCACGCGGATTGCCTCGGGCAAGATCAATTCGCACCCGCAAATCCGCATCGAACATGACAGCGCCACCATCGCGCGCATCGATGGCGACAACGGCCCCGGCCAGTGGGTCAGCACGGTGGCGATGGACCTCGCCATCGAAAAGGCGGGCAGGCACGGCGTTGGCATTGTCGGTGTCCGCCGCTCCAACCATTTCGGCGCCGCCGGCCACTATGTCTGGCAGGCGGCACGGAAAGGGCTGATCGGCCTGTGCACGACCAACGGACCGCTGATCCTGGCGCCGACCGGCGGCGTCACGCCGACATTCGGCAACAATCCGCTCGGCGTCGGCATTCCGGCGGGGCGGCATTTTCCCATCCTTCTCGACGTTGCCATGAGCGTAGCGCCGCGCGGCAAGATCGGCCTGTCGGTCGCCGAAGGCAGTCCGTTGCCGGCTGGCTGGATTCTGGACCGGCTCGGGCGGCCTTCGACAGACCTTAGCGATCTCGCATCCGGGCTCGGCGTACCGATCGGCGGACACAAGGGCTATGGCCTGGCCATGGTGATGGAAGTGCTTGCCGGCGTGCTCACAGGCGCCGGTTTTGGCAGCGACCACCATCAGGACAGGTTGCGCGAAGGCTCTCACACGCCGGATTACGGCCATTTCTTCATGGCGCTCGATCCCGAGCGGTTCATGCCCTTGGCCGACTTCACCGAACGCGTCGATCGTCTCATCGAGCAGACCAGGAATGGTGAACACGCCGAAAACGCCACTGAAATCCTCATCCCGGGCGAAATGGAATTGCGCACCAGGCAAGAGAGCCTGAGCCTAGGTGTGCGGCTGAGGTCATCGACTTACAAGGTACTCCTCGCCTACGCCCGCAAGGCCGGGTTCGATCCCGGACTGGAGATCGTCGGGGAAAACCAGCTTGCCGAAAGCCATGGCTGAGCTGCCGACATTCGATCGAAGCGAGCTGGACGGGAGCATCCCGGCGCGTTTCGGCAAAGTGGTGCACAGCTTCGGCTCGCACGTGGCGATCGGTGGCGGCGACCGGCCATGGACCTATGACGAGGTCGACCGGCGGACCAATCAACTGGCCCGGGCGATCCTCGAACGCACGCAGCCCGGCCACGGATGCGTCGCCTATCTTGTCGACCATTCGCCCGAGATGGTGATATGCGCACTGGCCGTGCTCAAGGCGGCGAAGGCGTTCCTGTGCGTCCATCCGGCTATGCCGCTCAAAGCGCAACGTGACATCGTCGGCGATGCCGTCCCGGACCTGCTGCTGACCGACGCGGCTCACGCGGCTGCGGCGCGTGATCTTGTCGGCGATGACAGCCGGGTTCTGCTGCTGGAAGATATCGACGTGCGGTATTCCGCCGATGCGCTGCATGTTTCGGTCGACCCGCGTGACCCGGCGGCGATCTTCTACACGTCGGGAAGCACCGGGCGGCCGAAAGGTGTGGTCAAAAGCCATCGCACCGTGCTGCACAGGGCGTGGCTTTGTGCAGGGTATGACGGGTTGGCCCCCACAGACCGGCAGTCTCTTCTGACCTATTGCAGTTTCGCCTCGTCGGAGGCGGATGTCTTCGGCGCGCTGCTAAATGGAGCCACGCTGGAACTCTACGATGCCGCATCGCGCGGTCTCGGCGATCTCGGCGCGTGGATCGACGAGCGTCGCATCACGCTGCTGCACCCGCCCGTCATGCTGTTTCGCAAATATCTGGAGATGATCGACGGCCAGGGCCTGCATCCCTCGGTCCGGCTGGTGGCGCTGGCAGGCCAGACGGTCATTGCTTCCGACATCGAGCTATGGCGCCGCCACTTCGCCCTGTCCTGCGACTTGCGCCATCGTTTCTCTTCCACCGAGGCCGGCCACATCGCCGTGGCATCGGTGGCTCCGGGCGAGACACCTGCGCCAGGCACGGTGCCAGCGCCTCGACCCGTCGCCGACAAGTTTCTTCTGGTCGTCGACGAGGACGGGCAACCGGTCGAACCGGGCGCTGTCGGCGAACTCGTCGTGCGCAGTGCCTTTCTGGCCGACGGCTATTGGCGCCAGCCTTCCGAAACGGCGAAATATTTTCGCGACGCTCCCGGTTTCCCCGACCAGCGCCTGTTTCACACCGGCGACATCGGCCGTTTGTCGAGCGATGGCAGTCTTGAATTCCTCGGGCGCCGCGACGACCAGGTCAAGGTTCGCGGCTATCGCGTCGAAACGCGGGAAATCGAGCAGGCTCTCCTGCAGCTTCCAACGGTGGATGAAGCCGCCGTCATCACCGAACTCCGCCAGAATGCGCACTCGATTGCCGCCTTCGTCGTGATGAAGCAGGGAGCCTTGTTCCGGGCTGACGCTCTGAGGGCCGGCTTGAGGCCGATACTGCCGCCGTGGAAAATTCCAGGCCGAATCCATGCGATCGAGTCGTTGCCGCTGACGCCAACCGGCAAGATCGACAGGCCACGTCTCCAGCAAGTCCTGCAGGCACGTGACGGCTCCGTCGAAAACAGTCAGGCCGCGCAATCGCCCGACGCGACAATGACGGTGGCCACCGCAAAACGGGTCAGGACGTGGAAGCGGCTTTTTACCCGGACCGGTAACCGGTGAAGGGCGAGCGACAATTCCATCACCACTCGGCGAAGGAGCCATCCTTGTGGCGCCAGATCGGGTTGCGCCAGCGGTGGCCTTCCTTGGCGCGTTCCTTGACATAGTCCTCGTTGATTTCGACACCCAGGCCCGGGCCGTCGGGAATGGCGACATAGCCATCCTCGTAGCGGAAGACGTCCTTGTTGGCGGCGTAGTCGAGCAGGTCGTTGGCGGCGTTGTAGTGAATGCCGAGGCTCTGCTCCTGGATGAAGCAGTTGTAGCTGACCGCGTCAAGCTGCAGGCAGGCGGCAAGTGCGATCGGCCCGAGCGGGCAGTGCGGCGCCACGGCCACGTCATAGGCCTCCGCCATCGCAGCGATCTTGCGGCATTCGGTGATGCCGCCGGCATGCGACAGGTCTGGCTGGATGATGTCGACGACGCCCTCCTCGAACACCGACTTGAAATCCCAGCGGCTGTAGAGCCGCTCGCCGAGCGCGATCGGCGTCGAGCCGAGCGCGGCGATCTCCTTCAGCGCCTCGCGGTTTTCGCTGAGCACCGGCTCCTCGATGAACATCAGCCTGTAGGGCTCGAGCTCCTTGACCAGGGCGCGCGCCATCGGCCGGTGCACGCGGCCATGAAAATCGACGGCGATGCCGATGTTGGGCCCGACGGCCTCGCGCACCATGGCTACGCGTTCGACAGCGGCGTCGATCTTGTCATGGCTGTCGACGATCTGCAGTTCTTCGGTGCCGTTCATCTTGAGAGCCAGGAAGCCGCGCGCCACCATTTCCCTAGCGCCCGCCGCGACCTCCGCCGGCCGGTCGCCGCCGATCCACGAATAGACCTTGATCGTGTCGCGCAGCTTGCCGCCGAGCAGTTCATGCACGGGCACGCCGAGCGCCTTGCCCTTGATGTCCCACAGCGCCTGGTCGATGCCGGCAATGGCGCTCATCAGGATCGGCCCGCCGCGATAGAAGCCGCCGCGGTGCATCACCGTCCAGTGGTCCTCGATCAGGCGAGGATCCTTGCCGATGAGATAATCACCAAGCTCCTTGACCGCTGCCTCGACGGTCAGCGCCCGGCCTTCGACGACTGGCTCACCCCAGCCGGTGACGCCGGCATCGGTTTCGATCTTCAGGAACAGCCAGCGCGGCGGAACGATGTAGGTGGTGAGCGAGATGATTTTCATGCGCAGTCTCAGTTGCTCTTGAGTTTCTTGGCGCTGACGAGGTCGCGCGCCGCGAGGTCGAGGATCTTGTTTGCCGCCCCACGTGCCGCCTCGGCATCGCGCATGCGCAGCGCCTCGACCACCTCGCGGTGCGCCGCCACGGCCTCCATGCGCCGGTCGAGCGAAATCACCGCCGTCGCCTCCAGCGAGAATTTCAGCCCTGTGTCGATCAGATTGCCGATCTGGCGAAAGATTGGGTTGTGGCTCGCGGCATAGACGATCTGGTGGAAAGCGATGTCGCTGCGCGAGAAGGCTGCGAGGTCCTCGCCGGCGCCTGCCATGCCGCGCCAGGCGGCTTCGAGATCGGCGATCTCCTGCAGCGTCGCGCGGGTGGCAGCGAGTTCTGCGACCAGCGGCTCGATGGCCCGGCGCGTTTCAAGAATGGCATCGAAGAGCTTGTCGTCCAGCGCATGCGGCGCGTGCCAGGCAAGCACCTGCGGGTCGATGATGTTCCAGTCGTCCTCGTTGCAGACGATCGTGCCGATGCGCGGCCGCGACAAGACCAGCCCTTTGGCGGCCAGCACCTTCAGCGCTTCGCGGATGACGGTGCGGCTGACGCCATACTCGACACCGAGTTCGTTTTCCGTAGGCAAGGACGATCCGGCCGGGTAGCGCCCGGAAAAGATGTCCGAGGCTATCGCCTTGGTCACATCGGGCATCACGCGCGGGCGGCGAGTGGTCGTATCTCCCGGGGCCTTCTTCAGAATCTCGGTCACCCCAGCCCTCCTCCAAGGCGGCGAACTCGCTGGTTTCGCACAACCGATCCGGCCTTAGCGGATGCGGGTGACTTGCGCCAGCGATCGTTGGTCGGAGCATGTACATTAATTATCATACCAGATCAATTGACGAGTATGATAAAAACGAATAGAGACTCCGACATCCGGGCTGAGCGCCCGGCCTATCGCTGGGAGGAAATCATGCGACTTTTGAAGACCGCGCTCGTTGCGGGCGCGCTTGCCGTGCTGTCCGTCACGACCATCGCTGCATATGCTCAGGACACCAAGATCGGTTTCATCGTTAAACAGCCCGAGGAGCCGTGGTTCCAGGACGAATGGAAGTTCGCCGACCAGGCCGCCAAAGAAAAGGGCTTTACCCTGGTCAAGATCGGCGCCGAGGACGGCGAGAAGCTGATGTCGGCGATCGACAATCTCGGCGCCCAGGGCGCCCAGGGCTTCATCGTCTGCACACCCGACGTGAAACTCGGACCCGGCATCGTCGCCAAGGCGGCTGCCAACAATCTCAAGCTGATGACTGTCGACGACCGCCTGGTCGGAGCCGACGGCAAGGCGCTGGAAGACGTGCCGCATATGGGCATCTCGGCCACCAAGATCGGCGAGGCCGTCGGCCAGGCGATCGTCGACGAGATGAAGGCGCGCGGCTGGAAGGCCGAAGAGGTCGGCGCCATCCGCGTCTCCTATGACCAGCTGCCGACGGCGGTCGACCGTGTCGAAGGCGCCATCTCGGTGCTCAAGGCGAACGGCTTCAAGGCCGAGAACATCTTCGACGCGCCACAGGCAAAGACCGACACGGAAGCTGCCCTCAACGCAGCGACGGTCGTGCTCAACGCCCATGCCGACATCAAGAAGTGGGTTTCTTTCGGCCTCAACGACGAGGCGGTGCTGGGTGCGGTGCGTGCAGCCGAAAGCGTCGGCATTCCGGCGGATGGCATGATCGGCGTCGGCATTGGCGGCGCGGATTCGGCGATCAACGAGTTCAAGAAGCCGACCGCCACCGGCTTTGTCGGCACGGTGATCATCTCGCCGAAGCGTCATGGCTATGAGACGGCGCTCAACATGTATGACTGGGTTGCCAACAACAAGGAACCG
This sequence comes from Mesorhizobium loti, assembly GCF_003148495.1. GTDB lineage: Bacteria > Pseudomonadota > Alphaproteobacteria > Rhizobiales > Rhizobiaceae > Mesorhizobium > Mesorhizobium loti. The sequence goes on from NZ_QGGH01000004.1 coordinate 105,809, forward strand.
GAGAAGCTGATCCTGACCTCGGGTGCACTCGCCAAGCGCGACGACTACCAGAAGGTCCGCCAGGGTCTCGGCATCCAATAATCCTCCCTGTACAAACAGGCGGCGGCTCATCCCGCCGCCTGTTTGCCATGCACAAGAAGGATCGGCTCCGTGTCCTTTCTCGACTTTTCGCACATCACCAAGACCTATCCGGGCGTCAAGGCGCTGTCGGACGTCTCGTTCGGCGTTGACAAGGGCGCGGTGCATGGCCTGATGGGCGAGAACGGCGCCGGCAAATCCACCCTGATCAAGATCCTGTCCGGCGACCAGCATGCCGACGAGGGCGAGATAAGCATCGACGGCAAGGTCCAGGCCTATGCCTCGACCAGGGACGCCTTCGACAATGGCGTCATCGTCATTCACCAGGAGCTGCAGCTGGTTCCGGAACTCACGGTTGCCGAAAATCTCAGCCTCGGGCGTTTCCCCGCCAACGCCGGCATCATCGCCGGCCGCCGGATGCTGGACGATGTCGGCGCCAAGCTGAAATCGGCCGGCATCGACATCGACATGCGCCGTAAGGTCAAGACGCTGTCCATCGGCGAACGCCAGATGATCGAGATCGCCAAGGCGATCATGTTGGATGCACGCGTCATTGCGCTGGACGAGCCGACCTCGTCGCTGTCCTCGCGCGAAAGCGAAATCCTGTTTGCCCTGATCGACCGCCTGCGCGGCGAGGGCAAGGTCATAATCTACGTCTCGCATCGGCTCGACGAAGTGTTCCGCCTCTGCGACAGCCTGACCGTGCTGCGCGACGGCAAGCTCGCGGCGCACCACGCTTCGCTGAAAGGCGTCACCCGCGATCAGGTCGTCGCCGAAATGGTCGGCCGCGAAATCTCCGACATTTGGGGTTTTCGTCCGCGCAAGCCCGGAGATATCAGACTGAAGGTCGAGACCCTGTCCGGAGCCAAGCTGAAGACACCGGCCAGCTTCGAGGCTCGCGCCGGCGAGATCGTTGGTTTCTTCGGCCTGATCGGGGCCGGGCGCTCGGAACTGATGCGGCTGGTCTATGGCGCCGATCCGCGCTCGGGCGGCACCATCACCGTCGACGGCAAGCTGGTCCGCGCCACCGATCCGCGTGGCACGATCCGGGCCGGCATCGTGCTGTGCTCGGAGGATCGCAAGCATGACGGCATCATCCAGGGCCGCTCGGTCGAGGAGAACATCAACATCTCGTCGCGGCGCCATCACACACGCTTCGGCGTGCTCAACCGCGTCAACGAGATCGCCACGGCCGAGACCTTCATCAAGAAGCTGAAGGTGCGCACGCCGTCGCGCAAGCAGGACATCATCAACCTCTCCGGCGGCAACCAGCAGAAGGTCATTCTTGGCCGCTGGCTGTCCGAACAGGGCGTGCGTGTCCTCATCGTCGACGAGCCGACGCGCGGCATCGATGTCGGTGCCAAGTCGGAAATCTACGAATTGCTTTACCAGCTTGCCGAGGACGGCATGGCGATTGTCGTCGTCTCGTCCGAACTGCCGGAGGTGATGGGCATCTGCGACCGCATCCTGGTGATGTGCGGCGGCCGCGTCAGCGCTGAACTCACCCGCGATCAGTTCGCCGAAAGGGCGATCCTGGCCGCCGCTCTCCCCGATCAGAAAACCCCCGACGCGATCGCATCCTGAGGACTTTTGGCATGACCGACCAGTTGAAGAAGCTCTTGCTCGGCGAACAGGGCCTCGTCGTCATCTTCGTCGTCGCCTTCGCGCTGGTGTCGCTCCTGGTGCCGAACTTCCTCACCGACCGCAACATGCTCGGCCTGCTGCAGTCGGTGGTCACTGTCGGCATCGTCGCCTGCACCATGATGTTCTGCCTTGCCGCCCGCGACTTCGACCTGTCGGTAGGTTCCATCGTCGCCTTTGCCGGCATGGTCGCGGTTATGGCGTCGAACGCCACCGGCTCGATCCTGCTCGGCCTCCTGGCGGCAATCGCCTGCGGCGCCTTCGTCGGCTTCATCAACGGCGTCGTCATCGCCAAATTCCGCATCAACGCGCTGATCACGACGCTGGCCACCATGCAGATCGTGCGCGGCCTTGCGCTGATCGCGTCCGACGGCCGCGCCGTCGGCATCAACAGCCCGGATTTCTACCAGCTCGCGCTGTCGAAACTGCTCGGCATACCGACACCAGTTTGGGTGCTCGCCATCCTGTTCTGCATCTTCGGCTTCGTGCTCAACCGCACCGTCTTCGGCAAGAACACGCTGGCCATCGGCGGCAATCCGGAAGCCTCGCGTCTTGCCGGCGTCAATGTCGACCGCACGCGCATCTGGATCTTTGCACTGCAAGGCGTCGTCTGCGGCATCGCCGGCATTCTGCTCGCGTCGCGCATCACCTCGGGCCAGCCCAACGCGGCGGTCGGGCTCGAACTTTCGGTCATCTCGGCCTGTGTGCTCGGTGGCGTTTCGCTTGCCGGTGGCCGCGCCACCATGTCGGGCGTCATCGTCGGCGTGCTGATCATGGGCATCGCCGAGAACGCCATGAACCTGCTCAACATCCCGGCCTTCTACCAGTACATTGTGCGTGGCGTGATCCTGCTGCTGGCCGTGCTGCTCGACAATCTGCGCTCGTCGGCACTGGGTCGGCGTTAAGCTGGAGGGACAAAAATGGCTGAGCGCCTTTCCGGCAAACGCATCTTCCTGACTGGCGCCGCGCAAGGCATCGGGCTCGCCATCGCCGAGGCCTGCCTTGCCGAAGGCGCAAAGCTGGTTCTCGTCGACCACGACGGCGCGTTGCTAGACAAGGCCGTCGCTGGCCTCGCCGCACCGCAAGGCCGTGTCGGGCATGCGGCAGCCGACATCAGCGACGGAGCCGCGATTGCGGCTGCCGTCAGACAAGCGACCGCCGAGATCGGCCCGGTCAACGCGCTGATCAACAACGCCGGGGTCAATGTGTTCTCGACGCCACTCGATACCAGCGAGGAGGAGTGGAACCGCAATTTCGACGTCAACGTCAAGGGCGCCTGGAATTGCAGCAAGGCGGTGCTGCCGGGCATGATCGCGAGCGGCGGCGGCGCCATCCTCAACATCGCCTCGACGCACAGCTTCACCATCATCCCGCACACCTTCCCCTATCCGGTCGCCAAGCACGCGCTGCTCGGCCTGACCAAATCGCTGGCGCTCGAATATGCGGCGCAAGGCGTGCGCGTGAACGCGCTGGCGCCGGGCTATGTCGAGACGCAGAAGGCGATCGACTACTGGAACAGCTTTGCCGATCCGGTGGCGGCGCGCGCCAACACCATGGCGCTGCATCCCGGCGGCCGCATCGCCACGGCGCGCGAGATCGCGCTGGCTGCGGTGTTCATGATTTCCGACGAGTGCCCGTTCATGAACGCGGCCACGCTCGTCGTCGATGGCGGGCTGAGCCAGCTCCAGCATCCTGCCTGAATTCCGGGAAAACCATGACCAAGAGACGATCGCAGCACTGGTTCGGCGGCCAAGGCAAGGATGCCTTCATCCACCGCAGCTGGATGAAGAACAACGGCCTGCCCGACGACGCTTTCGACGGCCGCCCGGTGATCGGCATCTGCAACACCTTCTCCGAATTCACGCCTTGCCACGTGCATTTCCGTGGCCTGATCGAGCACATCAAGGCAGGCGTGCTGGAGGCCGGCGGCTTGCCGCTGGAATTTCCGGTCTTCTCCTGCGGCGAGTCCAATCTGCGCCCGACGGCGATGCTGTTTCGCAACCTCGCCTCGATGGATGTCGAGGAGGCGATCCGCGGCAACCCGATGGACGGCGTCGTGCTGATGGCCGGCTGCGACAAGACCACGCCGTCGCTGGTCATGGGCGCGGCCTCCTGCGACCTGCCGTCGATCGTCATTTCCGGCGGGCCGATGCTCAATGGCCGCTTCCAGGGCCGCGAGATCGGTTCCGGCACCGATGTCTGGAAATTCTCCGAGGATGTCCGCGCCGGCGTGATGAGCGAACAGGATTTCGCCAATGCCGAGAGCGCCATGTCGCGCTCGCCCGGCCATTGCATGACCATGGGCACCGCCTCGACAATGGCCTCGATGGTCGAGGCGCTGGGCCTGGCGCTGCCCGGCAACGCAGCCTATCCCGCCGTCGACGCGCGCCGCAGCCGCATTGCTCGCATGACGGGGCGGCGCATCGTCGAGATGGTCAACGAAGATCTGCGCCCGTCGGCGATCCTCCAGAAAGAAGCCTTCGCCAACGCCATCCGCGTCAATGGCGCCATCGGCGGCTCGACCAACGCGGTCGTGCATCTGCTGGCGATCGCCGGTCGCGTCGGCACCGAGCTGACGCTGGACGATTGGGACAGATATGGCCGCGATGTGCCAACCATCCTCGACCTGATGCCGTCAGGCCGCTTCCTGATGGAGGATTTCTGCTACGCAGGCGGCATTCCGGCGGTCATGAGGGAGATCGGCGATCTGCTCGATCTCGACGTGCTGACCATCACCGGCAAGACCGTGCGCGACAACATCGCGGATGCCCAAAACTACAATCCCGAGGTGATCCGTCCGCGCGACAAGGCGCTCACGCCCAATGGCGGTATCGCGGTGCTGCGTGGCAATCTGGCGCCCGACGGCGCCATCATCAAGCCGTCAGCCGCGTCGCCAGCTCTGATGAAGCATCGCGGCCGCGCCGTCGTCTTCGAGGACATCGACGACTACAAGGCGCGCATCGACGATCCCTTGCTCGACATCGACGACGGCTCGATCATGGTGCTGAAGAATTGCGGCCCCAAGGGCTATCCGGGGATGGCCGAGGTCGGCAACATGGCATTGCCCCAGAAGCTGCTGAAGCAAGGCGTCCGCGACATGATCCGCATCTCCGATGCCCGCATGTCCGGCACTGCCTTCGGCACCGTCGTTCTGCATGCCGCACCCGAAGCCGCCATCGGCGGCCCGCTGGCGCTGGTCCGCAGCGGCGACATGATCGAGCTTGATGTCGAAGCGCGGAAATTGCATCTCGACGTGTCCGAACAGGAACTCGCAAAGCGGCGGACATCCTGGGCCCCGCCGGAACCGGCGATGCGCGGCGGCTATCAGGGGCTTTACGTCGACCATGTCCTGCAGGCGGATCGCGGCGCCGACCTCGACTTTCTCGTCGGAAGCCGTGGCCACGCCATCCCACGCGAAAGCCATTGAGGCCGACCGGCGTGCCCAATTTCCAGCCTGATGATTTCCACGGCATTCACGCTATTCTCTACGCGCTGTTCGACAGCGACGAAAAACTAGACCGCGCTGCGATGCGCAGGCAGGTCGAGATTTGCCTGGCAAGCGGCGTGCACGGCATGGCGGCGCTCGGCCTGGCAACGGAAGTCGCCAAGCTGACCGGAGCCGAGCGTCGGATGATCATGGACTGGACGGCGGAAGACACCACCGGGAAAGTGCCGCTCGCCTTCACCATCTTCGGCTCTTCGGTGGCCGAGCAGGTTGCACAGGTTCGCCATGCTGAAAGCGTGGGAGCGGACTGGGTGATCCTGCAGCCGCCGCCGGCCGGATCCTATGGTGCGCCGGAATACATCAAGTTCTTCGGCCGCGTCGCCGAGGCGACCGATCTGCCTGTGGCGATCCAGAATGCGCCGGCTTTCTTCGGGCGCGGCCTGTCATCAGACGAAATCCGCGAACTTGTCACGCTTCATCCTAACATAAGGCTGATCAAGGGCGAGGGCCCGGTCACCGACATTGCCGGCTTGATCGAGCGCACCGAAGGCCGGATACCGGTGTTCAACGGACGTGGCGGCCTGGAGCTGATCGACAATTTCCGCATCGGTTGCCGTGGCATGATCCTGGCGCCTGATAGCATCGACCTCGCCGTGCGCGCCTACAATGCGTTCCGCGCCGGAGACGAAGCAGCGGCCGAGGCCGAGTATGCAAGAATGCTGCCGGCAGCGGTCTTCGTCATGCAGGGCATTGAAAACCTGATCTGCTACGGCAAGCGGCTGTTTGGCGCCCGTGCCGGCATCCCGATACACGACCGGTCTCCGGCGATGCGGCCAAGCGAGGTTGGCCTTGCGATGGTGACGCGCTTTTCGGATGGCCTCGGCCGGTTGCCGGGCTGAACGGCAATTCCCGCTAATAGGTCGTCCGCCACGATCCACGCGACGATGGCGGCAAGCCCTGAGGCTAACCGAGAAGGTCGGCTGCGACTTCGAGCGTGTTGCGCAACGACGTCTCGAGATGGCGTTCCATCGCTTGCGCGGCGCCCTCGGCGTCGTGATGCTTCAAAGCCTCGAAGATGGCTTCATGCTGCTCGATCGTCTGTTCGCCATAGCCGGGCTTCGGAATGACGAGATGGCGGCCGCGATCCATCTGCGCCTTGGAGATGTCGACGGCTCTCCAGATCATCGGCAGGCCGCAGATTTCGGCGATAGTGCGGTGAAAGACGTCGTCGAGCTGTATCGCGGTGGCATATCTGCCCTGCGATATAGCAAGCCGGTGCGCCGCCATATTGTCCTCCAGCAATTCGCCGGCAGCCGGTGAGAACCTGGCGGCCGCGCGTCGGGCGCTTTCCATCTCCAGGGCCCGGCGGATGACGTAGGCTTCCTCCAGGTCGGCCCGGCTGATCGGTGCGACATAAATGCCGGTCTGCGCCAGGATGTTGACCAGACCCTCGTCGCTGATGCGCTTGACCGCCTCGCGCACCGGGGTACGCGAAACACCGAGCGCTTCCGCGATGGCCACCTCATTGATCACTTCCCCGGGCCTCATCTGTCCGACGACGATCAGGTTGCGAATCTGATGATAGATCTGATCGCGGAGCGGAAGAGCCCGATTGAGCGCCGAAGGATCCAGGTCCATGGGAAATCCGTGGCTTAAGTCGCCGGAAATGGTCAGTTTAGAATGAAAATCAGAAAGCCTCTAATACGAGGGGCGGCTCGGGCGTGCAACTCGCCCATGGCTTCCGGAATCCGATGCCGAGGACAAGAGGCCAGCCGTCGGGGGACCTGGCCGCCCGAGGAAGGCGTGGCAGCCAATGAATTCGGATTCGGACGGATGGAGAGAATTTCTAATCCCGTCAGCGGATTTAGAATAAACTAACTCTACAGAATTTGTGGAATAAGCAATCTGCACTGGGGATCTGGTTTTCCTCGGACAGGACACGCCATGCCTACTCTTTTGCGCTCGCCCTTAGCCAAAGCAGGGATATCCGGCCGCCTCCGCCAGGCAGCAGGAGAAAGGCCATGAGCCGGGATGTGCCAGAACACATCAAGGTGCTCTGGTTCCTGCCGACGCATGGCGACAGCCGCTATCTCGGCACGACAGAAGGCGGCAGAGCCGTCGATCTGCCCTACCTGACACAAGTGGCGAAGGCCGCCGACACGCTGGGTTACTACGGCGTGCTGCTGCCGACCGGCCGGGCATGCGAGGATTCCTGGGTGATCGCATCGGCGCTTGTGCCGCTGACCGAGCGCTTGCGTTTCCTTGTCGCCGTGCGGCCGGGCCTGCAGTCGCCGACGCTGGCCGCGCGCATGACGGCGACGCTGGATCGCATCTCGAATGGACGCCTGCTGATCAATGTGGTCACTGGCGGCGACCCGCTGGAGAACAAGGGCGACGGCATCTTCCTGTCGCATGCCGAGCGCTATGAGGTGACGCAGGAGTTCCTGCAGATCTACAAGCGGGTGTTGAGCGGCGAGACGGTCGAGCACGAGGGCAAGCATTTCCGCATCGAGGATGGCCGACTGCTGTTTCCGCCGGTGCAGACGCCCTATCCACCGCTCTATTTCGGCGGCTCGTCCGACGCCGGATCCGTGGTGGCGGCGCAGGAGATCGACAAGTATCTGACCTGGGGCGAGCCGCCCGCCGATGTCGAGCGCAAGCTGGATGGCATGCGTGAACTGGCCGAAAAGGCCGGCCGCAAACTCTCCTTCGGAATTCGCCTGCATGTCATCGTGCGTGAAACCACCGAGGAAGCCTGGGCTGCCGCCGACAGGCTGATCAGCCGGCTCGACGATGCGACGATCGCCTCGGCGCAGAAAGTCTTTGCCCGCATGGATTCGGTCGGCCAGGCGCGGATGAGCGCGCTGCATGGTGGCAACCGCGCGAAGCTCGAGATCGCGCCCAACCTCTGGTCCGGCGTCGGCCTGGTGCGCGGCGGCGCCGGGACCGCACTTGTCGGCGATCCCGACACGATCGCCGAGCGCATCGACGAATACCGGCGTCTCGGCATCGATACCTTCATCCTGTCCGGCTATCCGCATCTGGAAGAAGCCTATCGCTTCGGTGAGCTGGTGCTGCCGAAACTGCCGACCGATCATCCGGTCAAAGTTGCCGCTTCGTCCGTCAACACCGGCCCGTTTGGCGAGACCATCGCCGGCGACCACCGGCCGAAGTCGCTCGCCAGCGCTTCATGAACGCGCTCCCTCCGATCCGCCGGTTGCGTGTCGCCATAATCGGCGGCGGTTTTTCCGGCGCGGCGGTGGCCTGGCACCTGGCGTGGTCACATCGACCGGCGCACCTGTCGATTTCCGTGATCGAGCCGCGACCGTTGCTTGGCGGCGGCCTTGCCTACTCCAGCAAGGAACCTGCGCATCGGGTCAATGTCCCAGCGACAAGAATGAGCATGGCTCCGGAAGATACGCAGCACTTTGCACGCTGGTTGACGGACAGTGGGGAACTCGAGCGCGACGCCGACGCCATCTGGAAGAATGGCGACGCCTATCCACGCCGGCGCGTGTTCGGTCGCTATGTCGCCGAGCATCTGGCGCCCTATCTCAATTCCGGCGTTGTCCATCATGTTGAAGGTTCCGCCACACGCGTGACGCGCGATGCCAGTGGCGCGGGCTGGACCGTGCACACGCCCAGTGGGCCAATTGGCGCCGACATCGTCGTCCTGGCGGCGACGCACCCGCAGCCCGCGATTCCAGCCGCGCTGATCCACCTGGCGGAAGCGCCGGGTTTCATCGCCGATCCGTACGCGCCATCAGCACTTGCCGGGATCGGTCCGGACGCGTCGGTGTTGATCGTCGGCTCTGGCTTGACCTCGGCCGACATGGTCGCCGAACTCGACCGCCGCGGCCATTGTGGCCGCATCCTGTCGTTGTCGCGCCGCGGCTTACGCTCGCGCGGCCACCCGGATGTCAGGGGCGAGCCCTTCGGCGATTTTGTCTCGGCCCCGGCCATATCAGCGCTTGGCCTGCTCAAGACCATTCGTGCGACGCTGGCGGGGGCGCGCGCGGCCAATGTCAACTGGCAGTCGGTCTTCGATCAGTTGCGCCTGCAGGGGCCGGTGCTGTGGGCCGCACTTTCCCCGCCGGAGCGGGCAAGGCTGGTCCGCCAGCTGCGCGTGTTCTGGGACGTTCATCGCTTCAGGATCGCTCCACAGGTCGCTTCCGTGCTCGACCGGCGTCATGCAGCCGGCACGTTCGACACCATTGCCGCCAGGCTCGTCGCATCGAACGATGAGGATGGCAGCCTGGCGGTCAGCTTTCAACGGCGCGGGCAGACGCGGATCGAGACGGCGCGCTTCGATGCCGTCATCAACACCACGGGTCCGGCCCATGGGCAGGCACTGCAACTGAATCCGGCGCTAAGCTCGCTGGCGGAAGCCGGGCTGATCAGGACGGACCAATACGGGCTGGGCATCGAGACCAGTCTCGACAGTCGTGCCGTCGGCCGGGATGGCAGGATAATCACGACACTCTTCGTCGCCGGTCCGCTGGCACGAGGGACTTTCGGCGAACTCATGGGCCTGCCCGAGGTTGCCCGCCATGCCCAGACGGTCGCGACCGAGATTGCAAGACTGCTCGACACGCCAGCCACCATCAGCGCAAACGCCGCGCGTGGTTCAGTCACGAGCTAACCCCAGCAAGCCGGGTTGGCCTGATAAAATTGGTATTTCCGTCCCCAGAGGGCCGCAAAAACGGAAAATCCTCCTTTGTATATATATTCTATAAACATAATAAATATTGGGGAAAGCCGGCGCGACCGGAGCGATCAACGACACGGCCTGAATGGGAGACAGTTCATGGCACAAGCAGAAACCGACGCGATCAAGTTTGCCTACTGGGTGCCGAATGTTTCGGGCGGCCTGGTAATCTCCAACATCGAGCAGCGCACCAGCCATTCGGCCGAGTACAACCGCAAGCTGGCGCAGATCGCCGAGAAGTCCGGCTTCGACTATGCGCTCAGCCAGATCCGTTTCACCGCCGGCTACGGTGCTGACGAGCAGCATGAATCGGTGGCGTTCAGCCATGACCTGCTGGCCGCGACCACCACGCTCAAGGTCATCGCCGCGATCCTGCCCGGACCGTGGAACCCGGCGCTTGCGGCCAAGCAGATCGCCACCATCAGCTATTTGACCAACGGCCGTGTTGCGGTCAACCTCGTCTCCGGCTGGTTCCGTGGCGAGTTCCATGCCATCGGCGAGCATTGGCTCGACCATGACGAGCGCTATCGCCGCTCGGAGGAGTTCATCCGTGCGCTGCGCGGAATATGGACTGAAGACAGCTTCACCTTCCGCGGCGATTTCTATCGCTTCAACGAATATTCACTGAAGCCGAAGCCGCCGCAGCCGCTGCCCGAAATCTTCCAGGGTGGTTCATCGCGCGCCGCACGCGACATGGCATCGCGGGTTTCGGACTGGTACTTCACCAACGGCAACACGCCGGCCGAGATCGCCAAGCAGGTCGACGACCTCAGGGCCAAGGCGAAGGCCAACAACCATTCCGTCAAGGTCGGCGTCAACGCTTTCGCGGTCGTCCGCGAGACAGAGGACGAGGCCAGGGCGGTGCTCGCCGAAATCATTGCCAAGGCCAATCCCGAGGCGGTGAACGCCTTTGGCCACGAGGTCAAGAATGCCGGCAAGGCTTCGCCGGAAGGTGAGGGCAACTGGGCGAAATCCTCCTTCGACGATCTGGTCCAGTACAATGACGGTTTCCGCTCGAACCTGATCGGCACGCCCCGGCAGGTCGCCGAACGCATCGTTGACCTGAAGCGCGCCGGCGCCGATCTCATCCTGCTCGGCTTCCTGCACTTCCAGGAAGAGGTCGATTATTTCGGCAAGCATGTCATCCCGCTCGTCCGCGAACTGGAAAACGCCGAGGCGGCAGCGTCGCTGGCGGCGGAGTAGTCACCCTCACAGGCTGGCCGGATAGGCTCCGGCCGGCACACGCATGAAAGCTACCGGCGCGCTCGAGTCATCGAGCCGCAATGAGAATTTGCGCGCCTGCTGAAGCAATCGAGGACGATTGGAATGCCTCTGCCCAGTTATACGCTTGGAGTGATGGAGGCTTCCGCCTATGCACCGGAGGTCTTTGCGCGCGGCCTGCCGTCAAGCCCGCCTGAGCAGCAGCCCGAAGCCAACGGCGAACCGATCGGCTCCGTTGCCGGCGTCGCCTCTCCGCTGCTTTCGCTCCAGGGCATCGGCCTGTCGTTCGGCGGCGTCGTGGCACTGGCCGATATCGACCTGTCGGTCCGCCCTGGCGAGATCCGCACCATCATCGGCCCGAATGGCGCCGGCAAGAGTTCGCTGATCAACGTCATCAGCGGCGTCTACCGGCCGGATCGCGGCCATGTCCAGCTCGACGGCGTCGTCTATGCCCAGGTGCCAACGCAGCGGCTGGCGCAGCTCGGCGTCGCCAGGACATTCCAGAACCTCGCACTGTTCAAGGGCCTCAGCGTCCTCGACAATGTCGCTTCCGGCCTCGCCTACAAGGTCCGCTCCAACTTTGCCGGCCAGGTGCTCGGCATCGGCCGCTCGCGCGGCGAGCAGCGCGACTCCCTGAGCCGCGCCGAACAGATCCTCGAATTCCTCGACCTCACCGCTGTTCGCGATCGCCTTGCCGGCACGCTGCCTTACGGGCTGCAGAAGCGGGTCGAACTGGCCCGTGCACTGGTCGCTGAGCCGCGCCTTCTTTTGCTCGACGAGCCGATGGCCGGCATGACCGCGGGCGAGAAGAGCGAGATGGCGACCTTCGTCCGCGCTGCGCGCGACCGCTTTGCCACCACCGTGGTGCTGATTGAGCACGATGTCGGCGTCGTCATGGGCCTGTCCGACCGCATCGCCGTTCTCGACTACGGCCGCAAGATCGCCGACGCCACGCCCGACGAAGTCAGGAACGACCAGCGCGTCATCGATGCCTATCTCGGCGTCGCCTCGGACAATGAGGACGGGGCAGGCATATGATCGCCGATTTCGACTACCAGTTCTTCATCGAAGTGCTCGTCGGCGGCCTGCTTTCCGGCGTCATGTATTCGCTGGTCGCGATCGGCTTCGTGCTGATCTACAAGACCTCTGGCGTGCTCAATTTCGCGCAGGGCGCGATGTTGCTGTTTGCGGCGCTGACCTTCGTCAGCCTTGTCGAGCGCGGCATTCCGTTCGCGCTGGCGCTGGTGATCACCTTCGCCATCATGGTGGCGATGGGTGTCGCCATCGAGCGCACGGTGCTGCGGCCACTGACCAACAAGCCGCCGATCACGCTGTTCATGGCGACGCTCGGCCTGTCCTACATCATCGAGGGTGCAGCCCAGCTGATCTGGGGCACGCAGGTCCATGGTCTTGATCTCGGCATCGAGGACGTGCCGCTGGAAATCGGCGGCGTGCTGATCAGCCAGTTCGATATCTTCGCCGCCGTGGTTGCCGCCGGCATGGTTCTCCTGCTGTCGCTGTTCTTCCGCTACACCCGCATCGGCCTCAGCTTCCGCGCCGTCGCCGACGACCAGTTCGCTGCCCTCGCGGTCGGCCTCAGGTTGCCCTTGATCTGGGCCACAGTCTGGGCTGCTGCCGGTCTCGTCGCGCTGGTGGCTGGCCTGCTCTGGGGCGCACGCCTCGGCGTCCAGTTCTCGCTGTCGCTGGTGGTGCTGAAGGCGCTGCCGGTGCTGGTGCTCGGCGGCTTCGACTCCATCCTCGGCGCCATCGTCGGCGGGCTGTTGATCGGCGCCAGCGAGAAGCTCGCCGAGGTCTATATCGGCGACTATTTCGGCGGCGGCATAGAGAGCTGGTTCGCTTATGTCGTCGCGCTCGTCTTCCTGCTGATCCGCCCTTCCGGCCTGTTCGGCCAGAAGCTCGTTGAGAGGATCTGAGCGATGACCGCGATAACAAGCGATTTCTTCTCCGCGCCGGTGCTGCCGAAATGGGTCGCACCGGTCCTGCTGCTCGCCTTCGCCTATGGCGTCGTGCCGCTAATCGGCTCGAGCTATCTGTTCGAGGCCATCCTGCTGCCGTTCCTGGCGCTCAGCCTCGCCGGCGTAGGCTTGAACATCCTGACCGGCTATGCCGGCCAGGTGTCGCTGGGCAGTGCCGCCTTCATGGCGGCGGGCGCCTTCGCCGCCTATAATTTCGACCTGCGCGTCGAGGGCCTGCCGCTGATCGGCAGCATCTTCCTGGCCGGCATCGTCGCCGCCGCGATCGGCATCGTCTTCGGCCTTCCCAGTCTGCGGCTGAAGGGTTTCTATCTCGCCGTCTCGACCCTTGCCGCGCAGTTCTTCGTGCAATGGGCGCTGACCAAGTTCAGCTGGTTCTCCAACAACTCGGCATCCGGCGTCATCGACGCGCCGAGACTGTCGATTTCAGGCTTCGCGCTCGACGGCGCCATCGGCCGCTATCTCTTCGCTCTGACCATCGTCACTGTGCTGACCTTCCTCGCCCACCGGCTGGTCACGTCGCAGACCGGGCGCAACTTCATCGCCATCCGCGACAATGAAACCGCGGCCCGCATCATCGGCATCCCCGTGCTGAAGACCAAGCTGCTGGCCTTCGCCATCTCGTCCTTCATCATCGGCGTTGCCGGCGTCATCTGGGCCTTCGCCTATCTGCGGACCGTCGAGCCGGACGGCTTCGATCTCGATCGCTCGTTCCAGATACTGTTCATCATCATCATCGGCGGTCTGGCCTCGATACGCGGTGCGTTTTTCGGCGCCGCCCTTATCGTCGTCTTTCCGCTTGGCTTGTCTCGCCTCGGCGGCTTCCTGCTCGGCGATCTCTTCGACTCGGGCGTGCTCGACATGAGCCAGCGCATCGTGCTGGGCGCGCTCATCATCCTCTTTCTGATCCTGGAGCCGGACGGGCTGGTGGCCCTGTGGGACAGGATCCGAAGACGGCTCCTGTTCGCCTGGCAGTCGACTTGAGCTGATCCGGGCAACCGCCCCGAACTGAAAATGAACCGCATCCGAAAATGAGCCAGAGGCCGAACCCAAGACGGCCCATACCGGGAGTACCCTAACCATGACTTTCCTCAGCACAATCAAGGCGGCGGCGCTGTCCGCGGCGATGATCGTGTCGGTGGCCTTGCCCGCCGCGCATGCCGATGAACAATATTTCCCGCTGCAGAGCTATCGCGTCGGACCTTACGCGGCCGGCGGCACCGGCTTCTTCGGCGGCTTCATCGATTACCTCAACCTCATCAACATCCGCGACGGCGGCGTTAACGGCGTCAAGCTGACCTGGGACGAGTGCGAGACCCAGTATGAGGTCGAGCGTGGCGTCGAATGCTACGAACGGCAGAAGAGCCATGCCGGTGCTGCCGCCTGGAACCCGCTCTCGGTCGGCATCGCCTATGCCATGATCGACCGCATCACCGCCGACAAGGTGCCGCTGATCACGGTCAACCACGGCCGCACCGACTCCACCGACGGGCGTGTCTTCCCCTACGTCTTCCCGCTGCTGCTCAATCCCTACAGCGAGACGTCAGGCATCGTGAACTACATCGCCTCCAAGGAAGGCGGCATCGACAAGCTCAAGGGCAAGAAGATCGTCGTACTCTATCACGGCTCGCCCTACGGCAAGGAGACCATCCCAATCTATGAGCTGCTGGCGCAGAAATATGGCTTCACCGTGCAGCAGATCGAGGTGCCGCATCCCGGCAACGAGCAGCAGTCGCAGTGGCTGACGATCCGCCGCGCCAAGCCGGACTTCGTCGTCCTGCGCGGCTGGGGCGTGATGAACCCGGTGGCGCTGAAAACGGCGGTCAAGGTCGGCTATCCCGTCGACCATATCGTTGGCAATGTCTGGTCGAACTCGGAAGAGGACGTCATCCCGGCCGGTGACGCCGCCAAGGGTTACACCGCCATCACCACCCAGGCTTCCGGCAACTCTTACCCTGTGGTGCAGGAGATCGTGAAGACGGTCTACGACGCCGGCAAGGGCAATCTGGAAGACAAGTCGCGCATCGGCTCGGTCTACCACAACCTCGGCATCGTCAACGGCATCCTCAATGTCGAGGCGATCCGCGTCGCGCAGGAGAAGTTCGGCCATCGCACGCTGACCGGCGACGAGGTCCGCTGGGGCTTCGAACATCTCAAGCTCGATCCGGCCAAGGTCGAGGCGCTCGGCGCCAAGGACCTGTTCCACTCGATCAATGTCAGCTGGGACAATCACGAGGGCGAAGGCTACGTGACCTTCCAGCAGTGGGACGGCAAGAAATGGAACGTAGTCTCCGACTGGATCGCGCCGGACTGGGCGCTGCTGCGGCCGATCATCGAGAAGTCCGCCGAGGCCTACGCCGCCGAGAAAGGCATCAAGTTGCGCACGGCGGATGATGCCGACGCGGTGACCTCCAACTGATCAGCCAAAGCCTGGCGCTGCGGATCGAGTTCCGCGGTGCCCGGCTTGTTTCGGTTCATCGAACCACGAAATGAGAGCCCTATGCCGGACGATGACGTCATCCTTGCCGCGGACGCGGTCCATGCTACCTACAACCACGCCATCACGGCGTTGCACGGCGTCAGCTTCGCGTTGCGGCGTGGCCAGATCCTAGCATTGCTCGGTGCCAATGGCGCCGGCAAGACCACGACGCTGAAGGCCGTCTCCAACCTGCTGCCGGCCGAACGCGGCCAGGTCAATTCCGGCACCATCCGCTATGAAGGCTCAGATGTCTCGCGCCGCAAGCCGGGCGATCTCGTGCGCGCCGGCCTGGTCCAGGTGCTGGAAGGCCGCCACTGCTTCAAGAGCCTCACCGTCGAGGAGAACCTGATTGCCGGCGGCATCGGCCGCAGCGGCAGCCGTGCCGAGATCAATCAAGACCTCGAGCGGATCTACGGCTATTTCCCTCGCCTGCGGGAAAAGCGCCGGACATTGTCCGGCCTGACCTCCGGCGGCGAACAGCAGATGACCGCCATCGGCCGGGCGTTGATGTCGCGTCCGCGTCTGCTGGTCCTCGACGAACCATCGATGGGGCTCGCCCCGCTCATCGTCCAGGACATCTTCCAGAGCTTGAGAAAACTCAACCGTGAGACCGGCCTGTCGATCCTGGTCGCCGAGCAGAACTCGGCGGTGGCGCTTCGTTATGCCGACCACGCCACGGTGCTGGAAAACGGCGTCTCCGTTCTCTCTGGCGCAGCCGCCGAGCTTCGCCAGCGCGAGGACATCAGGGCCTTCTATCTCGGGCAGCAGGCAGCGCCTGCCGCCAAGCCAGCCCATCTCCATGCCGTGGCCTGAAACGAAATCCGAAGGAGCATTGAAATGACCGTCTCGACCGTCAAGACCGACCACGCTTCCGCCGCCGTGCCGCCAGTCGCGCGGCCAACCGTGCCGGCGCACATCATCAAGGACGACGTCGAGGCGATTGCGATTGCCCACGCGCTCGCCGTCGAATTCGTCAAGGACTCCTCCAGGCGCGATCGCGAGCGGATCTGGCCGGTTGCCGAACTCGATGCCTTCTCGCAAAGCGGCCTGTGGTCAATCAATGTGCCCAAGGCATTCGGCGGGCCGGAGGTGTCCTATGCGACGCTGGCGAAGGTGATCGAGATCATCTCGGCGGCGGATTCCTCGATCGGCCAGATTGCGCAGAACCATCTCGGCGTCGTCGCCGCCATCCGCACCGTGTCCGATCCGGATCAGCAGAAGCTGCTGTTTGGCGAAGCGCTGAAGGGCACCCGGTTCGGCAACGCCTTCTCCGAGTTTGGCTCCAAGCGCGCCGCCGATTTCGAGACCCGCTTCACCGATGCCGGCGATCATGTGGTCATCAACGGCCGGAAATTCTATTCGTCCGGCGCGCTGCTCGCCCATCTGGTGCCGATCGTGGCGCTCGATGACGAGGGCCGCGCCTGGTATGCGATCGCCGACCGCGGCGCACCCGGCCTGACGGTCATCGACGACTGGTCGAGTTTTGGGCAGCGCACGACGCTGTCCGGCACCGTCATCATCGATAACGTCAAAGTGCCGAAGACGCATCTGGTGCCAGGCTACAAGGGCTACGACAAACCGACCGCCGACGGCGCCATCTTCCAGATCATCCAGGTGGCGGTCGACACCGGCATCGCCCAGGCGGCGATCGACGAGACGGTTCACTTCGTCAGGACCAGGAGCCGCGCCTGGATCGACAGCGGCGTCGACAATGCCTGGGACGATCCCTACACCATCCACGCCATCGGCGACCTGACGCTGCGCCTGCACGCGGCGCAGGCGCTGCTGGAGAAGGCCGGCCTGGCAATCGACCGGGCGGTGATCGAACCGACCGCCGAGACGGTGGCGCATGCGCAGATCGTCACCGCCGAGGCAAAAATCCTGTCGACCGAGATCGCCATCGCCGCCACCAACAAGCTGTTCGAACTGGCGGGAACCCGCTCGACGCTGGCAGAGCACAATCTCGACCGGCATTGGCGCAACGCGCGCACGCACACGCTGCACGATCCGGTGCGCTGGAAGTATTCGATCCTCGGCAAATATTTCCTCAACGGCGAAAATCCGCCGCTGCACGCCTGGAGCTGATTTTCCACCGGCGGGCGGGCGGCCCGCCGCATCAAACCTTCGACCATCCAAGAGAGGCCCACAACCATGTCAAACCCAACAGTCGTCGGCTTTTCCGGCAACATCACCCGGCCGTCAAAGACGCGCGCCTTCGTCGATCTGGTCGCCAGGGATATCGCCGCCAGCCACGGCCTGTCGGCGAGCACCTATGATATCGAGGATCTCGGTCCGTCGCTGGGAACGGCGAAATGGGCCCGTGATCTCGATGGCCAGGCGCGCGCGATCCTGGAACAGATCCTCGCCGCCGACGTGCTCGTCGTCGGGTCGCCGACCTACAAGGGCAGCTATACCGGTCTGTTCAAGCATTTCTTCGACCTGATCGATCCGGCAGCGTTGCGGGGGAAGCCCATCGTGTTGACAGCGACCGGCGGTGGCGAGCGCCATGCCCTGATCGTCGAACATCAGCTGCGGCCGCTGTTCGGCTTCTTCGAGGCCTTTGCCCTGCCCACCGCCGTCTACGCCACCGACAAGGATTTCACCGACGGCGTGCTGCGCTCCGAGGCCATCCTGAAGCGTGCGGCGCAGGCGGTCGACGAGGTAGGCTTCGTGCTGGCCAACCGCTCGGCCGGCAGGATCGCCGCCGAATAACTGCCGGCAGCGGATTGCGCCAAGGTCTAAATCAGCGTGGCGGGTAACCTCGCTTACGCGCAATTTACGACCGCCCGCTAAAACGTTCCTGTCTGATTCGTCTGGGACAGGAACGTCATGAGCAAAGCCCTCACATCCTTCGCACTGGTCGCCGTGCTGACCGCCTTGCTCATGGCGTTGAGTCTGGCCGTGGCCAGGCACGGCTATCCCTATGGCGCGATCGGCGTCAGGCGCCTTGACGGCATTGCCGACGCCAGTGTGTTCATCCCGATTGCCGCTGTCTATTTCTTCAGCGCGATGCTGATGATGATCCTGCCGATCAGGGCGGCCGGCATCGTCCTGACGCATGCCGCCGACGCCCTCTTCTGGACCGTGATCGCGCTGTTTGCGACCATCGTCGGCTGTCTGGTCGCCAGATGGGCTTTCGGCCAGGGCAGCGCCGTGTGGGCATTGCTGAACTGGCGGTTCCTGTTTGCGGCGGCGATCGTCGGTTGCCACTTCGTCATGAACGAGCTGCGCCGCAACGTCCTGCTGCGCAGCCTGTTCTTCGTGGTCTTTGCCGCCGCGACGCTGGCCTGCCTGTTCTGGTCGTTCACGCTTTGACGGGATTGTACTACCGCCAGCTAATCTGCTGATCCGGCGGCGATGTTGCCGGCGGCAATTTCCATCCACGTCCAGAGATAGGCTGCAAGACCGCGATCGACATGGATGCGCAGCTTGCTGCCATGGCGATAGACGACGGCGCTGATACCGGCGAAGGAAAGCGCTGCACTGGCACTCGCTTGGCTGGGATCGAGCGTTGTCCCGCGCGCGATGAAAGCGTCGAGCGCAGCGCCCTCCACCTCGAACACCTGCAGCCCGGCGCTGATCGCCGTCACCGCGAACCCTTCTGCGTGCCAGCCCGTGGCGATGGCAAGCGGGCTGTTCGACACGACAAGCAGCCGGTCGCGCGCCAGCCGCGCCGCATAGCGGCCGCCCTGCGCGGCGCCAAAAGCGCCCACGCCAGTTCCGTCGATGCCGGAAGCCCGTGCCCACGCGTCGAGGTCGCCGCTGACCAGCAACTGGGTGAGACCCGAGATTGCGCGCACCGCAAGGCCGGGCGCGGTGATAACCGCACTCTGCCAGTCCGGCGCAACGGACCATTTCTCCGCGAGATCACGCATGCAGCCGGTCTCCTGCCGGGTCGACGGCGCAAGGGGCGGTAATCGTCGCTTTGCTGATCTTGCCGAGATGCTGGATGTCGATCGTCTCGCCATGGCGGGCCGCGCCGCGCTCGATCAGGCCAAGTGCAACCGGGCGGCCGAGCGTCGGGCTTTGGTAGCTGGATGTGACAAAGCCCTGGCTGCGCAATCTGCCGTCGATCCGTTTGATGCCGTGCGCGCCGGTAGGTAGCGGCGCTTCGCCTTGCGGCACCGCCAATCCGACAAGCTGCATGCGGTTGTCACGCGAGGCCTCCTCTGTGAACAGCGAGCGGCGGCCGACGAACTCGGTCTGGCGTTTGGCGCGCGGGCCGTCGACGCCCAGATCGTGCGGCAGCGTGGTGCCGTCGGTGTCCTTACCGATGACGATAAAGCCTTTCTCGGCGCGCAGGATCATCAGCGCTTCGAGGCCGATGACGACGGCGTCGAACGCCTGGCCGGCCTGGCGCAGTCGCGTCCACAACGGCTCGGCGCGATCGGCCCGGATCGAGATCTCGTAGCTCCGGTCGCCGGTGAAGCTGACGCGGGCGATGCGGACTTCGTCGCCGGCATAGGTTCCATGACCGACTGCCATATGCGGCAGGTCGGCATCGTCGAGCGAAAGGCTGAGGTCCAGCGCTTCGAGCAGTTTTCGGGCGTTTGGCCCCGAGACGGTCAGCGTCGCCATGTCTGATGTGGCGTTGTGGATGTAGACAGCGCCGCGGCCAAAACGGTCCTGACGCCATTCTTCCAGCCGGGCATGCACGGCAGCGACATGCGAGGACGAGCACGACACGACGAAGCGATGCTCGTCCAGCCGCACCAGCACGCCGTCGTCGAAGACCACGCCGTTTTCCGACAGCATGAAGCCGTAGCGGCAGCGGCCCGGCTTCAACGTCGACATGGTGTTGTAATAGAGGAAATCGACGAACGCCGCCGCCTGCGGTCCGATCACCTCGACCTTGCCGAGCGTCGAGCCGTCGAACAACGCGACCGACTGGCGGGCGCGTAGCGTCTCGTCCGCGATCGAACGCTCCGCGTCCGCGCTGCCGCCATAGTGGGCCGGGCGCAGCCAGCCGCCATATTCCTGGAAGACAGCGCCATTGGCGCGGTGGACGTTTTCGAGCGGCAACCGCCGCACAGGCGCCATCAATTCGCCGACGCGCGCGCCGGCAAAGCTTGCCAACGGCACCGGCGTGAACGGCGGACGATAAGTTGTCGTGCCGACCTCCGGCACCGTGCGGCCGGTGATCCCGGCCATCAGCGCCAGGCCGGGCAGGTTGGAGGTCTTGCCCTGGTCGGTCGCCATGCCCAGCGTGGTGTAGCGCTTCAGATGTTCGACCGAGACGAAGTTTTCCCGCGCCGCAAGCTCGACGTCCTTCACCGTCACGTCGTTCTGGTAGTCGATCCAGATGCGTCCCTTCGAGCCCGGAATCGGCCATGCCGGGAGGATGCCGCCCGTCGCCTCCGGTCCGGTGCTGCGCGGTAGGGCAGCCTTCGTCTGGCCGAGCGATGCAACGACGGTGCCGGCGCCAGCAAACACGTCCGACAAGGCGACCGCGCCGGCTGCGGCACCAACCACGGCGATGCCGTCGACCGGATCGCCGGGCAGAAAGGCTGCGCGCTCTTCGCTCCAGGCGAGCTTGCCCTTGGCCTGGCCGAAGAGATGAATGGTCGGCGTCCAGCCGCCGGAGATCAGCAAGCAATCGGTATCCAACCTCGTGCCGTCGTCGAGCGTCACGCCGTCGACGCGCAGCCTGCCACTGGCGGAAGCCAGGGCGCGCCGTTTGACCAGCCGGACATTGGCGGGCGCGTTAGGCGTGCCGTCGCGCCGCAGGTCGACAAGCGTGACTTCAGCACCTGCCTCGGCAAGCGCCCCTGCCGTTTCATAAGCGCTGTCATTGTTGGTGGCGACGACAATGCGGCGGCCGACAAGTACGGCATGGCGCCTGAGATAGGCGAGCGCCGCGTCCGCCGACATAATGCCCGGCAGGTCGTTGTTGGCGAAAGGCAGCGGCCGCTCGATGGCGCCGGTCGCCAGCACGATCTGGCGCGGCCTGACCCGCCACAGCGTATCCGGCCGGCCATCGGGATGACGCTGGTTCAGCCCGACCAGATTGTGGTCGTAGACGCCGAAGGCGGTGGTCGAAGGCAGGATCAGCTGGCCGGCCGAGGCAAGTGCTGCAATCGTCTCCGCAATCCAGGCGGCCGCCGGCTTGCCGTCGATCTCACCGGCACGATGGCCGAGCGACCCGCCGGGGCTCTGCTGGTCGTCGACCAATGTGACGGTCAGACCAGCACCAGACGCCAGTCTTGCCGCCGCCAGCCCTGCCGGTCCCGCACCCACCACCAGCACGTCGCAATGATGGTTGATCTGGTCCGCTGTGCCCGGCGAGGTCCAGTCCGCATCGACCTTGCCCAGCCCCGCCATGGCGCGGATGCGCGGCTCGAACCTGTGCCAGTCCGGCCACATGAAGGTCTTGTAGTAGAACGCCGCAGGAATGAAGCGCGCAAAACGGTCGAGGAAGGCGTTGCGATCGGCCAGCGCGCTGGGTGTGGCGTTGACGCTTCTCGCCACCAGCCCGTCGCGCGCCGGCTCGGTCGTGGCGCGCGTGTTGGGCGTCGCTCGCGGGCCGCCGATGTCGATCAGCGCGTTCGGCTCCTCGACGCCGGCGCCCCATATGCCGCGCGGCCGATGATATTTGAAACTGCGGCCGACGACCGCGACATCACCCGCCAGCAGCGCCGAGGCGATGGTGTCGCCGGCAAAACCGTGCACTGTAGCCCCGTCGAAGCTGAAGCGGATCGGGCGCGTGCGGTCGATGGCGCTGCCGCCGGTGGCTAGACGCGAGGCGGTCACGCCGCGTGCTCCCCGCCGAGAGCGGCCGAGGACAGCACCTTGTGGCTGACCGTGTCACGCTCCATGACGAAGAACTCGCCGCAGTTCATGTGAACCCAAATCTCGCGCGCCGTGCCTTTAGGGTTGGTGCGCAGATAGAGGTAATCAGCCCAGCGATCGATCGGCACGTCGGCGCCATCCGGCCTGATGTTGCCGGCATCGCCGCCAAAGTGGAACTCGGTCTCGTCACGCGGGCCGCAGAATGGGCAAGGAAAGATCTGCATAAAATCCTCTAATGCGCGATGCCGGAGCCGGCCGCTTCGTCGATCAGCCGCCCGCTGGCGAAGCGATCCAGGTCAAACGGACGGCTGATGTCGTTGTGTTTGCCTGACGCCAGCAACTGCGCCAGCAGCGTGCCGCCGGCGGGGATGGCCTTGAAGCCGCCCGTGCCCCAGCCACAATTGAGGAACAGGCCGGGCAGCGGCGATTCACCGATGATCGGCGAGGAGTCCGGCACGACATCGACAATGCCAGCCCATTGCCGCATCAGCTTCAACTGACCGAAGATCGGGAACATCTCCAGCAGGCCGGCAATCACCGTCTCCAGCGTCGGCAAATTGCCGCGCTGCGCATAGGAGGGGATGCGGTCGAGCCCACCGCCGATGACGATCTCGCCCTTGTCCGACTGGCTGACATAGACGCCGCAGCCGGGCGACAGCACCACCGTGTCGAGGATCGGCTTGACCGGCTCGGAAACGCAGGCCTGCAGCGCATAGGAATTGATCGGCAGCCGGAAGCCGGCCTTGGCCGCCAGCACCGAGGAATGCCCGGCCACCGCCATGCCGATTCGGTCGGCCCGGATCGCGCCACGCGAAGTCTGGACGCCGCGGCAGCGGCCGCCCTCGATGATGAAATCGGTGATCTCGCAGTTCTGGATGATGTCGACACCGAGCCGGCTCGCCGCCCGCGCATAACCCCAGGCGACCGCGTCATGGCGCGCCGTGCCGGCCCTGCCTTGCCAGATGCCGCCGAACACCGGGAAGCGTGCGTCCGGCGAAAAATTGTAGATCGGCGCCACCCGGCGCACATCCTCAGGTGAAAACAGCTCGGCATCGACGCCGTTGATCTGCATGGCGTTGACGGTGCGCGCGCCGATCTCCATCTCGGCGGTCGAGTGGCACAGATTGACCATGCCGCGCTGCGACAGCATCACATTGTAGTTCAAATCCTTGGCCAGCCCCTCATAGAGCCGGTGTGCCAGCCCGTAGAGTTCGACGCTTTCCGGATAATAGTAGTTGGAGCGCACCACGGTGGTGTTGCGGCCGGTGTTGCCGCCGCCGATCCAGCCTTTTTCCAGCACAGCGACTCTGGTGATATTGTGGTTCTTGGCCAGGTAATAGGCGGTCGCCAGCCCATGGCCGCCGCCGCCAATGACGATCGCGTCGTAGGACGGCTTCGGTTCTGGCGAGCGCCAGGCCGGCTGCCAGCCGGTCTGGCCGGCCAGGCCCTCCTTGAACAGCGACAGAGCGGAATAGCGTCGGGTCATGGCGTGCCGGACAGGCCTGATGTTCGGAAAGGAGCGTGGATCATCGTATGGCCTTTTGCACCGATGGCGCCGGTTCGATCGGTCATGCCCGCATCGCCTTGCCCAGTGGATCGTATGGCGACGAAGCGATGACGCGCGCACCTCTTTCGACGCCGACGATGTGGGTTGTCAACTGCGTATCGATATCGGCCGCCTCGCGCTCGACCAGCGCCATGGCGAGGCTCTTGCCGACCGTATGGCCATAGCCGCCGGAGGTGACGAAGCCGGCAAGCCTGCCCTTGTTCCAGACCGGCTCGTAGCCACTGGCATCGGCGTCCGCAGCGTCGATCTCGAGCGTCACCAGCGTGCGCCTCGATGGAGCCTGCTGCTCTTTCAGGGCCGCCTCACGCCCGATGAAGTCGCCCTTGTCGAAGGCAACCCAGCGGTCCATGCCGGTCTCATCGGGCGTATAGTCCTGCGTGAACTCGCGCGACCAGATTCCAAAACTCTTTTCGATCCGCAGCGAATTGACCGCGCCGAAGCCGTATTCGGTCACGCCCAGATCCTTGCCTGCCGCCAGCAGCGCGCGGCGCAGGCCCGCATGCTCATTGGCCTGGCAATGGATCTCGTAGCCAAGCTCGCCGATGACCGACAGCCGCCCGACCTTGGCCCGCACCAGCCCGACATCCAATGTCTTGCAGGCGAGGAAGCCGAAGGCCTCGTGCGAGACATCCTGGTGTGTCAGCCGCTCAAGCAGCTTTCGCGCATTGGGTCCGGCCAGCGAGAGACCGACGACCGCATCGGAAATGTCGCGGACGGTGACGCCATCGCCCAAATGCTGTTCGAACCAGCGCATGTGCCACTGGCGCAGGTAATAGGAGCCCATGATCCACCAGGAGCCATCGCCCCAGTTGAAGACGGTGAGGTCGCCCTTGAGCTTACCGTTTTCGCCCAGCATCGGTGCGAGTTTGGCGCGTCCCGGCTTGGGCAGCGCACAGGCCAGCAGCCGGTCGAGCCGGGCCTCGGCCTGCGGCCCGGTGATCTCGTAGCGCGAGAAGGCGGTGATATCGAGCAGGCCGACGCCTTCGCGCACCTTGCGGCATTCCTGTGCGACGATGTCGAAGGCGTTGGAGCGCTTCAGCGTCGGTGTCTCGACGAAGCCTTGCGGCGCGAAATAGAGCGGCACTTCCATGCCCCAGGAATTGCCCCAGCGCGCTCCGGCGGCGTCCATGGCGTCATGCGCGCCGGCCGTCTTCAAGCGCCGTCCCGCCGGCAGCTGCTCGTTCGGATAGCTCATGACGAAGCGGCGCGAATAGAATTGCCCGGTGGTCTGCCTGATGTATTCGCGGTTGGAGGCGAAGTCGCCGTAGCGGGCGATGTCCATGCCGTAGACATCAGCTTCCGGCTCGCCATGGATCATCCATTCGGCAAGCGACTTGCCGACGCCGCCACCTTGCAGGAAGCCGGCCATGACGCCGCACGCCACCCAGTAGTTGGGAACGCCGCGCACCGGGCCAACCAGCGGATTGCCGTCCGGCGAGAAGGTGAAGGCGCCATTCACCCAGCGCTTGATGCCGGCTGTTTCCAGGCAGGGGTAACGGCTGAAGCCGAGGGCCAGCTCGTCGGCGATGCGGTCGGTGTCTTCCTGGATCAGTTCGATGCCGTAGTCCCACGGAGCGCCGTCCATGTTCCAGTGCTTGTGGTTGATCTCGTAGATGCCGAGCAACAGGCCTTTCTGCTCCTGGCGCATGTAGGTGAAGCCTTCGAGATCGACGATCAGCGGCAATTCCTTGTCCAGCGCCTGGATTTCGGGTAGCGCCTCGGTGACGAGATAATGGTGCTCCATCGGCGACACCGGCAGATCGATGCCGGCCATCCGGCCGACCTGCTTGGCCCACAGCCCGCCGGCATTGACGACGTGCTCGGCAATCACCGTGCCCTTCTCTGTGACCACGTCCCAGCTGCCATCGGCACGGCGGTTGAGTGCCAGCACCCGGTTGTGCTCGATGATGTCGGCGCCGCGCAGCCTGGCCGCCTTGGCATAGGCGTGCACGACGCCCGAGGGGTCGATATGGCCTTCGCGCGCGGCATAGAGCCCACCCAGCATGCCGTCGGTGTTGAGGATCGGGCATCGCTGCTTGATCTCATCGACGCCGACCAGATGGACATCGTCTATGCCCATGGTCTGGAAGATGCGATAGGACGCCTTCAGCCATTCCCAGCGCTCCGGCGCCGAGGCGACCGAGATGCCGCCGGTCATGTGCATGCCGATGCTCTGGCCCGATTCCGCCTCGACCTCGGAGAGCAGGTCGATCGTGTAGGCCTGCAGCGCGGCGATGTTGGGATCGGCGTTCAGCGCATGGAAGCCACCGGCCGCATGCCAGCTGGATCCTGCGGTCAGCACCTCGCGTTCGATGAGCGCGACGTCGTTCCAGCCGAACTTCGCCAGGTGATAGAGCACCGAGGCTCCAACCACGCCGCCGCCGATGACGATCGCCCTATATTGGGATTTCATCCTGTCGCACTCCACCCAGTCAGTGCGGGGCAACCTAGTGGCATTGTACATCAGTGTCTAGTGCTTTGCGTGACTCCGCACAGCGGTTGCGTTGTCGCTGTGGTCACGGTTGACAACGATGCGAGCGAGGACGCCTCTTGCGCATGCCGGTCGAGAGGCGGACATGCTGCTATCGGGATGGCTAGCGGCTGCGGGGAACGGTTTTCTCGACGTAGCGCGAGAAATCCTCGACGTCCTGGGGGGACGGCTCCTGGCCGGTAAAACTGCGTAGATACGAGGCAACTTGAGCCAGGCGGCTGCTCATCGGCTCGTTGAGTTCGAGCGAGTAATAGCCGATCTGCATGAAATAGAGCACACGGGCCCGCACGAACGCATCCACCTCGTCATAGCCATGACGCATGAACATGTCGCGAATGGCGTTGACGCGCTCCTCGTCGGCCTCGTCGAGCGCGCGCCGGATGGCAGGCGACCGGCGAGCCCAGGCCCTGATCGCGAAATCCAGTTGCGGATCGAACAGCCTTTCGTCCACCCAGCATTCGAAAATGCTCATCACCCCGCGGATGACGGTGGCGGAAGGCCGCCTGGCGCGTTCGACGATGAATTTGGTGTTGGTCTGCCGCCAATAGTCGAGCAACTGGTCGAGCAGATCCTGCCGGCTCTTGAAATACCAGTAGAAGCTGGAGCGCGACACGTCGAGCTTCTGGCCCAGCGTCAGCACGCGGACACGTTCGACGCCATCCGAGATCAACGTTTCAAGCGCAAGCTTCAGCCAGTCTTCGCGAGTGGCCTTGATGTTGCCGGTGACGCCGGCGCGCTGGATCGTCGTTTCGAGAGCTGCCATCAAAACGACGCATGACACGCTGCCTCAGGCAAATCAAGGCCGTGTACACTAATGTACAGCGCAATTCGATCAACTCCAAATGGCGCGTCACGGATGTTAGCCGGATTGAGTCGACAGGGCGCTACGGCCATCGCGTCATCGGCGTGGCGCAGAGCCAGGGGATTTTTGTCGCGGCCACCGGCTCAGTGTTTGCTTTCCCGCAAGGCAATTGTCTGGCAAATACCAGTTCAGACAGATGCCCGCGCGGCCAACCAGCAGGAACACACAACATGACGCTGTTTCGACAGAACCTCATCGATGGCGAATGGGTCGGCGAGGCCGGTTCGCGCAACATCAACCCCTCGGATACCGGTGACGTCGTCGGCGACTATGCCTCGGCGGGAGCCGAGCAGGCCAAACAGGCGATCGCGGCGGCCAAGGCGGCGTTCCCGGCATGGTCCCGTTCAGGTCCGCTGGCGCGTCACGCGGTGCTGAAAAAGGCCTCGGACGAGATCATGGCGCGCAAGGACGAGATCGGCCGCAATCTGGCGCGTGAGGAAGGCAAGACGCTGGCCGAGGGCATCGGCGAGACCATTCGCGCCGCCCAGATATTCGATTTCTTTGCCGGCGAAACATTGCGTTTGACCGGAGAGGTCGTACCGAGCGTGCGACCGGGCGTCGGCGTCGAGATGACGCGCGAGGCGGTCGGCGTGGTCGGCATCATCACGCCGTGGAATTTTCCGATCGCCATTCCGGCCTGGAAGATCGCCCCGGCGCTGACCCACGGCAACACCGTCGTCTTCAAGCCGGCCGAACTTGTTCCCGAGAGTGCCTGGACCATCGTCGACATCCTGCATCGCGCCGGCTTGCCGAAGGGCGTGCTCAATCTCGTCATGGGCAAGGGCTCGGTAGTCGGTCAGGCGATGCTCGACAGTCCCGATGTTAACGCCATCAGCTTCACCGGCTCGGTCGGTACCGGCAAGCGTGTCGCTGCGGCAAGCATCGAGCACATGCGCAAGTTCCAGCTTGAAATGGGCGGCAAGAACCCGCTGGTCGTGCTCGACGATGCCGACCTCGCGATCGCCGTCGATTGCGCGTTCAATGGCGCCTTCTTCTCGACCGGCCAGCGCTGCACCGCCTCGTCCAGGCTAATTGTGACGGAGGGCATTCACGACCGTTTCGTCGACGTCCTCAAGGACCGCATGAGCAAGCTGGTGATCGGTGATGCGCTCGACGCGCAGACCCAGATCGGCCCGGTCGTCGACGCGACGCAGCTGAAGCAGGACGAGGACTACATCGCCATCGGCGTCAGGGAAGGCGCTACGCTCGCCTTCGGCGGTGAGCGGCTCGATCGCAAGACGCCGGGCTTTTACTTGCAGCCGGCATTGCTGACTGAGGCCACCAACGCCATGCGCAGTTCGCGCGAGGAGATTTTCGGACCTGTGGCCAGCGTCATCCGCGTCAAGGACTATGACGAGGCGCTTTCCGTCGCCAACGACACGCCCTTCGGCTTGACCTCGGGCATCTGCACTTCGAGCCTCAAGCACGCCACCCACTTCAAGCGCAATTCGGAGGCCGGCATGGTGATGGTCAACCTGCCGACGGCGGGTGTCGATTTCCATGTCCCCTTCGGCGGCCGCAAGGGCTCGAGCTATGGGCCGCGCGAGCAGGGCCGCTACGCTGCGGAATTCTACACCACGGTGAAGACCGCCTATACGTTCGCTGGCTGATCGGCCGATCGGGCCGGCCACCCGCCACACACATCAAGATTGGAGCGGCGAAGGGATGACAGTGCAGAACCTGACCTGGCTCAACCCGCCGCCGCACCACGCCATCAACGGCGACAGCGTTCGTGTGCGCACCGGCAAGGAGAGCGATTTCTGGCGCGAGACCTTCTACGGTTTCTGGCGCGACAACGGCCACTTCCTGTACCGGCCGGTCGAGGGCGATTTCAGCGCCGAAGTCACCATCAAAGGCGACTACGAGGTGCTCTATGATCAGGCCGGGCTGATGGTCCGGCTCAGCGAAACGCATTGGATCAAGGCCGGTATCGAATACACCGACGGTCTCTCCTATTTCTCCGTCGTCGTCACCAACGACACGTCCGACTGGTCGCTGGTCGCCATCCCTCCCGACCCGAACGGCATCAGCATCCGCCTGACCCGTCATGCCGAGACAATCCGCGTCCAGTACCTCGATGCTTCCGACGGCCACTGGAAGCCTGTACGGCTAGCCTACTTTCCGATCTCCAAGACGGTCGATGTCGGCATGATGTGCTGTTCGCCGCAGCGCGAGGGTTTCGAGGTCACATTCTCCGGCTTCTCGGTGGGGCCGCCGATATCGCGGGAATTGCACGATTGAGGCGTGCGGTCTTGCGCCGAACCGCGAGCACTTCGACCTTTACGACAGTCACTGTTTGAAGACTTGCCACGCGCGCCGTCGGGTTGTCCGACCGCGCCGTGAATGGGGCGTGGCAATTGCCTTGGACCTTGCTCTTTGACATATTGTATGATTGGATCCAATCATACAATATCGACTTGAAGAGGAAGACCGAACGATGACGCATTGGCGAGGGGTGTTCCCGGCGGTTACGACCAAGCTGAACCAGGATGGTTCGATCGACATCGAGGCGACGCAAGCGAGCATTGATCGTCTGATCGCCAATGGCGTGTCGGGCATCATCGTCCTGCCGATGCTTGGCGAGAACGCATCACTGCAGCCGCAGGAGCGGGAAGCGGTCATCCGGGCCGCGAAGGACGTGGTGGCCAGACGTGTCCCGCTTCTGTCCGGCCTTGCCGAGATTTCGACGGCCAACGCAACCGCAGCCGCGCGCAAGTATCAGGATTTCGGCGCCGAAGGCCTGATGGTGTTTCCGAGCCTTGGCTACAAGACCGACCCGCGCGAGACGGCTGAGTGGTACAAGGCGATCGCCAACGCCAGCGACCTGCCGATCATGATCTACAACAACCCGATCGCCTATGGCGTTGACGTCACCCCCGCCATCCTGAAGGTGCTGGCGGACTGCCCGACCATCGTTGCCGTGAAGGAAGAGACCGGCGATGTGCGCCGGGTCACCGACATGATCATCGAGCTCGGCGATCGCTTCGATATCTTCTGCGGCGTCGACGACCAGATCGTCGAGAGCATGGCGCTCGGCGCCACCGGCTGGGTGTCCGGCATGACCAATGCATGGCCGAAGCAATGCGTCCGCATCTTCAATTTGTGCGCGGCCGGCGATTTCGCCGGCGCGCGCGATCTCTACCGCATCATGACGCCGTCCTTTCACCTCGACACGCATGTCAAGCTGGTCCAGTACATCAAGATGGCCGAGCATCTCGTCTATGGCGCGCCGGAGTGGACCCGCGCGCCGCGTCTGCCCCTGGTCGGCGAAGAGCGCGCGCGCGTCACCGCCATCATCGAGGCGGCGATCGAAAAGCTCAGGCAGCAGGGCTGAACACGGGACGCCATGGCCACCATCGACAAGCCGCTGCTGCAGCGCCAGACCGTGACGGCGATGGTCGCCGAGTACATCGCCGCCAGGATCATCGGCGGCGATTACCCGGGCGGACATCAGATCCGCCAGGAAGCCATCGCCGCCGAGCTTGGCGTGAGCCGGATCCCGGTGCGCGAGGCGCTTCTGCAACTGGAGGCGGACGGCCTTGTCGTCATCAGGACGCATCGCGGCGCGGTCGTGTCGGAGTTGTCCGCTGACGATGCGATCGACCTTTTCGATGCGCGTCTGCTGCTTGAGCCTTTCCTGGTCGAAAAGGCGATCGGGCACGTGACGGATCAGGACATTGCGGCCATCGAAAAATCGATGCGCGCCTATGAGGCTGCCATCGCCCGAGGTGATGATCCCAAGGACCTCAGCCGTCTCAACTGGGCATTCCACACCGCATTGCTCGAACCCTCGATGCGGCCGCGTTCGATGGCCGTCGTCCAGGCGCTTTACAACTCCGCCGACCGCTATTTGCGTCTGCAGATCGAGCCCGCCAAGGCACGAGCCAAGGCCCTGCAGGAGCACCGCGAGCTCTTCGAGGCCTATCGTCGGAAGGATATCGCCGAGACCGCGCGCTTGCTGAGGAAACACATCGCCGACGCGGCCGGCGAGATCGTCAGCCAGTTGCGGCGCAGCGAGACCGCCGCCTGACGATTATCCGCTAATATCGCGGCAACCCTGTTGCGGCAGGGCACATCGATGCGGAACGATGTCGCTCTTCCATGTCTGATGAAGGATCAGTGGGATCACGCGCCAACCTCGCCCAGCCCCAGCCCGCCGCGGACGGCCTTGCGGATGGCTTGCGGGCCGAACCTTGCCCATACCGCTTGATGCGCGTTGATGCGCTGCCGTGCCCTGCGGTCAGCGTCCAGGCAAAGTCCGACGGCCATGTCGGCAAGCCCTTCATCGGTATCCGATAGCAGCAACTCCTCGTTCTCGACCAGATCCAGACCCTCGGCGGCCAGCGGCGTCGCGATCACCGGCACGCCCCAGGCCATCGCCTCCAGGATCTTGATGCGCGTGCCGCCGCCTGCCGCAAGCGGCATGATGCTGAGATGCACCCTGGACAGGAGCGGCGCCACGCTCTTGGGGTTTTCGACGAGCTCCACACCAGGCAATCCGGCCAGCGCCCGCACGGCAGGTTTTGGGTTGCGTCCGGCGAGAACCAGTTTCGCACCCGGCAAGGCCTGCCGGATGCGCGGCAGTATGGAGCCGGCTAACCTCTCGACGGCATCGACGTTTGGCGGATAGCCGAGATGGCCGATAAACAGGATCACCGGAAAGCTGTTGCCGGCCCCCGGCTCGGCGGGCAGCGTTTCGGGACTGTGCGCGGCGTGGGGAATTCCGTTTGGAACGACATCGACCGGCACCTTGTGCCGGGAAAGCGCCATAAGCCTGTCGCGATCCTGACCCGAGCAGACCCAGATCCTGTCGACAAGGGCAAGCGCCTTTCGCTCGAGACGCCGGATGCCAAGGCCGGCGGTGATCGCCGCCACGGCGGGTCGCTTGGCATCGACGCGCCGCAACTGTCCCGCCAGGTCGGACTCGACATTGTGCATGTCGAGGATGAGCTGTTTCGTCAGCCCTCGCAAAGGTCGCAGCAGCTTGAACAGGCCGATACCCTCGACCAGCACGGTGTCGGGGCGGAAGTCCCGAACCAGTGTCTCCAGCCGCGTCAAGGCGGAGCGCGAAATGCGGTGCTCCGCCCTTATGCGCCACCACCCGATCGAGCCGGAGCGGGCTTCTCCTTCGATCGACAAGGCCTCGGTGCGGATCGACGGATCGGCTGCTTCCACGGCTTGCGGCCGCACCGACACCAGGCAGACCGGACCGAATTCCGCTGCCAATGCTGCGTTGCGATGATTTCTCAGGTCCGCGCCGGAGGTCGGCGGAAAGGCCGGATCGAAGGTCACGACAAGCGTGCGCCTTTCGGCATTCCGTGCCGGCAGGGCCACGTGCGAGCTCATGGTGTTCGAAGCGTGCACTCCGGGCTGTACGCCCGGAGCTGCACCAAAGACTGTATTCCAGACGGCATTCAAAACGGCCCCGCAGCCATAAAACCAGCTTCGACTTGTTTAGCTGAATGGCGCTTTCGTCAAGCGCCGTATCCTCTCTGAATGTCTGGCGCACTGGCCTGGCGACGGGCATGCTGGAATGCCTGCCGGTATGGCGCGGTCACCGCCTGGACCACGCCAGCCAGCGGCCCGCCAGATGCTTCCAAAATGCGGTGAGTCTTGTCTGCCGATAAGCGTCGCCGGCTTTCTTGATGCCTTGCGCCTGCGTCGGGAAGGGATGGATGACGTCGGCCAGCGCGTGCAATCCCATACCGCATTTGATGGCCAGCGACACCGCATTGATCATCTCGCCGGCATGGCTGGCAACGACCGTAGCACCCAGGATACGGTCGGATCCTTCCTTGACGTGGATTTTGACAAAACCCTCTTCCTCGCCGTCCATCACCGCACGGGCGACATCGTGCATCAGCACCGTATAGGTCTTGACCGGGATGCCGTTCTGGCGCGCCTCCGCTGGATAGAGGCCGACATGGGCGATCTCCGGATCGGTGTAGGTGCACCACGGAATGACCAGTTCGCTCAGTTTGCTGCGTCCGAGAAACAGGGCATTGCGCACGACCATGCGGGCTGTTGCCTCCGCGGTATGGGTGAATTTGTAGTCGAGGCAGACATCGCCCGCCGCATAGATGCGCGGATTTGTGGTGCGGAGATAGTCGTCCACCTTGATGCCGTCGGCGTCATATGCCACCCCGGCGCTCTGCAGGTCGAGACCGTCGACATTGGGCGAACGGCCAATGCCGGTGATGATCTCGTCGACGGAAATCGTCATCATGTCGTCGTCGCGCACCAGGTCGGCGAGCTTCTTGCCGCCTCCTGTGCGCACCGCCACGACCTCGGTGTTGAGGCGAACCTCGACCCCTTCGCGCGCTAGCGCGTCCGAAAGGATCTGGGCGGCGTCGCGTTCCTCGCCGGGCAGGAACATCGGTTCTCGCTGCGCCAGAATGACTTTCGCACCCAGCAGGCAGAAGGCCTGCGCTGCCTCGCAACCGAGCGGTCCGCCGCCGATGACCAGAAGCCGCTTCGGGCACTCTGTGAGATCGAACATGGTTTCGTTGCTGAGATAGCCGGCTTCGGCAAGCCCCGGGATGGTCGGCAGCCTCGGGCGTGCGCCTGTCGCGATCAGCGCCTTCCTGAAATGCAGCGCCTTGCCCGCCACCGCGACCGTGTCCGGTCCGGAAAATCGCGCGTCGCCGAAAAAGACATCGATGCCTTTCGACGCGATGGTCGCGGCGGCATCGGCGCGGCTGATGCGCTGCCGGATCTGCCGCATCCGTCTCATTGCCCGCTGAAAATCGACGTGAAGACGGTCCGGCGTGTCACCGCCGAGATTCTCGGCATCGCGCATATCTGCATAGAGCCTGGCCGTGCGGATGATCGATTTCGACGGGATGCAGCCAACATTGATACAGGTCCCACCGATCAGGTTGCGTTCGATGAGCGCGACCTTTGCGCCGAGGCCGGCCGCTTCGTGGGCGGCAGTCAGCCCGGCCGGCCCGGCACCGATGACGACCAGATTGTAAGGACCGTCGGGCTGCGGGTTCTTCCAGTGCGGCGGATGGGCGCTCTTGATCAGGTTGATGTCGTTGCTGTCGACAGGAAAGGCGGTAGCCCTGGTACGGTCACGCGCCATCGCCGTCGTTCCTCGATAGCCATCCACCCGTGAAACCCGCTTTGCCCAGGCCGCGCCGGATGTGCTGGTTGGACCGCATCAGCTTCCAGATCAGCCCTGACCGATGGTTCTCGATCATCATCACCACGATGCCCTGATCCAGCCCGTAATGGCCTTCCGACACCCAGCCGTGCCGGCCGAACTTTCGCCGGTTCGCCAATGTCGGGTTGAAGCCGCTCGGCAGCCGGAAATTATCGATCACCTCGGGATAGCGATCCCCAAGATGGCGCAAGGCCGCCAGGCAGATGTCCGGCGCGAAAGGCAGCGACGCCGGATAGGACCATGGGGCGATTGTCCCGTCATCGGGCCCGAACGGCGCGCCGCGCGCGGCATAGCCGGAAAACCGGCGGCGCTGTCGCTCCACGCTGGTGCGAAAGCCGCCCGGCCCGTCGCCCGCCGAAAGTCCCCACAGATTCTCGTCGTAGCC
Source organism: Mesorhizobium loti (assembly GCF_003148495.1). GTDB lineage: Bacteria > Pseudomonadota > Alphaproteobacteria > Rhizobiales > Rhizobiaceae > Mesorhizobium > Mesorhizobium loti. The sequence continues at coordinate 140,634 of NZ_QGGH01000004.1, forward strand.
GCCGTAGCCGTAAGGGTTGTGGCGCGCATAGTCGCGGTGCAGGTAGGTCGAGCGGCGGCTGTTTTCGAAATAGTCCGAGTTCTTCTCGCGCATGAAAGCGTCGCGGATGCCGGCAAAGTCGATCCACGCATGCGAGAACTGGTGCATGAACAGCGGACCGCCATACAGCACGTCGTAGCCGTAGATGTTTTCCCACTGGTAGGTCGCCGTCCAGCCCTCGTAGCTGTCGTCCGAGGTCGGACTGTCGGGCGAGGCCATCGACAGGACGTAGAGGATCGTCGCTTCGTTGTAGCCCTCCCAGCCATAGTGGAGAAAACCGCTCTTCGGCTTCCAGCCCTGCCGCAAGGTGGGCGTGCTTCCCTGCGCCCATCGCCAGTCGACGCGCCGGTAGAGCGCCTCGGCCAGTTCCCGGATTCTCGCTTCCTCCTCATCCTCGCCGGAGAAATAGGATGCCGCTACCAGCATGCCTGATATTAGCAATGCGGTATCCACCATGGACAGCTCACAACGCCAGACGCGCAGGCCGGTCCGCATGTCGAGGAAATGATAGTAAAAACCCTTGTGGCCGGTGACGTCGTCGCCATTGCCTTGCTGGCTGGTCGAGAAGAAACGCAGAGCTGCAAGCGTCAGCCTCACGGCCGCATCGCGCGTCATCCAGCCGCGCTCGACGCCGATCGGATAGCAGGACAGCGCAAAGCCGATTACAGCGATGCTGGCCGGCGAATTCGGCCGCGACGTATCGGCGACCAGTCCGTTTTCCGGGTTCACGTTCTCGAGGAAATAGTCGAAGGCGGCGCGCTGATAGCGGTCCAGAAGCTCGTCATCGGACAGTGCGGCAGGCTCGGCTCTAAGCAAAAGAAGCAAGCTCCCGCCTGACGGCTGCGTCCCGTGTCATGATTTCCCGCTACCTTGTTGCGACTTGTCGATTCGAAGCCTGCAACTATACGCCCGTACGCGCCCGTTCGTTGCACCGTCACGCGGAATTGAGATTCGCTCTGCCTCAGTAGGTGGCGCGGCCGCCGGAAACGTCGAACACGGCGGCGGTCGTGAACGAACATTCCTCCGAGGCGATCCAGCAGATCAGCGCCGCCACCTCTTCGACCTCGCCAAAGCGCGCCATCGGTATCTTGGACAGCATGAAGTCGATGTGCTCCTGGCTCATCTGCTTGAAGATCGCGGTGCGCACTGCCGCCGGTGTGACGCAATTGACCGTCACCTTGGTCTTGGCCAGTTCCTTGCCGAGCGACTTGGTCAGGCCGATCACCGCGGCCTTCGAGGTGCTGTAGGCGGAGGCGTTGGGATTGCCCTCCTTGCCGGCGATCGAGGCGATGTTGACGATGCGGCCATAGTTGCGCTCGAGCATGTGCGGCACGAGCGCCTTGTTGCAGTAGAAGACGCCATTGATGTTGATGTCGATGACCTTCTGCCAATCCTCGACCCTATAATTCCAGGTCGTCATGTTGGGGCCGGTGATCGCCGCACTGGTGACCAGGATATCGACACCGCCAAGCGCTTCGATCGCCCGAGCGGCGGCATTTTCAACCCCTGCCGCATCGGCAACGTCCACCGCCACGCCGTGCAGTCCCGGAATGACGACTTTCGCCTGTTCGATCTGGGCGGGATCGCGATCCCAGACCGAAACCCGTCCGCCCTCTTCGACGATTCTCTGCGCCACTGCCAACCCGATGCCCGATGCGCCGCCGGTGATGACCGCCGCCCGATCGCTGAATCGTCCTGCAAAATTCATCGGCATCTAATTTCCCCCCGTCACCTGAACCCGATGGACGCTAACGACGCGCGACCGCTGTACCATCGGCGGCGACTGTGCGGGCACCACCAGGCAAGTTCAAGCCTGCATGCAGGCCGATCGTCTGGGCCAATTCCGTGCCGGGATCACACGGGATTTCCCTCGAGCTGGTCGTCCAGTGCTTTCACCATAGCCACCAGCGCCGGTCCGATCTCGGCATGCGCGCGGTCCTCGGTGATGATCTCGCCGATGCCGCCGCAGGTGATGGCAACCAGCGGCGAGCCGTCACGCGGGCGGAACGGCACGCCGACCGCATGGATGTAGCTGTGCCAGGCGCCGAACGAGGTCACGTAGCCCTGGCGTGCATACTGGGCGATCGCATCGTCGATCGCCGCCGCGATCATAGCTGCCTTGTCCGGCTCCGCCGCCTGCAAAGCCCGCACAAGGCTGGCGCGCTCCTCGGGTGAAAGGGCCGCCGCATAGGCCAGCCCCATCGATGTCTTCCAGATCGGCAGGTAGGAGCCTGGATTGAGCCGCAGCGTGACAAGGCTCTCCGACCGGCAATTGGCGAGATAGACCATGTTGAGGCTGTCGCGCGTGCCGAGCGCCACCGCCGCCCCCGTGAGGTCTGCCAGCGGCTGCATCAGCGGCCGGGCGATGTGAACGACGGCGCTCGAACTGAGCGCCGAATAGCCCAGCGCCACGGTGGCCGGTCCCAGGCTGTAGCGGCCGAGATCCTTGTCGTAGAGGAGGTAGCCGAGCGCGCTCAGCGTATAGGTGATGCGCGAAACCGTGGCCTTGGGCAGGCCGGTGCGGGCAATGATGTCCTGGTTGCCGAGCGAGGCGTCGCCCGGTCGGAAGGCGCGCAATATGCCGAGCCCGCGCACCAGCGACGACGAAAGCTGCGCGCCTTCGCCTTCAAGCTCCGTCTCGTCCCTGGTCGCTCGCTTGCGCACGCTGGGTCTTTCTGGCGTCGTCATCCGCCTGTCGGCCGGTGCCGCCGGCACGGTCTGTTGTATCTGGTCGAAAAATGAAATTAAATTCCATTTATATTGACAGGGGCTTTCGCGGGCTGTCAATATGCTTCCATCGATGGCATGTCCCAGCGCCTTGTGCCATCTTACGAAGCCCCTCCTTGTGAAGGTAGCCACGTGTCTCGCTATATTTTGCGCCGGCTTATCGCAATGCCGTTTCTGGTGCTCGGCATCGTCACCATCGCGTTCCTGATCACCACGGTGACCAAGGGCGATCCGCTGACCGCCATTGTTGCCGAACAGCAGATGAGCAACCCGGAAGTGGTGGCCGCCGCCAAAGCCCGTTGGGGTCTCGATCGCCCTTTGCCGGAACGCTATATGATATATCTTGGAAATTTGCTGAGCGGCGATCTTGGCACCTCATTCATCACCAAGCGCAATGTCGGCACCGACATTCTCTACCGTTTGCCGGCAACGCTCGAACTGGTTTTCGCCGCGATGATCTTCGGCACCACGCTCGGCATCGTGCTTGGCGTGCTGGCCGCATATTTCCGCAACAGCCTGATCGACCACGGCGCCCGGCTGTTCGCTTTGTTCGGCTCGTCGCTGCCGGTATTTTGGTCGGGGCTCGGCCTGTTGTTCATCTTCTCCGTCATGCTGAACTGGCTGCCGGGGCCGGGCAGGGTTGATGCCCGCCTGGCATTGCCGCCCGGCATCACCGGCTTCCTCACCATCGATTCCCTGCTGGCTGGCAATCTCACCGTGTTCAAGGACGCACTCTGGCACCTGCTTCTGCCGGCCTTCGTGCTCGGTTGGACGGTGTCGGGAACCATATCGCGGCTGGTGCGCGCCAACATGCTGGACGTGATGAGCCGCGAGTTCGTGCTCACCGCGCGCGCCAAGGGGGCGAGCGAATTCCGCGTCGTCATCGTGCATGCGCTGCGCAACACCATGGTGCCGACCTTGACCGTTATCGGCTATTCCTTCGCCTATCTGATCACCGGCGCGGTGCTGACCGAAACCATCTTTTCCTGGCCGGGCATGGGCTCTTATGCCGTCGAGGCGGCACGCGCGCTCGACTTTCCGGCAATCATCGGTGTCACCATCGTCGGCGGCCTCGCCTTCCTGGTCACCAACCTCATCACCGACATACTTTATGTCGTGGCCAATCCGCGCGTGAGATTGAGCTGATGTCGGCGGTCGCAACCAAATCCCGTTCCGCCGCTGTTCCCGAATGGCTGACCGCGCCTTTGGTCATCGGCACGGTCGTCATCCTGTTCTGGCTGTTCATGACCGCGTTCGCCAATCTGGTCGTTCAATTCGATCCGCTCGAAATGGTGGCGCGCCGGCTGCAGCCGCCGAGCTGGGCGCACTGGCTGGGCACCGACGCACTCGGCCGCGATGTCTTGAGCCGCACCTTGCACGGGGCGGCGCATTCGCTGCCGATCGCGGTTCTGGTCGTCGTCTCGGCCGTCGTCATCGGCTCGCTGCTCGGCGCCATCTCCGGCTTCGTCGGCGGCTTGACCGGTGCGGCGATCATGCGGCTTGTCGACGTGACCTTGTCGTTCCCGCCGATGCTTCTGGCCATGGCCGTCGCGGCGTCGCTTGGGCCGGGCCTCGGCAATGCGGCCATCGCCATGGTTCTGGTCTGGTGGCCGGTCTATGCCCGGCTGATGCGGGCGCAGGTGCTGGAGGTGAAGGAGCGCGAGCATGTCGAGGCGGCAATCGCCGCCGGCGCCAGGCCGCGGCGCGTGCTGTTCACGCACATATTGCCGCTTTGCTGGACCCCCGTGCTGATCAGCGCGACCATGGATCTCGGCCAGGTCGTGCTGCTTGCCGCGTCGCTCAGCTTCATTGGTCTCGGCGCCACGCCGCCGACGCCCGAATGGGGGTCGATGATCTCCGATGGCGCCGTCCATTTCTATCAATGGTGGATCGCCTTCGGTCCCGGCGTTGCCATCCTCACCATCGTGCTCGGCTTCAACTTCATCGGCGACGGCTTGCGCGACATTCTCGATCCAAGGTCGGACTAGGCGATGAGCGCACAGATATCTTCAGCGCCACCAGGCGCAGTCGACAAGACAGGCGAGCGCGAGCCGCTGCTGTCCATACGCGGCCTACGGGTCGGCTTTCGGCGGGCGGGCAATCAGTTCGAGGCGGTGCGCGGCATCGACCTCAATGTCGCCAAGGGCGAAGTGGTCGGCATTGTCGGCGAATCCGGCTCGGGAAAGTCCGTCGGCATGCTCGCCGCGCTCGGTCTCACGTCAAAGAACGCGGTGGTCACCGGCTCGGTCCGCTTCAACGGCGACGAACTGGTTGGCAAACCGGCGCGCGAGATGCGCAAGATCAGGGGCGCGCGCATCGCCATGATTTTCCAGGACCCGCTGTCCTCGTTGAACCCGGTGATGACTGTCGGCGCCCAGATCGCCGAGGCGGTCAGGCTGCATCAGCGCGTGACGCGCAAGCAGGCCATGGCGCGTGCGGTGGAGCTGCTCCATCTGGTGGCGATCCCGCAGCCGGAGCGCCGGGTCAACCAGTATCCGCACGAATTCTCCGGCGGCATGCGCCAGCGCGCGGTCATCGCCATGGCCGTCGCCAACGATCCAGACCTGTTGATCGCCGACGAGCCGACCACGGCGCTCGATGTCACGGTGCAGGCGCAGATACTGTCGGTGCTGCGCTCGCTGCAGGAACGGCTCGGCCTCGGCCTGGTGCTGATCACCCATGATCTCGGCGTCGTCGCCGGTCATGCCGACCGCGTCGCGGTCGTCTATTCCGGCCGTGTCGTCGAACAGGCTAGCGTGTCCGAGCTGTTCGCCGACCCGCGCCACCCTTACACGCGGGGCCTCATCGCCTCGATCCCCAATCTCGAGGAAAGCCGCGAGCGGCTGTTCTCGATCGACGGCTCGCCGCCCGCACTTGGGCGCTTGCCGGGCGGCTGCGCCTTCCATCCGCGCTGCATCCATGCCGAGGCACGCTGTGGGATCGAGGATCCGCCGCTGCACGATATCGGCGGCCGGTTCTCGGCCTGCCATTTCGCGACGACCTTGCCGCCCTTCCACAGCGCCACGCTGGCGGCGGCAAGCCTGGACAAAGGAAGCGTGGCCCCATGAGCGCAGCAGAGCAACTCCAGGCAGAAACCAAACCGGCGCCCGCATTGTCGGTTCGCCATCTCGTCAAGGACTTTCCGGTTCGCGGCGGCCTCGTCTTCGACCGTGCCGTTGCCCATGTCCGTGCGGTCGCCGATGTTTCCTTTGACGTAGCACCCGGCGAAACGCTGGGCCTCGTCGGAGAATCCGGTTGCGGCAAGTCGACCCTAGGGCGCTGCCTGATGCGGCTGATCGAGCCGACCAGTGGCGAAAGCTGGTTCCGTGGCCAGAACCTGCTCGCGCTCAACCACGAAGACATGCGCCTGATGCGGCGCTACATCCAGCTGGTCTTCCAGGACCCCTATGGGTCGCTGCATCCGCGCATGCGCATTGCCGACAACATCGCCGAGCCGCTGCGCATGAGCGACATGTCGGCGGTCGACCGCCGCGCGCGCGTCGCCGAGCTGCTCGAACTGGTGCGGCTCAATCCCGATCACGGCAAGCGCTATCCGCACGAACTGTCCGGCGGTCAGCGTCAGCGCGTCGTCATCGCTCGCGCGCTTGCGCTGAACCCGCAAGTGGTGATCCTCGACGAGCCGGTTTCGGCCCTCGACGTTTCGGTACAGGCCGGCGTGCTCAACCTGCTCAAGGATATCCAGCAATCCTTCGGCACCTCCTATCTGTTTATCGCCCATGACCTCTCGGTCGTGCGCCACATCTCTCATCAGGTGGCGGTGATGTATCTCGGCAAGATCGTCGAGATCGCGCCCGCGGCTGAACTCTATTCAAGGGCGCTGCATCCCTATACCCAGGCGCTCTTGTCAGCCGTGCCGCTCGCCAATCCCGAGAAGGAGCGCAAGCGCGAGCGGATCGTGCTGACTGGCGATGTGCCGAGCCCGCTCAACCCGCCATCTGGCTGCCGCTTCCGCACGCGCTGCTTCAAGGCGCAGGCGATCTGCGCCGCCGTCGAACCGCCGCTCGATCCGGCTGGCGGTGCGCATCGCGTCGCCTGTCATTTTCCGGAGCCGGTCAACACTTTCAAGGCTGTCTGATTGGCCTGCCGAATTCACCCGAAGGAATTTTGATCGTGACTGAGGACCATTCCGAGAATGCCGGTACGGCAGGCCGCGCGCGCCTGCCGCTCGAAGGCATCAAGGTTCTCGATCTCTCGCGTGTGCTGGCCGGACCATGGGCGACGATGAGCCTGGCCGATCTCGGCGCCGAAGTCTGGAAGATCGAGAACATCGATGGCGGCGACGACACCAGGGCGTGGTCGGTGCCGAGCTACAAGGGTGTCTCCACCTATTATCTCTGCGCCAATCGCGGCAAGCAGAGCATTGCGCTCGACATGAAGAGCCCGGAAGGGCTGGCCATCGTGCGCGAACTGGCGGCGAAGGCCGACATCGTCGTCGAGAATTTTCGCTCCGGCACCGCCGATCGCCTCGGCGTCGGTTTCAAGGAACTCAGCGCCTCAAATCCGCGCCTGATCTACTGCTCGATCTCCGGCTACGGCCAGACCGGGCCCGATGCCGGACGGCCGGGCTACGATTTCGTCATGCAGGCCGAAAGCGGCCTGATGGCCATCACCGGTGAGAGCAATGGCGAGCCGATGCGCGTCGGCGTCGCCATCATCGATATCGTCTGTGGCATGGTCGCCACGCAGTCGATCCTGGCAGCGCTTTTCGAGCGGTCGACGACCGGCAAGGGCCAGTTCCTCGACCTGTCGCTGATCGACTGCGCGCTCAGCCTGCTGATCAATGTCGGCAGCGGTTACCTCAACACCGGCCGAGAGGTCGCCCGCTACGGCAATGCCCATCCGACGGTTGTTCCCTATCAGATATTCGAGGCCTCCGACGGTGGCTTCGCGCTGGCCGTCGGCAACGATCGGCAGTTCGCGGCGCTGTGCGAGCAGGTCGTGGACTTGCCACATCTGGCCGGGGATTCGCGCTTCATCAAGGCAGGCGCGCGTGCCACCAACCGCGAGGCGCTGATCCCGCAGCTGGCGGCCGCCTTCAGGACCAAAACGCGAGACCACTGGATGGCGGCTTGTGCCGCCGCCAGCGTGCCGGCCGGAACGGTAAAATCGATACCGGAAGTCTTTGACAGTCCCAATGTCCGCGAGCGTGGCCTCGTCCAGACCTTGCCGCATCCGCATCTTGGTTCCGTTGCCATGGTGCGACCGGCGCAGGGACTTGCCGCGCAACTGAACGCTGATTTCACCGCGCCGCCGATGCTGGGCCAGGACACTCAAGCCGTACTGGCCGACGTGCTCGGCTACAGCGCCGAGACCATCGACCAGCTGATCGGCACTGGGGCCATCGGCGTCTATACGCCGGCCGCCGAGCCTGTCCCCGCCTGATCTTCACGGAGCCCGACATGTATAAGAACGTGCTGCTGCACATCGACGGCGCATGGCGCCCGGCCCGAGATGGCCGCACGATGGCGATCGTCAATCCGTCGACGGAAGCCGAACTCGGCTCGCTCGCTCATGCCGGTATCGACGATCTCGACGAGGCGCTGGCCGCTGCCGCAAAAGGGTTCGAGACCTGGCGGCGCGTCTCGCCCTTCGATCGCTCCAAGCTGATGCGCAAGGCCGCCAATATCCTGCGCGAGCGCAACGAGCACATCGCCACGCTGATGACGCTGGAACAGGGCAAGCCGATCGCCGAATCGCGCATGGAGGCCTTCGCCGCCGCCGACATCATCGACTGGTTCGCCGAGGAGGCGCGCCGTTCCTATGGCCGCATCGTGCCGGCGCGCCTTGAGGGCGTGAGCCAGTCGGTGGTCAAGGAACCCGTCGGCCCGGTCGCCGCCTTCACGCCATGGAATTTTCCACTCAACCAGGCGGTGCGCAAATTGTCTGCTGCACTCGCCGCCGGCTGCTCGATCATCATCAAGGGACCGGAAGAAACGCCGGCCTCGCCCGCTGAACTGGTGCGCACTTTCATCGATGCCGGCCTGCCCGATGGCGTCTTGAACCTCGTCTATGGCACGCCATCGGAAATCTCCGCCTATCTCATTCCGCATCCGGTGATCCGCAAGATTTCGTTTACGGGCTCGACGCCTGTCGGCAAGCAATTGGCGTCGCTTGCCGGCTTGCACATGAAGCGGGCGACGATGGAACTCGGCGGCCACGCGCCGGTCATCGTCCTGCCCGATGCCGATCTCGACCGCGCCGCGCGCTCGATGGTCGCATCCAAATTCCGCAATGCCGGCCAGATCTGCGTCGCGCCAACGCGCTTCCTCGTCGACCATGCGGTCTATGACGATTTCGTCGGTCGCTTTGCCGAGGCGACACGCCAGATCAAGGTAGGCGATGGTCTTGCCGAGGGTACGACCATGGGTCCGCTCGCCAATCCGCGCCGCGTCCAGGCGATGGAGGAACTGGTCCACGACGCCGTGCAGAAAGGTGCGGAACTCGTCACCGGTGGCAAGCGCATCGGCAATTCAGGCTATTTCTTCGAGCCGACCATCCTGTCAAATGTCGGGACCGATGCCCGCACCATGAATGAGGAGCCGTTCGGTCCGTTGGCACTGATGACCCCGGTCAGTGGCCTCGACGAAGCCCTGGCCGAGGCCAACCGGCTGAACTACGGCCTTGCCGCCTATGGCTTCACCCGCTCGGCCGCGAGCGCGGCAAAGATGTCGTCCGGCATCGCCAGCGGCATGGTGTCGATCAACCATTATGGCCTGGCGCTGCCGGAGGTGCCGTTCGGCGGCATCAACGATTCCGGCAACGGCACCGAAGGTGGCGCCGATGCGCTGGAGAGCTATCTCAACAGCAAGTTCGTCTCGCACCTGCAGGTCGACTGAGTAGGCCGCTGTCGGGCGACATGCACTATTTCTGCTGGCCGTAATTCTTGTAGCGCCCGCGAATGGCGGCAAGCTCGCTGCCCTCGATCAGCACCGGCGTACCGGCGCTGCGCGCCAAAAGATACTGCCGCGCCAGGGTTTCCAGCTTGATGGTGCGGATCAGCGCCATGTCGAGATCCGCGCCGAAGGCGATCATGCCATGATTGGCGAGCAGGCAGGCCGATCTGTCCTTGAGCGCAACGACGGCGACCTTCGCCAGTTCGCTTGATGCGAACAGCGCATAGTCCGAGCAGCGCACATCGTCGCCGCCGAAACCGGCGACCATGTAGTGGAACAGCGGCAGCGGTTCGCGCAGGCACGATAACGCTACGCAATGGTCGGGATGGGCATGCACCACGGCACCGGCCTCGGGAAACGCCTTGTAGATCTCGGCGTGCATCTCCCATTCGCTCGACGGCCGGAATGCGCCGTCCCAGGATCCATCAAGCTGCATCGCCACCATCTGCTCTGGCCGCAAGGCGCTTGTGGCTATGCCCGTCGGCGTGATCAGCATGCCGCCTGCCATGCGCACGCTGATGTTGCCGGTGGTGCCGACATTCATCCCGCTGGCGTCCAGCGTCTGCGTCGCGGTGATCAGGCTCGTGCGCTCGATTTCGAGATTCATCACGATGCTCTCCTTGCCGGGGGCCATGTGTCGATTGCCGGTGCGATGGCGCTCGGCCGTGTCATGTCTTGCAGAACGTCGGTGAAGATATCGGGGCCACCGAGCTTTCCCGATTTCAGCATCAGCGCCAGGGGATCAGCGGGCAGGCCGGGGAGGTGGGCGATGGCGCGCGACAATCCCGGGCCCTCATAGGCGCCCATGGCGATGCGATCGATGCCGAGCGCCTTGACCACCGAACCGGCGGTCTCGCCGCCGGCGACGACGAGCCGGCGTACGGCGAGTTCGCGCACCAGAATCTGGGCAATCCCGGCCAGTATCTCTTCCGCCCTTGCCGCCACCACATCGCGGCCGTGCGCCTGCTGCAGCGCTTCGACCGTCGCTTGCGGCGCTGTCGTGGCAATGGCGATCATCGCGCCGGGCAAATGCCGCTGGGCGAAGGCACGCGCTTCGGCCATGACATCGGCGCCGGCAAAGGCGCTAGCAAGGTCGATCGTCAGCAGCGGATTTTTTTGCGCGAAGCGTTCGAGCTGTTCGATGGTGCGGTCGGCGACGCTGCCGGCCAGCACCGCCGCTGGCCCTTCGACGGCCGGCAGGCTAGCGACAACGAGGTCGTCTGAGTTCACCAGCCCATGCGCCAGCCAGGCGGTCGGCAGATGCGCCGCGACTGAAGAATTGCCCGTCATCAGCGGCAGGTCGAAGGTCGCTTCCGCGATCGCCGCCAGGTCACGCTCGCGGATCGTGTCGGTGACCAGCAGCGTCTCGCCGCGCGCGCTGTGCTCTCGGATAGCGCTGCGAATGGCCCCGGCGCCGGCATCGACGACGAGATAGGGCACCAGCCCGGCCTTGCCCTTGCTCTGCGCCTGCAGCACGCGAACCAGATTGGAATCGGTCATCGGCGTCAGCGGATCGAACCGCTTGGGCGATTCACCCAGCAACTGGGCGCCGCCGAACATGTGCCCCTGATAGACGGTGCGGCCGGTCTCACACAGCGCCGGGGTGAACAGCGTGACGCCGCCGCCAAGCCGCTCGAGCAGCGCCTCGGCGCAAGGGCCGATATTGCCTGTGGGCGTCGAATCGAACGTGGCGCAGTATTTGAAGAAGATCTGCCGCGCGCCCGCTTCCACTAGCCGGTCCACGGCCTCCAGCACCTGGCGCACCGCATCGCTGGCCGCGATGACGCGGGTCTTTAGCAGGATCACATGGGCAAGATTGCCTGACGGGATCGGCGCGTCCAGCCCGACCGTGCATCCCGTGGGAATGCCGCGCGCCACCAGCATCGACGCCAGTTCGGTGCCGCCGGTCAGATCGTCGGCGATGGCGCCGAACAGCAGGGAAGGCATCGCGGTCATGCGGCCCGTCCCATGTCTGGCCGTTTCATGTCGGCCGGTCTCATGGCTGCTTGTCTCATGTCGGTGGTCAGGCCATTCGTGGTATCATATACACAGCCGACGCGACGCCTGCGCGACTGCAAGAACGGAGAGCGGATATGACTGCTTCTATCGCGCCGATCGCGCGCGACAATCTGACGACGCGTGTCTACGAGGAGCTTCGCCGCGCCATGATGGAAGGCCGTTTCTGGCCGGGCCATCGCTTCAAGATCCGCGATCTCGCCGCCAGCCTTCAGGTGTCTGAGACGCCGGTGCGCGAGGCGCTGATGCAGCTGGTGCGCGAAAAAGGCCTGGAGATGGAAGCCGGCCGCTCGATCACCGTCGCCCAACTGTCGCTGACCCAGTATCTGGAACTGCGCAGCATTAGGCTGCATCTCGAAGGCATGGCCGGTGCCGCGGCAACGACGCGCATCGAGCCGCGCGAGATCGACCGCCTTGCGGCGGTGCATGACAGGCTGATCGCCGACGAGGACAACGGCCGCTGGTTCGAAGCCGTCCGCGACAATTGGGAATTCCATCACTCGATCTATCAGGCGGCGCAAATGCCGGAACTGCTGGCCATCATCGAGGGCATCTGGCTGCGCAACGGACCGCTGGTGAACTATCAATACCCGCACGCCAGGCCGACCTATGATGGCCGCCACCGGCATCTCGACATCCTCGACGCGCTGCGCGCGCGTGACGAGAACGGCGTGCGCAAAGGCATTCAGCAGGACATGATCGAAGGCGGCCGCCTGCTGGTCAAGGTTCTCGAACGATTGAACGACGGCGCGGTCACGCCCGAGGAACTGCGTCGCGCGGCTCAGAACGGCCGCTTGGTGTCGGCCGCCGGCTGAACGGTTTGTTGTTTCCCACCGCATGGGTGCCGGTCACGCCACCTGTGCCGCGGCGGCCATGCCGGCATCGGCGGCCTGCAGGGCAAGATCGATATCTTTTGCGGTGTGCGCGGCGCTCAGGAACATGTTGTGCCGGGGATGGAAATAGGCGCCTTCGCGCAACGCCGCAGAGCAGAAGGCGTTGGCCAGCTTGAATTCGGCATCGTCGTCGAACAGCACCATCGGCATCGACACCGGGCCGGTCTGGCGCAGTGACAGGCCATGCTTCTTCGCTGCCGCGTCGAGGCCTGAGCGCAACCTGTCGCCGGCCTGCGTCATGCGGGCAATGGCATCGGTGTCGCGCAGCGTGTTGATGGTGGCGATCGCGGCGGCCATGGCGACGGCGCCATACCAGAACGAGCCCGTCACATAGACCTTGGTCGCGGCTTCGCGAAACCGGTCGGTACCGGTGATCGCGGCAAGCGGATAGCCATTGGCGATCGCCTTCGAGAAGGCGGACAGGTCCGGCCGCACCCCGAGCGGCTCCCAACTGCCGGCGAGGTCGATGCGGAAGCCGGCCCTGACATCATCGACGATCAGCGCCGCATCGGCGGCGGTGGTGAGTTCGCGCGCCCGTCTGGCGAAGCCGGCGGTCGGCAGTTCCTGGTCGCGGGCGATGTCGTGCCGGAAGGCGGTCACCACGACCGCTGCAAGATCATCCCCGGCCTGCTCGACGGCTGCCTCGAGGCTGGCAATGTCGTTGTAGTCGAAATGGATCAGATGGGCGCGGTCCTCGGCAGTGACGCCGGCCAGCGAAGGCGTGCACCACGGCACAGCGCCGTGATAGGAGCCACGCGCGACCAGCACCTTGCGTCGGCCGGTGCCGGCGCGCGCGATCGTCACGCAGGCGGTGGTGGCGTCGGTGCCGTTCTTCTGCAGCATCGCCCAGTCGGCATGGGCGACGGTCTTGACCAGCAATTCCGCCAGTTCGACCAGCACCTCGCCCGGGCCGTTCATCGCATCGCCCAGGCGACGTTGCCGCTCGGCTGCTGCCTCGACGGCTTGATGATGGTGGCCGAGGATGTTGGGACCCCAGCTGCACATCAGGTCGATGTACTCGCGCCCATCGACGTCCCAGACCCGGCAGCCGTCGGCGCGCTCGAAGAACTGCGGATAGGCGGGGCCGAGATAGCGCGTTGCCATGTGTCCCCACATGCCGCCCGGAATGACCGAGGCCGCACGCTCGCGCAGCAACTTGTCCTTGGAGTTGATCAGGGAAGGCATAGCGAGGTCTCCGCACTTTGATATATCATATATTGATTTTGATGCTGGAAGAACAGGATTTGCCGGTCTTCCAGGATGAGTAGCGGGAGGCGGCTGGCCGCCTCCCGCTTCTTTCGCTCAGTGGCTGAGTTCCGCCAGCGGCAGGTTGCAGCAGGCGCTGTAGCGTACGCCCTTGACGTCCGACTTGTAGGCCAGGATCAGGTTAGGGCTGACCAGCGGCAGGATGATCCTGTCCTTGATCATCTCTTCGCCGATCTGGTGCCAGAGCTTGGCCGCCTCGTCGCCGCTCGCTGCCAAGGCCGCCTTGTAGAGGTCCGCTTCCTTCGGGTTGATCACCGACGGGTCGCGCTCCGCGCCGGCGCGCCGCGACCACGGGCTGCCCTTGGTCATGGCGAAATAGTCGATGTATTGCGAGGTGCCGTAATAGTCCGGCGCGTAGAACACGGCCGTCATCGGGATGCCGTCGCCATTGACGCGTTCGCGCCAGTTGGCGAAGGGGATCGGCTGCAGGTCGAGCTTGATGTTGATCTTGGCCAGATCCTGCTGGACCTTCTGCATCAACAGCGAGAGATCAACGCCGTAGACATTCATGCCGGGGAACGCCGCTTCCATCTCGAAGCCGTCGGCATGGCCGGCCTTGGCCAGAAGTTCCTTTGCCTTGGCAACGTCGTAGGGCTGCGCCTCGAAGCCCGAACCGCCGGGGAAGCCGAGCGGGATCGGCGCGCTGATCAGCTGGCCTTCGGAGCCGATGGTGAAGTCAAGGATGCTCGGACGGTCGAGGCCGAGCGAGATGGCCTCGCGCACCTCGGGCGTCAGCGGAACCTTGTTGGCCTTGGCGCCCGGCGACAGCGCCACATAGATGAAGTTGTAGGACGGCACGGTCTCGATCTTGACGTCGCTGCCGGTCATCGTCTTGGCCGTGTCCGGGTCGATCTGCATGGCGATGTCGGCGGTGCCGCTCTGCAGCATCTGCGCCTGCGCCACCGCGTCCTTGGTCTGGCGGATGACGACTTCGCTTAGCGCCGGTGCCGTGCGCCAGTACTTGTCGTTGCGTGCCAGTCGCAGTTCCGAATTGGGCTCGTAGGATTTCAGCACGAACGGCGCGCTGCCGGCCGAATGCGCCAGGAACCAGGCCTCGGCATTGTCCGTCGTCGAGGCGTCCGCATCGGCCTTGGCGCCGGCTTCGGAAGCGACCTTGCTGTTGACGACCGCTGCGTAGGGTGCCGCCGCGATGTTGAGGAATTCGGAGCTCGGCGCGACCATCTTGACGACGACCGTATGCGCGTCCGGGGTCTCGATCGACGCCACATTGTCCATCAGGAATGAGGCGCTGCCCTTGAGGTTCTTCAGCCGCTCCCAGGACCATTTGACGTCCTTGGCTTCGACCGGCGAACCGTCCGAGAATTTGGCGGCAGGGTCGAGCGTGAAGGTGAAGCTGCTCTGGTCGGCATTGCCTTCCCACTTCGAGGCGAGCAGCGGGATCAGCTTGTTGTCCTTGTCCAGCGTCAGCAGCGATTCATAGACACTGGAATTGTAGATCTGGCAGGTGTCGCAGAAGGCGCGGTGCGGATCGAGCGAGTTGAGATCGATGTTGCGCGCGATAACCAGCGGCTTGCTGTCTTGCGCGAAGGTGGCCGGTGCCCAGAAGGCGCTGGTGGCCAGCAGCACGGCTGCCAGCATCGTTGCTCTGGTCTTGGCTCTTGGTAGGATCGTCATGTTCATTTCATTCTCCCATTTTCTTGTCGGATCTTTGTGGCAATGCGTTCGCTCTATCCACCCGTGGCAGTGAGGGATTGAAGCGCGGCCCTGAGCTTTTCAGCACCGCCCAGTGCGGCGCGGTTAAGCGGGGCCGATACGACGGGAGCCGAGAGGCTTCCCGTCACATGCAGGATCTCGTGATCGAGATAGTCGAACACGCGATCCTGAATCTCTTGGGTCAGTCGTCCGCCAAGCGACAGCCCACGCTGCACCTGTTCGACGACGGCCACCCGGTTGGTCTTGCGGATAGAGGCTTCCACCAGCGGCCAGTCGAGCCCGGTCGGGTCGAGGCTGCGCAGGTCGATGATCTCGGCATCGATGCCGGTCTCCTCGACCACCTGGCTGGCGACGGCAACCATGCTGGCGCTGGTGAGCAAGGTGCAGGCGCTGCCCGGCCTGACGATCTTCGCCTTGCCGAGCCGCACGCAATAGTCGCGGTCGTCCGCAGGCACAGGGCCTTCGCTGGGGAACAGTTCGACATGCTCGATGACGACGACCGGATCGTCGCATTTCAAGGCGGAATTCATCAGGCCGATATAGTCGAAGGGTGTCGTCGGGGCGACGACGCGCCAGCCGGGATAGAGCGCGAACAGGCCGGACGGATCGCCCGAATGCTGCGAGCCATAGCCGGTGTGCGGCGAGACGCGGACCCTGACCACGATCGGCACCGGGAAACCACCGCCGAACATATGGCGCACCTTGCTGACCGCGTTGAACAGCTGGTCGGCGGCAACCAGGCAGAAGTCGCCGAACATGATCTCGACGATCGGCCGCAGGCCGCAAAGCGCTGCACCCAGTGCCACGCCGACAAAACCGTTCTCGGCGATAGGCATCGCCAGCACACGCTCCGGCCAACGCTCCAGTGCGCCCTTTGTGGCGCCCGAAACGCCGCCGCGCAGACGGTGCACATCCTCGCCCATGATGATGATGCGCGGGTCCTGCTCCATGGCGCGCGCGATGACCTCGGACGCGGCAACCATGAACTTCACCGGCTTGGTATCGGCCGGCGGCACGTCCTCGACCTCGAGGAAGCGCTCGCCCTTCAGTTCCGAAAGATCGCCGCGGATCTGGTTGTCGACATCGCTTGGGTTCGGCCACAGATGGTCGGGAATGCGCAGTGCATTGCCGCTCATTTCGGTGAGCGAATCGGCAGCATTGTTGACCACCTCCATGACACGCTGGTCGAGCGTCCCAAGGTCGGAAGCGTTTAGAATGCCCATCGTCTTCAGGCGAGCCGCCATCGTCGCAAGCGGGTCGCGCGCTTTCCAGGCGTCTTCCTCGGCGCGCGTGCGGTAGCCGAATTCGCTGCCCGGGCGGGCGCCACTCTGGTGCAGGAAGCGGTAGCAGAGCGCCTCGACCAGCACCGGTCCGCCGTCTTCCTCGATCGCCCGGCGCGCCTCACGCATGGCGTGATGGACCGCCACCACATCCATGCCGTCGCATTCGATGCCGCGAAAGCCGAGCATCGGTCCGCGCGAGGCCAGCCGCGTCTCGCGCGTCTGCTCATTGATGTGCGTCGAGACGGCATAGAGATTGTTTTCGGCGAAAAAGATCACCGGCAAACGGTAGAGCGCGGCGATGTTCATCGCCTCATAGGCAGGCCCCGCCATCATCGTGCCGTCGCCGAAGAAGGCGACCGATATGTTGCCGGTGCCGAGCAGCTTGTCGGCGAGCGCATAGCCCGCCGCGTGCGGCAGGTTGCCGCCAATGATGGCGCTGGTGCCTGGGATGCCGGAGGCGTCGTCACGCATATGCATCGAGCCGCCACGGCCGCCACAATAGCCGACGTTAAGCCCCATGATCTCGGCCATCAGGCCGCGAACCGATCCCTGCATGTCCGGATTGAAAGCGTCGCCCAGCGGGTCGAATCCCCTGGGCGTCTGCGCGTTGACCAGCTTGGCCAGCACCTGGTGATGGGCGCGATGGGTGCCGTTGATGCGGTCGCCAGTGCCGAGCACGGACATCGCGCCGACCGCCGTTGCCTCCTGGCCGATACTGGCGTGTGCCGGACCATGCACCAGCCCGGCATTGGCGAGATCGAGCACCTTTTCCTCGAAACGGCGGATGAGCAGCATCTGGTGATACCAGCGCACCAGGCTTGAAACCTCGGCGTCGTTCCAGTCCGAATCGTCGACGTCTAGCCGCAACCAGGGCGCCGATGGCTGGATCGATGTCTGCTGGACCATGTCAGCTATTTCCGTTCTGGTAGATGATATATCAAATATTTTCTCAGTCGATTGCGGCGAGCCATTTTTCCTGGGCACTGCACTGGCTCGCGGGCACTTCACAAATGGAATTAAATTTCATTTTCTGCGCGAAGCCGAGACTAAGCCGGGACGGCGGCGTTCCGCAAGAGGAATTTTGAGGGGCGCTTTCGGCCATTCCAGCGAGAAGCCGGAGCACCGATTTGCGGCGGGAGCTCACTGGCGGATCGGCAGGGGAGACGCTCGGCTACCGCTCCGCCCGGTGTTGAAAAAACTGCAAGAACAATTCCCGCTCCGTGGTGATGTCGAGCTTCTCGTAGATACGCCGGCGATGGTTCTTGACCGTGCCGACGGTGATGCCGAGGCGCTCGGCGATGTTCGCCGTCGGGTGGCCGGCGAGGATCAGCTGGACCAGCTCCCGTTCGCGCAGCGACAGCTCCGGCCACAGGCCGGCCGGAATGATGGGCTCCTGCCGGGGCGAGGCGCCGGGGCCTGTCGGCGCCGACGTGCGGGAGAATTTTGCTCCCCGCGCCTTGATGTCGAGCGCGTGCAACGCCTCGAACACCGGCAGCCGCTCATCCAGCAGGGATATCTCGCTGTCCTTGAATGATGTGGTCGAGCGGTCGAGGAAGATGCCGAGGCACCAGTCGCCGCCATCAGCAAGCATGATGCCGACCTCGTCGCAGATCTCCGACTGCGCCAGGAAGCCGGCAATGTACTGGCCGCGCTTGGCCTCGTCGTCGGCGAGCCGCTTCAGCGGCATTATGCCCAGCCTTCGATCGCGCCGCCACGAGGCATAGAACGGGTCGAAGACGTAGTAGTTATCGAGATAGCGCCGGATCATCTCGTCCGAGAAGCGCCGATGCTTGATGAATTCCGGCGTCTGCGTCGCCGAATAACGTGTCACCGTGACGAGATCGTGCTCGATGTCCGCGCCGATCAGGTCGATCAGGCAGTCGACATGCCTGTCCGTGCCGGTGGCGGCGATCGCTTTGGCGAGCGGCGCCCAGATGGTCCCCATGCGCATGCCCTTTTCTCGGCGATCCCTGCCCAACCGTCATTGTGTCTTTAGGCATATGGCGCGAAGCCGCCCATCGAATCTAGCCTGGCGTCAACCTAGACCAGATACCGAGGCGACCGTGACCCAGCCAAACCTGACCAGTCCAATCATTGGCAATCCAATCGTCATCGGCATCGACGCCGGCGGCACCATGACCGACACGATCCTTGTCGATCAGGACGGCCACTTCAAGATCGGCAAGTCTGCGACCACGCCGAAGAACGAAGCCGAGGGCTTTCTGGCTTCGGCCGAGGACGCGGCGGATGCCTGGGGCATCTCGCTGGAATCACTGTTTTCCGGCGTCAACGTCGTGCTCTATTCCGGCACCGGCATGCTCAACACGTTGCTGTCGCGCACCGGCCGCCGGCTCGGCCTGATCACCACCAAGGGCCTCGAGGACATGATCCTGATGGGCCGCGGCCTGCAGGCCTGGGCCGACTATTCCTATGCCGACCGGCTGCATGCGGTCACCCACCATCATCCCGATCCGCTGGTGCCGCGCCGCCGCACCCATGGCGTCACCGAGCGCATCGACCAGTTCGGCGACATCGTGCTGCCGCTCTATGAACACGAAGTCTCAGCCGCCGCGAAAAAGCTGATAGCCGACAAGGTCGAAGCGATCTGCATCATGACCATCTTCTCGCACGTCAATCCGGTGCACGAGAAGCGCATCGCCGAGATCTGCCGCGCGGAGGTCGATAAGGCCGGCGCCGACATCATCGTCTACACCAGCCATGAGGTCCGCCCGGTCATCCGTGAGCAGTCGCGGCTGAACTCGGTGCTGATCGAGGCCTACGCCACCTCGCGTGGCCGCAAGCAGCTCAAGGGCATTGAGGACGTCTCGAAGAAATACGGCTTCAAATATGGCGTGCAGACGCTGCTCTCCTTCGGCGGTCTGACCTCGATCAACCACCCGCGCCTGCATGAAACCATGATCTCAGGCCCGATCGGCGGCATCCTCGGTGCTGCCTATGTCGGCAAACTGATCGGCAACGACTCGCTGATCTGCTCGGACATGGGCGGTACCTCCTTCGATATGGGCGTCATCACGCGCGGTCAGACGCGAATTGAGAACGAGCCGCTGATGGACCGCTTCAAGCTCAACGTGCCGACGCTGCATCTCGACACGATCGGCGCTGGCGCCGGCATGATCCTCAAGGTCGACCCGCTGACCAAGAAGGTTAGCCTCGGGCCGGAAAGCGCCGGCTCCGACCCTGGCCCGATCTGCTTCGATCGCGGCGGTACCGAACCCACGATCGCCGATTGCGACGCCATTCTCGGCCGGCTGAACCCGTACTATTTCCTGGGCGGCAAGGTCGTGCTGCAGGTCGAAAAGGCGCGCCGCGCCTTCCAGGAGAAATGCTCCGACATATTGGGCGTCGGGGTGGAAGAAGCCGCCGAAGGCATGATCGACATGTTGGAGTCCGATGCCAACAACGCGTTGCGCCGGGTCATTTCGGGTCAAGGCATCCACCCCTCCGAATTCACCCTGCTCTCCTATGGCGGCTCCGGTCCGCTGCATCTGGCCGGCTGCTCCAGGGGCATCGGCTTCAAGGACATCATCACCTTCCAGTTCGCGGCCGCTTTCTCCGCCTTCGGCTGCACCACGGCCGATTTCATGCGCCGGCATTCGGTGTCGACGCAGCACGACATTCCGTCACGCGCCGATGAGGCGACGCTGACCGCTTTTGGCGCAAAGGTCACCACGGTCTGGAATGATCTGACCAAGGCCGCGGTCGACGAAATGATCGCCGACGGTCATGCCAGAGAGAAGATCAGGACCGTGCCGTTCCTGATGATGCGCTACACCGGCCAGCTCGAGGACGTCGAAGTCATGGCGCCGCTGGCCGAGGTCAATTCCGCCGACGACATGCGCAAGGTTATCGACGAGTTCGAGGCGGTCTATGCCAAGGTCAACCATCGCGTGTCGCGCTATGGCGAAGCTGGCTTCACCATCACCGAACTTGGGCTGATCGCCACCGCGGACAAGGTCAAGCCGGTGCTGCTCAAGCGTCCGCTCGGCGCCTCCAATCCGGCAGCCGCGCACAAGGGCGTCCGCGAAGCCTATATCGGCGGACGCTGGCACAAGGCCAATCTCTACGAGATGGATCTGCTGCAGCCCGGCCATGAAGTCATCGGCCCGGCTATCATCGAACATCCCGCCACCACGCTCGTCGTTCATCCGCAGGACCGCGTCCATGTCGATGAATGGACGCTGCTGCACTACACCCACGCTTGAGAGGGCGACCGCCATGTTGGACAAACCTGCCTCGGCCCTGCGCCTTCGCGAACGACTGCTCGATTCCGAGCGGCTGATGGAAGAGACCGGCTGCTATGACGGCATCACGGAACTCACGCTGCGCAACCAGGATCCGCTGAAATTCGAGACGCTGCACACCAAGCTGCGCGCCTATTGCGTCTCGGCACGCGAAATGGCGCGCCGCATCTCGGCGTCGCCCGGGGTGCGCGAGGTCGGCGAAATGGTGGTCGCCATCTATACGCCCGAGGGTGACGCCATTGCGCTGTCCAACGGCATCATGGTGCATGTCCATACGATGAGCCGCTTCATCAAATGGATGATCAAGAACAATTACGAGGACAACCCGCGCATCCGCGAAGGCGACATCTTCGCCAACAACGACGCCTTCATCGGCACCGTGCAGGTGCCTGACGTCATGGACGTGGTGCCGATCTTCCATGAAGGCACGCTGGTCGGCTGGGCCGGTGCTGTTTGCCACGAACTGGAAGCCGGCGGCATCACGCCGGGCGGCGACGTCTGCCTGGCGCAGGAGCGCTTCACCGAAGGCCTGTTCGTCTGTGCCGAGAAAATCGGCGAGAACGACGAGATCCGCCGCGACTATGTCATCCGCTGCGAGCGCAATCTGCGCATGCCGATCTACTGGGTGCTCGACGAGAAGGCCAAGGTCGCCTCCTGCATAGACATGCGCGAAAGCGTCAAGCAGCTGATCTCCGAGATCGGCCTCGACTACTGGATGAAGGTGTCGAAGGAGTTCATCGAGGAAGGCCGTCGCGCCCAGCTCGCCCGCACCCGCCAGCTCACCGTGCCCGGCATCTATCGCGGCCACACTTTTTACGGCCACGTCACGGCGGGAAAGCCTGGTTTCCAACTGCTCGGCGATCCCGACTGGCTCTACAACATCCCGATCGAGATGGAGATCACCACCGACGGCAAGATCACCATGGACTTCGAGGGCACGCAGCCCTGGGGCTACCATTCGATGAACTGCACGCCGGCCGGCATGGATGGCGGCATGTTCGTCACGCTGACCCAGCACATGAATTTCGAAGGCCTGGTCAATGACGGCGCCTGGATGGCGACCGAGCTGAAATTGCCGTACGGCACCTGGACCAACCCCGACAACGAGATGGTGGCGACCGCCACCTCATGGGCGCTGCTGCTGCCGGCCTATGGTGTCTTCCAGCGGCTTTTGTCGCGTAGTTTCGTGGCGCGCGGCTTCGTCGAGGAGGCCTTTGTCGGCCAGGTCAACAGCCCGATGATCGAGATGGGCGGCGAAAGCCAGTACGGCACGCCGTTCGGCATGGCGCATTTTGAATGCGCCGCCGCCGGCTCCGGCGCGTTGGCGATCAAGGACGGCCTCGACACCGCCTATGTCGGCTGGAATCCGGAATCCGACATGGGCAACATCGAAATCTGGGAACAGTCTATGCCGATGGTCTATATCGGCCGCTCGATCGTGCCCAATTCCGGCGGCGCCGGCAAATATCGCGGCGGCTGTTCCTTCGTCTCGACCTGGCTGATCAACAAGACGTCGCATCTGCGACTCCACACCTCGGAGCACTCTTCCAGGGTGTTCGACAATGGCGGTATGTGCGGCGGCTATCCGGCGCCGACCTGCCAGAAGCATCGCGCGGTGCGCAATTCCAACATCCATGAACTGGCCGCAAAAGGCGAACCGCTGGCGCATGCGCCCGGCATCGACCCGCATGTCTCCGACTACGAGAGGAACATCGGCGGCGACCATGTCGTGGTCGAGGGGCCCTACATCACCTCGCCGCACAAGTCTGGCGACATCTTCAGCCATTCCTACAATGGCGGCGGCGGCTATGGCGACGTGCTGGAGCGCGATCCGATCAAGACCGCCTGGGATGTCGAGAACGGCTTTCTCACCCGGCAAGCGGCGGGCCAGGTGTTCGGCATCGTGCTGAAGGACGATGAAGACGGCTATCCCATCGCCGATATCGACGCCACGGTCGAGCGCCGCGCCGCCATGCGCAAGGAGCGCCTGGCCAAAGCGATACCGGTGGCGGATTGGATTGCCAAGGAGCGTGGCCGCGTCGAAAAGGCCGACTTCGCCCCCGAGGTAAAGAAAATGTACGCCAGCGCGATCAAGCTGTCGTCGCGTTTCACTAGGGATTTCAGCGATTTCTGGAACGTCGACGCGAAGTCGATCTTCACACCGGGAGCAAAGCCATGACCTCATACAGCAAGGAAGTCATCCGCGATCTGGCTGCTGGCCAGCTGCCCTGGCCGCAGACAAGGCGCATCATGAGCGCCTACAAGGACGACGACCGCTTCTTCAAGATGGTCGCCGTCTACCAGGACCGCGTCGCCTGGAAGGATCCGATCCTGCTGCCGGTCTCGGATCACCTGTTCATCTGCCAGAGCGGCGACGAGCGGATAACCCGCTGCGAATGCGGCCATTCCTTCGGCGACTATCGCAAGAACTGGAAGCTCAACGCCGCTATTCATGTCCGCAACACCGAGGAGGCGCTGCGCGAAATCTACCCGAACAGCGATCTCCCCGATCCCGAATGGATGGAGATCCGCGAATTCATCTGCCCCGAGTGCGGTACGCTGCACGAAGTGGAAGCGGCGGCACCCGGTTATCCCATAGTCCACGATTTCGAGCCCGATCTTGAAGGCTTCTATCGCGAATGGTTGGGCAAACCGCTCCAGGAAACATGAAACGCTGGCGATGGAGGCTGCGCCGGTGTGATTGCCAAATCCGGTCAGGCCTGATTGCCTGCCCGGGACAGAGCGGAGACCGTGTGCCATGAACAACCTTTCCGGCCGCAGTGCCATCGTCACCGGCGGTTTCTCGGGCATGGGCTTCGCCATTGCCACGGCTTTGGCTGAAGCCGGCGCCAACGTTGCCGTCGGCTCCTACATCGCGCCAGCCGGCTCCGACAGATCCGATGCCGCCTACTATCCTGGCGCGGACGAGATCGAGCGCGTGCGTGCGGCTCTTGCAGCCCACGGAACCAGGGTCCATGCCGCCCATCTCGACGTGCGCGACAGCGACGTCACCAATCGTTTCGCGGCGGACGCCGAAGCCGCCATCGGCCCCGCCGACATTCTGGTCAACGCCGCCGGCACCACCGCGGAGCAGCCGGTCTGCGGCCATTCCGACGCGCTGTGGGACAAGATCGTCGACACCAATTTGACTGGCGCCTTCCGCGCCACGCGTGCGGTGCTGCCGGGCATGATCGAGCGCGGCTGGGGCCGCATCGTCAACATAGGCTCGACGGCGGCGTCGGTCGGCTGGAAGGACAACCCGGCCTACTGTGCGTCCAAGGCCGGACTTCTCGGCCTCACACGCTGCGTGGCGCTGGAAGGGGCGGCGCACGGCGTCACCTGCGTCATGATCAGCCCGACCTGGGTCGAGACCGAACTGATGCGCCGCAATGTGGCGCAGGTCGTCGAGCGCGAAGGCAAGGGGCGCGCACCTGAGGAGGCGATGGCCGAAATCGCCAGGGGCAACCCGCAGCAGCGCATGCTGCAGCCGCAGGAGATTGCGGCTCTGGCGGTCTTCCTGTGCTCGGATCTGGCAAAGGGCATCACCATGGAGAACATACAGATCACCGGCGGAGCAATGTGGTAGCGTCTCGGACACACAACCAGCTGACCTCTCCGCAAATGCCTCGCTGTAAGACAAGGTGACCGGATTTGCCATTGAGCGCCGGGCGCGATAGGTTATATTGCACTGCACAATGGAGACGCCGTTTATTGCACGCCCATGTTTGCGAAGATTCCGGCCGGCTCATGGCTTGCCGGCCCTGGGTCGTGTCGGCGGGACTCTGAGATGAAGATTCCAAAGTCCCTGCTGATCGATCCCGAGAAGAACTCGGTCTATGGCGCCTTTGCCGTAGCCGTCTCGATCTGGGCGTTTTCCTATTCGGTCATTTTCGGCCAGGTGCTGATCCTGGCCTACTATGCGGTCTGGCTTCCGCTCATCCTGGTCGATTACCGGCGGTTCCTGCGGCAGCTGTCCAGCGCCTGGCTGCCGCTGCTGTTTGCGGCCTATGTCTGCTTCTCGGTTTTCTGGTCGCAGGCGCCCGGCGTCACCGCGAGGACGTCGGTCCAGTACTTTTCCCATATCGCCTGCGCTTACGTCGCTGCGCGCACCGTCAGCGTGCGCACATTGACCATAGGGGCGCTAATCGGGATATTCGTCGTCCTCATCTATTCGCTGAAGGTCGGGAATTATTCCGAGGATGTTCTCGACGGCACCGTCAACTTCGTCGGCGCCTTCGCCTCCAAGAACCAGATCGGCTTTGTCGGCTCGCTCGGCATCTATTTCTGCGTCGTCTTCCTTGCCTTTTACAGGCGCGGCCGGTTGAGCCTCATCCTGGCGGTGCCCGTCGTGCTGCTATCGGCCTATGTGCTGGTCGTCTCGCATTCCGCCACCTCGATGGCCTCGATACCGGCGGTTCTGGCGCTGGTGGCGCTTCTTGCCATGAGCAAACTTCTGTCACGGCGCTATCGCCGGGTGATCTTCCTGATCGGCGCCGGCCTGCTGGTCGTAACTGCCTTCGTCGCCTTGAATCTCGGGCTGATGGACTTCGTCCTCGGCCTCTTCGGCAAGGATTCGACGCTCACCGGGCGGACCTATCTGTGGGAGCAGGGCTGGAACGCGGTGCAGAAATCGCCGGTTCTCGGCGTCGGCTATGCCGCCTATTGGGTGCAGGGCTTCGCCGAAGCCGAGCGGCTGTGGAACGAATTCTACATCACCACCCGCACCGGCTTCCACTTCCACAACACCTATATCGAGGCCCTCGTCGAGCTCGGCTTCGTCGGGGCGACGCTGGTATCGCTGATCATGCTGCGCACGCTCTACGGCCACGTTTCGGCGGTGATCTTCAGGACATGGCAGGCGGATTCGGTGATCCTCTTCGGCGTGATGGTGCTGCTGCTGATCCGCTCCTTTGTCGAGGTCGAGATCCTCAACCCCTACATCATGGGCTCTTTCCTGATGTATTTCAGCTTCTTCAAGCTGGTGCGGCTGCCTGTTACCCGCACGCGGCGGTCGCAGGCCCTGGAGCCGGCGGAGGCAGCCAGGGGCGAGGCTGACTGGCCCCGGCATGCCGGCCGTCCGGCGGCGGCCGGTCCGTCATA
The DNA here is from genome assembly GCF_003148495.1 of Mesorhizobium loti. Taxonomy (GTDB): domain Bacteria; phylum Pseudomonadota; class Alphaproteobacteria; order Rhizobiales; family Rhizobiaceae; genus Mesorhizobium; species Mesorhizobium loti. The sequence continues at coordinate 166,808 of NZ_QGGH01000004.1, forward strand.
AGCGATCAACTCGCGGGCTGAAGTCAGCACTCGCAAAAAACCGTAGTGACGCCGCGCTTGTCGCGATCTGGGCCGAACTCCGATATGCTTACCGCAAAGCAGAGGAGGTTTTCATGCCATATGCTGTTGAGACATGCCCGGACGACGTTGATCGGTTAAAAACGCTTCTCCACAGCCTGGGCGAAGAGGGCAGTCGGATCGTCAACGTAATCTGGCAGCCCACGCGCGATATTCTGATGGAGAACGGTCCATTCACGCAGCCGTCTGGCTACATCATCATTTTGGAGTACCCAAGTTAGATGCCAGCCAGAAGCGCTCCGTGGACGTGATCGCCAATGCAGTCCGCGTTATACGCATTGCCACAAGCAACGAAGCCGAGGGGCGGCCAACGCTGTTTTCTGATTTTCAAATTTCAAACTGAGACACTACCCAAACCCGTCCTTGCCGGACGGATTGAAACACTGGGGTAGTGCCGGGTTCGCGAGGCTACTGGCTGGCCAGCGGTGCCAGCTTGACCTTGATCACATCGCCAGGCAGCACCAGTGTGTCTTCCTTGGCGGCGATTTCGCTGGTCTTGCCGTCGACATTGCGCACCAGTGAATAGAGCAGGGTGGGCTGCTGATCATTTGTCATAGCGGCCGTCGTCGCGGGATCGGTGGCCTGGGCGATCAGGCCTTTCTGCATATTCGCCTTGAGCGCGGCCTCGTTCAGGTCGGCTTCGGTCTGCTGCCGGTCGGTGGCGAGACTTGAACTCAAGGTGTTCTGGGCATCGATGGCGTCCTGCTTTGCCTTGCTGATCGCCTGCTTGGCGGTGAGGATGGCCGTTTCGTAGTCCAGGATCTTGCCTTGCAGGTCGGCGACGGACTGCCGCGAATCCAGCAGTCGGGCGTTGGCGATCAGGCCTTTCTGTGCCAGCGGACCGATGCTGGTGAGTTGCTGCTGCGCCAGGTCGACCTGCTGCTGCTGATTGACGATCTTCTTCTGCAGCGATTCGATCTCGGATTCCAAAACCCCTTTCAGATCGTCGAGCGCCTCGAGTTTCAGCTTCAGCGCCTTTTGGTCGGCCGTCAGGATCGTCATCTCGTCCGCGACGATGGCTGGCAGTCGCGGATCGCCTTCGACCTCCTTCGGCACGTCGAAACTCGCCTTGCCGGCCATATCCGCGTCGATGCGGGCGCGCCTGACGATAAGCCGAATGCGCTGGTCGTCGGAGACATCGAAATTGCCCTTGGCGGTGACCAGGTCTTTGCCGAGTTGAGGGCCGTAGTCGGCGTTTCTCCTGATGCCGCCGGCGACGCTGATGGCCTTCAACACTGTCAGGTCGGGCACATAAGGAAACTGGCCAGGGTTCTGGACTTCGCCCGAAATGTAGAATGGCCGGAACTGCGCCATCTCGACCGAGGCTTCCGGTCTGTCCGACAGAGCGAGCTTTTTCTGCAAAGCCTCGCCGATCGCCGTTGCGATTTCGGACGTGGTCTTGCCGGACGCCGGCATCTCGCCGACGAACGGCACCGATAGTGTGCCGGATGGACCGACCGTGTACTCGCCATTCACCGCCGACCAGTCACGAAATGTGCCTTCCACGGTCTGCCATTCGGCGACGCGGATGGTCAGCTTGTCCTGCGACCCGAGGCGGTAGTCGCCGGCAGCGGCGATGTGGGGGATGACGAGCGACACGGCAAGGCATGTGGCCAGCAAACGCGCCCGCCGCAGGCGGCCGGAAACCGGGCCGCTGCGAAAGGCTTCGAACATATCTGTTTTCAACTGAACGTTCCGATCCGCTTTAGCCCCATCGCCCGATGAGCTTGCGTCGAATGGCCGGCACCAATGTCTGGCATCGGCGAAAGGCTGGTCAGTAAGAGCCGCGCGACATCCACACAGCCGGGACGGTCTTGATGATGATGCGAACGTCCTCGAACAGCGACCAGTTCTCGACATAGTGGCGGTCGAAGGCGACGCGGCTGTCATAGGACACGTCGTTGCGGCCGCTGACCTGCCACAGGCCGGTCAGGCCCGGGCGGGATTTCAGGTAGTAGACCGCGGATGTGCCATAGATTTCCAGTTCGTCGCGCACGACCGGACGAGGGCCGACAAGGCTCATGTCGCCCTGCAGGATGTTGATGATCTGCGGCAGTTCGTCGAGGCTGAGTTTCCTCAGCACCGCCCCTACGCGGGTGACGCGCGGGTCGCTCTTCAGCTTGCGGGTCGCGATCCATTCTGCATTGGCGTCCGGGTTGGTGGCGAGATAGGCTGCCAGCACCTTGTCGCCGTCCGGAACCATGGTGCGAAACTTCAGGCAAGGAAAAATCCGCCCGCCGCGCCCGATTCGCCTGTGGCCGTAGAAGATCGAGCCACCGTCGGAAAACTTGACGAGCAGCGCTATCATGACAAACAGCGGGCTGAGGGCGATCAAGCCAATCAGTGAACCGGTGATATCGAAGCTGCGTTTGAGCAGGCCGCCGATCGGCGGCGGAAAATCGATGTCAGCCTGCGAAAAGCTCGCCGTGGCCGACTTGGCAACGTCCCTCATGCCGTAAACTCCATGCGTTGAACGAATGGTTCACCACACGATACCAAAAAAATGTTGCAGCGCAACACACAATTTCCCACCCCGTTGAAATAGTCACGTCATGAATTGACTAAATAATAAGCTAGACATGCACAAATTTCGGGATGTTTAGCACATTTGTGACAATAAACGGGCAGCATTGAAAAGATAAGGACCTTTTTGGGGCGGTTTTTAGGCAGGCCTACCTATCCGCCGGAACGCGGTACACGTTAGTGCTTTAGCATGCCATGATACTTGGGAAAAACCATATAAAATACTACTTAATATTGCCCATTCTACTGAAAACCGCGGATGGCCGGAGATCGGCTTGAATCCGGTCGCGTGCATTGCACCATGGCAGAGTCGATCGCAAAAGCTCAATCAAAAATATCCGCAGTTGCCCTTGCCGCCTACTGTTCGCCTTAATAGAATTGCAAATTATACCTGTCAGAGTAGCGACAGGTATCAAAGGCCGGAAGCAACCGGTCGAGAGTGGGCGACCTTAACAAGCCCACATGACAAGGGACGGCGCTCGGGTGGGGCAATCGTTAGATATACCCGAGCCGGTTTATGGGCTGTTGGGTATGGCGCTTCCAAAATTCATCCTCGGGATGATTTTCGCTTTGGCGATCGTCGTCGGCTGGTCGTGGCTGGGCGGCGCGTCGATAGGTACAATACTGCTGCGCGTCATCATCTGCGCCGTGGTCATTCAGGCGGGCTATTTCGTGCTCATCTATGCCATGATCGCCAGGAGCGCGCCGACGCCGGCCGACATGGCTCGTGACGTTGAACGAAAACTGAATGCCCCCGAGGTCGCCGAAGGCGAGAAGCTGGGCAGCGCCAGGCGCAGCCTGCACTAACCAGCGCCCGACCTGCCTCAGGCGACGTTGGCGGGTTCGGTCTCCGACTGTTCACTCGACAGCATCCTCGACAACCGGCTGCCGGCTTTCTCCTTCAGCCGCTGATATTGGCCGACCTCGACGATACGGCCGTTTTCAATCGCCACCACCCAGTCGGCGAAGGCGATCATCGACGGCCGGTGCGCTATGGTCAGGATCGTCATCGTGCCGCGCAATCCATCGATCGACCTGGCGATCAGCGACTGGTTTTGCCAGTCGAGCGCGCTGGTGGCCTCGTCCAGGATGAGCAGCGACGGCTTGCGCAGCAGTGCGCGAGCAAGCGCTATGCGCTGGCGTTCGCCGCCCGAGAGCCGCACGCCGCGGTCGCCGACCACCGTCTCGAGCCCGAGGTCGAGCCGTTCGACGAATTCGCCGGCGTGCGCCTGATGCAGCGCGGTCCACAAATCGTCATCGCTGGCCCGCGGCGCGGCAAGGCGCAGGTTTGCGGCGATCGTGTCATGCATCAGGAACACGTCCTGCGGCACATAGGCCACCTGGCCGCGCCAGCGGCGGCGATTGATAGCATCGATCTCGACGCCGTCGAGGAGCATTTTGCCGGTGGTCGGTTCGAGCAGGCCAAGCAGTATGTCGGCAATCGTGCTCTTGCCCGATCCGGAAGGACCTATCAGCGCGGTGACCTTGCCAGCCGGCAGGCCGAAGGTGATGCCGGTGACCACCGACTTGGCAGGGTCGTCGCCATAGAAGAACGAAACGTCCCTTAGGTTGAGCCCGGTGGCGAGCGACAACTTGCCGCCTTCCCCGGCGGCGCCATCGCCTGGCTCGCGTTCGGCATCGAAACGCGCCTGCAGGCTGCGCATCGCCGTATAGGCGGGCATATTGATCAGCACTTGCTGAGCCTGTGTCTGCATGTCCATGAAGCGCGGCGCGATGCGCATGAAGACCAGGAGCAGGACGACGATCTCGGCCAGCGACAGGTTGAAGCGGACCAGCGCCACATAGATGAACAGGCTCAGGCCGACGACGCTCGCCACCTGGAACACTGCGGTGCCGATGGTGCTGTTGCGCACATAGTCGACATTGTCGGCCTTCATCTTTTCCAGCGTCGACTGCAATTGCGCGAAATAGCTGGCTTCGACGTTCAGGCTCTTGGCCACCTTGATGCCGCCAAGAAATTCCGAGACCGTCCGATATTGGTCCTGGCGATTGGCGGTCAGCACCCGGCCAAAGGCAGTGGCCCGCATCCGGAAGGGCTGCAGCGCCACGAACATCAGGATGCCGATGACGACGGCAAACAGTGTCATGACCGGCGAGATGAACATGGAAATCAAGAGATAGCCGGCCAGAAGCACGGCGATCTGCACCAGCATCAACAGCGAGAACGCGGCACCCTGGACGCGGTCGATGTCGCCGGTCAGGGCATGATCGAGGTCGGAACTCCGCATGCGCGTAAAAACGCCCCAGCGCGCCTTGCCGATGCTCTCGAACAGGTTCATGCGGACGCGGTTGATGAAATCGAACAGCAGTTTGGCCATGTAGACCGACTTGAAGCGGTTGAATGCTGCCTGCACCGCAACAAGCCCGACGAGTGCACAGAGCACCGTCGTCAGTTGCAGCGTGCCATCCGGCACCAGCCAGCGCACGAGATCATTATTCGGCAGCTTGACTGCAAAATCCTGGTCGGAGCGTCCGACCAGGTGCAGCAGCGGGATGAGCAGCAGGATGGAGATGCCCTCGGTCAGGCTGCCCAGGATGAGGAAAATCAGTGCCGTCCAGGCTCGCCGACCGCCGATCTGGGCAATGGCGGCGCCGAATGCGGCAATTTCTCGAAACAGCGACAGGCGAAGGATTGAGGACTTCGACATGATTGCGCTCACGACCGCCGACTGCCAGCCGCCAGATCCCTTTCGATCAGGCCCACGGCTTCGCCGATCCTGTCCAGACCCGTTGGGACTTCCAGCCGGCACACGCCGACATGGTTAGCAATCCATGAACATTGCCGAAGATGTGTCGCCGCGAAATCGTCGGGCAGGGCTGCGCGGCCGAAACGCGTCACATAGGAGAATTTGATGATGGCCGGCAGGGCGGCGATGGCAGGCAGGGGCGTGATATCGGCCCTTTCGCCGCGCTCGAGAATATAAATCCTGGTCGCCGGCACCGTTTCGCCGGAAAAGCCACCGTTCAGGCGATGCTGCATCTTGTCGATCGCCGGATGCACTTGCGGCCGCACGTCCGCTTGCCTGAGCGAGATCGCCGCCGCGGCGTCAGCCGCCAGCTTGATCTGCGGAAAACCCGGAACAATCATCGGCTCACTCGGATCGGCGAGGTTCAGCGCCACCACGTCATCGGTAAGCAGTTGATGTCCGGCCCGGATCATAGCGCTTGCCGTCGTCGACTTGCCGGCCCCCTTGTCGCCCATGAAGATGGCGCTCGTGCCGGCGACGGCAATGGCGCTGGCATGCAGAACGAGCAGGCCGCGCCTGTGCAAGAGCAGCGCCATGACTGGGCCGAGCAGTGGAAACGCGATCAGCGTATCGTCGACGCCGGGCGCCGGCTCGATGTCGATACGGCGGCCATCGCTGATCAGGAACGCGCCGACGGCATGCCAGGCCAGATATTGCCGGTCCGGCTCGAAACGGAAGTCGGTCGCGGCCTCGGGCGAGGGCGTTGGCAGGTCGATCGCGCCGACGGCGATGACGACATCGGCCGCCCCCGGCGCCCCCGGCTCCAGTTCGGGCAACGTCACCTCGGACGCGATGGTCAGGCCATAGGCCCGGTAGAAGCGGCGTTCCCGCACGACCCGGCCATGCGGACGGGGATTATCACTGTATGCGGCGAGCGGCTCGTTGCGCGGTGTCATGCGGGGCTCCCGCTGTGCTGGAGTTGCCGCAGCCAGAGCGACAGCGAGGCCGAGCGCCAGACATACTGTACATCCAGGGGTGCTGCCTGATCGGGTTGGCGCAGCAGTCGCGCATAGGCAGCACTCACCTGAGGCAGATTGACGTAGGGCGCGATGCGGCTCGCATCCGAGACCAGCAGCTGTTCCAGGAGGTCGCGGTGGTTGCGCAGCATGCCGTTGACGAGATTGGCGGTGAAATCAATCTTGTCGCGCCGCCACTGCACCGCCGTCGGCAGGACGCCTTGCATGGCGCGGCGCAGCACATAGCGGCCAAAGCCGTGGCTCAGCTTCTCCTCACCCGGCAGTGCCAGGCAGAACTCGACCAGCGGCTTGTCCCAGAAGGGGTAGCGCGGCTCGACGCCGAAATTGGCTGCGGCCTTGTCGAGAACCTCGAAAGCATGCGGGACATAGCCGTTTGACAGGATCCAGCGATGGCTCAAGGCGTCGCTGGCCTGGATGCCGGGCGGCATGTAGCCGGCCCGATGAAACCGGTCGACCAGCTCGGTGCGCCTGGCCAGATCCGGATTGATCAGGTCGCGCCAGCCGCGCGGCGCCCCAGTCGGCTTGCGAAACTTGTTCAGCACACGGTTCGCCAGATGTCTCAGTCTGGCGACGCGCCAGGCCGGCCCGTAGAGGGTCAGGAACTGGAAATACAGGCCAAGCGTGCTGTCGCCATAGGTGTTGGAGGCGCTGCGCACCTCGCGCCACAGATCCATCCATCTGCCGGCATTGGCAAGCTCGTGCAGGTGGCCGTGGCCTTGGGAAACGACCTCGTCGCCGCCATGGCCGTCCAGCAGCACCTTGATGCCCTTGGCGCCGGCAGTCCGATAGATGCCGCGGGTGAGCGTCAGGCCCGGTGCCAGGAACGTTCCTTGCTGTTCTTCCAGCACGCGTTCGAATTCGGCGAATGGCGCATAGTTGCCCACTGGTATCAGCGTCGGGCCAAACTGCTGCAGGTCGAGGACGGCATCGATGAACGGCCGCTCGTCCATCGGCGAGCCCTTCTCGAAAATCAGCGAGAAGGTGGGCAGCTTCGGTTTGCGTGCGGCGGCATTCTGCAGGCCGGCGACACAGGCGATCGACGAGGAATCGAGGCCGCCGCTCAGCATTGCGCCGACCGCCTGACTTCCCCGCATGCGGTTGCGCACCGATTGCGAGAACAGATGGGCGAATTCCTCCGATGCATCCGACCGCCATGGCCGCGCCGACGGCTCGATCTGCCAGTAGCGGCGCAGCACCACCTGTTGCGCGGTGACAGTGAGGCTGTGGCGGGCCGGCAGGCTGAATACATCGCTGTAGGGAGTGGACTGTGGGTCGTCGGGAAGCCCGGCCAGGAACCCGGAAATCTGGTGCTCGCTGATGCGTGTGCCGACTCCCTCGACGCCCAGGACCGGCCCGATCTCCGAGGCAAAGGAAAAACGCTGGTCCGCCGCGTGGTAGTAGAACGGCTTGACGCCGAAATGGTCGCGCGCGCAAAACAGCGATTGCCGTTCGCCATCCCAGATGGCGAAGGCGAAATCGCCTTGCAGGTGCATCGGGCAGGTTTCGCCCCAGCGCAGATAGGCCCGCATCAGCAGGATCGCGTCGGCGACTGACTGGTCTCGGATGCCGAGCCTGGCCAGCAGCTCGTCACGGTTGTCCAGCCGGCAATCGGCGGTGATGGCGAGCCTGCCGCCAGCCATCGTCTGCGGACCGGGGCCGGCTTCATCCGTGGTGTTGAGCCAGGCGTGGCCAAGCGCGATGTTGGCACCCAGCCACCACGAACTGCCGTCAGGGCCGCGATGGCGCATGCGAGCCAGCATCTGCTGGATGTCGGCCGCCGCGACCGCCGGTGGGTGTCCCAGGGAATGTCGTTGTCGCAGCAGAATTCCGGCGACGCCGCTCATCGGCTGCCGTGATCGATGAGATGAGCGAAACCGTCGATCGATCCGCCAAGCACGATATGGTTGTCGCTGATCAGCCAGGCATGTGCTTTCAGTTGCTCGCCCGTGCCGCGTTCAATGCCGATGCGTATCTTCGATTCATTGCCCTGGCGGGCGAGAATGTATTGACCCGAAAGCGCCTGGGTCAGGCACGTGGCGCAAGGGACGAAACGGGCCGCGGCGGCAACGCCCCAGGCGACACGCCGCAACTCGCCCATCGAGGCGCACTGACGCGCGTCGAGCCGCATCGCCCGGCTGCGAACACGGTTATAGGAGAGCAGCGTCAACCCCAGCCGAACCGCCGCGACCACCAGCAGGCAGCGGCCAAGGAAGATCATTTCCGAGCCGCTCAGGGAGAAAACCCTGAACAGACTGCGCCGGCTTCCCCGACGCTTCGTCTGCCTGGGGCTTGTTTCCGTCGCGGGTTCCTGCCGCAAAACCATGGCCTTGTGCGGGACCGGCTTAGACAAGTGCCTCATGATGCAGCCTCGCAAGCCCGTTGTCGGCCAGGCCCTTCAGCAATGCGTCGATGTCGGCCTGGCAGCGCTCCGGGTCGACAGTGTAGCGCGCAAGCACGGCGCCGCGGATGTCGGCGATCGACCTGGGCTCCTGGATCAGCTCCCAGATGAAGGCACCGACGCCGTTCAGGCTGTAATAGATGTTGGATTTGAGGTTGAGCAGCGCCAGGCCATTGCCGAATTCGCAAGCCACGGCATCTTTGGTCGCACTCACCAAATCGTGGTCAGCCAAATCATGGTTGGATAGTTTCCAGTTCATCCCAAAACCTCGCTTACGATACGCACGGGCAGTTCCAGGCAATGAAAGTGGAGTCGGAGGTTTGGCCCCCGACTCTCTTAATTTTTTGGATCCAGAGTCGTCACCCCGGAAAACTGCGATTGGCTCAGGAGAACGTCAGGTCGCCGATCGGCGTGTGCGCGGGGAACGATGCGTCGATCGCCGTGCTGCCGCCGCCGCCCTGGGTGATGGTTTCAATCGAACCATGCACCGTCAGGCTTGGCGTTTCGTATTCATGCTTTTCAACATTCTGTTCCATTTTACTCTCCGATAAGGACTGGAAACGGCCTGTCGAGTGCCGTCAGCACGTACATGCTGCAGCGCAATAGCTGCATGGCAGCATTTATGAGTCAAGCCTGATTTACCAAGCGTTAATCAATTACGGGTTGCGGGCGTCACCATATGTGTGAGCCATGCCCAAACCCTGACTTCTTTCGAGCCGATTCCTTGTGCACAAGGGCCATGTCAACGTCTATTCTTTAAGCGATTGATTTTGCTTGCATAAAGTGTCCACTTAGGTGCCTCTTTTTTAGGCATCTCTAATGCGGTAAATCTTGTTTGGAAAATCCTTGCTGAAGATCGGCTGAAACGCCCTGGTAAGGGGGTGTTTCAACTGTGGTTTTCGCCACCCCCTCAGCCGATGTCGCTAAACGCGATGGTTGCAAAATTTCGCACTGCAAAAGGAAAAGCTTTACGGCATCAAGGTTTTTGGTGATGCTTGCTTCGCACCTGCAGCATAAGCGTCGCGCAAACCGCTTTCTTTGGGAGACTGTGCGCTAAATGGCCTTGCCGGATGGTTCATACGAACGATTGCGCGCCGCCGACTGTGCCGACGAGGTGGCTTATGTGCGGGCCTGCCTGCGGTTGTATTTCGCCGGGCCGCGTGCCGCCGCCGGCGACGTGTCGATGCCTGGCCTTGCGGGTGCCAACGTTGCCGACATTGCCAGGCTGAACAAGGTCGCGACCTTTGTCCTCAAGGCCCTGTCGCGCGCACCCGCGCATGAAAGGCCGCCCGAGCTTTTCCAGTGGCTCGACACCTACCGCAGGAGAACGGTTTCAATGAACGCGTCCTGCATCATGGATTCGATGGCGATCCATGATGTGCTGCGCGCCAACGAGATCGATTTCGTCTTTCTGAAGGGCCCGTTCCAGCAGCAACTGCTCTATGACGACCACTTCATGAAGCCCTCGGGCGATGTCGACATCCTGGTTTCGCCGGTCGGGTTTTTCAGGGCGCGTGGTGCGCTTCGCACGATCGGCTATGAGGTCGCAGGCAAGTCGCGCTCCGTCTGGTGGGTCCGCTTCCTCGGCGAACAGCACATGACCCGCGGCGATGGCCCGAAACCATCCACGGTCGATCTTCACTACCGCCTCCAGCAACCCGGCTCCCCGAGCCCACGTGATGCGGACGGGTTTCTGCGGCGCAAGCGACAGGTCGAAATCGCCGGTGCGACCGTACCGTTCACCTCGGTTGCCGATACTTTGCTTTTGTCCTGCATCAGCGTCGCCAAGGCGCTTTTCAACCGGGAACCCTGTGCGGGTTACGTCTGCGATATCAGAGCCAGCGCCAGCCGCCTCGACGAGGCGGATCAGCAACGTGTGCTCGATGCCGCAGCCGCGCAGGGCCTGGATGACACGCTGCTGCTTGGCCTGCGCGCCGCCGATGTGCTACTTGGCGCCGCCGGCACGCTGCTGTCGGAGTGCGCAACCCGGATCCTGTCGCGCATCGGCAATGAGGATCTGCTCAGCATGGTCATCGCGCCGTGGCTGCCGTCGCTGCGGTGGCCGCAGCGGCGAACGGTGCTGTGGGAACTGTGCGGCCGCGCGCCGGTTCGCTATCTGGCCGAAGCCGGCTGGGCGGCGTCCGCCGACATCAGCCGCCGCATCTTTGAGCGGCCAGGCAGTCGCTGAATGAAGACAGATTGGACGCTGATGGCAATTCTATAGGGCATCGAACGAGTACGGGGCGAGGGCAAATCGATATCACCTGTACGAGAGGCAAATCCATGTCGATGACGAAATCCGAGGTCTGCGTGATCATCGCGGCAAAAAACGCGGCAGCGACAATCGCTGTCGCCATCGCGTCCGCGTTGCGCGAGCCGGAAGTGGCGGAGGTCGTCGTCGTCGATGACGCCTCCACCGACGACACCGCTGATGTCGCGCGAACCGCCGACGATGGCAGCGGGCGGCTCACCGTGATGCGCCTCGACGTCAATCGCGGCCCTTCCTTTGCCCGCAATGCAGCGATCGCCGACTCGAAATCGCCGTTCATCAGCATTCTCGATGCCGACGATTTTTTCCTCGAAGGCCGGTTTAGCAGCCTGTTTGCTGGCGCCGATTGGGATTTCGCGGCGGACAACATCATGCTGATCAGGGACGATGCGACCGGCGATGCCACGAAAATCGTCGCGCCTAAATTTGCCGCCGATCCGGAATTCCTCGATTTCGAGCGCTTCGTCGAAGGCAACATCTCCAGGCGGCGCGTGCAGAGGGGTGAGCTGGGCTTTTTGAAGCCGGTGATCAGCCGTGCCTTTCTCGACCGCCATGGGTTGCGCTACGACGAGAGCCTGCGGCTGGGCGAGGACTACGAGCTCTACGCCCGCGCGGTCGCCCGCGGGGCGCGGTTCAAGGTCATTCGCTCCTGTGGCTACGGCGCCATCGTCCGCGCCGATTCGCTGAGCGGCCGCCACAAGACGCAGGACCTGAAGCGTCTGGCCGATGCGGATCTGGCGCTGCTGGCGATCGACAGTCTGCCGGAAGGCTCGAAAGCGGTGCTGCGGCGGCACGAGCGGCACGTGCGTGACAAGTATCGGCTGCGCAATTTCCTCGACGTCAAAGCCGAGCGGGGGCTGGCATCGGCCGCGGCTTACGCTTTCGCCAGCCAATCCAACCTCGTCCCCATCGTCCAGGGCGTGGCTTCCGACAAGCTCGAGGCGCTGTTTCGCCGTGTCGGCCTTGTGTCAAGGCAAAAGCATGTGCCGCCGCTGCGTTTTCTGATGGCCGGAACCAGCACGGGCAAGGAACGTTGAGAGCGGTGCCAGGCGCCTGCGGTTTGTCCGCAAAGGCACATTCATCACGCAAACCATCATCACGCAAACCATTTCGGCCGGATTTATGAGTTTACGAATTGGGTGGTTGCCTCGCGGCTCCGACGATGGCAGTCTATGTTGCGGTGCAGCATATTGGACGACCAGCCGAACTGGCCCCCGATCGGATTGGTCTGATGTCTCTCCTTGAGAGGAGCAGGACAATACAACACGAGTTTTTTGAGCCCCGGCTGCGGGGATCGGCCAGAAGCCCGGCCCACAAGCCGGCGATGACAGGAATCTGAGTTCATGGCCTCGATATTCGGTTTCAGATCAAGGGATCCGGCCCGCGACCGGCAGGCCGATGTTTCACGTCTCGATCGTCTGGCAAAGCTGTTCGAGCAGATCGCGTCCGAGATCGAGGCCGAGAGGGTCGGGCTTGAGAATCGCTACCGGACGACGTCGACCAACGCCGCCTTCCTGGTCGAAGCGATGGAAAACGGCTCCGCCTCCGACCGTCGGTCATCCGAAGTCAGCGCACTGACGACGTCGATCCTGAATTGCGAACGCCGCATCGCGGCTCTGTCGCGCCAGGACGGCATGATGAAAGAGCTCCGTCATTCGCTGGATATGGTCTTCGACGAGAAGGCCTCCTCGGCCGCCACGGCCGAATTCGCCCGGCCGGCAGGCACCGGCAGAGGTTGAAAGTGGAGGCCATCGACTGTTGCAACGGATTTAATGCGAGGCAGGAAAAGCAATTCGAGAGGGTCACAGGGGAGGTCAAGGTTGGCCCCGTTCAGGAGCGGTTCGAATGTCGACTTTGGGTTGGGGACGCACGGCGCAAAGGTGAGTTTGGTATGAATTCGAATCCGAGAACTACGTCCACAACTGCAATTGACGCATCGCCGTTCGCGCACCGGACCGGGCAAGCCGGCCGGCGACGGCTGATTTCGCTCGGTGCGTTGCTGCTGGCCGCTCTTGGCAGTTTCCTGGCAACCCCTTCCTATGCCCAGGACATTCCGACATCGCCGTCCTTTGTCGACGATTTCAAAAGCTTCGATCGTGCGCGCTGGTATGTTTCCGACGGCTGGAACAATGGCAGCCATCAGAATTGCACCTGGTCGAAGGGACTGGTCAGCCTGTCGGACGGGGTGCTGTCGCTCGGCTTCGAGAAGCAGAAGCTGAAAGACCGTGAGTTTGCCTGCGGCGAGATCCAGACCAAGCAGCGCTTCGGCTACGGCACCTATGAGGCGCGGCTGAAGACCGATACCGGCTCCGGCCTCAACGCGGCGTTCTTCACCTATATCGGCCCCACCGACAAGCAGCCCTGGGACGAGATCGACTTCGAGATCCTCACCAAGGACACCTCCAAGGTGCAGGTCAATGCCTACATTGCGGGCAAGGGCAAGAACGAGAAGCTGGTCGACGTGCCGGGTGGCACCGAGAACGCCTTCAACGACTACGCCTTCGTCTGGAAGAAGGACAGCTTGAGCTGGTACGTCAACGGTCAGCTCGTCAACACCATCACCGATCCGGCGAAATTGCCGACCCATGCGCAGAAGATCTTCTTCAGCTTTTGGGGCAGCGATACGATGAAGGGTTGGATGGGAGCCTTCGCCGATCCAGGCCGCAAGCTTTCGCTGCAGGTCAAGCGCGTTGCCTTCACGGCGCTCGGCGAGCCCTGCCAGTTTCCGGAATCACTAGCATGCAGCGTAAAGTAGTTGGGAAAGTCGATTTGAACTGGCCGGGCCGAAAACGGTCCGCTGCCTTGCATGGGAATGAAACCGAATGAATTTGACGGTGTTTGGAATTGGCTATGTCGGCCTCGTGCAGGCGGCGGTGCTTGCCGAAGTCGGGCACCAGGTAGTGTGCGTCGACATCGACGCCGCCAAGGTCGAGCGGCTCAACCAGGGCCTGGTTCCCATTTTCGAACCCGGACTGGAGAACCTCGTCAAGGAGAACCATGCCGCCGGCCGCATCAAGTTCACCACCGACGCTGCCGCCGCCGTCAGGCATGGCGAGATCCAGATGATCGCGGTCGGTACGCCGCCCGGCGAGGACGGCTCGGCCGACCTCAAATATGTGCTGGCCGTCGCCGAGACCATCGGTCGCGAGATGGACAAACCCAAGATTGTCGTCGGCAAGTCGACGGTGCCGGTCGGCACCTGCGAAAAGGTGAAGGCCAGGATCGCTGAAACGCTGAAGAAAAGAGGCCGAGAGGACCTGGCCTTCGACGTCGCTTCCAATCCGGAATTCCTCAAGGAAGGCTCCGCGGTCGCCGACTGCATGAAACCGGACCGCATCATCGTCGGCACCGACAGCGAGGACACCGAGGCGGTGATGCGCGAACTCTACGCGCCGTTCAACCGCAACCACGAGAAGATGATCGTGATGGACGTGCGCAGTGCCGAATTCACCAAATACGCCGCCAATTGCATGCTGGCGACCAAGATCAGCTTCATGAACGAGATGGCCAACCTGGCCGAGCAGCTTGGTGCCGACATCGAGGAGGTCCGCAAGGGCATCGGCAGCGATCCGCGCATCGGCTACCATTTCATCTATCCGGGTCTTGGTTATGGCGGCTCGTGCTTCCCGAAGGACGTGCGGGCGCTGATCAAGACCGCCGAAGGCGTCAAGTTCGACGCCAAGCTGCTGCGCGCTGTCGAGGAGCGCAACAACGCACAGAAATCGGTTCTCTTCGACAAGGTGGACCGCTATTTCAAGGGCAATCTCAAAGGCAAGACCTTTGCGCTTTGGGGCCTCGCCTTCAAGCCCAACACCGACGACATGCGTGAGGCTCCGGCGCGTGTGCTGATGGAAGCGCTGTGGAAGGCTGGTGCCAATGTGCAGGCCTATGATCCCGAGGCAATGCAGGAATGCCAGGCCATCTACGGGCTGCGCGACGACCTGCTTCTGTGCGGCACCAAGGAGGCGGCCCTGCGCGGCGCCGATGCGCTGCTGATCGCCACTGAATGGAAGAGTTTTCGCGCGCCCTCCTTCGACGCGATGAAAGACGCGCTCACCACGCCGATCATCTTCGATGGCCGCAACCTCTATGACCCCAAGGTCATCGCCCGCCACGGCATCGAATATCACTCGATCGGCAGAATGGCGGCATGAGACCGGGCAGGGACAGACGGATGCAGGACCGGTCCGTAGACCGCCGACGGGCGCCAGGACTGAGCGCGTATTTCTGTGTGGAGTTGTAGCTGATGGTGCTGGACGTAAAGCCAGAACAAATCACCAAGGATCATTTCGATCTCATCGCGATCGGTTCCGGCTTCGGTTCGGCCTTCTTCCTGCATGAGTTCGCCAAGCGGCGAAAGGCACGCATTCTGGTGCTGGAGTGGGGCCGCCACAACACCCATGAATGGCAGCTCGAGCAGAACGCCAACACGGATATCGACGACGAGACGACCTACAAGACCAACTCCGACAAGCCGTGGAATTACACGATCGGACTGGGCGGCGGGACCAACTGCTGGTTCGCGCAGACGCCAAGGTTCCATCCCAACGACTTCAGGCTGAAGAGCACCTACGGCATCGGCAATGACTGGCCGATCAGCTATGACGATGTCGAGCCGTTCTACTGCGACGCCGAGGAGATCATGTCGATCTCCGGCGATCCCGACATGGCGGCGATGCTGCCGCGCTCGAAGCCGTTTCCGCAACCGCCGCATCGCATGTCGACACCGGACCGGATGATGAAGGCGGCGCAGCCCGGCCAGCACTTCGTCATGCCAACCGCGCGGGCGCGGCTGCCGACATCGCAGCGCACCTCGTGCTGTGCCAATCTGCGCTGCTGGCTGTGTCCGGTCGACGCCAAATTCACCGTCAACAACGGGTTGATGCATGTCTTCGAGCACCCCGACATCTCGGTCTGTCTCGGTGCGGAAGTGCGTCGGCTCGATCACGTCGGAGGTGCGGTCCGTTCGGTCACGTTCACGCATGACGGCAAGGAATACCAGGTCAGCGGCGATCTCTTCATTCTCGGCGCCAATGCCATCCAGAGCGCGGCGATCATGCTACGCTCCGGCCTGGGCGGCGAATTCGTCGGCCGCGGCCTGCATGAATCCTACGGCTGGAATTTCGAGGTCTATCTCGACGGCGTCGACAATTTCGACGGCAGCACCATCACCACCGGCCTGAATTTCGGCCTCTATGACGGTCCGCACCGATCGGAGCACGCGGCGGCACTTGTCTATTTCGAGAACCGCTGGCAGCACGGAATGCGTGCCGAAAAGGGGCGGCTGCGCCAGGCGCTGCCGCTTGTCGTGGTCACCGAAAACCTGCTCGATCCTGAGAATTTCGTCACGCTTGACGCGGATGAGAATGCCTTCGTCAGCTTCAAGGCGCCATCGGACTACGCGGTGAAGGGCATGGCGCGCGCGCTGGAGAAATTGCCTGACCTTTTGGCGCCGCTGCCGGTCGAAAAGCTCTTCGATCGTGGCATCCGGCCGACCGAATCGCATGTCCAGGGCACGCTGAGGATGGGCACCGGCCCGGCCGATTCGGTGATCGACAGCGGCATGATCCACCACCAGCTCAGAAATCTGGTCGTCGTCGGCACCAGCACCTATCCGAGCTGCTCCTGCGCCAACCCGAGCCTGACCGCGGCAGCGCTGTCCTTGCGGGCGGCGGGTCGGATCGCGTGAAAGGAGGTATCGGATGATCGAGATTTCCAGACGCTCCGCCCTGGCCATCGTGGCTGGCGGAGTGGTTTCGACAGGAGTCGCCTACGCCGCCGTTTCCTCATTCTCGGACGAGGATCTGGTGCGCGTCACGCTCGAAAAATACCTTGGCAAGTTGAACATCCGCATCGAACATCTGCAGCAGTTCGTGCTGGAGTTCCGCAACCGGAATCCGTGGAACTTTCCAAGCGAAAAACTGAGCGACGCCGTCACTCTTGTGGAGGAGCTCAAATTGGGCGCCGCGCGCCGTCTGCTGCCTCGGCAGAAGCGGGAGGATTTGGCGCATTTCGACCGCTGGGTCATCGCCGAATTCCATATGCTGACGGACTACGCCTGGCGCAGTTCGCCCAACGACCCGATCCGGTTTACCGGCTGGCAATCCTGTACCAATCCCTTCGCCAATCTGGAGCCGCCGAAACTTGCCTGACGTCGAAAGCGAGGCGGCGGACTTTTGCCTGTTGCCTTTGAGCGAAGAACACGAGATGCGACAAGGAGCCCGATCCCATGAAAGTTCTTTTTGCAGGCGGCAACGGCTACCCACCCGAGTTCAGTGGCGGCGTGCAGTCGAGCACGCACCATCTGGCCGAACAGCTGGTCGAACATGGGCATGAAGCCGCGGTGCTCGCCGCCCTGTTCGGCGATGGTGTCTTCGGCTTCAAGGCGCGCGCCAAGATGAAGCTGTTGCGGCAGCCGGCGGTCATCGACAGCTATCCCGGCTATCCGGTGGTGCGGGCCTGGTTTCCCTGGGAAGCGGCGGCCTTTGCCGTCGACAGGCTGAAGCCGGATGTGGCCGTGGTCCAGTGCCACAAATCGGTGCCGATCGGAAAGGCGCTGCAGGCCGAGGGCGTGCCTCTGGTCGTCTATCTCCGCAATGTCGAGTTCCACGAACTGGGCGGCGATCTGCGCGAATTGCATTCAGCGCTTTACATCGCCAATTCGGACTTCACCGCGCGCACCTACAGACAAGAGTTCGGCATCGAGGCGGCGGTGATCCCGCCGACCATCAACCCGGCGCATTACTCGACGCCGACGACGGGCCAGTTCGTCACGCTGATCAATCCTTACGAGGAAAAGGGGTTTGAGCTCGCGGTGCGCATCGCCGGCGCCTGCCGCGAAATCCCGTTCCTGTTCGTCGAAAGCTGGAAGCTCGAGGAGGATCATCGGGAGCGGATCGAACAGACGATAGCGCCTTTGGGCAATGTCGTGCTGGAGAGCCGCACCAGCGACATGAAGACGGTCTATGGCCGCACGAAGATCCTGCTTGCTCCCAGCAAGTGGGAAGAGGCGTGGGGCCGCGTCGCGTCGGAGGCCCATTGCAGCGGAATCCCGGTTGTCGGCTCGCGGCGCGGCGGTCTGCCCGAGGCGATCGGCTCGGGGGGCGTGGTACTCGACTATGATGCTCCGCTTGCCGACTGGGTCGCAGCCGTCAGGCGTCTGTGGAACGACAACCAGGAATATGACCGGCTCTCAGGCCTCGCGCGCAGCTTCGCCGGGCGCCCGGAACTCGATCCCGATCGCCAGTTCATTACCTTCTTCTCGATACTCGACAGAGCCGTGCAGCAGCGCGCGCGGCAGGCCGCATAGGCGTTTTGGATCAGGCCGGTCGCTTGACCCGGTTTTTCAGCGTTTCATAACCGCGGGCGCCAAGCAGGGCGCGGGCAATGGTCTTGGCGGCACTCTTGCGGCCCTCCTGCGACTTGATCTGCCGCAGCCGTGCCGGCAGGTTGCGGGCCGCCTGGCCAAGTGCCGGCAGCGACAGCGCGTCGGGAAAGCTGACCATGTGCGTTTCGACGCACAGCACCGGCTTGCCGGACAGTTCGGTGATCCTCAGCGCCTGTTCGTGCTCGCTCTCGATGAACAGGATGGCATCGGATTTGCGATAGAAATCGGCCTTGAAACTGCCATGCGCGCCAAGCCGTTGCCGTTCCGCCTTGCTTGGCAGATCGAGCATGATCAGCTGGTCGTATTTGATCTCGTGCTTGGCGAGCCATGCCTCGGTCAGCGCGCGGTATTTCTCCAGCCGGCTGGTGACCAGCCAGCCGATCTTGTGGGTCGCAACATGGAGCGGCCGCGCTTCGCTGAGGAATTTCTCGTAGGCGGGGCCGTCGTCGTTTTCCGCCTCTGTCGGGTCGAGGCACAGCACGCCATCGATGTCGACGCAGCATTGCGCCAGGAATTTGTGGTGCATGAAGTTCCACTGGAACATGCGCGGATGCGGCACGACCTCGAAGACGAGGTCGGTTTCCTGGTGCTGCGGCTCAAGGCCGAACACGGCGGCAAAGGTGAAATCCGCCTCGATGCCGGCCGCCTGGATGCGGGCGCGCGCGTCGCGCATGGCGTTGCCGCCGGCGACGCTGTCATCGATCACCAGCACCTTGCGCATCTCGGAGACCTTGCGATCGAGAGCGGCACGGCGCTTGGTGACGCCTGACGTGTAGATCCGCCCAGCCAGGAAGCTGTCGAGATCGGTCATCGGGATGTTCGCCGCAAGGCTGACCAGCGTTGCCGCCAGCACGCCGCTTCTCGGCACGCCAACGACCAGGTCGATGTCGCGCGGCAGCCGGTGCAGGCCCCTGACAATGGCGTCGTTCATATCGGAGATCGATCGGTAGTGCATGGTTCAGACCTGGTCCTGGAAGGGATGTCCGTAGCTGTCGAAGGCGACCAAATTATTGCGCTTCGCGCGGCGCTGCCGCGGGCAGCCTTGCCGGCAGCATCTTAAGAGCCTCGCGCAAGGCTTCGCGGCCGGAGGCGAATGCCAGGGCGATGACGATGGTGATGAGGTAAGCGAGCACGGCGCCGCTGGCCAGGGCAACGACATGCTGCTGCGGCAGCAGTGGCTTGATGAACCAGATCGCGGCCAGCGCCAGATGGGCGCCAAGCACGAACGGCGCTGCCGCGCGAAACACGTGATGCGCCTGCAGCGGTCCGCTCTTGCCGACATAGAGCCACAGGAACGGTGTCCGCAGATACTCGCTGATCGCATAGGCAATCGCCACGCCCAGCGCCCCATATGGCAGGCCGAGCATGAAGGCCAGCACCGATGTCACGGCCGTTATGATACCCCAGCGCATGAAGTCGCCGGAGCGGCCCTGGCTGACGAAAAGCCACCCGGCCGGATTGTTGAGCGGCTGCAGCAGCCCGGCAAAGCCGAGCGCCAGGAAAATCGAGGCGCTTGCGCGCCATTGCTCACCGAGCACGAAGGGGATCAGCACATCCGACATCGCGGTGGCGAAGGCGACGCCGGGAAGCGCCACCAGCAGGATCAGCGGCATGACGCGCAGATAGGCGCTGCGGTAGCGATCCGGCTCGTCCTTCAGCCTTGAGAGCGCCGGAACCATGACTTTCGACAAGGGATTGGTGATCTGGCTCAGCGGAAACAGAAGCAGCTTGTAGGCGCGATCATAGAGGCCGAGCTGCGCCTCGCCCCAGTATTTGCCGATCAGCACATTGTCGAGGTTGCGGGCAAAGAAATTGGCGAAGTTGAAGCCGGTGATGCCGGCGCCGAAATTTATCAGCTCGCTGATGCCGGCGACCTTGCGCGGCAGGCCCGGACGCCAGCGCGAGCTCGCCCAGTAGCAGAGCGTCGGCAGCACAGCACCGGTCAGCGTGCCGGCAAACAACGCCCAATAGGAGCGGTCGATGAAGGTCCAGGCGATCGACACGGCAAGCCCGGCGATGGCGCTGGCGACGTCGATGACGGCCAGGCGGCCGAACTGCATGCGGCGCGTCAAGAGCGCCAGATGCTGGGCGCCCAGCCCGTAGGCCATGATCTGCAGCCCGAATGCGGCGACAAGACCCGTCACACGCGGCTCGCCATAGAAGGCGGCGACCAGCGGTGCTGCGCCCGCAAGGACGCAAGCCAGGATCGCACTGACGGCGACATTGATCCAGAAGAGGTAGTTCACCTCTTCATGCCGGATGCCGCTTTTCTGGATTGTCGCCTGGGTCAGGCCGAAATCCTGGAACAGCGCGATGAAGGCCAGTACCGGCGCACACATCGCCACGACACCGAAATCCTGTGGCGACAACAGCCGCGACAGCACGATGACGGACAGGATCTGTGTCGCGACCCGCACCGATTGCGCCATGGCCGTGACGACCGCGCCGCGCCCGACCGATTTGCGCAAGGAGCCTTCTGGCGGATCGAATGCATTGGCTTCCAAATTCAGGATTCCTGATTTTTTGCACGGATTTCCGAGCTCGAAAATCCACCACCGCCGCCGACCACAAACTACGGCAATAATTTTGCAGTGCAACAGAAAACGTCGATCGATGCAGCAAAAATGTTGCGATGCAGCAAGAGCTGTACTAGCATTCCCATGGGTGGGCCAACAGCGGTCGAGTTTTTATGCTGCATGTCTTGTACCTTGTGCACGACGTTTCCGACCCGGCCGTGCGCCGGCGGATCACGATGCTCAGGGCAGGTGGGGCCCAGGTCACCCTGGCCGGCTTCCGTCGCACCACGAATCCGATCGCGGATGTCGAGGGATTGCGGCCGATCGACCTCGGCGCGACGCGTGACGGGCGATTCGGCCAACGCCTCGCGGCGGTCGCCAAGGCTGCCCTATCGATCGGCTCGAGGCTTGGCGGCGTGCCAAGGCCCGATCTCATCATCGCGCGCAACCTAGAAATGCTGGCGCTCGCTCGTCGCGCCAGATCAGCCTTCGGTGCGTCGGTTCCGATCGTTTACGAGTGCCTCGACATTCATCGCCTTGTGCTTCGCAACGATGTCCTGGGCAAGGCGCTGCGCGCCACCGAACGCTTTCTGGCCAGGGACGTGAAGCTGCTGGTGACCAGTTCGCCTGCCTTCGTCGCCAATTATTTCGAACCGTTCGGCCAGGTCGCAGCACCCATCGAGCTGGTCGAGAACAAATATTTCGAGGTCGCGGCGATCTTGCCCGGCGCCTCCGAGGTCGAAGAGAGCCCGGTCGGCCCGCCATGGCGGATCGGCTGGTTCGGCGCCTTGCGCTGTCGCCGTTCGCTTGAGTTGCTGGCCGATTTCTCCCGCCGCATGGAGGGGCGCTTCGAGATCGTGCTGCGCGGCCGTCCGGCTTTGTCCGAATTCCCGGATTTCCATGGCTTTGTCGAAGCCGAACCATGGCTGTCGTTTCGCGGGCCCTACCGCAACCCGGAGGACATGGCTGCGATCTATAACGACGTCCATTTTTCCTGGGCGATCGATTTCTTCGAAGCGGGACAGAACTCCGAATGGCTCCTGCCAAACCGGCTCTATGAAGGCTGCCGTTTCGGCGCAGTGCCGATCTCGATGGGCAATACCGAGACCGGGCGGTTCCTCAAACAGCAGGATATCGGCGTGCTGTTGCCGCAGGCCTCGCCCGAGGCGCTCGAAGCCGCGCTCGGCAAGATGGAGGAGCATCGCTTCGCCAGGTTGAAGGGGCGTGTTCTTGCCCGCAACCCGAGGACTTGGAGCTACGACCGCAGCGATTGCCGGGCGCTTGTCGAGCGACTGCGCAGCCTGACCGCCGTGCCCGGCTCCTTCGCAGCCGAGGCGTTGGCATAGCATGGCTGGAGATAGACAGAGGCAGATGACGCAGACTGAAAAACCCTCATCCAGCCTGATCGTTATCCCGTGCCTGAACGAAGCGGCCCATATCGGTGCGCTGCTCGTTCAATTGCGCCCCGCGGCCGCTCGGCTTGGCGCCAGGATCATTGTCGCCGATGGCGGCAGCACCGACGGCACGTTGGCCATCGTAGAGGACATCATCGCCAAGGATTCGCGCGTTATCCTGCTCCACAACAAGCGGCGCATCCAGGGCGCGGCGATCAATCTCGCCGTTGGCACGTTCGGCGAGGGTGCCGACTATCTCATCCGCATCGACGCGCATGGCGGCTATCCCGACGACTATTGCGACCGGCTGGTCGAGGAGGCGTTGGCCACCGGAGCCGATTCGGTTGTCGTTTCGATGCTGACCAGCGGCAGCGGCACCGTGCAGAAGGCGGCCGCCGCGGCGCAGAATTCCAAGCTCGGCACCGGCGGCTCGAAGCATCGGCACCTTTCGGAGGGGGAGTGGATCGACCACGGCCATCATGCGTTGATGCGGATATCGGCCTTCGGTTCTGTCGGCGGTTATGACGAGACGTTCAGCCACAATGAGGATGCAGAACTCGATTACCGCCTCCGCAAGGCCGGCTACAAGATCTGGATGAGCGGCAAGACGCAGATGGTCTACTATCCGCGCGCCTCGCTCAGCGGCCTCTATTTCCAGTATCTCGGCTATGGCCGCGGCCGCGCCAAGAACGTGCTGAAGCACCGCGTCATCCCGAAGGTCCGGCAGATGGTGCCGCTGCTGGTGTTTCCGGTTGTGCTGCTGGCGGCCTTCTCTTTCGTGCACTGGCTGGCGGCGGTGCCGCTGCTGCTGTGGGCGTCGGTGTGCCTGGGCTATGGCCTGTGGACGGCCATCCGCCAGCGCAATGCCGACATCGCGCTTGCCGGTGTCTCGGCCATGGTCATGCATCTTGGCTGGTCGGTCGGCTTCTGGCTGCAGCTTCTCGGCCTCGGGTCGCGGCGCGGGGTGGCGTGATGACGGCCCAGGCCAACAACCGCAGCATCGACATCGGCGTCTGCACGTTCCGCCGGCCGGAACTGGCCGACACGCTGCGCTCGCTCGACGCCATGGAGATGCCGGCGGGATTCGATATCCGCATCATCGTCGCCGACAATGACGACACCCCGACCGCAAGCGACCTGGTGACGGCGCTGTCGCAGGAATTGACGCTGCCGATCCACTATCAGCATGCTCCGGCGCGCAACATCTCGGTCGCCCGCAACGCTTGCCTCGACGCCAGCATTGCGGATTTCGTCGCCTTCATCGACGACGACGAGACGGCCACGCCCGCATGGCTCGCCGAGCTGGTCACGATGGCTGAAGCCAGCGGCGCCACCGCGGTGCTAGGCCCGGTCAGGGCGCGCTACCGCCCGGATGCGCCGGACTGGATGCGGCGCGGCGATTTCCATTCGACCTTGCCCGTCTGGGTGCGCGGCGAGATCCGTACCGGCTATACCTGCAACGTTCTGCTGCGGATGGGCTCGGATAGCCTGCGCGGCCGCCGCTTCAGCCTGGCGCGTGGCCAGACCGGCGGCGAGGACACCGAATTCTTCGACCAGATGTACAAGGCTGGCGGCCGCATCGCTTTCTCGCCCGAGGCCTGGGTCGACGAGGTGGTGCCGCGCTCAAGGGCAGCATTCGACTGGCTCGGCCGCCGCCGCTTCCGCGTCGGACAGACGCATGGCCATCTTCTGGGCAGCAGCGCCAGCGGCATCGGCCTGGTCAAGCAGGTCGGCCTGGCGTCGGCAAAGGCCATCTATTGCTTCGCCTCGGCACTTCCGGTCGTCGTCAGTCCGGTTCGCAGGAACCGCAGCGTGCTGCGCGGCATCATGCATGTCGGCGTCGTCAGCGGCCTCGTCGGCATCCGCGAAATCCGCCTTTACGGCCAGCCTTCCCCTCAGGAAGGAGGCAAGCGTGCAGCCTGACGCCTCCTTTGTGCCCGATGTTTCCTTCGTGATTGCCGCCTACAACGCCGAGGCGACCCTCGACCGAGCGATCGCCAGCGCCATCGCCCAGAAAGACGTCAGCGTCGAAATCGTCGTCGTCGACGACAAGTCGCGCGACGCGACGCTGGACGTGGCGCGGGCCTATCCAAGGGATATCGTCCGCGTCGTCGCCCTGGCCAGCAATCGCGGCCCTGGCGGCGCCAGGAATGCCGGCCTCGACGCCGCCCGCGGCAGATGGATCGCGGTTCTCGATTCCGACGACGCGGTCTTTCCCGACCGGCTCGCCAAGATGATCGCGCGCGCCGAAACGGCCGGTGCCCAGATCGCCATCGACAATTTGCAGGTCATCCGCGAGGACGGTGTCGTCGAGGACGCGATGTTCCCGCGGGAATATCTGGAAGGCTTGCGCGAAATTTCGCTGGCCACCTACATCGCCGGCAACGTCGTTTTCGAATCGAAGTTCAATCTCGGCTATCTCAAGCCGATTTTTCAGCGCGAGTTCCTGAACGAGAACGGGCTTCGCTATGATGAGAAACTGAGGATCGGCGAAGACTACATCCTCTTTGCCGAAGCCTTGGCCAAGGGCGGCAAATGCGTGGTCGAACCTGATATCGGCTATGCCTATCATATCCGCAGCGGCTCCATCTCGCGCGTGCTCGAGCTTCACCACGTCGAAGCGATGCGCAAGGCGGATGCCGTGTTCGCTCAAACCCATCAGATGGATGAGGCCGCGCAGGCCGCGTTTGCCCGGCGCAGCCGTAGCCTGCGCAAGGCCGCGTCATTCCTGTCGATGGTTCAGCACATCAAGGCGCGGTCCCCGCTCAAGGCGATCCGGACAGCGCTCAGCGACCCGGCGGCGGTCAGGCATATGGGCATGCCGATCGCCGTGCGGTTGCGAAGAATGGCGGCACAGTTTGCCGTTGGGGTGGGGAGGTGAAGATGCAGGCACATCGAGGGATTTTTCGTGGCCTGTGAATGGACTGAAGTCGATCTCCTCAGAAGGAATTTGCGATGAAGAAAATCAGGAAGGCCGTGATACCGGTGGCGGGGCTTGGAACACGGTTCCTGCCGGCGACCAAGTCGATGCCAAAGGAAATGCTTCCCGTCGTCGACAGGCCTGTCGTGCAATATGCGGTGGACGAGGCCTTCGAGGCGGGCATCGAGCACATCGTGTTCGTGACCGGTCGCAACAAGGCGGTCATCGAGGACTATTTCGACCTGCATCCGGAATTAATCGGCACCTTGGAGCAGACCGGCAAGAAGACCCAGCTGGAGGCGCTCGAAAGCATGCTGCCTGTGGCCGGCGCCACCAGCTTCATCCGCCAGCAGTCGCCGCAGGGTCTCGGCCATGCCGTCTGGTGTGCGCGCGAGGTTATCGGCAACGAGCCCTTCGCCTTGCTGCTGCCGGACATGGTGTCCTTCGGCGGGCGTGGATGCCTCGCCGAAACCGTCGACCTTTATGAGCGCACTGGCGGCAACGTCATCGCCGTCGAGCGTTGTGAACCGACCGAGACCAACAAATACGGCATCGTTGGTCGTGGCGCCGAGATCGGCGGCGGTTTCGAGGTGACGGCCATGGTCGAAAAGCCGGCGCCGGCCAACGCGCCGTCGAACTTCTACATCAACGGCCGCTACATCCTGCAGCCCGAGATCTTCGCGCTTCTGGGCAATCAGCAGCGCGGCGCCGGCAACGAGATCCAGCTGACGGACGCCATGGTCCGTCTGTCGAAGGATCAGCCGTTCTTCGCCCAACCTTTCAAGGGGCGCATGTTCGACTGCGGTTCCAAGGAAGGGTTCATCCAGGCCAACATCGC
Source organism: Mesorhizobium loti (assembly GCF_003148495.1). GTDB lineage: Bacteria > Pseudomonadota > Alphaproteobacteria > Rhizobiales > Rhizobiaceae > Mesorhizobium > Mesorhizobium loti. The sequence goes on from NZ_QGGH01000004.1 coordinate 192,876, forward strand.
CTTCGCGCTGGCGCGCGACGATATGAAGGGCCCGGTTTTCGAGATGCTTCAGGAGTTCGTCCGGTCGCATGAACGCCAGGAAGAAGCCGCATAATGCCCATCTTTCGGGAGCATTGTCGGATGGCTGGTGAAGAGGCGCCGGTAGGCCCTCGCCGTCTGGCACGACGCTTGCGTTGCTTCTGGCGATGCTCCCGATCTTCGAGGCGTCTGCAAGCCAAAGCATGATCCCGGAAAGTGGGTCCCGGTTTCCGGAAAAGATCATGCTCAAACAGTGAGATAGAGCCCATTGCGATCAACCGGAATGGGACCGGCTCTAGAATTGGACCGAAGATGAATTATGCCAACTTTCCTCTCGACAAGAGGATGCCATTGCCGAATTCCAACGCAGGAGACGGCGAAGACTTCATCGATATCGAGCGGCTGCTTGGCATGGCCGCACGGCAGGCCAAGGTGGTTGCCGTGTGTGCTGTCATCGGTGTCTTTCTGGGTCTGCTCTATCTGCAGACGACGCCGCCCAAATATCAGTCGGTCGCGAGTGTGCTGATCGACGAAGGCTTGAACAAGATTGTCGATGATATCTCGGCGGCGTCGACAACCATGCAGACCGATTCCGCCATCCTGAGCCAGATCGAGATCCTGACCTCGACGCGGCTTGCCGCCGTGGTCGTCGACAAGCTGAAGCTCGACCAGAACGATGCGTTCATGAATCCGCCCGTATCGGCTCTGGCGAAGGGCGTCGGCATGGTCAGGAGCGTGATCCAGTATGTCCGCCCCAGCCCTTCCATGCCGGGGGGGGCCGACTTCAGCAAGCTCGACCCGGCCGCCCGTGACGCGCTGATCGCCACATCGCGTCGCGACTATGCGATCCTCAAGCTGCAGAACGAGATCCAGGCTGAGCGCACCGGCCGAAGCTATGTCATCGCGCTCGGCTACCAGGCCACGGATCCGGCCTTGGCAAACGCCATCACCAAGGCTTATGCCGACGCCTATCTCGCCGATCAGCTCGACGCCAGCTTCGATGCCACCGAACGGGCTGCGGTCTGGCTGCAGGGCCGGTTGACCGAACTGCGCCAGAGCTCGCAGGCAGCATCGCTGGCGGTCGAGAAATTCAGGGCTGAGCACGGGTTGGCCGCCAACAGCGATGGCCAGTTGATGAGCGACAAGCAGCTCTCCGATCTCAACGCCCAGCTCATCGTGGCGCAGGCCGATACCGCGCGTGCCAGCGCCCGCTACCAGCAGTACAAGGCGATTGTCGACAGCGGCTCCGACAACGCCTTCAAGGATGCCGCCATATCGAGCGACCAGCCGAGCAGTTCGGTCATCGCGGCGCTCAAGACCCGCTACCTCACGGTGGCCAAGCGGCTGCAGGACGTCGAGGCGAATTTCGGCCCCGAGCATCCGCAGGCGGTGGCGCTTGCCAAGGAGAAGGCCGACATATCGACGCAGATTTTCGGCGAACTGAAGCAGCTGACCGAGAGCTATCGCAACGAATATGAGGTAGCGCTGGCGCGCGAGACCGCGCTCAGGGCCAATGTCGCGGCCGCACAAGGCAAGAGTTCCGTCGACAACCAGACGCAAGTCAAGCTGCGTGAACTCGATCAGCAGGCGACGGCGCTCACCACGCTCTATCAGACATTCCTCGGCCGCTACGAAGAAGCTGCGCAGCAGCAATCCTTCCCGGTCGGCAAGATCCGCATCATCTCGGACGCTTCGATGCCGATGGCTGCGTCAAGCCCGCGCACGATCGTCGTGCTAGGACTTTCGCTGGTTCTTGGCATGCTGATGGGCGCCGGCTTCGGCGGCCTCAACGAGTTCAACGAACGGTTCTTCAGGACCGGCGAGGATGTGCGCGACCGCGTCGGCCTGAAATTCCTCGGCTATCTGCCGGCGATCGGCGGCAAGCTCGGCAAGGAAGAAAAGTCGGGCGAGACCCAGGTGGATGCGAAGACCGCCCAATCGCTGTCGGCCGCGGAAAAACGGGCGCGCATGCGGGTCAGCATCGATTCGCCTGCCTCGATGTTCTCCGAAACGCTGCGCAGCGCCAAGATCGCCTTCGACGTCGTGTTGGAGGGGCAAGGCAGCCGTGTTATCGGCATCATCTCGGTGCTTCCCGGCGAGGGCAAGTCGACGGTCGCGGCCAATCTCGCCGGCCTGCTTGCCGCCAACGGCGCCAAGACGCTGCTGATCGACGGTGATCTGCGCAACCCCGGCCTCAGCCGCGGCCTTGGCATGGAAGCCGAGCAAGGCTTGATGGAAGCGGTGGTCAACGGCCAGACCTGGCAGTCCGTCGGCAAGATCGACCGGCAGACGAAGCTGGCGATCATCCCGGCGGTGCTGCGCGGCCACTTCTCGCATACCAGCGAACTTCTCTCCTCGGCCGGCATGCGGCGCTTCATCGAGAATGCCAAGGAGACGTTCGAATACATCGTCGTCGATCTGCCGCCACTCGGACCGGTGGTCGACGCCAAGGCCTTCGCACCACTGGTCGACGGTTTTGTGCTGGTCACCGAATGGGGACGCACGCCGCGCGCGATGGTCAGGTCGATGCTGGAATCCGAACCCTATGTCGCCAACAAGATCGTCGGCGCGGTGCTGAACAAGGTCGATCTGAAGAAGCTGGCCAAGTACGGATCGTTCGGCGGCTCCGAGAAATTCTTCGACAAATACTCGAGCTATTATCTGGAAAAGTCGGAAGTGCGCGGCAAGGCGCCGGTCTGATATCGGCCATTGCCCAAACAGGTCCTTTCGAAAACGCATCGCGTTGAGACGGAGTCCACCGCTCTGGATGAACGGCGATGTCGAGCCGGTCTCGGTGGTGGGTCAGTTTGAGATCTGACCGGGCTTCGCTGCCAGCGTGATCGGGTCGGTTTCGATGAGCCGAAGTGACCGCACCATATGCGCCGTTTGCGTCTTGTATTTGAGAAAATGCGGGGTGGTCAGATGGATTTCGTAGGCCGTCTGATCAGCGTAGCATTCGATCACGCGGACCTTTTCAGGGGCGTCTTTTTCCGACAAGGCATGAAGGAAAAGCACACCCGGCTCGATTCGCACGGAGGCCTCGATCTCTTCGGCAAGCAGGTTTTTATAGCTGTCGATCTGGTCAGGATCGATTTCCAGTTCCGCCATCCTGACAATCAGCATCAATCAGTCCCTTGCTTTTTGTACCGGCCGCGAACCATCGACGTCCTCCGGCTGAATTTCAAACTGGCCCACGATCCAGGCCTCGGAACCTTGCGGCTGGACAGTACAGCTCCTGCGCAAACTGGGCACCGAAGTGCCCACTGATTAACCCCCATTTGGTCAACAAGGCGCGGCTACGCCGCCTTGAGCCGATAGCGGAAAACGGTGTGGTCGAGCAGCAGCCGGATGCGTGGCTCGGCCTCGGTCGCCACCAGCCAGCTTGCCGCGATCATCGTCGCGCCGACGACCACCATCGAGACGAGATGCGGCAGCCCAGCGCGGACCAGGACGCCGAGCAGGGCCGCGCCGACGACATCGTGGAGAAGGTAGAGCGGATAGGTCATCAGGCCGATCCGGCGCCAGCCGCTCCAGGACAGGTCGAGCCGCAGCGACCACGCCATCAAGGCAATGGCGATGAGGAAGATGAGGATCGGCGGCGCGAACGGCATCTCTCGCCCCACCTTCAGGATATGAACGTCGACCGAACTGGCGATCTGCAGCACGCCGCCGCCCAGGAACAGGGCGCAGAAGGCAAGGCGAGCGGCCGTCATCGCCTTGAAGCGCATCAGCCACAGCATGACGCCGGTCGCGAAGAAAACACCATGATGCACCAGAAGCAGGTCGAGCGTGCGTGTTTCGGCGAGATCGGCCCAGTCGAGCGGGTAATACAGGCACCAGAACAGCGTGCTGACCAAACCGATGGCGATGGCCACCATTTCCATCTGATGGAAGCGGCCAAGCCTGAGCAGGATCCAGACGATGGCATAGAAGGCGATCTCGATGCCGAGCGTCCAGTAGACGCTGTCCACCCACGGCGCATAGGGGGCGAACAGGCCGGTGCGGACGAGCCTAATGACGGCATCTGTCGGCCAGCTGAGGCCGACGATCAAAAGCACGACAGCGGTGACCGGTGCACAGATCCACACCGCCGGCGCCAGCCGTTTCACCCTTGCTTCGAAAAACCGTAAGGGCGTCGACCTTTCGGCGCTGAAGGCGATGACGAAGCCGCTGATGACGAAGAAAATCTGGACGCCGACCCAGCCGGATTCGACCCAGGCGCCTATTGCCGGCTGCGGAGGAACGCCGCCCGTGGCGCGCGCCGAAACGCCGTCCGGATACGCCCACACCCAGAAGCCATAGTGGTAGACCATGACCATGACGGCGGCGAGAAACCGCAGGATGTCGACGCCGCCAAATGTAATCTTCTGCTGAGCCATGCGACCTTGTCGATGGCCCCCCGCGAAAGACTGTAGGGTGCATTGCTGCGTTGCACAATAAAAGATTGCTCGTCGATCCGAAAAGCCGCCTCGGCAAGCCAAATCCTTCAGCGGCTCAAAGGCCGATTCCGCGCTCCTTCAGGGCCGCGGTGATCTCGTCGAGGATGATCGGATCGTCGATCGTCGCCGGCATGGCCCATTCTTCCTTGTCGGCGATCTTCTGCATGGTGCCGCGCAGGATCTTGCCCGACCGCGTCTTGGGCAGGCGCTTGATCGTCACCACCATCTTGAAGGCGGCGACCGGGCCGATGCGTTCGCGCACCAGGCCGACCACTTCGTTCTCGATCAGGCCGACGTCGCGCGTTACACCCGCATTCAGCACCACGAAGCCAAGCGGAACCTGGCCCTTCATGGCGTCGGCAATGCCGATGACCGCGCATTCGGCGACATCGGGATGGGCTGAAAGCACCTCCTCCATGGCGCCGGTCGACAGCCGGTGCCCGGCGACATTGATGATGTCGTCGGTGCGGGCCATGACGTAGAGATAGCCGTCCTCGTCGACCATGCCGGCATCCGCCGTTTTGTAGAAGCCGGGGAACTCGTCGAGATAGGCTTGGCGGAACCGCGCATCGGCATTCCACAGCGTCGGCAGGCAGCCGGCCGGCAGCGGCAGCTTGACCACCACATTGCCCAGCGCGCCGCGCGGCACTTCGTGGCCGGCATCGTCGAGCACGCGGATGTCGTAGCCGGGCATCGGCACGCCGGGCGAGCCGTATTTCACCGGTAGCAGGCCAAGGCCGGCGGGATTGATCGTCATCGGCGAGCCGGTCTCTGTCTGCCACCAATGGTCGACCACCGGCACATCAAGCTTCTGCTCCGCCCATTTGATGGTTTCCGGGTCGGCGCGCTCGCCGGCGAGGAACAGCGTGCGGAATCTCGACAGATCGTATTTCGGGATGAACTCGCCTTGCGGGTCCTGCCCCTTGATGGCGCGGAACGCGGTCGGTGCGGTGAACAGGGCGACGACGCCATGCTCCGATATCACCCGCCAATAGGTGCCGGCATCGGGCGTGCCAACAGGCTTGCCCTCGAACAGGATGCTGGTGCAGCCATGCAGCAGCGGCCCGTAGACGATGTAGGAATGGCCGACCACCCAGCCGACATCGGATGCCGCCCAGAACACCTCGCCCGGCTTGACGCCGAACTCGTTTTCCATCGTCCATTTCAGCGCGACCATGTGGCCGCCATTGTCGCGCACGATGCCCTTGGGCTGGCCGGTCGTGCCCGATGTGTAGATGATGTAGAGCGGGTCGGTGGCAAGCACCGGCACGCAGTCGACATTGGCGCCGGCCGCCCGTTCACGGGCGACGGCATCGGCGTAGTCGATGTCGAAATGCTCCTTCAGTTCGCAGCGCAACTGGTCGCGTTGCAGGATCAGGCAGGCGTCCGGCTTGTGGCGGGAGATCTCGATCGCCTTGTCGAGCAGTGGCTTGTAGGCAACGACGCGGCCCGGCTCCAGGCCGCAGGATGCGGAAATGATCAGCTTCGGCTTGGCGTCGTCGATGCGGGTGGCAAGCTCATGCGAGGCAAAGCCGCCGAAGACCACCGAATGCACGGCGCCGATGCGGGCGCAAGCCAGCATGGCGATGGCGGCCTCGGCCACCATCGGCATGTAGATGATGACGCGGTCGCCCTTGCGAATGCCGCGGTTCTTCAGCACCGAGGTGAGTGCAACCACCTCGCGCTTGAGTTCGGCATAGGTGAATTTCCTGACCGCTCCGGTGATGGCGCTGTCATGGATCAGCGCGATCTGGTCGGCGCGCCCGCCGGCGACGTGGCGGTCGATGGCATTGTAGCAGGTGTTGCAGGTGGCGCCGGTAAACCAGCGGCCATAGACACCGGCCGTGGTATCGAACACCTTGTTCCAGGGCGAATACCAGTCGATGGCGCCGGCCGCGTCCGCCCAGAACTGTTCCGGGTCGCGTTTCCAGCCGTCATAGACTTCGTGATAGCGTGAAGCCATCCGTTCCCTCCCCAGGAATGATTTTCTTCCCTCCAGATAGCGCGCTCTAACCCTGGCCGCAAATGCACGCCAGGACGAGTGATTGTTCGGCAAGTTTCGATGCGACGCTAAAAGGCGTTACATCCGGCAAGGCGCTCGGCTTTCGGCTGACGCTGCAAGGGCAGGGGTAGCACGAAGACAGGCTGTGCCGGGCTCGATAAACGGCCCGACCTCCTACAGCCTGTCGGAATCCTACGAATTCACCCCGGCCGGCAAGCCGGCGGTGATTGTCGTGCTGGTGCAGCGGTTCAGCCAAGGTTTCGAGGGGCGCGATCGCTGCTTCCTTGCCGTCACCGGGCAGCCGCGCTGACAGGGTCACGCCAGGCGCCCTGACAGCCAGCATCGGTTCGATCTGCAGCTTGTCTAGATCGGCAGGGCCACAAGCATGAGGCCAATGCCGCCAGCGATCAAAATAGCTGTCGCCAGCGCTTTTCTGTGACGTTCGAAGCTCGTCGGAGCCCGTTCCCAATTGTAACGCATACGCTATCTCCCCAACACCCAGGCAGGTTTTACCTTACTCTAGGGAAGAAAAGCAACGGCCCAGCCGGCCGGTTCAGTTGCTTGCCTCCTCGCATTGACGACTATTTCTGGGACGATTCCGTCCGGGAACAGGCAGCCGTGCCGTTTTTCGCGACTTGGCGAGGGCGTATCGGAACGCATCGCCGCACGAGCCTGCCGCCGGTCCCCATGATCGGCTGATAGACAGCGTTCCCTCACCGCGCTATCTGCATTCCGGGTTTTTGCATGGCTTGGTGGGGTTCGTGATGGAAATTGCCTCTGGAACGGTTCTGCGGTTGGCGGAAGACGCTTCGGTCCAGCATGTCGGCGATGGCGCCGTCGTGCTTTTGGCGCGCAGCGGCCAGCTTTACACATGCAACGGCACGACCGAAGCCTTTCTTGACAAGGTGGACGGCGCGCGCAACCTCGACCAGATCGTCGACCTGCTTTGCCAGGAGTTCGAGGTCGACAAGAGCACGCTCGACCAGGACATCGCGGCACTGGCCACGGATCTGGTCTCGGAAGGTATCCTCGCCACGCCAGGTGCTTGATGGCTAAAGGTATCGCCTGATGGCCGACGGTCCTCTCCTGCGCGCTTTGTTTCGCTGCCATCTCTGGGCAAGCGCGCGGCTGATGCCGGTCCTGGTCGCCAACCGCAGCTTCGAGGACGTGCTCAAATGGGCGCCACTCACCTCGTCGACGCCCTATCGCGGCTTGCCGTCCCCCTACATCGTCGCCGCCCTCAACCGCACCGTGCGTCATCCCTGGCTGATGCGCGACCGCAGGTGCCTGAGAGAGGGGCTGCTCGGTCATCGTTTCCTGCGCCTTGCTGGTTTCGACCCGGACCTGCGCTTCGGCGTCGACCCGAAGTCGATGCAGGCGCCACGCATGTCGGCGCATTGCTGGGTCTGCCTCGATGGCAGGCCGGTGGTCAGCGACAGCCTTCCCGGCATGGTCGAGATCTACCGTCACCATGCCGATGCCACAAAGGTGCGCCCCGCTTGACCAGACCTTCAGCGTGCTATGGCCTCAACGGCCAGATCCTCGGCATATCAGCCGAGCGCCCCGAGCTATGGCGGGAATTCGACAGGATGCTGGCCGGCTTGCGTATCGCGGAACCGGTTGAGCCGGACTTTCGTCTTGGCATCACCGAAACAGAGACCCTGGACGAGACACCCCACGGATCGCTCGTCTTCGATGGCGATGTACCGGAGGATGGCTCCTGCCGGATGATCGAGGACGGCGGCACCATCCATCTCGTCTTTCCCGGGCGTCAGACCGTTGCGATCAATGGCGGGGAGGGTTCGGCCGAACTCCGGGTCCGCCCCGGTGCGAAAGCCGCCTGGACGCCGTCGATGCTGGTCCTCGACGCCGCGCTCGACGCCGGTGGCCAGCATATGCTGCACACCGCGGGCCTGACGTTGCCGGACAGCGACGCGGTGGTGCTGATCCATGCCCCGAGCGGCACCGGCAAGACCACGACGTCGCTGGCGCTGGCAACACAAGGCTTTGGCCTCTGCTCCGACGATGCCATGATCGTGAATGTCGCTTCGGGCAAGGTCGTGGCCTGGGGTTTGCCGCGCGCCGTCAAGATCCATCAGAAGACTGCGCAGATGATCCCGCGGGTGGCTCCATGCCTTGGCCAGACCTGGGATCGCAACGGCGAGCAGCCCGTCTCGCTTGAAAAGCTGGCAGGGATCATGCGGGTCGAAAACGCGTCCGCCCGGCCGGTGGCGGCCCTTCTGCACCTGGCACGCTCCGCCGACAGCCAGACAGGGCTCGTCGCCATGGCCAGGACCGACGCAATGGTGGCGCTGGCAGTGGACAATGTCCGCACGGGCATGACGGGACTGCTGCCGATGCAAAAACGCAGGTTGGCGACCATCGCCGGGCTGGTCAATTCGGTGCCGACATTCCGGTTGGAGGTGGGCGCGCGCCCGGCCGACGCGGCGGCGCTGATCCGCGCCGCTCTGGATTGAAGTCAAGTCATGCAACCTGCGGCCTGGCCTTGGCCAATCTCTGGATCCACCGGAAGGCGTCGCGGCGCAGGCGCGAACCAAGCTTGTCCCTGGAATTGACGCCGAGCAGCGTGTTCGTGGTGATCAACCGTCTGGCCAGCCGTATCGAGAGATCGGGCTTGATCCGGCCGGCGAGCTCAAGTGCGCGGCTCTCCTCGAACAGTTGGCCGGTCACATTGAGCACAACAGCCAGTTCGAGCTCGATGCCGGTCATGCGGGCAGCGTCGAACAGGCGTGCTTCCGCTTCGGGTGACTGCAGCGCCCGCACGCCTTGCAGCACGTCGATGCAAAGCTGCAGCCGGTGGAATTTGTGGCCGCCGGCGGCGTGCACGATGGCGATCGTCAGAAGTGCCGCGGGCGTATCTGTCGCCTCGCCGTCGATGGCGCGCAACTCCCGGAACCCCAGCGACAGGCGCCGCCGCATGCCGGTGTCATGCACGAGGTCGCCATGCAGCTCGACCAGCAGGCTCGAATTCTCCTTTTCGAGCCATTTGAACTCCTGCAGTTCGTAGGATTCGGCCTCGTTGCTGCCAAGCTCGAAGCCGCATGCCGCGATCACCCGGTTCGCCCGCGCCAGGTTAGCCGGCTCGACGAGGATGTCGATGTCGGTGAACGGCCTGTCGGCGACGTTGCGGTAGAGTTTTCGCGCGAAGACCGGCCCCTTGACGATCCGCGCCGGAACATTGTCCGCGGCCAGTCCCTTCATGATGCGGTCGCCATGGTACTGCAGCAGCATCGACTGCCCGGTGGCGATCGTTGCTTTCTGGCGCAGATCTTCCAGTCTGTCCCGCAGCCCTGCGTCCCTCGGCAGCTGCGCGTCGCCGCGCTCCTGCAGCTTGCGCAGCATGATCGGCAGGATGCCGTGAAATTCGGCATTGTCGAGCAGCGCCGACAAGGTCTTTGCCGACAAATCTTCCCCGACTGGCGCCGCCTCGGGATCGGCAGAGCGCAGCAGCAATCTTTCTTCGGCGGCAGTGAGAGATGGCAGCATCAACCCGGACAATGTTTCGGATAAGGGATTGTCTGGGATGGTTACAGAAAAGCCGTGCGTAAGCCAGCTTTACATGCCCCAGCGTAGCGCCGCCGTGTGTACCGGCGCGTCCCAGAATGCGGTCGTCTCCTCGTCGAGCATGGTCAGCGTGATCGAGCAGCCGGCCATGTCGAGCGAGGTGACATAGGAGCCGACCAGTGAACGGGTCACCGTCACGCCATGTTTCTCGAAAATCGCCCGCGCGCTGTTGTACATCAGATAGAGTTCCATCAGCGGCGTGCCGCCGAAGCCATTGACGAACAGCAGTGCCGGGCCTTTTGCCTTGTCGCCGAGATCGCCCAGGATCGCGGCGCAGATCTCCTGCGCGATAGCATCGGCGCTTTTCAACGTGTCGCGTCGGCGGCCGGGCTCGCCATGGATGCCGACGCCGAACTCCATCTCGCCGTCGCCGATGTCGAAAGTCGGCTTGCCCGCCGCCGGCACGGTACAACTGGTCAGCGCCACGCCCATCGAGCGGGTAGCCGTGTTGACGCGGTCGCCCAGCGCCTTCAAAGGCGCCAGCGCCAGGCCATGTTCTGCCGCCGCGCCGACGATCTTTTCCACCACCAGCGTTCCGGCGACGCCGCGCCGGCCCGTCGTATAGGAAGAATTCTCGACGGCGACATCGTCATTGGTCACAATCTGCTGGACGCCTTCTGACATCTCGGCCGCCATGTCGAAATTCATCACGTCGCCCTCATAGTTCTTGACGATGAACAGGCTGCCGGCCCCGGTGTCGACGGCTTCCGCCGCTGCCAGCATCTGGTCCGGCGTCGGCGAGGTGAAGACCTGGCCGGGGCAGGCGGCATCCAGCATGCCGTGGCCGACAAAGCCGCCATGCAGCGGCTCGTGACCGGAGCCGCCGCCGGAGATCAGCGCCACCTTGCCCGGCCGTAAGGTCTTGCGGCGGATGAATTTGTGCTCGTCGCCAAGCACGAGGATGTCGGCATGGGCGGCCACGAAACCGTCGAGGCTCTCGGTCAGCACCGTGTCCACCGAGTTCATAAATTTCTTCACGGCCGTCTCCTCCCGAAATAGGCCTGACATCGAAGCAATTCCAGGAAAAGTGTGTAACGGTTTTCCATCCGGAATTGCGTACAAACTCCAAAGGGTCAGCCACCCTTGCCGGTTATGCTGGTGATCTTCTGGATGAAGTCGTTCACCGCCCTGTCGAGCGCGGCGTTCTGTTTGTCGTCGCCGAAATCCGGCACGATCAGCGAGACATGCCGCGTCTTGCGCATGCCTGATGCGATCGACATCTTGCCTGGATGCGCCTGGTGATAGGCAGCGAGAAACTGGTCGCGCTCGGCCGGGCTGAAATGGCACACCGAAAAGATAGCCGGCAAATGTTTTGACGGAATCGGGATCGAATAGGCCGGGCTGGAAATCTGCGTGACGAAGCTGCGGTGCTTGCCGAGCGCATCGGCCAGGCGCTGGCGCATGCCGGATGGGCGCTGGTCGATGACGTGCGACAGGATCATCTTGTAGGCGCGGATCGCCTCTTCGGAACCGGGTTCGGGTGTCCTGTCGACCATGCCAGCCGCGCCTAAACGGAAATGTCCGCGATGGCCGCCTTGGCCATGGCGAGTTGCGCCGGCGCGACGGAAAGATCACGCAGGCCGGCCTCGAGCAGTGACGGGATCGAGGCTGGATCGCCGCCGGCATCGCCGCACAGGCTGACCGGGATCTCTTCCCGCTGGCCAAACGCGGTCACGGCAGCGATCAGCCGCAGCACAGCCGGATGACGGACCGAATTGAGATGGGCCACGGCAGCGTTGTCGCGGGCGGCCGCCATGACATACTGGGTGAGGTCATTGGAGCCGATCGAGAAGAAGGCGGCCTCGGCAAAGGCTTCCGGCACGATCGCCGCCGAAGGCACCTCGACCATGATGCCAAGCGGCGGCATCTTGTGAACGATGCCGCGCGTGGCAAGCACCGCCTGCTCCTCGGCGAACATCGCCGCCGCCTGTCTGTATTCCTCCACAACGGCGATCATCGGAAACATCACTTTCAGACTGCCGGAGACGGCGGCGCGCAGCAGCGCCCGGATCTGTACACGAAACACCTCCGGTCTTGCCAGCGACAGCCTGATCCCGCGCAGGCCGAGGAACGGATTGCCTTCCGCGACCGTGAAGCCCGGCACCGGCTTGTCGCCGCCGGCATCGACGGTGCGGATCGTCACCGGTTTCTCGCCGGCCCACTCCAGCACCTTGCGATAGGCGCGATACTGCGTCTCCTCATCCGGCAGCGTCTTGCCGAACAGGAATTCGGTACGCATCAGCCCGACACCGTCGCAGGTCGCTATGTCGATGCCATCGACGTCGGACGGGTCGGCGATGTTGACCTGCACGCGCACCATCGTGCCGGCCTTGGTCACCGCCGGCCGCGCCAGGAACGTTCCAGCCCGGTCGCGGCGCGCCGAGAAAGATGAGGAGGATTGGCGAAAGGCAGCGATTTCGACCTTGGAGGGGGACAGCACGATGCCGCCATGTTCGGCGTCGAGCAGCGCTGTGCCGGCTAGATGAGCCAGCGAAGCGCCCAACCCGACAACCATCGGCACGCCGCGCGAACGCGCCAGCATCGCGACGTGGCTCGCCGTGCTGCCCGCCTTCAGCGCGATGCCTCCACCACAACTCCAGTCGGTTTCGAAAAAGCGCGTCGGCGCGATGTCCTCGCCATAGAGGATGGCACCGGGTGGCGCCTGGACGTCGCTATCTTCGGACAGCGCCCGCAGCACCTGGTCCCTGATGTCGCGGATGTCGGCGGCACGTGCGCGAAAGTAATCCTGGTCCGAAGCATCGTAGCCGGCAATTTCGGCATCGAGCGCCTGCCGCCACGCCTTGTCGGCTGGCAGGCCGGTGCGGATCGCGGCAAAGGCCGGGCTGCTCAGCGCATTATCCCCCAGCATGGCGATCTGGAACTCGAGAATGTCGGCGGCATCGCCCACGGCCATCTCAATCAATACGGTGAGACGGCCCGTCGCGGTGGCGATTGCGGTTTCGAGCGCGGCCTTTTCGTCGTCGGCTGTTTCTTTGCCGACATAGGATACGACAGTCTGGTCGAGATCGAACAGCGGCCCCTCGGCATAGCCGGCCGAGGCCGAAATGCCTTGCAGCCTAAGCGGTCCGGACATGGTCCGCGCCTTCGTCGAAATCGCGCCGCACCAGCTCGACCAGCGCGTCGACGGCATCGTTGGCGCCGTCGCCGCTGGCCCTGATGTGCAGCACCGTACCTTTCGGCGCCTTGGCCGCCATCACCTTGACGATGCTCTTGGCGTCGAACCATGGTCCGTTGGCGGCAAGCGCGATTTCCACCTCGGCGGCAAAGGTCTTGGCCAGCTTGGTGAACTTCACCGAAGGACGCGCGTGCAGGCCCACATCGTGGGTGATCACAACGGTCGCTTCGGCGGATGCGGACATGTCTTCAACGTTCCCGTTCGTTCACGACGGCGACAATTCATGCGCCGTCGCCACCACTTCCCTGAGCGAGGCGCCGCCGGAGGCCTCGGTTGCCGCCATCACCGCGCCTTCGACGATCGGCGCGTTGCAGACGATGATCTTGTGCGATCGGGGCTCGCCAATCATTTCCACCGCCATTTCGCTGTTGGTCTCGGCGCCGCCGAGGTCTACCAGTATGGCGACACCGGCTTCAGACCAGGCCTTGTCGATGGCGCCCATGATCGCCTCGACATTGGTGCCAAGCCCGCCATGGCCGTTTCCGCCGCACCATGCAAGTGGCACTTCGTCGCCCACCATCTGCCGCACCATGTCGGCCGTGCCCTCGGCGACCAGCGGCGAATGCGAAACGATGACGATGCCGACATTGCTCATGCACTTTCCCCGATGGTTTGCGCCACAGTCCGCACAAGAAGCGCGGTCGAACGTGCGCCGGCATCCATGTGGCCGATCGAACGGTCGCCGAGGAACGACGCACGGCCGCGCAGTGCTTTCATCGGCACGGTCGCCTCGGCCGCCGCGTCGGCGATATCGGCGATTTCCGGCGCCGTCTTTCCCTGCAGCAACGCGTCATGCACCGGCTGCAGCACGTCGAGCATGGTCTTTTGTCCAGCCTGCGACTTGCCACGCGCGGCCACCGCTTCGATGGCCTTGCCGAAAGCAGCCGTCAGATTGGCGCGATCGGGCTCCGCCGAAATCTCCTTGCCGAGCGCCAGGAACAGGGTGCCGAACAGCGGGCCGGAAGCGCCACCGACCGTCATCACCAGCTTGGTGCCGATCGCCTTCAGGGCTTCGGGCAGCGGCTTGGCCGAAAACGCCCCGGCTTCGGCCCGCACGGCCTCGAAGCCGCGCTTCATGTTTAGCCCGTGATCGCCGTCGCCGATAGCCTGGTCGAGCGCCGTCAACTCTTCGGCATGAGCGGCAACCACATCCGCGGCAGCTGTAATCAGCCCGGCAAGGTTCAACGCCGCCATATTAGCCAAATTCCCGGTTTCCACCCCGCCGGCAGTATCGAAAGAACGCTCATTCGACAACTGGAGCATGCGTCAGGCCGCTTCATGCAGCGCGGCGGCGGCCGCGAAGACCTCGGCCACCGCATAGGCGCCGGGGTCGACCACACCCTGCAATTTGCTGCCGACATAGGCGGACCGTCCGGCTTTCGCCTTCTCCATGGCGCCGGTGGCCTCGGCACCGCGTCGAGCCGCCGCCGCCGCTCCCTCCAGGCCGTTGGCGTCGAGCGCCTTGAGGGCTGGCTCCAGGGCATCGACCATGGTGCGATCGCCGATGCTCGCGCCGCCATAGAAAGTCATTCGCTCAAGGCCGGCAACCAGCGCCCTGGCCAGGTTCGCTCCGCTGTCCAGAGCCTGCGCCGCAGCCGTGAAGAAGATCGACAGCAGCACGCCGCTGGAGCCGCCCATCGACGCGCTCAGAATGTCGCCTATCGCGCCAAGGGTCGCTGCAGGTTCGGCAAGCGGCAGCGTATCAAGCCGCTCGAGAATACTGCGCGCGCCGGTCGCCACCGTCGAGCCGGTGTCGCCGTCGCCCGCCTTGGCGTCGAGCCCGTTCAAAGTGGCTTCGAGCGCGATCAGCCTTTCGCATACGGTGACGACAAGACGCCTGGTGCGGGCATCTTGACTGGGCTTGCGTGCCGCGCTTTGTCCGGCCGCTTTCGCCATCGGCACGACGGAAGGTGGCACAACGGGCTTTGCCGGCATCCAGGCATGCGGGCCAACCGGCGCCAACAGGGCTGTCTCGCGGGCGGCGTCGAGCCGGATCAGCGACAGCGAGAAGCCGTTCATGTTAAGCGCCGTCATTAGTGGACCCGGGCCGATCGTCAGCTTGATGGTTTTGGCCAGCGGCGAGGCAAGCACCGCGTTGGCGATAACAGACATTTCGAGCGGCGGCACCGAACCGAGATTGTTGATCAGCAGGGCATGGTCGGCTGAAAGGTCGAGCCGTGCCAAGAGGCGCTCCGCCATGATCGCCACCAGCCTGTTGGCGCTTTGCACCGCAATCCGCTCGACGCCCGGCTCGCCATGAATGCCGAGGCCGAGCTCGCCATCGTTCTCGCCAAACCTGTCTTCGTGCGGCTGGCCGGGGATCGAGCAGGACGACAGCGACATGCCGAGCGAAACGATATCCTTCGCCGCCGCGCGAGCGGCTGCGGCAACGGCTGCCAGATCATGGCCGGTCTCCGACAGGTGGCCTGATATCTTGTGCACGAACAAGGTGCCGGCAACACCGCGCGGCTGGGCAATTTCTGGGAGTGCGATGTCGTCTGCGACGATCACCATCTCGACACGAAACCCTTCGGCGCGCGCCTTCTCGGCGGCCAGGCCGAAATTGAGACGGTCGCCGGTGTAATTCTTCACGATGAGGAGGCAGCCGGCCGGCCCGGTGACCGCGCGAATCGCCGCCAGCACGGCTTCGACGCTCGGCGAGGCAAAGATCTCGCCCGAAACCGCCGCCGTCAGCATGCCCTTGCCGACGAAGCCGGCGTGCGACGGTTCGTGCCCGGCGCCGCCGCCCGAGACGACGCCGACTTTCGTCTTGTCCCAGTCGGCGCGCAGGATGACCTTGATCTCGGGATAGCCGTCCAGACGCGCGAGATCGCTCGAGCCAATGGTCCGCAACAGGCCATCCAGCGCCTCGGTGACGATCGTTTCCCTGCGATTGAAAAAGTGCTTCATCGAATTCGTCCAGTCCCGTATCCGCAATCGTCAATCAGAAGCCGGTGTCGCCCCTTAGCAGGGAAACATCGAAACCATTCACATCAGCCTTTGTCCGTCGGCGCCGAAATACAGCGGCGACCGGTAGCGGATCGCCACCCTGTCGCCCTGCGCCAGATCCGTGTCCGGATCGGTCAGCGTCACGAGTTTCTTTGAACCCACCGTCACATGCAGGTGGTTCTGGTCGCCGAGATGCTCGACCCAGTCGACGACGCCGTCGGCATGGCCATTCGCCGCCTTCGCGATCGTCAGATGTTCGGTGCGTGCGCCGATCGTTTTGGTTCCGGCCGGGGCGCCGCCATCGGGCAGCAGCCCGGTCGGCAGAAGATTGATCGCCGGCTGGCCGAGCCTTGCCGCGACATGCAGGTTTGCCGGCTCGGAATAGATGGTGCGCGGCGAGCCGATCTGCACCAGCACGCCCTCCGCGAGGATGCCGATGCGATCTGCCATCGTCATCGCCTCGATCTGGTCGTGGGTGACGTAGAGCATGGTGGCGCCGAGCTCAGTCTGGATGCGTTTCAGCTCGAGCCGCAGATCCGCCCGCAATTTGGCATCGAGCGAAGACAGCGGCTCGTCCATCAGATAGATCGACGGCTTGCGTACCAGCGCGCGGCCGATGGCGACGCGCTGCATTTCGCCGCCCGAAAGCTTGGTCGAGCGGTTGGCGAGCTTGTGATGGATGCGCACCATCTTCGCCACCTCCTCGACCCGGCGGCGGATCTGGTCTTCCGGCATTTTCCGGGCCGGCGAGCGCAGCGGGAAGGCGAGATTGTCGAACACCGACAGATGCGGATAGAGCGAATATTGCTGGAAGACGAAGGCCGTGTCGCGTTCGGCCGGCGACAGTGTCGTGGCATTGTGGCCGCCGATCTCGATCATGCCGGCATCCGGCCGTTCCAAACCGGCAATGAGCCGCAGCGTCGTCGTCTTGCCGGCCCCGGTCGGCCCGAGCAGCACGACGAATTCACCATCTGATATATGCAGGTCGAGACCGTTGACGGCGACATGGTCGCCAAAACTCTTGGTCACGTTCTTGATGCGCACATCAGCCATGCTGGGCCCTCCGTTCCGAGGCCACATCGTGGATCGCGGTTCTCACCGCGCGGCCGGATCCCTTCTCGAACAGGGACAGCCGTGCGCTGCTCAGCGTCAGGCCGACATGGTCGCCGGTGGAGAGCCGGATTTCGGCCGGCACGCGTGCCTTGATGATGCCGTCCGCCGTCTCGACCGCGACGATCTGCGTAGTGCCGAGATATTCGGCGCCGTAGATGGCGCCGCGCAGCTTGGAGCTGTCGTCGAAGCGGATGTGTTCGGGCCTGATACCAAGCGCCATCTCGCTAGGTGCGATATCCTCACGCACCTCCGGCACCGCCACCTTTGCGCCTTGCACGACGATCTCCTTCGCGCCCTTGGCGACCCCGCCGCCAAAGCCCAAAAAGTTCATCGGCGGTGAGCCGATGAAGTCGGCGACGAACATGGTCGCCGGGCGGTCGTAGATTTCGCGTGGGCTTCCGAACTGTTCGATGACGCCATGGTTCATCACCGCGATCTTGTCGGCCATCGACATCGCTTCCATCTGGTCGTGCGTGACATAGACTGTCGTGGCGTGGATGCGGTTGTGCAGCTCGCGCAGCTCATGGACCATCAGATCGCGGAATTCGGTGTCGAGCGTGCCGAGCGGCTCGTCCATCAGGAAGCATTTTGGCCGGCGCACGATGGCGCGGCCGAGCGCGACGCGCTGGCGGTCACCGCCGGCAAGGCCGGAGACGGATTTGTTGAGCAGATGGTCGATGCGCAGCAGCTTCGCCGTTTCCTCGACCCGCGTGCGGATCTCGGCCGAAGGCATGCCTTGCGCCAACAGCGGGAAGCCGATGTTCTTGCGCACATTCATGTGCGGATAGAGCGCAAACAGCTGGAAGACGAAGGCAATGTCGCGCTCGCGTGCCCGCAGCATGGTGACATCGTCGCCGCCGAGCAGGATCTGGCCGCCGGTCGGCAGCTCGAGCCCCGCGATCATGCGCAAGGTCGTCGTCTTGCCGCAGCCCGATGGTCCGAGCATGACGAAGAATTCGCCATCCTCGACGACGAAGTTGGAATCCTGCACGGCAACGAAATCGCCGAAGGCCTTTCTCAGGTGCTGGACGCGGATTTCGGCCATGATTATTCCGGGAACTTAGAGACGATGATGAACATCACGGTGCCGGCAAGCATGGTGATGAAGGAATAGGTATAGAGCGACAGCGCGAAGGGCTGGAACAGCATCAGGAAGCCGATGGCGATCAGCGCCGTCGCGATGTTTTCCATCAGGCCGCGCCTGGCCCAGACCGGCCACCGCGATTTGCGTTTACCGTGTTTGGTCATGCTCATTTGCGCACCGCGCCGAAGGTGATGCCGCGCAGCAATTGCTTGCGAAGCAGGATGGTGAAAACCAGGATCGGCACCAGGAAGATCGTCGTGCCGGCTGCCACCGCCGGCCAGTCCTGGCCGCCCTCGCCGATGATGGTCGGGATGAAGGGCGGCGCGGTCTGCGCCGTGCCGGAGGTCAGAAGCGCCGCGAAGGCATACTCGTTCCAGGCGAAGATCAGGCAGAAGATCGCGGTCGCGGCAATGCCGGTCGTCGCCTGCGGCAGCACTGTGCGCCAGAAGGCCTGCAGCCGCGTATAGCCGTCGATCATCGCCGCCTCCTCATATTCGCGCGGGATCTCGTCGATGAAGCCTTTCAGCAGCCATACAGCCAGCGACACGTTGACTGCCGTGTAGAGCAGGATCATGCCGAGCGCCGTGTCCGACAGGCCGAGCTCGCGGTACATCAGGTAGATCGGAATGGCGACAGCGATCGGCGGCATGAAGCGCGTCGACAGGATGAAGAACAAAAGGTCGTCGGCGAGCGGCACCTTGAAGCGCGAGAAGCCATAGGCAGACAGCGTGCCGAGGAACACGGCGCAGAAGGTCGAACCGAAGGCGATGATCAGCGAATTGACGAAGCGCGGCAGGAAGTTGGACGGGCCGGCGATCACCATATTGCGCTTGCGCGTGGTCTCGTCGCAGAAGCCCGTCGCGGGACCCAGCGAGTTGATGTATTCCGGCGTCTGCCGCGTCCGCGTCGTGAACAGATTGCAGTAGCCTTCGAGGCTCGGCTGGAACAGGATCTTGGGCGGATAGGCGATCGAGTCCGGCGGCGTCTTGAAGCTGGTGGCGAAGATCCACAGCAGCGGCACGATCGAAATCAGCGCGTAGAGCACGATGATCGTGCCGGCGATGCGCTTCGAGTTGGCCGAGGGTGCGACGACCGAATGGGCTGTGGTCAGGCTCATCTCTGCTTCACCTTGTTGAGCGCCTTGACGTAGATGTTGGCCAGACCAAACACCGCAACGAACAGGATGATGGCGAAGGCCGAGGAGTAGCCGGTACGCCAGCTCTCAAAAGCCTGCCGCTTCAGGGTGATCGAGGCGACCTCGGTGGTCGAACCTGGCCCGCCGCCGGTCAACAGATTGACCATGTCGAACATCTTGAAGTTCTCGATGCCGCGAAACAGCACCGCCAGCATGATGAAGGGCAGCGCCATTGGCAGCGTGATCGACCAGAATTGCCGCCAGTTGGAGGCGCGGTCGACCTCGGCCGCCTCATAGATGTATTCGGGGATGGAGCGTAAGCCCGCGAGGCAGATCAGCATCACGTAGGGCGTCCACATCCAGGTGTCGACGATGATGATCGACCACGGCGCCAGCGAGACGTTGGAGAGCATCTGGATATCGGTCGGCGGGATCCTCGTGACGAAGGAAATTGCGTAGGCGAACAGGCCGATCTGTGGCTCGTAGAGGAAGCGCCAGAAATTGCCGACCACCGCCGGCGACAGCATCATCGGCACCAGGATCAGCGTCGTCCAGAAGGCATGGCCACGGAACTTCCTGTCGATCAGCCAGGCCAGCGTGAAGCCGATCAGCGTCTGCAACAGGATGGTCCAGAACACGAAATGCGCCGTCGTCTGCATGGCGATCCAGATATCCTTGTCGCCGAGGATGCGCTGGTAGTTGGCGAAACCGAGATTCTTCACCACCTCGTTTGGGCGGTTGGCGCGGTAGTTGGTGAACGACAGATAGATCGCCCAGAACAGCGGGAAGATGTTGATGGCCAGCAGCAACAGGATCGTCGGCGAGATGAACAGCCAGGCGAGGCCCTTGTCGCTGATGCCCCGGACTTTGCGGGCCAACGGTTCCGGGGTCGCCCGGGCAACGTTCTCCGCGGTCCGATTGAGCATGGTGAGTCCTGCTTCGGTCACTTGGTCGTCTCTGTCATGGAATTTATCTGAACTGCGTCCCGTGCCAAGAGCGGCACGGGACGCTTGGGCCTAGCTCGGGAGGAGCCGGGTTACATCTTGCCATCGTCCTGGAAGACCTGCGTCCAGTCCTTGACCAGGCCGTCCAGCGCATCCTTGGCCGAGCCCTGGCCGGCGACGACATAGTCGTGGAAACGCTTCTGCGAGGCCTGCAGCAGCGGGGCGTAGCTCGGCTCGGCCCAGAAGTCCTTCACGATGGCCATCGAGTCGAGGAAGGTCTGCGCGTAGGGCTGGCTGGCCGGGAACTTAGGATCCTTGACCACCGCGTTGAGGCAGGAATAGCCGCCGAGCGACCACCACTTGGCCTGCACATCCTTGTTGGCGAACCACTTGATGTATTTCAGCGCCGATTCCTGCTTGTCGGAATAGGACACCACCGAGATGCCCTGGCCGCCGAGCTGGGCGAACTGCTCGCCGTCCGGACCCTTCGGGTTGACGAAGTAGCCGATCTTGTCGCCGCCGACATTCTCGTCCTTCTGTAGGCCCGGCCACGTGAAGGCGAAGTTCATGTGCATCGCCACCTGGCCGGATTTGAAGGCATCGACGCCTTCGCCCATATAGCTGTTCGAGGCGCCCGGAGGCGTGCAGCAATCATAGAGCGCCTTGTAGAATTCCAGCCCCTTCACCGATTTGTCGGAATTGACGAAGCCTTCCATTTCATAGGGCTTCTTGGGGTTCTCGTACTGGAAGCCGTAGCTGTAGAGCACGTCCATGGCGCCCATGGTGATGCCTTCCGAGCCGCGCTCGGTGTAGATCGAGGCGCCATAGACGGTCTTGCCGTCGATCTCGCGCTTCTGGAAGAACTCGGCGATCTGCTTCAGCTGGTCGAAGGTGGTCGGCGGGCCGAGATCCCAGCCGTACTTCTCCTTGAATTCCTTCTGCAGCTCCGGCTTGGAGAACCAGTCCTTGCGATAGGTCCAGCCGACGACGTCGCCCATGGCCGGCAGCGCCCAGTAGTTCGGCGTGTTCTTCGGCCATTCCGAATAGCCGACGACGGTTGCGGGCACGAAGTCGTCCATGCTGATCTTCTCCTTGTCGAAGAAGTCGTTCAGCTTGACATAGTGGCCGTTCTCGGCGGCGCCGCCGATCCACTGGCTGTCGCCGATGATCAGGTCGCACAGCTTGCCGTGCGAATTCAACTCGTTGAGGAAACGGTCGGCATAGTTGGTCCACGGCACGAACTCGAATTTCATGCCGATGCCGGTTTCCTTGGTAAAATCCTTGGACAGTTCGACAAGCGCGTTTGCCGGGTCCCAGGCGGCCCAGCACAGCGTCAGGTCTTCAGCGTGCGCGACGTTCGAGACGGCTGTCGACGCTGTAATCGCCGAGGTCAGTCCCAACGCCAGTTTCAAGCTCGATTTCATGCCTTCCTCCCATTTGCGAAACGCGCCCGGATGACGGTTTCAAGAGCCTTCAACCCCTCTCCTCAGGGGCCTAAACATGGCGGCGCAACAGCACCGCAGATGTTTAGTAATTTGTTTAGTGATGCAATTTTTACTAAACAAGGCAAGCGAATTCGTTGCTGCGCCGCAGCATGCCTATGCCGGTGTCTGAAAACGTTGGGAAAAGTGCTGATCGCTGGCCGGGCCCGCGCGGATTGTCGAAGCTGCGCGGGCCGACCTCGACCAGATCTAAGGGCCTTCCCGACTCTCAGTCGACCCGTTTGGTGCTCACCATGACCTTCCGGATCGGCGGCGCCGGCGGCAGCAGTTCGCGGATGTCGGCGAAGGGGAACGTCGGTTCGAAGCGGAAGGCTTCGGCCAACGAGCCCTGCGCGCCGTTGCACTGGCCGGCGCGAAAAAGGTTCTGCATTCGCGCGCCATCGACGAAGCGGTCGGGATCCTGCGACTGATGCATGCGGATCGCCCTGGCCTTGATCTCGGCATGGGCGGAAATGTCGACATAGTGCGTCGGCGAAAAACCGGTGCCGCCCATCGTGTCGGCATGCAGCACTGGAACCCCGAACGACGCCGCGATGCGCACGCCGTCCGACAGCGCGCGGTGGTCGGCATGATAGTCGTTGGGCGCATGCGTGATCGCCAGATCTGGTCCGGTCTCGCGAATCAGTGCTTTCAGCGCCCCGATCAGCGCTGCATCGGCCACCAGCTCGCCGTCGGGAAAGTCGAGGAAGCGCAGCGCCGCCCCGAGCAGCGCGGCCGCGGCCGTTGCTTCCTCGCGACGGACGCGAGCGAGAACAACGGGATCACTCTTGCCGCCCTTGGCACCATCCGTGGCTATGGCAAAAGTGAGTTCTGCGCCTTGCGCGGCATAGGCGGCCATCGTACCGAACATGAAGATCTCGATGTCGTCCGGATGCGCACCGAGCGCCAGGATTTTCAAACCACTCTCTCCCCGGAAATGGAACAACGTGACGAACGGAATTCTGCTCGCCCTGATCGCCTACGCAAGCTATTCGGGCAGCGATGCCGTTGTCAAAAGCCTGGGTGGACAATTCACGGTCTTCGAGATCGGCTTCTTCACGACGCTGTTTGCCGGCTGTTTTCTCTTCTTCACGCGCCCGGCGGACGAGCGCTGGCGTGATTTCTGGCGCACCAAGAGGCCTTGGGCTGTGCAGGCGCGTGCCTGGGCCGGCATCGCGTCCGGCGTGCTCAGCGTCTACGCCTTCACCACAATTCCACTGGCCGAGTCCTACGCGCTGATCTTCCTGGCGCCGCTCTGCGTCACCATCCTCTCCACGCTGATCCTCAAGGAGAAGGTCGGCCCCTGGCGCTGGCTGGCGGTGGTTGCCGGTTTTGCCGGCGTCATGCTGGTGGTGCGGCCGGGCTTTCGCGAACTCAATCTCGGCCACCTTGCCGCTTTCGGGGTTGCATTCCTCGCCGCGACCAGCGTCATCCTGATGCGTTCGCTGGCCCAGCAGGAAAAGCGCACCACCATGCTGGGCGTGCTGATCGGCTATGGTCTGCTGTTCAACGGCATCGGTGCCGCTGCCACCGCATTCACCGTTCCCAGCGGAAAACAGTTGCTGTGGCTGGTGATGGCGGGTGCCTTCACTGCCTGCGGCCAGCTGTTGCAGCTGCTGGCCATGAAATACGCACCCGCCAACCGGGTCGCGCCGACGCATTATTCGCAAATCGTCTGGGCGGTGATCCTCGGCGCGCTGTTCTTCCAGGAATACCCCGACTGGCTGTCGCTGGTCGGCCTGGCGGTCGTCGGTGGGGCCGGCCTGCTGACCATGGTGCGCGAGGAAGCGCGGCTGGGCACGGTGCGCTGGAACCCGTTTTCGCGCACCCGGCTTTGAACCGGCTCCGTTCCATGAGTTGCACCACGGCCGCGACCGCTGATATGCGGACGTAAGCGCGCTTGCCACGATTGGACGAACGCATTCCTGGACCGATGATCACAAAACCCCTGCCGGAGCTTCCAGTATCCGCCGTGCTGCCGGCGCTGAGCGAAGCGCTCGGCCATGGCAACAGCGCCGTGCTGGTGGCGCCGCCCGGCGCCGGCAAGACAACGCTGGTGCCGCTGGCGCTGCTCGATGCGTCCTGGCTGGGTGCCGGCAAGATCGTTCTGCTCGAACCGCGCCGGCTCGCCGCCCGCGCCGCCGCCCGCCGCATGGCCGAATTGCTTGATGAGGAGCCCGGCGCCACCGTCGGCTATGCCATGCGCATGGAAAACCGCACCTCGGCAAAGACCAGGATATTGGTCGTCACCGAAGGCGTGCTGGCGCGGATGATCCTCGACGATCCCGAACTGCCTGGAATCTCGGCTGTCATTTTCGACGAATTCCACGAGCGTTCGCTCGATGGTGATTTCGGTCTCGCTCTGGCGCTCGACGTGCAAGGCGCGCTGCGGCCGGATCTGCGCGTGCTGGTGATGTCGGCGACGCTCGATGGCGCGCGTGTCGCGAGGCTGCTGTCGGGCGCGCCGGTGATCGAGAGTGAAGGCCGCGCCTTTCCTGTCGATATCCGCTATGATGAGCGCCCCGCTGGCACCACCATCGAGGACGCCATGGCCAAGGCGATCCGCGCAGCCCTTGCCGATGAGAGCGGCAGCGTGCTTGCCTTCCTGCCCGGCCAGCGCGAGATCGAGCGCACCGCCGAGCGGCTGGCCGGCAAGGTCGGCACCGAAACCGACATCGTGCCGCTCTACGGTATGCTCGACGGCAAGGCGCAAGACGCGGCGATCAAGCCGCCGCCGACAGGCCGCCGCAAGGTGGTGCTGGCGACCTCGATCGCCGAAACGTCCATCACCATCGACGGCGTGCGCGTCGTCATCGATTCCGGCCTGTCGCGGCTGCCGCGCTACGAGCCGGCCAGCGGCTTGACCCGGCTGGAAACGGTGCGCGTCAGCAAGGCGTCCGCCGACCAGCGCGCCGGCCGTGCCGGGCGCACGCAAGCTGGCATCGCCATCCGGTTGTGGCGGGCCGAGCAGACGGCTGCACTTCCCGCCTTCACGCCACCCGAAATCTTGGAGGCCGACCTGTCCGGCCTGCTGCTCGATTGCGCCGCCTTCGGCGTTGCCGATCCGGCAGGGCTCGCCTTTCTCGATCCGCCACCCGCTCCGGCGCTCAATGAGGCAAGGACGCTGCTGCGCGCGCTGGATGCCATCGACGAGGCAGGGCGCCTGACGGATGCGGGTGCTTCGATGCGCAAGCTCGCTCTGCCGGTGCGGTTGGCGCATATGGTCGCCGAGGCAGCGAAAAGCGGCCATGCCTTCGAGGCGGCGATGCTTTCGGTGCTGCTCACCGAGCGCGGCCTTGGTGGCGACGGCGCCGATCTGGAGCGACGGCTGATGCGCTTTCGCGGGGAAAGATCGCCGCGCGCTACCGCCGCGAAGCAGCTCGCCGAACGGCTGGCGAGGCAGGCCGGCGGGGCGAAGGGCAGCGAAGCCGCCGCCGCCGGTCCCCTGCTCGTACACGCCTGGCCAGATCGGGTGGCCAAGGCGCGCGGCGAGCGCGGCCGTTTCGTGCTGGCCAATGGCTCCGGCGCCATGCTCGACGCCACCGACCCGCTGGCGGGCGAGCCGTTTCTGGTCGTCGCCGACCTGCACGGCAAGGCGCAGAATGCGCGCATCACAGCGGCAGCGGCCATTAGTGAGGACGATGTCCGCGCCGCGCTCGCGGACAGGATCGAGGTCCGCCGTGAAACGAGCTTCGACCGCGACAAGCGCGCTGTGCGCGTGCGCGAAACCGTGCGCCTTGGCGCCATCACGCTTGCCGAGCGCATGCTGCCGCCGCCAACCGGTGCTGACGCCGATCGCGCCATAACAGATGCGGTCCGCGAGCATGGGCTCTCACTGCTGACCTGGAGCAAGGAGGCGCAAACGCTGCGCCAGCGGCTTGGCTGGCTGCATCGCGGCCTTGGCGCGCCCTGGCCCGATATGGCGGATGCCGCTCTCATCGAACGCCTCGACGGCTGGCTGCTGCCGTTCCTGTCCGGCGCGGCATCGTTTGCCGCCATCGATGCGGGCGTTGTCTCTGCCGGACTGGCTACGCTCGTGCCACACGATCTGCAGCGCAAGGTCGATACGCTGGCGCCAACCCATTTCGATGCTCCGTCGGGCAGCCATGTGCCGATCCGCTATGACGGCGAATGGCCGGTGCTGGCGGTTCGCGTGCAGGAGCTGTTCGGCCTCGACCGCCATCCCGCCATCGCCAATGGCAGCGTGCCGCTGACACTCGAACTCCTGTCGCCGGCGCACCGGCCCATCCAGACGACGCGCGACCTGCCCGGCTTTTGGCGCGGCTCCTGGGCCGATGTGCGCGCCGACATGCGTGGCCGCTATCCCAAGCATGTCTGGCCGGAAAACCCGCTGCTCGCCACTGCCACCGCCCGCGCAAAACCCAGAGGTACCTAGCCTTCAGCGCTTCACGGCTGTAATCCATGGCCATGATCAACGTTTTGCGTTCGCCCGATTTCCAGCAGAGCCAGAGACTGCGCCTCAACACGCTAATCCGGTTGCGTTGGCTTGCCATTGTCGGTCAGAGCCTGACGGTGCTCGTTGTCGCCTATGGCCTGAAGTTTCCGCTGCCGGTCAGCCTCTGCTTTGCGCTGATTGCCTGTTCGGCCTGGATGAACCTGTTTCTCGCCTTCCGGTTTCCGGCGGCGCACCGGCTCACCCCGCTGGCGGCCTTCGGCATCCTCATCTTCGACAGCCTGCAGCTTGCCGGCCTGCTCTACATGACCGGCGGCCTCACCAACCCGTTCTCGCTGCTGATGACCGTGCCTGTCGTAATTTCGGCGACATCGCTGCCCCTGCGCCTGACCGCCATCCTCGGCGGGCTGGTTATGTCGGCGGCGACCTTTCTGGTCTTTGTCCATCTGCCGCTGCCCTGGCATGAGGACGCACCGCTGGCGATGCCCTTCATCTATGTCGCCGGCATATGGATGGCGGTGCTGTCCTCGATCGCCTTCACCGCCATATACGCCTTCCGGGTGGCCGCCGAAGCCCGGCTTCTGGCCAATGCGCTTGCCGCCACCGAACTGGTGCTGCAGCGCGAGCAGCACCTCTCGGCGCTCGACGGGCTGGCTGCCGCGGCCGCGCACGAGCTTGGCACCCCGCTTGCCACCATCGCGCTTGTCGCCAAGGAGATGGAAAAGGCACTCGGCAAGGATCCGAAATACGGGGAAGACGTGACGCTGTTGCGCTCGCAGAGCGAGCGCTGCCGCGAGATCCTCAAGCGGCTGACCAGCCTGTCCTCCGAGGGCGAGGCGCATCTTTCGCGGCTGCCATTGACCTCGCTGGTCGAGGAGGTCACCGCACCGCACCGCGACTTCGGCATCTCGATCAAGCTTCGGCCCGGCGAACGCATCGGGCCCGAGCCGGTCGGGCGCCGCAATCCGGGCGTTATCTACGGCCTCGGCAATCTGGTCGAGAATGCCGTCGATTTCGCACGCAAGAGCGTCACCGTGCGCTGGAGCTGGGATGACGCCGCTGTCACCTTCTCGATCATCGACGACGGACCCGGCTTTCCGGCCGAGATCATCGACCGCATCGGCGAGCCCTATATGTCGACGCGCCAGGGCAATGAAGCCGGCGGCGGCCTGGGGCTAGGCCTGTTCATCGCCAAGACCCTGCTCGAACGCTCGGGCGCGACGCTCGATTTTCGCAATTCGAGCGGCCTGGGCGAGGGCGCCGTGGTACAGATATCGTGGCCGCGTGGTGTGTTCCTCAATCCGGAAATCACTTCGGCCAGCATGTTCGACACCGCCTGAGAGCCTTGAAGGAGCTCTAAAAATTGGACAATGAGGCTCAGGAACTATATCTGCGTAAAATTAAGGCAGCAGGAATTTTGAGACTATGACAGGCGACGAAAATATTGGCGCAATGGTTGAAGGCGAGGACACCTCTTTGCTCATCGTCGATGACGACAAGCCGTTCCTCACGCGTCTGGCCCGCGCCATGGAAACCAGGGGTTTCGTGGTCGAGACGGCCGAGAGCGTCGAGGAGGCGGTTGCCAAGGCGCGCGCCAATCCGCCTGCCTATGCCGTAGTGGACATGCGGCTCGGCGACGGCAACGGCCTCGACGTGGTCGCGGCCATCCGCGAAAAGCGCGACGATTCCCGCGCCATCATCCTGACCGGCTACGGCAACATCGCCACTGCGGTGACGGCGGTGAAGCTCGGTGCCGTCGACTATCTCTCCAAGCCCGCCGACGCCGACGATATCTTCGCCGCACTCACCCGCACCGCCGGCGAGCGCGCGGCACCGCCGGAAAACCCGATGTCGGCCGACCGCGTCCGCTGGGAGCATATCCAGCGTGTCTATGAAATGTGCGAGCGCAATGTCTCCGAGACGGCGCGCCGGCTCAACATGCATCGCCGCACCTTGCAGCGGATATTGGCCAAGCGCGCGCCGCGCTGAGGCGCGGTTTGCGCATCTTGCGGAATGACGCCGGCCGACAGGCGGCATGACGGAGGCGACATGCAGGACTTGAAGCAGCGGCCGGTTTCCGTCTTCCGCGAATTTCTCGATGGCGAGGCGGCCGGCGGCATCATCCTGATGGTGGCCGCCGCCCTGGCGCTGATCGTCGCCAATTCGCCGTTCGCCGAAACCTACTTTTCCGCGCTCCATGCCTATCTCGGCCCGCTCAGCGTCTCGCACTGGGTCAATGACGGGCTGATGGCCGTGTTTTTCCTGCTCGTCGGGCTGGAGATTAAGCGCGAGGTTCTGGACGGCCAGCTCTCGACCTGGCCGCGACGCGTGCTGCCCGGCATCGCCGCTGCCGGCGGCATGCTGGTTCCGGCACTCGTCTATGTCGCCATCAACCGCAACAATACGGCGGCACTGTCCGGCTGGGCCATCCCGACCGCCACCGACATCGCTTTCGCGCTCGGCGTGCTGTCGCTGCTCGGCAGCCGCGTGCCGGCTTCGCTGAAGGTCTTCCTTACCGCGCTTGCCATCATCGACGACCTCGGCGCCGTCATCATCATCGCAATCTTCTACACCAGCGGCCTTTCGCTCGCTTACTTGGGTGCCGCCTTCGCCGTCATTGCCGTGCTCGTCGTGCTCAACCGCATGCGGGTGATGACGCTGCTTCCCTATCTCTTGCTCGGCGTCATCTTGTGGGTGCTGGTGCTGAAATCCGGCGTCCATGCCACGCTTGCCGGCGTAGCGCTGGCGCTGACCATCCCGCTCGAACGCTCCGCCGGAATTGGCCACGACCTCGACCATTCGCCGTTGCATCGGCTCGAGCACGGTTTGCACAAGATAGTGCCCTTTGTCGTCATTCCGATCTTCGGCTTTGCCAATGCCGGCGTGTCGCTCGCCGGCCTGAGCTTTGGCGTACTGATCGAGCCGTTGACGCTGGGTGTCGCCGCCGGCCTGGTGGTGGGCAAGCTGGTTGGCGTGTTCGGCTCCTCGGCACTTGCCATCCGGTTCGGTCTTGCCGACCTGCCTGCCAATGCTGGCTGGTCGCACATGATCGGCATCTCGCTGCTGTGCGGCATCGGCTTCACCATGAGCCTGTTCATCGGCCTGCTGGCCTTCGCCAGTGATGTGGCGCTGCAGGACGCGGTCAAGGTCGGCATCCTCGCCGGTTCCTTCATCGCCGCCATCCTGGGTGCTGCCGTGCTTTTGATGGCGCCGCCGGTTGGTGAGGTGGAAGAGGGCGAAGAGTAGGGCGAAAACCCACTCGGAGTAAGGCGAAAACCTACTCGCTCTCACCCTCCAGCGCTGGCACCGACACGCCGGCAAGTTCCGCCGCCAGCAGCCGAGAGGCACCGGCCCGCGCGATCCGCAGCATCAGCGCCTTGCGCGTTGCCGCCGCCATGCGGTGTTCGGGCGCATCGCGCAGGATTTCGGCGCCGTAGCCGTCGGAGAGGATGAAGCCGCACTCCTGGGGAAATATCTCGGAGGGCACGCCGGGATGGGTGGCGAAGAAGAAGCGGTCGGAGTGCAGCCGGTAGTCCGGCCATTTGCGGTCGACCCGGAAATCCTCGATCGAGGATTTGATCTCGATGATCCAGATATCGCCCTGCCGGGTCAACGCGACGAGGTCGGCACGACGGCCGGTGGCCAGCGACAGCTCGGGCAGCACATGCGCGCCCATGTCCATCAGCAGCCGCTGCACGCCGCGCCGGACCAGCATGGCGCGTTCGGACTGGCGACCGTCGATGAGAGGGTTGATCGGGATGGGGGAGATGATCGGCATGGCAGGCACCATGCCAGATTTTGTTCACGGTTTGAACCTGTTTTTATGTGGCGATTATATATTTGACATACCCGGATATACCCAAAAGAAGTCAGGCATTGATCCTTGAAAGATTGAACTTGCGGTGCATACCATCGTTTCCATGGGGACGGGCGACGCAAAATCGAACAGCACCGAAGGCGAACAAATGTGGGCCTTTGACCTTGACGCTCTGCGCAAGGCTTTCGGAAAGTCCGTTCAGGAGCACAAAGTCACGGCGGCTGATTGGGCGGAACACGCCAAGCTGTTCCTCGAAAAACAAAGGGATCGTCAGCGCAAATCGACTTGATGTGTCGCGCCGATCAACTTCCGTTCTTAATTATAAGACAGCAGGGACCAAAGCCTTGCGCCTCACCAACCAAGGTCTGACGTTTGCGCGAATGTCCACTGGACGTTCCGTTATGTCAACCAATCTCAAATATGCCCAAAAGGATGGCCGGTGCTGGGGTATACTAGGAGTTGAGTGGCACCGGCCATCGCGGGATTAGGCTTTTGGCGATTGGGATCGTCCCCCGCATTGCCCAATGCTATAGATACATTAGAGATTACTCAATTAAGACTGAAGTCCCTATCCAGGCGTAGATATAAACGGCCTTGACCCCGTGGAGGCCAGCCTTGTGTAGCGCCGTAACGTCCGCTCCAAAATATAAGACAGCAGGACTAAAGTCTTGTCTTCCGCACGCAAAGGTCTGAGAGGCCTGTAAAGGTTCCACAAATGTTTGTTGGACGTTCCGCACTTTAGTCAGTCATCATATATTGGTTGCCGTAACGTAATGGCCTATCGCCTTGCCTTGCGCCAGCCTGCGACGCGAGCTTCCGCCTCCGAACAAAACCAGCGCTCACCATACAGCGGGCTTAGCGGCGTGCCCGGTAATGCGCGCACCTGACAAACCCGGCCCAATTAATGGGCGCTCGCTTTGGACAGTAGGTTTAGAACCAATACGCCGGCCAGGATCAGGCCCATGCCGACGAAGCCTGCCAGGTCGGGTCTTTGCCCATAGACAATCCAGGCGACCAACGCGACCAGAACAATGCCGCCGCCCGCCCATACTGCATAGGCGACGCCAACCGGTATCCGATCCAGGACCTGGGACAGAAAGAAAAATGCCGCTGCGTAACCGAGCAGCACCAATATCGACGGGCCAGGCCTGGTGAAGCCCTCTGAGGCTTTCATAGCGCTCGTTGCGACAACCTCACCGATAATAGCCAAAGCAAGAATGGCATAAGCAGGCATGGGGGACCTCCTTCAATGGGAGGCATCCAATGATCAGAACTCCACAGCGACGTCACGTTCACTTTCCCGTGATGGGTGCAGCCGGTTACCGGGTCGCGCGTAGTTCCCATTAAATTAGCTAGAGCGCATATAAAGAGAAAGTGGTATTTCGGGAGGCAGCCGGAGCTCCCCCACTACACCCCGCTCCGGTCAGGCCCGGTAGCAAGTCCACCCAAAGGAAAGGCTGCCGGGCCGCTTCTTTCCATCTATACTCGGAAAGTAAGGGTCAGGTCTGAGTTTTACATGAAAAGACCTGACAGTTTTGAAAATGTCCATTGGGCGCTCCGCTACTTTATTTGATCGAATATTAAGGCGCGCCGAACCGCCTCCAGCCCTGCGACTTGGTTAAAAACGCTCAGTCGGCCTGCGTGCCGCTTGCAACCAACCCGTGGCCCGCTCGTTGACCAATTGCTGGGTTGATCCCCTGGCACTCCAGAATCTGCCCGCTGCCCGATGGTGGCGGGCCTTTTTCCTTGGCTGGAAGTCTAGCCAATATCGACAACGAGAGCCCCGGCGGATGCCGAGAGCTTCGCGTCTGCCGGCTTTCGTCAGAAGCGGATCCAGAAGGATCTGCGGAAACATCTGCGGCGCCAGTAACCGTGACGCCAATAGCGACGGCAAACCCGTCTCCAGCCGCGGCGGCGCCTCCTGCGATACCAGCGCACGGGCTCGATGCCGTCTTGGACATCAGGACCATCCTGGTCGAGGATGGCGTCGGACGGTTTGTCGAGTTCATCGAGAATGCCGGGTCCCTTATTCGGAATGCCGGCCAACGCGATGGCAGGACGCGCAATAGCGATCACGGTCGCAGCCCCGGCCAGTCCAAGCATTCCAGTTAGAAGCAATCGCCGATCCATGCCAATCTCCATCCTTGATCATTGCGACAAGGAAGACATAGAGCGGCAGATTGACGCGCCCAGATGCCGAAGAGAATTGTGCCGATTGAACTGCGTGCCGGCTGTGGCAGGCCTTCTTTAGCGTCGACTTGACAATCCGTGTGCCCAAATGCGCCACTTCTCCGGGGCATTGGGGGACATCTCATGAAGAAGACTTATGAACGACCGACGCTGGTGAAGCGCGAAAAGCTCACGACGGTTACGGCCATCGTGTGTGTTTCAGGCTGCCCCGTTTGACCGAAGCCGCAGGCCTCAACAGGTCCGCTATTCCGCTATCTCGTGTCAGGGCACGTCGTGGCTGATGACAAACACGGTCGACGGCCGGCTTTCGGCAGTTTCTTCCTAAGGTCTCGCTGAAGCGGCCTTGTCGTCGAGCATGGCGGCGCCCGCCATGTCATCAAGGATCGGACAATCCGGCCTTTCGTCGCCGTGGCAGGCATGGATCAGTTTCTGCAGGGTCGAGCGCATCGACTGCAGCTCGCGCACCTTCTCCTCGATCGCCGTGACATGGGCGGCGGCGATCTCGCGCACGTCGTGGCTGGCGCGGCTGCGGTCCTGGTAGAGCGCCATCAGCTGGCGACAATCGTCGATGGAAAAGCCGAGATTGCGGGCGCGACGCAGAAAGGCCAGCCGGTGGATGTCGTCTCCGGAATAGTCGCGGTAGCCGTTGGCGGCGCGCGCCGGGGCGATCAGGCCGATCTCCTCATAGTAGCGGATGGTCTTGGCCGGCAGGCCGGAGCGGTGGGCGGCGTCACCGACGTTCATGACGATTCTCCCCGATTCTCAGGAGCCCGTGGACTTGGCCCCTTGAATTTCCTTCACAATCCTGTGAGGGCTGTTGCCGAAATGCCATAGTGATATGCTTACCAGCACGTCAACTCCGGCATATAGGCATCGCGCGCTTGGCAAGCAAAGCAAATGCCAGCATGAATGATGGTGAGAAAGCGGCCGACTCGTGCCGCCGAAGTTGGGGCGGGGCACCGGATCACCTGATGCGCATGAAGTCGTTTGCAATTGTCGCCGCACTGGCGCTTTCCACTGCTATCGCCGGTTGCAGCACCATCGGCTCGCAGATATTCTCCAACGACTACGGCGCGGTCACCGACGCCGGTTACCAGTTGCCACGCATCCCGATCGAGAAAGTGCCGATGAAGTACCATCGGCAGGAAGTGAACTACGACAGCCCGGAAAAGCCGGGCACCATCATCGTCGATACGCAGAACAAGTTCCTCTACTTCATCGAGGGTGACGGAAGGGCAATTCGCTACGGCATCGGCGTTGGCCGCGAGGGTTTCGAGTGGCACGGCACCGCCCATATCGCGCTGAAGCGCGAGTGGCCGACCTGGACGCCGCCGAGGCAGATGATCCAGCGCCAGCCCGAACTGGAAAAGTTTGCTGGCGGCATGGAGCCGGGCCTGAAGAACCCGCTTGGTGCGCGCGCCATGTACCTGTTCAACAAGGGCGGTGATTCGGGCTATCGCCTGCACGGCAGCCCGGAATGGAATTCGATCGGCAAGGCAATGTCGTCAGGCTGCATTCGCCTGATGAATCAGGATATTATCGACCTCTATGACCGCGCCTCGGTCGGCGCCAAGGTCATTGTTCTTTAGGTCATGATGCCGAGAAACCAGTACCGGTTCTCGTGAAAATCATGATCAGATAGAGGTAGCTTTCGTACGCGGACCGTCTAGGCAACAACGGACGTCCCAAACAGAAAACCGGGCAATTCGGCCCGGTTTTTTGTTGTTTGCGATGGAAGTGTCTGTCGGCAGGAGAGCGGTCAGGAGACCTGCTCGACCTGCTGCACTTCCGGCACGAAGTGGCGCAGTAGGTTCTGGATGCCGTGCTTCAGCGTCGCCGTCGATGACGGGCAGCCGGCGCAGGCGCCTTTCATGTGCAGGAATACCGTGCCGTTCTCGAAGCCGCGGAAGGTGATGTCGCCACCATCCTGGGCGACCGCCGGGCGCACCCGCGTGTCGAGCAGTTCCTTGATGGTGATGACCAACTCCTCGTCGGCCTTGTCATAGAACTCACCGGTCTGGCTGGTCTCGGCGGCTGGGCCGGCCTTGGCCATGACAGGCGCGCCGGACATGAAATGCTCCATGATGGCACCAAGGATAGCCGGCTTCAGATGCTGCCAGTCGGGGCCGTCCTTGGACACGGTGATGAAGTCATAGCCAAAGAAAACACCGGTGACGCCGGGAATCTCGAACAGCCGGCCAGCCAGCGGCGAGGCAATTGCGGCGCTGTCGGCATCGCGGAAATCGGCGGTGCCTTCCAGAAGCACTTCCTTGCCGGGCAGGAATTTCAGCGTCGCCGGGTTTGGCGTCGATTCGGTCTGGATGAACATGGCCATCTCCGTGCCCGTTGCGGGCAGCTAGTTTGGAATAATTCTAAATAGGCTCAATTGGCTGGACATTCAAGCGAAACGCATCGCCGGAAGGGCTGGCTGGCGGAATGTTTTTGCGCGCCCCGGGACGCACTCGAAGCAGCCTCATGCGAGGCTGTCGATCTCCTCGTCCGACAGATTCTGCGGCACCACGGTCACCGGGATCGGGAAGGCCGCACCCTTGCCGGCCACAGCGCCGACCAGCGGCCCCGGGCCTTCCTTGCCCGCACCGGCGGCCAGCACCAGGATGGCGATGTCCTGGTCTTCTTCGATCAGCTTGTGGATCTCTTCCGTCGGCTTGCCTTCGCGCACCACCATCTCAGGCTCGATGCCAAGCTTCTGGCGCACCTTGTTGGCATAAGTGTCGAGTGCTGCGCGCGCCGTGGCGGTCGCCTCCTCGCGCATGATCTTCTCGACGCCCAGCCAGTGCTGGAAATCATCCGGCTCGATGACATAGAGCAGCACCAGCGTGCCGCTGGTGCTCTGCGCCCGCTTCGAGGCATAGGCGACGGCGCGCTCACACTCCGGCGTGTCGTCGATGATCGCCAGGAACTTGCGGCGATGGCCGGCTTCGCGGCTGAGGCGTTTGGAGACCATGTCTATCTACTCGATGCTTTATCGGCCGCAATCTGCCACTGCGGCGGACCGGCGGCAAGCCGCCGGCCTTGGGCCAATATTGTGCAGTGCGCTGACTGTGGGAATTAGGCCTGCAGCAGCCCGATGATGTCGCGCACCGTCTTCATCGTCGCTTCGGCCAGCACGCCGGCACGCTCGCCGCCGTCCTTGAGCACCGCGTCGACATAGGCACGGTCGTCGGAAATGCGGCGCATCTCGCTGGCGATCGGCGCCAGCTTTTCCACCGCAAGGTCGGCCAGTGCCGGCTTGAACACCGAAAACTGCTGGCCGGCGAACTCTTTCAGCACGTCCGCCTTCGACATCTCGGCGAGACCCGCATAGATGCCGACAAGGTTTTCCGCCTCCGGCCGGCTAGCCAGACCGTCCAGCTCGCTCGGCAGCGCTTCCGGGTCGGTCTTGGCCTTGCGGATCTTCTTCGAGATGGCATCGGCGTCGTCGGTCAGGTTGATGCGCGACAGATCCGACGGGTCCGACTTCGACATCTTCTTGGAACCGTCGCGCAACGACATGATGCGCGCCGCCGGCCCGCCGATGACCGGTTCGGTCAGCGGGAAATAGCCGTTCACGGTCTCCTCGCCGACCTGCATCTCGACGCCGACGCCAAGGGCGGCGATGCGGTCGGAGAAGTCATTGTTGAACTTCTGCGCGATGTCGCGGGTCAGCTCCAGGTGCTGCTTCTGGTCCTCACCCACCGGGACGTGGGTGGCACGGTAGAGCAGAATGTCCGCAGCCATCAGGGAGGGATAGGCTAGCAGGCCGAGCGATGCGTTCTCGCGGTCCTTGCCGGCCTTGTCCTTGAACTGCGTCATACGGTTCATCCAGCCGATGCGCGCCACGCAATTGAAGATCCAGGCGAGCTCCGCATGCTGCATGACCCGCGACTGGTTGAAGACGATATGCTTCTTCGGGTCGATGCCCGAAGCCAGGAACGCCGCGGTGATCGACCGCGTCTGGTCGGCGAGGTCTTCATAGACGAGTTGGGCTGTCAGCGAATGCAGGTCGACGACGCAATAGATGCAGTCGGATGTGTCCTGCAGGGCGACGAATTTCTTGATGGCGCCGAGATAGTTGCCGAGATGCAGATTGCCGGTCGGCTGGACCCCGGAAAAGACGAGTGGCTTGAAGGCGGTCATGATTGTCCTCATGGCTTGTGGAGGGCCGTTTCGCGCGCGGCGAAAGTCTTTCGACGGCGCGCTTATGGACGAAGACGGCGCCGCGATCAAGACGGCGCTGCAGGTGGATCTGGCGCTCTACTCGTCCAGTTCGGTCTCTGCGACCGGTGGCGCCGACTTGCCCGATCCGCGTTTGACATTGCGCCGGATCATGCCGAAATCGGCGCCGCCGGTGGCAAACGCGGTTATGAAGTAGAGCAGCGCTCCGCCGGCAACCAGCGACAGCAGCGTCGTCGCCTTGACGACCAGCGGCGAGCCCAGGCCGAGCCTGACGGCGAACCAGTGTTCGGCAAAATAGAGGGCCGTTCCCATCACCACCGCCGACAGCACCAGACGTGGAATGCGTTTCATCAGCGGCACGTCGCGGCCCCAATGGCCGCGCCGGATCAGGACGCCGAGCAGCATCAGCGCGTTGACCCAGCCGGCGACTGCGGAGGCCACCGCAATGCCGGGCGCCCCCATCCTTGGAAACAGCGTCAGCGCCGTGGTGACGTTCACCGCCACCGAGATGGCGGCAAACATCATCGGCGTGCGTGTGTCCTCGCGGGCGAAGTAACCCGGCGTGAAGGCCTTGATCAGCACGAAGGCCGGCAGGCCGAGGCCGAAGATCGCCAGGATCGCCGCCACTGTCGGCGTCGAGCCGTTGGCGGCAAACGCGCCGCGCTCATAGACCAGCCGCACGATCGGCTCCGACATCACCCAGAGCGCGGCGGCTGCCGGCAGCGTCAGGAACAGCGTGAATTCGACCGAGCGGTTCTGCAGATTGGCCGCTTCGATCAGATTGCCCGACTTCAGCGCCCGCGACAGTTCGGGCAACAGCACGATCGCCACCGCCACGCCGACCACGCCGAGCGGCAACTGGTAGATGCGGTCGGCATAGGCGAGCGAGGACACCGCGCTGTTCTGCGCAGAGGCGATTGCCGTGCCGATCAGCTGGTTGATCTGGGTGATGCCGCCGGTGATTGCCGCCGGCAGCGCCAGGATCAACAGCCGCTTGACAGCGGGCGTCATTTTCGGCCGGCGGAAGCCGATCGAGATGCCGGCATGGCGCACCGCCACCCAGACGATCGCCAGTTGCACCAGCCCGGCGGCAAGCACGCCCCAGGACAGCCCATAGCCGACGGTGAGTGCGTCGGAGCCCTTGTACCAAGCATAACCGAGCACGCCGATCAGGATGATGTTGAGGAAGACCGGTGCCACCGCGGCGGCGAAATAGCGGCGCAGCGAATTCAGCATGCCCGCCATCATGGCGCCCAGCGACATGCAGATCAGGTAGGGGAACATGATCGTCGCCAGCGTCACCGTGGTGTCGAACTTCCCCGGCGTGCCGGCAAAACCCGGCGCCACCAAATAGCGCACGATCAGCGGCATCGACAGTTCCATGACGATGGTCAGCGCCAGCAGCGCCGTGAACAGCACGCCGAACACTTCCTCGGAGAAGCGCTTGGCGCCATCGGTGCCGTGGGTCTCGATCTCCTTGGCGAACAGCGGCACGAAGGCGGCGTTGAAGGCGCCCTCGGCAAACAGCCGGCGAAAGGTGTTGGGAAACTGGAAGGCGGCGTTGAAGGCGTCGGCGACCGGTCCGGTGCCGAGTGCGGCCGCCATCAGCATCTCGCGGCCGAAACCGAGCGCGCGGCTCATCAGCGTGCCGGAAGCGACCGTTGCGAATTTCTTGACGAGGCTCATGCGTTTGGAGACTGCCTACAGGATAAGGACAAAGTGATGGTGGCGGTCACTCGGCGGCCGCCGCCCTGGCTTTGCCGCCGCGTTCGGGCACGATGCCTTCGAGCGTCGCCATCAGCCGGTTGCGAATGGTCGCGATGCGGGCCGGGCTGTCGATCTTCTGGCCGGTTAGATCGGTGACATAGAAGGTGTCGATGACCTTTTCGCCGAAGGTGGTGATGTGGGCCGATGCGATGTCGAGCGACAGGTCGGAAAGCGTTCCGGTGATCTCCGACAGCAGCCCCGGCCGGTCCAGGCCTTCGACCTCGACGACCGAAAAACGGTTGGACAGCGTGTTGCGGATTTCGGCGCGTGGCGGGATCTTGAACACCTTGGCGCCACGCCGCGGCTTGGTGCGCTTCTCGATCATCTCCGGCAGCCAGCTCTTGCCCGACAGCACGTCCTCGATCAACCGGCCGACACGTTCGGCGCGCCGGCGCTCGTCCTCGTCACGGTCGAATTCCCTCGAGATCAGGATGGTGTCGAGCGCGCGGCCGTCCGACGTCGTGAAGATCTGCGCGTCGACGATGTTGCCGCCGGCTCCGGCGCAAGCCCCGGCGATGACCGACAGCAGGCGGGGATGGTCCTGCGCCAGCACGGTGATTTCGGTCACCGCCTCGAACTGGTGGGTCTTGACCATGGTGGCGAGCTTGTTGCCCGCCACATCCGCCTCGCGGATGAACTCGGCATGGCGCAGCTGGTCGGCGAGATCGACGGTCAAAAGGTAATTCTCGTAGTGCTGGCCGACATAGCGCTTGCGGGCCTTGTCCGGCCAGTCGCCAAGCGCCTCGGCCAGACGCTCGCGCGCCGCCGCCGTGCGCTGGGCGCGCGACACTTCTGAAAAACCGCCGGTCAAAAGCAATTCGGTCTCGTAGTAGAGCGTGCGGAGCAACTGGCCCTTCCAGCCGTTCCAGACACCGGGTCCAACGCCCCTGATATCGCAGACGGTGAGGATCAAAAGCAGCTTCAGCCGCTCGACCGACTGCACGATCGCGGCGAAATCCTCGATGGTCTTGCGGTCGTTGAGGTCGCGGGTCTGCGCCGTCATCGACATCACAAGGTGGTTCTCGACCAGCCAGGCCACGGTTTCGGTGTCGGCCGGCGACAGCCCCATATGCGGGCAGATGCGACGTGCGATCCTGGCGCCGGCCTCGGAATGATCCTCCGGCCTGCCCTTGGCGATGTCATGCAGAAGCACGGCGACATAGAGCGCCTCGCGGCTCTTCTTCAGTCCCGGCATCAGCGTGTGCGAGAGGGGATGGATCTTTTCGCCGTCGCCGCGCTCGATCTCGGCCAGCACGCCGATGCAGCGGATCAGGTGCTCGTCCACCGTGTAGTGGTGGTACATCGAGAACTGCATCATGGCGACGATCTTGCCGAAATCGGGGATCAGCCTGCCGAGCAGCCCGGCCTCGTTCATGCGCCGCAGATTGAGTTCGGCATTGCGGTCTGACGTCAGGATGTCGAGGAACAGCCGGTTGGCCTCCTCGTCGCGCCGCAGCGACTTGTTGACTAGGCTAAGCGAGCGGGTCAGCAGCTTCAGCGCGTCGGGATGGAATTCCAGGCCGTGCTTGTCGGCGAACCAGAACAATCTCAAAAGATTGACCGGATCGCGCTCGAACACCTGGTCGTCGGCGATGTTGATGCGGTGGTTGTCGACAATGAAGTCGGAGGTGCCGGCCAGCTTACGCTTGCGCCTGGAGAAAGTCAGGAAGATGCGGTTGAAGCCCGGCACGTGCTTGGCCTGCTCTTCCTCGAGCGCGGCACAGAAGATGCGGGTCAGGTCCCCGACATCCTTGGCAACCAGGAAGTAGTGCTTCATGAAGCGCTCGACCGCCGACAGGCCGGGGTGCGTGGTGTAGCCCAGCCGTTCGGCGATCTCGCGCTGGATGTCGAAATGCAGCCGTTCTTCAGCTTTTCCGGTGAGGAAATGCATGTGGCAGCGTACCGCCCACAGGAAATCCTCGGCCTTCTGGAACTCCCGGTATTCGCCCTCGGTGAAGACGCCCTTGTCGACCAGCTCCTCACCGGTGCGCACCCGGTAGAAATATTTGCCGATCCAGAACAGCGTCTGCAGATCGCGCAGGCCGCCCTTGCCGTCCTTGACGTTGGGCTCGACAAGATAGCGGCTTTCGCCGGCCTTGGCATGGCGGTCGTCGCGCTCGGCAAGCTTGGCCTGGACATATTCGGGGCCGGTCGTGCGCACCACCTCATGGTCGAAGCGCAGCATCAGTTCGTCATAGAGTTTTTCGTCGCCCCATAGGAAGCGCGCTTCGAGGATCGAGGTGCGGATGGTGACATCGGTGCGCGACAGGCGCAGGCATTCGTCGATGTTACGGGTGGCGTGGCCGACCTTCAGCCCGAGATCCCACAGCATGTAGAGCATGTATTCGACGGTCTGTTCGCCCCACGGCGTCTGCTTGTAGGGCAGCAGGAACAGAAGATCGATGTCGGACCCGGGCGCCAGCGTGCCGCGGCCGTAGCCTCCGACGGCGACGACGGCCATGCGCTCCGCCGAAGACGGGTTCTTGACCCGGTAGACATGGGTGACGGCGAAATCGTAAAGCGCCCGGATGATCTCGTCCATGAGATGCGACAGCCGCGCCGCGCAGGCGCTGCCACCGCCATCGTCCCGCAGCATGCGCTCGGCAACGGTGCGCCCCTCGGCCAACCGTCCCTTGAGCAGCTGGAGCACACCGCTGCGCGCGGCCTGTCCGGAACCGTCGCCTGCCGTGGCCGCGGTCAGCGCGGTCATCTCGCGGCGCAAGGCTTCGCCGTCGATCAGTTCGTCGAGCTTCAGGGAGATTCTTGCCATATGTCCAAGTCGGCCTTGCCTTTTCGGCGGCGTCTATAGCGCGTTTTCGCGGCGCTGGGTATGGGGCGGGAGGCCAGCCCCGAAAGCGGCCTAGTCGATTGCCTCGGTCCGGTCGAGAGGGACGACAATATGTTGCCGAAATCTGCAGAAATCGATGATCCAGCGTAGAATTCGCCCGGCCTCTTTCCTGATTCTCTGGGCGGTCAGTTTCCTGCGTTTTACGGCAAGCCCGCTTGCGACCCGTGCGGCTTCCCGTTCCTGCTCAAGCAGGCTTGGCAGTCTGTCGCCGACGAACTGGTCCTGCGCGCACACAGCGGGAACGAGCTGGTAGATCGTCTTGCGCGCCGATCTCGGGAGAGCCAGATCGAAGATGAGTTCATCGACAGCCACGTTGACCTGTGCGGTTGCATCGAGAAGATGGCGCGCCATCTGCCTCGAGAGCAGGTAACCGCCAGCCCCGACATGGCTCTTGCTCAGCCTGAATACGGAAAAACCGCGGCCAACGGAGATCCTTCTGCGCTGGATCATGGTTTTGGCAAAGAAGGTCTCGAGCTTGACGACATCGGCATCGGCCGGAATCCAACTCGTATCGGCAAGCAGCGCGCCGGCCTTCGCGGAAAGCACCATGTCGTCCTCGAACACGGCGCCGTACGGGGCCTCGTCTTGCGCAATGATCGTCCAGCAGGTGCGATGGCTGTGCAAGCAGGCGATCTCGCTCCCCGACAGGGGGCGGATGGCATGCATGGCGTGCTGCGGTTGCAACACCAGGTCCGGGTGTTCCCTGGCATCGATTGCGGCCACCCGCTCGAACGCAACGCCAATGCGGGCAAACTCCGCCGTCATATGGGCAAGCCTCTCAGGAGACCGATCGAGATTGATGACCAGACGCTTCATTACCGACGAACTCTTCACCTTCCGAGACCACCGGGGCTCTCTAGCAGCGGCGATGTTGCCGCGTAAGGACTTTTTATGGGAGAATCGCGCGCACCGGGCCGGTGATGCAAAAAGTCGAAACAGGCCTTGACCTTCCAGTTACTGGAAGCACTACCTGACCCTCGAAGCAGAAACATCGAGGCATTTCGCAATGACACATTCAGACCACGGCCACCATGCGCATGGCAGCTGCTGCGCGGCGAAAGCTGCGGCCGAGGATCCGGCCCTGCTGCGCGACCCGGTCTGCGGCATGATCGTCGACCCGGCCGCCGGCAAACCGACGGCCGAGCATGATGGCCATCTCTATCATTTCTGCAGCCAGGGCTGCCGTACGAAATTCGTCGCCGAGCCGGAAAAATTCCTGACGGCCACTGATCCGGTCTGCGGCATGAGTGTCGATCGCGCGACAGCCAGACACTTTGCCCGCCACGAAGGTCAGGGTTTCTATTTCTGCTCCGCCGCTTGCCAGGCGAAATTCGAGGCGGAGCCGCAAAAATATCTCGGCGACAAGCCGGCGCCGCAGCCGATGCCCAAGGGCACGCAATACACCTGCCCGATGCATCCCGAAATCATCCGCGACAAGCCTGGGTCCTGCCCGATCTGTGGCATGGCCCTGGAGCCGATGGGCGTGCCGACGGGCGATGAAGGGCCAAATCCCGAGCTGGTCGACTTCACCAGGCGGTTCTGGGTGAGCGCCGTCCTGTCGGTCCCCCTTCTGATCATCGCCATGGCGCCCATGATCGGCCTGACGTTTGAAGGCCTGGTCGAGGATCGGACAAAGGTCTGGATCGAGCTGGTCCTGGCAAGTCCGGTGGTGCTTTGGGCCGCCTTTCCCTTCTTCCACCGCGGCTGGGACTCGCTGGTCAACCGCAGCCCCAACATGTGGACGCTGATCTCGCTCGGCGTTGGTGCCGCCTATCTCTACAGCGTCGTCGCCACACTGTTTCCGGACATTTTTCCGCATCAGTTCCGCGGCCATGGCGGTGCCGTGCCGGTGTATTTCGAGGCCGCCGCCGTCATCGTCGCGCTGGTCTTCCTAGGCCAGGTGCTGGAGTTGCGCGCCCGTGAAAAGACCGGGTCGGCAATCCGCGCCTTGCTCGATCTCGCGCCGAAGACCGCGCGGCTGATCGCCGCCGACGGTTCCGAAAGCGATGTGCCGCTCGACGCGGTCAAGGCCGGCGATCGCCTGCGCCTCCGCCCCGGTGATGCCGTGCCGGTCGACGGCACGGTGCTGGAAGGCCGCTCCTCGATCGACGAATCGATGATCACGGGCGAACCGTTGCCGGTCGAGAAGACCGAGGGCGATGCGCTGACCGGCGGCACGCTCAACAGACAAGGTTCGCTGATCATGCGCGCCGAGCGGATCGGCGCCGAGACGACGCTGGCGCGCATTGTCGAGCTCGTCGCCAAGGCGCAGCGCTCCCGCGCCCCGATTCAAGGGTTGGCCGATCGCGTTTCTTTCTACTTTGTCCCGGCCGTCGTCCTTGTCGCGATTGCCGCTTTCATCGCCTGGGCCGTGTTTGGACCCGAGCCCAGCCTGATCTTTGCCATCGTCTCGGCGGTGTCGGTGCTCATCATCGCTTGCCCCTGTGCGCTCGGCCTCGCCACGCCGATGTCGATCATGACCGCCACCGGGCGCGGGGCGCATGCCGGCGTGCTGATCAAGGAGGCCGCGGCGCTCGAGCGCTTCGCCTCCGTCGACACGCTGATCGTCGACAAGACGGGTACGCTGACCGAAGGCCGGCCGAAACTGACCGATGTCGTTGCGGCAAACGGTTTTTCCGACGACGAATTGCTGGCGCTCGCCGCGGGTCTGGAGAAGGGCTCGGAGCATCCGTTGGCTGAGGCCATCGTTGACGGCGCTGGGACGCGCGGACTGAAGATCAATGAGGCCTCCGGCTTCGAGGCAGTCACCGGCAAGGGCGTTTCCGGTTCGATCTCGGGAAAGAAAATCGCGCTCGGCAATGCCGCCATGATGGCTGATCTCGGCATCGACACCACACCCATCTCAGCCAAGGCCGAGGCGCTGCAGGTCGAAGGCAAGACGGCGATGTTCGTCGTCGTGGACAAGAAACTGGCCGGCCTCGTCGCCGTCGCCGACCCGGTCAAGGCGACCACCGCCGAGGCGATCAGGGCGCTGCACGACAGCGGCTTGCGGATCATCATGGCGACCGGCGACAACGAACGCACGGCAAGGGCGATCGCCAGAAGCCTAGGCATCGACGAGGTTCGCGCCGGCCTGTTGCCGGAGCAGAAGGCCGCCCTCGTCGACGAGCTGCGCGCCACGGGCAAAGGCGTCGCCATGGCCGGCGACGGCGTCAACGATGCACCCGCCCTTGCCGCCGCCGATGTCGGCATCGCCATGGGCACCGGCGCCGATGTCGCCGTCGAAAGCGCCGGCATCACCTTGGTCAAGGGCGACCTCAACGGCATCGTGCGCGCGCGCACGCTGGCGCAGGCGACGATCCGCAACATCCGCCAGAACCTGTTCTTTGCCTTCCTCTACAACGTGCTTGGCGTGCCGGTCGCCGCCGGTGTGCTCTATCCGCTCACCGGCACGCTGTTGTCGCCGATGCTGGCGGCGGCGGCGATGAGCCTGTCCTCGGTGTCGGTGATCGCAAACGCATTGCGGCTGAGAACATTGAAACTCTGAGCCAAGCCCCCAGATACGAAACCCACCCAACAGGAGACCATGAATGACCTTGGCTAAAAAACTCGTGCTTTTGCTGATGGCGGCCGGAATGCTGCTTGCTGTCTTCCTCGAAAGCGTCCCGGCACAGAGCGAGGAGATGAAACACGACATGGGCGCCATGGCGACGGACGCGACCAGCCCTTCGACCGAAGGCTACAAA
The DNA here is from genome assembly GCF_003148495.1 of Mesorhizobium loti. Classification (GTDB taxonomy): domain Bacteria; phylum Pseudomonadota; class Alphaproteobacteria; order Rhizobiales; family Rhizobiaceae; genus Mesorhizobium; species Mesorhizobium loti. The sequence continues at coordinate 237,741 of NZ_QGGH01000004.1, forward strand.
GCCGCGATGGACAAGATGCATGCCGACATGATGGCATCTGAATACACCGGCAATGCCGATGTCGATTTCGTCAAGGGCATGATCCCGCACCATCAGGGTGCTATCGACATGGCCAAGGTCGAGCTCGCCAACGGCAAGGACCCGGAAATCCGCAAGCTCGCCGAAGGCGTCATCGCCGCGCAGGAAGCCGAGATCAAGCAGATGCAGGATTGGCTCGCCGCCCATCCGGTGAAGTAGACTTTCGGCAATCGCCTAGGCGGCGAGAACGCCTCTGGATTTCTCGCCCAGCCTGTGATGCGATCCGGCCCCAACTGGAGCCCGCCATGCCGTCGATCATCAGAACCACCAAACTGCCCTCTGGCGAAGCCGTTCAGGTGCTTGGTCAGGGGACATGGAAGATGGGCGAGGATATCAGCCGCCGTACCGATGAGGTCAATGCTCTCAAGCTCGGCCTCGACCTCGGCATCACACTGATCGACACCGCCGAAATGTATGCCAGCGGCGGCGCCGAGGAGGTGGTGGCCGAGGCCATTGCCGGGCGCCGCGACGAGACCTTCCTGGTCTCGAAAGTGCTGCCGTCAAACGCTTCGCGCGCGGGCGTGCAGCGCGCCTGCGAAAACAGCCTGAAACGCCTGCGTACCGACCGCATCGACCTCTATCTGCTGCATTGGCCCGGCAGCGTGCCTCTGACTGAGACGGTCGCGGCCTTCGAGGCCCTGAAAAAGGCCGGCAAGATCCGCCACTGGGGTGTCAGCAATTTCGACACCGACGAGATGGAAGAGCTGATCGGCTTGTCCGATGGCGGCAATGTCCAGACCAACCAGGTGCTCTACAATCTGGTCCGGCGTGGCCTTGAATTCGACCTGGCGCCCTGGAGCCGGCAGCGCGGCATTCCGCTGATGGCCTATTCGCCGGTCGAGCAGGGCGCGCTGGCGCGCAATGCCAGGCTCGACGCCGTCGCCGCCCGCCACAATGCGACCCCGGCACAGATCGCCCTGGCCTGGGTGATGCATCAGGAGGGCGTCATCGCCATCCCGAAGGCAAGCAGCCAGGAACATGTCCGCCAGAATGTCGCCGCGCTCGACATCAAGCTTACGCCACAGGACATCGCCGATCTCGACCGCGCCTTCCCGCCGCCGGCGCGCAAACGTGGGTTGGAGATGATCTAGAGAGGCATGATCCCGAAGCGGGAACCAGTTTTCGGAAATAGCGAGCAAGCATTGGAACGAATTTCAGCCGGGCATCGGCACACGGCGTACAGAATCGGAGCCATGACGGTCACGTCGCTGCGCGACGGTTATGTCGACATGCCAATAAGGCGGCTGCGCCAGCCCGGAAACATTGTATTCGGCGATAAGCTGCCATCGCAGGTAGCGCTCGTTGACGGCGCGCTCAGGCTATCCGTCAACGCCTTTGCCATCGATGACGGCGACGACATCACGCTGATCGACACAGGGGCTTCGAACGCCTGGCACCCGACGATGGGGCATTTGCCCGAGGCGCTGCGCGAGGCGAAGATCGCCATCGACCGGGTACGCACAATTGCCTTCACCCACACCCATCTCGACCATATCCACGGGCTCATCCTTGCCGATGGTCGGGATGGCTTCCCGCAACTTACGCGCCTGCTTGTCCCGCGACTCGAGCTCGGCATGTTCCGGGCAGAGGCGAGGCTGGAACGCTTCCACAGCCGGGCCCAGCCTTTCGACGCCGGACAGCGCGTCAGCGCTCATATCGAGACGATCGCCGCCGCTGGCCATGAAGTCGGTCACACCTGCTTCCGCGTCATGAGCGAGGACGAAACGCTGTTGATCTGGGGCGACATCGTGCATGTGCCGTCGCTTCAATTCGATCGACCGGAGATCACGTGGGAATTCGACGCCGACCAGGAGGAGGCACGGGCAAGCCGGCTGCAGATAATGGCCCTTGCAGCCGACAACGGCTGCTACGTCGCAGGTGCGCATCTCGATTCACCGGGTGTCGGCCGGGTTTTCCGAGCCGAAAGAGGCTTCCGCTTCGAACCTTTGTAGGAACGGCAGCAAACGAGCAGCTGCCGTCAAGCCCGGACGTCGTTTTACGCCCGGGTCACTGAGGGGAGTCCTATTGTTTCGTTGTTAGGCCCTTCAATCGGTAGAGCGCTTCCAGCGCCTCCCGTGGCGTCATCTCGTCGGGATTGATCTCGCCCAGCGCCACACCCAGCGCATCACTCTTCACCGGCTTCGGCGCCTCCCGCTTCACCGCCACCGAAAACAGCGGCAGGTCGTCGACCAGCCGGTTCGTCTTGCCCGAAACCTCGCCTTCCTCAAGTTGGTGCAGCACTTCCTTGGCCCGGTCGACCACGGCTTCCGGCAGGCCAGCCAGCCGCGCTACCTGCACGCCATAGGAGCGGTCGGCGGCACCCTTGCCGACTTCGTGCAGGAAGACGACGTCGTTTTCCCATTCCTTGACCCGCATGGTCACATTGTGGAGCCGCGCCAGCTTGCCGGCGAGCGAGGTCATCTCGTGGAAATGGGTGGCGAAGATCGCCCGGCAGCGGTTCTTCTCATGCAGATATTCGACCGCCGCCCACGCGATCGACAGGCCGTCGAAAGTGGCGGTGCCGCGGCCGATTTCGTCGAGGATCACCAGTGCGCGCTCACCGGCCTGGTTGAGGATCGCCGCCGTCTCGACCATCTCGACCATGAAGGTCGAGCGGCCGCGCGCCAGATCGTCCGAGGCGCCGACACGCGAGAACAGCCGGTCGACGACACCGATATGGGCCGATGTCGCCGGCACGAACGAGCCGGTCTGGGCCAGGATGGCGATCAGCGCGTTTTGCCGCAGGAACGTCGACTTACCGCCCATGTTGGGGCCGGTCAGAAGCCAGATCGCGCCGTTCTTGGCGCTGCCCTCCGGCGACAGGTCGCAATCATTGGCGACGAATGGGCCTTCGCCGGAGCGGCGCAGGGCCTGTTCGACCATCGGATGCCGGCCGCCCGTAATCTCGAAGGCGAGGCTGGAATCCACCACTGGCCTGCACCAGGCCTCGCCTTCGGACAAAAGCGCGAGGGCGGCCGAGACGTCGAGCACGGCCAGCGCATCGGCCCCAGAGCGGATCTTCTCGGCTTCGCCGACCGCTTCCGCCGTCAACGCGTCGAAGGCGGCAAGCTCGATGCTGAGCGCCCGGTCGGCGGCATTGGCGATCTTGGTCTCGAGCTCGGCAAGCTCGGTCGTGGTGAAGCGCATGGCATTGGCCATGGTCTGGCGGTGGATGAAGCGCGCCTTGGCGCCATCGCTGCCGGTCATCGCCGCGTGGTGGTTGGCGGTCACCTCGATGTAGTAGCCGAGCACATTGTTGTGCCGGATCTTCAGCGAGCGGATGCCGGTCTCGTCGATCAGCGAGCGCTCCAGCCCGGCGATCACTTTTCGCGATTCGTCGCGCAGCGCCCGCATCTCGTCGAGATCGGCATGGTAACCGCCGCGCACGAAGCCACCGTCGCGCTTGAGCAGCGGCAGTTCGTCGCCAAGCGCCTGCGTCAGATGCTGGGCCAGCGCCTGGGGCAGGGCATGGATGGCGGCGAGTGCGGCCGTCAATTCCTGAGGCAGGGCGGTCGCGGCAAAGATTTCAGCGATCGCGCCGGCCGCCTCGAAACCGGCGCGCAGCGCGCCGAGGTCGCGCGGACCGCCGCGGTTGAGCGCCAGCCTGGACAGCGCGCGCGGCATGTCGGCGACGCTCTTCAGGCTCGACCGCACCGCCTGGCAGAGCCGCGTCTCGGAGCGGAAGAACGACACCGAGTCCAGCCTGGCGCCGATCGCGGCCGGGTCGGTCAGCGGCGCCATCAGCCGGTCGGCGAGCAGTCTTGCGCCGCCGCCGGTCACCGTGCGGTCGATCGCCTTGAACAGCGAGCCTTCGCGGCTGCCCGACAGTGTGCGCAGCAGTTCGAGATTGCCGCGTGTTGCCGGGTCGATGAACAGGGTCGAGCCCTGCTCCTCGCGCTCCGGCCGCGACAGCGGCGGGCGCTCGGCCTTCTGCGTCTTCTCGACATAGGCGATGGCGCCCGAGATCGCCGACAGTTCTGCGCGCGAAAAGGCGCCAAAGCTATCCGGCGTCGCCACATCGAAGAAACGGGCGATGCGTCCGGTGGCCGAGGCCGAATCGAACAGTGACGGCGGCTGCGGGCTGGCGACGCGGCCGAGCACGTCGAACACTGGCTTTAGTTCGGGATCGTGGAACACCGGCTCGGCGACGATCAATTCGCGCGGATCGACACGGAAGATGTCGGCCAGCAGCCGGTCGGCGGTGGTGTCCGTGACGCGAAAGGCGCCGGTCGAGATGTCGATCCAGGCCAGCGCGAAACTGTGGTCAGCTCCGCCCTTCACCCGTCCCAGCGCCATCAGGAAACTCGATTCCGAGGGCGCCAGCAATTTGTCCTCGGTGATGGTGCCAGGGGTTACCAGCCGCACCACGTCGCGGCGCACCACCGATTTGCCGCCGCGTTTCTTCGCCTCTGCCGGGTCCTCGATCTGCTCGCAGACGGCGACGCGGAATCCCTGGCCGATCAGCTTCTGCAGATAATCGTCGGCCGCATGCACCGGCACGCCGCACATCGGAATGTCGAGCCCTTGGTACTTGCCGCGCTTGGTCAGCACGATGCCCAGCGCCCGGCTCGCCTTCTCGGCATCATCGAAGAACAGCTCGTAGAAATCGCCCATGCGATAGAACAGCAGCGAATCCGGGTTCGCTGCCTTGATCTCGATAAACTGCTCTATCATCGGCGTGGCGCCGGCGTGGGCGGTGGGCACCGGCGTCATCGCCTCGGGGGCGTCTGGCTCGTTTGGAATGTGCATGTTCATGCGCGGCACGCTAGCAGATGTGATCGCGCGGTTTAATGCCGAGGCTTCGAAAAACGGGGGACGACCGACACGGCCGATTGCCCGCAATTGCCGATCCGATCCGCGATTCCCGCGCGCTGGCGGTTTACACGCGGCGGCGCGTGGTCTTAATTCGGACCGAAACAAAGCACCCGCTCAAGGAGGTGCTGCACCGGCGAGGAAATCAAAAGCATCATGGCCAGGAAAACCGAGAACACCGGTCCGTCCGTCAGCGCGCAGGAAGCGCTCGAATTCCACGCCATGGGCCGCCCCGGCAAGCTGGAGGTCGTCGCCACCAAGCCGATGGCAACGCAACGTGACCTGAGCCTCGCCTATTCGCCCGGTGTCGCGGTTCCGGTTCTGGCCATCGCCGAGGACCCAAGCCGCGCCTTCGACTACACGACGCGCGGCAACATGGTCGCCGTCATCTCCAACGGCACCGCCATCCTCGGCCTCGGCAACCTCGGCGCGCTGGCCTCCAAGCCGGTGATGGAAGGTAAGGCGGTGCTGTTCAAGCGTTTCGCCGATGTCGATTCCATCGACCTCGAGGTCGACACCGAGGACGCCGACGAGTTCATCAACTGCGTGCGCTTCCTTGGGCCCTCCTTCGGCGGCATCAATCTCGAGGACATCAAGGCGCCGGAATGCTTCATCATCGAGCAGCGCCTGCGCGAATTGATGGACATTCCGGTCTTCCATGACGACCAGCACGGCACCGCGATCATATCCTCCGCCGGCCTGATCAACGCGCTGGAGATCACCGGGCGCGACATGAAGACCACGAAAATGGTCTGCAACGGCGCCGGCGCCGCCGGCATCGCTTGCATCGAGCTGATGAAGGCGATGGGCTTTGCGCCCGAAAACATCACTTTGTGCGACACCAAGGGCGTGGTATTCCAGGGCCGCACCGAAGGCATGAACCAGTGGAAGTCGGCGCATGCGGTGAAGACAGAGGCGCGCAGCCTCGCCGAGGCACTCGACGGCGCCGACGTCTTCCTCGGCCTTTCCGCCAAGGGCGCGCTGACCACCGCCATGGTGCAGTCGATGGCCAAGAACCCGATCATCTTCGCCATGGCCAATCCCGATCCGGAAATCACGCCGGAGGAAGTGGCCGAGATCCGCACCGATGCCATCATGGCCACCGGGCGTTCGGACTACCCGAACCAGGTCAACAATGTGCTCGGCTTTCCCTACATCTTCCGCGGCGCGCTGGATGTGCGGGCGACCACCATCAATGACGACATGAAGATCGCCGCCGCCCGCGCGCTGGCGGCACTTGCGCGCCAGGATGTGCCCGATGATGTCGCCGCCGCCTACCAGGGCAACCGGCCGAAATTCGGCCCCAACTACATCATCCCGGTGCCGTTCGACCCGCGCCTGATCTCGGCCATCCCGATCGCGGTGGCCAAGGCGGCTATGGACTCGGGCGTCGCCCGCAAGCCGATCCTCGACCTCGACCGCTATGCGCAGGAGCTGTCCGCCCGCCGCGACCCGATCGCCTCGACCCTGCAGCGCATCTACGACCGCGTGCGCCGCCAGCCCAAGCGCATCGTCTTCGCCGAGGGTGAGGAGGAACAGGTCATGCGCGCCGCCGTCTCTTATGTGAACCAGCGGCTCGGCACCGCCATCCTGCTTGGCCGCGACGACGTCATCAAGGAAAACGCCAAGCACGCCGGCATCGATCTCAACAAGCAAGGCATCGAGATCATCAATGCAAGGCTGTCGCGCCGCAACGGCATCTACACCGACTATCTCTACGAGCGCATGCAGCGCAAAGGCTTCCTGTTCCGCGACTGCCAACGCCTGATCAACAACGACCGCAACCACTTCGCCGCCTGCATGGTGGCGCTGGGTGACGCCGACGGCATCGTCACCGGCGTCACCCGCAACTATTCTACGGCGCTCGACGATATCCGCCGCGTCATCGACGCGAAGCCCGGCCACCGCGTCATCGGCGTCTCGATCGTGCTGGCGCGGGGCAAGACCGTGCTGGTCGCTGACACCGCCGTGCACGACATGCCGAACGCCGAGCAGATCGCCGACATCGCCGAGGAAGCCGCGGGCTTCGCCCGCCGCATGGGCTACGAGCCGAGGCTTGCCATGCTCGCCTACTCGACCTTCGGCCATCCGCAGGGCGAGCGCTCCGAACGCGTCCAGGAAGCCGTGCGCATCCTCGACAAGCGCCGCGTCGATTTCGAGTATGACGGCGAAATGGCCGCCGACGTGGCGCTCAACGCCCGTGCCATGGCGCAATACCCGTTCATCCGGCTCACCGGCCCGGCCAATGTGCTGATCATGCCGGCGTTCCACTCCGCCTCGATCTCGACCAAGATGCTACAGGAACTCGGCGGCTCGACGGTGATCGGCCCGCTGCTGGTCGGGCTGAACAAGCCGGTTCAGATCGTGTCGCTGAATGCCAAGGATTCAGACATCGTGAATATGGCGGCGATTGCGGCTTACACGGCGGGGACGTGACGAACGGTCCGCGTTGGGGGCGGCAAAGTCGCGAACGTTTTTCGAGCGAGGCAAGGCCTTGCGCGGCATGAACGGAATCGGCCGCGCCATTCCGCCTGAACACGTGTGATCGCAGGAATCCTGCGATTCAAGCCGAATTTGCGGGTAAATCACCGCGATCCATAAGATATTGATAATATCCGGTTGTTATACCAGAGAGCTGTCGTCGATGTGCCAGAGCGGCATTTTGGACAGACTGGGGTGGTGACCGTCATGGATTTTCAGCCGTGAAGCACGATACGAGTCCTGCAACCGTGGTCGGCCAGGGGGCCTATCACGACGAGCGCCTGGATGCGCTTCTCAGCATCACCGGCCGGATGGACGGCTACCTTTACCGCTGCCGCAACGATGCGTCCTACACCATGCTCTACATCAGCGACGGCATTCTCACCATCAGCGGTTATCGACCGAGCGATTTCATTCACAACGCGGTGCGCGACTATGTCTCGGCCATCCATCCGGATGACCTGCCCTCGGTCTATGCGGCCGTCGATGCCGCGCTCGAGGCGCGCTGCAACTGGAACGTCGACTACCGCATCGTGCCGCGGGTCGGCGAATCGCTCTGGGTCCGCGAGATCGGCGGCGGTGTCTGGGACGATGCCGGCGAACTCGAATTCCTCGAAGGCTTCGTCGTCGACATCAGCGACCGCAAGGTCGTCGAGGACCTCAACGCCCAGCTGCTGCTGGATCTGAAGACAGCCAACGAAGAACTCTCGGCGCAAAAGCGCGAGATCGAACTGGCGAAGCAGCAGAGCGACCATTCGGCCAACCACGACGCATTGACCGACTTGCCCAACAGGCGCGCCTTCCACGACGAACTCAAATCGGTGGTGGCCCGCTGCGGCGCCACCGGCGAGGCGGCCGGCCTTCTGTTCATCGACCTCGACCGGTTCAAGGAAGTCAACGATACGCTCGGCCACGAGGCTGGCGATGCGCTGCTGCAGCGCGTGTCGAGCCAGCTTCGCTCGATCCTGCGCAGCGCCGATTTCGTCGCCCGGCTTGGCGGCGACGAGTTCGCCTTCCTGTTCTCGGGCGACGCCGATCTGGCACAGCAGAAGGCCGTGCGCGTCGCCGAACGTATCCTGGAAAGGTTGCGGATCAAGGTTCCCACGCCGACTGGCGCCATCCAGGTCGGCTGCACCGTTGGCGTGGCCATGTATCCGGCGGAGGCCGCCGATTCCGAAGCGCTGATCGCGCTCGCCGACCGGCTGATGTACATCGGAAAAAAGAGCGGCCGCAACCGGCTGGTCACCGCCAGGGAAATGGCGCCGCAACACCCATCGTCCAGGCCGCGGCCCCCGATCCGCAAGACTACCTAGGCGACGCTATCAAGGGCGTGCACAAGGGTTCTCAAGCCATACCCATCGCCTGCTTGTGGGTGGCAATCTCCGCCAACAGCCACGCGCGGAACCGCTTGATGCCGGCCGAACCGCGATTGCCCGACTTCTGCTGCAGGCAGTAGCTTTCCGGAATCGTGTGCCGCACCGGAAACGGCGCCACCAACTGGCCGCTGGCCAGCAGATCCTGCGCCATGATGTTGTCGACCAGCGCCACACCACCGCCATTGACCGCCTCGCGCACGGCCAGTGCCGGGTCATGGAAGATCGGGCCGGATTTGGCGTCGACCTTCAGCCCTTCTTTCTCGAACCATTCCTCCCACCAGGCGGTCGTATTCTCGTGCAGCAGCCTCTGTCCGGCAAGATCGGCTACCCGGCTTGGCGCATTCGGACCGGCAAGCAGGGCCGGCGCGCAGACGGGAAAGATCACCAGTGACACAAGCTGCAAATAGTCTGCATTGCCGGCATCGGCGGTGAACAGCACGCGCAGATCGGCACTCGGATTGCCACCCCGGCTCTGATCGTCGTGGATCGACACGTCGAGTTCGAAATCGGGATTCTCGGCGCGGAAGCGCGGCAGGCGGTCGGCCAGCCACAGGTTCATGAAGGTCGCGTTGATCGACAGCGAGGCGCGCTTGGCGGCATCGGGGCGGCCATGGCTGCCCATCTCTTCGGTGGCAGCCTCGATCGACCTGAAGGCGGTGGATAGCCGGCGAGCAAAGTGGGTGGCTTTCGGCGCCAGTGTTACCTGTCGGATGCCACGCTCGAACAACTCCATACCCAGCGCCTGTTCCAGTGACCGGATATGCCGGCTCACCGCCGAGGGCGTCAGCCGCAACTCGTCGGCGGCATCCTTGAAGCTGTGCAGGCGCGCCGCCGCTTCGAAAGCTCGGATCGCATTCAACGAAGGCAGCTTCATTGTCGAAGACAAAGCTTGAGATGAGTTTTTGTCAAGTATGACCGACAAAAATGCCGTTTGTCGGATCGTGCCGAACGGGCAATTCTCATGCGATCCGACCCCTTGGGGAGACCGCGCCATGCGCCATCTTGCCACCCTTGCCGCATCGATGTTCGCTCTATCCGTTTGCACCTTGACGGGCGATGCTCTCGCCGCCGAGGACAAGACTGTCAACATTTACTTCTGGTACGATTACGTGCCCGCCGACACCATCGCTGACTTCGAGAAACAGACCGGCATCAAGGTCGTCTACGACACATTCGATGCCGTCGAGATGCTCACGACCAAGGCGCTGACCGGGGGCTCCGGCTATGACCTGATCATGCCGGGCGCATCGATCGTCGGCCAGTACATCAAAGCCGGCGCCATCCGGAAGCTCGACGAGACGAACCTCCCCAACGCCTCGGGTCTCAATCCCGACATCATGGCCTTCCTGGCCAGGCAGGATCCGGGCAACGCCTATGCGGTGCCCTATGCCTATGGCACGACAGGCATCATCTACAACAAGGCCAAGATCGCCGAGCGGATGAAGGACGCCCCGGTCAACAGCCTCGACATGGTCTTCAATTCGGAGGTGGCGCGAAAATTCCAGGATTGCGGCATCGCTATGGTTGATTCGCCGGAAGGCGTGATGTCGATCGCACTCAACTACCTCGGCTTCGACCCGTTCTCGACCGACGAGAGCGAGATCAGGAAGGCAGCCAATCTGCTCACGGGGATCAAGCCTTACATCAGGCATTTCAAATCGGGCTCGATCATGAGCGAGATGGCGGCCGGCGATCTCTGCCTGGCGCTTGGCTGGAGTGGCGATGCGATCGGCGCGGCGACCAAGGCGGTGGACGCCAAAAGCGGCGCCGATATCGGCTATTCCATCCCGAAGGAGGGCACGGAAATCTTCTTCGACGTCGTTACCATTCCGGTCGATGCGCCGCACCCCGAAAACGCCCAGGCCTTTCTGGATTTCCTGATCACGCCGCGGGTCGCCGCCCGCTTCACCAATGCGACGCTCTACCCGAACGCTGTCAAGGCGGCGACGCCGATGGTCGACGAGGTCGTTCGCGACAATCCAGACATCTACATCTCGCAAGAGACGATGAAACATTTGTTTGCCGCTCAACCACGCGATCAGAAATCGCTGCGCCTGGTTACCCGGCTATGGACCGGCTTCATCACCGGAACGAACTGATCCTGACCTGCTCGGGCCCTGCACCTCTCTCCAGCAAAAAGATGATCGATATGCTCAAATCATTGCCGCACACACGCGAAACCGACAATGCCGTTTTCGGCAAGACCATTTACGGGGGTTCGCACGAGCCGGTCTATGGCGGCGTCCTGTCCTTCATGCGCCGCAGGTTGACCCGCAACCTTGACGGCGTCGATGTCGCCGTGTGGGGCATCCCGTTCGATGCGGCCGTCTCCAACCGGCCGGGCGCCCGCTTCGGTCCGCAAGGCGTGCGGCGCGCCTCGGCCATCCTCGAAGGCGATCCGCAATATCCCTTCCGCGCAGATCCGTTCGAACGGTTGGCGGTCATCGACTATGGCGATTGCGGCCTTGATTTCGGCCGGCATGACGAGACGCCATGGCAGATCGAGGCGCAGGCGGGCGAGGTCGTCGATGCCGGCGTCACGCTGTTGTCCATCGGCGGCGATCACTACGTCACCTGGCCGCTGCTCAGAGCGCATGCGAAGAAGTATGGGCCGCTGGCGCTGGTCCAGTTCGACGCCCATCAGGACACCTGGCTCGACGAGGAGAAGCGTATCGACCATGGCTCGTTCGTCGCCAGGGCCGTCAGCGAAGGCCTGATCAGGCCGGAGCGCTCGATCCAGGTCGGCATCCGCACCCACGCGCCGGACACCTGCGGCCTTGAAATCCTGCATGGCGAAGATGTCGCCGAGCTCGGTGTGGCCGGCGTTGTCGAGCGCATCAAGGCGCGTGTGGGCGATGCCAGGACCTATCTGACCTTCGACATCGACTGTCTCGACCCGGCCTTTGCCCCAGGCACCGGCACGCCGGTCGCCGGTGGTCTTTCGTCACGCGAGGCGCTGATGATCCTGCGGCGGCTGGGCTCGCTTGATATCGTCGGCGCCGACGTCGTCGAAGTGGCGCCGGCCTATGACCATGCCGACGTCACGTCGATCGCCGGTGCCGCCGTGCTGCAGCATTATCTTGGCTTGCTGGCGGAAAGGAAAGGATAGCTCCGGCCGGCGGGGCTCATATCAGTTTTAGTCCGGCGCGAACGCACGCGCCGCCTCGATGACCTCGTCGACCTGATCCTGCCTGAGCAGGTCGACGGGAACGCGGCCGTCGAGCTGCGCCGAGGGGCGCGTCAGCCACAGCCACGCCAGTCTGGGGTTGCTGATCAGGGACAGCACGTCGCGAATGCCCGTGACCGGCCTGCCGTCGACGAACTGCGCCAGCGGGAAGACATGTTTGCGGCCGCCCTTGCGCAAGGCGATGACCTCGCCCCGCCGTTGCCAGCGATGCAGCGTCGAGCGGGCGATACGCAAATTCTCTTCCAGATAGGTCGAGCCGGCGACGCGGCCCGCCCAGTCCTCGATCAGCATCGATTCGAGATCGTCGGACTTTGGCAGCGAAGAGGGCTCGGCATCGGCCAACAGGGTCGTCGGCGGATTTGTCTCGCCAGCAATACCGGCTTCGCTGCGGCGCGCGGCCTCCGCCGCCAGGGCGCGCACGAATTTCGATGCCAGGCCGGGAAGGTCGGCATGGATGGTGTCGATGGCGCGCTGGTGCTTCGGCGACAGCAAGGTGACGGCGGACGCTATGCTGCCGGCGATCTTGCCGACCGAGACCATGGTGGGCTTGTTGATGGCCTCGTCATAATGGGCAAGCGCGCGTTCGACCTCCTCCGCGACCATATCCGCGAAGTCGTCCTGCTTGAGGCCCCGGATCTGAAATCTGTTCATGCATCTGTCTTCCGGGCCGCGCGCTCCTCCCACAGAAGCGGCCGGTTGTTGAATTTCTAGAGCGGAAAGCGAAAATCGCAACGGCAACAGATGCAGCGGCCCGACAGCTTGCTGTCTCGCATTTCTTGACACCCCAACTGACTATCGGCGCCCCGAAAGGTCAATCGCGGGGCGCCTAGATTGCGTGTAGGTGCGGTGTGTGACAGCCGCGCGACGGTGAGAAGCGGTCCGCGCAGCGGACGAAAAGCCAATTGCTTGGCTTTTCGAGCTTCGAACGCCCTGAGCCTGCGAAGGGCTGGAGCGCGATCCTGCTACTACCCCAGCAAGCGCCCGCCTTTGAGCTAAAGCAACCCCGCCTGCTCAGCCTCGCGGCGCAAATTCTGCCGCGGCCTGGGGCCGATCTGCTGGATCACCAGTCCGGCCGCCAGCGAGCCAAGGTCGCCGCAGGTCTGCAGGTCGCGGCCTTGCGTGTAACCATGCAGGAAGCCCGCGGCATAGAGATCGCCGGCACCGGTCGTGTCGACCAGTTCCTTGATGGCGGTCGCCTTGATCACCACGGTTTCGTCGCCGCGCACGATGACGGAGCCTTTTTCCGAGCGGGTCACGGCGGCGATCCGGCAATCCTTGCGGATCTGCGCCAGCGCCTCGTCGAATGACGATGTCTGATAGAGCGACTTGATCTCGTGGCTGTTGGCAAAGACAAAGACGATGTCGACCGTTCCCGAGCGCATCAAGTCGAGGAATTCGTCGCGGTAGCGGTCGACGCAGAACGAATCCGACAGTGTCATGGACACTTCGCGGCCTGCCGCATGCGCCAGCTTCGCCGTCTGGCGGATCGCTTCCTTGGCGCGTGGCGGGTCCCACAGATAGCCTTCGAAATAGGTGACTTTGGCGCCAGACGCCTTGTCGGCCTCGACGTCCTCCGGTCCAAGCTCGACGCAGGCGCCGAGATAGGTGTTCATCGAGCGCTCGCCGTCGGGGGTGACGAAGATCATCGAGCGTGCCGTCGGCGGCTCGCCCTTGAGCGGCCTGGTGTCGAAGGCGACGCCCTGGGCGTGGATGTCGTGGGCGTAGATTTCGCCCAGCGCATCGTTGGAGACCTTGCCGAAGAAGGCAGCGCGGCCGCCGAAGCTTGCGACGCCGGCCGCCGTGTTGCCGGCGCTGCCGCCGGAGGCTTCGATCGCCGGGCCCATGCGGCTGTAGAGCAGCTCGGCGCGCTGTGTGTCGATGAGGTTCATCGCGCCCTTGATGATGCCGTTGGTCTCGAGGAATTCCTCGTCGCACTGGGCGATGATGTCGACAATGGCATTGCCGATGCAAAGCACGTCATATTTCGGCATCAATGTCTCCGCCAAAAACCCGAGCCGGCTTCTTGCCATGCCCGGGCGGGTCTACAGCATGACCCCCGAAAATTGGCAACCGATTTTCTGCCGCCGCCGGCGGGGCGGTGCGCCTGGTGCACGCCAACCGCGAGGCGCTATGACAATTCGACCGTGGCCGAAGCATTTCATCGCCGCACGGCCTACAAGCATGGCTCAGACGATCCCATTTCGACGCCGAGCCAGCCCCCTATGTCTACAAAGAACGGACCTGCAAAAAACAACCTGACCACCGACCTGGCGCTGCTCGCCGTGCTGGCGGTGCTCTGGGGCGCCTCCTACACCTTCATCAAGATCGGCGTCGAGACGATCCCGCCGGTCACCTTCATTGCCGCCCGCACCCTGATCGCCGGTGGCATCCTGTTCGCCATCATCCGCTGGCGCGGGCTCACCATGCCGGGCGACGCGGCAAGCTGGCGCCGCTTTGCCTTCCAGGCATGCCTCAACAGCGTCATACCGTTCACCTTGATCGCCGCGGCCGAACGCTCGGTCGACGCCGGCCTCGCCACGATCCTGAACGCGACCTCGCCGATCTTCACCTTCCTTTTGACCGCGCTCATCACCCGCCATGAGCCGGTCACGTTGCGCAAACTGATTGGCGTCGGCGCCGGCATTGCCGGCATCTGCCTCATCATCGGCACCGAGGCGCTGGGTGGCCTTGGTCACGAGCTTTGGGCGCAGTTGGCAATCGTCGCGGCAACGATCTGCTATGCGGGTGCGGCCATTTTCGGCCGCGGCTTCAAGGGCCTCGATCCGATGCTGCCGGCCGCAGGTTCGATGCTGTGCGGCGCCATCATCCTCGTGCCGCTCAGTCTTGTGTTCGACCAGCCGTGGACGCTGGCGCCATCGACGGCGTCGATCCTGGCCTTGCTCGGCCTGTCGGTCTTTTCCACTGCGCTGGCCTTCGTCATCTATTTCCGCCTCATCCACACGCTGGGCTCGGTCGGCACCACCTCGCAGGCCTATCTGCGCGTGCCAATCGGCGTCGGCATCGGCGCCCTCTTCCTTGGCGAAAGCCTGGGCTCGACGGCATGGCTGGGCATGGGTTTTGTCGTGGCCGGGGTCGCTGCCATGACCATCCCGGTTCGCAAGCCAGCGTTTGCGCGATAGTTGTCCGCGCTTGTGCTCGCGACCTGCGCTGCCTATCTCGGAGGCGTCCGCCTTTCGGCGGCGTCCGCTGACCTGGGGTTGAAGCACGGTGATTTTCGACGCTGCCCGTACTGCGGCCCTCGAGCTGCTCTCGCCTCCGTTTCGTGCCGTGTTCATCAAGACGCTGGGCTTGACCGTGCTGGCGCTGGTGGCCCTGTGGTTCGGCCTGACCAGCCTCGTTGAGTGGCTGGCGCTGCCTTGGCTGCAGACGCTGTTGCCCGGCATGCCGTCCTGGGCCGGGTGGCTGGGCGGCATCGTCGCGGCAATAGCGCTTGCCTTCGGCATGGCGTTGCTCATCGCGCCGGTGACGGCTGTTATCGCCGGCCTGTTCCTTGACGATATCGCCGAAGTGGTCGAGCGCACCGACTATCCCGGCGATCCTCCCGGCCGCGCCATGCCGGTGCTGCGCTCGCTGGTGCTGTCGATGCGATTCCTTGGCGTCGTCATTCTCGGCAACATCGTGGCCCTGCTGCTTCTGCTGGTGCCGGGCGTCAACATCGCCGCTTTCTTCATCGTCAACGGCTATCTACTCGGGCGCGAGTTCTTCGAATTCGCCGCCATGCGCTTTCGCGGCGAAGAAGAGGCCAGGGCCTTGCGCAGGCACTATGCCGGCACGGTGTTTTTCTCCGGGCTGCTCATCGCTGCCTTCCTCGCCGTGCCACTGCTCAATCTGGTGACGCCGCTCTTCGCCGCCGCCATGATGGTGCATCTGCACAAGGCGATTTCGGTGCGGGAAAGACGCCGGTGACGGCACGTGTCAAGCTGAAGGTTTGGCGAACAGCGCCTGCAATTTGCCGAACGGCATGGCGGCGCGGGTGAAGCCGAACGTGCCGTCCTGCTGGATCTCGCGCGCCGCCGTTTCCAGCATGCCATAGGCGAAATTGGTCAGCCACGGCCCGAGCGAGATACGCTTGACGCCGGCCATGGCGAGATCCGCGATGGTGAAGCCGGGCCTCGCCATGACGTTGACCGGCTTGCTGACCGCCGAGCAGAGCGTGCGGATCATCGCGACGTCGCCGATGCCTGGCGCATAGAGCACGTCGGCGCCGGCCTTCTCGAAGGCCTGCAGCCGCTTGATGGTGTCGTCGAGGTCGGACTTGCCCCACAGAAAATTCTCGGCGCGCGCGGTGAAGACGAAATCGCGCTTCAGCGCCCGCGCCGCCTCCACGGCTGCCGCGACGCGCTCGACGGCATGCGTAAAATCATAGATCGGCTTGTCCGGATCGCCAGTGTGGTCTTCGATCGAGCAGCCGGCAAGACCGGCCGCTTCGGCCGCGAAGATGGTTTCGGCAGCCTGCTCGGCGCTGTCGCCCTTGCCCCTCTCGAGGTCGGCCGAGACCGGCAGGCTGGTCGCCGCCGTCACCTCGCGGCAATGGTGGATCATCGCCTCGAAGGTCACGGCGCCGTCCGGCAGGCCGCGCGAAAAGGCAAAGCCGGCGCTGGTCGTCGCCAGTGCCGTGAAGCCGAAGGAACCCAGCAGCTTCGTCGTGCCGATATCCCAGGGATTGGGCATGACGAAGGTCGAGGCATGCAGGTCGCGAAAGATCTTGCCCTTGTCCATGGTAATTCCCCCATCATGTGCTGTGTGGCTAAGCGGATTTTATCCTGCCCCATTTGACCGGGCAAACGAATGCGGTTGGTTCAGAAGCGTTTGGCGTTCTCTCCTGCCAATTTGTCCAGCGCGTCGGAATCCTTGGCGTAGCGCGATGTCTTCTTGTCCCAGTGATAGGTGACGGAAATCGCGTGGGACTCAGGCTTGGGCGGTTCGTCGCCGCACCTTTCGCCGTTCAGCACTGTGGCATCGGTCACCGTCACCTTGATGGCGGCATGGCGTTGGCCCTCGGCGATGGCTTTGAAGGCAATGTCCTGCGTCCGGCTGTAGGCACACACGTGCTCATTGAACATGTAGATGATGTCGATCAGCTTCAACCTGTCCCTGGCAACCATGATCAGCGGGACGATAATATAGTTCTGGTTTGAATTGGAATGCGAACTCTCGATCGTGAGGATGTCATCACTGGCGCTGACGGCGAGCTTGCCGGGTTCGCGGAAATAGGTGCTGCGGTCGAGGGCGACATTGGCGGCGTCGAGCAGCTTTGGCTTGCCCGTAATGTCGTACAGCGCCAGCACCGCATAGCCCTCGGCGCTATCGGAGGAATCACCGAGATCGAACAGCATGGTCAAGCGGTCCTTGCCGCCAGCCCTGATGGCAAGCACTGCAGCGTTGGAAAAGCCCGACGTCTCGGGCGGCGAGCCGCCGCTGTCGAGCCCCTCGATATGGCGCATCTTGATCGGCAGCCCGCCCCTGTAAAAGCCATTCTTGTCGGCGGCAAGATCAGGAATGACCATCCTGGCGAGGTCGAGATAGGTGAAATCTTTTCGGCCGGGCAGTGGGCTGCCTAGATCCGGAAGGCTGGCGTCTTGGGCAAGCGCTGCGGTCCACAGCAATGGCAGCAGCATCACGGCGAGGATGAAGCGAAGCAGGTTCGTCGGCATGGTCGTCGCCTCAGGCTGTCGGGCGCGGAACGTAGCACAGCCCACCAAGCCGTCCAGTCGGGACGATGGTCAGTGGATCGGCACCAGCCCGGCAAGCTCGCGCATGTCGTCGAAAAGGATGCCGCCGGCCTGGATCAGACCGTCGCGGTCGGAATAGGGATCGGCATGATAGGAAAACACCCGCATGCCGGCGGCGATGCCGGCCTGCGTGCCGGCGACGCTGTCTTCGATGACGATGCAGTCGGCGGGCGCAAAGCCCATGGTTTTGGCCGCATGCAGGAACAGGTCGGGAAACGGCTTGCCGCGACCGACCATGGTCGAAGAAAACATCGCGTGCTCGAACAGCGGCAACAGTCCGGTCTGGCCAAGCGTGATGTGCATTTTCGACACCCGGGCCGAGGTGGCGACGCAATAGGCGATATCGGCTGAACGCACGGCTTCGACAAACTCGCGGACGTAGGGGATCGCCTCGACGCCATGGGCGAACAGGTCCGGCAGGCCGGCATTCCAGCGATCGACGAAATCGGCGCCGAGCCTGACGCTGGTCTCTGCTTCGATCTCTTTCTGCACCGACGCCATGCTGCGGCCGGAGAAATTCTTGCGGCAATATTCGAAGCTTGTCGGATAGCCGGCAGCGGTCAGCCATTCGGCGAGGCGCCGGTTGGCCAAGTTCTCAGTATCGACCAGGATGCCGTCGCAGTCGAAGATGACAAGTTTAGGCAGTTCAGACATCAGGCGGTGCCGGTCGAGCCGAACCCGCCCGCGCCACGCGCGGTGCCGCCTGCCAATGTGCGCTCTTCCACGGCCGCCTGCGTCACCGCCGCGAAGACGATCTGGGCGATGCGCATGCCGCGCGTCACCGCGAAATCCTCGTCGCCCAGATTGATCAGCAACACCTTGACCTCGCCGCGGTAGTCGCTGTCGATGGTGCCGGGCGTGTTGAGGACGGTAAGGCCATGTTTGAAAGCAAGGCCCGAGCGTGGCCGGACCTGACCCTCCATGCCTTCCGGAATTTCCAGGATCAGCCCGGTCGGCACCAAAGCGCGTTTTCCCGGCAGGATCAGCAGCGGCCGGTCGTCCGGCACCGCGGCGCGCAAATCCATGCCGGCCGCGCCAGTGCTTTCATAGGCGGGAAGGGGAAGTCCTTCACCATGCGGCAACCTGACGAAGCCGACGGTCGGACCGATGACGGAGGGAGTTTGAAGGGCTGCGCGCATAAAATCGATCCTATCGGCGCGAACGGCGATTCGGTCAACTCGACTGTAATTCTATCAACGGCTTTCTTTGTGGCGTTACGACGACCTGGCCATCGGAACGACGGTGGTCTCCTTGATCTCCTCCATCACGAACGACGCGGAGACATCAGACAGCGTCACCTTGGCGATCAGCCGCTGGTAGAGCCGGTCATAGGCCTTCACGTCTGCGACGCGGGCGCGCAAGACATAATCGAGGTCGCCGGACATGCGGTAGACGCCGGTGATCTCGGAAAAGCCGGTCACCGCCGCCCTGAATTTCTGCAGCCACTCCGGATCGTGGTTGGACGTGCGGATCAGGATGAAGACCGAAAGGCCAAGTCCGAGCTTTTCGGCATCGACCAGCGCCACCCGACCGGTGATGATGCCATCTTCCTCCAGCCGCTTCACCCGGCGCCAGCAGGCATTGCGCGACAAGGCCACCCGTTCCGACAGCTGGTCGACCGACAGCGTGCCGTCGCGTTGCAGCTCGGTGAGCAATTTTCGATCGATTTCATCGATATCGAGTGCCATGTGGGATGTTTGTCCCATGATCTGGCTGATTACAAGGATATTTTGAGACCGATGAACCGGCGAGGCGTGTCAGGATACTCATATCAGGAACTCAGACGCTGAAGGGGAACCAGCATGTCGGTCGCAAGGATTTTCACCTCTCATCCAGCCAAGGTTGGCGAGACCTATCTCAGTCATATGGCTTTTGCCGCCTGGTTCTCGTCGCGGCTGCTGCTGGCGGCGGGCGCCGCGCTCGTTCATGCTTTCTTGCCATTTCTGTTTGAGACTACCGCCAGCCGAATCGTTCGCGAGCTTTACGAGCGGACGCACAACAGAGGCACGCACGCGACCAAGGAGCCCGCGGCTCTTATGGATCGCGCCTAGAGGACGACAGAAGCGATGTGCCGATGGGCGGCCTATCTCGGTGAAGCGGTCTTTCTCGAAGACATCCTCACCGCGCCCTGTCACTCGTTGATCGCCCAGAGCCATTGCGCCCAGGAAGCAAAATCGCCGACCAATGGCGACGGCTTTGGCCTTGCCTGGTATGGCGACCGCCCGGAGCCGGGTCTCTATCGCGATATCCTGCCGGCCTGGTCCGATCCCAATCTGAAGAGCCTGTGCCGGCAGATCAAATCCGGCCTGTTCCTCGCCCATGTGCGGGCGTCGACCGGCGGCGCCACCAGCCGCATGAACTGCCATCCGTTCATCTCCAGCTCCTGGTCGTTCATGCACAACGGCCAGATCGGCGGCTTCGACAAGATCCGCCGTGCGCTGGAGAACTCGCTGTCCGACGCCGTCTTCGACCAGCGCGAAGGCACCACCGATTCCGAACTCTTCTTCCTGCTGATGATCGACGAAGGATTGGCCACCGATCCGCAAGGCGCCGTCTCCCGCGCCACCAGCCGCGTGCTCGAAGCCTCGCGCCGCGCCGGCCTAGAACCGGCGCTGAAGCTCACCGCCGCCTTCTCGGACGGGCAGGCGCTGCATGCGGTGCGCTATGCCACCGACGCCGACGCTCCGACGCTCTACACTTCTGTCCTGCGCAAGGGTGGCGGCCGCTGCATCGTCTCTGAACCCTTCGACCGCGAGGGCGGCGACTGGCAAGCGATCCCGCCATCGAGTTTTGTCACCATCACCGGCGATGACATGGCCATTCGGCCATTTGCTCCGATTGCGGCGAAGCTGGCGCTGGTCGGGTAGGTTTCTTCGCCAACTGGTAGCGTCGCGGGCCAGCGCCGACCTCAACAGACTATCGGCACAATTCCGATCAAACGCGGCCAATCCTCGAATGCTCAACTCCGCTTGAAATCGCGCCGCTATCCGCCATTTGATCAGGCACGCGCCGCCAAGCCGGAGCATTCACTATGGACCCCGTCTTTTCCTCGACTATCGATCTCGCCGCCGCCATCGCCGCGCGGAAAATCTCCGCCGTCGAAGCACTCGACGCCCACCTGGCGCAGATCGATGCCCACAACGAGGCCGTCAACGCCGTCATCTCGCTTGACAGGGATGGCGCCCGCGAGTGTGCCAAGAGGGCAGACGCAGCCCAGGCGCGCGACGAGGCTCTCGGACCTTTGCATGGCGTGCCGTTCACGCTGAAGGACATGCATGAAACGGCAGGCGTGAAGACCACGGTCGGCTTCCCGCCCTTTGCCGATTATGTCGCCAAACAGGACAGCCCGGTCGTCGCGCGGTTGAGGGCGGCCGGCGGCGTGCTGATGGCCAAGACCAATGTCGCGACCCTGCTGTCTGACTGGCAGTCGAACAATCCACTGTTCGGCCGTACCTGTAATCCCTGGAATCTCCAGCGCACGGCAGGCGGTTCCAGCGGCGGCGCGGCAGCGGCACTTTGCTCGGGGATGACGCCGTTCGACGTCGGCACCGACATGCAGGATTCGATCCGGCTGCCGGCCGCCTTTTGCGGCGTCTATGGCCTCAAACCGACCGAGCATCGTGTCTCGCTGGCCGGCGCCTTCCCCGATCCTGAAGGTGCTGCGCGCAGCGTGCGGCTGATGTCCTGCCTCGGGCCGTTGGCGCGCAGCGTGGAAGATTTGGCGCTGATCCATCAAATCGTCGCCGGCCCGGACGGGCGCGACACCGATCTTGCGCCGGTGCCGGTCGAGGACATGCCGAAGCTCGACCTCAAGACATTGCGCATCGCCTTCGCGCCGTCCTTTCCTGGCTTCCCGGTGGCCGGCGACATAAGCACCGCGGTCGAAAACCTCGCAAGGCAGCTGCAAGACGCCGGCGCCGCCGTCGAAGAAGCAAAACTGCCGAAACTCGATCTGCACGACGATCTGGAACAGGGCGGCAGGCTGATCGGCATGATGATGGAGGCCGCGCAGCCGGAGCCGCCCGAGGAACCGACACCGGTGTCACGCTGGTTCGAGGCGCTCGCCCGGCGCGACAGGTCCATTCTCGCCTGGGACCGGTTTTTCGAAAACTGGGATGCGCTGCTCTGCCCGGTCGCCATGACCACCGCCTTCCCGCATTGCGAGCCGGGCACGCCGATCAAGGTCGACGGCAAGGAGCAGAGCTATTGGATGCTACCGGCCTATGGCGCCGTGTTCAACTACAGCGGCCATCCAGCGCTTTCCATACCGTGCGGACTGGACAGCGCCGGCCTGCCGATCGGCCTGCAGCTGGTCGGCAGACGCTGGTCGGAGGAGCGGCTGCTCGGCATAGCCAAGGCAATCGAACCTTTGGCCGGCGGCTTTCGCCGTCCGCCTAGCTACTGAGCGAAGCGCGACAATCGATAAGGCGCAAGCAGCCGGTCGCGCTCGCCGTCGAGGATTTCCCGGGCGGCGAACAGGCCGACGGCTGTCGCCAGCGTGATGCCGGAATGCATGACCGCGACATAGACACCGTCCACGCCCTCGGCGCGGCCGATGATCGGAAAGCCGTCGATCGGCGTTGGCCGGTAGCCGACCGTGTGGAAATCGAGTTCCAACCCGTCGCTGTCGCGCAGCATGGCTTTCATGGCCGCAAACAGCGCGTGGGCGGTGGCTTCGGCATTCATGCCCGGGTCGGCGCCGCCAAAATCCGAACCGGCGATGATGCGGCCCTCCGCAGTCTGGCGCATGTGCAGTCGCTCGGCCAGCACCAGCCCATTGAGCAGCTTTTCTGTGGGTCGCGAATGGACGATCAGGCCGGGCGGCGTTTCGATCGGCAGGTTGATCCCGGCTGTCGCGGCGATCTCCGGCGAGCCGACGCCGGCCGCGATCACCACCTCGTCTGATGCAATCAGGCCATGCGATGTGTCGACACCGGTGATCTTGCCGTCGGTCTGGACCAGCGCCGTCACCGTGCTGGAGATAATACGTGCGCCAAGTCGCTCGGCGTCGGCCAGCAGCGCTTTCGTGGCTGCGACGGGCTCGGCTACCCCCTCTTCAGCCACATACAGGGCAAAATCCGGCAGCTCGGTGAGATTGGGTTCGATGCGCGCAGCACCGGCGCGGTCGATGCGCTCGATGCCGTAACCCCACGCAGAATGCTCGCTGGCATAGGTTTCCATGTCGGCCGCCGACAAATCCCAGCACAGGCCGCCGCACCAGCTGAGCGGAATTTCGGGCAGGTCCCGCGCCAGCCGCGTCCACTCGGCCATCGCGCGGGTGCGCAGCCGGAAATATGGCTCCGGATTGCCCCAGCTGGCGTTGATCCAGGCAAACGAGTTCGGCGTCGCCACCCCGCCGGCAGCGCTGTCGGCAATGACCGTCACTTGCGCGCCGGCCTTGCTCAGGTGCCAGGCGATGGAGGCGCCGATGATGCCGGCGCCGATGACGATCACTTGTTTTGCGGCGCTCATGTTCGCTCCTCTTCCCTAGCGACTTCTGACGGGCGTTCATCCAAGTGCCATCCTGGCAGCCGCTTGCCAACATCGCGCAGTGCGAAATATGCGGCAATGCGCTGGCCCGAGCCATAGCACGACTGAGCTGCATGCTCTGGCTGTGAGGCGGCAACCAGCAGCGTTCGAGCCGCCGGACCGGTCGACAGCCCGGCACTGCGCTGCTAGAAGCCCGGCCTGTCACACGGAAATCCCAGAGAATGCCCGAAGCAATAGAAGAAGAAGTGGCGCGCCGCCGCACCTTCGCGATCATCGCGCACCCGGACGCCGGCAAGACCACGCTCACCGAAAAGCTGCTGCTGTTCGGCGGCGCCATCCAGCTTGCCGGCGAGGTCAAGGCCAAGAAGGACAAGATCCAGACGCGGTCGGACTGGATGAAGATCGAGCGCGAGCGCGGCATTTCGGTCGTCACTTCGGTGATGACCTTCGAGTATGAGGACAATGTCTTCAACCTGCTCGACACGCCCGGGCACGAGGATTTCGCCGACGACACCTACCGCACGCTATCGGCGGTCGACTCGGCCGTCATGGTCATCGATGCCGCCAAGGGCATCGAGCCGCGCACGCTGAAACTGTTCGAGGTCTGCCGGCTGCGCGACATCCCGATCATCACCTTCGTCAACAAGATGGACCGCGAAAGTCGCGACCCATTCGAGATACTCGACGAGATCGAGCAGAAGCTGGCGCTGGACACCGCGCCGATCACCTGGCCGATCGGCCGCGGCAAGACGTTCTCTGGCACCTACCATCTGGCGCTGAACGCCGTGCGCAAGGGCGACGATGAGAAGGAACGCACGCCGGTCAACGGTCCCGATTCCAACCGCGTTGCCGGCCTGCTGCCGGAAAACGAGCGCGAGGCCTTCATCGAGGAACTGGAGCTCGCGCGAGAAGCGTGCAGAGCCCTTGATATAGAAGCCTTCCGCGAGGGCCATCTGACGCCGGTCTATTTCGGCTCGGCGCTGCGCAACTATGGCGTCCGCGACCTGATCGAGGCGCTTGGCGCCTTTGGCCCGCCGCCGCGTGCGCAGGAGGCCGACACCCGCAAGGTCGAGGCGACCGAGGAGAAGATGACGTCCTTCGTCTTCAAGATACAGGCCAACATGGATCCCAACCACCGCGACCGCATCGCCTTCGTCCGGGTCTGCTCAGGCAAGCTCGAGCGCGGCATGAAGGCCAAGCTGGTGCGCACGGGAAAGCCGATGTCGCTGTCGGCGCCGCAGTTCTTCTTTGCCCGCACCCGCGTCACCGCCGACGAGGCCTTTGCCGGCGATGTCGTCGGCATCCCCAACCACGGCACGCTGCGCATCGGCGACACGCTGACCGAAGGCGAGGAGATACTGTTCCGCGGCGTGCCGAATTTCGCGCCGGAAATCTTGCGTCGCGTCCGCCTCGGCGACGCCATGAAAGCCAAGAAGCTCAAGGAAGCGCTGCACCAGATGGCCGAGGAGGGCGTCGTGCAGCTGTTCTCGCCCGAGGACGGCTCGCCGGCCATCGTCGGCGTCGTCGGCGCGCTGCAGCTCGACGTGTTGAAGGAGCGGCTGAACTTCGAATACACGCTGCCGGTCGAATTCGAGATGTCACGCTTTTCCGTCTGCCGCTGGATATCGGCCGATGACAAGGCCGAGGTGCTGCGTTTCATCGAGGCGCATCGCGGCGACATCGCCCGCGATCTCGACAATGATCCTGTGTTCTTGGCGCAGCACGCCTTTTCGCTGAATTACGAAGCGGAACGCTGGAAGGCGATCAAGTTTGCCACCATCAAGGACTATCAGGTCCGCGACAAGGCGGCGTAAGTCGCGCTTTTTCCTTCTCCCCCGTTCACAGGAAGGTGAGGAGTGGTCCGCGCAGCGGGCGAAAAGCCAATTGCTTGGCTTTTCGAACGAGGAACGCCCGAAGGGCGGATGAGGGGCGGCGCGACCCTCGACTATCCTCTAGCAGCCGCTTCGATCTTGGCGATGTCGATCTTGCTCATCTGCATCATCGCTGACATCACCCGGCCGGCCTTGGCCCGGTCCGGATCCAGAAGCAGGCGCGGCAGCTGCTCCGGCACGACTTGCCAGGAAACGCCGAATTTGTCCTTCAGCCAGCTGCAGACGCCGGGCTCGCCGCCCTCTGTGAGTTTCTCCCAGAAATAATCGACCTCTTCCTGCGTCTTGCAGTCGATCGACTGTGACATCGCCTCGTTGAACTTGAATTGCGGTCCGCCGTTGAGCGCCTGGAACGGCACGCCGTCGAGTTCGAACGTGGTCACCAGCACTTTGCCTTCATCAGCGTGGCCTTTGGGCCAGCGCATTACGCTCAGCACCTTCGAATTCTTGAAGATGGAGACGTAGAAATTCATAGCATCTTCGGCCTGGCCGTCGAACCACAGGCAGGTGGTGATCTTTTGCATGTCGTGCTCCTCGGGGCGTTCTGGTTGCAGTTGCGGATGAAACGGCTGACTGAGAAAATGGTGCCATTCCCTTGCCGTTGACCCAAGGACGGCCGTGCGACACGCAATCCGACAGCAGGGCGCAATTTTTTCGCAAGCTCCGATTTTTGTGGGGAATCTGGCGCATTGCAAAATTGTGGCCAGACCATACTTGCGCGTCTATAACGCCTGCGGTCCGAATTCAGCTCCGCCGCGCCATTCTTCGGTTACGGTCAGCCACCAAGGAAAAAACATGCCTGCCTATCGCTCCCGCACCACCACCCATGGCCGCAACATGGCCGGCGCTCGCGGCCTCTGGCGCGCCACCGGCATGAAGGACTCGGATTTCGGCAAGCCGATCATCGCGGTGGTCAATTCCTTCACACAGTTCGTGCCGGGCCATGTCCATCTCAAGGATCTCGGCCAGCTGGTCGCGCGCGAGATCGAGAAGGCCGGCGGCGTTGCCAAGGAATTCAACACCATCGCCGTCGATGACGGCATCGCCATGGGTCATGACGGCATGCTGTATTCGCTGCCGTCGCGCGAGCTGATCGCCGATTCGGTCGAATACATGGTCAACGCGCACTGCGCCGACGCCATGGTCTGCATTTCCAATTGCGACAAGATCACGCCCGGCATGCTGATGGCATCGTTGCGCCTCAACATCCCGACCGTCTTCGTTTCCGGCGGTCCGATGGAAGCCGGCAAGGTGGTGCTCGCCGGCAAGGCGCAGGCGCTCGACCTGGTCGACGCCATGGTCGCGGCCGCCGATGACAAGATCTCCGACGAGGACGTCAAGGTCATCGAGCGCTCGGCCTGCCCGACCTGCGGCTCCTGCTCGGGCATGTTCACCGCCAATTCGATGAATTGCCTGACCGAGGCGCTGGGGCTTTCGCTGCCCGGCAACGGCTCGACGCTGGCCACGCATGCCGACCGCAAGCGGCTGTTTGTCGAGGCCGGCCATCTGATCGTCGATCTCGCCCAGCGCTATTACGAGCAGGATGACGAGACGGCGCTGCCGCGCAACATCGCCTCGAAGGGCGCCTTCGAGAACGCCATGACACTCGACATCGCCATGGGCGGGTCGACCAACACCGTGCTGCATATTCTGGCCGCCGCGCATGAGGGCGAGATCGACTTCGATCAGGACGACATCGACGCGCTGTCGCGCAAGGTGCCGGTGCTGTGCAAGGTTGCTCCAGCCAAGTCCGACGTTCACATGGAAGACGTTCACCGCGCCGGCGGCATCATGGCGATCCTCGGCCAGCTCGACAATGCCGGCCTGATCAACCGCGATTTGCCGACCGTGCACACGCGAACGCTGGGTGACGCGCTCGACCATTGGGATATTTCCCGCTCGACCAGCCAGAGCGTGCGCGATTTCTTCCTGGCGGCTCCTGGCGGCGTGCCGACACAGGTCGCCTTCAGCCAGGACCGCCGCTGGGACGAACTCGATCTCGACCGCGAGAAAGGCGTTATCCGGTCAGTCGAACATCCCTTTTCCAAGGATGGCGGCCTTGCCGTGCTGAAAGGCAATCTGGCGCTCGACGGCTGCATCGTGAAGACGGCCGGCGTCGATGAATCGATCCTGAAGTTCACCGGCCCGGCCCGCGTATTCGAAAGCCAGGATTCGAGCGTCAAGGCGATCCTGTCGAACGAGATCAAGGCCGGTGATGTCGTGGTCATCCGCTATGAGGGGCCGCGCGGCGGCCCCGGCATGCAGGAAATGCTCTACCCGACCAGCTATCTGAAGTCGAAAGGCCTCGGCAAGGCCTGCGCGCTGGTCACCGACGGCCGCTTCTCCGGCGGCACGTCGGGCCTGTCGATCGGCCATGCGTCGCCGGAAGCCGCAGAGGGCGGCCTGATAGGATTGGTGCAAGAGGGCGACACGATCGAGATCGATATCCCGAACCGCAGTATCCGCCTTGCTGTCGATGACGCAGAACTCGCTGCCCGCCGGGCGGCGATGGAGGCAAAGGGCACCCTGGCCTGGAAGCCCGAGGAAAAGCGCAAGCGCAAGGTGACGACAGCCTTGCGCGCCTATGCCGCCATGGCGACCAGCGCGGCCAAGGGCGCGGTGAGGTTCGTGCCGGAGTAGGGGTTGCGCAGAGGCTCCCTCATCTGGCTGCTTCGCGGCCACCTTCTCCCTGCTGGGGTGAAGAGGCAGGCGCCGGCGTTGACGATCTCTTCTCCCCTCGGGGAGAAGGTGGCCCGAAGGGCCGGATCAGGGCATGGCGCCCACATCCGGAACACCATCACGGCATCAACTGATACTCATAAAGCTTCTGATAGAGCCCGCCCTGCTTGAGCAAGCTCTTGTGCGGGCCGCTTTCCATCACCTTGCCGGCTTCGAGCACCACGATGGTGTCGGCCTGGTGCACGGTCGACAGACGGTGCGCGATGACGATCGTCGTGCGCCCTTCCGTCAATTGCTGCAGCGCATCGCGAAACAGCGCTTCCGATTCGGCGTCGAGTGCGCTGGTCGCTTCATCCAAGAGCAGGATCTCGGCATTGCGCAGCATGGCGCGTGCGATCGAGATCCGTTGGCGCTGTCCGCCGGACAGCAGCGCGCCGTTCTCACCCACTTCGGTGTCGTAGCCCTTCGCCTGCGCGCGGATGAAATCGTGCGCGTTGGCCGCCTTGGCGGCGGCGATCACTTCATCGTCGGTCGCGTCCTGACGCCCAAGCCGGATGTTGTGCATGATCGTGCCGGCAAACAGAAACGTGTCCTGGCTGACATAGGCGATCTTTTCCCGCAGCGACGCCAGCGTCGCATGGGAAATGTCCTGGCCGTCGAACAGCACCTTGCCGCTCTGCGGGTCGTACATGCGCATGATCAGGTTCAGAACAGTCGACTTGCCGCCGCCGGAAGGCCCGACCAGCGCCGTCATCTTGCCGGGCGCAAGGGTCAGGTCGAACCGGTTCAACACCGGCGGGCCATTCTGGTAGGCGAAGCTGATGGCGTCGAACCGGATCTCGCCCGGTCCGGCCAGAAGCGGCTTTGCATCCGGCTTCTCGGCCAGCGTCAGCGGCTCGTCGGCCAGCTGGAACATCATGCGCACGCCGACAATGCCGCTCTCCAGTGAGATGCGCACGCGGGCAAGGCGCTTTGCCGGTTCGTAGGCGAGCAGCAGCGCCGCGATGAAGGCCATGATGCCGCCCGGTGTCTGGCCGCCCTCCAGCACCAGAAGGCCGCTGACCAGCACGGCGCCCGCGATTGCCAGCCCGGCGAGCGTCTCCATCACCGGACTGGTGATCGCTTCCAGCGAAGCGATGTTGTTGGCCCTGTCCTCGACGTCCGACACGGCCTTGAACATGCGCTTGCGCATCATGCCTTCGAGGTTGAAGGATTTGACCACGCGCACGCCGATTGCGGTTTCCTGCATCACCTGCACGATCTGACCGACCGAGCGGAACTCCATTGCGGCGAACTTGCGAACACGCTTCAGGATGCGGTTGACCCCGTAGATAGCCAAGGGGCCGACGATGAAGCAAATCAGGGACAGCGACGGCTCCTGCACGATCATGACCAGCACCAGGGCAATCAAGGTCACCAGATCCCGCACATAGGAGGTGACGATGAGGTCGAGCACGTTGCGCGCCGCCTGGGCATTGTTGGTCATGCGGGTGATCAGGTCGGATGACGAGGTCGAATGATAGAACTCGATGCCTTGCGCCAGGACGCGATCGTAGATCTTGCGCTGCCGCTCGGCGATGATGGCGTTGCCAACCCGGCTCATGCAGTAGGCCTGGACGAAATTGGCGATGCCCTTGACGATGAAGATCACGGCGACCGCCACGGCAATCATGTTGACGCGTTCGATCCTTTTATCGATCACGAATTCATTGGTGATTTCGCGCAGGATCCAGGCGCTGGCAGCCGTCGTGCCGGCCACCACCAGCATCGACAGTATGGCGGCGCCGTATCCAAACATATGTTGGCGGAAGGATTCCCGAAGCAACCTCGCAACGAGGCGCTGGTTTTCCGTCGAGCGGAAGAAACGAAACAAACGGCGGATCCTTGAAACCGGGACAATGAAGGCGGCTTATAGAGGGAGTTGCGGCCGGATGGAACCATCCGCGGCCGCCGCGGACAAACCGCTGTTGCAAGAGGCATCGACGGGATGCGATTTTCAGCCTCGGTTACATCGGATGATTCTTTTGACGGGGATGACGACAGATGGATTTCGACCTTATCGTTCGCGGCGGCACACTGCCTGATGGCAGGGTTGCCGACATCGGCATCAGCGGCGAGACGATCGCGGCGATCGAGCCTGCTCTGCAAGGCTCTGCGCGGACCGAGGTTGACGTCCGTGGCAATCTGGTCTCGCCGCCCTTCGTCGATCCGCATTTCCACATGGACGCGACGCTCTCCTACGGCATTCCGCGCATCAACGCGTCGGGCACGCTGCTCGAAGGCATTTCGCTGTGGGGCGAATTGAAGCCGCTTTTGACGCATGAGGCGGTGCGCGACCGCGCGCTTGCCTACTGCGACTGGGCGGTGTCGATGGGCCTGCTCGCCATCCGCACCCATGTCGATGTCTGCGACGACCGCCTGCTGGCGGTCGAGGCGCTGCTCGAGGTCAAGAAGACGGTCGCCCCCTACATCGATCTGCAACTGGTCGCTTTCCCGCAGGACGGGTTTTATCGCTCGCCGACGGCACGGGAGAACACCATCCGCGCCTTGGACATGGGCGTCGATATTGTCGGCGGCATCCCGCATTTTGAGCGCACCATGGCCGACGGCACGCGCTCGGTAACGGAGTTGTGCGAGATCGCGGCCAGGCGTGGCCTGATGGTCGACCTGCATTGCGACGAGACCGATGATCCGCTGTCGCGTCACATCGAACAGCTTGCCTATGAGACGCAGCGCCTTGGTCTGCACGGCAAGGTCGCCGGCTCGCACCTCACTTCGATGCATTCGATGGACAATTACTATGTTTCGAAGCTGCTGCCGTTGATTGCCGAGGCGGGCGTCTCGGTCATTCCCAATCCGCTGATCAACATCATGCTGCAGGGCCGCCACGACACCTTCCCGAAGCGCCGCGGCCTGACCCGGGTCAAGGAGATGCTGGCGCTTGGCATTCGCGTCGGCTGGGGCCAGGATTGCGTGCTCGATCCTTGGTATTCGCTGGGCACCGCCGACATGCTCGACGTCGCCTTCATGGGCCTGCATGTAGCGCAAATGTCGAGCCCGGCCGACATGGCGCGCTGCTTCGACATGGTCACAAACGTCAATGCCGCGATCATGGGCCTCGATCATCTTGGCCTGGCGGTCGGCAAGCGCGCCAGCCTTGTCGTCCTCGACGCCGGCAATCCGATCGAGGCCTTGCGCCTGCGCGCCGAACGCCTGTGTGTCATCGCCAGTGGCAAGGTGGTGGCGGAGCGGACGAAGCAGGAGACCAGGCTGTCCATCGGTGGAAGGCCGGGAATGGTGAACCGGCGGCACGTATCCAGCTAGAGCGGTTCACCGTTTCGCGGAAACGGTGAACCACTCCTAGCTCTTTGTTTTGACGCAATTCCCAAGGGAAAGCGCTATGCGCTTTTCCCGGGAAAACCGTTTCACACTTTCCTGGTATTGCTCTAGATACAGCCGATTCCCGGCGCTGGTCTTACCCATTGCCCGAATTCTCCTCGTCAAAGCCGCCGCTTCCGTCTACGACGCGGCTTATATTGGGGGAGGAATCGGGATCGGCATGACGCAGCCCGTGGCGCAGAATTCGACGATCAGGAACGTGCTTTTGGCCGGCATTCTGCTGATGCTGGCCGGCGACTTCCTGTTTGCGCTGAATGACGCGATGGGCAAGTGGCTGGTCGCCAGTTTCTCCGTCGGCCAGGTCGTGCTGATCCGCTCCATCGGCGCCTTCTTCGTGCTTGGCCCGATGATCGCCCATCAGGGCACGGCCAAGCTGTTTCGCATGGAACGCCTGGAGCTGCAGCTGCTGCGCGTGGTGATGACCACGCTCGACACCGCGCTCTTCTATGCCGCCGTGGTCTATCTGCCGCTTGCCGATGTGATGAGTTTCTACATGGCCGGGCCGATCTACGTTGCGGCACTCTCGCATCTCTTGCTTGGCGAAAAGGTCGGCTGGCGCCGCTGGATGGCCATCCTGCTCGGCTTCTGCGGTGTGCTGATCATGCTGAAACCGTCCTCGGCGGCGTTCTCGCTGTCATCGGGCTTTGCGCTGGTGGGCAGCATCTCCTTCGCCTTCGCCATCATCCTCAACCGCCGGCTGCGCGGCACCAGCGACACAAATCTGGTGACATGGCAGACCATCGGCACGCTGCTGGTCGGCGGGGTGCTGACCATCGGCGCCTGGCAGACGCCATCGGCACTCGATCTCGGCGCCATGCTGCTGCTCGGCATCGTCTCCTGCGGCGCCCATCTGATGATCACCAGGGCGCTCAAGCTGGCGCCGGCCTCGACGCTGGCGCCGCTGCACTACACGCTGCTCCTGTGGGCGGTGGTCTTCGGGCTGGTGTTCTTCGGCGACGTTCCAGGCCCGCGCATCCTGATCGGCTCGGGCATCGTCGTTCTGGCCGGCATGTTCATCTTCCACCGCCAGAAAGTGGTCGAAACCGCGGTGCCGCCGGAGAACGTGCCGAAGGGCGTGAATTAGTCCAGGCTCAGCCCTGACGTATCGCCGCCAGGTGCCGTGAGAATTCAGGCGTCTCCATCAGCGCCTTGCAGCGCGCAAATCGCCCATCGGCATAGGCGCGGAAATCGTCGACCGGGTTGTTGTTGGCGAGCTGGATCAGCCCCCACAGCGTCCACAACAGATCGCACATCGCCTTGTGGATGACGATGCGGCCGCGCTCCACCGGCCTGGCCTCGCCGCCGAAATAGGCGCGCATCATCTCTTCATCCTGCATCGTGTCGAATTTGCCTTCCACGCTGAGGTCGCCAAGGTCCCAGAGCGGGTCATTCATGCCCGAATATTCCCAGTCGACGATCCACATCCGCTCACCCGTATCGAGAAAGTTTTCGCACAGCGGATCGCAGTGGCAGGCGACGAGCGGCAGCGGATGGGCGGCCAGCGCCGACCGCACTGTCTCGGCCTCGCGCACGACGTCGTGATAGCCGGCGGGCAGGGCGACATCCTTGGTCGACAGCACCTTGAGGTAGTCGTCGATCATCGCAAACAGTTCGAAGCGGAAGGGAAACACCGCGCCTGAAGCGTGCAGCTTGCGGAAGGCCTCGCCGGCGCGGGCCGGGCTGCCAGGCCGAACCTTGAATTTTTCCGGCGACATCGTCTCGGCGCCGGCGATGAAACGCGTCACCATGATGCCGGTGCCGGGGTCGACATGCAACACTTCGGGGCTGACCCCTGCTTTTGCCGCTTCGCGCGCGGCCACCGCTTCGTTGGCCCGGTTGATGTATTCTTCGGTGCCCTTGCCGGGAATGCGCAGGCAGAATTCGCCGGCCTTGAAAACCAGGTTGGTGAGGCCGCCGAGCCGTTCCAGCGGCCCGTTGTAGCCGGCCAGCATCGGAATGGCGTCCAGTGTTGCCCGCGCCTCGTCTGTCACCGTGCCTGCGCCCCCACGCTGTTATTTGTCGCAGCGACGGTTCCACAATTTTCGTGCTTTGGCTATCATCCGATTGAGGGTTCACAGATTGGCGGATAGGACAAAAGTGGCGGACAGCAAACATCAGGGCGCACTCGCCGAGGCCTACGCGGCGAAGCGGCCGGAGGAAGTCGCCGCGCTCTACGACCGCTGGTCGCAAACCTATGATGCCGACATGTCGGCCGCCGGCTATCGCCATCCAACGATCTGCCTCGCGTTGCTGGCGCGCCATTTGCCGCGCGGTGCCGCACCGCTGCTCGATGCGGGAGCTGGCACCGGGCTGATCGGCGAATGGTTGAACATTGCCGGCTACCCCCAGGTCGAGGCACTCGACATTTCTGAAGGCATGCTGGCCCAGGCCGCACGCAAGGGCGTCTATTCGGCGCTTCATTGCCTGGCGCTGGGCGGACAACTGCCCTTTGCCGACGATGCCTATGCCGGAGTGATCTCGGCCGGCGTCTTCACCTCCGGCCATGTCGGCACTGAGGGACTGGACGAACTGATCCGCATCTGCCGGCCGGGCGGAGTGATCGTGCTGACGGTCAAGAACACACTGTGGGAAGTGGGCTTTGCCGCGCGCATCGCCGAGCTGGAGGCGCAAGGCCTCTTCACTCGCGTCGAGGAAACGCGTCCTTACGTCTCGATGCCGGGCGAGGCCGACACCGTGCCCAGCCGCGGTCTCGCGCTGCGCGTGAACTAGGCTTTCACTCTCTCCGCTGCCGGATCGTACATCGGCTCGAGATGGATCTTGGCCGGCGTCCGCTCCATTGCGACCACCAGTTCATAGTCGCCCGAGGCGAGAAAATCGTCGCTCACCCCATCGGCGTTGCGCACATAGCCGTAGCCGATGTTCATGCCCAGCGTGTAGCCATAGCCGCCGCTGGTGAGATAACCGACCGGCTCGCCATCGCGCAGGATCGTCTCGCGGCCGAGCAGCACGATCTCCGGATCATCGACCGTGAAGCCGGCAAAGCGCTTCTTCAACGCCGTGCCGCTGGCCGTCTCAAGCGCGCGCCGTCCGATGAAATCCGTGTTCTTGCGCAGCTTGACCGCCCAGCCGAGCCCGGCTTCCTGCGGCGTGTCGTTGGGCGTGATGTCGGAGCCCCAGGCGCGATAGCCCTTTTCCAGCCGCAGCGATTCCAAGGCACGATAGCCGACCGGGCGGATGTCGTGCTTTTTGCCTGCCGCCATAAGCGCGTCGAAGACTTCGCCGGTGGCCGCGATCGGCACATGCAGTTCCCAGCCGAGCTCGCCGACATAGGTGACGCGCAGCGCCCGAATGGTGTGGCCGGCGATGGCAATCTCACGCACGTGGCCGAATGGGAATGCGGCGTTCGACACGTCAGTGTCGGTCACTGCCGCAAGCACATCGCGTGCCCGAGGACCCATCAGCGACAGCGTGCCGAAGTCTTCGGTGACATCGACAAGCGTGGCCTTGAGCCCCTCGCCGATATGGTCGCCGATCCACGAGGAATCATGCGTGCGGAAGCCTGTTCCGGTGACGATGTAGAATGTCTCTTCGGCCAGCCGCGCCACTGTCAGATCAGCCTCGATGCCGCCGCGTGTGTTGAGAAGCTGGGTGTAGGTCAGTCGGCCGACCGGCTTGCTGACGTCGTTGGCGCAGATCCAGTCCAGCGCCTTCAGCGCGTCGGGCCCGCTCAGCTCGTATTTGGCGAAGGAGGATTGATCGAAGATGCCAACCTTTTCGCGCACATGCCGGTGTTCGTCGCCGACCGCCGCGAACCAGTTCTGCCGGCCCATCGAATAGATGTCCCGGGGTTCGATGCCTTGCGGTGCGAACCAGTTCGGCCGCTCCCATCCGAGCTTCGAGCCGAACACGGCATTTTGCTGCTTCAGCCTGTCGTAGAGCGGCGAGACGATGCGGGGTCGCCCGCTGGCATACTCCTCATGCGGGAAGCCGATCGTATAGTGCTTGCCATAGGCCTCCAGCGTGCGATCGCAGACCCACTGCCGGTCGCGGTGCAGGTTGGAAAAGCGCCTGATGTCGACCACCCACAGGTCGAGCGGCGCCTCGCCATCGACCACCCATTGCGCCAGCACCCAGCCGGCGCCACCGCCCGAGGCGATACCGAAGGCATTGAAGCCGGCGCCGACGAACATGTTAGCGCATTCGGGCGCTGTGCCGAGAATGAAATTGCCGTCCGGCGTAAAACTCTCCGGCCCGTTGATCATCTGCTTGACGCCGACGGTTTCCAGCGCCGGCACACGCGCGATCGCTTGCATCATATGTTGTTCGAAATGGTCGTAATCGTCGTCGAACAGCCGGAACTCCCAATCGTTGGGGACGTCCCCGGTCGTCCAGGCCTGCGGGTTCGGCTCATAGCCGCCCATCACCAGCCCGCCGACCTCCTCCTTGAAATAGGTTCGCCGGTCCGGGTCGCGGATGGTCGGCGCGTCGGTCGCCAGTCCGTCGATCTTCTCGGTGATGATGTACTGGTGCTTCACCGGCTGCAGCGGCACGTTGATGCCGGCAAGCGCTCCGACCTGCCGCGCCCATTGGCCGGCGCAGTTGACCACCTTATCGCAGGTGATGTCGCCCTCACTGGTCTTCACCACGGTGATGCGGCCGTCCTTCATCTCGAAGCCGGTGACACGGACATCCTCGAACAGTTTGGCGCCATGCATGCGTGCGCCCTTGGCCAATGACTGCGTGATATCGGAGGGGCTCGCCTGACCATCGGTCGGCAGCCAGGAGGCGCCGACGAGATCGCCGGTTTCCATGAGCGGCCACATGGCCTTGACCTCCGCCGGCGACAGCAACTGCATGTCCATGCCGAAGCTTCTTGCCGTCGTCGCCAATCTTTTGTGCTCGGTCCAGCGGTCGGCATTGGTGGCGAGCCTGAGGCACCCGGTCATCTTCCAGCCGGTGGCAAGGCCGGTCTCGGCCTCCAGCCCCTTGTAGAGGTCGACGGAGTACTTCAGCACGCGGGTGATCGAAGCTGACGAGCGCAGCTGGCCGACAAGGCCGGCGGCATGCCAGGTCGAGCCCGAAGTCAGCTTGCCCTGCTCCAGCAGCACCACGTCGGCCTTGTGGTCGCGTGCCAAATGATAGGCCGTCGAACAGCCGATAATGCCGCCGCCGATGACGACGATGGCGGCCTGGCTCGGCAATGTCATGATTTCTGTATCCCGTACTTCGTTCTGTAGTTTTCCAGCGCGCCTTCGAGCCGCGTCAGGTTTTCCTCGGTGTAGGCGACGTAGTCGATGCCGGGCGCGTCGAGATAGAGCTCGGACACCATGCTCCACATCGCCTCGCGCAGCAGCGAAGCGCATTGCATGGCCGCGTGCGAACGGCGGATCGCTTCGTCCGGTTCCTTCATGAAATAGGCGGTCAGGAAGGCGAAGGATTCCTCGTCGCTCATGCCGGCGTTGGAGGCCACGCCGGCGAGGTCGAACATCGCCGTGTTGAAGCCGGCATATTCGAAGTCGATCAGCCACAACCTGTTGCCGTCGTCGAGAATGTTGGCCGGCAAAAGATCATTGTGGCCAAAAACGATCGGCAGCAGTTTCTGCGCGCGCTCCAGTTCGTCGGCCAGCGTCAGCAGGCGCGGCAAGTCGCTGCGCTTGCGGCTGCCACCTTCTTCAAGCGTGCGCGCATAGTCGCGAATGACGTGGAACACCCAGAACATGAAGCCGGCGCCCGAGATGTGATTGGGCATCTCCCGGTGGAAGCCGCGCATCAGGGCCGCGACGCGGCCGAGATTGGCCCGCACGTCCTCGGCGAGATAGGTCTTGGCGCCGAGAAACTCCGTCACCAAGATGCCCGGTTCGGCATGGCGGACGGCTGGCGCGAAACCGGCGGCATGCGCCGCCCGCGCCGTCATCACCTCGCGCTCGCGAAAGACATGGTGGAACGGATAGTCCTTGCCGAAGCGCACGACATGTTTGCCCGCCGCGTCCGTGACGACATAATTGGCATTGCTCAGGCCGCCCGGCAGCGGCGCAATCTCAATGCTGCCGGTCCAGCAAGGCAGGGCGCGGATGCGGTCTTCGGCAATCACGGAATCATTCCTGGTTTGCTGGGCTTCGACAAGGCGCCACGGACAGCGCGACGGCAGCAGGGAGAAACACAAAAAATCTCGTCGGTGCGGGATGCCAGGATCGGTATCCCGCACCGCACCGACGAGCCCCTTGGCTAGGTTTTGAACCCCGCCATCCGCCCCCGCGGATCTGAAAATTCCTTGCACCAGACACGTTGCAGGCTGCCTGGTCAGTGAGTTGCGGCTCTGCCATCACCCTCCCGTTGCAGCTCCGAAACCCCTGTTGAGATTTGGATTTCACGCCAAGGTTGCCTTGCTGTCAATAAAAAGGTGTGACTTTTTTTGGGTATTTTGCCCGAAAGCGCAGGCATTTCCTTTAAAAGCACTTGAATTACCTTAGAATCGGTCAAAAGGCTAAGTCGGGGAAACCAAATGACCCATTCGAAACGGCATGGCGAGATCCTGCGGCTGCTGCAGGAAGAGGGCACCGTCACCATTGCCAGTCTGGCCGACCGGCTGGGCGTGTCGCTCGAGACCGTGCGCCGCGACGTCAAGCCGCTCACCGGTGACGGTTCCGTCCTTAAGATGCATGGCGCCATCGGCCTGCCGTCGATGATTGGCGAAGCGCCGTTCGAGCGGCGGATGCGCGAGAATGCCGACGCCAAGCGCGTCATTGCCCGCATGGTCGCCGCCACCATCCGCGACGGGGAATCGATCATGCTCGACACCGGCACGACGACTTCGTTCCTTGCCCGCGAACTGCTTGGCCACCGGCGCCTGACGGTCGTCACCAACTCGTCGGACATCGCCCGCACGCTGGCCACCATCAACGGCAATAAGGTCTACATGGCTGGCGGCGAACTGCGCAGCGATTCCGGCGCTGCCTTCGGCGCCTCGGCCATCGACTTCGTCAGCCGCTTCTCGGTCAGCCACGCCATCATTTCCACCGGCGCCATCGATGCGGTGATGGGCGTCATGGACTATGATCTGGAAGAGGCCGAGTTCGCCCGCATGGTGCTGTCGCGCGGCCAGCGTTCGCTCGTCATCACCGATCACTCGAAGTTCGGCCGCCTTGGTCTGGTCCAGGTCTGCGGCTTCGACAGCTTTTCCGAACTCGCCAGCGACCGCTCGCCGCCGCGCGACATAGCTGCCGCCCTGGCGCAGGCCGGCGCGCGGCTCAGCATCGCTGGCGAGGAAGCCGGGTTTTAGCCGAAGACCAGCGACTGGTGGGCGCACACGCCCGCAAAGGTACCAGCGGATACCGCAAAGGCGATGTTGTGCATCGAGCGTGCCGCGTCGCCGGCGGCGTAGACGCCGGGCACGGTCGTCTGTTGCCTGTCATCGACTGATATCACCGGGCCGAGGAGGCCTTGCGTGAAGCCGCAGCCGAGCTGTTCGGCCAGCGGGCTGGCCATGGTGTTACGCGGCGCCGTGAACATCGCCCTGACGCCGGCCTTTCTGCCGTCGTTGAGGTGGACGATCAATCCGCCGGAGCCGTCTTCCCTTAGCTCGGTGACGGTGGTGGGCTCAAACCGCACTTTTCGGCTCTCCAGCGCGTGCATCTGCTCTGTGTCAGGCTCGAACAGGCCATTGCCGAACAGCGTGACATCGCCCCAATCGGCGATCAGCTGTGCCTGATGCAGGGACACAGGACCGGTTGCGAGCACGCCGAGCGGCCCGCCGGAAACTTCGTAGCCGTGGCAATAGGGGCAGTGCAGCACGCTCTTTCCCCAGAGCTCGGCAAGCCCGGCAACCTCCGGCAGGATGTCGCGCACCCCGGTGGCCAGCACCAGCCGTGAGGCGCCGAATGTCTCGCCGCCATCGATGGTGATTTCGAAATCGCTGCTGCCGGCGGCAACGGCCTTGTCCGCGCGCCCATCGACAACCCTTGCTGTCGGATAGGCCAGCAGCTGCCGCCTTGCGTCACCCAGGATTGCGCCGGGCGGGCGCCCGTCCTGTCCGAGGAAGCCGTGCGAATGCTCGGCAAAGCGGTTGCGCGGCTGGCCGGCGTCGATCACCAGCACCTTGCGTCCTGCCCGCGCCATCTGGATGGCGGCGGACAGGCCGGCAAAGCTGCCGCCGACGACGGCAAGATCATACTGCATGGCTGGAGACTCCAATGAGATCAAAACGGCGGCGGAAATCGGCGGTCAGGTCGGCCAGCGTGATGCGGCTGAGCTTTTCCGCCAGCAGCCTTTCGGCGGCGATGCGAAAATCGTCGAGCACGGCGATCACCGCTTGCTCGACGAGGCAGCCGGGGCTTTCCGGCTCGGTACTGAACGGCAGCAGCGTCTCGCCAAGGGCGACGCTGATCTCGGCCAGGGATATTTTTTCGGGAGCACGGCCAAGCAGCCAGCCGCCGCCATGCCCGCGTGACGAGGTGACGATGCCGGCATCGCGCAAGCCTGCGATGGTGCGGCGGACCACCACTGGATTGGTGTGGATGAAGGTGGCAAGCTGCTCGGAGGTCAGCGCCTGTTCGGGCTTCTCGGCCATGTGGACGAGAATGTGCAGGGTCGAGGACAGTCTGCTGTTGCGTTTCATGTAACTTAATTAGTTACGATTCGCATCGATGTCAAACGCGCGAAAATTCATCCTGAAGCAGGCGCCATTCGGCTTGCCGTCGAGGATCTCGATACGCCCGCCGTGCAATTGCATGATCTCCTGCACCAGGTTGAGGCCGAGCCCCGCGCCGTGATCCTGTGGGCGCAGCCGATAGAAGGGCTCGAAGACGCGCTCCCGCTCGCTCAGTGGCACGCCGCCGCCTTCGTCACGCACCTCGATGACGGCGGGAGCTGCAATGCTGACGGTGATCTCGCCCGAGCGGCCGCCATGTTCGATGGCGTTCTGGACGAGATTGGTCACAGCGCGTTCGATCGCGGTGCGGTCACCGGAGGCGAAAACTGTTTCTCTTTCGGGTTCGAACGACATTTCGTATCCGGCCGAAAACGCCATCGGCGCGAGGTCGACAATGACGCTGCGCGCAATCGCCACAAGGTCGACCTTTTCAAAAGCCGCGGCCTGCCGGTCGAGACGCTGCAGGTCGAGCAGCTGGTCGGTCAGCGTCGAAAGCCGCGCTGCGTCCTGCAGCAGCCGCGCCCGTTCCGGTGTCGCCGGCAGCGCGGCGAGGCGCGTGTTGAGGATGGCGACCGGTGTTCGCAGTTCATGCGCCGCGTCGGTCAGGAAACGCTTGTGGCGCTCGTAGCCCTTGTCGAGGCGCGATAACGCCGCATTCACCGCCTTCACCAGCGGTGTCACCTCCAAGGGCACGTCCTTCAGCGGCAGCTGCACGCCGCGCTGGTCGACGTCGATGCGCCCGGCCTCGGCCGCCGCATGGCCAAGACCCGAAAGCGCGCCGCGCACCACCCAGGGCGTCGCGAACAGCGTGGCCAGCGCCATCAGCCCGGCGAGCGGCAATATCCCTTGCAGGAAAAATTGCGGCGCCTGCCCGAGCAGGCGCATGAGCGAAAGCCCGCCCTTGGTGCCGCTGAAGATCTGGACGTTGCCGGCTGCCGTATCGGTCCAGCGTATCTTTCCTCCAGGTGGCGCGGCTTGCCCGAGCGTCGGGTCGATACGGGCATCGCTGATGGTGTCCAGCAGTCCGACAAAGGGCTGGAAGACGGTCGGTACGGTTCCCTCCTGCAGCCGCTGCCCTTGCTTGTCGCGAATGATGAACCAGAGGTCCGGAACTCCAGATCGCAGCTTTGCCATATCCGGCGTCTCGTTGAGGACCAGCTTGCCGCCGGCATCGCGTGCCACCGCATCCGCCAGCACGTCCATCGTGCCGTCCTCATAGTCGTGCGGAATGAGACCCGTGGCCAGCATGGCGCCGAGAATGCCGACGATGATCAGTGTCAGCATCGCGCATTGCAGCAACGCGATGCGCAGCACCAGGCTCCATTTCAGCGAACGCGGGCGCTTGATCGTCATGTCGTCTCGCGCAGGAGATAGCCGACGCCGCGAATGCCGTTGATCGTCACGCCGCCGTCGGCGTCGGCGAGCTTGCGGCGCAGGCGCGAGACGTGGGTGTCGAGCGCGTTGGACTGGATCTCGTCGTCGAGGCCGAACACCGCTTCCATCAGCGCCTCGCGCTGCACCATGCGGCCGGTCCGCCGCATCAGCGTTTCCAGTACCAGGAGTTCGCGGCGCGGCAGGCTGAGCGGCTCGCCACGGATCGACACCTCGCGATGCCCGACATCGAGCACCAGATGGCCGGCGCGGATGAATTGCGACTGCATCGGCACCGGGCGCCTGAGCAGCGCGCGCAACCGGGCCAGCAATTCCTCGAAGGCGAACGGCTTCGCCAGATAATCGTCCGCACCCATGTTCAGCCCATCGACCTTGTCCGACGTGTCGCCCTTTGCCGTCAGCATCAGCACGGGCGTGGTGTTCTTCGCTGCGCGCAGTCTGGGAACCAGCGACAGCCCGTCGCCATCCGGCAATTGGCGGTCGAGCAGGATGGCGTCGTAGCTGTCGGCGGCAACGAAGCCCTCCGCTTCGATGAGCGAGCCGGCGTGGTCGACCACCATGTCGTGGCGCTTCAGCGCGGCACGCAAGGCCGAGACCATTTCAGGCTCGTCTTCGACCAGCAAGATACGCATCCACCATCCTCTAACAAGACCACTGCTGCGGGCGCTACAGCGCCAACATTGCGCAAGCATGGCAAATCCTGGCAGCGGGCGTCGACGCACCCTTTCTTTGCATCTGCCACCTTGCGCAATGTCTATGCAATCCAGTCGCTGCAAACAGCACCGGTCGGCACGAACCGTCATGCCGGCATCAAGGCGTCGGACCCGACTATGCAACAGGTTCGGGTCCGACGCTGAAACGAAATCAAATGGCCGCACCAAACTGATTGTCGCGCTGCTGTCCGGATTGAGGTTTAGCTATGTCTGCAAATGATGCTCTGTCTTTTCTCATGGCGTGGGCCGTGGCGCCGTTCAGGATAGGCTCCGTCACGCCGTCCAGTTCCAGCCTGGCGGCATTGATGACGCGCGACATCGGTCCCGACACCGGCCCCGTGCTGGAGCTTGGTCCGGGAACCGGCCCGTTCACCCGGGCGCTGCTGGCGCGCGGGGTTAGTGAAGAGGATTTGACGCTGATCGAATCCGATCCGGATTTCGCCGCACTGCTCAAGCGGCGCTTTCCTGCCGCCCAGGTCTTCGAAATGGATGCCGCCGGTCTGCGCCATCTATCGCTATTCCAGGGGCCGGCGGTCGGCGCCGCCATCAGCGGTCTGCCCTTCCGCTTGATCTCACCGCGCAAGACGCTCGCCATTCTCGACGGGGTTTTCGCAAATCTTCGCCCGGGCGGCGCGCTCTATCAGTTCACGCTCGGCCGGCGCTGTCCGTTCGACCAGTCGCTGCTCGATCGGCTCGATCTCGAGGTCACGCGGGTTGGCCATACCTTTCGCAACCTCCCGCCGGCGACGGTCTATCGCATCGCCAGGATCAAGACGCTCAGCACCTTTGACTGGCGCTTCGCATGACGGGGCCGCTGGCGGCCATCCTCGGCTTCGGTCTGTTCGGCGTCTTCTGCCTCGCCTTCACCGAAAAGATCCTG
Organism: Mesorhizobium loti; assembly: GCF_003148495.1. Lineage (GTDB taxonomy): Bacteria > Pseudomonadota > Alphaproteobacteria > Rhizobiales > Rhizobiaceae > Mesorhizobium > Mesorhizobium loti. The sequence continues at coordinate 280,478 of NZ_QGGH01000004.1, forward strand.
CCAATCCCGCCCTCGCATGTGCTGCTGCTGTTCCTCGGCATGACGGCCGCGCCGGATGGTTCGACGCTGGCGATCCTGCTGCTGGTGGCGACGCTTGCCTCCACCAGCGGCTGCCTTGTCTGGTATGCGGTCGGCCGCCGAATTGGGCCTGATCGTGCCGACAGGCTGGTGGAACGTTTCGGCAGATATGTCTTCCTGCGCCACGCGACCTACCGCAGGCTCGGCCAGGCCTACCGCCGCAATCATGTCCGGGTCTCCCTGCTGGCGCAGTTCATCCCGACGGTGCGCAATTACCTGCCGATCGCAGCCGGCGCGCTTTGTCTGCCTGCCTTCCCCTTTGCGGCCGCGACGCTGCTCGGCGCCACGCTCTGGAACGCCGGCTTTCTCACCACCGGCTATCTGCTGCGCGGCAGCGGCCGGGATTCGTTCACGGTGGGTCTGCGCATCATTGTCATCGTCGTGGCACTGGAGACGGCATTCATGCTTGCGCTGCGCTATGGCCCCGCATGCCGGCGGCGCATCAGGCAGGTGCTCGGCTGAGCGCCAGCTCTCCGGTCATGGGATAAGCTCTGCCGTCGGCTTTCCTTCGCTTTCGCGCCGGTGTTTAGTCCGGCCATGGCTTTCACCATTCGCCAGTTGCAGTTCTTCATCGCCGTGGCCGAGCAAGGCACGGTGTCTGGCGCTGCGCAGAACCTCTCCATCTCGCAATCGTCAGTCACCGAAGCGATCAAGGAACTCGAAAGCGATCTCGGCGTCGAACTGTTCGAACGCCATCCGCGCGGCCTGAACATCACCCACAAGGGTCACCAGTTCCTGCGCCACGCCACCAAGATCCTCGCCGACGTTTCCGACGCGCGCCGCTCTTTCTCCGGCGAGCAGGCGGTGGCGGGCGGTCGGCTGCAGCTCGGCGTCACCTCGCTGGTCGCCGGTTATGTGCTGTCGGATCTGCTCGCCCGCTACCGCCGCGCCTATCCCGGCGTCGAGGTCTCGGCCATCGAGGACAATGGCGACTACCTCGAGCATCTCTTGATCGGCGGCAAGCTCGACATTGCCGTCATGGTCACCTCCAATTTGCGCGACCGCACCGCGTTGCAGTCGGAAATCCTCGAAGTCTCGGCCTACCGGCTGTGGCTGCCGCTCGGCCATCCGCTTGCCAGCGCCGACATCATCAGCATCGGCGACATTGCCTCCGAAACGCTGATCATGCTGACCGTCGACGAGATCGAGGAAAACACCGGCAAGCTGCTGACGGCGATCGGCGCCAAGCCACATGTCGCCTTCCGCACCCGTTCCGTGGAAGCCGTGCGCAGTCTCGTCGCCACCGGCGCCGGTGTGGCGCTGCTGCCCGACCTCGTCTACCGGCCCTGGTCGCTGGAAGGCGACCGCATCGAATCGCGCGATATTTCGGGCTCCTTGCCGGTGGTCCAGGTCGGCATGGTCTGGCGGCGCGGCTCCGGCCTGCCGCAGGCGGCGCGCGATTTCATCGGCCTTGCCCAGTCGCAGCGGACGGTCCGTCAGCGCCCCTGAGAGATCGGCTGCCGACCTATCGGAAAAACCGATACCGCCTTTCTGATAAATGAATTTGCGAAACCGGAATTTTCAAAGCACCTTTCGGTTCAGGGACCAAAGCCGCCATCAGAGCGGCATCAAGCCCAAACGGACGAACTGACAGTTTTTCAGTCAGCGCGTGACCCCTAGCGAAGACCGAAACCGGCTTTCGGGGTCAGGCGCCAAATGGGAGATCGACAATGAATTCATTCCTGAAGTCATGCACTGCACTGACGGTCGCGCTGACCTTTTCCGGTCAGGCCGTCGCCCAGGTCAAGGAGCTTGGCAAGGGCGAAGGCCAGGTCAACATCGTTGCCTGGCCGGGCTACATCGAGCGCGGCGAGACCGACAAGGGCTATGACTGGGTGACCTCCTTCGAGAAGGAGACCGGCTGCAAGGTCAACGTCAAGACAGCCAACACCTCCGACGAGATGGTCTCGCTGATGAATGAGGGTGGCTTCGACCTCGTCACCGCCTCAGGCGATGCGTCGCTGCGCCTCGTTGCCGGCAAGCGCGTGCAGCCGATCAACACCGATCTCATCCCGAGCTGGAAGACGGTCGACGAGCGCCTCAAGGACGCGCCGTGGTTCACCGTTGGCGGCGCCCACTACGGCGTTCCCTATCAGTGGGGTCCCAACGTCCTGATGTACAACACCGAGGTGTTCAAGGAGGCTCCCAAGAGCTGGAACATCGTCTTCGAGGAAATGAAGCTGCCGGACGGCAAGTCCAACAAGGGCCGCGTCCAGGCCTATGACGGGCCGATCCACATTGCGGATGCCGCCAACTATCTGATGTTCCACAAGCCGGAACTCGGCATCAAGGATCCCTATGAACTGAACGAGGACCAGTACAAGGCGGCGCTCGAATTGCTGCGCGTCCAGCGCACGCTGGTCGGCCGCTACTGGCACGACGCCGCCATCCAGGTCGACGATTTCCAGAACGAAGGCGTCGTCGCCTCCGGCTCGTGGCCGTATCAGGTCAACACGCTGGTCGCCGCCAAGAAGCCGATCGCGTCCACCATCCCGGAGGAGGGCGCCACCGGTTGGGCCGACACCACGATGATGGAAGCCGACTCCGCCAACCCCAACTGCGCCTATATGTGGATGGAACATTCGCTGTCACCGAAGGTGCAGGGAGATGTCTCGGCCTGGTTCGGTTCGCTGCCCGTCGTCCCCGCCGCCTGCAAGGGCAATGAGCTTTTGACCGACGAGGGCTGCAAGACCAACGGCTACGACAATTTCGACAAGATCAAATTCTGGAAGACGCCGGTGTCGAAATGCACCACCCAGAACGATCAGTGCGTGCCCTACTACCGCTGGGTGTCTGACTATATCGGCGTCATCGGCGGGCGGTGAGCGCCCTTACCTCCCCCTTGCGGGGAGGGTTGACGCAATAGCGTCGGGGTGGGGTCTGCTCGGCATTTTCGAGGCACCCACCCGCGGCTTCGCCGCAACCTCCCCACAAGGGGGGCGGACGTCACGCGATATCAACACATCAACCCGGCAACAGACTGACAGCCCATGACCTCCGCCGTCTCTTTCCAGAAAGCCTCGCGCCATTTCGGCAACGTGCGAGCCGTCGACGCGGTCGATCTCGACATCGCGCCGGGCGAATTCTTCGCCATGCTCGGGCCGTCCGGTTCCGGCAAGACCACCTGCCTGCGCCTCATCGCCGGCTTCGAGCAGCCGACATCGGGCTCGATCTCGATCTTTGGCGAACGCGCCGAGGGCGTTCCGCCCTATCGCCGCAACGTCAACACCGTGTTCCAGGACTATGCGCTGTTCCCGCATCTGAACGTGCTCGACAACGTCGCCTACGGGCTGATGGTCAAGGGCGTCGGCAAGGCTGAACGGCACAAGGCAGCGGAAGAGGCGCTGTCACTGGTGCGGTTGCCCGGCTATGGCGCCCGCCGCCCCGGCCAGCTTTCCGGCGGCCAGCGCCAGCGCGTGGCACTCGCCCGTGCGCTGGTGAACCAGCCAAAGGTGCTGTTGCTCGACGAGCCGCTCGGCGCGCTCGACCTCAAATTGCGTGAGAACATGCAGGAGGAGCTGAAGTCGCTGCAGAAGGCGCTTGGCATCACCTTCGTCTTCGTCACCCACGACCAGGGCGAAGCGCTGTCGATGGCCGACCGCGTCGCCGTCTTCAACGACGGCAAGATCATGCAGATCGGCACGCCGGAGGATATCTACCAGCGGCCGAGGACCCGCTTCGTTGCCGATTTCGTCGGCTCCTCCAACGTGCTGCCGCCGGATTTCGTCCAGCGCTATTCCGGCCAGCATCGCTGGGGGAGTCTCCGCCCTGAATCCATTCGCGTCGGGCGCGCGGCCAGCGGGATCACAAGTGGCGAAGGCGTATCCGCCCGCCTCGTCTCGACCAATTATCTCGGTGCCACGACAAAGCTGGCGCTCGATGCCGACGGGCTGCGGCTGCACGCCATCGTGCCGGCCGGCACGGCCTTACCCGGGGAAGGCGAGGCGGTCGTGCTCACCTTCAACCGCGAGCACCTGCATCTGATGGAAGAACCGGCATGAGCCTCGACGCCGCCATGGTGCGTGCAACGGCGCCCGCCATCCTGCCGGGCAGCGGCGGTCTGCGCGGCGCGCTGTCGGACCTTTTCTGGCGCAAGCCGAAGGTCCTGCTGCTGCTCATGCTGCTGCCGCCCGTGCTTTGGCTCGGCATCGTCTATATCGGCTCGCTGTTTGCGCTGCTGGCGCAGAGCTTTTTCTCCATCGACGAGTTTTCCGGCCTCATCAACCGTGAGTTCACGCTCAAGACCTATGGCGACCTGTTCCAGGCCGCCAATCTCGACATCATCTTGCGCACGGTGACGATGGCGGCTCTGGTCACGCTGGCCTCGGCCGTCATCGCTTTCCCCATCGCCTACTACGCGGCGCGTTATGCGCGTGGCCGCTGGAAGGCGCTGTTCTACCTCGGCATCATGCTGCCGCTGTGGTCGAGCTATCTGGTCAAGATCTACGCCTGGAAGCTGATCCTGGCCAAGGAGGGCATCCTCACCTGGCTGCTCGCCAAGCTGCATCTTTTGTGGGTGCTCGACGCATGGCTGTCGCTGCCGATCGTCGGCGGTAACTCGCTGTCGGTGTCGTTTACCGGCACCTTCATCGTCTTCGTCTATGTCTGGTTGCCGTTCATGATCCTGCCGGTGCAGGCGGCGCTCGAGCGCGTGCCGGGCAATCTGGTCGAGGCCTCGTCCGATCTCGGCGCTTCGCCCGGCCAGACCTTTCGCAACGTGCTGTTCCCGCTGGCGCTACCGGGTATCGTCGCCGGTTCGATCTTCACCTTCTCGCTGACGCTCGGCGACTACATCATCCCGCAGATCATCGGTACTTCGCGGCTGTTCATCGGCCAGGCTGTCTATTCGCAGCAAGGCACCGCCGGCAACATCCCGCTCGCCGCCGCCTTCACCGTGGTGCCGATCGTCATCATGGGCTTCTACCTCTGGGGTGCCAAGCGCATGGGAGCCTTCGATGCGCTCTGATGGTTCCCAGTCGGCCCCGCTCGGCCTGAAGATCGCCGCCGCCTGCGGCCTGCTGTTCCTGCATCTGCCGATCCTGCTGATCTTCGTCTATGCCTTCACCACCGAGGAAAAAAGCTTCGTCTGGCCGCCGCCCGGCCTGACGACGCAGTGGTTCGCCGTCACCTGGAACCGGCCGGATGTCTGGCAGGCGCTATCGCTGTCGGTCAGGGTCGCGGCCATCTCGACGGCGATTGCGCTCGTCCTCGGTACGCTTTGTTCGGCGGCGGTGTCGCGGACCAAATTCTTCGGCCGCGAAACCATCTCGCTGCTGGTCATCCTGCCGATCGCGCTGCCCGGCATCATCACCGGCATCGCGCTGCGCTCGGCCTTTGCGCTGGCCGATATCCCGTTCTCGTTCTGGACGATCGTGCTTGGCCACGCCACCTTCTGCGTGGTGGTCGTCTACAACAACGCCGTCGCCCGCTTCCGCCGCACCTCCGGCTCGATGATCGAGGCGTCGATGGATCTCGGCGCCGACGGTTTTCAGACCTTCCGCCATGTCGTGCTGCCCAACATCGCGACGGCGCTGCTTGCCGGCGGCATGCTGGCCTTCGCGCTGTCGTTCGACGAGGTCATCGTCACAACCTTCACGGCCGGCCAGCAGCAGACGCTGCCGATCTGGATGCTGGAAGAGCTGATCCGTCCGCGCCAGCGCCCGGTCACCAATGTCGTGGCCATGGTCGTGATGCTGGTGACGCTGCTGCCGATCCTTGCCGCCTATTACCTTACCCGCGACGGCGACCAGATCGCTGGTTCGGGCAAATAACTGAGTTCATAGGGGAGAGATGTCCATGGACACCCAGATGCTGATCGGCTCGAAATTCGAGAAGGGCACCGAGACCGAGGAACCGATCCTCAATCCAAAGACCGGGGCGACCATCCTCAACCTGCCCGAGGCCAGCCAGGTACAGATCGAGGCGGCGGTCACTGCCGCCGAAAAAGCGTTCGTCACGTGGTCGCGCACCACGCCGGCGCAGCGCTCCGGCTATCTCCTGAAGATCGCCGACCGCATCGAGGCCGCGGCACAAGAGTTTGCCATGCTCGAGGCGCTCAACTGCGGCAAGCCGATCAACGCCGTGCTCAATGACGAAATCCCGGCCATCGTCGACTGCTACCGTTTCTTCGCCGGCGCCGTCCGTTCGATGCCGGGCGTCGTTGCCGGCGAATACATTCCCGGCCACACCTCGATGGTCCGCCGTGACGCCATCGGCATCGTCGCTTCCATTGCGCCGTGGAACTATCCGCTGATGATGATGGCCTGGAAGCTCGCGCCGGCGATCGCCGGTGGCAACACCGTCGTCTTCAAGCCGTCCGAGCAGACACCGCTGACGGCGCTGAAGCTGGCAAAAATCCTTGCCGAAATCCTGCCCGAGGGCGTGGTCAATGTCGTGCTCGGCCGTGGCGACAGCGTCGGCAACACGCTGATCAACCATCCCAAGGTCAACATGATCTCGATCACCGGCGATGTCGCCACCGGCAAGAAGGTGCTGCAGGCGGCCGCCAAGTCGGTCAAGCGCACGCATCTCGAACTCGGCGGCAAGGCGCCGGTCATCGTCTTCGACGACGCCGATCTCGGCGCCGTGGTCAATGGCTTGCGCGCCTTCGGCTATTACAATGCCGGCCAGGACTGCACCGCCGCCTGCCGCATCTACGCCGGCAAGAAGATCTACGACAAGCTCGTCGCCGATCTGTCGTCGGCCGTCTCGACCATCAAGTACAACCGTCCCGACGACACCGAAAACGAGATCGGCCCGCTGATTTCGCGCCGCCAGCGCGACCGCGTGTCGAGCTTCGTCGAGCGCGCCTCGGAACTAAAACACATCGAGATCACCACCGGCGGCAAGTCGGGCGAGGGCTCCGGCTTCTACTACCAGCCGACCGTCGTCGCCGGCGCGCTGCAGGAAGACGAGATCGTGCGCCGCGAAGTGTTCGGGCCGGTCGTCTCGGTCACCCGTTTTTCCGAGGTCGACGAGGCTGTGAACTGGGCCAACGACAGCGATTACGGCCTGGCGTCATCTGTGTGGACCAAGGACGTTTCGCGCGCCATGGCGACGGCCGCCCGCCTGCAATATGGCTGCACTTGGATCAACACGCATTTCATGCTGACCAACGAGATGCCGCACGGCGGGTTGAAGCAGTCCGGCTACGGCAAGGACATGTCGCTCTACGCGCTGGAAGACTACACCGCCGTCCGGCATGTGATGGTGGCGCACAGTTAGCGCCTCCCCTTCTCCCCGGTTTACGGGGAGAAGGTGGCCCGAAGGGCCGGATGAGGGGCAGCGCGTCCCTGGCAAAGCCGGCTCCGCCCCTCATCGGCCTGCCGGCATCTCCTCCCCGTGAAACGGGGAAAAGAACGCAGACCACTACTCGACGATGCGATAGATGTTCCACAGGCTGGTGCCGGACACGACAAAGGGCTCCATTTCCTTGCCCCATTTGGCATGCGCGTCGATCTTGCCGATCTTGGCGAAGAACGCCTCCAACTGGGCCAGGCTTTCGACCTGGTGATGCGATTCGACCGTCGCCTCCCGCGCGCCGATCGAACCGGTCATGATCTGGAATTCCAGCTCGTCGATGCCGACCTGCGAGCCGATCTCGCGTTCCCATTTCTTCAACAGGTCGAGCACGGTCTGCTTGTGCCCGAACTTGGCGTCGATCTGCCATCTGGCGCTGAACATTGTCTTCTCCTCCAGGGTTGCGGCCGGAGCATGATCCCGAAAAGTGGAATCCGGTTTTCGGAACAGATCATGCTCCAGCACTAAAAACAGAGCCCCATCCCTTACAATCGGGATGGACAGGCCCCGCGGTTGACCTACTCATCCCAGGCCTGCACGACGGTCTGCCGTGCGATCCGCCCGTTCTTCAGCTCCAGCATCGCCGCGGCGAACACCTTGGTGCCGTCCGGATAGGCGCAGGCCTGGGTGAAGGCGAGGCTGTCGCCGTCGGCGATGGTGGTGTCGACCTTGTGGGTCATCGCGCGGCTGCAGATGTCGTCCCAGAATGTGCTGATCGCCGCGCGTCCGCGGATCTCGCGCGGCTTGCTCGGCGGGTTGTTGCGGTCGATCACTCGCACCAGCGCGTCGTCGGCATAGAAGCTTGACAGCATCTTGCCGTCACGGCCTTCGATAGCCTTCTTGATCGCCGCGCCATCCACTGTTTGGGTCTTGGTCAGCATTTCATCCTCCATTGGCCCGTCTTCCGACCGGGCGGTTGATGGTCGAAGTGCTGCCCGGCGCTCATCGCCGGGCAGTTGTTTTTACTGCGACTTCGCCTTGACGGCCGCGAACACGTCGTCGGTCTGCTTCTTGAAGGTCTTCAGATCGACCTGGCTGCCGTTGAGCATCGTCGACCAGTGGCGCACGATCGCGGCCATCGCCACTGCCTCCTTGATCTCCTCGTCGCTGGCGCCATTGAGCTTGGCCGCCTCGGTGTGGAAATAGATGCAGTACTGGCATGGGATCTGCGCCGCGACGGCGAGGCCCAACAGTTCCTTGGTCTTGCCGTCAAGCGCGGTCTTTGGATTGAGCTGCACGCCCTTGATCTCGGCCCAGGCGCCGGCGACGGCAACATCCGGCAGCGTCCTGAACATGTCCGGCACCGAGCCGAGCGTCGCCTCGATATCCTTGTAGGCAGCCGCTGCCGATGCATCCTCGGCCTTTGCCGGGGCGATGGCGAACAGTGCTCCAACGCCTGCCGCTATCACCAGCGATTTGAGTGTCCGGTTTGACTTCAGCATTTCCTCCTCCGTTCGCAGCGCCTTCCCGGCGACATCTGCCTGGCCTGCATGGGAGAATTGATAGCGCTTGCCTGCCCTTGGCCGCTTCGCCCGAAAGCGCCATGGCTCCTATGGCCCGTCTGGGCCAGTGTGTCGGACAGAGAACGCCGCCGCAGCCGCTCGCGACGGCAAATCCAGCTTGAGCAGTATATTGGCGACGTGGCGCTTGACCGTGTGCTCGCTCAGCCTCAATTCGGCGGCAATTGCGGCATTGCTCTTGCCGTCGGCAATCAGGCTCACCACTTCGCTTTCGCGCGCCGTCAATACGGCCGGTTCGGTCGTTCGGGTCCGCGCGCGACAGTCGGGCTCCAGATGTTGTTCAGTCATCGCCTGGACCAGCGCCAGCGGCTCGTCCAGATCGTCCAGCGTGATCCGCCCGGCATCAGCGAAATGCAGGCCCGAGCCGGTCGCCAGATCCGCGATCAGCCGCGAAGCGAGGATGTCGCCGCGGCCGGCATGGGAGGCGAGCTGCATCGTCACCCGCGCTGTCAGTCCCACCGGCGGCCCGCGCAATTCGATCTCGCCGACATGCGCACCTTGCGCACTGGCCACGCCAATGCCTTGTGCCGCCTCGCGCAGCGCCACCGCACAGCGTATGGCACGCGCCGGGCCGTCGAAGCGCGACATCATCATCTCGCCTTGCGTGCCTGCCAGCCGGCCGCCATGGCGCCCGACCTGCTGGCGCCAGATTTCCTGGAAGCGCTGGCTGCGTTCGCTCCACATGCGGTCGCCCATCCGCGCCGTATCGTAGATGCGCGTCACCAGAAGTGCTGCCAGCACCCGGTCCACCTCGGTCACGGCGCGTTCCCCGGTCAGAAACTCTTCTATGATGTCGACTACTCGGTCGACGTCGCCGGTCCAGATAGGATGATCACGCCCGGGCACTTCGACCAGTTTGGCGTTTGGAATCTTCTTCGCCAGATAGCGGCTGGCGTCAGGATCGACCCGCACATCGTTGCGGCGATGGATCAGCAGCGTTGGCGCGCTGATTGCAGCCAGCACGCCACGCACGTCGATTTCCGCGTTCATGCGCGCCAGTGCCGCCGCAGCGGTCGGGCTCGCCGACAAGCGCTCGAAGCGCGCCCACCACTGGGTGAAATGTGCGTCGTCGACCCGGCCCGGCGCGAAGTTGGGCAAGGTAGCACCCGTGCCCCATGACGTTTCCGCCGTCTCGATGAAGGCGTCGAGGCGTTCGGGCGACATCACCCATTTGTGAAAATGCGCATAGCCGCCATAGAGCGCCAGCGCCCGCGTCCGCTCCGGATAGGTGGCGGCGAACAGCATCGCCATCGGAGCGCCTTCCGAAGCGCCGAGCAGTGCCGCACGGCCGCTGCCGGCGGCGTCCATCACTGCGCGCACATCGTCCATCCGGGTTTCGAGACTGGGCAGGTGGTGGGCGTCGACGCGGTCGGAAAGACCGGTACCGCGCTTGTCGAACAGGATCAGCCGCGAGAATGCCGAGAGCCGCTTCAGGAGCCTGGTATAGCCTTCGTCTTCCCAGTGCAGGTCGAGATTGGAAATGAAGCCCGGCACGAAGACAAGATCGAACGACCCCTGGCCGACCACCTGATAGGCGATCCGCACATCGCCGCTATGGGCGTATCGGGTCTCGATCGGCCTCACGAGGTTTTCCGCCCGGCCTGACGATTTCTGATCGTCGACCATAGCAGAACACCGCCGATTGCGGCAGCTCAAACTTTAGAGGTGGCGAATATAGGCTGACGGGACTCGACGACTACTTCTGCGAGGCGGCGACGTCGGCCGGGGAGGGCTTGAGCCCGAGTTTGAGGTCGGCCTCAGCCGGCGTGATCGGTCGCCTGATCCTGGCGGAGGCGGCCACCACCAACTCGTTGAAGTTCCCGGTGCCGTCGTCCAGCATCTCGAAGAACTGCCGCCGCATCCTCGGCTCCCAGAACTTGTTGATATGTTCGGCGACGCCGGCAATGCCTTCCTCACGTGGCTTGGAATGAAAGAAATCGGCGATCTGGTTCGCCATGCGCACCAGCTTCTCGCTGGTGCTCATGATGTGTTCTTCGTCATGCGACATGCTTGGCAACTCCGCAAACCACCCGGTCGGGGTGGGTGAAAATATCAAAATCGTCGCCGCGCACCAGCGCCACCAGCGTCATGCCAGCCTCTTGCGCCGTTCGGATGGCAAGTGCGGTCGGCGCCGAGACGGCGATGATGAAGGCCGAGCCGATAGAAGCCGTCTTCTGCACCATCTCGACCGAAACCCTGGATGTCACCACGACAGCACCGGATGCGCCATCGATGCCGGCTTTTGCCAGCGCACCGGCCAGCTTATCGAGCGCATTGTGACGGCCGACATCTTCGCGCGCCATGACGATGCCCTTATCAGGCACATAGAAACCGGCGGCATGCACGGCCCCGGTCTCGGTGTGAAGCGGCTGCACCTTCGACAAGAGCTTGACCGAGCGGACGATGTCGCCGGCATCAAGCGTAAGCTTTGACGCACTAACCGCATCGACCGAGCGCATCGCTTCTTCGATCGATTCGATGCCGCACAGCCCGCAGCCGACAGGCCCGGCGAGCCTTCGCCGCCGTGCCTCGAAGCGCGTGTTGGCCCGGTCCTTCAGCCGGATCTGGATGTCGATGCCGGCGCCATGATCTTCGACCTCGATGGCTTCGATCTCCTCCGGCGTAGCAATGATGCCTTCGGTCAGCGAGAAGCCAAGCGCGAAATCCTCGAAATCGGCCGGGCTTGCCATCATCACCGCATGCGTGGTGCCGGCAAAGGAGAACGCCACCGGCGTCTCTTCCGGCACCATGCGGTCGGCAGCCGTCGTCCCGCCCGCGCGGCGCGCCAGCCGCGATACCTGCGTCGTGGCTTTGCGGCGCGCGCTCAAGACTACTCCGCCGCTTCCAGCTTCCCGATACGACGGCTGTTGCGTGCCTGCTCGTCATAGTCGCGCTGCCATTCCGACGGCCCGTTGGAGGCGCCGACCTGCACCGCGGTCACCTTGTATTCCGGACAGTTGGTCGCCCAGTCGGAGAAGTCGGTGGTGATCACGTTGGCCTGCGTGTCCGGATGGTGGAACGTCGTGTAGACCACGCCAGGCGACACCCGGTCGGTGATCAGCGCGCGCAGCGTCGTCTCGCCCGAGCGGCTGGTCAGCCGGACCCAGTCGCCGTCGCGCAAGCCCCGGTTCTCGGCATCGTGCGGATGGATCTCCAGCCGGTCCTCCGAGTGCCACATGCTGTTGTCGGTGCGCCTTGTCTGCGCGCCGACATTGTACTGGCTGAGGATGCGGCCGGTGGTGAGCAGCAGCGGGAAGCGCGGCCCCGTCCTTTCGTCGGTCGCCACATATTCGGTGCGGATGAACTTGCCCTTGCCGCGCACGAACCCATCGATGTGCATGATCGGGGTGCCGAGCGGCGCCTTCTCGTTGCAGGGCCATTGCACGGATCCGACACGGTCGAGCAACTCGAAGGAGACGCCAGCGAAGCTCGGCGTCGTCATCGCGATCTCGTCCATGATCTCGGAGGGATGCTGATAGTTCCAGTCCAGTCCGATGGCGCGGGCAAGCTCCTGCGTCGCCTCCCAATCGGCGTAGCGCGCCTTCGGCTCCAGAACCTTGCGCACCATGTTGATGCGGCGCTCTGCGTTGGTGAAGGTGCCGTCTTTCTCCAGGAAGGTCGAGCCCGGCAGGAAGACATGCGCGTAGTTTGCCGTTTCGTTGAGGAAGAGGTCGTGCACAACGACACATTCCATCGCGGCGAGGCCGGCGGCGACATGCTTGGTGTCGGGATCGGACTGAAGAATGTCCTCGCCCTGGATGTAGATGCCCTTGAAAGTGCCGTCGACGGCGGCGTCCAGCATGTTGGGGATGCGCAGGCCGGGTTCGTCGTCCAGCTTCACGCCCCACAAGGTCTCATAGATGTCGCGCACGGCTTCGCCGGAGATGTGGCGATAGCCCGGCAGTTCGTGCGGGAAGGAGCCCATGTCGCACGAACCCTGCACGTTGTTCTGGCCACGCAGCGGGTTCACGCCGACGCCGGGCCGGCCGATATTGCCGGTGGCCATGGCGAGATTGGCGATTGCCATCACCGTGGTCGAGCCCTGGCTGTGTTCCGTCACGCCTAGGCCGTAATAGATCGCGCCGTTGCCGCCGGTGGCGTAGAGGCGGGCCGCGCCGCGGATCAGCTCGGGATCGACGCCGGACAATTTGCCGACAGTTTCTGGGCTGTTCTCAGGCAAGGCGACGAACGATGCCCAATCCTGGAACTCCGTCCAGTCGCAGCGCTCACGGATGAAGGCTTCGTTGAAAAGACCTTCGGTGACGATCACATGCGCCAGCGCCGTCAGCACAGCCACATTGGTGCCGGGCTTCAGCGGCAGGTGATAATCCGCTTCAACATGTGCCGACTTGACCATCTCGGTGCGACGCGGATCGAGCACGATCAGCTTGGCGCCCTGGCGCAGCCGCTTCTTCAGCCGCGAGGCGAACACCGGGTGGGCCGAAGCGGGATTGGCACCGATGATGACGGCGACGTCGGTGAAGTCGACGGAATCGAAATCCTGCGTGCCGGCAGAGGTGCCATAGGTCTGGCCGAGCCCGTAGCCCGTCGGCGAGTGGCAGACGCGCGCACAGGTGTCGACATTGTTGTTGCGGAAGCCCTGCCGCACCATCTTCTGGACGAGGTAGGTTTCCTCATTGGTGCAGCGCGACGAGGTGATGCCGCCGATCGCGGTGCGTCCGTACTGGTACTGGATCCGGCGGAATTCCTTGGCCGTGTGGGCGATAGCCTCTTCCCAGGTCACCTCGCGCCAGGGATCGGTGACTTTTTCCCGGATCATCGGCGACAGGATGCGGTCCTTGTGGGTGGCGTAGCCATAGGCGAAACGGCCCTTGACGCAGGAATGGCCGTGGTTCGCCTTGCCCTCCTTGTAGGGCATCATGCGAATGACCTCGTCACCCTTCACTTCGGCCTTGAACGAGCAGCCGACACCGCAATAAGCGCAGGTGGTGACGGCCGAACGCTCCGGCAGGCCCTTGGCAAGCACCGTTTTCTCGCGCAGCGCATCGGTCGGACAGGCCTGTACGCAGGCGCCGCAGGACACGCATTCCGAATCGATGAACGCCTCGTGCATTCCCGCCGAAACCCGGGATTCGAAACCACGTCCCTCGATGGTCAGCGCGAAGGTGCCCTGGACCTCTTCGCAGGCTCTCACGCAGCGCGAGCAGACGATGCATTGCGATGCATCATAGGTGAAATAGGGGTTGGATTCGTCGCGGGCGATGTAATCGACCGCCAGCGAGCCATGGCCGGGCGCCACGCCACCTTCCGGCTTGACGTGGTTGCGGCCCTCAATGCCGTAGCGGTTTTCAGTCAAGCCGATCGACTTCGCCACCGCATCGAACTCGCTGGCCCCGGTTCCGGCCTGTTCGTTCCAGCCGGTCGGATGGTCGGAGACGTAGAGTTCCATGACGCCGCGGCGAATGGCGTCGAGCCGCTCGGTCTGCGTGCGCACGATCATGCCTTCGCCGACAGGCGTCGTGCAGGACGCCGGCGTGCCGCCGCGCCCTTCGATCTCGACAAGGCAGACACGGCACGAACCGAAGGAGTCCAGCATGTCGGTGGCGCAAAGCTTCGGGATTTCGACCCCGCCTTCCATCGCGGCCCGCATGATCGAGGTGCCTTCAGGCACGGTGATGCTGCGCCCGTCTACGTTCAGCGTGACTTGCTTCTGCGCCTTCGACTGTGGAGTTCCGTAGTCGATCTCTTCGACGAGGGATGGGAAGTCGGCTTTGATGTTCATCTGCCAGCTCCTATTCGGCAGCCACGCGCACGGGCGCTGGCTTGAAGTCGTCGGGGAAATGGGTGATCGAGCTCATGACGGGGTAGGGCGTGAAGCCGCCCAGCGCGCAGAGCGAACCGAATTTCATCGTGTTGCAGAGGTCGGTGACCAGAGCGAGGTTCTTCTCTGGCTCAATGCCCGCGGCTATTCTGTCGATGGTCTCCACACCGCGCGTCGAGCCAATGCGGCAGGGCGTGCACTTGCCGCAACTTTCGATGGCGCAGAACTCCATGGCAAAGCGCGCCTGTTTCAGCATGTCGGCGGTGTCGTCGAACACGACGATGCCGGCATGGCCGATCAGCCCGTCCTTGGCGGCGAAGGCTTCATAATCGAATGGCGTGTCGAACAGAGCGCGCGGGAAATAGGCACCGAGCGGGCCACCGACCTGCACTGCCTTGACCGGACGCCCTGTCGCCGTGCCGCCGCCGATCTCGTCGACGATCTCGCCCAGCGTCATGCCGAAAGCGGCTTCGAACAGGCCGGCATATTTGACGTTGCCGGCGATCTGGATCGGGATCGTGCCGCGCGAGCGGCCCATGCCGAAATCCTTGTAGAAGGCCGCACCCTTGTCCATGATGACAGGCACCGAGGCCAGTGAGATGACGTTGTTGATCACCGTCGGCTTGCCGAACAGCCCCTTGTGCGCCGGCAGCGGCGGCTTTGCCCGGACCATGCCGCGCTTGCCTTCGAGCGAGTCGAGCAGCGCCGTCTCCTCGCCGCAGACATAGGCGCCTGCGCCAACCCGGATCTCCATGTCGAAAGCGTTGGGTGAACCCAGCACGCTGGCGCCAAGAACGCCGGCCTTGCGAGCGATCTCGACGGCCTTGTTCATCACCGCCACCGCATGCGGATATTCCGAGCGGATATAGACAAAGCCCTTGGTCGCACCCGTGGCGATACCGGCGATCGTCATGCCTTCGATCAGCACGAAGGGATCGCCCTCCATGATCATGCGGTCGGCGAAGGTGCCTGAATCGCCTTCGTCGGCGTTGCAGACGATGTATTTGCGGTCGCCAACGGTATCGAGCACCGTTTTCCACTTGATGCCGGTCGGGAAGCCCGCGCCACCGCGCCCGCGCAGCCCGGATTCGGTCACCTGGGCGACAATGGCGGCGGGCGTCAGTCCCAACGCGTTCGTCAGGCCGTTCAACCCGCCATGTTTCTTGTAGGATTCGAGCGACAGCGGATCCGTGACGCCGCAGCGCGCGAAGGTCAGCCGCGTCTGCTTGGCCAGGAAGGGGATTTTGTCCGGCGCGCCCAGCCAGCGCTTGTGATGGCCGCCCGTGAGGAAGCCGCTGTCGAACAGGCTTTTGACGTCGGAGGTTTTCACCGGCCCGTAGGCGACGCGGCCGTTGGCTGTCGCAACTTCGACCATCGGTTCGAGGAAATAGGCGCCGCGCGATCCGTTGCGCACGATCTTGGCCTCGATGCCGCGCTCGGCGAGTTCACTGGCAATCGCCTTGGCGACCTTTTCGGCGCCAAGCGCCAGTGCGCCGGAATCGCCGGGAATGTAGATACGCGGGATCATGAGCGCACCTCGGCAACGATCTCATCGAGCTTTTCATCATCGAGCCGCCCGATCACTTGGCCATCGAGCATTGCGGCGGGCGAACAGGCGCACAGGCCGAGACAATAGACTGGCTCCAGCGTGACCGAACCGTCGCGGGTCGTCTCATGGAAGCCGATGCCCAGCAACTGTTTCAGTTTGGCGGCGACGGCGTCCGAACCCATCGACTGGCAGGATTCCGCCTGACAAAGCTTCAGCACATGCCGGCCTGCCGGATGGCTGCGGTAATCATGGTAGAAGGTGACGACGCCGTGCACCTCGGCCCGGGAAATGTTCAATGCTTCGGCGATGACAGGCAGCGCATCGTGCGGCACATGGCCGAACTCTTCCTGGATGCCGTGAAGGATCGGCAGCAGCGGGCCTTCAAGGCCCTTCAGCTCCTGGATGATCGCGGCCGTGCGCGACGTGATCTCGGTACTTGCAGGCTGCATTGGCATGCAGCGCCCTCCCTATCGTAGCGGTCCATGCGTATCGCCCAAAAACATTAAGTGGTTTTGGAGCAACGACATGCCTGTGCCGCTTTATCGCTAAGTGCTTAAGAAATCGAAGAAAACCTCCGAAATCAATAAAGCGGTTTCGTTGGACGATAGAAGTCTTCTATCGACTGTCATCAGCCAACCTTATCTAACTCAACGGTTGGCGTGGAAATCGTCCGCCAGCGCCATCGCCTCGTCTAGCAGCGCCGAGACCAGCGGCGTGTGCGGTTCGCGCGGTGTCGCCACCAGGCCGACCGTGTGGCTGGCGTCGGGTTCGACGATCGGAATGGCTCGTATCGGCTCGGAAAAACCGAATGTTTCCGCGAGGTTGAGCGGCATGATCGACGACCATTTGCCAGTGCGGATGTGGGAAAACAGCACGATCATCGAATTGGATTCCAGCGTTGGTCGCACCTGCACGCCGGCTTCGGCCAGATGCTGGTCGATGATGCGGCGGTTCTGCATGTCCGGCGTCAAAAGGCACAGCGGCAGGCTTGAGAGCTCCGCCCATGTCACTTTGTCGCGGTCGGAATAGGGATTTCCCATCGCGGTGATCAGTTGATAGCGCTCGTCATAGAGCGGCACGCTGGTCACCCGCCCCAGCGGCTCGTTGTCGAGATAGGTGATGCCGGCGTCGATGTCGAAATTGCCGAGCAGCGACAGCACCTCGATCGACGTGCGCGACAGCACCGAGAAGGTGACGCCCGGGTGTTTTGCCCGAAACGGTGTCGTCAGCCGTGCGACCATGGCCAGTGCGGTCGGAATGGCGGCGATGCGGATGCGTCCGGAAAGTCCGTGGCGCGCCGCCCGCATTTCCTCGCGCATCGTGCGGGTGTCGCCGACGATGCGGCGCGCCCACACCAGCACCTGTTTGCCCTCCGGCGTCAGTCCCTGGAAGCGCGAGCCGCGCAGAACCAGCATGACACCAAGCTGGCCCTCCAACTGCTTGATTCCGGCCGACAGCGTCGGCTGGGTGACGCCGCACACTTCCGCCGCCCGGCCGAAATGCTCTTCCCTGGCCAGCGCGATGAAGAATTCCAGCTTGTCGATCATGGACGGAAGCTAGAGCATTTTGGCGCCCGCATAAATGCGGTAAAACAAACGGTTGGCGCGAGTCACCGGTTCCAGGAAAACAAGCGAGGAGTGCCCGCACAGATCATGCGTGCGCCGCCTCCCCGAAATACGAAACAACCTATTTGTCCACCAGGTTCAGGATGTTACCGTCGGGATCCTTGAACCATGCGACCTTCATGCCGTAACCGACATGGACGTCGCCCTCCAGCGTCAGGCCGGGCATCTCATAGTGCTCGAAGGTGACGCCCTTCGACTTCAGTTCCTTGACAACGTTGCCGATCTCGTCGCCAACCATCCAGGTCACCGCCGTTGCCTTGTTGGTTCCGGCAAATTGGGAATGATAGACGTTGAGGGTGGTGTCGCCGCTTTTGTACACGATCAGTTCGCCGCCCTCATCGTGCACCTGTTTCAGGCCAAGTGTTCCCTCATAGAAAGCCTTGGCCCTTGCCAGGTCCTTTACCGCCAGATTGGCCGTTGCGTTGCTGTTTGCGAGCATGGTCGCCTCCTTCTCTTGATTGTCGGTCCCGTGCTGGTCATTGAAATAGGTCTCTTCGACTGTTTGACGACTGTCGGCTGGCCTGATTGACGGCCGCACCGGCACTCGATCATCTGGAAGACGTTTGATGCTGATGAAATCCGACGGACCCCATCGTTTTTCCGGGCACGCCAAGGCAGCCATTGCTCCACGGCTTGGTTCTGTCCGGAAACTGCATTATCTCAGGCGCAAGCTGCGTAAGGAAAAACTGCCATGTCCGTCACCAAGGAAATCGTCACCGAGCGTCTGAAGACGGTCAACGGGCCGGATTTCACCGGCAACATTGTCGACCTCGGCATGGTTTCGGAGATTTTCATCGCTGACGGGAAGGTCTTCTTCTCGATTACCGTTCCCGCCGCCCGTGCCCAGGAAATGGAACCGCTGCGTGCCGCCGCCGAACGCGTCGTCAAGGCGATTCCCGGCGTCGCCGGCGCCGTCGTCGCGCTGACGGCCGAGAAGAAGGGCGGCGGCATGGAGGCGCCGGTTCCGTCGCGCCCCGCTCCCAGGCCCGCTCCGCCCGCGGCCGCGCCACGTGCCGCTCCCCATGCTCCCGCTTCACACAGCTCGGGCAAACGTGGCGTGCCCGGCATCGAGGCAATCATCGCGGTCGCCTCCGGCAAGGGTGGCGTCGGCAAGTCGACCACCGCCGTCAACATCGCGCTTGGCCTCGTCGCCAATGGCCTGCGCGTCGGCGTGCTCGATGCCGATATTTACGGTCCGTCGATGCCACGGCTGCTCAACATCCACGGCCGGCCGCAGACCGTCGACGGCAAGATCCTGAAACCGATGGAGAATTACGGCCTGAAGGTGATGTCGATGGGCTTCCTCGTCGATGAGGAAACGCCGATGATCTGGCGCGGACCGATGGTGATGTCGGCGCTGACGCAGATGCTGCGCGAGGTCGAGTGGGGCCGGCTCGACGTGCTCGTCGTCGACATGCCGCCCGGCACCGGCGACGCGCAGCTGACCATGGCCCAGCAGGTGCCGCTGGCTGGCGCCGTCATCGTCTCGACGCCGCAGGATCTGGCCCTGATCGACGCGCGAAAAGGCCTCAACATGTTCAAGAAGGTCGACGTGCCGTTGCTCGGCATCGTCGAAAACATGAGCTATTTCATCGCCCCGGATACCGGCAAGCGCTACGATATCTTCGGTCATGGCGGCGCGCGCCGCGAGGCCGAGCGTCTCGGCGTCACCTTCCTTGGCGAAGTGCCGCTCGAGATGGGCATTCGCGAAAGCTCGGACGCCGGCACGCCGGTTGTCGTCTCGAAGCCCGACGGCGCCGAGGCGAAAATCTACCGCGACATCGCTTCGAAGGTCTGGGACCGGGTCAACGAAGAGCGTGGTGCGGCTGCCGCCGCGGTGCCGAGCATTGTGTTCGAATAGCTTTTTGTTCGGTAGGCACCGCCGCTCTGCAGCCTAGGCCGCGCCTACCTTCTCGCCGAAGCTGGAAAAAAACTGCCCGGCCAGTTTCTTCGAGGTCGATTCGATCAGCCGGCTGCCAAGCTGGGCGATCTTGCCGCCGACATCGGCCTTGGCGGCGTATTTCAACACCGTGGTATCCGGTCCATCTTCGGTCAGCGTCACGTCGGCGCCGCCCTTGGCGAAGCCGGCAATGCCGCCCTTGCCTTCGCCCTGGATGGTGTAGGAGTGCGGCGGCTTCAGATTCTTCAGCGTCACCTCGCCATTGAACGTCGCCTTGATCGGCCCGATCTTCACCACCACGGTCGCCGCCATTTCGGTCGGCGACTTCATCTCAAGGCTCTGGCAGCCGGGAATGGTCGCCCTCAAGACCTCGGGATCGTTCAGCGCTTCCCACACTTTTTGCAGGGGTGCGGCAATGCGTTCCTCGCCTTCGATCACCAAAGCCATGAAAACCTCCCGGACAAGACTGCCTGAAGCCCTAACGCACGGCAGGGTGCGTGTCTATCACACCAAAGTCCGGTTGCGACCGCACGCCCTCTTGCCTGCTTACGCGCGTTGCCATATCGATTTGTCTTACAAATACGGAGACCACGATGGCAGGCGCCCCCACCACCAAGAAAAAATTTCGCTCGCAGGAGTGGTTCGACAATCCCGACAATCCGGGCATGACGGCGCTCTATCTGGAGCGCTACCTGAATTACGGCCTGACGCGCGCTGAACTGATGTCCGGCAAGCCGCTGATCGGCATCGCCCAGACCGGCTCCGATCTTTCGCCGTGTAACCGTCACCATATCGAACTCGCCAAGCGCGTGCGCGAAGGCATCGTCTCGATGGGCGGCATTCCGTTCGAATTCCCCTGCCATCCGATCCAGGAGACCGGCAAGCGCCCGACCGCAGCACTCGACCGCAACCTTGCCTATCTCAGCCTGGTCGAGGTGCTCTACGGCTATCCGCTCGACGGCGTCGTGTTGACCATCGGTTGCGACAAGACCACGCCGGCGCTGCTGATGGCGGCGGCCACGGTCAACATCCCGGCCATCGCCCTGTCGGTCGGCCCGATGCTCAATGGCTGGCACAAGGGCAAGCGCACCGGCTCCGGCACCATCGTCTGGGAATCGCGCCAGCGGCTTTCGGCCGGCGAGATCGGCTACGACGAGTTCATGGACATCGTCGCGTCCTCGGCGCCGTCCACCGGCTATTGCAACACCATGGGCACCGCCACCACGATGAACTCGCTGGCCGAGGCGCTTGGCATGCAGTTGCCGGGCTCGGCCGCCATTCCCGCCCCCTACCGCGAGCGCGGCCAGATTTCCTATGAGACCGGAAAACGCATCGTCAAGATGGTGCATGAGGATCTGAAGCCGTCCGATATCATGACGAGAGAGGCTTTCGAGAACGCCATCGTCGTCAATTCGGCCATTGGCGGCTCGACCAACGCGCCTATCCATCTCAACGCCATCGCCCGACACCTTGGAGTCAAGCTCGACAATGACGACTGGCAGACGGTCGGCCTCAATGTGCCGCTGCTGGTCAATTTGCAGCCGACGGGCGAATACCTCGGCGAGGACTACCATCATGCCGGCGGCGTGCCGGCGGTCATCGCCGAACTGATGAAGGGCGGGCTGTTGCCGCATCCCGGCGCACGCACCGTCAACGGCAAGTCGATCGGTGAGAATAGCGAGGGCGTCGCCAACGAAAACCCCGACGTCATCCGCTCTGTCGCCAAGCCGCTGAAGGCCAATGCAGGCTTCATCAACCTCAGGGGCAATCTGTTCGATTCGGCGATCATGAAGACCAGCGGCATATCGCCGGAATTCCGCGAACGCTATTTGTCCAATCCCAAGGATCCAGAGGCTTTCGAAGGCAACGCCATGGTTTTCGATGGGCCGGAGGATTACCACGCTCGCATCGACGACCCGGCGCAAGGCATCGACGAGCATACGATCCTGTTTATGCGCGGCGCTGGCCCGGTCGGCTATCCCGGCGGTGCCGAGGTCGTCAACATGCAGCCGCCGGCCTACCTCATCAAGAAAGGTATCCACGCGCTTGCCTGCATCGGTGACGGCCGCCAGTCGGGCACGTCGGGCTCGCCGTCGATCCTCAACGCCTCGCCGGAAGCCGCGATCGGCGGCGGACTGGCGCTGCTCAAGACGGGCGACCGCGTCCGCATCGACCTGCGCAAGGGCACTGCCGATATCCTCGTCACCGACGACGAGATCACCCGGCGCCGCGCCGAACTGCAGAACAATGGCGGCTATCACTATCCCAAGCACCAGACGCCCTGGCAGGAGATCCAGCGCGGCATGGTCGCGCAGTTCTCAGAGGGAATGGTGCTGAAACCGGCGGTGAAATACCGGGATGTCGCGCACACCAGCGGTGTCCCCAGGGACAATCACTGATTGCTCCGGGGACAACCACTGATTCTGGATCGATGGCTGGCGGCTTGATCAATCAGGCCGCCAGCCGTTTTTCCGTTCAGCGCGGCGCGTCCGGTCGCAGGTCGAGAACGCTCGTCATCCTTGACAAGCGCGCCCAACAAATCCACGATCATGACAAGGGGTGCATCGCGACGACCCCGTGAGGCGTCAGCCCAACGTTCGCGTCCAAGCTTCTCTTCCAGGAGGTGGACGCCATGCCGTCAACAACTATCACTGTATCGCAACTGTCCCGGCTCATCGGTCTGCCGGGCGCGCCTGTCATTATCGATGTTCGCATCGATGACGATTTCGACGCCGACCCGCGCCTGTTGCCGGCCTCGTGCCGGCGCGATTTCAAGACCGTTTCGACCTGGGCCGCCGCATTCGCCGGCAAGCCGGTGGCCGTCGTCTGCCAGAAGGGGCAAAAGCTCTCGCAAGGCGTCGTCGCATGGCTGCGCCATGAGGGGATATCAGCCGAATCCCTTGAAGGAGGGTTTGAGGCCTGGCGCGATGCCGGGGGCCTTTTGATCCGCACCGCCAAGGTGCCGCCACGCAATGACAAGGGCGCCACCGTCTGGGTGACGCGATCACGCCCAAAGGTCGACCGCATCGCTTGCCCATGGCTGATCCGGCGTTTCCTCGACCCCGACGCGGTGTTCCTGTTTGTCGAGCCCGCTGAAGTATTGGCTGTTGCCGACCGCTTTCAGGCCGTGCCGTTCGACATCGACAATGTGTTTTGGAGCCATCGCGCCGAACGCTGCACCTTCGACACGATGGTCGAGGAGTTCGGGCTGGAATCCGAGGCGCTCGATCGCCTTGCCGCAATCGTGCGCGCGGCCGACACCGCAAGCCTCGACCTCGTGCCCCAGGCGGCCGGCTTTCTGGCTGCCTCGCTTGGTCTGTCGCGTATGTTCCGTGACGATCTGGAACAACTGGAAGCAGGCATGCTGCTCTACGACGCGTTCTTCCGCTGGTGTCGCGACGCCACGGAAGAAACGCACAATTGGCCGGCAGCGGGTAAACCGACATGAGCGATAAGGTGACGAGCGTCGAGGTGCCGGCTGTACCGACCTTCACCGAAGCCATGAAGGTCTGGGCGAAGATCGGACTGCTCAGCTTCGGCGGGCCGGCCGGGCAGATCGCATTGATGCACAAGGAACTGGTAGAGGAGCGGCGCTGGATCGGTGAGCAGCGTTTCCTGCATGCACTGAACTACTGCATGCTGCTGCCTGGCCCGGAAGCCCAGCAACTCGCCATCTACATCGGTTGGCTGTTGCACAGGACGATTGGCGGCCTTGTCGCCGGCATCCTGTTCGTCATACCGGGCGCGCTCGTCATGCTCGCCTTGAGCAGCTTCTACGTCCTCTATGGCGACATGCCCCTCGTCGCGGCGCTGTTTTTCGGGGTGAAGGCGGCGGTGCTTGCCATTGTCATCGAGGCGGTGATCCGGATCGGACGGCGCGCCCTCAAGAACCGGGTCATGGTGTCGATCGCGGTCGGAGCGTTCATCGCCATCTATGCGTTGAATGTGCCGTTCCCGCTCATCGTTCTGCTCGCCGGCCTGACCGGATGGCTGGGAGACCGCGTTGCTCCCGGCCTGTTTTCCGGCTCGGCACATGGCAAGGACGATGTTGCCGGTATCAAGGGAGCGGTCGACCTGATGTTCGAGCGCGGCGAGCTGGCCCATGTCAAACCGACGAAATGGCATGCACCGCGCACCGTCGCCATCTGGCTGCCGCTCTGGCTCGGGCCTGTGCTCGCGATCTGGTGGTTCACCGGTTCTGCAAGCGTCTGGACCGAGATAGGGCGGTTCTTCAGTCTCATGGCAGTCGTCACTTTCGGTGGCGCCTATGCGGTCCTCGCCTATGTCGCACAGGCGGCCGTCCAGTCCTTCGGCTGGCTGGCGCCTGGCGAAATGGTCGATGGTCTTGGGCTTGCCGAAACGACGCCAGGTCCGCTCATCCTGGTGCTGCAGTTCGTCGGCTTCATCGCCGCGTTCCGCCACGCCGGGTCGTTGGACCCGTTGCTTGCCGGATCGCTGGGGGCGTTGCTCACTCTGTGGGTGACCTTCACGCCCTGCTTTTTCTGGATATTCCTCGGCGCGCCCTATATCGAGGCCCTGCGCGGCAACAAGGCATTGTCGGCCGCACTGGGCGCGATCACCGCCGCCGTTGTCGGCGTCATCATGAATCTCGCTTTGTGGTTCGCCTTGCATGTCATTTTCCACGAGGTCCGCAACCTAGGCCTCGGCATGAACGTGCCGGTGTTTTCGTCGATCGACTGGCGCGCGGCGTTGCTTTCCGGCGCCGCCATGATCGCCATCCTGAAGCTGAAAATCGGCATGCTGCCGACGCTTGCCGCATCCGCCCTGGCCGGTGTCTTGCTGTTGGCGGTAAGTTAGTATTGGCGTGGGACAGTACGGGAGGAGACAATGGAAACTGTAAGTGTCCGCTACATCGTGAATGACGTCGACGAGGCCATAGCTTTCTACGGCGAACATCTCGGCTTTGCCGTCGCGCTGCATCCGGCGCCGTCCTTTGCCATGCTGGCGAAGGGCAATCTGCGGCTTTTGCTCAACGCGGCGGGGGGACCGGGCGGCGCATCGCAACCCATGCCCGATGGGAGCCTGCCTGAGCCCGGCGGCTGGAACCGCATCCAGATCGAGGTCGAAGATCTGGAAGCTCTCGTTGCCGCCCTGAGGCATGCGGGTCAAAGTTTCAGGAACGATATCGTCAAGGGCATGGGCGGCAGCCAGATCCTGTTGCAGGATCCTTCCGGCAATCTGGTGGAGTTGTTCGAGCCGGCGCGCAGATAGGTCTTATTGCATGTCGTGGCCCCGAAACCGGTGCCGCTTTTGAGCGATATGCACCAATTGGGTCGAACGCAAGGAACATCATGGCGGGACGGCGCTCTTCCCTCGGCTTCCTCGGAATGTTCGGCCGTTCGGGCGACTTGAGACAGCTTGATGCCGCATTGCGTGGCGCCGACCTTCATCCCGCCCTCGTGCCGGAGGGGGTAAAACTCACCATCGTCAATTTGATGAAGGATCACTGGCCCGACGAGCCGCCCAGCCAGGCCTATGCAGAAGTGGCGCGGCTGTTCAGCTATTGCGTTGCCGGGCCTGAAACCTTCGAAAGCTCACATGGCTTGCAGCAGCGGCAAGAGGTGGAACGTCGGGTCGAGGCCGCAGTGCAGGCCGGCGACAGCTTCGATGCGCAAATCGTGCTGATGGCGCTGCACGCCAAACTGATCAATGCCGAGGTCGTGGAGCGCTACGGGCTGAGCGCCGACTAACTGTTCCGGCGTGCGTTCTTACCCGCCCATGCTGCCGCGCGGCAGCTTGATCATCTCGCCAAAGCGGGCGCGCAGTTTGTCGTCGATCAGCTTCGGCACATGGCGCGGAAAGCGCTCGGCAAGCACGCGCTTCTTCTCGATGATCGCTCGCTGCAAGATGTCTGGCCGACCCTTCTCGTTCCATTCCTTGGGCGAAAAGCGATCGCCGACAGCCGGATAGAAATACTCGGTCTGCATCAGCCGCAGCGTCTGTTCGTTACCGAGATAGTGACCCGGACCTTTCAGGCAGACGTCGGCGATCGTGTCGATCGACAGCGCCTCGTCCGTCACCTCGATGCCGCGCACGCAGCGCAGGCAGTGGCCGATCATGTCATTGTCGATGATCAGGCTTTCCAGGCAGAAGCCAAGCAGCGAGGCGTGCATGCCGGCCGACTCATAGACCAGGTTGAGCCCGGCAAGGCCGGCCATCACATCGGTGATGCCCTTTTCATAGCCGGACTGGATGTCGGGCAGTTTCGAATCCGTCATGCCCGCGGCCGAGCCGCCCGGCAGGTCGTAGAATTGCGCCATCTGCGCGCAGGCTGCTGTCAGCACCGCCTGCTCGGCCGAACCGCCGGACATGGCGCCGGTGCGCAGATCCGAAACGAAAGGCCAGGTGCCGAAGATCGCCGGATGCCCCGGCTTGATGGCGTTGACGTAGACGAGACCGGCCAGCACTTCGGCCACCGCTTGAACCACGGCACCGGCAATCGCCGCCGGCGCCGTGGCGCCTGCCTGACCAGCCGAGAGCAGGAGGATCGGAATACCGCCCTCGACACAGGCCTCGAGCACGCCGCAGGCGTCCTCGGCGAACTTCATCGGCGGCACGACGAAGCAGTTGGAATTCGACACGAACGGCCGGGCGCGGAAATTCTCCTCGCCGCCGGCAATGGCATAGAGCATTTCGAGGGCCGGCTGCACGTTCTCGCGTACCGTAAACGAGGTGCCGACATGCTTGGACGTGCCCATCACGCAGGCATAGAGCGTGTTGAAGTCCATTTCGAGCGGATCGGGAATGTCGCGCGGCACCATCGGCCGCTGGAAGAAATGGATGTTGTCGAGCCCTTCGACGAGGCGGGCGGCGTCATAGATGTCCTGCAGCAGCGATTCGCGGTATTCGCGCTTCTCGACATCGACCAGATGCACGGCGGCGCCCGCCGTGCCGTAATGCACGCGCTTGCCCTTGATCAGCATGTCGTGCTTGGGGTCCTGGCCATGCAGGGTGAAATGCCGTGCCGCTTTCTTGATCGTGTCGAGCACGAGCGCGCGGGGGAAACGGATGCGGCCATCGTCGCCATAGCTGGCACCGGCCTCGGTCAAGGCTTCGATGCAGGAGGGAATGGCATTGGCGAAACCAACCGTTTCCAAGAGCGTCAGCACCGCTTCGTGGATGCGTTCCTGGTCGTTCCGGGTCAGCGGTCCATAGCTGCCGCCTTCGAGGCCGGCGCGCACCGGCTTGATGTCGTCGGCCAACGGAGCTGCCCGCATAGCGCGACGCGCTTCGCGCCCGCCGGAGCGGCGCGAACGTTGATCCGCCGCCGCTTCCTGCTTTTCAAGAACTGACATGGAGACACTCCACCTTTCTGAGAAGCAGGGCGCGGCGGTTGGTCCACCATCGGCTGCTTCTTCCCCTTATGCTCCCGACTATGCCGCCGGCATTGGCACAGCCTATGGGCCAGCCGGTCCGGTTACATATGCCAGAGGGCTAAAGGACGGAGCCACGCTTGCGCGGCTCCGTCCAAGGGTCAGGTGATGGATCAGGCGGCCGCGGGCCTGCGTCCGGCGGCGGTGGCCAGTTCGCGGATGCCTGGCTCGATGTGCTGCAGCGCGATCGACGAGATGCCCAGCCGCATGAAACGCGAAGGTTTTTCAGTGCGATCGAAGAAACGGTCACCCGGTTCGATGATGACGCTGCGCGAGGCTGCTGCCTCGGCCAACCCGCGCGCATCGGTGCCGCGCGGTCCCTCGAGCCACAGCGATGTGCCGCCGGCCGAATCGGTCGAACGCCACTCCGGCAGAAAGGCGGAAATCGCATGGACCAGCCGCTTGCGCCGCTCGTCGAAGGCCGACGACAGCCGCCGCACCAGTGCCTCGTGATGGCCAAGCGACAGGAACAGCGCGACGGCGCGCTGGTTGTTGGCCGGCGGATGACGCAGCATGAAGCGGCGCAGTGCCCTGAGTTCGGAGATCAGGCCAGCCGAAGCGACGATATAGCCGAGCCGCAGGCCGGGAGCCAGCGTCTTCGACATCGAGCCGACATAGACGACGCGGCCGGAACGATCGAGGCTCTTCAACGCCTGCTGCGGTGCTTCGTCGAGAAGCTGGCTGTCATAGCCGTCCTCGATGATGATCTGGTTGTAGCGGTTGGCTCGCGCCAGAAGATCCTGCCGCCGTTCCGCCGACAGTGGCACCATGGTTGGGCAATGGTGGCTGGGCGTGACGAAGACGAAACCGGAATCATTGGCAATAG
The DNA here is from genome assembly GCF_003148495.1 of Mesorhizobium loti. Classification (GTDB taxonomy): domain Bacteria; phylum Pseudomonadota; class Alphaproteobacteria; order Rhizobiales; family Rhizobiaceae; genus Mesorhizobium; species Mesorhizobium loti. The sequence goes on from NZ_QGGH01000004.1 coordinate 308,451, forward strand.
AAGCGGTTACGATGCCGGACTGGTCGACCGGCACCGGCTGTATCTCGGCCCCCGCAAGGCGGAAGATCGAACGGGCGTCGGGGTAGCCGGGGTCCTCCATCGCCACCTTCGAGCCCTTGGCCATCAGCAGCGTCGCCAGCATATAGAGCGCGTTCTGGGCGCCCAGCGTGACGATGATCTCGTCGGGATTGGCGAAGATGCCGCGCCGCGGCAGGAGCCGCGCCTGGATCTGCTCGATCAGCAGCGGATCGTCGCGGTCGACCATGTCGGACGCCCAGTTGCGGATCTCGAGCACGGCAAGCGCCATGCGGTTGCACTCGCGCCACTCGGCAGTCGGGAACAGCGCCGGATCGAACTGGCCGTAGACGAAGGGGTAGGACGACTTGATCCAGTTCTCATGCTTTGCCGGCGGCGGCATGTCGCTGGCGGCGATTTTGCGGCGTGCCTTCCAGTCGATCTCATTGGCCTGGTCGGGTGCCTTCTGGTGCGGCTTGGCCGGCGTCGCCAGCACATCGGGATTGACGAAATGGCCACGCCGCTCGCGTGCCACCAGGAAGCCCTGGTCGACGAGCTGCTGGAAGGCCAGCACGACGGTTCCGCGCGCAACGCCGAGTTTTTCGGCCAGGATCCGGCAGGAAGGAAGCGGCATCGAAGCGGCGATCTGGCGGTCGAGAATGGCGGCCACGATGGCTTGGCGGATTTGCGCCTGCAGGGTCTGGCCGGATTCAGCCGAAATCCGGAACAGGCCGGACCATATCGCCGTATCGTTTCGCTGTGGCATGGAAGATGTTCCTCGATGGCCAGCCTTTTTTGCTTGGCTGGACCAGCCGAACGTAACCGTGGCACAAGGGGTTGCGCCAATCAATTTTTCTGATCGTTGGGATTTATGCCAGTGATCCTTCACGCCATTTTGATGCTGCGCTGCGGCATGCCAGGGTGACGCGGCGCGTCATCCCGGCGATGACTCCGTGCGTCATCGCTGCGTGACGTCTGCGTCATCGCTGCGCATTGAAACGAGTGGAATTCGGCTCAATAGATTGTCGCGACGACACGCGCCGGAAACATCCGGTTCGTAATGATGGCTCTTAGGTTTCGGAGTTTGGCAGTGGATCAATCGTCCTTTCAAAAACAGCTCGCCGCGTTGCGCGATCATCGCGCCGCGGCGCCCGCCAGCATGCGCCAGGCTTTCGCCGCCGACCCCAAGCGCTTCGAGACCTTCTCCGCCACCGATGGCGACCTTCTGCTCGACTGGTCGAAATGCGCGGTCGACGTAACCACCATGGACCTGCTGGAAAAGCTCGCCAAGGCGGCCGATCTCGAAGGCCGCCGCGCCGCGATGTTTGCCGGCAAGAAGATCAATGTCACCGAGGACCGCGCCGTGCTGCACACGGCGCTGCGCAACCTGACCGGCAAGGGCGTCATTGTCGATGGCCAGGACGTCAAGGCGGATGTCATCGCCGTGCTCGACGCCATGGGCGCCTTTGCCGATGCCGTGCGTTCGGGCAAGGCGGCCGGCGCCACCGGCAAGAAGATCACGGACATCGTCAACATCGGCATCGGCGGCTCCGATCTCGGCCCGGCCATGGCGACGCTGGCGCTGGCGCCCTATCATGACGGGCCGCGCGCGCATTACGTCTCCAACATCGACGGCGCCCATATCCACGACACGCTGAAGGGGCTGTCCGCCGAAACCACGCTTTTCATCATCGCCTCCAAGACCTTCACCACCGTCGAGACGATGACCAATGCCCAGACGGCGCGCGACTGGGTGCAGAAGGCGCTCGGCAAGGAAGCGGTCGGCAAGCATTTCGCCGCTGTCTCGACCGCGCTCGACCTGGTGGCCAAGTTCGGCATCGCGCCGGATCGCGTCTTCGGCTTCTGGGACTGGGTCGGCGGCCGCTATTCGCTCTGGGGCGCCATCGGCCTGCCGGTGATGATCGCTGTCGGCCCGAGGAATTTTCGTGCCTTTCTCGATGGCGCGCATGAGATGGACGAGCATTTCCGCATCGCGCCCGTGCAGGAGAACCTGCCGGCGCTGCTGGGGCTGGTCGGCTGGTGGCATCGCGTGATCTGCGGCTACCCGGCTCGCGCCGTCATCCCTTATGACCAGCGCCTGTCCAGGCTGCCTGCCTATCTGCAGCAGCTCGACATGGAATCGAACGGCAAGAGCGTCACCCTCGAAGGCACGGCTGCGGCGACGCCGACCGGACCGCTGGTCTGGGGCGAGCCCGGCACCAACGGCCAGCATGCCTTCTTCCAGCTGCTGCATCAGGGCACCGATTTCATCCCGGTCGAGTTCCTCGCCGCGGCCATCGGCCACGAGCCCGATCTCAAGCATCAGCATGATCTGCTGCTCGCCAACTGCCTGGCGCAGTCGGAAGCGCTGATGAAGGGCCGCACGCTTGAGGAGGCCCGCGCCCAGATGCTGGCCAAGGGCATGAAGCCGGCCGAGGTCGACAAGATAGCCCCGCACCGCGTCTTCTCCGGCAACCGGCCCTCGGTGACCATCCTCTACCGCAAACTCGACCCGCGCACCTTCGGCCGGCTGATCGCGCTCTACGAGCACCGCGTCTTCGTCGAGGGTACGCTGTTCAACATCAACTCCTTCGACCAGTGGGGCGTCGAGCTTGGCAAGGAACTGGCCACCGGCCTTTTGCCTGTCGTGGAGGGCAAGGAAAGTGCCGCGAAGCGAGACGCATCGACCGCTGGCCTTGTGGGATTCATCCACCATTTGCGTGGCTCGGAGTGAAAAGTTTGGCAGACATCAAGGGAATATTGTTCGACAAGGATGGAACGCTTGTCGACTTCAACGCGACCTGGCTCGGCATTGCCGACTTCATGGCCATGGATGCGTCGGAAGGCGATCGCTGGAAAGCCGACAGGCTGCTGGCCGCTGCCGGTTTCGATTTCACCAACAAGCGCTTCAAGCCGGACTCGATCTTTGCGTCGGGCACCAATCTCGACGTCGTCGAATTGTGGTTCCCGCGCCTGTCCAACGAGGACCAGATGCTTGCGGTTGCCCGCTTCAACGAGATCACCTCGATGCAGGGCTCGGCAATGGCGGTGGCGCTGCCGGGCATCGTCGACACGCTGACGGCACTGCACAGGAAGTCCTACCGGCTTGGCGTTGCCACCAACGATTCGACCAGCGGTGCGGAAAAGACGCTGGTCACGCTTGGCGTCGCCCAATTGTTCGACGCGGCCTATGGCTACGACGCGGTGGCCAATCCGAAGCCGGCGCCCGACACCATCCTGGCCTTCAGCGATCTCACCGGCCTAAGGCCGGCGGAGATCGCCATGGTCGGCGATAACAGGCATGACCTCGAAATGGCGCGCGCCGGCGGCTGCGGGCTGGCGGTCGGCGTGCTCTCCGGCACCGGCACACGCGAATCGCTGTCCGGCATTGCCGACGTCGTTCTCGATTCGGTTGCCGATCTGCCTGACTTTCTCTCGGCGCGGGTCAAGGAGACGATCTGACTCCAACGCCGGGGCAAAATCAACTTGGACTTTCCCGCCAACGGCTGAGATCGGGTGGAAAGCGGGCAGATTTCGGGGAAGCAGCTCAGGAAAGCAGACATGCAGTCGCTCGCTTCTATGTCTGCCATGGGCCGAAAGCCGTCGTTTGAGGTTGTAGGCTGCCACTTGGGGGCACTACCCGCGTGGCAAAAATGGAGCGCGTTGCTAACATTCGGTCAGAGGGCGTGTCTGTAACCACATTCCTCAAAGCAGGCGGCATAGCCGTTAGCAAACAACTGCTCCGGATTTGTCGCGCCGCCCTTTCCGCCCACAACGGTGGGCACGGCCGGTGCACGATCCAGGAGGCCATCTTCGCTTCGGATGCGCCACTACGACCGCCATTGGCCGTACCCGCTGTCAGATCATGTTCGACATTCCGAGCGCAGTCAGCAGGTTGTTTTGAATGGGAGCGACGGCCTGATTCAGTCCCTCCACCCCGAAGTCCATGCCCTCTGGCATGACGACGGTGCGCAATGGGCGCCGTTCCGTAGCCTCGACTAGCCGTGCGATGGCGTCAGCCACCAACTGAGGGCGGGGTGGATTCGCAGGATCAAGTGCCTGGTCGGAGTTGTTTTTGATTTGGCCTGGGACCGACGCAACAGCGCCATATGTCGCCAATACCTGTTCGTCGGAGGGCGCTGGGCTGGATGGAAGCAGATTGCTCGGAAATGGCCCCGGTTCCACGATCACTGAGTCAACCCCGAAGCTGGACAGTTCATATCGATACGCCTCGGCTAGCGCTTCAAGCGCAAACTTGCTGGCGGAATAAACACCAAAGAACGGAACGATGACGCGCCCCATCAACGAGGTCACATGGATGAGGACGCCGCTACCCGCTGCACGCATATGTGGTAGTACGGCGCGATCGGCCCTTACAGCCCCAAAAAAATTCACGGCAAATTGCTGCTCGATGTCTGCCACCGTGTAGGCTTCGGTCACGCCGACGAACATCGTGCCTGCGTTGTTGACGAGCGCATCGATTCTGCCGTGTTGCTTGACCACCCGATCGATCGCAGCGTTGACCGACGCTTCGTCCGTTACATCCATCTCAATGACCTGCAGGAGATGCCCTCCGGTTTTTGCAGCGTCGATTAGCTCGCTGCCGATTTGGCTGTTTTTGCCTTCGATGTCGCGCATGGTCGCGACCACCACGTGACCGCGCCTGGCGAGCTCCAAGGCGGTGAGCTTTCCAAAACCGCTGCTCGCCCCGGTAACAACTGCAACCTTACTGCTCATTTTCTCGATCCTCTCGCTTGCCCACCTAACGGGGCAAGCGAGATATATACAGACCTGTATGTATCTTGCAATGGGAAAATAGACAGACTATTCTGTTTCTACACCGAACGCGCACCGGCAGGCGAGAATGAAAACTTTGGATGTGAGTGAGTACCTCGACCTGGAATCGCGGTCGCTGGACGCCCTGGCTCCGCGACAGCGAATTCTGAAAACAGCGTCCGAGCTATTTTATCGGAACAGCATCCATACCGTGGGAATCGATCGCATCATCGCCGAGAGCGGCGTCGCAAAGATGACGTTCTATAAGCACTTCCCCTCGAAGGCCAATCTTGCAGCTACCTATCTGCGCCATAAAAGCGCGCTGTGGTTCGACATGCTGGCGACTGCGACTGAACAAGCTGGACCGGCACCGCTGGATCGCGTGCTGGCCATTTTCGACGCACTGAACGCGTCCTTTCAAGCGCCTACTTTTCGCGGCTGTCCTTTCGTTCGCGGGCTGGCCGAGTTCGGACCGGACGCGGAAACGCCAGAGGTGCAGGCAACGCTCGCAGCTTACTTCCATGACCTACGTAAGTTTGTCGCGTCGCTCGTCCAGCCCTTGAAGTTGAAAAATCAAGAGAGCGTGGTCGTTCAGATTCTCGCACTCATCCAGGGCTCGCTCGTGAACGCGCAAGCCATGCGGGGGGGCGTTGAACCGCTTGCAACGCGCGATGCGGCCAAGGTGCTGCTCGAGGCTGCGGTTCAGCGCGGCTGACTGTGCCTGCGGCGCCTAGTGGTCAGATCAGACGAAAAACGTGGCCACAGGCCGAGCGCGAGAATTCGGCGGCGAATAGAGCAAATTCGCCGCAACTCGATGAAGAAAAACTAAGTACGATCAATGAGGACAATCGATGCATATTCCAGCTAACAAATCGAGAGAAATAAATACTTTAGAGGGCACGATATGGAAATATTTCCTAAACAGCGAGGTAGGAATTTCATATCAGACACTGACGATGAGAAGCCCGCTAACAGGTCAGCACCTAAATAAGGAAACCAACGAGATATATTTCATTGTTAAAGGAACGGCCAAATTTATCGTTGGCGATAAGGAGTACGACGTGGGTGAGAAAGACGTCGTGGTCGTTGAAGCAGGCATTGCCCACTACATTGAAACCGGCGCGCTTACCTACCTAACTGTCACAAGGCCGGACTGGAAATTCGAGCAATATCAACACGTGGATTAGCGAGACGGTCAATGACGCCAGGGGCCACGGTTTCCCGTAAGGTTCATTCCTTCCAGAAATTTTCAGAGCATATGGAGTGCGAGGGTCCGTGGCGGTGGCCCAGTGTAAAGTGGCGCCCCAGTAACTGGCGAAGGTAGCGTGCCGCCCGCTTTATAGCGGGCGGCCGCAATCTACATCAAGCAGACAAAGACCGATTGGTTGCGACTGCGCCAGTTCGGGTGAACTCTACATCCGGCTTGGAGAACGACGCCATGATAGCGTCGCGGTTCAATGGAGCGCGTTTCCTGTCAGCGGCGGTGAGCGCAGCCTTGAGTTCGTCGGCGGTCAACTCAGTGCAATAGGCAGGAGTGCCCGGCTGCAGTCGCCAGGACTCTTCGAGAGTGCCCGCATCCACCGTATCGAAGCCGGTGACGCTGACGAGATCGGAGACAAGTGCTTTGGCTGCGGCGTCGTCACCCGAGATCGGGATCGCAATGCGACCTGGAACACCGGCCTCCAAGCCGGCCTCGGCTAAGGTTAGCGAGAGCAAGGCGTTCCAAGCCTTAACAAGGGGACGTCCGACTTGCGCGCTGGCCCAAACGGTCTCCGGCTTGCCGCTATCCACCTCGGAGATTTTGGTGTCACGGGCTGGATAGTAGTTGGATGTGTCTACCACGATTGCACCAGCAGGGGCGCCGGCAAGAACCGTTGCCAGGTCTGGGTTCTTGGCAAAGGGCACTGAGAGGATGACCACATCGGCATCTAGCACTGCCGCCTCTCTCTCAACGGCCTGGATGCCGGTGCCAGCAACTGTGTCCGCCAGACTTTCGGGGCCACGCGAGTTGGCCAGTTTCACCTGGTGGCCGGCGGCGTCCAGCTTCTTTGCGACCAGCGAGCCGATGTTGCCGGCCCCAATGATTCCGATTTTCATTTCATATCCTTTGGTTTTCAAATTTTGGCAGGGTGAGCGAAGTGATGAAGAGTGTCTCGCAGCGCCATGATCTCGTCCTCGGACATTTGACAGGCACTCTTTATCTTGCCGGAGATGCTCCAAACCGCGTCCTGGATGCTGCGAGCGGCAGGCGTGAGATCGACAAGGACCCGGCGTTCGTCCTCAGGATCGCGCATTCGCGTCACCATCCCGCAGGTCTCGAGCCGCTTGAGCAATGGCGTGATCGTGCCGGTGTCCATGCCCAAAGCGTTTCCAAGATCACCGACGGTCCGAGGCGCGGACGTATAGAGCTCCAGCATCACAAGATACTGGGGAAAGGTCAGGCTCAGCGGATCGAGGAACGGCTTGTGCATGCGTGCCATCCGACCCGCCGCCCCGTAGAGGGCGAACGAGATTTGCATCCGAACCTGTTGTGATGGGCTTTTTTTAGGTGCCATACCGTAACCTAAAGAGACAAATTAGAGTTCACTGGTGAGCTAGTATCTAGCGCGCTAGATAATTATCCTTCTGGAGAATTGCAACCTCCCAGGTTCGACGCTGCTATGGCAGCTTCTCGCCAAGTCGAGCAGGTCCCGTTCCGAGGGCGGGCCAGCCGCGTCGGAGCCGTTTCCTACTTCAAGCCCAAACGGCGGGAATCAGGCGCAAAACGGCCAACGCGATGCCGCAGTCGAATGTCTGCTTTCAGGTAACGGCCAGCAACGTCGTTGCGGCAAAGATGGAGGTCGAATCCGGTCATTCCGAGTGACTGGGTTTTGATCTCAGCGCCAGCGGTCTTCCGCCTCAAAGGAAAACACACCGCTCGGCTTGGTCGCGGCACCCTTCGCATCGCCGAAATCCGGCACCCGGTATTCGGCGAGTAACCGTAGCCGCGACAGCGGCAGGTCGGTGCGGCGGGGATCGCCGACCAGCACTTCGATGCCGGCTGCCAGGCAGCGATCGAGGAACGGGATGACGCGCAGAGCGACCTCGCGGCCGTAGAACACGTCCCCTGCAAGCACGAGGTCGACGGCCGGCGGACGACCCGTGGTGATGTCCTTGTCGACAATGATGATCTCGACGCCGTTGGCTGCGGCATTGAGGCCGATCGCGGCTACGCCGTTGCGGTCGATCTCGGCGGCGATTACTTCGCGTGCCCCAGCTTTCGCGGCGGCGATGCCGACAAGGCCGGAACCGGCACCGAGGTCGAGCACGCGGCGACCCGCCACGGTCATCGGATGGTCGAGGACATAGCGCGCGAGCACGGCGCCGCCGGCCCATATATAGGCCCAGTAGGGCGGTTGTGGCTCCGGCACGTCTTCCGCATCGTCTTCGGGCTCGACGAGCCGCCTCAATCCGCTGCCGGGGTGAGCCGTGTAAAACTGGATTTCTGGGAGCGCAGGCACAGGGACAAGGCGCATGTTCGCCTTGATGAACGTCGCCGGGTCGAGGCGCGAGCACCGATCCGGTGCGTCGTTGTCGGCAAGATCGTCATCCACTATTCGCGCAGCGCTCGCCGCAGGATCTTGCCGACCGGTGTCTTCGGCAGTTCGGTGCGGAATTCGATGTATTTGGGCCGCTTGTAGCCAGTCAGGTTCTCGCGGCAAAAAGCGGTGAGCGCCTCTGCGGTGAGCGCGGGATCCTTCTTGACGACGAACAGTTTCGGCACCTCGCCCGAATGCTCATCCGGCACGCCGATCGCCGCCACTTCGAGCACGCCCGGATGCATCGCCACGACTTCCTCGAGTTCGTTCGGATAGACGTTGAAGCCCGAGACCAGGATCATGTCCTTCTTGCGGTCGACGATCTTGGTGTAGCCGCGCTCGTCCATGAAGCCCATGTCGCCGGATTTGAAGTAGCCGTCCTTGGTCATCACCTTGGCGGTCTCATCAGGCCGGTTCCAGTAGCCCGCCATCACTTGCGGTCCCCGGATGCAGATTTCGCCGACCTCGCCGAGTGGCAGGTTGTTGCCGTCATCGTCGCGGATGGCGATCTCCGTCGAGGGCAGCGGCAGGCCGATCGTGCCGGTGAAGTCGCCGGCGCTGAATTTGTTGGCGGTGGCCACCGGCGAGGTTTCCGAGAGGCCATAGCCTTCGGTGACCGGACAGCCGGTCAGCGCCTTCCAACGTTCGGCGACGCCTCTCTGCACTGCCATGCCGCCGCCCAGCGTCAGCACCAGCGGCTTGAAGTCGAGCTTGCGGAAATCCTCATTGTTGAGCAACGCGTTGAACAGCGTGTTGAGGCCCGGAAAGATGTGTACCGGATATTTCTGCAGTTCCTTGACGAAGCCGGGAATGTCGCGCGGGTTGGGAATGAGCACATTGCGGGCGCCCTGCTGCATGCCCATCAGCGCGTTCACCGTCAGCGCGAAGATATGATAGAGCGGCAGTGCGCAGATGAAGTTGGGGTGCGCCGGTTTCGGCTTGATCGTATAGGCGTCCTCCATCCACTGCGCGTTCTGCACGACATTGGCGAGCACGTTGCTGTGCAGCAGCGTGGCACCCTTCGAGACGCCCGTGGTGCCGCCTGTGTATTGCAGGAAGGCGACATCGTCGGCTGCCACCTTGGCCGGCTTGAAAGTCGCGCCGGCGCCGGCCTTCAAGGCCGCGTTGAACTTGACATGGCCGGGCAGAAACCAGGCCGGCACCATCTTCTTCACGCGGCGCACGACGAAATTGACGATGGTGCCTTTCAGGCCGCCGAGCATGTCGCCCATCGCGGCGACCACCACATGCTTGACCGCCGTCCTGGCGATCACCGCCTGCAAGGTATTGGCAAAGTTCTCCAGGATGACGATGGCTTGCGCACCGGAGTCCTTCAGCTGATGTTCGAGCTCGCGCGGCGTGTAGAGCGGATTGATGTTCACCACGACATAGCCGGCGCGCAAGACGGCCATCATGGCTACCGGATATTGCAGCACATTCGGCATCATCAGCGCGACGCGCGCACCGTTCTGAAGGCCTTTCGATTGCAGGTAGGCGCCGAAGGCCGCCGACAGCCGCTCGACATCGGTGTAGCTGATGGACTTGTCCATGCAGGTAAAGGCTGGTTGCGCGGAAAATTGCTTGCAGGCGCCAACCAGGAAATCGCCGATCGAGCTGTAGGGCAAGGGACCAATTTCGGCCGCCACGTTTTTCGGATAGCTCTTGAGCCACGGCTTTTCCGGCAGTCCCGCGGCCAGCGCCGTCAGTGCTTTCGGCAATCGCTTCGCGGCAGCCTCGGCAGGCTTGGCTGCCGGTGGAGCCTTTGTCGCCGCTACCGCCTTCGCCGCCGGCTTGACGGCGGCGGGCTTTGCCGCGGACGCTGTCTTTCCGGCAGCAGTCTTGGCCGGGGCTTTGGCCGCCGGCTTTGCGCTTGCCTTTGCTGGCACGCTGGCCGCCTTCAGCTTGGTCGCGGCAGCTTCGGCAACTGGCGCTTTCGGCTTGACCTTGCCGGCTGCCTTTGGAGCCGCCTTGGCCCCCGCTTTCGCCGGCGCCGTCGTCCTTGATGCTTTTGCCACCCGTTACCTCCCTCGACAATTCTTGTTCGTCTGCGTTGCGCTCGCCCCTGAATTGACAGAGACGTCCTCCGCTGCTGCCGCTATATCATCTATGTATTGCCTCCATTGGTGACCGTGCAAGTCTTGCCCTTGCGGCAAGGCGGCGAAAGATTTGCCGTCCAAAATCTTTCCAGCGGTCGACACTCTCCCCTGTGTCCCGGCCTGTGTCCCGGTGCATCCTCGGCTGCTCGGAAGAGCGCGCGGCATCGATATCGTCAAATCGGCGATCAATAAAAAAATGCGGTCGTTAATAATAGCGTGAATGGAAAAAACTGCTAATTTTTTCTGCCATTTAGCAAAATCGCGGATTTTTTTCCTGCTTCCCGCGGGGTAAGCAAACGGGGTGTTCCAAAGCCGGAAAAACGGTGCTTATATGCGCGCTTCGCGAGCCTGATAGAGGGGCTTGGAAGAACATCAGGGAGTGCTCAATGAAGAAGAAACTGACTTTTGCAGCCGCGTTGCTGGCTGCAAGCGTCCTGGGCGGCGTGGCCAACGCGAAAACTCTGGTCTATTGCGCGGAAGCTTCGCCTGAGGGTTTCGACCCGGCGCCGTATACCGCAGGCCAGACGTTCGACGCGTCGTCGCGCACCGTCTTCAACCGCCTTGTCGAATTCGATCACGGCAAAACAACGACCTCGCCGGGCCTGGCTGAAAGCTGGACGATCTCCGACGATGGCAAGGAATACGTCTTCAAGCTGCGCAAGGGCGTCAAGTTCGCCGCCACCGACTATTTCACCCCGACGCGCGACTTCAACGCCGACGACGTGGTGTTCTCTTTCGAGCGTCAGGTCGACAAGGCTGGCCCGTGGTTCCAGTACATCCCGGGCATTGCCTACCAGTATTACAATGACCAGTTCGGCGACAACATCACCAAGGTCGAGAAGGTCGATGACCTGACGGTGAAGTTCACCCTCAAGGAGCCGGCAATCACCTTCATTCCGACGCTGGGCATGGACTTCGCCTCGGTCGTCTCCAAGGAATATGCCGACAAGCTGCAGGCGGACAAGACACCTGAACTCTTCAACCAGAAGCCGATCGGCACCGGCCCGTTCATCTTCGTCGACTACCAGACCGACGCGGCCATCCGCTACAAGGCCAACCCGGACTATTGGGGCGGCAAGCAGAAGATCGACGATCTGGTCTTCGCCATCACCACCGATCCGGCGGTGCGTTCGCAGAAACTCAAGGCTGGCGAATGCAACATCATGTCATACCCGGCACCGGCCGACATCGCCGGCCTGCAGGCTGAAGCCAGCCTGAAGGTCGACGAGCAGGAAGGCCTCAATGTCGGTGCGCTGATGTACAACACCCAGCAGAAGCCGTTCGACGACGTGCGCGTCCGCAAGGCGCTCAACATGGCCATCAACAAGAAGGCCATCATCGACGCCGTCTTCCAGGGTGCCGGCCAGGTGGCGGTTAATCCGATCCCGCCGACCATGTGGTCCTACAACAAGGAAGTGAAGGACGATCCGTACGATCCGGATGCATCCAAGAAGCTGCTTGAAGAAGCCGGCGTCAAGGACCTCAAGATGAACGTCTGGGCCATGCCGGTGTCGCGCCCGTACATGCCGAACGCGCGCCGCACCGCCGAACTGATCCAGTCGGACTTCGCCAAGGTCGGCGTCACCGTCAACATCGTCAGCTACGATTGGGGTGAATACCTCAAGCGCGCTTCCGCGGTCGATCACGATGGCGCCGTCATCGTCGGCTGGACCGGCGACAATGGCGATCCGGACAACTTCCTCGGCGTGCTCCTGAGCTGCGCTTCCGTCGGTTCGAACAACCGCGCGGAATGGTGCAACAAGGACTTCGACGCGCTCATCAACAAGGCCAAGACCGTTTCGGATCAGGCCGAGCGCACCAAGCTCTATGAACAGGCACAGGTCATCTTCAAGGAACAGGCACCCTGGGCGACGCTCGCTCACTCCAAGGTGTTCATGCCGATGCAGAAGACCGTCACCGGCTTTGCGATGGATCCGCTCGGTATCCATCGCTTCGACGGCGTCGATATCGCCGAATAAGGTTGCGAAACGGGGGCGTCGCCATGTGGTGACGCCCCCACTCGCCCGCCATGCTGCGCTATATCCTCGGCAAGCTCGCCCTCATCATCCCGACCTTCATCGGGATAACCATCCTCGCCTTTGGCTTCGTGCGCATCCTGCCCGGTGATCCGGTGCTGGTGCTTGCGGGCGAACGCGGCCTGTCGCCCGAACGTCACACGGCGCTGATGCACCAGTTCGGTTTCGACCTGCCGATATGGCAACAATACCTGACCTATCTGACGAACATCCTCAGCGGTGATTTCGGCACCTCGTTTTCCACCAAGACGCCGGTGCTCAAGGACTTCCTGGTGCGCTTCCCGGCAACGGTCGAGCTCGCCATCTTTGCCATGATCTTTGCCGTCCTCCTGGGTGTCGCCGCCGGCATCTTCGCCGCCATTCGCCGCGGCTCCTGGTTCGATCAGCTGACCATGGGCACGGCGCTGGCAGGCTATTCCATGCCGATCTTCTGGTGGGGTCTGCTGCTGATCATCGTGTTCTCCGGCACGCTGCACTGGACACCGGTTTCCGGCCGCATCGACCTTCTCTACTTCTTCAAGCCGGTGACAGGCTTCATGACCATCGATTCCCTGATCTCCGGACAGAAGGGCGCCTTCCGTTCGGCACTGTCACACCTTGTTCTTCCAACCATCGTGCTCGGCACCATCCCGCTCGCGGTCATCGCCAGGCAGACGCGGTCGGCCATGCTCGAAGTGCTTGGCGAAGACTATGTGCGCACCGCGCGCGCCAAGGGCCTGACCCCGTTCCGGGTGGTCGGCCTGCATGCCTTCCGCAACGCGCTGATCCCGGTCGTCACCACCATCGGCCTCCAGGTCGGCACGCTTTTGACCGGCGCCATCCTGACCGAGAGCATCTTCTCCTGGCCCGGCATCGGCAAATGGATGATCGACGCCATTTCCAAGCGCGACTATTTCACCGTGCAGGGCGGGTTGCTTTTGATTGCGCTGATCGTCATGTCGGTGAACCTGATCGTCGACGTGCTCTACGCCGTCATCAACCCACGTATCCGGGCCAACTGACATGAGCAACGAAGGCCCAGCCACCATCGAAGCCGCGACCGTCGTCAAGCAGCAGGACGCAAGGCTGCAGATGTTCGGCGAGTTCTGGCACTACTTCTCCGTCAACAAGGGCGCGGTGATCGGGCTCTTCGTCTTTGCGCTGCTGATCCTGATCGCCATCTTCGCGCCGTTGCTGGCACCGCATTCGCCGGACGATCAGTTCCGCGACTTCTTCCTGACGCCGCCGGCCTGGCAGGAGGGCGGCAACGCGCAGTTCCTGCTCGGCACCGACGCCGTCGGTCGCGATATGCTGTCGCGGCTGATCTACGGCTCGCGTTTCTCGCTCGCCATCGGCTTCGTCGTCGTCACCACCGCGCTGATCTCCGGCGTCATCCTCGGCCTGCTCGCCGGCTACTGCCGCGGCTGGGTCGACACGCTGATCATGCGCATCATGGACATCATCCTGGCCTTCCCGTCGCTGCTGCTGGCCCTGGTGCTGGTGGCGGTGCTTGGCCCCGGCCTCGTCAACGCCATGATCGCCATCGCCTTCGTGCTGCAGCCGCATTTCGCCCGGCTCACCCGCGCCGCCGTAATGGCCGAGAAGACCCGCGAATACGTCGTCTCCGCCAAGGTCGCCGGCGCCAGCCATCTCAGGCTGATGCTGGTCACCATCCTGCCCAACTGCATCGCGCCGCTGATCGTGCAGGCGACGCTGTCCTTCTCCAACGCCATTCTCGAGGCGGCCGCCCTTGGCTTCCTCGGCATGGGCGCACAGCCTCCGACGCCGGAATGGGGCACCATGCTGGCCGAGGCGCGCGAGTTCATCCTGCGCGCCTGGTGGGTCGTGACCTTCCCCGGCCTCGCCATCCTGATCACCGTCTTCGCCATCAATTTGATCGGCGACGGCCTGCGCGACGCGCTCGACCCCAAGCTGAAGAGGTCGTGAGAATGCCTCTGCTCGAGATCAAGAACCTCACCGTCTCCTTCGACACCGCGGCCGGACCGTTCATGGCCGTGCAGGGCATCGACCTGTCGATCGAGCCGCGCGAAGTGCTGGCGATCGTCGGCGAGTCCGGTTCCGGCAAGTCGGTGGCGATGCTGGCGGTGATGGGCCTGTTGCCCAACACGGCAACGGTCAAGGCCGACCGCATGGCCTTTGACGGCATCGATCTGCTGAAGCTCAGCCCGTCCGAACGCCGCAAGATCGTCGGCAAGGACATCTCGATGATCTTCCAGGAGCCGGTCGCTAGCCTCAACCCGTGCTTCAACGTCGGCTTCCAGATCGAGGAGGTGTTGCGCTTCCACATGGGCATGGACCGCGCCCAGCGCCGGGCGCGGGCCATCGAATTGATGAAGCTGGTCGGCATCGCCGATCCGGAAGAACGCTTGAGTTCGTTTCCGCACCAGATGTCGGGCGGCCAGTGCCAGCGCGTCATGATCGCCATCGCCATCGCCTGCAATCCGAAACTGCTGATTGCCGACGAGCCGACGACGGCGCTCGACGTCACCATCCAGAAGCAGATCCTCGATCTCCTGGTTTCGCTGCAGGCCAAATACGGCATGGGCCTGATCATGATCACCCACAATATGGGCGTGGTGGCCGAGACCGCCGATCGCGTCATCGTCCAGTACAAGGGCCGCAAGATGGAAGAGGCCGACGTGCTGTCGCTGTTTGAATCGCCGAAGAGCAACTACACCCGTGCGCTGTTGTCGGCGCTGCCAGAGAACGCCGTCGGCGATCGTCTGCCGACCGTGTCCGACATGATGTTCGAGCCGGCCCCTTCGGCTGCTGGAGCCGCCTCATGAGCACCACGGTTCTCGAAGGCAAGAACATCGTCCGCGACTATCACATCGGCGGCGGCCTGTTCACCGGACCGCGCACCGTGCATGCGGTCAAGGGCGTCTCCTTCAAGGTGGACAAGGGCAAGACGCTGGCCATCGTCGGCGAAAGCGGCTGCGGCAAGTCCACACTTGCCCGCATCATCACGCTGATCGATCCGGCGACGGCGGGCGACCTGTTCATTGACGGCAACAAGGTCGACATCGTCAGGAATCCCTTGACGAAGGAGATGCGCCGCAAGGTGCAGATCGTCTTCCAGAATCCCTATGGGTCGCTCAATCCGCGCCAGAAGATCGGCGACGTGCTGGGCGAGCCGCTTTTGATCAACACCGACAAGTCGGCCGCCGAGCGGCGTGACCTGGCGATGAAGATGCTGAAGAAGGTCGGCCTCGGCCACGAGCACTACAACCGCTATCCGCACATGTTCTCTGGCGGCCAGCGCCAGCGCATCGCCATTGCCCGCGCGCTGATGCTCAACCCGAGCCTGCTGGTGCTGGACGAGCCGGTCTCGGCGCTCGATCTTTCGGTGCAGGCGCAGGTGCTGAACCTGCTCGCCGACCTGCAGGACGAATTCCAGCTGACCTATGTCTTCATCAGCCACGATTTGTCCGTGGTGCGCTACATCGCCGACGACGTGATGGTGATGTATTTCGGCGAAGCGGTCGAATACGGCTCGCGCGACGAGGTCTTTGCCGACCCCAAGCACAGCTACACCAGGACGCTGTTCGCCGCGACGCCGCGTGCCGACGTCGCCTCGATCAAGGCCAGACTGGCGAAGAAGAAGGCGGCTTAACGTCTCTTCGTCATCCTAGGGCGGAGCTCCGCGAAGCGTCGTTTCACGACAACTTCGCGATGATGGCGCGCAGCGCTGCGCCGAAGCGCCGGACTTCCTCAACCGTGTTGTAGTGGACCAGCGAGGCGCGGATGGCGCCGCTGTCCATCGAGAGGTTGAGACGCTTCATCAGCCGTGGCGCGTACATGTGGCCGTCGCGGATGCCGATCTGCATCTCGGCCATTTCCTCGACGATCCGCTGCGGCGAGAGCTTGCCGATGTTGAAGCAGAAGGTCGGCACGCGCTCGGTGATGCGGGCCTCGTCGGCAACGCCATAGATGGTCGCGCCGCAGTCCTTGAGCACGCCAAGCATCTCGCGCGCCAGCACCAACTCATAGTCGCGGATGGCGCCCATGCCGGCGACGATGTTGTCGCGCCGCGAGCGGTTGTTGGAGGGTGCCAGGTTGCGGCCGATCAGTTCCAGATACTGCACGGCGGCATCCATGCCTGAAACGTTCTCGTAGATGAAGGTGCCGGCCTCGACCTTGTAGGGCGGCTCGTCGGGGATGAAATCCTCGCGGAAGGTAGGCAGCCGCTTCAGTGTTTCGAAACGGCCCCACAGGAAGCCCATATGCGGCGAGAAATTCTTGTAGCCGGAGCAGACGAGATAGTCGCAGTCCCAGGCCTGCACGTCGATCAGCCCGTGCGGCCCGTAGTGCACACAGTCGAGGAACACTTCGGCGCCGGCCGCGTGCGCGATACCAGCCACGGAAGCGACATCGACGATCGAGCCGATCGAATGCGCCGTCACCGTGCAGGCGACGAGACGGGTGCGGTCGGAAACCAGCGGGCGCAGATCGTCGACATGCAGATTGCCGTCCTCGCGCATGCGCCACCATTTGAACTTTGCGCCGGCGGACTCCAGCGCCAGCCATGTCGCGATGTTGGCGTCGTGGTCCATGTCGGTGACGACGATCTCGTCGCGCTCTTGCAGCATCTGGCCGATGCCGAGGCTGACCAGGCGAATGAACGAGGTGGCGTTCATGCCGAAGCAGATTTCCGCCGGGCTGTAGGCATTGATCAGCAGCGCGACGCTTGTCCGAGCATCGGCAACCGACTGGTCGACGGTGACGCTGCGGCCATAACGGCCGCCACGCTGCACATTGTGCGAAACCAGATGATTGGTAACCGCGTCGAGCACGCTTTGCGGGATCTGTGCGCCGGCGGCATTGTCCAAAAAGATGAAGTCGCCGGCCCGCTGCAAGGCTGGAAACATGGCGCGGATGGTGTCGACGGGGAACGCGCCGGAGGCGCTGTTCGCGTTGTCGGTTTGATGCTTGTTCACGGGCAGGCTCCTGCGAAGGACTTGGGCGGGGTGGATCAGTTGGCGAGGTCAGCGCTTCTTTTCGGTCTTGAAGCGCTCTTCAAGCAGGCTGACGAGGCGGACCATCGGCCAGAGGAAGATGAGATAGACAAGCGCGGCGCCGATCAACGGCGAGGGATTGGCGTAGAGCGACTGCGCGTTGGTCGCTTCCTTCAAGAGTTCCGGCAGCGCCACGGTCGAGGCGAGCGAGGTGTCCTTGAACATCGAGACGCAGTTGCTGGTCATCGGCGGGATGACCACGCGGATCGCTTGCGGCAGCACCACCTTGCGCAGGGTCAGCAGGAAGGGCAGGCCAAGCGCCTGCGACGCCTCGAACTGGCCACGCGGAATGCTTTCGATGCCGGAGCGGAACACTTCGGCCGAGTAGGCCGACATGATGAAGGCGAAGGCAGTCACGGCGGAGGCCCAGGACGACAGGCGTATGCCGAGGAAGGGCAGCGCATAGTAGATCAGGATCAGCACGACCAGCACCGGCAGGGCGCGGAAGATGTCGGTATAGCCGACCGCCAGCCACCGCAGCGGCTTCGGTGCATAGAGTCGCACCAGGCTGATCGCCAGGCCGATGGGGATGCCGATGCCGATGCTCAAAATGCCGAGCAGCAGCGTGTTCAGGAAGCCGCGCAGCAGCGCCGGCAGGCTGGATATGATGACATCGGGGTTGAAGAAGGTATCCAGCAGCGACATGGGAGCGTTCCCGAACCCGAGAGCAAGGATGCTCAGGTTAAAACCAATCGACCTCGCCAGCGGCGAGACGGTCTGCGCGGAAGCCGGCGCTGGAGCATGAAATAAATCGTGCCGGCCTGGAAAGCCGGCACGATGTCAGCGCAGCTTTCAGCTCAGGCCTTCGGCAGCGGCATTTCCTTCATGGTCGAAGAGTCGGCAGGCGCGTCGCTGCCGAACCACTTCTTATGGATGGCGGCCAGCGTGCCGTCCTTCTTCATCGCGCTCAGCGCGTCGTTCAGCTTGCCGAGCAGCGGGTGGTCCTTGGTCATCATCAGGCCGTATTGTTCGCCGGTCTTGATGCGTTCCTTGACGACCAGATCCTTCATCTTGGTGAAGGAATACTCCATGCCCGGAATGTCGCTGACGGCGGCATCGACGCGGCCGGCGCTGAGGTCGAGCAGCAGGTTCTGCTGCGTGTCATAACCCTTCACGTCGCTGAAGCCGTCGGCTTCCTGATGCGCCTTGACCCAGGTCTCGCCGGTCGAGCCGGACAGCACGCCGACGATCTTGCCCTTGAGGTCGGCTTCGGCCTTGATCGGGCTGTCGGTCTTGGTGGCGATGCCCATGTCGGAATCATAATAGGGCTGCGTGAACGACTGCGACTTCAGCCGCTCCGCCGTGATGGTGATCGACGAGATGGCGACATCGATGCGCTTCGACGTGGTGGCGGCGAACAGCGCCTGGAAGCCGAGATCGGCGATGTCGGTGGTCATGCCGATGCGCTTGGCTGCTTCGTTGACGATGTCGACTTCGAAGCCCTCGAAGGTGCCGCTCTCGTTCTTGTATTCGAACGGCGGATTGGTCGGGTACGCGCCGACATTGAGCACGTCCGCGGCATAGGCGGTGGCGGGGCCGGCGGCGATGCCGATGGCGGCGGCGAGAAGTAGCAGTTTGCGGCGAGTGAAGCTCATTTGTGTTCCCTCTGTTGTTGATCGGGCGGGTTGCTCCCGCACGGTTTTTTGCCGCCCCGCTTCAGGCAGGGCGTCAATTCATGGCAGCGACCATGCGGTCGAGCGCGGTAGCTATGTCCTTGCGTTCACGGCACACGCACATGCGCAGGAAGGCCGTTGCCGAACTTCCGAAGAGATGGCCGGGCGCCAGGCCGACGCGCGCCGTCTCAAGGATTTTGGCGCAGGCAAGACGTGCGTCGCTTTCGCCTTCCATGGCAAAGAAGGCATACATGCCGCCGCGCGGTTTCGCAGGCAGGATGATGCCTGGAATCTCCGCCAGCCGGTCATAGGCAAGGTCGAGGCCGGTCCGGATACGTTGCCGGATCTCTTCGACCAGCGGCTCGCCCTGGCGGATGGCTGCAACCGCACCAGCCTGGATGGGGGCAGCGGTGCCGCTGTTGATATATTGTGTCATGGCGCCGAGCTGGTCGGCCACCCCTGATGGATGCGTCAGCCAGCCGATGCGCCAGCCGGTCATCGCCCAGGCTTTGGAGAAGCTGTTGACCGACAGCACCCGGTCCCCGTCCTCGGTGATCTGCAGGATGGAGGGGGCAACGTCGCCGTCGAAATAGAGCCGGCCATAGACCTCGTCGGAGATGATCCAGATGCCGGTGCGCCGGCTGAAATCGAGCAGCGCCTGCATCTCCTCGCGCGATGCGGTCCAGCCGGTCGGGTTGGATGGCGTCGACAGGAAGATCGCCCGCGTGCGGGCGTCGCAGGTGGCGAACAGCCGGTCGAAATCCAGATGCCAGTCGCCCCTGAAATCGAGCGAAAACGGCCGTGGCTCACCGCCGATCAAATGGATGGCGTTGTGGATGTTGGGCCATTGCGGCGCGACATAGACGACGTTGCTGCCGGTATCGACCAGCAGTTCCAGCGCCAGGTACAGCGCCTGCATGCCGCCAGGCGTGACGATGGTGCGCGCGATCGGGATCGGCCGGCCATGGATGCGCGTCTGGTACTCCGACAGCGCCTCGTTCAACGGGGCGTGGCCGCGCATGTTGGGAACGTAGAAGGTCAGGCCGTCATCGAAGGCGGCCTTGGCGGCGTCGCGGATGAAAGCCGGCGTCACCATGTCGCCTTCGCCGTACCACAGCGCGATCACATCGCCCAGTTCACGCGCCCGCACGGCAAGGTTGGCGATGTTTTCTGTGTGAAGATCGCGAATCTGGGCGCGCACGCCGTCAAAGGCATAGCGCGCGCTGGACGATGACTGGGGCAGTACGAACGACAAGGACTGAAACCCCTCCCACCCGGAGCACAACGATGGACTGGCCGGGAAGCCGGTCCGGTACGGCCGTCGCCATCGATCCTGGAATGCTTATCCAAAGTGCGGCACTTTTCAAGGCGAAAGTTTTAAGCTTAAAAAGTTTGACCGTCCTGTTGCCGTGCCGATACGCCTTTTTGCGCCAGCTGCGCCCGTCTCATGCCAATTCGTCGCGTGTGGCGGCACAGTTGGCCGCAGCGCCGGCGCCGAGAAACATGGTGTCGCTGGCCAGGATGAAGAAGCTGGCGCCGATGGCTGCCCATTGCCCGACAGGTTGTGGGCTGGCGCAAAATATGCCGGCGGCCTTGCCGTGCGCGATCGTCGCGCCGACGATCGTCCGGATCGCCGCATTGAGCCTGTCTACGCCTTGCGGTCCCAGCGCATCGATCGACACCGAAAGATCGCCGGGGCCGACGAAGATCACGTCGATGCCGTCGACGGCCGCGATCGCTTCGATGTTGGCCAGCCCTTCTGATGTCTCGACCTGGATCGCGACGACGATCCTGTCATTGGCGCCGGCCAGATATTCCGGAATGCGATAGCCATAGCCGGCGGCCCGGCCGGGACCGACACCGCGCTCCCCTTTTGGCGGATAGCGCGAGGCTTTGACGGCCATCGCGGCCTGGGGGGCGGTCGATATGCGCGGCACCAGCACGCCTTGGGCGCCGCTATCCAAGGCCGCCTGGATGGCCTCCGGCGCATGGCCGGGAACACGCACCATGGCCGGCACGCGATGCACGTCGGCCGCGCGCACCATGGTCTCGATCATGTCGCGCGAGATCTGGGCATGTTCCCAGTCGATGCAGAGGAAATCGAGACCGGACTGCGCCATCACTTCGACCGCGACGGGATGGGGAATGGCTGCAAAGGAGCCGACAAGGTTCGTCTTGCCGATGCATTTCTGGCGGAACTCGCTCATGCCGATCCCCTTTTTCGTCCTGCCCAAATCCATATCCGCAAACCATCGCCAGGCGAAGCTATTTCATGCTTGAAATATTTTTGCGGAGCCGTAGCGTGCGATCTTCGCCGGGAGGTCGCAACATGAACAAACCACACCCCTTGCACGGCCCGAACAGACTGAAGCTCGGCGTCTTTTCGACCAATGCCGATGGCGGCCTTGCCATCACCGACGTTCCGGAACGCTGGACAGCGAGCTGGCAGGACAATCTGACCGCGGCGCAGATCGCCGATCGGGCAGGGCTGGAGTTCATGCTGCCGATCGCGCGCTGGCGCGGCTTTGGCGGCCGCAACAAGGTGCGCGAATGGTCGTTCGAGACCTTCACCTGGGCGGCAGCACTTGCCATGGCCACCGAGCAGATCGGCCTGTTCATGACCGTGCATGTGCCGCTGGTGCATCCGCTCTACGCAGCCAAGGCGCTGGCGACGGTCGACCACATCAGCCAGGGCCGCGCCGGCCTCAACATCGTCTGCGGCTGGAACCCGAAGGAATTCGGCATGTTCGGCACGCCCCTGGTCGAGAAGGGCTACGACCAGGCAGCGGAATGGATCGAAATCCTCGAAAAGCTTTATGCCTCGCCCGAGCCGCTCGACTATGAGGGCACCTACTATCGCCTCAAGGAAGCCGTCAGCCGGCCGGCTAGCCTGCAGGTTCCGCGCCCCGTGACAATGAACGCTGCTTTCGGCGGGCCGGGTCGCGATTTCGCCGCCGCCAGATGCGATTATCTGTTCACGACCTTTTCCGAGATGAGCGATGCCGGCAAGCACGTCGCCGACATCAGCGAGCGCGCCGACAAGGCAGGCCGCGACGTCGGCGTCTACACGGTGGCGCATGTCGTCTGCCGTCCGACGATGGAGGAGGCGCAGGCCTATTACACGCGCTACGCCGTTGATATGGCCGACCACGATGCGGTCGATGCGCATATGGCAGGCAAGAAGGAATTCTCGCAATCGCACGACCCGCATGCCTATGACCGCTATCGGCAACGTTTCGCCGGCGGCGCCGGCACCTACCCGCTGGTTGGAACCCCGGAAACGATCGCCGCCGACATGGCCGCCATTGCCGGGCACGGCTATCAAGGCATCGCGCTGTCCTTCGTCAACTACACGCAGGAACTGCCCTATTTCTGCGATCACGTGCTGCCGATTTTGCGGAAGGCGGGACTGCGCGAATAATTTATTCCTGGGACAATCGATAGTTTATTCCGGGATGACGGCGGTAGCTTGGATCTCCACCTTGGCCCGGTCCTCGACCAGCGCCACCACCTGCATGGCGGCCATCGCCGGAAAGTGCCGGCCGATCACCTCGCGATAGGCCTCGCCGATGCCCCTGAGGTTGGCGAGGTATTCGGCCTTGTCGGTGAAATACCAGGTCATCGAGGTGATGTGCTGCGGCCCCGCACCGGCCTCGGCCAGCACCGCGACGATGTTCTCGAGCGTCTGCCGCACCTGGCCGACAAAATCGTCGGTCTCGAACTGGCATTGTCCGTTCCAGCCGACCTGTCCGCCTACGAAGACGAGCTGCCCGCGTGCCGCGACGCCATTGGCGTAGCCGACAGGTTTTGCCCAGCCTTCCGGCTGCAGAATCGTATGCATTCAAAACCTCCCGGTATTCCAAAAACCAAGTCTCAAAATCGCCGTCAATTTCTCGCCGTCAGGCCGCGCCCAGCACTTGTCGCGCAATCACCACTTTCTGGACGTCGGAGGCACCCTCATAGATGCGCAGCGCGCGGATCTCGCGATACAGGCTTTCGACGATATGGCCTTTGCGGACACCGTCGCCGCCATGCAGCTGCACGGCCTTGTCGATCACCTCTTGCGCCTTGTCGGTGGCAAACAGCTTGGCCATCGCCGCCTCGCGGGTGACGCGGGGCGCACCCATGTCCTTGGCCCAGGCGGCGCGGTAGACCAGAAGCGCCGCCGCGTCGACGTCGAGTGCCATGTCGGCGATATGCCCCTGCACCATCTGCAGCTCCGCCATCGGCGCGCCGAACAGTTTGCGCTCGGCCACCCGTTTGATGCTCTCGTCCAGCGCGCGGCGGGCAAAGCCAAGTGCCGCCGCGCCGACAGTCGAGCGGAACACATCGAGCACCGACATGGCGATGCGGAAGCCGTCGCCTGGTTTGCCGATCAGTGCCGAGGCTGGCAGGCGGACCTGGTCGAAAGACAGCCGCGCCAGCGGATGCGGCGCGATCACTTCGAGCCGCTCGGCGATGCCGAGGCCCTTGGTGTTATCAGGCACGAGGAAGGCCGAGAGCCCCTTGGCGCCGGGCGCCTCACCGGTGCGGGCAAAGACGACATAGAGATCGGCGATGCCGCCATTGGAGATCCACGTCTTCTCGCCGGACAGGACATAGCTATCGCCGTCGCGGATCGCCGTCATTTCGGTGTTGGCGACGTCCGATCCCGAGCGCGGTTCCGACAGGGCGAAGGCTGATATCGCCTTGCCGGCGCGCGTCTTTGCCAGCCATTGCTGCTGCGGCGGCGTGCCGAACAGGCTGAGCGCACCGGTGCCGAGCCCCTGCATGGCGAAGGCAAAATCGGCCAGCCCGTCATGGCGGGCAAGCGTCTCGCGTGTGATGCACAGGGTGCGGACGTCGAGTGGTCCCGGATTGTCCGTGTCGAGCGCCGTCGGCTTCAACCAGCCATCCCGGCCAAGCTTGCCCACCAGCTCGCGGCAGGCGGCATCGACATCATGATGATCGACCGGCAGGTTTTTCGCGCACCATGCCTCCAGCTGCTCGGCGAGCTGGCGATGGCGATCCTCGAAAAACGGCCAGTTGAGAAAACTCTTGTCAGCCATCAATTGCCCTCGAACACCGGCTTTTCCTTGGCCACGAACGCCTTGTAGGCGCGCTCGAAGTCGCGCGTCTGCATGCAGATCGCCTGCGCCTGCGCTTCCGCTTCGATCGCCTGGTCGAGACCCATCGACCATTCCTGGTTGAGCTGCGTCTTGGTGATGCCATGGGCGAAGGTCGGGCCGGAGACGATGCGCGCGGCCATGTCGAGCGCATCGGCCTCCAGCGATGCGGCATCGACCAGCCTGTTGTAGAACCCCCAGCGCTCGCCTTCTGCCGCCGTCATGGTACGGCCGGTGTAGAGCAGTTCGGCGGCGCGGCCCTGGCCGATGATGCGCGGCAGGATCGCGCAGGCGCCCATGTCGCAACCGGCGAGACCGACTCGGGTGAACAGGAATGCGGTCTTTGCTTCCGGCGTGGCGATCCGGATATCGGAGCTCATGGCAATGATGGCGCCGGCGCCGACCGCGACGCCATCGACCGCCGCAATAATCGGCTTGCCGCAATTCAGCATCGCCTTGACGAAATCGCCGGTCATGCGGGTGAAGGCGAGAAGCTGCTTCATGTCCATCTTGACCAGCGGGCCGATGATGTCGTGGACATCGCCGCCAGAGCAGAAATTGCCACCATTGGAGAGAAACACCACGGCGTCGACGTCGTCGGCATAGACGAGGTCGCGGAACGTGTCGCGCAGCTCGGCATAGCTATCGAAGGTCAGCGGGTTCTTGCGTTCCGGCCGGTCGAGCCGGACCTTTGCGATCCTGCCTTCGACCTCCCACAGGAAATGCTTCGGCTTGCGCCCGACCATCGCGATCATTCGCGTCCCTCCCAGTTGCTGCGGAACGAGGTCAGCATGCCGGTCAGCCGGCGCGCGTCGTCCTCGCTGACCTTGCCCAGCAATTCACCGATCCAGCCTTCATGCGCCGCGGCGATGGTGGCAAAGGCCTGCGTGCCTTCCTCGGTCAGCCGCACCATCGAGGTGCGGCGATCGCCATTGCGCCGCGCGCGGGCGACAAGTCCTTCCGAAACCAGCCGGTCGACGATGCCGGTGACATTGCCGTTGGACACCAGCAGGAATCGCGACAGGTCGCTCATCAGCATGCCTTCCGGCACCCGATAAAGGGCTGCCATCACATCGAAGCGCGGCAGCGTCGTGTTGAAGTCCTTCTTCAGGCGCTCGCGCAGCTCGGCCTCGATCGTACGCGAGGCACGCAGCAGCCTGATCCACAGCCTCAAGCGGTCCTTGCCGGGTCCCGACGGCGCGGGCAGGGGGCCGGCTACCATGTTTCGCCTCCTGAGATGGAAATCGCCTGTCCGGTGATCGATTGGGCGGCGTCGCCACACAGCCACAGCACGGCTGCGGCAACCTCTTGCGGCTGGATGAATCGGCCTTGCGGATTGGTCGAGGCAAGGCTCGACCGTGCCTGCTCGACCGAGCGGCCGGTCTTCTCGATGATGCGCTGGATGGACTCTTCCAGCATTTCGGTTTCGACAAAGCCCGGGCATACGGCGTTGACGGTGACGCCCGATTTGACCGTTTCGGCGGCAAGAGCCCGCATCAGGCCAACGACGCCATGCTTGGCGGCGACGTAAGGCGCGACATAGGCGTAGCCTTTCAGCCCTGCCGTCGAAGCGATGAAGACGATCCGCCCCGTCTTGCGAACGGCCATGCCGGCCAACGCCGGCTTAACCGTCAGGAAAGCTCCGGTCAAATTGACGTCGAGTATCCGCTGCCAGTCGGCAAGGGTGGTCTTGTGCGCCGGCGTGCTGCCGGCCATGCCGGCATTGGCGACGACGATGTCGAATGGCCCGCGCGCGGCTTGCGCCCTCTCGTAAAGCGATGCCATCGCCGCCTCATCGGTGACGTCCGCGGCGATGCCGAAAATGCCTTTGCTTTCGCCGGCCACCTTGGCGAGCTCCGCTTCCCGGCGGCCGCAGATGGTCACGTCGATGCCGGCACCGGCCAGCGCCAGCGCGATGGCCCGGCCGACGCCGGAGCCGCCACCGGTGACCAGCGCATGCTTGCCGGGAATCGTCGTGGCGGCCGTCATACTTTCAGCCCCGCCGCGGCGTCGCGCTCGGCCAGCCGGTAGAGCTGGTCGCGTCCGGGCAGATAGGGATCCGGCCATTTGACACCACGGTCGCCGAGCGTCACCGCCGCATGCAGCGTCCAGTAGGGGTCGGCGAGATGCGGCCGTGCCAGCGCCACCAGATCGGCGCGGCCGGCCATCAGGATCGAATTGACATGGTCCGGCTCGTAGATGTTGCCGACCGCCATCGTCGCCATGCCGACCTCGTTGCGGATGCGATCGGAAAACGGCGTCTGGAACATGCGGCCATAGACCGGCTTTGCCAATGCCGAGGTCTGGCCGGCCGAGACGTCGCAGATATCGACACCTGCCTCGTGCAGCAGCCGTGCGATCTCGACCGCATCGGCCGGCGTTACACCTTCGATGCCGACCCAGTCATTGGCCGAAATGCGCATCGAGATCGGCTTCTCCGCCGGCCAGGCGGCGCGCACCGCACGGAAGATTTCCAGGGGATAGCGCATGCGGTTTTCCAGCGAACCGCCATAGGCATCGGTGCGCCGGTTGGTGACCGGCGTGATGAAGGACGACAGCAGATAGCCGTGCGCGGCGTGGATCTCGAGCATGTCGAAGCCGCAACGATCTGCCATCTCGGCCGAAGCCACGAATTCGTCGCGCACCTTGTCCATGTCGGTACGGTTCATCGCCTTCGGCACCTGATTCTGCGTCGACCACGCGACGGCCGAGGCTGCCATGACCGGCCAGTTGCCTGAGACCAACGGCACGTCGGTGCCCTCCCAGCCGAGCCGGGTCGAACCCTTGGCGCCGGAATGGCCGATCTGGGCGCAGATCTTCGCCTCCGTCTCGGTGTGGACGAAGTCGACCAGCCGCTTCCACGCCACCGCATGTTCGGGCGCATAGAAGCCGGGGCAGCCAGGCGTGATCCGCCCTTCGGGGCTGACGCAGGTCATCTCGATATAGAGGAGCCCGGCGCCCCCCTTGGCGCGCTCGGCATAATGGGTGAAATGCCAGTCGGTCGGGCAGCCGTCGACGGCCTTGTACTGCGCCATCGGCGAGACGACGACGCGGTTCTGCAGCCTCATGTCGCGCAGCTTGAATGGCGCGAACATCGGCGCGCGGCGCAGGCTGTTGCCGCCGGCGCCCGCCTGGCGCTGGAACCATTCTTCCGCCCCGCCCAGCCATTCGGCGTCGCGCAATCGCAAATTCTCGTGGCTGATGCGCTGCGAGCGGGTCAAAAGCGAATAGTTGAACTGCACCGGATCGAGGCCGAGGTAGCGCTCGACCTCCTCGAACCATTCGAGCGAATTGCGCGCCGCCGATTGCAGCTTCAGCACCTCGGTGCGGCGGGCATCCTCATATCTACGGAATGCGGCGTCGAGGTCGGGTTCGGACTCAACATACTCGGCCAGCGCCACCGCACTTTCCAGCGCCAGCTTGGTGCCGGAGCCGATCGAGAAATGCGCCGATGCCGCCGCATCGCCCATCAGCGCAAGGTTCTTGTAGGACCAGCGCTCGCACAGCACGCGCGGGAAATTGATCCAGGCCGAGCCACGGATGTGGTTGGCATTGGTCATCAGCGCGTGGCCGCCGAGATGTTTTTCGAAGATACGCTCGCAGACGGCGATCGATTCCTGCTGCGACATCGCGCCGAAGCCGAAAGCAGCCCAGGTCTGTTCGCTGCACTCGACGATGAACGTCGCGGTGTCGCTGTCGAACTGGTAGGCGTGCGCCCACACCCAGCCATGCTCGGTCTTCTCGAAGATGAAGGTGAAGGCGTCGTCGAACTTCTGGTTGGTGCCTAGCCAGACGAACTTGCATTTGCGGGTGTCGATGTCGGGCTTGAAGACGTCGACGAAAGTGTTGCGCGCCCTGGAGTTCAGGCCGTCGGCGGCGACGACCAGATCGTGCGTCTCCATATAGGGTTTGGGATCGGCGATGTCGGTCTCGAACATCAGCTTGACGCCGAGTTCTCGCGCGCGGCGCTGCAGCAGGACCAGCAGCCGCTTGCGGCCGATGCCGCAGAAACCGTGTCCTGATGAGACCGTGCGCACGCCGTCATGGATGACGGCGATGTCGTCCCAGTAGGCAAAGTGCTTCTTGATCCAGACGGCACTGACCGGATCGTTTTTCGACAGATTGTCGAGCGTCTCGGCCGACAGCACGACGCCCCAGCCGAACGTGTCATCGGCGCGGTTGCGCTCGAACACCGTCACATCGTGCGCGGCGTCCCTGAGTTTCATCGAAATGGCAAAGTAGAGGCCGGCTGGTCCGCCGCCGAGAACCGCAACCTTCATGTCTGCGATCTCCTCTTCGCTTGCTGGTTTCGAGTATCGCGCCGGAGGTGAATTATTTCAAGCTTAAAGTTTCATATCGAAATGATTCAGCGTCGCACCTCTGTGGCGTGCTTGCGGAACATTCGCAAGCACGCTTTTTCATCACTTTTCCGGGTTCTTCGGGCTCCATAAAACGGTTTCGGCGCCCTTCTCGTAGGCCATTCCCGTGGGATAGCTGATCGCTTCCAATTGCAGCCCCCAGGGCGCCTGGAAGTAGAGGATGGTCTGGCCGGCGGCAGGCCCCTCCTTGACCGGCAGCGGCCCCATCCGCGTCTTGACGCCCTTGGCGTCGAGATAGGCCTTGGCGGCGGCGACATCGTCGACATAGAAGGCGATGTGGAAGCCGCCAATGTCGCTGTTCTTCGGCGTCAGGTCCTTCTGGTCGGGCGCGGTGTATTTGAACAGCTCGATGTTCGATCCATAGCCGCAGCGCACCATGGTGATCTCTTCGATCACCGCCTTCGGATCGACACCGAGCACATCCTGCATGAAGGTCCCCTTGTCGTCGGCGAACGGTCCGAACGACATCGCCTTCTTGCAGCCGACCACCTCGGTGAAGAAGTCGACCGCCTGCTTCATGTCGGGAACCGTGATGCCGGTGTGATCGTGTCCGCGCATGCCGGGGATCGAGCTGGCGGTGGCGATGCCGGCGCTGCCAAGGACAGCGGCGGCGAGCGTTGCGTTTCGAAGTATCCTCTTCATGTCAGTCCTCCTCCATTGGCGGGACTTGGGTCATTTGCCGATCGCACGACCGAAGCCCGCTTTTCGGCGTGCGTGTGTATTCATGTCGGGGCCTTGATGGCGGCAGGGATGTCCAGCCAGCCCGCATCGATCTCGGGCAGCGGAATGGCTGCGATCAGATCGCGCGTGTAGGCTTGCCGTGGATTGTCGAACAAGGCATCGGTGGCGCTCGCCTCGACGATCACGCCTTCGCGCATGACGATGACTTGGCGGCACAGCCGCCGAATGACCGACAGATCGTGGCTGATGAAGGCGACGGTCAGGCCCATCTCCGCCGCCAGCTTTTCCAGCAAGGTCAGGATCTGCGCCTGTGTCGACACGTCGAGGCCGGAGACGATCTCGTCGGCCAGCACGAATTTCGGCGACAGCGCCAGCGCCCGCGCTATACCGACGCGCTGGCGCTGGCCGCCCGACAGTTCGTGGCGGTAGCGGCTGGCGAAGCTTTGCGGCAGGCCGACACGCTGCAAGGCCTCGGCGACGCGGCTCTTCAGATTGTCGCCAAGGCCATTCTGCTTGAGCGGCGCGGCGATGATGCTGGCGATGGTGCGGCGCGGGTTGAGCGACGACATCGGATCCTGGAAGATCATCTGCAAATTGCGCCGCAGCGGCCGCAGCTCTGCTTCAGGCAGATGCGTGATGTCGCGGCCATCGAAGCTGATGCTGCCGGCGCTGGGCTCCAAGAGGCGCACCAGAGCGCGGCCAAGGGTCGACTTGCCCGATCCGGATTCGCCGACGATGCCGGTCACCGAGCCCCTGGGCAGGTCGAAATCCAGACCTTTCAGGATTTCGGCCAACGGCGCGCGACCGATCAGCGGTTTGCGCGTCATGTCGGGCAGCGCGACCTTCAGCCTACGCACGGAAAACAGCGGCTCAGCCATGGGGTCGCCTCCAGGCCTGGTCGGCGGCAGCGATCTCTGAAGCAAGTCCGGCTAGCACCGCCTCGTCCACCGGCTTCAGCGAGGCGAAGGGCTCGGTGTAACGCGGCGTGGCCGCCATCAGCGCTCGCGTGTAGGGGTGCTGCGGCGCGGCGAAGAGGGCAGCCGTCTCGGCCTCCTCCACCACCTTGCCGGCATAGAGCACCGAGACCTTCTGACTGATCTTGGCGACGACCCCGAGATCATGGGTGACGAAAAGGATCGCCGTGCCGTGCTCGCGCTGCAACTGCACGATCAGCCGCAGGATCTGCTTCTGCACGGTGACGTCGAGCGCCGTCGTCGGTTCGTCGGCAACGATCAGCCGGGGCTCGGCGGCGAAAGCGGCGGCGATCAGCACGCGCTGGCGCATGCCGCCGGAAAGCTCGTGCGGATAGCTTTTCAGCACGCGGTCGGGGTCGCGGATCTGCACCTCGTCGAGCAACTGGCGAATGCGGGTATCGGCCCTCTCGCCGCTCCAGCCGAGGATGCGCACCAGCCGGTCGGTCATCTGCGAGCCGATGCGGCGCGACGGGTTGAGCGCGGTCAGCGGATCCTGCGGGATCAGTGCCGTGCGCGCGCCGATCAGCGTGCGCCGTGCCTTGGGCTGAAGCTTGCCGAGGTCTTCGCCTTCAAGCCGAATGTCGCCCTCGACAACGCGCACGCTCGACGGCAGGACCCCTAGCACCGCCTTGCCGATCATCGTCTTGCCGGCGCCGCTCTCGCCGACCAGCGCGCGGACCTCGCCGGGCTGAACGGCAAGCGACACCGAGCGCAGCACGCGCTGGCCGTTCGGCAGCACGGCGCTTAGATCGCTGATGTCCAGACAGATGGCGCTCATCGCAGCACCGGATCGAAGCGCGTCTTCAGCGCCTCGCCGAACTGGCTGAACGACAGCACGGTGAGGATCAACGTGATCAGCGGAAACACCAGCACCCACCAGGCCTGATGGATCGACAGCCGGCCCTCGGCGATGATGCCGCCCCAGGTCGGATCGTCGGTCGAGATCGACAGATTGACGAAGGAGAGGATCGCCTCGACGATGACGGCGATGCCCATTTCCAGCGACAGCAGCGCGACGATCGACGGCACGACATTGGGCAGCACTTCGCGCAGCATGATGCCGATGCGGCCATAGCCGGCGATGCGGGCATTCTCGACATAGTCCATGCGCGACTGACCCATGGTCTCGGCGCGGATCACCCGGCAAAAGCGCGTCCAGTCGATGATGGCGATGGCGAGGATGACCGAACTGAGGCCAGTGCCGAGCACCGCCACCAGCAGGATGGCGAACAGCACCGGCGGAAACGCCATCCAGACATCGACGACGCGCGAGATGATGCGGTCGGTCCAGCCGCCGAAATAACCTGCGATCAGGCCTAGCGTCGAGCCGACCAGGCAGGCGGTGATGGCTGCGGCGAAAGCGACGATGAAAGCGATACGGCCGCCGAAGATCAACCGGGAGAGCAGGTCGCGGCCGAGGCTGTCGGTGCCAAGCCAATAGCCGGGTTCGGCTCCATCAATCCAGAACGGCGGCAGCCGCTCAAGCATCAGATCCTGCGCCAGCGGATCCTGAGGTGCAACCAGCGGCGCGAAGATCGCGGCCAGAAGCGCCAGCAGCAGCCAGCCGCCGGCAAGCCACAAGCGCGGCGACACACCTCGCCTTTGAGCGCGACCCTCATCCACGGCGCAGCCTCGGATTGAGCAGCGCATACATCATGTCGACGGTGAGGTTGATCAGCACGAACAGCAGCGCGAAGACCAGCACGATGCCTTGAATCAAAGGCAAGTCGCGGTTGATGACGGCATCGATCGCCATATTGCCGAGGCCCTCATAGGAAAACAGCCGTTCGACGATGACGGTGCCGCCAATGAGAAAGGTGAACTGAACGCCGACCAGCGTCAGCGTCGGCAGGGCGGCGTTCTTCAGCGCCTCGCGCAGGATGACCTGCGTTTCCGAAAACCCCTTGACCCGCGCCAGCACGACATAGTCGAGGTCGAGCACTTCCTTCAGCGACTGTTTCAGCAGCTGTGAGATGATTGCGGCGAGCGGCAGCGCCAGCGCCACCGCCGGCATCAGCATGTGCTTCAGCAGATCCCAGGTGAGGTCGAGGCGCAGGCGCAACAGGCTTTCGAACAGATAGAACTGGGTGACGAAAGGCAGGTCGAGTTGCGGCGACACCCGGCCGGAAATGTCGAAGATCGGCACCAGCACGCCGAACAGAAGGATCAGCACCAGGCCCCACAGGAAATCGGGAATGGAAAGCGCCGCGCCGCTGGCGATGTCGATGCCGGCCTCGACCGCCGTGCCGCGTTCGCGCGCGCCGATCACCGCCGTCGTACCCCCAATCGTCACCGCCATCACAAGCGCGACGATGGCGAGTTCCAGTGTCGCTGGCAGCCGGTTGAAGACAAGGCCGAGTACGTCTTGCCTGAGCGAGATCGAGGTTCCGAAATCGCCCCTGACGACGCCGGACAGCCAGATGAAGAATTGCTGCACGATGGTCTTGTCGAGCCCGTAAAGCGCCCGCAGCCGGGCGATGTCGGCATCCGTCGCGCCGGGCGGCAGCATCATGGCGATCGGATCGCCGGGCGCGACACGGATCACGACAAAGACGACGACGGCCACGCCGAACAGCGTGATCAGCATCGTCAGCAGACGGATCAGGAATCTTTGCAGGAGCATTCTGGCGTAGGCCTAATGCGTTTCAGTGACTGATGGAACGAACCCCCTCATCCGGCCGCTTCGCGGCCACCTTCTCCCCGAGGGGAGAAGAGGTCGCAGACGGCTGAGCCGGTCTCTTCTCCCCAGCGGGGAGAAGGTGGCCCGAAGGGCCGGATGAGGGGGCCTGCGCAAGTTGGGAAAAGACACGCCGTCTTTGCGACAGCGCGCCTTTCTCGATTGTCTCAGGCTGGGGTCATCAGGGCCGGCAGCAGCGCGCCGGACACATGCTGCACCACATTGACGCTCTTGGCATGCACGATCGGCTGCGCATACTGCATCAGCGGCAGCACATAGGCCTGCTCGGCGATGTATTTGTCGACAGCCTTCCAGCCGGCGATGCGCTTGGCCTCGTCCTTCTCGCCCCACAGCGGGTTGATCATGTCGATCAGGTCCTGGCTGTCCCACACCGAATGCGGGCTCGGGCCATACATGGCAAAGCCGGTCGAGGTGGTCGGGTCGCCGATGGCGTTGCCCCAATTGTAGAAGGCCGCCGGCGCCAGCTTGTCGGCGGCGCGAAGCTCGTAGTGCTTGGCGATCTCGTAGACTTCGATCGTCGCCTCGATGCCGACCTTGCGCCACATCCCGACGATCGCCTGGATCATCTCATAGTCCTTGGGCTTGAAGCCCTTGGTCGTCTGGATGGTGAACTTGACCGGCTTTTCCGGCGAGTAGCCGGAGGCTGCGAGTAGTTCCTTGGCCTTTTCCGGATTGTGCTCGACCTTGATCGACGCATCGTAGGCCGCGTATTCCGGCGTCTCCAGCGTGTCGATCGGCTGGCCATAGCCGCGCAGCAGGCGGTCGACTAGCAGCTTCTTGTCGATCGACATGACGGCTGCCTGGCGGACGTTCTTGTCCAGCATCGCCTCGATGTCGTTGAAGAAGATCATGCCGATGTCGGAGACGTTCTTGCACGAGCCGGCAAGCCCGTCCTTGGCGATCAGCCGGTCATACTCCTCATAGGGAATTTCGAGCGTCACCTGCGAGGAGCCGGATTCGATCTCGGCGACGCGGCTTGCCGCATCGGCGACGAACTTGATCGTCACATTCTCGAAGGCCGGCTTGCCGCCCCAGTAGTTCGGATTGGCCTTCAGCCGCAGGAAGGCGTTGCGCTCGAATTTTTCGACCATGTAGGGGCCGGTGCCGATCGGCGCTTTCTCGAAACCTTCGGCGCCGACCTTCTCGTAATAGGCCTTCGGCATGATGTAGCCGGTCAGGAACGACATCCACTTGAAATAAACCGGGTCGAACTGCACGACGTCACCGGTGATCTTGTTGCCGTCGATCTTGAAGTTGTTGACGTTCTTCCAGACGAACTGGATCGGGTTGCCGGTCTTTTCGTCACCCGCCCGCTGCAGCGACCAGACCACGTCCTCGGGCGTGAATGGCGACCCGTCATGCCAGGTCACGCCTTCGCGCACCGTCATCATGATCTTGGTGCGGTCGTCGTTCCAGCCCCATTCGGTGAGCAGGCCCGGCGCGAAGGACAGGTCGGGCTTCTGCGGGATGAACTGGTCGAACACCGACTGGTAGAGGCCCTGGATGGTCGGGTTGACGGCCGAAGGCCCGGTGGTCGGATCCCAGGACGGCAGGTTGACGTTGTAGGCGATGGTCAGTTCGCCGGCGGCTGCCTTGGCGATCTGCGGCAGGCCGACGGCGGCCACCCCGAGTGCCGCGGCACTGTATCCCAGCAATTCGCGTCTGTTGATTGTCATGGTCGTTCCCCTTGTTGGTTTTCTGTTTCGTCGCGCGGCAGTGTCTGGGCATTGGTTCAGGCTTCGTGGGCAGCAGCGCCTTGCCCTCTTTCGCCTGTTGTGAAATCTTCGGCTGCTACCTCCCGCCAAGCTGTTGCGCGAGCATGTATCCGGAAGCCGCACCGGTGCCGGCGCCCGGCCATGTTGCAGCTCCGGTAAGATGCAGATTGCCGACCGGTGTGTTCCAGCCGGCGTATCCGTGTGCTGGGCGAAACAAGAAATTCTGTGCCAGATGGTGGCTGCCGCAGACCTGGTCGCCACCGACGAGGTTCGGGTTCTCGCGCTCCAGATCGATGGGCGAGAACACCGCCTGGCCGAGGATCTTGTTGCGCAGGCCGGGCGCATAGGTCTCGATGATATCGAGGACACGATCGGCATAGTTGTCCTTGACCTGATCCCAACGCGCCGGTGCGATCCGACCGGCCGCATCGCCTGTGATCTCGGCTGGCAGCATGCGCACCTGCACCCACAGCACATGCTTGCCTTCGGGCGCCCGCGACGGGTCGATCGCTGTCGGCTGGCCGACGACCAGCACCGGCTCGTCCGGCAGCATGCCCGCCATCGCCTGCTGATAGGTGCGCGACATGGCGTCGAGCGACGGCGACAGATGCACATAGGCGAACTGCCGCAGCTCAGATCCGGCGCGCCAGTCGGGCAAATCGTCCAGCGCCAGATGGATCATCATCGTCCCCGGCGCATGGCGGAATTTTTGCATCGCCGTGTCGAAGCCGGCGTCACCGGAACCATTGGGCAGCAATTTGCCGGTCAGCGCCTTGGGCGCGACGCCGGCGATCACAGCCCTGGTGGCGGTATGGGTCTCACCGGAAGCGAGCCGCACGCCGGTCGCCTTGCCGGCGGAAACGGTGATCTCGGCCACTTCGGCGCCGGTGACGATCTTGCCGCCGGCAGCCGTAACCATGCCCGACAGGGCGCGGATGATGGTGTCGGCGCCGCCTTTGCCCAGCACCATGCCGAAACTCTGGTTGGCCATCGATTCCAGATAGGGGAACACGGCACCGCCGGCGATGTCGGGGGCGAAGTCGAGATGCATGCCCCAGGTGGCGAGCGTTGCCCTGATATGAGGCGACTCGAAGTTCTCCTCCAGCCAGGCGCGGGGTGAGGACAACAGCAGCCGGCCGGTATCGAGCGCCCCCGACATGCCCTTCTTGCGCCACAGGTTCCATGCGGTGCCGGCAAGCGCGCGGGCGCTCATCGGCGATCCCAGCAGCCTGAACAGATGCTCGGCCTCCCCCGGGAAGGCGGCGACCAGTCTGCGCCATGTCGTTGCATCGGCGGCGGAGAATGCGGCCATGCGCGTCGCGGTCTTTTCCAGGTCGTTGCTGACGCCGAACCAGCGTCCGTCCGGAAAGGCGCTGGCGAAACAATCGGCGACCGGGGCGAACTCCAGCCCCTGTGCTTTCAATTCATTTGCATATTTCCGGTGGAAGGCCGAGCCGGCAAACAGACTCAGATTCATCGCGCCGAAATCGTGGCGGAAGCCGGGAAGGGTGAATTCGCGCGTCTGGACGGCGCCGCCGATTGTCGGACTGCGCTCGAAAATCCCGGTTTTCCAGCCTTTGAGCGCCAAATGCGCGGCGCATGCCAGACTGTTGTGGCCCGCCCCGACAAAGATGGCGTCGAACTCGCTCACGCCCCGTTCCCATTTCCTTTATGCTTAAAGATAATTGCAGATGCATATGTTTTCGTCTAGTAGGATATTAAGGGCCGAGACGAGCCTTGATCATCATCACGAAAGAGGGAACAGAGACCATGGACACGCAAAAACTCCTCGGCGAAGTCGCCGGCCAGCTTCTTTCAGGCGCCATCAAGGTGGTCGACCTGACAGCACCGCTCGGGCCCGACACCCCGCTGATCAAGCTTCCACCGGAACTCGCCGTCGACACGCCGAAGGTCGAGATCCACTCGATCTCCCGCTATGACAAGAACGGTCCCTGGTGGGCCTGGAACTGGCTGAAGCTTGGCGAACATTCGGGCACGCATTTCGATGCGCCGCAACACTGGATCTCCGGCAAGGACTATGCCGACGGCGCCACCGACACCATTCCGGCGCAGAACTTCGTCGGCCCGGTCAATGTCATCGACTGCTCGAAGGAAGCCGCCGCCGATCCCGATTTCCTGCTCACCGTCGACCACATCAAGGCGTGGGAAGCCAAGCATGGCGCGATCAATGCCGGCGAATGGGTGGTGATGCGCACAGACTGGTACAAGCGCAACGGCTCGGAAGCCGAATTCCTCAACGCCAACGAGACCGGCCCGCACACGCCGGGCCCGACGGCCGAAGCGATCCAGTTCCTGATCAGCAAGGATATCAAGGGCTGGGGCAGCGAGACCATCGGCACCGACGCCGGCAAGGCTGGCGGCATGGAGCCGCCGTTCCCGGCGCACACGCTGATGCACAAGGCCAACCGCTACGGCCTTGCCAGCCTCTGCAACCTCGACCAGCTGCCGCCGAAGGGAGCCATCCTGATCGCGGCGCCGCTGAAGATCGAACACGGCACCGGCAGCCCGATCCGCGCGCTGGCGCTTGTTTCGAAGGGCTAAGCGAAAGCGTTTGCCGTGAGCCAGCCGGATCACATCATCGTAGGCAGCGGCATCAACGCGCTGGTCTGCGCGGCGATGCTTGGCGGCAAAGGCGCCAAAGTGCTCGTCCTTGAGCGCAACGACCGCATTGGCGGCTGCATGCGCACCGAGGAGATCACCGCGCCCGGCTTCATCCATGATGTGATGGCGACGACCTTCGTGCTGTTCATCACCTCGCCAGCCTTTGCGGCGCTGGGCGCCGACCTCGCGCGGCACGGGCTGGAGTTCTGCCACACCGGCACGCCGACCGGCGTGCTGCGGCCGGACGGCAGCCATGCCGTGCTCAGCACCGACCGCGCCGCCAATGTCGCCGCGCTCAACGCGATCGCGGCGGGCGATGGCGACCGGCACGCGGAGGATGTCGGCGGCATCGAGCGCAATGCCGGCCTGCTGTTCGGCCTGCTCGGCGGCAGCCTGTGGTCTTATCCGACGGCGAAGCTGCTGGCCGGCGAAGCCTGGCGACGTGGCTCACGCGGCCTTGCCGCCTTTCTCGGCGAGGCACTAATGCCGGCGCGCAACTGGCTCGAAAGCACCTACCGGTCCGAAACCACCCGCGCGCTGTGGGCGCCCTGGGTGCTGCATGCCGGGCTTGGGCCGGAAGATGCATTCTCGGGCCAGATCGCCAAGGTCATCGCCTTTGCGCTGGAAGCCGCCGGCGCACCGATCGTCAAGGGCGGGGCGCAGAACCTGCTGGCCGCATTCGAGGCATTGATCATCGAGCGTGGCGGCGTCATCTCCACCGAAGCGGACGTTGCCTCCATCATCCTGGCTGGAGGTCGCGCCACCGGCGTGCGGCTGGCCTCGGGCGAAACGGTCCATGCGAAGAAGAGCATCATCTGCTCGGTCACCCCGACGCAGCTTTATGGTCGGCTGCTCGGCGCGGATGCTCCCAGGGATGACGTCGAAGCGACGCAGAAATACCGCTACGGCAAAGGCAATTTCCAGATTCACTACGCCTTGGACAAGCCGCCGGCATGGCGCGGCGAAGGCCTGGACAAGGTCGCGCTGCTGCATCTGACACCGGGGCTCGATGGCGTGTCAAAGGCCTGCAACGAAGCGGCGCGCGGCATGCTGCCGGAGGTGCCGACCATCTGTGTCGGCCAGCCGCATGCGCTCGACCCGTCGCGCTGTCCGGAGGGCAAGGCGATCCTGTGGCTGCAACTGCCCGAGGCACCTCGCCATATCAAGGGCGACGCCGCCGGCAAGCTGCAGGCGCCGGCTGACGGGCAATGGACCGACGCTTTGCGCGAAGCCTATGCCGACCGTGCAGAAGCCATCCTCGCCAGCCACATCGATGGCTTCAAGGACAGCGTCATCGCACGCCACGCCTATTCCCCGGCCGATCTGGAAGCGATGAACATCAATCTGGTCGGCGGCGATCCCTATGGCGGTTCCTCGACCATCGACCAGTCGTTCCTATGGCGGCCATTCAAGACCAGCCGCAACCATCGGACTGGTATCAAGAACGTCTACCATATCGGCGCCTCGACCCATCCCGGTGCCGGCCTCGGCGGCGGCTCCGGCTTTCTCCTGGCGGGGAGGCTGTGATGGAACACAAGGTTGCGGAAAAGCGCCAGCGCATTTCGACCCTGGGGCAGATCGGGCTGCAGCAATTCGCGCCCTATCTGATGAACCGCATCATGGGCCGTTACAACGCTACCTTGCGCGACGATTTCCGCAAGCAAGGCCTGACCATTCCGCAGGTGCGCACGCTGGCCGTGCTGTCGGTCACCGACGGCATCACCGTCAACGACCTCTCGGTCTACACTGTCATCGAGCAGTCGACCTTGAGCCGCACGCTCGACTCGCTGGAGAGCCAGGGCCTGGTGCGGCGCGAGCAGGGTGTCACCGACAGCCGCATCCGCCATGTGTTCCTGACCGACGAGGGCCGCGCCGAGTTCACCCGCGCCTGGCCGGCCATGCATGACGCGTTCGAGGCGATGTTCGACGATATCGACGACGCCGAATATTCCGCGCTCATCGCCACGCTTTTGAAGATGCTGAAGAACATTCGCAAGCACGACATCTAGCATGACCCCGAAAAGTGGAAGCCGGTTTTCGGAAGAGGTCATGCGCAAACAAATAGACCTACGCGCTGCCAGCCTCAGGCAGTAACGGAAGGGAGAAAAAATGGCCGAACGGTCTTTTGCCAAGGAAGTCGAGAAGCTTCGGCTCGGTGCCGGCGAGGAATTTGCCGGCGAAGGCATCCTCGCCATCACCAAGGCGCTGCTGCAATGTGGCGTCGGCTATGTCGGCGGCTATCAGGGCGCGCCGATCAGCCATCTGATGGACGTGCTGGCCGACGCGCAGGACATTCTGGGCGAGCTCGGCGTGCATTTCGAGGCCAGCGCTTCCGAAGCCACCGCCACCGCCATGCTGGCCGCCTCTGTGCACTACCCGATCCGCGGTGCCGCGACCTTCAAGTCGACCGTCGGCACCAATGTCGCCTCCGATGCGCTGGCCAATCTCGCCTCCGGTGGCGTCACCGGCGGCGCGCTGATCATCGTCGGCGAGGACTATGGCGAAGGCTCCTCGATCATGCAGGAGCGGAGTCATGCCTTCGCCATGAAGAGCCAGGTCTGGCTGCTCGATCCGCGCCCCAATCTGCCGTCGATCGTCAAGGCGGTGGAGGATGGTTTCGAGCTGTCCGAGATTTCCAACACGCCGGTCATGCTGCAGGTCCGCATCCGCTGCTGCCACGTCCACGGCCATTTCATCGCCAAGGACAACAAGCGGCCACCGATGACGGTCGCCGATGCGCTCGACGCACCGCGCCGCGACACCGGCCGTATCGTGCTGCCGCCCGCTTCCTTCCTACACGAAAAGGAAAAGGTGCAGAAACGCTGGCCGGCGGCGGTCGACTTCATCCGCAAGAACAAGATCAACGAATTCTTCGGATCGGATCATGGTTCGGTCGGCATCGTCATGCAGGGCGGCATGTACAATTCGGTCATCCGCGCGCTGCAGCGGCTCGGCCTTGCCGACATTTATGGCGACACCGACGTGCCGCTTTATGTGCTCAACGCCGTCTATCCGCTCATCGACGACGAGTTCCTGTCCTTCTGCGAGGGCAAGCAATCGGTGCTGGTCGTCGAGGAAGGCCAGCCCAACTACATCGAACAGGCCTTCGCCGCGATGCTGCACAAGGCCGGGCGCGGCACCAGGCTGGTCGGCAAGGAGCACCTGCCGATGGCCGGCGAATACACCGGCCAGGTCATGCTCGATGGCATCGGCGCCTTCCTGCGCGCCGAGGCGCCGCATCTGCTGCCTGGCGAAGTGCGTGCCCCCAACAAGGTCGGCGACGGCGTCGATACAGCCGACCTGATCAATGTCGTTCCAGGACGACCGCCCGGTTTCTGCATCGGCTGCCCGGAGCGGCCGATCTTTGCCGCGACAAAACTGGTCGAACAGGAACTTGGCAAGCACCACATCGCCTCCGACATAGGCTGCCATCTGTTCTCGATCATGCCGCCTTTCGAGCTCGGCGCCACCACCATGGGCTATGGGCTCGGTCCGGCTTCCGCCTCGGCGTTCAACTCGCCCGATGCCAAGCGCCGTTCCATCTCCTTCGTCGGCGATGGCGGCTTCTGGCACAACGGCCTGACCTCCTCGATCGGCAATGCGGTGTTCAACAAGAACGACGGCGTTATCGTCATTGTCGACAATTTCTATTCGGCCGCGACCGGTGGGCAGGACATCCTGTCGTCGCGCGCGGGCAACAAGACCAAGTCGACGAAGCATCCGATCACCGAGGCGGTGAAGGGCATGGGCGTCAAATGGCTGCGCCATGTCGACCGCACCTATGACGTGACCAAGATGCAGGACACGCTGCGCGAGGCGCTGACGACCGACGAGAAGGGGCCGAAGGTTATCGTCGCCTCGTCCGAATGCATGCTCAACCGGCAGCGCCGCGAAAAGCCGCTGGTCGACAAGGCAATCAAGGGCGGCGAGCGAGTGGTGAAACCGAAATTCGGCGTCGACGAGGATATCTGCACCGGCGACCATGCCTGCATGCGGCTGTCCGGCTGCCCGTCGCTGTCGGTCAAGTCGCTCGACGATCCGCTGCGCGACGATCCGGTGGCGCATATCGACCAGAGCTGCGTCGGCTGCGGCAATTGCGGCGAGGTCGCCGATGCGGCGGTGCTGTGCCCATCCTTCTACCGCGCCGATGTCGTCCATAATCCGAGCCATTGGGACCGTTTCCTGGAAGCCGCGCGCCGCGCCACCATCGGCCTTTTGCAGCGTCGCCGCGAAAGCCGGCGCCTGACCTTCGCCGATGCTTGACGCTGTCCCCCCACTTCGCGCCCACGTCGGCGCTCAGGATGACGAGCGTGTCATCAAGCTTGCCGTGCTCGCGGTCGGCGGCCAGGGCGGCGGCGTGCTCGCCGACTGGATCACCGATGTCGCCGAGCGCAACGGTTATGTCGCGCAATCGACCTCGGTCGCCGGCGTCGCCCAGCGCACCGGCGCCACCATCTACTATGTCGAGATGGCCCGCGACACCGGCCGGCTGCCGGTCTTTGCATTGTCGCCGTCGCAGGGCGATGTGGATATCCTGATCGCCGCTGAACTGATGGAAGCCGGCCGCGCCATCATCCGCGGCTTTGTCACGCCCGAGCGCACGACGCTGATCGCCTCGTCGCACCGCATCGCCGCCGTGTCGGAAAAAATCGAACCCGGCGACGGCCGAGCCTCGTCTTCCAGGGTGCACGCAACGGCGGAGGCCGCATCGAAGCGCTTCATCGCTTTCGACATGGAAAAGATCGCCGCCGACAATGGTTCGATGATCTCGGCCAGCCTGCTCGGCGCGCTGGCGGGGTCCGACGCGCTGCCCTTCACCCGCGAGAGCTACGAACAGGCAATCGGTGCCGGCGGCCGGGGCGTCAAGGCCAGCCTCGCCGCCTTCGGTGCCGCGTTTGACCGCGCGCGCGGTACGGCAGCGCCGGCGTTGAAGCCGGCTGAGCCCGCGATTGTCGAATCTGCCCTGGGCGCCGGACAGGTGAGTGGTCCGCAAAACCTGCTGCAAGGCTGGCAGGCTTTGGCCGCCCGCATCGATCTGTTGCCGGTGGCAGTCCGCGACATGGCGCTCAGGGGCCTGAGAAAGGTCGTCGACTATCAGGACATCGCCTACGGGCGCGAGTATCTCGACCAGCTGGACAAGGCCGTCGCGCTGGACGGACCGGACCGCGGCTATGGCCTGTCCATCGCTGCTGCAAAGCATCTGGCCAACGCGCTATGCTACGACGACATGATCCGCGTCGCCGATCTCAAAACGCGCTCGACGCGTGACCGGCGCGTGCGCCGCGAGGTCGGCGTCAAGGACGGCTCGATCCTTCAGGTCACCGAGTATTTCCATCCGCGCATCGAGGAGTTCTGCGGCACGCTGCCGGCGGGTCTTGGCAGCTACATCGAAAGCCGGCCGAAGCTCGCCGCCTTTCTCGACCGCCGCATCAACCATGGCCGCCGTATCCGCACCGACAGCTTCGCCGGCTTTGCAGCACTCTGGTTCATCGGCGGCCTGCGCCGCTGGCGCCGCAGCCTGCTGCGTCACAAGGTCGAGATCGCGCATCTCGACCGCTGGTACGCTCTGGCGCTCGACCATGTGCCTCAGGATTATGCGCTGGCTGTCGAGATCCTCAACTGCCGCCGGCTGATCAAGGGCTACAGCGACACCCATGTCCGGGCGCAATCGAAATTCGACCGGGTGCTGTCCGCGCTCGATCTGCTCAAGGGCCGAGCGGACGCCGCCGACTGGATCCGGCGCCTGCGCGAGATGGCGCTGAAGGACGAGAAGGGCGACATGCTCGACGGCGCGCTGAAGACGGTGGCGACGCTCAACGACAATGCAGTCCGCTGACGGACGTCGTGACGCCCATTGGCTATTCAGCCGTCACGCGACAAGCCCCTGCATTGGCTTCACTGCGGCGGACTCCGGAAACACCTTGTCACCGAGGGTTCCGGCCGAAAGCCCGAACTGATCGGCGAGCAGCCCTTTCAGCACCGCCCTGACATCGCTGGTCGGCGCTAGGTCGCGTTGTTCGTAAAGCTGAGCCGGCTTCAATCCAGGCCAATCAGCGATAACGCGCCCGCCCTTGATGGCGCCGCCGGCCAGCAGCACCACAGTGCCGGTGCCGTGATCGGTGCCGACGGTGCCGTTGATCTGGGCCGTGCGTCCGAACTCGGTGATGACGACGATCGCCGTGTCCTTCCAGCGCTCGCCGAGACCTTTCTCGAATTCTTCGAAGGCGCCGTCGAGACCGCCGAGCAAGGTGGCGAGCCGACCGGTCGCACCGCCTTCATTGACATGCGTGTCCCAGCCATCGAAGGCGAGAGCCGCAATACGCGGCCCGTCGTCGGCCGCCATCAGCTTGGCCGCACCCTGTGCCGCCTGCCGCATGCCGGCGGCACTGTCGGGACCGCCCTTCGGCTTCATCGCCTTGGCGCCCATCTGGTCGTCGAGCGCCATGCGGTCGGCGTCGAGCCCCTTTTGCAGGGCCACCGCGAGAACCGTGTCGCGATGCTGGTAGAGGTCGAGAACGCGCGCCGCGAAACCATCGCTGGGTGCCGGCAGCGATTGCGGCGCCCAGCCAAGTACGGGTGCGGCGCCACGGATCACCAGCGGCGTTGACGGCCCGACGGCCAACCCACCAAGCGTTGCCACGCGGTCGCCCGATGGCAGGTTTTCAAGCGCCCGGTTGAGCCAGCCGGTGGCGACATGGCCGGGGCCGGCAAAGCCGCTTTCCAGCACGTCCTGGCCGTCGAAATGCGAGCGGTCGCGATAGCCGGTTGCGGCCGCATGCACGACCGCCGCCTGGCTGTTCTTGAACAGCCGTGCAAACACCGGCATCGACGGATTGAGCGCGAAGAAGCCGTCCAGCGGCAGCGCCGCATGCGGGCCGGTCAGGGACAAGGCGATGTCGCCATGCAAGCCGGCATAGTCGGGATCGCCGACCGGACCGACCGCCGACAGGCCGTCAAGCGCGCCGCGCAGCACGATGACGATCAGACGTGGATCGCGATTGTCGGCGGCGCGGGCAAGGCGGGGCATGTAGGCCCAGGCAAACAGCGCGCCACCGGTCATCAACACGGCGCGGCGGGAGGGATCGGGAACTTCGCACAGCAGGCTCATGACATCGTC
The DNA here is from genome assembly GCF_003148495.1 of Mesorhizobium loti. GTDB lineage: Bacteria > Pseudomonadota > Alphaproteobacteria > Rhizobiales > Rhizobiaceae > Mesorhizobium > Mesorhizobium loti. The sequence continues at coordinate 352,871 of NZ_QGGH01000004.1, forward strand.
TCCACGGAAGTTGTCTGCGCTGGAACTACCTGCGCTGGAATTCTGGGGCCATCAGCAACAGCGCCAGCCCTTGCTGCTTGGATTCGGCATGGGCGATCGCCTGCCGCGTCTCCGGCGAGGCGGCAGGGCCGATCAGCGCCTCAAGCATGTCGTTGGGATTGCCGATATCCTTGACCTGGCGTGCCGCTTGCCAGGCGATGTCGAGGCGGATTTTCATACCCTCGGCCGACGTCCAGCCGTCGGCCCCGTCGGAAAAGCCGTTGGGTCCCGGCGGCTGCCAGAGCGGCTCGCCCAGCGCGTTGAGCCAGCCGAGCGACTGGCCGGGATCGTTCGCCGAGCCGGGACCGGCCGCCCTTCGGATGGCGGCGATATAGTCGAAGGGCGAGCGTATCTTCATCAGTGGCGTCGACCACGCCTCCGGCATGTCGATGAGGGCGACCGCCAGCGCCCGCAGATTGCCGTCGGTCTTGGCGAAGACCTTGGCGAGGCGCGCAACTGTAGCCGCCGGGGGCGTGTCGGCGATGAAATGGCGAGCCAGTTTGGTGGCGATGTGCAGGGCTGTTGCCGGATGGCGGGCGATATCGTTGAGCGCGGCCTCGGCCTGTCCCATGCCACACGCGGGATAGGTCTTGCCGAGCAGCACTGCGTCGCCCGGCTCATGTGCATTTGCGTTGAAGACAAAATTGCCGGGCTCGCCCAGCCGTCCATCGCGCCCGGCCATCGTCCAGCCGGTGAGGATGCGCGCGAAGCTGGTGACATCGGCCTGGGTATAGCCACTGCCGACGCCGAGCGTGTGCAATTCCAGGATTTCCCGGGCGAGGTTTTCATTGAGGCCACGCTTGCGGTTCTTGCCCGCGCGCGACTCCGGGCCGATCGATTGCTGGTTGTCGAGATAGAACAGCATCGCCGGATGATGCTCTACCGCCAGCAGCATATCGGCGAAGCGGCCGAGCACGAAAGGGCGGATGGCTTCCCGCTCGAAGGCACCGGCGCTGGCGCGAACGACGGTGTCCTTTGCCACCGAGACACAGAAATGGTTCGACCAGAAGCAGACGAGGCGTTCGACGAAGCCGGCCTTGACCCGAACAGCCTTGTCGAAGCGCGCCTGCGCTTCCGCCCGGAACAACACCACCTCGACCGGCGGTACGCTGGGTTTGCCGGCCGGCACGGGTTGTGTTGGCACGGCCTGGGCGCTCGCCGCCCCCGGCTGCGCCACCGCGGCCATGCGCTCACGCTCGAGCTTGCGCTGGAAATTTGCCGCCATGCTGGCCTGGATGGCAGGCGTACTGCCTTGCAGGTTGGCATAGGCCGGGTCATCAGGCGAGATCATGGCGATGTCGGCTTGCCGCAACTCCGCCTTGAGATAACCGCGCGGATCGCCGGCTATGCTGTCGCGGTCGCCAGGCCGTGCTCCAAGCCCGAAGCGGTTGAACGCGACGAGGGCCGGATCAGGGGAATTGAAAGCCGGGATAGCCAAGTCAGCTCTCCATCGCTTGGGCCTCCTGTGCCTGGCGCAGGAGCCCGTCCGAGCCGTTTTGTACCTGGTTCAATGGGGATCGAGGGGGCCGGCACGTGGTGGAGCGGCCGACCCCCTTATGTCCTACCAGCGGTGCCAACGATGCCAGCGATGGTGCGGATGCCCGACATAGAAGGCCGGGCCATGCCAACGGTGGTAACGAGGATAGACCACCACACGGTTGGGCACGCAGCGTCCCCAATGATTGGGATGCCAGCCCGGTCCACAGCCCCAGGCGACATGCTCGACCAGCGCCGGTGCGGCAAGTGGCGCCAATGGCATCGCCAGGGATGCCGCAGCGGTCGCAACCGTTCCGGTAACGGCAAGAGCGGCGGTGATCGCGTATTTTGTCAGATAGTTCATGACGATGCTCCGAATGTTTCCGAGGTTGAAAGCCTGCCGCACCACACGGATCTGGCAGGCCTGCCCTTCGCTTCGTTAAACGGCACCGTCAGCGTTTTCCGTCGGTCATCACTGCGATTTTTTTGGCGCGGCGGCCCCGCTGCGTTTCATCAGCCCTTGCGCCAGCACGCCGCGCCCCTCAGCGGAACTTGCCGCCGCGAACTCCACAATGCGCTGCTCCAGCCGCGTGCGCACGGTGACATCGGCATTGCGGGCCCGCTCCAGTGCCGCCGACAGCGCCGTCGTGTCCAGAACCGGCTGTTGCAGCAGGTCGGCTGCTTCACGCCTGGCTTGCTGGCCGTCGAGAATGACCTGACGGGATTCTCGGCGAACATCGCGCAACGCCTTGCGGAAGACCGTGCGATCCTGTTCGGGAAGCCGGCCACCGGCCGCCTCCAGTGAATAGCCCTGGTTTTTGCCGCTTCTTATCCAGACGGCTCCGCCGGCAAGCGCTCCGGCCAGGAAAACGTTGAGCACCACCGACGCGATGACAAGGTTGCGGCTCATGGTCATAGGTCTTCCTCGATCGTGTCGCGGTCGGGGCCGGTATCGCCGAACGCCGTCACATTGGCATCCAGCACATAGTGGTCCGGCTGGACCTCGGGTGTGACGACGGTCACCAGGGCCAGTCCTGCCACGGCGCCGGCCAGACCAATGCCGGCAAGTCCCAGCCCCAGCCACCAGAACCGCTGACGCCGGCGCTGGATGAGGTGCCGGCCGGCGGCCTGCTGGATGCTGCCGTGCAGGGCCTTGCCGGGGGCGTCGACGCGGTAGCTGTCAAGCCGCGCGTCGAGTGTCCCGGCATGCTTCAAAATGGCCTCGCCCGCTTCGCTTGCGGCAAAGATAGTGCCGGCCATCCGTTCAGCCTCGGGCCATCGCCGCAAGTCACCGCCATAGGCCGCAGCCAGGGCGGCAAAGCGCTTGGCATCCATTGCCGGTTCGTTCCTGGACCCTTCAGCCATGTGTCTTCCCCTTGCCCATTGGCGCCGCGTGCTCGCGCGGCATGGGGCTGACAGGAATCGAGCGCCAGGCAGCGCCTGCAAGGCGCGATGGCCGTTGCGCCTTGGTGCTGATCCGGTTCTCACTCATCGGCGTCATCCCTGGTCAGGATCGTCTGCAGCGAGCGGCGGCCGCGTGCAAGCAGGCTCTCCAGGGCATCGACGCTGATCTGCAAGGTCGCTGCCGCCTCGATGTTGGACATCTCCTGATAGTAGACCAGGATGATCGCCTCGCGCTGGCGCGGCGCGATGCCTTGCAGCGCCTGTTTGACCCGATGATCTTCCTCCCCGGGATGAGCATCGGGAAGCGGCGCAGGATCGGCCACGTCCGGCACCTCGTCGGTCACCCATTCGCGGCGCCGGCGCAGCCGGTCGTAGCACAGGTTCAGCGTCACCCGGTGGACCCAGGTGTCGAAGCGCGCATTGCCGTACCGCCAGCCCGAGGCATGACGCCAGATCCGGACAAAGGTTTCCTGGGCGACATCCTCGGCCTCCGCCGCATCGCCGAGCATGCGCACGGCAAGCGCCAGGATGCGCGGCAGCTTGCGCGCGACCAGGGTTTGCACGGCAGCCGGATCGCCGGCGCCGACACGGCGAACCAGCTCCTCGTCCGGATCCGCAGCCATCAGTCGGCGCACTCCCGATGTTCATCGCGCGTCATTGCCTCTTGGTCATTGCTCCTGCTTGGGAGCGGTTTTGTGGCTTGGCAGTTCGTCGGCCGTCAGAACGCCGTCGGCATTCTTGTCGAGCCGGGCAAAGCGCTTGGCGAAGAATGCATCGAGCTCGGCGCGGTCGATGAAGCCGTCATGGTTGGAATCGATCCGCGCGAAGGATTTGGCGGGGTCGCCCTTGCCGTTGCGTTTCGCCTGAAAGGCCGTCCACTCCAGCAGGCTGATCTTGCCGTCGCCGTCCGTGTCGGCCGCCATGATCGCCTTCTCGCGCCGCTTCTGGAATTTGGCCAGCGTGATGTCGGATTTGACCCCCGAGGCGCTTGGCGAGGCGGTCGGCGGTGCAGGGGGCGGTGTCGTTGTCTGGGCGAAAGCCGCAACGGCTTGCAAACTCAAGGTAACGACGATTATCGAACGGCTGATCATGCTTTGCGTCTCCGGGTTGGTGCGTTGCAGACGACCTGTGCCGCCGTCACGCTTCAACCGTTAAACGCCGCGACCCGAAAAATCCGTCGGTCGCGCGTGCTGATCCGTTCGTGCTCGAAAAAACAAATAGAGCCCATCCCGATTCCATCGGGATGGAACAGGCTCTAGTCTGATTGGTCGGCCGCAACCAGTTGTTCAGGCTTGAACCCGGCATGTTGCGGGGTCCACACCTCGCCCTCGCGATTGAACCAGTGGCACATATACATGCCCGAGGCCGCACCATCGCTGACCGTCATCCTGGGGCCTCCGGATTTCAGCTTGACGACGTCTCCGGTCTTGAAATTGTTGGGCATTTTTGACCTCCCATGCTGAGGCCACGAGTTTCACATCAAACCGGGGTCTCGACAATGGCAGATGTGCTTCGCCGGCGTCGCAATCCTTTGCACCAGCAGAGCATCTCCCGAGCGCCAGCCGAACGCGTTGCGGCGGTCCGATCTATCTCTTCGGTCTTAACCTTTCCGTAAATATTTGGCGGCTACTTGGACAGCGATGGCCTCGTGGCGGAGCGGCTACGCTGGAGACTGCAAATCTCTGAAGCCTCGGTTCGATCCCGAGGCGAGGCCTCCACCTTTCCAGGATACTATCGGACCATCAGGGGATCCTGTCCGGCAAGCATTCAGCGGCGACAATCGACAAAGAAGCGAGAGGTCGGGCACAAGAGGCTTGGCCCCGGACGCAAGAGGCTTAGCCCAGTGAGGGCGCTATTGCCTGCTCTTTTTGGGAGAAGTGGTGCCGCTTGCGTGACTCGAACACGCGACCCCCGCATTACGAATGCGGTGCTCTACCAACTGAGCTAAAGCGGCCAGGGAGGCCAAGGCCTCCAAGATGCGGGGGTGATAGACGCAACCGGCCGCGAATTCAAGATGGGACTTGGCAATTCATGCGAGGATGTCATGCCGCTGTCGAAAGCCCGCCGCCGCGTTGTTTGCCAACCGGTTGTTAAGTCATGTTCAGCACGGCGCGCACCTCCCTACGCGTGAAAACCGATGAAACATGCTGATTTTGTTGCCGGAACAGCGCCGGCATGGACTTTGGACACCTCTCCAAGGCAGAATGCGCCGCTCGCCCGTTGATTGATTGGTCGCCTGCGGCTAACGATCACGGCAAGGTTGGCGAATGGACAGAGGGACCCGATTGGACGCGATCGAAAAAGCGATCCGGAACGCCTTGGAGAAAGGCAGCGCCGAGGACCGCGCGTTCCGCGAGAGGGTCTATCGCGCGGCTTTTGCCGCGCTTGATCGCGCGCTCCAGGCCAATCCCGGCGTGACCGTGGAAGTCGCCATCAAGCGCCGCAAGGCGATCCAGGCGAAAATCACCGAAATCGAATCCGAGTTTCTGCCGGCGGTGCCGGATGTCAGCCCGCAAGGCGATGCACCGGCGGTCGAGCTTGGTGCAGACTCGGCGCCTGCGGTCGAAACCGGCCAACAGACACCGTCCCCCGCTGTCGTCGTCGATGGCCCCGTGCAATCCGCTTCCGATGCGCCGCGCTCGCGCGTGCTGCCCGTCGTTCCCGACATCATGCCGGACGCTACTCTTCCCGACGCTCCGGCCATCGACATGTCCGCTCCGGCCTCGACCGGCGCGGCGACGGAAGTGGCGCCCGATCGCGATGAACGGCGCATAAGAGGGCGTCGCCTGCCGCTGACCGCCATCTTCCTGACCATAACGCTGCTTGCCGCTATTGGCATTGGCCTGTTTTTCGCCGTGCAGACCGGCGTGTTCAAGACACAGGCGCAGCTTGATACCGCCCCGCCCGAAGCGCCGCCGACCGTTGACGACGACGATTTCGCACCGGCCGACGGCGGCCCGGCAAAGCCTGGTGACGCGGACCAGGCGCGCGACTGGATCAACGTGTTTTCGCCGGCCGATGCGTCGCATGTCAGCGCCCCGTCGGACGCCAAGGCCGAAGTGATGAAGGACGACACCGGGTCGTTCCTGCGCATCCGTTCCGGCGCCTCCGGTTCGGCGATCAGCTTCGATGTCGGACAAGGCGTGCTGGAGAAGCTCGCCGGCAAGCATGCCGTGTTCGACATCATCGCCCGCTCCCAAGAAGGCAAGGAGACGCAGATTTCCGTCGACTGCAATTTCGGCGAACTGGGTGACTGCGGCCGCAAGCGCTACGCTGTCGGCCAGCAGCAGAACGAATATCTGTTCGACGTACAGTTTCCCGAAAAGCGTCCGGGCTCGGCCGGTACGATTGCCATCAATTCCGACTTCGACAAGCAGGGCAAGGCCGCGGACATCTACGAGATCCGGGTTTCGGTCGAGCCGTAAGACAGCTCTAGCGGTCGAGCAGCGCCTGCAGCGTCTCGATGCGGTCTGCCTCATTGGCCGGCTTGTCCCAGCGCAACCGTGAAATGCGGGGAAAGCGCATGGCGACGCCGGATTTGTGCCGGGTCGAGCGGTTGAGGCCTTCGAAGGCGACTTCCAGCACCAGGCCGTTGTCGCGGTCGGCCCGTACCGAGCGCACCGGCCCGAATCGCTCGATCGTGTTGTCGCGGACATATTTGTCGATCTGCTTCAGCTCCTCGTCGGTGAAGCCGAAATAGGCCTTGCCGACCGGCACCAGCTCCTCTTCGCCTTCGGCACCGGACCAGACGCCGAACGTGTAGTCCGAATAGAAGCTGGAGCGCTTGCCATGGCCGCGTTGCGCATACATCAGCACCGCGTCCACCGTGTGCGGATCGCGTTTCCACTTGAACCACGGGCCTTTCGGCCGGCCGGCGACATAGGGTGAGTCCCAGCGCTTCAGCATCACGCCTTCTATGATCGGGTGCGGTGGTGCCCGGCGCAGTTCCTCCAGCGCCTGCCAGTCTGTGAATTCGACGAACGGCGACAGATCGAAGCGGCTCGGGTCGAGCGTCCCGGCGAAGCTTTCGAGGCGGCCACGCCGCTCGCGAAACGGCAGCGCGCGCAAATCCTCGTCGCCGATCTGTAGCAGATCGTAGCAGCGCATGAAGGCCGGGTACTGCAGCTGCATCTTCGGCGTCACCGTCTTGCGGTTCAGGCGCTGCTGCAGGTCCGAGAAGGTTCCCGTTGCCTCCCGGGGATCGCCGACCAGCAATTCGCCGTCCAGCGTCGCGGAAAAATGCATGGCGTTGGCGAGGTCCGGAAAGGCGCCGGAGACATCGTCGCCGGTGCGCGAATAGAGCCGGCGGATGCCGCCTTCGGCCACCGCCTGGACGCGGATGCCATCCCATTTCCATTCGGCGGCATAATCCGCCGGATCGAGCTTTTCGAGATCGCCGTCGCCGACCGGGTTCGACAGCATCACCGGGCGAAACAACGCCATCGCCGTGTTCCTGGGCTTTTCGGCCTTGCCTTCCAGCCACGCGAACAGCGCCGTGTAGGGCGGCGACAGCCCGTGCCAGAGCTCCTCGATCTCGGTGACATCGACGGTGCCGAAATCCGCCAGCGCCTGTTTGGCCAGCCGCGCCGACACGCCGATGCGCAGGCCGCCGGTGACCAGCTTGATGATGGCAAAGCGCGCCGAGATGCCGGCGCTGTCGAGCAGCCCTGCCAGCACCTTGGGTCCGTCGGAACGGCTTGCCGCCTGCAGTTTTGCGACGACCTCGCCAAGCGTCGGCTCGCGGTTCGGGATGTTTCCGGGCGTTTGCGGCCAGACCAGCGAGACTGTCTCGGCCAAATCGCCGACATAGTCGTAGGAATAGCGGAACAGCACCGGATCCATGCGCTCGGTGACCAGCGTGCGCAGCATCGCCGGCTTAACCGCGGCGATGTTGAGATCGCCGGTGATGGCGGCCAGCGCCAGCCCGCGGTCGGGATCCTCGACGCTGCGGAAATAGTCGGTCAGCAAGGTCAGCTTGCCGTTGCGCGACGGCGTCAGCACCAGACGGTCGAGAAGTTCGGCGAAGCGGTTCATACCATCAATCGCCCTCGTCCTCGTAGCCAACCAGATGCAGCGGTCGCGCCGCGATGCCTTCGAGTTCGCACCAGCGCACCAGCGCTTCCTCGCGGCCATGCGTCACCCAGATCTCCTCGGCTCCGGTCTCCTTGATGGTGGCGGTCAGCTCGTCCCAGTCGGCATGGTCCGAGATGATCAGCGGCAGTTCGACGCCGCCCTGCTTGGCACGCTGGCGAATGCGCATCCAGCCCGACGCGAAGCACGAGATCGGATCGGGAAAGCGCCGCGCCCAGCGGTCGGCGAAGGCCGATGGCGGACCGACGACGATGGCGCCCGCGAAGTCTTCCTTGCCACCTTCCACCGTTGCCGGTTGGAGCGCGCCCAGGTCGATGCCCTGACTCTGGTAGTACTCGCTGAGTTTGGCCAGTGCGCCATGGATGTAGAGCGGCTTGTCGTAGCCGGAATCGCGCAACAGCCGCATCACCCGCTGCGCCTTCCCCAGCGCATAGGCGCCGACCAAATGCGAGCGCTCGGGAAACTGCGCCGCCGATTTGAGCAGCCGGGCGATCTCTTGCGTGTCGGGGGGATGGCGAAACACCGGCAGGCCAAAGGTCGCTTCGGTAATAAACACATCGCACCGGATCGGCTCGAATGGCGCGCAGGTCGCGTCCCTCTGCCGCTTGTAGTCGCCGGAAGCGACGATGCGCGTGCCCTGATGTTCGACGGATATCTGCGCCGAGCCCAGCACATGGCCGGCGGGATGGAAGCTGACGCAGACACCGTTGAGCGCAATCGTTTCGCCGAGCCGGGCTGCTTGCGTTGTTCCCGCGAAATCCTCGCCATAGCGCAGACCCATGATGTCGAGCGTCTGTTGCGTCGCCAGCACCGAGCGGTGGCCGGAGCGCGCATGGTCGGAATGGCCATGCGTGATCAGCGCGCGGTCGACCGGCCGCACCGGGTCGATGAAGAAATCGCCCGGCGGGCAATAAAGGCCTTCGGGCCGGGGATGAAGCAGGTCGCTGGCGCGCATGGCCCCAAGATAGGATATAATTCCGCTGCGGGAAGCCTGTTGTAAGTCACTGCTGACTCCCGCATACAGCACCGCCGGCTCGATCCGCCGGCAGGACCCATCGCCATGAAACCGCTTCAGGCCTCGTCCGGCGACTTGAACGCCGATCGCCGTGCCGACTATGCCGAGATGCTGCATGCGGACGGCGATCATGCGGCAGCGGCGGAATTGCTGCTCGGTGCGCTGGGGATGACACCGCAATGGGCGATGGGCTGGTTTCGCCTCGGCGAGATACAGCAGGCGGCGGGCGCGCCGGATCTGGCTGCGCAGGCCTGGACGATGTCGCTGCAACTCGATCCATCGGATCATCAAGGCGCTGCACTGAACCTGCAATTGATCGGCAAGGCGCCGGCGCTCGATGCGCTGCCCAGCGCCTTCGTCGAGACCCTGTTCGACCATTATGCCGAGAGCTTCGATGAATCACTGGTCGACAGACTGGGCTACCGGCTGCCTGAGTTGCTCGATCAGGCCATTCGAACGGCAAGGCCGGGGCGCTTCGCGCTGGCGCTGGACCTCGGCTGCGGCACCGGCCTGATGGGGCAGAGGCTGCGGCCGATCGCCGATCGGCTGGAGGGGTATGACATTTCGGCCAGGATGCTGAAGCAGGCGCGGGCCAAGAGCGTTTATGATTTCCTTGATAAGGCTGATCTGCGGGATTTTTCCTATGCCGGCCCGAAAGCCGATCTGGTGACGGTGGCCGATGTCTTCATCTATGTCGGCGCGCTGGACGGCGTTGTGAAGACGATTGCCGGCTTGCTGGCAAGGGATGGCCTGTTCGCCTTTTCCGTCGAGAAGCTGGCCGGCAGTGGCGATTTTGTCCTGCAGCCATCGCGCCGCTACGCGCATGCGCAACACTATGTGCGCGACGTCCTGGCTGCCAACGGATTTTCGGTCCTGTCGCTGGAAACAACCGTGATCCGGCAGGACCGGCGGGAACCCGTCAACGGGCTGGTCGTTGTGGCAGGCAGGCTGCCGGCGGCTTGAGGCTGCAGTCTCTTGTGGCCTTGCGGACATCCGTGCTGCGAAAAAGTCCGATTTGCATGCGCGACTGATATTTGCGATCTGGTCGCATCAGGGCGGGATATCAGGAGGAGCATAGTCGATGCGCTGGAACATGATGATCTTGGCATCTTGCCTGCTGACCGCCGGCTGCGTCGGCGGCACCTCGATGGCCGAACGGCAGGACGCCAACATCCAGTCTTCCCTGCAGTATGACAGCGTGCCGTGCGACCAGTTGCTGGCGCAGCGCAACGGCTTGGCGCAGCAATACAACCTTTCGGCGAAGGCCAAGCCGACCTTCTCCAATCCGGCCATGGGCTTCGGCCCGTTCACGCCGGACATGCGCTCCAAGGCCAAGCGCGACACCGACAAGGCGAGCGGCGAGATCGATGCCATGAACCGGTCGATTGATCGCCGCGACTGCGGCCACCCGGACAAGCAGAAGAAGCTCGCTCTGCCTGGTTAATATCCGGCTTTGCGGTCCACCAGATTGTCGAGCTTTTCGCCGCGCTCGAAGGCGTCCATCTGGCGCAGCATGATTGGCGCCAAATGGACAGGGTCGGAGGTCGCCGCCGCGTGCGGCGTCACGAACACTTTTGGATGCCCCCACAGCGGGCTGGTCTTCGGCAGCGGTTCGACCTCGAACACGTCGAGGCTTGCCTCCTTCAGTGTGCCGTCATCCAGCGCCCGCAAAATGTCGGCGTCCTTTTGCAGGCGGCCGCGCCCGGCATTGATCAGTACCGAGCCGCCGAGGCCGTTGCGTTTCCTCAATTCCTTCAGCACGCCGTAGTTGATGATGCCCTTGGTGTCCGGCGTCAGCGGCAAAAGCACCACCAGGATGTCGGTCGCCTTGAGGAAGGGAATCAGCCCGGCCTCGCCGGAATAGGTCGCGACGCCTTGCATAAGCCGCTCGCTGCGCGACCAACCATTGACGGCAAAGCCGAGCGACAGCAGCAGCGTGGCCGCGGCGCGGCCGAGACTGCCGAGACCCATGATGCCGACCGAAATGTCACCGGCCGGCCTTTGCTGCGGCTCGTGCCAGATCTTTTTCGACTGCTGCGACCGGTAGAGCAGGCCCTGGCGGTGATGGTCGAGCACCCGCCAGACGACATATTCGGTCATGTACTGGGTGAGGTTGTCGGCGACGACCTTGACGATCGGCACATCGGGCAGGCCGGGATCGGCGAAGATATGGTCGACACCGGCGCCGATCGAGAAGATGGCGCGCAGATTGGGCAGCGACGCCAGGATGTTCGGCTTCTGCTTCCACACCACGGCATAGGTGATCGAGGGGTCGCTGGCGCCGTCCGGCTCCAGCACCACCTCGCGTTCGGCCGACAGGAGTTCGCGCCAGCGCTGCGGATGAAAGCCGGTGACGGCAAGCAGGATGCGGCCTTTTTCCATTGCGATCTTCTCGTCCTCTTTACGCAAATCACTCGCTGACGATGCCGACCGGCGCCGTTTCTATCTTGAAGGCGGCTGAGATCAGAGCCCGAGTATAGTCGGTTTGCGGATTTTCAAAAATCTGCTGGGAAGGGCCGGCTTCGACGATCCTGCCATTGCGCATGACGATGACGTCGTTGGCCAGCGCGCGGATGACTTTCAGGTCATGGCTGATGAAAAGATAAGCGAGGTCGTGCTTGGCCTGCAGGCTGCGCAACAGGTCGACGACCTGCGCCTGCACGCTCATGTCGAGCGCCGATGTCGGCTCGTCCAGCATGACGAAGCGCGGGTTGAGCACCATGGCACGTGCAATGGCGACGCGCTGGCGCTGGCCGCCGGAGAACTCGTGCGGGTAGCGGTTGCGCGTCGCCGGATCGAGGCCGACTTCCTTCAGCACGGCCGCCACCTTGTCGTCGCGCTGGTCGGGCGACAGCTTAGGCTCGTGGATCTTCAGGCCTTCCTCGATGATCTCGGCGATCGACATGCGCGGGCTGAGCGAGCCGAACGGATCCTGGAAGACGATCTGCAATTCGCGCCTGAGCGGTCGCATGGCGTTGAAGGACAGCTGGTTGATGTCGCGGCCGTTGAACTGGATGGTCCCGCTCGAGGAGATCATGCGCGCCAGCGCCAGGCCGAGCGTCGTCTTGCCGGAGCCGGATTCGCCGACCACGCCCAGCGTCTGGCCGGCGCGCACCGTGACATCGATGCCGTCGACCGCCTTCACATTGTCGACGGTGCGGCGGAAGAAACCCTGTTTGATCGGGAACCAGACCTTTATGTCCTTGCCGGTCATCACAGGCTTGGCCGCGGCATTGGCGGCCGGCGGTCTGCCCTTCGGCTCGGCCGCCAGCAGATGCCTTGTGTAGGCATGCTGCGGATTGGCGAAGATCTCCTTGGTCGGGCCTGTCTCGACGATCTTGCCCTTGGTCATCACGCAGACCCGGTCGGCAATCTTGCGCACGATGCCGAGATCATGGGTGATGAACAGCATCGACATGCCCTTGCGGCTCTTCAAGCCGGCCAGCAGTTCGAGGATCTGGGCCTGCACGGTGACGTCGAGCGCCGTCGTCGGTTCGTCGGCGATCAAAAGTTCAGGCTCGTTGGCCAGCGCCATGGCGATCATCACGCGCTGGCGCTGGCCGCCTGACAGCTGGTGCGGATAGGCATCGAGGCGCTTGTGCGGATCGCGGATGCCGACCTCGTTGAGCAAGGCCAGCGTGCGCTCCTTGGCCGGTCGGTCGGCCATGCCTTGATGCAGCTTCAGGATCTCGACGATTTGATGCTCGATCGTGTGCAGCGGATTGAGCGACGTCATCGGCTCCTGGAAGATCATGGTGATCTTGTTGCCGCGCACCTGCCGCAACTGCTTCTCGCTCATCGCAAGCAGGTCGGCGCCATGGAACAGGATCTTTCCCGAGGGGTGGCTGGCGCTGGGGTAGGGCAGCAGCTTCAGCACCGACAGCGCCGAGACTGATTTTCCGGAGCCGGATTCGCCGACCAGCGCCACCGTCTCGCCCTTGGCGATGTCGAACGAGATGTGGTCCACAGCCAGCGACTGGCCGCCGCCCTGGCCGAAGGCGACGCTGAGGTCCTGTACGCTGAGCAGGGGCGCTTCGCTCATCGGAACGTCTTGCGCGGATCGAAGGCGTCGCGCGTTGCCTCGCCGACGAAGACCAGCAGCGACAGCATCAGCGAGATGACGATGAAGCCGGAAATGCCGAGCCACGGCGCGTTGAGGTTGCGCTGCGCCTGCTTCAGCAGTTCGCCGAGCGAGGCGGAGCCGGGCGGCAGGCCGAAGCCGAGATAGTCGAGCGAGGTCAGCGTCGAGATCGAGCCTGAGAGCAGGAACGGCAGGAAGGTCAAGGTCGCTACCATGGCGTTGGGCAACAGGTGCCGGAACATGATGGTGCGGTTGGGCACGCCGAGCGCGCGGGCCGCGTTGACATATTCGAAATTGCGGGCGCGCAGGAACTCGGCCCGCACCACGCCGACCAGCGCCACCCAGGAGAACAACAGCATCAGGCCGAGCAGGATGAAGAAGCCTGGCGGCAGGATGGCAGCGACGATGAGCAGCAGATAGAGCACTGGGATCGCCGACCAGATTTCGATGAAACGCTGGAACAGCAGATCGGTCCAACCGCCGAAATAGCCTTGCACGGCGCCGGCCGCGACGCCGATCAGGGCCGAGCCGGCGGTCAGGATCAGGCCAAACAGCACCGAAATGCGGAAGCCGTAGATGACGCGCGCCAGCACGTCGCGTGCCTGGTCGTCGGTGCCGAGCCAGTTCCAGTTGCCGACGATGCAGGCCGGGTCGGCCGCACCCTGCGGATACTGGTTGCAGCGCGTCTTGGCGTCATACTGCCAGGACGGCTTGGCCGGAGCTGCTTCCGGAATAGCGTTGTTGACGGTCTGATAGGAGTAGCGCACCGGCGGCCAGATCATCCAGCCATTGGCGTTGATCTCGTCCTGGATGACCGGATCGCGATAGTCGGTGACGGCATAGAAGCCGCCGAATTTTTCCTCGGGATAGGCGACCAGTACCGGAAACAGGATCTCGCCCTTGTAGGAAGCGATGATCGGTTTGTCGTTGGCGATGAATTCGGCAAACAGCGACAGCACGAACAGGACGAGGAAGATCCACAACGACCAGAAGCCGCGCCGGTTGGCTTTGAAGTTCTGCAGGCGGCGCTTGTTGAGCGGCGACAGAAACGGCCGCTTGATCCGCGCGGGTGCAGCCTCCGCGGTGGCAGTAGCCTCCGACATCAGACGTCTCTCCGCTCGAAATCGATGCGCGGATCGACCCAGGTGTAGAGCAGGTCGGACAGCAGCCCGACGAACAGCCCCAGAAGCGAGAAGATATAGAGATTGGCGAACACGACGGGATAGTCGCGCTCGACCACCGACCGGAAGCCGAGCAGGCCGAGGCCATCGAGGGAAAAGATGTTCTCGATCAGCAGCGAGCCGGTGAAGAAGGCCGAGATGAAGGCGCCGGGAAATCCGGCGATGACGATCAGCATGGCATTGCGGAAGACGTGGCCATAGAGCACCTGCCGTTCCGACAGGCCCTTGGCCCGCGCCGTAACCACATACTGCTTGCGAATTTCTTCGAGGAACGAGTTCTTGGTCAGCAGCGTCGTGGTGGCGAAGGCCGACAGCACCAGGGCGGTCAGCGGCAAGGTCATGTGCCAGAAATAGTCGACGATCTTGCCCCACCAGGACAATTGATCCCAATTGTCCGATGTCAGGCCGCGCAAGGGAAACCAGTCCCAGAAGGATCCGCCGGCAAACAGCACCATCAGCATGATGCCGAACAGGAAGCCAGGGATGGCATAGCCGACGATCACGACGCCGCTGGTCCAGACGTCGAATGGGGTGCCATCCTTGACCGCCTTGCGGATGCCGAGCGGGATCGAGATCAGGTAGGACAGAAGCGTGATCCACAGCCCGATCGAGATCGACACCGGCATTTTTTCCAGGATCAGGTCGAGCACGGAAATGTCGCGGAAATAGCTGTCGCCGAAATCGAAGCGGGAATAGTTCCACAGCATCATGCCGAAGCGTTCGAGCGGCGGCTTGTCGAAGCCGAACTGCTTCTCCAGCTTCTTGATGAATTCCGGATCGAGCCCCTGCGCGCCGCGATATTTCGAGCTGACGTCGCCGGCGACGTCGAAATTGGCGCTGCCGCCCGCGTCGCCACCGCCGCCGCCGAGGCGGTCGCTGCCGCCCTGGTTGGTCAGCCTGGCGATGACCTGCTCGACCGGGCCGCCGGGGGCGAACTGGATGACAGCGAAGGATATCGCCATGATGCCGAACAGGGTCGGGATCATCAAAAGGATGCGGCGCAGGATATAGGCGCCCATCAGGCTTTCTGCCTTCGTTGGACCGATATCTCAGCCTTTGCCAATTTTTGCCGCCTTGCCCTTATCGAACCACCACAGCGTCTCGACCGGAAAGCCGAAATCGGGCTTCTGCTCGACAAAGCCGAACATGTCCCAATAGGCGACGCGGTGATTCGCCAGATAGTATGTTGGAATCCAGTCCAGCCGCGCGCGCAAGACCCGGTCGAGCGCTCTAAGCGCCGTGACGAGTTCAATTCGGCTTTTCGCCTTGCCGGCTGCCACGATCAGCGCGTCGATGGCTTTGCTTTCGGTGCCCGGATAGTTGCGCTGCCCCGGCGTTTTCGCCATCCGGGAATCATAGAGCATCTCCAGGCCGTCGTCGGTCGGCGTCGCCCCGATCGACCAATGCAGCAAGGCAAGATCGAAGTCGTAATCGCTCTGCCGCTGTTCATACTGTGCCGAATCGATTTGCCGGATCGATGCGTCGATCCCGATCGCCTTCATATTCTCGGACCATGGGGTGTAGATGCGAACGATGCCGTCATCCTCCGCCAGCATTTCGACCCGCAGCTGCTCACCCTTGTCGTTGACGACGAAACTGCCCGCGCGCTTCCAGCCGGCTTGCGCAAGCAATCTTGAAGCCTCGCCCAGCAGCTTGCGGTCATGGCCCGAACCGTCAGAGAGGGGCTGCGTTACCGCTTCTCCAAAGACCTCTGGCGGCAACTCGGTCCGGAACGGCTCCAGCAGGGCTAATTCGCCAGGCGAGGGCAGGCCTTCGGCCTTGTAGTCCGACCGTTCGAAGTTCGATTGAGAGCGCTCGTAAGAGCCGTAAAACAGGGCCCGCTTCATCCATTCGAAATCGAAGCATCTGGCTATCGCCTGCCGCACCCGCTCATCGCGGAACTGCGGACGACGCTGATTCAGCGCGACACCTTGCATGTCTGGCGTCTTCTCGCCGGGAAATTCCCGTTTGACGACCTTGCCATCCTTCAGCGCCGGAAAGTCGTATCCGGTCGCCCACACCCGTGAGGTGAATTCCTCGCGAAAATGCGTGTCGCCTTTCTTGAAGGCCTCGAAGGCGGCCTGCCGATCAAGATAGAAGTCGATGCGGATACGGTCGAAATTATAGAGGCCACGGTTCACCGGGAGATCGCGGCCCCAATAGTCGGGCACACGGTCATATTCGACAGTCTGTCCGGCCGCCACGCGTCCAATCTTGTAGGGTCCCGAACCAAGCGGCGGTGTCATCGTCGAGGAATCGAAATCATTGGCCGTATAAAAGGCCTTGGAGACGATCGGCATCCCCACGATCGCAAGGATGTTTTGCGCCGACTGTTTGCCGTTGAGGGTGAGATCGAAGGTGGCGGAATCGACCGCAACCGCGTCGGCCATGTACCGCAACGCCTGGGAAAGGTTCGGATGCCCCTTGTCCTTATAAAGCTTCAGCGAGAAGGCAACGTCTTGCGCGGTCAGCGGCGAGCCGTGGTGGAAACGCGCTTGCGGTCGCAGCGCGAAGCGGAAGCCGTTGCGGTCCGGCGACAGGGTAACGGTTTCGGCAAGCAGGCCATAGACCGCATCCGGCTCATCGAGCGCGCTTGTCATCAGCGAATCGAAACAGAGTTCGGTGCGCGGCGGCGCCTCCCCCTTCAGCACCAGTGAGTTCAATGTGTTGAAGGTCAGGAAGCTCTGATTGAGGGTCGAGTTCGGCGGCGCGAAATTCATCTGACCGCCTTTGGGGGCGTCCGGATTGACGTAGTCGAAATGCGTGAAGTCCGGTTTGTATTTGAGGTCGCCGAAGGCGGACAGGCCGTGCAGTTTGGTGCCGGTCGCAGTGTCGGCGAAGGCCCGGCCTGGCAGCAAGGCGGCGGCAGCAGCGGCACTGCCCAAGGCCAGGAAGTCGCGGCGGGGCAGGGCCGCCATCAATTGCTGCCCTTGTATTTGGCCGCCAGCGCCTTTTCTCTGTCCGGGTCGATCCACCAGGAGTCCAAATCGACGCCGAGATAGGTTGGTTGTTTTTCAGGCATGCCGAACTTGTTCCAGTACGCGGCCCGAACTTTCCCCAAGTGCCATTGCGGCACCATGTAGAAATTCCAAAGCAATACCCTATCGAGGGCATGGGTCGCAGCCGCCAGGTCGTCGCGGTCGGTCGCAAAGATGACGCGGTCGATCAGCGCGTCGACGACAGGGTTCTTGATGCCGGCCAGATTGCGTGACCCGGCCCTGTCCGCAGCCGTGGAACTGAAAAAGTCGCGCTGTTCGTTGCCGGGTGAGTTGGATTGCTGAAAACCTGCGAGCGCCAGCATGTCGAAGTCGAAAGCGCGGGTACGGTTCGTATATTGGCTGTCATCGACAATGCGAAGCGTTGCATCGATGCCCAGGCGCCGCAAATTGTCGATGAAAGGCGAGGCGACCCGCTCGTCAACGGGATCATTGCCGAGGAACTCGATCTTGAACACTTCGCCGGTCTTCGCATTCACCAGCTTTCCGGCCTGATTGATCCAGCCGGCTTGCTTGAAAAGCTCGTAGGCCTTGCGCAAATTCTCGCGACCCGATTGTGGCGTGTCGTAGACCGGCAGCTTGAATTCCTGCGTGAACAGTTCAGGCGGCAACTTGTCTCGAAACGGCTGGAGTATCTCCAACTCCTTGCCCTGTGGCAGGCCGGTCGAGGCCAGATCGCCGCCTTCGAAATAGCTGTCCGTGCGCGTATAGGCGCCGAAGAAAATGGTTCGGTTCATGCTCTCGAAATCATACGCGTAGGTGAGTGCCTGGCGTACGCGCACATCCTGGAACAGCGGGCGGCGCGTATTTATCAAATAGGCCTGCATGGGTTCCGGTGAGGTCGTGGGGAATTCCTTTTTGATGACATCTCCGGATTTGATCGCTGGAAAGGTATACTCGACCGCCCAACGCTGGGCGCGTGCCTCGGCGCGGAAGTCCTCGAAGCCCCCTTTGGTGAAGGCCTGCCAACCGGCGTTGTCGTCAAGGAAATAGCTGAAACGCTGCTTGTCGAAATTCTCGCGGCCGATCTTCACCGGCAGTTTGGCGCCCCAATAGTCCGGCACACGCTGCCAGATGATTTCGGAACCCGGCTTGAAACTAGCGATCTTGTAGGCTGCTGACCCCAGCGGCGGCTCCAGAGTCGTCTTGGTGATATCGCGCTTCTTGCCGCTGGCGTCGTTGCCCTCCCACCAATGCTTCGGCAGAATGACGAGATCGCCGAGAATCTTCGGCAGTTCCCTGTTGCCTTTCTGATTAAAGTGGAACTCGACCTCGCGATCGGAGACCGCGACCGCGTCGGTGACGTTCTCAAAATAGCGGTTGTACAACGGGCTGTTGGCCTTCAGCACCTGGAACGACCAGATCACGTCGTCGACAGTGATCGGCTGGCCGTCATGCCATTTCGCACGCGGGTCGAGCCGATAGGTGGCAGAGGAATAGTCGGCAGGATATTTGTAGGCATCGGCGATCAGCGGATGGCTGGTGCTGCCTTCGTCGGTCGCCTGCTCCATCAGCGTGTCGTAGAGCAGGCCGCCGCCGAATCCGACCAGGCCAGCCGCCGGTGATCCCTGAACGATATAAGGATTGAAGTTGTCGAACGTGCCGATCACCACCCGGTTCAGCGTGCCGCCCTTGGGCGCGTTCGGATTGACGTAGTCGTAGTGCTGAAAATTGTCGCCGTATTTGGATTCGCCGATCAGCGATGAGGTGGTGCGCCATTCGTCGGCTCGGGTCGCTTGCAACCCCGCCGCCAGAAGGGCTGCCGCCAGCAACGACTTGAGAAGCGTTCGGCCAACCGTCATGCACTATCCTCTTCGCAATGCCCGTTGATAGGCAATCTAGATGATTTGGCGCTCGTGAAAACCGCCATGCGCGGCTTTGTCGCCGCATATGTGGTTTTCCTAACAAAAAAGCCGGGCTGAACCCGGCTTTTTCAAGATCGTTGAGCTGACAGTTTGTTTATTTGGCCGGGGCAGCTGGAGCGGCAGGTGTCGCCGGCTTGGCTGGAGCGGCACCTTCAGCCGGCTTTGCCGGAGCAGCTGCATCGGCAGGCTTGGCGGGCGCGGTTGCATCGGCGGCAGCGCCTGGCGCCGGCAGCGGCTTGGGATTGTCCGACAGCGTGCGCAGATAGGCGATGACGTTGGCGCGGTCCTCGTCCTTGGGCAGGCCGGCGAAGCCCATGGCGGTGCCCTTCACGAATTTCTTCGGCGAGGTGATGAAGTGGTTGATGTTGTCGTAGGTCCACTTCTCGGTGCCGCCCTTGGAAAATTCCTTCATGCCGGCCGAATAGGCAAAGCCTTCATGCTCGGCCACGGGGCGGTCGACGAGATCCCACAGATCGGGGCCGACCTTGTTGGGGCCGCCCTTTTCGCCGGAATGGCAGGCCTGGCACTTCTTGAAGACGGCAGCGCCCTGCTCGACATTGGCGGTCGCCAGCAGATCGGCGATCGGCTTGGCTGCGGCAGCAGGCGCGGCCGGGCCGCCTTCGGCGGGCTCGGTGGCCTCGATGGCGAAACCGGGCTTTTCCGGAGCCGGCGAGGCAAACAGCGCATCGGACACAATGCCGACCGAGAAGACCACGAAAACGGTTCCGAGCAATCCGGCGAGCAGTTTGTTGACTTCGTTGGAATCCATACGCCCCTTGCTCCCTTTTCCGGCGGACCGAACCGTCCACTCCGTCCGTCGGTATCGTGACCCACCCTGCCAGGGCGGTCAAATCGGGCGGAAACTAGGTCTTTTGCTGCGGCGTTGCAACACCTATAAGGGCGCTTCCAGTGAGACCTTTTGCCACTTTCCTTGTCCTCTTTGAGACGCCTTGCACCTGAGATGTCCACGCTGATCCTGATCCCGGCCCGCATGGCCTCGACCCGCCTGCCGGGCAAGCCGCTGGCTGACATAGCCGGCGCCCCGATGATCGTCCATGTCGCCCGCCGCGCCGCCGAGGCCGACCTTGGCCGGGTGGTGGTGGCGACCGACACGCAAAGCGTGGCCGAAGCGGTGCGCGCGCACGGTTTCGAGGCCGTGATGACGCGCATGGACCACGAATCCGGCTCCGACCGCATCCACGAAGCGCTGGTCGCGCTCGATCCTGACCGCAAGGTCGAAACGGTCGTCAATGTCCAGGGCGACCTGCCGACCATCGATCCCGGGATCATCGTTGCATCGCTGAGGCCACTCCAGGATAGAGCGGTGGACATCGCCACGCTCGGTGTCGAGATCGTCCGCGATGAGGAAAAGACCAATCCCAACGTCGTCAAGATCGTCGGTTCGCCGCTTTCGGGCACCAGGCTGAGGGCGCTCTATTTCACCCGTGCCACAGCACCTTGGGGCGAGGGGCCGCTTTATCATCATGTCGGACTCTATGCCTATCGTCGCGCCGCGCTTGAACGTTTTGTCGCGCTGAAGCCGTCGCCGCTCGAACGCCGCGAGCGACTGGAGCAGTTGCGGGCACTGGAGGCCGGCATGCGCATCGATGCGGAGATCGTGCGTTCGATGCCGCTGGGCGTCGACACGCCGGACGACCTCGAACGCGCCAGAACCATCCTTGCAAACTGAAAAATCCCTTCGAAGCTGAGACCCCCTGAATCGAGAATTGGCCATGCCTGAAAAGACCAACAGAATATCCTTCCAGGGCGAGCCGGGCGCCAATTCCGACACCGCCTCCCGCAACGTCTATCCATCGATGGAGCCGTTGCCGTGTCCGACCTTCGAGGATGCGTTCAACGCGGTAGAGACCGGCAAGGCCGACCTCGCCATGATTCCGATCGAAAACACCATTGCCGGGCGCGTCGCTGATATCCATCATCTCTTGCCGGAATCGAAGCTGCACATCATCGGCGAATATTTCCTGCCGATCCATTTCCAGCTGATGGTGCTGCCGGGCGTCAAGCGCGACGAGATCAAGACGGTGCACAGCCACATCCACGCGCTTGGCCAGTGTCGCAAATACATCCGCAAGAACGGCTGGAAGGCGATCGTCGCCGGCGATACGGCCGGCGCCGCCAAGATGGTCTCCGAGGTCAAGGACCGCACCATGGCGGCGCTGTCGCCGGCGCTGGCCGCGACGCTCTACGGGCTGGATATCATCGAGCAAAATGTCGAGGACACCGATTCGAACGTCACCCGCTTTGTCGT
This sequence comes from Mesorhizobium loti, assembly GCF_003148495.1. Classification (GTDB taxonomy): domain Bacteria; phylum Pseudomonadota; class Alphaproteobacteria; order Rhizobiales; family Rhizobiaceae; genus Mesorhizobium; species Mesorhizobium loti. Next base: position 374,288 of record NZ_QGGH01000004.1, read on the forward strand.
CCTGACCAAGAACAAGCAATGGGCGGAGCGCCCGTCGCCTGACGTCAAGATGATGACGACCTTCATCTTCCGCGTCCGCAACGTGCCGGCCGCGCTCTACAAGGCCATGGGCGGCTTCGCCACCAACGGCATCAACATGACCAAGCTGGAGAGCTACCAGCTCGGCGCGTTCACGGCGACGCTGTTCTACGCCGACATCGAGGGCCATCCCGACGATCCACTGGTCAAGCTGGCGCTGGACGAGCTTCGCTTCTTCTCGCGCGAGGTGCGGATTCTGGGCGTCTATCCGGCCAGCGAGTCGCGTGAGCAGTGGAAAGTGGCGGATTAAATCACCGCCCCCAGCGGCACGTAGTCGATCTCCATGAAGGCCTCGACCTCCGGCACCCAGCGGTCGCGCACGAAGGCGACATGGTCTGGATGGTCGTTGTACCTGTTGTAGGCGGCCTGGTCGGCGAACTCCATCGAGAATCCGAAGCGATAGTCGTTCTTCGGGCTAACCTGCCGCAATTGCTCGAAATGCGTGACGCCCCTGATCGCGGTGAGGATTTTCTTGGCGTCGACGAGGAACCTCTTTTCCTCCAGCGAATGCGGCGGGTGCTTCAGGGTGAAGACGACGGTGTGACGGATCATGTCCTGCTCCTGCTATGTCTTTCGGTGTTCGCGGTCATCATTCCGAGTCGACCCAGGCGCGGATCAGGTGATGCGCAATGGCGCCTTTCGGTGGCGTGATCAGATTGACGGGATGCTCCCTGGTCAGCATCAAACGCACTTCGTCGCGGGCAAACCAGCGGCAGTCCTCCAGCTCGTTGAGGTCGGCCTGGATATCGTCGTTGAGCGGTTCGCCGAAGCAGCCGATCATCAGCGAATAGGGAAACGGCCAGGGCTGGCTGGCATGGTAGACGACACGGCCGAGCCTGATGCCGGCCTCCTCCAGCGTCTCGCGGCGCACCGCCGCTTCGATCGTCTCGCCCGGCTCGATGAAGCCGGCAAGGGCCGAGTACATGCCCGGCGCGAAATGACGGCCGCGCCCGAGCAGGCACTTCTCCCGCGTCGCCGTCAGCATGATCGCCACCGGGTCGGTGCGTGGAAAATGCTCGGTGCCGCAATTCGGGCAATGCCGTTTGTATCCGCCGGCCCGCATCTGCGATTCGGTACCGCATTTGCTGCAGAAACGATGGCTGGCGTGCCAGGCAAGCAGGGCGGCCCCTTGCGCCATCGCGCCGGCAGCCGCCTCGTCGATCAGCCCTTGCATATAGACCGAGCGATAGTCGATGGCCTTGATGGTTTCCGGCAATTGCTCGGCGTCGATGCCGGCGGGCACGGCCAGCACCGGTCCCTGTTCGGAAAAACCGAGCAGGATGCCTTGCGCAAGGGAGACCTTGAAGGGCTCGCTCTCGGCGGCGCTGAACCAGGGGTCGAGACCGCCGCCATCCCCGAGCCTCAGATAGAGCCGGCCGCCATTCATCAGAAGCAGCCGCGTCGCCGGGTCGGCGAGCGCCTTGTCGACGGAATCGTCGGCGCGGTTTTCGGATTGCCGGTCGATGGTGTTGCCGGCAAAGCCGACGAACTGGCTCGGCTCGCGCAAAGGCGCGTCAAACAGGCGGAAGCTCATGGAGACTCTGGCGTACGTTGCGGGATGGACACGGGGAACGCTTATAGCGCCGCCTTGATCGTTTCGGCAAACCGCCGCAGGTCGGAACGTTGATAGGGCTCACGCAGGCCGTGCCCCCATACCGGGCCTGGCCAGCCGGGATCGCCTTCCGAACGCGCAATGACATGGATGTGCAGCTGGCGCACAATGTTGCCGAGAGCGCCGGTGTTGATCTTGGTGCAGCCGGTCGCTTTTTTCAGTCCCTGTGCCACCATATTGGTCTCGAAGGTCAGCATCGCCTGGTCGAGCGGCGTCATGTCGTGGATTTCCTCCGCGCCCGGCCGCTGCGGCACCAGGAGCAGCCATGGCCAGCGGCGGTCGTTCATCACGCGCAATTCGCACAGCCCAAGCCACATCAACTGCTCGCTGTCCGCCTCCAGCCGGGTGTCCAGCGTGAATCCGGCCTTCAGGCCCGGCAGCATCGGCGTTTCCCTTGCTTTTCTTGGTTTCCTCAAACGCAGGAACGCTAGAGCGGCGGCAAGGGGGCTGCAAGCGAATCATTGCGCCGCTCACGGTTTGGTGCGCCAATTTCATCTTTTGGCGATTTCTCCGGCGCACTTGCATTTCGTCGCACAATTGCCGATATGGAAAGCGGGAGGTTGGTGGTGGACGATCCACTCGCCAACCGGGTCAGGTCCGGAAGGAAGCAGCCCTAACGAGCCCGGAACGGGTCATTGTTCCAGCCTCCCACCTCATCGGCCCCTCTCGCGACATTGACGACGCATTGCAGCGCGGGCGAGACTATGCGCAGGAATCGGCCGCCTTCGGGTGTGGCCATTTGGAGCTTACGGGCGAATGAGCGAAGCCGGAAATTCGGGACCAAAAAGCCTGGAGATAGGCAAGGCCGCCGCCTATCGTGTTCTGGCGCGCAAGTATCGTCCCTCGAACTTCTCCGAACTGGTCGGCCAGGAGCCGACGGTGCGCACCCTCACCAATGCCTTTGCCACCGGCCGCATCGCCCAGGCCTGGATGCTGACCGGCGTGCGCGGCGTCGGCAAGACCACGACGGCGCGCATACTCGCACGGGCCCTGAACTATAAAACCGCCACCGTCGACCAGCCGTCGGTCGACCTTGCCGTGCTCGGCGAGCATTGCCAGGCGATCATGGAAGGCCGCCATGTCGACGTCATCGAGATGGATGCCGCCTCGCACACCGGCATCGACGACATCAGGGACATCATCGAGCGCGTGCGCTACGCGCCGGTCTCGGCCCGCTACAAGGTTTACATCATCGACGAAGTGCACATGCTGTCGACGCAGGCCTTCAACGGCCTGCTGAAGACGCTTGAAGAGCCGCCGCCGCACGTCAAATTCATCTTCGCCACCACCGAAATCCGCAAGGTTCCGATCACCGTCCTGTCGCGCTGCCAGCGCTTTGACCTAAGACGCATCGACGCCGGCGCGCTGGTCGCGCATCTCGCTTCGATCTCGGCCAAGGAAGGCATTTCGGTCGACGACGACGCACTGGCGATGATCGCGCGTGCCGCCGAAGGCTCGGCCCGTGATTCGCTCTCCATCCTCGATCAGGCGATTGCCCATGGCGCCGGCTCCGTCAGCGCCGATGCGGTTCGGGCGATGCTGGGGCTCGCCGACCGCGCCCGCATCGTCGACCTGTTCGAACATGTGATGAAGGGCGATGTGGCGGCGGCCCTTGGCGAATTCCGCGCGCAGTACGATACCGGTGCCGATCCGGCTGCCGTGCTGACCGATCTGGCCGAATTCAACCATCTCGTCACCAGGCTGCGTTTCGTGCCGACGGCCATCGAGGATGCCTCGCTCTCCGAGGACGAGCGGCAACGCGGCGCGGAATTCGCCAGGACGCTGTCGGTCCGTGTGCTGTCGCGGACATGGCAGATGCTGCTCAAGGGCATTCCCGAGGTGCAGTCCTCCAACCGGCCGGTGAGTGCAGCCGAAATGGTGCTGATCAGGCTGGCGCACGCCGCCGACCTGCCGACGCTGGACGAGGCGTTGAGATCGCTTGAGGGCGCAGCACCGGTGCAAAATGGTGCGCCGCGCCCGAATGGTGCGCCCGCAGGTTCCGGCAATGGCGGTGGCGCCAGCGCGGTGGCGCAGACCCGCATGCCTGCCGGGTCGGGCGGCGCACAGACCATGCGGCTTGTGGAGACCACGCCCGCCCCCGTTGCCTTCGTCGCTCCGCCGGAACCCGTCGTGGAGACGCAATCGGCACCGCTGAAATCGCTGGCCGACATCATTGCCCTGGCTGATGCGCAGCGCGACATCGCCTTCAAGGTGCAGGTCAAGAGCTATATCCGCCTCGTGCGCATCGAGCCCGGCCGGATCGACGTCGGCCTGACCAGCGACGCGCCCAAGATGCTGCTCAACGACCTGACGACAAAGTTGCGCGCCTGGACCGGCCGCAGTTGGCTGGTCTCGCTGTCGAAGGAAGAGGGTGGCCAGACGCTTGCCGAGATGGAATCGGCCAAGCGCGAGAACGCCTTCCTCGATGCCAAGAGCGACCCGACGGTGGCCGCCATCCTGGCCCGCTTTCCCGGTGCCAAGATCATCGACGTGCGCATTCCAGACGCGCCGGAAGCCGAAACGGCCGAGGCCGAAGTGCCGGTCGAGCCCCCGGCTGACGACGACGAAACCTGATCCAGCCACGAATCCGCAAAGGACCCGACCATGAAAGATCTTCTCGGCTTGATGGGCAAGGCGAAGGAAATGCAGGCCAAGTTCCAGGCCATGCAGGACGAGATCGCCACGCTGGAAGCGTCCGGCCAAGCCGGCGGCGGCCTGGTCAACGTGACGCTGACCGGAAAATTCGAGATGAAGTCGCTGAAGATCGATCCCTCCTTGTTCAAGGAGGACGATGTCGAGATATTGGAAGACCTCGTGCTCGCCGCCCACAATGACGCCAAGACCAAGGTCGAGCAGATCATGCAGGAAAAGACCAAGGCGCTGACCGCTGGCCTGCCGATCCCGCCGGGTATGAAACTGCCCTTCTAGCATTCGGCACGGCCATGACCGATGACCCTTCCGAAAGATTGATCGAGCAGCGTATTCGCAACAGGATCTACGAGATCCTGGAAATCCTGGCCGATTGCGACGACGGCGTCGATCTCGTCGGCATCAAGGGGTACTTCAATCTGTTCGAGGATTTCGTCCATCGCCCGTCGATCGAAGCCGGCATATCGGCGCTTTCGAAGGACGAGCGCGCCATCGTGCTGGAGATCGCCGAATTCCTGGAAGCTGCAAGCGAGACAAACCCGGACTTCACCAAGGCCGAGTTCATCGAAAGCGACTGGCCGGCAAAGATCGCGCCGACGGCCAGGGACGCGCGGACGCTGTTCCTCCGGCGCGGCCTGTTTTCGGAGAAGGTTGAGGAGCTTGAGCCTGGCCAGCCGGCCGCGATTGCGGCCGGGCGATAGACCGGTTCCAGGAAAGACGTGACGCGGTTTTCCCGGGAAAAGCGTGTCGCGCTTTCCCTGGGCAATTGCGGCGAAACAAAGAGAGAGCGGTCATCGCTTTTGTGAAATGATGGCTCGATCTATCTGGAAAGCCACGAAATTGTGCCAATTTGGCAACAGTGCGTTGTTAATAACGTTTTGGCCATCATTTTGCCCGAAAGTGTCTCATTCTTGCCGCAGCCTGGGGGCGGGCACGAAGTGAGAGGGTTACCTGTTGATTTCCACGCGATGGAAGACGCCGCTGTTGCTCGGCGCCGTCATTTCACCCCTGTTTTTGGCTGCCTGCAGCCAGACCACTTCGCACGGCATGTCCGTCGCCAGCCTGACCGACGCCATCACGCCGAGTTTCCTGAGCTCGCGGGCCTACAGCCATACGCCGAAGGACAAGGAATGCCTGGAACGGGCGATGTTCTTCGAGTCCAACCGCTCAAGCCGTGATGGCATGGTCGCTGTCGGCACGGTGGTGATGAACCGGCTGCGCTCCGGCAACCACGGCAGCACCATCTGCCAGGTGGTGGGCGAGCCCGGGCAGTTCGCGCCCGGCGTCATGACCAGGTCGATGAATTCGCGGGCGATGCCCGATGTCGAGGAAGCCGCCGATGCCGTGCTCAAGGGCGAGCGCAAGGCCAAGCTCAAGAACACCATGTATTTCCACACCGCCGGGCTGCGCTTCCCCTACAAGAACATGCACTACACCATGGTTGCCGGCGGCAATGCCTTCTATGAGAAGCGCGGCCGCAACTGGCAGCCGCTGCCGGATGAGCCACAGGTCGCCATTGCCTCGGCGGCACCGGAGAAGCCAGCCGCACCGGTGACGCTGGTCGCATCCGCCGAGCCGGCACATCCGGCCAAGACGACAACCGTTCGATCCGCTCCTGCCCAACAGACCTACGTGACCGCGGCCGCCGCGCCGACCGCGAAATCCGCGCGTGTCTCGGAGGAGCCGACGGTGGTGGCGATGCAGGAGCCGATGGAGGAACCGGATGCCGCTCGTTTTGGCGGAACCTTGAACGCAAGGACAAGGGTCATCTCCTCGGTTGAGGACGCGCCGCAAGAGGCGTCGATGGGATTCCAGTCGACGCCTGAGAACACCGACGCCATCGGCGCGATGATTGTCAGCCAGGGCCGGCCGCTCGAAGCCAACTGAACGAATCGCACTCCATAGGGTCCGCCAATTCAACATGGCGGATCCAGTGCTGGGCTGTTTCAAAGCGCGCTGAAAAATCCTAGATCAGAGCGATGTCCAAGCGAATCGCCGGTCCCGAGATCGAACGCCTGATCCAGCTCCTGGCCAAGGTGCCGGGGTTGGGTCCCCGTTCGGCCAGGCGCGCCGCCCTGCATCTGATCAAGAAGAAGGAACAGCTGCTGTCGCCGCTGGCTGCCGCCATGGCCGAGGCGGTCGACAAGGTGCGCATCTGCTCGACCTGCGGCAATGTCGATACATCGGACCCTTGCATGATCTGCACCGATCCGCGCCGTGATGCCGGCACCATCATCGTCGTCGAGGACGTCTCGGACCTGTGGGCGCTGGAGCGCGCGGCGGCGATGAATGTGCGCTACCACGTGCTCGGCGGCACGCTGTCGCCGCTCGACGGCATCGGCCCCGATCAGCTCAACATGCGCTCACTGGTCGATCGCGTCGCCGGTGGCGAGGTCAAGGAGATCATCCTTGCCGTCAACGCAACGGTGGAGGGCCAGACGACCGCGCATTACCTCACCGACCAGTTGTCCGGCTTCGACATCAAGGTGACGCGCCTTGCGCATGGCGTGCCGGTCGGCGGTGAACTCGACTATCTCGACGAAGGCACGCTGGCCGCGGCGCTACGCTCGCGGACGGCGTTTTGACGCAATTGGCCGGCAGGAGAAGCAAATGATTCCTGCTTTTATGAAATCCGCCCTCGTCTTTGCCTGCCTCGTCTTTGCGGCGATGGTTTGGGCCGCTCCCGCCTCCGCTGCAATGATCGACGATCAGTTCCGCGCCTGGCTGCAAAACGACCTCTGGCCGCAAGCCAAGGCGAAAGGCATTTCCAAAAAAACCTTCGATGCCGCCTTCGATGGCATCAAGCCCAATCTGAAGCTGCCCGACCTGGTCAAGCCGGGCGAGAAGGCGACCACGCCGCAGAAACAGCACCAGGCCGAATTCGGCTCGCCCGGCGCCTATTTCGCCGACAAGACGGTTGGCGCGGTAACGGCAGGCGGACGCGCGCGTGAAGTCACCAATGCCAGGACACTTTCGGCCATCGAAAAGCGCTATGGTGTGCCGGGCGAAGTGCTGCTGGCGATCTGGGGCCGCGAGACCGGCTTCGGCGCGGCGAAGATGCCTTACGACGCTTTCGAGGTGTTGGGCACCAAGGCGTTCATGTCGACCAAGAAGGATTTCTTCCGCACCGAACTGCTTGCGGCACTCGAGCTGGTCGAGCGCGGGCTGGCCCCTGTCGGCGCGATGAAATCGTCCTGGGCCGGTGCGCTCGGCCAGCCACAATTCATGCCGACATCGTTCCTGAAACATGCCGTCGATTTCGACGGCGATGGCCGCGTCGACATTTGGAACTCGACGCCGGACGTGCTGGCCTCGATCGCCAACTATCTCGTCCATTATGGCTGGGTGAAGGGCCGCGGCTGGGGTTTCGAGGTGACCGTGCCGGAGACGGTTTCCTGCGCGCTGGAAGGTCCGGACCAGGGCAAGAAAATCTCCGAATGGGCGGCAATGGGCATCAAGCGTATTGGCGGAAAACCGTTTCCGGCCAGTGAGCTGAAGGCCGAAGGATTTTTGCTGATGCCGGCCGGGCGCAGCGGCCCGGCCTTTATCGCCACACCGAATTTCTATGTGCTGAAGGAATACAACACCAGCGACCTCTACGCGCTGTTCATCGGCCATGGCGCCGATCGTATCGCCCATGGCGATCAGAATTTTGCCGGCAGCTGGGGCGCGGTCGGTGGGCTGCACCGCTCGGACATCGCCGCCCTGCAACGCGCGCTGGAAGCCAAGGGCTATGATGTCGGCAGCGCCGATGGCCTGCCCGGCTTCAAGACCCGCCGTTCGATCGGCACATGGCAAGCCAAGAACGGCCGGGCCGCTACCTGCTTCCCTGACGCCGACCTGGTCGCAGTGCTGAAATAGCTCCGGAATTAGTAGATTTTTCTCGATCGGCAGCCTCGATTGGCTGGCCTATGCGTCGACACCCCACCGGCCTTTCTGGCCCAATGAGCCGTCGTATAAATGCTCGTTGCCCGCCACGGGGCCGCCGGATATGGTGTTGACCAACTGGACAAAAACCGCAACGGTAAGAGATCAGAGGGGCCGTCTCCAGGCCCCGAAAAAATTCCACAACCCTGAGCCGGGAACTCAGGTCAACAAACAACAAAACAGGGAACAATCACCATGATGATGGAAAAGTTTGCTCTACGCTCCCGCTTCTTGCTCGCGGGTGCAGCCATGTCCGCGCTGCTTCTGGCCGGCGCGCCGGCTGGCGCGGTCACGCCCGCCGATACGCTGGTCGAAGGTTTCGCGATCGACGACATCATCTCCATGGATCCGGGCGAGGCGTTCGAGCTGTCGACCGCCGAGGTCACCGGCAACACCTATGATCTGCTGGTCCGTCTCGACCTCAGCGACACTTCCAAGGTCAAGGGCGACCTCGCCGAAAGCTGGACCGTCTCCGACGACGGCCTGACCTACACCTTCAAGCTCAAGCCCGGCCTCAAATTCGCTTCCGGCAATCCGATCACCGCGGCCGACGTCGCCTGGTCGTTCGAGCGCGTCATCAAGCTGGACAAGAGCCCGGCCTTCATCATCGGCCAGTTCGGCATCAGCGGCGACAACGTCACCGAAAAGGCCAAGGCGGTCGACGACGGCACCTTCCAGTTCACCGTCGACAAGGCCTATGCGCCGAGCTTCGTTCTGAACTGCCTGTCGGCAACGGTCGCTTCGGTGGTCGACGCCAAGGTGGTCAAGGAACATATCGCTGCGGTCACGCCAAGCGCCGACTACAAGTGGGACAATGACTTCGGCAATGCCTGGCTGAAGACCGGCTATGCCGGCTCTGGTGTCTTCAAGCTGCGCGAATGGCGCGCCAACGAGGCTGTCGTTCTCGAGCGTAACGACAATTACTACGGCGAAAAGGCCAAGCTTGCCCGCGTCATCTATCGCAACATGAAGGAAAGCTCGGGCCAGCGCCTGGCGCTCGAAGCCGGCGATATCGACGTTGCCCGCAATCTCGAGCCGAACGACCTTGACGCCATCGCCAAGAACGCTGGCCTCACCACGACCAGCGCGCCGAAGGGCACGGTCTACTACATCAGCCTCAACCAAAAGAACGCGAACCTCGCCAAGCCCGAAGTACGCCAGGCGTTCAAATATCTGGTCGACTATGACGCGCTGAGCACGACCATCCTCAAGGGCATCGGCGAGATCCACCAGACTTTCCTGTCCAAGGGCGTTCTCGGCGCCATGGACAGTAATCCCTTCAAGCTCGACGTCGCCAAGGCCAAGGAACTGTTGGCTAAAGCCGGCTTGCCGGATGGCTTCAGCGTAACCATGGATGTACGCACCGGCCAGCCGACCACCGGCATGGCGGAATCGATTCAGCAGACACTGGGACAGGCGGGCATCAAGCTGGAGATCATTCCCGGCGACGGCAAGCAGACGCTGACCAAGTACCGCGCCCGCAACCACGACATCTATATCGGCCAGTGGGGCCAGGATTACTTCGATCCGAACTCAAACGCCCAGACCTTTGCCTCGAATCCGGACAATTCGGATGCCGGCAAGTCCCACACACTGGCCTGGCGCAATGCCTGGGACATTCCGGATCTGACCAAGGAAACCGAAGCGGCCCTGCTGGAGAAGGATTCGGGCAAGCGCGCCGACATTTACAAGGATCTGCAGCAGAAAATCCTCGACACCAGCCCCTTCGTCATCATCCATCAGCAATTGGAAGTGGCTGGGCTGCGCAAGAACCTCAAGGGTTTCGCGCTTGGCCCGAGCTTCGACACCAACTTCGTCGGCCCGGTCTCCAAGGAGTGATGCCGGCGGACGCGCCGCATGAGCGCGGTTGAAAACGAGGCGGGGCGCGGCAGCGCCCGCGCCGTCGCCATTGCATCATCGCTCGGCCGTTTCCTGGTCATCGCGATAACGACCTATCTTGGTCTTCTCGCGGTGACCTTCTTCATCGGCCGTGTCATCCCGATCGACCCGGTGCTGGCGGTGCTCGGCGACCGGGCGCCGGCCAATGTCGTCGAGCGTACGCGCCGCGAAATGGGTCTCGACCTGCCGCTGATCGAGCAGTTCTATATCTATGTCAAAAATGCGCTGAGCGGTGATTTCGGCATTTCGGTGCTGACCACCAATCCTGTCATGACCGACATTCGCCGAGCGTTGCCGGCAACGACGGAACTGGCGACGCTGGGGACGCTGATCGGTGCGCTGTTCGGCGTGCCGCTTGGCGTGCTGGCCGCGGTCAGGCGCGGCAGCCTCATCGACCAGATAGTGCGCGTCATCGGCCTGATCGGCTATTCCGTGCCGATCTTCTGGCTCGGGCTGCTGGCACTGGTCCTGTTTTACGCCAAGCTGCAATGGGTCGCCTTCCCGGCGAGGCTCGACGTCGTCTACGAATACACCTTCACGCCGATCACCGGCTTCTACCTTCTCGACTCCGCGATGCAGGGGCAGTGGGACGTCTTTTACGACGCCTTCCGCCACATCATCCTGCCGGCCTCGCTGCTCGGTTATTTCTCGCTTGCCTATATCAGTCGCATGACACGCTCGTTCATGCTCAACGAGTTGACGCAGGAGTACATCGTCGCGGCGCGCGCCAAGGGCCTGTCGGAAACCCGCATCATCTGGGGCCACGCTTTGCGCAACGCGGCGGTGCCGATGGTGACGGTGATCGCGCTCTCCTATGCCGGGCTGCTCGAAGGCTCGGTGCTCACGGAAACCGTCTTCTCGTGGCCGGGCATCGGGCTCTACATCACCAACTCGCTGCAGAACGCCGACATGAATGCCGTGCTCGGCGGCACCATCGTCATCGGCTCGGTCTTCATCGCCATCAACCTTCTCTCCGACCTGCTCTACCGGGTGCTCGATCCGAGGACGAAGTCCGCATGAGCGTCGAGACCATCCAGAGCCGTCGCGATTGGCTGCTCAGTGAGCGGCCGGCCTCGCGCATGCAGGCAAGGCTCGGCCGCGCCTATGTGGCGTGGCGGCGCTTTTCCGCCAACCGGCTGGCGTTTCTCGGCCTGCTCATCATCATTGCCCTGCTGGTCGTTGCCGCGCTTGCCGGCGTGCTGGCACCTTATTCGCCGACATTCGGCGATCTGAAGAACGCACGTCTGCTGGCGCCGAGCGCCGAGCATTGGTTCGGCACTGACGATCTCGGCCGCGATATCCTTTCGCGCATTCTCTACGGCTCGCGCTGGACGCTTTATGTGGTCATCCTGGTCGCCATCATCGCCGCACCCATCGGCCTTCTGGTCGGCACCGTTGCCGGCTATGCCGGCGGCTGGACCGACGCCGTCCTGATGCGCATCACGGACATTTTCCTCGCCTTCCCCAAGTTGATCCTGGCGCTCGCCTTCGTCGCCGCACTCGGACCCGGTATCGAGAATGCGGTGTTGGCCATCGCCATCACCTCGTGGCCGCCTTACGCGCGCATCGCGCGAGCAGAGACGCTGACGGTGCGCAATTCCGACTACATCAAGGCGGTGCAATTGATGGGCGCCTCGCCCTTCCGCATCGTATTGCGCCACATCATGCCCCTCTGCATTTCCTCGCTGATCATCCGGGTGACGCTCGACATGGCCGGCATCATCCTCACCGCCGCGGGCCTCGGTTTCCTCGGTCTTGGCGCGCAGCCTCCGCTGCCGGAATGGGGCACCATGATCGCTTCGGGGCGTCGCTTCGTGCTCGACCAATGGTGGGTGGCCGGTGCGCCGGGCTTCGCCATCCTGATCGTCAGCCTCGGCTTCAACCTGCTCGGCGATGGCCTGCGCGACGCGCTCGATCCGCGGAGCGGCGACCAATGAGCGGGGAGACAAAGACGCTTCTCGACGTCGACGATCTGCGCGTCAGTTTCCCGACCCGCACCGGGTTGATCGAGGCGGTGCGCGGCGTCTCCTTCTCGCTCGGCCGCGAACGGCTCGGCATCGTCGGCGAATCCGGCTCCGGCAAATCGCAGACCGGCCGCGCCATCATGGGCCTGACGCCGCCGCAGGCGCGGATATCGGCCAACAAGCTCGCCTTCGACGGCATCGACCTGCTGGCCGCATCGCCACGCGAACGCCGGAAGCTGCGCGGCAAACGCATCGCCATGATCCTGCAGGATCCGAAATACTCGCTCGACCCTGTAATGAGCATCGGCCGCCAGATCGTCGAGACTCTGCGCACCCATGAAATGGTCGGCAAAGCCGAGGCGCGCGACCGCGCGCTGGCAATGCTGGAGGCGGTGCAGATCCGTGACCCGGCCCGCGTCTTCGACCTGCATCCCCATGAAGTGTCGGGCGGCATGGGCCAGCGCGCCATGATCGCCATGATGCTGATCGCAGGACCGGAAATGATGATTGCCGACGAGCCGACCTCGGCGCTCGATGTCACCGTGCAGCTCGACGTGCTCGGCATCCTCGACCGGCTGGTCAGCGAGCGCGGCATGGGGCTGATCTTCATCTCGCACGATCTGCGCCTGGTCTCGTCCTTCTGCGACCGCGTCATCGTCATGTATGCCGGCAAGGTGGTCGAGCAGCTCAAGGCCTCCGAACTCGGCCGCGCCCAGCATCCCTACACGCGCGGCCTGCTCAACTGCATGCCCAAGATCGGCGCCGACCGTCACCCGCTGCCGGTGCTCGATCGCAAGCCGGAGTGGGCGGCATGACTTCTGCGATTGCCGTCGACAGGCTGGAAGTGATCTTCGACCGTTTTCGCGCGCTGAAGGGCGTCAGCCTCGACGTGCAGCCGGGCGAATCTTTCGGCCTGGTCGGCGAATCCGGCTCCGGCAAATCGACGCTGCTCAGGGCCATCGCCGGCCTCGCGCCGGTCGCATCGGGCAGCATCACCGTCAATGGCAAGACGCTCGGCACCCGCCGCGACAAGGCTTTCTACCGCGAAGTGCAGATGGTCTTCCAGGATCCGTACGGTTCGCTGCACCCACGCCAGACCGTCGACCGCCTGCTGCAGGAGCCGCTTGCGATCCATGGCTTTGCCGATGGCGAAAAGCGCATCCAGCGGGCGCTCGACGAGGTCGGCCTCGGCAACGGTTTTCGCTTCCGCTACTCGCACCAATTGTCGGGCGGCCAACGCCAGCGCGTGGCCATCGCGCGCGCCTTGATCCTCGAACCGTCGATCCTGCTGCTCGACGAGCCGACCTCGGCGCTCGACGCCTCGGTGCAGGCGGAGGTGCTCAATCTGCTGGAAGAGATCCGCCGGCGGCGCAAACTGACCTTCCTCATGGTCAGCCACGACCTCGCCATCATCACCCATATGTGCGAACGGCTGATGGTGATGCAAAGCGGCGAGGCGGTGGAGAATCTGGCGGCGGCCGACCTTGTCGAGCGTCGCGTGACCAAGGACTATACGCGCAACCTGCTGAGAGCGAGCGACGGGTTTGTGAGAACCGCCTGAATTCGTCGTCCTGTGTGCAGAACCAACCGTTTTCAGGGATTCCGATGGAGGAATGGAAGTTTGCGGATCCGCCCAACCTCGCGGTATTATCGGACAAGAGCCTATTTAGACGTGGCGACTGGATCGCATACGTTGTGCATGAAGATGATGACGACGACAGCTACAACGACGAAGGTGGCAGTTAGCAATTCTACAGCAGCGATACTCGAGATTGGGATGAACGCGAGATAATGCTCGTAGGCCTGCAAGAGGTGGTTCAACTGGATGAAACCATCCTGGAGTTGGCCGATTTGCCGAAAGGTTGGCGTGCTCGGCGTAGTTCCAAATCGTCACCGTGGCAACGCGCCAAGTCACGCCCCGTACCCTCCAACGACAACGAATGACCCGGCAAAGCCTTAAGTCTGAGCTTGCACCGGTTCGCCGCTCTCCACGGGTGGCTCTTCCTGGGCTTTCGGCTCCTTGATCCTGAACCACGTCACATAAAGCGCCGGCAGGAACAGCAGCGTGATCGCCGTGCCGGCGATGATGCCACCCATCATGGCATAGGCCATCGGCCCCCAGAACACTTCGCGCGCGATCGGGATCAACGCCAGGCTGGCGGCCGCCGCCGTCAGGGCGATCGGCCGCATGCGGTGTTCGGTGGCCTCGATGACGGCAGCCCAGCGATCCTTGCCCTCCCGGACAAGATCCTCGATCTGCACGATCAGGATGACCGAGTTGCGGATCAGGATGCCGATCAGCGCCAGCACGCCGAGAATGGCGACGAACCCAAGCGGCGCCCCGCTCGGCACCAGCGCGGCCACCACACCGATCAGGCCGAGCGGCGCCACGGCGACGACCAGGAACAGGCGCTGGAAGCTTTGCAACTGCACCATCAGGATCGTTGCCATGACGAACAGCATCAACGGCACCACGGCGGCGATCGGTCCCTGACTTTTACCGCTTTCCTCGACCGAGCCGGCGGTCTCGATGGAATAGCCCGGCGGCAGCTTGGCGATGAAGGCATCGACCGATGGTTTCAGTTCGTTGACGACCGTGGCCGGCAGCACGTCACCGACCAGGCCGGCCCGCACGGTGATCGTCGGAATACGGTCGCGCCGCCACACTGTCGGTTGCTCCAGATCGTAGCGGAAGTTGGCGACGGCCGCGAGCGGAATGGCCTCGCCGGTGCTGGTCGGCAGTTGCATGTTCTGCAACGTTTCGATCGAGCCGCGTTCGGACCCACGTGAGCGCGCCACGACATTGATCAAATAGGTGGCGTCACGCACTTGCGTGATGGTAGCGCCGCCGACGGTGCTGTTGAGCGCGCTGGCGATGTCGGAAGAGGTGATGCCAAGCTGGCGTGCCTTGTCCTGCAGCACGTCGACCCTCAGCACGCGTTGCGGCTCGTTCCAGTCGAAGGTCGGCGCGGCAAGCTTGGGGTTGGCGGAAATGATACCGGCGAATTGCTGCGCCAGCCCGCGCACCGTCTGGATGTCGGGACCGCCGACACGATATTGCACCGGCCGGCCGACCGGCGGTCCGAGCTCTAGCGGCTTGACGAAGGCGTCGGTGCCGACGAATTCCTCGCGCAGCAGCTTCTCCAGAGCCGGCTTCACCCGGTTGCGAGCTTCGATGCTCTTGGTGACGATAACGGTCTGGCCGAAATAGGGGTTGGCCGGCTGCACGTCATAGGCCAGCACGAAGCGCACCGCGCCCTGGCCGATATAGGACGAGAAATGGTCGATGTCGGGATTGCCGACCAGCGCCCGCTGCTCGAACCGCTCCATCTGGTCGCGCGTCTCGGCGATCGATGAGTTCTGCGGCAGGTTCCAGTCGACGATCAGCTCCGGCCGGTCCGATGGTGGAAAGAACTGCTGCTGTACCAGGCCGAAGCCGGCGATCGAGCCGGCAAACAACAGCACCGTGGCGATGATGGTCAGCCAGTGATGGCGCACCGAGCCGACAAGCACGCGCCTGAACAGCGAGGTGAGGCGGCCGGGCTGGTCGTGATGCTTCGTCTTCATCGTTGCCGGCAAGATGGTGACGCCTAGCAGCGGCGCGAACAGCACCGCCACGATCCATGACACCAGCAGCGACACGGCGATGACGACGAACAGGGTGAAGGTGTATTCACCGGCCGCACTGTTGTTGAGGCCGATCGGGATGAAGCCGGCGACCGTCACCAGCGTACCGGTCAGCATCGGGAAGGCGGTCGAGGTGTAAACATAGGTCGCCGCTTTGCGCAGATTGTCGCCGACCTCCAGCCGCGCCACCATCATCTCGACCGCGATCATGGCGTCGTCGACCAGGAGGCCGAGCGCGATGATCAGCGCGCCGAGCGAAATGCGCTGCAACGATATCCCGAGATATTCCATGACGGTGAAGGTGATGGCCAGCACCAGCGGGATCGACAGCGCCACGACGAAGCCGGCGCGCATGCCGAGGCTGATGAAGGACACCGCGAGCACGATCGCCACCGCCTCGAACAGCGCGCGCGTAAAGCCCGAGACTGCCTCCTCGACGATGACCGGCTGGTCTGCGACCAGATGCACACCGACGCCGACCGGCAGGTCGGCCAGCACCTTGTTCATCTCCTGGTGCAGCGCCTCGCCGAATTTGAGCAGATTGGCGTTGGGTTTCATGCCGATGGCGAGTCCGATCGCATCCTGGCCGTTGAAGCGGAACAGCGCCGCCGGCGGATCGACATAGCCGCGGGTGATGGTGGCGACATCGCTCAGCCGGAAGAAGCGGTCATTGACGCGCAGATTGATGGCGCGAAGGCTGTCCTCGGAGGTGAACTGGCCGCCGACGCGCACGCTGATGCGCTCCGGGCCGGACTGGATGACGCCGGACGGCGTGATCGCGTTCTGCGCTTGCAGGCTGGCGACAATCGCTTGCTGGTTGAGGCCAAGGGCCGCGATCTGGCGGGTCGAGAATTCGAGATAGATCGCCTCGTCCTGGGCGCCGACCAGATCCACCTTGCCGGCATTCGGTACGGTCAGGATCTTTGTGCGGACATCCTCGACATAGTCGCGCAGCTGGCGCGGCGTCAGCCCGTCCGACGTGAAGGCATAGATGTTGCCGTAGACGTCGCCGAAGCGGTCGTTGAAGAACGGTCCCTGCACGCCTTGCGGGAACTGCGCCTTGATATCGTTGACCATGTTGCGCACCTGAATCCAGTTCGGCACGACATCGCGCGCCTTGGTGGTATCCTTCAGGTTGATGAAGATGACGGTCTGGCCGGCGGTGGTGACCGATTTGGTGTAATCGAGGCTGTCGAGCTCCTCGAGCTTCTTCTCGATGCGGTCGGTCACCTGACGCAGCGTCTCGTTGACCGAGGCTCCAGGCCAGTTGGCCTGGATGATCATTGTCTTGATGGTGAAGGCCGGATCTTCCTCGCGGCCGAGGTTGAGATAGGAGAACACGCCGGCCACGACGAAGACCAGCATGAAGTACCAGACCAGGGAGCGGTGGTTGAGTGCCCAGTCGGAGAGATTGAAGCCCTTCATGAGGCCCCTCCCTCGGACACTTTCACCTTTTGACCTTCGCTCAGGCTGTGGACGCCCGCCGTGACCACGCGCATGCCGGCTTCAAGCCCTCCGGCCACCGTGAACGTGCCGCCATTCTTCGACGCGACCTTGATGTCGCGCGCGCTCACACTCGATGTCTGCGGGTCGACGATCCATACTTTTTCGGCACCATCCTTTTCGAGCAGCGCCGACATGGGCAGCTCTATCTTCGGCACAACCTTGGTCATGCGGGTCGCCGTCACCGTCGAGCCGAGCCTGAAGGCCTGCGGCGGATCGGTCAACGTCAGCTTGACGCGCCGCGTGCGGGTCGAACCCTCGGATTGCGGCGCGATCTCGCGCAGCTTCGCCTCTGTCTGGATTGTCGGTAGCGATTGCAGGATGACCTGGAACGGCGTGCCGGTCGCGAGGTCGCCGGTCAATTGGTCGGGAATGTCGACCACCGCCTCGCGCAGGTCCGAGCGCGCCACGGTGACGACCGTCTGGCCGGGCGAAACCGTCTGGCCAACTTCGGCACCGACGGCGGTGACAACGCCGTCGAAATCCGAAAACAGGCGAGCGTAACCCAGCTGTTCCTGCGACTTGGCCAGCGAAGCCTTGGCCCGTTCGACACTGGCTTCCGCCGCTTTCCTTGCCTGCTGCGCGGCATCGAAGACGGCCTGCGATGTGTTGGCGGAGGCTAGCAGCTGGCGCTGGCGCTCCTCGCTGGCGGCGGCGTTGGCGAACTGCGCCTCGGCATTGGAGAGCTCGGCCTTGGCCGCTTGGACGGCCAGCTCCAGCGCGGTCGGATCAAGCGCGGCGATGGTCGTGCCCTTGCTTACGATGTCGCCGACATTGACGTCGCGCGAGACGACCCGACCAAGCAGGCGGAAGGCAAGGTCGGCGCTGACCTGCGGTTCGACTGAACCGGCGAAGCCGAAGACCTGGGTGGTGAGTGGCTCGATCACCATCGACAGCACCGGCCGGATGATCTCGGGCGGCTTTTCATCGGACTTCGAGCAGGACGCGAGCGTGCCGAGCATAAGCACGCCGAGCAGGATGCGTGGCAGCCGGCTCATTGGCTCGCTCCCGATATTTCGATCGTTTGTCCGGAGCTGAGCAATTGTCCGCCTGCGGTGACGACGCTTTGGCCTTCGTTCAGCCCGCTGGCGATCACGACCGTGCCCGAGTCGAACGCCAGCACCTCGACCGGCATCACCGTCACTGCCTTGGTCGATGGGTCGACGATCCAGACCGCCGGCTTGCCGGCGCTGGACGTCAGCGCCTGCCAGGGCAGCAGGATCGCCTTCGCCGACCTGGCGCTGACCGAGCCGATGACGGCTGCTCCCAGCGGCATGCCGGTGGGCGTATCGGGAATGGCGACCTTGACCCGGACCGAGCCCGAAGCCGGATCGACCGCCGGTGAGATTTCGCGCACCTGACCCGTCGCCCTGATTTGCGGATCGGACAACAGCGTGATCGTTACCGCAGGAGATGCCGGCGCCTTGGCAACCAGCGTCTCCTGCACGTTGAACACCGCGTCGCGATCACCGTCCTCGGCAACGGTGAAGACGGTTTGCGCCGCCTGCACCACCTGGCCGGCTTCGACCTGGCGGGCCGTGATCACGCCCGCGGCCCCCGCCTTGAGTTCGGTGAAGGAGAGGTTTTGCTGAGCATTGGTCAACGCACTCTGCGTGGCGTCGACACTGCCTTGCGCCACCTTCAGCGCCTGATCGGCAGCGTCATAGTCGCGCCGGGTGGTGAAGCCTTGGGCAAGCAGTGTCTTCTGCCGCTCGAAGGCAGCGGCGGACTGGGTCAGTTGCGCTTGTGCCGCGTCGAGATCGGCCTGTGCGGAGCGCAGATCGGATTCCTGCTCCTGCGGGTCGATGCGGGCTAGCACCGCACCTGGGTCGACATGCTGGCCGACATCGACGAGCCGCTCCGCGACGCGGCCACCGACCCGGAACGACAGATTGTTCAGCGTGCGGGCAGCGATCACCCCTGTCAGCGAGGTTCTTGGCGCATAGTCGGCCATCGCCACGGTTTCGGTGCGCACCATGATGGGCAGTTTCTTTGCTGCCGCTTCCTGCTTCTGGCAGCCGGTCAGCAGAAGGGCAACCGTGCAGGCGAAAAGCGCCGGGGCGGTTGGAAAAGACAAAAGGCTGGAGGTTTTGACCGATGGCGGCGAGACGGACGATGTCGCGTTCCTGCTCATGGGCTCCCCCAGCCGTAGGCCGCTCGCTGATCGCGATGCCTCGCGGACGTCTGAAAGATAGTCGATCCCTTGAAAAAGAAAACCTCTCTCATACGCGTATCGGGCGACTGGTTAAGGTGGCGCCGGGATCGCAGGCCCAATCGCCTACCGGTGGTGCCGACTTGAGGAAAACGTGAAATAAGGTCAGAAGACGTGTCAGCGGCATCAAACAAGAACGGGCGCCGGCCCGATGAGGATATCATGAAGAATTCAGCCATTTCCGAACGCAAGAACCAGTCGATCTCGCGCGGCGTCGGCATGACCACGCAGATCTATGCCGACAGGGCTGAGAATTCGGAGATCTGGGATGTCGAAGGCCGCCGCTACATCGATTTCTCGTCGGGTATCGCCGTCGTCAACACCGGTCATCGCCACCCCAAGGTGATCGAGGCGGTCAAGGCGCAGCTCGACCGCTTCACCCACACCTGCCACCAGGTGGTGCCCTATGAGAGCTATGTGCGGCTGGCCGAACGGCTGAACGGCATGTTGCCCGGCAAGTTCGAGAAGAAGACGATCTTCGTCACCACCGGCGCCGAGGCGGTCGAGAACGCCATCAAGATCGCCCGCAACGCCACCGGCCGCCCGGCGGTCATCGCCTTCGCCGGCGGCTTCCATGGCCGCACCTTCATGGGCATGGCGCTGACCGGCAAGGTCGTGCCCTACAAGGTCGGCTTCGGCGCCATGCCGGGCGACGTCTACCACGCTCCGTTCCCGGTGCCGCTGCACGGCGTTTCGGTCGCCGATTCGCTGGCCGCACTCGACCGGCTGTTCAAGGCCGATGTCGACCCGGCCCGCGTCGCCGCCATCATCATCGAGCCGGTTCAGGGCGAGGGCGGCTTCTACGAGGCGCCGCGTGACTTCCTGGTTGCGCTGCGCAAGCTTTGCGACCAGCACGGCATGCTGCTGATCGCCGATGAAGTGCAGACCGGCTTTGCCCGCACCGGCAAGATGTTCGCGATGGATCACCATGAGGTGGCCGCCGACATCACCACCATGGCCAAGAGCCTGGCCGGCGGTTTCCCGCTGGCCGCGGTCACCGGCCGCGCCGAAATCATGGATGCGCCTGGCCCCGGTGGGCTCGGCGGCACTTATGGCGGTAGCCCGATCGGTGTCGCCGCGGCACACGCCGTGCTCGACGTGATCGACGAGGAAAAGCTGTGCGACCGCGCCAACACGCTGGGTGCGAGGCTGAAGCAGCGGCTGCAGTCGATCCGCGACGACGTGCCCGAGATCGTCGACATCAGGGGGCTCGGCTTCATGAACGCCGTCGAGTTCAACGACGTCAAGAAGGGCCTGCCATCGGCCGAGATCGCCAACGCGATCCGGCTGAAGGCACTCGACAAGGGCCTGATCCTCTTGACCTGCGGCGTCTACGGCAACGTCATCCGCTTCCTCGCGCCGATCACCATCCAGGACAGCGTCATGAACGAGGCGCTCGACATCCTGGAAAGCTCGATCCGCGAAGTCTGCGCCGCGTAGCGCAAACCCCTACCTCCCACCTGTGGGGAGGTCGGACCGGAGGTCCGGGTGGGGGGCCTCGCGCAGACCCCACCCCGATGCTTCGCATCGACCCTCCCCACGAGGGGGAGGGTAGGTATCCTGCTAACCCGCAGCTCTCGTCGGTTCATTCTGCTGAAACGCGGCCAGTGCCGCCTTTAGCCCTTCGGGACCCATGGCCACCGTTTCCGGCGTCGGCGAGAAGCCGGCGCCGAGCATTTTGCGGCCAAGCATGTGGTCGCCGGGACGATTGACGGATTCTATGCCGAGCAGCCGGTCGCCGGCATAGTGGTAGATCGAGAACTTGTTGTCGGGCAGGTCACCCAGCACGACATGGCTGTCGCCGCCGGCGGTCAGGCCGACCATCTGCAGCTTCATGTCGCCGATATCGGACCAGAACCACGGCACCGCCGAATAGGCGTCGGCATGGCCTGATATCGTGCGCGCGGCAAGCCGCGCCTGGTCGGTGGCGTTCTGCACCGATTCCAGCCGCACGTCGCCGCCGGTGAACCAGTGTCGGTAAGAGGCGGCGTCGCCAATGGCGAGAATCTCCGGCACCGAAGTGCGCATTTGGTGATCGACGCGGATGCCGTTGGCGATGCTGAGGCCTGCGGCCTGCGCCAGTTCGACATTCGGCACGGCGCCGATGCCGACAATGACCATACGCGCCGGCAGCCTTTCGCCTGACGAGGTGATCGCAGCCACCACATGGCCGTTTTCGCCTTCGAGCCTGGCGATCGAGGTGCCGGTGAGGATGCGCACGCCTGTCGCTTCCAGCCGTTGCCGGACATGGCTCGCCACGACCGGCGCAACGGCGCGGCCGAGCAGCCGGTCGACCGCTTCCACAACTGTCACCGTGCGGCCGGCGGCCCTCAGCGTCGCGGCGATCTCCAGCCCGATAAAACCGCCGCCGAGGATGACGACCTCGTCGCTCTGTGCGCTGAGCTCGCGGATCAGCCGCGCATCGGCCAGCGAGCGCAGCGACAGCACGCCGGACAGGTCCGAGCCGGGCAACGGCAGGGTGCGCGGGCGCGAGCCGGTCGCCAGGATCAGGTGGTCGAAGGCAAGCGCGCCACCGCCTGATATCTCCAGGCTGCGGCGTCCGGCATCGATGCGATCGATCCTGACGCCCGGCCGGTAGTCGATGGCACTGCCGGTGTAGAAGGCCTCGCCACGCAGGGGTTGAGGTTTGGCCTCGGCATCCTTGATGAAGGTCTTCGACAGCGGCGGCTTGTGGTATGGCAGCTCGTTCTCGTCACCGACGAGGATCACCGGACCGTCATAGCCGTCCTCGCGCAGACTGGCGGCCGCTTGCACGCCCGCATGACCCGCGCCGACAATGACCACACCGTTCTTCATCGCATTCCAATCCGCTTCTATCCTAGGATGTCTCGCCAAGTGGCAATTGTCTGGCGCCGCCGCAAGAGAGCTTTTGCGGGTCGCACCCGGAATGGCGGCTGTCAATCGTACAGTTCAGTTGCAAGACCGGTGCAGGAAGAGGCGTAAAGTTGACAGTTGTAGTTTAGAATAATTCTAAACTGTTGTTTCAATTGACTTTTCTTGCGGATTGTCATTGACATCCGACGATGTCGCAGCTTTATGGAAGCTCGCGCGTCAGCGCATCCCTTTAATGTCTGGGCCTTGAACCCTTTCGATTGGAGGCATTTTGGTGTCTTTCTTCCGCGAACCGCGCGATGGCGTGGCATCTCTTGCGCCCAATGGCATGCCTATGGCGTGGCGCCCGTTGCCGCGCGCGCCGTTTACAGAAATTCCGAGAAACTGGAGAGCGATTATGACAGCACGATATGGCGGCAGGCTTGCCGCGATCGGCGCCACGGCCCTGCTGACGGCGGCGGTTTTCGTGTTGCCGGCAAAGGCGGAAGCCGACGTGAAGGCGGTCATCAAGACCTATTCCGACATCGCGCTGGCCAAGTACGAGGATTCGCTGACCACCGCGCAGGCACTCGACAAGGCGGTCGACGCGCTGCTCGCCACGCCATCGGTGGAAACCCTCAACGCTGCCCGAGAGGCATGGAAGGCATCGCGTGTGCCTTACCAGCAGACCGAGGTCTATCGTTTCGGCAACAAGATCGTCGATGACTGGGAAGGCGAGGTGAATTCCTGGCCGCTGGACGAAGGCCTGATCGACTACGTCGCCAAGAGCTACGGCACCGAATCGGACGCGAATTCGCTCTATACGGCCAATGTGATCGCCAACAAGGAGATCGAGATCAACGGCAAGAAGGTCGATGCCTCGAAGCTTTCGCCGGAATTCCTGTCCGGCACGCTGCAGCAAGCCGGCGGCATCGAAGCCAACGTCGCCACCGGCTATCACGCCATCGAATTCCTGCTCTGGGGCCAGGATCTGCATGGCACCGGCCCGGGCGCCGGCGAGCGGCCCTACACGGACTATGATCTCAAGAACTGCACCGGCGGCAATTGCGACCGCCGCGCCCAGTATCTGAAATCGGCGACTGACCTTCTGGTCTCCGACTTGCAGAGGATGGTCAATGACTGGAAGGAGGACGGCGCCGCACGCAAAAACCTCGTCGATGGCGAGCCGAACACCGCCATCTCGATCATCTTCACCGGCATGGGCTCGCTGTCCTATGGCGAACTGGCCGGCGAGCGCATGAAGCTCGGCCTGCTGCTGCATGACCCGGAAGAGGAGCAGGACTGCTTCTCCGACAACACCTACAACTCGCATCTCTACGACGCCATCGGCATTCGCGCCGCCTATCATGCGAGCTATACCAGGCTCGACGGCACCGTCGTTGCGGGTCCCTCGGTGGCCGATATGGTGAAGGCAGCCGATCCGGCGATCGACAAGGAACTGTCGGACAAGCTCGATGTCACCGCCGCCAAGATGGAGGCGATCAAGGCGCGCGCACTGGCGGGCGAGGCTTATGACCAGCAGATCGCCGAGGGCAACACGCAAGGCAATGCCACCGTACAGGCAGCGATCGACGCACTGATCGACCAGACCAAGTCGATCGAACGCGCCGTTGGCACTCTCAAGCTTAACGCCATCGCCTTCGAGGGCTCCGACAGCCTCGACGCACCCGACAAGGTGTTCAAGTAAGCGCCGTCAGGGTAAATGCAGCCACACGGCGCGGGAGGCGCCGTCAGCCAGAGCAAACTAATGCTGATCTGCCATTGCAACATCATCACGGAGAAGGAGATCGAGCAGACGATCATCGGGCTGCTGGACCAGGATCCCTGGCAGCTGATCGTGCCGGCGAAGATCTATCACGCCATGCAAAAGCGCGGTCGCTGTTGCGGCTGCTTCCCAAATGTGGTCGAAACGATCATTCGGGTCACCGAAAATTACCACGCCCGCTCGGAGGCGAGCGACGTGGATATCGTTTCACATCTGGATCGCGTCAGAGGCCTGCGCGTCCAATACGGGAGCAGAAATCATGAAAGGCGATCCGCAGGTCATCGAGCGGCTTAACGAGGCCCTTTTTCTGGAACTCGGCGCCGTCAATCAGTACTGGGTGCATTTTCGTCTGCTGGAGGACTGGGGATACGCCAGGCTGGCCAAGAAGGAGCGGGCGGAATCGATCGAGGAGATGCACCATGCCGACAAGCTCGTGGCCCGGATCATCTTCCTTGAAGGCCATCCGAACCTGCAGTCGCTGGCGCCGCTGCGCATCGGGCAGAACGTCAAGGAAGTGCTCGAATCCGATCTCGCTGGCGAGTATGACGCGCGCACCGCATACAAGCGTTCGCGCGAGATCTGCGAGGAAGCGGGTGACTACGTGACCATGAAATTGTTCGAGGAATTGCTGACTGACGAGGAAGGTCATATCGATTTCCTCGAGACGCAGCTCGACCTGCTCGCCTCGATCGGCGAGGAAAAATACGGCCAGCTCAACGCCGCATCGGCGGACGAGGCGGAGTAAAGGGCATGCGGGAATGCGGCGCCTGCTAGAGTTCGTGCGCCGCTCGCGGCGGGCCGATGGCTCGCCGCACCTCGAGAAGACGCCGGCCAGATTGGCGCGTCGGCGCTGTGTCATCCTCGTGGTGGCGCTCACCTCTTCCGCGATGGCCGGTGACCTTCAGCCTGCCGGCCTCGCCACCACGCGCACCGACCTCAATCCCAAGGATCAGGCGCGCGTCACCGCCATCACCAGGCCGACCACTGATTTTTCCAAACCCGAGCAATTCGAACTGATGCAAGGCGGCGCCGGCACGTCCAGAAAAGACGTCAACCGCGATTCCTTCTCGCAACCCTCGGCCAACATCACCTTCGAGGAAGAGGGCGACTTCAAGCTCGGCAATGCGCTTTTCCGCAAGAACTGGGTGTCGTCGCCATCCTCGACGCAGGCGTCGGATGGGCTCGGCCCGCTGTTCAACGAACGCGCCTGCCAGAACTGTCATCTGAAGGATGGCCGCGGCCGTCCGCCGCAAGGCGACACCGGCACGACGTCGATGTTCCTGCGGCTGGCCCGCGAGGCAAGCAGCGAGGAGGAGAAAGCCGAGCTTGCCGACCATAAGGTGCTCAATTTCCGCGACCCGGTCTACGGCACGCAATTGCAGGAACTGGCCGTCCCCGGCCTGCGCGGCGAAGGCCGGATGCATGTCGACTATCAGGAACGGCAGGTGATGCTGGCGGACGGCACCGCTATTTCCTTGCGCAAACCAAGCTATTCGGTCGTCGATCCTGCCTA
Source organism: Mesorhizobium loti (assembly GCF_003148495.1). Classification (GTDB taxonomy): domain Bacteria; phylum Pseudomonadota; class Alphaproteobacteria; order Rhizobiales; family Rhizobiaceae; genus Mesorhizobium; species Mesorhizobium loti. The sequence continues at coordinate 399,890 of NZ_QGGH01000004.1, forward strand.
TGGACCGCTCGATCCGCGCACCACGCTGTCGCCGCGCCTGACGCCGCCGATGGTCGGCCTTGGCCTGATCGAACAGATCGCACCGGCGGACATTCTTGCTCGCGCCGACCCGGACGACCGCAACAGTGACGGCATTTCCGGCAGGCCGAACATCGTGCGCGACGGCCCAAGCGGCGAACTGACGCTTGGTCGTTTCGGCTGGAAGGCGCAAACCGCGTCGACCCGCCAGCAGGCGGCGGACGCCTTTGCCGGCGACATCGGCATCTCGACGCCGGAAGAGCCGAAACACTGGGGCGACTGCACCGCGGCGCAAGCCAAATGCCTCGCCATGCCGAACGGCGTGCAGCTGCGTCTCGGCCCGGTCGAGGCGCCGCCGCCGGTGATGGATCTCGTCACCTTCTATTCGCAGAACCTGGCCGTACCGGCGCGCCGCGACCTCGACGCGCCGCCGGTGCTTACGGGCAAGAAGGTCTTTTATGAGATCGGCTGCATTGCCTGCCACACACCGAAATTCGTCACCCGTCGCGGCACGCCCAACAAGGCGCAGGCCTTCCAGTTGATCTGGCCCTATTCCGATTTCCTGCTGCACGACATGGGGCCTGATCTGGCTGATGGCCAGGCGGTGGGCGATGCGACGGGCAATGAATGGCGCACGCCACCGCTGTGGGGCATCGGCCTGACCGAGACGGTCAACGGCAATTCTTTCTTCCTGCATGACGGGCGCGCGCGCAGCCTGACCGAGGCCATCCTGTGGCATGGCGGCGAAGCGCAGAAAGCGCGCGACCGCTTTGCCGTGGCCAGCGCGGCCGACCGTTATGCGCTGCTCAAATTCCTGGAGTCACTGTGATGTTCAAGCGCTCTGCATTGTTTCTCGTTGTTCCGCTGGCTTTGCTGGGCGGTGTCCCGGCGTCGGCGGCGGTCAAAGCCTCCGACATCATCCAGCGGGCGATCGATGGCTTTGTCCGCCCGGCCTATGCCAGCCTGCACGAGCATGCTGAAACCTTGACCGGATCCATGCGCAAGCTCTGCGTCGCGCCCTCGCAAGGGGAACTCGATGCCGCACGCGCCGAATTTTCCGCTACCGTCTATGCCTGGTCGTCGGCCGAAATCATCGGCTTCGGACCGATCAAGGAGAACAACCGGCTGGAACGCATGCTGTTCTGGCCGGATCGCAAGAGCATCGGCCTGAAGCAGGTGCAGGCGGCGCTGTCGGCCAAGGATCCGACCGCAACCGATCCGGCACAGCTGGCCGGCAAGAGTGTCGCCATGCAGGGGCTGGGCGCGCTTGAGTTCGTGCTTTACGGCGACGGCGCCGATGCACTTGCCGGCAAGGATGATCCCTATCGCTGCGCGTATGGCGCCGCGGTTGCCGGCAACATCGAAACCATGGCCGGTGAGGTCAGCTCCGCCTGGAACAAGCCGGACGGCTTTGCAGAACTTTGGGCCAATCCAGGCGCGCAGAATCCGCTTTACCGCGACGGCAACGAAGCGGTGACGGAACTGGTCGGCGTCTTCATCAATGAGCTGGAAATGGTCCGCGACGTGCGCCTGAAAGGGTTTTTCGGCGGCAAGCCGGACGCGGACAAGCCGAAACAGGCAATCTACTGGCGCTCGCAAAACACCACCGCGTCACTGGCTGGAAATCTCTCCGGCATCGATACGCTGTTCCAGGCCTCGAAGCTGGGCGATGCCCTGCCGGCCGATGCGCGCTGGATGGCCGAATCGATCCACATCCAGCTGGTCAACGGGGTCGCCACCGCCAAGACGGTCAGCGGTCCAATCGACAAGGCGCTTGCCGATCCGGCGCTGCGTGACAAACTCGACCATTTCGCGCTGATCACCTCCAGCCTGTCGACCCTGATCGGCACCAGGTTGACCGCCGAATTCGGCCTGACCGCCGGCTTCTCCTCGCTGGATGGGGACTGAATTGAAAACCCCTCTGATAGATCGTCGCGATTTCCTGAGAGCTGCTGGCGTTGGCTTCATGGCCGCGATGGCGCCGTCGGCCTGGGCAACGACGCTTGCGGCCGACGCCGTCTTCGCCACCGCCTTCGTCAAGCGCGACGGCAGCTTTGGCGCCGCCGTCCTGTCCGAGGCTGGCAAGGTGCTGCATGCGATCGACCTGCCCGATCGCGGCCATGATGTCACCTTCGATCCGGTGTCGAAGCGCTCGGTGGTGTTCGCTCGCCAGCCCGGCACCTTCGCCGTGGTTTTCGACCACTCGGGCCGTGACGCGCCGCTGACCATCGCCAGCATCGCCGGCCGGCATTTCTTCGGCCATGGCGTGTTCTCAGTCGATGGTGCGCTGCTCTATGCCACCGAAAACGACTTCGACAACGCCGCTGGCGTCGTCGGCGTCTACGATGCGCGGGCGAAATTCAGCCGTGTCGGCGAGTTCCCGACCTATGGCATGGGTCCGCACGAGCTTCTGCTCCTGGGCGACGGCAGGACGATCGCTGTTGCCAATGGCGGTATCGAGACCCATCCGGATTACGGCCGCGCCGAGCTCAACATCGCCACCATGAAGCCGTCCTACGTGTTGATCGACCGCGTTACCGGCGACCTCATCGAGAAACACGAATTGCCGGCCGTGCTGCATCAGCTTTCGATCCGCCACATGGACACCGATCCGTCCGGCACGGTCTGGTTCGGCTGCCAGTACAGGGGGCCGCGCACCGATCGTCCGTTGCTGGTCGGCCGCGCGGCGCGCGGCAAGGAACTGCAACTGCTCGACATGCCCCAGGACGTTTTGTCCGGCTTCCGCAACTATATCGGCTCGGTCGCCGCCAATCCGGCTGCCGGCACCGTCGCCGTCTCCTCGCCGGAAGGCAATTCGCTTGTCGTGATCGATTCGGCCAGTGGCCGGGTCGTCGCGAACAGCGCGCTGGTCGAGGTCTGCGGGGTGGCGCCCGACGGAACCGGCTTCATGGCCACCACCGGCGCCGGCGAAATCGTCGAGGGCAGCGGTGCGACACGCTCCGAACCGGACTATGTCTGGGACAACCACATGCTGCGCATCGAGCTGGTCTGATAGCTCTCCGGCCGAAGCGAAGCCGCTTAACAAATTATGCACTATCCCCTTGCGGTGGCGGGCCGTGGCGGGCACAGGGGATTGTTTCTCGAACCGGTCGCTTCATGAAATTGCTTGCCATCGACTGTGCCGCCAACCTCTGCGCCGCCTGCGTCTATGACGTCGTGGCGAAGCGGGAGCTTGGCCGTTCGGTGCTCGATCTCGGCAAGGGCCATGCCGAGCAGCTGATGACGGTCATCGCCGAAGCGCTGAAGGCAAGTGCAACCGACTATGCAGGGCTTGGCGCGATTGCTGTCTCTGTCGGCCCCGGTTCCTTCACCGGTCTGCGCGTCGGCGTCTCGACCGCGCGTGGCCTGGCGCTGGCGCTGAAGGTTCCGGGGATCGGAGTGACGACGCTCGAGGCGCTGGCCGCTGAAGCAGCAGCGGCATTCCCCGGTCGCGCCGTTCTGGCAGCACTCGATGCCGGGAGGGAGGAAATCCATGCCGCCCTTTACGATGAAATGTCAGCTTTGACTTACGGTCCGGCGGTGGCCACGCTGGCAGAAGCCGTGGCGATGGCGACGGAGGGTTCTTCGGTGCTTGCCGGTACCGCAGCAGCGCTAATTACCGCATCGGCCGGGCGCCCCTTCGATATCGGGCCTCAGACGGCAACTGCCGACATTGTCACCTACGCCCGTCTGGCGGCCGCCAAGGGCGAGAGCGAAAGGCCGAAACCCCTTTATCTGCGCGGCGCGGACGCCAAGCCGCAGGCTGGCTTCATTCTATCAAGGCAAGCAAGATAATGCGCATACCTTTTCTCCAACCACGCCGCCGGGACTATGCGCTCGAGCCGCTGAGGATCGCCGACAGCCGCGCGGTCTCGCTGCTGCATCGCGAGGACTTTGTCCGCCCGTGGACCGATGGCGAATTCGCCGCCTTGCTCGAACAGGACACCGTCTTCGGCTATGCGGCGCGCGAAACCGGACAGGGCGCCAAGCCGCCCGTCGGCTTTGTGCTGGCGAGGCTCGCGGCCGGCGAGGGTGAGATCCTGACCGTCGCGGTGGCGCGATCGCATCGCCGGCAGGGATTGGGCTGGCAATTGATGGACGCGGTGTTGCGCGAATTGCACGCGCAGCGCGCCGAAGCGCTGTTCCTCGAGGTCGACGAGACCAATGTTGCCGCGATTGCGCTCTATCGACGACTGGGCTTCCGCGAGGTCGGCAAGCGGCCGAATTACTACAGGTCGGCGGAGCACGGGCCGACCGGCGCGCTTGTCATGCGCCGCGATCTTCGCTAGCGAGACGGCCGGGGTAGGGCGATGATCAAGAAAATCAGGATTTTCCTGGCGCTGGGCCTCGTTGTCGCCGGCTCATTGGTCCTCGTGCCATTGCAGATACTGTCGATGAAGACCGGCTGGTGGCCGGAAACGATCATCCTCAAGATCTGGCACAGGCTCATCATCAGGGCGCTCGGCATGCGCATCCATGTCAAGGGAGCGCTATCGGCCAAGCGTCCTTTGCTGGTGGCGTCCAATCATATCTCCTGGACCGACATCATGGTGCTCGGCTCTTTTGCCGACGTGAAATTCATCGCTCGAGCCGATATGGAAGGCTGGCCGCTGATCGGGATGCTGTCGAAGCTGCAGCGCACCGTGTTCATCGAGCGCGAGCGCAAGCGTTCGTCGGGCGACCAGGCGAGTGAAATCGCCAGCCGCATGGCCAAGGGCGATGCCATGGTGCTGTTTGCCGAGGGCTCGACCGGCGACGGCAACATGATCCTGCCGTTCAAGAGCACGCTGTTTGGCGCCGCCTCGATGGCGATTTCGGAAGGCGCGGCCGAGCAGGTCTTCATCCAACCGGTGGCGATTGCCTACACGCGCCTGCACGGCGTGCCGCTCGGCCGCCGGCACCGCCCGCTTGCCGCCTGGATCGGCGATGAGGATTTGATGCCGCATCTCAGGGTGCTGCTGGCGGAGGGCGCCCTCGACGTCGAGGTGCATTTCGGCGAACCGATCGCCTTTTCCAAGGGCTCGAACCGCAAGGAAACGTCGAAACTGATGGAAAGTCAGGTGCGCGGGATGATGCAGGCAGCGCTTGCCGATCCGCGTCCGAGCCGCTAGCCCCGGCATGTGCCTGCAGGCGCATGCTGAAAATCGTCTGTTTTTTGTCACGGAAAGGCGTTAGAAGCCGCCGGATGGACTTGAACACGATAGAGCGTGACGACATCGACGCCGTGGCCGAAGGGATGGCCGCCGCGCCGGCTGCAGCGACCAGGAAGGTCTTCATCAAGACCTATGGCTGCCAGATGAACGTCTATGATTCACAGCGTATGACCGATGCGCTGGCCGCCGACGGCTACACCGCGACCGATGCCATTGGCGAGGCCGACCTGGTGCTGCTCAACACCTGCCACATCAGGGAGAAGGCGGCCGAAAAGGTCTATTCCGAGCTCGGCCGTATTCGCGATATGAAAGCCGAACGTGCCTTGGCCGGCCGTAAGATGCTGGTCGGCGTCGCCGGCTGCGTGGCGCAGGCCGAAGGCGCCGAGATCATCCGCCGTTCTCCGGCCGTCGACCTGGTCATCGGCCCGCAGACCTATCACCGGCTCCCCGACGTGCTGGCGCGGGTGCGCGGCGGCGAGAAGATCGTCGAGACCGACTACGCCATCGAGGACAAGTTCGAGCATCTGCCGCAGCCGAAGCGCGCCGAGGTCATCAAGCGTGGCGTCACCGCCTTCCTCACCGTGCAGGAAGGTTGCGACAAGTTCTGCACCTTCTGCGTCGTGCCTTACACCAGGGGCTCCGAAGTCTCGCGGCCGGTGGCGCAGATTGTCGCGGAGGCCGAGCGCCTGGCGGAAGCCGGCGTGCGCGAAGTGACGCTGCTTGGCCAGAACGTCAATGCCTGGCATGGCCGGGGCGGGAACGGCGAGGAGTGGGGCCTTGGCCGGCTGCTGTTCAGGCTCGCCGAAATTCCCGGCCTGGCGCGGCTGCGCTACACCACCAGCCACCCGCGCGACATGGATGACGAACTCATCGCCGCCCATCGCGATCTGCCGGCGCTGATGCCCTATCTGCATCTGCCGGTGCAATCGGGGTCCGACCGCATCCTCAAGGCGATGAATCGCCGGCACACGGCGAAGGATTATCTGGCGCTGCTCGATCGCATCCGCACCGCCCGGCCTGACATCGCACTTTCCGGCGACTTCATCGTTGGCTTTCCCGGTGAGACAGAAGCGGCTTTCGAAGCGACCATGGAACTGGTGCGCCAGGTGAACTACGCCTCGGCCTTCTCGTTCAAATATTCGCCTCGTCCCGGCACGCCGGGCGCCGAAATGCCCGATCATGTGCCGGAAACAGTCAAGGATGAGCGCCTGCAGCGGCTGCAGGCTCTGCTTGTGAAACAGCAGCAGGATTTCGGCTTGAGCCTCGTCGGCAGCACCATCGACACGCTGATCGAGAAGCCCGGCCGTCAGGCTGGCCAGAAGGTCGGCCGCTCGCCCTGGCTGCAGCCGGTTATTGTTGATGAAAAGGCCGGCGAAATCGGTGACATTATCCAGGTGCGAATCACGAAGACAGGTTACAATAGCCTGTTCGCCGAATTGGCCTGAGGGGTCTCGGCAGATGAGGAGAGACGGTTGAGCGCAGCAGAGCTGAAGAACCTGCCCCCGGTACCGGCATCTGGGGCTTCTGACATGGCGCACATCGTTCTGACTTTCGACAACAACAAGCTTGCCAGCGCCCTCTACGGTCAGTTCGACGAAAACCTCGCCAGGCTTGAGCAGAAGCTGGGCGTCGACATCCGCTCGCGCGGTAACCAATTGACCATCAAGGGCTCGGCGTCAGCCGCCGAGCAGGCGCGCCGTGCGCTCGACAATCTCTACGGCATTCTCCAGAAGGGCGTCGATATAGGCCAGTCCGACGTCGACGGCGCCGTGCGCATGGCGATCGCCGCCGATGACCAGCTGACGCTGCCGACGCTGGAACGCAAGGGCAAGGTCTCCGCCGCCCAGATCGCCACCCGCAAGAAGACGATCTATGCCCGCTCGCTGAACCAGGACGCCTATATGCGGGCGCTGGAACGGTCGGAACTGGTGTTCGGCATCGGCCCGGCCGGCACCGGCAAGACCTATCTGGCGGTGGCGCATGCGGCCATGCTGCTTGAGCGCGGCATGGTCGAGCGCATCATTCTCTCGCGGCCGGCGGTCGAGGCCGGCGAGCGGCTCGGCTTTCTGCCGGGCGACATGAAGGAGAAGGTCGATCCCTATCTGCGGCCGCTCTATGACGCGCTCTACGACATGATGCCGGCCGACAAGGTCGAGCGCGCCATTGCCGCCGAAGTGATCGAGATCGCGCCGCTCGCCTTCATGCGCGGCCGCACGCTGGCGCATGCCGCCGTCATCCTCGACGAGGCCCAGAACACCACGCCGATGCAGATGAAGATGTTCCTGACCCGTCTCGGCGAGAACTCGCGCATGATCGTCACCGGCGATCCGACCCAGATCGACCTTCCCTCGAACACCAAATCGGGCCTGGTCGAAGCCTTGCGGGTGCTGGACGGCGTGGCAGGCGCGGTCACCGTGCGCTTCAACGATGGCGACGTGGTTCGCCATCCGCTGGTGGCGGAAATCGTCAGGGCCTACGACCGGGACGCCAAACTGGCGCGCGGCCTCGGCGCCGAGAATTGATCTTGACGATGCGGCTTCATGCCTGAGGACATAAGATCCGGCGGCGGGAATGTTCCCGTCGACATCGATATATCGATCGAAGCGGGCAACTGGCCCGATGAGGCAAGCCTGACGCGGCTGGTCGACCGCGCTGTCACGGCTGCTTTTGCCGAAACCGGCGTGGCGGGCCGTTCCGAACTCAGCCTCGTTTTTTCCGACGATGCCCATATCCGTACCCTCAACGCTGGCTGGCGCGGCAAGGACAAGCCGACCAACGTCTTGTCTTTCCCGGCTTTTCCGCTGGCGCAAGGCGGCCCGCTGCCGCCGATGCTCGGCGATATCGTGCTGGCCGCCGAGACGGTCGCGCGTGAAGCGGCACTGGAAGACAAGCCTGTCGAGAACCATATCACCCATCTCGTCATCCACGGCCTGCTGCACTTGCTGGGCTACGATCACGAGACCGACACTGAGGCCGAGGCGATGGAGGCCATCGAACGCGCAGCGCTCGCAAGGCTTGCCATTCCCGATCCCTACGCGTAACTACATCTGACAATTGACCGGACGACGATGAACGACAAACCAGATACTGCCGCCCGCCCCGACGCCGGCAGTGCGACCAAGGCTTCCGATACGTCGGAAGAGGGATCAAGTCCGAGTACCGTTACCCCTGGTGCTGCCAGCGTCGGCAGCGCTGCCAGCGACACATCGCCTGCTGGTCCCTCCCTGTTCGACCGCGTTTTGGGCCTGTTTCGGCAACGCAACGGAACCAGCCTGCGTGAGGAAATTGCCGGCGCGCTTGCCGAAACGACGAGCGATGCCGAATCCTTCTCGCCCGGCGAACGCGCCATGCTCAACAACATCCTGCGGCTGCGCGAGGTGCGCGTCGAGGACGTCATGGTGCCGCGGGCCGACATCCAGGGGGTCGAGATCACGACGACGCTTGGCGATCTCCTGGGCACCTTCGAACAATCCGGCCATTCACGCATGCCGGTCTATTCCGAGACGCTCGATGATCCGCGCGGCATGGTCCATATCCGTGACGTGCTGGCCCACATCACCAAGATCGCGCGCGTCAAGAAGGGCCGCACGACCAGGAAAACCCCGGCCGCCATGGTTCTCGACCTCGCCCAGGTCGACCTCGCGCGCACCATTGGCGACCTCAATCTGATCCGCCCGGTGCTGTTCGTGCCGCCGTCGATGCTTGCCTCCGATCTGATGGGCCGCATGCAGACGACGCGCACGCAGATGGCGCTGGTCATTGATGAATATGGCGGCACCGACGGCCTTGCCTCGCTGGAGGACATCGTCGAGATGGTGGTCGGCGACATCGAGGACGAGCATGACGACGACGAGCCGATGATCACCCAGAGCGGTGACGGCGTGTTCATCGTCGACGGCAAGGCCGAGATCGACGATGTTGCCAAGATGATCGGCGAGGATTTCGCCGCCGGCGAACATGGCGAATATGTCGACACCATCGGCGGCATGATCTTCAACACGCTTGGCCGCGTTCCGGCGCGCGGCGAGGTGGTGCAGGCGATACCCGGCTTCGAGTTCCACGTGCTCGACGCCGATCCGCGCCGCGTCAAGCGCGTGCGCATCGTGCAGAGCCAGAAGGGCGAGCGCCGCCGCCGCGCCGCGCGCACCGAGCAGGCATGAGCGTTACGCTCGCCCGATGACTGTCGACGACCCGTTCAAGCATCCCAGTCTGGGCTCCGGTGTTTTCTATAAGGACCCTCGTGCCGCGCTGGACTGGCTTGAAGCAGCCTTCGGCTTCGCGCGCAGCATGGTGGTCAGCGATGCCGAGGGCAGACTTGTTCACGCCGAGATGCGGTTCGGCGACAGCTACATCATCGTCGATTCCGAATGGGCCGATTATGTCGCCAGCCCGGCTTCGGTCTCGGGCAAGAACACGCAATCGGTCTATGTCAGACTGAAGGATAGCATCGACGCACATTGCGAGCAGGCTCGGGCCGCCGGCGCCGATATAATCCAGGAGCCGACAGATCAGTTCTACGGCGAGCGCCAGTATCGGGCGCGCGATCCCGAGGGCCATGTCTGGACCTTCACCCTGACCCTCCGTTCGGTTCCGCGCGAGGAGGCCGAGCGGCTGGGCGGTGTTCAAATCGACGGCTGGCACCGGTAGGGCGGTGACCGGGGCTTGCGTCACGGCTTGCCATCCGGCGTTTGGAGCGCGGACCGCGGCCTGTTAAATCTTGCGTCCTGATTCGCGCGACTCGGAAGTATGCATGGAGCGCCTGGCCGGCCGGATAATTCTGCTTTGGGGTTGGCGGCGCGCGCTCGTGGCGTTTCTCGCAGGCGCTTTTGCCGTGCTTGGGCAGGCGCCCTACGATTTCTTCGCCGCCTGTTTCATCTCGTTTCCGCTGCTGGTCTGGCTGCTCGACGGCGCCACCGGTGAAGCCTCCGGCAGCCTGTTCCGGCGCCTGCGGCCGGCCTTCGCCGTCGGCTGGTGGTTCGGCTTCGGCTATTTCCTTGCCGGCCTCTGGTGGATCGGCTCGGCCCTGCTGGTCGAAGCCGATAGCTTTGCCTGGGCGCTTCCCTTCGCGGTGGTCGGCATTCCCTTCATGCTCGCCTTTTTCTACGGCTTTGCGGCCATGGTCGCCCGTTTGCTGTGGAGCAACGACATCGGCCGCATCGCCGCCCTTGCCTTCGGCTTCGGGCTGACGGAGTGGCTGCGCGGCTTCCTGTTCACCGGTTTTCCCTGGAATGCCGTCGGCTACGCGGCCATGCCCGTGCCCTTGCTGATGCAGAGCGTCTCGGTGACCGGGATGATCGGCATGAACGCGCTCGCTGTGTTCGTTTTCGCGCTGCCGGCGCTGCTGGCCGCGCGCCGGCATCTTCGCCTCGGCGCGGCGCTGTTTGTCGTGCTTGCCGCTGCCCATGTCGGCTTCGGCTATGTCAGGCTTGCCGCTCCCGAGAAACCGGCGGCGCGCAGCCTGGACGTCCGCATCGTGCAGCCGGCCGTGGACCTGTCGGAAAAGTGGGACGCCTCGGTGCGCGACCGTATCTTCGCCACCTTGATAGGGCTGTCGGCCAAGGCGCCGGACCCTGGCCATGAAAAGCCGCAACTGATCCTGTGGCCCGAAACCTCGGTGCCGTTCCTCTTCACCGAGCGTCCGGACGCATTGACGGCACTGGGCGACATGCTCGGACCTGGCCAGATGCTGATCGCCGGCGTCGTCCGCGAGGAAGGCGGCTCGGCCGCGAATGCCGACAGCCGCTATTACAACTCCGTGGTGGCGATCGACGACAAGGGTGAAATCACTGACGCTGTCGACAAGGTTCATCTGGTGCCGTTCGGCGAATACCTGCCTTTCTCCGACCTGCTCGAGCGTTTCGGCATCGAGCAGCTGGTTGCCGGGCCGATGACGTTCGCGGCCGGCAATGAGCGGCATGCCATCACCCTGCCTGACGGCATCAGCGCACTGCCATTTATCTGTTATGAGGTGATCTTTCCCGATCTGGTGGCAGTTGACGCAACGTCAGCACAGCTTATTGTGAACGTCACCAATGATGCGTGGTTCGGCGACACGCCGGGTCCGTATCAGCATTTCAGGCAGGCCCAGATCCGTGCGGTGGAGAATGGATTGCCATTGCTGCGTGCTGCCAACAACGGCATCTCGGCCGTCGTTGATCCGCGCGGCCGCATCGTTGATGCGCTGGCTATCGACGCCCGCGGCGCCATCGATGCCCATGTCCCGATTTCCGAACAGGCGGTCATATCTCCCGGCCAACGGCGCATTAACGGAATGCTGATCATGTTGCTGTTTGCCATCGCCGCCACATTGTTGAACGTAAGGCAAAGGCTACGGGTGAATTGACAGCCTACACATTAGAAACTCATACTGTAAGCGCCTGAAATTTCTCGAAGCCGGTTGATCATTCTGTTGGGGCAGTTGCCTCCGGCTTCGTTTGGGCAGGAAAAAAATAGAGAAAGCCGAAAAAATTCGGCGAGGAAAAAATGACAGAAGACAACAAGAAGAAACCGAATCCGATTGATATCCATGTCGGCAGTCGCATCCGGCTTCGCCGCAACATGCTGGGAATGAGCCAGGAAAAGCTGGGAGAAAACCTCGGCATCACATTTCAACAGATTCAGAAATATGAAAAGGGCACCAACCGCGTCGGCGCCAGCCGTCTGCAGGCGATCGCGTCCATACTCGGCGTGCCTGTCGCCTTCTTTTTCGAGGATGCGCCCGGCCAGGAGCCCGTGGCGGGCCGTGGATTTGCCGAGGATGCGTCGATGGCTTTCGCCGTTGAATTCTGCGGCAGTCCGGAAGGACTCCAGCTCAACCGGGCCTTTGTCAAGATCGCCGACGCCAAGGTGCGCCGCAGGATCATAGACCTGGTCAAGTCCCTCTCCACGGACGATCCCGACTGATCCGCAATCACGCCAGAGCCGGCGGCGTGTTGCCGCCGGTGGCACAAGATAACTGCATCGACATTCATGCCAGAGCCGAAGCACCGCTTGACGAGCGGCGCTTCGCCCCGCTAACACGTGGCGCGCCAAAATCGGCAGCCTGCCGATCGTTTTTCAAGAGGGGACACCCGTGACGCGGCAGAACTACTTCTTTACCTCGGAATCCGTTGCCGAGGGCCATCCCGACAAAGTCTGTGACCGGATTTCCGACGAGATCGTCGATCTGGTCTATCGCGAAGCCAAGAAGACCGGCATGGACCCGTGGAAAGTCCGTGTCGCCTGCGAGACGCTGGCCACCACCAACCGAGTCGTCATCGCCGGCGAAGTGCGTGTTCCCGACACGCTGCTCAAGAAGGACAAGGCCGGCAACATTCTCAAGGATGCCGCCGGGCATTCGGTCGTCAATCCGGCCAAGTTCAAGTCGGTCGCCCGCAAGGCGATCCGCGAAATCGGCTATGAGCAGGCCGGCTTCCACTGGAAAACGGCGAAGATCGAGGTCCTGCTGCACGGCCAGTCGCCGGATATCGGCCAGGGCGTCGACAATGCCTCCGACCGTCAGGGCGAAGAGGGTGCCGGCGACCAGGGCATCATGTTCGGTTATGCCTGCCGCGAGACGCCGGATCTGATGCCGGCGCCGATCTACTACAGCCACAAGATTCTCGAACTGCTGGCTGCCGCCCGTCACGAGGGCAGCGGTGAAGCCGGCAAGCTAGGGCCGGACGCCAAGAGCCAGGTCACCGTTCGCTATGTCGACGGCAAGGCCGCCGAGGCGACGCAGATCGTGCTGTCCACACAGCATCTCGATGCGAGCTGGGATTCGAAGAAGGTCCGCAAGGTCGTCGAACCCTATATCCGCGAGGCGCTGGGCGACCTCAAGATCGCCGACAACTGCATGTGGTACATCAACCCGACCGGCAAGTTCGTCATTGGCGGGCCGGACGGTGATGCCGGCCTGACCGGCCGCAAGATCATCGTCGACACCTATGGTGGTGCCGCACCGCATGGCGGCGGCGCGTTCTCCGGCAAGGACACCACCAAAGTCGATCGTTCGGCGGCCTATGCGGCGCGCTATCTGGCCAAGAACGTCGTGGCGGCGAAACTCGCCGACCGCTGCACCATCCAGCTTTCCTACGCCATCGGCGTTGCCCAGCCGCTGTCGGTCTATGTCGACCTGCACGGCACCGGCAAGGTCGACGAGGCAAAGCTCGAGGAGGCGCTGCGCACCGTGATGGATCTGTCGCCGTCCGGCATCCGCCGCCATCTCGATCTCAACAAGCCAATCTATGCCAAGACGTCGTCCTACGGCCATTTCGGCCGCAAGGCCGGCCGCGACGGGTCTTTTTCCTGGGAAAAGACCGATCTCGCCAAGGCGCTCAAGGACGCGGTCGCCGCCTGACAGCGGCGCCGCAGAGTCCCGCCATGGACCCGAAGGACAGACCAAGCCGCGCGACCGAAGCCTTTTTCGGTCGCCGGCGCGGCAAGACCATGCGTCCGCAGCAGGCGGCCGCGCTGGAAAGCGGTTTTGGGACGTATCGGCTCGATCTGACGGCCGAACCGCCGGCCGATCTGCACACTCTGTTTGAAGCCGAGGTTTGCGCAGTTCACCTCGAGATAGGCTTCGGCGGCGGCGAACATTTGCTGCATCGCGCGACCGAGGCGCCAGCGATCGGCTTTATCGGCGTCGAACCGTTCGTCAACGGCATGGCCAAGATGATGATGGCGGTGCGCGAGAAGCCGCTCGCCAATCTGCGGGTTTATGACGACGACGCCACACGGCTGCTCGATTGGCTGCCGCAAGCCTCGCTCGACGGCATCGATCTGCTCTATCCCGATCCCTGGCCGAAGAAGAAACACTGGAAACGGCGCTTCGTCAGCCCGGTCAATCTCGAGCGGTTCGCGCGCGTGCTGAAGCCTGGTTCAAAATTCCGCTTTGCGTCCGACATCGACACCTATGTCAACTGGACCCTGCTGCATTGCCGTGCGCATGGCGCGTTCGCGTGGCAGGCTTCGGAGGCGGCGGACTGGCACCGGCCCTATGATGGCTGGCCGGGGACGCGTTACGAGGCGAAGGCCATTCGTGAGGGTCGGCGGCCAGCCTATCTCACTTTTGTCAGAGCATAGGCCCGCCCACGGCGCACCAGCTTTGCAAAGGCGGGTGTCATCCACTCGCCAGGTTCAGAAACGGCCGATCCTGTTGAAGACAGCCGGATCCATTCCAAGCCTGCGCAAGTCGTCGGCGCGCGGCTTGCGGCCCGCTTCCACGGCACGCGAGGCAGCGACCGCGCTGCCAAATGTCGTGAAAAGTTCGCCTATGGCGGTTAAGATCTTGCGGTTGGTCATGGTCATGCCCTTTCGGTGCCGTGTCGTGCAATCATCTTTGTGTGATGCACCATAAATGGGGACGCAACGGCAAAGCTCACAGGGGTTTCGCCGCATGGAGGCCATGCGTCTGGCGCAACACTGGCGCCTCAGGGCTTTTGTTCGGACTGCACGGCGGGCTTGAAACACCGGCCATGATCGTTTATATCAGCCTCAAATTCTTGGTCGGTATGACGAAGAGTGGGTCCACCCGGTCCCGCTCTTTTTTATTACCTGCCGATAACTTCGGGTAGAACGACAGGGCTTCAATGACTGCAACGGCAAGCGAGGGCGACGATCGCATCATCCGCGAAAGCGGCATCGATGCGCGCATCGCGCTGATCGTCCAGCCGGTTCTGCGTGGCATCGGCTTCCGCCTCGTGCGGGTGCATCTGTCGGGCCAGAACGGGCTGACGCTGCAGATCATGGCCGAGCGCGAGGACGGCACCATGACCGTCGAGGATTGCGAAGAGGTCAGCCGCGCGGTGTCGCCGGCGCTCGACGTCGATGATCCGATCGAAAAGGCCTATCACCTCGAAGTCTCGTCGCCCGGCATCGACCGGCCGCTGGTCCGCAAATCGGATTTCACGACCTGGACCGGTCATCTGGTCAAGATGGAAACATCGATCGTCGTTGCCGACCGCAAGCGATTCAAGGGCAAGATCGTCGAGGCCGGTGAAGACGATGTGCTGATCGAGCGCGAAAAGGCCGCCTATGGCGAGGAGCCGACGGTGCGGGTCCCCTATGACGCAATTTCCGAAACGCGCCTGATCCTGACCGACGATCTCATCCGAGACGCCCTGTCGAAGGACAACAGGGCGCGCAAGGAAGCCAAAAGACACCGCGGTGAACCGGATGATGACGTGCCCCAGGGTGTGGAAGCGGACGCCACGGAAGAAGACGAACAGGAACTATGATTGAGCTGCCGGGCGCAAAGGTCCGGCAAACAGGCTCGGGAGAAAAACGATGGTTGTAAGCGCCAACAGACTTGAACTGCTGCAGATCGCCGACGCGGTTGCGCGTGAAAAGTCGATCGACAAGTCGATCGTCATCGCCGCCATGGCCGATGCGATCCAGAAGGCGGCGCGCTCGCGTTATGGCCAGGAAACCAACATCCGCGCCGACATCAACCCGAACACCGGCGAGATGAAGCTGCAGCGGCTGATGGAAGTGGTCGAGAAGGTCGATGACTACGCCACGCAGATCGCCATTTCCTCCGCCCGCGAGCGCAATCCCGACGCCCAGCTCGGCGATTTCATCGCCGAACAGCTGCCGCCGATGGATTTCGGCCGCATCGCCGCCCAGTCGGCCAAGCAGGTCATCGTGCAGAAGGTGCGCGAGGCCGAACGCGACCGTCAGTATGACGAATACAAGGACCGCATCGGCGAAATCGTCAACGGCACCGTCAAGCGCGTCGAATACGGCAACGTCATCGTCGACCTTGGCCGCGGCGAAGCGATCATCCGCCGCGACGAACTGATCCCGCGCGAAAACTACAAATATGGCGACCGCGTCCGCGCCTACGTTTACGACGTGCGCCGTGAGCAGCGCGGCCCGCAGATCTTCCTGTCGCGAACCCATCCGCAGTTCATGGCCAAACTGTTCACCATGGAAGTGCCGGAAATCTATGACGGCATCATCGAGATCAAGGCCGTCGCCCGCGACCCGGGCTCGCGCGCCAAGATCGCCGTCATCTCGCGCGACAGCTCGATCGATCCTGTCGGCGCCTGCGTTGGTATGCGCGGCAGCCGCGTCCAGGCCGTCGTCGGCGAATTGCAGGGCGAGAAGATCGACATCATTCCGTGGTCGCCTTCGGCCGCGTCCTTCATCGTCAACGCGCTGCAGCCGGCGGAAGTCGCCAAGGTCGTGCTCGATGAGGATGCCGAACGCATCGAAGTCGTGGTTCCCGACGACCAGCTGTCGCTGGCCATCGGCCGCCGCGGCCAGAACGTGCGGCTCGCTTCGCAGCTGACCGGCTGGGATATCGACATCCTGACTGAGGCCGAAGAATCCGAGCGTCGCCAGAAGGAATTCGTCGAGCGCTCGTCGCTGTTCATGGAAGCCCTCGACGTCGACGAGATGGTCGGCCAGGTGCTCGCCTCCGAAGGCTTCACCAGTGTCGAGGAAGTCGCTTATGTCGATTCCGGCGAGATCGCCTCGATCGACGGTTTCGACGAGGACACCGCTTCGGAAATCCAGACCCGCGCCCGCGAATATCTGGAGAAGATCGAGGCCGAGCACGACGACAAGCGCAAGGCGCTCGGCGTCTCGGACGAATTGCGCGAAATCCCCGGCGTCACCACCGCCATGATGGTGACGCTCGGCGAAGACGGCGTGAAGACGATCGAGGACTTCGCCGGCTACGCCGCCGACGACCTCACCGGCTGGAAGGAACGCAAGGACGGCGAAACCAAGGTGTTCCCCGGCGTGCTTGCCAATCACGGCGTCGCGCGTGCCGATGCCGAGCAGATGGTTCTGGCTGCCCGCCTCAAGGCCGGCTGGATCACCGAAGACGAGCTTGCGGCCGAAGAAGTCTCGGCTGACGAAGCCGTTGGTGCGTGAGGTGAAACCGCATCGCACCGAACCCGCCCCTGGACGAGATGAACGATCGCACCTGCATCGTTACGCGCAAACAAGCCGAACCGGATGAATTGATCCGTTTCGTCGTCGGCCCGGATTCGGCCGTCGTTCCCGACATCAAGAGAAATCTGCCCGGCCGCGGTTGCTGGGTGAGCGCCGACCGCCTACATATCGACAAGGCTGCGGCGAAGAATCTCTTTGCCCGCGCCTTCAAGGCACAGGTGGTCGTGCCGCCCGATCTTGGCGGCATGGTCGACGGGCTGCTTTCCAGACACGCTCTGGGCATGCTTGGTCTTGCCCGCAAGGCAGGCGCAATTTCGCTTGGTGCTACCAAGGTCGAGAGCGCGGTGCGCGGCGGATTGGCGCTTTTCGTGCTGCATGCGACCGGGGCGTCCGACGACGGTGTGCGCAAGATCAGCCAGGCGCGACGGGCGACAGTCCATCTCGGCGGGCCCGCTATCCTTGCCTACAAACTTTTCTCCGAGGCCGAGTTGAGCTTGGCATTGGGGGGTACAAATGTGATACATGCTGCCGTTCTCGCGGGAGACGCGGGCAGGGCGGTCCAGAAGCGCATGGTTGCGCTCGACCGGTATCGGGGCGGTTCCCCGGACGATCTGGCAATGCTTGCGGCTGTTGCTGACGAAGATGATGCCGCAGAGGATATGGAATGAGCGATACGAAATCGGGTGACGACAATACGCTGAGTGTGACGCCGAAGAAGACCTTGACGCTGAAGCGCCCCGGTATGGAACAGGGCACTGTGCGCCAGAACTTCTCGCACGGCCGCACCAAGCAGGTCGTCGTCGAAACCAAGAAGCGCAAGTTCTCGATGCCTGGCGACAAGCCGGAGCCGGTTGCCGCCCCCGTCTTCACACCGAAGCCGGCGGTTGTGGCCGCGCCCGTCGTGCAGGAAGCGCCGAAGGCGCCGCCGCCGCCACCGCCCCCACCAGCACCGGTCGAACGCGGCGGCATGGTGCTGAACGAACTGTCGCGCAGTGAAATGGAAGCGCGCCGCAGGGCGCTTGAAGGCTCCAAAGTGCGCGAGGTCGAGGACCGCCAGCGCGCCGCCGAGGACGCCAAGCGCCGTGCCGAGGACGAAGAGCGCCGCAAGCGCGAACGCGATGAATCCGCACGCCGCCAAGCCGAGGAAGAGGCGCGGTTGCAGACCGAGGCCGAGTCTCGCCGTCGGGCCGAGGAAGAGGCACGCCGCCGCGCGCCGCTGACCGCCGAACTGGCAACAGTCGACGATGAGGAAGAGGTCAAGCCGAAGCGGGTTGGTGCCGGTGCACCGGTGCGCCGTCCGGTCACGCCCGAAGTGGCGCGTCCGGCCAAGCCGACCAAGAGCGAGGAAGACCGCCGCCGTGGCAAGCTGACGCTGAATTCAGCATTGTCCGACGAAGACGCGCGGGCCCGTTCGCTGTCGTCGATGCGTCGCCGCCAGGAAAAATTCAAGCGCGCGATGCATAATGAGCCGCGCGAGAAAGTCATGCGCGAAGTGATCCTGCCCGAGACCATCACCATCCAGGAACTGGCGCAACGCATGTCCGAGCGCGCGGTCGACCTGGTCAAGTTCTTCATGAAGCAGGGACAGATCCTGAAGCCGGGCGACGTCATCGACGCCGATACGGCAGAGCTGGTCGCCACCGAATTCGGCCACACGGTCCGCCGCGTCGCCGAGTCCGACATCGAGGAAGGCCTGTTCAACATCGCCGACAATGCCGAGGACCTAGTGGCGCGTCCGCCTGTCGTGACGATCATGGGCCACGTCGATCACGGCAAGACCTCGCTGCTCGACGCCATCCGCAACGCCAATGTCGTCTCCGGCGAAGCCGGCGGCATCACTCAGCATATCGGCGCCTACCAGGTCGAGAAGAATGGTCACAAGATCACCTTCATCGACACGCCCGGCCACGCCGCCTTCACGGCGATGCGTGCTCGTGGCGCCCAGGCGACCGACATTGCCATCCTGGTGGTGGCGGCCGACGACAGCGTCATGCCGCAGACGATCGAATCGATCAGCCACGCCAAGGCGGCCGGCGTTCCGATCATCGTGGCGATCAACAAGATCGACAAGCACGATGCCGATCCGCAGAAGGTGCGCTCCGAGCTGCTGCGCCACGAGGTCTTCGTCGAATCCATGGGCGGTGAAGTTCTGGACGTCGAAGTGTCGGCGACCAAGGGCACCAATCTCGACAAGCTGCTCGAGGCGATCCTGCTGCAGGCCGAAATTCTCGACCTGAAGGCCAATCCGGATCGTACCGCCGAGGGTGTCGTCATCGAAGCGCAGCTCGACAAGGGCCGTGGTCCCGTTGCCACCGTGCTGGTGCAGACTGGCACGCTGATGCCGGGCGACATCCTTGTTGCCGGCAACGAATGGGGCCGGGTGCGCGCGCTGGTCAACGATCGTGGCACGCAGATCAAGGAAGCGCCGCCGGCGATGCCGGTTGAAGTGCTTGGCTTGCAGGGCACGCCGCAGGCCGGCGACCGCTTCGCCGTGGTCAACAACGAGGCCCGTGCCCGCGAGATCACCGAATATCGCCAGCGTCTGGCGCGCGAGAAGGCGGTTGCCAAGCATGCCGGCCAGCGCGGGTCGCTCGAGCAGATGATGTCGCAGTTGCAGACGAGCGGGCTGAAGGAATTCCCGCTGGTCATCAAAGGCGACGTGCAAGGCTCGATCGAGGCGATCAACGCGGCGCTCGACAAGCTCGGCACCGACGAAGTGCGTGCGCGCATCGTCCATGCCGGCGCCGGCGCCATTACCGAAAGCGACGTGTCGCTGGCGGAGACTTCGGGTGCCGCGATCATCGGCTTCAATGTCCGCGCCAACGTTCAGGCGCGTGCCGCCGCAGCGGCGGCGGGCATCGAGATCCGCTATTACTCGATCATCTACAACCTTGTGGATGACGTGAAGGCGGCTCTGTCGGGCCTGCTGTCGCCGGAGCGTCGCGAGACCTTCATCGGCAATGCGCAGATCCTCGAGATCTTCGACATCACCAAGGTCGGCAAGATCGCCGGCTGCCGTGTCACCGAAGGCAAGGTCGAGCGCGGTGCGGGCGTGCGCCTGATCCGCGACAACGTCGTCATCCACGAGGGCACGCTGAAGACGCTGAAGCGCTTCAAGGACGAAGTTTCGGAAGTCCCCGGCGGCCAGGAGTGCGGCATGGCCTTCCAGAACTACGAGGACATGCGCGTCGGCGACGTCATCGAGTGCTTCCGCGTGGAGATGGTGACCCGGACACTCTGAGTTCGAGTGACTTGTTCATACCGGGCGGTGGTCGAAAGGCCGCCGCCCAAGGTCTGTTGAGAATGGCCATATGAGACATGCGGCACGGTCCCATCCCGCGCCTCACGCTTTCAGGATTGAGAAAAATGCCCCGTCCAACCACATCCAGCCCATCCCAGCGCATGCTGCGCGTCGCCGAACAGGTGCGCCATGCGCTGTCCGAAACCCTGCAGCGCGGCGAGATCATCGATCCGCTGATCGAGAACACCGTGGTGTCGGTCTCGGAAGTGCGCATGTCGCCTGACCTCAAGGTCGCCACGGCTTTCGTCTCGCCGCTCGGCGCCAAGGATACCGATGCGGTGGTCGAGGCGCTGAACAAGCATGCGAAATTCGTCCGCGGCCGTGTCTCAGGCGCGCTGCGGCAGATGAAGTTCATGCCGGAGTTCCGCTTCAAGCTCGACACCTCCTTCGACAATTTCGCCAGGATCAACGACCTGTTGAAGTCGCCCGAGGTAGCACGCGATCTGGGTCCTGAGGACCAGGACAAAGACGACAACAAGGACACCGAATAGTGGCGCGCCGCGGCAAGAAGAAGGGCCGTCCGATCTCGGGCTGGCTGATCCTGGACAAGCCGGTCGGCATGGGTTCGACCGAAGCCGTCTCCAAGATCAAATGGCTGTTCCAGGCGGAAAAGGCCGGCCATGCCGGCACGCTCGATCCGCTGGCGTCCGGCATGCTGCCGATCGCGCTTGGCGAGGCCACCAAGACCGTGCCCTACGTACAGGACGGCGCCAAGATCTATCGCTTCACCGTTGCCTGGGGACAGGAGCGTTCGACCGATGACCTCGAAGGTCCGGTGACGAAGCAGTCCGACCTGCGTCCATCGGAAGCCGAGGTCAAGGCGCTGCTGCCGAAATACACCGGCGTCATCATGCAGACGCCGCCGCAATTCTCGGCCATCAAGATCGCCGGCGAGCGCGCCTATGATCTGGCCCGCGACGGCGCGACAGTCGACATTCCGCCACGCGAGATCGAGATCGGTCGTTTGGAGGTTGTCGAGCATAGCGCCGATCATACGGTTTTCGAAGTCGAATGCGGCAAGGGCACCTATGTGCGCTCGCTGGCCCGCGACATGGGCCGCGACATGGGCTGCTTCGGCCATATTTCAGAATTGCGCCGGGTCGAGGTCGAGCCGTTCACCCCGGAGGATTTCGTCACCATCGCCGAACTGGAAGCCGCCCGTTTCGGTGTGCAGGATGAAGACAGCTCGGTCGCGACGGACGTCGCTGACACGACGGAAGCCACTGACGCGGTGGAAGCGCCAATCGACTTCAACGCCATCGATGCGCTTCTGGTCGATACATCGGCTGCCCTCGACTGCCTGCCGCAGATCGCCATCAGCGACGACGCGGCGACCAAGATCCGCCTTGGCAACCCGGTCATCATTCGTGGTCGCGATGCACCGGTGGAAGCCGAAGAAGCCTGCGCCACGGCGCGCGGCAAGCTGGTCGCCATCGGCGCCATCGAGCAAGGCATGTTCAAGCCCAAACGGGTCTTTGCCGGCTGACTCCTGTCGTCTAGAGCAATTCCAGGAAAAGTGTGAACGGTTTTCCGTTCGGAATTGCGTCAAAACAAAGAGTTAGAGTGGTTCGCCGTTTCCGTGAAACGGTGAACTGCTCTAATGTCGAGCCGGGACTCGCGCGAGGGGCATATGGCAAAGGCTGAGGCGATCAAGAAGCGGGCGCCGGTGAAAACAAGGCGGCCGCCTGTCGGTGCATCGCCCGGCACGCTGATCGCCGACCCTTCGGCGCGGCGCAGCGAACTCAGGCTGACCCTGATCTCGCCGCAGAAATTCAAGACCATCGAAAATGCCAGCATCGACGACCTCAACACCCATTGCGACAAATGGCCGGTCCTCTGGCTCGACTGCACAGGCCTCGCCAATATCCAGCTGATCGAGGAAATCGGCCGCATTTTCAGCCTGCATCCGCTGGCGCTGGAAGACGTCGTCAACACCGGCCAGCGGCCGAAGGTCGACTTCTTCGAGGACCATGCCTTCGTCGTCGTCAGGATGATCGACGATGTCACGTCGCACCGCTATGAGCAGATTGCCGTCTTCTTCGGCAAAAACTTCGTCGTCACCTTTCAGGAACGTGAAGGCGATCCGTTCGATCCCGTACGCAAGCGCATCGAAAGCTCGGCGCCCAACCGGTTGCGTGCGCGGGGCGCCGACTATCTCGCCTATGCGCTGATCGATGCCGTCGTCGACAGTTATTTTCCGCCGATCGAGGCGGCTGGCGAGCTGGTCGACAGCATCGAGGACGAGATGCTGCATTCGACGCACAAGCACCAGATGCGGCAGCTGCATGAATTGCGGCGCGATGCCAATGTGCTGAAAGGCGTGCTGTGGCCGATGCGCGATGCGCTGGCGACGCTGATCCGCAACGACGTGCCCTATGTGAAGGCGGAAACCAAGATCTTTCTCAACGACACGCTCGACCATTCGCTCAGGCTGATCGAACTGGTCGAAACCCAGCGCGACATGCTGACCGGCCTGATCGAGATGCACCTGTCGCTGAGCCAGGCGCGCACCAACGACGTCATCAGCTATCTCACCATTGTCTCGGTCATCTTCATGCCGCTCACCTTCCTGGTCGGTATCTGGGGCATGAATTTCGATCCGGAGTCTTCGCCCTGGAACATGCCGGAACTGAAGGCCTATTACGGCTATCCCTTGTCGCTGCTGTTCATGGCGCTTGTCGCGTTCGGGTTGATCGCCTTCTTCAAATGGAAGAAATGGCTCTGACAAGGATAAATCAGCCATTTCGGCCTGAAAAGCCGGCTTGTGAATTGGGCTGGTGTTTTCCGGGGAATTGCACTATATGCGCCGCAGCATAGCGCTAAGACGCTTTGCTTGCACCGGCCCCTGCTGGACGACATCCCGGCTGAGGGCGACCCGTTTCCTCAAACAGATAAGGAAAAACACGATGTCGATTACTGCCGAGCGCAAACAGGAATTGATGGGTGAATTCGCAACCGCCAAGGGCGACACCGGGTCTCCGGAAGTCCAGGTGGCCATCCTTTCCGAGCGCATCAAGAACCTGACCGACCATTTCAAGGACCACAAGAAGGATAACCATTCCCGCCGTGGTCTGCTCGCCCTCGTCTCCCAGCGCCGCAGCCTGCTTGATTATCTCAAGCGCAAGGACGACGCGCGCTACCAGACGTTGATCGAGAAGCTCGGTCTGCGCCGTTGACGAATTGACCGGCGGGCTTTCCCAGGAGAGCCCGCCGGTCGCGCATTCTGCCAGTCGTATCGGCTGGCCAGACCCGGTTTCGATCGTGCAGAGGGCACTCGAAACCGCCCATGGACGGTCATGGGGCAGGATTGCAGGACGCTCGCGCGCTCGCCGCGCCGAAATTACCCGAGCTTCCCGTTGTCTTGCCCGTGGCTGCCCGAGAAAGGAAGCCAGGGAAAGGGCATCCGCGCACCGTGAAACGGCGCGGCCCTTTCCTCATATTAAGGACAAGAAATGTTCAATCACCACAAAGTGGAAATCGAATGGGGCGGCCGTCCGCTCATCCTCGAAACCGGCAAGATCGCGCGCCAGGCTGATGGTGCGGTGCTCGCGACCTACGGCGAGACCAAGGTTCTCGCCACCGTCGTTTCGATGAAGGAGCCGAAGCCCGGCCTCGATTTCTTCCCGCTGACGGTCAATTACCAGGAAAAGACCTATGCCGCCGGCAAGATCCCGGGCGGCTATTTCAAGCGTGAAGGCCGTCCGAGCGAAAAGGAAACGCTGGTTTCCCGCCTGATCGACCGCCCGATCCGCCCGCTCTTCGCCGCAGGCTACAAGAACGACACGCAGATCGTCGTCACCGTCGTCCAGCACGATCTCGAGAACGATCCCGACATCCTGTCGATCGTCGCTACCTCGGCCGCCCTGACGCTCTCGGGCGTCCCCTTCATGGGCCCGATCGGCGGCGCGCGCGTCGGCTACATCAACGGCGAATACGTGCTCAACCCGCATGTCGATGAGATGCAGGAATCCAAGCTCGACCTCATCGTCGCCGGCACCACCGACGCCGTGCTGATGGTCGAATCCGAAGCCAAGGAATTGGGCGAAGAGCTGATGCTCGGCGCCGTCATGTTCGGCCACAAGGGCTTCCAGCCGGTCATCGACGCGATCATCAAGCTCGCCGAAGTTGCCGCCAAGGAGCCGCGCGATTTCACCGCGCCGGACTATTCCGCCCTTGAAGCCGAGATGCTGAAGATCGTCGGCGACGAGCTCAGCACTGCCTACAAGAACGTCGACAAGCAGAAGCGTTACGCCGCCGTCGACGCCGTCAAGGCGAAGGTCAAGGCCGCGTTTGCCCCGGCTGAAGGCGAAGACGCCAAGTACACCTCCGAGCAGATCGGTTCGGTGTTCAAGGAACTCCAGGCCAAGGTCGTGCGCTGGAACATCCTCGACACCGGTTCGCGCATCGATGGCCGTGACCTCAAGACGGTTCGCAAGATCGTCTCCGAAGTCGGCGTCCTGCCGCGCACTCACGGTTCGGCACTGTTCACCCGCGGCGAGACCCAGGCGCTGGTCGTTGCCACGCTCGGTACCGGCGAGGACGAGCAGTATGTCGATTCGCTGACCGGCATGTACAAGGAGAAGTTCCTCCTTCACTACAACTTCCCTCCCTACTCCGTCGGTGAGACCGGTCGCATGGGTTCGCCGGGCCGCCGCGAAATCGGCCATGGCAAGCTCGCCTGGCGCGCCATTCGCCCGATGCTGCCGAGCGCTGACCAGTTCCCCTACACGCTGCGCGTCGTCTCGGAGATCACCGAGTCCAACGGTTCGTCGTCGATGGCGACCGTCTGCGGCACCTCGCTGGCGCTGATGGATGCCGGCGTGCCGCTGGCCAAGCCCGTCGCCGGTATCGCCATGGGCCTGATCAAGGAAGGCGAGCGTTTCGCCGTTCTCTCCGACATCCTTGGCGACGAGGATCACCTCGGCGACATGGACTTCAAGGTCGCCGGCACCGCCAACGGCATCACCTCGCTGCAGATGGACATCAAGATCGATGGCATCACCGAGGAGATCATGCAGATCGCCCTTGGCCAAGCCAAGGACGGCCGTCTGCACATCCTCGGCGAGATGGGCCACGCGCTCTCCGGCGCGCGTTCGGAACTCGGTGAGTTCGCACCGCGCATCGAAGTGATGCACATCCCGACCGACAAGATCCGCGACGTGATTGGTTCGGGCGGCAAGGTCATCCGCGAGATCGTGGAGAAGACCGGCGCCAAGATCAACATCGAGGACGACGGCACGGTCAAGATCGCTTCGTCCAACGCCAAGGAGATCGAGGCAGCGAAGAAGTGGATCCACACCATCGTCGCCGAGCCGGAAGTCGGCGAGATCTACGAAGGCACGGTCGTCAAGACCGCCGACTTCGGCGCTTTCGTCAACTTCTTCGGGCCGCGTGACGGCCTCGTCCACATCTCGCAGCTTGCCAACGACCGGGTCGCCAAGACCTCGGACGTGGTCAAGGAAGGCGACAAGGTCTGGGTCAAGCTGATGGGCTTCGACGAGCGCGGCAAGGTCCGCCTGTCGATGAAGGTCGTCGACCAGGCCACCGGCAAGGAACTCGCCCGCGACAAGAAGACCGAAGGCGAAGAAAACGCCGCCTGATCGGTCTGAGATCATAAATCGAAGCGGGCGCGGCGTATGTCGCGCCCGTTTTCATTTTCAGCACGTCTAGACAGGTCGAGATCGAACAATGTCCGCCGAGCCGTTGAAGACGCTTTTTCATCCCTTTGAGGCCGACGCTGTTCCCCTGCCGGGAAAGGGCGAGCGCGCTCTGTTTCTCGGCGCTGAACCGGGTTTTCGGCTGCCCGAAGGCTTCGAGGCGGCGCTTCACCTCGTGCAGGGCTTCCGGCCGGATTTTCGCGCGCTGCAGGCGTCTGGCCTCATCGTCACCGCACAAGCGGAAGGCGACGGCTTCGATATGGCACTTGTGCTTGCCGGTCGGCACCGGGGCCTGAACGAAGTGCGCATCGCTGAGGCGCTTGAGCGCGTGGCGCCGGGCGGCCTGGTCGTCGTTGCCGGCGGCAAGGACGATGGCATTGCCAGCCTGCGCAAGCGCATTGACGAGCTTGTGCCGCTAGAGGGCCACCTGCCGAAATATCACGGCATCGCCTTCTGGTTGCGCCGTCCCGCCGATCTGGCCGCCGCGGAAGAATTGCGGACCGCCAATCCCGCCTTGCTGGTTGAAAACCGGTTCCACACCGCGCCCGGCATGTTTTCCTTCGACCGGATCGATACCGGCTCGAAATTGCTGGTCGAGAACCTGCCCAATGATTTGCGGGGCAACATTGCCGATTTCTGCGCCGGCTGGGGCTATGTGGCTGCCGAGATTGCCGCCCGCTCCCCCGGCGTTCCGGCGCTCGACCTCTATGAGGCCGATTTCGCCTCGCTCGAAGCCGCGAAGCTCAATCTGGCGGGGGTCAGCCAGTCGATCGCTAGGAATTTCCTCTGGGTCGATCTGCTGAAGGAACCGGTCGAGAAGCGCTACGACGCGATTGCCATGAACCCGCCCTTTCATCGCAGCCGGGCGGCCGAGCCGGAAATCGGCGCCGGCATGATCCGCGCGGCGGCAAAGGCCTTGAAGCCAGGTGGGCGGCTGTTCATGGTCGCCAACCGTCAGCTTCCCTATGAGCCGATCCTGGCGGCCGCCTTTTCGAGCCATGCCGAACTCGCTCGCGACGGCATGTTCAAGGTGCTTGTCGCGCGGCGTTGAATGATTCCGAAAAGTGGATGCCGGCTTTTCGGAAGAGATCATACTCAAACGAAAACAGAGTGCATCGCGCTCAATGCAGATTGGCGATGCGTCGGACCTCGTCGGTGACATGCGCGTCGCCAACCCTGATTTTGAGCGGCGCCGGCCTGCCGAACAGGTAGCCCTGCACCACTTCGCAGCCGGCTGCCCTAAGCAGCGTCGCCTGGTTTTCGGTCTCGACGCCTTCGGCAATGATGCTGACGCCGAGCGCGCGAGACAGTCCGACGATGGTCGAGACGACCGCGCCGGAGCTGGCATCGGTATCGAGGCGGCTGACGAAGGACCGGTCGATCTTCAGCTTGCCGAACGAGAAGTCGATCAAGTAGCTCAAATTGGAATAGCCGGTGCCGAAATCGTCGACGGCGACCGAGATGCCCATATCCGCAAGCTGCTTCAGGATGGCGGCGGCGCGGTCTCGGTCCTGCATCATCGCCGTCTCGGTCACTTCCAGTTCCAGCCGCGACGGCTTGATGCCGGTGCTTGTCATGGTGTCGCGCACGGTACCGACGAAGTCCTTGGTCATGAACTGCACGGGCGAGATGTTGACGGCGACGAAGCAGTCGTCGGGCAGATGCCGGGCGTCGCTGCAGGCTTTGCGCAGCACCCATTCGCCGATCGGGCCGATCATGCCGGTTTCCTCGGCGATCGGAATGAACTCCATCGGCGGGATCATGCCGCGTTCCGGATGCCGCCAGCGGATCAGCGCTTCGTAGCCGACAATGCGGCCGGTCGGGAGATCGAGCTGCGGCTGGTAGTGAAGATCGAAGTCACCGCGTTCGAAGGCTGTATTCAGTTCGGATTCGATCCACTGGCGATGGTCGGCGACCCTGCCCATTTCGGCATGGAAGACCGACCAGTTGCCAACGCCGCTAGCGCGTGCATTCTGCAGCGCCAGATTGGAGCGGCGCAGGATGAGGACGGGATCGACGCCGTCCTTTGGCATCGCCACGATGCCCACCGACAGGCTGACCGATTGCAGGTGCGTGCCGAGATCATAGGGCTCCATCATCTCGTCGATGAGCCTCTCTACGGTGCTTTCCAAGGACCCTGAAACCTGGTTGTCAGGGAGCAGAATCGCGAATTCACCGGCACCGATGCGTCCGATCAGCGCGCGCTGCGGCATGCAAGTCTTCAATCGCTTGGTGAAGGCGCGGATCAGCTCGTCGCCCTGGCTGTAGCCGATGGCATCATTGATCTGCTTGAAACGGTCGATGTCGATATCGATGAGGAACATCGGCTCGCCGGTCCGGCTTGTCGAGCATGCCGCCTCGGCAATCTTGCCGACCATCGCCGGGCGCGCCAAAAGGCCCGTCAGCTTGTCGAAATGGGTTTCCGTGAAGACGAAATCCACCGATTCGTCGACGCCGGCGAAGAAGGACATCGCGGCGACCGACGCCGCCAGTGCGCAAAGAGCGGCCATCACCGCGACCATCATGTCCGTGGAGATGCCGGCAAAGCCATCGCCGAGACCGAGCTTCAGGCCCCAGAGTCCGAGGACGAAACTGCCGAGACCCGAACTCGCTATGGTGAGCAGTCGGAACACCGGTGTTCGCTTCGGGTTGCTGACGGTGGACATTGAAAGATCCCCAGAGTACGGGGCCTTTTACCGGATATGTCCTTAAAATGCGTTTCCGCGAATGCGTCCAATTTTATTGGAGCGAAAGTATTTCTTGAGCGGGTTAAAGCGCGTCGCGTCGAAATGGGTTCAGTCGGGGCATTTTAAGCTTTTGTTTTATAAATGTCGTTGTCCCAAAACCGCTGCGCACTTTTGAGCGACATGCATTAGTCTCGCCCGCCGTCGGTCTGCTTCAATTCGTCGAGCGTCGGCATGGAAACGATGTGATAGCCGGAATCGACATAGTGGATTTCGCCGGTAACGCCGGAAGACAGATCGGACAGCAGATAAAGCGCGGAGCCGCCGACCTCGTCGATGGTCACCGTGCGGCGCAGCGGCGAGTTGCGCTGCTGGTAGGAGAACATGTGGCGGGCGTCGGAAATGCCGGCGCCGGCGAGCGTACGCACCGGTCCAGCCGATATGCCGTTCACCCTGATGCCGCGCGGACCGTAGTCGTTGGCGAGGTAGCGCACACTGGCCTCCAGTCCGGCCTTGGCGACGCCCATGACATTGTAATTCGGCATGACGCGGACCGACCCCGCATAGGTCAGCGTGATCATCGATCCGCCGTCCTGCATCAAGGCGGCCGCGTGGCGGGCGATCTCGGTGAAGGAGTAGCAGGAGATCACCATGGTGCGGACGAAATTGTCCCGGCTGGTGTCGGCGTAGAGGCCTTTCAGCTCGTTCTTGTCGGAAAAGCCGATGGCGTGGACGACGAAATCCAGCCCGCCCCATTCCTTGCCCAGGGTCTCGAACGTGGCGGCGACCGAAGCGCTGTCCTCGACGTCGCACGGCACGACCAGCGAGGCGCCGAGCTTGTCGGCCAGCGGCTTGACCCGGCGTCCGAAGGCATCGCCCTGATAGGTGAAGGCGAGTTCCGCCCCGTGTTCGGATAATTTCCGGGCGATTCCCCAGGCGATCGAATGATCGTTGGCGACACCCATGACAAGCCCGCGCTTGCCCTTCATCAATCCGTCCATGGCCGGCAAATCCTTATGCGGAATAGCGCTGGAAAACGAGCGTGGCGTTGGTGCCACCGAAGCCGAACGAATTTGACAAGACAGTGTCGATCCTGGCGTCGTCGATGCGCTTTCGCACGATCGGCATGCCCTCGAATTCAGGGTCGAGGGTCTCGATATGGGCGCTTTCGCCGATGAAGCCGCCCTGCATCATCAGGATCGAGTAGATGGATTCTTGCACGCCGGCAGCACCCAGCGAATGGCCGGTCAGCGATTTCGTCGAGGTGATGTACGGCATCTCTGGGCCGAACACCTCGCGGATCGCGCCCATTTCCTTGGAATCGCCCACCGGCGTCGACGTGCCATGGGTGTTGATGTAGTCGACCGGCGTGGACACCGTGGCCAGCGCCTGGCGCATGCAGCGGACCGCGCCTTCGCCTGAAGGGGCAACCATGTCGTGGCCGTCGGAGGTCGCGCCGTAGCCGACGATCTCGGCGTAGATCTTGGCGCCGCGCGCCTTGGCATGCTCCAGCTCTTCCAGCACCAGCACGCCGGCGCCGCCGGCGATGACGAAGCCGTCGCGATTGGCGTCATACGCGCGCGAAGCGGTCGATGCCTTGTCGTTGAATTTCGACGACATGGCGCCCATCGCGTCGAAGAGGTCCGACATCGTCCAGTCGAGATCCTCGTGGCCGCCGGCAAAAACCATGTCCTGCTTGCCCCACTGGATCAATTCGTAGCCATTGCCGATGCAATGCGCCGAGGTCGAGCAGGCCGACGAGATCGAGTAGTTGACGCCGTGGATCTTGAACCAGGTGGCAAGCGTTGCCGATGCGGTCGACGACATCGCCTTCGGCACCGCAAACGGACCGATGCGCTTGGGACTGCCGTTCTTCAGCGTGACCTCGGCCGCTTCGACGATGGTGCGGGTGGATGGTCCGCCCGATCCCATGACGATGCCGGTGCGCTCATTGGTGATGTCGCTCTCGCCGAGGCCTGCATCTGCGATCGCCTGATCCATGGCGACGTGGTTCCAGGCCGCACCTTGGCTCAGGAAGCGCATCGCACGGCGATCGATCATGGCCGATGGATCGAGCGTCGGCGCTCCCCAGACCTGGCAGCGGAAGCCGTGTTCGGCGAAGGAATCGGAGAAGCTGATGCCGGATCTGGCGTCATGCAGCGAGGCTTGCACCTCGTTGGCATTGTTGCCGATCGACGACACGATGCCGAGGCCTGTGACTACGACACGTCTCATTCGCAACTCCTTCTAGGGGGCGGGCCGGGGACGCCGGTCAGCCGACCGCCGACTGCTTGGACAGACCGACTTTCAAATCCGTTGCCGCGTATATGGGTTCGCCATCTGCCCTCAGCCAGCCATCGGCGATGCCGAGCACCAGCCGACCTCGCATCACGCGCTTGAAGTCGATGCCATACTCGACCTTCTTCACCGAGGGCGTCACCATGCCCTTGAATTTCACCTCACCGGTCGACAGCGCCATCCCCTTGCCGGGTTCGCCGAGCCAGCCAAGATAGAAGCCCGTCAATTGCCACATGGCGTCGAGGCCGAGGCACCCCGGCATGATCGGATTGCCGATGAAATGGCAGGCAAAGAACCACAGATCCGGCTTGATGTCGAACTCCGCGCGGATGAAACCCTTCTCGAAGGCGCCGCCCGTCTCGCTGATCTCGGTGATACGGTCGAACATCAGCATGGGCGGATAGGGAAGCTGGGCATTACCCGGTCCGAACAGTTCGCCGCGGGCGCAGGCCAGCAATTCGTCGTACTCGTAGCTGGATTTACCCGCCATCAATCTCGTCCCCATATCGTTTCGGGCTATCGGGTGCCCTTGTCGTTGGTTTCCTAACACAATCTGTTTCAGGCCGGAAACCGGCGTTTGCGCTTAACCTGCTCGTCTGCCTGGGTCAATGCGCGCTATTGATCGCATTCGGACGACAGAATATATGTCCTGGGAGGTCCGGTTTCGGCAGACGTTCATTTTTTTGCCATTCTGGGCGTGTCTTGGGGCGGAACTGTGGGGTTCGACGAGAAGATGGACCTGGACGGCCGGAAGGAAAATGTCGCTGTGGACAAGCGGGTCCGTGAAGCCGGCCTGAGGCCGACGCGTCAGCGCATTGCGCTGGCAGACCTGCTTTTCGCCAAGGGCGACCGCCATTTGTCGGCTGAGGAACTGCACGAGGAGGCGGTTGCCGCCGGCGTGCCGGTTTCGTTGGCCACCGTCTACAATGCCCTTCACCAGTTCACCCAGGCGGGACTGTTGCGCATCCTCGCTGTCGAGGGCGCGAAGACCTATTTCGACACCAACACCTCCGACCACCACCATTTCTACATCGAAGGCGAAAACCGCATATTCGACATCGACAGCGGTCCGGTGACGGTTGCCAACCTGCCGGAGCCGCCGGAAGGGATGGAGATCGCCAATGTCGACATCGTGGTGAGGCTGCGCCCCAAACGCCGCGAATGATCGGCCAGGCCAGAATCATCTGTCGGGGATGAAATCCGTCGATCTCACAATCCGGCTCGAATGGGCGTTTGTGGCTGCTGCTGCCGTCGTTTTCTACGGTTCGACCGGCATGTCCTGGTGGCTGTTCGGATTGCTCATCCTGGCGCCGGACCTGTCGATGTTCGGCTATCTGGCGGGGCCTCGAGTCGGTGCTCTTGCCTACAATGCCTTGCACATCCTGATCGTGCCGGTGCCGCTGCTGATCGCCGGGTATATGTCCGGCAATGCGACCGCAATCGCGGTCGCGCTGATCTGGGTCGCCCACATCGCCATCGACCGTGCGCTGGGCTACGGCCTGAAGCTGTCGACCGGCTTTCAGGACACCCATCTCGGCCGTATCGGGCGCTAGAACCACGACCGCGAATCTTCAAAAGATCGCGCTCAAAGGGTCAAAAGATCAGTCCTTGACCCGTTCGCCGGGATAGGCGCCCCAGACGATCGACTGGGCAAGCCAGCCGGTGTGGCCGTCGAACGTCATTTCGCACCACTGACCGTCGCAGGATTTGATCGTGCCCATCACCCCCGGCTCGACCATGGCGACCACCCTTGCATCCTTGTCGGGGCTGTTGAGAAGGTTGATCTGCGCGCCCTTGCCGCGCTGCCATGGTGCGACGATTGCCGTGCGTCGGCCGGAGAGCAGCGACTGGTTGATCCAGCCTTCCGAACCATCGGCATCGCGCACGCGGCGCCATGTGTCGAATTCCTGGATGATCTCCATCGGCAGGCCGGCCTTCATATACATCCAGTCGACCGAGTAGTTGGCGCCGGGGCCGACGCGCGAGTTGACGCGGCCGGATTTCAGGCTGACGAATCGCGGCAGCGGCAGGCCGCTCGGCCCGAGCGTGACGACGCTCTGGGCAGGTGCTGCGGCACTCTGCGCGGCCGCAAGCGGAGAATAAAGCAGAGCGCCGAGAATTGCTGCACTGAGGGTCAGGCGAAGCGACGCGAAACCAGACACTTTCATTCCTTTCGGCGCTTGCCCATCGGCCTCGGCGCCCCTTTTTCTTTGTCTTCGGCGGCACCGCTTGTTACATGGGGTAATCGGCACCGCGACCGGCTTTCAGTTTCGCCGGTCTTGGTTAAAGAGGTCTCAACGAGATCGGGGTACGAGGAAACAATGGCAGGCAAAAAGAAGCCTCTCGTCGTCATCACGCGAAAGCTGCCCGACCCGGTCGAGACCCGCATGCGCGAACTGTTCGACGCAAGGCTGAATGTCGAGGACAGGCCGATGACGCAGCCGGAACTGGTTGCGGCGGTCAAGGAGGCCGACGTGCTGGTGCCGACGGTGACGGACCAGATCGATGCGGCGTTAATCGCCCAGGCCGGCGACAACCTCAAGCTGATCGCCAATTTCGGCAACGGCGTCGACAAGATCGATGTCACCGCCGCGGCCAAGAGGGGCATCACCGTCACCAACACGCCCAATGTCCTGACCGAGGACACCGCAGACATGACCATGGCGCTGATGCTGGCGGTGCCGCGGCGGCTGGCGGAAGGCGCCAATGTGCTCACCGGCGACAAGAAATGGGCCGGCTGGTCGCCGACCTGGATGCTTGGCCGGCGCATCTGGGGCAAGCGGCTGGGCATTGTCGGCATGGGGCGCATCGGCACCGCCGTCGCGAGGCGAGCCAAGGCCTTCGGTCTTTCTATTCACTACCACAACCGCCACCGCGTGCTGCCGGCGGTGGAAGACGAGCTGGAGGCGACCTATTGGGAGAGTCTAGACCAGATGCTGGCCCGCATGGACATCATTTCGGTCAACTGCCCGTCGACGCCGGCGACCTTTCATCTGCTTTCGGCGCGGCGGCTGGCGCTGCTGCAGCCGACCGCCTATGTCGTCAACACCGCGCGCGGCGACATCATCGACGAGGAAGCGCTGGTCAAGCTGATCCAGGACGGCAAGATTGCCGGCGCCGGTCTTGACGTCTACGAGCACGAGCCGGCTTTGAACGGCAAGCTGCTGAAGCTCGCCGCCAAGAACAAGGTCGTGCTTCTGCCGCATATGGGCTCGGCGACGCTCGAGGGCCGCATCGACATGGGTGAAAAGGTGATCATCAACATCCGCGCCTTCGTCGACGGCCATCGCCCGCCGGACCGCGTGCTGCCGCTCAGAACTTGACGCTAGAGCATGATCCCGAAAAGTGGAAACCGGTTTTCTCGGACAAACGGAAACCGTTTGTCCAGAGATCATGTTCAAACGAACAGATACAGATAGAGCCCATCCCGATTCAATCGGGATGACAGGTTCTATCGCGGCGCAACATTTTTCTGCCTTGAAACGAAAGGCCAAGCTTACGCAAGAGCCTTGCGCATGGTGATCGAGGTCGCCCTGTCGTAGCCTTCATGCGCCGTCCGTTCGGTCTCGTGAAAACCGAAGCGGGCAAAGACTGCATGGTTTCCGGTCAGCTCGATCCGCGTCTGAAGCTCGATGGCCGCCTTGCCGCGGCTGCGGGCAAGGCCTTCGACCGCCTGCATCAGCCGCCGGCCAATGCCTTGTCCCTGGCAGTCCGGAGCCACGGCGAGCTTGCCGACATAGAATTCCGCGACCCTTTCAAGGGTAAAGACGCAGCCGACGATCCTGTCACCCTCGAGCGCCACGAAGCCGGTCTCCCGCCGCGCCTTGTCCCGCAGGCTGTCGGCGGTCAGCAAGTGGGCCGAGGAGGGCGGGTCGATGACGCCGTCCATCGAGGCGAAGGCACGCATGATCAATGCGAGCACATCGTCCCAACGGTCGAAGCCGGCCACTATCTGTGTGATGGGGACGGCGTCGGTCCGCTCCACGGGGTCAGTTTCTCTTGTAGCGGATCGTGTCGAAGCGCGCCGCCAACGCATCATAGAGCAGCAGCCGGCCGACCAGCGGTTCGCCAATGCCGGTGACCAGTTTGATCGCCTCCATCGCCTGCAGCGTGCCGATGACGCCGGTCAGCGCGCCAAGCACACCGGCTTCGGCACAGGACGGCACCAGGCCCGGCGGTGGCGCTTCGGGAAACAGATCGCGATAGCCTGGGTTGGGCTTGCCGTCCTTGCTGTCTTCGAATGGCTTCAGCACCGTGACGGAGCCGTCGAAGCGTCCGACGGCGGCATGCACCAGCGGTTTCCCAGCGCTCGCGCAGGCATCGGCCACCGCATAGCGGGTTTCGAAATTGTCGGAGCCGTCGACGACGATGTCATAGGCGGCGACGAGGGCAGGTGCATTGTCCGGGTTCAGCCGGATTGCGTGCGTTTCAACCTTTGTGTTGGGATTGATGCGGGCGATTGCCGCCTTGGCGCTATCGGTTTTCAGCATACCCACAGTGTCGGTGCCGTGAATGACCTGACGCTGCAGGTTGGACAGCGAAACGGCGTCATCATCGACCACGCCGAGCGTGCCGACGCCGGCGGCGGCAAGATATTCAAGCACCGGCGCGCCCAGCCCGCCGGCGCCGATGACCAGCACCCGCGCCTGCTTCAGCCTCTGCTGGCCGGCGCCGCCGATTTCGGGCAGCACGATGTGGCGGGCATAGCGTTCGATCTCGTCGGCGGTCAGGGCGGCAGCGGTCATTGCCAGACCATATAGGGACTGAAAAACCTTGTCAGGAGCTAATGCATGTCGCCCAAATGTGTGAAGCGGTTTTGGGCCAACGACCTGCATAAGATCTAGATCGTTGGCCCAATCACGCCGTGGTCGACGGTCAGGAACTGCGCACGCCCCTTGAGACTGGAAAACAGCGCTGCATCGGTTCCGGTCATGAACGCTTGGCAGTTCAGTTCTTCCAGGATGGAAAACAGCGCCGCGCGCCGCCCGCTATCGAGATGCGCGGCGATCTCGTCGAGCAACAGGATCGGCGTCATGCCCGACATTTCACCGGTCAGCCGGGCATGCGACAGCACGATGCCGACCAGCAGCGCCTTTTGCTCGCCTGTCGAACAAAGCTCGGCCGGCATCGCCTTGGGACGGTGCCGAACCACCAGGTCCGAACGGTGCGGTCCCTCGAGCGTGCGTCCGGCGGCACGATCGCGGTCACGGCCCTCGATAAGCGTCCGGCGGAAGCGCTCCTCGACATCGACCGCCGGCGCGGTGGCAATTTCGGCTTCCAGGTCTCCCGAAAGGCCGATATCGGCCTGCGGAAATGGTCCCGTGTCGGGCAGCCTGTCGATCATGGCGGCCAGAAGGCGCACCATCTCGGCTCGCGCCGCGGCGATCGCCACACCGGTTTCGGCCATCTGCGTCTCGATCGCGTCGAACCAACGGTCGTCCCGGGAGCCTTCGGTAAGCAGGCGATTACGGCCGCGCATCGCCTTCTCGTAGTCGATCGCACGTTGCCCGTGGCCGGGGTCGATCGCCAGCACCAGCCGGTCGAGAAAGCGGCGGCGATCTGCGGCCGGCCCGGTGAACAACGCGTCCATCGCCGGCGTCAGCCAGACCACGCGCAGCCATTCCAGCATGTCCTCGGCCGAACGCGCCGAAGCGCCGTTGATGCGCACCCGCCTGCCGCCTTCGCCGGCGGTGTCGCCGCCGGCAATGCCCGTTCCGATCTCGACCTGGCCGTCAGGTCCGTCGAGCTGGGCATGCAGCGCAAAGCCGCCGTCGCCACCTTCGCGCGCGACATCAGCGTAGGGGGCGCGGCGCAAGCCACGCCCCGGTGTCAAAAAGGAGATCGCTTCGAGGAGATTGGTCTTGCCGGCACCGTTGTCGCCGGAAAAAACCACGGCACCTGGCGCCAGATCGATCGTCAGCGCCGCATAGTTGCGGAAATTAGTAAGTGTTAGCTTACTTATATGGTTCTGTATCGGCAACCGCTATCCGCCTATAGAGCGGTCCATCGTTTCACGGAAACGCAGAACCGCTCTATCTCTTTGTTTTAACGCAATTCCCAAGGGAAAGCGCTATGCGCTTTTCCCGGGAAAACCACTTCACACTTTTCCTGGAATAGCTCTGGAAGTTGCCGCAATCATCATTCTTGCCGCCGCTCCGCTACAAGACCGAATTGCTGACACCGCGTCGGCTACACCCGCATCGGCATCAGCACATAGAGTGCGGTCTCGTCGGCCATGTCGTGGATCAGCGTCGGCGAACCGGCATCGGCCAGCATGAACTTGGCCTCCGTGCCGGTCAGCTGCGCGGCAACGTCGAGCAGGTACTTGGCGTTGAAGCCGATCTCGATCGGGTCCGATGAATAATCCGCCGCCAGCTCCTCGGTGGCGCTGCCCGAATCCGGATTGTTGACCGCAAGCGTCACCTGACCCTCGCTGATCGACAGCTTCACCGCGCGGCCGCGTTCGGAAGAGATGGTCGAGACGCGATCGACGGCAGCAGCGAAGCTCTGCCGGTCGATGATCAGCTTCTTGTCGTTGCCTGTCGGAATGACCCGCTGATAATCGGGGAAGGTGCCGTCGATCAGCTTCGAGGTCAAAACCACGCTGCCGATGGTGAAGCGGATCTTGGTGTCCGACAGTTCGGTGGTGACCGCAACATCCGGATCGTCGACCAGCTTCTGCAACTCGCTCACCGTCTTGCGCGGAATGATGATGCCCGGCATGCCCTCGGAACCCGCCGGTGCGTCGATCTCGGCGCGCGCCAGACGGTGGCCGTC
This sequence comes from Mesorhizobium loti, assembly GCF_003148495.1. Classification (GTDB taxonomy): domain Bacteria; phylum Pseudomonadota; class Alphaproteobacteria; order Rhizobiales; family Rhizobiaceae; genus Mesorhizobium; species Mesorhizobium loti. Next base: position 437,661 of record NZ_QGGH01000004.1, read on the forward strand.
GGTCGCCACCGAGCGCAGCTTCAGCTTGCCGCCGACCTCATGCGTGTGCAGGTAGATGCCGTTCAGGTAATAGCGCGTCTCCTCAGTGGAGATGGCGAACTGGGTCTTCTCGATCAGGCCTCTCAGGGCAACCGAGTCGAGACGGAAGATGTGTGAGAAGGATCCGGCCGAAAGTTCCGGGAAGTCGGATTGTGGCAGGCACTGAAGGCGGAAGCTCGAGCGGCCTGACGTCACCGTCATGGCGTTGCCGTCCTCGTCCGTCTTCAGCATCACCTCGGCGCCATCGGCGAGCTTGCGCACGATGTCGTAGAGCAGATGTGCCGGAACCGTCGTCGCCCCGCCGCGCTCCACCTTGGCGGGCGTCGCTTCCGTCACCTCGAGGTCGAGGTCGGTCGCCTTCATCTCAAGGCTGGCGCCCTCGGCGCTGAGCAGCACGTTGGACAGGATCGGTATGGTGTTGCGCCGCTCGACCACACGGTGGACGTGGTTGAGCGACTTCAGGAGATTTGACCGTTCCAGGATAACACGCATGACGAAACAGGCTCGCTTGAATGAATGACGGGTCACCAGTGGGCGGCGCCCCGCGAAAGGTCTGAACAGGCTCAGAATCTGCGTAAACTGACAGTAAAAAACCAGCAAACGCAAGCCCGCGCCACCGGTTCGGGCAGGCTACGCGGGCTTTCTGGGGATAAAGGGCAAGAAGTCCGCGAGCCGGTGTCGTAAAACCGAAATCCGGGCCGCTTCCAGGCGGCGCCACGAGCCCATCCCAGGCCCCGGGCCGCACTGGCAAGCCATTGAATTCCGGTGTTGTTCCGGTTCGCCCCCGGTCCCGTCAGGCCTGGTCGTTGATCAACCGCCTCAAGAGCTCGAGTTCCTGCGCCAGCGTGTTGTCGTTGCCGGAAAGGTCCTCGATCTTGCGCACGGCATGCAGCACCGTGGTGTGATCGCGCCCGCCGAAACGCCGTCCGATCTCGGGCAGCGAGCGCGGTGTCATCACCTTTGACAGGTACATGGCGACCTGCCGCGGCTTGACGATGGTGCGCGTGCGCCGGTTGGACAGCAATTCGGTCTTCGACACATTGTAGTGGCGCGCGACGATGCGCTGGATGTCCTCGATACGGACCCGTTTCGGCTCGCCGGTACGATAGATGTGGCCGAGGATCTCGTCGATCCGGTCGATGGTGATCTGCGGCTCGAAGGATTGACGGAACAGCAGCTGGTTGAAGGCGCCTTCCAGTTCGCGTCCGCTGCCGGTCACGGTGCGTGCGACGTGATTGAGGATCTCTTCCGAAATGTTCAGCGACGCGTCATCGACCCTGGCGGTGGCAAGGCGCAATTTGAGCATGCCAAGGCGCATGGCGAAATCGGGCGCCGACATTTCGAGCGCGACACCACCATTGAGGCGCGAACGGACCCGCGGTTCGAGCGATTCCAGTTCCGACGGCGGCCGGTCGGCGGCGACGACAACCTGCTTGGCGCTGTCGAGCAACATGTTGATCAGGTGGCAGAATTCATGCTGGATCGACTTGCCCTGCAGGAACTGCATGTCGTCGATGATGAGCAGGTCGATGTCGCGCAGCTGTTCCTTGAGCGTCAGCGCGTTGTTGTCACGGATCGCGGTGGCAAAGCGCCACATGAAATACTCGGCCGTGAGATAGACGACGCGCGACTTGGGGTTCTGCTTCAGCGATTCCGCGGCGATGGCCTGCAACAAATGTGTCTTGCCGAGCCCGACGGTTGCATGAAGGAAAAGCGGGTTGAAGCGCACCGCGCTCGATTGCGATTCCGCCACTGCCTTGGCTGCGGCGAAGGCCACCCGGTTCGACGGTCCCTCGATGAAGGAGCCGAACGTGTAGCGCGGATCAAGCGGTGACCCCAGCACATTGTGGCGGAATTCGCTCTCGACCGGTGTGCCCGGACGCGGAGCCGGTGCACGCTCTGTCCGGCCGGGGCTGACGGTCCCGGCGGCAAGCACCGTCTGCGTCTGCCGAGTCATCTTGCGTGCCGGCACCACCTCCGGCTCGGCCTGGCTGCGTCCCTGGCGGGTTGCCGTGCGCACGACGATGTCGATCTTGAGGAGATCGGGATCCTCCTGCTTCCACAACTCGGAGATGAGGTCGAGATAGTGGCCGTTGATCCATGAGCGCAGGAAGGCGGTGGGCACCGAGATGCGGACAATGCCCTTGGAAGCCTCCGCGACCTTCATGCGGCCAAACCAGCTCGAATAGACTTCGGTTCCCAGGCGCGCCTTCAACTGGGTCCTGACCCGGTCGAATTTCTGTTCCGCGTCGCTGGAGACCGCCATGTCGTTTGCTCCGATCAAAGTTCCAGGAAATGGGAGGTCGCCCGTAAGTTCCCTTTCGATGCCGCTCTGCATGATCTTTTCCTTGTCCTTCCGTACCTGTTTTTCCACCGGGGATGCGCCTCCTGCATCCGGTTCCGGCGACTGCGTCTTTGCTACGACGTCCGCTGCCGCCGCCGGCAGATGAACGTCGCCCATTATCGAGGGGAACCGGTGCCGGCCCATGGAAGCCAGTCCGCGTTGGGTATGTCAGGGCAATACAACACCGTCCGGCGAAAAGAGCGCCGGCGCGCCATCTACCTGCCATGTCTAGTTACGCCAGTCCCCTACCGTGTCGAAAAAAGACAAACCAAATCGGTCCGCGGACTTGATCCGCGTTGCAAATCCCGCCAATTTAAGCTGGCCGATTCAGGCTGGGTGTAAGGCCCAGAGCCCGTCCCTTTCGATAGATCGACATTACCGAAATCGCTGTGGATAGGGCAAGGCCACGTCTAACGGATTTTTAAGGAATCTGGTTACTGGAGGCGGGTTCGAGTGGCGTGCCGCAACGGCACATTTTAACAAAGCCATTGTGATTCAAACCCTTTTCCGGCGAATATGAAAAACTGGGCGCTTAGAGAAATATTCTGAAATATTTCGCTTGACAGCTACTTGTCCCCCATCGGGTTGGCCCGGTGTGGACAAGCTGTGGATCACCGTCTGTAAGTGTCTGAAAAATATAGGCTATTTCTGATAGCTAAGAATCTTTAAGCCAGCCCTTTTCAAGCATGCCGGCCAACAGCAGGCATGCATATGCCGGCAAAGTATTCTCAATCGTGAAATCCGCACAAGACGCCGTTTCCGGACATTCTTTTTAAGTGCTTGCCGGCAAACGAAAAAACCCGGCACAAACGGCCGGGTTCGAAAGAACGTCAGTCTAGGGAAGTTATATTAGGCCGAGAGAACTTTGACCCGCTGGGCCAGTCGCGACACCTTGCGGGACGCTGTGTTCTTGTGGATCACGCCCTTGGTTGCGGCGCGCATCAATTCCGGCTCCGCGATCTTGAAGGCAGCCTGTGCGGCAGCCTTGTCACCGGAGGCAAGTGCCTCTTCGACCTGGCGGATATAGGTGCGGACGCGCGAGCGGCGGTTCTTGTTGATCGCTGCGCGGCGGACGATCTTGCGCGTTGCCTTTTTGGCCGAGGATGTATTGGCCATGATGCCTCTCTTCTGATCTGGTCGGCCGCATGCGGGATGCCGCAGGGCGCAAAAAACAAACGGGCAGCCACGGGGCCGCCTCGGTTGGTGGGGCTTATAGTTCAGCTTTTCCGGCGCGTCAACGCTGCCTGGCCTTCTTTTTGGCGGCCAACAGCCATCTTCTTCGCAGCTAAAGGATTGGCGTCAGCGGTTGGTGAAATTCGGCTTCCGCTTCTCGGCAAAGGCCGCCATGCCTTCCTTCTGATCGTCCAGTGCAAACAGCGAGTGAAACAGCCGGCGCTCGAACCGCAATCCCTCGGCAAGCGTCGTCTCGAAGGCGCGGTTGACTGCCTCCTTTGCCATCATCACCGATGGCAGCGAGAAAGCGGCGATCTTGGCTGCCGCCTTCAGAGCCTCCTCGACTAGGTCACTGGCAGGCACGACCCGCGACACCAGGCCCGAACGCTCGGCTTCGGCGGCATCCATCATCCGCCCGGTCAGGCACATGTCCATCGCCTTCGACTTGCCGACGAAGCGGGTCAGCCGTTGCGACCCGCCCATGCCTGGAATGACACCAAGAGTGATCTCGGGCTGGCCGAATTTGGCCGTGTCGGCGGCTATGATGAAATCGCACATCATCGCTAGCTCGCAGCCGCCGCCGAGTGCATAGCCCGCCACCGCCGCGATAATTGGCTTTCGCGCCCGCGTAAGCTCCTCCCAGCCGACGAAGAAGTCTTGGGCGTAGGCGTCCGCATAGGAGATGGACTGCATCTCCTTGATGTCGGCGCCGGCGGCGAAAGCCTTTTCGGAACCGGTGATGACCATGGCGCCGATGCCGGCATCGGCGCCAAAAGCGTTCACGGCTGCGATCAGTTCGGTCAGTATCTGGGAGTTCAGCGCGTTGAGCGCCTGCGGCCTATTCAGCGTGATCAGTCCGACCTTGCCGTGCGTCTCGGTGATGATCGTCTCATAGGCCATGGCTGCTTCTCCTCGCTCGCGCTCGTCTGACTCACCGTTGACATGTCCGGCAATAGAAGGTCGATCGGCCGCTCTGCACGATCCGTTCGATGTGGCCGCTGCAGCCGGGCTTCGAGCAGGCTTCGCCTTCGCGGTCGTAGACGGCGAAGGAGTGCTGGAAATAGCCCAGTGACCCATCGGTCTGCATATAATCCCGCAGTGAGGACCCGCCGGCGGCAATCGCATCTGATATCACCGAGCGGATGGCTTGGGCCAGGTGTTCGCTTTGGGCCTGGGCTTTCTTTCCGGGTTTGGCGATCGTGCCCGCCTCACGCAGCGGCGACAGGCTGGCGCGCCATAGCGCCTCCGACACATAGATGTTGCCAAGCCCGGCGATCAGCCTCTGGTCGAGAAGCGCTGCCTTCAGCGGTGATCGCCGCCCTTTCATCAATGAGGCAAGCAGTGCGCCGTCCAATGTATTGCCCGTTGGCTCAACGCCGAGTCCGGCGAGCATCGGATGGACGTCCGGCCCTTCGGCAAACAACATGAAGCCGAAGCGGCGCGGATCATTGAAGATCACGCGTGATCGGGCGCCTGCCGGAGATACGACATGGAAGACGACATGATCATGATTGGAGCTCTTCGAGCGGTCGTGGTGGAAGATGCCGGGCATGTCGTTGCTGTCCGCCGTCTCGATGCGGAATGAGCCCGACATGCCGAGATGGCAGATCAGCACGGGACCGCCTTTCAGGTCCATCGTCAGATACTTGGCCCGGCGGCCGAGTGCCGTGACCGTCTTGCCGGTCAGCCGCTGTGAGAATTTCTCGGGAAATGGAAAGCGCAGATCCGGGCGGCGTGCCTCGACACGGGTGATGGTTGCGCCTTCCAGGACCGGCTGCAGCCCGCGCCGGACGGTTTCGACCTCCGGCAATTCAGGCATGACCGCCAATCGCCGTATAGAAAGAAGTCCCGTAAAGGCCGTGCGCCAGCCCAAGATGCTCGGCCACGGTTTCGCCGATATCAGCGAAGGTTGTTCTCAGCCCGATGTCGCCGCCCTTGAAACCCGGACCTGTGCCGATCACCGGAATGCGCTCGCGCGTATGATCGGTCCCTTGCCAGGTCGGATCGTTGCCGTGATCGGCCGTCAGGATGAGAAGATCGCCCTGCCGCAGCCTTGCAAATGCCTCCGGCAGCCGCCGGTCGAAGGCCTCAAGCGCGGCAGCATAACCTGCAACATCGCGGCGATGACCGAATTCGGTGTCGAAGTCGACGAAATTGGCGAAGACGAGATCGCCGTCGCCGGCATCGTCCATCGCGCCCAGCGCCTCGTCGAACATGGCCATGTTGCCCGCCCCCTTGCGCACTTGCGAAATTCCGCGATGGGCGAAGATGTCGCCGATCTTGCCGATGGCGATGACACGGCTGCCACGCGCTATCAGCCGATCGAGCAGGGTTGGCTCCGGCGGAGGCACGGCGTAGTCATGACGGTTGTATGTGCGCTCGAAAGTGGCGGCGGTTTCGCCGACGAAAGGCCGCGCGATCACCCGTCCGATCCTCAGCGGGTCAACCAGCCTGCGCACCACCTTGCAGAATTCATAAAGTCGCTCGAGGCCGAAATGGACTTCATGCGCGGCGATCTGCAGGACCGAGTCGACAGACGTGTAGCAGATCGGCTTGCCGGTGCGGATGTGCTCCTCGCCGAAGCGCTCGATGATCTCGGTGCCCGGCGCATGACAATTGCCGAGAATGCCCGGCACCTTGCCCTCGCGGATGATCGCCGCGGTCAGTTCCGCCGGAAAGGCGGGAACCGTATCCGGGAAATAGCCCCAGTCGAAGCGCACCGGCAGGCCGGCGATTTCCCAATGGCCCGATGGGGTGTCCTTGCCGCTTGAAACCTCCTGCGCGGCGCCGTGGAAGGCAGCCGCGAGCAGATCCGTCCCACTGCTGGAAAAGCCCAGTCCCGTCGCGGTTTCGGCAGCCTTGCCAAGCCCGAGCGAGGCCATGTGGGGGACAAACAGCGGTCCACTGCGAAGCCCTTCGCGATCCGAGCGTCCTTCGGCACAAGCTTCTGCTATGTGCGCGAATGTGTTGGCGCCGTCGTCACCGTAGCGGTCGGCGTCGGCCGCGCCGCCGATGCCGAAGGAGTCCAGAACGAAGAGGAAAGCGCGCGCCATCGAGTTGTTGCCAGTTTGAACGACCAGACATAGGGTTCCGCGACTTCATTGGCAATTCGGAAACCAAACGGCAACGGCTTGGCGCGATAGTCCAGTGATGTCGCCCAAGGTGCACGGCGGTTTTGGGCAACGACATGCACAAACAACGACATGCACAAACAAGGAATGCATGTCGCAACGATGCGACGGGCATGGGTCTAGGAAAACAGACGGCGGTTTTGTCATGAGCATTGCGCTGAAGGCGTCTGCTGCCCTCATGTTGATGCAGGGTGCGCTCTGGTCCGGTCCGGCACATGCCGATTGGCGCGATGATATCGGCACGTTTCGCATCGGCATCGTTGCAGAGCCAGGCGCCGGCAACACCGTTCCGGGGCTGGCTGTGTTGACCGACGCCTATACAAAGGCCTTGGGCATGAAGGTCGAGTTTGTCGTTGCCCGTGATTATGCCGCGCTGATCGAGGCGCAGGCCAATGCCCGCATCGAATACGCGATCTATTCGGCAACCGCCTATGCGACGGCCTCGCAGCGCTGCTTATGTATCGAGCCGCTTGTGGCTCCGGTCGATTCCGACGGCGCGATCGGCATCCGCTCTGTTCTGCTGACGCGGGACGGCAAGCTGCCCAATCTGGCGGCGATGCAGAGCCATCGCATCGCCATGGCGCCTTCGGGCAGCGTTGGCGGTTCTCTCTTGCCATTGGCGGCGTTGGCGGCGGAAGGCCGCAAGGTTGCGGAAGATGCGCCGTTTCTTGTCCATGCCGACTCGGCTGCGGCGGCCGAAACGATGCTGGTCGATGGCAAGGCCGATGGCCTGTTCGGTTGGGTGACGGCCGCCGCCGACGGCCAGCCGGAAACATCGGGCACGCAGGCAAGGCTCGAAGCGGCAGGGCTCTCAGTGACGGCGCTTCGGGTGGTATGGACGTCTGGCTTGCTGAGATATGGCCCCCACGCCGTCCGCAGCGATCTCGACCCTGAAGCCAAGCGCCGGCTCACCGTGTTCCTCACCAACCTCAAGTCGATGACGCCTGATATCTACGACCTCCTGGAATCAAAGCATTCGGGAGGCTTCGCTACCGTCGCGCCAAAGGATTACGAGATGGCCGCTTCTATCGTGCGCTTCGTCTCGGACAGTGCCCCACAGCAATAGTGCTCCGCAGCAGTAGCGCAATTCCAGGAAACAGAAGAAGTGCGTGATTATTCTCAGTCTGCAGTTGCGTGGCAACAGAGAGCTGAAGCGGTCCTGCGAATCGCCCGGCTGTCTCTGTTCAACAGTCGCCGCAAGGGATAGTCACGCTTCTGCGGGGGCGCAGATAGTAGGTTTCGCCCATCGTTATATTGCTGAAAGCCGAGGTCAATCCAAGTTTCTGCTGGTTGCTGGCCGTCCAGGCGATGACCGGCGTGTAGCCGAGATTGCTTTCGACGCGGATGAGGAAGGTGCTGGCGACCTTGAGCGTTGCTGGAACCGTGGTTTCCGTGGTCGCCGCGGCGCCGGCGCTGGCGACGCCGGCGACCAACTTGCGTGACCATACCACCAGTGCCTTCGTCGCATCGGCCGAGACCTGTATTGCCGTGATGGTGATGGTCGGGGTCGAGCGGTTGTAGGGCTGAAGGGTAACGCTGCCGATCTGCATGATGGCGTCGACATCCGCCTTGACGACGCTTGTCTGCTGGGTGACGAGATCGGCCACCATGCTGCCGATACGACTGACCTTCTTGCTGGTCTCGATGGCCTGTGACGCCTCCATTGTCAGGAAATACATGATCAGCAAAATTGGCATGATCAAAGCGAATTCGACCGCCGCGATGCCGCGGCGATCGGACCAGAATCGATTTGCTTTCCGCCAAACTCCTGCAGTCCTAAGATGTGCCCCCGCACGCATCATACCCATTGCCCTTTTTCTTTTACTGCCTGTGCATCCGCCTCGAACTCAGTTGTCGAACGGCTCGTTCTGCCAGGTCACCGATGCGAAATGCAGAGTCTTGTTGCCGCCCATCGACTGCGCCAACAGGTCTGTCATAATAGGCCACTTGTAGAAGACGCGAAGCATGTTCCTCGACTCCGCCGCCCCCGCCGTTACTGCAAACGATTGGGTTGCGGCGCCTTTCGTCAGTACGACATCACCGTTCTGGATCATGAAGCCCGCCGTGGCCGCGTCGGCGAATGTTGTATATTGGCGGAGATCCACCAGCAGCTGATTGGGACAATCCTGGGAAACGATGATCTCCAGTTTTGTGCAGATCATGTCCCGCAAATTGGTCCCGGCGACGTCGGTCGCCCTCAACTGGCCGGTGCGCAGCTTGCGCGCGACATCGTCGGTTATGTTGGCCATCACTTCCTGGCCGGCAAACGCGATGCAGCTTTCCAGAATGGCAAAGACAAGCAGGGCGAACGGAACTGAAAGGATTGCGAATTCGATTGCCGTGGCGCCGCGCCGGTCACGTAGGAAACGGGCGAAAAACCTTGGGCGTTTCGCTTTGTGGTCGCCTGTGCAGCCGAATTCCTTGCTCATGTCTGATCCTGCCGATCTCTATGCGGTCTCGGAAGGAGCATTAGCGCAAACCGATTTAGGTCCGGTTTGGATGATCGTTAAAGTCAGCGCCAGCTTCTTAACCAGCCGATAACCTGAACGGCATTCGACTACGCCATCCTACCGGCTGACGCTCATCTCCGTTTCGGAGGCCTTCTCTGCATCGCTCTTGTAGGAGCTTTCGCAATAGGGCGTGCAGGACATCGTCTGTATTTCGGCACGCCGATAGATACGCACGGATGAGGCGGCCTGCCGCACGACGGTAACCTGCTCGTCGACGATCGGGCTGCCATCCGTGTCGAGCACGACCAGATTGGTGACGCCGAAGCCTTTGCCGGTCAGCACGATCGTCGAAGCGTCCTGCACGGAAGCGTCGGCGATTGCCGGGTTGCCAACCACGATCGTGTCGGCAGGGCGCGACAGTTTGACGATCTTGGCTTGGTTCATCGTGACCTCGATGCCAGCGCCGGCCATTGCGGGCGCGATGAAGGTCGTGGCGGCAAGAAGCGCGGCAATCAGGATTGACGATCTCGGCTGGGCCATTGAGGCGCTCCACGCAAGCGGACTGATCAACGGAACATGAACGAGATTGGTGAACCAACGGTTAAGCGCGCGTCGTTACCGATGGTGCAATGGCGACAAGGCTACTGTGAGGTGCGGTCCGGCTCGGGGTCGCAAGCGCCACCAAACCCGTAAACGGAAGGTCGGTTGGCATTTAGCCTGGAGTTAACCACGCAATATGTTCGAACCGGGAAAGGAATCGGTAAGGCTGTTTATTAAGCCGATCGAAAGAGCTTCTCCCTAGATTGGCAGCATCCGATCAACCATCACAGAAGTTGACGGAAGTGCTGTAACACGTGGAGTAGGAGCTCTCAAATGTCTAATCTCATCGCACGTTTTGTGAAGGACGAATCCGGCGCGACCGCTATCGAATATGGTCTGATCGCCGCTCTCATCGCGCTCGCCATCATCACCGGCGCCGGCGCGCTCGGCAATGCACTCAACGCTAAGTTCACCACTATCGGAACCACCTTGAACAGCGCGCCGAGCGGCAGCTGATCGGCCTTATCGCCGAGCACTTGGATTGCGTTCTGGAAAGGGCCGCCACGTGGCGGCCCTTTTCCTTGCCGCTGCCAGTTCAGTATCAGTCGTCTTTTCGTTCCGGGCCTCATCAATCGTTAATCGAACATGCCTAGATTGAGCCCCGTGAAATCGGACAATAGGCATAGCGCCGATGCTTGAAGCCCTGATCTTCGTCGTTTTTCCGTTCTGCATGCTGTTTGCCGCGATCTCCGACATGCTGTCGATGACGATCGCCAATCGCGTGCCGGTGCTGCTCGTCGTTGTCTTCGCGCTGGTTGCGCCGCTGACGGGTATGGAATGGGCGGCCTATGGCGGACATTTCGCCGCCGGCGCCCTGGTCCTTGCCGTGACGTTCGGCCTGTTTGCAATGGGCGGCATGGGCGGCGGCGACGCCAAGCTTCTGGCTGCCACCGCGATGTGGATGGGTCTCAACGTGAATCTCGTCGAGTATCTTGTCGCCTCGACAATCATCGGTGGCCTGCTGACACTCGCGATCATCCTCTACCGGAAGTCACTGCTTGCGGCCGTTACCGGCCAAAACCCGTTTCTGCGCCATTTCGCCGACGAGGCAAAAGGTGTTCCTTACGGAGTAGCCCTTGGCCTTGGCGGGTTGCTGACCTATCCGGATTCGCCTTTGATGGTGTGGGCGCTGGCCAGGCTGTCGGCCTGAACACGATCTATTTTTTTAGTGATCAGCGTTGCCGCAACAGGCTTTCAACAAGGCCGGCCCGGTCATTTCTGCCGGTCAGGCCACGTTCCGTCCAATTTATGTAAACCTTAAATTAATCACGATCGTAAGCATTACATTAACCTTGTTTTGACGATTGCCGCTGCAAAGTCCGGCTTGGCTACGTGGTTTGCCAGGGCAAGGGTTCGGACAGATGCCAGCATCGCGATTGATAATTCTGAGCGTGGCGGTGGCCGCGGCGGGCGGCGCTGGGTATGTCGCGAAAAATATGGTGGCACCGCAGCCCCAGGTCGTCGTCGATTCCGGCCCCCAGGCCCCGGCGGTATCTCTGCAGGATGTGCTTGTGCTTTCGGGCGACGTTCCGATGGGCAGCCCGATCGAGAACAACATCGCCTGGCAATCCTGGCCCGCCGACGGCGTCAACGCGAATTTCATCACCCGCACCGCTGAGCCTGAGGCACTGGACAAGCTGAAGGGCTCTGTTGCCCGTGTGGCGATGTATGCCGGAGAGCCTCTGCGGCGTTCCAAGTTGATCGGCGAGGGGCAGAGCTTCATGTCGTCGATCCTGCCTTCCGGCATGCGGGCTGTGGCCACGGCCATCTCGGCCGACACGTCGGCCGGCGGCTTCATTCTTCCGAACGATTTCGTGGATGTCATCATGACCCGCAGGGCAGATGCCGCCAGCGGTGCCGCCGGCTTCAACACCGAGACCATCCTCAAGAACATTCGCGTCCTGGCCATCGACCAGACCATTCAGGAGGACGAGGAAGGCAAGAAGACCAGGGTGGGCCAGACCGCCACGCTGGAACTGACGCCCAAGCAGGCGGAGATCATCACCGTCGCCCAACAGATGGCGGATCGCCTGACCTTGGCGCTGCGGGCGGTCGCGGACACGCAGGAAAAGAATCTGGGTGAGGCCGACTATCTCGTTTCCGGCAATGGCCGCAGGGGAACGGTGAGGCTGATCAAGTCGGGCGAAGTTTCCGAAGTAGGGGCAAGGAAATGAGGCTAAATGGTAAACTGCCGGCAATTGTAGCCGCGGCATTCGGCCTGCTGCTCGTCGGAACGAATTTGCAAGGCGTTGTCGAGGCAAAGAACGCGCGGGTCACGGCATCGACGGCCACCCAGCGCGTCAAGCTCGGCCTCAACAAGTCGGTGGTCATCGACCTGCCGAGCGATGCCTACGACATTCTCGTCGCCAACCCGGCCGTGGCCGATGCGGTCACCCGCACCGCAAGGCGCATCTACCTGTTCGGCAAAGCGGTCGGCGAGACGAACATTTTTGTCTTCGGCCCGAATGGCGAGCAGATCGTCAGTCTGGACCTGGCCGTCGAACGCGATGTTGCCGGCCTTGAGGATTATATCAGGCGCTTCCTCCCGACGTCGGCTATCAAGGTAGAACTGCTGAATGACAACGTCGTCCTGACAGGGACGGTCGACACGCCGCTGGACGCGAAACGCGCGGTCGACCTGGCGACGATCTTCGTCTCGGGTGGTGAAGCAACGACGGGACAATATTCGCAGACCGCGGCCGGCGGTTCGTCACAGAGCGGTGTCGACATCAACAACCCGGACCAGGAGCGCCGCACCAGCAAGATCGTCAACCTGCTGCAGATCATCGGCGACGACCAGGTCACGCTGAAGGTGACGGTCGCCGAAGTCAGCCGCTCGGTGATGAAGCAGCTCGGCGTCAACATGGTCGGCAGTGGCGGCAGCAACGGCATCAGCTACGGTGCGATCAGCGACAATTTCACCGGCCTCGGCAAGCAGCTGTCGAATTCGGGCTTCACGATCGGCGCCTCGGGCCTGCAGTCCTATATCAACGCCATGGAGCAGTCCGGGGTCATGAAGACCTTGGCGGAGCCGACCTTGACCGCCGTATCCGGCGAAAAGGCGACCTTCAAGGTCGGTGGTGAATACAACATGGTGAGCAGCGTCTCCCAGAATGTATCCACCGACAACCAGACTGGCCTGAAAACCTACGCCATCGACAAGATCGAGTACGGCATCGGCCTGGAATTCCAGCCGGTGGTGTTGTCTCCCGGCCGCATAAGCCTGAAGGTCAGGACTTCGGTTTCCGAGCCGACAACCGAAGGATCCGTATCACTCTCCTCAGGTGTGACGAGTCCCGGCATGAATGCCTTATCGCTGCGCAAGCGTCTTGCCGACACAACGGTGGAATTGCCCTCAGGCGGCTCCATGATGATCGCCGGCCTGGTTCGCGATGATGTCAGGCAAGCCGTCAATGGATTGCCCGGATTGACAAAAATCCCGGTGCTCGGCGCGCTGTTCCGCAGCAGGGATTTCGTACGCAACGAGACCGAGCTCGTCATCATCATCACGCCCTATCTGGTGAAGCCGGTGGCACGCAACGACCTTGCCAAGCCGGATGACAATTTCAACGCCGCCAGCGATGGCGCCGGCATGTTCCTTGGCCGCGTCAATCGCGTCTACGGTACCATGCAGACCGACAAGCCCAACGGCCGTTACCATGGCGTTGTCGGCTTCATCTACAAGTGAGCGGGGAAGCGGACATGTCTCAGTCAGCATTGAAGGCAAGCACCATCGCCGCAACGATGCGCCTCGGTCGCTCGCGGGTCTGCCGGCGAGCCGTTCCGGTCCTGGCGGTTGCGGTTGCGGCGCTGCTCGCCGGCTGCGCCCATCGTGACAGCGTCACTGTCGGCGCCATTCCGGACGACTATCGTACCAATCATCCGATCGTGATCGCGGAGAAAAATCAGAAGATAGACCTGCCGGTTGGCGCTGGTGACCGCGGCATGACCGGCTCCCAGCGCGATACGCTTCTTGGCTTCCTCGACGGATATGACAAGAGTGCCGCCCCGACGCTGACGATCCAGATCCCGAGCGGATCGGCCAACGAGGTCGCCGCGACGGCGGCCGGCCGTGATTTCGCCAGGCTCGCAGTCGCCAGCGGCATCAAGCGCAACCGCATCGTCGTGGTCTCCTATCAGGCCGGTTCGAGCGAGACATCCGCCCCGGTTCGCGTCTCCTATATCTCGGTGAGAGCTCAGACCGACAAATGCGGACGCTGGCCGGACGACCTCGTCAACACGTCGGAAAACAAGCACTATGCCGACTTCGGCTGTTCCTATCAGAACAATCTTGCTGCCCAGATGGCTAACCCGGCCGATCTGCTCGGCCCCCGCAAGCCCTCTACCATCGATGCTGAAAATCGCGGCGCGGTGATCGACACCTATCGTGCAAGAGGCATTTCGGAAGAGTTCCTCGGCAATTCGGAAGTGACGTACTGAGCCGCCAGTCTCGGATAGAACAGGCTACGGGAAAGAGTATGACGATGAGCAACCTTGCCTACGACGCCCCGGTGGATGGCAGCGATACCTCGCAGCAGGACATCGCCGCGATGCAGGCATTGCGGCCGATTCCGCGCATCTCGATCCAGGCATTCTGCGAGACCGAGGGCGTTGCCAATCCGGTCGAGCGCGCCGGCGAGGACCGCCGCATGGCGAAGGCGCATCTCAAGGTCCATATGGGCGGCGTCCCCACCGCCATCGAATTCTACCAATCGGCGCCAACGCCTAACCTGATCCTGCTGGAATCGCGCAGCGAGCCCAAGCAATTGCTGGAGCAACTCGCCCAGCTCTCGGAATATTGTGATCCGACTTCGAAGGTGGTGGTGATCGGTCATTACAATGATGTCGGCCTCTACCGCGAACTCATCCGCAACGGCATTTCCGAATATGTGATCGCACCGGTATCGATGGCTGACATCGTCAGCGTGGTATCTTCGATTTTCATCGATCCGGAAGCCGAGCCGCTAGGCCGCTCGATCGCCTTTGTCGGCGCCAAGGGTGGCGTCGGCTCCTCGACGATTGCCCACAATGTGGCTTGGGCGATGTCCTCCCTGTTCAAATCCGAGGTGGTCGTCGCCGATCTCGATCTCGCTTTCGGCACGGCCAACATCAATTTCGACCAGGATCCGGCGCAAGGCATCGCCGAGGCGGTGTTTTCGCCGGAGCGCATCGATGAAGTCTATCTTGACCGGCTGCTGACCCAGTGCGCCGAGCATCTGTCGTTGCTGGCAGCACCTTCGACGCTCGAACGGGTCTATGACTTCGATCCGGAGGCCTTCGCTCAGCTCATCGACACCGCCCAGCGCAGCGTGCCGCTTTTGGTGCTCGATATTCCTCATGTCTGGACGGGCTGGACCAAGAACACCCTGATCAAGGCCGACGAGATCGTCATCACTGCGACACCGGAACTGGCCAATCTGCGCAACACCAAGAACCTCGTCGACATGTTCAAACGGCTTCGTCCCAACGACCCGCCGCCGAAACTGATCATCAACCAGGCCGGCATCCCGAAGCGTCCGGAGATTTCGCCGTCCGATTTCGCCGAGCCGCTCGGCCTGTCGCCAATGTCGGTCATTGGTTTTGATCCTTTGCTGTTCGGCAATGCCGCCAACAACGGACGCATGCTTGGCGAGATGGATGCCAAGAACCCGGTTGTCGCAATGATCAACGAAATGGCGCATGTGCTGACCGGGCGCAGTGAAATCAAGGCCAAGAAGAAGGCCGGGCTTGGCAACCTGCTCGGCAAGTTCTCGCGCAACAAGAAGTGACGCTTCAGCAGTGGAATCGGTAGTCGATCATGTTTGGTAAAAGAGGCAGCGACGACGGCAACCGGTTCACGCCGGAATTTCGCCAGCCAGCAGCGGCGCCTATTGCGCCCCCGGCGGCAAGTTCTGCGGAGACGGCAGTTCTGGCCCGGCCTGCGGCTGCGCCAAGCGCGCCTGTTGCGCCGCCGGCGCGCCGTGCGGTCGAGGCACCGCCATTGGCGCCTGAGCCGAAGCGGGCACAACGCGAAAAGAGCGAAACCTACTACGACACCAAGAGCCAAGTTTTCTCCGCGCTCATCGACACGATCGATCTGTCGCAACTCGCCAAGCTTGATCCGGAAAGCGCGCGCGAGGAAATCCGCGACATCGTCAACGACATCATCGCGATCAAGAATTTCGCGATGACGATCGCCGAGCAGGAAGAACTGCTCGAGGACATCTGCAACGATGTGCTTGGCTATGGGCCGCTCGAGCCGCTGCTCGCGCGCGACGACATCGCCGACATCATGGTCAACGGCTCCAAGAACGTCTACATCGAAGTCAACGGCAAGGTCGAGCAGACCGGCATCCGCTTCCGTGACAACCAGCAGCTCCTCAACATCTGCCAGCGCATCGTCAGCCAGGTTGGCCGCCGTGTCGACGAATCCAGTCCGATCTGCGACGCGCGTCTTCCCGACGGCTCCCGCGTCAACGTCATCGCGCCGCCGCTCTCCATCGACGGCGCCACGCTCACCATCCGCAAATTCAAGAAGGACAAGCTGACGCTCGATCAGTTGGTCAAGTTCGGCGCCATTTCACCCCAGGGCGCCGAAGTTCTCAAGATCATCAGCCGTGTTCGCTGCAACATCGTCATCTCGGGCGGTACCGGCTCGGGCAAGACGACGCTGCTCAACTGCCTGACCAACTATATCGACCGCGACGAGCGCGTCATCACCTGCGAGGACTCGGCCGAGCTGCAATTGCAGCAACCGCACGTGGTGCGCCTTGAAACCCGCCCGCCCAATCTGGAGGGCGAGGGTGAGGTGACGATGCGTGATCTGGTCAAGAACTGCCTGCGCATGCGCCCCGAGCGCATCATCGTCGGCGAAGTGCGCGGACCCGAAGTGTTCGACCTTCTGCAGGCGATGAACACCGGCCATGACGGTTCGATGGGAACGATCCACTCGAACAGCCCGCGCGAATGCCTGAACCGTATCGAATCCATGATCGCCATGGGCGGTTATTCGCTGCCGCAGAGGACGGTGCGAGAAATCGTCGTCGGCTCCGTCGACGTGATCATCCAGGCGGCACGCTTGCGCGACGGATCGCGTCGCATCACCCACATCACCGAGGTGATCGGGATGGAGGGCGACGTCATCATCACGCAGGATATCGTCCTCTACAACATCAAGGGCGAGGACGCCAATGGCAGGCTGCTGGGAGAGCATGTATCGACCGGCATCGGTCGTCCGCATTTCTGGGAGCGGGCCCGCTATTATGGCGAGGAACAGCGCCTCGCCATTGCGCTCGAGGCGATGGAGAAACGCGCTGACTGACGCATCCTGGGGCGTAAGGGTTCGGGCCAATGTTTGGAATTGACGGCACAGTACTGGCGTTTGTCGTGCTCGCCGGCTTCAGCGCCGGCGCGGTCGCCTATGCATTCCTGTTCACTCGGATCAGCAACGAGAAACAGGTCGGCAAGCGGCTCGAAACGATCAAGACCGCCGAGACGGATCGTTCCGTTGTCAAGGCCTCGCGCGACCGCGCAGCGGAAGCCGTCAAGCGGCGCAAATCGGTTCAGGATTCGCTCAACGATCTCGACGCAAAGCAGAAAACCAAGGACAGCGTGGTCAAGAAACCGCCGCTGAAAGCCCAACTCCGTCAGGCCGGCCTGAAGACCACAGTCGAGCGCTTCTATATATACTCCGCCATATGCGGCCTCGCTTTGACGATGGCTGCCTTCGTGGCCGGAGCGCCGTTGATCGTCTTGCCGGGCGTGCTGCTGGCCGGCGCGCTCGGCCTGCCGCGCTGGTTCGTCTCGTTTCGTCGCGCCCGCCGCGTCAAGGCATTCCTCAACGAATTTCCAAACGCGCTCGACATCATCGTGCGCGCCGTAAAATCCGGCCTGCCGCTGAACGACGCCGTGCGCCTGATCGCCAACGAATCGCCCGAACCGGTGAAGACTGAATTTCGTCGTATCGTCGATTCGCAGCAGATGGGCTTGTCGATCCCCGATGCGACCTTGCGCATGCCCGAAACCATGCCTTGCACGGAGGCAAGCTTCTTCGGCATCGTCATCCAGATCCAGTCGCAGGCCGGCGGCAATCTCTCCGAGGCGCTGGGCAATCTTTCGCGTGTGCTCCGCGATCGCAAGAAGATGAAAGCCAAGGTCGCGGCGCTGTCGATGGAAGCGAAGGCGTCCGCCGCCATCATCGGTGCGCTGCCCTTCATCGTCGCCTTTCTCGTCTACCTGTCGAGCCCGGCCTACCTGATGCCGCTGTTCGTCACCAGCGTTGGACACCTGATCCTTGGGTGCGCGGCAGTCTGGATGTCGATCGGCATCTTTGTGATGCGCAAAATGATGAACTTCGAAGTCTAGGATCGCGGCATGACCGAGCAAGTCATCAAAACCCTGACGGATCCGACCTTCCTGATCGCGCTGCTGGTCGCCATTGCGGTGTTTGCGACCGTCTTCACCTTGCTGCCGGCGTTTGGCGGAGACCAGCTCAAGTCGCGCATGAAAACAGTCGCCCTGGAACGCGACGAACTCCGTGCCAAGCAGCGCGCGCGGCTTGCCGTCGAGGCGGATCGCCGTCGCAAGGGCCTGCGCGAGGAACAGTCGGTTGGCATGCGCAACATCGTCGACCGGCTGGATCTTAGGCGCGCGCTCGCCGATGAGGGCACGCTGCAGAAACTCAAAGTGGCCGGGTTTCGTGGGCAGAATCCGCTGACGCGGTTTCTTTTCTTCCGTCTCGTGCTTCCCTTCGTCGGCTTCGCGCTGGCCACAATCTACATCTTCGTCCTCGGAGGATTGCCCGACAAGCCATTGGTCATCAGGCTGTTCGTCTGCATCCTCGTTGCGTATGGCGGCTTCTACGCACCGGTCGTCTACGTCAACAACCGCGCCACCAAGCGCAAGCAGTCGATCCAGATGGCATGGCCGGATGCGCTCGATCTGCTGCTGATCTGCGTCGAGTCGGGCATGTCGGTGGAAGCAGCACTCCGCAAGGTCGCCGACGAGATCGGCGCGCAATCGGTGGCACTGGCGGAAGAATTCATCCTCACCAACGCCGAGCTTTCCTATCTGCAGGAGCGCAAGCAGGCCTACGAGAACCTGGCAAGCCGCACCGGCCTGGATTCGGTCAAATCGGTGTCGCAGGCACTCGTCCAGGCCGAGCGTTACGGCACGCCGGTGGCGCATGCACTGCGCGTACTTGCAGCCGAAAGCCGCGACATGCGCATGAATGCGGCCGAAAAGAAGGCTGCCGCCTTGCCGCCAAAGCTCACCGTGCCGATGATCCTGTTTTTCCTGCCGGTGCTTTTCGCCATCATTCTGGGCCCTGCCGGCATTCAGGTCAGCCAGCGCGGTATCTTCGGAGATCATCCGGCACCGGCAGCAGCCCAGTAACGGCAAGGCAAATCCCTGCACGACATGCGAAGAAGCCGCGCTGCATGCAGCGCGGCTTCTTCATTGATGGTCACTACAAGGATCGTCGTCTCAGTTGGTTGCCGGTTTTGACTTGTCTTGGTCCTTGAGCTGGCTCCAGGCATTCTGCTGGGCCAGCATCTGCCTGAGATAGGCGATGTTTGCCTGCGCCTGGTCAGGCGAGAGTTCCTGCGAGGCGATCTTCTCGGCTTCGTCGAAACGGCCTTGCAGGCCGACGACCAGTGCCAGGTTCTGGCGGACCCGGCTGTCCGCATTCGGCTGCTGCGCAGCCGAGCGCATATAGGTTTCGGCGGTGCGCAGGTCACCTTCCAGCACATAGGACATGCCAAGATTGGAGAGCACCGAAGGCTCGTTCGGCTTGAGCTCGAGCGCCTTGCGATAAAGCTGGCGCGCATTGTCCTTCTGGCCGGTCTGGTCGAGAATGGCCGCTTCGGCCGACACCAGCCTCCAGTCGGGATATTCCGGCGTCTGGGCGCGGCGCACGGCGTCGAGCGCCGCCTCGAACTGGCCATTGGCCGCCAGCGCCTTGCCATAGGAGGCAAGCACATCACGATCCTTCGGCAGAGCGATCGCCAGCTTGCGCATCACGGCGAGCGACTGGTCGGCGTCACCATCCATCTGTAGTGCCGCGGCATAATTTGTCGCTATCCGCTTGTCGTTGGGGTTCTTGGCGTAGGATTGGCCAAGTGACGTCGTCGCAGTGTGCAGTTCTCCCGCCGACATGGTTTCCAGCGGTTTGCCGCTGGTGCGCCCGATCGAGCCGGTGGAAAGCTTGTCGGTCCCGCAACCGGCGACGCCCGCTGCGAGCACCAGCGCAAGGGCAGTGGTGATGAGCCGTTTTCCCCTGGCGTTGATCGTGCGGTTGGTTGGCATGGCTACCTAAGCCTCCATTCATGCGCGGCCATTGCGTGGCCGTCTTCCCTCCTGCAGAAATATTCTGTTAACCCTAACGGATGGTTAAGAACGGCGACTCGAAGGTCGCCGCATGGAGAACATCGAATGCCTGTCGAACTCGTCGAGAAGAAACTGCCGGGCTCACTGCCGGTCCATCTGGTCGCCAGGGATCGCCTTGAGGCGACGGGTGTTGCGCCAGCCGCCGTCGCCTGGGCCAGAGCCAACGGCTTTTCCGGCGAGCCAGGCAGGACGCTGGTCGTGCCCGGCGAAAACGGAGCGCTCGGCGGCGCGTTGTTCGGTATCGGCGATGGCGAAGGCGCGCTCGCCCTCGGCGCGCTGTCGAAAGCCTTGCCGGAAGGCGACTGGCATTTCGCCTCGGCGCCGGTCGAGCCCGAGCTCGCGGCCACCGCGCTGGTGCTCGGCGGCTATGTCTTCACCCGTTACGGCAAGAAGTCAGGCAAGGCGCTGCGCTTCGAACTGCCGGCAGCCGTCGATGCCGGGCGCGTTCGCCGCATTGCCGATGGCGTCTTCCTGACACGCGATCTGGTCAACACACCGACCAGCGATATGGGCCCGGAAGACCTGGAGCAGGCGGTGCGGACCCTGGCCGTCAGGCACAAGGCCGAAGTCTCGGTGGTGACCGGCGACGATCTCCTCGATCAGAATTTCCCGATGATCCATGCGGTCGGCCGAGCGTCGGCCGGCGCGCCGCGCCTGATTGACATGAGATGGGGGCAGCAAGGCGCGCCGAAGGTGACGCTGGTCGGCAAGGGTGTCTGTTTCGATACTGGCGGTCTCGACATCAAGCCATCGTCCGGCATGCTGTTGATGAAGAAGGACATGGGCGGTGCTGCCAATGTGCTTGGCCTCGCCTCGATGATCATGGCTGCCGGTCTGAATTTGCGGCTGCGCGTGCTCATTCCCGCGGTCGAGAATTCGATTGCCGGCAACGCCTTCCGGCCCGGCGACGTGCTGACGAGCCGCAAGGGTATCACTGTCGAAATCGGCAACACGGATGCCGAGGGGCGGCTGGTTCTGGGCGACGCGCTGGCGCTGGCCGACGAGGAGGAACCGCAGCTTCTGGTCGACATGGCGACACTGACCGGGGCTGCGCGTGTCGCGCTCGGCCCCGACCTGCCACCCTTCTACACCGGTGACGAAGCGCTGGCAGCCGAGCTGGCGGCGGCTTCCGTCGTGGCTGAGGATCCGTTGTGGCGCATGCCGTTGTGGCGGCCTTACGATGCAAAACTGTCATCGAAGATCGCCGACATCAACAACGTCACCACGGACGGTTTTGCCGGCTCGATCACGGCGGCGCTGTTCCTGAAACGCTTTGTCGAAAAGACCGCGGGATGGGCGCATTTCGACATCTTCGCCTGGAACCCGGCCGACCGCCCGCATGGCCCCGCCGGCGGCGAGGCACAAGGCATCCGCGCGCTGGAGCGGATCATCTCGAAACGCTACGGGTGATAGCTGTAAGCAGAGCCGGCAAATTGCGGAAACTGAAACGGAACCGAAACAATTTGCCGTCATGCTGGCGTGATGTCGATTGGGATGCGCCCGAGCCAGGCCTTGCGACTGTGGCAGCAAGTGATGCTGTCGCAGGTGCGCGACGACGAGCCCGATCTGACCATGCGCCAGACGGCGATCCTGTTCACCATCTATCTCGATCCGCCGCCGCACACGGTGCGCGGGCTCGCCGCCCGCCTCAATGTCACCAAGCCGGTGATCACCCGCGCGCTCGACACGATGGGCGCGTTGAAACTGGTGTCGCGCCATCGCGACGAGCTCGACAAGCGCAATGTGCTGATCAGGCGCACGGTCGAGGGCGCGCTCTTTGTCGAGCGCTTCGGCGATGGTATCATTGCCAAGGCCCACGAACTGCCGATTTGAGCGACTTGCCATCTAGGGAGCATGATCCCGAAACGTGGAAACCGGTTTTCGGATAAAGATCACGCTCAAACAAAATAGAAGAGATACCCGATTTGACTGCCAGGGATGCCCGTCTTCACGCTTTCCGTTCCGACCTTGCCGATGCACGGCTGAAGGGCGAGGTCGCCGCCGAGCGCTTCGTCGCCGGCCGGCCGGCGCGGATCACCGCGTCCGTGGCCGATATGCGCAAGGCGCCGCGGCCGGATGCCGGGGTCAACACGCAACTTCTGTTCGGCGATGATGTCCTCGTCTTCGAGGTCGCTGAAGGCTGGGCGTGGGTCCAGGCCGAACGCGACGGCTATGTCGGCTATGTCGCCGACACGATGCTGGGCGGGCGGGACCTTGCGCCCACCCACATCGTCTGCGTGCCGCGCACCTTCCTCTACCCCGGGCCGGATCTGCGCTTTCCGATCGCAGGACAATTGTCGATGGGATCGACGGTGACGGTGACGGATGCTGCCGAAACGCGCGGCACGCACTATGCCGTCCTGTCCTCTGGCGAGGCGTTGATCGCAGGTCACCTGCGGTCAATCGGCAAAGCTGCCGCTGACTATGTCGCGGTTGCCGAGACGTTTCTTGGAACACCTTATCTCTGGGGTGGTACTTCCGGCTTCGGCATCGACTGTTCGGGCCTGGTGCAACTGGCGATGCGCATGGCTGGCAGCAACGTGCTGCGCGATTCCGACATGCAAGCGGCGACGCTCGGCGAGCCGCTGGATCCGGGTCCGGACTACGCCGGCTTGCGGCGCGGCGATCTGGTGTTCTGGAAAGGCCATGTCGCCGTCATGACCGACGCCGACACCATGATCCATGCCAATGGCCACACCATGCTGGTGTCACGCGAAGGGCTGAAGGATGCGGTTGCCCGCATCGGTTATCTCTATGGCGGCCCGACCGGATTTCGGCGACCCTAATGCATGTCGCTCAAAAGTGGTCCCGGTTTTGAGACAACGACATGCATGAAAACAAAGACCTAAAGCGCGGCGCATGAATCCGTTTCGACGCGACGCGCTTGTCTTATGACATTATTTGGCGGAGAGGCGAGAATGAACCGCTGGGAGAGAGTAGCAGCTCTCTCGTCAGCGGCGAGGGATGGATCGTCGACGCGCTGGCCGTTTGAGGGGCCGAGCTAAAGTTTGATCACCCTCGTCTTTTTCCGAAGGCCTGAACGGATACGCGCAATTTAAGCTGCGCATGACAAGCAGAGGCACGGCAAAAGATGACCGAGATTACCATTGGCGTTGACGTCTCGAAAGAGGCGCTGGATGCCTATCGCTTCCCCGATGGCGAGAGCCGCCACTTCGACAACAACGCCAAGGGTCACAAGGCGCTGATGCGCTGGATCGGCTCCGAAGTCACCCGGATCGTCTACGAGCCCACCGGGGCTTACCATCGCGGGTTTGAGTGCAGGCTTGCCGAGGCCGGACTGGCCCTGGTCAAGGTCAATCCGCGCCAGGCGCGCCGCTTCGCGGAGGCGACCGGCAAGCTGGCCAAGACCGACCGATGCGATGCTGCGATGCTGGCGCGTATGGGGGCAGTGCTGGCTTTGACGGCGCGGCCGCTTCGCGGCGCACTGCTCAATGAACTCAAGGATCTACACATGGCCCGTGCGGCTCTGATCAAGGATCGCACCGCAGCCAGGAACAGAGCCAAGACCCTGACCCTTGCCTTGCTCAAGCGCCAGAACGGCGAGCGGTTGAAGCAGATCCAACGTCACCTCGGCGATCTCGATCAGACGATCCTTGCGCTCATCAAAACCGATCCCGACCTTGCCCAGCGCCTCGACATCCTGACCAGCATACCCAGCGTTTCGCACGCGACCGCATGCGCGCTCATCATCGATATGCCCGAACTCGGAGCCCTCCAGCCGTCAGAGGCCGCAAGCCTTGCCGGCCTCGCTCCGGTCGCTCGTCAATCGGGCACATGGACCGGCCGAGCCTTCATTCGCGGCGGCCGGGCCAATGTTCGCCAAGCTCTCTACATGCCGGCCCTCGTCGCCATGCGCTTCAACCCGGATCTCAAGGCAAAATACCAGGCGCTAAAGGCGGCAAAAAGGTCGCCATCACCGCCTTGATGCGTAAGCTCATCATCCTCGCAAACGCGCTCATCAAGGCACAGCGAAAATGGGCCCCTAAAACACCTTGATCAAAACGGATACTTTAGATCAGGACCGAGCCAAACGCTTACCTTTGAAGGCCGTACCGTCCAATGTCCGGTCGACGGGTTTGGCGACTACGGGAGGAAGCCGGGTTTCAAACCTGCCGGACGATGGTGCCCACCACATTGACGAGAAGGCGCGCGGCGGTCAGGGCCGACAGGCCGTCAATGTCGGCGGGGGGATAGAACTCGACCAGGTCGACCCCCGCAATCCTGGCCCGCCTGCCGAGGCCCGCGACCAGGTCGATCACCTGCGTGCAGGTGAGGCCGCCGGGTGTACGCGCCGCTACGCCCGGCATGATGCTTGGATCGAGGCTGTCGCAGTCAAGGGTGACTACGACCCGCGCGCCTTCCGGAATATGCCGGAGTGCGGCTTCGACGCCCTGGGCGTGGACCTCGCGGGCGGTCACGAAGCGGCTGCCATAGCGCCGTGCCGCTTCGATGTCGGTGATGCCCGCGCTGCCGACGCTGCGCAGGCCGACCTGCACCATGCCGGCGACATGCGGCATCTCGCTCGCCCGGCGCATCGGGCTCGAATAGCCGTGGCGTTCGCCATACACCTCGTCGCGCCAGTCGATATGGGCGTCGATCTGCAGGACCCAGACCGGCCCGTGATCCGTAAAACCGGTGAGGAAGGGAATGGTCATGGAACAGTCGCCGCCGATCAGGATCGGCACAGACGGCAGCGCCAGGATTTCGCGCATCTTCGCCTCGATCCGAGCCCGGTTGCCGGCATTATCATGCATCGTGGTTGGGACATCGCCGGCGTCGATGCAAGAGACCGGCTTGCCGTCGAACAACGGGCCGCCGAGATCGAAATCCCAGTGCTCGATGAGCGCGGCATCATCCTGGCTCGCAGCGCGGATGGCGTCGGCGGCCAAGGCATGGCCGCTGCTGTCCTTGCCGGGATAGGTGCTGCCGTGACCGGCTCCGAAGATCACCGCACGAGGCACGTGCCCATCGGCGAGGCGGTCCGGAAAGCCGAGAAAGCGAGGCGAGGCGGTCATTTCTAAAGTTTCGGTTGTTGAGGGCGCAAGACGGGGGTCGTTTGCGGCAGGCAGCAAAATCCTATGCTAGGCCGGTAAGGTCGCAAGACCAATACGAAGTGCGCCCATTGACGTAAGAAAATCAGAATCTTTCGTCGATTCCGGATGTGTTAGCTTGGCGAAGCCGGTGGAGCGAACACGCGAATGCCTGTCGCCCCAAGTAGGTACCGGTACGACGGAACAAAGGCCTCGATCACCTTTTGTTCCGATTCTTCTTGGCGATTGCCCGCCGTCGCGCTACCTCTGGCGGGTGACAGAACAGCTGCGCCTTGCCGAACAGAATGCCACCGTGGCCCTGCCCGAACCATTCATCAGATGGTTTGGCGAAAAGGGCTGGTCGCCGCGCGCCCATCAGATTGAACTTCTGGCGAAAGCCCAGGCCGGACTGTCGGTCCTGCTGATTGCCCCGACCGGCGCTGGCAAGACGCTGGCCGGATTTATGCCGTCGCTGACCGAACTGGCCAACCGGCCAAGGCGAAAGCCAGGCCAGGCGCATCGCGGCATCCACACGCTCTACATCTCGCCGCTGAAGGCGCTTGCTGTCGATATCGAGCGCAATCTCGGCAAGCCGGTGGAGGAGATCGGCCTGCCGGTCACCATCGAGACGCGCACCGGCGACACCCCCGCCCACAAGCGCCAGCGCCAGAAGCTGGTGCCGCCCGACATCCTGTTGACCACGCCCGAGCAGCTGGCGCTGCTGATCGCGGCGCCCGATGCCAGGCGTTTCTTCGAGGATCTGCGCTATGTCGTGCTCGACGAGTTGCACTCGCTGGTGACGTCGAAGCGCGGGCATTTGCTGGCGCTCGGTCTGGCGCGGTTGCGCAGCTATGTGCCTAGCCTGCAGACGATAGGCTTGTCGGCCACCGTTGCCGAGCCCGACGATTTGCGGCGCTGGCTGGTCGGGCAGAATCCGCCGGGTGCCATGGCCGGCCTGATCACTGTTGCGGGCGGGGCCAAGCCCAACATCTCCATCCTCGACTCGGAACAGCATGTGCCGTGGTCCGGCCATTCGGCCCGCTACGCCATCCCCGAAATCTATGAGGCGATCAAGCGGCACCGCACGACGATCCTGTTCGTCAATACACGCAGCCAAGCGGAGCTCCTGTTCCAGGAATTGTGGCGGGCAAATGAGGACTCGCTACCGATTGCCTTGCATCACGGCTCGCTCGATGTCGGTCAGCGTCGACGCGTGGAAAAGGCGATGGGCGAGAATGCGCTGCGCGCCATCGTCGCCACCTCGACGCTCGACCTCGGCATCGACTGGGGCGATGTCGACCTGGTCGTGCATGTTGGTGCGCCGAAGGGCGCGAGCCGGCTGGCGCAGCGCATCGGCCGCGCCAACCACCGCATGGACGAGCCGTCCAAGGCGATCCTCATTCCGGCCAATCGCTTCGAGGTGCTGGAATGCCGGGCCGCCCTCGACGCCAATTATCTCGGCGCACAGGACACGCCGCCGCTGATCACCGGCGCGCTCGACGTGCTGTCGCAGCATGTGCTGGGCGTCGCCTGCGGTGCGCCCTTCGATGCAGATCTGCTGTTCGAAGAGGTGCGCGGTGCCGCGCCCTACGCCGGGCTGGCGCGTGAGACCTTCGACCGCGTCGTCGATTTCGTCGCCACCGGCGGCTACGCGCTGAAGAATTACGAGCGCTATGCCCGCATTCGAAAGACGGTCGACGGGCTGTGGCGGGTCTCGCATCCGCGCATCGCGCAGCAATACCGGCTGAATGTCGGCACCATCGTCGAAATGCCGGAGCTCAACGTCCGCTATGTCAGGCAGGGCCGTGGCATGGCTGGTCGCGGCGGGCCGGTGCTGGGCAAGATCGAGGAGTATTTCGCCGAGACGCTGCGACCCGGCGACAACTTCCTGTTCGCCGGCAAGGTGCTGCGCTTCGAGGGCATCCGCGAGAACGAATGTGTCGTCTCCAACGGCGCCGGCGCCAACATCATCGTGCCGTCCTATGCCGGCGGCAAGTTTCCTTTGTCGACCTATCTGGCCGATCAGGTGCGCGGCATGCTGGCCGACAGCGACCGCTGGCAGGCTCTGCCCGAACAGGTCGCCGACTGGCTGCGGCTGCAGAAAGAAAGGTCGGTGCTGCCGAAGCGCGGCGACCTTCTGGTCGAGACCTTTCCACGCGGCAACCGCCACTACATGGTCGCCTATCCCTTCGAGGGCAGGCTGGCGCACCAGACGCTCGGCATGCTGTTGACGCGGCGGTTGGAGCGGGCGAACGCCCGGCCGCTCGGCTTCGTCGCCACCGATTATTCGTTGGCTGTGTGGGCTCTCGACGACGTGGCCGCCCTGTTCAAGGCGAAGAAGCCGTCATTGGCCGCCTTGTTCGACGAAGATATGCTGGGCGACGATCTCGAGGCCTGGCTGAACGACAGCTGGATGCTGAAACGGACGTTTCGCACCTGTGCGGTCATCGCCGGGCTGATCGAGAAACGTTATCCGGGTCAGGAGAAGAGCGGCCGCCAGGTGACGGTGTCGGCCGACCTCATCTATGACGTGCTGCGTAGCCACGAACCGGATCATATCCTGCTGCAGGCAACACGCACCGATGCGGCGGCCGGACTGCTCGATGTCAGCAGACTTGCCGAGATGCTCTCGCGTGTGCGTGGTCGAATCATGCATAAGCATCTTGAGCAGATATCGCCGCTGGCGGTGCCGATCATGCTGGAGATAGGCAAGGAATCGGTCAATGGCGGCGCCAATGAGTCCTTGCTCATGGAAGCCGCCGATCTGGTCGAGGAGGCCATGGGCCAAAGATGAGTCCGATTTCCTGATGAATTTTTCGCTGGCGCGCGCATCGCTGATCGCCGAGGCCGACCTTGTCGGCATCGCCGGCGAGCGCGCCGTCTGCGACCCGCGCGGCGTGCTCTATTTTCCGGATCTGCGGCTTCTGGCCGTTTCCGACCTGCATCTGGAAAAGGGTTCGTCGCTGGCACGGCGCGGCACGCTGATCCCACCTTACGACACTGGCGCGACCTTGCTGAGACTGCAGGCGGTGATATCAGACTACCACCCATCCATCGTCATCACCCTGGGCGACAGTTTTCATGATGGCGGCGGCGCCGAGCGTATGCATGCAAGTTTCCGCGAGCGTCTGGAAGCGCTGATATCAGGACGCGACTGGTTCTGGGTCGCCGGCAATCACGATCCGGATGCGCCCGCCGACCTGCCTGGCGAAACGGTGCGCGAACTGGCCATCGGCTCGCTGCTGTTCCGACATGAGCCATCGAAGCAGCGCGTCGAAGGTGAAATAGCGGGCCATCTGCATCCTTGCGCTCGCATCGTCCAGCGTGGCCGCTCGGTGCGGCGGCGCTGCTTTGCCGGCGACGGCGGTCGCATGATCATGCCGGCCTTCGGCGCCTATACCGGTTCGCTCAACGTGCTCGACCGCGCCTATGCAGGGCTGTTCCGGCTGGACACTTTGATGGCTTACATGCTCGGCACGGACCGTATCTTCGCCATCTCGCGCTCGATGCTCAGGCCCGGCTGAAACGCCCTATCTGCCGTAGTAGAGCGTGACAGTGTGCTTGGCTTCGGCGAAGAACAGCCAGCGTTCGACCAGCACACCGGCGAACTGCACGATCGCGGCAAGCAGTGACAGTGCTGCTGCGAAGGGCCGGGGCAGGGCGACTGTTACGGCGAGCAGCAGGCCGGGCAGCGCGAAAGTCAGGAGCTGCGTGATCTGGCGCAGTCGCGCGCTGTGCTTGCGCGCGATGCGAAAGCCCATTTCCTTGAGCAGATAGTTTTCCTCGGTGTGCGGCCATTCCAGCGACCGCACCGTGCCGCCGGCCAAACCCGTCGCAGTGTTGGCGGTGGTCGGGATTTCCAGCCGGTCGTTGTAGCGCCAGGTCGCCAGCTTCCAGCCCCAACCAAGCAAGGTCAACAATACGGAAGCCACCAGAAGAATTTTCGAGCCGAGAGCAAATCCCTGCAGCAGCGCGTTCAGCAGAAGGCTGCCGGTCATCGCTGAGAAGACGAGATAGCCGGGCAGAGTGAAACGGCTGTGCCACTGCGCGATCGGTTTCAGCGACGCGTAGATCATGCCGGTCGTACAGACGGTCACGGCCGCACCACAGGCCGCGAGCAATCCGGCGATGCCGACCCAGCCATCGGTCTTGCCAAAGAAGACCCAGCCGATGCCGAACAGTCCCGCCGGAATGAAGGTGAGGACCGAGGCAACGCCTTCGCGCGACAGCCAGGAACTGCGCCACTGCGAGAACGCCCGCCAGGCGCGTTCGGGGCGGCCGAGATGACCCGTTGAGGACAACAACCCGGCCGCGATCAGGCCGAGCGCCAGGCCCATGCCGATGAGGCCCAGCCAGAAATCGGGCGGGATGATCTGGAAGCCTCCGAGCACGCCCAACAGCGCCAGCAGACCGTAGCCGGCGCCGGTGGCGGTGGTGAAGAAGACGACGGAGAAGGCTGGATGCATGGGCTAGTTCGAAAGCATGCGGTCGACCCAGCCGAGAAAGCCACCTTCGGCCCGCACCGGTTCGAGTGCGGGTGCTGCCACCGATGCCGCGCGTGTGGTGTGGGCGCGCGGCGGCAGGTATTTGTTGGTCGGGCGATAGCCGAGCTCCGGCATCAGGTCGACGCCGCCACGCTCCGCCACCAGTTGCGAGACAGCCGACTGAGGATCGCCGAGATCGCCGAAATGACGGGCACTGGTCGGGCAAGCGGCGACGCAGGCCGGCACGCGGTCTTCTTCGGCCAGATTGTCATTGTAGATGCGGTCGACGCACAGCGTGCACTTCTTCATCACCCCGACATCGGTATCGAATTCGCGTGCGCCATAGGGGCAGGCCCAGCTGCACAATTTGCAGCCGATGCACTTGTCCTCGTCGATCAGCACGATGCCGTCCGAGGCCCGCTTGTAGGAGGCGCCGGTCGGGCAGACGGTAACGCAAGCCGGCGTCTCGCAATGCAGGCAGGAGCGCGGGAAGTTCACCGTGCGCCCGCCCATCTCGGTGGTGTGCTCGTAGCTATGCACGCGGTTGAACCAGACGCCGTCGACATGGCCGCCATAGGGGTCGATGTCGGTCAGCGGCGCCATGTGGCCGCCCGTGTTCCATTCCTTGCATGCGGTGACACAGGCCTGGCAGCCGACGCATGTGTCGAGATCGATGACGAGGCCGAGCTTCTTGCCGCTTTGACTTGGCAGACAGGTCATTCGGCCGCCTCTCTTGCCTGCCGGAACTCGGCGCCGAAGGTCAGTTTGTCGGGCGAGGGTTCGAAATGCGGCGGCTGCTGGAAACGTTCGAACTGCGGCTCGGTGAAGCCGGCTTCCTCATCAGCGCATTTGACGATCCGCACGCGCAGGTCGAACCATGCCGCCTGGCCGGTCACCGGATCGGAATTCGAATAGCGTTTGCCTTGAGCATCGGCCGAGGTCTGGTCGCCGATGATATGGTTGAGCAGGAAGCCACGGTTGGATTCGGCCGCGTCGTCCTTCAGCCCCCAGCTGCCGCGCCGCTTGCCGATGGCGTTCCAGGTCCAGACCGTGCTTTCGTTCACCCCGTCGATCAGCTTGATCTGCCCCTTCACTCTGCCGTTGATGCTTTCGATCCACACCCAGTCGTCATCGACAAGGCCGAGACCGGCGGCGGTTCGATGATGCACGAACAGCCGGTTCTGGCTGGTGATTTGCCTGAGCCACGCATTCTGCGAGCCCCAGGAATGGTACATATGCATGGGCCGCTGCGTCAGCGCATGCAGCGGATATTTTTCGAGGTCGACGACCGCTTCCTCGAAGGGCATGTACCAGAACGGCAGCGGGTCCATATAGGTCTCGATGCGCTGGCGATCGCCCTTTGGTGGCAAGACACGGCCATGCCCACGCGCGGCCAGACGGAAACGCTGCAATGGCTCGGAGTAGAGCTGGAAGACGATCGGCTCCGCCTTGGGGATGAAGCCCATCTGCTCCGCGAAGTCGAGATAGGAGCGGTTGGCCATCTTGTAGTAGCGCTGGTCGTCGGCAAAATCGTGGTGCCAGAAACCGCCATTGTCGATGTAGCGCTGCAATTGGTCCGGGTTGGCCCCGCCCTTGCCGATTGAGGTCCCATCCTTGCCGCGCCAGCCGGCGAGCGGGCCGATGCCGGGCGTGCGCTCATGGTTGACGATGTAGTCGGCATAGTCGCGGTATCTGGCCGAGCCGTCCTCATCGACGAAACCGGGCAGGCCAAGCCGGGCGCCGAGTTCGATCAGCACCGACTGGAACGGCCTGACGTCGCGGTCGGGCTCGACGACGGGATGGCGGATGGCGTCGCCCGGTCCGTCGGCATGGCTGATCGGCCGGTCGAGCAGGCTGATGCAGTCATGCCGCTCGAGATAGGTCGTATCCGGGAGCACGAGGTCGGCGAACGGCACGGTCTCGGAATAATAGGCATCGGAATAGATGATGAAGGGGATCTTGTAGTTGCCGGCCTCGTCGTGGTCGGTCAGCATCGCCATGGTCTCGACGGTGTTCATCGAGGAATTCCACGCCATGTTGGACATGTACATCATGAGCGTGTCGATCTTGTAAGGATCGCCAGCCCAGGCGTTGCGGATGACGGTGTGCATCAGGCCATGCGCGGCCAGCGGTGCGTCCCAGGAATAGGCCTTGTCGATACGGGTCGGCGTGCCGGCCTCGTCGACCAGCAAATCGTCCGGCCCGCAGACGAAGCCGAGCGGCATGCCGTCGAGCGGCGTCATCGGCTTGACGGTCTTGCCCGCCGGTTTCGGCCCTGGCGGCGCGGACCGGGGATAGGGCGGCTTGAAACGGAAACCGCCGGGGACATCCACGGTGCCTAAGAGCACTTGAAGCAAATGGATGGCGCGGCAGGTGTGAAAACCGTTCGAGTGGGCCGAGATGCCGCGCATGGCGTGCATCGAGACAGGCCGCCCCTTGATCGTCTCGTGGCGGCGCCCGGCCCAGTCGGTCCAGGCGATCGGCAATTCGATCGTCTGTTCGAAGGCGACATGGGCGAGTTCGGCGGCGATCCTGCGGATCGTGTCGGCCGCAATGCCGCAGCGCTCGGCGACCGCGTCCGGTGCATAGCTCTCATCGAGGTAGCGGTCGGCGATCAACTGGAATACCGGAACACAGCGGCGGCCATCGACGTCAAAGCTGCCGGTCAGCGCTGGTTTGGTATTGGCATCGGTGGCGCTGACCGGTGTCTTCGCCACCCGGTCCCAGGCCAGCGGATTGCCGTCGGTATCGCGCACGAACAACCCGTCATCGGCGGCACCCGGCTCCTGCACGACGAGGACATGGGCATTGGTGTAGCGCAGCAGATAATCAAGATCGACGCGGCCCGCCCTGAGCAATTCGTGGATGAGGGCGAACACGAACAGCCCGTCGGTGCCGGGCCGTATGCCGATCCAGTCGTCGGCAATGGCGTTGTAGCCGGTGCGGCACGGATTGATCGAGACGACCTTGGCGCCGCGCGCCTTGAGCTTGCCGAGACCGATCTTGATCGGGTTGGAATCGTGATCCTCGGCGACGCCGAACAGCATGAAGTATCGGGTGTTGTCCCAGTCGGGCTCACCGAACTCCCAGAATGAGCCGCCGATCGTGTAGAGGCCTCCGGCCGCCATGTTGACCGAACAGAAACCGCCATGGGCGGCGAAGTTCGGCGTTCCGAACTGGCTTGCCCACCAGCCGGTGAGTGACTGCGACTGGTCGCGGCCGGTGAAGAAGGCCAGTTTTTTTGGGCTGGTCCTGCGGATGTTCGACAGCCGTTCGGTGGCGATCGAAAACGCTTCTTCCCACTCGATCTCGCGGAACTCGCCCGAGCCGCGCGGACCGGTCCGTAGCAGCGGCTTCTTCAGCCTTGCCGGACTGTAATGCTGCATGATGCCGGAGCTGCCCTTGCCGCAGATCACGCCGCGATTGACCGGGTGGTCCTTGTTGCCGTTGATGTAGCGGACCTTGCCATCCTTGATGTGCACGTCGATGCCACAGCGGCAGGCGCACATGTAGCAGGTCGTCTTGGCGATGCTGTCGGAGACGTCAGGCGAGGTGTCGACGCCGTCGCCTTCATCCGGTGCGCGCGTGTCGGCAAGCGGGCGTTGCGAGGGTGCCGAATTCGCGCCGCGCGGCGGTCCCTGCATCATGATCCGGTGGTGCCCGTTCGGCCAGCGGATTTGGCCCGTGTCTTCGGTCCGGGACCGCGCATGTAGTGCTCTTCCGGGTGATAGCGATCGCCGGCCAGCCGCCGCCTTAAGCCGCGGGCCCAATGCGCAAGCAGGGATCTGAACCGCCTGATCATTCTGCTCTCTGCGATCTCTCGGCGAATTTTTTCTAACTTCGCTCGAAAACTTAGAATGAAGCTATCGATCTGTCTAATCAGTTGTTCTTGTAAATTCGATCGATATTGGTTCTTAATACAGACATGACACTGGATCAGTTGCGGATTTTCGTCGCCGTCGCCGAGCGCGGCCACATGACCAAGGCGGCGGAACTGCTGGGCATTTCGCAGTCGGCCGCATCGGCCGCCATCCGAGCGCTTGAAGAACAGCACGGCGTGCATCTGTTCAACCGGGTCGGCCGCAACATCGAGCTTGCCCAGACCGGACACCGGTTCCTGCCCGAGGCCAAGGCCGTGCTCGAACGGGCCGCCGCCGCCCGCAATGTTCTGGAGCATGTCTCGCAGACGGTCACCGGCAGCCTCTCGATCGCCGCCAGCCAGACCATCGCCAGCTACTGGCTGCCACGCCGGCTGGCTTCCTTCCACGAAGCCTATCCCGCCGTCAGGCTGAGCGTCAGCATCGGCAACACCAGGCAAGTGGAGGCCAATGTCCTCGATGGCGCGGCGGATCTCGGCCTGGTCGAGGGGCGCACCGAGTCCGACATATTGCGCCGCACCAAGGTTGACGTCGACAGGCTGATGCTGGTGGTTGCCAGCTCGCATCCGGAGATCGCCGAAGTTGCGCCCGGCCACTCCGACATCAAGGACCTGCGCTGGATCATCCGCGAGGGCGGTTCGGGCACCCGCGAAGTGCTGGAGGACCTGGCCCGCCGCGAAGGAATTTCACTCGCCGACTTGCAGATATTCCTGGTGCTGCCGAGCAACGAGGCTATCCGCCAGGCGGTCGAGGCGGGAGCCGGCGCTACCATCATTTCGGAGCTTGTCGTGGCCCGCGCCGTGGCCGAAGGCAGCCTCAGGTCCGTGCCGCTCGAATTGCCGAAACGCGACTTCGCCATGATCACCCATCGCGATCGCCAGGCAAGCCTGGCCCAGATGGCGCTCAAGGCGCATCTCACCGGCAAAACGTAGCGCGCCGGACCCGGTTCGGCGCTTATGGGCAGAAGCGGGCATGAGACTGCCGACAACCCCGTCAAAATGACCCAAATTGGATCACCCCGAGCGCTGTCCGCCTCAACGCTCGACCGTCACTCCGGCAATCCGGCGTCCCGCAGCGCGCTTCCAAGAGTCTCCGCGAGTGCCGGCGCACAGCTCACGCCAGCAAACTGGCGGCTGTAGCGAAAACCCGGCTGAAGCTCGCGCACGCGCGCAGCGGCCGCCCTCGCTTCGTCCAGCCGGCCGAGTTTGGCGAGCGCAGCGGTCAGTTGCACGTAGGTGATGCTGTGTGCTGGATTGGCTTGAACGGACTTATAGGCCGCACGACAAGCTTCTTCGTAACGTCCGCGCAGCAAATGGCTCATTGCTTGCGCGTCAAACGCGGCCCACGCCCACGAATCGAACGGGCTTAGCCGCATACCCTTCTCGCTCCATTCTATCGCGCGCTCTGCTTCGCCGCCCCATCCGAGAATGACGCTGCCAAGAATGTAGGTCAGCGCCGATGACGGGCTAATGGCGAGGGCAGCTTCCAGCGCAGTGAACGCAGCCGCGCGATCATGCGCATCCATGCCGATCGAAAACCCTGCCCATGTCAGAGCGAGCGCATCGTCTTGTCCATGGACAATGGCCGATCGGGCGTGCCGGATCGAAGCCGCACGGTTGATTTCTTGCAGCCCGGAGCGAAGGAACAGACAATGATGACACATCGCGGCATTGCCATGCGCAAGGGCATAGGCAGGCTCGAGTGCGATCGCACGCTCAAGAAGCCCCAGCGCTCTCGTAACTTGTACTGGCATACCTGTATCAACATCAGGCTGGGCTTGAAGCACGAGATCGTAAGCATCGAGACTCTCTGGGCGCTTCCGCCTGACGCGTTCAATTTCCGCTTTTCGCACGCTCGGAGCAATCGCGCCCACCGCTGATAGCGCGATCTCGTCCTGAAGCGCGAAAATATCCTCGGAGCTGCGGTCGTAGCGCTCGGCCCACACATGCGCGCCGGTTGATGCGTCGATCATCTGACCGGTCACGCGCACACTACCGCCGGCCTTGCGCACGCTACCTTCGAGGACATAGCGCACGCCAAGCTCGCTGCCGACCTGCTTCACGTCCACGGCGCGGCCTTTGTAGGTGAAGGTCGAGTTTCGTGCGATAACGAAAAGCCACTTGATGCGTGCCAGACCG
This sequence comes from Mesorhizobium loti, assembly GCF_003148495.1. Classification (GTDB taxonomy): domain Bacteria; phylum Pseudomonadota; class Alphaproteobacteria; order Rhizobiales; family Rhizobiaceae; genus Mesorhizobium; species Mesorhizobium loti. The sequence continues at coordinate 473,314 of NZ_QGGH01000004.1, forward strand.
GTGATGATGTCATCGACCATCCCATCGGCGAAGTACTCCTGCTGCGGATCCCCGCTCAAGTTCGAGAACGGCAGGACCGCGACGGACGGTTTCTCAGGCAGGGTCAGCGCCGACGCGGTGCGGGCGGCAGCCGAACGATCAGGGACATTCGTCGCAACAGCCGGTCCTACATAGCGATAGCCGCGGCGCGGCAGTGTTTCGATCCAGCTCCTAGCATCCGCCGCGTTGGCCAATACTCGGCGCAAGGCCGCGATCTGGACCGTGAGGTTGTTATCGGCAACCGCCAATTTGCCCCAGCCGGCCTCGACCAGCGCGTCCTTGGACACCGGTACGCCCGCGTTTTGGAGCAGCAAACGCAGCAGCGCGACGGCGCGTTGCCCAAGCATGGTCGGCTCGGCACCGTGGTACAAAATGCCCGCTACCTGATCGAGGCGGAACGGGCCAAACTGATAAAGGTCGCCTCCGATTGTCATCAAACGCTTTTAGCAAATTTTTGGGAACGAATTCACGACTTCCCAGCATCGATGGCCAATGTTGCACAAGTGCTTGCCAGAAGTAAGCGCCCAGTCAAAGGAGGATCCCATGAGCGCCAATGCCGTTATTCGCATGCCCGATGAGAAGAAGGGTGTCATGCTACGTGGTCAACCTATGGTCTTCCTCGTCACCGGCGAAAATACCAAGCACACGAGCATGTTTGACTGGACGATCCCGGCGGGGTTCGCCACCGGACGGCATGTTCACCGCGTGCAGGAAGAGACATTCTACCTGCTTGAGGGCGAGTGTGCGTGGCATGTCGGCGACAAGACGATCCGCGCAACGCCCGGAACCTATCTGTTCATTCCACCGGGAGTGCCGCACGACATCACGAATGTCAGTGAGAGACCCGCCCGCGTGCTGCTGACCGTCTCTCCGCCTGGCCACGAGCACTATTTCGAAGAACTCGCCAAACTCGCGGCGCGGGGCGCGCCGGACCCAAAAGCGCTCGCCGATTTGCGAAACCGCTACGACACTGACCAGCTCTCGACTTTGACAACACGCGGGTAAGTCTCTGTCCGGCGGTTCACGGCAGCTTCTGGCCAATCGCGACATATCGCGCTGTGGCACGAGCTTGGTCGGTGCTGGGGCGAGGCGGACGTGACCTTCGTCGCATCACGCCGACGGGATTTATGGGCACAAGGCGTAGCCTAAAGCGGATCAGTCTCTGAAAAGCTGGACCGCTCTGAGAAGACCTCAGCCGAACTTCCGCTGCGCATCCAGCGCCAGGCCAAGTCCGACCGAGCCGAACATGTCGCCTTCGATGACGGATGCCTGCGGCACCAGCGACAGGATCTCTCGCCTTGCCAGCGGGATCGCGGTCGATCCGCCGGTCAGGAACACCGCGGTGATGTCGGATGGCCTGACCTCGGCGTCCCGGATGGTCTGCGCCACCGTTGCCGTGACCCGCTCGATGTCCCTGGCAATCGTGGCATCCAGCCCGCTGCGTGTGATTTCGGCGGCGAATTCAGCACCCGGCAGCTTCACCGCCACATCGGCGGACGAGCTGTCGGTCAGCTCGATCTTGGCCTTTTCGACGAGTGCCGCCAGCGCGTGTCCGTAGCGGTGTTCGACGATGTGGATGAAACGGTCGACCAGGTCGGCGCGCTCGGCCTCGTAGCGGATCTGGCGCAGATGCGTCATGGCCTTGGCGGTGTAGACCAGGTTGATGCGCTGCCATGTCGCCAGATCGATGAAATAGCTCGCCGGCAGATTGCGCTTGCCGTCCTTGGTTGGCGTCAGATAGCCGAGCTGCGGCATCACATGGGCGATGCTCAGCAGCCGGTCGAAATCCGTACCGCCGATATGGACGCCTCGGCTGGCCAGGATGTCGTCCTTGCGGTCGAGCGAACGGGAGCGCTGCGGTGAAACGCGCACGATCGAGAAGTCCGACGTGCCGCCGCCCATGTCGATGATCAGCGCCAGTTCCTCGCGCGTCACCTTCTGCTCGTAGTCGAGCGCCGCCGCGATAGGCTCGAACTGGAAGGCGATATGCTTGAAGCCCTGGGCGCGCGCGGCGTTCTCGAGTTCGCTTTGTGCCTTCGCGTCGGCTTCAGCGTCATCATCGACGAATTGCACCGGCCGGCCAAGCACGACGGTCTCTACCGTATCGCCGACATCTGCTTCCAGCCTCCTCTTGAGATGGCCGAGGAACATGCCGACGATCTCCATGAAGCCGATCGAGCGCGCCTTGATGCGGGTCTTCTCGTGAGCCAGCGAACTGCCGAGCACGCTCTTCAGCGAACGCATCAGCCGGCCTTCGATGCTGTCGGTGTAGTTGGCGATGGCGTGGCGGCCAAAACAGGTGCGGTTGTCCTCGAAGTTGAAGAACACGGCACTGGGCAGCGTCACTTGGCCGTCTTCAAGCGCGACAAGGCGCGGCTGCCCGTTGCGGACCACGCCAACGGTGGAGTTCGAAGTACCGAAGTCGATACCGCCGAAGGCTGGTCGCATGACAAGTTCCTGTATTTGTCGACGGCGAGCCGACAGGCGCCATGAGAAATCGCGCGCTGCCCGGGGACGGGCTGCTCTGCCGAACCGAATTGTTTGTGTCTGCAAGTTGGCTGGGGAGCGCGGTCTACCGCATGCTCCCGCAAAGGGAAACCACTTTTCGGGAAAAGTTCTAGTCTCGCCGGAAGATCAGCCTTCCGAGCCAGCCTGTCAGCATGGCCAGCGATATCGCAAAGACGCCATAGAGGAAGGAATAATTATGGGCGACACGGAAGATCGACTGTTCGAAACCGGATTTGCGGATTTCGAGCTGGGCTGAGCTTTCCTTGATGAACAGGCCGCTCTTGAACAGGAAGGCGCGTGCCTTGTGGGTGCCGACCGGGACATTCGGCGCCAGCCTGACGGTGGCGCGGAACAGGTTCTGCGACAGGAATTGCACGCCGCCGACATTCTCGCTGTAGAGGCCGGTCGCCGACTTGCGCTCCCGCAACGCCGCGGTGAATTCCTCGATCGTCGCCGGGCTGTCGCCGGCATCGGCGGGCTGCATGTAGAGGTTGGAGGCGCCAAGCGACAGCTGCTTGTAGCTGTTGGGTTCGGTGATGTCCTGCAGCGGCCGCGTCGTCGCCACCGAATAGGACATCGGCACGTTCTCGAAGGTCTCGGAGTCCAGATTGACCCAGACGCCAAGCACCCTGTCCTTGCGGCGCACCACCACCGGTTTGGGCGGGCCTTCGAGCACGACGATGACATCGTAGCGGCCCTGGCGAGCGACGAGTGGATCGGGATTTTCCAGCGAACCGAAGATGGTCAGGTCGGCGCCGGAAAAGCCGGCGGTGATCGAGACATTGTCGGTGGAGAGCCCGATCTGGATGCCTTCCGTCAATGGGACCTGTGCCTTCGCTGATACCGCGGCCGCAAGCAATGACAGGACAATGGCGGTTGCGAACGCGTTCGGAGCCCTCATCAGTTGAGGCCCACGGCGGACAGCGAATAGAGATTGGGCGGAGTGACGAAAAGATCGATGGCCAATCGTATCGCCACCGCCAGCACCAGCAGCGCCAGCAAGGCCCTGAGCTGCTCGCCGCGCAGCCTCTGACCGGCCTTGGCGCCATATTGCGCGCCGGCCACGCCGCCCGCCATCAGCAGGAAGGCCAGCACGACGTCGACCGTCTGGTTGGTGGTGGCGTGGACCAGTGTCGTATAGGCGGAAGTGAAGATGATCTGGAAGAGCGAGGTGCCGATAACGACATTGGTCGGCACTTTCAGCAGATAGATCAGCGCCGGCACCATGATGAAGCCGCCGCCGACACCCATGATCGACGACAGGAAGCCGATGCCGGCGCCAAGGCCGAGCACCGGGATGACGCTGACGAACAGTTTCGAGGCCCTGAAGCGCATCTTCAGCGGCAAGCGGTGGATCCAGTTGTGCTGGCCGGATTTCTTCAGCACCGGTGCCGCACCGCTGCGCGTGGCGCGCAGCGCATTGACGCTTTCGACCAGCATCAGTCCGCCGACCGTGCCGAGCAGCACGACGTAGAGCAGCGAGATAAAGAGGTCGAGCTGGCCGAGGCGGCGCAGGAAGGCGAAGACGTAGATGCCGCCGGTGGAACCGACAATGCCGCCGGCCAGCAACACCCCACCGAGCTTGAAGTCGAGCGTCCCTCGCTTCATGTGCGAAAGGACACCGGAGACGGAGGAGGCGATGACCTGGTTGGCGCCGGTGGCGACCGCGATCGCCGGGGGTATGTTGTAGAAGATCAAGAGCGGCGTGATGAGGAAGCCGCCGCCGACACCGAACATGCCCGACAGGAAACCCACCGCCGCGCCCATGGCCAGCAGGACGAAGATATTGACGGAAATTTCCGCGATCGGGAGATAGATGCCCACCCGTCAGTCTCGATCAGTTCTGCCTGTCGGCGAATGCAACCGTTGCGGGCATCTTGGACCGACAAGCCAATTCGTTCTTGCGCCGGAGGTGCTGCGAAGTCAAACCGCGCCACGCCGCCGAAACAAAAAACATCTCAATCAGTTAACAGGCAAATGTGTGGCAAGGGCGTCGTGGAAGCGACGCCTCTGCCGTTATTTGCGCGCCAGCAGCGCCTTGACCAGTTTTTCATCGACTTCACCGGTCGCCGCCATCTTGTTGTCGGTCTGGAAAGCCATGATCGCGGTCTTCGTCTTCTGGCCCATCTTGCCGTCGGCGCCGCCGGCGTCGTAGCCGTTCTTGTTGAGAATGCGCTGGATGTTCTCGACGGCCTTCTTCATGTCGATGCTGGCGGTCGTCTGCGGTGCGCCGTCCTGCCAGGATTCGGGAATGTCGGCCGAATTGGCTGCCGCATCCAGCGGCTTGGCCTTCCACAGTTCGGCCGCGGCGCGGGCGCGTTCGAGCTGCTCGGGCCGCAGCGCATTGGCGATCTCGTCGCGCTTGGCTGCGGCATCCTTGTCGCCGGTCTTGGCGACGAGCGCGAACCATTTGTAGGACTCTTCGAGGTTCTGCTTCATGCCGACGCCCTTGGCGGCGAGGATGCCGAGATTGAACTGGCTGTCCTTGACGCCGACGTCGGCCGCCGCCTGGAACCAGTGCGCGGCCGATTCATTGTCGGTCACGCCGTCAGCGGCCATGGCGAACAGCACGGCCAGATTGTGCATGCCGCTGGCGTTGCCCTGCGCCGCGGAAAGTTGGTACCAGGTCTTCGCCTTCTTGATGTCGCGTGCGACGCCGATGCCCTTTTCGTAGAAATTGCCGATGCGGTATTCGGCCGGCGCGAAGCCGAGTTCCGCCGACTTCTCGTACCATTTGGCCGCTGCCGCCATGTCTTCCTTGACGCCGCGCGACTCGGCATAGCGCGAGCCGATCTCGAACAGCGCCTTGGCATCGCCGCCGGCGGCGGCATCGCGCAAGGCGACCGGGCCGGCGTCAGCGGGAATGTCGAACTTTGCCGTCGCCGCCGCCGGCGAAGCGTCCGCTGGCGCAACCGCGCCCGTGGTGTCCTTGGCGGCGGTCGGCTGAACCGCCATCGGCTGGGTGTCGGCATCTGTTGCTTCAGCGGAGGCCGCAGCAGCCGGGGCAGGCACAGCAGAGGCTGTGGTGCCGGACGCCGCCGCGTTCGCATCGGCGGGCGCAGCCGAAGCGAGCGGTGCAGGAGCCGGCTGGGCTGGCGGCGCGGCGTCCATCGACAGCTCGGCGGCTGGCGGCGTGGCCATCGGGGTTTGCGATGCCATATCGTCCTTGGTCAGCGGGTCGGACGGTTCGGCCTGTCTGACGACACGGTCCGGCGCGCTTTCTGCTGCCGGAAGCTGGATGTCTGTCTTTGGCTGGCCAGCGGCGTCGAATGAGGCGGTTTTCACCGGCTGCGAGGCGACGATCGGCGCGACGTCGTTGCTCGCCATCTGTGCGGGATCGGCGAAGAAGGCCTTGCCCAGTTGCAAGGCGCCCAGCGCCAGCAAGATCGCGGTCGTCCCCATCAGGATCGGCTTGCGCCGTGCCTTGAGCAGGTCGCCGATCCGTAGCGCCTTTACCGGTCCGGTCACCGTCGACTGGCGCTTCAGTGCATCGGCCTCGGCGGCCGCAGCCTGCGCCGCGCGCCGGGCCGCGGCGATGAAATCCGATTTCGCGGCATCGGTGTCGCTGGGCTTGGCCGGCTGGCCGCGCTCGTCACGCACGCGTTTCATGATGGCATTAAGGTCAGGTGCGCCGGAGCCGGGCTCCAGCGGCCGGTTGGCCATTTTCGGATCGAGCGGCTCGTCGAGATCGACGCTCGGTATTGGGGCACTCGGCGCCGAGCCGGCCAGTGGCGGAATGTCCGCCTCCTTCTTGCCCTTGAAGGCGCGGGCCAGCCCGCCGAACATCGATCTGCGGCCGCCCGCCTGTTCGTTCTTCTCGACAATCGCGTCGGAGCCGAGAGCAGCCATGGCCGCAGCCGCTGCGGCTTCGGCTGGCGTGCGCGTCCCCATACCCAAGTCGCTTCGCAGACCCATGTCGCTACGTGCACTTAGGTCGCTACGAGCGCCCGGCTCATTGCGCAGGATGGCGGCGGCGCGGCCATCGAGATCGGCCATGTCTCCAGTCAATGGCAGAGGCTGATCGATATCCATCGACGGCGCGTCGACGGCCATCTTGGGTCGCCGTGCACCGCGCCAGTTGCTCGGCTCGACCGGTGCCGCATCCAGCAGTTCGCTCATCGCCTCGACCGGCTCGCCGGGTTCGAGCGAACCCAGCCGGTCGACGATCTTGAGCAACGTGTCGTGGATGGCCTCGAATGTTCTCGAATTGCGCTCGTCGGAGCGCCGCGTCAGCGTTTCAAGCGTCTTCAAATCCTGGGCGAGGCCGGAAACGGCGGTCGTATTGGCGCTCGAACCAGCCAGCGATTGCACCGCGTTCTCGGCCGCTTCGCGCGCCGCGCCAAGGATGGAATCGCGGGTTCCAGCCAGCGACTTTTCAATTTCGTTGAGACGCGGGCTGATGTCCTCGAATTCCGGCAGCGGCGTGCTGGGCTTGGAAAGATGTGCGGACAGGCCGGCGACCTGCGCCTCCAGACTGCGGATCAGCGCAGGATCGATGCCGGCCACCTGCGCGGCCGATGCGTCCAGCCGGCTTGAAATGTCTTCGAGCCGGCTTTCCAGGCCGCGGATCGCTGCTTCGCCCGCGGGATCGGGAACACGCGTTTCCATGCGCTTGGCCAGCGCGGTGAAGCGGGCATCGATGGCTTCCATGATGCCGGCGCTGTCGACCTGCGGCATGCGCTGGTCGAGCCTGTCGGCAACCTCGTCCAGCCGGCGTTCGAGATCGCGGAACAGCATGTTGCCCTGTTCGATGGCGTCACCCTGGCGGCGCTCCATCATGCCCGACAGCACGTCGAAGCGTTGCTCCAGCCCGTGGAAGATGTAGTCGGCGTCGGGCATGGCGGGTGCCTGGTCGATCTTGTCGGCGATGAGTGCGATCTGCTTGGCCAGGCGCTCCATCGCCTGCTCGGGCAGGTTGGCGCGGCCGGCGAGCTCGTCGACCCGGCTCGACAGCGTGCCCAGCCGGTCCATGACCGCGTTGCCGGGCCGATCCTGCGCCACTTCCTCAATCTGGCTGGCAAGCGAGTCGATCCGCCTCTCGATGCGCTCGAAAGCCTCGTGGTCGAATGAATTGGCTTGCGCCGCGACCGTCGATGCAACGATGGCGCGGGAAATCTCGTCCAGCCGCTCGTCGATCATGCCAAGCGTGTCGCTGCCGCGATTGTCCTGCTGGCTGGCGAAATGGTCGACGGCGCCGGCGAGCGTGCGCACCTTTTCCTCGAGCGAGCGCAGCGACAGCGATTCCGGCAGGTTGTTGACGGCATTGCTGATCTGCTCCAGCCGGTCGGTCAGCATTGAAAGGCCCGGGTCGTCCGAGCGCTTGCGCTGGTCGGCGTCGACGCGGTCCTCGAAAGCCGTCCAGCGGCGATCGAAATCGTCCCAGCGGCGGTCGACCTTCTGCACGCTCTCTTCGCGCGCCAGCGTCTCGAGCGCGGCTTTGACCTGTTCGAGCTCGAGTCGCAGCATGTTGACGCTTCTGTCGTCGCTCTTCTCGGCCAGCGTCTGGATGGCGCCGGAAAGCCGTTCGAATTCAAGGCCGAGCTCGGCGCTGCCCTTGGCCGAAGCACCGGGCCTGGCGCCCGACTGGAAAGCCCGCTCGATGTCCTTGCGCAGCGCTTCGAATTCGCGCTGCAGCCCTGATGTCATCTGGTGGCGCAATTCCTCGCGCATGCCGCGCAACTCGCCGGCGATCTTGCCGACCATAGCCACGCCGTCCTCCTGGCCGCGCACGCGATCGATGTCGCGGGCAATGGCCTGGTAAGCGGTGGCTCCTTGCATCGGGCTTTTCGGGCGCGGCGCCGGCTGCGGATCCTCATACCAGCGCTGCTGGCCAGTGGGTCGGGCGGCGGGATAGCGCGCATCGGCGCCATATTGGCGAGGATCGGGTTGGCGGAGATCGGGACGTGCCATCGGATCCTCGCGCGTCCGCTCAAGCCGCTGCTCCAGCGTCTCAAGCGACTGGTTCAACTGCTCGAGCGTGGTCTGCGGCCTGCGCTGCCTGCCGGCGTTGAGTGTATCGAGATAGGACCGCTTGCTGTTCATAGGTGCGTCCGTCTTTCAGAATGGCTGGCTCGTGGCCAGTTCCCCCAAGTCCCTGCCGGAACGAAGGCGACCTGCGGCTATGCCGCGGCGGAAGACGAGCTTCCCAGGTTCTCACCCGCGCTCCGAAAAACCGTGAAAAATTCGATACAGGATAAACACGGGTAGCCGACGTGCCCACATTTCCCCCAACGTGGTAAACAACGCGTTAACCAAACTTAAGAAGTTGCAAGGAAGTTGGCTGCCGGCTTGACGGTGCGGCATAAAGCTCAGCCCGCAGAACGCCCTTGCGTCATGAGGCGGCTATCGGTATAGAATTGACGTAAACGTAAAAGGCGCATTCGAGCGTGCTATTTTGCGATTTGTTTGTTGAAACCACGACTGGAAGCAAGCCCCCGCTTCCAGTCAGGCGACGCACGGTCCAGGACCGCGACGCCACCAGACGGGGAAAGCCAGTGACCATGAAGCTTATCTCGGCCGGCGAGACCGCGGCCAATACCAATATGTCTGTCGAAACCAGCGAGGACCTTGTCCGCATCGGCGAGATGGCGAAGAAATACGGAGTGACGCTGCGCACGCTGCGTTTCTACGAAGACAAGGGCCTGCTCAACCCGCAGCGCGACGGTTCGACCCGTCTCTACACACGCCGTGACAAGGCCCGGCTGAAACTGATCCTGCTTGGCCGCAAGGTCGGGTTCTCGCTGCGCGACGTCAAGCAGATGATGGATCTCTACGATCCGACCGGTTCCAACACCAAGCAGCTCAAGCTCGCGCTGGACAAGTCGGAAAAGCAGCTTGCCCGCCTGCAGAAGCAGCGGGCGCTTATCGACGATGCCATCAACGAGCTAAGTGGCTCGATGTCGGCGGTGCGCCGAATGCTGACCGAGCGGTCGGCACCGCAGGCGAGCGCCGCGAGCTAAGTCATCCACTGATTGCCTGACTATCAAGCCGCGTGGCACTGCCGCGCGGCTTTTCGTTGTCCTGACCCCACCAATATAGCCTTCGGCGCTGGCTTGCGCGACGTCGCGCCGCTACGCTCATTGCCGCAATGGGCGGGAAATCTTGTCGCATCAAAAAAATTGACGTTTACGCAAACGTCAATTTTTGCTATCCCGCTCCCAATATGGGTCCGCATGCCGCCCCTGGCTTGTCTTCGGGGCATTCGGACCGGGTTTGCAGGGTGGAGAAAAAGCATGCCGACATACAGGGCTCCGGTCCAGGATACGCTGTTCGTGCTCAACGAGGTGCTGGGTTATCAGCGCTATTCGAACCTTCCCGGATTTTCCGACGCCACGCCCGATGTGCTCGAGGCGATCCTCGCCGAAGGCGCCAAGCTCGCCGAAAACGTCATGCAGCCGCTGAACCGTGTCGGCGACATGGAAGGCTGCGTGCGTCATGACGATGGCTCGGTGACCACGCCGAAAGGCTTCAAGGAGGCCTTCGACCAGTATCGCGAGGGCGGCTGGATGGGATTGGCCGCGCCGGTCGAGTTCGGCGGTCAGGGCCTGCCCTATGCCGTGCACACCGCCGTCGCCGAATATATGGTCTCGGCCAACATGTCGCTGATGATGTATCCGGGCCTGACGCAAGGTGCGATCGCGGCGATCATCACCCATGGCACCGACGAGCAGAAGGCGAAGTGGCTGCCCAGGATGATCGAGGGTGCCTGGACCGGCACCATGAACCTGACCGAGCCGCATTGCGGCACCGATCTCGGCCTGTTGCGCACCAAGGCGGTGCCGAACGGCGATGGCACCTACAAGATTTCAGGCCAGAAGATCTTCATCTCGGCCGGCGAACACGACATGTCGGACAACATCGTCCATCTGGTGCTGGCCCGCATTGAGGGCGCGCCGGAAGGCGTCAAGGGCATCTCGCTGTTCATCGTACCGAAGCTCATGCTCGACGCATCGGGCAATCCGGGCGCCAGGAACACCGTCTCCTGCGGCTCGATCGAGGAGAAGATGGGCATCCACGGCAATTCGACCTGCGTCATGAACTATGACGAGGCGCAAGGCACGCTGCTCGGCGAGGCCAATGGCGGCCTCAAGGCGATGTTCACGATGATGAACGAGGCACGCCTCGGCGTCGGCCTGCAGGGGCTGTCGCTGTCGGAGATCGCCTATCAGAACGCCGTCGCCTACGCCAAGGACCGCTTGCAGGGCCGTTCATTGTCGGGGCCGAAGGCGCCGGACAAGAAGGCCGACCCGATCATCGTCCATCCCGACATCCGCCGCAGTCTGATGACCATGAAGGCGTTCAACGAGGCCGGCCGCGCGCTGGCGCTGTGGACCGCGATCAAGTCCGACATCGCCCACCGCTCCGGTGATGACAAGGACCGCCAGGCCGCCGACGACTACACCGGCCTGATGACGCCGGTGGTCAAGGGCGTGCTCACCGACAAGGGGTTCGACCACGCCGTCATGGCGCAGCAGGTGTTCGGCGGTCACGGCTACATCGAAGAGCATGGCATGAGCCAGTTCGTGCGCGATGCCCGCATCGCCATGATCTATGAAGGCGCCAACGGCATCCAGGCGCTCGACCTCGTCGGCCGCAAGCTCGGCCTGAATGGCGGCCGCGCCGTGCAGGCCTTCTTCAAGGAGGTCGGTGAGTTCTGCGAGGAGAGCCGCTCCGACGAGAAGATGGCGCCGTTCACAAAGGCCTTGAAGAAGGGTCTCAACGATCTGCAGGCGGCGACCATGTGGCTGGTGCAGAACGGCATGGCCAAGCCCGACAATGCGGGCGCCGCCTCGACCGACTACATGCATCTCTTCGGCCTGGTGGCGCTGGGCTACATGTGGGCGCAGATGGCCAAAGCGGCACTTGGCAAGACGGGCGCCAACGGTTCCCAGTCCTTCTACGACAACAAGGTTGTGACGGGGCGCTTCTTCATGGAGCGGATCATGCCGGAGACGTCGGCGCACCTCGCCCGGATCTCGAGTGGTGCGGACACGCTAATGGCCCTGCCGGCGGAAGCGTTCTAAAGATGGTTCCCCTCCCCCTTGAGGGGAGGGTGGCCCGGAGGGCCGGGTGGGGTCCTGCGTGAAGTGCGCCGACCTCAACTCTAACGATGTGCTCTGGGAGGAGTATCATACCAACATGACCAGCCCCGCCGAAATCCTGAACCTCCCCAAGCCCGCCTGGGCGGCGGACGAGGTCGGCATGCTCTACGACATGGCGCACCGCTTCATGTCGGAGGAGATCGCGCCGCGCTACGACGAGTTCGAGAAGAACGAGATGGTCGACCGCGAGAGCTGGCTGAAGGCCGGTGCGGCTGGTCTGCTCTGCGCCTCTATGCCAGAGGAATATGGCGGCTCCGGCGGTACCTTCGCGCATGAGAGCGCCATCATCGAGGCCATCGGCCATGTCGGCGTCGATGGTTTCGGCATCGGCCTGCACAATTCGATCGTCGCCCCTTACATCCTCCATTACGGCTCCGAGGAGCAGAAGAAGAAATGGCTGCCGAAGCTGGCGACCGGCGAGCTGATCGGCGCGATCGCCATGACCGAGCCCGGCGCGGGCTCCGACCTGCAGGGCGTCAAGACGCGCGCAGAAAAGGATGGCAACCAGTACAAGATCAATGGTTCCAAGACCTTCATCACCAACGGCCAGCTCGCGAACTTCATCATCGTCGTCACCAAGACCGATCCGGAGAAGGGCGCCAAGGGCACGTCGCTGATCGTCGTCGAGACCGATGAGGTCGAAGGCTTCCAGCGCGGCCGCAACCTCGACAAGATCGGCTTGAAGGCCAACGACACGTCGGAGCTGTTCTTCAACGACATGCGTGTGCCGACCTCCAACCTGCTCGGCCACGAGGAAGGGCAAGGTTTCGTCCAGCTGATGCAGCAATTGCCGCAGGAGCGGCTGCAGATCGGCACCGGCGCCATTGCCATGATCGAGCGGGCGCTGGCGCTGACCATCGACTACGTCAAGGAGCGCAAGGCGTTCGGCAAGGCGATCATCGATTTCCAGAACACCCAGTTCAAGCTGGCCGAACTCAAGACCGAGGCCACCATCGGCCGCGTCTTCTATAATGATTGCGTTACCCGCCACATTGCCGGCGGCCTCGATCCCGTGACCGCGTCGATGGCCAAGTACTGGCTCAGCGACCTGCAGGGAAAAGTCGTCGACGAATGCCTTCAACTGCATGGCGGCTATGGCTACATGAATGAATATCCGATCGCCCGCATGTTCCGCGACGCTCGCGTCCAACGCATCTACGGCGGCACCAACGAGATCATGAAATTGCTGATCGGACGCTCGCTCTAATGCATGTCGCTCAAAAGTGGTCCCGGTTTTGGGGGATCGACATGCATCAGTTTAAAGTCGTTCGATAAACCCAAGGAGCAAAACGATGGCCGAAGCTTATGTCTATGACGCCGTGCGCACGCCGCGCGGCAAGGGCAAGAAGGACGGATCGCTGCACGAGGTGCCGGCGGTGCGGCTTGCCGCCAAGACGCTCGAGTCGCTGCGCGACCGCAATGGGCTGGATACCGGCACTGTCGACGACATCATCTTCGGCTGCGTCGATCCGGTCGGCGAGGCGGGTTCGGTCATTCCGCGCGCCGCAGCCTTCGAGGCCGGCTACGACACCAAGGCGCCCGGCATGCAGATCTCGCGCTTCTGTGCTTCCGGGCTCGACGCCATCAATCTCGGCGCCGCCAAGATCGCGCAGGGCGCCGATGAGATCGTCATCGCCGGCGGCGTCGAATCGATGTCGCGCGTCGGCATGGGCGCCTCGGGCGGTGCCTGGTTTATGGACCCGTCCGTCGGCCTGCCCGGCTGGTTCGTGCCGCAAGGCATCGCGGCCGATCTGATCGCCACCAAATACGGCTTCTCCCGCGACGACGTCGACGCCTATGCGGTCGAGAGCCAGAAGCGTGCCGCCAAATCCTGGGCCGATGGCCGCTTCAAGAAGTCCGTCATCCCGATCAAGGACCAGAACGGCCTGACCATCCTCGACCATGACGAGCATATGCGGCCATCGACCGACATGCAGTCGCTGGCCTCGCTCAACCCGTCCTTCGTCATGCCTGGCGAAATGGGCGGCTTCGATGCGGTTGCCTTGCAGAAACACCCCGAGGTGGAGGAGGTCAACCATGTTCACCATGCCGGCAATTCGTCCGGCATCGTCGATGGCGCGGCGGCCGTGCTGCTCGGTTCGAAGAAGGCCGGCAAGGCGATGGGGCTGAAGCCCCGCGCCCGCATCCGCACCTTCGCCAATATCGGCTCCGAGCCGGTGCTGATGCTGACCGGTCCGGTCGACGTCACCGAGAAGCTATTGAAGCGCGCCAAGATGAAGCTCTCGGACATCGACCTGTTCGAGCTCAACGAAGCCTTCGCCTCGGTGGTGCTGCGCTACATGCAGGCTTTCGACATTCCGCATGACAAGATCAACGTCAATGGCGGCGCCATCGCCATGGGCCATCCGCTCGGCGCCACCGGCGCGATGATCCTGGGCACGGTGCTGGACGAACTGGAGCGCCGCGATCTCAACACCGCTTTGGTGACGCTGTGCATCGGCGCCGGCATGGGCACCGCAACCATCATCGAACGCGTCTGACGGGGAGAGAAACGATGAGCTACACCAATTTCACCCTCGACATCGACGCCGACGGCATTGCGCTGGTCACCTGGGACATGCCTGGCCGGTCGATGAACGTCTTCACCGAGGAAGCGATGCGGGAATTGAACGCCATCGTCGACAAGGTGGCAGGTGACGCCGCCATCAAGGGCGCGGTGATCACTTCCGGCAAGGACACCTTCTCCGGCGGTGCCGACATCACCCTGCTGCAGAAGATGTTGACGACCTTCGCCACGGACAAGGGCAAGGACGCCGAAAAGGCGACGAAGGCGCTGTTCGACAATGCCGGTATCATGACCGGCCTGTTCCGCAAGCTGGAGACATCAGGAAAGCCGTGGGTGTCGGCGATCAACGGCACCTGCATGGGCGGTGCCTTCGAATTGTCGCTCGCCTGCCACGGCCGTGTCGCCGCCGACAGCGACAAAGTGAAGATGGCGCTTCCCGAGGTGAAGATCGGCATCTTCCCGGGCGCCGGCGGCACCCAGCGCGTGCCGCGGTTGACCGACCAGCAGCAGGCGCTGCAGATGCTGACCTCCGGCCAGACACTGTCGCCGCAGAAAGCCAAGTCGATGGGCCTGATCCATGAGATCGCCGAACCGGCCAGGCTGGTCGAGGCCGCCAAGGCGATGATCAGGAATGGCCTGAAGCCCGTAGCACCTTGGGACGAGAAGGGTTTCAAGCTGCCCGGCGGCCAGATCTATTCGCCCGCCGGCTTCAATCTGTGGCCGCCGGCCATCGCCATCCTGCGTCGTGAGACCTACGGCAACTATCCGGCCGCCGCAGCGATCCTGAAATGCGTCTATGAAGGGCTGCTGGTGCCGTTCGACACCGCCTTGCGCATCGAGCAGCGCTATTTCACCGAGATCATGCAGACCAAGGAAGCGGCGGCGATGATCCGCTCGCTGTTCGTGTCGCTGCAGGAACTGAACAAGGGCGCCCGCCGCCCGGCCGACGTGCCCGAAACCAAGTTCAAGAAGATTGGCATTCTCGGCGCCGGCTTCATGGGCGCCGGCATCGCCTATGTCACCGCCAAGGCCGGCATCCCGGTGGTGCTGCTCGACCGCGACATGGAGTCGGCTGCCAAGGGCAAGGCGCATTCCGACAGCCTGATCTCGGATCAGGTGAAGAAGGGCCGCGCCAAGCCGGAGGACAGGGAGAAATTGCTGTCGCTGATCACGCCGACGGCCGATTATGCCGACCTTGCCGGCTGCGATCTGGTGGTCGAGGCGGTGTTCGAGGATTCAGGCGTCAAGAAGAGCGCCACCGAACAGGCCGAGGCCGTTCTGAAGCCATCGGCGATCTTCGCGTCGAACACCTCCACCATCCCGATCTCGTCGCTGGCCAAGAATTCGGCGCGGCCGAAGAATTTCATCGGCATCCACTTCTTCTCGCCGGTCGACAAGATGATGCTGGTCGAGATCATTTTGGGCAAGAAGACCGGCGACAAGGCGCTGGCCACGGCAATCGATTTCGTCCGTGCCATCAAGAAGACGCCGATCGTCGTCAACGACACGCGCGGCTTCTACGTCAACCGCTGCGTGCTGCGCTACATGTCGGAAGCCTACAAGATGCTGATCGAAGGCGTCCCGGCGCCGATGATCGAAAATGCTGCGAAGGCCGCCGGCATGCCGGTCGGACCCCTGGCGCTGACCGACGAGACGGCCATCGACCTTGCCCAGAAGATCATGAAGCAGACCATCAGGGACCTGGGCGACAAGGCGGTCGATCCAAAGCAGATGGCGCTGATCAACACCATGGTCGACGATCACGGCCGCTTCGGTCGCAAGAACGGCAAGGGTTTCTACGATTATCCGGCGAAGCCCGCCAAGAAGAAGCTGTGGCCGGGTCTCAAGGATCTCTATCCGCAGCTTGCGCCCGAGAAGGTCGATTATGAGGAGTTGCAGCAGCGGCTGCTGGTCACCATCGCGCTGGAAGCGGCGCGGGTGATGGAAGAGGGCATCGTCACCGACCCGCGCGAGGCCGATGTCGGCTCGATCCTGGCCTTCGGTTTTGCCCCCTACACCGGCGGCGCGCTGTCCTACATCGACGGCATCGGCGCCAAGGCATTCGTCAAGATCGCCAAGAACCTGCAGAAGAAATACGGCGCCGAGTTCAAGGCGCCCAAGCTGCTGCTCGACATGGCCGAGAAGGGCGAGAGCTTCTATCAACGTTTCGATCCCTATGCGAAAGGCGACGTGAAGCAGGCAGCCTGACGCCGACCCGATGTATGTCTGGGTGCGCATGGCGCGCATGATGGCCACGGCGCGCAGCCGTGGCCCCTATATGATGGGTGGCGAAAGCCGGCTGGCTTTTCGCTGCCTGCCGACCGACATCGATTTCAACATCCATCTCAACAATGCGCGCTACATGATGCTGGCCGATCTCGGCCGCATTGATTTATTTATGCGCGCGGGCCTCATCAGGCTGGCGAGGACAAATGGCTGGGCGCCGATGATGGGCGGGCTGCAGACGGTCTATGCGCGCGAGATCAGGCTGTGGCGTCGCTTCGAAGTGGTGTCTTCGATCGAGACTTGGGAAGGCACCCAGGTTATAGGCAAGCATCGTTTCGTCCTCGACAATGGCGAGACAGCCGCCTTGATTATGACGACGGCCGGCGTCTATGACCGCGGGGCTCGGCGCTTTCTCGATATCGACGAGGTCGTCGCAGCACTTGGCCGCGCGGCAAACCCGCGACCTCTAACCCAGGCAGAACGGATTTTCATGACGTCGCACCAGGGTCTGCGCAGCTTGGCCAAGGGTGTCGATTGATCCCGGGAATCGGAATTTGTGGTGCCACAGCTTACACGCGGCGTTGTGGGGCGGGCGGTGGACAAAACGGCATTCCAAGACTAGAAGGGAAAGGTATTTTTTCCTGCATTGAAGGAGAGCAAGACGTGCTCTCGCATGACCGTGTCTGGGCCGCCATCGATGCTCTTGCCGAGCGCTATTCGCTTTCGGCCTCGGGACTGGCCAAGCGCGCGGGGCTCGATTCCACCGCCTTCAACAAGTCGAAGCGTTTGTCGTCGGATGGCCGGCCGCGCTGGCCCTCGACCGAATCGCTTGCCAAGATCATCGAGGCGACGGGCGCTTCGCTCGATGAATTCACCGGTCTTATCGAAGGCCGGCCCGGGATCAGCAATAGTGCTTCGACCAGCCATGCCGCTTCGGTCGCCCGCAGACGCTCCGTGCCGTTGCTCGGCTTTGCCCAGGCCGGCGCCGGCGGCTTCTTCGACGACGCCGGCTTTCCGGCCGGGCAGGGTTGGGATCTGGTCGAACTGCCGGCACAATCGACCGAGAGTTCCTATGCGCTGCAGGTGCAGGGTGATTCCATGCTGCCGCTCTACCGCAATGGCGACGTCCTCATCGTCGAACCGGGCGCCATCACCCGCAAGGGTGATCGCGTCGTCGTCAAGACCACCGGCGGCGAGGTGATGGCCAAGGTGCTCGAGCGCCAGACCGTCAAGTCGATTGCTCTGGTCTCGCTCAATCCCGATCATCCCGACCGCGATATTCCCATGCACGATGTCGAGTGGGTGGCGCGGATTGTGTGGGCAAGCCAGTAGGTCAGGCTCGTGCGGCTCCTTCATCATGCCTTGGCGGTTCTGATGGTCCCAGTGATGGCGGCCATGGTCGTCACTGGTGGTCACACGCTGAAAGGAAGCGACAGCGTCGTCACGGTGGATCAGCTTGATCCGGGCGCCGATACGATCGCGCAACAAGGCGCCGAGACGGTGCCCGAAGAGCCGGCCACATCGGCCATAGCAGCTCCACAGCCGCCAAAGCCGGCGCCGCATTCGAGGGCGATCGATCCCCAATTTGTCGCGCCACCGGAACTGCCCGCCGAGGGGCTTGAACGGGTCGAGCCGCGCGAGCCATTGAGCAAGCTTGCGCTGGCCGTGCCGCCCAAGCCGAAAATGCCTGACGACTGGAACGGCACAAAGCTGTTCCAGCCGGTTGCGCCGGCCGCTGGCCTAATCGAAGCGAAGGGCTACTCGGTCGCGGTTTCCGGCATCGACCTCGTCAGGCAGGACGAGACCTGTAGCGAGGACGGCAAATCCTGGCCGTGCGGCGTCCGTGCGCGGACGGCATTCCGCGCCTTCCTGCGTGGCCGCGCGGTGGTTTGCACCGTGCCGCCCGAGGGCGGCCGCGACCTGATCGCTGCCGAATGCCGGATCGGCAAGCAGGATGTCGGCCAATGGCTGGTCGAAAACGGCTGGGCGCGCGCCGCCAAGGGTGGGCCCTATGCCGAAGCCGGCGACAAGGCACGCACGGCGAAGAAGGGCATTTTCGGATCGGCGCCTGATCTGTCCGGCATGCCGGCAATGCCGGCCGCACCGAGCCCGGCGCCTCAGGCGCCGAGTTCGATCCTGGAAGAGTCCGGCGGCGTGCTCAAACCAGCTGACCAGCCAGCGCCCGCTCAATGAGCGCCCGCGTCTCGGCAATGCCGTAGAGCGCGGCGAACGAACCGAAACGCGGGCCGCGCTCCTGGCCGATCAGCACCTGATAGATCATCTGGAAGAAGGCACCCGATACGCCAGGGCCGCCCTCCGGGCTCTGCTTGGAATGATCCTGATAGCGTTCGATCCTGCGCGCGACGTTGAGCGAAGCGTTCTGGATCGCTTCGCCATTGGCGCCGGCCGGCAATTCGCCAAGCGCCTTGTCGAGGGCTTGCAGCGCCTCGCGCTCGACCTCGTCGGCCGGGCGGAAGGTTTTCGTCGGCTTCACGAAATCGTCGAAATAGCGGATCGCGTGGCCGACCAGCTGGTCGAGTTCGGGATGCGTCTTTGGCGTCACCCCTTGCGTGTGGCGTGAGATGAAGCCCCACAGCACATCCTTGTTCTGCGCGTTGGAAGCGCTGACCAGATTGAGCAGCAGCGAGAACGGCACCGGCATGTCGATCGCGGGCGGGTTGCCGTCATGCATATGCCAGACTGGGTTGCCCAGCCGTTCCTTCCAGTCCTGCCGGGGATAGGCGGCGAGGAAGGTATAGTATTCGTCCACAGCCCGCGGGATGACGTCGAAATACAGCTTCTTGGCCTGCCGCGGCCGCTGGTACATGTAGAGCCCGAGGCTTTCGGTCGGCGCATAGGTCAGCCACTCGTCGATGGTCAGCCCGTTGCCCTTCGACTTCGAGATCTTCTGGCCGTTCTCGTCGAGGAACAGTTCGTAGACGAAATGCTCCGGCGCCCGTCCGCCCAGAATGTTGCAGATGCGGTCGTAGACCACCGCATTGGTCTGGTGATCCTTGCCGAACATCTCGAAATCGACACCAAGGGCTGCCCAGCGCATGCCGAAATCCGGCTTCCATTGCAGCTTCACGCGGCCGCCGGTGATCGAAAGCGTGGTCTCGGTACCCTCGTCGTCGAAGGTGATGGTGCCGGCCTTGGCGTCGACATGCTTCATCGGCACGTAAAGCACGCGGCCGCTCTTCGGCGAAATCGGCAGGAACGGGCTGTAGGTCGCCTGCCGCTCGGGGCCGAGCGTCGGCAGCATCACCGCCATGATCTGGTCGTAGCGTTCGGCGGCGCGCAGCAGCATCGGGTCGAAACGGCCGGACTTGTAGTATTGCGTCGCGCTGGCGAACTCGTAGTCGAAGCCGAACGTGTCGAGGAAGCGGCACAGCATCGCATTGTTGTGGTCGGCGAAGCTGGCATAGTCGTCGCCGAAGGGATTGGGAACCGACGACAGCGGCTTGTGCAAATGCGGCTCGAGTGCGGCGCGATCCGGCACGCTGTCGGGTATCTTGCGCATACCGTCCATATCGTCGGAAAAGCACAGCAGCTTGGTGGCAACCTTGTCCTGCGTCAGGACGCGAAAGGCATGGCGCACCATCGACGTGCGCGCCACCTCGCCGAACGTGCCGATATGCGGCAGGCCGGACGGTCCGTAGCCGGTCTCGAACAGGACTGTTTGCGGAAAGTCGGTGCCTTTGTAGCGTTCGATGATCTTTTTGGCTTCTTCGAACGGCCATGCCTTGCTCTCGGTCGCGGCCGCCAGCAGCTCGGGATTGAGATCGATGATGTTTGATCCCGCCATGTCACTGTTTTCCAAATCATTCGCCGGCCCATTCGAAGGCAGGCCGGAGCAGAGGTTTTTCAACCGGTCTCTAGGCGTGCATCGCCGGAGCGTCAACGCGTGCGGCGCTTTTTCCTTGCGGTGCAGAATGAGCGTTCCTACCTTCGAGGCCCGGTTCAAGGAGAAAAAATTGCCGACGCCGCATGAAGCCCTGATCTACCTGATGGTCATCACCTCGGCCTCCGATCGCGACATGACCGATGTCGAACTGGCGCGGATCGGCGAGGTCGTCCGCTCCTGGCCGGTGTTCGAGGACTTCAACCACGACCGGCTGGTCGGCGTCGCCCAGGCCTGCCAGAAGCGTCTGCACGAAGAGGATGGGCTGGAAGGCGTGCTCGCTGAAGTCGCCGAGGCCTTGCCCGAGCGGTTGCGCGACACCGCCTATGCCGCCGCCTTCGAGGTTGCCGCTGTCGATCTCGAAATGCGCATGGAAGAAGTGCGGGTGCTACAGCTGATCCGTCGTCAGCTCGATCTCGACACGCTGACGGTCGCCGCCATCGGCCGTGCCGCCAAGGCGCGGCTGCGTACGCTCACCTGAATATCAGCGGCGCCTTAGAAAAAGCTGACGGGAAAGTAACGC
Source organism: Mesorhizobium loti (assembly GCF_003148495.1). Classification (GTDB taxonomy): domain Bacteria; phylum Pseudomonadota; class Alphaproteobacteria; order Rhizobiales; family Rhizobiaceae; genus Mesorhizobium; species Mesorhizobium loti. The sequence continues at coordinate 494,139 of NZ_QGGH01000004.1, forward strand.
AGGTAGAATTCGGCGAACGTGCCTTTCATCGAAATCTCCTGCAGCGCGTAGTCGAGCGCGGCGGCCAGCGCCGGATTATCCGCTTTGGTGGCGATGGCCATGCCAGTGCCCAGATATTCGGGCGCCAGATAGGGCCCGCCGGCAAAGCGGCAGCAGCCCGCCGCATCCGAGCCGCCCAGCCAGAAGGCCAGGCGCATGCCGTCGCCGAAGGCCGCGTCGACCTTGCCGGCCTTGAGATCGTTGTAAAGGTCTTCCGGTCTGTCGAAAGTGACGACCTGAACCGTGTTGAAATAGTCGCGCAGCATGCGCTCATGCGCTGAACCTGATATTACGCCGACACGGTTGCCGTGCAATTTGTCAAAGACCGGTTCGGTCAGCGCCTTGCTTTTCGGCATGATGAAGCGTGCCGGAAACTGCAGATAGGAGCGCGAGAAGGCATAGGTCGCGCGCGATTCCGGCGTTGCGGCGATGCCGGCGATGATCGCCTCGCCTTCGCCTTTCTGCAATGCGCCTTCCAGCTCGGTCCAGGGCAAGGCCTGGATCTGGCATTTTTCGACGATGCCAAGCTCGGCGCAGATGGCGCGTGCCAGATCGATGTGGAAGCCGGACAGCTTTCCCGAGCCGTCGAGGAAATTGAAGGGTGGGAAATCTGTCGTGGTCAGAAATCTCAGCCGGGGCAGCGCCGAAAGGTCTGGCTTGGGCAGCCGCTCCTTGGCATCCCACAGCACCGGAACCTGAGGCGCCGCGGCGCGCGCACCATCGGCGAGCGACAGCAATCCGATCAGCATCGCAAGGGCGAAGGATCTCCACTGGAACGCCAAGATAAAACTCCGCCACACTCGTGCTCGCACCGGTTTTGGTACGAAAATGGTACAGGCACAATGGTTTTTGATTTCAACACGCCGATTTCAGGATATGATTTAGCCGGTTTGCAAATCAGCTTTGGCCGCCTTGGTGAGAGGATCAAGGTCGGAGCCACAGAATAAGAATGCGGTTTGCAATCCGTGGTCGGTGGCGAAGTGTAAATCAGGCACGCATCATTGGCCGCAATGCATGAGGCAACATGGGGTTGATGTTGCGATGAGTCAGTTCGATCGCACGCTGGAATTCATAGACCAACTGCAGCACGCCGCAACGGCGGCGGCGGTCTGCGAAAGGCTGCTGGGCATAACGGCGGATTTCGGTCTCACCGCACTGATGGCGGGAACCGTACCGCAGCCAGGCACGCCGGCCGGCCAGCAAAAGCAGCATGTGCTTCTCTGCGATTGGCCTGGCGAGTGGCTCGAGCGCTATGTCGCGCGCAACTATGTCGACCATGACCCGGTCGTCAGCCACATGAAACAGTTGCAGGCGCCCTTCCAGTGGCGCGAGGCGTCGCAGAGCATCCGCATAGACAAGAGCAGCGGCGAAGTGATGGGCGATGCCGGCGCCTTCAAACTGCGTGATGGGCTGGCCTTCCCGTTGGTCACGCTCGACGGCCAGATCGTCATGGTGTCGCTGGGCGGCGAGGCCGTGGAATTGTCCGCTGCCGAGTTCGGCCAGGTGTCGTTGGTGTCGACCTATGCGGTTGGCCGCGCCATGCAACTCCACACCATGGCGAGCAAGAGCATCGATCATATCGTGCTGACGCCGCGCGAACGCGAATGCCTGCAATGGGCCGCAGTGGGCAAGTCCGAGTGGGAGATTTCGCAAATCCTCGGTATCTCCGAACACACCTCGGAGAAACATCTTCTTAACGCCAAAAGCAAACTCGGTGCCGTCAACCGGGTTCAAGCCGTCGCGGAAGCGATAAGGCGCGGCTACATTAGTTAGGTCGGCCGTGCCGACCTGAAATCCTTGCCTACGCGATCACGCAATTTTCTCACCAAAGCACGGCCGTATCTTCCTCTGAACACAGGAGACGCCGGAATGCTTTTTTCCCTTACAACCCAGGAATTGATGGAACGTCCCGACCTTTGGGAGGCCGTCCATCGGCTGCGCTACAAGATATTTGTCGAGGAGATGGGATGGGAGGATCTCAGGCGGCCCGACGGGCTCGAACGCGACCAGTTCGATCATGACGAGGCCATCCATCAGATCGTCATCAGAGGTGACGAAGTCGCGGGCTATCAAAGGATGTTGCCGACCACGCGGCCTCATCTGCTGACCGAGGTTTTGACCGACCTTTCCGAAGGAATCCCGCCATCGGGTCCGAACATCTGGGAATTGACCCGCTATGCGGTGGCTCCCGGTTTTCGCGATGGCCGCCGCGGCGTTTCGACCGTCGGCACCGAATTGATCGCCGGCTTCGTCGAGTGGGGGCTGAAGCGCGGCGTCGACAAGGTGATCATCGAGTTCGAGCCGATGTGGGTACTGCGCGCTTTGCAGCTGCACTTCCTGGCGACCCCGCTGGGCTATCAGCGCACCTATGGCAACCAGCAGGTGGTCGCAACCCTGCTCACCTTCAACGAGCATACCCTCGACGTGGTGCGGTCGCGCCGCAATCATTTTGCTCCCGTGCTGGCCAGGGGATATCCCGACATGCTCGGCCAAAGGCGAGCGTCATGAGGTCGGAGACAGTCATGAGCGCACATCCACAACCCGAACTCCGCAATCACACGCTTGTCGTCACCGTGTCGTCGAATGACGGCCGGCCGGTGCTGGACAGGAGAGCCTATGAAAGCCTGGCAAAGACCTTCCATGAAGCCGCCGACAATGAGGAGGTGCGCGTCGTCGTGCTGCGCGGCCTGGCAGGCTGTTTCTGTCTCGGCGGCGATTTCTCCGAATTTCTCGACGCCACCAAGCACCAGAAACTGATCGCGGCCGTCACGGACCTGTTCCGCACGCTGGCCACATTTCCCAAGCCCATCCTTGCCTGCGTCGACGGCGATGCCGTCGGCGTCGGCTGCACCATCCTGTTCCATTGCGACATGGTGATCGCGTCCAATGAAAGCACCTTCAGGGTGCCGTTCGTCGATTTCGGCCTGGTGCCGGATGCGGCGACCAGCATCCTGGCGCCGCAGAAGCTCGGCTATGCCGGCGCTTTCCGCTTCTTCTGCCTCGGCGACACGCTTCGTGCCGAGGACGCCAGGGCGCTCGGCCTTGTCGCCGAGATCGTGCCGGGCGGCAGCGTCGAGGAGGCGGCCCTCGGCCGGGCAAGGCAGCTTGTCAAGAAGCCGGTCGCTGCCTTGCTGCAGACGCGCGGCCTGCTGAAGGGAAACACCCAGGCGCTCTGCGACCGCATCGACCAGGAGATTTCGCTTTTCCAGCAGGCGCTGCAGGACGACACCACGCTGCGCCGATTGCAGCGCATCGCCCGGCTGGCGGCCTGAACGGTCCGATCGAAAGGTGCCGATGAAGAGCGCCGCGCGGCCTTGGCTGCGCGGCGCAAAAAGCGTCAGTCCTGTTTTCCCAGGAAAGACGGCCCTTCGCCGATGATCTTCTTGTCCTCCTTGCCGATCACGTCGAGATCGCGCCCGTCGTAGGGCAGCGACAACAGGATGCGCCGCATGACCGCCAGCCGCGCGCGTCGCTTGTCATTGGCGCGCACGATGATCCATGGCGCGAACTCCTTGTGGGTGCGCTCGAACATGGTGTCGCGCACCTTGGTGTAATCGTCCCACTTGGTGATGCCGGCAACGTCGATCGGCGAGAACTTCCAGCTCTTCAGCGGGCTGTAGCGGCGGTCGTGAAAGCGCTCGAGCTGCGTTTCCTGGCCGATGTTCAGCCAGAACTTGAAGAAGTGGATGCCCTCGTTGGAAATCATCCGTTCGAAATGCGGCGTCTCCTCGAGAAACTGCTCGTGCTGTTGCGGCGTGCAGAAACCCATCACCGGCTCGACGCCGGCGCGGTTGTACCAGGATCGGTCGAAGGTGACGAATTCGCCCGATGTCGGGAAATGGTCGACATAGCGCTGGTAGTACCATTGCCCCAGCTCGGTCGGGGTCGGCTTGGTCAGCGCCACGTTGCGTGCCGTGCGCGGGTTGAGGTACTGGCGCACCACGAAGATCGTGCCGCCCTTGCCGGCAGCATCGCGGCCCTCGAACAGCGCCATCACCCGTTTGCCGGTCGACTGCAGCCAGGCCTGCGCCTTGACCAGCTCGATCTGCAATTTCTCGAGCGTCTCGTCATACTCGTCGCTTTTCATCTTCTTGTCGTAGGGATAGCCGCCGGCGGTCAGCTTGTTGTCCTCGACCCAGTCGGGAAGCACGGGATTTTCGATGTCGAACTCCCGCTCCTTGCCGTCGATCCTGATCTTCAGCGGCCCCGAAGTCGGCGCGGCAGAACTTTCCTTGGCTTTTTTCATCAAGACGAACCCTTTCCAGCTTCCGGACTCATGCTATTGGGAGCCACTACAGCGCCGCGCGTCCGTTTGGACGCGCAAAGGACGCTGTAGCACTTTTAATTTGCGCATGATCCTTTCCGAAAATCGATTCCCGATGTTCGGGGTCATGCGGCAACCGGCCCAGTGGAAGTTTCCGCCACTGTGCGGCCGGGCGCGAAGGCATGGGGTGCGGGGCCGCAAGCGAATGACTGACCTGGACGCAGAGCAGAGAGGCATCGCGCAAACCATAGCCACACGGCTGTGGAACAGCCGCTGGCTGCTTGCGGCCGGCGTGGTCGCGGTCGTCGTCGTTTATGCCTTGGCCGGGATTTCAGCCTATGTCGTCCTCGCGGCGCTGCTCCTGCTGCTTGCTGCGGCAACGCTGCCGGCCGTTGGCACCGGCCAGTCGGCTGAAAGTGGCGCGGCCATCGAGGCCATCGGCTTGCAGAGGCTGTCAGGTGAATATCTTGCGGCCGCCGTCGCCGATCCGCTGATCATCTTCGACCGGACAGCCACCATCGTCCACGCCAATGCCGCCGCTTTCGCCGCCTTCGGCGGGATAGCGCCGGGCATGTCGCTGTCGTTGAAATTCCGGGCGCCGGAAATGCAGGCGCTGCTGGACGGCGTGCTGTCGGGCGACCTCGCCTCCGATGTCGTCGACTATACGGAAAAGCTGCCGGTCGAACGGGCTTACCGGGTGAGCGCGTCCTCGGTCGGCCACGCCACCGATCTCTATGTACTGGTGTTCAAGGACCAGAGCGAAGCGCGCAGGATCGACCGTATGCGCGCCGACTTCATCGCCAATGCCAGCCACGAACTGCGCACGCCGCTCGCCTCCATCGCCGGCTTCATCGAAACGCTGCGCGGGCCGGCCCGCAACGACCCGGCGGCGCGCGATCAGTTCCTGCAGATCATGCAGAGCCAGACGGGTCGCATGGCGCGTCTGATCGACGATTTGCTGTCGCTGTCGCGGCTTGAGATGAAGCCTTATCTGAAGCTTGGAACCGAGGTCGATCTGCGCGAGACCGTCGACAGCGTCATCGATTCGCTTGGACCGCTGGCCAGGGAAAACAGCGTTGCCATCGAGCGGGACTATGCCGATGGGCCGCTTGATGTGCCGGGCGATCGCGACGAACTTTTTCAGGTGTTCGAGAACCTTCTGGAAAACGCCTGCAAATACGGGCAGTCGGGCGGGCGCGTCGTGGTGTCGATCGCGCGCAGCGATGCCGGCTCGGAGTCGGGTATCGACGTGACTATCAGGGATTTTGGCCCCGGCATTCCAGAAGAGCACATTCCGCGCATCACCGAGCGTTTCTATCGCGTCGATGTCGAGACCAGCCGGACCCAGAAAGGCACCGGCCTTGGCCTGTCGATCGTCAAGCATATCCTGACGCGCCACAACGCAAGGCTTTCGATCAAGTCCGAGGTCGGTCAAGGCGCCGCCTTCTCGGTTCATTTGCCGACGCACTGAAACCGCCCTAGTTTTCCACCAGACCGTTTCTTTTTTCTGTCATCCGGCTAGCGTATCAGCGGGGATTCGAGGAAACGACTCAAAGTCAAAACACCCGTGGGAAGGCATTTTATCATGCAGTCCGTGCATACTATGAGCGCCTATGATGAGGAGCTCAAATATCTGTCGAAGCGCATCGCGGCGATGGGCGGCCATGCCGAGCGCATGGTCGAACAGGCGGTTGCCGCTCTCGTCAACGCCGACCCCGGCCTCGCCCAGAAGGTCATCCGCGATGATGCCGTGCTGGATGAAGGGCAACGCGAAATCGACGACAAGGCGATTATCATCATCGCCAAGCGCCAGCCGATGGCGACGGATTTGCGCGAGATCGTCGGCGCGATCCGCATCTCCGCCGACCTCGAACGGGTCGGCGACCTCGGCAAGAACGTCGCCAAGCGGGTGGTTGCTGTCACCGACGGACGCCAGCCGACCAGCCTGTTCCGCGGCCTCGAGGCCCTGGCCAACCTGGCGCTGACCCAGCTCAAGGAAGTGCTCGACGTCTACGCGTCTCGCTCGGTGGAGAAAATCGGCTTCGTGCGCGACCGCGACGACCAGATCGACGCCATGTACACATCGCTGTTTCGCGAATTGCTGACCTACATGATGGAAGATCCGCGCAACATCACGCCCTGCACGCATCTGCTGTTCTGCGCCAAGAACATCGAGCGTATCGGTGATCACGCCACCAACATCGCCGAGACCATCTACTACATCGTCACCGGCGAGCAGTTGCCGGCCGAGCGACCCAAGGGCGACAAGACCGACAAGATCGGTCTTTCCGAGACGCTGCCGGTGAAGTGAACGGCCGCCTCTCGAACCGTCGCCCGAATTACGCTAAGCTTTCCGGGCTTTGCCTCTATCCTCGTCCGTGGATTTGCTTCGGGAGGTCGTGATGGAAAATGTTCGGAACCTGACCCCGGCGCCTGCTTCCGGCATAATCGCTTGCGGCGTCTACACGGCCGGGCGCCGCATCGCCGATATTCCCATCGAGGAAGCCGGCGAATGGGCAAAAAAATCCGGTCATGTCGTCTGGATTGGCCTGCTCGAGCCCGACCGCAACCTGCTGCTGCGCGTTCAGGCGCAGTTTCACCTGCATGAACTGGCGATCGAGGATGCCGAGCACCCACACCAGCGGCCGAAGATCGAGCAATATGGCGATGCCTTGTTCATCGTCGCCCGCACCGCGCAACTGATCGACGGCCGGGTCACCTTCGGCGAGACCCATTTGTTCGTCGGCAGCGGCTATATCGTCAGCGTTAGGCACGGTCCTTCGACGTCCTATGCCGCCGTTCGTCAGCACTGGGAAAGCTGCCCGCATTCGCTGGCCAAGGGCGAGGATTTCGTTCTCTACGCCATTCTCGATTTCATCGTCGACAACTACATGCCGGTGCTCGAGCAGATCGAGGACGAAGTCGAGGTGATCGAGGATAGGGTTCTGTTGAAGCCAATGACCGGCCCTGACATCGAGCGGCTCTATATGCTGCGCCGCGATCTCTTGCGCCTGCGCAATGCAGCGCTTCCGCTGGTCGAAGTCTGCCGACGGTTGACCAGCGCCGAGCTGCCGCAGATCCATACAGCCATGCATCCGCTGTTTCGCGACGTGACCGATCACATCCGCACTGTCCAGGAAAAGATCGACAGTCTGCGCGAGGTGCTGGCGTTCGCTTTCGAAGCCAGCCTGCTGGTCGGCCAGAGTCAGGAAACGGCGATCTCCAAGAAGCTCGCCTCATGGGCCGCCATTCTGGCGGTGCCGACGGCGTTCGCCGGCATCTACGGTATGAATTTCAGCGACATGCCGGAACTGAAGATGGAGTACGGCTACCCGATGGTGCTGACCACGATCGCGCTGATCTGCGCGTTCCTCTACTGGCGGTTTCGCAAGAATGGGTGGCTGTGAAGATAGGGGCAGTAGGGCAGTAGGGCAGTAGGGCAGTAGGATGGCATTTCGTGAGCGCAGCTTTCCGCACTCATACTGCCCTACTGCCTTACTCCCTATTCCCCTATTCCCTTGCCTACCGGCTCCGCCGCCGCTCCGATGCCGGCTGGAACGCCACGCGGGCGTGATACTTGCAATAGGGCCCGGTTTCGGCGGCCTCGTTGCCGCAGAAATGGAAATCCTCCGAAAGCGGATCGCCGTTCGGCCATTTGCAGGTCCGCTCAGTCAGCTCGACGAGTTGCAGATGCCGCGAGATCGGCAACACGACATTCTCGACCGGGCGGATGTAGTGGCGTGCCACCGGTTCGGCATCGAACTGCGTCTGCAAGGCCGTCGCGCCGATTGACGTCGTGACATGGCGTGCCGCGGTTGCGGCGCGTGACACCGATTTCTGAACGGTCGATCCTTGCGCCGCCTTCTTTTGGCGTGCCGGCGCGGCGGTCGAGCGTCCGCGGCCCGACAGTTTCAGCCGGTGCACCTTGCCGATGACCGCGTTGCGGCTGACCCCTCCAAGCTGTGCAGCAATCTGGCTCGCGCTCAGACCCTCCGACCACAGTTTCCTGAGAAGTTCTACCCGCTCGTCAGTCCAGTTCATGACCGCGCTCCTATAAGCGTGCGGCAATCGGAATCCCTTACCGACCCGGCAACATTTGCCGGGGCAGACACCACATATATCTGGTGATTAGGTCCGCCGCACGAAATCTAGTTATTTCTCGACTACAACTACTCTATCCGCTGACTCGGTGACAAGAGTCCCAAGTGCAACACGAATCGGTTTTTTCGGTTTTCCCCAACTTGCCCGGTCGCTTATGAGCCGGCGTCTCGTCAGGGGGCTTGCCGCGCGCCACTACGCGACGTTTTCGTTGACTTCATGGCCGAAAAACACGATAAGCCGCACAGGCCGCCGCTTTGGCGGCTTTTTTGATTTTCCGGTACCGGAGACGCATATAATGAGCGGTTCGGCGCTTTACGAGACCTTTGCTCGCGCACCCCTGGCCTTCGACCACGGGGAAGGCACTTGGCTGATTACCGACAAAGGCGAGCGATATCTCGATTTTGCCGGCGGCATCGCCGTCAATTCGCTCGGCCACAGCCATCCGCATCTGGTCGCCGCACTCACCGAGCAGGCCGCCAAGCTCTGGCATGTTTCCAATCTCTATGAGATTCCGGGGCAGAGCCGGCTCGGCGAGCGGCTGGTCGACGCCACTTTCGCCGACAAGGTGTTCTTCACCAATTCGGGCGCCGAGGCGCTGGAATGCGCAATCAAGACGGCGCGCCGCTACCAGTTCGTCAACGGACACCCCGAGCGCTTCCGCGTCATCACCTTCGAAGGCGCCTTCCATGGCCGCACGCTGGCGACCATCGCGGCCGGCGGCCAGTACAAATATCTCGAAGGCTTCGGTCCCAAGGTCGAAGGTTTCGATCAGGTCGGTTTCGACGACATCGACGCCGCCGAAAAGGCGATCACGCCGGAGACGGCCGCCATCCTGATCGAACCGGTGCAGGGCGAGGGCGGTATCCGTCCGGTGCCGACGCAATCGCTGAAGCGGCTCAGGCAATTGTGCGAGCAGCACGGCCTGCTGTTGATTTTCGACGAGGTCCAGTGCGGCATCGGCCGTACCGGCAAGCTGTTCGCGCATGAATGGTCAGGGGTTACGCCAGACATCATGGCGATCGCCAAGGGCATTGGCGGTGGCTTCCCGATGGGCGCCTGCCTTGCCACGGATGAAGCAGCCGTCGGCATGACCGCAGGCGTGCATGGCACCACGTTCGGCGGCAACCCGCTGGCGATGGCTGTCGGCAACGCCGTGCTCGATGTCGTGCTGGAAGACGGCTTCCTCGAAGATGTCCAGCGCAAGGCGCTGCTGCTGAAGCAGGGGCTTGCGTCGGTCGCCGACGAGTTTCCCGAGGTCATCGAGGACATCAGGGGCGCGGGGCTGATGCTCGGCCTCAAATGCGCCATGCCCAACACCAAGGTGAACATGGCATTGCGTGATCAGCACCTGCTGGCGGTGCCAGCCGGCGACAACGTTATTCGCCTGCTGCCGCCGCTCACCGTCACCGATGCTGAGATCCACGACGCGCTCAACCGCATCCGCGCCGGCGCCAAGGGCCTGGCGGAGGCGATCGCCTCCGCCGCCGCGAAGTAATCCGGAACCATTCCTGATGTCAGTTCGCCATTTCACCGACCTTTCCGCCGTCTCTGAAGGCGATCTGCGCTTCATGCTGGACGACGCGGTGGTGCGAAAAGCCCGTCTCAAGGCCGGCGAGCGGACAAAGCCGCTCGAAGGCAAGGTGCTGGCGATGATCTTCGACAAGCCGTCGACACGCACGCGCGTCTCCTTCGACGTCGGCATGCGCCAGCTTGGCGGCGAGACCATCATGCTGACCGGCACTGAGATGCAGCTCGGCCGTTCCGAGACCATCGCCGACACCGCCAAGGTGCTGTCGCGTTATGTCGATGCGATCATGATCCGCACCACCTCGCATGAGCGGCTGCTGGAATTGACCGAGAATGCCACCGTGCCGGTGATCAACGGACTGACCGACGACACCCATCCTTGCCAGCTGATGGCCGATATCATGACCTTCGAAGAGCATCGCGGTCCGGTCGCCGGCAAGACCATCGCCTGGACCGGCGACGGCAACAATGTGCTGCATTCGCTGCTCGAGGCCTCGGCCCGGTTCCGCTTCAACCTCAACGTCGCCGTTCCCGAGGGCAGTGAGCCGGCGCAGAAGCATATCGACTGGTCCCAGGCACATGGCGGCAAGCTGCACTTCACCCGTTCGCCCGAGGAAGCCGTCGATCAGGCCGACTGCATCGTCACCGATTGCTGGGTGTCGATGGGCCAGGAGCATCGCGCCCGCGGCCACAACGTGTTCTCGCCGTACCAGGTCAATGCCAAGCTGATGGCCAGGGCCAAGCCGGACGCGCTGTTCATGCATTGCCTGCCAGCGCACCGCGGCGAGGAGGTGACCGACGAGGTCATCGACGGACCGCATTCGGTGGTCTTCGACGAGGCCGAGAACCGGCTCCATGCCCAGAAGGCCGTGCTCGCCTGGTGTCTTGGCGCATGAAGTGTCTGGGAGCTTGATCTGCGGGGGTGTGATGCCTATTTGCGCCGCATCACGCAAATCAAGCGCGTTTCGACGCATGCGCCCCGGAGGGCGGCATGGCCGCGCCCTGGAGCTTTGTCATGTTGGAAACCTATCAAGTGACTGAACATCACCCCAAACTCGGCGAATTCGGCTACGCCGGCGACGATCACGTCGTGCCGTTCGAGGTCGGCCCGCTCGATGTACGCGGCCGCACCGTCCAGCTCGGGCCGATGCTCGACGCCATCCTCGGCCGCCACGATTATCCCGAGCCGGTCGCCCGCCTGCTGGCGGAGGCCTGTGTGCTGACGGTACTGCTCGGCACATCGCTCAAGTTCGAGGGCAAATTCATCCTGCAGACCCGCACCGACGGGCCTGTCGACATGCTGGTCGCGGATTTCTCCACGCCCTCGGCATTGCGCGCCTATGCGCGTTTCGATGCCGACCGGCTGGAGGCGCTGGTCGCGGCAGGCGAAACGTCGCAGCAGACCCTGCTCGGCAGCGGCGTGCTGGCGCTGACCATTGACCAGGGCGCTCATACGCAGCGCTATCAGGGTATCGTCCAGCTCGATGGCGAGACGCTGGAAGATGCGGCACGCACCTATTTCCGTCAGTCGGAGCAGATTCCGACCGATCTTAGGCTGTCGGTGGCCAAGTTGCTGACGCCCGGCCCCGGCGGCGCCCGCGAGCAGTGGCGCGCCGGTGGCATCCTGGCGCAGTTCCTGCCGCAGTCGCCCGAGCGCATGCGCGTGCCGGATCTGCCGGGTGGCGATGGCGATCCGCGCGAGGAGATCCACGATCCGGCCGACAATTCCTGGCAGGAGTTGCTGGCGCTGCTCGGCACCATCGAGCCGACCGAACTGATCGACCCGACGATCGGCGCAGAGCGGCTGCTCTACAGGCTGTTCCACGAGCATGGCGTGCGCGTCTTCGGCGGCGTTCCTGTCGCCGACCAGTGCTCGTGCTCTCGGGACAAGATCCGCGGTATCCTCGAGGGTTTTTCCGCCCAGGAGATCAAGGACAGCACCGAGGACGGCGGCATCCACGTCGCCTGCGAATTCTGCTCGACGCAATATGACTTCGACCCAGCGGAATTTACTGCTCAATAAAGAAATCCTTCCTTCCCGTTTACGGGGAGAAGGTGCCCGAAGGGCGGATGAGGGGCAGCGCGAACTTTGGCGAATGGCCGCGCGTTGTCCACTCGGACGTTGTCGTGCATGGGAGATAATCTTCTGGGCTCGGCGCCGCCCCTCATTGCCCTGCCGGGCATTTCTCCCCGTATAGTGACGGGGAGAAAGATGCTAATTCACCGTCCGCCGCGTCCCCGGCAGGTCGAGTGAGAAGGCGGGGATGGCGATGTCGAACGTCTCGCCCCGCTTGTTGCGCATCGTGTAGTGCCCGACCATGATGCCGGATGGTGTCGAGAGCGGGCAACCGGACGTGTATTGGTAGCTGTCGCCGGGATTGAGTTCAGGCTGGTCGCCGACGACGCCGGGGCCGCGTACCTCCTCGACCCGGCCGGTGCCGTCGGTGATGTGCCAATAGCGCGACAACAGCTGCACGAAATCGTCCGACTGATTGTCGATCGTTATCTGATAGCCCCAGACATAGCGGTTCTCTGAGGGATCTGAGCGGTCCTCTAGATAGAACGGCCTGACCTGCACTTCGATATTGCGCGTGACGGCGCTGTACATAAGCGGCTCCAAAACGATCCGGTAACTTTCGGCGCTCCACGCGGGCTGGTCAACGGTGCGCATCCTGTTATTGCGGCCTCTAATGCATGTCGCCCAAAAGTGGCCTCGGTTTTGGGAAAACGACATGCATAAAAACAAGGACCTAAAGCGCGTCGCCTGAATCCGTTCAAACGCGACTCGCTTTAGGGGCAGGTGGCGGGAAAGAATGTCATTTAAGTGACACATGACAATGATGGTGTGCGCCGATCAGTGCCGCGCGACTCGGGCGCTCAGTCGAACTGTTGAATCGGCCGTCCTGCGGACCGGTTTTCTGGAGTGACCGGATCTCGATGGAACTCACTCTCATAGCCGCCACGCTTTCGACTGCTCTCATCCTCTCAAATCTCGCCAGCATCATGCTTGCCGCTTCGCGTCTGAAACGGCGACGCATTGTCGCGCCGCCGGCCGGCAAGCCGCTGCCGGTGTCGATCGTCGTGCCGTCGCGTGGCGCGGAGCCATTCACGCACGAGACGCTGGAGCGCGCCTTCTCGCTCGACTGGCCGCGCTACGAGCTGATCTTCTGCGTCGCCCATACCGACGATCCGGTGGTCAAACTGATAAACAGGGCGATTGCCCGGTTTCCGAAGGTGCCGGCCCGGCTTCTGGTCGGCGACGACCGCATCAGCGCCAATCCGAAACTCAACAATTGCGTCAAGGGCTGGGAGGCAGCCCGACACGACTGGGTCATCCTGGCCGATTCAAACGTGCTGATGCCGAGGGATTACGTCCAGCACCTGATGGCTGCCTGGCGGCCCGACACCGGCCTTGTCTGCTCGACGCCGATAGGCTCGCGGCCGGCTGGCTTCTGGGCCGAGGTCGAATGCGCTTTCCTCAACACGCTGCAGGCACGCTGGCAATACGCCGGCGAGGCGCTTGGTCTTGGCTTTGCCCAGGGCAAGAGCATGCTCTGGAACAAGCCGATGCTCGACGCCAATGGCGGCATCCGCGCGCTGGCCGCCGAGATCGCCGAGGACGCGGCTGCGACCAAGTTGGTCAATGGCCTCGGCCTGCGCGTCAATCTCGTCGCCGCGCCCTTCGAGCAACCGCTCGGCCGGCGAACCTTTGACGAGATCTGGTCACGCCAGGCCCGCTGGGCGCGCCTGCGCCGCGTCACCTTCCCGCTGTTCTTCGCACCCGAAATCCTGACTGGCGCGGTGGTGCCGCTGGTGCTCGCGCTGATTGCGGCGGCAAGCGCCGGCATCAGCCTCTGGCCAACCGCCATCGCCGTGCTGGCGGCCTTCTATCTTCCCGAGTGCGCCTTGGCCTGGTCCAAGGGCTGGTACCTGTCGCCACGCATGGTTGCGGCGATTATGGCGCGCGACCTGATCCTGCCGGCGATGTGGGCGCGCGGCTGGCTCGGCGGTGCCGTCGACTGGCGCGGCAACGCGATGACCATCGGCACCAAGGCGGCCGAGCTGGAAGAGACGCCGTCCGGCGCCTGAAGGCGTCTTATCTGGCCTTCAGCGCCTGCGCGATGTCCTCAAGCAGATCGTCGGTGTCCTCCAGGCCGACCGACAGCCTGAGCGTGCCCGGCCCGATGCCGAGCTCGGCGCGCGCCTCGTCACTCAGATTCTTGTGTGTCGTCGTTGCCGGATGGGTGATCAGGCTCTTGGCATCGCCGAGATTGTTGGAGATCAGCACGATGTCGAGCGCGTTCTGCAAGGCGAAGGCCGCCTGCTTGCCGCCCTTGACGTCGAGGCAGATCAGCGTCGAGCCGCCCGACATCTGCTTCTTGACGATATCGGCCTGTGGGTGATCGGCGCGCCCGGGATAGATGACGCGGGCGATTTCCGGCCGCTCGGCCAGGAAATCCGCGATCCGGCCTGCGCTTTCCGTCTGCTGGCGCACGCGCAGCGGCAGCGTTTCCAGGCCCTTCAGCAGCGTCCAGGCGTTGAACGGCGACAGGCTTGGACCGGTGTGGCGGAAATAATCGTGCAGGTTCTCGTCGATCCACTTCTTGTCCGACAGGATGACGCCGCCGAGACAGCGCCCCTGGCCGTCAATGTGTTTGGTCGCCGAATAGACGACGATATGGGCGCCGAGCTGCAAGGGCTTCTGCTGCAGCGGCGTGGCAAAGACATTGTCGACGATCAGCCTGGCGCCAATCGAATTGGCAAGCGACGCAACCGCTGCGATGTCGACCACTTCCAGCGTCGGATTGGTCGGGCTTTCCAGGAAGAGCAGCTTGGTGTTCGGCTTGACCGCCTTTTCCCAGTTGGCGATGTCGGTGCCGTCGACCAGCGTCGCCTCGATGCCGTATCTCGGCGCCAGCGTCTCGACCACCCAGCGGCAGGAGCCGAACAGTGCACGCGCCGCCACGATATGGTCGCCGGCCTTGGCGCTGCACAGAAGGGCTGCCGTCACCGCGGCCATGCCAGACGCGGTGGCGCGCGCGTCTTCCGCGCCTTCGAGTGCGCACATGCGCTTCTCGAACATATCGACGGTCGGATTGGCATAGCGCGAATAGATGAAGCCCGGCTCCTCGCCCTTGAAGCGGGCTTCGGCGGCTTGCGCCGTTTCGTAGACATAGCCCTGGGTGAGGTAGATCGCCTCCGACGTTTCGCCGAAACCGGAACGCAGCGTTCCGCTGTGCACGAGTGCCGTCTGAGGCTTCCAGTTGCGCTTCTTGGTGCTCATCGCTCTTCTTCCAGACACAAAAAAACCGGCCGCGAAGTCGCAACCGGTCCATACGGCCTTGCGGCCCGACGGTCCTTTAGCGACTTGTTTAACGTGGCTGCAAGCCGACCGGCCAAATCACCACGGGATAACGACCCTTTAGACCCGCGCCACGCTTGCGTCAATTGCCGGCTTCATTAAGAGGTTTGTACCAAGCAGGTTCCGCAAAAGTGTTCCACGGTTTTGCGGCAAGAACCTGCGACAAGAAAAATCGCCTGGCTAAGGAGCGGAGCCTTGCGGCAGACAGGCATTCTTCCCGATCAGGACATTTCAGCGCTGTTCCAGTGTGGCGCGCTGAAGTCGGCGCGCGCACTTGATGCCGACCAGATCCAGCCGGCCAGTCTTGATCTCAGGCTCGGCGACAAGGCCTGGCGGGTGCGTGCCTCCTTCCTGCCGGGTCCCAACCACAAGGTTTCGGAAAAGCTCGATAGGCTGAAGCTGCACGAGATCAATCTGGCCGAGGGCGCGGTGCTGGAGACCGGCTGCGTCTACATCGTGCCCTTGCTTGAAAGCCTGGCATTGCCGGCGGACATTTCGGCCTCGGCCAATCCGAAGAGTTCGACCGGGCGGCTCGACATCTTCACCCGCGTCATGACCGATCGCGGCCACGAGTTCGACAAGATCGCTGCCGGCTATCATGGGCCGCTCTATCTGGAGGTCAGCCCGCGCACCTTCCCGATCGTCGCTCGCACCGGTTCGCGTCTGTCGCAGATACGTTTCCGCACCGGCAATGCGCTGCTTTCGGAAGCCGAGCTGAATGAGTTGCATCGCGCGCAGATGCTGGTCGCCACCGAGCCGCCGAACATTTCCGGCGGCGGCATCGCGCTGTCGATCGACCTCAACGGCGATCAGAACGGGCTGGTCGGCTATCGCGGCAAGCATCACACCGGTCTTGTCGATGTCGACAAGCGCGCGGCACAGGAGGTCGTCGACTTCTGGGAGCCGATCCACAAGAGCGGCGCCGGCGAGCTGGTGCTCGATCCCGACGAGTTCTACATCCTCGTCAGCCAGGAGGCAGTGCATGTGCCTCCGCTCTACGCCGCCGAGATGACGCCCTTCGATCCGCTGGTCGGCGAATTCCGCGTCCACTATGCCGGCTTCTTCGATCCGGGCTTTGGCCATTCCGCGTCCGGTGGTACCGGCAGCCGGGCTGTGCTCGAAGTGCGCAGCCACGAAGTGCCGTTCATCCTCGACCATGGGCAGATCGTCGGCCGGCTGGTCTATGAGCACATGCTGAAACGGCCGCAGGCGCTCTACGGCACCGATCTCGGCTCCAACTACCAGGCGCAGGGCCTGAAGCTGTCCAAGCATTTCCGCGCCGCGCGCTGAGCGTCTATCACCGTCAGGCAAAATACTTGCCTGCACTGGCTCGCCATGCTTGGCTGCCTTGCTGGTCGTCAAGCTGGCGGCGTTCAAGGGGAACCAAGAAAATGCAGATTTCGAAATGGATCATATCGGCAGCGGGTGCTGCCATGCTGGTGATAGCGGCCAGCTCGCTGTCGCAGGCACAGGAGAAGATCAAGATCGGCACCGAGGGCGCCTATCCGCCGTTCAACACCATTACAGCGGACGGCAAGGTCGAAGGCTTCGATATCGACATCGCCAATGCGCTGTGCGCGCAGATGAAGGTCGAATGCGAAATCGTCACCCAGGACTGGGACGGCATCATTCCCGCCCTGCAGGCCAAGAAGTTCGACGCCATCATCGCCTCGATGAGCATCACCGAGGAGCGCAAGAAGCAGGTCGCCTTCACCAACAAATATTATACGACGCCGCTCGCTTTGGTGGCGCCGAAGGACAGCGAGCTCACCTCGACCGAACCGGCAGCCCTTGCCGGCAAGACGGTCGGCGCCCAGGCTTCGACCACGCAGGCCGACTATGCCCAGAATAGCTACGGCAAGGCCGGGGCGGAGGCAAAACTCTACCCGACCCAGGAAGAGGCGATCACCGACCTGACCAACGGCCGGCTTGACGCCGTGATCTCGGACAAGTTCGTGCTGATGGACTGGCTGAAGAAGGCAAGCGACGGCTGTTGCAAGCTGGTCGGCGACGTCAAGGGTACGGAAACGCAAGCCGGCATTGCCGTTCGCCTGGAAGACACAGCACTTCGCGACAAGCTCAACGCGGCCATCGACGCGATCGTCGCCGACGGCACCTACAAGAAGATCCAGGCCAAGTATTTCGACTTCGATATTTATTGAGACGTTGAAGCTGCCAATCTCCCCCCTTGAGGGGGAGATGGCCGGCAGGCCAGAGGGGGTCGCTGCGCGTAGAACGCCAGCGTCGTCTGGTGCCGCGAGAAGACGTCGGCGCTCCACGCGCGACGACCCCCTCTGTCGCCTTCGGCGACATCTCCCCCTCAAGGGGGGAGATCACCCTTTCTACAGCGCCTTCACCGCCACCTTCACCGGCTGTTCGATCTCGAGCGGATTGCGCAGCGGCAGGCCGAAATCCTTGGCCTCGATCTCGAACACGTCGCCGGCCTCGGTCTTGATGCCGTCGGCGAAGGACAGCGTCGCCGTGCCGAACATGTGCACATGCACGTCGCCCGGCTGGCGGAAGGCTGCATATTTGAAATGGTGGTGTTCGAGATTGGCGATGGTGTGCGACATGTTCGCTTCACCGGACAGGAACGGCTTTTCCCATAGCACCTCGCTGTCGCGCAGGATGCGCGAGGTGCCGCGGATGTCGGACGGCAGGTCGCCGATCAGGATTTCCGGCCCGAACGAGGCGTTGCGCAGCTTGGAATGGGCGAGGAAGAGATAGTTCACGCGTTCGGTGACGTGGTCGGAAAACTCGTTCGACAGCGTGAAGCCGACACGGAAGGGCGCGCCGTCATCACCGATGACATAGATGCCGGCCACCTCCGGCTCTTCGCCGGCGTCCTTGGCGAAAGCCGGTGACAGGAGTGCGGCACCTGGCGCCACTGCCATCGTGCCGTTGCCCTTGTAGAACCATTCCGGCTGCACGCCGATCTGGCCTTTCGCAGGCTTGCCGCCCTCCAGCCCCATGCGGAACATCTTCATGGAATCGGTCAGTTGCTCCTCGCCGTCGGCACTGAGCTTCTTGTGCATGGAATCGCGTGTCGCGGCCGAACCCAGATGCGTCAGTCCGGTGCCGGTCAGGTGCAGATGCGCCGGGTCGGGGTGGTTGATCGGCGACAGCAGCCGCCCCTTCTTGTAGGCCGCCTCGAGATCGACCGTCTCGCCAAGCCCCTTGCGTTCGATCAGCGCGACGAGGCCGACGCCGGTGCGGGCAGCCTCCATCGCCAGCGAATAGACGCTGCGGGCGCCGTTGATGATCCGGGTCTTGCCGCCATTGCGGGCGACGACGCGGATGGTCTCGGCGTCGTCAAGGATCTGGGAGATCAGCATGATGAATCCTCTCTCATTTGCCTTGGCAGGGTTGCCAAAACGGCAAACCTTGCTCAGCGCGGCCGGGACGTCGTCCATGCCACGGTTGATATTCTCCGTTCGGATTGCGCTCGCGGGCCTGGTCCCTCAGGGAACTTCTTTACGCCGGTGGGTTTGCCGGCAGCGCCGCGATCGTATGCCTCCTGCTTGCCTCGACTAGAGCGGTTCACCGTTTCACGGAAACGGCGAACCGCCCTAACTCATTGTCTTGGCGCAATTCCGGGCGGAAAACCGTTTCACACTTTTCCTGGAATTGCTCTAAAGCCTGTTCAAGCCTTGTTCTTGTTGTAGACGTCGAAGATCACGGCGCCGAGCAGCACCAGGCCTTTGACCACCTGCTGCCAGTCGACATTGACGCCCATGATCGACATGCCGTTGTTCATCACGCCCATGATGAAGCCGCCGACCACCGCGCCGATGACCTGGCCGACACCGCCCATCGCCGAGGCGCCGCCGATGAAGACGGCGGCGATGACGTCGAGCTCGGAGCCGAGGCCCGCCGCCGGCACGGCCTGGCCGAGGCGCGCCGCGATGATCAGGCCGCCAAGCGCCGACAGCACGCCCATATTGATGAACACCATCAGCGTCAGCCGCTCGGTGTTGATGCCCGACAGTTGCGCCGCCTTGGCGTTGCCGCCCATCGCGTAGATACGGCGGCCGATGGTCATGCGCTTGGTGACAAAGACGAACAGCGAGATCAGCACGCCCATGACGAGAAGCACCACCGGCAAGCCTCTGTAGCTGGCGAACTCATAAACCAGGAACAGCGCCAGCGCGCTGGCGACCAGCGTCTTGATGACGAACAGGGGGAAGGGCTCGGCCTCATAGCCATGGCGTTCGCGCTTGCGTCGCGTCCTCACCCCGAAATAGGCATAGGCCAGCACGGCGATCAGACCGAGCACGATCGTCGTCATGTGCAGCGTCAGGCCGCTGCCCATGATGGTCTTGCCGGCCGCATTGACCGTCGGCGGGATCAGCGTCAGCGGGCCGATCACATCCGGGATGAAGCCGGAGCTGAGCATTTTGAAATCGTCCGGAAGCGGACCGACCGAGGATCCGCCGCCCAGCAGCGCCTGGCAGATGCCGCGGAAGATCAGCATGCCCGCCAGCGTCACGATGAAGCTCGGTATTCGGTGATAGGCGATCCAATAGCCTTGCGCCGCGCCGATCAGGCCGCCCACGATGAGGCAGACGATCGAAACCACCAGCGGATTGCTGAGCGGGCCGAGCTGCCAGATGACCATCATGTTTGCCGCCAGCGCGCCGATGAAACCGGCGACCGATCCGACGCTGAGGTCGATATAGCCGGAAACGATGACCAGCAGCATGCCCAGCGCCATCACGATGATGAAGGAGTTCTGCTGCACCAGGTTGCTGAGGTTGACCGGCTTGAACAGCGTTCCCGACGTGGTGAACTGGAAGAACAGCATGATGACGATCAGCGCGATAATCAGACCGTATTCGCGCAGGTTCGTCGTCAGCGCCGAGACGGCGATGCGTGGACGCTGCTCTTCGGCGACGTTGCCCTGCGGGGCGGGGGCGATTTCGGTGCTCATGCTGCTTTTCCTTCTCCCCGAACGATGGCGCGCATTATTTTTTCCTGGCTTGCTTCCGCCGCGGGCATTTCGCCCACCATGCGCCCTTCGTTCATGACGTAGATGCGGTCGGTGATGCCGAGCAGTTCTGGCATTTCCGACGAAATGACCACGATCGCCTTACCTTCGGCGGCGAGGCGGGCGATGATCGTGTAGATTTCGTACTTGGCGCCGACATCGATGCCGCGCGTCGGCTCGTCAAGGATCAGCACTTCCGGGTCGGCGAACAGCCATTTCGACAGCACCACCTTCTGCTGGTTGCCGCCGGAAAGATTGCCGGTCATCTGATAGACGCTCGAAGCGCGGATATTGGTCTTCTTGCGATAGTCGTTGGCAACGGCGAGCTCGCGCATGTCGTCGATCACGCTGTGGCGCGAGACGCCGCCGAGGTTGGCCAGAGTGATGTTGTGCTTGATATGGTCGATGAGGTTGAGGCCGTAGGTCTTGCGATCCTCGGTGACGTAGGCGATTCCGTGTTCGACCGCCCTGCTCACCGAGGAGACATCGATCGGCTTGCCCTTGAGCAGCACCTCGCCGGTGATGCGGCGGCCATAGGAGCGGCCGAAGATGCTCATGGCGAATTCGGTGCGGCCGGCGCCCATCAGCCCGGCAATGCCCACAACCTCGCCCTTGCGCACATTGATGTCGATGCCCTTGATCACTTGCCGGTCGGCATGGAGCGGATGATAAACCGACCAGTTCCTTACTTCGAACACGACCTCGCCGATATCGGGCTCGCGCGGCGGATAGCGGTCGTCGAGCGAACGACCGACCATCGAAGTGATGATGCGGTCTTCCGAGATGTCCTTCTTGGCCAGTGTCTCGATGGTGCGCCCGTCACGGATGACGGTGACCTTGTCGGCGACCCGGTTCACCTCGTTGAGCTTGTGCGAGATCAGGATCGAGGTCATGCCTTGCCGCTTGAATTCGAGCAGCAGGTCGAGCAGCGCCTGGCTGTCCTTTTCGCTGAGCGACGCCGTTGGCTCGTCGAGGATCAGCAGCTTGACTTCCTTGCTCAGCGCCTTGGCGATCTCGACCAGTTGCTGCTTGCCGACGCCGATATTGGTGATCAGCGTCTTGGGGTCCTCCTTGAGGCCCACCTTCTTCAACAGGGCGCTGGTGCGCGCTTCGTTGGCATTCCAGTCGATGACGCCGTATCTGGCGTGCTCGTTGCCGAGGAAAATGTTTTCGGCGATCGACAGCATCGGCACCAGGGCAAGCTCCTGGTGGATGATGACGATGCCCTTGTGTTCGCTGTCATGGATGCCTTTGAAGTGACATTCCTGGCCCTGAAAGATGATCTGGCCGTCATAAGTGCCTGTGGGATAGACGCCCGACAGCACCTTCATCAGCGTCGACTTGCCGGCGCCGTTCTCGCCGACCACGGCATGAATCTCGCCTTCCTCGACGCTGAGGTTGACGTTCGACAGCGCCTTCACGCCGGGGAACGTCTTGGTGATGTCGCGCATCTCCAAAATCGTCGAAGCCATAAGGGATACTGCTCCTCCCAATTCCGGACAATGCCGGTGGGCTAGTATGCGAATTTTGGATTCGCCGCGCTAGCAAAAAGGGGCCCCGCTGTACGCGGGACCCCAGGCTTTTGCAATGCGATTACTTCAGGTCTTCGGCCTTGATGTAGCCGGAGTCGACGACCAGTGCCTGGTAGTTCGACTTGTCGACCTCATGCGGCGTCAAGAGGATCGAGGGGACAACCTTGACGTCGTTGTTGTAGGTCTTGGTGTCGAGGCCATCCGGCTTGCCGCCCGACAGCACCTTGTCGACCAGACCGACAGTGGCCTTGGCCAGTTCGCGGGTGTCCTTGAACACGGTCGAGTACTGCTCGCCCGAGATGATCAGCTTGACCGAAGCGGTCTCGGCGTCCTGGCCGGTGACGACCGGCCACGGCTGAGCGGCCGTGCCGTAACCGACGGCGCGCAGCGAGGCGGTGATACCGCGCGACAGACCGTCATATGGCGACAGAACGCCATCGACGCGGCTGCCGTCCGAATAGTTGGCCGACAGCAGATTGTCCATGCGTGCCTGGGCGGTTGCCGCGAGCCAGCGCAGCGTGCCGACCTTGTCCATGCCGGTCTGGCCGGACTTCACGACGAGCACCTTGCTGTCGATCAGCGGCTGCAGCACCGAGATGGCGCCATTGTAGAAAAAGAAGGCATTGTTGTCGTCCGGCGAGCCGCCGAACAGCTCGATGTTGAACGGACCCTTCTTCTCCGGATAGCCGAGACCCTTGAGCAGCGAATTGGCCTGGATAACGCCGACGCCGAAATTGTCGAAGGTGGTGTAGTAGTCGACATTGGCGGTCTTCTTGATCAGGCGGTCATAGGCGACGACGACGACACCGGCGTCAGCGGCCTTCTGCAGCGCATCCGACAGGGTGGTGCCGTCGATCGAAGCGATGATCAGCGCCTTCGGGCCCTTGGTGATTTCATTTTCCAGCTGGCTGAGCTGGTTGGGGATGTCGTCCTGCGCGTATTGCAGGTCGACGGTGTAGCCGAGAGCCTCGAGCTGGGACTTGACGGCGTCGCCGTCGTTGATCCAGCGCTGCGAGGTCTTGGTCGGCATCAGCACGCCGACAAGACCCTTATCGGCTGCGTGCGCCGAGTAGGTCATGGCGGCAACGCCAAGGGCCGCGACGGCGGCCAGTGTCTTGATGATTTTCACTTTAACTCTCCCTGGTTGATGGACGCGGCACCCCGGGGTCGCGGGCCGCGCAATCGTGCAGAAGCGCCAAGGCACTGCTGCCGTCATATCGATCTCCGGTATCCTCCCATGGCCCCTAGACGCTGATTTCAATCGATACGATTTTCTCGTTAGCGACCGTCGCGTCTCGGAACGCGCGAAGGGTGTGGCTCTTTGCCATAACTGTCAAATGCGATCTTTGATGGTTGCTATATCATGGTTGGTATATGTACTGCGACGTGACGGGCTGATCCCAATACCGACCGTCCGCGAGCAGAAGAGAGGGGAAAGCGATGGCTGCGCTAGGGAATCCGACTGCAGTTTCAAATAGTTACAGAGAGATGCCGGGCGATGGCGAAACCCTGCTGCGCAGCGGCCTCAGTCTGCGCCACATGCGCATGATCGTCGCGCTCGACGACCATGGCCGGGTCAGCGCGGCAGCCCAGGTCATGAACATTTCGCAGCCGGCGGCCTCGCGCATGATCAGCGAGATGGAGGCGGTGCTGGAGGTCAAGCTGTGCGAGAGACTGCCGCGCGGCATCACCTTGACGCCCTACGGCAAGGCTTTGGCCAGGCGCGCGCGCTCGATCCTCTTGGAGATGCGCGAGGTCGATCGCGAGATATCCGAGCTCAAGGCGGGCAAGGGCGGTTCGGTGTTCCTCGGTGCCGTGACGGCGCCTGCAATCGAGCTGGCGGT
The DNA here is from genome assembly GCF_003148495.1 of Mesorhizobium loti. Classification (GTDB taxonomy): domain Bacteria; phylum Pseudomonadota; class Alphaproteobacteria; order Rhizobiales; family Rhizobiaceae; genus Mesorhizobium; species Mesorhizobium loti. The sequence continues at coordinate 517,795 of NZ_QGGH01000004.1, forward strand.
GCCGGCAATTCGCGAAATCCGCCGCATCTATCCGCGCATCGAGATCACCATGCAGGTCGAGACCTCCAACGTGCTGGCGCGCGAGCTGATCGCCACGCGCCATGATTTCATCATCGCGCGCATCCCCGACGACCTCAATCCGCGGCTGTTCGAGTCGCGCGTCATCGGCGTCGAGAAGGCGTGCCTGATCGTGCGCCGGGGCCATCCGCTGACCAAAGGCGAGGGGGTGCGGTTGGAAGAGACCGCCGCCTATGACTGGGTCTTCCAGTCGGGCGGCTCGCCCTTGCGCCAGGCGATGGAGAGCAATTTCCTCAACCGCAACATCGCTTTGCCGGACCGCATCCTCAACACCAGCTCACTGCTTCTGACGCTGGTCATGGTCGCGCAGTCCGATGCCATCGCGCCGGTCTCGGTCCAGGTGGCGAAATTCATCCAGAACCCTGACGGACTGGCCGGCGCCATCGACGTCGTCCAGACCGAATTCGACATCGAGGTCAGGCCTTACAGCCTGATCACGGTGAAGAACCGCGTGCTGTCGCCGGCCGCCAAGATGCTGCATGATTTCATTCTGCGGGAGGTGGGATGATGGCGCGGTCGGGTAGGGTTGCCTGGCGTCGAGTTCGATCGGGCGCGCAAAGCGCATGAAAGAGCCGCCAGGCCGAGGCTAGCGAAAGCGAGCCGGGAACATTATTTCCTGCCGATGCGTTCATGATCTTGCAAGGGACGATTTCTTCTGGAGGCTGAACATGTGCAGCTTCGAAATCATCGATCTGCTTTACGTGGTCGAGGCCTGCAAGCACGATCGATCGGTCGGGAATTTCGTGTCCATGGCTGAAAGCGTAGAAGAATTGCGGGTACTGACCGGCGATTTCGTTTCATCGGATGACGCAGTAGCAAACGCCCTCGCAACGGTGGCGCTTGCGCGCGGCTGCTCGGTTTTGTTCGACGAACAGGCACGCGCTGAAATTGTTTCTGGCGCCTTAAGCTGGAGCGGGTAGAGGGAATCGAACCCTCGCGTTCAGCTTGGGAAGCTGACAAGCTACCATTACATCATACCCGCGTGTGCCCTCGTTACCATGACGGCCCGGCTTCGGGCAATCGCAAAGCAGCCCTTGCGCCGGCCCCAAACAGGATCAGGTGCCGGGCAGGTAGATTACCGCGTAATCGTCCGCATAGGCTCGCTTCCAGCCCAGCTGGTCAAAGAAGGGGATGCGGGCGTCATCAGCCGACAACAGCGCCCAGCCTATTGCGTATTTCTTCAGCTGGGCTTCGAGGAGCGGCTTGCCGCCGGTGTGGCCCATGTCGTCATCGGCCTTTGTGAAACCGCCCAGGAACAGCTGGTCCGTCCGTCCGTCGATATAGGTCTTGATCCCGTGAAAGATCAGCGTCCCGCCGAAATTGTAGGAATTCATCACATTGCCAGACAGATGATGGCTTTCAGCGAAGGCCAGCGCCCCGCTGGCCGACGTCTTCGGGCTCGGCGCGACCTGATGAATACTGCCGAGCACGACGACCCCACTGACCGTCAAGACGGCGGTCGCGCCGCAGATCGCGTAGAATCGCCTGGCGAAGAATTTTTCCAGTCCGTCGCGCCTTTGCGCCAGCCATGCGGTGGCTGAAAGCGAGGGGTATTGCTGCGCCACCTCGACTGCGATCACCAAGGGAACCAGCAGGAAGAACAGATACACGAAACGCACATGGGCGAGATAGACATGCAAGGTGAAGACGACGAACAGAGCCTTTGCCCAGCCAATTCGCAACGGTGCTACCAGAAGCCCGAAAAGTCCCAGCAGCATCGCCAGTTCCTGGATGGAGTTCTCCGGTTGATTGAATGCGTTCCATTCCATGATCAGCGGCACAGCCTCATTGCCGTAAGCCACGCCGAGCGTCGCCAGGATGGCCTGGACGCCATAGGGGTGGATCAGGCTGACCAGCGGGCAAAGCAGACCGAATGCGATCCATTTCGCCAGGAGGGCTGGTTTCGACAGGCCTGTGCGCGCCAGCAGATCGAGACCGGCGAAACCCGCGATGATGAAGCTCAGCGTGAAGGTGGCGTGCAGGTTCGCCCACAAAACGACCAGCACGAGCAGCCACCAGGGCGGCACCCGTTCTTCCCTTGCCGCACGAAAGAGCATCTCCGTCCAGATGACGATGATCGGGAAGGTCAAGACATGCGGACGCGCCGTGAAGATCGACATGATCAGGAACACCGCGGCGAAGGCCAGTATAGTGGCCAGGATCGGCTTCAGCCAGGCGCTGAGAAACCACCCCATCAGGAAAACCGTCAGGGAAATCGAGGCGATGATAACGGTGACCACCCCGTTCCAGCCTCCTGTCTTGTAGGCAAGGGCCAGCACGACCTGCCCCAGCCATTCTTTGGCAATCCATGGCTGGCCGGCAAACGTATAGGAATAAGGGTCGACCGTCGGAAATGTCCGGTTTGCCAGGAAATCCAGCCCGACCTTCACTTGCCACCAGCTGTCGGGATCCTGCAGGGTGGAACCGGCTTTTGCAGTCAGTATTGCCGCCATCGCCCAAGCCGTGAACAGGCAGAATATCGCGCGGGTCCGCTCGTCGTGCGTTGCGGCTTCCACCCCGGCCCGGGCGTTGTCCATAATGCGCCGCCTCTGATTGTTTGCGATGAGAGTTTGGTTCATGGAATTCGACTGCTCGGCGCCCGCCAAAGCTCGTCGGTCACCCGAAGGTTCCCGTCTGCTTTGTCGTCTGCGCGACTTTCACGTCCGACAAACACCAAGTGAGCCGAACCGAGACAGAAAACGACCGAATAGACGCAGATCGTTTCCAGGTGAACCAGGGAGCTTTCGGTGATGCCTGCTGAGCGAGTGGCGATCGCAACCGCCAGATTGACGCTGTAGGCGACCAAGAAGATCCCCCCATCCCCATATCGAAACAGGGTTCCTGACAGGAAGCCATCGGCCCGTGTGAAGGTCCATTGGCGGTTGCGGAAGAAGCTGAGGACAAGGTCGGTGACATAAACCGTGGCGTTGGCGAGGGTGTCGTTAAGGCCGAGCGCAAGCTCGGCCAGAATGACCGCGTACCCCGACGCCGTGTTCAACAGACCGACGGCGCCAGATCGCAGCATCCTGGGAAAGTCAAACGGCAGGCTTGACCGCATGCGCAAAATATTGGGCTCCGACAGGAATCTTGGTGAGGAAACGCTCGAACGGCCTCAGCCTTGCAAGCAGCCGAGGAAAGAAAATCCGGTAGATGATCCGGGTGTTGGCAAGGCCCGCCTCGGCCATACGCCTGCGCATCTCGCGGGAATTTATCAAAACCGCGTTTTCGTCGAAGGCGCAGTTTCTCACCGCATGCGTGGTCAACGGGTTCCACGGATTGTGTTCGAAAAGAAAGAAGCTGCCGCCATCGGCCAGCACCCTGCCGATCTCCGCCAGCAGCCCGACCTGCAGGTCCTCGGGAATGTGGTGGAAGACGCAAGCCGCGAAGGCCAGGTCGAAGCTGCCAGCGGCAAAAGGAATCGTCTTGCCGTCGAAATGCGTGAAGGCGGCCTGGCCGGGAAAGCGCTTGCTGGCGATGTCGAGCGATTCCCGCGAAGGATCGAGCAAGGTGATCTCGGCATCGGGAAACGCGTTGCGCATATGGCCGAGCGAATTGCCGACGCCGGCGCCGAAGTCGAGTATCCGCCGTGGTTTCACACCGGCCCGCCGCAGTGTCGTGGCGACGTCGTCGATCTTGTACCTGGCGAAGAAGTCCGGCGTTTCGCCACTCAGCCTTATGCTCGCGGCATGCTGCTCCTGGTATTCCCGCGCAAACTGGTCGAACTCGGCCTCAAGCACGTGCGGCTCTCTTTGCGATCTTCTGCAAACGATGGACCGGCAGATCCTTGTCTCTGGCTGCCAGGTTGCTCGAAACGATCTCGTTGACGAAGTAGAGCGGCCGCCGCTTCGTCTCCATGTACATGCGCCCGAGATACTCGCCGAAGATGCCAAGCACCATCAGCTGGACGCTGCCGAGGATCAGCACGATCGCGGCAAGGCTGGTCCAGCCGGGCAAGACGTTTCCGACCGACCATTCGAACAGGGTGTAGGCGAGCACGACCAACCCCAGAAGTCCGAACATCATTCCGAGCAACGAGGCGAACCGCAGAGGCACGATCGAGAAGCTGGTCATCGCGTCGATCGCCAGCAGAACCATTTTCTTCAGCGGATAGTGGGTGGTGCCGGCAAAGCGACGGTGCCGTTCATAGGGGAGAGCCGTCTGCTTCAGCCCGATCCAGCTCACCATACCGCGAATGAACCTGTAGCGTTCGGGCATCGCGTTCAGATGGTCGAGCGCGCGGCGGCTCATCAGCCGGAAATCGCCGGTATTCGGGGCTATATCGACGTCGACCATCCGGCGCAGCAAGCGGTAGAACATCGAGGCGGAAGCGAGCTTGAACCAGCTTTCGCCGTCGCGCGTCAGCCTCTGGCCGTAAACGACATCGAAGCCTTCGTTCATCTTCGTCATCATCGCGCCGAGCAGCTCAGGCGGATCCTGCAGGTCGGCATCGAGAATGAGAATGCGCTGGCCGCGACAGAATTCGAGCCCCGCGCTCAACGCGATCTGGTGGCCATAGTTGCGGGCAAGATCGATGGCGACGACATGGTCGTCCTTTTCGGCCAGCTGGAAAATGGCCTCGCGCGTCCCGTCGGTCGCGCCGTCGATAACAAGGACGATCTCATAGGAAGGGCCTTGTTCGACGCATGCGGCCGTCACCCGCCGATGCAGTTCGGCCAGGCCATCCAGCTCATTGTAGCATGGGACGACCACCGACAGCATGACGGCGCGTCGCGCGGTGTTTTTCTCCGTCTCCACCAAAAGCCTTGCTCCCGCTATTCGATTGGAAATAGCGGGAATTGGTTAGAAAACAGATAAGCCAGCGGGATCAGCTGCGGCCATCGGCCGGCCGCCTTTTCCGCTGCCAGCGGTCACGGGATGAACCGGCAGGGCCATGCGGATGCGGGCGCCTTGCCAGGACCCCGCCAATATCCGAATGGTGCCGTCATGCAGCAGCGCGATCTGCCGGGCAAGGTTCAATCCCAGACCTGCCCCACGCGATTGCGGCTGCAAGCGGTAGAAGGGTTCGAAGACATTCTCGCACTCATCCGCCGGAATGCCCGGGCCTTCGTCGTGGACTTCGACGCCACCGGTCTCGTCGACGGCAATGGTGATCGTGCCGGAGCCGCCGCCATGGTCGATGGCATTGCGCACGAGATTTGCCAGCGCGCGCTCGATCTGCAGGACGTTGACCTCGACATGGACCTTGCCGGCGGGCGGCTCGAAGGCAAGATCGTAGCCTGCTTCGATGGCGAGCGGGGCGAAGTCGGCCGCGACCCGGCTGACAAGGTCGCAGAGATCGATGATCTGGCGCTGGTCTGCCGGGCGGTCAAGCAACTGGTGGTCGAGCAGCTGCTGCGCAAGATGCGACAGGCGCTCGATATCATGCAGCAGGCGTGCACTTTGCGGCTCCTGCTTCAGCAATTCGGCGCGCGTGCGCAAGATGGCGATCGGCGTGCGCAGTTCATGGGCCGCGTCGGTGAGGAAGCGATTGTGCCGGTCATAGCCTTGGGCCAGGCGCGCCAGTGTCTGGTTGAAGGCATGCACCAGCGGCTCGATCTCCTGCGGTACATTCTTGACCGGGAGTTGCATCGCACGGGTGCCGATGTCGATACGCGCGGCCTGCTGGACGGTGTCGACGAGGCCGGCAAAAGATCTGCGCACGACGGCAGGCGTGGTCACCAGGGTCGTGGTTCCCATGACGAGGACAATCGGCAACAAAAGGATGATGATGATGGCCGTGAGAGCGGGAAGTGCCTTCTCCCAGTTCCTGCTGCCGTCCGGGTTCTTGGCGACATCGACGGTGGCCGAAATGGTGACTTCGAGGCCTTCTGTTTTGTCGCGCAAGGATCGTGTCGCGGCGATGATCTGAACCGTGCCCGCCTTGGTCGAAACCCTTTCGAGATAGGCCTCCGGCCGCGGGTCATCCTCCGAAAACCCGATGGTGGCGTGATCGGCCGCGCCCAGCAGATCGCCAAAATTCCTGGCGTAGACGTCTGGTATGGTGCCGAAGCGGACGCTCTGGCCGCTGCCGTCGCGGATAATGTACCAGACGTTCGGGAAGCCCTCACGAAACGAACGCAACTCGTCGGTCTCATGGACGATCAATTTGCCGTTGCCGTCACGATCGACGGCATTCTTGATGGCTGCAACGGCAGCCTCGTTGTCGACAAGAAGCCGCGGATCGGCGATCCATAGCGCGGCCGCGGACAGCACGATGAAGATAAGAAGCGTCGCCGCCTGCAGCAGGATCAGCCGCCGCACCAGCACCCATTGCAGCGACCGCGTGCGCGGCTTTTTCACGAAGCCGCCCGCAGGAGATAACCGAGATTGCGGATCGCCCTGATCTCGATGCCGGCAGCGACATCGTCAAGCTTGCGACGCAGCCGCGAAATGTGCGCATCCAGCGCATTGGAGCCGATCTCGTCATCGAGGGCGTAGACGGCTTCTTCCAGGGCGCCGCGCATGATGGTCCGGCCTGGCCTGCGGATCAGCGTTTCGAGCACCAGCCGTTCACGCCGCGGCAACTCCAGTGCCTGGTCCTCGATAAGCGCCTCGCGATGGCGGAAATCATAGGTAAGGCGGCCGACCACCGTCTGGTTGGCGCGTGAGGTGAACGAACGCCTGTGCAAGGCATTGAGCCTGGCAACCAGTTCCACCGTGGCGAATGGCTTGACCATGTAGTCGTCGGCGCCGGCATCGAGCCCGGCCACCCTGTCGTCGAGACCGCTGAGCGCCGTCAGCGCGATCACCGGCACGTCCAGATGCAAGGCCCGCAGGCGCGGGATCAGGCTGAGACCATCGCCATCGGGCAGGCGGCGGTCCAGTATCACGGCGTCATGATGGCCGAGCCGCGCCACGGCTTCGGCATCGGCCAGTGTCGCGGCATGGTCGACGATGATGTCCTGGCGCTCGAGCGCCGTCTTCAGCACCGAGGCCATTTCCGGTTCGTCCTCGATCAGCAGGATGCGCATGTGCACGCTCCGTCACGGGCAGCCGGCAGGCTGTGGCAATTCATTCGCATTCCAGCTTCGGTTGACGAAAATTGGTGATGAACCATCGGCCGCCCGAGGCGCGGGCGTAGAACGTATAGAAGCATTCCTGGCGCTCGATATAGCCAGGCGTTTCGGTCTCTTCGTAGACGGTTCCGTGTTTCGTGTGGCGAACCTCGCCGCTGGAGGTCCCGGAAACCGCATTGGTGGAGATCTTGCGCCACTGATAGGCTCGCTCGCCTTGCCCGAGGTCAACGACGGCGGTTGGCGGACCGTAGTCCAGAATGACCGATTCGACCGGTTGCCCGATGTAGTTCTTCATGATGTCGGAGGCGCATCCCGTCAGCGCCAGCACGATTGCGACGAAGAACGCCTTCGAGATCCACACAAGATGGTTTGCGCGGCGTTTGGACATATCTGATTCCCATCATCAAGGTCATCCGCGGCACCTAGGGTGTGAAGATTGCATCGACATTACGCAGGACCCGGCACAGGCGCGGTCTGCCGATGCGCGTCGATGCCGGTGCGGATGGGGCAAGCAATTGCGCGGCACCCATTGCGTCTGGGCACCGCGCGAGGTCTGTTCGAACAGAATACAAGACGGGTTCAACTGAACCCGCGGCCTGCCCTAGAATCGATAGTTGATGCCGGCCTTCAGTTCATGGCTGCCGATCGTCGCCTTGGATTTACCGAAGGCCGACGTCGTTTCGACGCCAGGGGTGCGGACATAGTCATATTCGACCTTGGCCGAGAGGCCGCCGGCAAAACCCTGCTCGATGCCGGCGCCGACCAGATAGCCAAGTTTCCAGCCGTCGATACTGCTCACATTGTCGCCCTTGTCGAATTTTGTCAGGGCGACGCCGCCGGTTCCAAAGAGTAGCGTCTGGTCGAAACTCAAACCGGCCTTGGCTTTGGCGGCACCGCGCCATTTTTCCTTGATCTTGCCGCCCTCGACGTCGTGCTCGGCGCCACCCAGATAGGAGCCCTCGATCTCGGCACCGAGAACCGCTGGACCCATCTGCTGGTTGTAGCCGGCTTGAACGCCGCCGCTGAGGCCGTTCCGGCCGGCAAACGGGTTCGGCATCCCGGTGAACGCCGTGCCGCCATGCACGCCGACATAGGCGCCGCTCCACTGGAAAGCAGGGGGATCATTGTAGGCGGGTAGAAGGTCGGCGGCCATCGCCGGCCCGAGGAGGCACATGGCAAGGGCACTTGCCGTCAGGATGATCTTTGCTTGAGAGAACACTGCATTACTCCAACACACGCGCGCATCCGGCAATCGATACGCAGGTTAATTCCCGAGGACCTCGACCGTTGGGGCGATCGAGCTCCGATTTGGTGTCTTTCAGGCATGGCTGCGCGGTCCTGGGACTGGCTTTCGCCAGCTGTAGTAGGGGGGCAGAGCGCCCGCGCGGCCGATCACCTGAAAGACGCCGACTGTCTCGCAGGCGAAAATTGCACGCACATTGCGGGGAATCGAAAAATGAAGATTTTTCGCTTTATTTTCAATAAATTAAGGTAATTCCATTTACGCATATTTAACAAATTGACACGGATTCGGTCCGTTCGGTAGCGCAACCTTGCCATGCAATGCCTCGCTCGAGGTTCTTCGGCATCCCGTAAAACTGTCGGCTTGAAGCCGGCAAGCCAAGTGCGTATGTCTGGGCCGACGCCCTCGAGTCTGGGTACCTCAATCTGGAGACGAGCCTTGTCCGCACTGACGCGCTTTCTAGGCGACTCGCCGCTCAAGGTGATCCTAAAACTGCTGGTCGTGTCTTTCCTCGTCGGCCTGGTCATGAATGCCTTCGGCTGGTCGCCGATGGATGTGCTCTACGGCATCCAGAAGTTCTTCATCGACCTGTGGAATCTGGGCTTCCACGCCATCGACCGTTTCCTTGGCTATATCCTGCTAGGCGCGGCCATCGTCGTTCCGGCCTTCATCCTGCTCAGGCTCGCCAACTACCGGAAGTAGAGCATGATCCCGAAAAGTGGGAACCGGTTTTCGGACAAGATCATGCTTTAAAAGGACTATCGGGCATAGGCCGAGGCCACCTCGAACAGGATGGCGTGGCGCGCGGCAAGCGCGGGTACGTCCGTGGAATAGCCACCGCCGATGACGCCGCAGACCGGAATGCCGAGCGTGCGAAAGTGGCTGATCACCATGTCGTCGCGGGCGCGCAGGCCGTCATCCGATAGCGACAGCCTGCCAAGCCGATCCTCGGCATGGACGTCGACGCCGGCATTGTAGAACACGATGTCCCAGTGGGCTTGGGCGGACAGTTCCGGCAGGATGGCGGCAAGCCTCTCCATGTAAGCGGCGTCACCCGTGCCATCGGGCAGCGCGACATCGAGGTCGGAGGCGATCTTGCGCACGGGGTAGTTGCGGTCGCCATGCATGGAAAAGGTGAACACGCGCGGATCATCAGCGAGTATATCCGCCGTGCCGTCGCCCTGATGCACGTCGAGGTCGACGATCAGGATGTTTTGTGCCGCGCCTTCGGCGAGCAGGACCAGCGCGGCGACGGCGACATCGTTGAAGGTGCAGAAGCCCGCACCTTGCGCACGCCGCGCATGATGGCTGCCGCCGGCGGTGTTGCAGGCAATGCCGTGGCGCAAGGCGAGCCGCGCCGCCAGCACCGTGCCGCCGGTGGCAAGCTGCGCGCGCAGCGAGACGCGGAGCCCGATCGGAAAACCGATCTCGCGTTCGATCTTTTCGGGCACGCAGCAGCTGATGACCTGGTCGACATAGTCCGGTGCATGGGCAAGTCTCAGCCATGACGCCGGCGCGGGTTCCGTGGTGTTGAGCGCGTCGGGTCCGGCCAGTCCGCGAGCGCGCAAGGCGTCCATCAGCAACGGATATTTGCTCATCGGAAAGCGATGGTTGGTGGCGAAGCCGGCGTCGTAGTCGGGGTGATGAACGATCTGCAGGGGCATGAACTGGATCCGGCGGGCTCGCGCCAGACCGGGGATTTCGGTTGGCCGTCACGGGAAGAGTGATTGCGCGGTGGCCGGAAAATGGGGCACATCGGCTGTTCGATCAAGCTCAAACAGCAAGGCAGCAATCCTTTGGACAAGGGTGCAATCACAGCCGACGCCAGATCTTTTGTCGTCACCAACCGTTCAGTGCTCGCCATCGCCGTGCCGATGACGCTTGCCTATCTGACGACGCCGATGCTCGGCCTGGTCGACACGGCTGTCGTTGGTCAGTTCGGCGACGCCGCCTTGCTCGGCGGCCTGGCGGCCGGCGCACTGATATTCGACGTCGTCTTCACCACCTTCAATTTCCTGCGCTCGGGCACCACCGGGCTCGTTGCCCAGGCTTTCGGGGGCGCCGATGCCCTGGAGGAACAGGCGGTGTTCTGGCGCGCCGTGCTGATCGCTGTCGTCGCCGGCATCGTGCTTGCGGCCCTTGCGCCCCTGGTCGCCATCGCCGGGCAAAAATTCATGGGCGCCGAACCGCGCGTCAGCGAGGCGATGGGCGTCTACATCAGGATCAGGCTGCTCGCTGCACCCTTTTCGCTGATCAACTACGCCATCCTTGGCTATGTGCTGGGGCGCGGCGAGGGCGGGCTCGGGCTGATGCTGCAACTGGTGCTGAACGGCATCAACATCGCGCTCTGCTTCCTGCTTGGGCTGGAGCTTGGCTGGGGCGTCGCCGGCGTCGCCTGGGCGACCGTCACTGGTGAGTTCCTTGCCATGCTGCTCGGCCTGGCGATCGTGATCAGCCGGTTCCGCGCGGCGCCGCCTTTGCCGCGCCATCGCCTGCTCGACATGGCCGCCTTCCTGCGCATGCTGTCGCTCAACCGCGACATCATGATCCGCTCGTTCTCACTGCTCGCCGCTTTTGCGCTGTTCACCCGCCAGGGCGCCCAGTTCGGCACGGTGACGCTGGCCGCCAACGCCGTGCTGATGAACTTCTTTCTCGTCGCCGGCTATTTCCTCGATGGCTTCGCCACCGCCGCCGAACAGCTGGCGGGCCGTGCCGTCGGCGCGCGCGCCGCCGCACCGTTCCGGCAGGCCGTGCGGCTGACCCTGTTCTGGGGCTTTGGCTTGGCCGGGGCTGCAACTCTGGTGCTGCTGTTTGGCGGCGCCAATCTGATTGCTCTTGTGACGACGTCGCAGGAAGTCCGTGCAGTGGCCGACACCTACCTACCGTGGGCGGCGTTCACCGCGCTGAGCGGTGTGCTGGCGTTCCAGATGGATGGCGTCTTCATCGGCGCGACCTGGTCGCGCGACATGCGAAACATGATGCTTTTGTCGTTTCTCGCCTTCAGCGCCGCGCTGCTCACTTTGGCGCCCGCTTTCGGCAACAATGGTCTGTGGGCGGCGCTGCACGTCTTCCTGCTGGTGCGAGGCTTCAGCCTGCTCACCATTCTGCGGTTGCGGATGCAAACGGCGTTCAGCTGAGCGGCCTCATTGCCCATCGATCGAGATGGCTGTCGCGCAACTCGCGAATGGATCTGAGCCGTTCCGTGCCGGCAAAGCGTGCCATCGCGGCGACAATCCGGCCCGGCAGCGCAGGCCCGGCATAGATCATGCCGGTGTAGAGCTGCACCAGATCGGCGCCGGCACGGATCTTGTCCAGCGCGGCCTCGGCAGAATCGACGCCACCGACGCCGATGATGGCGCGGTCTGGGCCAAGCAGCTTGCGCATCTTCGCCAGCACGATGGTCGAGCGTTCGAACAAGGGTTTGCCCGAGAGTCCGCCGGTTTCGCGCGCGGTGTCGCCGCTGCGCAGTGCCGGTCGGGAGATGGTGGTGTTGGAGACGATGACGCCGTCGATCCGCTTCTCGGTGACCTCTGCGGCGATGTCCTCCAGCTCTGCCTCGACCAGATCCGGCGCGATCTTGAGGAAGACCGGCGGCTGGGCTGTTGCCGTGGCGCGCGCGGCCATGACACGCGACAAAAGTTCGCCAAGCTGCTCGCGCGCCTGCATGTTGCGCAGGCCCGGCGTGTTGGGCGAGGAGATGTTGACGGTGAGATAGCTGGCGTATTGCGCAAACCGGGCGACACCGCGCTCATAGTCGCCGATGCGGTCGCTGCTGTCCTTGTTGGCGCCGATGTTGACGCCGACGATGCCGCCACGCCCCTTGCGTGCGGCAAGGCGCTTTTCGGCCGCTGCATGGCCTTCATTGTTGAAGCCCAACCGGTTGATCACCGCTTCGTCCGCCGTGAGCCGGAAAATGCGCGGCTTCGGATTGCCGGCCTGCGGCAGCGGCGTGATCGTGCCGACCTCGGCAAAGCCGAAGCCCAGGCCAAGCAGCGCGTCGGGCACCTCGGCGTTCTTGTCGTAGCCCGCAGCCATGCCGAGCGGATTCGGAAAATCGAGGCCGCAGACCGTCACCTTCAGCCGTGCGTCGAGCGTCGTCCGCGCGCCGACCGGCAGGCCGCATCGCAACGCCGCGATCGACATGCCATGCGCGGTTTCCGGATCAAATGTGAACAGCAGCTTCTGGCCGAGCCGGTCGAGCACGCTCATTGCCCCTCCAGTGCCGGAAACTGATGCACACCATCGGCGCCAAGCGGCAGTGGTCGGACCCACAGCACGGCCTTGAGATCGAGCGGACCATAAAGATGTGGAAACAGTGCGCCGCCGCGCGAGACTTCGTATTTCAGCGCCGCGCCCAGGCTGGTCCCGTCGATGGCGACCAGCAGCAGGTCGGTCCGGCCGGCAAAGTGCTTTGCCGCGGTTTCCTTGACCTGCGCCGCCGTGGAGAAATGGATGAAGCCGTCTGCGACATCGATTGGCGCGCCGGTGAAGCGGCCATGTGTTTCGGCCTCGCGCCAAGGCGCTTGCGGGGTTATCTTGTAGATAATCTGAGACATGGTTGCGCTATAGTCCGAACCAGCCACGTGGGAAAGGCCACGCCAAGGGTCTTCCCCATTTCCGGCGCAAACATGCGATATTTCAGGCCTTGGCCATGGAGGACAACATGCGTCTGCAGCACATCTTGATCCCCGCCGCGCTCGTTTCGCTGGTCGCGGCTTCAGCTTATTCGGAAGAAACCGACCGCTACCGGCTGGAAAAGTCTGATAACGGCTATGTCCGTATGGATACGCAGACCGGCGCCATGTCGATCTGCGAGGAACGCTCCGGCCAGCTTGTCTGCAAGATGGCGGCCGACGAACGCGCCGCTTTCCAGGACGAGGTCGACCGCTTGCAGACCTCTATGAAGGCGATGGACGAGCGCGTCACCAAGCTCGAGAATTCGCTCTCCGCCCGTCTCGAATCGAAATTGCCGAGCGAGGAGGATTTCAACAAGACGATGAGCTACATGGAACGCTTCCTGCGCGGCTTCATGGGCATCGTCAAGGATATGGACAAGGACAACGGCGCCCAGCTCAATTCGCAGAAGACCTGAGCGTCCAAAGCAGGGAAAACGCGGCGCGCTGGCTTTGCCGCTTGAAAACAGCGCGCAGCCCCTCATAATCGTCCAACTGATCCCGAAAAAAGCAAAAATTATCGGGGGATTCGGGGAGGGACATTTGCCGGCCGGCTATTCTTTCGTCATCGCCGACGATCACCCGCTGTTTCGTGGTGCGCTGCGCGAAGCGCTTGCCGGCATCGGCAATGTCGCAGCCATCCACGAAGCCGGCGATTTCGAGAGCGCCAAGGCGCTGGTCGTGGCCAACGAGGATGTCGATCTGGTGCTGCTCGACCTGTCGATGCCGGGCGCCAGCGGCCTCTCCGGCCTGATCGCGCTGCGTGGCATCCATCCGACGGTGCCGCTGATCGTGGTGTCGGCGCGTGACGATCCGGCGACCATCAGGCGGGCGCTCGATCTCGGCGCTTCCGGCTTCATCTCCAAATCGGCCAGCATGGAAGAGATCCGCGGCGCCGTGCAATCGGTGCTTGCCGGTGACATCGCCGCGCCCGTCGGCGTCGATCTTGGCGTCGAGCGTGATCCCGAAATATCCGACCTGATCAAGCGGCTGCAGGCCCTGACGCCGCAGCAGACCCGGGTGCTCGGCATGCTGGCCGAGGGCCTGCTCAACAAGCAGATCGCCTATGAACTCGGCGTCTCCGAGGCCACCATCAAGGCGCATGTCTCCGCCATCCTGCAGAAGCTCGGCGTCGACAGCCGCACCCAGGCGGTGATCCTCCTGTCCAAGATCGGCGGCGACCCGCTGCAGCCGACGAGCTAACCTATTCGGCGGCCGATGCCAGCGGCCTGACCCTGGCCATCATCGAGCGCAACACGGCCGGCTTCAGCGGCTTGTTGATCACCGCAATCTCGAGGCCGCCCGCGGCCGTGCGCACCTCGTTGGAGCGGTCCGCGGTGACCAGCACGGCCGGCAGGTTGTCGCCGTGGATTGCGCGCAGCCTGACGATGATATCGAGACCGGTTTCGCCGTCGAGATGGTAGTCGGCAAGGACGATGTCCGGGCGGTGCATCGCGGCTCCGTCCAGATCCCTTGAGCCGGACACTGTATCGACGTTGCACCCCCAGCCTTCGAGCAGCAGCCGCATACCTTCGAGGATGCGGGCATCGTTGTCGATGCAGAGCACGTGCAGCCCAGCCAGCGAAGCTGTCGCACGCGCAGGGGCTCTGGTCTCGATCTCGCGTCGCGGCTCCTGCACGGCCGCCACAGGCAGGATGACGGAAAAGCGCGTGCCCTTGCCCGGATTGGAAAAGATCCGGATCTCCAGGCGCAACACCCGGGCGATGCGGTCGACGATGGAGAGGCCGAGGCCGAGGCCCTCGGCCTCGCGCGCGCCTTCGTCCAGCCGGGTGAATTCGTGAAAGACGGTGTTCAGCTTGTCGCCGGCGATGCCGATGCCGGTGTCGATCACCTGGATTTCGGCCAGTTCGCCGCGCCGCCTGACGCCGACCAGCACACGGCCGTGGCGCGTGTATTTAATGGCGTTGGAGACCAGGTTCTGGATCAGGCGCCGCAACAGGTTGCGATCCGTCGTCACGGTCAGCGATGACGGCATGATCGTCAGCTCGAGCTTCTTTTCGGCGGCGAGCGGCCGGAAGTCGTTGCCGATCTGGCGCAGCAATCCATCGAGGTTGAAGGCGGTATCGTCCGGCTTCATCGCACCGGCGTCGAGGCGGGAGATGTCGAGCACGGCGCCGAGAATGGTCTCGACCGATTCCAGCGAGGATTCGATGTTGACCGCTGCCTTGCCGGTCGGCCCCTTGCCGGCCTTCTCGATCAGCGACGAGCAATAGAGCCGGGCGGCGTTCAGCGGCTGCAGGATGTCGTGGCCGGCGGCGGCGAGGAAGCGGGTCTTGCCGAGATTGGCCTCCTCGGCCAGCATCTGCGCCTGCGCCAGCTCTTCGTTGACGCGGGTCAGCTCGATGGTGCGGGTCTTGACGCGCTGCTCCAGCGATTCATTGGCGCGTTTCAGCGCCAGATCCTGCTCGACGCGTCCGGAAATGTCGGCATAGGTGGCGACGATGCCGCCGTCCGGCATCGGGTTGGACCGCAGCTCCAGGATGCGGCCCGAGGTTTTCAGCTCCATCTGCCATGGGCTGACGAAGCTGGTCAGCCGGTTGAGCATGGCCACGCGCTGCTCCGCCGGAATGTCGCCGCGCTCCGAGAGATGGCGCAGGATGCTGTCGAGCGAGACGCCGACCTGGCCCATCTCGTCGGGCAGGTCGAACAGGGCCCGGTACTGGCGGTTCCAGCAGATCAGGCGGAAGTCGCGGTCGAAGACGGTGATGCCTTGCTCCATCTGGTCGAGCGCGATCTGCAGCAGGTCGCGATTGTGCTGCAGCGCCTCGGTGGCGTCATCGAGTAAGCGGAAGGCATCCCTGGATTCGCGGTCGTGGCGCCGAAACAGCAGCGACAAGATCAGCCGCGCCGAAGACGAACCGACGGCGCTGGCCAGCAATTGTTCGGAAAATCGGATGACGTCCATGCTCGCCTGCTCGTTGCCGTGCAGCGAGGTTCCGTTGGTCTTTTCGAACGACTGGAAGGAGCGCTCGGTGCGCTCGACACCGAGATAGCGCCCGATCGTGTCCTTGAGGTCGTTGACGGTGATGGCGGTGCGGAAGCGGCGCAGGCTTGGCATCGGGCCGGCATCGCGTGGCACGAAGATCGACGCCTGAATGCGCTCCAGCGGCACCGATGCGCGCGAGAGGGAACCGAGCACAAAGAACACCGCGTTGATCGACAGGCTCCACAACACGCCGTGGTTCAGCGGTTCGGCGACGGTGCCGAACAGGGCCTGCGGCCGCAACGCCTCGAAGCCGAACAGCCCGTGCGCGATGATTTCGGTGTCAGGTCCGGCAAGCGATGGAAACAGCAGCGTGTAGCCCCAGACGAGGATGCCGGCGACCATGCCGAGTGCTGCACCCCGGCCATTGGCGCCGCGCCAGATCAGGCCGCCGATCAGCGCCGGCGCGAACTGTGCTATTGCCGCGAACGACATCAGGCCGATCGACGACAGGCGCGCGCTGTTGGTGCTCTCGCGGTAATAGAGGAAGGCGATGAACAGCAGGATGAAGATCGCTCCGCGCCGCACATTGAGGATGAGCGTCGACCAGTCTTCGGTCTCGGAGGTCGAGGTCTTGAGCAGGCGGCGCACGAACAGCGGAATGATGAGGTCGTTGGAGATCATGATCGACAGCGCCACGCTCTCGACGATCACCATCGCCGTCGCCGCCGACAGCCCGCCGATGAAGGCCGCCATGGCCAGCACGTCATGGCCGCTGAACAAGGGCAGCGACAGCACATAGAGATCGCTGCTGGTTCCGGTGCCGACCAGCGACAAGCCGGCAAAGGCGATCGGCAGCACGAACAGATTGATCGCTACGAGGTAGAGCGGAAACACCCATGTTGCGGTGCGCAGTTCGGCCTCGCCGCGGTTCTCGACGATGGTGACGTAGAACTGGCGCGGCAGCATGATGATGGCAAAGCCGCTCAGGCAAGTCAGCACCAGCCAGGTGGCGAGCGAGGTGTTGTAGCTCATCGCCTGCCGAACCTGTGCATTCTGGGCGAGCTTGTCTAACATGTCGCCCGGGCCGCCGAAGATCAGGAAGGTGACCATCAAGCCGATGGCCAGGAAGGCGGCAAGCTTGACCACGGTTTCGACGGCCACCGCCAGCATCAGCCCGTCCTGGTGTTCGGTGGCGTCGGCGTGGCGCGTGCCGAATAGCACCGCAAACAGCGCCAGCAGCATGGCGACGACCAGCGAGATGTCGCTGACGAAGGGATCGAAGGAGGGCGGCGATCCCGTATAGTGCTCGACCATCAGGCTGACCGAACCGGAGATCGCCTTCAACTGCAGCGCGATATAGGGCACCGCGCCGATGGTCGCGATCAGCGTGGCGATCGCCGCGACGGTAAAACTCTTGCCATAGCGGGCGCCGAGGAAGTCGGCGATCGAGGTGATCTTCTCCGTCTTGGCCAACCGCACGATGCGGTTGAGCAGCGGAAAGCCGAACACGAAGACCAGCACCGGGCCGGTATAGATGCCGAGGAATTCGAGGCCGCGTTCGGAAGAGAGGCCGACCGAGCCGAAGAAGGTCCAGGACGTGCAGTAGATCGCAAGACTGAGCGCGTAGATGAAGGGACGGGCCCGACTCGGCCCTGAAATGGCCGAGCGGCGGTCGCCTAGGCTGGCGATGGCGAACAGCAGCGTCACATAGGCGATCGCGATGATGACGATGAACAAGCCCTGCACGCCGGCAATATCCTCCCTGTGCCGAATTTCAACCCGGCTTGCCCAGACGCAATCACAGCTTGGCTTCCGAGTCCATCACGGCTTTGGGCGCATGAAGACCGCGATTTCTGATGCATGTCGCCCAAAAGCGCGCAGCGGTTTTGGGGCAACGACATGCACAAAAACAAACACCCAAAGCGCGGCGCGTGAATCCGTTTCAACGCGACGCGCTTTGGAGACTACCGCCAGGTAAGGAGAAACCGGTTGCTTTCTCCTTTTTGCCGATGTTGCAACCGCAGGTTTTTGTTATGTTGCCTCAGGTCGATGCCCGCAAGGACGGAAGCGGCAGCTCGGCCGGTCATGACAAGGAGGGTCGAATGCTGAAAGAATTCCAGGAATTTATTTCCAAGGGCAATGTGATGGACCTTGCGGTCGGCGTCATCATCGGCGCGGCCTTCGGCAAGATCGTCGATTCCCTTGTCAATGACATCATCATGCCGATCGTCGGCGCGATTTTCGGCGGCTTGGACTTCAACAACTATTTCCTGGGGCTCTCCTCGGCCGTCAACGCCACCTCGCTGGCGGACGCCAAAAAGCAAGGCGCAGTTTTCGCGTATGGCAGCTTCATCACCGTCGCGTTGAACTTCCTTATTCTCGCTTTCATCATCTTCCTGATGGTCAAGGCGGTGAACAACATGCGCAAGCGGCTTGAACGCGAGAAGCCGGCTGCACCAGCCGCTCCGCCGCCCGCTGACGTCGCGCTGCTCACCGAAATTCGCGACTTGCTCGCCAGAAGATAATCCGCAAAGCATTGCTGGACCAAGACCCCGGTCGTTCGCGGCCGGGGTTTTCTGTTTTCGCATCTGGTAAGGAGCGCGGATCAATACCCGAGATCGGAACGGACCCGCCCATGACTTTGATCGACAGCTTGCGCACGGAGGCCCGCGCCGCACCCGAAAGCGGCATTGTCGCCGTCGTCAATTACGGCCGCCTGCGCGAAGGCATGATCCCGCTCTGGGCCGGCGAGGGCGACTTGCCGACGCCTTCGTTCATCACCGATGCCGCGTCGAAGGCGCTGGCCGGCGGCGAGACGTTCTACACCTGGCAAAAGGGCATCCCAGATCTCAGGCAGGCGCTTTCCCGCTACTATGCCAGGCATTTCGGTAAGACCTTCCCTGAGGAGCAATTCATCGTCACCGGGTCAGGCATGCATGCCATCCAGCTGGCGCTCGACGCGCTCGCCGGTGCCGGCGACGAGGTCATCTATCTGTCGCCGGCCTGGCCGAATTTCGATGCCGCAGCAGGGATATCGGGCGCCGTTCCGGTGGCGGTCACGCTCGATCATTCCGGCAATGGCTGGTCCTGCGACGTCGAGAAGATTGCGGCGGCGATCACGCCGCGCACAAAAGCGCTGTTCATCAACACGCCGTCGAACCCGACCGGCTGGACCGCCGATCACGAGACCTTGCAGGCGATCCTCGATCTTGCGCGCACGAAGAACCTCTGGATCATCGCCGACGAAATCTATTCGCTGTTCCACTACAGCCACGGCCGTGCGCCGTCCTTCCTCGACATCGCCACGGCGGAAGACCGCATCCTGTTCGTCAACAGTTTTTCCAAGAACTGGGCGATGACCGGCTGGCGCGTCGGCTGGATCAAGACACATCCCGCCTTGCAGCAGGTGTTCGAGAACCTGATCCAGTATTCCAACTCCGGCGTCGCCCAGTTCATGCAGCGCGGTGCGGTTGCAGCCCTTGATGAGGGTGATGCCTTCGTTGCCGAACAGGTGGAGCGGGCGCGCAAGGCACGCGATCTGGTCTGCGGCATTCTCGGCGACACAGGCCGCGCCCGGTTCACCGTACCGCAAGGCGCGTTCTATCTGTTCTTCACGGTCGACGGCATCACCGATTCACGCACTGCCGCTTTCGACATCGTCGACAAGGCCAATGTCGGCCTGGCGCCCGGCACCGCCTTCGGTCCCGGCGGCGAAGCCTTCCTCAGACTGTGCTTCCACCGCCGCCTCGATCAGATCGAGGAAGCCGCGCACCGGCTGGCAAAGTGGATGAAGACTATTTGATGCCCTGAGGCCGGATTGAAAATCGCTCCGGCGAGTCAGCTGGCGTGGGTTTCGAGAACCGGAGCGCAGCGGACATTCAGGTCCGTGAGCACCGGAAGCGCAGAAACCTGCGTCAGATGGCCGTCGGAGTAGAGTTTCAAACGGGCTTCAGCCGCCTGACTTGGGCACCAGCAGGGGAATGATCCGGTCGCTCTTGGCCACCGATGGCCGACCGGCGGAGCCATAGGGAATGCCGAGTGCATCCCAGGTCTCGACCAGCGCGTCCTGCAACTCGGCGATCAGCGCATCGGAGTGGAACGGCGTCGGCGTGATGCGCAGCCGCTCCGTACCGCGCGGCACGGTCGGGTAGTTGATCGGCTGGATGTAGATGCCGTGCACGCCGAGCAGGCGGTCGCTGGCCATCTTGCAGGCCTCCGGATCGCCGACCAGCAGCGGCACGATGTGCGTTGGCGAGTCCATCACAGGCAGGCCGGCGGCCGAAAGGATCTGCTTGGTTCGTGTCGCCTGCTGATGCTGTGCATCGCGCTCGGCCTGCGAGCGTTTGAGGTGGCGGATCGAGGCGGTGGTGGCGGCGGCGATCGCCGGCGGCAGCGCCGTGGTGAAGATGAAGCCCGGCGCATAGGAGCGCACCGCGTCGATCACCGCGCTTGTGCCGGTGATGTACCCGCCCAGCGTGCCGAACGCCTTGGCCAGGGTGCCCTGGATTATATCGATCCGGTCGGCCAGTCCCTCGCGCTCGGTGATGCCGCCGCCGCGCGGTCCGTACATGCCGACGGCATGGACCTCGTCGATATAGGTCATGGCGTTGTAGCGCTCGGCGAGCTCGACGATCTGCTTTATCGGTGCGATGTCGCCATCCATCGAATAGACGCTCTCGAAGACGATCAGCTTGGCGCGTTCGCGGCCCGCCGCCTGCAGCAGGCTTTCCAGATGCGCGACATCATTGTGGCGGAAGATCTTCTTTTCCGCACCGGAGCGCCGCACGCCTTCGATCATCGAGGCGTGGTTCAACTCGTCCGAGATGATCAGGCAGTTGGGCAAAAGCCGCGCGATGGTCGAAATCGAGGCTTCATTGGAGACAAAGCCGGAGGTGAAAACGAGTGCGGCTTCCTTGTCGTGCAGGTCGGCAAGCTCCACTTCGAGCTCGACCAGCGGGTTGCTGGTGCCCGAAATGTTGCGGGTGCCACCGGCGCCCGACCCCATTTTGCCGGCCGCGTTCTGGAACGCGGCGATGACGTCGGGATGCTGGCCCATGCCGAGATAGTCGTTGGAGCACCAGACGGTGATTTCCTCGGCGCGGCCATTGGAACGCCAGATGGCGCGCGGAAACTTGCCCGCGATGCGCTCAAGGTCGGCGAAAACGCGATAGCGACGCTCTGCATGGAGCTGGTCGATCGCTTCCTCGAAGAACCGCTGATAGTTCATGTCGACTTTCCCAATTTTGCGCGGGATCATAATCATTGCCCTATTGGTCGTCCACCGGGCCTTTTTGGTCAAAATGCCACGCCCCGGACCTGTTCCTAACGACCACGGATCGTGGCCTATTCCCTTGATGTGGATCAATTTTGTTTCAGGACGATGCCACATGCCGACAATGCCGGTTACCACGAGTTCTAATGGCCAGGCGGCAGGCTTTCCAGTAAGGCGGGGGTTGAGACAGTTTCCGATAAATCTTGAGATGCGAGGTCACGGATGACGGTTTTGGTAACAGGCGGCGCCGGTTATATCGGCAGCCACATGGTCTGGGAACTGCTGGATGCCGGCGAGAGCGTGGTCGTTCTCGACCGTCTTTCCACCGGTTTCGAATGGGCGGTGGCGCCGGAGGCAAAGCTGGTGGTTGGCGATGTCGCCGACAGGGAATTGGTCGGTTCGATCATCAGGGACAATCATGTCGATGCGATCATCCACTTCGCCGGCTCGATCGTGGTCCCGGAATCGGTTGCCGACCCGCTCAGTTATTATGAGAACAACACCAGCAAGACGCGCACGCTGATCGAGACCGCGGTCCGAGAGGGCGTGCCCAATTTCATCTTTTCCTCGACCGCTGCCGTCTATGGCGGCGCCGGACTGGAGCCGGTGCGCGAGGATGCTCGCCTGGCGCCGGAATCGCCCTATGGCCTGTCCAAGCTGATGAGCGAATGGATGCTGCGCGATGCGGCGATCGCGCACCCCTTGCGCTACACGGCGCTGCGCTATTTCAACGTCGCCGGCGCCGATCCCAGGGGCCGTACCGGCCAGTCGACGCCGGGCGCCACCCATCTGATCAAGGTTGCCTGCGAAACCGCACTCGGCAAGCGGCCGTTCATGCAGGTGTTCGGCACCGACTATCCGACGCCGGACGGCACCTGCATGCGCGACTATATCCATGTCAGCGATCTGGCGGCGGCGCATCGCCTGGCCCTGCAGCGGCTGCGCGCCGGGGGCGCGAGCCTGGTCGCCAATTGCGGCTACAGCCATGGCTATTCGGTGCTCGAGGTCATCGACAGCGTGCGGCGTGCCTTCGGCCATGATTTCGAGGTGAAGATGGGCGATCGCCGCCCCGGCGACGCCGCCGCGGTGGTTGCCAATTCGGATCTCGCCCGCGCCGAACTCGGCTGGACCCCGCAGCGCGACGATCTCGACCAGATCGTTGCCGACGCGCTCGCCTGGGAGCGCATCCTGACCGGCAAGAACTCCGCGCGCGGCTGAGCCGGGTTCTCCCAGGGGCTCGCAAGGCACGTGGCGAAGCGCTATTGAAGGCATTCGCGGCACGGCGTGGAGGCGCTGCGCCGCGAAGAGCTTTTGGGGGGATGGCATGAAGATAACGGTGCTCGGGGCCGGTGTCGTCGGTACGGCAGCCGCCTATTATCTGGCCAGCGACGGCCACGAGGTCACCGTGATCGAGCGCCATGCGGCGCCGGCGCGCGGCACCAGCCAGTCGAACGCCGGCCTGGTCTCGCCGGGCGATGCCACCGCCTGGGCTTCGCCGGCGGCGCTGAAGACCTTCCTGCGCGCGCTCTACAACCATGATCTCGGCATCAAGGTGCGGCTGCGCTTCGATCCCTACTTCCTCGCCTGGAGCCTGCGCTTCCTGCGCCAATGCACGAAAGAGCGCCTGCGTGCCAACAGCCGGGTCAAGCTGCGCCTGGCGCTCTATTCGCGCGACTGTATCAACGCCATCTCCACCGATACCGGCATTCACTATGACGAGCGCAAGAAGGGCATCCTCTATTTCTTCCGCTCGCAGCACAGTCTCGACACCGGCACCGACAACTATCGCTATCTGGCCGAGCATGGCCTGCCGATCGAGATCGTCGGCCGCGACCGGCTGATCGAGCTCGAGCCGGGTCTTGCCGGAGTGAAGGAAAAGATCGCCGGCGGCGTCTATTCGCCGATCGACCAGACCGGCGATTCCCGGCAGTTCGTGGAAAAGCTCGCCGCCCACGCGGCCGGGAAACTCGGCGTGACGTTTCTCTACGGCACGACGGTCGAGGGCCTCGACATCGAGGGTGACCGGGTGCGCGCGGTGATGACCTCGGCCGGACCGGTTCTCGGCGATGCCGTGGTCATGTCGATGGGGCCGGAAAGCGGCCTGCTCGGGCGCCGCTACGGCATCGACCTGCCTATCTACCCGGTGAAGGGTTATACCGCGACGATTCCGCTTGAGGACGAAAGCAAGGGCCCGACCATGGGCGGCGCCGACGAGGATCAGTTGATTGCCTATTCCAGGCTTGGCAACCGGCTGCGGCTCGCTTCGACCGCCGAATTCACCGGTTTCGACCGTACCTTCCGGCCGAGCGATTTCGCCGCCATGTTCAGGACCGGCAAGGACCTGTTCCCCGGCGCCTTCGACGAGAACAAGGCCGAGCTGTGGGCGGGCCTGCGGCCGATGATGCCGAACTCGGTGCCGGTCATTGGCAAGGCGCGTTTCAGCAACCTTTATCTCAACACCGGCCACGGCCATGTCGGCTGGACCATGGCCTGCGGCTCCGGCAAATTCCTCGCCGACCTCGTCGCCGGCCGCAAGCCGGAGATCGACCCGCAAGGGCTGGTCTACGGGGGCTAGAGATGTCGGGACCGCAAGTCGCCATCGACCTTGGCCGCATCGAGCGCAATGCGCGCACGATCGTCGAGCGCTGCGCGCTGTCTGGCATCAAGGTGTTCGGCGTCACCAAGGGCACATGCGGCATGCCGCAAGTGGCGCGCGCCATGCTGCGCGGCGGCGTTGCCGGTATCGCCGAATCGCGCTTCGAGAACATCCGCCGGCTGCGCGACAGTGGCATCAACGCGCCGATCATGCTGCTGCGCAGTCCGCCGATGGCGCGTGTCGAGGAGGTGGTGCGCACCGTCGACATCAGCCTGCAGTCGGAACTCGCCACCATCCGCGAGATTTCGCGCATCGCCGAGCGCATGGGCCGCGTCCACGACATCATGCTGATGATCGATCTCGGCGATCTCCGCGAAGGCATTTGGCCGAATGACCTCATCCCGACGGTCGAACAGATACTACAGTTCAATGGCGTGCGCATTGCCGGCATCGGCACCAATCTCGGCTGCTTCGGCGCCATCATGCCGACGCCGGAAAACCTTGGGCAACTCGTCGCCCATGCCTACAAGACCGAGCGCCTGTCCGGCAAAAGCCTCGACTGGATTTCCGGGGGCGCCTCGTCGTCGCTGCCGCTGTTGCTCGAAGGCAAGCTGCCGGCCGGCATCAACAATCTGCGGGTCGGCGAGGCGATCCTGCAGGGCGGCGTCGAGACCTTCCGCGACACGCCATGGGCCGAGCTCGAACCCGATGCCTGCCGGCTGACCAGCGACATCATCGAGGTCAAGCTCAAGCCGTCACGGCCGATCGGCCAATCGGGCTACGACGCCTTCGGCAACCAGCCGGTCTTTCCCGACGAGGGCGACAGGCTGCGCGCCATCGCCAATATCGGCCGCGAGGACGTGCTGGTCGAGGGGCTGACACCGATTGCCAAGGGGATACGGGTGCTCGGCGCCTCAAGCGACCATCTGCTGCTCGATGTCGCCGATGCCGATCCGCCGCCGGCTGTCGGCGACCGCGTTGCCTTCCGCATGAGCTATGGCGCCATGCTGCTGGCGATGACTTCGGAATATGTCGAGAAGGCCCCGATGCATGACGTCGAGGACTTTTCCGGCCGCAAGATGGTGCAGATCACGGCCGAGCAGGGGGCTGCCGGCATACTGGCTCGGGAAGGCACCGGCGCGCGGCTGGAAGCGATGAATTTCGACGTCGTCGAACTGGCCGATGTCGAGCGGCCGCCATCGGGGCTGATCCGGCTGACTGCCGGCGCCGACCGTCGCATCGCCCACAAGGCGCTGACCGCAGCGGCGCGCGCGACGCATTCCTTCGGCCTGATCTGGATCGATTCCATCGCCGCCCTGATGCCCGAGGACGAGGACGGCATCGACTTGCCGCAAGGCTCGGTCTTGGCGCGTACCCTCGGCCTCGACCACAAGGCGGGTGCGCTGCAGCCGCAGCTGTCGCCGGAGAATGTCGTCATTGTCGGCTTGCGCCATGCCGACCCGGCCGAAGCACGGGTGCTGAAGGATTCACGCGTGTCGGCCTTCACCATGACCGATATCGATGCCATGGGCATGCGCGACCTGATGCATGAGGCGATACGCATCGCCACATCCGGCACGCAAGGCTTCCATGTCAGCTACTCGCCTACCGCAACCGAATTCGCGGGCTGGGCTGCGGGCTCCGGCGGGCTGACCGTGCGCGAGACGCATCGGGCGATGGAGGCGATCGCGCTCTCCGGCGGTCTGCTGTCGATGGATGTTTCGGGGCTGACCGCGGATCTGGAGCCCCGGATCGGCACCGACGTGATCAACTTCGTCATGTCGGTTTTCGGCAAGCGGATCTTGTAGCTGAGCATGGTCCCGAAAAGTGGGTTCCGGTTTTCTCGGACAAACGGAAATCGTTTGTCCAGAGACCATGCCCAAACAGACAGACCCTATCCCTGCACTTCGACTGCCGCGCGCCAGGCACTGGCGTAGTCGGCCCAGACCGGGTCGGTTGGCGGATCCATTCTTTCGCCTTTGCCCTGCGCCATCCGTTGATCGGTTGCCAGCAATGCGGCGCCGATGCTGGTGCCGGTGGCAGCCTCGGACGCAACAACGGCACGTGCCGTGCCGGCTGCCAGCATGCCGACAAAGAGCCGGTTGCGGGCAAAGGGCCCTTCGATTGTGGTCGGGCCGTCGGCGCCGATCAGGTCGAGGCAGGTCGCCGTCATCAACGCCAGATAGAACGAGATGGCAGCAAAGCGCTGGCCATTGTTCATGCCGTCGGCGTTGAGCCATATCGCAGTCTGATGCGGGAACGGTCCCGACCCTTGCTGGGTCGACGGCAGCAGCAGCACCTTTCGCGCCAGCACGGCGCCGACATCGGCTTCGGTCCACTGCTCCGGTAGGTCCTTCGTCAGCACGGAAAACTCGCGGCCACCCATGAAGCGCGCCGAGGGAACGGGATCGCCGAGTGCGTTGACATTGACCAGAGTGTCGCGCGCGGCATCCAGCGCAATCTGTTTGCCGCCGACCGCCATCGACACCACCCAGGTGCCGGTCGAGACGACGGAGAAAGGCGGTTTGTCGGAGAGAAGATGCGGCAGCAGCGAGGCGTTGGAATCATGCAGGCCGCAGAAGACCGGCGTTTGCGGATCGAGTCCGGTTCGCACCGCAACGATAGGCAGGATCGGGCCGAGGCGATCCCTCGCCGTCCGCACCGGCGCCATCAGCCCGCGCCATTCCAGGCTGTCGATCAATGATGAAAAATCCGCCGTCCACGGGTTCCACAGATCGGTGTGGCAGCCGAGTGAAGTCACCTCGTTAGCGGCGATGCCGGTCAGTCGCAAGGCCCAGTATTGCGGGTACATCAGCATCGCTGCAGCCCTGGCGAACTCCGCCGCGAAGCTTTTCTGCTGCCAGAAGAATTGTGCACCGAGATTGAGGCCGAGCGGCAGGCGCGGCGTGCCGGTCTCGGCGAAAGGCGGGCGGATCGCTTCATAGTCCGCTGCCAGCCGGTCGGGGCCGTCGAATTCATAGTCGAGCACCGGCAGCACCAGCTCGCCCGCGGCATCGACCAGCACGCCCGTCGCGCCATGTGTCGTGATCGAAATGGCGTCGATGCGCTGTTCGCGGTTGAGGCTGGCAAGGCTGTCGAGGATGAACGTCCACAGTGCCTCGACATCGTGGCGGGGGTAGGGCGCTAGCCGCACCGGCGCATTGGCCGTGCGGCGCAGCGCGACCTCGCTCAACGTCGTGAGGTCGACCAGCGCCACTTTGGCGTTGGTCTTGCCGATGTCGATGACGGCGACGTGGCGCATCGCACTCATGCCATATGGAACACGGTTTCCAGCGGCACGGCCACCGGCTCGTTGTCCGGCCTGGTCTCCATGATGTCGGCCATGTGTGCCCACCAGCGCTGCATCACCGGATGCTTGGGCAGTTCGTCCATGCTGTGGTTGTCTCGCCGCCACAGCACGCCGAACAGGATATTGGTCTCTTCGTCGAGATGGATGGAATAATCGGAGACGCCGGCCTGTTTAAGCAATAAGACCAGCGACGGCCAGATCTCGTCATGGCGCTGCTTGTACTCGGCCTTCATGCCCGGCTTGAGCTTCATCTTGAACGCGTATTTCTCAGGCATCAGCTGTTACCACGCAGCCGCCGCCAGACAATCGGCAGCGCGATGACGATGATCAGCAGCAGGCCGATGAAGATCGACATGACGATGCCGGGCACGTTGAGCAGGCCAAGCCCGAAGGTCACCAGCCCCATGATGAGGGCGGCGAGCACGACGCCAACAATGCTGCCGGCGCCACCAAGAATGCTGACGCCGCCGAGTACCACCATGGTGATGACTTCCAGCTCGTAACCCTGTGCGATCGACGGTCGCGTCGAACCGAGCCGCGAGGTTATCAGCACCGAGGCGATGCCCGACATCAGCCCGGTCAGGCAGAACAGCATGAACTTGGTGCGGCCGACGCGCACGCCGGAAAATTGTGCAGCGACCGGATTGTTGCCGATGGCAAAGACGCGACGGCCGAAACTCGTGCGGTGCAGAAGGAACCAGTAAACGACGGCAGCGATCAGAAAGAGCACAAGTTCGAACGACACCACCCACCAGACATAGCCCTGGCCGAAAAAGGCGAAGCTTTCGGGATAGCCCTTGTAGGCCTGGTCGCCGAGGATGATGAAGGCGATGCCGCGAAACAGGCTCATCGTGCCGATGGTGACGACGATCGAGGGCAGGCCGAGCCTTGTCACCAGCAACCCGTTGAAGGCGCCGCAACCAAGCCCGACGACGATGCCGATCAGCACCAGCACCGGTGTGCCGGCGCCGGCCTGCACGGCCATGCCCATCATGGTCGACGCCAGCGCGATGATGGCGGCCACCGACAGATCGATCTCGCCCGAGATGATCAGCAGCGCCATGGCAAAGGCGATCAGACCCTTCTCGGTGAAATTGAAGGTGAGATCGGACAGCGAATACGGGTCGAGGAAATAGGGCGAGGCGAAGCTGTTGATGGCGAAGATGGCGACGGCCACCACGACCAGCAGCGCTTCCCAGGAAAAGATCGCCGCACGGAACGGCTTGTCGAGCCGGTCGGGAATGTGGCGCGGGGCAGGGATGTCGGTCATGTCACCGCCTCCACCTTTCTGAGGATGATGCGGCCCTGCTGGCGTTCGCCGCGCGCGTTGAGCACGACGGCCAGAATGATGGCGCTGCCCGAAATCGCCATCTGCCAGAAGGGTGAGATGTTGATGACCGGCAGCGCGTTGGAGATGATGCCGAGGAACAGCGCCCCCAACACCGCGCCGCCGACCGAGCCGATGCCGCCGGCGA
Source organism: Mesorhizobium loti (assembly GCF_003148495.1). Lineage (GTDB taxonomy): Bacteria > Pseudomonadota > Alphaproteobacteria > Rhizobiales > Rhizobiaceae > Mesorhizobium > Mesorhizobium loti. The sequence goes on from NZ_QGGH01000004.1 coordinate 546,405, forward strand.
TGGAAATGCCGCCAATGACGCAGGCGGCGATGATGTTAAGCTCATAGCCGTTGGCGACCTCGACCGAGGCGATCACATAGCGCGAGATCCAGAGATAGCCCGAGAGGCCGCCGATCATGCCGGAGATGCAGAAGACGATGAATTTCGTCCGGCCGACATCAATGCCGGCATAGACTGAAGCCGTCGGGTTGACGCCGATGGCATAGATCGAGCGGCCGAGCGCGGTGCGCGTCATCAAGACGAAGAACAGCGCAATGACCAGGATGGCGATCCACGACAGCACCGGAATGCCGAGGAAGGCCGCACGCTGGAAGCCGATGAAGTCCGGGCTCATCTTGTCGGCATTGACCCAGGCGCCGCCGGACAGGACGAAGGTGGCGCCGCGATAGATGGTCAGCGTACCCAATGTGACCACGATCGAAGGGATGTTTAGCCGCCACACCAAAAGGCCGTTGATGGCGCCGAGCACCAGCCCGACCAGCAGTGCGATGACGATCAGCAGCGGGATCGGGATCGCCGGATGCGCGGCGTTCAGCATCGCCACCACCATGCCGGTGAAGCAGAGGTTGGACGCCATCGACAGATCGATCGACCGGGTCAGGATGACGACCATCTGGCCCAGCGCCAGGATCATCAGGATCGAGGTGTCGTTGAACACTTGGCGCAGATTGCCGGGGTCGGCAAAGGCCGGGAAGCGCGTCGAGATCAATCCGATCAGCACGACGATGGCCGCGAACAGCCAGATTTCACGGTATTTGAGGAAAGCCTTCATGCCGCGATCCCTGCTGCTGTCCTGACAAGCGTCTCGGCGTCCAGTCCCTTGTTGTCGTAGACCGCTGCGACGAGACCCTCGCGCATGACGACGACGCGGTCGGACATGCCGAGGATTTCAGGCAGTTCCGACGACACCATGATCACCGACAGGCCTTGCGCCACTAACTCGGCCATGAAGCCGTGCACTGCTGCCTTGGAGCCGATGTCGATGCCCTTGGTCGGCTCGTCCAGGATGATCACCTTGGGCGCGGTCGCCAACCATTTGGCGATGACGATCTTCTGCTGGTTGCCGCCCGACAGCGTGCCGACCTCCTGGCTGAGCGAGGAGGCCCTGAGGTCGAGCCGCTCGGTGTAGGAACGGGCGAGCGCAAATTCCTCGGACAACCGAAGCAGGCCTGACTTGGAGGTGCGCTTGAGCGACGGCAGCGAGACGTTCTGGAAGATCGGCAGGCCGATCACCACGCCTTGCTTGCCGCGTTCTTCCGGCACATAGACGATGCCGGCATCGATGGAATCCGCCGCCGATTTCGGCGCGATCGTCTTGCCTTCCAGCGTGATCGTGCCGCTTGAGGTGCGGGTAATGCCTGATATCGCCTGCATCACCTCGCTGCGCCCAGCGCCGACCAGGCCGTAGAAGCCGAGGATCTCGCCCTTGTGCAACTCGAAGCCGATATCGTTGAATTCGGTCGGGTGCGACAGGCCGGAGACGGAGAGCACCGGTGCGCCGATCTCGGCCTTGCGTTGCGGGAAGATGTGATCGACGGCGCGGCCGACCATCAGGCGCACGATCTGGCTCTGGCCGGCATCCCTGATCAGGCCTTCACCGACCATCTCGCCATCGCGGAACACCGTGTAGCGGTCGGCGATGCGGTAGATCTCGTCGAACTTGTGGCTGATGAACAGGATCGCCTTGCCTTCGCTCTTGAGGAACTCAATGAGCAGGAAAAGCTCCTCGATCTCCTTCATCGAAAGGGCGGCGGTCGGCTCGTCCATGATGACGATCTGCGCGTCGATCGACATGGCACGCGCAACGGCGACCAGATGCTTGTTGGCGATGCCGAGGTCCTTCAGCCGCGCGTCGGCGCCGATATGGCCGGCATGCATGGTGTCGAGCACCTCGCGCGCATTCTTGCGCATCGTGCGCCAGTCGATGGTGCCGAAGCGCGTGCGTGGCGCGTGGCCGAGAAAGATATTTTCGGCAACCGTCAAATCGTCGAACAGCACGGTTTCCTGGTGGATGGCGGTGACGCCATAGCCGAAGGCGGCATGCGCGCTGGGCAGGGTGACGGCCTGGCCGTCGATGCTGATTGTGCCCTCGTCAGGCTGGTAGATGCCGGTCATGATCTTGACCAGCGTCGACTTGCCGGCGCCGTTCTCGCCGATCAGCGCGGTTACCTGGCCCGGATAGAGCGACAGGCTGACATTGTGCAGCGCGCGCACGCCGGGAAAGCTTTTGGAGATGCCGGACAGAGTCAGGCGTGGGGCCGAGGCCAGAGGCCGCTCCTTCACCGTGCCGGGTTGGGCTGTCGTGTCCATAGTCGTATCAAGCCCTGAAAACAAGGTCCGTTTAAAGTCGCGGCGGGACGTGAGCCCCGCCGCGACAGCCTGAAAGGGCTCCAGATCAATAGATCTTGGAGAACTTCTCGATGTTCGACTTGTCGAACTGGAAGGGCGGAGCCATCGCAGCCGAATTGGTGTCGTCGAGCGTGACCTTGCCGACGCGGCCGATCGACAGCGTGGCGCCGGGCTTCGCCTCTTCCTTCTTCACTGCCAGATCATGGGCGAGGTAGACGGCCGAGTAGCCGAGGTCGATCGGGTTCCACAGCGCGACCGCCTGGCTGGAACCGTTGTCGATGAATTTCTTGAACTCGGACGGCAGCGCGAGGCCGGTGACATTGACCTTGCCGATCAGGTTTTCGTCGGTGACGACCTGGGCGGCGGCAACGACGCCGACGGTGGTCGGCGCTATGATCGCCTTGAGGTTCGGGTAGGACTTCAGCAGGCCCTTGGCCTCGTCCGTGCTCTTGGCCGAATCGTCATCGCCATAGACGGTGGCGACGAGTTTGATCTTGGGGAACTTCTCCGGCAGGATTTTCTTGGCCGCATCGATCCAGGCGTTCTGGTTGGTCGCGGTCGAGGAGGCCGACAGGATGGCGACGTCGCCGCCTTCAGGCAGGTAGTCGGCGGCGAGCTTGATGATGGTCTCGCCGATCAGGCCGGTATCGGACGGGTTGAGGTGAAGCTGGCGGCCTTCCTTGGCGACGCCCGAATCCCACGAGATGACGGTGATGCCGCGCTCCATGGCCTTCTTCAGCACCGGCACCAGCGCATCCGCGTCATTGGCCGAAATGGCGATGGCGTTGACCTTCTGGGCGATCAGCGAATTGACCACTTCGATCTGCGCTTCGGCGGTCGCCTTGGTCGGGCCGGTGTAGATGATGTCGACATCGCCGAGTTCCTTGGCCGCCTCTTCGGCGCCCTTGTTGGCGGCATCGAAGAAGCCGTTGCCAAGCGACTTCACCACCAGCGCGATCTTGACGTTTTCGGCATAGGCTGCATTCACGAACATGGCGGCTGAAAAGGCCGCCGTTACCATCAATTTCTTCAAGAAGCTCATCGAATATCCTCCCTTGAGCGTTGCATTCCATCGTCGCTGCGGGCGTGAGGGTGTCTCAGGCCTGCAGTGAAGATTCTTCCTTTGCCGATTTGCGGGCGACGATCAGCGTCACGCCGGCGGTCTCTAACATCTTGGCCTCCCGATCCTCGATGCCGTCATCGGTGATGACGGTAGCGATGCGCGACAGGCCGCACAGGATCAGGCTGGAGCGTTTGCGGAATTTTGACGAGTCGACCAGCACCACCAGTTCGTCGGCCTGGTCGATCAGCTTCTGCTCCGCCTGGATCAGCAGCGGATCGCCCTCCATCAGGCCGAGCGGCCCGAGCCCCTGCGCGCCCATGAACATGCGGCGCGCATAGAAATTGCGCGTCACGTCATTGTCGAAGGGCGACAGGATGATGTTCTGCTCGCGATAGATGGTGCCTCCCGACAACATCACCGTGTTCTTGGAATGCTTGAGCAGGTGCTCGGCGATCGGGAACGAATTGGTGAAGATCGGCATGCGGCGGCCGGTCAGGAAATGCACCATCTGGAAGGTGGTGGTGCCGCCATTGATGATGATCGGCTCGCCATCCTTGCACAGCTCGACCGCTTCACGCGCGATTGCCCGCTTCTGCGAGGCGTTGATGGTTTCGTTGACGGAAAAGGGCCGGCCGGCCAGCCCGATGAACTGCGGCGGCGAGATTGCTTCAGCGCCACCGCGCACGCGGCGCAGGCGTTTCTGGACATGGAGAGCCGCGATATCGCGCCGGATCGTCGCCTCGGAGGACTCCGTCAGGTCGACCATCTCCTGCACCGTCACAACAGGCTTTTCCTGGACGGCGGACAGAATAATCCTGTGGCGCTCTTTTTCGTGCATGGTTCCTCCCTGCCTAAGCATCTAGGCACCCAAAACGCGCAGTGTCAATCATTTCCGATCATATAATTTCATTGTGCAGTGCAATATGATCGATCTTGATCGTTTATGATTGACAAGCCAGATGCTTCCGTGGAAATTCAGGCCAAATGGGCCGCACCTTTGCGTGCCTTTCGGGAGGATACCCTATGCTCGACAAGCGCACCGGCGCGCGCCTCGCCAATCTGTGGGATGAGGCCAAGGCTCAAGCGATGAGCGAGCCGGAACTTCTGGTCTATCGCTCGAACACGCTCGGCTCGGACAAGCGCGTCACCAACTATGGCGGCGGCAACACGTCCTCGAAGATCTGGCAGAAAGATCCGCTCACCGGCGAGACCGTCGAAGTGCTGTGGGTCAAGGGTTCGGGCGGCGACAGTGCTTCGATCAAGCTTGATGGTTTCGCCACGCTCTACATGGACAAGCTGCGCGCCCTCAAAGGCCTTTATCGCGGCGTCGAGCACGAAGACGAGATGGTGGGGTATCTGCCTCACTGCACGTTCAACCTGAATCCTCGCGCGGCCTCGATCGACACGCCGCTGCATGCCTACGTGCCGAAGCCTTTTGTCGACCACATGCATCCCGATGCCATCATCGCCATTGCCGCCGCCAAGGATTCCAAGGCGCTGACCAAGGAGATCTTCGGCGACGCCATCGGTTGGCTGCCATGGAAGCGCCCCGGCTTCGAACTCGGCCTGTGGCTGGAGAAATTCTGCCTCGAACATCCCGCCGCCAAGGGCGTCATCCTGGAAAGCCATGGCCTGTTCACCTGGGGCGACACCCCTCTGGAATGCTACGAGACGACGATCTCGGTGATCAACCAGGCGATCGAATGGTTCGAGCGCCGCTCCGAGGGCCTGGCCATCTTCGGCGGTGAAGTGGTCAAGTCGCTCGACGCCGCCGAACGCCGTGCCATTGCGGCAAAATTGATGCCGAAAATCCGCGGCCTGATCTCGGAAAAGAGCCACAAAACAGGCCATTTCGATGATTCCGCCGCTGTGCTCGAATTCGTCAACTCCAGGGATTTGCGGCCGCTGGCGGCACTCGGCACCTCGTGCCCGGATCATTTCCTGCGCACCAAGATCCGCCCGCTGGTGATCGAGTTCGATCCGGCAAAACCCGATGTCGATGCCGTCATCGCGCGCCTCGCCGACGATGTCGCCGCTTATCGTGTTGGCTACCAGGCCTATTACGACAGCTGCAAGCACCCGGACTCACCCGCCATCCGCGATCCCAATGCCGTCGTCTACCTGATGCCCGGCGTCGGCATGTTCACCTTCGCCGGCGACAAGGCGACGGCGCGTATTTCGGGTGAGTTCTACGTCAACGCCATCAACGTCATGCGCGGTGCATCGACCGTCTCGTCCTATGTCGGCCTGCCCGCACAAGAAGCCTTCGACATCGAGTACTGGCTACTCGAGGATCTGAAGCTGCAGCGCATGCCGAAACCGAAGTCGCTTGCCGGCCAGATCGCGCTGGTCACCGGCGGCGCCGGTGGTATCGGCCGCGCGACGGCCAACCGGCTGCTGCGCGAAGGCGCCTGCGTCGTGCTGGCCGACATCGACGAAACAGCGCTCGCCAGCGCCAATGACGAACTGGCCAAGGCCTATGGCAAGGATTTCGTCCGCCCGGTGCTGATCAACGTCACCTCGGAGGACCAGGTCATTTCGGGCTTTGCCGAGACGGCGGTCGAGTTCGGCGGCATCGACATTCTGGTGTCGAATGCCGGCCTCGCCTCTTCGGCTCCGATCGAGGAGACGACGCTGGCGCTGTGGAACAAGAACATGGACATCCTGTCGACCGGTTATTTCCTGGTCTCGCGGGAAGCGTTCCGGCTGTTCCGGGTGCAAAAGATCGGCGGCAACATCGTCTTCGTCGCTTCGAAGAACGGCCTTGCCGCCTCGCCCAACGCCGCCGCCTATTGCACTGCCAAGGCGGCCGAGATCCATCTCGCCCGCTGCCTGGCGCTGGAGGGCGCGGAAGCCCAGATCAGGGTCAATGTCGTCAACCCGGACGCGGTGCTTCGCGGTTCGAAGATCTGGACCGGCGAGTGGAAGGAACAGCGCGCCGCCGCCTACAAGATGTCGACCGACGATCTGGAGGAGCACTATCGCTCGCGCTCGATGCTGAAGCGCTCGGTCTTCCCGGAAGACATCGCAGAGGCGATCTATTTCTTCGCCTCCGACATGTCGGCCAAGTCCACCGGCAACATCATCAATGTCGACGCGGGCAACGCGCAGAGCTTTACGCGCTGAGCCAACGTCGAAGCGCTTCCCTTCTCCCCGTCACTCTATGGGGAGAAGGTGCCGGCAGGCGGATGAGGGGCAGCGCTGACTGAACGCATTTTGGGAGGAACAGCAGTGTCCGAATCCATCATCTCCGCCGACCTCGTCGACAAGGACAACGCCGCGCGCAAGGCCAACCTCGAGCGCGACTACGCCTCGCTCGGTGAGCGCCTCGACCGTCGCGGCATTGCCATCGACGCCATCCGTGACAAGGTCGAGAAATTCGCCGTGGCGATCCCGTCCTGGGGTGTCGGCACCGGCGGCACCCGCTTTGCCCGCTTTCCCGGCGCCGGCGAGCCGCGCGACATCTTCGACAAGATCGAGGATTGCGCCGTCATCAAGCAATTGACGCAGGCGACGCCGACCGTGTCGCTGCACATTCCGTGGGACAAGGCAGACCCGAACCGGCTGAAGCAGGCGGCCTCGCGCTTCGGCCTCGGCTTCGACGCCATGAACTCCAACACCTTTTCCGACGCCAGGGATCAGAAGCTCTCCTACAAATTCGGCTCGCTGTCGCATGCCGATGCCGGCACGCGCCGGCAAGCGGTCGAGCACAATCTCGAATGCATCGAGATCGGCAAGACGCTGGGCTCCAAGGCGTTGACGGTGTGGATCGGCGACGGCTCGAATTTTCCAGGCCAGGCCAATTTCGCCAAGGCATTCGAGCGCTATCTCGACGCTATGAAGGAGATCTACGCCGGACTGCCCGCCGACTGGAAGCTGTTCAGCGAGCACAAGATGTACGAACCGGCCTTCTATTCCACCGTCGTGCAGGACTGGGGCACCAACTACATGATCGCGCAGGAGTTGGGCGACAAGGCGTTCTGCCTGGTCGACCTCGGCCACCATGCCCCCAACGTCAACATCGAGATGATCGTGTCGCGGCTGATCCAGTTCAAGAAGCTTGGCGGCTTCCACTTCAACGATTCGAAATATGGCGACGACGACCTCGATGCCGGTTCGATCGATCCTTACCGGCTGTTCCTCGTCTTCAACGAACTGGTCGACGCCGAACTTTCCGGCGCCGAGGGTTTCGATCCCGCCCACATGCTCGACCAGAGCCACAACGTCACCGACCCGATCGAAAGCCTGATGCTGTCGGCCGTCGAAGTGCAGCGCGCCTATGCGCAGGCGCTGCTTGTCGACCGCAAGGCGCTGGAAGGCTACCAGGACAACAACGACGCGCTGATGGCGACGCAGACGCTGAAAGCCGCCTACCGCACCGATGTCGAGCCGATCCTGGCCATGGCGCGGCTGAAGACCGGCGGCGCCATCGATCCGGTCGCCGCCTATCGGGCAGCGGGCTACCGCGCCAAGGTCGCCGCGGAACGCCCGGCGGTCGCCGGTGGTTCGGGCGGGATCGTCTGAGGCGAACTCTCGTCCGATATTGCCCCTCACCGTTTTGCTTCGTGAGGGGGCACTTTGTGAATGGACTCGATCCGTCCAACACGGTCTTCTAGGTGTCCCCCCGCCCGGAGAACCGCCATGCCTCTCAACCGTCGGATATTGATCGCCGCCAGTCTTTCCATCACCTTCGTCCTGGCGCCGTTGACGAGCGTCTTCGCTGCATCACCGGCGCCAGCCAAGGGCGAGCATGGCATGGTGGTGACGGCCCAGCATCTGGCGTCCGAGGTCGGCATCGAGGTCTTGAAGAAGGGCGGCAATGCTGTCGATGCGGCGGTTGCCGTCGGCTATGCGCTCGCCGTCGTCTACCCCAATGCCGGCAATATCGGCGGCGGCGGCTTCATGACCATCCGTTTCAAGGACGGCAACTCGACCTTCCTCGATTTCCGCGAACGCGCGCCGCTGGCGGCAACCAAGACCATGTATCTCGACAAGGACGGCAAACCGGTGAAGGGCGCCAGCCTTGACGGCTATCTCGCGGTCGGCGTGCCTGGCTCGGTGGCTGGTTTAGAGATGGCGCGCGAAAAATACGGCAAATTGTCCCGACAGGATCTGATGGCGCCGGCGATCAGCTACGCCAAGGACGGATTCATCCTCAATCAGGGCGACGCCGCCTCTTTTGCCGGCAGCGCCGACCGGCTGGCGAAGGATCCCGCGGCTGCCACCATCTTCCTGAAACCCGATGGCAAGCCCTATGGCATCGGCGAGCGCCTGGTCCAGCCCGACCTCGCCGCGTCGCTCGCCGCCATTTCGGAAAAAGGCCCGGATGCCTTCTACAAGGGCGCCATCGCCGACGCCATCGTCAAGGCGAGCGGCGCCAAGGGCGGCATCCTGGCCAAGCCGGACTTCGAGCAATATGCGGTGCGCGAGCTGAAGCCCGTGACCTGTAGTTATCGCGGCTACGAGATCACCTCCTCGCCGCCGCCGAGTTCCGGCGGTGTCATCATCTGCGAAATCCTTAATGTGCTCGAAGGCTATCCCTTATCCTATCTCGGCGCCGGTTCCGCCGAGACCGTCCATGTCATGGTCGAGGCGATGCGCTATGCCTATGTCGACCGCAATTCAGCGCTCGGCGATCCCGATTTCGTCGACAATCCGGTCTCGAAACTGCTTGATAAGGCCTATGCCAAGGATATCCGCGACAAGATCGACCCGTTCCGGGCCGGCGTGTCGCAGGACCTGATGCCGAAGGGCTTTGGCGAGAGCAAGGAGACGACGCATTATTCGATCATCGACAATGACGGTAATGCGGTCGCGGTCACCTATACGCTGAACGGATCCTTCGGCGCCGGCGTCGTCGCCGACGGAACCGGCATCCTGCTCAACAACGAGATGGACGATTTCACCCAGAAGCCCGGCGTGCCCAACCTCTATGGCCTGGTCCAGGGTGAGGCCAATGCCATCCAACCGAAAAAGACGCCGCTGTCATCGATGAGCCCGACCGTGGTGGCCAAGGACGGCAAGCCGTTCATGGTCATTGGCAGTCCCGGCGGTTCGCGCATCATCACCATCACGCTGGAAGCCATCGTCAACGTCATCGACCACGGCATGAACATCCAGGAGGCGATCGACGCGCCGCGCATCCATCACCAGTGGCTGCCCGACACGGTCTATATCGAGCCGTTCGGTCTGTCCCCGGACACCGAAAAGCTGCTGGCCGGCATGGGTTATCACCTCGATCTCGCTGACCAGACCTGGGGCCAGGCAGCGGGCATCCTGGTCGGCGGCAAGAGCCTGGCGGAGATCGAGAAGGGCGGCGGCGCCCGCTACAACGGCGCCATCGACAGCCGCGCCGCCTCTGGCGAGGCGCTCGGATATTGAGGTTAGCGAGGCCGGGGATAGCTCAGAGGAAGGGCTTGGAGCAGCGTGGCGATTCGGGTCGATCGCCCGCTGCTCAAGAGGGTTGGCTCATAGCCAGGATGGTCGTCACAGGACCAGCGTGAGGGTGGACGCAATCAGCATCAGGGCGGCAATGCCGACGAACAGCGCATAGATGCGCGGCCGGTCGAGCAGCAATGCGTTTCCGGATATCCAGGCAGACGTGGCACCGCCAAGCGCGAAGAGGAAGCCGTTGCGGTGCCCGAAGACCATCGACGCGGCCATCAGCCCGCCAATGATCAGCGCGCCGAACACTATGATCACGGCCACGGCGTATTTCTCGAAATCGTTGCCGCTTCCCATGCTCGGACCGATCGCGTTCAACGTCGGCAGGTCGTCCGGATCGAAGGGGTTCGTCGACCCATATTCGTCTTGACCGGCAGGCTCTCGCATCATTCGTTCTCCGTATAGCGGCAACAAATCATCAAGCCTCGCCGAGTGCAACCCGATCGCGCCGCCTTGAGGCGTTCGACCGGTCTTTAACGCCCTCGGGCGGCGGCTTGCCGCCGGCTTTTTGATTCGTGCCCCGGCCGTCTTTTGTCTCAGGCAATCCAGGACACGGCTGCCCGGAGGCGACCGTGGACCCCTCTATCATGGAATGCATTCGTGGAGGAAAAATGATGCGGGATGTGGATTGGGCTTCGCTGGCAGCGATTCTCGGTGGCGGTGACGCCGCACAGCACCATGACGAAGGCCAAATCGCCTTGCCGCCAACGCGAATGTGGAACACGGCCGCGTCTGATCGCGACCCTGGACGCGTCGCATCGTCACGGGTCCATGCGACGCGCTTCAGCTATTGCATGCCAGATCACGGCAGGCAGGCTGGCATGCATCAGAACTTCATGCTGAGGCTGCCCTTGATGACACGGCCTTCGCCATAGATGCAGCTGAGGTCTTTGTTGCTGCCGGCCTCATAGCAGGTCGAATAGTAGGTCTTGTCGAACAGGTTGGAGACGTTGAGCGCCGCCTGCCAGCCATTCTTCTTGTAGCGCAGTGCCGCATCGACCAGCGTGTGGCCAGGCACGTTCACTGTGTTCGCATTGTCGCCGAAGCTGGCGCCGATATAGCGCACGCCGGCGCCGACGCTCAGGCCCTCGAGCACGCCGCTGCCAACCTCGTAATTGGCCCATAGCGATGCCTGGTGTTCCGGCACCCTGGCCGGGCGGTTGCCGATGATGGCGGCGGCATCGCTGGTTATCTCCGCGTCGAGATAGGTGTAGGCCGCCGTCATGCTGAGGCCGGAAGCCAGGTCGGCGTTAGCCTCGATCTCCAGGCCGCGATGGCGGACTTCTCCGGTCTGGACCTGGTAGACGGGATTGGCTGCTGCCGTCGGCACATTGGTCTTGCGCAGGTCGAACAGCGAAGCGGTGATGAAGCCGGGGAAGAAGGTCGGCTCGTATTTCACGCCGACTTCGTACTGCTTGCCCAGCGAAGGCAGCAGCGCGTCTCCGGACTGGGTCGGGCCGATATTGGTGGTGAAGGATTCGGCATAGCTGGCGTAGGGCGTCAGGCCATTATCGAAGAGATAGCCGATGCCGATATTGCCGGTGAAGGCATGGTCCTTCTGATCGTAGCTGCCTGCATCATCGAGCCGGTCGAAATTGGTGTGGTCGATCCAGGCCTGCCGGCCGCCGACGGTCAGGATCCAGTGGTCGGCGATCTTGGACTGGTTTTGTGCATAGAGACCGACCTGGCTGATCGTCTCCACGCGATCCGTAATGATGAGGCTCGGCGGCGTGACCGGGATCGAATAGTCCGGGCTCTGGGTGTCCAGCGCCGGACCCTCGCCGTAGCCGTTGCGCCCGTCGACCGACTGCCTGCTGTAGTCGAGACCGAACAACAGCTTGTTTTCGACCGCGCCGAAGTCAGCCTTGTATTCGGCCTGGTTGTCGACGTTGAACAGCCTTGCGGTCTCGTCCACGGTGAACAAGGTGCGCGACATCGTATGGTCGTCGATCATGTCCGGGCCACCAAGCCATTCGCCATAATAGAGCTGGCGGTAGTCGGTTTCCTGCTGCGAGTAGCGCAGGTTCTGCCGCACCGTCCAATGGTCGTCGAACTCATGGCTGAACTGGTAGCCGATCGAGCCGTGGTTGGCATCGAAACGGTCGAAATCGGGCGAGCCGGTGAAGAAATTGCGTGGCAGATTGCCATACTGCGCCGGCAGAAACTGAATCGGCGTCAGCCTGTCCCACTGGTAGTTGGCCAGGATGGTCAGCGAGGTCTGCGCATCCGGCTGCCACTTGAGCGCCGGCGCGACGAAAATGCGATCGTTGCGGGAATAGTCGGTTTCGAGCTCGCCGTTGCGAACCAGACCGGTCAGCCGGTATGACCACACGCCGGCATCGTCGATCGGGCCACCTATATCCAGCCCGGCCTCGACAGTGTTGAAGCTGCCATAGCTGAGGAAGCCGTCATAGATCGGCTTGTCGGTCGGCCGCTTGGTGACGGCATTGACCATGCCGCCAGCCTCGTTCTCGCCGTAGAGAACCGAGGACGGTCCCTTCAGCACCTCGATCCGCTCCAGCCCGTAGGGCTCGATCTTGAAGCCGGAAAAATCGATCACCTTCTGCGGCAGCCCGTCGCGATAGATCGCCGACGTGCAGAGGTCGAAGCCACGAATCAGGCATTGGTCGAAGCGATCGTCGATGCCCCATGGCGAGATGGTGACGCCGGCAAGATAGGACAAGGCGTCCTCAAGCTGCCCCGGCTGGCGGTCGTCGAGCTGCTTGCGGGTCACCACCGAAATCGAGCGCGGAATTTCCTTCAGCGGCGTGTCGGTCTTCGAGCCGGTGGTGGTGTTCCTGGCGATGTAGCCGTCATCCGGTCCGAGCGGGCTGTCGCTCTTTCCCTCGACATTGATCGGGTTGAGCTCGGTCGTGGCTTCCTGCGCAAGGGCCTGGGTGCAAAGCAGGGTCGAAAGCGATGCGACCACGAGGCCCTGGGCCCGGCTTCGCCGACGCGCCGCACGATATGCACTCAACCCCATCTCGATACCCCTTATGGCTGCGATGCGCGCAGGATCATTCCGCCCTGTGCTAATTTAAAATTGTTGACTCGTTTAGTCATCTTCAATGTTGACTATTAAACTCATGTTTCATAGTCAACCAGCCATCGGCTGCCGACAGCCAGATTTTTGAACCGCGTCGTGTTGGAGAAAACCCGTGCCTGAAATCCACGCCCAGCCGGCGTTCCGCACAGGCGCTGCGCGGTAATGGCGGTCCTTGAATCCCACAGAGCTGACCGTCTGCGCGGCCGGATCACCCGGCGCGGCGCGCTGGGACTTTTCGTCCTGTCCTTCGCTGCAATTGCATCGCCATCTGCCGCGGCGAAACCGTTGCGCATCGTCTCCCTGGATGACGGGCTGGCCGAGACCTTGCTCGTGCTCGGCGTCAATCCGGTCGCCATTGCCGGCCGCGACATCTGGGAGACCTGGGTGGTCGAACCGCCGCTGCCGCCTGAGATCGCCGATGTAGGCACGCTGCTCGAACCCAATCTCGAATTGCTGCAGCAGCTCAGGCCCGACATCATCCTGTCCATGCCGTATCTCGACGGCATCAAGCCGCTGCTCGAACGCGTGGCGCCGGTGACGACGATCGGGCTCTATACCGAAGCCGGGCAGCCCTATCAGCGCGCCGTCGAGGCAACCCGCCAGCTCGCCAGGCTTGTCGGCAAGAAAAGCGAAGGCGAGGCGCTGATCGCGGCGACGGATGCGTATTTTTCGGAAGTTCGCCAGCAACTGGCGCCGCTTTCGGCGCGGCCGATCTATGTCGTCAGCTTCATGGACCCGCGCAATGTGCGCGTCTACGGCAAGAAGAGCCTGTTTCAGGAGGTGTTCGACCGCATCGGGCTCAGCAATGCCTGGACGGCCGAGACCAATTATTGGGGGTTTTCGATCGTCGGCATCGACGGGCTGGCGACATCCAGCGACGCGCGCCTTGCCTATCTCGAACCCTTGCCCGAGGGCGCCGGCGGCACGCTGACCGAAAGTCCGGTCTGGAACGCCATGCCTTTCGTGCGCAGCCGCTCGATCATGCGCCTTCCCGCCGTCCACATGTTCGGCGCGCTTCCGTCCGCCAGCCGTTTTGCTCGGGTCCTGGCGTCGGCGATGGCCGCGGAGGCAGCCCGTGGCTGAGGATGCTGCGGCCATTGCCCAAGGGGGAAAGCCTGCGTCGGCCGGCCGGGCCTTCCCATGGAGCTTTCTTGGCAATCAGCCGGTAGGCGCGATCCTGCTCTGCGCGATGCTGCTCGCGGCGGCGGCAGCGGCAACCGTCTCGAACCTCACGGTGCAGCTGCCATCGGCGCTCTGGCTGCAATCGCTCGCCGCCCCCGACATCGCCGACATGCGGCAGGTGCTTGTCCACTACGCCTTCCTGCCCAGGCTTGCCGTCAGCCTTCTGTGTGGTGCGGCGCTCGGGCTTGCCGGAACCGTCCTGCAACAGGTTCTGCGCAACCCGCTCGCCTCGCCCGAAACGGTCGGCGTCTCGGCCGGCGCTTATCTGGCGCTGGCACTGGCGACGCTTCTGTCGCCTTCCTTGCTTGCCTTCGGCCGCGAATGGGTGGCGCTGGCCGGCGCATTCATGGCCCTTGCCGCCGTCTTCGCTCTGTCCTGGCACAAGGGCCTGTCGCCGCTTTCGGTCGTGCTGGCGGGGTTGGTCGTCAGCCTCTATGCCGGCGCCATCGGTGCCGCTCTCATTGTGCTGCGGCATGAATGGCTGGCCAGCCTGTTCATCTGGGGCGCCGGTTCGCTCGGCCAGCAGGACTGGTCGACGACGCTATGGCTTCTGCCGCGCATCGGCACTGCTGCGCTCGCGATCTTCCTCATGGTGCGACCACTGACCTTGCTTGGCCTCGACGACGAAGGCGCGCGCAGCCTTGGCGTGTCGCTCGGCGCCTATCGCTTCGCTGGGCTGGCGGCCGCCGTCGCGCTGATTGCCTTCGTCGTTTCCGCCGTCGGCGTCATCGGTTTCGTCGGCCTGGCCGCGGCGACGCTTGCGCGTATCGGTGGCGCCCGACAGCTGGGCCAGCAATTGGTGATGGCGCCGCTGATCGGCGGGGCATTGCTGTGGGCCGCCGACCAGGCCGTGCAGATCGCCACAGGACCGCAAGGCGACCTGTTGCCGACCGGAGCGATCACCGCGCTTCTCGGTGCACCGCTGCTTCTCTGGCTACTGCCGCGTCTTGCGCTTGGCTCGGAAGCCCCGGCCTTGACCGCCGAGCGCCTGCCACGCGCAAGCCGGCCGAGCCTCCTACTGGCGGTGATCGGCCTGGCTCTGCTTTTGCTGCTTGGGCTGGCCTTGCTCTATGGACCGGGCCCGCATGGCTGGACCTTCGCTTTCGGCGATGAGCTGCAGCCCCTGCTGTCATGGCGGTGGCCTCGCGTGCTTGCCGCGCTGAGCGCCGGCGCGATGCTGGCGCTCGCCGGGCTGATGATGCAGCGGCTGACCGGCAATCCGATGGCCAGCCCCGAAGTGCTTGGCATCAGCGCCGGTGCCGCGCTTGGCATGATGGTAGCGCTGTTTGCCCTCTCGGATGCCGGACGCCCGGTTCAGACGGCGGCGGCAACCATCGGCGCCTTCGCCGCCTTGCTGGTGACGCTGGCGATCGGCCGCCGTGCCGCGTATGCGCCGGAGCGGCTGCTGCTCGCCGGCGTTGCTCTGACGGCCTTGTTCGACGGGCTGATCCTGGTGCTCACCGCCACCGGCGATCCTCGCGCCATGCTGCTACTCAACTGGCTGACCGGCTCGACCTATGGTGTCGATGTCGGCGCCGCCCTGCTGACCGGTGGCATCGCCGTCTGCCTCTTCGCGCTCGCGCCTCTCTTCATGCGCTGGCTCGACATCCTGCCGCTCGGCCCTGCCGCCGTTCAAGGCCTTGGCATCAACCTGAAAATGACGCGGCTTCTCGTGCTGCTGGTGGTCGCCATGCTCACCGCTGCCTCGACGCTGATCGTCGGTCCGCTGACCTTCATCGGCCTGATGGCGCCGCATCTTGCCCGTCGCCTTGGCCTTTCCCGTGCGCTGCCGCAGGCCATTGGCGCGGTGCTCGCCGGCGCGCTGATCATGGTCGCCGCCGACTGGATCGGCCGCACCGCCATCTTCCCGCGCCAGATCCCGGCCGGTCTCGTCGCCACGCTGATCGGTGGCCCGGTGCTGATGTGGCTGCTGCGCCGCCGCTGACTTTTTTGTCCCTGTGGAGATATCCATGTCCAAGTCGATGCCAGCCCTGATCGCCGACACGACGGTCCACGACTTTGTCCCGGCGCATGGCGGCGCCGCCTGGCGGGTATTCCTGCATGTGCCGTCCGGGCCAGTGCCCGAGGCCGGCTGGCCCGTCCTCTACATGACCGACGGCAACGCCGTCATCGGCACAGCGGTCGACGCCATGCGTGCGCAGGCCTTCTATCCCACGGGCACCAATGTCGGCTGGGGCGTCATCGTCGCCATCGGCTATCCCGTAGAGGGCGCCTATGATCCGCTGCGGCGTTCATGGGATCTCGCCCCGCCGCCGGGCAAGACCTATCCGCCCTTCTCCGAGGGCACGCCCGAAGTCCGGACCGGTGGGGCAGGGGAATTCCTTGCCTTCATCGAGGACGAGCTGAAGCCATGGGTCGCCAGTCGGGTCACGGTCGATGCAAGCCGCCAGGCGCTTTACGGCCATTCCTTCGGTGGCCTGTTTGCGCTCTACGCCCTGTTCACGCGGCCTTCGGCCTTCCAGACCTGGATCGCGGCGAGCCCCACCATCTATTGGGAGGATCGTGCCATCGACCGCTTTCTCGAAACCTTCGAGGCCGCCGTTCCCGAGGGCCTGACGGCGACCATGATCCTGTCGGCCGGCGAATACGAGACGGAGAAGCTGGCACCGTTCCAGATCGGCGCCGAGGACGAGGAAAAGCGCCTGCAGCAGAAGAAGGTGACACGCACCGACGAATTCGCGCGGACGATGGCGGAGCGTCTCCATGCCTTCCCGGGCGTGCGCGCGAGCTTCGAACTGCATGCCGGCGAGAACCACATGTCGATCCTGCCGGTCACCGTCAATCGCGCGGTTCAGGCGGCGTTTGCGGTGAGGAAGGATACCGCCCTTTGCTGAACGCTGCAGCAAGGCGGTCGGCGCCTCGCGCCGTCATTCCTGTGAAGGGGAGGCGCTCAATCGGCGGTAGGAGACGCCGCCGAAGGTTGCCGTCACAAAGTCCGTGACGGACATCTTGCGCTTGCCTCCGTCGCTGCAGGCGTAAACCGGCCAACCGGCATCGCTGCATTCGCTGGCAGCGCAGATGCGCGCCAGGCAGTTCCCGATAGTCAGCCGGAAGCCGCCCTTGCCGGCGAAGCCTTGCAACAGGCTGCCGTCCGCCGAGCGCCATGTCCGCGCACGGAATTCCGCCCGCAAAAGCAGGGGTTCGAGAGGGACCGCAAGGCTGGTTTCGCCGGCACGCCCTGCGAGCTGCAGACGGAAGCGCGCCATTGCGGTCGCGTATGCGGTCACAAGATCCGCTTGGCGAAAATAGGCGGTCGCTAGGCTTGAGCGGTCAAGCAGATGAGACATCCACTCGCCTGCCTCTACCGGCCTCACCAAGGCAACAAACGCAAGAAAGGCGAAGCAAGCTCGTGACATTTCCAGCAGCCATATCGATCTCGGCGTGCCGGTTTGCCCCCCGGTTGCCCTCCCATAACATCCTGCCAATCGGCGCCCGGCGCAAGCCGCTTGCGGAGGCAGTTCAAAAGGCCGCCGAGCAAAGGCGCCTAGAGCCGAAGACGGTGACCCGCATCGACGAACTTGTGTGGGCGATGGCGAGGTGGAGGCGGCGTTTGCGGCAAGGGCTGAAGATCTTCACCAGCCAGGGTTCCTTAGCCGATGCGAGCCGGCGGCAGTTCGAACAGAGTGGCGCCGTTCTCCTGGCCGCGTTCGACATAGCCGATGACTCCAAACCATCTTGCGACATCCGGTCCCCGGAGCCAGCTGCGCGAGTGGATGGGGAGGTTGCCGGCAAGCGCCTGGATGTGCCGGATATGCCGCTTGCAGAAGCGGACGGTCGCCGCACGGAAGAAATCCTCCTGTGCGGCAAACAGCGTGTCGGCGGCGTCGCTGTTCTCATGCCAGGCGATGATCGCCACGGCCTTGTCGCCCTCGACAAGCGCGTGAGCACGGCCTTCCTTCAAATTCATCATCAGATTGTCGTAGGCGATCTTGCTGTCCTTGCCGGCCGCCGCGTATTCGTCCGACATCCGCTTGGACAGACCACGAAAGACATCTTCCAGATCCCCGAGCGTTGCTGCGCGTGCTCTCATTTCTCCTCCTGACGCCCCGGCAGGCAGTTTGCCCTAAGGTTGGGGGATCACCAAGCAAATCAAATCCGCTGGTGGCCTAATATGCGCAAAGTGATTTCGCCCAGAGGATGCGGGCGCCGCCGCCTACGCCGGCAAGCCTGCAATCCGCATGGCGTCGGTGACATCATCGACGATATCTGGCGCAAGTCCTACGGCGGCGGACCAGCGGCCGATGGAGAAGTGCGGATCGAGCGACAAAAGCCGCGTGGCCGATACTTTGGCCTCGTCGATCCGCCCCAGCCTGGCAAGCGGCGCCGCCAGCCATCCGTGCAGCATGCTGAATCCGGGGTTCATTTCGACCGCCCGTCGGCCTGATATGACGGCCTGCTCGTGCCGGCCGGTGAGAAAATTGCCGAATCCGATCATGCCTTGCGGCACACAGCTCATGGCGTCCAGGGGGTTCAGCCGTAACGCTTGCTCGCCCCAGTCGATTGCCCGGGCAGCGTCGCCGCCATAGGCAACCGACACGCAACCGAAGGCATAGACGAAGGCGCAGGAGGCGCTGAGCGTCAAAGCCTGCGCAAACGCCTCGTCGGCCAGCCTGCGATCATGCTCCACGATGCCGATGGTGAACCCGGCCAGAGCGAGCGCCATGGCGTCGCCCGAGCCGTGCTCGATCGCTGCATGGGCATGGCGGATCGATCGCTCCCGATTCTCCGGTTTCATGCCGCCGCGCACGAACAGCGACTGATGCGCCCAGGCGGCAAAGCCATGGGCAAGGGCATAGGTCGGTTCGATGGCGAGCGCCTGGTCCAGCAGCGGCAGGCCCTTGGCTGCACCATGCGGCATGAAGGTGTAGACGTCAGGCAGCGCGCGCAGCAGCAGATCATAGGCGTCGAGACTGTGGGGGCGCTGGCGCTTGACGCGTTCGACCTCGGCCCGGCGCAGATTGGGCTCTATTGCCGCAACCACGCTGATGGTGATCTCGTCCTGCAGCGCGAACACATCGGTCAGTTCGCGGTCGTAGCGTTCGGCCCACAGATGGCTGCCGTCCTCCGCGTCGATGAGCTGGCCGGTGATGCGCACGCGGCTTCCCACCTTGCGCACGCTGCCTTCCAACACATAGCGCACGCCGAGCTCGCGCCCGACCTGCTTCACATCCACCGCGCGGCCTTTATACGTGAAGCTTGAGTTCCGCGCGATCACGAACAGCCAGCGGATCCGCGACAGACCGGTGATGATGTCCTCGACCATGCCGTCGGCAAAATAATCCTGCTCCGGATCGCCGCTCAGGTTCACGAAGGGCAGCACGGCGATGGACGGACGGGCGGGAATGCCCAGGCCGGGCTTCGGTTGCTTCACCGAGGCGATAGCCTCGGCCTCCTCGCGCACGGTGCCGACGAAGCGAAGGCCCCTGCGCAGGATGGTGCGGATGAGGCGCTGCTCCTCGCCGCTGTCGTGCAGTGCATTGCGCGCCGCGTTGATGCGGCTGGCGAGCGTGGCGTCGGAGACGATGCGCCCCTGCCAGACCGCGTCGATCAGATCGTCCTTGCTGACCACCCGCTCGCGATTGCGGATCAGATATTGCAGCAGGTCGAACACCTGCGGCTCGATGGAAATCAGGTCGTTGCCGCGGCGCAGTTCGCGCCGATCGCCGTCCAGGGCAAAATCCTCGAAGAGATACGGCAAAATGGCTCGCTCCAGACCGCGCGGCAAACAGGCCGACACTTTAGCCGTGTCGTGGACGCAAAATCAAAGCGATCTCAAGGTAAAATCAAGAGTTCCTGAAGGCCGCCTCAAAGCGCGTCCGTCAGCCCTGCCGCATAGTCCTCCTGCAACCAACGCAAACAACACTTTGAAAAGGAGAACTCAAATGTCGAACACTGCAGCAAAGTCCGTCGTCCTCGTCCATGGCGGCTTCGTCGATGGCTCCGGCTGGGACGGGGTCTACCAGATCCTCAAGAAGAACGGCTATGACGTGACCATCGTCCAGAATCCGACCACCTCGCTCGCCGACGATGTCGCTGTGACCAAGCGCGCCATCGCCGCCGCTCCTGGCAACGTCATCCTGGTCGGCCACTCCTATGGCGGCGTCGTGGTGTCGGAAGCCGGCACCGATCCGAAAGTGGCAGGTATAGTCTACATCGCAGCCTTCGCGCCGGACGCCGGAGAGTCGGTTTCGAGCCTGATCGCCAACCCGCCGCCAGGAGCGTCGGTGCCACCGATCCTGCCGCCCGTAGACGGCTTCCTGATGCTCGACAAGGCCAAATTCGCAGCCTCGTTCGCCGCCGACGTCCGTCCCTCGCTCGCCTCCTTCATGGCGGATTCGCAGGTGCCGTGGGGCGTGGCGGCGCTCGAAGGCAAGGTCACCGCTCCAGCCTGGAAGGTGAAGCCCAGCTGGTATCTGGTCGCCACGGATGACCGGATGATCCCGCCGCCGGCTCAGCGCAATATGGCCAACCGCGCCCAAGCGACGACGGTGGAAGTGCCCGGCAGCCACGCCGTCTATGTCTCCAACCCCGCAGCTGTCGCCAAGCTCATCGAACAGGCAGCCGCCGGCATCGCCAAGAGCTGAACCGCATCACATCCGGAGATGGATGGCCTGGGCGCCTGTGGCGCCCGGGCTTGTTGCTTTGCTGGGATGATCCACGAAAGACATCCTCCAGATCCCCAAGCGTTGCTGCGCGTGCTCTCATTTCTCTACTGGCGCCCCGGCGGGCAGTTTGCCCTAAGGTTGGGGATCACCAAGCAAATCAAAATCCGGATGCAGGCCAATAGCCAATAGGAGCAAAGTTTCGCCCGAAGGATCGCGATGCAATACAGTGTCCAGTAGTTTGGCGGACGGATCGATGTCGTTCGGCCCCGATCTGACAAGCGAAGCGTGCCGCAAATCTTCCTCGCCGCGGAAGTGCTTCACATTTCGCCGTCCAGTTGTGCCGTTGCGGGCGAAAATCCGGACGTCGTGGTCAATGATGATTGGCTACGGTAGTCGTCGAACTTTATCTCGTGAATTCGGCCGTTACCTTCAGGAGGCTTCTCAACCAAGGTCGGCTGCATGGCTCGACAAACTTCAAACGCATCAACAGACTTGCAAAACCGCGATTCAATTACCTTGCGCTGAAATGGTTACAAAACGCGAAAGAGCCCGCGCATTGTCCAAAGGACACGCGGGCTTTTTGATTGTTTTGGGGGATCCCTCAATCCCCGTGTCGCGACCCATAAGCAGACATTGCCCTGAATGGCGCTGATGTAGGCAACGGCTAGAGTGGTGGCACTGGCAACAGGCTAGTTTCCTCTGTCACCCGGCTTGTGGCCAGCGTCGCGAGTGTCAGCCGTGCTGAAACTCGTCGTTACGCCGACAGTAGTGGAACAGAGCACGATGATCGCCAGAACTCTAAATAATGCGGTTCGCATGCTTCGCCTCCCTGCGCCGAAACCGGCCATCCAGTCTCGGAACTCAAGGATCATATCGCGTTATTCAAATGAACAACGAGGCGTCGCATACACCAATCGGTCATTTTTCCATGTCAGTTCGACGTAGGCTGATGTGCAATGACCCGCGCCTCCCCACTGACGCGGGCCGACCAAGCGTTGCCTTTGGCCAGCAGCCTTACCCAGGGAAGGGACGGCGCTTTCCGTCCAACTTTCCGCCTGGTTCCCGTTTCCTCGGATGCCCTTCCCGAGAGATGGGTGATGGTGCCCAGAGGCGGATTCCAAGTAAATGAAATCTGGTTTTGCTTTCAAATGTTTGTGGTTCGCATAGCCACGGCACCTACCAACAGGACTACCAACAAAATATTTCTGTGGATTAGTTTGGTTCCCAAACCTCGCTCTGCACGCTACGACGCCGGCATACTGCACCTTATCTCACAGGCCGATAGCGGTTGCTACTTGGGGTGGCCCAGTTCGTCCCCCCTCAATGACATCCCATGATGCGGGGGGGTCGAGTCAATTGAAGCCTCCGGGCATCGCGCACCTTGGCGGGTGGTTGTTGCTCCACCGAAACCATCAACGCGGTCTGATTCTCATACACAGCTAGCCTCCCTGAGATTGCGCCTCAGACACAATCCCATGAACGACTCGAGCAGTCACCACACCTGCAACAGGCATCTCGATACCCCACGGGTACTTCGGATTTTGCGCGCGTTCGAATTGGTAGACGACCAAGTTAGGCAGATTTCGTTTGTCATAGCGGCGAGCTAGGTTGAAGACGGCGCTGTTTTGCGCAGCCAAGACTAGATGGATCCTTTCGACGCCCGCCGCATCGAGTTGCTTCAAAACCCCGAGAAACTGATCGGCAAGTGCCGATTGCTTGACTTGGGACCAATGCGACGACTGCAGGTCCGGCAGCATCATGCGGACAACCGGATGCGCGAAGGTGGTGGCTAGATCTTCCGACTTCACAGTGTATGAAACCGAGACAGCCAGCACCACCTCTCGGGCACTTCCAGCTTCATCGATCCCTGTAACTTCGAAACGTAAACCATCGTCCGGCCCATCGAGCAAGCGCCACCGACTTGCGCCCCGATCCCAGTCCATGACGACGACATCGCCCTCATCATCCAGAAGCACGCCGGTCAAAAAGGTAAACGGCACGGCCGTCAGTCCACCATAGACAGTAGTCAGGTCGCTTCTGTCATTTCCCTTTTGGAGTTGATGGAACAATGTCTTCATCCCGGCAACGGGCTGGAGCAGGTCTCCGGGGTCGACAATGACACCGTCCTTGCGCTGGCGCAGATCCATAACCAAATCCACGCGAGCACCAACAATGCTATCGGGAACGGCGGCCTTCAATGGAGAACCGTCGTCGTCGCGCAAACCTCTGCCCTCAATGACGAACACCTTCTTGCGTGAGAGTCTCTTTTGCTCATTGGCGTAGCGCATCCACGCCCAGACCGCTGAGCCGATCATCAGCAGAGCGCAAACCACAGTGACTGCCCAAAGAATGCCGTTCGGGACAGCGCCACCCGTTCCTATCTCGACGGAGCCAGCGGTGCCCCAGATGGGACCTGAATATTTGAAGACCCAGTTCGCGCCATGAATTGCAATCAGCACCGTGACAGCACCGCGGAAAATCCAACTCTCCGCGTTGCGCGCTCGAAAGAACCATCCGGCAGCCGATCGGATCACAAAGTCAACGGTATCCCAGCGCATAGTGCGGCTCCTTAGTTGGTCGCCAGTTCGACGGATTCGGGCTGCCGACCGCGCCTATGAAGGCTTGCGGACACAATGAAGCGCCGGAAGAATCCCAGTTTCACGATCAGGAGCACGGCGAACTCGATACCCCTTTCTCCGTCGACCAGGTCCTGCATCGAACGAAGATCCGTAATGCTCGGCCGCGCTGAAAAACTTGGATGCGAGTGCCATTCGCCGAGATAGTTGAACGTCTGATAGTTGTGACCTGTCCGATCGAAGAATTTCTCCAACGCCTGCCGATGATGGTCGGCGTCGCGAACGAAGTGAGCCCGTTCTCCCGAAATCTCGTCCAGAGAAAAATCGACGACCACAAAATGACCGCGCGCGACCTCCTGCCCCATGAGGATGCCGCCAATCTCACGCGACCCTGCTCGTCGAAGAGCTGGCTTCATACAATCGCGCACCTCATGGGAGACGCCCACCCGGATCATGCTGCGACCTCCGGGAAGAGAGAAGCGAGAAGCTCCTTCAGGTCTTCCTTGGACGCGCCATCTTGGCCTTCGCCCCACTTTCCTTCCGGCAGAAGGTCGATCGGCCAGGTATCGAAGGCTGCGCGGAAGATCCATTCCGCGGCCAATCCGATCGCATAGGCCGAGAACGGAAAGATGCTTTGCTCGCGCGTCAGGATATCCAACGCCAATCGCGAAGCATGGCCGGCGATCACACTGACATCGGCGTCGTCGGCCACGAGCGTGGAGCCTTGCTCCCGCTGCGCCCCATATTCCACTTGAGTTGTAGCCGCCCATGGCACACCATGGGCATCGCACCAGGCGCGTATCTGGCCTCGAGCAATCGTCGGGATCGGGTCGAGCTCTGGCCTCGCCCTCGCGACGATACCTCCGATCCCTCCGGCAAAGACCTCGCACCAAATCATCGGTTTGCGGTGCCGGCGCGCGACCGCCGCCATCAGGTTGAACGCTCGCGGATCGGCGGTCGCATCGATCAGCAGGTCGGCCTGCGCCAATTCCTCCATGACGGACTCGGTGGTTCCGGCGCTCTCCTGCTGACCTATCGCCACGCGCCGCATGGAAATCTCGGCATTCGCGACGATGTCCTTGAGGCGAGCCGCCAAGGAGTCGACCTTATGTTGGCCAATCGCTCTTGCGTCGAGGTCATTCCTGACCAGATTTGCCGAGAAGAAGATATCATCATCGACGAGCGTGAATTTTCGGACGCCGGATCTGGCAAGAGTGGCAGCGATCTTCGATCCAACCGAGCCGCATCCGACAATCGCGACCCGCTTCTCTGCAAGACCGGCGTGGTTCGTCGGCAAGCGGCCGGATGTACCGGGTGCGACGATCATCTTATAGCCGAAGACAGTCTGCTTGCGTTCCTGCGGATAGAGGTTCAGCGCGATCCACCGATCTGCGTCCCCGAGCAGCACGAAACCGTCAAAGGGGCTGTCCAGCAGTTGCTCCGCAAGTTCGGGGAACTCAGCAGGCAACAGCTCGGCGAAACGCCCCGGGTTTGCCCCGAAGCCGGCGATCTCACGCGTTGTGCGAAAGGCGAACCCCTTAGCGATCGAGGAGCGCGAAGGCTTTGGACCGCTGTTCGACCATATCGAGCCTTCGTCCCCCACACTGACGAGAGATGCAACCCACGTCGGTTTCTCAAACCGATCCCAGGCGATGATGGGTACAGCGGTATCGACTGGAAGTACTGCGAGAACTTCGATGACTCCTGGGTCAAGTACGAACCTCATATGCTCGTTGCGGGCGTCGCGGCCGATCGACGCCTTATGAGCCGATGGAACAACGCCGCCCTCGTCTCCCTCCGGCCTCTCACCCGACAGGAGAAGATATGCGCTCTCTGCCATCATCGCCCCGGTGATCGACGGATCCCAATTGTCCGGCCGGAACTCGAGGCAGAGCTCTCCCCCCGCCCCGTATTGGTGCCAGGTAAGCCGCTTACCGTCCCGCGATAACACCATGGGCGGTGTATCCGGGAAGGTCGACGGATACACCATGTAGAGGCTGAACGTCTCACCATTGTGCTGGATGTCGAAATCCACGATCAGCTGAAGATCGTCGCCGACCCTCCAGCCGACAGCCGACAACCATCCGGCGCGCTCCTGCAACTGTGCAAGCGCGACCTGCTCGGACCTCGCACGGGAGGCGTTCGTCAGCCACCAGCTCATGCAAATCCTTTCGGCGTCGTCGGCACCCGAGGCGCGTTTCCGAAGGTCGGGATGGCCACCGCAGGGGCAGCGGACGGCGTGCGCAGGAGCCCTCCACCGTTTCCGTTGATCTTTGTCACTGCTCGGTCGGTCAACGCCGTGCCCATCCGGGCAGAGACCGCTTCGTTCATGCGCTGCAACGTTGTGGCGTGGGCGGCGCGTCCAAAATCCTGCCGGGCCTGTTCGAGCCACCGGAAGAAGGCCTTCGCCTTGCGCGGGTCCTTCTCCCATCTGTCAGCGAAGTTCTCGAACGGGTCGGTGGGATTCGCAATGATGTATTTGGTACCATCGTGACGGAGGTACCGGTCCATGCCCTCCAGGATCGAAAAGAGGGCGCCGGAGATCGTGTCCTGTTCCCCGTATGCGTGGCCTGCCAGCGTGGTGATGATGACAGAGATGGGCTTCAGATCGGGCTCGCCGATGAACGTGTTGTCCCGGTGCCTCTTTAAGAGCATCACCGCGGCCTGCAACGGTGTCCGCACGCGATAGTCCGGCAGCTTCTCGACGCTAGCCGTGACCCCCTGCCTCTTCAACGACTCCACGAGGACCTGCTTGCGCCGGGCGAGGACCGAGGCCATCCGGGACTTGAACCATTCCCCATATCCCTTGGGATTGGAACGCGGCCAGTTGGCCGTCCGCACCCGGTAGGTTGGGACATCACGATCCGTGATTGCGATCGCAGTATCAGCCCACCGCGCATCGAATTGCGCGCGTTCCAGAAGGAGTCGCTGTTCCGAGCCATTCGGCAACGAGGGAAGGACGTCCATATGGAACTGGGCGCCATCCGCATAGGAGAGGATCCAGCAACGCCGGCCTTCGCGCACCGGCTTCGTCATCCCTTTGGCGTCGTGATAAGCCTTGATTTCGTGGCCCAAGAGCTGCTTCAGGTCGAACTGCGTTAGCTCGTTCTTTGTGAGCTTCTTCAACTCACAGACAGAGTCGACGTCATATTCCTCGGCGTCGCTTATCGGTCGGATCGCTGTTCCGAGACGAAACGATCCCTGCACATAAACCGCCGGGTCGAAATTCCGCACCGTGCTCTCGGGCCGGTGAAACCAATCGCCCAGGGACTTGTAGCTCGTCTCCGCCTGTTCATATCGAGACACCGGAATGGCCAGTTCTCCCACGAGTGCCTGAAGAAATTTCTCAACCTGATCGTTTGCGCCTGTCATTTTCAACTCCCTCTGTTTCTCGATCCGTTCGATACGGGCCAAAATCGCCCAGACCGCTGTCGAAGGGCGTCAATGGGAAGGATTAGTACACGGATAGCTTTAATATGTCCATACACTTTATATTCGTATCTGCGGTTGAGGTCGAGGAGGGCGCTATGGCGCTGAAATCGAAGCGCGTTTGTCGTTCACGCCCGCAGATTTCTTGCGCCTTATTCAGCTCTGGCTCCCGCCCCCTCGCCTTGGTATTTGGCTGCAAGGTCGAGCCAAAAGAAGTCGCCGGACCCCAGTAGCCGTCGTCGAGATGCGTGAAACAGACCACATCGAGATGATTGCGCTGTGCAGGCCGGAGATCCAGATCCAGCTATTCCGGCTGCTCGACGAGAATTCTTGCCATTGGCAAAATCGATGCGGGTGCGGTCGGCATTGCCGAGGGGCCGGAAGTGCGCCCTTGCGATCGGTTCGAGCCTCCGACCCTATTTTGGCTTGAGCATCTACGGGTTGACCGGTCACCCGGATGGGCATATGAATTATACGCATCGCCTTTCTGTGCCAATATAGTTTATACCCATATCGAGGTTCTGATGGAAAACGAAAAGCCAACTGTTCGGTGGGGCGTTGAACAAAGGCTGGAATTCATAGAGTTCCGGCTGTTCTGGGAAGGCGGCGTCAACCGCGCGGACATTATCAAGATGTTCGGCGTTTCGGTGCCGCAGGCATCGAAAGACCTGACGCTGTATCAGGATCAAGCGCCGGGAAATGTTGAGTATGACAAAAGCGGGAAACGCTACATACCGTCACGAAGTTTCGAACCTAAATTCCTGACCCGCGACCCCGACGCGTACCTATCTCGGTTGCGCTCCCTTGCGGAAGGATTATCAAAGCCAACCGAATCCTGGCTAGGTTATTGTCCCGATTCTGATATCGCCCTTACACCGCACCGCGAGGTCGACACCGCCGTGCTGCGATCAGTTCTCGACGCAATGCGCGATAAGAAATCGGTGGAGGTTCTGTACCAGTCTATGAGCCGCGTGCGAACCGATCCCGTTTGGCGGCGCATGTCGCCCCACGCCTTCGGCTACGACGGCTTTCGGTGGCATGCGCGGGCATACTGCCATACCGATGCTAAATTCAAAGACTTCATACTGCCGCGCATTCTGGAAGCACGAGCCCCTGGCCCGATTGGCGCGCACAGCAAAGATGATCTGAGATGGCACGAGCGCATCCATGTCGAAGTCACGCCGCATCCTGCTCTCACCGAAAATCAGAAGAAGGTCGTGGCGAAGGACTACGGTATGACCGGCAATAAGGCGGTGCTGTCGGTGCGCTGTTCAATGCTGTTCTATGTGCTGAAGAGGCTCGGTTTGCTCCGAGATGCCGAGAAGGAACCTACGCGGGCGCAGCATATAGTTTTGCTGAATAAAGAGGCCGTGCAGGCAGCACTGGATCGTGCGGAGCTTGCGGATGCGAGAGAGGTAGAACAAGTGTAGGCACTGTTCGTCCGGCGCGATCAAATCATACGCACGCCACCATTCCCGGTCCTAGAGCACGTCCTGTTTAATCCGGTTCATATCCTGCGGCTTTGAAGTAGTTGGCACATTCGGCTGGCGTGAAGAGGTCGAGAAGCGGACCGACGGCGTCCCACAAAGCCTTGATGGTTCTCTCGGCCTTTGCTCGCAACAACGCCTTGAGCTTGGAGAAGGCGTTCTCGATGGGGTTGAAGTCGGGACTGTAGGGCGGCAGGTAGAGCAGGCTTGCCCCTGCCGCCTCAATCGCGTCGCGCACGCCGGCGGCCTTGTGGGCGGGCAGGTTGTCCATGACGACTACGTCGCCCTGCGACAATGTCGGGACCAGCACCTGCTCGACATAGGCCACGAATACGTTGCCGTTCATAGCGCCGTCGTAGACGAAGGGCGCTGTCATGCCCGTCAGCCGCAGCGCTCCGGTGAAGGTCGTGGTCTTCCAGTGGCCATGCGGCACGCCGGCCCGGCAGCGCTCGCCGCGCGGCGCTCTTCCACGCAGGCGGGCCATCTTTGTGGAGAGGCCGGTCTCGTCGATGAACACGAGCTTCGCCGGATCGAGATCGAGCTGGCCGTCGAACCAGTCCCGGCGCCGCTTCAGGACGTCGGGGCGATCCTGCTCCAGTGCGTGCGCGGACTTTTTTTGAATGTCCAGCCGTGGCCGCGAAGCCAGGCGCTCAAGGCGCTGCGGCTGATCCGCACCGAATGCTCGGCGCTGAGCCGCTCCACCATCTCGTTCAGCGTGATGTCCTTGCGCTCCTCGATCAGCCCGACGATGAAGGCTTCATGCGCATCGAGGCTGGAGGCGCGGCGGCGGCCCTGCGGGCGTGGCGCCAGTTCGCCGATCTTCGCCCGCGCAATCCAGCGGATCGCGCTGGACACTCCCACGCCGAACCGCGCCGCCGCTTGCCGCGCCGACATGCCCTCGTCCGAAGCCTTCAAGACCCGCGACCGAAGATCACCGCTCAATGCTCTTCCCATCATCCACCTCCATCGAGGTGGATGTTGAATCAGAACAAAACGCAGCCGTCACATCACAATCGATTCATCGATCACGCGACGTGCTCTAGGTGGGCTGACGATCCATTGGCTCAGTTATGAGTCACGGCAGCGCGTCCTCAGGTATGATCCAACCTGCAAGTCTTGAATGCAGTTCGAGCGGAACAAAGCACGCAAGACGCTGCCCAAATGAGCCACTAAAAATGCGGGCGAGATGCGTGAGTCCCACTGGCCATGTAAATTACCGTTTGATATTTCTCAGATCGATGACCCGGACATTGGGAAGGCTATCACCGGCAAGACATCCCTCTTCGCGGTCTTGAAACTGCAACCGGGGAACTTCTGCGAGAACTGTCTTCCCCATCCCCTGTGAAGAAATATCCTCGGACGGGTCACGATCGATCACCACATACTCAACGGGAAGATCGTTCGGTACCATTTTTGCATTGCGCACCCTGTCGGAACTTCCGATGTGCGTGGCATCCAACACCACGTCCGACCCTGTGCGCAGTAAGTCGCCGGCCCGGTTTCTGGCCACGCGAAATGTTTGCCCGAGGTCGCTTACGGACAGGCTTCCGTGGAGTTCCAATGTGATGCTCTCCGTTGAGACTACCGGGTGTCCTTGCGATGCAGCCCAATTACTCTTCCCCGACGCTGCCGGCCCCACCGTCATCATTAGGCGTTGCCCAGCTCGAGGCCAGTCCCATCCTGGCACTGAGGCGGGAAGCGAGTCGGCCAAGCGCTCCCACCATTCGGAAAGCTGGTAAAGTTGAGAATTGGCGGCGGGTTTGCCGTGAGATAGCCAGTCCCGGGCCCTTTTAAAGGCTAGCGCACCGTTCCGCTCATCGTGAGACATGTGGGGCTCGAGCAAAGTGAGAATTTCGTACCACTCGAATTGCCACGGACTATCATACCGAAGAACTCGATCATTTATCTGTTTGACATAAGGGTGCTCGGGGCTAGCGTGTCGTTCGAGCTCGTCAAGATATTTTCGGATCAAACCTCGCCGGACGGCATCAACCATCGGAAGCAACGCCCGCGCTTGCGCTGCCCAAACCCGGCGATCAATCTCATCAAGCAGATTATGTGCGACGGCCGCCGCAGCGTGAGGCACCGGCACGTCATCCCATAGGTCCACGAGGCCGTTTTCCCAGCACGGATAGGGCCAAGATCTTGATCCAGCCAGAACTTGGAGCCTCGAGATCGGCGCAAGCTGATCTTCTTCATCCCACGCCAGGCCTAGCTCAAGTAACTCCCGCGACCAAGCCGCCACCTCGATGACCGTGGCCACAGCAAGACGTTCTATGATACCGGCGCCGATGCGAATGCCGCTTGCTGCCACCCACGCGCCGGTATCGAGAGATGTAACGGTGCCAATCATCTTACGCGGGGTTACTGCGCCTCTGAGCCGCCTGGCGTCATCCTTTCCAAGCCCCGTAGGAGCCAATACAACAAGGTATGGTCCAGAGGTAATGGCTTGCCTTTTTCGCTCGAGCACTAACGTGCGGAGCAATGCTCCCCATACGCTGACCGCTTCCCGGGTAACGCCGTCGACGACAAATGCAGTTCCTTCCAAGTCCGGATCTGACAGGAAGTCTGCTACCGTACCAATGGCTACGCCAGCTACGCCCCGCGCCAGTGCCAATGAATGAATAATCGAACCACCAACCTCCGCGTCGGATGCATTGAACGAAACAGCCTCTGCGGCAAGCTCGTCAGTGAGCTTTCGTGCTAGCGCGTGTTGAAATCCAACCGGCAGCGGCCTGGGACACTCAACAACGGCAATGCCTGAGGTCCACAGGTCGGACATGACCCGGGAGACAAAGCCCGCCGGCCCGGGCAAGGTCCACCATTCAAATCCTTCTCTCATTTGTCGCCTGCAGTTCCGAACATGGTACGAGCAAGGGGGTTCATGCTCACCAGTTTGCTGCCCGCGTTCAATGGATTTGCCGATAGTGTCAGGATACCAGCGAATGCTCCAAACGGGATCGCCACCGAGGAACACGATGCGTCTGCTATCAAATCAGCAATTTCGTCGGCGGGAGTACCGTCTTCGCAGTATGTTGCCATTGTGCGATAGGCGGGCACGAGTTCGGGCGCTGTGCCAAACAGGCTTGTTACGCCTGCCTTCTCCAGCGCAGAAGCCGCCTCACTAATTGCCTTTTCCAGCTGCGCACCAGTCATGGCGTGTGCAAATATTGTTTGACAAGGTTCGTTCCATCCACCCGTGGTTTTGAGAATCTTGTCCACAGTGGCCGTCTTGAGGGCATTCAGGCCATCGAGCCGCGTCGCCAAGTATGAACGTGCCCACGGCCGCAATATCTCTACATTAACTCGGGACGGTGGTTTTGATCCGAGCGGGTAAGCCTTCGCCCAAGACAGAGCGTGGTTCGCGTTGCCGATGAAGAGTGGCCTGACCAATCCCTTGGCTACGTTGGGATGACGCGCAGCATCAACAACCCATTCCGGCGTCCAGTTCGTAAGGTTGGTTACAACCAGTACTTTTGTGCCGTTCCCGTGCTTTCCCTTGCGGATCTCCTGCATGAGATCGCTGCGGTTCCATCCGCGGATTTCCACCTTGACGTCCGGCGAACCCTTGCCTCGGGCTGTCCGCGACCTTTCAAGAGCGAAACGAACGTGCTCGATGTTGGAAATTGGCGCGCCGAACAGCACATTGGCGCGTCCGTGCTCGCGAACCGGCGACATGATTTCAGCTTCCTGTCCGTCGGTCAGGGGCGAAACCTTGCCCTCGACTTCGGCTTTCCCAGTTCCCGTAATCTTCGTCCGGCTGTTTTTAGGATCAAAAGGGGCCTCCAGCGGCTTTCCCTTGAAGCTGTAGATGCGGCCTAGCAGGTCCTCCTCGTCTTCGACCATGAGATCGAGCAGAACGCGGGAACGCAAAGCCCACCTTCCAGATGGCATCCATCGGAGGATTCCGAAGCCCTCCATCTCGTCGAGCAGATACTCAATTTCCGAAGGGTCGCTGCCCGTAGGAAATGCCTCTGGCCAGTAGCGCCCGGCGCGTTCAGACACTTCACTTGCAGTCATACCGTCGCCATCGGCGCCTTCGACCGCGTCGATTAGTGCCCGCTCGGCCACGATGTACGTCAGTAGTTCATACCTTTGCTCGATATGCCGGATCGTCTTCTCGAAACTGCCGTAGAGCGCGGCCTTGATGCTCGGGCTCTTCATCGCGGTATCGACCATCTGAGTCGTGATCAGTCTCAGCTCGCGTTGTGTGCGGCGCTGCTGTTCCTCGACATTCGTCAGCAGTCCTTGGCAGAAGACTTGGATCAGGATTGGGTAATAGTTGGCGAAACTCAGGATGCGCCAAACATCCTCCCTGCGCGCGAATTCATAGCCCAACGCCGCCAGGGGGACCCTTATCAATTCTTCGGCGTCGCCGGCATCACCATAGACGAGAGGCCCTATGCGGACCGAGTCATTCGAGATTTGAGCCAGAGGGGAGTTCTCTGAACGTGTGGTACGGGAGACGTTGTGCAGACCGGAAAGTACGAACTTGAAGCGATGGTGGGTATCGGCCATCAAGGTCAAAAGCCGAAGGACATGATGGTGACGAATTCCTTCAGATGCCTGGTCGCGAACGAAATTGTCCGCCTCGTCGAGCATCAGGAGAATTCGGCGCCTGTCATCGCCAGCGAGATATGCTTTAACTCCCGCTTCGAACTCGTCGGCCGTTGCTGCCTGCTTGCCGCTGAACACGTCAAGAAGAACCTCTGAACCCCTTTCCCACAATAGGTCCGACGGCGAGTCTACCAGATCGAGGTATGCGAACAGCGCATGTTCTGGAGCGTTTCGTGAAATGTGGCGCAGCAACGCTGTCTTGCCCAGCCTGCGACCACCATAGACGATGTACGAGCCGAATGGATTGACGATGCTCGCGGACTCCTTTGCTCGGCCCTTGAACATTTCGGGTGGCACTTGAGCGGACCGACCGTAGTCTTGGTACGGCGTTGCTGTCGTGAAGGCTTGGGCGATTTCGAACAGCATCAAGGGCCGCCGCTCGGGCGACGAAAGTGCTGCGAGAAGCAGCATCTCGTCGATTACGACCACTTTCCGTTTCCGTTTTAAGCATTCGAGTTTTATCTGGTATCGTCGCTCAAGCGAAAGGTGCCCGAAAACCAGAACCATGGCACCGCGAGGCTCTGCACCTTCCGCAAGATTAAGGATTTCGACATTACTGACCGTGTTCGGAGCAGCTGCGACCCTCCATCCCCCGTTGGTAGAGCTGCCAAAATCAGGGAGCATCAGGGATGAAGCATCGAGTGGCAGGCGCATTTTTGCGTCTACGACGAATACGGACCTTTTCTGATCCGTTCTTTCCTTGTTGAGGTCCACCAGTTGTGCTTCGAACGCAATTTGAGACAGAAGACTGACGAGCTTCGGCCCTAAATGCGTGAGACCGGCATTGCCTCTCAGGTTCCGCTTGAAATCAAGCCAAGCACGGATGGCGCTTCCGATTTCCTCACGGCGCTCTTCCTCGATAAGGGAAAACTGGAAGGGACCGTCATCCTTTCCGGCAGCAACAGAATGCTGCAGAGCCACTAAATCCACGCCCTTGGTGCTTTCGCAGATCTTGAGGAACCGGTCGAGCGCGGGGTTTACGATGTTCCCGCCTAGCACCGGCCGCCGTTCGTCATCCGCACTGAAAACAGAAATCCAATCCGAGAGTGTGGCAAGATCGTCCGTATCTAAAAGTCTTCGCAGATTATCCCGAGCGGCCTCATCGATCTTGTCGCCTTGAATGAGGTCGTCGATGCTTTTGACAAACTCCCGTTTGGCCTCATCTAAGAGCTTTCGAGCCTCCCTTTCCAGGTCGTCCAACCGGTGAAAGGCAGCATTGACGTCCGAGACACGTGTGCCCTCTATTTCCTCAGGCATGAACTCGGCAGCCACAACTATTGGCTTTTCGTCTAGCGGGACGTTGCGGAGTCGCTCTTCCAGCTCAGATGACCCCTTCAGGCTGCCGAGGGCCATGCGCCGAACTTTTTCGACCAAGCTGGATACCTGCTCGTGCTTAGCCTTGAGCTGGCCTTTTCGGGTGCTCTCGGCTGTCTCGATTCTCGCGCGGATGTCTTCCACGCGAGAATCGCCCCAGCCGAACCGCTTCGCAAAGGAGAGGAGAATCTTCGCCGGTACGAAAGCGTCCTCTTTGCAACGTTTATCTATGGCGGTCTCAAGCGCCTCTGCCGGGTCTCCTACTATCCTCGGCAACGGAACGTCAGCTATCGCTCTCATCAGCCTCGAAGCGTCGTTGGGCGACGGCGTCCACGCGTGACTCCAAGTCATGCCAGGTAGCCACAACAGCGGAACATGAAGTGCAAGGCTAGCTTCTTTGCGGTCGAATTCGGCTACGGCTCTGCCCTTGAGGGTTTTCTCTATCTGCCCCAGCACCTGCCTCGCGTAGGTGTTGGCCGCATCCAACAATGAGTCGCCCGTTGGCGCCGATGTTTCATTGCGAAAGTGTTCGATTCCCTTGATGAAGTTGTCTATGAGCCGGCGTATTAGAGCCATCTTGCCACCGGCAGAACGCAGGTCCTCGACTTGGCGGGCGGCCTCCGCGTATTCCAAGCTAAGCGCTGAGATATCAGAGACTAGCGCAACCAGCCGTTCGCGCGCGGCACCATCAATTACCTGCCCGTTGCCCACCTCATTGGCCGACTTAATCAAAGTCGCGATGATGTCTTCTCGCGACCTGTACAGCCCGGCGAACTTGGCAGCCGCATTGGCCCCACTGCTTCCTGACAAAGCTGAGTTTAGTACCCCTACCGGCCCTTGCGGGGACAACAGTGCATGCTTTACCTTTTGGCCCAGCACGAAGCGAAATGTCGCGGATTGCAGAGCCCTGATCTGCTCAACTACCGCGCGCTTGCGTTCGTCGACATAGGAAAGGTCGGCGTTCGCAGCGCTTGCGGCTCTGACGCTTGCGACGGTGAGGGGAAACCCCAATCGCCGGTTCTCCTCCAGCGTCTCGTATAGCTGAAAAAAACCCGAGCAGCTCCCGGTAGGCCGGATTCTATCGATAACTGCGAACGCCGCGCTACTGTCCACCACGTTGAAAAGTGCAGTTGGGATTACGGCAGCCGTCACGGCGATCCGCCGCGCTTCCTGTCGAGCGCCAGCATCCTCAGAAAAGTCATGACCAGTCGCGCATGCGTTTAAAGAAGCCCGGAAACCCTCCGGTTCGTGGCGAGAGTGCCCCGCCATCCGCGCGCCCAGAGCGATGAGCCGGAGTTCATCGGCCCCGTAGGGAACCCCCGACCCTTCGCCGAGGACCCGCTCGCAGGCTCTGACGAAATGATAGGCGAGCCCGAATTCTTGATGCTCAAATAATGTGTCAGCTGTGCCCACCGCATCAAGCAGCAGCGGATCGACCTCATCGTGCACGACTATAGGTGCTTGGACAGGCGCAATGGCAGGAATGGCTAGTACCTGATCGTTTCCGGCAAAATCAGACAGGGCTTCTGAAGCGACATCTTCTTGGGGATCGATCCGGGAGGCGGGACTGGCTGTCGGCCGATAGGGTTCAACAATTGTGGAGAACCCAACACCTTGCCTATCCGTCGCCGGTACGTCCAACGGATCATTCTGCGGCGTTTCCAACACGTGAGGAGAGGCGACCGGAATTGCATCTGTAAGCGCCGCCGCTGCCGCGATGATCTCATCAAGAGCAAGGTTTGCCGCGCTCTCGGCTCGGTGGATGATCTCTGCAGCCACAGCGGTTCGCTCTTTGCGCGGCAGCAGCTTTGCGCGATCATCGTCGTCCATCGCTGCCCTGGCATCCTTTTGAGCGGCCTCTGCCTTCGCGATGCCGGCGTCAATTGCCTCAATTGCAACAATGGCAGCTGTGTTTGGGGCGCGCGAGATCAATTCCGCGCCCCGGGCAATCCTCTCGTCTGTGCTGTTGCTGTCTAATTCCATGTGGACGAACATGGCTCTTACAAAATCAAGGATGGCACCCATGCGGCCAACAAGTTCATTCGTATTGACGCCTTTGGCGAGGGCCGCCTCATAGCCAGCTGCTTGCCCATGTACATGGGCTATTAGGCGTGCGAGTTCCGACGCGACCGACAGGCGCGGCGGGGCGGCAATCGCACTTTCGGACGTTCTGATAATCTCGGCGAGGTCGGCCACCCACGCTTGCGATGCGCGTCTGAGGGGGTCGTGGTCGTCGATCATGCTGTCGCCCAGGTCGTTCGCCGCCTCTCTTGAAAGAACATCCGTCGGCTGTGTTTCTTCTGCCCCTGGCTTGTCAGTCGCGGCATATTTGACGGGCCCGGAGTCAACATTCGAAGTCTCGTTCTCCTGCGGGTTCTCGACTGACAGGGGAACAGCCTGTGATGCTGTTTTGGCAGCCTGGAGGATCCTATCGAATTCTTTGAAGTCGCATGCCATAATTGTTCGAATGTAATCGGCAAGCGCCGGGTAGTGCGTTGCGACCTCCGCCATGGCGGGAACCTTGTCAGGAGCGGGAAGGCTTGCCCAATCTAGGAGAACGACCGCGCTGACGATCTCCCATTGGCCGGCCGCCGCCAACTGCGCGAGTTGTTTTCTGCCCCCACCTTCTTCCGGCGATACTCTCCGAGTACGAAGGTTGGCCTTCTGCAACGCGCCTCGATACTCAGCCAACAACTTTCTGTACTGCGAGTCCTTTCCTGTGATGACCTGAAGTTCGGAGACGAAAAGTCGAAGAAAGAATGGGTATTTTGACGCTTCAGGCAGCATCTCGAAAAGGCAATCTACGTCAGGGCGATTCTCTGGCCACCGGAAACCCGTCAATTGTGTAACACTCGATGACCATTTGTTGTGGAATAGCCGAAGACTCCTGTTCGAGACTGAAATCCAGCGTTCGAACCATTTGGAGTCGAGGCCAGCTGGAAGACTGAGGATTGGGCTGCGAAGCCTCTCATGATCCTTAATCGTATCAATCAGAAAGGGTTCTACCGGGGTGTCTGAGAGATCCATGGCTGGAAGCGTGGTTTTGCCGGGAGACGGTTTGGACGTCATCTTATTCGAGTCGCCGCCAAAGGGGTTCTTCATCGACGATTCGCCAAGAAAGTGTTTGCGCAGATGAGCCGGGCCGTCCCTGGTGTTTTTGGTGCTTGCCTTCGGATGGCGAGCCCTTGCTGAAGGGATGTTCGCGCACGACAGAAGCAGAAATATCCCCTGACGTCTACGTTCATCGGTCTCAACAGACGGAAGCCGAACACTTCTACTGCACTTGGCATCTCGACAATTCTCCCCCCTAGCCCAAGCTTGAATCGGGCTCCATTATTAGGCCGATACTAGACTGTCTAAACTCGGCGATCTCAACAAATATTTTGCCTTTTCGTTCGCTGTCCCACGCAATCTGGCTGAGAACTTTTGGACAGAAGGCATTGACACGGCACCGCTGGGCCGCAGCTTGCCGGGCAGACCTTCTATCAGGGTGCGGAAGCTCACTGCCTCACGCGGACGGCATCGAGGATACGGCGGCGGCAAGGCACTGGCAGATCGACATGCGGAGTGGGCTGCGGACATGCCTCGCGATGTGGCTGACCTGTGGGGCGTCATCGCGTCACTCAACCATGCCAGCGTGATGGCGCTGTTCGCCCATTGCGCCTCGCTCACCATCAACGCCGTAAAGCAGCCTTGGGAGCGCAAGCCTCGCGCCCACGAGACTCCGAACCGGCTGGCGACGGTGGTCAACCTCGATATGACGGCACATTGGAGGTCGACCGTCCAAACCTATCTCGGGCGCATCACCAAGGCACATATACTCGACGCCGTGCGCGAAGCTGCCAGCGAAGAGGCGGCAGAGAGCCTGTCGGACCTGAAAAAGGCAGCCAATGGCGGAAGCCGCCCAGCAGTTGCTCGCCGGGACTAGATGGCTGCGTGCAGTCTTGCGGACCCCGGAACCTGCGGTGTTCGCTGAACATTAGGACGAGGAAGGTTCAGATGTCAGTTCGGTGAACGTTGCCGAACTGGAGCCGGAAGCCCCCGAGCCGGACACGATGAACGCCGCGCTCGCCGACAGCAGCGCCCTGGCCGAGGGGGCGAACCGTTCAACATCGCCGCCGAGTATGCGCGACAGCCGGAGCCGCCGCGCGGTTCCGGCTAGCTTTCTGTTGAGAATTTTCCGGCCGCGCCATTGGCGCGGCCGGGGACCTCGACCTAATAACGGCAGCAATGAGAAGCGGATGATCTAGGCATGAGACACCATCGCCCAACAGGACAGCGCGTTACCATTAGACGAGATGTATCGTCGTTAAATGATCAGCCGTTCACCGAGTCCTTGAGAGCCTTTGCCGGCTGGAAGACGATCTTCTTCGATGCGGCGATCTTGATCGTGGCGCCAGTCGACGGATTGCGGCCATCACGTGCTGGTTTGTTCAGTACCTTGAACTTGCCGAAGCCATTGAGGCTGATTTCCTCGCCCTTGGCAGCGGCTTCCGCAATACCCTTCAACACATCCTCGACCACGGATTTCGCTTGGGTTTTCGAGAGGCCGTGCGCGTCTGCAAGGCGTTCGGCAATATCGATCGTGTTTACAGCCATCGTTTCCATCCCTTCTGAGTTGGTTCAACGATTGGCCTTATGGCACAGGCAATTCCACACTGTCATCGCGTCAAAGAACGGAATCCGGTGCAAACCAAGGCCAAAGCCGGAAATTTCCACCACTCTTGTTACGCAGCGCATCACCGTGGCATCAGACGCCCGGCGTGGAAACAACCCTTTCCCAGCAATGCCTCACCGTGCGTCAGAAGCGATTACCACTCCGTCAAGCTCGACGATCCCAGCTTCCCCGCGCCGATCTACGCGAGCCTGGTTGAGACCTACCGAGGGCAACTTCTCGCTCATCTGGTCCCGCCGCACCGCAGAGTGACCCGACAAAACACGAAGCCCCGCCGCAAGGCGGGGCTTCGCCATGTTCAGGTCAGGCGCAGCCTTAGGCCTCTGTCCGATGCAGCAGCTTACGCTTTGGCCCGCGACTTGCGCGCCTTCTTCACCGGCGACTTGATTGCAGCCGCAGTTGTTCTCGCTGCCGCCGCACGCGCGGCGGGTTTCCGTTTTTCTGCCGCGGCAGATGTGAACGCTGGCGCTTTGCGCCCGAGTCCAATTGATTTCGCCAGGGCCGACCGGGTCGCCGCATAGTTCGGCGCGACCATCGGATAGTCGGCAGGCAGATTCCACTTCTGCCGATACTGGTCGGGGGTCAGGTTAAAGTGCTGAAGATGCCGCTTGAGCGATTTGAATTTCTTTCCGTCTTCCAGACAGATGATGAAGTCAGGTGTCACCGATTTCTTGATCGAAACTGCTGGCTCCTGTTTTACCACAGGTTCTACCGCCGGCGTGCCGATGCCATTCAGGGCGGCATGAATATCACCGATCAGCTTCGGCAACTCGCCAACCGGCACCGGATTGTTCGATACATAGGCGGCGACAATGTCAGCCGTTATCGACACGATATCCAGTGCATTGTCTTGTTCGAGAACAGTGGTCATATAATTTCCTTCTTTTGGAACGGATGAATTGAGCGACGTTTGATTTTCCTGGCCTGCCCACGACGCAAATAGTACGTTTCTTCGTAAAATCCACCTCTGTTGCCCAACATCACAAGAGTAAGTTTCGCTTCTGTCGTCCCATCGGCTGGGATGCCCTTGCTGATCTCATCTAAAGCGAGGAGCTTCCCTCGCTTTTCCGCCCGTTCCAGCTGTGCAGAGCAATGCCGCTGGCTCGCACCCTGGCTATAGAGTTTGTATCAACGCGCAGTGTGCATGATCGCATCTGTGGGGCGTGGGAGGTTTCGAAGGGAACACGATCTGGCATTTGAAGTTTGCTCATAAGGGAGCGCCTTCTTTGACGAGCTTCGCCTACTCAAGCCTTGCGCCCTTCATTATCTGGATCAAGGCTCGCGAGGGACGATTGTCGCCGGTAGCGACGAGGATCGCGAAAGCTTCCTGCGCAAGCGCTTGACTGCGGCGCTGGCGCACCGGCGGAAGCCTGTTTGCCGGCCGCTGCTCGCGCCAACTGTGGCTAGGTTTGCCGTCCCATCCGCTCTTCAGACCGTTCAGCATCGAACGCCTGCCTACCCACTCCTCTGGCCTCGTGGGACCAAACAATCCGATGGCCGGAATGCTTCATAAGTCAGCGACATGAAGACCGATAGAGTCGACACCGGTTCGCTGGAACGACTGCACTACCGAGAACTACCTTTGGAAGCAGGCCGGACGACCGCGAGGTTCGCGAGCGGATGAAGGCGATCGCGCAGGAGCGTCGCCGGTTCGGCTACCGGCGTCTTCTCGTGATGCTGAGGCGGGAGGGCCTGGTTGTGAACCACAAGAAGCTGTTCCGGCTCTATCGGGAGGAGAAGCTCGCCGTTCGCCGCCGTGGCGGCCGCATCAGCACCGGCACCGCGGGGACGCCGGGGCCGACATTCTGCCGTTCGATATCATCTACCGGAGGTATATGAAACTGATGGAATTCTATCATGAGCGCAGAGTTTCCTTTCGCGGATGAAAGAAAGCTCGATTGACTCGCCCGCCCCATTCCGGTCTCGTGAATCAACGTGCGGTTGCGGCCTGCAGAAGTCAGTCGACGGTCGCGATTCATGAAAGGAAACCCATGGCCAGGCATCACACCGCTGTGCACTCGACACGTCGCGGCGCCCCGGCTTACGGCCAAGGCATTTTTCGCGCTTGCCCGTGACCGGTCAAAATCCGCGGTGCGAGTATGTCAAATCGCGAGCGTGTCATCGCGGCCGTGGAGAGATGTGGCTCGGTGCAGGCAAAGGCGGCGCCTGCTTGGACTGACGCCGCGCCAGATTGGATACCCGCTGAGGAAATACGGCATCAGATCAAGCGTCCTTGAAAGGCCGACCGAGGCAATATCAGGGACAAATCAAGCGTTGGTGGTTGGCGGAGCCTTGGCCCGATGACGAGTGGATGCGGACCTGAGCGTCCGGCCAATCCGACCCGGGAGGACAGCCCGCCCGACCTCACGGGGTCAATGTGCTGACAACGGCGGTGTGAACGAACCGTCGGTCGGCCATGTGCTCTAGACCATCGTTCATCCCGGATTCCCTCTGCGACTGAAACGGAGAAAAACATGTCCGATGCAAAACTTCAGAGTGTGCTTTCGTCTCTTTCGCAAGTGGCGAGACAGTTAGATGCTCTCCCATCCGATAGACCAGCGCCGGGTTCAAGTTGGGTAAAACTAAACACGAATGAGAACCCGTTCCCGCTTCCAGCAATCATAATGCAAAGCGCGATTGCAGCTCTCGAACGGCAGTATCTATATCCAGAAGACGATAACATCAGCTTGAGGGAAGCGGCCGCAAATGCCTACAGCGTCTCCCTGGATCAGGTGATCGCCGGCAACGGATCGTCTGAATTGCTTGGACTTGTCTACAGAGCTTTCCTTGGCCCGGGGGATAGCGTGGCGATGATGTCGCCAGGGTTTTCGTTCAACCGCAAACTTGCAACGTTGCAGGGTGCTCAATTTGTCGAAATCAAATTTAGCGAAGATCATTCCTTGCCGATGGAGCAATTGCTCTTCGGTCCTGCAAAGGACGCCAAGTTCATTCTGTTAGCCAATCCGAATAATCCGACCGGAACGTTCGTTCCGGTGGCCGATATCGAACGCCTGGTAGCGAAATCGGACCGCTTGATCGTGCTGGATGAGGCCTACGTCGACTTTGCACCCGAGAATGGTCTACGCCTCATCAATCGCTATTCGAACCTTCTGGTCTTAAGGACATTTTCGAAAAGCTATGCTGCCGCCGGCGTTCGCGTCGGTTTCGGTTTCGGTCACCCTGAAATTATCGGCAGGCTACGCAACATCCAGAACGTCTTCAACATGAATGTGATCGGGCAGGCGGTTGGTATCAGCGTCCTTGCGCACCGCGCCGCCTATGCAAACAACCACAGACACATCAGGCATGAACGACGGCGAGTGACGCTCGCGCTCTCGCAACTTGGATTTTCCGTAATCCCTTCCCACGCAAACTTCTTGCTTGCCCGCGTGCCAACGGGACAGGACGGCTCATGGTGGCAATCAGCCTTTGCAAGGCAAAAAATACTTGTTGCCGTCTTTCCCGATAAAGGTTTGGAAAACTACATCCGCGTCAGCATCGGTACAAAAGAGCAAATGGATG
The DNA here is from genome assembly GCF_003148495.1 of Mesorhizobium loti. GTDB lineage: Bacteria > Pseudomonadota > Alphaproteobacteria > Rhizobiales > Rhizobiaceae > Mesorhizobium > Mesorhizobium loti. Next base: position 588,735 of record NZ_QGGH01000004.1, read on the forward strand.
CGTTTCTTCGTGCCGCTAGTCGTATTAGTAGAATATTGAATATGTCAAGGCCCCCGCTTTAGGTTGCTAAGGCTCTGCTTTAGCATTTCGCAGGCAATAATCCGAGCGATTACACAAGCGAGAAATCTTTAAATTGCTTGGAATACGCAAGCAACCGGACTTGTTGCGTCAAAAATGGAGACAATATCATGGATAAGGCCTTTCCTTCAGGCCTAGCTGTCGGCATCTTCGATCATCTGGACGAGGACGGCCCCGATATCGCCCGACAGTACGAAGATCGCCTGATGTTAGCGGAGGCGTGCGATCACCTTGGGTTCTATGCATATCATCTCGCAGAGCACCATTGTACCCCACATGGGAGAGGTCCCTCACCGAATCTGTTCCTGTCGAGCGTAGCCCAGCGAACCCGGCGCCTTCGTGTCGGCCCGTTGGTAATGCTGCTTGCCCTCTATCATCCGCTACGTGCGTTCGAAGAGATCTGTATGCTGGACCAATTGAGCGGTGGCAGGCTCGAACTTGGGATAGGGCGCGGCTCGCTCCCGATCGAATTGGGTTACTTCGGGATTGGCTCGGACGCGGCGCCAAACCACTATGCGGAAGCCAGCGAAATTCTTATCAATGCGCTGAAGGGCGGCACGCTATCGTATCAAGGTCGCCATTTTGAGTTGAACAGCGTTCCGCTGACGCTAAGAACTCATCAGCGTCCACATCCGCCGACTTGGATCGCCACCAATCGACCGGAATCGGCAGGCTGGGCCGCTGCGAATGGCATGAACATCGCGTGCGTGGGACCTTCCTCTTCCGTTCGAAGAATCACTGATGCCTTCCGCGCCGGTCGAGAGCACACCAGTGAGGCGGACGACCAAGCGCCATTTCTTGGATTGCTCCGAATGGTCGTGATTGGGCGTTCTGAAACAGATGCACGTTCACTCGCCGCACCTGCTTACGAACGGTGGCTCAAGAGCTTTAAATTCCTTTATGATCTCAATGGCATGCCGACTCCACCAAACCTGCCGCTGACCTTCGATGCAGCAATCGAGAAGGAATTGTGCGTAGTAGGAACGGCAGCATCTGCGGGACAAGCTCTTCTTGATCAGCTGGAAGCGGCAGGTGCAAACTACCTCCTTTGTCAACCGGCGTTTGGGAATCTGTCGTTAGATGCTTCCCTATATACCGCAACGGCGATTCAATCCGCAATTATGGCTCGAGTTGGCTAACCTCGGTTCGAACGTTCGCTCACCCAACAACGTGCCAAGCGGCATGCTGTCGCTAGCGACGACTAGGTGCGGGTTTCGGATGACCCATCAACCGGTTGGCACAGAGGCATGCGGCTTCCTCCTCAAAGCGGCGTGTTGTTCATAGGCGAAAGCGACCGTGTATGCCGCATTCTCACCCCTCGGATAGGGCCTTCATGTCCTAGCAGTAGACCCACGATCGCCTGCCAGACTTGATCGGAGCGTTGGATACGTTCGGCCCGATCAGCTAATCGGCCCGATGTCCTTCGATCCGGCAAGCGCATCGAAAACATATTGCTTGGCTTGGCGCACGCTCGCTTCCAGCGACGCTCCAAGAGCAAGCGAGGCGGCGACTGCGCTGGCCATCATGCAACCCGTTCCGCGCATCCCTCGCGGCAAGCGGGGCGCCTCGAACCGAACTGCAGGTTGGTTCGGCTGCAAAAGCACGTCGACGCAACGGGTTCCTTGTGCATGGCCGCCCTTGACGAGTACGGCGGTCCTCACCGTCCTCGATAGCTCTTCAGCCTGACGACAAGCCCCTTCTTCGTACGCGGCCGGTGACGAGCCGGTAAACGCAGCCAGCTCGACCAGGTTAGGCGTTACAAGCCGGCAGATCGGCATCAGATCGTGGCGCAGCATATTAATGGCATCGTCCGCCAGCAGATTGCGTCCCGAGGTAGAGGCCAGGACCGGGTCGAGTACCACAGGCACTTGGCGGTTGACCAAAACAGCGCCGACTGCCTCAACAGCCGCCGATGTCCCAATCATGCCTATCTTGACGGCCGCGACAGCGTTGGCAGCGAACGCGGCGCGCATCTGAGCGGCGACAAGCTCCGACGGCACAAGCTTGACGTGCTCGACAGCCGAGTGCGTCTGGACTGTCACGGCGGTGATGGCAAGACAACTGCGCAGCCCGAAGGCGGAAACCGTTTCTATATCGCGGGCAATTCCAGCTCCACCGCTGGAGTCCGACCCGCCAACGACAAGCACATGCGGTTCTCGCCTCAGCGCCATTCGTCCGTCTTTTCGATCCATTCCCGCGTGCGCGCTTCGGGGTCGTCGTTCAGCGTGATGTCGGTCACCACCGCCGCGCTGTCCGCACCAGCCTCAAAAGCGCCGTCGAGCCGGTCAGGGTTGAGACCGCCAATGGCGACCAGGGGAATCGGCGCGACCCGGCACTTCCACTCGCTGATCCGTTCGAGCCCTTGCGGCGCCCACTTCATCTTCTTCAGGATGGTTGGGTAGATGGGGCCGAGCGCGATATAGTCGGGCTCGGCAAACATGGCCGTTTCCAGCTCGACATGATCATGCGTGCTCAGCCCGAGCCTGACGCCGGCTGCCCGTATTCGCGCGCGGTCGGCGGTCTGCAAATCCTCCTGGCCGAGATGGACGAAGGTGCAGCCTTCCTCGATTGCCAGGCGCCAATGGTCGTTGACGATGAGCTGGCACTGATGCTCGGCGCACAAGGCCTTTGCCTTCCGGATTTCGGCGCGCAACCCGGCCTCATCCATGGTCTTGATACGCAGCTGCACCAGCCTGACGCCGAGCGGCGCCAATCGCTCGATCCAGGCAGCGCTGTCGACGATCAGGTAGAAGGGATCAAGCTTCATGAAAAACCGCCCTGCCGAATGTCGGCGTCGACGGCACGGCGACATCGCGCGGTTCGAGCATTCCCGAACCAAAAGCTTCGCGACCGGCTTCGACCGCCTTGCCGAACGCACGCGCCATGCCGACCGGATCGGCCGCCCTGGCGACCGCCGTGTTCAGGAGCACGGCGTCGAAACCGAGCTCCATGACCGTTGCGGCGTGTGACGGTCGCCCGAGCCCCGCATCCACGATCAGCGGGACGCCTGGGAAATGTCCGCGCATCGAGCGTAGCGCCATGATGTTGACCGGCCCGAGGGCGGAACCGATCGGCGCACACCACGGCATCAGGACCTTGCAGCCCGCTTCCAGCAGCCGCCCGGCCACGACAAGATCGTCGGTGGTGTAGGGGAATACCATAAAGCCGTCCTCGCACAGGATGCGGGCGGCTTCGACCAGGCCGAACACGTCTGGCTGCAGCGTGTCGTGGTTGCCGATCACTTCGAGCTTGATCCAGCTCGTACCGAAGACGTCGCGCGCCATTTTCGCAGTGGTGACCGCTTCCTTGACGGAGTGACAGCCAGCAGTGTTGGGCAGGATTCTGACGCCCAGCGAGCGGATCAACGACCAGAATTTCTCGCCGGCCCTGCCACCTGCCATCTCACGGCGCAGCGAGACGGTCACCACCGACGTGCCCGATGCCTTGACCGCATCGGCAAGGATGGCCGGCGAAGGATATTGCGCGGTGCCGAGAAGCAGGCGGGAAGGAAGCATCGTCCCGAGAAGCTCGAACATGCTAGCCTCCCTGCATGGGCGAGAGGATTTCGATCCGATCGCCGTCGCTCAACCGGAATTCCGCCCGGTTGGCTTTGTGCACGAGGTCGCTGTTGACGGCGGTCGCCAGCCAATCGCCTTCATAGTCGAGCGCGGCAAGCAGCTCGGCCAGGGTGGTGGCGGCAACCTCATGCGCTTCGCCGTTGACGGTCAGTCTCATGAGCAGGCTCCTTGGTTCTGTCTTGACTGAAAACCAGGCCGGCCGCCTGGCGCGCCATGGCGGGCGCGAGAAGAAAACCATGGCGATAGAGCCCGTTGATCGCGACCGCGTTTCCGCGTGCCTCGACGCGCGGCAGGTTGTCTGGAAAGGCTGGACGGATGCCGACCCCGGTTTCAACGATCTCGGCCTCGCCAAAGGCTGGATGGAGGGCATAGGCCGCGCCCAAAAGCTCCATCATCGAACGCGCCGTCACCGGTCCCGTGGACCGGCTCTCGATCATCGTCGCGCCAACCATGAAACGGTGCCCGGTGCGCGGCACCACGTAAAGCGGAAAGCGCGGGTGAAGCAGCCGGACCGGGCGCGACAGCGACACATCCGGCGTGCGCAGGATCAGCATCTCGCCACGAACGCCGCGCAGTCGGTCGTCTTCCGCCGCCATCCCCGTACAGTCGATCCGGCGATCGAAACGGGAAATGTGCCGGGCATCGACGCCGAAGCGGAATTCGACGCCCATCCCCGCCAGCCTATCATGAAGTGCCGCCATCGCCTGGCGCGGATCGAGATGGGCCTCGTCCGGGAAAAACAGGCCGCGGCGGAAGCGGCCGGCGAGGTCGGGCTCGAGCAACTCGATTTCATCTTCATCGACACGCCGATGACCCGACGTGCGGCTGGCGAACCGCTCGAGTTCGCCAGTATCACGGGGCGCAGCCACGACCAGTGTTCCGGCCCGCGTCACCTGGCCTGGCGTCGCCGTATCCCACCAGTCGGCGGCGTCGCGTCCGAGATCGAGCACCGGCTGCTCGGCGCTTTCGCGCTCGCACCATGGCGCCAGCATGCCGCCGGCGAACCACGACGCATTGCCGCCGAGGCTATGCCTTGTCTCGGCGACCGTCACCGCCGCGCCGCGGGTGGCGAGCTCGAAGGCGGCGGTGAGGCCGGCGACGCCGGCCCCTCTGATCAACACCCTCATGACGGCTCATGCGCCTCCGGCATGAGCGGTGCGCCGGCCTCGCCCGCCGGCACATAGAGATCGCCGCCCTCGCGGTATTTCGCCGCCATCGCCGCCATGCCCTCCTTCTGTGCCTCGGCGCGGATGTCGTGGGAAATGCGCATCGAACAGAATTTCGGCCCGCACATCGAGCAGAAATGCGCCAGCTTGTGCGCCTCCTTGGGCAAGGTCTGGTCGTGGAAGGACCGCGCGGTTTCGGGGTCGAGCGACAGGTTGAACTGGTCTTCCCAGCGGAACTCGAAGCGCGCGCGGGAAAGGGCATCATCCCGGACTTTCGCCGCCGGATGGCCCTTCGCCAGGTCGGCGGCGTGGGCGGCAATCTTGTAGGTGATCACGCCGGTCTTGACGTCGTTGCGATCGGGAAGGCCGAGATGTTCCTTCGGCGTGACGTAGCAGAGCATGGCGGTGCCGAACCAGCCGATCATGGCGGCGCCGATGCCTGAGGTGATGTGGTCGTAGCCCGGCGCGATGTCGGTCGTCAGCGGCCCAAGCGTGTAGAAGGGCGCCTCGCCACAGACGGCGAGCTGCTTGTCCATGTTCTGCTTGATCTTGTGCATCGGCACGTGACCGGGCCCTTCGATCATCACCTGGCAATCCTTCGCCCAGGCGATTTGCGTCAGCTCGCCGAGCGTTTCCAGCTCGGCGAATTGCGCCGCGTCGTTGGCGTCGGCAATCGAGCCCGGACGAAGGCCGTCGCCGAGCGAAAAGGACACGTCATAGGCGCGGCAGATGTCGCAGATCTCCGCGAAATGCTCGTAAAGGAAGCTTTCCCGGTGATGATGCAGGCACCATTTGGCCATGATCGAGCCGCCGCGCGAGACGATGCCCGTGACCCGGTCGACGGTCAGCGGGATGTAGTGCAGCCGCACGCCGGCGTGGATGGTGAAATAGTCGACGCCCTGCTCGGCCTGCTCGATCAATGTGTCGCGGTAGACCTCCCAGGTAAGGTCCTCGGCAATGCCGTTGACCTTTTCGAGCGCCTGATAGAGCGGCACCGTGCCGATCGGCACCGGCGCATTGCGTACGATCCATTCACGGATGTTGTGGATGTTGCGGCCGGTCGACAGGTCCATCACCGTGTCGGCGCCCCAGCGGATCGCCCAGACCATCTTTTCGACCTCTTCGGCCATCGAGGAGGTGACGGCGGAATTGCCTATATTGGCGTTGATCTTCACCAGGAAATTGCGGCCGATGATCATCGGCTCGCTTTCGGGATGATTGATGTTGGCGGGAATGATCGCACGCCCGCGCGCAACCTCATCGCGCACGAATTCCGGCGTGACGAAGTCTGGGATCGCCGCGCCGAAGGCTTCGCCGTCGCGCTCAAGCTTGCCACGCAGCATCTCGCGGCCGAGGTTTTCGCGGATGGCGACGAACTCCATCTCGGGCGTGATGATGCCGGCGCGCGCATAGGCGAGCTGGGTCACCGCCTTGCCCTGCTTGGCCCTGAGTGGCCGGTTGCGAGTGAGAAATTCCGGCGTCAGGCGCTCGCCGGTCGCAAATCCGTTGTCCTCCGGCCGGACATCTCGGCCGTCATAGGCCTCGACATCGCCGCGCGCTGTGATCCATTCGTTACGAAGCCGGGCAAGGCCATTTTCGATGCTGGTTTCGACAGTCGGGTCGGTATAGGGGCCGGACGGATCGTAGACGGTGACGGGCGGCTCGCCGGCCGTTGGATGGACGGAGATTTCGCGCATCGGCACCCTGATCTGCGGATGGAGGACGCCGGACTTGTGGATCTTGCGCGAGGCGGGCAGTGGTCCCGTCGAGACGGCGGGGGTGAGGGCATTCATCGTGAGGCTCCTTTGCTCATGCATTGGAGACCCAGTTCTGTGCCGGAAGGATGAAAAGACGCTTCTGCCGACCTGCCGAAACAGGACCTCGGGCGTAAACTCCCGCAAAGCGCTTGCACCGTCCCTACGCCAGTATGAACTGGATCAGGTTCAACGGGTCACTGCGCCGCGAAAGCCAGCAGTATCTCAGCCCCTTGCCGGGACTCCCCTGGTGAATGCATCGAATTGAACGGCCCGTCGCTATTTTGTCAAGCGCATTCGTCCCGCAGCGGTGATCGGCGACCAAACAAACCCAGCGGAAAAGCATGGTAGTATCGAGAGCAAGTCACGCTCCAGAGGAGCGGTGAAGCGCCCCCAATAAGGCGAGCCCTCATGCGGATTCGGTGCCTTTTCCAGCACGGTATTTTCGGGGCTTTCCGGAACAACGCTGCTGCCACCCAGTTGGGTGAGATTGCTATAGATGTCTGTCTTGCTCGTCGGCAATCCTTCCCCTTCGGCTAGACGCCCCGTTTGTTTCCCCAGAGCAGAACATGAAGCTGCGGCAGTACACGCGCCTCGAACCACCTGTCACGGGTCACCTTTTCAACCAGCCATTCCATGCGCCTCATCACACCGGCCATGTCGATGAACGCGTCTTCGTCGCCGGGACGCGGCGGCGTGTGATTGCCGGGCTGCAGATAGACGGGTAATTGCGGGTAGCGCGCCGCGGCGTCTTTGGCATAGGCATAGTCATCATCGTCGAAGACAACGAGCTTGAGCGCCATCTGCGGCTTATCCTGCGCCGCCTCTAAGCAGGCGTCGAACGCGGCCCAATCTGTCGTCATTTCGCTTGAGGGCGGCTTGGGGCTTAGTACCAGCACGTCGAGATCCGCGAACCATTGCTTAGACACCGAGCCTTGGGTTTCCAATGCAAAACGGTAGCCCTCACCGTGCCCGCGGTCGATCAACTGGCCAAGCGGCTGGATGGCCGGATTGCCGCCCGACAGCGATACCATCACGGGCTGACCGCCGGAAAGCGCAATGACCTTATGCCAAACCGCGTCGGGAGACATCATCTCCCAATCATGGCGGAAGCGACGGTCCACCGCATGCAGGCTGTCGCACCAGGAACAGCGATAATCGCACCCGCCGGTTCTTACGAACACCGTCGGCAAGCCGATCAGCACGCCTTCGCCCTGAATGGTCGGCCCAAAAATCTCGCTCACCCGGATTCCGGGATGCAAGGCGCAAGTCATGGCCGGTATTCCGCCCAGGTTTTCGGCGTCTCGCTCACCCGCACGGCGGAGGTTTCGGGTAGCCGCACCTTGCACCAGTCGTAGAAGTGCCTGGCCAGGTATTCCGCTGTGGCATGGTCATGCCCCAGCACGTCGTTAAGATGCCGATGGTCGAACGTCCCATCGATGTAGTGCTTGAACGCCGCCAGATCTTGGTAGTCGCGCACAAAGCCGTGTTCGTCCAGTTCGCCACCTGAAAGCTCCACGACGACGATGTAGTTGTGGCCGTGCAGACGTGCGCACTGATGATCTGGTGGCAAGGAGGTGAGCTGATGCGAGGCCGAGAAGTGGAACTCTTTGGTAATGCGGAACATCACGCGCTCCTTGTCTGGATAGCGTGGAGCCAGAAGTCTGCGTCCTCATAATCTGTCGGGTCGGTGATGCCAGCCAAATCGAATGCTTCGCGCCGTTCGACGCATGTCCCGCAGCGACCGCAATGACGTGCACCGCCCTTGTAGCAGGACCACGTCGCCTCGAACGGTGTGGCGTACTTTGCCCCCTCGGTGACGATGTCGGCCTTCGACATATTCACATACGGAGCGTACAGGCGGATATCGGCGTAGCCTGCGAGCGCATGGTTCTGCATCGTCTGAAAGGCGTCGATAAAAGCGGGCCGGCAATCGGGATAGATGAAATGATCTCCGCCGTGGACGGCAGTGGCCACCGCATCGGCCTTCTGCGCGGCGGCAACCCCGAAGGCGATGGCCAGCATGATGGCGTTCCTATTCGGCACCACCGTGATCCTCATGGAGTCTTCGGCATAGTGCCCGTCGGGCACGTCCACATTATCAGTCAGCGCCGAGCCGCTCAGGTTCCGGCCAACATCGCGGATATCGACGATCTGGTGCGGAACACCCAGCCGCTTGGCGCAGATGGCGGCAAAGCCGAGTTCCTTTTTGTGCCTCTGGCCGTAATCGAACGAAAGCAGGCCAATGAGTTTCTGCTCGGTCGCCACCTTGTGAGCGAGCGAAACAGAGTCCAATCCGCCGGAGCAGATGACGAGGGCATTCATGGTTTGAGTCCTTGTTTTGACCGGGTAAGGCTGCGACCGGAGATTTCTCTGCGTTCCCACTACTCCACGGAGCCGGTTTTGTGAATGGGGTGGACGCGATTGAGCGCACGTACCTTGTTGTCAGGGTCCCCAAGATGACTTTGCACGCGACTTGTCGCGCATCTCCCACCGCTGGGGGGTGAGGCCGGCACTGCGTATATAGGCGTACAGACGATGCAGAAATCACTGCCGTGGCGCAGCAGCATTCCTGACACACCTTCGGCTTGTCCAGTTTGCCCCAGAACATGACGTCCCGAGTTTCGGCGACAACGCAAGGGTCGACCGGCAGTCCCAGTGAAAGGCTTCTGCCGCGTGCTTTGCCGTTTTCTGGTTTGCGCATAGATCGCCTCGAGCCGCCCGCGCTTCGTCATTGGTCAGAGCGGGGAATTCCTTTCCGAGGGCGCGGCTCGATAGGGGCCACCATTCTGGTTAAGGAAACGGAAGAGCAGATCGATCAGCCGCTCGGGCGTGTCGATAAAGGCATTCACCTGTTGCCGGAATTGATCGTAGCGCTGCAGAAAAGCTGTTTCGTCAGGAAGGCACCGTTCGATCGTCCGCCGAACGCAGGCATAAAGAAACTCGGCGTGCGGGTTGCATCGAAGTATCGGTAGAAATCCCCGGTGTCATTCAGCACGCGGACGTTGAATTGCGGCGTCAGTTCCCATTCGACCAATGGCAGAAGGCGCTTCGAATAGCTCTCCAGCATACGCCTGTACTCGTCGATCTGGTCCAGGATCGCGGCCGATACGGGAACACCACTCCCGGCGATTGAAGCGGTGCATGGCAAGGACGTGGTGGATCAGGTAATGCGGCCGTTTCCGTCCTCGAACGGATGGATGTAGACAAAGCCGAAGGCGAAGATTGCGGCGGCGACGACTGCATCAAGGTTTTGCGCTGGGCCTTGATCGAACGCAATTCCAGAACAACTTTCCTAGACCGAAAGCGTCGCAAGGAAAGACATTGTCGGCGCTGATCGTCGCCCCAGCTGATCCAAGCATCGGTTCCTGCTTCTTGGGTCTAGCGCCCTAGGCGATGCCATGGTCGGCGAGCGCTCTGGCTGACCTTAATCCAAATACCTAAGAATCACACGGTTCCATTGCGCTGATCGAGACGGCCTTCTAGCCCTATCCATGCCATGGATGCATTCCATCCAAACAACCAAGTTTACGGATCTGTCATGATGCTGCATAGCGAAATACCGGCAGGCACCGATCGATCACTCCACTGCCTTGATCATTAGATGAGCGCGCCAAAAGATTCCAATAGAAGGAGAACTGTGGATGTCCCTGTGCCAGTGGATGCCCTGCTGTTCGGCGGAACTCCGAGGGGTCCTTACGCCACACCGTACTAGCCCATTGCAACATGACCCCACCCTGCCTGTCCACTAACAAAGCGAAATCATGAAATTCGGGTCAAGCGGCGTTCGAGGATTGGCTTCGGAATTGGTCGGCAAGGCCAGCGGACTTTATGCCGAAGCTTTCGCTTGGCGTTTGATTTCCAGCCGGGTTCAGCCGAATAGTTCGGTCTTCATAGGCCGCGACCTACGTGACAGCAGTCAGGCGATAGCCGACAATTGCATGGCGGGGTTGGCCGCAAATGGTTTCCAGCCGATCGATTGCGGCACCATACCTACGCCTGCCCTGGCACTATATGCATGCAAACACGGCGCGGCGGCTCTTATGGTCACCGGGTCGCACATTCCAGCCGATCGCAATGGCATCAAATTCTATGGCCCGAATGGTGAAATCAGCAAGGCGGATGAGGCCGCGATTACGCGCTTTGTAGCCGAAAGATCAATTGCGTATTGCTTACCAACGGCTTGTCTGGGAACGACGTGGCCTATGCACCGTGAAGAAGCGATCGCGTCTTATCGAGAGCGCGCCCATGACATGCTGGAGCCGGGCTCACTTTCCGGCATGAGACTTGGTGTCTATCAGCACAGTTCGGTCGCGGCGGAACTGTTGGTACAGGTTCTTCGATCGCTCGGTGCCAGCGTGGTCGCCGTCGGGAAAACCGGGACCTTCGTACCTGTCGATACCGAAGCCGTGGACGCAGCAACAATCGCAAAATTGAAGAAGTGGGTCCGCGAATTCGGTCTCGATGCCATCGTGTCGACCGATGCGGACGGTGATCGGCCACTCGTCGCTGATGAAAATGGCGATCTTCTTCGCGGCGACCTGGTTGGGCTTGCAACGGCTCTTTTCCTGAAGGCAGACACGATCGTGACGCCAGTGACCTCCAATTCGGGAATTTCGAAGGCCTTTGGTTTCGCGGTCCAGAGGACGAAAGTCGGGTCTCCATTTGTCATTGAAGCAATGGAAGCATCACACGGCGCCGGCGGCGTCATCGTCGGCTTTGAGGCCAATGGTGGTTTTCTGCTGGGCTCGGATTGTGCGGTGAATGGGAAGACATTGACTGCACTGCCGACGCGGGACTCATTCCTCCCGATCCTGGCCGTCCTCGGTACCATGGCGTCGACAAAAAAGAAGCTGTCGCGACTGCGCGGGCTTTGGAATCTTCCTGTGTGCGCCAGTGACCGGCTTCAGAACTTCCCTGCGGAAAGTTCACGCAGATTGATGGATCATCTCGCAAGCCGGAACGCACTGCAGCACTTTCTTGCCTCGTTCGGGACCGTCGCCGAAGTTGACGAAACCGATGGCCTCAGGGCGCGGATGCTTTCAGGTGAGATCATACATCTGCGGCCTTCCGGCAATGCCCCGGAACTGCGCTGCTACTCGGAAGCTTCGACCGAGAGCAGGGCCATGGCGATCGTCGCCTCGACGCTGCAAGGGGCACAGGCATTCGCGCTTACAGACGAGATAGAGGACCTTTGATGAAAGTGGTTCCGGTCATCATCAGCGGTGGAGCTGGTTCGCGGCTCTGGCCCGCCTCAAGGCAATCGCACCCCAAACCTTTCCTCAAGGTGGCGGATGGACTTTCGCTCATCCAGCACACCGTGTTGCGCGCCGCTTCGATGCAGCATGTCGTGGAGCTTGTTACCGTGACGTCCACGGGGCACCTCTTCCTTACGAAAGACGTTTTTGACGAGCTGGATTCCGTTGTTTTGCCACGCACCTTTCTGCTTGAGCCTGAGGGTCGGGATACCGCCGCCGCCGTCGCTGCGGCAACCGTCCATGCCAAGGCAACACAGGGTCCCGATGCTGTTCTGTGTATTTTTCCCGCCGACCATATGATTGGTGATCTGCCCGCATTTCAAACCGCCATGAACCGGGCAATCGAACAGGCGCAGCAGGGGCGTATCGCAACCTTGGGCATAACCCCGGATAGGCCAGACACCGCATTCGGCTACATCGAGGCCGACGGTGAGAAAGTTGTCCGGTTCGTCGAGAAACCGAACGCCGAGACTGCCAAATCTTATGTCGCGTCCAAACGTTTCTTCTGGAACGCCGGCATCTTCTGCTTCAAGGCACAGGTCATGCTCGACGAAATGGCTGCGCATTGCCCGGAGGTGATCGATGCCGTTCTCGATAGCTATGATAACGCTCGCGTCAGCCACGGCGAACATGTTGCCAGCGTCGAACTCTCATCTGAGCACTTCGCCATGGCGCCGCGTATTTCACTCGACCATGCGGTGATGGAAAAAACCCACAATCTCGCTGTCGTTCCCTGCGAAATGGGGTGGAACGACATTGGATCTTGGAACGCAATGGCCGAACTGGTCGCCGCTGACGCGAGCGGCAACAGGATTCGCGGCGATGTCCATGTGGTCGACACCGTGGGCAGTTACATAAGCTCGGACAAACGCGTCATCGGCACCGTCGGCATCAGCGACCTGGTGATCGTGGATTCCCCAGATGCATTGCTTGTTGCATCCCGCGATCGCGTCCAGGACGTCAAGAAACTCTTCGAGGGCCTCAAGGCTGCGGGACATGAAGCGCACTTGCTTCACAGTACCGTGCACCGGCCCTGGGGCACCTACACGGTTCTGGAGGAAAGCGAGCGCTTCAAGATCAAGCGCATCGAGGTGAAGCCGGGCGGACGCTTGAGCCTGCAGATGCACCATCACCGCTCCGAGCACTGGGTCGTGGTCAGCGGCACTGCGAAAATAGTCAACGGCGACCAGGAGCTACTCCTGACCACCAATCAATCCACCTATATCCCTTGCGGCCACAAACACCGGCTCGAAAACCCCGGCAATATCGGACTGGTGATGATCGAGGTCCAGAGCGGCGAGTATCTCGGCGAAGATGACATCGTGCGGCTTGAGGACGTATACGGTCGAACCTGACAGTCCAACGTCACATGCCCTACGGTGGCTGGCAGACCGAACCTGCGTCGGCACTGGGCTGTCAGGCGACCGGCGGCTAGGCAAGGCGGGCAAACCAGAACAGGTTTTATGAGTATAGCTAGTGAGCGATGTCGAACAATAGGCTGGCCGAATTGTTGAGATGGCAGTTTTCCGGCGAGATTGTCAGACGACACTTGCGCATCCGCTGCAACGGCATGCGGCTACAGCCGCTCGAGTTGCGGAAGGTGATCGGCAAAATCAGTCGATCAGGTGCGCGATAAGGTTCGTTGCCATGTACGGCAGGCGCGACATGAGCGGCCTGGCGCTCTGACGGGGTAGGCCAGCATGCGCCGGGCCTGACTGGCGGGCTCGGAAGAGAAACGCGGCACTGGCTGACGAAGATAATACGCTCCTGCGCGCCGGTGACGGACCGGGGCCATTAGGCGTAGGCGCATCGCTATCGCCATGCCACGTGGACAATCCTATTCGGGCTGGGCAGATGGACGGTAATTCCAGCTTTCGACGGCGTTGACTTCGTCGATGCAGACCGGCCCCGATGCACCGCAGTCCTCGCATTTCATCACAACGCGCGCCTCGTCCGTCTCATATGGCCTAACCTCGCAGCTTGTGCAGAACGGGCAAGGGATCGCTTTCATCGTGACGAACCTTCCTGATGGCCTCGGGTGGTTTCGCCGAAATCTTTCGTCTAAGCGCTCGACTTCGCAAGCGCTGATCGTTGTGCCGTAGTTCGGCGCCACCATCGGGTAGGGATATTTTGTCCACATGCCCTCGTACCATCAACCGGCTAGCCGGTTCTCTCTATCCACAGATCTGGCCTCTCGTGCGGGCCAAGGTTACATCCGTGTCACCCAGCATGAGGCCGATCTTCCGCAGAGCGAATCGATTCCGTAGAAATAAGAATTCTGCCACCGCCCCGCCGCCGTAAGGGTATTGATATACCCTTGGGATTTTGATCCGACCTAGCAGGCGGCGGGTAATCTTCAGAGGCCGACGTCAGGCAGCGTTCGGGATACCCCAGATTTCATCGAAGATACTCTCAGCCAAGCCAAGCGCCCGAGCGATCCGATCGCGATAGCCCTTGTCGAAACAATGGCCAGATTCGATCAGCCCGACCTCCTCGACTGTCAGACCGCTGGTCACGGCAACGTCCTCGGTCGAATAGCCAAGATGTTCCCGACATGCCTGAATTACGGGTTTTCCGTTTGAGATTGCGGTAAGCACTGCCTCGGGCAGCGCGAAAGGCGTTGCGGTCATTTTGCCTCCAAATGCAGAGAACGGCCATTCGATAACTCGAAACAAGCGGCGGCCGATGTTGAAATAGGATGCCGAAACAGCCCGAGCCGGCGGCATCCAAAAATGCGATCACTCTCGAACGTGTGAGAGGCGCTACGCTAATATGGCGGCCGCCGCCGTTTAGATCAAGAACCTTGGCTCGCTTTACGAGGATTGCTCCAGTGGCCACAATTCGACGACACAGTGCAGCGCCGTCATCACGCTCACATCGATGATTGCGCGGCCGCTTTAACGCGCCGTCGGCTTGCGGCGCGATTGAGGAGCCGCGATCTGGCGGTCGGGCACTAGGCGCACCAGCTCGCGGACCAGCGTCAAAGTATCTGCGGGGACTGTCTAGCGATGCTTGCCGGCGGCGTTCATCTTGAGCTTTAATACCGTGTGGTCCCCTCCCGCCCATGCAGGAGGCCGGGTGCCCATCGGACAAGACGCTGAGGGACCAACATCTCTCTGTTTCAGCCCGACTGTTGGCTGTCAGATCCGCGACACCGGAGTAGGGCTGCGCTTTGCTGCGAATTCCTTCAACCTATTGAATGATGACCAGAAAATCCCCCGGAGGTTCCTTCTGCTCAGTTGGCACGACTTTTGATGCTTCTCGAGAGGCGACAGGAGATACCGACTGGCGTTCATCGTGGGTGACATCGCGCAATGCAACGAAGGAAGACAATATGTCAGGTCCGCGTCAGAATCGATTTTATGCAAAGAGGATTGCCGCCTTTAGCGCAAAGCGTTCACGAACCGCATATCAACAATGGCTTCCGTGCAAAACGCAGGGAGATCACTTGTGAAAATCCTATTCACTACGGTGGCTGTCGCGTTGCCGGCCATCGCTTTTGCTGCGCAAACGATCCCCGTATACCTCAGAGAAACAGCACGGGCCACCTTCAAGGCTCTACCATCCATCACGCCGACAGTCGCCAACAACCCGATCACACCGGAGAAGATAGCCCTGGGCAAGGCAATGTTCTTCGATCCACGCGTCTCGGCGTCAGGCGTCTTGTCGTGCAATTCGTGCCACAACTTGGCCACCGGGGGCGACGACAATCATGAAAGCTCGATCGGCCATGGTTGGCAGAAGGGACCGCGCAACGCGCCGACGGTACTGAACGCTGTCTTCAACATCGCGCAGTTCTGGGATGGTCGTGCTGAAGACCTAAAGGCTCAGGCCAAGGCACCGATCCAAGCCGCTGTCGAAATGGCCAACACACCAGGTCAACTCATCGCCACGCTCAAGTCGATGCCGCAATATGTCGAGTGGTTCAATTCAGCTTTCCCGGGCGAAGCCGATCGCGTCACCTTCGAAAACGTCGCCAGGGCAATCGAAGCCTTTGAGGCGACACTGGTCACACCGGCGCCCTTCGATGCCTTCCTCAACGGCGATGACGCCGCTATGACTTCCGAACAGAAACAGGGCCTGACGCTTTTCATGGACAAAGGCTGCTCGTCCTGCCACGGCGGTATCAACGTGGGTGGGGAGGGCTATTCCCCATTCGGCCTCGTTGAAAAGCCCAACACCGATGTCCTGCCGGAAAACGACAAAGGCCGATTTGCCGTGACCCATGAAGCCGACGATTCCTATGTTTTCCGCGTGGCGCCGTTGCGCAACGTAGCACTCACCGCGCCATACTTTCATTCGGGCAAGGTTTGGGATCTGAAACAGGCCGTCGCCATTATGGGGACCACCCAGCTCGGCCAAGAATTGACGGAAAAAGAAGTCGACCTGCTCGTTGCCTTCCTTAATTCGCTGACCGGAAAAGTACCGGAGGTCGCCTATCCCGTCTTACCCGCCGAAACGCCGACAACGCCTCGACCTGTATTGCA
Organism: Mesorhizobium loti; assembly: GCF_003148495.1. Lineage (GTDB taxonomy): Bacteria > Pseudomonadota > Alphaproteobacteria > Rhizobiales > Rhizobiaceae > Mesorhizobium > Mesorhizobium loti. The sequence goes on from NZ_QGGH01000004.1 coordinate 605,056, forward strand.
TATCCTCCCGCAATGATTGGCCGGAGCTGGCTAGCGAAGGTCGCAATCACGAATGATTGCGACCTTCACTGGGACGAGACGATCATGACTTCCGGCGAGGCCTATCCAACTGGAAAGCTAGGGGGACTTTCATTTCCGAATTCAATTGAAACGCCAAATGAAAACCTGACCCGTCGACGCCCACATGCGTCACGACAGCATGACCGCCTTGCCGGCCACGTCGATCAGACGCTCCGACTAGCCGACTGTGTCGTGATATGTCGCTGCATGCACCCCCCGCCTTAGATTCGCTGCCAAGCTCGCAACCACCTGATCGAGCCATCGCGGACAACATTCCGCGCGGCGTTGGCGTGCGCCCGGCAGAAACCGGATGCCTTCAGATCCACCTCCTTCAAAACGTGCTCGATGGCGTTGCGACGCGCGAGCAGCTGTTGCAGCTCTGCAAACGCACCGATATGAAAACAAAGCTGCGACCAGCCAGCGACGTGGCTCGAGCATTTGTCAATGCACACCGCAAGTGCCGCTTGCTCTCGGGCTATCTCATCCATATAGCTCGGCGCAACAGAGGAAGCGCCAGTTGTTCAGTCTTCGTCAGCCGCGACCTCCTGTGCAATTCGTTCCAACAAGGAAGAAACTATGAGGCGGCAGACCCGACCCTTCACTGTGGAGGTTAAACAAAAGCGCAATTATCAAAAACGGGGCCATTCCATCTGGAGCGATGTCGATCTCTCCGCAGCTATAGCCGACACAACAAGGGAGGAGCTCAAAGACATGGATCTGCCAAATCGTCGGCTGATTGACTCTAATGTCATAGCCCTTGATGCTGAACACGCGCACAAACCGCGAGCGGAGTATCTCATGGCAAATCCCCTAGACGCTGAATCAGTAGAAACTGCAACCGAACACGCTCCCAAAGGAAGGACGCCTGAAACGAAGAAGAAAACCCCACCGTCGCGGAAGGCAAAGACTGAGCCCGGTCGCAAGAATGGCGCCAATACGGCGTCCCCGGCGAAGGAAGCAACAGCAACAGCAGCGGCCGTGCGGAGCGCCCGGAAGGTCTACTCCGGAGAAGAGCGCGCCCAGAAGCTCGCTCAGGTCGAGACGTCGATCAGCGGCGGCACCACTCTCAAGAGCGCCGTAAAGCAGGCCGGTATATCGGAACAGACCTATTATCACTGGAAGAGGGCCGCGGCGCCTAGATCCGATGGCGACGATCTGAAGGACCTGGTCGCCCTCGAGAAAGAAAACAAGCGATTGAAGAGCCTGCTCGCGGAACGCCTGCGCACAGAGAACGCGGAACTGAAGAGGAAGCTAGGGCTGCAATAAGGCTTCAGAAGATGCCGCCATTCGACCAGACGGATCGTAGAACTGTGATCGAAGGCTCGCCGGCTGTCGGATGGACGGAAATTTCGCGCACCAGCACCCTGATGTGCGGGTGGATGGCACCGGGCTTGTGGATTTTCCGCGAGGTGGGCAGTTCGGCCTGCCTATTTTACAAGGTTTTCGTGCATCGGACCTCGCAAAGCGCCCGTACGTTCTACGCCAGTATGAACTGATCAGGCTCAATGGGTCACTGCGCCGCGAAAGCCAGCAATATCTCAGGCCCTTGCCGGGACTCTCCTAGTGAATGCGTCAAATCGAGCGGGCGATTGGCCATCTTGTTAAGCGCATTCGGCTCGCGGCGGTCATCGGCGGCCGGTCGAACCCGAGGGACGCTCGCGGCTGTGTCGGCGACAAACCAAGCTCCGGAAACAATGGGCGGATTAAGGGGACCGCCGTGCCGTCGGACTAATGATCAATCCAGCGCGGCGAATTCCTTATTGCGAGCACGGCTCGACAGGTGGCGAGCACGCCCCTGTGCTCGTTGATCTGGTCCAGTATCGCGGCCGAGACAGGAAAACCACTCCTGGCGGATTACATGGCAAGCACGTGGTGAATCAGGTAGCGGTGAATACGGCCGAAGGCGAGGATGGCGGCGGTAAGCGCCACGCCGCTCCCCTCGTGCGGCGCATGAGGTGAATGTGCGAAGAATCCCCCCGATCGCGAGAGACGGAGGGCCTACGTGGGAGCAGA